>NZ_JARNTW010000022.1 GCF_029433105.1 Runella sp. MFBS21 | reverse complement strand
CTAAAGCCTAAATCCCCCCTTTTACGGCTATGATTCTCCAAGAAGACCTTAACCAATGTTCGCCCCAACAACTCCGTGAGATGTTGGCCGAAGCAAAACGCGCTCAAAAGGTCTTTAAAGACAACCCCAATGTGCCTTTGAAGGTCGTCGCTAGTTACCAACTCGACGGTGACGAAATCATGTCCATTGAATCGGGTTTAACCCACGATTTTGTCGTGGCTGAACTACAAATTATCTCTCAACTCATTTTAGATGTACTTCAATCCCATGAATGATTTACAACAACGCTATTTGGGGGGTTTGCCCTTGCAAGAACCCGCCAAACCCACTTCCTCCCTGCTTAAAATCATCCTCACCGTCTTGGGTATCGTCATGGCTCTATTACTGTTCTTTTACCTAATCTTCATTCGACCTTTGACCAATAAGCCCAACAACACCACGGCCAATCAAGACACCGACGGTAAATCAACCAACAAAACCCAAGAACCTTCCCAGGAAACGGAAGGATCCGAACGGAGGGGGGCAGACAAGGATGAATCGCAGCAGGAAGAAGATGATGATGATGACAATGGAGGTTCGCCCCGACGCTCTACCGAGGAGGATGATTCCAACAGTGGTTCGCCTCGACGATAAATCTTTTCTATCCTTTTATCAGCCATGAAAAGATGTTTTTTCTACGAGTATGAGGAGGCGTCGGGATTGCAAAGGGGACAGCTCTGGCAAGCCCTCACCCCTGAGGAACAATCCCGTTTGAAACAAATGGGCTATTGTCCTAAGCGATTGCTCACCAGAGGGGCATTGGATTATCTCCTTGAGGTATTTCCCCTGCCTGACTACCAAACTCAACTCGTCAGCCTGACCGCCTATGAAAAACAATGCGGGTTGAGTCAGGGCGATTTGTTTCGGTTGTTGACTCCTGAGCAAGCTCACCAGTTGCACCAATTGGGCTACCGAAAGTTTCTTCGTTTGCCTTACCGTGCCATTCTTTACCTGCGTAGCCTTGGTATTTACTAATCCCTTTTCCATGAAATCCCCCGTTTGTGCCCTCAGCCCTTTGTTTATCATCATCTACCCTCATCACAACCAGATTAAGGGAATGGCCTTGCCCGTTTGTCCTACCCGCTTACCGACTTTGAGCTTGCCCCAAGGTTTCAAGCTAGGTACGCCCACGGGACAACGACAAACCGACGGCTTGGGTAAAGTTACGAGGGTGGAAATCCAACTCCCTACCCTTTCTTTTTGGTGTATTCTTCGCTATGGAAAGGGGTGGTGCCAAGATTGGATGGTGTTGGCGGGGTGGTTCAAAAATCGACGTCAACCCTTCAAGATTTGGGTCAAGCCTAACCAACTCAAAGCATGAAGTACGAGCAGGCATTTCCTATTTTGTTGGACATGGTCGAAAGGGGGTGGGTGATTTCCAAAGCTTTGAAGAAATTGGGGCTAAACAGGTCTATTTTTTACCAAAAATGCCCGCGAAAGCTGCTTTCTGAGCTGCAACACACCAAAGCGACGCATTTGGTCAAACCTGCCCATAAAGGCCCACGATTGAATGAATTTTTTGTCTTGTATTCCTTGTCAAATGAGGCCATTGTCCAGCCCTTTGGCGAAGTGGCTCATGAGGTTTAGGGGGCGTCTTTTTTTGTTTGCTATCAAAGTAAATCTATCTTTCGTTTGAGGGATAGGTTTCTCATTCTTAGGTTTTATTTTTTGGGTGGTACAAAACCTCTCTGCCGATGGCAGGGAGGTTTGTTAAAAAAATCCTCCAATGACCCTGATTGCCCGAAAGGGGTATTTTTATATGGTTCCACTTTTAAATTTCTTTCAACATGGCTGATACTGCCAATGGGTTATCACCCCCTCCTACGACCCAAGACGACGCGGTTAACCCCAACATCATTAGAAAAGAGGATGTTATCTCCAAACTATGGAACAGTAGCATCGGGGTGGGGGCTGTAAGTGCTGTTTTACTGATTGTTTCCATTTTTCTACGCCCCCTAAGGCGATATGCCAAAACATTGTTCGTCATACTACTGGTGGCAATAGTGATGGTCATAGTGATGGTCATAGGAATTCCGATAATGGTATTTAGCCGTATCGCGGCTGCTAAAAAGAAGTAAGCCCCCCAAAAGGCTGCCCCATTTCATTGGGTGCAGCCTTCTTTTTTTTGATAGCAAATTCATGCCCGGACTTGAAAAATTTTTGTCCCTGAGCAAGGATTTTGATAGCATTTTTTCCAAACTTTCAGCTGTAGCTACATTTTTGCAACCCCAAAATGATAGCAAAATGGGCGATTTTGGGCTAAAAATGCCATGTCTGTTTAGCTGTTGCTCATTTTGAAAAAAAAATTGCATAACATCCTATGAAATTATTAGGTACATTTTATTGAAAGTGGGTATATTTGGGGTATAGGCGTAATAGTTGCGTCTATATTATGTTGGGTGCAAGTGCAAAAAAGACACCCATTTGACAATTTTACACTTTTAGGCACTTATGACAAAAAACGATAATAGCAATATTTCTTGTAATAAAGGACACCGACATTTTCTATTTGATTTTCCAAAAGAGTGCCCACATTGTCATTCTAAAATACAACCAATACCTATTTTTTTATATCACGGACGAGTCGAATTTTCTTATGCTCTATTATCGTGTCCAGATGAGAAAAATTGCAATATGCCTTTTATAGCTTTTTATAAAAATGCTCAACACGACCATAATCAATTCATATTTCAAAATCAAACATCATTTGGAAGGTTTAAAAACAAGGACTTTTCGGAAATCATAAAAAACATATCCCCAAAATTTTGCCAAATTTATAACGAGGCTTACATTGCTGAACAACATGATTTATTAGAAATTTGTGGAGTTGGCTATCGAAAAGCACTTGAATTTTTGATAAAAGATTACCTTATTTTACAGTTCACAGACAAATCAGAACAAATAGCAAACGATCACAGGCTACAAAAAGTAATCAACGACTTTATAACAAATGACAACATAAAGAATAGTGCAACAAAAGCCTTTTGGCTTGGAAATGACGAAGCTCATTATGTTAGAAAATGGCAAAATAAGGATTTAAAAGATTTAAAACAGTTTATATATTTGTCTATTTCATGGATTGAACTTGAAGAACAAACGAAATCAATGAATGCCGAAATGAATTAAATTTTAGAAATTTGACAATCTGTTAAGTTTACAATAGTTGGTCAAATTGTTTTTATTTTAAGCATTTTTGTTATTCTACTAGACACATTAAAGACGCTAATGATAACATTTATACTCGCAATTTGCTTTGTTTCTAGGGGCATTTTATCTGCAGACAAAAAAGCAGATGCGGATAACACGGGTTTGTCGCAAGTGGGCTAACGTTCAGACTTTCGAGTTTCAAATTTCCCACCTGCTACAAGCCCAGAACCGTTGGTAGTAAGTGTATAAAGACAACTAAATGCCCAGTAAACGGGTAACAGAAAAAGTAAACCTTTTTGACAGTTGAATAAAGACATAGAAACGATATTTTAAACGAACAATAATTAAGCCGATATTCATTATTGAGCTTATATTTTTTATTTTTTTCTACCCGCATTTAAAAACAATTTTATACCAATTGCAAGTAACACATTTGCCCCTCCCTAACGAACAAAGACACCCTTCCGCAAAGCTAAAAGAATAACTCCCTCATAACACTTAACTAAATTTGAGTATGAATATTGAAGAATATAGAAAACATTTATTCCATCCAAAGTATGACAATTACTTGCTACTAAGACATTTAAAACAAGAAGATGATTTATTAAAAATTAAAAAGATTTATAAAAACATTTCTAATCACCCATTCATAAAGTCAATATTTAGAAGTAACCTAGTAGCAAAAAATTATTCTGACCTAAGAAAGCAGAAAACAGCCCCATTTTCAGGAAATTTTATTGGAGAATCAGCTTTTTATTTAATTAATCTTGGGGAAAATAAACTAACTATCAAATCTTTCATTAAATTAAAAAGCGATTTTGAGTCAGCTTTTTTATTAGAAAATTACGACTTGGCTGAAAGCATGCTACAAGAAATTGAAAAACTTACAGGGAAGTCTCATTGGTTAATTGAAAACAAATTACTATTAAAAGAACATAAGGAAGGAGTCCAATCAAACTGGAATGAAGTAAGTTCGCTTTCAGAAATCGTTAAAGACCCACTGGTATTACTATTTATTGAAAATTTAAGCAAGAAAGCAGAAACCAAAATCTCATATTTCAGGTATTTAAATATCTTTAGTAATCAAATTAGTGAACTCCAACACCATCATCCCTTACTATATGAATACTTATGCTTTCGTCTAAACTACTCTGCTTTTACTGGCTACGAAAACTTAGCATTTCTGCTTTTCGTAGAAAGCTCTTCGCCTTTAGTAGACAGATATTTAATTTTAAAGGACGTATTATCAGAATTACTAACATCACACTTCAGCGAATATTCAGGCATCTTATTACTTATCACAAAAGAACTTCATGAATTATTTCCTGAGGACACTCAGCTTTGTCAAATTTTAAGTATTAAAGATTATTCTTTTATAAATAAAATACCTACTAATTATGAAATAAGCCAATATATTAATGAATATTCTATAGGCAATTATAAGTACTGCATTTCGAATGCCCAAAAACTCATTCTTTTATACCCAAGTATAATTGAGGTTTATGAGATTTACATAAAATCTATTATTGAAAGTAACTTAGAAGCGAGTTTTAGCAATTTTCCTACGCATATAAAGAATATACTAACTACATTATTTAATATTTATACAAGTCAAGATAAAATTGAACAAACAATAGATTTAGGTTTAAAAATTTGCACTTCATTTTCTGCCACAAATTGGTCAAAACAATTCTTAAGTCTGATAAAATCATCGACATCGGTTAGCAATGGTAACAAATTATTTACAATACAATATATAATACATTCAGAAATACAAAATCCAAGAATTATTTACTATTCAGACAAACAAAATATTGACGATATCATTCGTGAATTATCTAAAAATAGAGAGTTAGAAATTTCAGTTAAAATTTTATCAAACATAATAAATGGAAACTATGAAGCGATAGCTATAAACTCAAACTTAACCATCTCAAAAAGAGAATTGCATTTTGGCAGGGCATTAATGAAAGCATTAAAATTTAAAGAAGCAATGATTCATTTTGAGTCATTACTCAAAATGAATCCTATCAATTCAATGTACGAAGAAGAATTAATTGTTAATCTGTTTAGGTGCTATATCAAGTTAAAGTTAAACAAAGAAGCCTGTTGCCTTTTTGTAAAACAATTTTTAAAGAAAAAAGAAACCACCAAAAGGCTAAATAAAATTAAACTTTTAGAAGCAATTGAAAATGGGGAAATAGAAAAATTAGCAGAGCTTATTGAGTTACCAATTTTTTACAAAGTAGCATCAATTGATTCATATCAGCAATATGTAGCATATGATACTTACTTAGAAAATCAGTTCATATCACGACCTACAGATTTATTTAATAAGATTGAAACACCTGACAAAAAAATGATTTTTTTTCTTAAGGAGGTTTGTACTATAGAAGTAATGCACCATTCATATCATTTTAATGGAACTGATGATATAGAAAATGAGAGGCTTAATATTCTCAATAAATTAATTGTGATAGACAATGAGAATGAAGATTCATATATTAAAGAAATAACTGAGTTAAACCAAAATGTTAATATAAGGAAAGCAATAAGAGAGGTAAATAAGGGCAGAATAACAGTAAATGTTCAACAGCTTAGAAATAATGAAACAAACAATGTAAAAGAAGCTTTTAACCGTTATAAAGAAATCGAAACATATAGTAAAAACAATGAACTCCGGGGTATTGATACTTCAGCCCAGCTTCTTAATGAATTATCAAATGCAAATTTAGATGAGCTATTAGGCACTAAGGTAGTATACACTAACGACCCAGCATTTATCTCATTTAAAGTAATATTTTTTGAAATAAGAGACAAGTTTCTTTTAAGCAAAGAATATGGTTTGGATGGATATTTAAGTACACGAATAAGGCACGGGACTTTACTTAATCATATTAGAAGTACTTTTGAATCTGAAAATATTATTTCACAAAGAGATAAAGACAATGTCTATTTGGAAATTGACGCTTGGAATAATGCAACCCCATCTGCTTTAATGGACAAAAGGACGAAAATACAAGAGTCAATAAAAAAATTTTCAAGATCCATAGACGAGTATACTGAGTTCCTAATTAAAGAATTAATTCAGGTTAAGACAGAAAAACATTTAAAGAAATCCAAAGCACTATTTGATTATAGCATATCAAATAATGAGTTAGCATTTCTGTTTGCCACAGCAAGAGAGAACATCAAGGACCATAACATTTTTTTGAGCTTTGTTTTTGAATACTTACAGAGAAACACTGAGAAGTTACTATCAAAAATAAGAGATATAATAAACAGTGAGGTAAAAGACAATTACAACAGGATTCTTCAAGATTTTAATACTGATGTAAAAGATATAATTGGCTCATTAAGTTTCCCTGAATTGACAAATGCAATTGGACTATGTGGTACTAAAATACAAAATGAACTAAAGAATATATCTGAATGGTTTTTTCTTTCAAATACAAGCAAAGATTTAATACTAGACTTGAAGGTTTTAATTCAAACGGCTATTCAAATCACAAATACAATTTACCCAAACAGCCGACTAAACCCGAAAATTATTGAAGAAAACTCAATACCAATGGTTGGGACTATTCACATAATTTATATATGTAGAATTTTACTAGACAATATTATAAACCACTCTAAAGTTCATCCAAGTGAATTAGATATTGAGATTTCATCTAAAGTAACAGATGATGAGTTTTTAGAAATCTCATTTAGAAATAATTTATCAGACAAAGTCAACAAAGATGATTTAAGAAACAAATTACAACAAGTTAAGAACAAATGGGATATTTCATCAGATGACTTTGAAAACATTGATATTGAAGGTGGCAGTGGCTTCAATAAGATAAGAAGGATAATAGCTTTCGATTTGGGCTGTGAGTCTTATCATTTTGACTTCAGCATACAAGACAATTTTCTCACAATTAAATTATCAATTGAATTTTTAAATATCCCAAAATATGATGAAGAAAACTAAAACTATACTCATCGAGGATGATTCAAAAAAAATAGAAGATATTAAAGAATTCATCACTAAAACACTGAGTTGCGAAATTTTTATTATCCGAGAATCATATCAAAGTGGAATTAGGGAAATACTTAAAAATGAATTTGATTTATTACTCCTTGATATGAGCATTCCCACTTATGACAAATCACCATTAGAGTCGGGTGGACCTTATGAGAAATTTGGAGGCTATAAGGTATTACGGGAAATTATAAGAAAAAAACGCCCTTTAAAAACAATATTAATAACAATGTTTGATGATTTTGGTGAAAGTGATTTGTCTATTACGTTATCTCAAATAGACAACTCACTTAAAGAAGAGTTTCCCGATTTATATATGGGTTCGGTTTTCTACCACGCAAGAGAAAACAACTGGCAAGATGAGTTAAGATTATTGATAAAAGCCCTTAATAATGATTGATATTTTAATCGTTGACGACAGCAATGACAAAGTTGCAAACATCCTTAAAGTAATTAGAAAATTGTCAAATGACATTTATGTAAATATTGCTATTGATTTCATTTCAGCTCAGACACAGTTAATTTCAAAACAATATGACTTACTAATTCTTGACATTAATCTCCCAATTAGAAATGGTGAAGAACCTAGCTTAGAAACAGGCAAAAATCTCTTATCAGAGATTAATCGTAAGCCCACTATTAAATCACCATTCTTTATTATTAGTTTAAGCCAATATTCAGAAGAATGCAAAGATTTAAGTAATATTTGGCAGATAGTAAATTATAAAGCTGAAAGCAATGAATGGAACAAACCTATTATAGAAATAATAAAACACATAATTAAGTGTAATTTTAAACAGGGTGCCACAATAGAAATAAAACCAACAATTTTTGTAGAGGGAAAAACGGATGAGAGAATATTAAAAGAATCTATTGGAATTTTCAAACCAGATTTACTAGACCTGATTACTATTCGATCAGAAACAAATGCAGGAGCAAGTTGGGTGGCAAGACAAATAATTGTTTGGGCTCATTCTCTCAGAAGAACAGACAACTACATTAAGGCTGTTGGATTGTTAGATGGTGATTTAGCAGGAAAAAAAGCAACGGATGAAGTCAAGAGAGTAATTAAAGATGAGTCGGCTGAGAGTAAAACATTTAAACTTATCAAGCTTAACCCTTCGTATGCAAGACATATAATTCCTATCAAAAATAAAGGATTAGACCTGCCTATAACTTTGGAGGAAATGTTTAGCATAAGTGTTTGGGAATATGCAAAAAATCAACTTTGGTTAGAGCCAAGAAGTAATGCTGATAGCATCCTCACCAATCCTGAGCAATGGAATAAATTTGAATTATCTTTAAAAGACTATTTACAAACATTAGGTTTGACTGAAGAAGAAAGTTTATTTTTAAACTGCGTTAAGAATGACTGCAAAGAGGCGTTTGTACAATACATTTTGAGTTTGAGTAAATCTGAAAAAAATATTGCATTGAATAGTTTCAAGAAATTAATTGATGATATTTCAGATTATATTTTAAAATAGAATGATTATTCAAGCACATTACCTAAGCCCTACGAGTCAAAGTACCGACCAAATCTTTGTCAAGAGCTTGCAATGACACCTCAATAAAAATTGTAAAAAAATACCGACCCTTTTAAAAAACAAAAAACGCCTTATACAACCCGACAGGCAGATAAGAAGTAAACTGACAATGACCCTAAAATTCAACACTAACAATGGTTTACAAAGACGAGCAGACAGAACACCAGCGGCCAACAGCCGTTTTGCAGGAGCGGCGGGCCCCTTCTTCTATGACAGTAAAGTACTAAATAAAATTTTATGTTTCTAATGAAGTTTAGTGCTGAAAATCCCCGCCTTCCTTTGGATGAAAAACAAAAAAATCTTTAAAAACTATGTTTTTGTCAATAGGGGTCTGGAGGTGTTGGTAACTCAGAATATTGTTTATAAATTAAAGATAGGGTAGGGTGAACTTTCCCACCTTCTTATATTTAAGGATGCATTGGCGTATTAGTCCCTTCCATATTTTCATATGTGCCAAATGGTAAAACGTTACTTTCTATTAAAAACAACTCACTCTAACCTACAACGAAACTATTTGATAGCAAGTTTTAAGGTCGACTTGCAAAGCTTGCATTCCTGAGTAATGATTTTGCTATCAAATTAAAGTGGCCATTGAGCTGATCATCACAGGAGCCGCAAAAGCACAACTTCAAAATGATAGCAAAATGAATGATGTTACCCTGCAAGAATATTAAACCTATGAAGAATAGACTACGACATAAGTCTGAACTTTTATCATTTCCCAAAAACCAAATCTCCTAAGTCATCATTTTCTTCACGGTAAGCAGAGTCAAAGTACTGTTCTGTAATTTGAATACTACTGTGCCCCAAAGCATCCGAAACAGCATGAATATTACCTCCTGAAGCTCGAATGGCGTTATTGGCAAAAGTATGCCTTGCGGTGTGCATACTGAAACGCGGAATACTTAGTTTTTCTGCTATATCATATAGGTGTCCATTGATTTGGGCATTGATGCTTTCAATATGATCACGAAGTTCTTTGAGTGTCACTTTTTGAGGATTGAGCTTTACAAAGGGAAGAATAAAGCCTTGGGCATTAGGAGGTAGTGACTGAAAATATTCAAAAATTTGAAGTGCCTGTTTGGGAATTTTTTTTGAGCTAAACTTCCTAGTTTTAGAAGCAAAATATTCACAACGCCCATTTTTAATATTATCCCAAGTCAACAAGAGAAGGTCAGTAACCCGAATACCTTGTAAATAAAACGACAACATAAAAGCATGTCGGCTATGATAGGCGACTGTTTCGAGCTTCAAAGGGAATTGCTCCACTCTTAAAAGTTCTTGTGGTGATAGTCTTCTTCTCACTGTTTTTTCGGTGACAAGCCTGATTCTATGCCAAGGGTTTTTGTCGGCATCATAAGCATTAGATATAATTGCCTCATTGAAAGCCGCTCGCAAATTCTTTAAATCTTTATGGATTGTGTTAATGGCATTGCCTCTCTTCTTCAGATACCTTTCATAACTTTTGATAAGCTGATAATCTAGCTCAGGAAATAGCAAATCTTCTCCTTTCAAAAATTCTTTAAACTTATTGAGTGTCCCTTGCTGATTTCCTTTGGTGGTAGGATTGGGAATATCGTCGATACGCTTTTGGGCAAACTTGATAAAACTCTCCCCCACAATCTCTTTCCTCAATCGTTTGGTCAGTTGTGAGGCCGTTAGCGGTTTATTCTGAACTTGGTTCTTCAGTATTTCTTGTTGGGCTTCAATTACCTTCGCTTTAATCGCGGCGTTAATAGCCGCATAAAGTGGATTAGACTTACGTACTTCTCTTTTTTCGGCGTTCCAATCTTTTACTTGTACCGCATATTCAAGGGTAATCCTTTTCAACTTTCTATTTTGGGTGATTCTGATTTGAATCGCATAAAGCCCGTCTTTATTAGGCCGGTTGTTAAGCTCAGGGACAACAGTCATTTTACTGAAACATTTTACTGAAACATTTTTAGATTTATGGTGATGCATGGCGATGCGAAAATAAACAAAAAACCCCTTAAACTGCTCATTTAAGGGGTTTTTTGTATCACCACGGGTTGCCATAAACTTAAAAAGTGACCTCGACGGGAATCGAACCCATATCAAGCGTTTAGGAAACGCTTATTCTATCCGTTGAACTACGAGGTCTAACCTTTGGGTTATTTGCCCGCAAATTTCAGAAAACTATTCCGCAAAATCAAAGTCTGTGAAGGGCATATTCAACCAATTTGGATAAATCATGAAATGTTTGCTCTTCACAAGCTCAAATACCTTGGTTCGTAGCTCATCCAAATTCTCTTTGTTTTGGGCCGATACAAACACTACATGGTCGGCTTTTCCGGTAAGATAGCTCTTTTTGAGCTTTTCCAAACTGAGGGCTTTGGTCTGTTGGATTACGACCTCTACCCCTTCGTTTTCTACTACTTCGTCAAAAGCCTCTTCTTTGGGATGGTAGGCATCTATTTTATTGAAAACCAAAACAGTAGGCTTATCAGCGGCTTTGATTTCGGTCAGCGTTTGATTCACAATCTCGATTTGCTCCTCAAAAGAAGCATGTGAAATATCTACCACATGAAGCAGTACATCGGCTTCGCGTACCTCGTCCAAGGTAGATTTGAACGACTCAATGAGCGTGGTAGGCAGTTTTCGGATAAACCCGACGGTATCGGTCAGCAAAAAAGGGATATTGTCGAGCACCACTTTTCTGACGGTCGAATCGACGGTAGCAAACAATTTGTTTTCGGCAAATACATCCGCTTTGGCCAAACGACGCATGAGCGTAGATTTGCCCACGTTGGTATAACCCACCAAAGCGACCCGCACCAATCGACTCCGTTCTTTACGACGCGTGATGCTTTGTTTGTCGATTTTTTCCAGTTTTTCTTTCAAAAACGCAATCCTGTCTTTCACAATCCGGCGGTCGGTCTCAAGCTCTTTCTCTCCCGGACCCCGCATCCCTACGCCCCCTTTTTGGCGGCTCAAGTGAGTCCACATTCGCGTCAAACGGGGATACATATACTGATACTGAGCCAATTCCACTTGGGTTTTTGCTTGAGCAGTTTGGGCGCGCATCGCAAAAATATCAAGTATCAACAAGCTCCGATCAAGCACTTTTATGTCTTTAAACTCTGCCTCAAGGTTTCGAACTTGTGAGGGGATAAGCTCATCATCAAAAATAATCATGTCCACGGGATTGTCGGTCACAAAGATTTTGATGTCCTCCAAACGTCCCTTTCCCACAAACGTCCGATTGTCGGGATATTCGAGTTTTTGGGTGAAGGTCTTGATGGTCTGAACCCCCAAAGTAGAAGCCAAAAAAGCCAACTCTTCCAAATATTCTTGGGTTTGCTCGGCGGTTTGGCGTTGGGTAGTTACAGCTACTAATACGGCTGTTTCTTGTTTTTTTGCAGTTGATATCATATTCTATAATCACTGAACACACGCCAAATACGCGAAAATGGGTTATGAAGAGCTATTTGTGCGTTTGTCAGGCCTTTTATAACTTATTTGTTTTCCAGAAAGTTTCATCAATTAAGTAATTACGCATAATTAGTTTAGACTTTCCAAGTTTATAAAACTACTGATTATCAAACTTATAAGCATAAAACTTGGAAAGTCTATTTTTGCATCAGTACTTACCACTAAGTTAAGGGCTTATACTGACTTTCAAAAGCCTATGCCCTATTTTGTTTTCCAAAAAAATCCTACATTTAGCTTTTTCAATACCACAGCAAAGCCACTTCATCCTGCTAATGACAAAGATTTTTCGGTTTGGTGCGATAGGCTATCTTCTCCTAACTGTACTGATATGGTGGCTACATCCGCTCGTTTTGTTTCGCCCCACTACGCTCCCACCCGATTATCGTTTTCAGTTTCCGCAGTCATTTCAAGAGTTGAATTTCGCCAATCGTGAGGCAAATCTGAATGCTCTTTGGTTTCCCAAGCCTTCCGTTCCTGATTCGCTTCGACGGGGAGCGGTTTTGTTTTTTCATGGCAATCGCGACAACTTAGCCCGCTGGGGAAAAGAATATGCCCCGCGTTTTTTAGCGCGAGGCTATGAAGTGCTCATGTACGATTATCGTGGCTATGGCAAAAGCACGGGCTTACGCTCCGAAGCAGCTTTACATCAAGATGCCCAACTGATGTATGATTACCTCAAAAAACACATTTCCGAAGATTCGATTATTGTGTACGGCTATTCGTTAGGAACGGGCATGGCCGCGCATCTTGCGGCCCACAATCACCCCCGAATGCTCATTTTGGAAGCACCTTATGCGAGTATTCCTACGTTGGGTCACACGCACCTTCCCCTTTTTCCGTATGAATGGCTCACCCGCTATAAGTTTCGAACCGATAGCTGCCTAGCTCAAGTCAGTTGCCCTATTTATATTTTTCACGGAACACGCGACCGCACCGTCCCTTATCAAAATAGTCAGATTTTACAGCGGCTTTATCCTTCCAAAATTCAGCTTACGACTTTACCCAACGGTCATCATCGTCATTTGGATACATTTGCTATTTATAAAGTCAAGCTTGATCACCTATTCCTACCCTAACTATCTCTAATGGAGAACAAAGTCGCTTGCTCATCATATTCATAATGCGTTTATTAAGTTCTTCTTCGAGCGGTTGATAGAGCTGGTATTGAGCAGGGGTAAGATGCCCGACAATCGTTCCTAACAAAACACCCCTAAACTGAAAATCTTTGCGGAGGGTGTTTTCGATGTACTTTACTTTGTCTTCTTGAGCATAACGCTCCCACTCTACTTTCTTTTTTCGCAGATAGTTTTCAAACAAAAGCAATAGTAGACTATTTTGAGATTTGAGAATAGGTCTCAGGATTTCGTTTTGGATTTGTTCTGAAATAGACATATTTGTTTTTTCGTTGTTCAATCATATACATTGTTATCAGAAGAGGCGCTTGATATGGACTATGGCATAAAAACCGTACCTTTGCCCGAGACAAACTCATTCTTTATGTCTGAAAATACGACAATTTCTCCTTATACTACGTTGGCTCAGGAGGCGATTCAGCTCCTAAAGCAATTGATTTCGACGCAATCTTTCAGCCGCGAAGAAGAAGGAACCGCCGCTTTGATTGAAGCATTTCTGACTCAAAAAGGTATTCCTTTTCATCGTAAAAAAAACAACATTTGGGCTTATAATCAGCACTTTGATGCTTCCAAGCCCTCGATTTTGCTCAATTCCCACCACGACACTGTCAAGCCCAATCCCTCTTGGACGCTCAATCCTTTGGAGCCTTTGGAAGAAGAGGGCAAGCTCTATGGCTTAGGTAGCAACGACGCCGGCGGATGTCTTACGTCGCTTATCGTTACGTTTTGTCATTTTTATAATAACCCTTCTCTGAGCCACAATGTTATTTTGGCAGCTACCGCCGAAGAAGAAATCTCAGGGCGCGAAGGCCTAGAGATGATTATCGACGACTTGCCCCCTATCGAATTTGCGATTGTGGGCGAGCCTACCGAGATGCACCTCGCCGTAGCCGAAAAAGGACTTTTGGTGTTGGATTGTGTGGCTCATGGCAAATCGGGCCACGCCGCACGCGAAGAAGGCGAAAACGCTATTTATAAAGCCATCCAAGATATTGAGTGGATTAGAAACTATCGATTTGAGAAGGTATCGCCTACGCTTGGGCCTATCAAGATGTCGGTCACTATCATCAATGCCGGTAGCCAACACAACGTAGTACCCGATACCTGTAAATTTACGGTAGATGTCCGTGTGACAGAGCAATATACTTTGGAAGAAATCATCGATACGATTCGTCGGCATATTCAGTCGGAAGTGCAACCTCGGTCGATTCGTTTGCGGCCTTCGAGTATTCCGCTAGCGCACCCTATCGTACAAGCAGGTATCAAGTTAGGGCGGCATACCTACGGCTCTCCGACCACCTCCGACCAAGCCCTGATTGATTGTCCGTCTTTGAAAATGGGACCTGGGCATTCGGGCCGCTCGCACACCGCCAATGAGTTTATTTACCTTCACGAAATCGAAGAAGGTATCGCTCAGTATATCAAGATGCTCGAAGATGTGATTGTTGAAAAGTAATTTTTTCCAAAACAAGTAAAAACTATGCCCGCCGAAACTCGTTCTTCTTTGGCAGAACTCCCCGCCGAACGCATCCAACAATTGCTCGCCTTTGACCGTCTGCTCAATATCATGGACGATCTTCGTGCCCAATGCCCGTGGGATAAAAAACAGACCATTCAGAGCTTGCGTCACCTGACGATAGAAGAAACCTATGAGCTTTCGGATGCGATTTTGGAAAATGATTTGCCCGAAATCAAAAAAGAACTAGGCGATATTATGCTCCACTTAGTGTTTTATGCCAAGATTGCTTCCGAAACCAACACTTTCGATATCTCGGATGTATTGCACGGAATTTGTGAAAAGTTGATTGTAAGGCATCCGCATATTTATGGCAATGTACAGGCCGATACGGAAGAGCAGGTAAAACAAAACTGGGAACAAATCAAACTCAAAGAAGGCAATAAGTCGGTGTTGGGTGGCGTACCCACTTCGTTGCCTGCTTTGGTAAAAGCCATGCGTATTCAAGAAAAAGCGCGCGGAGCGGGTTTTGATTGGGAACAAAAACAACAAGTATGGGAGAAAGTGGAAGAAGAAATGCAAGAATTTAAAGAGCATTTCAATGCCGAAGATGATTCTCTGATTGATAAAGAAAAAGCCGAAGGCGAATTCGGGGATTTACTTTTTTCATTGGTCAACTACGCTCGTTTTATTGATATTAATCCCGAAACCGCCCTCGAACGTACCAACAAGAAATTTATCAAGCGATTTACCTATCTCGAAACTCAATCTCGCGCCGATGGCAAAAATCTAGCTGAGATGACATTGGGAGAAATGGATGAATATTGGAACAAGGCTAAATCACTGTAAGTCTGAATTAAAAAGCCATACTCTACTCATCCATTAGTGGTGACTTCTTTGTGCTTTATGCGTCATAATCATTGCCTAAAGAAACTTTCTATGGCATTAGTTGGGCATAATATATTTTTCAAAGAAGTTGAAAATGATGGGGCTTTTAGGACGTATTTTGTTTTTTTCTTTGGTTGCATTGTCGGTGCAAGCTCAAGCCCCGTTTGCGGCTTCGTGGAATTTTGACGGAAACAATGGCGGCAGCACCAACAATGCTAACGTAAGTGCCTCTTCGGCTGGCTTGACTGGAATCAACCTAGCAGGCTATCCAAGCAATGCTATCAGTATTAGACTTTGGACAACGGGCGGCCTAAACACTGGCAAATACGTCGAATTTTCGGTCACTCCCCAAAACTATCGCTTTTCTATTACTTCCGTGTCTTTTGAGTGCAACCGCTCCGCTCAAGGGCCTACCCAAGTAGCTCTACGCTCCAATCAAGACGGATTTAGCAACAACATCGGTACGGCCTCGGTGAGCGAATCTACAAGCAATCCTGATTTTTCGGTAGCCTTCACCGAATTAGAAAATACCGTTACTTTCCGACTTTATGGCTATGCCGCTGGAGATGATTTAGGTACGCTGCGCATTGATAACCTCCGCCTCAATGGTACTGTTTTGTTGGTGCCTTTGCCTGTCGAACTTATCTCTTTTAAAGCCCAACGTTTGGCCCAAAATATCGAGATTCATTGGCAAACTGCTTGGGAGAAAAACTCCGATTTTTTTGATGTACAACGAAGTCACAACCTCCACGAATTTTCGACGCTCCATACCCAAAACGCCGCTGGAGACACGCGTGCATTGAGTCGTTATCATTATATTGATGAATCACCCCTGCTAGGAGTAAACTACTATCGCCTCCGCCAAGTAGACCGTGATGGCAAATTCGTTTATTCTAAAATTATCGCTGTTTATTTTGGAGAAGGTAGCCCTCACATTAGTTTTTATCAGAATCCCACCTCTTCTTCTAATATTCGTGTGCGTCTGCTCCGCTTCGTGCCTTCCGACCTCCGATTGGTGAGTCTAAACGGACAGTCTATGGCTTTTGAATGGCAACCCTTAGGAGGGGATGATTATATTTTCAAAACAATTGCCCCCGCTGGCTGGTATTGGATAGTAGGATATTATGAAGGCCAACGAGTCAGTCAAAAAATCTGGTTGAGTGGCCTCTAGTAAGTGGTCAGATTTTACATCATCAATCAGTGCTCAATCTCATGAAAAGGCTCTTCTTCGCTTTATTGATACTTTTGGTCAATGTTTTGTCTGTCTTTGCCCAACATACCCCCCAAGACTTATTTTCAAAACAGCAGCAACTCCAAAAAGTCAGTACTTGGACTTTGGCTGGGTGGTCGGTTGCCAATTTGGCGGTGAGTGGTATCGGCATCGGAAGTGCGCAGGGAAGCACGAAGTATTTTCACGAAATGAATCTCTATTGGAATGCTGTTAATGCAGGTATTGCAGGGCTGGGGTTAGTGCATCTTTACAAAAAAAGGGATGCTCCTACTCTGTCTTCGGTCATTCGGGAGCATTATGGCTTACAAAACAGCCTCCTTCTCAACTCTGGATTGGATGTAGCATATGTGACGAGTGGACTATGGCTCATGGACAAATCCAAGGCCGAATCTGACCCCAAGCGCCATGATAGATTTCGAGGTTTTGGGCAAGCTATCGTAGCGCAAGGGGGTTTTTTACTGCTTTTTGACGTAACAAATTTATTGATTCATCGCTCCTAAAATCCAAAGTTGCATCAGCTGCTAGATAAAGTCGCTTTCAACTCAACTGGCGTAATCATCAAGTTTTAAGCTATCTTTGTGGCTCAAAAAGTTTAGGTTAGGCCTATTTGAGAGACCTAAAAATCTCCTTCACTCGACTTATGACGCTACGCTTCTTCCTATATCTATGCCTATTGGGTTTGATTATTTGTAGTTCTGCGCTGGCTCAAAACGTGCCTGATTCGCTCCAAGTGCCTACCGACACCCTTCAAGTAGCTCCCCAAGATAGTGCTGCTATTGACGAAGATACCCCTGTAGTAGCTCAAGCCGAACAAGATAGCATTCAAAAATTTTTCTACCGCTTTTCGGCAGATGGGACTGCCTCTAGTGGCAACGCAGAGCGCTTACTGCTTCAGCTCACGAGCGCTTTTGATTGGAAACCTACTTCCCAATTTAAGTTATCAAGTAGCCCTTCTTTTATTTATGGTCAACAAAGCGGAAAGCTTGCCGAAAGAGAATTTGCGGCCGACATACGAGGTTCTTTTTGGCATCAGAAATCCATTTATGGGTTGGGGTTTATCTCTTGGGAGCGGAGCAATCTACGCAATATCCGTAGTCGTTGGATACAAGCGGCTGGTGTAGGTTTCAAATTGATTCAGAAAAAAAATGCTTATTTTTCAATTACCAATCTGATATTATACGAAAATACCGATTTCATTGAGCGTACTGACATTGATGTATGGCGCAACTCAACCCGTTTATTGGGCGAATTTGCCCCTGATAAAGCCGGAAAGTTTACGGTCACTTCGGTTGTATTTTTGCAACCGGCATTCTCAATGCGCAACAATTTCCGTTGGAATGGCAACTTAGTGCTGGCTTATAAGATGAGCAATGCGATTAGTTTTCGTACCAAGTTTGAAAATACCTATGAAAGTTTTGTAGTGCCAGGGCGCAAAACCAATGATTTTCGGTGGACTATCGGTTTAGCTATCCAAAAATAACCCCTAACCGTGAATACAGCGTTATCCTCCAATCCTAACTTGCTTTTTGTGTATGGCACCCTGATGCAGGGGTTTGACAATCCCTTTTCGCGCAAGCTACAAAAAAACGCTCGCTGGCATGGAAAAGCTTTACTGAAGGGCAAATTGTATGATTTGGGGCATTATCCAGGGGCTATTTATCTACCCGACAGCCCACTGTGCATACACGGCGAAATCTGGGAATTGGATGATTTTCAGAAAAATATAGCAGCCTTGGATCGCTACGAAGGTATTTATTCTCGAAATCCTGAGTATATTCGCCAACAAGTCCCCGTTATACTCCCTTCTGGTCAGCAAATTGAATGCTGGACATATTTATTTTGCCGTCCTGTTCAAGCTTTTACCCTTATCACAGAAGGTGATTATCGAAAATGGATTGTGAAGAAGTAGCAACATTTCACCATTTCATACGTTTTTGTCTGACATACCCCCTTCGCTAACCTGTGAATACCTTACCTAGATATATCTTTATTATTGTTTGTTTGTGGTCTTTGAGTACACATTCCCAAAACAAATACGTCATAGGGCACGTATTGGATGTAGACTCAAAAAAAGGGATTGAACTAGCAACTGTCACTAATTTGACCAATAAAAAAATGACTCGTACCAACAAAAACGGGGTGTTTTTTATTGATGCTTCAAAAGGCGATTCCATTGAAATCAGTACTCTGACTCACCACCGTGGGGCCTTTAGCTGGGACGGTAGCGACGCAGAAGTGGAGCTTTTTCTCAAAAAACTCGATAAAGCCATAGAATTACCAGAAGTGAAAGTAACTTCAAAACGAGAACAACAACTCAAAAAAGAAATAGAAAAAGTTCTAGCTGAGCCTGAAGCCCGCAAAAACCTTTCTTTTGGAGATGCCCTTTCTATGGCTCAATCTCCCATTTCTCTCCTATACGAATTGTTTAGCAAATCGGCCAAAGAAGACCGCAAAGTAGCCATGTTGATGCAAGAAAAAAGGCGGCGCGATTTGGCTCATTATCGATTTGGGGCTATTGCAGGCCAAGCTACGAGCCTAAGCGGTACGCAACTTGAACGGTTCCGCTATTTTTGTGATTTTTCGGAAGAGTTTTTATTACTTTCAACCGACTATGACCTCACTTATGAGGTTTTGCAGTGTTGGAATATATATAAAAAAATCAAAAAATAATCTAGAAAACTTGCAGAATTAATAGCTTTTTTCGATTATTCGATTCATTTTTTTTATTTAATCAATTTTTCACCTTAAAAAAAAACCCAATGAGCGCATTTACTGAAGTGATAGAAAAATCCATCGAACAATTAAGCAACGTGGGAATAGGTGCAGATGAAGCCCTTTTAACCGCCGTAGCAAAAGGCTTAGGCCCTTCTATTTACAATCAGGACTCATCGCTTGTGGCCTCTTCTGACCCAGAAGAACTTGCCCGCGTCAAAAACAATTTTTTGATTGGGAAATTAGGTTTAGAAGATGGTCCCGATTTGGACGCCGCTATTGCTGAAACTGTGGCGACTTTAAAAGGAATAAATCGTAAATTACGCGTTGTATTTTACTATTTGCTCGTCAAAAAGTTCGGAAAAGAAGCTATTTATTCATAAGATTATGGGCTATCAAATAAAAAGGACGAGCTTGTGGCTCGTCCTTTTTATTTGATAATTTTTACTTCTTTTGTTCTAATTCATTGAGAAGATTGTCCTCATGATCCGCTTCGGTTTCATCTTCTGTCAGGATATTAAAGCTAAAATCTAGTGGGTCAAAATGAGTGAATAGTTTTTGAAAGAAAGTACTATCATTCAAATAGAAATTCAGAAAATTATCACTTCTTTCTTGCAAAGCACCATTTGGAAATAGCTTTGCCTTCAATCCTAGCAATTGATTCACTTCTGTTTCATAGTTGCGCTCTTCGGCTTTCTGTAAACGTTTCTCCAAGTTATCTAAAGAATTCAGAATCTTCGTTTTTTCGGCGCTTACTGCTCCTTCTAAAGTTTTATCAATGACCAACGCTTTGGATAAAATTTCCACAAAGACCTTTTCAATAGCCTTTTTTTCATCGGTTAGTTCTAAAGAAGCAGTAGAGGTCTTTTCTACAAAAGTCTTGCGAAGCTTTACATCATCCCAAAACATCTGTTCAACGCTTACTCCTAGTTTTTCGGCCCGTTTGCGGTTAGCTGCATTGATGTAAAGGGCAAAATTGCGCGGCAATAACATCGGAAAAGGCACTTCAAAATGCTCAAAAATACCTTTAAGTTGTAACCAATAAGGCACTTCAGAAGGCCCTCCAATGTAGGCCAAATTAGGCAAGATAATCTCCTGATACAAGGGTCTTAGTACTACATTGGGACTAAAACGCTTAGGATGCTCTTCGGCGATTGCCAATATTTCTGCCTCCGAAAATACCAAATCGGTATTGAGTACTCGATACGCTTCGCCTTCTTTGACAATCCTCTCCCTCAGCCCCTCTTCCAGATAAAACAAATTAATCTCCCTCGGCGAAATTTGCGTATGATACCCCAAATCTTCGATTTGCTGAGTAGTGCGAGTAGCTAAAGTATAGGCATGAGAAGAGGTAAGCTCGTCTTTGATGACAGGTAAAAACAATCTTTTTAGGGCATCGTCATCGCCATCAATACACACTAGCCCTTCGGCTCCAAACAAATCATTCATGTAGCATCTTACAGCATCGGCGAGATTGTGGCACTGCAAGTAGGCTTTCTCAAATACAGGTACTCGCTCAGGCAAAATCTTAAGCGCTTCTCCTAGTTCACGCGGAATCATCCGACCTACAGCGCCCTTTTGCTGAGTTTGCCAAGTATATTTTTTACCAAAAAGACTAAAATAACTAATTTCCTCAAAATCATGGTCTTCGGTAGCCATCCAATACACCGGCACAAATCGATACTCGGGATAAGCCGCTTGAAGGGCTCGGGCTAGATTGATGGTAGTGATGATTTTATAAATCACATACAGAGGTCCCGTAAATATATTGAGTTGGTGCCCCGTGGTTACCACAAAAGTCTTAGAGTCATTCAATACCGAAAAGTCGGGTTTGGAGCTCAGCTGACTATACTGCCTTTCCAAAACTTCTACCAACACCTCTCTATGGCGTGCCTCAAAAGAACTTTTTAGGGCTATTTGTTTTTCAAAATTGGCAAGCGTAGGAAAATGACCATAAAATGGCTGAAGCTGAGCTTTTTGCGAAATATAATCTAAAAAAAGCGGTGGAAACGCGCCCGTTGATGCGAGTGGTAAAGCTTGACAGTGCATGTTTTTGAGAAAAGTTGGAGATAGGCTAGTTGATGTTAGAATACTAAAAAAGTAGGATATTTTCCATCAAACGTCCTGTGTCTAAATCCCTAAACCAAACACTTAGCGGTAAAGTTTCCCTATCTTTGCATTCTCCTAATTGAAAATTGTAAACAGGACTCAATTTGAATATTATCGTCATTATTCCGGCCTATAACGAAGAGTCGGCTATTGGACAAGTGATTGCTGAAATACCCAAAAATTGGGTCCGCGAAATTGTGGTGGTAGACAATCGTTCAACCGACAATACGGCTATCAATGCCACTAAAGCTGGAGCTACCGTAGTATATGAGCCTCTTCCTGCCTATGGGCGGGCTTGTCTTCGAGGTATGGCATATGTTGCGTCTTTGTCGGTACCACCCGATATTATTGTTTTTGTAGATGGTGATCATTCAGATTATCCCGAAGAACTTCCTCATCTTGTAAAACCTATTTTGGAACAAAATTACGATATGGTCATTGGGTCGAGGGCGTTGGGGAAGCGTGAACGCGGCTCTATGACCCCACAGCAAGTATTTGGCAACTGGCTGGCTACCTTACTTTTACGTATTTTGTACGGAGTTCGTTATACTGATTTGGGTCCTTTTCGGGCTATTAAATGGGATAAACTATTAGCCCTTGACATGGAAGACAAAACCTACGGCTGGACCGTCGAAATGCAACTTAAAGCGGCCAAACAGGGTCTTAAAAGCACAGAGGTACCAGTAAGGTATCGTAAACGAATTGGTTTTTCTAAAATATCAGGTACCATAAAGGGCGTTGTCTTAGCAGGTTATAAGATTATTACGACAATTTTCAAGTATTGGTAAATGGGATGAGATTGTACGGATTTATCGTGTAATTTTGCGGAAAATTTTAAAAAATGACAGAGCGTCTTATCATAGATATTCTTGGTTGGGTGGGTTCAGTATTGGTAGTAGGAGCCTATGCTCTCAATATCAGTGGTCGATTACATCCTAATTCACAGGGGTATTTGTGGGCTAATTTGTTGGGAAGTGCTTTTCTCATTGTGAATACTCTTACTTATGGCGCCATTCCTTCCGCCGTGGTCAATATCATCTGGGTAGGGATTGCTCTTTGGGGAATGCTCAAACGAGGAAAAGAAAAATCTGTTTCCTAAAGCCATGAAAAAGGTTTTTCTGATAGGAGGGTTAGGGGCTGATGAGCGAGTTTTCCAACATATAGCTCTCTCTTGTTTTGAACACGTTTTTGTGCAGTGGCTCTCACCTTTTCAAAACGAACATCTAGCAGCATATGCCAAGCGACTACTATCCCAATTTATAGTTGAAAATGAGCCAATTATTGTAGGGGTTTCATTTGGGGGAATGCTAGCCACCGAAATAGCAAAGTTGAAACCTAAAGCAAAAGTATTTATTGTCTCAAGTGCAAAAACCTTCAAAGAAATCCCTGTTTATTTTCGTATTCTTGGTTATTTGAATATTCTAAAACTTATCCCTATTCAATTTTTTAAGCATCATACAAAAATTACGGATTGGTTTTTTGGAGTTAAACACAAAGAAGAAAGCCTTCTTTTAGCATCTATATTAAAAAAGACAGACGGGCGATTTTTGAAATGGGCTTTAACTCAAATTGTGCACTGGAAAAATACGGTTGTTCCCTCAAATGTGGTTCACATTCACGGAGACAAAGACCGAATTCTTCCCATTAAATACCTCCATCCAACCCTATTAATAGCAGGTGGAGGGCACTTGATGATTTTAAACAAAGCATCAGAAATCAGTAATATCATAGAACATCAGATTTGATTCAATCACCACTCACCAATAATAATTCAGTAACAAAATGCAAGTTTGGAAATTTGGCGGTACGTCGGTAGGAAAACCCGAACGGATGCACTCAATCAGAAATCTAGTAACGGCAGATAGCGGCCGCAAAATCGTAGTATTATCGGCACTTTCGGGAACCACCAACGCTTTGATTTCGATGGGCGAGTCGGCCAAGGCAAACAATGAAGCCGAAGTACAACAGAAAGTAGATGCTCTCAAAGCACACTACGACGCGTTTATCAAAGAATTATATAGTACCGAAGAAGGACTCCAGAAAGGACAAGCCGTTGTTGACAATGAGTTTAACTTCATTCGTTCAGTACTGAAAAGCCGTCCTTTTGGCCTTAAACAAGACAAAGAATTAGTAGCTCAAGGCGAAATCATGAGTACGCAGATGTTCCAAGCGTATTTGGAAGAAGTAGGCGAAAGCTCAGTACTATTGCCTGCCTTGGATTTTATGCGTATTGACCACGATGGTGAGCCTGAATTGGAAAAAATTGAAGAGTTGTTGAGCGATATGCTGGGACATCACCCAGAGAAGCAAATCATCGTGACTCAAGGCTTTATATGCCGCAATCCTCGTGGCGAAGTAGACAACCTCAAACGCGGTGGCTCTGACTACACCGCCTCGTTGATTGGGGGCGCAATTCGTGCCGAAGAAATCCAAATCTGGACCGACATCGACGGAATGCACAACAACGACCCACGCATCGTAAAACGTACCTTCCCGATTCGAGAATTGACGTTTGAAGAAGCCGCAGAACTGGCTTATTTTGGAGCAAAAATCTTACACCCAAGTACCATCACTCCTGCCAAACTACGCGGAGTGCCCGTCCGTTTGAAAAATACCATGGAGCCCAAAGCCTTTGGCACATTGATTGCCACCACTACTACCGACCGCGAAATCAAGGCGATTGCGGCCAAAGACGGCCTTACCGCTATTTATATCCACTCGACTCGTATGCTGAATGCTTTCGGGTTTTTGAAAAAGGTATTTGATATTTTCGAAAAATACAAAACGCCCGTAGATATGATTACAACCTCAGAAGTTTCGGTGGCTGTAACAATCGACAATGATACGCATTTGAACGAAATCACGGCGGACTTGAGCGAAATCGCTGATTTGGAAGAACACGATCGCGATTTGTCGATTATCTGTATCGTAGGTGACTTCAAAGCCGATAAAGAAGGAATCGCTCTGAAAGTATTCGAAGCCATGAAAAACATTCCAATCCGAATGATTTCTTACGGGGCGTCAGAACACAATCTTTCGATTTTGGTATGGACAAAAGACAAAGCCGAAGCTCTTAATGTCCTCAACGAGCGTCTCTTCTATTATGAAGATGCAATGAAGACTATCTTCAATGCACAGTAGAGGCTAACAAAGTCAGGGCTAAAGCCCTTAGAAGTGGCAACATAGTTCATACCCCAGCCTAAAGGCATGGGGTTAGAGGAAAAAATAATTCTTTTAACCCCATGCTTTTAGGCTGGGGAAAGCGTAGGATTAAAGGAGAAATAACTCTTTTAACCCCACGACTTCAGGCTGGGGAAACGCAATAAGGCTTACAGAACAAGGGCTTTAGCCCTGATTAGACACCGTAGAAATGGCATTTGTAAAAATCTGGGTTCACGCAGTTTGGGGCACAAAAAACCGAGAAAGTATTCTCGAAAAAGGCAAAAGAGAGACTCTTTTTTCTCATATTCGTGCCAATGCCCATAAAAAAGGATTTTACATAGATTTTATCAACGGGGTCGAAGACCATATTCATTGTTTGATAACTTTGAATGCGGATTTAGCATTATCAAATACGATACAGCTTATCAAAGGAGAAGCTGCTTTTTGGAGTAATCAGCAGCAACTGTTTCGTAAGAAACTATACTGGGCTGATGAATATTATGCTGTTTCGGTGAGTGAATCGCAAGTGGAAGCTGTAAGGAATTACCTCAGAAATCAAGAGGAACATCACCGAAAAAAAACGTATTTGGAGGAATGTCAGGAATTTATGGCCAAATTTGGATTCCAAGTACGTGAGGGCTAAAGCCCTTTGAAGTAACGACACAGCCCTTACCCCCAGCCTAAAGGCGGTGCGCCGTTGCGACGTGGGGTTATAGGATAAAAACTCTTTTAACCCCATGCCTTCAGGCTGGGGCTCGTGATAGAAGTTCAACGAACTAGGGCTTTAGCCCTGACTAGACACCATAGCAATGGCTAGAGGATAAAATCAGGGCTAAAGCCCTTTTGGATAGTTATTTTCCCATTGCCCCCAGCCTAAAGGCGTGGGGTTACAGGATAAAAACTCTTTTAACCCCATGCCTTCAGGCTGGGGCTCGTGATAGAAGTTCAACGAACTAGGGCTTTAGCCCTGACTAGACACCATAGCAATGGCTAGAGGATAAAATAGCTCTTTTAACCCCACGACTTCAGGCAGTGGAAACGCGAAGTAAACAATAACACAAGGGCGTTAGCCCTGAAAACTTTATATCGAATTTGTAATGCTACAGATTAACTTCATCCGCGAAAACCGCGAGCTAACCATCGAAGGGTTGGAACGCAAGTATTTTAAAGGGGCTACCGAAGCCGTAGATACCATTTTGGGATTGGACAAACAACGTCGCGACACTCAAAGTGAATTGGACGCTACATTAGCCCAATCCAATGCCTTGGCCAAACAAATCGGGCAATTGATGAAAGAGGGTAAGAAAGAAGATGCCGAAGCGGCCAAAGCTCAAACCTCCACCCTCAAAGTTCGCGCAAAATCGCTGGAAGAAAGTCTGAAAGAAGTCGAAGAACAACTTCAAGCGACATTGGTGTTGCTCCCCAACCTTCCGCACGAAAGCGTTCCTCCAGGTCGTACGCCCGAAGAAAACGTAGAAGTGTATCTGTGGGGCGAAAAACCTACGCTTCCCGAAACGGCCAAGCCTCACTGGGACTTGATTGAGCAGTACGACATCATCGACTTCAAGTTGGGTACTAAAATCACGGGAGCAGGTTTCCCTGTTTACAAAGGAAAAGGAGCGCGTATTCAACGGGCTATGATTCAGTTTTTCTTGGACAAAGCCGTTGAAGCAGGTTACATGGAAGTGCAACCTCCTATTCTTATCAATGCCGAATCGGGCTTTGGTACGGGACAATTGCCCGACAAAGAAGGTCAAATGTACCACGCTACTGCTGATGATTTATATCTTATTCCAACGGCGGAGGTACCTATCACCAACCTTTACCGCGATGTGATTGTAAACGAAAATGAGCTACCCATCAAAAACGTAGGCTACACACCTTGTTTCCGTCGCGAAGCAGGAAGCTGGGGTGCGCATGTACGGGGCCTTAATCGCCTTCATCAATTTGACAAAGTGGAGATTGTACAAGTACGCAAACCCGAGGAATCGTACCAAGCCCTCGACGAAATGGCAGAGCATGTCAAAGGATTGCTTCAGGCATTGGAGTTGCCATTCCGCATCATTCGATTGTGTGGTGGCGATATGGGCTTTACTTCGGCGCTTACGTACGATTTTGAAGTATGGTCGGGAGCACAAGGCCGTTGGTTGGAATGTAGTTCGGTTTCTAATTTTGAAACCTACCAAGCCAATCGTCTCAAGTTGCGTTATAAAGTTGACGGTAAAACGCAATTATTACATACCCTCAATGGTTCGGCGTTGGCGTTGCCACGTATTTTGGCCGCACTCCTAGAAAACAATCAAACGCCCGAAGGAATCCGTATTCCAAAAGCATTGGTTCCTTACTGTGGATTTGAGCTGATTAAGTAGAGATTTGTGTGAGGAGGTTGCTTACAAACTCCTCTTTTTGTAGGCAGACCTGCCAAGTTTCAAAAACTTGGCAGGTCTTTTTCAGTTTTTTTTCCTATTTCTGTAAAGCTTCCAGCAGCGTCATCGGCACTTTGAAGGCTGTTCCGTGGCGAATACCTTCAGGAAACGTTACCTGCTCCGACACGTCTTCCCATGTTTTCAGGTCTTTTGAACGTACTGCTCCGTACTTGTGTTGGGTATATTTATCAAAATACACGTACACATACTCTCCCACCTCAATCGCGGTAGGTCCTTCGGCCCAGTATTTCCCCGTGATAGGTTCAGACACTTTTGTAGGAAATGGCCCCAGCGCGCTTTTCGCTTCTGTGATACGGATGTTTTTTTCGGGCGGATTGGGGTTCTCGTTTTTCAGAAACATCACGTAGTTTTTGCCCCGCTTCAAAATCGTTGCATCAATCACACTGAAATCGGGATTAAAAAATAGCTTTGTTTCGCTGAATGTCTTAAAGTCTTTGGTCGTAACGTAGTACATACGGTGGTTCAACCCTTTTTCTTTTTCTGAGTCGGCCACATCTGTATGTCTTCCAGGAATGGTAGTTGCCCAAAAAATCAGAAATTGTTTCGTTTTATCATCGTACGCAATTTCGGGAGCCCAACTATTTTTGGCGGTTGGCTCGTGTTCCATTACAGGAATAGTCCGCTGCTCTGACCAATTGACCAAATCGTTGGAAGAAGCATAACCGATGATTTTGTCCCACCATCCACTCGTCCAAACCATGTGATAAGTCCCGTTTTTGTCTTGGTAAATACATGGGTCACGCATCAGTTTATCCTTTCCTACGGTGGGTTTCAAAAAGGAGTTTCCGCCCTTCAACGCTTTCCAGTGAAGCCCGTCGGTACTGTAGGCAAAATGAAGGCCATCTTCTCCATTTTTTATAAAATATGAAAACAAATAGGCGTTTTGTTGAGCCACCGACATAAAGGGGAGCAATAAACAAAGACTTAAAATTTTCAATTTCATGAGATAGTTTTTACAATAAATCAATTTTTAAGAACTAAATATACCCCTCCTACAATCAAACCCACGCCTACTATACGCCAAGTATTGATAGCATGCACAGGAAAGCCCATCAAGCCATAATGATCTATCAATACGCCTGCTACAAGCTGCCCTGCGATAATTAAGCAGAGCATATTTGCGGGGCCAATGTCGCGCACTGTGATAATCACGGTAACGATATAAAAAGCTCCAAGTAAGCCCCCCATCCATTTCCACCAAGAAATATTTTTGAAATTTTCCAAAGAAGGGATTGGCTCTTTATTAAAAAAAAGATAGCATACGACAAGTGCCAGAAAGCCCGTACCAAAAGAAATAACAGAAGACAAAAGAGCGTTTTTGGTATCGATTCTAAGTTGCGAGTTAACTCCCGACTGAATAGAGTTGGCAACTCCAATCAAAAAAGCAAGAAATAAATAGAAGTAATTCATGGGAAGTAGTTGGCAGATGCTAGCTACAAACTTCCCAAAATTTTGGCGGAATAAAAAAACATTTATTTAGAGCGAATAGCCTCCACAGGATCCATGCGAGCAGCACCAAAAGCCGGGATAATCCCCGCAAGAACGCCAATAATACTTGATACACTCAAACCTAGCATGATATTTTTGGGAGAAAGCACAATCTCTAAGCTCCCCAAGGGAATAAAGGATAAAAAATAAACCAGCAAAATTCCTACAAGTCCTCCAATCAAACTTAGAAACATTGCTTCAAACAAAAACTGGAACAAAATGACGTAATTTTTAGCACCTAAAGATTTTTGAATTCCAATCAGGTTTGTACGTTCTTTTACTGATACAAACATAATATTGGCGATTCCAAAACCTCCTACTAAAATAGAAAAACTACCAATTACCCACCCTGCCATCGTAATTACTCCAAACAACCCTGACACGGCTTTGGTGGCGGCTTCGGGACGATTGATTGAAAAATTGGTTTCTTGGGTAGGCTTAAGCCCACGTTTAGAACGAAGGATTCCGATTACCTCTGACTCCAACTCAATCAGGCCTTCATCTTCAGGACGTCCCTTCACCACTATATCGACACTGTTGCCGATACGACTTTGGAAAGATTTGGCAAAGGTCAAATACGGTAGCAGCACTTTTTCATCTGGATTGCCCGCAATATCAAAAAGAGATTTCCCTTTTTTCTTCTGTATCCCGATGATAACGTAGTTGAGGCCTTTTATTTTAAATGATTTTCCTACAGGATCGGGATTGTTTGGAAACAATGCCTCGGCTATGTCGGCGCCAATCACTGCTACACTTCGACCAGCATCTATTTCTTGAGGAGTGAAATAACGACCTTTTTCAACTTCAACTTCCGATATCTTGTTATAATCATACGATATACCTTGCAGGAGTGCGTCCATGCTGTTGTTGCCGTTTTTGACACTCAACCCACCCATAAAATCCATCACTACCACGGCCTCGGCGCCTTCTATCCGCTCCGCCAAAAATTTATAATCACTGTAGGTAGTTTCAGGCCATTGAAAATATTTCCACCATTGATACTCTCCACCAAACCCCCAGGGCCATTTTTGTACATACAATACGTCGGTTCCGATTTCGGCCAAACTATTCCTAATGCTCCGCTCTAGTGAGTCTACAATGGTAAAAACTCCAATAATAGCAAAAATTCCTACGGTCACTCCTAGCAACGAGAGCGTAGTTCTTAGGATATTAGACCGTAAAGCTTGCCAAGCAAAGCGCAGACTCTCGTAAGTTTGACGAAAAAACATCATGACTGTAGGAAGATTAACAGTAAACACTACTTAATGAAGTGTAGACAAAATTCTGTTTCTCAAATTTGATTTGATAGATATTTTACATGAATGGCAATCAGGCAGTTTGATTGGCTTTCTGAGGCTTCCCCCAATTCATCTATTTGCCGTGTTTTTTTTCTTTAAGCTGAACCAAGGACATAAAACACCTAAGAAATTACAAAATCAAAGCTATTTTACTACCATTTCAGAAATTTAGATTTTCTTTGCATGAAACTCATTAATAGCGGGTAAGAGTCGTTTGTTTATTCAGAACTTTGTTTTTAAGCGCTTTATTCTACCAATAAACTTTGTATGAAAATTAGTACCAATTCGCGCGCAGACCTTTTTGTTCATATTAGTCTCGTTGTTGCCTTAGTTGTGGCATTATTTTTGGGGTTCTTCTTTCTGTATTTACCATTCACTACAAATCATGGGCAAAGTATCACTGTCCCAGACCTGAGTGGTATGAGTGTAGAGCAGCTTGAAGACTATTTGGATGAGCGCAATTTACGCTACGAAGTAGCAGATTGTACTTTTGTGGTAGGAGCCAAGCCACTGAGTGTCATCAGACAACACCCTAAATCAGGCATGCGGGTAAAAGAAGGTCGTAAAATATATATTTATATTACTTCACTCAATGCCCCAGATGTCAAAATGCCTCAGTTGGAAGACCGCACTTTGAGCAGTGCCGAAGGCGAATTAGCTAGATTAGGTTTGCAACGTGGTAAAATCATCTACGTACCCGATTTGGCACACAACTCGGTAAGACGCCAATTGTATAATGGTAACCCGATACAGCCCGGAACATTGGTTCCACAAGGCTCAAAAATAGATTTGGAAGTAGGAAACGGAATCGGAAATACTGAATTTGACGTTCCAAACGTTGTAGGTAGTACATTAGAAGATGCTCTTTTTGTCATCAAAGGCTCTAATCTTGCCAAACCTTTAATTCAGTATGTAGATGATGCTAGTCAGCCACCCGGAACTGTTGTGAGACAAAATCCTGAAGCAGGGGCTGGTAACAAAATTCGAGTAGGTGAAACCATAGACTTGTGGGTAGTGGGGACAAATGACCCTCAACCAGAACAACAACAAAATGAATAATTTTAGAGAAGTGAGAAAATACAATTTACTTTACTGGATTAGTGACGTAGCGAGTAGCAAAATTTTAGCATTTTCTCACTTCATTTGTATTTTTGTTTGTATTTCTTTTTTGGGATTTCCTCTTAAAGCCCAATTAGTCGGCTTTCCGACGGGGCCAGTGCAGTCCAAACCCCTCCCTAGCCAGGCGCGCGTTCAGGCGGTGGAGCTTCCTTTTTTTGATGATTTTTCGTTGGTTACCAATGGCAATCTCGACCCCTCTCTTTGGACATCCGGAGGGACTTATGTTAGTAATACAGCTACCATCAATCACCCCAGCCTAAATGTAGTTACTTTTGACGGAGCAGATGCCAACGGAAAACCCTACAATTTCACAAACCAGAATGCCTCAGGGCCAGGTGACACCCTTACTTCCACCGCGATTGATTTATCAAATTTAAGCCCAAAGGACTCTATTTTTTTAAGTTTTTATTGGCAATTAAAAGGGCTTAATGAACTACCCGATGCCAATGATTCACTAATCGTGCAATTTTTAGACAATACATTGCAATGGCGTACTGTATGGACAAAAACAGGTGGTACACCTGACAATAATTTTAATTTCACCAATTTAGCTATTAAGAACACTGTCTTTTTTCACGCTAAATTTCAGTTTCGGTTTCAGGCTTTTGCCCGCCTCTCTGGGCAATTTGACGCATGGCATATTGATTATATATATCTCAACAAAAATCGCCATAGTTCAGATAGATTCATAGCAGATGTAGCATGTAGACTCCCTGTAAGTTCTTTTTTGAAAAGATACACTTCTATACCTATAAAGCAGTATATGGCCAACCCTGCCGCCGAAACGGCTGATTCTATTAGTACTGATATCACTAATTTATTTAATTTCCCTAATTCGATTTCTTTTTCTTATACATTGAAAGAAGAAAATAGTGGTCAGATTTTTCAAAATTTTCAAGAAACTTCTCCTAATCCACTTCCAGGGGCAAGTTCTCAACTCAAACGCCTTAAACTTACTCCGCTCTCTATTTTTGCAACTAAACCATTAACGCTAGTAAGTAAGTTTTTGATGGCTACCTCTGATACTTTAATTGGAAGCATTAATCTGAAACGAAACGATACTATCTCTGGCAAGACTATTCTAAATAATTACTATGCTTATGATGATGGTACTGCCGAATCAGCAGTATATATGAATCAACCCCTCCAACGGGCTGCTGTAAGGTATTTCCTAAATACGCCAGACACACTGTCGGCTGTAAGAATGAATATCGTACCTACCTTAAAAGATTTGACGGGTCAGCCTATTACGATTCAAGTTTGGGACAATAGAAACGGTGCCCCACAGAGACTTTTATATCAGCAAAGCTTTAAGGTCGAATATTCTGCTTTACGTAATGGCTTTATAGAGTTTAATTTTGATTTTGGGGTAGCAGTAAAAGATACTTTTTATGTAGGCTGGTTGCAAATTGGACAAGATGGGATTCCAATTGGGCTGGATCGCAATCATAACCATGAGGATCAGATATTTGTAAATCTGAGTCGTGAATGGGTGCCTTATACCTCTTTTGCAAACGACCCCAATTTAGCCTATTTTAGAGGTAGTTTGATGATTAGACCTGTGATGGGCAACAAACCCCTACCACCGCCCATTACCTCAGTTCCTGAACCAACTCCTTTGGACTGGGACGTATACCCCAATCCTACCTCTGGTTTGATTCGTTGGAAAACCAATGAAATCCAGAATATTAGTGTTTATAATATTAGTGGCACGTTGCTCAAACAGCAATCTTTTCAAGCCTCCGAACAGTCGATGGATTTATCGAATTTGCCTACGGGTATTTATTTGCTACAATTATCAAATCAGCATAAAACTGTTGTGAAGAAAATTTTGTTGCAACGATAAATTGCCACAAATAAGTAGTAAGCTTGTGGTAATTTTACACCTTTGACGTTCTAGATTATCTCATTTTAATTAAACTCAAGACAATGGATATTACAGTAGAAGAATTAAAACAGCGTATCGAAAGTGGTGATCCTATCAACCTTATCGATGTACGCGAAGACTACGAATACGAAGCCGACAATATCGGCGGCTATTTGATTCCTTTGGGGGATTTGCCTCATCGCCTCAACGAAATCGAGCATCTAAAAAATGAAGAAATACTAGTTCATTGCCGCTCAGGAAAACGCAGTGAAACGGCTCAGAAATACATGGAAAGTCAAGGTTTCACGAATGTTCGGAACGTTATTGGCGGTATTTTGGCCTATAATGAACTTGACTAAGGTAATATTAAAAGTATTGAGTATTAAATTCAACAGACTAATACTCAATACTTTTTAAGGTTTATTATACCGACATGATGTCTTGTTCTTTCACAAGATATACTTGGTCTACTTTGGTAATAAAGCTATCGGTAAGTTTTTGTACTCGCTCCTCCCCTTTTTTTACATCATCTTCTGAAGCACCTTCTTTGGTCAATTTACGAATATCTCCGTTGGTACTTTGACGAATGTTGCGAATGTTGACCTTTGCCGTTTCTATCTCTTGTTTTACTCTTTTCAATAAATCACGACGACGTTCTTCGGTAAGCATTGGAATGTTGAGGCGGATATTCTCTCCGTCGTTGTTAGGTGAAAGACCTACATTGCTATTACGAATCGCCTTTTCGATTTCGCCTATAATCTTTTTTTCAAAAGGCTTAATAGCAATCGTACGAGCATCGGGAGTAGTAATCGACGCCACATTATTTAATGGCGACATGACGCCATAATATTCTATTTGGATTCCATCTAACATTTGCGGAGAAGCTTTTCCCGCACGAATTTTCGAAAGTTCAATAGAGAGGTGCTTCATGGCACGCTCCATTGTTTCTTTAGCATCTTCTAGATAAAACTCAATTTCTTCCATTGTTAATGTGTTAATTGTTATTCGTAGATTTCGTTCGGATAAGCCTTGTTTTTTATCCGTCCCTATTGTCAAAAAACAAATTTTTAGAATTTACAAATTAGTTACTAAAGTACCTACCGACTCCCCCATGATTAGTTTAAGCAAATTGCCTTCTTTGTTCATATCAAATACCACGATAGGCAAGCTATTTTCTTTGCAAAGCGCGAAAGCTGTCAAATCCATGATTTTGAGATTTTTTGCGAGTGCTTCATCAAAAGACAATTTCTCATAACGAGTCGCGGTCGGGTCTTTTTCAGGGTCGGCTGTGTATACGCCATCTACGCGTGTACCTTTCAAGACCGCATCAGCGTTGATTTCAATAGCGCGTAGCGCACCCGCCGAGTCGGTAGTAAAATAGGGGTTTCCAGTACCTGCTCCAAAAATCACAACACGGCCCTTTTCGAGATGCCGTACTGCTCTACGCCGAATCATCGGCTCTGCCACTTGCTCCATCTTAATAGCCGATAGCAAGCGTGTATACATTCCTTGTTTTTCGAGAGAACTCTGAATCGCCATGCTATTGATGACTGTTGCAAGCATTCCCATATAATCACCTTGTACCCGATCGATTCCTGATTTTTCGACCGAAGCACCTCGGAAGATATTGCCTCCGCCAATTACGACAGCCACTTGTACTCCCACATCTACGACACTTTTTACTTCTTTGGCAAATTGCTCAAGAATATCAAAATCTATTACTTGTTTCTTGTCAGAGCCGCTTAGTGCTTCACCACTAAGTTTAAGAAGAATACGTTTATATTTGGGTTGAGACATAGTTTTTATATTTTGTTCCATTAATAATTCAGTGGCTTTTTGTGCAGGCAAACCTAAACGGTTTTAGTCGAATTCTATTAAAATTTGATTTTTCTCAACGCTATCTCCTTTGGCTACTTTGATACTTTTTACGGTACCTTCTCCTTGAGATTTGAGCGCATTTTCCATTTTCATGGCCACCAATACTAGTACCACATCTCCCGCCTTGACAGTATCTCCTACTTGAACTTTGATATCCCAAATTAGGCCAGGCATCGGAGCTTTGATGTTATTCACTTTATTTTTGGCAGCACTCGACATTCCCATTTGTTCCAATAGCAAATCAAAACGGTCTTTGGCAGCTACGTTGTATATATTTTGGTTGATCTTCACCTTAAAGCTCTTCTCCGTATAGTCAGCTTCCAACACTTCTACATTATACGAATGATTGTTTTGTATAATATGAAAATGACCCTTGTTGAGAGCTACCAAATCCCACTCAAAAGGCTTTCCATTGAGCAGGGTTTGCTTTGGCTGGGTTTCTACCTCAAATGTTTGTTGTTCGTTGATGGTTACCTTGAGCATGATACTTTGTTGATAAGATGAAAAAAGTACTAATTGCGGGCTACATTTGAGCGAGAAGCTTCACGGCGATTGACCAAGTAAATCCCCATTAAGATAATTCCCATTCCTAGATATTGTTGAAAACTAATCCGCTCTCCGTCTGCAAGGCCCCAGCCTATTGCTACAATTGGAATCAAATAAGTCACTGATATAGCAAACAAACCCGAGGCAATCTGAACGATACGATTGAAAAGTACCGCTGCTACCCCCGAACTCAACATTCCTAAACTTGCCAGACAAAAACTTGATTGGGCGTGGTTAGAATCCACAATCTTTGGGAAAAAATCGGTAGACAACAGCACTATAAGGGCCAAAGGGCCAATAAACATAAATGTAACGGCGGTCATTGCCAACGAGGGTAGCTTGCTCAAATGTCGCGCAATGGTGTTGACGTTGATTCCGTATACAAGGGTAGCCATTAGCACCAAAAACGCGTAAGGATTGGCGATATTGAGTGAACCTGTGCTTTTGCTAAAAATCAAAAAAGAAGAACCCAATAATCCCAATAATACGCCAGCGATTTTTAGTAAGTACCGCGGCTGCGCAAAAAAAACAATGCCTATCACAAGGGTAAATAGGGGGCTGAGGGAATTGAGCATTCCAGCCAAAGAACTATTAAGCTTAGTGCCAGCTTTGGCCAACAAAAACGCAGGGAGTATATAACCCGTCACGGCAGAAAGCAGTATATAGCGGTACTTAGCCGAGGGGATTTTTTGCCAAGAACGATACATGAACGGCAGGAAAAACAAGGACGCTAAAAATAACCGGCCTGCTGCTACTTCTATCACACTAAAGGTATTTAAGCTTTTCTTTATTAAAATGAACGAAGTCCCCCAAGTAAGTGCTACTAGAAGCAATAGTACCCATGCCTGAATAGGACTTTTTTCAGAATCGTTCACGACAGACGCAGCTTTTTTAGTGATTTACTTTGCAAAAATAGTGGGTTTATTTGATTTTAAAGTGCTTATCGGCAAAGTTCATGTATTGTTCCCAGTCATATATAAGAATATCATGTTTTCCCTCCCGAATATGATACCCTATGGTTTGGCCTATGGAAGTATTAGGAAGAGGCATTTTTTCGGTTCCTAAACCCGTTTTTTTGTACAAACTATACACATTTTGGGCTTCCAATGCACTCATAAACTCACCTTTGGGGTCGGCCCAAGTATCTTCGGTAGCACTTGCTACATAAAGCGGACGCGGAGCCATCAATCCCAATAAGGCGTGTTGATCAACAGGTAGGTCGCTTACGGCTTTATTATACTTTTTGTAGTTGGCACAAAACCAGTGGGGAAATTGAGTATTGAGATGCTCGACGGTTTCGCCAATCCACCTTCTGGCCAAAGCCGCCCCACCTTCGCCTGAGTCGTTAGAGACCACAATCGCAAAGCGCGGGTCTTCTGCCCCTGCCCACAAGGTAGCCTTTCCAATACGCGAATGCCCTACGCCAATAATTTTGTTTTTATCAATTTGGGTTTCGTTTTGAATCAAATAATCTACCATGCGGCTCATACTCCATGCCCATACCCCCAATGCCCCCCATTTGTCGCGCTGCTCTGGCGTCAGTACCGAACGCAGGCCTGTTTTCCAGCCTTCGGCATGGTCGGGTTCGAGGTCACCATAATAGGCAGTAGCCACGGCATAACCTCTCGCCACTATGGCTTCCATAGGCCATCGGCGCTCGGCTATCCCGCGCGACGCTTCGGTAGCGCGATTATTTGTGTAAGATTTATCAAAGCCAGCATTTACCCAATTTTCGGTCACAAAGATGTCTTGTTCTTTGGTAGTGGTATGATTGCCCGTAAAATTGAGACTAACAAAAGCCGGCACTTTCTGCGCGTTTTTGGGTAAATACAGCAATACGTGAAGGGCCAAATTGGGAGAAATTTCGGGAAAACGTAGCGTAACTTGTTTGGAAATGGCCTTTCCTCCAAGGGCATTTTCGTTAATGCCCCTTACCTCAGTGGCTATTTTTATGGAAGGCGGAAAGGGATTGATACCATATACCTCTTCTGCAAACATTTTCAAAACTGCCGGACGTCCTTCCTTTTCCCAAGCCGTTTTGGTCGAAATGCGTTTTCCTTTTACCAACAAAGGGTCGGGTAAGGTATAGGCGGGTATTTTTGTTTCGTCATAATTGACTGGAATTTTTTGAGCATTAGCAGTTAAAGTAACTGCCACTGCTAGAAATACACCAACGAAGACTCTCATTGTGGATAAGTTGTGCATAAGTATATTATTTTTTCCCTTTTACGTGACTAAACATCCATGGTAAAAATTCAGATTCGGCAAAAGCATTATCCCAACTGTTGTGATTCACGCCAGGATATTCGGTGTATTTCACATTAGCTGCATTGGATCGCAATGCAGCATAAATATCTCGTGAGTTTTGAACTTTTACTACGCCATCTTCGGCACCGTGAAAAATCCAAAGTGGCACTTTGTTCGCATATTTTTTAGTCATTTCTAGATTTCCACCTCCACAGATAGGTGCCGCAGCAGCAAAAAGCTTGGGATAACGCGCCAAGGCTTCGAAAGTTCCCATGCCTCCCATCGAAAGCCCCGTGATATAGATTCGTTTTTTATCTACTGCTTCTTTTTTCGAAAGCTTTTTTACAAGCTCTACTGCTGCTTTCAAAGGCCAATTGGGAGCTTTAGGGTAATCAAAGCTGAGTTCAATAGGCTGTTTACTACGATCTATTTTTCCTGACATCCAATAACTATCCACGGGACATTGTGGAAAAATTACAATCGCTGGAAATTGGCGGCGGTTATTGTCCGATAAGAATAATTTTGAGCCATGAACCAATTGTTTTTGATTGTCGGCACCTCGTTCACCTGCGCCATGTAGTACCAATACAAGGGGGTATTTATGGTGACGATTGTAGTTTTCTGGATACAAAATCTGATATGGTAATTTTTGTCCTTTTTTTGTTTCGTAAATACGAGCCTGAAAACCATCTTGGGCCAACGCTAGAAGGCTGTGTAGTAGCAGCAAGTTAAATATTGTTATTTTTTTCATCAACTAGTATTTCTTTTTCAAGTCTAAAAGGCGGTGCTTGTAGGTTTCTATTGTTTTTAGATAACTTTGGGAGAGTTTCGCACTTCATTTATTCATGCTAAATCCCAATCATCATTGTGAAAATTACTCTTAAAATTCTTGGCGCTGTCCTTTTGACAGTTACTTCTTTTGCCCAATCATCCCCCAAATGGCTTCGATATCCAAGTATCTCACCTGATGGTAAAACCATTGTATTCACTTACAAAGGGGACCTTTGGAAAGTGCCTACCACGGGAGGCAGCGCTATTCCGCTGACTTTTCACGAAGCGCACGATTTTATGCCCGTGTGGTCGCGAGATAGCAAAACTATTGCATTTGCCTCCGACCGTTTTGGCAATTTTGATGTCTTTACGATTCCCGCTGAAGGAGGCGAAGCCAAACGCCTCACCTTCCACTCGGCCAACGAATACCCTTACGATTTTTCTCCTGACAATCAGCGCGTTGTTTTTGGAGGCGTACGAATGGATTTAGCTACTAATCGTCAATATCCTACTGGTTCGCAACCTGAGCTTTATAGCGTTGCGCTCAAAGGCGGCCGTGTACAGCAAGTATGGAGTACGCCTGCCGAGGATGTGAAATTCAGCAAAGACGGCAGTAAAATGGTATACCATGACAAAAAAGGCGGTGAAAACCCTTGGCGTAAGCATCATACATCCTCTATTGCACGAGATATTTGGACATATGATACCAAAACCCAAAAACATACAAAACTCACCACTTTTGCAGGCGAAGACCGAAATCCTATTTTTGCGGAAGAAGACAAAAGCATTTATTATCTGAGCGAAAGCAATGGTTCTTTCAACGTTCACAAGCTTTCGTTGGCTTCACCTAATCAGCCACAAGCGCTCACTTCTTTCAAAAAACATCCCGTTCGGTTTTTGAGCATGGCAACTGACGGTACACTCTGCTTTAGTTTCGACGGCGAAATTTATACTTTAAAATCAGGTACTCAGCCCCAAAAAGTAACTATTAACATCGCCGCCGACACTCGTGTCAACAACGAGCGCGTTGTGAATGTCAGTGGTAGCGTACGCGATATGGCTGTTTCGCCCAATGGCAAAGAAATCGCTTATGTTTTCAGAGGAGAAGTATTTGTAAGCTCGGTAGAAGGAAATTTCACCAAACGTATCACCAATACTCCCGAACAGGAGCGTAGCGTAAGTTTTTCGCCGGATGGCAAAGCTTTGTTGTATTCATCAGAACGAGGCAATACTTGGAAAATTTTTGAGACACGAATCAGCCGAAAAGAAGAGCCCTACTTTTATGCTTCTACGGTTTTGAAAGAAACGCCGCTGATTGTGAATGACAACGAAAACTATCAACCCTCTTATGCTCCCGATGGCAAAGAAATAGCCTTTATCGAAAACCGTGCTACCCTCAAAATTTTTAATCTTTCTACCAAACAAACGCGCACTATCCTAACCGACCAAGAATTGTTTTCTTGGGGCGACAACGACCAATACTTTCAATGGAGTCCCGACGGCAAGTGGTTTTTGTTTGATTACAATCTTCCCAATGTCAGGGAAGGCGAAATCGGGCTTATCTCAACCGATGGTAAAGGCAAAGTTACGAATCTTACTCAAAGTGGCTTTGAAGACCACCGCGCTAAATGGGTACTGAGCGGTAAGGCAATGCTGTGGTTTAGCAATCGTGAAGGACTCAAAAGCTTGTCTCAAAGTGGCAACAGCCAATCCGATGTATATGCTTTGTTTTTTACGCAAGCGGCTTACGACAAATTCAAACTCACCAAAGATGAAGCAGCCTTAGCCAAAGAACTTGACGAAAAAACAAGCAAAGCCGATACCACCAATAAAAAAGATACAACTGTGGTGATTGAAATGGATGGGTTAGAATTGCGCAAGGCCAAATTGACCATTCACTCTTCCAACCTTTCGGATGCTCTTATCAATAAAGACGGTGATATGCTATATTATCTGACGCGCTTTGAAAAAGGCTATAACCTCTGGAGTACCAACCTACGCACCAAAGAAACCAAACAACTCACCACCCTAAATGCCAATGGTGGCGGTAGTATGGTATGGGACAAAGACCAGAAAAACATCTTTTTGAATGCTGACGGCAAAATTTCTAAAATAGATGCTGCAACAGGAAAACAAGAAAGCATTAGCACAAGCGGCGACATGAATCTCGACATAGCCGCCGAGCGTGCCTTTATGTTTGAACATGTATGGCGTCGCACAAAAAAAACATTTTACACCGCTACTTTTCACGGGGTAAATTGGGATAGTTATAAACCTGATTATCTACAACAGTTGCCTCATATTAGCAACAATTATGAGTTTGCTGAGATGCTAAGTGAGCTACTCGGTGAACTGAATGTATCGCATAGTGGCGCGTCGTACAGCCCGCCTTCTACCAATGCCGATGTCACAGCTTCGCTCGGAATATTTTTTGACTGGAATTTTGCAGGCCCTGGAATTCGGATAGAGGAAGTAATCAAAGACGGCCCCGCCGACAAAGCAGGCTTGAATCTCAAGTCAGGCACGATCATCGAAGCTATCGATGGCGAAACTATCTCCAACGACCGTGATTTGGCTCAATACCTCAATCGTAAGGCAGGCAAAAATGTGCTTCTTTCGCTTCTGGAAGGTACTAATCGGCGAGAGGTAGTGCTCAAGCCTATCAGTATCGGAGAAGAAAATCAATTACTTTACAAGCGTTGGGTTCGTCGTAATCAAGACGAAGTAGAAAAACTCAGCAAGGGAGCCTTGGGTTATATTCATATTCCGGGTATGGCTGATGGCCCTTTCCGAGTAACTTACGACGAAGTGATGGGAAAATTTGCCACCAAAAAAGGAATCGTAGTAGATACGCGTTTCAACAGCGGAGGCGATTTGGTATCCGACCTAGCAACCTTCTTTTCGGGTAAAACTTACATGTACAATGCCACCGACAAACGAGTCATTTACTCTGAGCCTAGCTACCGCTGGAGCAGACCGAGTATCTCGCTCGCCAATGAGGCCAATTACTCTGATGGCCATTGCTATGCACACATGACGCAGGCTGTCAGTCTTAACAAGCTCGTGGGGCAGCCAGTGCCAGGGACTTGTACTTTTGCGGGATGGGAAATGCTCCAAGACCCTAGTATTCGTTGGGGAGTGCCTCCAGTAGGCGTAAAAACAATGGCAGGCACCTATCTTGAAAATGCCCAAACAGAACCTAACATCAAAGTATGGAATGATTATGAAGTAGTGATTAAAGGCAAAGACCAGCAACTCGAACGCGCAGTAGAGGAACTGATGAAGGAAATAAAATAATACACAACTCTGCCAAGGTTTAGCAAGATTTTGGCAGGGTTGTTCTCAATAGAATTGGTAACTTTACGCTCCCCTTTTGCGTTACCAATTCATGGACAATCATAAACCTACTCTAACAGACATCGATCTCACTGGCCATGACCAAATAGAAGTCATGGGAGCACGTGAACACAACCTTAAAAATATTGACGTCACTATCCCCCGCAATAAGCTCGTAGTAGTGACTGGTATCAGCGGCAGTGGTAAATCTTCCCTTGCTTTTGATACCATTTATGCCGAGGGCCAACGCCGATACATGGAAAGCTTTTCGGCTTATGCACGCGGTTTTTTGGGCAATATGGAGCGCCCCGATGTGGACAAAATCGAGGGCTTGAGTCCTGTGATTAGTATTGAACAAAAAACTACCTCTCGTAACCCTCGCTCTACTGTGGGCACCGTTACCGAGATTTATGATTTTTTACGACTGTTGTATGCTAGGGCAGGCGATGCTTTTAGCTATGCTACGGGCCGCCCGATGGTAAAACAATCACAAGATCAAATCATTGACCAAATTCTAGCCCAATTTGAAAATCAAAAAGCTACTCTCCTTGCCCCGGTTGTCAAAGGTCGGAAAGGGCACTATCGTGATTTGTTTGTCCAAATTTCAAAATTAGGTTATACTAAAGTGCGGGTTGACGGCGAAGTTCAAGACATAACGCCCAAAATGCAGCTTGACCGCTATAAAATCCACGACATTGAGATTGTAATAGACCGCCTTATTCCTAAAAAAGATGACCGCTTTCGCCTGAGTCAATCAGTGGGGACTACTCTTAAACAAGGGAAAGGCGTAATGATGATGCTCGACTCCAAAAACGAGGTACATTATTTTTCACAAAACTTAATGGATCCCGAATCGGGTATCAGCTATGACGACCCTGCTCCCAATAGTTTTTCTTTCAACTCGCCTTACGGTTGGTGTCCTACTTGTCAGGGCCTAGGAGTGGTAGAAGAAATTACGGAAGAAAGCGTCATTCCTGATAAAAGCCTGAGTCTGAGCCGAGGAGCCATTGCTCCTATTGGCGAATACCGCGACTTATGGATTTTCAAACAACTTGAAATTCTACTTAAACCTTTCAAAGTCACTCTCAGCACTCCTATTGAGAAATTTCCCGCAGAAGCCATCGACATCATGCTTAATGGTACCGACGAGCCTGTACCCGTCCCCTCCAAAAAATACGAAGGTACCGAGTGGAATACCAAGTATGAAGGAATCATTACTTTTTTGAGACGCCAACAAGAAAATGGTTCGGAAAAAATTCAGGATTGGCTCAAAGATTTTATGACTATCAATACTTGCCCCGATTGCCAAGGAGCAAGGCTCAAAAAAGAAGCACTTTGGTTTAAAATCGACGGTCGCAACATCGCCGAATTGGCCGAAATGGACATCAGAGAATTGTCAAATTGGTTGAACGGCCTAGAAGACCGGGCCACAGAGCGCCAACAATTGATTGGGAAAGAAGTATTGAAGGAAATCCGAAAGCGTGTTGGTTTTTTGCTAGATGTTGGCTTGGATTACTTGACCCTAAATCGCCCTTTAAAAACTCTTTCTGGGGGTGAAGCTCAGCGTATCCGTTTGGCTACCCAAATCGGAACTCAGCTCACGGGTGTGCTTTATATTATGGATGAACCAAGTATTGGTTTACATCAGCGCGACAATGTTCGCCTGATTGATTCCCTAAAAAAACTACGAGACTTAGGAAATACCGTTTTGGTAGTGGAGCATGACAAAGATATGATGCTTGAATCTGACTATATCCTCGACATCGGCCCTGGTGCGGGGCGGCATGGTGGGCAGGTTGTAGGCAAAGGTACTCCTGATGAATTTTTAAAAAATGGCTCACTTACAGCGGATTTTTTAAGTGGAAGAAAAGCCATTGAGGTTCCTAAAAAACGTCGCGAAGGAAACGGAAAGAGTATCACATTGAAGGGAACGACGGGGCATAATCTCAAGAATGTAACGTTAAGCCTGCCCTTAGGCAAAATGGTGTGCGTTACGGGCGTAAGTGGCAGCGGAAAATCTTCCTTGATTCACGAAACGCTATTTCCGATTCTGAATCGCCATTTTTATAACTCCAAAAGAGAACCTCTTGCTTATAAAAGTGTAGAAGGGCTAGAACATATTGACAAAGTAATCGAAGTAGACCAGTCGCCTATTGGTCGTACTCCGCGCTCCAACCCCGCTACTTATACCAATCTTTTTTCAGAAATCCGTACCCTTTTTGCCGAACTGCCCGAAGCTAAAATTAGGGGTTATAAGCCTGGACGTTTCTCGTTTAATGTCAAAGGAGGACGGTGTGAAGATTGCGAAGGAGCAGGAATGAAGAAAATCGAAATGGAGTTTTTGCCTGATGTGTATGTAGACTGCGATACTTGTAAAGGCAAACGCTTCAACCGCGAAACCCTCGAAGTCCGCTACAAAGGCAAGTCTATCGCCGATGTGTTGGATATGACGGTAGAACAAGCTCTTGATTTTTTTGAGAGCATCCCAAAAATATACCGAAAGGTATCTACTCTCAATGACGTGGGTCTGGGCTATATTACTTTGGGTCAGCATGCCACTACACTTTCGGGAGGAGAAGCCCAACGTGTAAAACTCGCCGAAGAACTTTCAAAAAAAGACACAGGCCAAACGCTTTACATTTTAGATGAACCCACGACTGGACTTCATTTTCAGGATATTCAGCATTTGCTTGATGTACTCAACAAACTCGCCGACAAAGGCAATACAGTTTTAATCATTGAGCACAATCTTGATGTCATCAAAGTATCAGATTATGTAATAGACTTAGGACCAGAAGGAGGCAATGCTGGCGGACGTATCGTGGCAGAAGGCTCGCCCGAAAAAGTCGCCAAAGCAAAGGATAGTTTTACTGGTAAATTTTTGAAATTGGAATTATCATCGTAGGGGCAGGGCTTGCCCCTGCCCCATTTATCGTTTACCCCTGCCCCATTTATCGTTTACCCCTGCCCCATTTATCGGTTACCCCCTGCCCCATTTGCCGGTTACCCCTGCCCCATTTGCCGGTTACCCCTGCCCCATTTATCTCCAACCCAAAAGTTTTTTGTACAATACATATCGGGTCCATCATTCATTCGCGCAATAGTGGGTAGACGCAAGAACTAGCACTCATTCATGCAATAGTGGGTAGACGCAATGACCATCACTCATTCGTGTAATGGGGGTAGACGTAAGAACTAGCACTCATTCATGCAATGGGGTAGACGCAAGAACTAGCACTCATTCGCGCAATGGGGGTAGACGCAAGGCCTACCCCTACGGATACACATTTTTTCTTTTTCGCACGATACAGGATTGGCCTGTTTTCTACTGTATTCTCCTACTATGTGACATTTATGTGCTACTTCAGTCCAATCTCTAAAAATCCTTTTTGAGATTAACGAAACCCATATGAAGTTCAATCCGAAGTTGCACCATCGCCAGTCTATTCGCTTGAAAGGTTACGATTATAGTCAATCAGGCTCTTATTTTATCACAATCTGCGCTAGAGAAAAAGAGTGTATTTTTGGAGAGATTAAAGAAGGTAAAACTATTTTGAGTCATTTGGGGCAATTGGTTGAACAGGAATGGCTAGCGCTATCTCACCGCTTTCCACAAATACACCTAGATGAGTATGTGGTTATGCCTAATCATTTTCACGGCATTATTCATATTGCAGTAGGGGCAGGCCTTGCGTCTGCCCAACTTGCCTCCGCCCAACTTGAAACGATCCAATTTAAAACTGAACAACTTAACCCTGCCCCTCCCATTTCTACGTTAGGAAATATCGTATGTGCCTTTAAATCATTGGTATTCAAAAGACATTATGATTTTATAAGAAACAATCATTTAGATGAAGTTGCCAAATGTTGGCAGAGAAATTACTGGGAGAGGGTTATCAGGAATCATCAAGAATACAATAATATTCAAAATTACATTATCACCAATCCCGAAAGGTGGTCACAAGATTCCGACAATTTAGAACGGTTATTATCCCGCATGACCGAAAAACAATCCCCGTAAGGGCGGAGGCAAGCCCCGCCCCTACTTGCCTCCGCCTTACCTCCGTCCCTATTATCTTGCCTCCACCCCCTCATTTTGCCTCCGCCCCCATTATCTTGCCTCATCCTATTATTTATCAACTCTTACTGACAGCCTGACTCAGTATCTATATTTCTCCGCCACTCGCTCCATATGGGAAAAACCCAACGGCTGAGACCCAACAGTATTAAAACACAAAGGGCCGAAAAATTCGGCCCTTTGTTGCTAATCACCATCCTCTATTCCGTCCATAACGACCATAATCGTCGTAGGCTGAACGTTCTCTATCTCTTTTTTCTTTCGTAATCTCACGATTCAAAGCGTATAAGTCATCCATCAATTCACGACGCTCACGAGGGTCAAGCACGCGGTCACGCCAAAAAATCTGCTCCTTACGCTCAATTCGCTCCGCATCTCTCATCAAACCTTTTGCCTCTCTTGAAGTTAGTGACCCTTGTGCAATGCCATCTGCAATACGGCGACGTGCTTCACGTTGAAAATCATCAATTCTATCTCCTAAGTTTCCTCTACCATAACGAGGGTCATAATTGCCTCGGTTATCATAACGGTCGTCATACCTACGGTCGCGGTTGTTGTTACCCCATTGGGCATTGGCACTGCTGAATGAGACAAGAATCATGGCTGCGGCAAAAACTAAATTTTTCATGGCTATTTATTTGTTTTGGTTTAAAACTTATTTCCTGATTTTTACTCTTAGAACGCTAAAAACTGGAAAGGTTTATAATGGCTTGGTTAATGATTGTTAACAACATTTTAAAAGATTTTATTAAATTGCTACACCAACCTAAACTATCCTTCAAAACTTGTTTCTGAGCCCATATTCAGGCTTTTTATTCATTTATATCGGTACAAAACCATAATCATCAACCAACACCTCAATGAAAATTTCTTTATTTACAGTAGGCCTTTTAGGGCTCGTCATGGGTGCGCAAGCCCAGCAAAACCTCAGTGGATTTGCACCTTCCAATCAGGCCAAGCAGCAAAAAACAGAACAAGAATATCGCACTAAACAATCAGCAGAGCGTTATAAGCTTCATCTTCATAAACTCACTAGTGAACCTCATTTGGCCGGAACGCCCGAAAACGAGAAAGTGAGAGACTATATCGCCGATGTGATGCGCAAGGCTGGCCTACAAGTAGAGATATTTCCCCATGATATTTATATGTCCAAATCTCCCGGAGAAAGTATAGTGGAGTTGGTAGAACCCATCAGAATGCCACTCAACAATCGAGAGTTTATCTTACCTGAAGATAAATACTCAAGCGACCCACGCCTCACACCTGGCTGGAATGCTTACTCAGGTTCGGGAGATGTAACCGCAGAGGTGGTCTATGCCAACTATGGTCGTAAAGAAGACTTCGAACAGTTAAAAGCCTTAGGTATTTCGGTAAAAGGAAAAATCGTTTTGGCTCGTTATGGGGGCAACTTTAGAGGATACAAAGCCAAACACGCCGAAGCGGCGGGCGCGGCGGGCGTAATCATCTACACCGACCCTTCGGATAGTGGATATATGAAAGGAATTACTTTTCCTGAAGGTACCCAGCCCAGCGACAATACCATTCAGCGAGGATCATTGCTCACAGTCGATTTCACGGGCGACCCTCTTACTCCCTTTGAGCCGGCATTGCCCCTCGACGGCCCCAAAAAAATTAAACGAATTGACCCTAAAGATGCTGCATTCCACAAAATTCCAGTAACGCCTCTACCATGGGGGTCTGCCGTAGAAATATTCAAAAAAATGACTGGTACCAAAGCCGTTCCGGCAGGTTGGCAGGGTGGTTTACCTTTGGCTTATCGATTGGAAGGAGGGTCTACTCTCAAAGTCCGTTTGAAAGTAAAACAAGATAAAGAGTTTGTAAGAGTATATCAGGTAGTGGGTACGCTGACAGGCAGTGAGCTTCCTGATGAGTGGATACTAGCAGGCTGTCATTATGACGCTTGGGGGTACGGCTCAACCGACCCAAATAGTGGCACTGCAATGCTATTGACTTTGGCCGAATCTTTGGGAAAATTACCCCAAAAACCCAAACGTACCATTAAAATTTGTCATTGGGATGCAGAAGAGCATGGCGTATTAGGCTCTACAGAATGGGTAGAACAAATGCGCGATGAGCTATCTACCAAAGCCATTGCCTACATGAATTTTGACGCGGCTGTATCAGGAAAGATGTTTGGAGGTAGTGCATCGCCTTCTCTCAAAAAATTAATCATTGAAGCCGCCCAATCTGTAGAATACCCAGATTCTAACAAAACTGTTTATGAACATTGGCTAGCACAAAAAGGAGCCAAAAAATCTAGCACTGTCGGAGTTGGTGGCTCGGCACCTGTTGCCAACGAAAATGAACCTACCATTGGCAATCTCGGCGGCGGCTCTGACCATATTGCCTTCTATATGCACGTGGGTATTCCCTCTCTAAGTGCTGGTGTAGGTGGCCCTACGCTCTATCATTCTCTTTATGATGATTTGTTTTTCTATCATAAGTTTGTGGATTCGACCTACAAAATGGGTCCAATGGTAGAACAAGTAGTAGGCACGATGTCACTGCGGCTCGCCAATGCAGATATCTTGCCCTATGATGTAAGCCGCTATGCCACCGACCTCACTACACACCTCAAAACAGCCGAAAAAGCGATTAAAGCATATTCACCTTCGTATTCTATTGGAAAACTGCTTGCTCAAGTCGAAACGCTAAAACAAAACGCCGAACAATTTGAAGCCAAAGCAAAAGCCCTTCTGAGTGAAGATAAATTGGATAAAAACAAACTAAGAGCTATCAACCAAGAATTACGAAACCTAGAAAAAGCCTTCATTGATCCTAAAGGCATGGCGTATGGCTCCTGGTATCGGTCTCTATATGCCTCATCTGATCCTTACAGCGGCTATGCTTCTTGGATGCTGCCCGCGTTTCAGTATGAAGCTTCACTTAAATCCACGGCAAATTTGGCCGATATTGAAGCTCGTCATGCCAAGGCAATCGAAAATCTAAATAATAAAATCGTAAGCTTAAACCAACAGCTTGGCGGGACTGCGTCGTCGCTCGGAGGGGGCAAAAACTAACTCTTTCTCACAAAAAAAACCTTGACAAGGCTCTACATCCTTGTCAAGGTTGAGATAAAGACAAGCTTTTGGTATAATTACTAATCTTCAAACAAATTACCTAAGCCTCCTAGTACTGAGCCACTTTCTTTGCGAGCTTGTGGGCTATGTACCGAAAGTCTATCTACGAGTTTGGAGATGGGCATAGATTGTATCCAGCATCTACCTGTCCCCTGAAGGGTAGCTAAGAAAATACCTTCTCCCCCAAAAATCATTGATTTAAGACTTCCAGAGCGTTGGACACTGAAATTAATGCTAGGTTCAAACGCTACCACGCAACCCGTATCTACTCGAAGCGTTTCATTGTTTAATTGGCGCTCAATCACTACTCCACCGGCATGAACAAAAGCCAAACCATCTCCTTGAAGTTTTTGTAAAATAAAACCTTCTCCCCCAAACAAACCACTGCCAAGACGTTGGTTGAAGTGTATATTAAGCTTAGTACCCATAGCAGCACACAAAAAACCGTCTTTTTGGACAATCAACGAATTGCCGTAGATATTGGCCAAATTGATAGGCATTACCGTACCGGGATAAGGCGCCGCAAATGCCACCTTACGCTTACCATAACCACGATTGGTAAAATGAGTCATAAACAAAGACTCTCCAGTAAGCAAGCGGCTACCAGCTTGAAAAATCTTACCCATGATACTCTGATTGGCAGTGGAGCCGTCACCCATTTTGGTTTCAAACTGTATGCCCTCTTCCATAAAAAGCATAGAACCCGCTTCGGCGATTACGGTTTCGTTGGGGTCAAGTTCGATTTCGACGATTTGAATATCTTCGCCGATGATTTTGTAGTCAATTTCGTGAGAGTTCATAACTTGATTATTCTTCAGGATTTTCGTTAAGATCATCACGTGAGCGCAATTTCTTGTCGTCAACGTGTTTGTTCAAAAATTGATTGATTTTATCGATATCGATAGTGGAAGTGATTTCACCAAATGAATTGATACGAATATCAAAACCGTCCAAGTCTTTATGAACGCGCGGCTTTTCGGCGCTCTCCGGAGGGGTTGTTTTTTTCTTTGTCATATCGTTCAAATTTTTTTACGAAAATATACAGCTCTAGCTCCATTCGCAACCCCGTTTCATCAAATGGTGACTTTCTTTTATTTTCTGGTCAAAAAAAGGGGCAAATGGCACTACAAATTTTGTTAACTTTTGAAAATTACGATAAAACGCACTTGGTGGGGACAGCTTGCTGTCATAGGGCTTATTGTAACAGCGGTCTGGATTTCGTTGGTGTCTGACTCTATTTTCAATACCTCTCCTACTCCTTTTATTTTACTTCTGCCTTTTGTGTGGGGATGTTTCAAGGGCAACTTCCATATTTTAGATAGCGACCCAGCCCTCATTACACCCAAAAATATCATGCTTTTGATATGGTTTCATAAATTTATTGTTATTCCGATTGAGCTATTGTTGGTGGGTAATAAGATATTGCCCACCTATTATGATAATCAAACTATTTTGACCGAAGTTAGTATTTATATCGTTTCTTTTGTGAGTTTTCTTTGGGGCTGGGAATTTAAGAGCAAAGGCATCAAAATCCCTACATTTCATTCTCCAAACTTAACTAATACCCTCATTTTCATTTATTTGACAATTTCAATAACCTCACTTATTATTCTCTATGGCTCTCTTCAAAAATACATAGAAGGGTCTTTTTTTTCGTACGTTACGCAAGAAATTTTAGAACACCATTCAGGTTCTCCACTGGGTTTAATTGCCAATCTTGGCCAAAAATTCTGGCCTTTCGGAATTATGCTTTTATGGTATAAAACTACCCCTACCTCCCGCCCCCAACCCTCTCTTTTCACTTTTGTCTTTTGGCTACCGCTATGTATGATGGGTATTCTAAGCAGCAATCGCTCCAATATGCTTTACCCTTTATTAGCTTTTATGAGTATTCTGGGGGCACAGTGGAAGGTTCGTTATAAATGGAAAATCTTGTTAGTGATTGAATTAGGAATTTTAATATTGTTTTTCTTTGGATATATACGGGTACAGCCTTTCTTAGATTTCCAATCTATAGAAACGCTTTTCAAGCATTATGTTGAAGATACTGATTATGTATGGTTTGCCCATCAACTTTATTTGGGCAGTCCTTATCAAATCACCCCACTATTACATATCCCCCCCCCTTCTTCTACTTTATTAGCTTCTTTACTGGATCCCGTTCCGGTCATGGGCAAAGACTTCAGAGAACAAAGTGGTCCTTACATTTACAATTTATCTTTCCATAATTACACCTATGTTTCTCAGGATAAGGTAATTCCAGTGGCAGGAGAGCTTTTCTTCAATGGAGGCTATCTATTGGTCTTTGTGGGCCATTTTATATTTGGTAGAGGGTGTAGGTGGCTCAACCACGCCTTCCAGCAAACGCTCTCTATCAATCCCATCGTCTCTGCTTGTTTTTTTTATTTGATGTTACTTTTTAGTGCCACTTTACTACTTAGTTTATCGGTATTGGTACAATTTTTCTTGTACAACGCTTTACCCGCTTTATTGATTATTGCTGTAAATTGGTTGCAAATACGTAAGGCTTCCTAAACATAGTTGGTTATATTTGCATCCTTAATTTAGTCTTCACTATCCCAATTTTATGTCGTTAACATGGAAAAAATCAAAGTTGCAAACCCCGTAGTCGAACTAGACGGCGACGAAATGACGCGTATCATCTGGCGTTTTATCAAAGATAAACTCATCCTTCCTTACTTAGACGTTGATATTAAATATTATGACCTTGGTATTGAGTATCGTGACGAAACCAACGACCAAGTAACCATAGATGCTGCCAACGCCATCAAAGAATACGGTGTAGGTATCAAATGTGCAACTATCACGCCTGACGAAGACCGCGTGAAAGAGTTTAATCTCAAACAAATGTGGAAATCTCCCAACGGAACGATTCGTAACATTTTGGACGGTACGGTTTTTCGCGAGCCTATCGTGTGCCAAAATGTACCTCGTCTTGTGACCAACTGGGATTCTCCTATCATCGTTGGCCGTCATGCGTTTGGAGACCAATACCGCGCTACGGATTTCGTAACCAAGGGCAAAGGAAAACTTACCATTAAGTTTGAAGGTGAAGATGGCACCGTAACCGAGTATGAAGTATATAACTTCAAAGGTGATGGTGTAGCATTGGCCATGTACAACACCGATGAATCAATCCGTGGATTTGCACGTTCTTGCTTCCAAGTAGGTTTGCAAAAAGGATGGCCTGTTTATCTTTCCACAAAAAATACCATCTTGAAAAAATACGACGGCCGTTTCAAAGATATTTTCCAAGAAATTTACGAAGCCGAATTTAAGTCGCAAGGCGTTCATTATGAGCACCGCCTCATCGACGACATGGTGGCATCGGCCTTGAAATGGAACGGAAACTTCGTATGGGCTTGTAAAAACTATGACGGCGACGTACAATCTGATACTGTAGCCCAAGGATTTGGCTCATTAGGGTTGATGACATCCGTACTTCTTACTCCTAGCGGACAAGTAATGGAAGCAGAAGCCGCCCACGGAACCGTGACTCGCCACTACCGTGAGCATCAAAAAGGCAGACCTACTTCTACAAACCCTATCGCTTCTATCTTTGCTTGGACACGCGGCCTCGCTTTCCGTGGCAAACTAGACGGCAATCAGCCTTTGGTTGATTTTTGCGAAGCTTTGGAACAAGTCTGTGTCGAAACAGTAGAAAGTGGCAAAATGACCAAAGACTTGGCCGTATGTATCCACGGCAACAAAGTAAACCACGGTGAGCATTACCTCTACACCGAAGAGTTTTTGGATGTACTTGACGCTAATTTGCAAGCAAAATTGGCTAAATAAATCTCCTCACCCCCTTCTCTCTTTTAGGAAAAGAAGGGGGTTATTTTTTTTCAATGTGCGGCGCTTACTTTCTTTTTTACTTTTTACTTTTTTTTGCTGCTTTTTAGAAGCTGCTGCCCAACAGCCTCAAGGTCGCTTTTTGACCGATAGCATTGAGGTAGGTAAGCCTTTTCAATACGCCCTAAGTTTTCGTCATTCTTCACAAGTCGATGTGTTTTTCCCTGATACAAGTGCTGATTTTCGGCCATTTCAGGTTATTAAATTAGAGTATTTCCCTACCGAAACTACTTCTAGGGGCAGTTTGGATAGTGCGGTCTATACGTTGGTGACTTTTGAACTCAATAAGATTCAAACTTTAGAAGTTCCTGTATGGACATTGACAGGGAGAGATTGTACGGCCGTTTATTCCCAAATGGACTCTATCAGGCTTCGCGAATTGATTAGCCCTGATGCCATAGATACCCTTCGTCTTCAAACAGATACCCAGATTGTGCCGTTGCGTCGTCAGCCCAATTTTCCTTTTATGTTGCTAGTGTCGCTGTTGATTTTGATGATTGGGACAGGCGTGTATTTGCTTTTTGGAGAATCTATTACCAAGCAATGGGAACTGTTTTTGATGTTTCGCCGCAATCAAGAATTTGTGAAGAATTTTACCCGTTTTACGCGAGATGTCAATGGGGTTAAGGGAATTGACAATGTCGAAAAAGCCGTAATTCTTTGGAAAAAGTATTTACAAAGATTGGAACGAAAACCCTATGCTACCTATACTACAAAAGAAATCACCGACAATCTATCTAACGCCCAATTGGCCGAAGCCCTAAAATCCATTGATAGTTTAATATATGGAGGACTAGCCTCTTTCAATACTGCCGATTCGCTCAATATTTTAAGAGAAGTTGCCCTTCAAAGTTATCGCCACCGCCGTATCGAAATTGCCCAAGCTACTCCCGCTTCTTCTCGTACTTATCAAAAATCAAGTCAAAACGATCGTTAAGAATATCTTCAATGTGTTTATGATATTCTGCAAAATCGGGGAGGTTGTTGTGGCCTCCTCCATAAATTGGAATCAAACGTGCTGACTGCGGTACCAAATTGGCCAGCCTCACACTTGACCTAAAAGGAATCAATAAGTCTTTGGTTCCATGAATGATATAAATTGGACATTTGACATACTTAATCCATACGTCTGTCCGAATCGAAAACTTGAGGATATATGATACGGGTAAAAAAGGCAAAAACCTTGTAGTAAGACGGGTAAAGCTATAATAGGGTGCGTCTAAAATCAACATTTTGGGGTGATTGACCGAGGCTAGCTTAGTCGCAAAACCCGAGCCTAAAGACCGCCCATACACTACCATTTTATCTTCTTGATAACCATATTTAGACCGCATTTTGTTGTAAATGTACTGCGCGTCATTTTTGATTCCTTCTTCCGTCTGTTTCCCTACGCTTTTGCCAAAACCCCGATAATCAATCATCAACACGTCGTAGCCATATTGGGTAAAATCTTTAGCATATTTGGACCATCCCTTGATACTACGGGTATTTCCGTGAAAATAAATCACCAGCCCCCGCGAATCCTCTTCTTGATAAAAACGCAAAGCATTGATACGGACATTAGGCTCTGGCTCAAAAAACAACTCCTCAAACAAGTCATCATATCTATATTCAAAATCTTGTGGTAATTTCTCTGGTTTAAAAATAAACTTCCCCTGAATCAAATAAGCAACTATACACAGTAGTATATAAATACCACCTATCCAGATAAGCCGTTCTGTTGTAAAAAACTCCAACATTTGTTTAAAACTATTTTTTCTACGAAAATAACAAGAATGATAGAAGATAGAAATCAGATGCTCATTTTAAATCCGTCTTAAGCCCGCTTAAGAGAGCTATAAAGATGATTGTCTTTATTTAAAATAAAATATCTTATTTTTACCCTTATTTTGAAGTACATTAACCACCAATCTCAACTCCACCTGTGAAATATCTGTTAGGCTATGACGTAGGCAGCTCGTCCATCAAAGTTGCTTTATTAGACATCGAAACTGGCAAGGCACTCGCAACTGCCACCTCTCCCGACCAAGAAATGGGGATGATTGCTCACGAAGCTGGCTGGGCCGAGCAGCACCCTGATAGCTGGTGGCAAGAGGCGATCACCGCCACTCATAAATTACGTACAAAGTATTCTTTTGATGCCTCTCTTGTAGCAGGCATTGGGATTTCCTACCAAATGCACGGACTTGTGGTGGTTGACAAAAATCTGCAACCTCTCCGTCCGTCGATTATTTGGTGCGATAGCCGTGCCGTCGAAATCGGCAACAAAGCATTTGCTGAGCTTGGGGCAGATTACAGCTTACAACATTTGCTCAATTCGCCCGGTAATTTCACCGCCTCCAAACTCAAATGGGTCAAAGACAACGAGCCGCAGATATTTGAACAAATTAAGTATTTTATGCTCCCTGGCGACTACCTTGCTTTACGTATGACAGGCACTCCTCAAACCACCGTTTCGGGTTTGTCTGAGGGAATATTTTGGGATTTTGCCGAACAGAAAATTTCGCAAAAACTCCTAAATCTTTACGGGCTCGATTCCTCAATGATTCCACAAGTGGTGGATACATTTTCTCCACAAAGCCAGCTTTCTGCTTCGGCAGCCGCCGATTTAGGCCTTAAAGCGGGTACACCCATAGCCTACCGCGCTGGAGACCAACCCAACAACGCCTTCTCACTCAATGTACTTAACCCTGGCGAAGTAGCTACTACTGCGGGTACTTCGGGGGTGGTATATGGTATCAATGCACAAGCCACCTCCGACCCTCTTTCGAGAGTCAATACTTTTGCTCATGTCAACAGTACCACTGAAGCCCCGCGCAATGGGGTATTACTTTGTATCAATGGGACGGGTATTCTTAATAGCTGGGTACGAAAACTGGCTGGCGGCATCAGTTACGACGAAATGAATCAGCTCGCTGCCCAAACTCCTATTGGAGCCGACGGACTTATCTTTTTGCCATTTGGAAATGGAGCAGAACGCGTATTAGAAAATCAATTGGTAGGTGGCCAACTTCAAGGACTCAATTTCAATATCCACTCAGCTTCGCATGTATTCAGAGCGGCACAAGAAGGGATTGTATTTGCCCTCCAATATGGCTTACAAGTAATGCAAGAAATGGGCGTTCAGACCCAAACTGTAAGAGCAGGACATGCCAATTTGTTTTTAAGTCCACTTTTCCGCGAAGCATTTGCCAATACCACTGGTGCTACCATTGAGCTATACGATACCGATGGCGCACAAGGAGCCGCCCGCGCGGCAGGAGTAGGCGTAGGAGTCTATGATTTTAAGTCGGCATTTGAAGGTCTTTCCCAAATCGCCACATTTGAGCCTGATGCTAGCCTGCAACCACAATATGCCGAAAACTATGCCAAGTGGGAAGCAAACTTGAAAAAATCAATGCCTAAGCCCTTTGACAAAGGATGATTTATCCCTAACTTGCGGCGTATTTTTTAGATAATCATTCAATAAACACCGTTTTCACATGGAAGCGCACAAAGAACAGGAAGTTCACTGGGGCTGGTTACTAGCCTACTTTTTGATTATTGTTACTTTATTATTTGCCTTTGGCGATACACTTGTGGCCATTGTAGGTACCCTTATTCAAGCTTTAATTTTTGCGGGTTACCACAATTCCCTTCACAAAGAAATTTAACCCTCCTATTTTGGGTAAATAGATATAAAGCCGGCTTTGTCGGCTTTTTTTTTGCCCTTTTGAATAACGGCGTAAAAGGAAATTTACACAGAGTTTCAGAGAAAATAGTAAAAAAACTTGGGGTTTCTGATACTCGGTACACCTTAAGGCAAAAAAAATATTAGCAAATTAAAATTTTACGATTACTTATTTACGTTTCTTCATAAACCAAAACCAATATTTCAGATGAAAACATCATGGTTATTTCTCTTCAGCATGTTATTATGGATGAATACTAAAGCCCAAAACAACCCAGATGCTTGCGTAGGTACTTGGCTGACTGGCTCTAAAAAAGGTCACGTTCAAATCTACAAACAAGGCGATAAATATTTTGGAAAAATTGTATGGCTCAAAGAACCTAATAACCCCACAACCGGACAACCCCGCACCGACATCAACAATAGCGATGCGCAGAAAAAGACCCGTCCTTTGTTGGGATTAGTAAATCTTCGCGATTTTAAATACGACGGGGCCAATACTTGGAATGACGGAAAAATTTATGACCCCGAAAATGGCAAAGAATATAGTTGCAAAATGAAGCTCATAGATGCCAACCATTTAGATGTAAGAGGATATATTGGCGTATCTTTGATGGGACGTACAGATAGCTGGACAAGAGTCAAATAAATAATTGGCCTATTTGTAGGTATTTAAATTTGACTACAAATAGGCCAAGCTTTCTCAAACGCTATTTTGAAACTTGATACACTCAAAAAATTTAATTTATAATGAATAATCTCTTTCCGATTTTTTTGAAGCTCGAACAGCTCCGTGTTTTGATTGTAGGAGGTGGCTATGTCGGACTCGAAAAACTTACGGCAGTTTTGGCAAATTCTCCGGCTACCGAGGTATATTTGGTAGCCCCCGAAATCAGGACAGAAATCAAAGAAATAGCATCTGAGAACCCAAACGTTCGGCTGATTTTAGACACCTATGCCCTACCCTACCTCGACAATAAAGACTTGGTGATTGTGGGTACCAACGATAAAGAAGTAAACAAACAAGTACAACAAGATTGTAAAACCAAAGGGATACTAGTCAACGTAGCCGACACGCCCGACTTATGCGATTTTTACCTGAGCTCAGTCGTCAAAAAAGGAGATTTAAAAATTGCCATTTCGACCAATGGCAAATCACCTACCTTTGCCAAGCGTTTTAGAGAGGTTTTGGAGGAGATATTGCCAGATACCTTACAAGAAATTTTGGATAATCTCCAACTCATAAGAAACAAGTTAAAAGGCGATTTTCAGGAGAAACTTGAAAAATTGAATGAAATCACAAAAGTCATGAAATGACCGCTTTTCAAAACAAATCCAATGGCAGAGGTTTGTCTTTAAGAATGAAAAAATAAATCAAGCCCGCCAACACCATATAACTCAAAATCAGCCATTTTTTCTTTTGTTCAAACTCTTGATGGTGGTGATAGTAATCATAATACATAGAAGCGGACAAACCAAAGACCATCAAAATAGCACACATAATAGCACAATGAGTACGATAAATAACATATGGATGTAAAAAGCTTGCACCCAACAATATATATACCAACCACATACCAAATCCCATTCGGTATAAATACACACTCAGGCGTCGGTCATTTTTTATATCAAAAAGTTTATCGTCCATATCGGTAGAAGGCTGATTTTCAGTAAAATTATATATTTTTGTAATCAAAGTCAAATACCATTTACAACCCTTATACGTTTCATGCCTTTAAAAGTTTTGGTGATTCGCTTTTCCTCAATCGGGGACATTATTTTGACAACTCCCGTGGTGCGCTGCCTCAAAACCCAACGCCCCGATGTAGAGATTCACTACCTCACCAAAGCTTCTTATCAATACCTCTTGGTCGACAATCCTTACATCGACCGCATACACACCCTTGAAAGTAGTCTTTGGAAGCTTATCAAACCTCTCCGTGAAGAAAAATTCGATTTAATCATTGACCTGCATCACAATCTTCGCACCCTTCAAATTAAATTAGGGCTTGGAGTTCAGGCCATTAGTTTCAACAAACTAAACTGGGAAAAATGGCTACTCGTCAATTTTAAAATCAACGCTCTTCCCAATGTTCATATTGTAGATCGTTATCTTCATACCTTACATTCATTAGGAGTAGTAAACGACGACCGCGGGCTCGATTATTTTATCCCTTATCGCGATATTATAGAACCTGATTGGCTACCCGAAAGCCATCAAAAAGGATATGTAGCCTATGCCATAGGAGGCCAACACGAAACAAAAAAGCTCCCCCTCAATCGAATGATAGAGCTTTGCGAGAAAATCAATTTTCCTATTGTGCTATTAGGCGGAAAAGAAGACGCTGCCAATGGTGAAATCATTGAAAAAGCAATCGGTAGCAGGCTGATTTACAATGCTTGTGGCAAATGTAACTTCAATCAATCAGCTTCCTTGATTCAGCAGTCGAAGTTGGTATTTAGCCACGATACTGGCTTAATGCACGTAGCTGCTGCCTTCAAAAAGAAAGTATACTCTATCTGGGGCAATACTATTCCAGAGTTTGGAATGTACCCTTACAATACCCATTTTGTGTTGCTCGAAAATCGTCAGCTTTCTTGCCGTCCATGTTCCAAAATTGGGGCAAAACGCTGCCCTAAAGGGCATTTCAAATGCATGAATGAATTATCTTTTCAGTTTGAAATCAAAGAGTTGAAGCATCAACGGTGGCAATAAAAGCCAATGACAGCCTAGAGTTTTTGTTCTATCAATTCTACCACTTTTTTTAGCCACTCTGCATCGATTTCGCTAAAATCATCGAGTACATCACTATCTACATCCAGTACCATCGCCACACTTCGGTCAGGAGCAAATACCGGAACTACAATCTCTGACTTGGACGCGGAGCTGCAAGCAATATGCCCCGGAAACTGCTCCACATCAGGTACAATAAGGGTTTTCTGCTGTGTATAACTCGCGCCGCATACTCCTTTATCAAAATGGATACGAGTACACGCAATCGGCCCTTGAAAGGGTCCCAATACAAGTTGATTTTCTTTTTTTAGATAAAAGCCTACCCAAAAAAAGCCAAATGCCTCACGCAATGCGGCTGCAATATTGGCCAAGTTGGCAATAAGATCATTTTCGCCTTCCACTAGCGCCGCAATCTGCGGCACCAGACTTTCGTACAAAGCTTCCCTGTTTTTAGTATCGGGAAGATAAAGAGTTTCAGCCATGTTGTTTTTAAATAACTTTTCAAAAATACCTCCTTTACAGCTAGCCTATTTTTGAGTCAAATTAAGCCTTTTTAAACTACAATAGACATAACTTCGTTAATTGAAAGTGATTCTAGGTTGATATTGTTTAGATTTGCGCACTTTCTTTTACTGAGTACCCCTAATGTTTTGGAAAAAAGTTTCTTCCTTTATTCTCAAAAACCGCTTACAGCTTTTCAGCCTTTTGATAGGGCTAACGGTTTTGATGGGTTATCAAGTTTCAAAAATCCAGTTTTCTTACGAATTACCTAAGATTCTGCCCGAAAACAACCCCGATTACCAGCTTTATGAGGCTTTCAAAGCACGATATGGCGAAGACGGCAACCTCACTGTGGTCGGGATTGAAACCAGCAAATTGTTCAGCATTCCAGTTTTTAAAGATTGGTACAGTCTAAATCAGCGGCTCAAACTACTCAAAGGAGTAAAAGAGGTGATTTCAAATGCGACTATTATCACCATCGTTAGAAATGATAGCCTCAAGCGTATGCAAGCCAAGAAGCTATTGACTCATGTTCCTAATTCTCAACAAGATTTAGATTCCCTGCAAATCATTATTAATCATCTTCCTTTTTATCAAGACCTCCTGATAAGCCCTTCCCAAAAGGCACATTTAATGGGTGTCATCATTGAGCCTAGTGAACTCAATGCACCAAGTTTGATTAAAATCAATCAGAAGATAAAACAAGAAGTAGAACAGTTTGGGCAAAAGCATCGCATACCTGTACACTTTTCTGGATTGCCCTATATTCGTACCGCCTTTGCCACCCGTGTAGCCCAGGAGGTTGTGCTATTTACAGCTTTGTCGCTCTTCGTAACAGGCCTTATCCTACTACTCCTTTTTAGATCATGGCGAGTAGTGGCTATTTCTTTAAGCGTTGTACTAATAGGCGTAGTATGGAGTATGAGCTATATGGTCTTATTGGGTTTCCCAATATCTCTCTTGACCTCCCTGATACCACCTCTTATAGTAGTAATAGGTGTACCCAATGCGATTTTTTTAACTAATAAATATTACGAGCAACTCCGTTTAGCCCAAATTCAAAGAAATGCAATCGCCGTTGCGACAGAAAAAATTGGAGAAACAACATTTTGGGCAAATATCACCACTGCCATTGGTTTTGGGGTACTATGCATTACGGGCAGCAAAATGCTTTTGGAGTTTGGAATAGTAGCGGCCCTAGGTGTATTGAGCACTTATGTACTTTGTTTGATTTTGATTTCAATTTTGTACTCCTATTTCTCTCCCCCAAAAACTGCTCAATTATCACATACTGAAAACGTTTTTCTTCAAAAATTTTTGGGCAAAATTACCGAATGGGTCCAGTTTAAACGACGACAAATCTATGTGTGTGTGGTCATTTTGGTGGGGATTTCTATCATTGGTTTTACCCAAATCAAAGCCATAGGATATGTGGTAGATGATATACCCAAAGAAGATGTACTTTATACTGATCTCAAATTTTTTGAAAAACATTTTAAAGGGGTCTTGCCTTTTGAAATCAACATAGACACAGGACGCCCTGGCAGGGTTTTGACCCCTCAAACCTTAACCAAAATCAAAATTTTACAAAAAGAAATAGCCAAACACCCCGAATTTACAAAGCCTATTTCTTTGGTAGAAGCTGTGAAATTTGTTTACCAAGCATATAGGGGTGGGCAGCCCAAATACTTTGTATTGCCCGATGCCCTTGAGCTAAAAAAACTGGAACAATTTCTCGACACCACTCAGAAAAATTTTCTCCAAACCAATATTTTTTTAGACAAAACGCACCGACATACCCGCATAAGCTTTCAAATAGGTGATATTGGCACCCCTCGAATTTCGAGTCTCTATAATAGTCTTCAGCCCAAAATCGACAGTATTTTCAACATTGACCCAACTACTGGCACATGGGTGGATAAAGAGGAGGCCTACCAAGCCAAAATCACGGGCAATAGCGTGGTTTTTACGAAAGGAAATGAATACCTACTCCAAAATCTAATCCAAAGCACACTGCTAGCGGTGGGGATGATTTCGGTACTGATGATTGTGCTTTTTGGTAGTTGGCGTATGATTTTAGTAGCGGTTGTTCCGAGCTTAGTTCCCTTGATTATTACAGCGGGGATTATGGGTCTAGCGGGGATACCCCTCAAGCCTTCCACAATTCTTATTTTTAGTATTGCGTTTGGTCTTTCGACCGATGCTACCATTTATTTCCTCACACGATACAAAGACGAAATAAGAAACTCTCATCATCATAATAGTAGCCAACATATCACTGACACGATTCGGCTTACGGGTATAAGTATGCTACAAACGGCCATTGTTCTCTTTATAGGATTTATTACTTTTACTGCATCTACGTTTCAGGGCACGGTTTACTTAGGAATTTTGGTTGCAATAACTTTGTTGATGGGGGTAATATCCAATTTAATTTTGCTCCCAGCGTTTTTATTTTGGATAAATCACAAAAAAATTGTCCTTTAGAAGATTATCGTTTCTGTGATACTAAAGAAACTTCCCCCTTACGGTCTTTTAGTAGAAAGCATCTAATTTTTGAAAAAACAATGAAAATACTATTCAATATACTCTTGGTTTTTGTGTTCTTAATTGCCTTTGTACCAGCGTTCCGCAGGTTCATGTTTTGGCTTTTGGTAGGGCGGCAATTGATAAAAGAACAAAAGAAAGCCAATCGCCAGCCCCAAAGACGCGAAGGAGATGTTAGGGTTGAACGCCCCACCTCCAAAGATGACTCCTCTCGCTTCAAAGGCGGCGAATATGTAGATTATGAAGAAATAAAAGACTAGCAGAAGCACTTTTTCGCTGAGAAATTCCCATTTTTGAGAATAATGCCAAATTTGGCCTAAATCAGCGATTTGCTTTTAAACACACATGTGGGATTGGCTTTCTATTGAATGGTTTTCACTCTCTAAGTTTAGAGCTTTTACTTGGGTATATCCTTATTTTTTGTACGGGATTTTAGCCATTCCAATTTTATTTTGGCTCCGCAATGCTTTCCACGCAGGAGCATTTCAAAGGTTGAGCTTTACATTTGTCCGCCACGACCCTTCTAGTAGTTGGTCGGTATGGTTGAGGTGGCTTTTCCCAATTGCGGCATTTTTATCTTTGAGCTGTATACTAATTGCCTTGGCTCGCCCCCAACTCATCCGAAATGTCACCGAACGCGACGCCGAAGTCATCGACATTATGCTTGCACTTGATATTTCTAGTTCGATGCTAGAAAAAGACCTTCTTCCAAACCGTTTGGCAGCGGCCCAATCAGTCGCCAAATCATTCATTAGTGGGCGTCTTCAAGACCGTATCGGTTTGGTAGTGTTTGCGGGTGAGGCTGTTACGTATTGTCCACTTACCAATGATTATGACTTGTTATATGGTTTCTTGGAAGAAATTAATAGCAAAATGATTGCTACTTCTGGAACAGCCATTGGTAGTGCTTTAGCAGTATGTATCAACCGATTACGAGAAAGTCAGGCCAAATCGAAAGTAGTCATTTTACTCAGTGACGGCGAAAATACCGCAGGCAACTTAGATCCTATTACCGCAGCCAAACTTGCCAAAGCGTTTGGAATCAAAGTATACACGATTGCAGTGGGTAAATTTACCGCCGCTCCTGCGCTCAAAGATACCCTCAATGTAGCTCTTAATTTAGGTTCTACCGATGAAGGCACCCTAAAAACCATTGCTAAATCTACCAATGGACAATTTTTTAGAGCTGCCGACAATTCTACCCTGCGAGGAATATTTACATTAATAGACCGTTTGGAAAGGGTAAAAGTAAAAAATCGGCGGTTTCAGGAAGTCAAAGATTATTATAGAATATACCTCAACTGGGCCATTTCCTTCTTCTTGTTCATGTTATTTTTGAAGGTGGTTTTTATTGCGAATGTTTTAGAAGACTAGTAATATTTGCCACAGCTTGGGCATTTTTTTCGCGTGCAATAGGGTCAGCAGTGCCGTCGGGGTCATTTAAAGCGGTGCCAAAAGTAGGAATATTTGCTCCTCTAATAAACAATAAACCCGCTACATGAGGTGCTGCCATAGAAGTCCCGGACAAAGTAGCGTAGCGTCCGTTTGAATAGGTCGAACGTATCCTGACACCATAGGCTGCTACATCTACGACATCGTTACCATAATTGGAGAAACTAGCAAATCGCCCTGTGCTATCTACCGCCGACACCGTAAATACATTGGCATGATTGACCCTTGCTGGCGAGTATCCGTTGGCTTGCTTGGCATCGTTGCCTGCGGCTATTGCAAAAAGGATACCTTTGTTGGCAGCTGCCTGAACTTCCCTGTCTAGTGCAGCGGAGGTACCATCTAATCCCAAACTCATATTGACTACATCTCCCGCTGTAGCATTTTGGCTAACATGCGCCACCGCCGCAATCACACTCGACAGTCTACCTTCACCCAGCTGATCAAGTACTTTGAGCGCTACAATCTTAGCCCCTGAGGCTACTCCTACGATTCCGATAGTGTTGTTGATTGCCCCGATAATCCCTGCTACGTGCGTGCCATGCCCGTTGTTGTCGTCGGCGGAGGTTTGTCCACTAATAAACGAAAGGCTCCGTTGGGTATCTACATTCAAGTCGGGGTGATCAAGGTCTACCCCTGTATCAATTACCCATACTGTTTTATCACTAAAATTAAGCCCGTTGCCATAACCTGTTTTTTTCACACTCCAAGATACCGAAGCGGGTGCTACTACATCGACACATGAGCATATGCTTACTCTACGGTCGGGTTCGATAGTCTCTACCGCCGCTTCTTTCTGCAAAGAAGCCACTTCATCCAAGCTAAGTTTAGCGACAAACCCTCTCCTCACCCCCACAAAGGTTGTTTTGAGGGATTTGGTATCGACTTGGTATTTATTCAGAATACTTTCGGTCAAAGTTTGCAAACGGGCATTGGAAGAGATTGAAGAAGTAGCTACCTCTGACAGGCTTATGATGTATTCTCCTTCAATAATTTGCCCATTTACCGCCGAAGCCGCCACCAGACAATCCGCTGATGGCTCAGGATCTTCACTCTCTTGATGGCAAGCAGCTAAGCATACGAGTGCTAGGATAAGTTTTACCTTGTTCATTAAAATCATCAGTTAGGTGGTAAGAAAAAATAGGTAAAACAAGTATCATATAGCAAATGATAAGGCGAAGGGATTTGTTTGTTAACGCCCGTGATTTATAGAAAATTGTTTATTCAAAAACAAAAAAAGTAGCCGTTGGGGGGTATCCAACGGCTACTTCGTAAAATACTATTGCCAAAATTTATTTCTTAGCAGGAGCGGCAGCCTTATCTTTATATTCTTTGTTTAGGCCTTCCACCATTTTTTGGGTCACATCTAAGCTAGCATCCGCAAACAAAATTCCTCCCCCTTTGCTATATCCTAGTACAAACTCATATCCATTGTCTTTGTTGTAACGCTTGATATAATCAAAGATATTGGTATAAAACTCTTCTGTTTTTTTGATGCGCTCTTCGTCCAATTTACGCAATTGGTCATCACGGTATTTAGCAATTTCTTGCTCTTCTTTTCCTAGCTGAGCTTGAGCTGCCTGAGCTTGATCTTGCGACAAGGCTCCTTGTTGAGCACGTTGCTGAAAAAAGGCTATTTTGTTTTGAAAAGTACGGCCTTTGTTTGCCAAATCATTTTCTAATTGAAAGCCTTTACTTTCAAATTCTTTCTGAAAGTCTTTGTAATAGTCATAGTTTTTGAGCAAACTATCTGCTTGTACATAGACGATTTTTTTACCTTTTGAAGCCTCACTCACACTACTACTCCCACTATCCGACGAGTGATGTGAAAAGTGTTGATATCCTAAAAAAGCTACTGCCAAGGTCAAAACTGCATTCCAAATAAGTAGTCCGTTTTTCACCGTAAAAATTGTTTTTAAGTTTTATGAAATTTAATAAATATTGGTTAGCCATTAAAAAATTATTGATAAAGCAGTGATAATCAACAAAGTGACCCTTTTTTGGGAACAATGACAACACAGCGGCAAAGTTATAAATAATAGCTTACCTTAAAAAAAAATTCGTCTGCTGACTCGTAAAAGCTAAACAACAGACGAATTCTAATGTATGTATTTGGCTAAAATATTACTCTGTCCACCGAAGAGCATTAATATTTTGCCCCATTTTACGGCCTTCTTTCAAACCAGTGTCATTGTCTTGAAAAGTATGAATTCCTCCTAAAAACCGAGAATAGGCTGATTCTTCGGCTGCCGCCCACAACGACTTAAACGAACGTGCCTTGAAATCTACGTTTCGTTTGGTATCACGCACCCGGCCTATATGTGAATCGTCCACAAAGGCAAAATCAGTTCCAAACAAACCTTCCATGGCCACTGCCGAAGCAGAAGACTGCGTAGAATGCCCTGAAGAATAGCCTGGAAAAGGCGGTGCAGGCCAGAAAGGAACCCACCGAGGATCTACCGCTCGGCGTATAAAAGTATAGGGGCGCTCATTGTTAAAAACATATTTACATTTCCAACACAGCACAAAAGCATCGGCTACAGCTATACCTGTTCGAGCAAAAGCTTCAACGGCTTTGTCTAGTTTGGCATTGCTAGTTTTGACAGCAATGCGAGCGATGTTATAAGAGTGGCCTGGAGGCGTAAAAGTCTCACTTGGATCGTCTGCCCACCAAATTGAGATTTCTTTTTCGAGCTGAGTAAGGCTGATGTTTTTCTTATAAACATCATAATATTGCTGAAAATAGGGAGAATCTTGCTTGGTCGAAACTTCCAAAGGCAAGGGCATTGGCAGAGTAGAATTAGCAGTAATAAAGGTGCGATTTCGTCCCCAATAAGGCTGCATCGGAATCACGCGACCATTTTCAGTGGGCTGCCATGACCCCGGCGCAATCGGCACTTTAAAATCGGCAGGAAAATTACGATTATACCCTTCATGACCTCCGTCTGTTTTTGACCATTCAAAAATAGCTTTTGCTACCGATTCGCCAAAAGCCTCCGAGCGCTCTATAATCTCCTTGTTACTTTCAGCTTCAAAAACGACCCGGAAAGCCTGAGCCAATGAATCAACCGATTTTTTAGCCGCTTCGGTTGCATTGGGCCATAGGTTTTTGGCCATATACAATTGACCTGCATTGGCACTTGCAGCCCAGTTGTATTCTTTACCTGCTTCAGGCACAGGGAGGGCTTGTAGACCATTAAGTTGCCCTGCTAACGAACGGTGCGCTTTAATACCTGGTACCACTGACTCATACATGGCTACCCCTGCATATCCAAAAGCCCTTGATGCCACAGGAGGCGTGAAGCCTGGCGTAAATCGAGTAAGCTTTAAGCTCATCTCCGCCCATTTGAGGGCCACGTCAGCATTATAGGTATCGGCAGTTTTAGATACATTGTCTGGAGTAGTAGGGTCGTTGGAAGTACGGCATCCATAGATAAATAAAATCACCAATACGATGAGTTTCGTATGGTTTTGGGGCGAAAAAAAAGAGTATAATTTTTTCATACCTTATTGTCGTAATAACAAACTTTTAGGAAGTATTATAAATACAAATAGCCCAGTTCAAAAACAATGCCAATTTGTTTCTGAACTGGGCTATTTGTATCTCTAAGTCTTAAACTATCAGTCTATTATTGGATATTCTCCCCTGGCGTGTTTACGTCCCATTTCTACATAATGAGCGGCGCTTTCAAGAAGTTTCTGTGCGTAATCTTCAGGAATCTGTTTTACTATTTTGGCTGGCACGCCCAAGACCATCGAATAGTCTGGCACTTGCATTCCTTCAGTCACTAGCGCATGAGCTCCGACAATACAAAACTTACCAATCTGGGCATTGTTGAGAATCGTTGCTCTCATTCCTACTAAAGAGCCATCACCCACTATAGCACCATGAACAATAGCCCCATGCCCTACCGTAACATTATTTCCAATGATAGTAGGAGATCCTAAATCTGCATGCAAAACGGCCGTGTCTTGGATATTGGTGCGGTCACCTATTATTATTTTTTCGACATCCGCCCGTATTACTGCTCCATACCACACAGAACTACTTTCTCCCAAAGTAACCTCCCCCATCACCGAGGCGGTAGGAGCAATAAAAACAGCTTTATGTTTTTTCATCCAAAAACAAACTAATGAATTGCTTCCTTGATATCTGAGATTATTTTTTGAGCCAAATAATCGGCAGTGGCGGCGGTTTCGGATTCTGAATAAATCCGAATGATAGGTTCTGTATTAGATTTACGAAGATGAACCCATTCTTTATTAAACTCAATCTTCACTCCGTCAATACTATTGACAGGGTTTTTGGCGTATTTCTGTTTGATTTTTTCTAAAACAAGATCTACATCTATATCAGGAGTAAGCTCGATTTTGTTTTTTGAAATATGATAATTGGGATAGATTCTGCGAAGGATTGAGATAGATTTACCAAATTTGGACAAATGACTCAAAAACAAAGCTATCCCCACGAGTGCATCCCTGCCATAATGCAAAGCGGGATAAATCACTCCACCATTGCCTTCACCTCCAATGACCGCATTTTGAGCCTTCATCATTTCAACTACATTGACTTCACCCACCGCCGAAGCAAAGTACTGTGCTCCCGCTTTAAGCGTCACATCTCGCAGTGCGCCTGTGGAAGAAAGATTAGAAACAGTATTGCCTAGGGTATGTTTGAGTACATAATCGGCCACTGATACAAGGGTATATTCTTCACCAAAAGCCGTACCATCTTCACAAATCAACGCCAAGCGATCTACGTCAGGGTCCACCACAATTCCCAAATCATAATCGCCGCGCTTGAGTTCACGACTAATTTCAATCAGATTTTCGGGAAGAGGTTCTGGATTATGGGCAAAATCACCCGTAGGTTCACAATTGATGAGCTTGATATTTTCTTTTTTTACGCCCAATGCTTCCAATAGCAACGGAATCACAATTCCTCCCGTAGAATTGACAGCATCAATGACTATTTTAAAATTTTTAGCCGTAATCGCTTCTTTATCTACCAAAGGAAGCGCCAATATCATGTCTATATGTTTTTGGAAATAAGAATGATCGACGACATATTTTCCTAGCTTGCGTACTTCTACAAAATCAAAGTCTTCGGTTTCTGCCAACGCCAATACTTCGGCACCATCTTCACCTGAAATAAACTCACCTTGACTATTCAGCAGCTTGAGGGCATTCCATTGGATAGGATTATGGCTCGCTGTAAGAATGATACCTCCCGCTGCCCCTTCAAGAGGAACGGCGATTTCGACAGTAGGGGTAGTAGAAAGACCCAAATCGATAACATTAAGCCCTACACCTTGTAAAGTAGAAACTACCAATTTGCTTACCATATCCCCCGAAAGGCGAGCATCTCGTCCGACAACAATTGTATGACTCGTGGGATTTTTGCGTTTGAGCCAAGTTCCGAAGGCGGCAGAAAACTTCAATACATCAATGGGTGTTAGCGAATCGCCTGTTTTGCCCCCGATTGTACCACGAATACCAGAAATAGATTTGATTAAGGCCACTTTTAAAATCTGCTTTATGATGGATTAATGACAGGCTCAAAAGTAGTAATTTTTAAAGACAAATAGACGACTGTTGCAAAATCGCCGTACTTTTACGAAGTTCGTCTTTGGGAAGTAGCAACGCCCTTGCCAATTTATTTCTTTTTTGTTTTTAGAGGTAGAGCATTATTTCTCAAATCATCCCGAAATTTTTGAACAGTATTTTTTTTACTATTGTCAGCGTATTTCAAATCAAACCATCAATCATCAAACTTTTAAAATCATGCGTAAGTGGGTTTTCTTAACGATTTTTCTGCTCATTGTAGGTGGTATTTTGTACTATGTTTCATTTGGTTCTTTCAGTGACGGCACCCGTGTAGGTTCATTGGTAAAAATTAGCCGCCGTGGTTATATTTTCAAAACTCATGAAGGACAATTAATGGTAGGAGGTATGTCGGATGGTACTGGTACTTTTAATTCTACCACTTGGGATTTTTCGGTCGATGATGATAATAAAGAAGCGATTGCAGCCCTTGAACAATCTCAACGTACTGGACAACGGGTCTCTGTTCATTATGAAGAAAAATTTTTCCAACTCCCTTGGAACGGCGACACTAAGTACTTTGTGGTGAGTGTAGAATTGATACCTCAACAAGTTCAGCCTATCGTGCCCACCCCTCGTCCCCAACCCGTACAACCTGATAGCGATAACTCAATCTAAAATTTTTAGCTCTTTTTTATTGGCTGTGTTTTGAATATTATGCGTATTAATTGGCTCGGTTTCCTTATTATACTTATTGCGGGGGTTATTCTCGTACATAATCTAAGTGCTTGGAAAGATGTTGAATTTGGCGATGAAACTACTTATTTAGGGTCGGGGCTAGCCTTTTCTATCCCTTTCAAAGGGGGGGCACAATGGGGGCCGCTTTATGCAGCATGGTATGCTTTTTGGCATTTGTTTGTTCCCAATACCCTAGACTTATATTATTTTAATTGGGGTTTATTGAGCATTTTGGCGGGGCTTGTGGTCTTTTTATTTTTTCGCTCACAAACGCTCCCTTTTTGGGCGAGCCTTTGGTTGGCAATTTTATTTTTATATTCTACCCAAAATCTACCTCTCAACCCCAAAATCTCCATCGCTCCTTTTTGTTTGATTGTGGGTACTTTGGCGGCTATTTATTTCAACGGCCAGTTTTGGCCTAAATCCTTCCAGTTTCTTTTGGTTTCGTTGATAGGGCTGGTATGTGCATACATTCGCCCTGAGTTTTATGTATCTTTTCTTTTGGGGGTAGTATTAAGTGTTTTTTGGATATGGAAAGAGAGAATGCTCATGCACAAAACATTTTGGGGCATTATAGCTACCTTTAGTGTACTTGTGGTGTTGTTACATGTGCTATTTGAAAACCCCCTTTTTAGTGGAGATAGTAGTCGTAGCGCCGTAGCTTTTCAACAACATTTCATTGTAAACTACTCGGCTTGGCAGCACCAACCCGAACCAAGTACGATAGAAGCACAACTCAAGTTGTTTCATCAAGTACTAGGCGATGATGTCAATACCTTCACCGATGCGCTTGTGCATCAGCCTTCATGGGCTATCAAACATGTATTTACTAATCTTATCCATACCCTTACCGCTAACCTCCACAATGTGGTTGATACTTTTTATCATACACTTTTTAGGGGTTGGTACTCTCCTTGGCGAACAGCATTGGCAGGGATTTTTGTAATTTTAGGTTTAAGTCTTATAAACTATCGCAATACTTGGCAAAATATCCGAAAGTCACCCTTTGACTTATGGGGATTTATCGCCCTGATTGTTCTTATTTTACCCACTCTCATTGCCACTTTACTTATTTATCCTCGCACACATTACTTAGTTTTCCATTTGATTTTAATTTTATGGCTACTGACTTATCTTATTAATGCTCTTTCATTTAGGAAAATAGCCCTTTGGCCAGTCAATGCCCCAACCATTTTTTTGACAAGTGCGCTGGTTTTGTTTTTAGGAATAAAAGTGTGGGAATATCATCAGCCAAAACCTACTCCTTCTGCCGACAATGTACGTTTTATTACCAAAATCACCCCTAAGATTCGTCTTCGGGTATTAGAACGCGATTGGTATCGGGTATTTTTGAAAGAAAGCTCTGACTGGATACATGTGGAAGAATATACCTCCAACAACTTCTCAAACTTTGTGAAGGAAAAGGATGTCAATTTTATTCTGATGACTCACGATATGCAAGCCTATTTTGAAAAAGACGAAGGCTTTCAAGCATTTTTAAAAAATCACTCTGCTGAGGGTTTCGCCAAGCTAAAAACCAATTCAGAAGGGGATTATTTACTTATCAAAAAAACAGTTTTATGAAAACTCTTCTCTTCATCTACGGACTTATTTTGTGCTCTTTAAACGCTTTTTCACAAGTAGAATGGGTCAAAGAGCACTACCAAAAAGCCGAATATGATATTCCGATGCGAGATGGTACCAAGCTCCATACGATTGTATACTCGCCCAAAGATGCTTCCAAATCTTATCCTTTTTTGATGCAACGTACTTGCTACAGTGTAGCACCTTATGGGATAGATAAATATGCAGGTAGATTAGGTCCCAACAAATTTTTGATGGAAGACAAATACATTTTTGTGTATCAAGATGTGCGAGGCCGCTACCTGAGTGAGGGTACTTGGACCAATATGACGCCCCAAATCCCTAACAAAACTAGCAAAACACAAGTAGACGAATCGTCGGACACCTATGATACGATTGAGTGGCTGTTGAAAAACATCCCTAACAACAACGGAAGAGTAGGGCAATGGGGCATTAGCTATCCTGGTTTTTATACAGTAGCAGGCGCCTTAAGTCAGCACCCTGCCTTGAAGGCATCTTCTCCGCAAGCGCCTGTTTCGGATTTCTTTTTTGACGACTTTCATCACAATGGTGCTTTTACGCAAGGTTATTTTATGACATTCCCGGTATTTGGTATCCAACATGCTAAGCCCACTACCGACAATTGGTGGCTCTCAGGGATGATGCAACCCAAAACCAAGGACGGTTACCAATTTAACCTAGACTTAGGGCCTCTCAAAAATTTTGACCAGTACTATAAAGACAACTTCTTTTGGCAAGAACACAAAGAGCATCCAAACTATGATGAATTCTGGCAAAAAAGAAGTATTGTACCTCATCTCAAAAATGTCAAACATGCTATCATGACCGTAGGTGGGTGGTTTGATGCCGAAGATTTGTATGGTCCTCTCACTGTTTACAAAACCCTTGAGCGCAACAATCCCGGTACTTACAATACCCTTGTGATGGGGCCTTTCGGACACGGTCGTTGGTCACAAGAAACAGGGCATACCCTCCACAGCAATGTTTATTTTGGGGATAGCATCGCTACTTTTTATCAACGTGAAATAGAAACCACTTTTTTTCATCATTTCTTAAAAGGAGCTGCTGATGGCAAAACGGGCCTGCCAGATGCCTATCTATTTGATACTGGCAAAAAAGTATGGGAAAAATTTGAGCAGTGGCCTACCAACAAAAGTGAGAAAAAGACGCTTTATTTTCAGCCTAGTGGTAAATTAGCTTTCGAAGCTCCCAAAGCCATTGCGGCTTTTAGTGAATACATCAGCGATCCTCTCAAGCCAGTCCCCTACGTAGAAGACAATACCCAAACCTTGGGATTCACCCCGTTCACTTATATGTCGGACGACCAACGATTTGCGGCCCGACGTACGGATGTACTTGTGTTTGAAACGGAACCTTTGACAGAAAACATAACACTGGGTGGCGAAATAACCGTCAAACTCAAAGCCAGCACTACCGGTAGCGATGCTGATTTTTTTGTAAAGCTTATTGATGTGTATCCAGGTGATGAACCAAATCATGCTTATATGCCTCATAAAAACGTGATTTTGAGCAATTATCACCAAATGGTAAGAAGCGAAATTATGCGGGCGCGCTTCCGTAATTCATTTGAAAAACCCGAACCACTTACCCCCAATAAAGTCACAGATATTAAATTCCGTTTACAAGATGTACTGCATACTTTCAAAAAGGGACATCGTATCCAAGTTCAAGTACAAAGTACTGCATTTCCGCTGTTTGACCGCAATCCGCAGAAATACGTTCCCAATATTTACTTGGCCGATGAAAAGGATTTTATCAAAGCGACTCATCGAGTGTATCATCAAGCCAACTCCGCCAGTGGAATCGAAGTTGAAATTTTAAAGTAATCCTCTATGAAAGCGCTTTTGTGTAAGCAATATGGTCTTCCTGAAAGCTTAGTGCTTGAAGAAGTGCCCACGCCTTCTATCTCCAAAAAGCAAGTCTTGATTTCGGTAAAAGCCTGTGGCGTCAATTTTCCTGATACTTTGATTATCCAAGGGAAATATCAATTCAAACCGGCATTTCCTTTTTCGCCCGGCGGGGAGCTTGCGGGTGTCGTCAAGGCAGTAGGTGAAGAAGTGTCTCACCTAAACATAGGAGATAGTGTATTTGCAATGCCAGGCTGGGGAGGCTTTGCCGAAGAAATAGCAGTAGATGCGAGTCGGGTTTTTCGGATGCCTGCGGGGATGGATTATTCGGTAGCGGCTTCTTTTATGTACACTTACGGCACATCGTACCATGCGCTCAAAAATCGAGCCCAGCTTCAAGCTGGCGAAACCTTGCTCGTATTGGGCGCAGCAGGGGGAGTCGGATTGGCGGCTGTCAATCTGGGCAAAATCATGGGAGCAAAAGTCATAGTTGCCGCCTCAAGTGATGAAAAACTTGCACTTTGTAAAGCTTATGGCGCTGATGAATGTATCAATTATCAAACGCAAGATTTGAGAGAAGCCCTTAAAAACCTGCCAGAAAGTAACGGAGTAGATGTAGTCTATGATCCCGTAGGAGGAGCATTTACTGAACCAGCCCTGCGGTCGCTCAACTGGAAAGGTCGCCACTTAGTGGTAGGTTTTGCCGCAGGCCAAATCCCTTCTATTGCCCTCAATTTAGCCTTGCTAAAAGGATGCTCTATCATGGGTATTTTTTGGGGGGCGTTTGTAGAGAAAGAGCCCAAAGCCAACTTTCAAAATATTCAAGAATTATTCGATTTTTATCAGAGGGGAATTCTAAAACCTCATATCCAGAAAACCTACAACTTGTCGGAAGCACCTCAAGCTTTGCATGATTTAACCCAAAGACGAGCAATGGGAAAACTAGTAATAGTGCCATAGAAAAAGGGAGCTGAAAGGCTCCCTTTTTCTATGGCACTAACTTCAAAAATTTATTTATCCCACCATACACGAGTGTATTGGTCATCTTTACCTTGTCTGGTTACTACTGCATTGTAGTTGGTTTTATTAAGGTTTGATTCCGTAGCAGGATAAGCCATTCTACGAGGAATATCTTTTCCTCCGTTTAATGGATTAGCAGCTGGAGTTAATACTGGGAAGCCAGTACGACGCCATTCTGCCCACGCTTCACTTCCTTGATAAAACAATGCAATCCAACGCTGTACGCTGATTTGTTCAATAGCTTTAGCAGAAGTAAAAGCTACGTCAGGCTGTGCAATGTAAGCCTTATAATCAGCTTCGTTGTACACGCCCCATTGTTCTAAAGAAGCCTTAATGGCTGCTTCATACAAGTCTTTGGCGTTTCCAGAAGTCCACCCTAAAGCTGCCGCTTCGGCCTGAGCCAACAACACTTGTGCATACGTAATTACGTTGACAGAGGAATTTTGTTGACGCATAGAAGGCGCCGCTAAAGATACATCTTGCGCTTTCCAAGTCACTGGAAACACCCCGTAAGGCACACCGCGATATTCGCCGTTAATGTTTTTCTCGGCCATTGCTGGTAGGCGAGGATCTTTCAGCTTTACTAAGGTATTCACAAAAGTACTACTCACCGCATAATCCTTACGATTGGTGGTGATGTAGTTATTGTAAAGTGGATGTTCATTATTTGCTTCCGACAAATACGCATATTTTACGTTATCGGCATTGGCAGCAATAACGCCATCTGCCAAGGCCGCGGCAAATTCCGTTTTACCTTTTGCAGGATCTACTTTTGACAAGCGAAGAGCAGCAATAAGACGTAAAGAGTTAGCAAACTTTTTCCACTTGGTTACATTCCCACTCAGCAGGATATCTCCCACTACAGTTTTACCAGCATCAAATTGCGATTGTGCTTCTTTTAGTTCCTTAAACAAGTCATTGTAAATAGCTTGCTGTGTATCAAAAGCAGGACTAAAATTATCAACTCCTTTCAATGCCTCCGAGTAAGGAATATCGCCCCAGCGGTCAGTGATGTACTGCAAAAAGTAAGCTTTCAAAATACGAGCCGTTGCAATTTGGTTGGCGTTAGAGCCATTGGCAGCTGCAGTACTTTTGGTAGCTTCATCGGTATTGAGCTTGATGATATACTGCAAGTTGCTTAGGGGGCCTGTGTACAATGCATTATAATCTACCTGTACGGTTTTATAACGAGATTCTTCAATGTAAGTAACATCGCCAAACTGCTGTGCATACAAGGCAGGCATAATATTTGTACTAGTGCTTCCCACATTTCGTAAAACACCCGTCAACAAACTAGCCGTATTTGGATTGGCGGGACTATTGGGGCTCACATTCATGTCCCCAAAATCACTACATGAAGTCACCGAGAATAGCAACCCCACCCCAAGAATTGATTTTAAAATTGTATTTTTCATAAAATGTTTCTTTTTGAAATTGTACTGAAGTTCAAACTACTCCGAGGTATTACAAGCCCAAACGGAGATTGATACCAAATGAACGTACAGGAGGCAACTGACCCCCTTCAGTCCAGTAGCTCTCCGCTTCTGAAATATCAATACCACCACCTACAGCACTATAAATCAATAGAGGGTTACGTGCAATCAGCGACACATTAGCAGACTTAATCACTTTACCCAAAATAGCTTTAGGGAAGTTGTAACCAATTGATACTTCACGCAACTTCACGAATGTTTGATCAAAAATCCAATAGTCATGTAATGCAAACAAGCGGTCTTCGTAGAGTGCTTGCGTCTCTGCACGAACAGTATTAGGTGTTTTTCCGTCAGGCCCTACTCCATCAATCAAAATACCACCTCCTTCAGACACAGGATCGCGCTTTGGTTTACCCAATTCGTTAAGTCCAGCCGTTTCGGCAGCCAAGCCAGCATACGCATTAAACATTTTGGTAACAGAGAAGAATTTACCACCTACAATAAAGTCAGTATTGACTCTCATGTTCCAGTTTCCGTACGTAAAGTTGTTTAAGAAACCACCCTTAAATTTCGGCAACACAGATCCTAAAGGTTGATTCAAATCAAATTGATAAAGCCCGTTTGCATCCAAAATAGGTTGACCGGCTTCGTTACGGCGTATTTTACTTCCTGAAAACAATCCCCATTCTTCGCCTTCACGCGCATTGATAGTGAGACCTCTCCACGATGAGCCTAGTTGGTAATTTGTCAAACCAGGAGCCAACTCTATTACTTTTGAAGTACTACGGTCAAAGTTCAAATCAGTTTCCCACTGGAATTTAGTTCCTTTCACTGGAACGGCATTGATATGCACCTCCCAACCTTTAGTACGAATCAAACCTGCGTTGATAATGGCATTGCTATAACCGCTCGTAGGGGCTACTGCCAAAGGAATGATCTGATCTTTGTTGTTGTTTTGATACATAGTAAACTCTAAACCAACACGATTACGGAAAAACTTCAAGTCAATACCACCTTCGTACGAAGAAGACAAACCTGGTTTCAAGTTTTCGTTAGGTAGCGTAGTTGGTAGATACATGGTAGGATTTGAACCAAAAGGGTTTCCAGTACCATAGGTCAACATGGTGTTGTAAGGTCCAATATCTGTACCCACTTGTGCATAGCCTCCACGAATCTTACCATATGACAAGAAACCGCTATGAGGCAACAAATCCGAGAAAACAATACTTCCAGAGAGTGAGGGGTATAAATAGGAGTTATTGTTTTTAGGTAATGTTGATGACCAGTCGTTACGCAACGAACCTTCCAAGAAGAAAATATTATTATATCCTAAGCTCACGTTTCCGTACAAGCTGTTGATACGACGTTCTCCTTTTACGTTAGATACGCTTGGGCGATCTTTAGAAGCGGCAATATTATAGAAACCAGGCGTAGTGAGCCCCCCTACTGTTGCTTGAATAAAATATTCAGAAAGGTTATAACGAATATTACCACCGGCATTGGCAACTACCGAAAGCTTACCATAGTTTTTGTTAAAGCTTAAAAGAGCTTCATAGTTATTTTCGCGAGAATTAAGTACTAAGTTTGAGTATCCACCTTTACCTCCTTCGTTCAAAGTACCTGCCGCAATACGTCCCTCTTGGAAGTATTGACGTTGGTCGCGACGAGCCACTAAAGCTAGTTTTAAGTAATCTGTAAATTTGTAGTTAAGACCAAAGTCACCAAAAATACGAGTATCACGACGGCTATTGGTATTTTCGTACACTTGAGTGTAAGGGCTATCCCAATATTTAGGCTTAGCGTCTAATGGTCCACCGATATTCCAACTACGGAAAGTTCCGTCAGCATTCTTATAGTTTTTCAAGTCTTCAATGCTCAATTGGCGTTGGAACCATTGATTAAATGAACCGATTGTCTGGTTAAATCCATTCAAAATAGCGCCTCCCAATCCTGTTGAGTTACTACCGCCACTTGACCCATAGTTATCGGCAGGGATGTTTACCCCTCTAGTAGCCGAATAATTGATGTTCAAATCAGCCGTTAGCCCTTTAAATACATTTAGAGAGTTTTTAGCACTTACAAAGTCACGTGTTTGGCTACTATTAGGGACAATACCGTTATTAATAATGTGGGTATAAGAGATACGCGTTTGGTAATTGTCCCCTCCTTTTGAGAAAGAAATGTTTGAGTTATGACTTACTGGCTTTTCGAAGAAATCGCGAACGTTGTTAGGATTAGCTACAAAAGGAGTGAGCTGTCCAAATTCAGGGCCAGGCTGCCACGACCACGCCGAACGGTGCAGAGAACCGTCTATTTTGGGTCCCCAGCTTTCATCAGCTGAATAATCTAACATCTTATGCCCGTCAAATGACGACCAAGAAGCAGGGTGAATGGCAGGGTTAAACTTAAAAATTTCCCAATCTTGTGAATATCCACCACCATACTCATTTTGATACTTAGGAAGAAGACCTACCATATCCAATGTAGTACTGTGATTGATATCTAAGCGAGATTCACCAGATTTGGCGCGCTTTGTGGTAATCAAAATCACCCCACCCGCAGCACGGTTTCCATAGAGAGCCGTTGCCGCAGGTCCTTTCAATACGGAAAGGTTTTCTACATCGTCCATGTTTACGGCGTTGATGTCGGTAGGAGTTCCGTCAACAATATAAAGTGGGCTACCCCCTGTGAGCGTATTGACCCCACGCACCCGAATATCGGGCGTACCAAACTTAGCCCCCGACTGCCCAAGGACTTGTACCCCGGCGATTTTACCAGCAAGCGCATTGGCTACGTTTGCGTCACGAGCGGCGGTTAGCTTATCAGCCTTGATTTCTTGAACAGAAGTGTTGATTGCTCGTTTGTCTCGAGAAATACCCAAGGCAGTTACTACCACTTCTTGGAGTTGCGAAACATCAGGAATAAGCTTAATGTCAATCACACTCTGACTACCTACAGTCACTTCTTGATTGGCAAAACCAATAAAGCTAAACACCAATTGAGCACCGTTTGGAACTGATACTTTGTAGCTTCCGTCTGCGTCGGTAGTAGCTCCGCGGGTCGTACCGCGTACCGTCACACTTACACCTGGCAATACCGAACCATCGTCGGCGGTTACTTTACCCGTAATGGTGCGATCTTGGGCAAACATCGATAAGCTGCACAATAGCATAGCTACTGCAGCTAGCAGTGTAAACCTGTTTTTCATCCTTTAAAATTTAGTTTAGATTAAGATAACTGTGCCAAAAATAACAAATAAATTAATTGTCAAAACAAAAGTTACATTAAAATTATGCTGCTTGCATAACAATATGCCAAATTATGTTTCTACTTATCTTAAGAAGCAATAAAACTTTATCCTCCTTAAAACGGCAATTTGGAAGGTTAAAAATGGATTAAAAATGACCTTAATCACCTCAAAATAAGATTTTTGGACCTTTGGGCGTCTTTTTTCTATAGGTCTTGTCATACCCCTAGCTAAAATTTCTATCCATTTAATTAGATAGTGAGTTTATTTTTTTATTACTTTGCAAAACAAAGTTCTTTCCACAAAATGCAAAATAAATTACTACAATTAGCACTTATTTCGGGGGTTGGCGTAGCTATGCTTATTGGTAGAATCCTTATTACAGATTCTTTAGGGCACTTTGGTTTATTTTGGAATTTGTTTTTAGCATGGATTCCTTTACTAGTGGCTTATTTGACACGCATACTGTGGCAACAAAAAATAATTTCTCGTATAGGAATTGGCATCGGAGTGATATTTTGGTTGTTGTTTTTTCCTAACGCCCCTTATCTTATTACCGACCTGATTCACCTCAAAGAGGTGCCTGATTACCTGCTATGGTATGATTCGCTACTTAGCTTCTCTTTTGCATTAGCAGGGCTTCTTGCGGGTTTATACTCTGCCCTTCTTATTCATCGTCTTATCGAAAAAGTAGGCAATCAAATTTGGGCATGGACGATAATGATAGGCAGCCTCATTGTATCAAGCTATGGTATTTATTTAGGGCGTTTTGGCCGTTGGAATAGCTGGGATATTGTTACAAATCCTTTTTCACTGGTAAGATATACCGCGAGTAGTTTACAAAACCCTGTTGCGATCAAATTAACTGTAGCATTTTCGTTTGCCCTGCTAATTATATACTCAGCTTTTTGGTTGTACACCTACAAACCTAAAGAAGTTAAAAATTAGCCGTTATTTTTTATAAAACCAATGGTCAATTTACGCAAAATGCTTCGAAGCTTCGGCTTCGCTATAGAAGGAACCAAAGCTCTATTTCAGTATGAAAACAATGCTCGCTTTCATCTCATAGCTGCTATAGTGGTGGTTTTGACGGGTGCATGGTTTCAGATTAGTAATATAGAATGGGCATGTGTGGCGTTTGCTATTGGGGGAGTATGCTCAGCTGAGGCGTTTAATACTTCACTAGAAAAATTGTGCGATATGGTATCTCCTGAGATACATCCACAAATTAAGGCAATCAAAGATCTTGCCGCTGCCGGAGTTTTAATTATGACTTTAGCCGCTGTGGGAATTGGAATAGCTGTTTTTGGGCCTAAAATTTATTTAACCGTCAATTCGCTCAATCATTAAATCAAAGCATGAACTCTTCAAACCAACCTCTAGAAACCCTTAACGAAATCCGGGATTTGATGCAGCGTTCCTCTAAGTTCCTTTCTTTAAGTGGACTATCGGGGATTTCGGCCGGAATAGTGGCTCTTATTGGGGCGACTGTTGCGTATCTGCGCCTCAAAACTGATACCCTCTATGACGAAGAAAGCGCTCAGTTAGCGGGTTTCACACGTCGCCAAATGATGGAGTTTGTGCTATTGGATGGAGCGATTGTATTGGTTTTAGCTATAGGATTTGGGATATTTTTTACGGTACGTAAAGCAAAAAAAGCAGGACAACCCATATGGAACAGTACCTCTAAACGCGTCGTCATTAGTTTATTAATCCCCCTCGTAACAGGCGGAATTTTCTGTTTGGCGATGTTTTATCGGGGTATTTTATGGGTAAGTTTTCCAGCTACGTTGATTTTTTATGGGCTTGCTTTACTCAATGCTAGTAAATATACAGTCCGCGATTTAGAATATTTAGGAATATCCGAAGTAGTTTTGGGGCTATTTTCACTGTTCCTAACAGGGTATAACTTATTGATATGGGCTTTTGGGTTTGGCGTATTGCATATTATATATGGAGCAGTGATGTATTTTAAATATGATCGCACTTCTTCACATCCACAAGCTTAAAAAAATATAAAAGTTTTAACCTCAATTTTTCATGTTTTGTATAGTTTTCATGTTTGTATCCCAAAAGCACTAAACTTGAACTATATATATCGAAAATTTTATTTTTAATCTTTTATTTATATAATCAACTTGCAGTCTACAACTGCTCATAAAGAAAGACTAATTTAAACGAATGCTCGAACATTTCAACAAAGCCTTTGAAAGTAAAGCGCGACTTGGTATTATGTCAGTTTTGATGGTCAATGAGTCGTTGAGTTTCAATTCTCTTAAAGAACTTCTCAACCTAACCGATGGCAATCTTGCTACTCACTTGCGTGCTCTCGAAGAACAAGGCTATTTGATTGTTCAGAAGCAATTTGTAGGGCGTAAGCCAAACACTACCTACGCCGCCACTCCTGAAGGCAAACAAGCATTCACCAATCACCTCAATGCCTTAGAAGCATTCATCCGTACAGGGCAATATTAAGCTTTTTACACACCAAGGGCGATGCTGTTGTAGCATCGCCCTTGGTGTGTAAAAGTAAATCTTTGACTGCAGTGTTTTACTTCCCTCCTAATGGAATTAATAAACCTATTGATCCTTGAATATTTCTAAAATACGACTTGTCTACGCCAGGGATACTTTTTGAATTGTTGCCCAAACCATAAAAATAACGCCCCTCGATAAGTAACTTAGCGGCACCCAAGCCAAATGACACACCTAAGCCACCTACAGCACCGTATTCGATACGGCCTCCCTCATTGTTGGCAAAGTCTATTTCTTCGTTGATTGTGTTTGCGCCAATCTTGATTTTGGCATTGGCATTCAACGCATAGCTTCCATACCCCCCTGCATTGACAAACACTTTTAGGTTTTCAGGTCCAAAACCAACTTTCAAAAGCACTGGGACGGTAATTGTGTTGAAAGTAGTAGTACCAGAAGCCGAGACTCCTAAATTATTGGTTTCTGACTTAAAGCCGACTTGTGAATACAATACCTCCGGCTGAACAGAAAAAGTTTCAGTTCCTAAATTGAAAATAAGCCCTCCGTGGTATCCAATGATGGATTTGGGATTTATATCTGCTACATCACTTATGGTAGAGTAATTGGCCCCTCCTCTCACTCCCACACTAAACTTAAATCCTCCACTTTCACCACTACTCGACGCCTTGGGTTTTTGAGCTACTTCTTTTTGGGGCACTGGTTTAGAAATGGGCTTTTGCGGCGTTTCGGTTTTTGATTTAGCAGGTTGTGTTGTTGTTTTTTTAGGTGTATTACCATGAAGCTTATCATACTGCTCCTGCATACTTTGAGTAGGTTGAGGCGTATTTTGCGCCTGACTTACGCTCACTAAACACACAGTAACAAGGGCTGTTAGAGAAAAGAGTTTATTCATAATTATTGACAGGTTTTAGAGTAGCTTTTGTAAAGAACGCGATTTCGAATACAAAATTCGATTCTTTACCAAGATTTTTTTACCGCAATAATACGGGTTACTACTAGGTGTTTTTACGTGTTTTAGTCAAAATCAATTTCTATTTGCATCTTATATGAAAATGTCAAGGTAGATTTCCATTTCCCGCCTGCTTCCATAATCCGTACTGCTTCCTCAAAAAGCCTTGCATCAGCTTGATTGAGATTTTCAAATCTGCTCAGTTTACCATCATTTTCAACCATAAAACCTACCAGTACTTTGCCTCTTTCTATCTGAGGATTTTGTTGGATAAATGTCTCCGTTGCTTTTTTCAAATCAGCCTTATATTCTTTCCAAGGTTTTGGCGGGATAGGCTCTTGTAACCTCTGCATCGCTTGCGCTCTAGCAGCTGGCAGAGGACGCTTTGCCAACGAATTAGATTTAGACAATCCAATAGTGATCTCTCCCGTATCTCCTACCACATATTGTTGGGATTCAAAGTCTGGAAAAGACACCTCTATCTTTTGTCTTCTCTGAACATGGGGCAACACAAAATTCCCTTGGGGGTCACTTTTTACCGACGTGTCCTCCACTTCTACTCTAATAGTGGCTCCTGGTATTTTCTCTTGCGTCTCGGCATCTATGATATTTCCTTTTAGAGTAAATGATACCGACTCTTCCGGCAACAAACGACTCTGAGCAGGCGCTGCTGCCGAAGCTATACGAGGAGGCTTTTCAGTAGCCGATGTTGCCTGCGGAAGTGCCGCGAGGTCGTCTGGTTCGCTACTAAGTGACTGGTGTGCCGCAATATTTTCTTGTTTTGATAAAACTTTGGTTGAAAGTTTTGGTTTTGTGATAGGTTTTGAATGGGTCGGAGGCGGCACCCTAACAAACTCCTCTGGTGGCGTAGAAGTTTGGGGAATAGGCTGCGCTTTGGATTCTGGAGAAGTCGTTGCTATTTCTTCATACTTTATAGCATTCTGTGGTTCATTTAGACGTAAAGTCCACCACCATCCTAGCCCTATTGCTACTACTACTGCTGCCGCCGAAACATAATAAAAGGGTATTATTTTGAAGTCATTTTTTCGGGTTCGTTGTCTGACGACCTTTCTCAGTTCATTTGCTACTGCTTCACTATCGATATGGGCTTTTTTAAGTAGCAACAATCCTTCAAGAGTATCATCTACCTGCTGATTTTGCAAGGCGGCTTTTTCAATCTCATGCTGCTCCTCAAACGACATTTCTCCAGCCACATATTTTTGTAACTGCTCCACAGAAGGTTGTATTTGTTTTTTTTGCCTAGCCATGTTGTTTGCCCTCCATACAAAGTTTTAGGTTTCTTTTTCCGTTCTGAAGGTAGCTCTTAACTTTTTGGATTGCGTAGCCTGTCTGTTCCGCAATTTGCTGATAGCAAAGCTTTTGGTAATAAAAAAGCTCTACACTTTTACGTTGTTCGAGCGCAAGGTTTTCCAAGCAATCGCCTAAATCATTCCATCGACTTTCGACTTCCCAAACCTCATTTTCTGTCGTATCAGCTACAAAACTTTCATAGGATTCACTTTCAAAAATACTTTCATCGCCGATTATCATGCGTTTGTTACGGAGCTGTATCAAGCAATAATTTCGAGTAAGAGTATGAAGCCAACTCTTAAAATGATGTACTTCATGTTTTTTTAAATCTTCTACCAACTGTTCAAATATTTGCATCACTGCATCTTTGGCATCATCCTCATCTCTCAAATATTTAAAACTCACCGCAAACACCATATCAATATGCCGTTGATAAAGTTCTCCTAAATCTGCCAAATCGCCCGTACGGCGGTATTCTGATACAAAATCAGCATCAGTTTGGGTTTCTTTACGACGAAATAGCTTCAGAAACAAATTGAGTAAAAATTAGTTTTGGACCTTTGGACAATAGATGCATCTGGCATAACCTTTCCATAAATTTATTTTTTATTTTTCTAAAAACGCAAAACAGCAAAACAAAAAAGAGGTGATTTGCTAACAAATCACCTTCAGCCAACATCCTAAAATCTTGCACAAAGTTAATTACAGTACGCCGGCACGATTATTCCTTAATTATATTAACAATCAACGCTTTATCAGCAAGTTATTACTATTCCATTAATAATTGACTTCGTCCAAACAAGCCCTTAATCGAATGGAATTTTTGTTTTTGTAATGGTGAAAGGGATACATAAATTAGTAGGACAGCAGTTCTCGCCTGCTTCGATAATAATCGGGCAACACCCCTCCACAGGACAGCTACTATTGCTTGCCGTAAAAGTGTATTGCCCCGGCTCACTTAGCAAAATAGTATTACCAGCCCCTGCCAATATCCCATCTTTAAACCATTGCACATTGAGATATTGGGTCGAAATATTGGCTTCTACTGCTTCTCCTGTACATAATTTAAGGGGTACTGTAAAGCACTGAAAATCTAAATCATCTTCCGTATCGTCATTATTGCCCGGAGTAGAGTCTGTGTCTTGTTCGTTGATTTTGGTGATTTCTACTTTGTTAAAATGTAATCCCTGACTAACAGCCCTCACTTTATAGATCAGTATCACGGTATCTCCGCTAGCTGCTACCGAGTCTATATTCCATTTTATGGTGTTTCCAACCAACGTCACGCCTCCTCTACTCGCCGATACACTTACGGTTTGTAGTTCTACCGTAGTAGGTATAGAATCCGTCACTTCTACTCCGGTGGCTAGATTTAAGCTTTCATTCCATAACTTTACTGTATAAGTAAGTGTATCGCCGAGTTGGACTATTTTTTTATCAATCAATTTTTTCAATGCCAAATCAACCCTGCAATCCTGTGCCAAAATATATACTGGCAAGCGTTCGCTACTTATGGCTACTGGACAAGCAGCATCAACGCTTCTGGCTTGCACGTAGAAGGTATCAGCGGCAGTTACTGTGCCGTTGGGCTTATAATTGAGTCCCGTAAACAAAGGGCTCCCCCCCGTAGGGGTATCAAACCACTCAGCCGTGGCCAACCCTACTACAGTAGTTTGTAAGGTAGGGAAAGTATCTCCTATACATACTGTACGGCTTGGAGTAAGGGCAATTGGCAATCGGGGTGAGCAGTTGCAATTGGGACCCACAATCACCGTATCAAATTTACAGATAGCACTCAAACTATCTATTACTGTAACGGATACTGAATTTGGCACCCCCGACACGGTGTAGGGATTATTTCCAGACAAGGTACCTGCGCTAACTTTTATGGTACCAAGCTGCCCTATGACTGAGAAACTCACTGAATAAGTAAGGTTGTCTATAGCACATACTGGCTCATTCGAAACCACAAACTGAGGCTTAATACAGCAATCTTTTACTTCGAGCTGAAGTGTATCTGTGCAGCCATCGACTTCATAAACCAATTCATAGATTCCGGCTATATTAAGGCCACTGACCGCGCCAGTGGTAGTAACTATAGCTGTATTTCCCAAGGGGGCATTACCTAAACTCCAACTACCCCCTGAGGGCACTCCTGCAAGTGTGGTATCAGTAGAAATACAAAGGGCATTGGCACCTATGATGTCTGCCCCTGCGTTGGGCTTGGCTTTAAGTATTACTTGAGCCGTATCAGAGCAGCTATTGAGGGTATAAATAAATTTGTAAGTACCCGCCACGGTAAGCCCCGACACATTGCCAGCATTGTCGATAGTTGCCGAAGTAGGATTTGCAGCATCAGGAGCCCAGGTTCCACTAGGGGTGACTGCCGTTAATTGGGCGGTAGTAGTAGGTAGACACACACTTACGTCATTTCCGGCATTAGGTTTTAGATTAACGATAACTTGAACAAATGCCGTATCAGCGCAAGTAGCTACGCCATTTTGCCCCACCACTGCATAATAATAGGTTCCTACTGCCAGCTGATTAGAAGCCAAAGCATATACTGATGAATCTGCGCCTACAATAAGCCCACTACTAAAATCGGTAGTAGTGTCAGCTAAAGGGCCATACCACTGATAGGTCAACCCTGCATTGGTACTATTTACTGCCAATGGAGCGATAACCTCTCCTTCACATAGACTATTATTGGTCACTAAAGGGGTCAGAATAGGGTTGATGCAAGGGCTTATCCCAAAATCATAGGTATGGTTGTTTTGTCCTACGCCTCCTAGTTGGAACGAAATAGTAGGTTGCCCAGACTCGATAAAAGCATCATTATTACTAATGGTAGTCCCCGTGTTAAGATTTCCGTTTATTTCTCCAGGAGCAGGAGGAATATTAGTCAACACCAAACCTGCGACCGAGGGGTCATTGCCCAAGCTTGTGATTTTGAGACAATATGTACTATCATTTTCGAGACTTAAATTATAAATCACACTCCCAGAGGAAGTACCCACGGCCGACGAAAAATAGAAACTGCCGTTGGCATCCGTAGTAGCGGTAGCAATCGCCGTTCCTGTACAATTTTTGAATAAAGAAACCGTAACCCCCGCCAAAGCAGGCTCTCCTGCATCCTGAATCCCGTCGTTGTTGGTATCCAACCATACTCGGTTTCCGATTTCGATAGGAGCAGCGTCGCACATTACCTCTACATCTCCTAATCCCGATGCCTTCCCAAATCCGCCTTGCGAACTAGCAGTGTAAAGCGTGATAGCATCTGTAGCATTTCCGGTATTGTTGCTATACCACCTTGCCCCTCCACTTGAATACCCAGCAGCATCGAAACTATGACGAGGGTCAAATACAGAATTCAGAACAGTCCCTTTTCCTGCCAGTAGAGCGATTCCTCCAATACTAGTTTCATCATGAATCCCCGGATTAGCAAGTAGTCCCAGTGGGTCGGTGTTTGGATCAATAGGTGCAGCATAGCGGTCTTCATGATAAAACTCGCCACCACCAGGGCCATCTTCATTGCCGGCTCCGGCCGTAACTACTTTAGGACTACTGGTGCCTTCTTTTCCATTATTTTCTAATTCAAATACACCATTGTTGTTATAAGCCCTCATGATGTCACCATTACCGGTAGCGGTAAAAAGCGATATATTGTCTGTAGTATCGGTACCGTAGTTTTGAACACCTACTTGATGTCCCGTGCGATCCATAAAACCCATAATCATACTCCCTTCTACATCAAATTCAATATCAGACAGCATAGGTTGAGGATGTGATTTGTGATTTGTACCATACAAATCTCCAAAGTTGCTTACCCAAGGGTGCCAAGAGCCTTGTATCAAATTAATATCCGTACCATTTTGATCTACATAAGGAGTGCTATCTGTTACGCCTTCACCTACATTCATGTTTGCCTTTCGGTTGAATGTCAGCGGGAATGACAATACACTCGTCCAAGTAGCTAGACCAGGCGTATCATTAATACTAGCCCGATAAATGGTAGCACTTAGGTTGTTGCGGTCAACGGCTGAGCCATTGACTGCATCACATATTCCTCCTACATACACAAAACCTTTGTATACTTTTACCGCAAAAGGCCGAAAGGTGCTATTGTTGCAGGTGGTCGGGAAAGCGGGATAATTTTGAATTTGCGCTGCCGTAGAAGGAGGGATAGCGTCTTTTCCCACTTCTACCCTCCAAAGCTGACGGTCGTTTAGATTGACAACATATACATACTGCCCATCATCAGAGCAGTCTATCCCTCCAAGTCCCACTTTGCCTATCTCCTCAAACATGTTTTCATCGTAACTTGGGAAAAGTGGATTTCCTTGGCCTGGTTTGAAATTCCGAATAACCGTCCCTGCATCAAAAGCGGGATTGACCGCATTGAGGTTCACAAAATTGGCACTAGAGTTGGCATCATTTGCCGTTTTGGCATTAGAGGTCACATACAAACCATTAGGTCCTAGAGGTCCCCAATTGACATGTCTTTTTCCGAAAGCCGCCGAAAACAAATTTCCCGATTGGCGATGAAAAGACACACTCCACAACGAGCCCGTATTACCTCCGTTGCCTAGTTTGTTGATAGTACCATTTTCATAGGGAAAACTTACCAATGTCTCCAACACTCCAGAATTTCCAGGAGCTTGTCCATCCCCATTGACATAGCACGGAATAGCAACGCGTGGATTTGATGTTTCGCAATAATCCCCCGCATAGTTGATACCTAAATTTGAAATAGACGAAGGGGCGCTCAGAAATTGCACACTTGTCGCATTACTACTTCCTTGTGGACCAGCAGCATCTCCTTGTAGCAATCCAGAGAATTCAATTTTTACCGGAAAAGTAAGACCACTGAAGCTATATTCTCCATTTGCATTGGTGGTTTGAGTACCACCTATCTGTACTCCCAGTGTGTTGAAAGCTTTGACGGTAATATTGGCTACCCCTACTTCATAGAAAGTAGCGCTGCTATCACGTGTCCCGTTAGCATTGAAATCTCGGAAAACCACCCCCGATACTTGTCCTTGCGCCCCGCTGTATATCCCCAACAGCAAACAAAGAAAGGTTAGCCAAGTAAAATTTAGCTTCATAATGAATAGAAAGGTTATTCAGTACCGTAAGAAAATATCTTAATAGTGCGGTTTTGGCAAAAACCTTTTTCGAAGTAGGGAACAAAGTGAAGAGTAGCAAAAACTATACCGTTTTGCTAAAAAGGGCATGACAATACACTGTAATGGTATTTTTTAACCCGATAGGAATGAGTTTGCTTCAAAAAGAAGAAATATGAAACTTATAAGACAAATATTGTGCCATTTTTTTATCCTAAAAACGATTGGGCATATTTCCTTAAAAAGTTTTTGAAAATATTTTATGGAATCTTCTCTGTTAATACATCCCATAGTTGTAACTAAATCTTTACAACCATGAAACCATCGCTTTTTATCTTCTTAGTTAGTATTTTCTCAGTGTACGCTTGTGCGCAGCGCCGCCCTATCACTATCACAGGTACTGTATCAGAAGGAAGCACTCATGCTCCTTTGCTAGGAGTGAAGGTAGCTATCAAAGGCAAGCCTACCCTTGCTTACACCGACCTCCAAGGCGTTTATAAAATCAATGCGCATGTAGGAGATAAGTTGATTTTTTCCTTGAAAAATTATCAGTTGTTAGAAAAAACCATTTCTAAGGATTCTATTATCAATGTCCAACTCAATCGAGCGTTTACAAAACACGAGCAAATAGCAACACACCCCCAAGGCTATCCCGCTCCCAATATGTCGATAGATAGAGCAGCTTATGCCGCTCCGCTTATGAAACTGAGTTCGGAGCCTTCTACCGAAGAGTATCGCTCTATCGGCGAAAACATATTTCACAATACCCAACAAAATCCCCTTACGACTTTCTCTATTGACGTAGATAGGGCTTCCTACAGCAATGTGCGCCGTATGCTCAATCTAGGTCAATTTCCCCAAAGAGATGCCGTGCGTATCGAAGAACTGATTAACTACTTCGATTATCAATACCCCCAACCAAAGGGTGAGCATCCCGTGGCTATCAAAACAGAACTGTCAGAGTCGCCTTGGAATCCTGGCTTGCAACTTTTGCAAGTAGGTCTCCAAGCCCAAACGATTCCCGCCGATAATCTTCCCGCTTCTAATTTGGTGTTTTTAATTGATGTCTCTGGCTCTATGAATAGTGCCAACAAACTTCCCCTGGTCAAAGAAGCCTTTAAATTATTGGTCAATCAACTTCGGCCTCAAGACCAGGTAGCGATTGTGGTATATGCGGGAGCCGCTGGAGCGGTGTTGCCTTCTACTTCAGGTCACCAAAAAGCCACTATCAAAGATGCCCTCGACAAGCTATCGGCGGGTGGCTCTACGGCAGGTGGAGAAGGTATCAAACTAGCTTATCAGATAGCACAAGAACATTTTATAAAAGAAGGCAACAACCGGGTGATTTTAGCCACCGACGGCGATTTTAATGTGGGTATATCAAGCGAAGGAGAACTCCAAAAACTTATCGAAGAAAAACGAAAAAGTGGTATATTTTTGAGCGTATTGGGCTTTGGAATGGGTAATTATAAAGACAACAAAATGGAAACCCTAGCCGATAAAGGAAATGGAAACTACGCCTATATCGATAATCTACAAGAAGCTCAAAAGGTATTTGTACATGAGTTTGGGGGGACTCTGTTTACCGTTGCCAAAGACGTGAAATTACAACTAGAGTTTAATCCAAAATTTGTAAAAGGTTATCGCCTCATCGGCTATGAAAATCGAATGCTTCAAAACGAAGATTTTCATGACGATAAAAAAGACGCAGGCGAAATGGGCAGCGGGCATAGTGTGACAGCGCTCTATGAACTTATTCCTAACGGGGTAGAAAGTAAATATCTGAAACAAGTGGATGAATTGAAATATCAAAAAACAAGCCCCGTCCAAAACAATTCGGACGAAGTACTGACTATAAAACTCCGCTACAAAAAACCCGACAGCGAAACGAGTAAGCTGTTTCAAACTAGTGTTTCGAACAAACCCATCGCTTTTCAAAAAGCTTCTGCTGATTTTCGTTTTGCAGCGGCAGTGGCCGAATGGGGCTTACTTCTACGAAACTCCGACTTTAAAGGAAACGCCAACCACGAACAAATCATTGAAATAGCCCAGAAAGCTCTTTCATATGATCCAGAAGGTTATCGTTCGGAATTTGTTAGACTAGTAAAACTCTCTCAATCATTGGATACTACCATCGCTAAAAAAGAAGATTAATCACATATATCAACCAAAGAGGGAGTTGCCCACACTGATGTGTGGATAACTCCCTCTATTTGGGTGAATCAGCACTATATTATCTTAATGTACCTGTACTTGGGCTATAGATTCCCAACGGAAAACTAACACCAAGATTGATGCCCCATGAGCGATTACGGACATCGGGTATGGTGTTCATTACTTGCGTCAAGCCAAGGTTGTAACGAGCATCAAGATTGAGCCATACTTTTCTACCTATTGAGTAGTTGAGTCCTGCTCCCATAGCGGCACCTGCATCTACACCTTTGTAGGCGCGAGGATTACCTTCAGGGTTTATACTGGCGTTACTTTCATTAACTGCTTTTACCAAAAAACCCACATACGGCCCTAGCATCAACTTAGGGCGTAGTTTGTTGCCACGACCATTCAAATAATAAGTCCCCATGATTGGAATACTAATATAGTCTAAGTGAGCTTTTGACACTCCCGTAGAAGATTGTCCTCCAAGTCTAGAGTAAAGGATTTGCCCGTTTACACCGAGCCGACTTTCGCCGCTGTAATTGATAAAAATCCCCGCGTTATTGCCTGTTTTCCAGTCATTATAGAGTACATTTCCCGTAAGTCGAGAAAAATTAACCCCTACTACAGGACCGATAGATACATTTTCTTGCGCTTTGGCTTGGCGGCTATACACAGCCGCACACACGATTGATAAGCCTAAAAGAACCTTTTTCATATGTGATAAAAAGTGAAACAATTGAGATGGTAGTAGATATACCAAAAAAATTATTCCTTTTACAACTCATAGAAAATCTCCTCTTTTTGGGCAAAAAATTCCCCACACCTTGTGTATTTTAAGCAAATCGCTAGCTATTATTGTGGACTTGTAGGCCGAACTTCAATCTTACTAGGAAGAGTGCGAGGGTTCATTTTTAATAAATCAACCACAATCTGCCCAATATCTTCAGGCTGAATCTTCCATGCATCTTTTTCGGAAGGCTGATGATTATTGAAATGCGTAGCTACCGACCCCGGCATGATAGTAGTGGCTTTGATACCTTCGTTGCGCACATCAAGCATGACCGCCTGCGTAAATCCTACCAAACCAAATTTGCTGGCGTTATAAGCAGCGCCATTGGCAAAAAAGTTGGCACCCGCCAAGCTTGCTATCGTAATCAAATAGCCTTTAGATTCTTTTAAAGCATCCAAAGCAGCTTTTACACTATAAAATACCCCTGTCAAATTGATGTCGATAGTTTCGTGCCACTGCTCAAGGGTCATAGAGCCGATAGACGCAAAATGCCCCACGCCCGCATTAGCCACCAATACATCCAATCGCCCCCATTGCACAAGCACTTGTTTTACAGCCTCTTGTTGAGATTCAAGACTACGTACATCAGCCACTATACCTAAAGCATATCCTTCTCTGATTTGATTCAATGCCCCGATAGCATCTTGTACAGTTTCATCATTCCGGCCTGTTATGGCCACTCTAACACCATCTTTGATAAGCATTTCTGCGATTCCGTAGCCAATCCCCTTTGTACCACCCGTGATAAGAGCCGTTTTTAGTATTTCTGACATGATTTATTCTTTTAAGATTGTGTAATGAATATTTTGGAAGTACAACAAACCCCAACCCAAATGAAATCCCGATACATCATAATTTTAGCGTTAATAGTAGGCACTTTGCCTCAGTGGTTTATTAAAAAAGCGCCTACCAAACCTAACATTATTTATATTTTGGCAGATGATATGGGAGCAGGCGATGTATCAGCTTACAATCCAAACTCAAAATTCAAAACACCTCATTTGGACAAATTAGCCACGGAAGGAATCCACTTTACAGATGCTCACTCTGGCTCCGCAGTATGTACACCTACAAGATACGGGATTTTGACGGGCAGATATTCGTGGCGGAGTACCCTCAAAAAAGGAGTTACGTGGAGCTACGACTCGGCCATTATAGAAGACAAACGCCCTACGGTAGCCTCTTTTTTAAAACAGAATGGTTATCAAACCGCTTGTATCGGCAAATGGCATTTAGGCCTAAATTGGGCGCGAAAAGAGGATGCCACAGTACCCGTAGATTTCACTAAACCTGTCAAAAAAACGCCCAATTATTATGGATTTGACTATTCATTTATTATTCCTGCTTCTTTAGATATTCCTCCCTATGTATATGTAGAAAACGACCACGTCACTGCCCAACCCAATCGTGACACAGAAAGCAAAACCGAGTTTGGATGGTGGCGCAAAGGCCCCACTGGAGCCGATTTCAAACATGAAGAAGTGCTTGGGACTTTTATTCAGAAATCAATCCAATATATCCAAACCCATCAATCGGAGCCTTTTTTCTTATATCTTCCGTTGGCGGCTCCGCATACGCCTATTTTACCCACTGACGAATGGCGCGGGAAGTCGGGACTTAACGAGTACGGCGATTTTGTGTTGATGGTAGACCATGCCGTTGGCCAAATCCAAAAAGCACTCATCGACAATGGCTTAGACCAAAATACACTCCTCATCTTTACCGCCGACAATGGGTGTGCCCCTTATGCTGGTACGACTTTTATGGAAAAAGCGGGACATTTTTCGAGTAATGGCCGCCGAGGCTACAAAGCCGACATCTACGAAGGAGGTCATCGCGTACCTTTTATTGCCAAATGGCCCTCTCGCATCAAACCCAACACTAAAAGCGAAGAAACTATCTGCCTCACCGATTTTTTTGCTACTTGTGCCAGTATTCAAAGTCAAAAATTGGCCGATAATGCTGCCGAAGATAGCTATGATTTGACGCCTATTTTGTACGGCAAAACTTCGGTCAAAAATCTGCGCGAAGCTACCGTACACCATGCAGTGGAGGGTGCTTTTGCGATTAGACAAGGACAATGGAAACTTATTTTAGAGCCGGGTTCGGGCGGATGGAGTTTTCCCAAACCGGGTAAAGATTATGAAGGCCTCCCTGCCATTCAGCTATATGATTTGGAAAAAGACCCGCAAGAAAAAAACAATATTTATGCCCAACACCCCGAAAAAGTGGCACAACTCAAAACGCTTCTCAAAAAATATATCCAAGAAGGGCGTAGTACCAAAGGCCGTCCGCAACCCTACACCCAAGTAGCTAACTGGCCTGGACTAAGTTGGCTCTAAAAAATCTTAGGAAACAACATCGGTACACGGCGACGATACGCAAGATAGTCGTCGCCAAAGCTACTGATGAGCTTTTTTTCTTCAAAATAGATACCAATGCGCGTATAAATGTTGATGCAGGCCGCCATAATCAAGGTTGCCAAACTAGCATCTTTTAAAAACAATCCCCACACTACCAAAAACGTACCTGTATAAAGGGGATGCCTCACATAATGTAGCATCCCTGAGGTTTTTAATTGATTGGGTGCTTGCTTTTTCCAAAATAACAACCCCAAAAATTCGCCCATGTCATATTCTTTCAGGGCCAAGAAGGCCACAATCATGCCCAAAAACAAACTCATATTACCCAATACATCCACCCGAAAATCGACCATCCAAAGCCTGTCCGTAGGAAGACTACGCTGATACCACCATAAAGCAATGAGTAGTACAAAAGCGATTCCATTGTAAATAAGGCGATAATAACGGAAACTATTTCCCATTTTTTGCTGAAAGAAGTGCTTTGCCCTAGTACCTGCCAATACACTATGCAACACCCCATAAGCCGCCCAGAAAAAGATTTGAAGTAGGTAAGAGAGCATTATTTTCTTTTTTGTAAAAATACAACAATAAAGACTCTTGGGGATTATAAATCAATTTGATATTTTGCCATTTCAAATCCTTACACCTATTGTTTACAGCCCATGAAGCTTATCAAACAATCAAAACTATTTTTTAAAGAAGGCAATTCCGACAAAATTTACGAAATAGACCTATGTGAAATCAGTAATGGTTTATATGTGGTTAATTTTCGTTTTGGTCGCCGAGGGAATCCTTTAAAAGAAGGAACCAAAACCGATACACCTATAAGTTTGAATTCAGCAGAGCAAGTTTTTTTATCTCTGGAATCAGAAAAAAAACGTAAAGGTTACCAAACTCAGCAAGAGTTATCCCAATTTGAGTCAATTTCTATTGCTACAGCTTCCCGACTTACCCTATAATACCTATTCCGACAATCCTCTTGAAGCAGCTGTTTTGAAGCGTTTAAAAGGATTTATTGAAAATCAGAATTCATTCAAAACGCAATGGAAACCTTCGCGTGTCATTTGGAGAGCAGGTGAGTTGCGCCTCAAAAAAGCGGTCCCTTTTGTTTTGAGATTATTGGACAAAGGCGACGAAATGCAACTTTATTCATCTCTATGGACACTCGGACGTTGTGATGAAAAAGCAGCTTCCGCTCCCCTTAAAACTTATTTTCATCATCCAAAAGCTTCTACAAAAATAAACCGTATTGCTGGAGCAGGATTATTGCAATTAGTGGAAGGGAAAGAGCGCGAAGAACATCTCAACTATTATATTCAGCAGCTGCCAGAAGATGTAAGAAATTTATTAACCTCTTACACAGATTTGAGTAATTTATTGGAAGAAAAACTATTCGGTAAAAAGCATACAGATTATGATTTTTTAGAAACTTTGTATCTATTATCTGTTGAAGACAAATCATTAAAAAAAATCATAGTTTCTATTTTACAAAAAATACCTTTAGAAAGCGGTTATTTCCGAGCGGTGCGTCATATTTTAAAAATTGCTGAATTAAGAGATGATTTTGAAATATTGGGATTGCTTTCATACAGATTTGAGCGTTCGGTCGCTATGTATAAAAGTCCACGTGTGACCAAAACGCATGGCTATCAAGAAATTTATCGAGTAAAAGCCGAATTGCAAAAAAAGACAAGTAGTGTAGCTTATTCAGATAAAACCAAAGCCTATTTAATTCGTAAATCCCTGCGGCAGTTAAAAGAATTTGGCGAGGAAAAACGAGCAGAATATATCAAGCTTGCTATCTCCATTTTGATTTCCTACGACCCAAAAATCGATTATAAAGCGGCTTATTCAAATACAATAAGCCAATATTCTAAAAAACTTCAAATTTGGGAGACCCTTCGTAAAAACTATCCTGATTATTATGACGCTGTTTTAATGAATTTAATTTTGTATGGCGGTGGAAATCGACTCTCTTTCACGGGCAAAGTGTGGGTAAATACACAGGTAGAAACCATAAATCAGCAACAGAACTGGAATCGATATCAGCCTTCACCAAGTACACCAGCCTCACCACCGTCACCTTCCACGGATTCAGGAGGAATTTTAAATCGCGTTTTTGAGTCCATTTTTGGGTTGTTTGCTCACAAACCCTTGTCTATACCAAGCGCTACTTCGACATCCTCAAGAGAACCCCAAAATACTACTCCTCAAAAAATAAATATAGTTCGAGAGGAACTATATCCCGACCTATGGGACAAGACCCCACAAGCTTATATTCAGCTATTGCTGCAAGCCAAAGTAGACAAAATCCATCAATTCGCCCTACAAAACCTTTCACAACATCCAGATTATGAAAGCATAAGAAAAAGAATTGACTTAAAAATGATACGATTATTTCTAGCTTCTGAATACTTGATACCAGCTCGGTTTGGGTTAGGGCTAGCCAATCAACATTTAGGTATTAACCCCAATCGTTCTCTTGTTCTTTCTTTAGTCGAAAGTCCCTTGTCTGAAGCTAGAGAATTAGGATTCAAAATCATCGAAAAAGACCTCGAGAATTATTTTGAAGAAAGTATTTTTGTTAAAAACTTATTATTTTCTACATACATTGATGTTAGAATCTGGGCAAAAAAAATACTCATCAAAACACCCATTGATATCTCAAAACAACAACTATTGCTAGGGAGAGCTATTGCAGAATTATTTGAACTAGCAGAGCAAAACGACAAAAACAACAGTATTATTAAAGATGCCACTTCTATTTTATTACAAATTTGTAAAGACACCCTTATCGAACTAAACAATCAAATTCTGGTTGATTTGTTGGCAATCAAAGTAGAAGCCACTCAAATCTTTGTGGTCAAAACTATCATTCTCAAAAATACTTATCCTTCTGCTGTTATTCTTTGTTCGTTATTAATAAGTCCTTATACTTCCGTTCGTAAGGTAGGTGTCGAGCTATTGATCCAATTAGAAGAACATCTACAAGCTGACCCAGCTTATAGCTCTTTTTTAGTCAATTACCTAGTTCCTGTACTGATGAGTAAACAATCAGACGAAGCCCTTCATCACGATATTTATATGATATTGAGTACTCAACTAGTCCGATATCTTGGCGAAGTAAATTTAGTTTCTACTCTTCGATTGATCCATTCTAACTATCGTCCTGCCCAAGAATTAGGCGCGCTATTGCTAGAAAAACATGTCAATCCAAATCAGCTAAGAATGAAGCAAATCGTCGATTTGGGCAATCATGAGTTAGTGGTTTTTCGGAGATGGTGCTGCCAATATTACGAGCAAAATCTCAATCGAATAAAATTTGAACGCGAAGAAGCCCTCCAACTCTTAGATTCTAAGTGGGAAGATACCAGGCTTTTTGCGATTCAATTTTTCCGTCAAAAATTTGAGGCAGAAGACTGGTCGCCCGAGGTATTGATAGGAATCACTGATTCTACAAAAGTTGAGATAGAAGCTTTAGGGAAAGAACTCATTAGCCGTTTTTTTGAGGAAGAACAAGGCAGTGAATACTTACTCAAATTGAGCCAACATCCTAGTACAAGTGTCCAACTCTTTGCGACTAATTATTTAGAACGTTTTGCGGCAGGCGATATTACTAAACTTCAAAATTTGAATTTTTATTTTAGGTCAGTACTTACGAGAGTCAACAAGGGGCGCAGTTCTAAAGCTAGAGTGTTTCGATTTTTACATCAAGAAGCACTCAAATCGGAGGAAGCAGCGATTCTAATTTCGGATATTTTCAGAGATATCTCTGCCACTGCCTCTATTGAAGACAAAGCCACATGTATTCGCATCATGCGCGATTTACAAACTAAATTTGAGCACCTACCTCTCCCTCTAACGGTACTAGATTTTGAAGATAGAATTTAAAATATAACATTAAGTCATGGTTAGACATTATTTAGAGCTCTCGGAAGACCAAGGATCTTCACATAAATTTTATGAAGTAACCATTGATTCCACAACCGTTACGATTCGGTATGGGCGCATTGGCGATAAAGGCCAAACCCAAATCGCTACCCACAACACCCCCGAAGAAGCCCTCAAATTTGCGAATAAGAAAGTTCAAGAAAAAGCCAAAAAAGGATATGCTCCCGCAGTAATGGGAGTGCGTACAAAAAGAGCAATCACCCGCAGAACCACTGAAAGTAAGCCTTCTCTCATCAAAAACAAGCTGCCTATCCTGTGGAAGTTTCAGACAGAGTCGGCGGCATTTGGGATATACATTGATGATATCAACTGCTGGGTGGGCAACGAAAAAGGCGATGTTTTTAGACTCAATCACCAAGGAGAACTCACTTTACACCAACGCTTACCCGATAGTGTAAAGTGTATTGTGGCAGATAGTGACTGGATTTATGTGGGATGCGACGATGGCAACGTGTATGACCTAACTGGTAAAAGGCCTCGTCTGTCTTATGAAATTAACGAAAAAATTGATATTTATTGGCTTGACATCAACGATGGCTTGCTTGGGGTGTCGGATGCTAGTGGGCGCGCCACTATTATCAACTACGAAGATGAAGAGCAATGGAGCAAACAGCAAAGCGGCCGTGCCGCGTGGATGATGCGTTGTGATGAGCGTGGAAAAGTTTTTTACGGAGACTCCGCCGGAATTACGGCCTTTAATGGCCCCGATGGTAGATTTGAATGGGAGCACTATTCCACCGGAGCGGTATTGTTTGGTTGGATGGAGAACAATGCCCTCTATGTTGCCACTAGCCATTCTTTAGTACAAGTTTTCTCAAAAAATGGCATACATTTAAGAGATTATAAAACCGATGCAACTGTTTATTCTTGCGCTGCTTCAAAAGACGGCGAATATGTTTTTGCGGGAGACAACTACTCCTCTATCTACTGTTTCAACGCGAGTGGTCAACGTCTTTGGAAATTAGCTACTGGCTGTGGTTCGGCTCTATCAATGCAGTATTTTCAAGAAAAGCTTTATACAGTCACTACCGATGGAGCACTAGTATGCATTGATGCCTCCGAACATGCCATCCTCAATGCACAATCTGGTATTGTGCCTGTTTACAAAGACATCAAAGTGGCAGCTTCACAGCTTTCACCATCTATTACCATCAACGATACATTGGTTTTAGAAACTACTCAAAACCCAAATACTGGCGTACAACTCCAATGTCAGCTCGAAAATGGGCAGCTAAGAGTAAAAGTGATTTCGGAGGGATATAATAAAAATTGGCATGTTCAGTTCCCTAAAAACCTAAGGCAAGAAGGAGCCATATATATAGTTGATGAAGTACGGCAAGCTTCACAGGGAGGCTTTTACCGTGTTTTTGGAAATATTCTAAAACTACAAAACTAGCATCAGATGGCGTTTTGGGTTATCATCCTATTCAACTTAGTATTGTCAGTCAAATGCCTATTTGAGTTTTTGTTGTACCGAAGCAACAATTGTGACTTTATAAGATTTAAGGCGGGCTGGGGTTATACACTCTATTTCAAAGTCTTCAATCAAGTGCCCATTTTTCTAAACTTAATTCCTTACTGGATGGGATTAAAAGTAGAGGGGGCTTATTATTTGGGAGAGGAGAGAAAAGAAATTGATTCAACATTGAGTGGCCTACCTCTTTTCAGAAGGTTGCTTTTAGTATCCTTAAAGTTCATTATTCCTCTAATATTCTTACATTTTTTTACAGACAACAATCAGGATTACAGTCGTTTATCAAATCTATTTCACGATGTTATTTTTTTTGATGCCCCACCTACAGATATAGTAAATCTAATCAATAAACTAGGAACTAATGTAAACGTTTGCGGAATCATTGCTACCAATCTAATTCTCTTAGTAGCGGCTCCGACTTTTGCGGTACATTTTGTAGAGATACTAAGTTCCGACAAAACGCCCGCCAATTTCATTACTAATTTACTTACTGTTGGAGGTTTTTTTTACATGCTATATGCTTTCATAAAATACTTAGGTGGTTTGTTTTTTGTATTTCGAATGTTATGGGCCTTGGAAAACTTCCTAATGACGACATGCTTAATTTTAGTAGGTCAGTTTCTGTCCATGTTTTTTTTAGGTTTGGGCTTTGAATTGTATATTAGAAAATATTCTAAATGAGACATTTATATGCTTTTCAGTTATAAATATGGTGGAAACAGCTCAATAGTGAGCAACACCAACTCGGTAGGTGTATCTTTTGTGCCTGATACTCTAAGGGAACCTACTTATTTTGTGGGAAAACTCAACAAAAAAATAGCGTTTCGAGAAGCCATTTCTGCTTTGCATGATGTGGTGGTGTCTGATATGAGATTTAAACCCAAAGACAAAACCGCCTATAAAGAATGGGCTGCCCAGCAAGAAGGCTTATTTTTGGCCGAATTTTTAGAAACCTATAATGTCGAAGCTGTCAAAACACGCATTGAAGCAATTCGCAAAGAATTGCGAGGTCTAAATCAGGAACGAGACAGAATTCTAAGCCCTTTTTATAGAGCGCAGCGGCGCTATTTTGACTATCTTTACCTAAGAGACCGGGATGCTTGGATGGTGCTTGACCCCGTCATTACGGTACATCCCGATGAAGTATTTTTTGAATGTTTCAGTCAAGATGAATCTACTTACGGAAAACTTGAGTCAAGTTACAACGTTTTCAAAGAAATTAACGAATTTCAGTGTGGCACTACTAACATTGATTATTCGTCGGGGCTGTATCATGAGTTCCAAAAAATAAGAGACTATAAAGAAACTGATTTTAAAATCGACCCTACTGGATTTACTGTCAAAACTACGAACGAAACCGAATTTAAAGAGGTAAAAATTGATGTTCCTGATAGTTGGGTACGGGGGTTTTTACAGGTCAGTTCAGCCATGACCCTACCTACTACGAGTTTTGAATTACATCCGATGGATGTTTATAATATTTGCTTGTTATTGAGGCGATTTAAAGAAAAAACAGGACCAAGGTCTATTAAATTTATTTTAAAGCCCGGCGAACCTATTGTATTGCTTTTTGAGCCATTCAATAAAGAAATCGTATGCAATAGATCCATATTTAAAGGCTCAACCCCTCAAACTATAAGAGTCTGGGGAAGACGGCGGCTCTTAATTTTAGAAAGATTAATTCCTATCACTAAAATATTTACGGTACACCTACTCGGCTCAGGACTTCCTTCTTTTTTTATAGCTGATTTAGGAGACATGACTTTCACATTGGGTCTTTCGGGATGGTCAGCCAACGATTGGTCAAGAGTAGGCAATTTTGACTTAATGGCTCCGCGAGCAGAAGTCGATGGTTTTCTCTCTCAGACTATTTACAATGCTTTGCGTGAAAACTGGTACGAAAAACCTGATAATTTAGCTAAAAGACTTAATATCGATACCAAAACTGTATTAGGCGCTTTAGGAACATTTACCCAAGCAGGCAAAACCATCTTTGATTTAAACCTCGGGGTATACAGGATTCGGGAGCTTTCGCGAGACCCTTTACCCATTCACAAGTTACGATTCGACAATCCACGCGAAGAGGCGGCAAGATTACTAGTAAAAAATAATAATATTCACATAAACGCTCAGTCTTCTTCTCATGGATTATCAATGTCGGCAACGATTAAATCGGGAGGGCGTACTTTTAAACCATCACTCTTCATCGACAATGACGAACGACTCGTACAAGCTCACTGTGATTGTGACTTTTATATCAGCAACAAACTCTACAAAGGTCCCTGCGAGCATATTTTAGCAACTCGAATCGCATATATAGAAAAAAAAACACCCTCATAATTCTAAGCTTATTTTAAGATGTTCAAAACCCTTTTCGGCTTCGGCAAATCTAAAGATTCAAACATACAACCCCATCCTTCTCGTGATCCTGACCCCTCTTTTGGGAATCCTTCCGTCAACCGAGCAGCATCATTGTTATTAAGTGGGGAATTTGACAATCTTACTGAGCAATATCAGAAAAGCAAATCTTGGGAAAAAAGTTTATTGGTAGCAAACTTAGCCTTTGAGAATCAGTACAGTGCTAAAATATTAGAGTGGGTATCTGCGCAACCTGATTCGTACATATCTCATTTATTTAGAGGAGCAAACTGTGTACATTTAGCTTGGGAAAGCCGCACCGCTAAATGGGCGGAAGATGTCACTGAAGAGCAATGGGAAGGTTTTTTAAACTATTTATATAAAGCAGAAGAACACTTTCAAACCTCTCTCGAATTAAATCCTTATGAAGCTGAAACTCACGCCCGTACGATTCCGATGTATATGGGATTAAGTGACAAAGAAGCTGTTTTAAGTCATTTCCAAAGTGCGATTCAGCTAGACCCTAATCATTTCTATGCGCATTCGGCTACCCTCAATGCGCTAAAAGAAAAATGGCTAGGGTCAAAACAAGAAATGTACGAGTTTGTGGATCAAATCATTACCAACAATCCAAATCCTTTCTTTAAAAGCTTAATGCTAGAGTGTTTTATAGAAGATGCGTTGGGGTACTTACGAGAAGAAAACGGGCGCGAAAAATTGGATAATTTCCTTAAAAATGAAGATTTCAGGGCTGATTTTTTCAAATTATACAATGAATTTTCTCCTACTCAAGAACCCAAAGAAATCATCTATCCCATTCAAAACAAATTTTGTTTCTTACTGTACTTGATGAAAGAAAAGGCACTGGCAAAAAAAGAGTTTGAAAAGTTTAAAGGCCACATGAGCGCCACTCCTTGGAATTATTTGCGGGGTATCAAGACCAATAAAGACTTACAGAACCTTTTCGCATAAAGACTAGAAAAATCTGTAGAAAAGGTTTGCTAAATCAAATCAACATTTTAATTTGCACAAGCAAATCAAGAAATTCAAAATCTTGCATTCCGAAAGGAAAGAACGATGTTTCGTCGTTCGTGAAATATGACTTTACATGCATCACTAAATGCAATCTTTACTGTGAGGGCAACACCCCCATAGGGGCTTTCACAGTATGGCTTCCTTGAAGCAAAAGCCCCTATGGGGGTGCGCCCTCTTGGAGTTGATTGATTTAGTCCTGAGTATGATCGAAGAAAATTTCTTGAATTTGCTCCCCTTTCTTTGTCTTAGTGAAGAAAGGGGTTTTATTTGAATAAACACTATGTCAGAACGCCTCACCCGCCAACAAATCTACGACCGCATTCGCGAAACCTCACGCGACGAATTCATTTTTTCGGAGATGAAGCGGCTCGGATTCTGGCAAACTGATGCAGCCCAACCCCAACTTTCTGAACAACTTATTGCAAAACAGGGAGAGCTTTATCGAGAATTAAATGAACTCTCTCAAAAACAGCAACGCTATGCTAATAAACAGGCCATGCTGGCCGAAATGCGTAAGTCGCGTCTAGAAGCATCAAAAAAACGAAGAGAGGAAACAAAAGCTAAAAATGAGCAGCGTCGCCAACAAAAAGCTGAGGCGTGGAAAATTCAACAACAATACTCTATTGGATACTTAGGAGAAGGTGTTTCTGGAGGCTTGAATCAAACACAAAGCAATCTCCAGCAACTTAATACCTTAGGGCTGCCACATTTTGAAAACCCTTTTCAATTAGCTCAGGCTATGGGAGTTTCTCTAGGCCATCTTCGGTTTTTAGCTTTCAATAGAACTGTCTCTAAAATTTCTCATTATAAGCGCTTTTATCTTCCAAAAAAATCTGGCGGTAAACGATTAATATCAGCTCCTATGCCTTTATTGAAAAAGGCACAATACTGGATATTGGAAAATATACTCTATAAAATACCCTCCTCAGAGGCGGCTCATGGGTTTGTACCTAAAAAATCCATTCTTTCCAATGCACAAAACCACACGGGTCAAGAAGTAGTAGTTAATATCGATTTAAAAGATTTTTTTCCTACTATCACCTATCCTCGTGTCAAAGGTTTATATCATAAATTAGGCTATTCCGAACGGATAGCTACGATTTTGGCGTTAATCTGTACTGAGCCTGAAGTAGATATTGTAAAGATTGATAGCCAAATTTATTATACTGCAAAAAGTATCCGAAAGCTTCCGCAAGGAGCACCCAGCAGCCCCGCTATTACCAACCTTATCTGTCACCGGCTCGACCTGCGTTTTCAAGGATTAGGCCAAAAATTAGGATTCAATTATAGTCGATATGCCGACGACCTCTCTTTCTCAGCTACTAGCGAAGGTTCAAAACTCGTAGGACAATTACTTTGGAGTGTCCATAAAATTGTTGAAGATGAAGGTTTTGTCGTTCATCCTGAAAAAATAGCAGTCATGCGTAAAGGTACTCAACAACGAGTAACAGGCATTATTGTAAATGAGAAAGTGAGTATCGATCGACAAATGCTACGTAAATTCCGTGCCCTTATTCATCACATTGAGCAATCAGGCGTAGAAGGTAAAACTTGGAACAATAGTAAAAACCTAGAAGCTTCTATGAGGGGGTATGTCAACTTTGTGAGTATGATAAAACCCGAACAAGGTGCAAAATTCAAAACAAAGTTAGATACCATTTTTGGTAAAAAAGAAAAAACATCTCCCTCTATTAAAGATATATCTCCCACATCGCTCCCTTTTCAAGATTCAAATAACGACGATAAAGCATGGTGGGAGGTGGTTTAGGAGCAAGTCTATCATCAACTAATTTGAAACTTTCCCAATGAAAAACTTTTTCCAATGTGTCTTCTTCGTTTCAATTATCTCTATTGCACATAGTCAATCCTACCGCCCGCCCGTCTTTACCGACCCGGATAGGATGAAGAAAATCGAAGCTGTTTTTCCGACCATTGATAAAATCTATAAAGAATACGCCGAAAAAAATCATTTCCCAGGATTTACCTACGGAATCGTAGTAGATGGAAAGCTGGTTCATACCAATAGCCTCGGCTATACCAATCTCGCTCAGAAAACCCCCGCTTCCACTCAGTCACTTTTCAGGATTGCGTCAATGAGCAAGAGCTTTACTACCATGGCGATTTTACAGCTCCGTGATGCCGGCAAACTCAATCTCGACGACCCCGCTAGTAAGTATATCCCAGAGCTTGCTTCCATAAAGCTCCTCACTGCCGATGCTCCTGCAATTACGATTCGGCACCTTTTGACCCACGCAGCGGGATTTCCTGAAGACAACCCTTGGGGCGACCGTCAACTCGCGGATACGAACGAGGAACTACTTAAACTCCTTCAAAGCAAAATTGCCTTTTCCAATACACCGGGTATTACGTACGAATACAGCAATCTTGGAATTACGCTGTTGGGATATATCATTCAACAAGTGTCGGGTAAAACTTATCAGCAATTTATCAACGAGAATATTTTCAAACCCCTCGGTATGACGCATACTAAGTGGGAATACACCGACATTCCAGCCGATAAACTCGCCCACGGCTATCGTTGGCGCGACGGCCAATGGACCGAAGAGGCCCTGCTTCATGATGGGGCTTGGGGAGCCATGGGAGGTTTGATTACGTCAATCGAAGATTTTAGCAAATACATGGCGCTGCACTTGGCGGCATGGCCTCCCAAAGACGACACTGACAATGGCCCTCTCAAACGCAGTTCGATTCGAGAAATGCACCAACCTTGGAACATCAGCAGTTTCGCACCCCAATACAAATACCCAAGCGGTCGTACATGTGGTACAGTATCTGCCTATTGCTATGGACTCAACTGGATGCGCGACTGCGACAACCGTGTGTATATAGGCCATAGTGGTGGCTTACCCGGCTTTGGGAGCAATTGGCGCTTTTTGCCCGAATATGGCATCGGTGTAGTTTGTTTTGCCAATGTTACTTACGCCCCTACTGTACCTATTAATCTCAGGGTTTTGGATACACTTATCATCAGTGCACAGTTACAACCTCGCCAATTACCCGCTTCTGATATTCTTAAACAACGGCAAAAAGACCTTACGCAAATCTTGCCAGATTGGAAAAATGCCGAAACGAGCGGTCTTTTCGCCGAAAACTTCTTTGCGGACTACTCACTTGAAGCCCTCAAAAAAGAAGCTAATACCCTCTTTGCTAAAGCTGGAAAAATTTTGAATGTCAAAGAAATAGTGCCCGAAAATCAACTGAGAGGGCGTTATCTTATCGAAGGAGAAAAGACCACGCTATGGGTGTCATTTACACTTACGCCCGAAAGTTCACCTTTGATTCAAGAATATCATATCGGAGAAGTGAAGAAGTAGTGTTTTTGCAAAGTCGCAGACACATAAAACATTCTTTATCTGCGACTTTGTCCCTCTTCTTGGATTCTTTCATTAGATTATTTCTTCTTCCTGCTTTTGCCTAAAAAACACACTAAACCTATGCAAACTTCACGCAGGAAATTCATACGCTCAGCCTCTGTATTGACCGGAAGCAGCCTCTTTGCATTTGCTCCTTTAGAAATACTGGCAAGCCAACGCAACCGCGTATCGGCCAACGAGAAAGTACAACTGGGCGTAATCGGTTGCAACGGCATGGGTTGGTCTGATTTACGCTCACACCTTCAGCTAAGCGACGTAGAGTGTATCGCCCTTGCGGACGTGGATCAAAATGTACTCGACCGCCGCGCGGCAGACGTAGAAAAAGCGCAGGGTAAACGCCCTCAACTATTCAAAGATTACCGCAAAATGCTCGAAAACAAAGACATTGATGCGGTCATCATCGGTACTCCCGACCATTGGCATTGCCTCGCTCTCACTGATGCCTTGGCTGCGGGTAAGCATGTGTATTGCGAAAAACCACTTGCCAATTCCATTGAAGAATGTAACATCATGTTGGCAGCCGCCAAACGTTCCAACAAAATCATTCAAATCGGACAATGGCAGCGCAGTGGTTCGCATTACGAAAAAGCGATTGAATATGTGCGTTCGGGCAAGCTAGGCAATATTCGTTTAGTGAAAGTATGGGCCTATCAGGGCTGGATGGAGCCTGTTCCGGTCAAACCCGACAGTGCCGTACCGACCGGCGTAGATTATGACATGTGGCTAGGTCCCGCCAAAAAGCGACCATTCAACCCAAACCGTTTTCACTTCAATTTCCGCTGGTTTTGGGATTATGCGGGCGGCTTGATGACCGACTGGGGTGTACATGAAATCGACATTGCCTTGTATGCCATGAACGCCAAAGCCCCTAAATCTGTCATGGCTTCGGGCGGTAAATTGGCCTACCCCGACGATGCTTCTGAAACACCCGATACTCTGCAAACCGTCTATGAGTACGAAGGCTTTAATATGCTTTGGGAGCATGCTACAGGCATTGACGGTGGCAATTATGGCCTTACCGAAGGGATTGCCTTTATTGGAAATAATGGTACGCTTGTATTGCACCGAGGCGGGTGGTCATTACACCCTGAAACCCAAAATAAAAACGGTATCAAAGTTTATAAAATCGAAGATATTCCCGACCAAGCCCGCAACGGTGATTACCTCAATGACCACACCAAGAATTTTATTCAGGCCATTAAAGACAATAATCCCAAAATCCTGAAATGCGGTATTGAAACTGGCAGCGTGGCTGCTATCAATGCCCACATGGGAAATGTAGCCTACAAAACAGGCCGCAAAGTGTATTGGGATGCCACCACAGGCTCATTTAAAAATGATGCTGAAGCCAATGCACTCATTAAGGCTCATTATAACAACGGCTGGCAGTTGCCAAAAATATAGCAACGTAAGAGTACAAAGAATCCCCCTGCTGCACTCTTTGGGATTTAGACCGACATAACGGAAAGAATTTAGAAAATGAGGCGCAAAAGTGATAACTTTGCGCCTCATTTTGTTTTCAACCCCATGACTGAACGTTACCTTCAACGGGGCGTATCGGCTTCAAAAGAAGACGTACACCGTGCCATTGCCAATCTCGACAAAGGGCTTTTCCCTAAGGCATTTTGTAAAATTGTGCCTGATACCCTCGCTGGTAATCCCGACTATTGTACTATCATGCACGCCGATGGCGCTGGCACCAAAACCTCTCTAGCCTATTTGTATTGGAAAGAAACAGGCGATTTGTCGGTATGGCGTGGTATTGCACAAGATTCGATTGTGATGAATACCGATGATTTGATTTGCGTGGGAGCAACGGGTCCGATGTTGATTTCCTCGAGTATCGACCGCAATAAAAACAAAATCCCGGGAGAAGTCATTGCCGAAATCATCAATGGTACCGAAGAAGTACTAGAAATGCTCCGCAGCCACGGCGTTGAAATATATAGTACTGGTGGCGAAACCGCCGACGTAGGCGATTTGGTACGCACCATTACCGTCAACAGTACGGTGATTGCGCGGATGAAACGTGCGGAAGTAATTTCAAACGACAACATTCAAGCCGGCGATGTCATTGTAGGGTTGGCTTCCTTTGGACAAGCTACTTACGAAAACACTTATAATGGCGGCATGGGAAGCAATGGCCTTACTTCAGCTCGTCATGATGTGCTTGATAGCTACCTTGCTCCCAAATACCCCGAAAGCTTTGACCCTGAAGTACATAGTTCGCTGGTTTATAGTGGTTCCAAACGCCTCACTGACCCCGTACCCAATACGCCTGTCAATGTCGGCAAATTGATTCTCTCTCCTACTCGTACTTATGCGCCCGTTGCCAAAACGCTCTTAGATGAGCTTCGGCCACAGATACATGGGATGGTGCATTGCAGCGGTGGCGCCCAAACCAAAGTCCTGCATTTTATTGATAATCTGCACGTTATCAAAAACAACCTGTTCCCTATTCCTCCGCTTTTTAAGCTTATCCAAGCAGAAAGTGGTACGAGTTGGCAAGAAATGTATAAGGTATTCAACATGGGTCATCGCCTAGAAGTATATCTTCCAGAAACCTATGCCCAACACGTCATTGAGATTGCACAATCATTCGGAATTGATGCCCAAGTTATTGGTCGTGTAGAAGCCAATGAAGGCAAAAAAGTGACCATTCAGAGTGAATTTGGGGAGTTTGTTTATTAGAAATTTCTTCTCTAATCTCTTGCCATGCTATCCCACAGAAAGCAACGATAGCATGGCATTTTATAAGGACTAGGGTTTTACATTTACTTAGCGCGCCAAGAGCGAATGCCCAAAGCGACTCCTACTATCATCAAAATCCCTCCCAACGCTATACACACTACCCCGCCTCCCCACATGCTCCAAAATCCCATGATTTGAGCCTCTGAAGGCGAAAGTGGGTTATAAACTACATCTACGATTTCGCCTATTTCATAAGCCGCTGGTGTACTCCCCGCTGGGGAGCGAAAAGTTTGGGTTTGCCCCTCCAAAGTAGTGAATTTTACTACTGGAAAAAGTGCGCTTTTCTTCTTTTTTCCTATTTTATTTCGTTCAACCGTAGTCAGTTCTATCACCTTCCCCTTTGCTGTTTTGGAAGTGCCCAAAAACTTTTCTTGCGAAGCATACCACTTCCATCCTGCCACTAAAAAAAGGGCACCTATCACAAAAAAGACAAAGGCAGCAACTGATTTGGAGGATTTACGCATTGGTTAGGGTTTTATAGGGCGGCGACTTCTTCTCATTGGATTCGGCATCCGATAGACACTTCCACTGTCTTGGTGCATTTTAAAGTTAGCATTGGGCATATTGTCATTGGATTGCGCCAACAGAATGGGCATATTATCCTTATTGGAATAGGCTATGCTCGAATCCTGCGAAAAACGATATTCCTTGGACGAATATAATTTGGGATACGCCTTTTGGGCTTTTAAGGGTTTGGAGGGAATTCTCAATTCTAGCTTTTGGGCCCAAGCTACCGAGACTCCCAGTACTAAAAAACAAGTAAGAATTATTTTCATGACCCTAATGGTTAAGTTCACAACAAATATATAAAGTTTTGTTTTATATCAAATCAGTTCAAAGCAACAAATGAAAATTAAGTATTTTTACTCTATATTGTATATCAAAAAAAATACTTTTTTTGCAACTTCAAAACTTAACCTCTAACAGCCATGCCTTTAGCCGTCGCCTTGTCCAAAATTTCGTTTCTTTCGCCACAATGTCAATCTGCGGTACGTGATGTTTCACATACCTTATCTTATAAAGCAGGTCGCTCTTTGTTAATTCCAGGTCAAGTAAATGAGAAATTATATTTTGTAAAAACGGGACTTATACGTGCATTTTATGATACAGAGACACACCGCGAAGTAAGTATTTGGTTTGAACAAGAAGGTGGATGGGTACTTTCCGTACAGAGCTTTTTAAGACAAATACCTTCTTATGAATATGTCGAATTGTTGGAAGATAGCCAGCTAATCGCCATCCAATATGAAGATTTACAAAGATTGTTGGCGCAATACCCCGAACTCAATCTGCCTTTTAGGTTAATTTTTGAAAATATTCTTATCTCTTACGATAACCATCTCCAGCTTTTTCGGGAAAAAGACGCTCTTAAACGTTATCAAGGTTTTTTGGAGCTTTACCCTCGATTAGCCTGCCGTCTTCAGGTAAAGCACGTTGCTCAATTTCTCAATCTTGCTCCAGCTACCCTTAGTCGAATCCGAAAAAAATTATACGAGGCATACTAATTGATTCTAATCAATCCATTTTTTAATTTGAGTCAAATCTAAGCTCGTCTCTTTAATTTTCCTTTGTATACGAAAAAGCCCCGCATCTGTTTGGCGACCGAGCGGAGCTTTTCGACAGTTCAAACAATGTTCAATCATTTAAACCAAGGTAAAATTATGAAAAAAAACCGACTTCGGCATCTTTCAAACGCATTGTTTATTATTTTACTTACAGGGGTTTCGTGTAGTCGAGAATTATTAATAACTCCTCTAACTTCAATTGGAGAAACCACTTCAGATGAAGTCACAATTGAGAGAGCAAAGGTTATTTACGAAAATTCCTTACAGACTAACAAAATCTCTTCGAAAGCAAGAAAGAAAGCCCGTGAAGAAAGCCCCGATTGGGAAAGAGCAAAAAAACTTAAATTCAAGGGAGGACGAAAAGCACTAGTTGTTCCTGTTTTTGAAATGCCAGAATCTATTACTTTGACTAAGATTGATGCGGAGCCAGATAAGGGCAAATTGAACCTTTCAGAATTAGTCACCCCTCTACAATTAGTACTTTATAAAGATGAAAAGGGAACAGAAATATTGGAACGAATGTATAGTAAAGCAGACCCAACGTATCAAAAACGAAAAAAGAACAAATCAGAAGATCGTGATTTTACAGGTATGCACTGGTTTGAAGATAATGAAGGGAATTTTAAAAGAGGATTTGTGTATGAGGATGGGAATTTAATAAAAACCTTACTGCCAAAAGTAAGTGGTGGGAAGGCTAATTTACGTACAACATGCCAAACCACAACTTACACCACCACAATCAATTATTATTCGGTGGCTTGTGTTACAGGGTATGGTTGTGGTGATCCTGTCTATATGTATTCAGAAACCTATAGTTATACTGTAAGTACTGGAGATTGCCAAAGTAAACACGACATCGACTACTCTCCTTACGACAATGGCGGTGGGGGTGGATGGGGTAGCAGTACTACTAATGAAGACCCACTTGAAGAGGGATGGGCAGTACCCGAAGATAAAATTACTGCTTTTTTACAATGGCTAGGAAGCCTAAATGAGGCAGAAGCTAAATGGGCAAAGGCCAATCCAACAAAAGTTGCTGCTGCATGGGGCAATAAAAAATTAGCTGAGAGTACGGCTCAAAGTTTATTTATGTGTGAAAAAAATGGAGTACAATATCTTGATATAGATGGCACTAATCAAAATGCGTTTAAACACGCGTATTGGAATGCACTAAACTTCAGAAGTTTTGGCTCATCAGAAGCAAAAATCATAGGTGATAATCATGAAAGTGAAGACATGTTTAGCTTAGACGCACAAATGGATTTATGGAACAATCAACTTGGCCGCAAAGTGGCTGAAACCTGTGGCTGTGGAGGGGTACTATTACGTCAGAAAGTTTTGGAGGCTATATACAATAAGCAAGGAAAGCGCCTTTCGATAGGTACAAGCGGTGTAAAAAAAGGCAGTTTAATTCCAACCAGTTCCGCAACCAGTTTTTGCAATGATAATTAAAAGAGTTTTTATCGGCATTTTGTTGGTATTAGTAGGATGCGAGCGAAAAGATATAATAGTGAAGCACATCATCACAGATTTTTCTAAGCCTCAATCTTTATTTTATACCATACAAAGAGAGCAAAGTATAGTGGAGTATAAAGTTAAAGGAACTTTAGCTGGAACTGTGGGCTTTTACGAAGGAAATTGCTTTGACAAAAACGAGTTTTCCTCATATAATAGTGCCAAAAACCTTAGTGAGATTGACAGTAGTGATCTAAGAGAATACATGAAAATTTTTGCTGATTCTATCATTGCTAAGGGCGGGTGTGAAGGTACTCAAGCTGGGGCTATGTATTGTTTACAATTCATCCCTGGCACAGCCAAAAAGGGCAAAATAGAAGTAGTCTTTCGAGAACATGGGTATGGGTTTTAATACTTTTCACAAATGCCCCCAGGTTACTTATTGAGTAGTTTGTGGGGTATTAAGTCCCTAACAGCCAATGATAATTAAAAGGTTTCTTATCGGCATTTTATTCGTACTTATGGGATGCGAGCGGAAAGACATCATAGAGACGTATGTTTTTGGCGATATGACCAAAACCCAGTATTTCTTTTACAAAATCCAACGAGAGGATAGTATCGTGGATATAAATATAAAAGGATACATGGATGGAAGTTTGGGGTTTGGCAAAACTATTTGTGGTGATACGACAGAATTCAAAGCAAGTCAGATACCCATCAGCGTAGCACCGCCATTCGATAGCATTAACAAAAACACTCTTTCCATTCACTCAGATTCAATTAATATTAAAAGGGTTGAAGAAGGTACTCAGGCAGGACTTTTTATTACATTGGGGTTCATTCCTGGAACAGCCAAAAAGGGCAAAATAGAGGTCGTCTTTCGGGAACATGGATATGGATTTTAAGGCTTTTCACAAATGCCCCACAGGTCGTTTCTGGAGTGGCTTGTGGGGCACTAAGTACCTAAGAGGCAATGATAATTAAAAGAGTTTTTATCGGCATTTTGTTGGTACTGATGGGATGCGAACGAAAAGACATAATAGAAGCATATACCTTCACTGATATGACCAAAACCCAGTTTTTCTTTTACAAAATTAAGCGGGAGGATAGTATCGTAGATATAAACGTAAAAGGATACATGGATGGAAATTTGGGTTTTTTGGGTATAGGGCTTTGTGTCGACACTACTGAATTTAAGGCACGTAAAAGACCCATTAAATTAGATAGTCTAGCTAGGCAACAGTACCCTGTTTATACAGATTCGATTAAAGTTAAAGAAGTAGAAGAGGGAACTCAAGCAGGCCTTATTCTTGCTTTAGAATTCGTCCCCGGCACAGCCAAGAAGGGCAAAATAGAGGTCGTCTTTCGGGAACATGGATATGGGTTTTAAGCCTAAGCTGGAACACAACGATTACACCCTTTTGAGCAATATGGGAGTGTACGCTGAACTGTGTCAGGATTTTAGTTTTGCCTTTTCAGCCTCCGAGGTAATTTTCTCTGTCAGCTTGTAATCTATCGCCAAATTTAATGTACAATTGCGACATGGCCAACCCCCAAT
>NZ_JARNTW010000021.1 GCF_029433105.1 Runella sp. MFBS21 | reverse complement strand
AAAATGGAAGTACCCTAAAAATTCGATTGACTGAAACCGTACAATTGCTGTTAAATAGTGAACGAGTAACTTTACCTGTTCACACACTTCTGGCAGGAACTTGTCAGATTAACGGAGAAAGGATTAGTGTTACAATCATTAGCATTAGACTCGGCGTCACCCTCTATCAAACCAATCTCACGGTATATGACTTGGATGGCCGTGCAGGGCTTTATGTTCCTAAAATTCGAGAGAAAAACATCATCGCCAATAGTTTGGGGCAATCAGCACAAACAGCAGTAGCTTCACCTTCTTTCTTTATTCAGCAAGGCAGTTTAGGACAACAGGTAGGTACACAAATGGCCTTACAAGCTGGGAATTCGATTTTTTCGGGCGTGAGAGCATACGCCCAAGCGAAAATTGCGAATGTGAAAGTAACCGTAAAACCCAATTACAAAATCTTACTCAAACCCACCGAACGGGGTAGTTCGTTCGGAACAATCAACGAATAACAAACTATCTTGATATGAAAATATTTTTCTATCCGACAGTATTTGTCGGTCTCAGCTTGTCACTTTCAAGTTATGCCCAGAAAGAAGGTGTTTCAATCGCCAATCCAATACTGACGCAATCAGTGAATAGCACGCCTTATATTTTACCAATTGATAAAGGCTCAGTAAAAGGAAGTTACCCAATTGGAGTTTCCAATCGAAAAACAATACACATCATTTTCCCTGCCAAAATCAGAGAATTTGACGCTGGTACAGGCGATGTAATTGCCCAAATTCCCGAAACAGTACCGAATATACTGCGTGTAAAAGCCAAAGAAAAAGCCGATTTCTGCGAAACTAATATGACGGTTATTACGGAAGAAGGCGGTTTTTACAGTTTCTTGGTTCGTTTTCAAGAAGACCCCGAAATCTTAAACATCAACATAGCCAATAATTTGTTAGCCGACAATTTTACGTCTGACCAAAAAGGAATGAACCACAGTCCTATTATTTCATTCGTGGATAAACCCAATGAGAAAAACGAAAACGAGATACTAACCGAATGTCAGAAGGTTCAGAAGCTGACTTCGTACATTAGAAACATCGGTGCTTCTAAGATGAAACTGACCTGCTTGCTCACGAGCCTGTACGTGAAAAATAAAACGATTTACTTTCAATTGAACGTTAGAAACGATTCTGAGATTGATTACGAAATTGATTTTTTTAAGTTTTATCTGAGAGACAAAGACGTACTCAAACGCATGGCAGCCCAAGAAGTAGAAATAAAACCTTTCGCCAATTATCCTAAAACTTTGACTACCATCCGCAGTAATACCGAGTACACCACAGTGTATGCCCTCCCCTTGCGAACTTTCCCAGAAGATAAAGTAATTGAAGTAGAGCTGTACGAAAAAGACGGCGGTCGCCACTTGCGTTTCCAAGTAGAAAGCGACATCATGCTACAAGCTAAGAATCTATAATCCTTTGATTTTGAGTTAAAAATGAAGAATACTAAACTATCAAAATATCTTTCTATTCAAATAGTTGCTGTTTGGCTCGTCTTTGGGCTTGCAGCAAATGCTCAAAACCACTTAAAAGGGCAACGGTTTTTTGAAGGTTATTTGGGAACAGTGGACGGTTTTCGCCCCCTTAGTGGTGCCCAAATACTGCTTTCAACTGGAAAATACAACCGCCATTACAACGCCTGGAAATCCACTGCAAGTTACCAACGTAAAACCTCCGCATTAGTTGATTCAACCAATATCCCACAAGAACAATTTATCTTGGGATATGGCTACGAATTCATCTTACACCGCAATGCCACCCGTACCTTTTTTGTGCGGGGATTGGCTCAACCCTTTGCAGGTTATGAGTCCATCAACCATGACCAAGTTATTTCTGAAACCGCAATGCAGCGTTCCACGTTTCTGGTAGGCTTGGACGCTGGCCTCGAAGTGGAAATAAATCCCGTTGTTTTCGGTTTCCGCCAACGATGGAACCCTACATCATCAGTACAAGCGTTTCACTCAACGGTGTTTGTGGGAGTGAGGTGGCATGGGAGGTGAGCAACTTCACCCTGTTCTATGGGTAGTGTTTTGTGAAATTTAATTGTGCCGAATTCCTATTTAAACAACTAAATATTAAAATATCTTTCTATCTAAATACTTAACTATTATATCCTTTCAATCCTCCCCATCAACACCTTAGCATATTCCGCCTTCATCTCATCCGGCAAAAAACTCTGCCCAATCAGCTCTAACATGGCAGTTTGTTTCTTTACAAACTTAGCATAAACCCGTTCGGAAGATTTGGCAGGAATACCCAACTTTGCAGCTAATTCATCAAAATCGGCTCGTTTGAGTCGGTTTTTCTTGCCGTTTATGGTTAAAGCTGATTCTTCCAGGTCTTCGGGCATAGCCAATTTAGTAGAAACCAAATCGTAGGCGGGAGATAGAGCCACCTCTCCATCGTCAAACCGAATCAGCGAGAAGTTTTTCAGGTGCATATCAGCATTACCCGTGAGAAAACAAAAAACGACCAACTCAAATAGAGCCAACGCATCCAAACCTTTATTGGTAGCATAGGTACGAATCGTCTTACCCACTTTTTCAATGGAGCCTCGGTATTTATGTTCGGTGAGGGTTTCGGTCAGTTGGCATAAATCCTCTATGTGGATTTTTTTGTCCTTTTGTCGGTCAAAGCGTTTGGTCAAATATGCCAATTTACCCGATTGCAATCGAATTAGTGTATGTTCTGCTGTTTTGATGCCGCATAGAGCTGCCAATTTCATGGTCAAATCTTCGTTTTCGGGTAGAGCTTCAAAGTGGTCAGTTGGTGGTTTGAGGATATAATTTCCCCACAACCCCACCACCGTCAGGCGACTTGTTTGGGCATCTACTCTTTCTAAATCTAACGAGAGTTTGGGCTGCACACCAGTTACAGCTACGCTACGAATGATGAGTCGTCGGGCCATTTCTCGCAAATCATCAGGAGTCAAATGGAGAATCGGCGGCATAGGTGTCCCAAAGAATTTCTTGCAGCATTTGACGTGGAAGTCTTGCTCAGGCTCACTCAAAGGCTGATAACAATAAAGGCAGCATTGGTTCATGGCTCACTATTTTCTATTTTCTTCACACTTACTGCCCCAAGGCAATCTTGACAAACTGTCAGTAATAGTCCCATTCGGTCTCGTGGGTTGAGCTTCCAATTTTGAATGGCAATCTCCAACAACCAACCCTCGGGAATCAATCCGTCAAAAAATGGAAATAGCATCTTGCTTTTATAGGGTGCTTCCCTCAGCGGTAAAGTTAAGCTCACAGGCAGGTAATTATTTTTCAAATAGGCTGCTTCATACGTGAATACATACCCATCTTCTTCTTCGCTAATGATTCCTGCCAATTGGTCTTGGTAATAAACCGCTCCACTCCTATTCATGACTTACCTCCTTTCTGACGGGTCCTACTTCACACCCAAACAAATCCAAAACTTGATTTATTTTGTCAAGCCGTAAGGTTTGTTTTCCTTGTTCGAGTTCTCGTACAAAGCGAAGCCCTACGCCTGATTTTTCAGCTAAATCCACTTGGGTCAGTTTTAAAGACTTGCGTTTGTCCTTTACAAATTGGGCAATAAGACTTTTCATTTATACCTGTTCGGGGTTATTTCATTAGTATTCAATTGTTTTATACCTGTTCGGGTACGAATATAGGAAATAATACTTGATTTATACCCGAATGGGTGCAAAATATTTTTAATCCTATTCTACACAAGGCATAATTCCCAAGCCCCCGCCCTCTTCCCAACAAGGTGAGCCGTAGTATTCATCCATCGCCAAGGTGAACAAGGCATCTTTTTCGGCCTCGCTCCTAAGCTGCCAACTTGGTAGTTCGTCCCATTCATCACAAAGTCTTATTTGCCACAAATACCCTGTTGTATCAAAAATCTGATACACATCTGCCGATTGCTGTTGTACTCTAACCAATCGAAACCCCAATGCTTCGGCTCGTCTTTTGGGGGATTGTTCAATGGGTAAAGTTGTTGTTTCCATTAGAAATAGTTAGCTATTTTAATATCTAAATATACAGATAGTAAGCTATTTTGTCAAAAATAGAGGATTTAATAGGTGATTTTTTTATCCAATGGATTAGCATTTTTGATTTGAAAATGACTGAGTTACGACAATAATGTTTATTTTTGTTCGCATATCGCAATTTGCGAACAACGAACATGAAAAAGCACAATGGGATGCGACCGCTTGATATAGTGGTTCTATCAAAAATTATTGCTTACGGGCATCACGAGTGGAAAATTCGTAATTTGTCAAATGATTTAGGGATTAGTTTGTCCGAAATCAGTGAATCACTCAATCGCTCCATGATTGGTGGTTTGATTGATAATGAGAAAAGGCAGGTTTTTAGAAATAACCTGTTGGATTTTTTGCAACATGGCGTAAAATATGTGTTTCCCGCCGTACCTGGTCCCTTATCAATAGGTACGCCAACGGCACACTCTGCCCCGTTTTTCCAAGCCCAGTTTATCTCAAATGAAGCGTTTGTTTGGCCTAATCCTGATGGAAATATTCGAGGTCAAGTTATTGAACCATTGTACGTTTCAGTAGCTAATGCGGTTAAAAATGACCTTATTTTATACGAAATATTAGCGGCCATTGATATATTGAGAATTGGAAGACCCCGTGAAATCAAATTAGCAAATCAAGCACTTAAAACCCTTTTCGATGCATCCGTACAATCAGCATATTAACATACTGCGGATTAAAGCCGTAGCCACGGCTTTACAAGAACTCAATGAAAATGTAGTCTTTGTCGGTGGCGCCACTGTTGCCCTCTACGCTGATGTACAAAAATCAGTAGAAATTAGGCCAACAAACGACGTTGATGTGGTTATTGAACTCGCTTCTTACAAAAATTATGGAGATCTGGATGAACGACTTCGTTCAATCGGCTTCCAAAATGATGTTGAATCAGGTGTAATTTGTCGGTACAAAGTCCAAGGAATCATTGTTGATGTGATGCCAACTACAACCAATATACTTGGGTTTAGTAACCGTTGGTATGTAGATGGTTTCAAAAATGCGATTGATCATGAGCTTTTTGATGGCTTCTCTGTGAAAATTTTTAATTCCGCTTACTTCATTGCCACAAAATTAGAAGCACACAAGATGCGAGGTGGGAATGACTTTCGGACCAGTACTGATTTTGAGGATATCGTCTTTATCCTTGACAATTGCTCCACAATAAGTAATGATTTATACAGTATTTCTGACGATTTGAGCCAATATTTAAAAGTAGAATTCACAAGACTTCTAAAACATCCAGACATTAAAGAAGGCATCTATGCTCATATTGAACCTCGGTTTGCAGCCCACCGCAGTATGAAAATTTTAGAAATGCTGGAATCTTTCGTGAACAGCTTTGGGTGAAACCCTAACCTACTCGAATCTGTCTTTTTGTTATCACCTCTGGCGCATCCTCTGTCTTTTGCTGTTCCTTCCAAATTACCCGCTTCATTTGAGTGGTTGATGTAAGCTCATACAATTGTTCTACTTCCTGACAAAAACGACCCATTTCTAAAAAATTGAAGCGAGTTTTTGCCGTATTTTTCCCATCTAAACTGATTCTGTTAGCAATGATGTGAAAATGGTCATGGTCTTTGTCAGCATGGCGAAAAGCAACGAGTTGGTTGTTTTCCATGCCAAAACGCTGCGCAAACAACTGACAAATCTCAGCCATCGTTTCGGTATTGATTTTCTCGCCAACGGGAAACGAAAAAACTTGGTGCCAAACGGGTTTCTCAATACGATGATTTAAGTTAGCGGTACGCTGCATCCGTTCTGCCATTTTTTCAAGATTCAGAAGAGTCTTATTAGCTCCTTTTTCCTGTCTTAAATTATTAACCGTTGAAACAGGTACTTGCTGAAAATAGACCAATTCACCCCTTACTTGTGAACGGTCAAGGCTTAGATTGGGACGGGTGGCGTAATAACAGTATTCCAATGTCCCCAAGAAGCTCGTTCCGATAGAGGCTACTTTTCCAATCATAAGGTTTCTTCCAGATAGTCATAAGTACGCTGAACGATATTAGATACCTGCAAAGTCGTCTGTTTTATCTCAGCCGAAATAGCCTTTTCATGGCTGACTTTGTGACTCAATTGCAACATCGTTCCTGATAACTTTTCAAGGTTTTTAAGCAAAGCAAGTACGTCCGTTGGTAACGATTGTTGCACAGGTAAGTACGCCTTACTTTGCATACTGCATTGCCTCAAAAAGTCAGCCTTATTCAGGTTACTTGCTTTACTTTGTTTACTCAATAAGTCCCATTCAGCCTCCGTAAATCGCACGGTTAGTCGCCTGTTCCTTACTTTTGTTTCATCTTTTTTAGGGCGACCATTGGATGGTATTTTTGATTTTTTGTGCTTGGATTTTACCCCTTCGTCTATTATCTCTACCCTTTTTTTGTCTGCCAAAAACATAACTTGCTTATTCTGATTTTAACCTTTAAAGTTTCCCCTTCATTCCTAAGTTCTTTCCTCTCTATCGAACCTATTTTCGAGGTATTCCAATTCAAAAACAATATTAAATAAACTATTTTATTTATTTTAGCAACTTTAATATAATTTACTAAATTTATGTCAGCCCAAATCATTTGTGTACATACCTCCAAAGGCGGAACGGGCAAATCTACCATCACGACTATTTTATCGTCTTACTTAACTTACGAATTGAGTAAACGAGTCTTGGTGATTGATGCTGATGCTCCACAATTTTCAATTGACAGCTTGCGCCATCGGGAACAAACCATTTACCAAAATATCAGCCAAAAATGTCAGGATTTTGATGAGGTAAAAAAAGCTCTTTTTGCCTCTCAGCTTTCAGTAGCCGACCAAGCCATTTATGAACGGTATCGCCACAATCAACAACGCAGCATTACTGATTTTTATCCGATTTACACTGTTGAACAATCGGAATTAGATGAATTGAACATTGAGAAAATCAGTGATTCCTACGACTATGTTTTCTTTGATTTAGGGGGTAGGTTTGATGAAAGTATTGTTCGTACACTCCGTTTCGCCGATTTGGTTCTTGTTCCCTTTACCACGCAAAACATTGACGTGATGGCCTCACTGGAATATTGTCTGACCTTGGCCGACCACGTAAAGCAAGGTCATCTTTCCGATTCAACCCAGTTTTGCTGTTTTTGGAATAAATATAAGTTCACGTTTCAGAAAAAAGCGGCACTCATTGAATCGCAATTGAAAACCAAGTTTGCTGCTAAGGGCATTTCTTTTGACTTTCTCGAAACTCGACTGAATGATGCTGATTCTGGCTTCGACCGTGCCAAGATGTGGACAACCATTTCGTCTCCTATTCTATTCAAAGGTGGCCAGTACCTCAATGGCATAGCACGGTTTACCGAAGAAGTTATTAAGCTATCTAATTATCAAAATAATTAAATATCCATGCCACAACTACCCGAAACACTCAAAATAGGATTGCCCAAACAAAAGGTTGCAGAAAGCCAAATCCCTTCTTCCATCTCAGAAATGGACTTCGACGACGAAACCCTCAATCGGCGAGTATCTACTTACCAAACGAGTATAAAACCAAAACCTCAGCTCGCAGTAAAGGTAAAAACCGAAAAGGTATTTCACATCGGACTAAAATTGGATGAGCAATTTCGTTCAGAGTGGTTACAACTCAAATACTCGTTGGCTCTGCGGCACGGTGTGGAGATTTCGATGCAGAAATATATTGAATTCCTTCATGCCAAGGCTGTTGAAAAAAGCAGATCTGATGATTTTTTGGCAGAAATGGCAGGTTATTTTCAAGCCAAAACCCAATGATGTTACAAATCTCGTTGAGTTTATACTTAGTCAGTGCCATATTAGTTATCGTAATCTGGGCGGCTCTGCTCTTGGGCTTTTTCAAAGTATCAAAACGGACTAAGGAAAAAAGACCCATTCCCGAAACCTTCACATTCTTTCAACCCAAACAAGGCGGTTCGTTCAAAAATACGGGAGATTTAATCGTTAGCTCACGGTTAGATGACTTAGATACTAAAATAGTTTCCTATCAAAATAGCTTAATGGGCGATAAATTAAAAACAGCACCTTTGCCTATCGAAGAACATTCCGAGTTCGCAAGTGATGATTCAGAACAGCATTTTGCGCTATTTTCTAATGAGGAGATTCAAGCCTCGGTAAGCCAAGCGCAACAAACCTTGGAAGAAATTATTACCAAGCGTAAAGAACGAAAAGCTGAGTTATTTGAATTTGAGCAGCTATTGGAAGCCATCGAAGAGGAGGATAAAATAGTTGAGTAGTTTTCTATTTAGATATTTTATTATTCGGTTATTAGCATTTACCCCCTGATTCCCGCTGCAAAGAGCCTCTTTTTCAGAGGCTCAACCAAATCGCTTGGGGCTTCGATTTGGCTTATTTTTTCAATCGAAATAACCGAGCGTCGAAACGATACCCCAACGAAACAAGCGCATAACTTTTCTGAGCCAGTGATAAGGGACTAACTCGGTAACGAAAACCAACAACAATTGGCCCTTTTTCGGCTTCTGCATTTCCTTCGATACCAGCAACAAAACGGGATTGCTTCCCTTCGACTACAAACCCTAATACCTGGTACTCGCTCAATTTTTTCTCATGTCCACCAAAAACGGACAAACCCCAAAAGCCAGACACGCCACTTTGCAATTCAAGGACTTTTTTCCTTATCCCTACACCAGCTAATACTTGACGGGTCGTATTGTCGCCAATCAATTTGGTCGAGTTGAACCATACCCGTATATCTCGATTAGGGTTTAGGTTATCTTTCAATCCTAATCGAAAGCCATACATATTGCCAGTAGGGTGAAGTCCCAAGCCCATGGTGGCCTCTACATTTGATATAGTAAAGCGCTTAGTTGAATCTGTTTGAGCCAGAATCGGAAAAGAAAAGACGAGAGAAATAAGCGAAATTTTGAGTAGTAAATTTTTCATTTTACGATTGATTAAAGATGAAACAAAGTGCTAATCACTGCCCCATTTTGAGTGATTAGCTTACTATAAAGATACTTTAATATTTAGATATTTTTATATTTAACCTGACAATCAACATATTAACTAAAACTTATTACTACCATTTGTTTTACATTCGCTTTTACCCCTTGATTCCCAACCAACGAAGGTCAAAGCTGTTAAGCCTTGCCTTCGTGTTAGTTTACTTTCTTGACAATTTCTTAGTATTGGATTTTGAAACGGTTTGTACTTCCTCAACAGGTATTGTCTCAACTACTGATACAGGTTCGTTTGTAGCTCCCTCTTTGGGCGGCTCAACGAGAGGTAGGCCATAGATAAGGTGCTTTGGAAACCAATCAGATAGGAAGGTAGTCACGGTATTTTGCAGGGTAACAGCCCCATACACGTTGTAAGCTCGTGCCACGTCTCGCCCCAACTTCCGAAAAGCTAAATCACCTTCTTCAAATTGAAAAGTAGCGGCAAAGTAGTTACCCTTTTGCGTTTTACCATCAGGTAGGGTTATCTCATAATCCTTCTTTTCGGCTTTGAGAACAAATTTCAAGTCTTCAAATTTCTTACGCTGATAGACTATTTTTTCACGGGCTTCTTTGAAATTAATGGCACTCGTGTTATTGAACATGATCGTGCTTACACACAAGTCAGCGTCCAAAAAGAAGAACTCAACCCACTGTGTGCTTTCTTTACGGTCGAATAACCCACCGTTAAAAAGTCGCCATGCAAAAGGCTGAAAAGTAAAATCAGTGCCTAAATCTTCTTTCCCGTCCAGATTGAAACGCCCTGTTTTTCCATCAAAGCGGTATATCTTGGGTCTTCCTTCAATGTAAACGATTTTTGGTTCGAGGGTTTCCTCGCCTGTGTCTTCATCAACTAATGTTTCAAATAAGTTAGGGAACAATTCTTGAAGGGATCTTTGAGTTCCGTTTACAGTTAAAGCCGTTGAAACTGTGGTAGTTTCGGGAGAAATTACGGTTGCTGACATGGTAAAATTGATTAAAGTGAAAGAATAATTTGTATTTGATTACTTATCAAAAATACGTTTTTTAAAGCATAAGAAAAATAATTTACTACTGATAATCAATTAGTTACCAAACTTCTAACTACCATTCGATTAGGCGGTTATAGTTTTCCCCATGATTGCGCTTAGGTCAAAGACTTTCGAGCCCAACAACTGCGTTAAGTAGAGGCTGTGTGCGTGTTTGGCTTGAATGTCTTTGGTGCGTTTTGCCTTCAAAATGTGTTCAAAGCGAAGCTGAACTTATTTTGAAGGCTTTCCCCTTGCTTATGCTTGGGTCAAAGGTTTTCAAATCAGACAATTGGCTTGTGTAGGAGCTTCGTGTATGTCTGATTTGGAGGGCTTTGTCGTGATTTTTCCCCCTGATTGCGCTTGGGTCAAAGATTTTCAAGCCAGACAACTGCGTTGAGTAGGGGCTATGTGCGTGTTTGGCTTGAATGTCTTTGGTGCGTTTTGCCTTCAAAATGTGTTCAAAGCGAAGCTGAACTTATTTTAAAGGCTTCCCCTTGATTCCTTGACTGGGCAGCGTATGAAGTTGGCGAACCCATGCCTTTATACGTTACCGAGGAGTAACCCAGTATTTTGGTATTAAAATATAAAAATATCTAAATAGGAAACTACAAAAACTCAATCTCAGATTCAAAAACCAAAAAGGATAAATCAGGATTGATGTCTGGTACGAATTCAAAATCGGGTGTGGCTCTCTGGTTATCAATCAGGATTTGTTTTTGATTGGTAATCACCTTTCCAATAAGTCCTTTTCTGAGAATCATATCAATGGTATGACAAATAACAGCCCGACGGTATCGGGCTGTTTGTGAGATTGAGCAAGATGCTTTAATCAACGATTTCACGGCTATACCCAAATTTTTGAATCTTACTGGCTGGATGAATGGTGAATCGAAAAGTCCCGTCTTCGTCATAGAGCTGTACAGGCGTTTTAGATTTCTCGGCTTTCTGGGCGTATTGTTCAATCAACGCCACGTCATCCTTCAAGCGTTTATAATCAGGCGTTGCCGAGTAATCGTAGCGGGTCGAAGTAGCTTTTCGAGTAAAAGCCAATCCATAAGCAGCGGGAATTTTTTCGGGATAACGATCTAATTCGTCTTGTAAAGTTTGAGCAATTTTTTCACGGGCTTGCTTGGCAATGTATTCAATTCGGTAGAGCCATGACTCAGCAAGTACAGGATTAACTTCACCGCTTTCAACCTTTTCAGCAATAGCAGTGGCAAATTCTTCCAGCTTACTTTTGCCGAAATGAATCAATTCTAATTGGAATTCCTTTTTCAAAAGGGTAGGTACACGTTTTGTCTTTCTCATTGGATTGTAGTTTATTATCTTGATATAAAGATACTTAAATACTAAAATATCTACCTTATTATCAAGAAGTTAGCATCAACTTCTAATCACCTATTGTTTTGTATTGTCAATTTCCCCATGATTCCCGATTTTAGTAGCTTGATTTTACAAGCTACTGTTTTGAAGTGTTAGAGAACCGAAAAAAATGCAATTATTTTCATATCAAGATAGGTAAATATTAAAATATCTTATTAGTTAAGATACGTTGTTAGCAAACCATGAAAAACCCTTTCATCAGCATAGAATCTGTCTTGAACGCTCATAGAAGTAGCTTGATTAAAGAGCGAATGATTAACCGCATTGTAGAGCAGCCAAACGTTGGAGGAACTTTGCAACATTCCTTGCTCTAATTCCATTCGTTCTAAGGCTGCCGAAATTAATTTCTTAGGAATTCCAACCTTTCGAACTATTTCGGTCGCTTCTTCCAAGTTTGTTACTTGCAAATCTGTCATTAAGTTGTACACTTGTGAAGTACTACTTTCTTTTTTGATTTGGGAAAAGTCGCCGACCAAGCCCACCAAAAACTGTTGGAACTTGTCTAAGTTAATGCCTTTGTGCGAGAAAATCCGAAGGAATTGTTCTTCATCTTTCTGCTCAAACCGTTCTTCCAAACCTTTTACCTTGGCATTAGCTGGCATCCCGTTTGTGAGCCAATGCAAATACTCATCCAACGAAATAAACTCATCAGCCCAACCCATCATTCCATTTGAGCAAATTTGACGATAATAAGAGACCCTCATAACAGCACTTTTTATACCTCGCATCTCATGCCCTTGGATAGTAAACGGCGTTTTCCCGTTGTAGGAGTTTGTAAAGGTCAATTGCTTGCGAATCGTGTCGTTACCAATTTTGCCAATCACCAGCGAATCGGGCAGTACAATTCCAATCGAAAACTCACCTTGTGAGCTGTACCGAATGCTAAGTTCATAGTCAACGCCTAAACACTCGTCAGCAACAGATTTAATCAGAGAATTAGGAATCAAAGAATAGCTTTTGCTCTGAATAGCGAAAACTTGGTTACTACCGTCTGTTTTTTGGCCTACAATCGCTCGTTGGCGGTCAGTCGCTACAACATGATAGTTTTCGGGCAAAAGTCCTTCTAAGGCTACGGTTTCAACTGGAAAGCAGATTTTGTCCCAAGTTGAAGTGTGGGACAATAGGTTTTTACTGGCATTTTTTGATGCTGTTTTCATTGTGATAAGCGTTTAAGTGTTTGTTTACGATTCAAAAATACGAACGAACTCTGATTGAAAAAAGCACTTAAATAACTGTAAATCACTTATTTATCCCTTTGTTTGTGGTTCAAAATTACCCCTTTGGTTCTCTTTTAGAGAATGTATATTCATTCATGTCGAGCAATAAATAATTTTGTTTATTATATCAAATTGAAGCGTTGTTGTCTTTAAAGTCAATTAAAAGTAACTAAATGCTTAGTTTATATGACATCCTTTTAAGAAATTTTTCTTTTCCCCATTGATTCAAAAAAATAAAAGAACAAAAAAATCAAAATACCTTTTTTATATAGTTTTTTAAAGAAGGTTTTTAAATGCTTTTATATAATAGTTTTTTAGAAGCCCCCAAAATGAATGTAACTATTTGATTTTAAACATTTTGTGAAATAGTAAATGTATATTCATTCATGTGAAAATGTATATTGAGTCATGTATAAATGTATATCCATTCATGTATAAATGTATATTGAGTCATGTATACATGTATATCCATTCATGTATAAACTCCAAACTGATAAAATGTATATTCATTCATGTGTGGATAAGTATTTATTGTACTGATAAACAAAGAGTTAAATGATTTTTATTGTTGATAACTCAGCATAAAATGTATATCCATTCATGTAAAACCATGGTAGCCAATTCTAAAAAATGAATACTGATGTAAGTTAATATACATTTTTGGCAATAATGTATAGCTATTCATTACTGAATAATGGTTAATTACTTGATAATCAATATACTTAAAAAATGATAATGTAAATGAATTTTGAGTACATTTACTTTTTTCCTATGTTTGCTTGAATTCTAAACCTTGACTGACCCCTAATGGCAAAGAAGACCAATTCAGAATACATTGAAGACTTGCAGAATAATTCTGATGTGGTCATTCTGAATAATCCCATAGCAACTCCTACCTTTATACGTCAGTTATCAAAAAGTAAAAAAGCTGAAATCAACGAAGTATATACTCCCAAGTTATTCTACGAAATTGCTTCTCGCTTAAAACCCTCTGACTTGGAGAATCTGAGTCGTAATACAAACATTGTATTAACACTTGAAATTAAAGACTTTTTAAAGAGCATCCAAACCACCAACACATCGGGCTATTCGTACTTGATTGACTCCATCAAGATGTTACAGACTACGCTTGTGGAATGGATAGAAGGCCGAGAGACCATCATAGTACCCATTATTTCACAGAGTGTACATAAGCACGACTCGGGGAAAATAGATCTATACATCTCGCATGACTTAGCGAAGCAGATTTTGCAGGTAAAGGAAACCGAGAATTTTAGCTTCTTCAAGAAAAATGTATTTGCCCTACAAACGACTCGCTCTATTAAGTTATTCCCTTTTTTTAGTAGTTGGAAAAATTATGGTCGTCCCATCGACGTAGATTTGAAATCATTCAAGGAAAAATTGGGCTTCAATAAAGCGGTATATTCCCGTTTTTCGTCCTTAAAGAAGCATGTAATCGACCCAGCCATTCACGAGATAAACGAAAAAACCGACTTGTTTGTAAAATATGAATTGTTGGGTAACAACTTGGAATCTAAAAAACCACGAGTAACGGGCATACGGTTTTGGGTATGGGAAAAGAAAAACGTGAAGGCCCTGGAAGAAAAGAAAGCCAAGCAGGGTAGGGGAGACGTAATCACGGACGTGGATAAGTACATAGAACAAGTAACAACCGACTATAAAACTCGATTACGCAAACATGCAGACGAATTTTATGACCGCCTCTTGGGTAATGCAGCTAATAAGACTCATTATGGAGAATTGGTTGCCAAATTTCAAGGCACGGCCTTAATCAATCAGTTTAATATGGTAACAGATGTGGAATGGATGATGAAAGAATTCTTTCGCATGTTTCCTTACCACGCTGAATCAATGCGTTCGCTAACAGGTATCCGTTCTTACCTTGAAAATACGGAGCAAGAATCTAAACAGCGAGGATTTTTACTCTATTTTGAATTGGATGAAGGGTTTGGATTGAAAGTTACAAAGGCTGTTTAGCTTTTTCCGAAAATCATATAAACCATTCCGAAAATCTTGTAACAGCTCACTCACTGGTGAGCTTTACTTTTGCAGTATCAAATCTGTAAGATGATGGAAATAATAACTGAAAAGAAAGAACGGCAAATTATAGTGCCCGTCATAGGAATGACCTGTGCTGCCTGTGCGAGTAGCGTTGAAAGTGTGTTGAGCCAACAGCAGGGTGTGTTGGAATGTGTCGTAAATTTTGCCAACGAATCAGTTCAAATAGCTTTTGACCCTTACCAAACAACACCTGAGAATCTCAAAAAATCGCTCCAAGCGGTTGGCTATGACTTAATTCTGGACATTGAAAAAGCCTCAGAAAAACAAGAAGAAATCAAAGCCAATCAGTATGAAAAGCTCAAAACAAACGTAATTTGGGCAGGAACACTGACTTTGCCCGTGGTTGTCATTGGAATGTTTTTCATGGATATGCCTTATGCCAATTGGCTAATGATGCTGTTGACTACACCTGTCTTGGTGGTATTCGGACGAAGTTTTTTTATCAACGCTTTGAAACAAGCCCGCTATCGGAAAGCGAACATGGACACGCTTGTAGCGCTGAGTACGGGTATTGCTTTTCTGTTTAGCCTTTTCAATACTATATATCCTGATTTTTGGCATAGACAGGGCTTACATGCTCACGTATATTACGAGGCGGCAGCGGTAGTGATTGTGTTTATTATGTTGGGTAAATTATTGGAGGAAAGAGCCAAAGCCAACACCTCCTCTACCATTAAAAAGCTTATGGGATTGCAACCCCGTACAGTTTGGGTCATCGAAAACGGCGAAGAACGAGAAATCCAGATTAGTGAAGTACGGGTGGGAGACCGAATCATTGTGAAGCCAGGTGATAAGGTAGCCGTGGACGGAAAAGTAATATTGGGTAAGTCATTTGTGGATGAGAGTATGATTTCGGGAGAACCGATTCCTGTTGAAAAAAGTAAAGGACATCGAGTCTATGCAGGCACCATCAATCAGCAGGGAAGTTTTCGTGTTATTGCCGAAAAAGTTGGGAGCGAAACATTGCTGGCGCAAATCATAATCATGGTACAGCACGCTCAGGGCAGCAAAGCACCGATCCAAAAACTTACCGATAAAATTGCAGGTATTTTTGTACCAGTAGTGATAAGTATTGCGTTGGTAACGCTACTGGTTTGGATTCTATTAGGTGGAGATAATGCCACTACACAAGGACTTTTAGCCGCTGTCACAGTACTGGTCATTGCTTGCCCCTGTGCCTTGGGTTTGGCCACACCTACGGCCATTATGGTGGGGGTAGGCAAAGGGGCAGAAAACGGGATTTTGATAAAAGATGCTGAAAGTTTGGAATTGGCACATCGCATCAATGCGGTGGTCTTAGACAAAACAGGAACAATTACAGAAGGCAAACCAACGGTAAGTAACAGTATTTGGACAATAGAAAGCCTGTTGCTAAAAGAAATTGCCTACTCAATAGAGAGTCAATCATCTCATCCATTAGCCGAAGCTGTTGTCAAACACATGAAGTTGGAAGGTGTAAAAGCTGTCCCTGTACAACACTTCGAGAGCATAACGGGTAAAGGTGTTAAAGCGCTTGTAGAGGGTCAAACATACTACATGGGTAGCCCCGTTTGGATGAATGAACTCAGTATTCTTTCGCATGATTTACCTATTATTCAGTGGCAATCGGAGGCCAAAACGGTAATTGTTTTTGCCGATAAACGGCAAATTTTGGCAGTATTTGGCATTACTGACCCCATAAAATCTACCTCATTGCAAGCCGTTGAGTCACTTCAATCAGCAGGAATAGAGGTGTTTATGCTCACGGGTGACAACGTTTTTACGGCTCAGAAAGTAGCAGAATCAGTGGGTATTCAGCATTTCAAAGCACAAGTATTACCCTTCGATAAAGCAGCTTTTGTAGCAGAATTACAACAACAAGGCAAGATAGTAGCCATGGTTGGCGATGGTATCAACGACTCTCATGCCCTTGCCCAAGCGGATGTGAGTATCGCTATGGGAAAAGGATCTGATATTGCGATGGACGTAGCAAAAATGACGCTTATTTCGAGTGATTTGCAGAAAATCCCCCAAGCCATTCGGCTTTCTAAATGGACGGTAGCGGCTATTCACCAAAACCTCTTTTGGGCGTTTATCTATAACCTCATTGGCATACCACTGGCAGCGGGGATACTGTACCCCATCAATGGATTTTTGCTTAATCCGATGATTGCAGGAGGGGCGATGGCACTGAGTTCAGTATCGGTGGTGGCCAATAGTTTACGATTAAAAATGAAAAAAATGTAGTTTAACATAAACCAAATCCTTAAAATGGAAACCTTGCAATTCAAAACCAATATCAACTGCGGCGGCTGTGTAGCCAAAGTAACACCTTTTCTGAACCAGTTGGAAGAAGTAGAAAGCTGGAAAGTAGATACCAACAATCCCGACAAAATCCTGACCGTTTCGGGCGAAGAAGTTAGCTGTGAACTTATTCAGCGAACGGTGGAACAGGCAGGTTTTAAGATTGAACAGATATGAAAAAGGGGCGAGTAACCGCCCCTTTGATTTAGAAATAACTCGAAATTCCTAACTGAAATGCCCCAGTTTTGGCGGGAGGGTTTCCCAGAATATCCCATTGACGTTGGATACGATAATTGAACCGAATTACGGTAGAGGGAATAGGTCGCCAACTGATGGCGGGCATTACAGAAAAAAGTTCATCATAGATTTTTGTGCCTGTTTCGGCAAACGTACCAACGTTCCAATCCACTCGTTCTACCCTACAGGCTACATTGAATGTAGAGTTCGGAAAGCCCCACAGTGGTTTTTTAAAAACGGGTTGTACAATGTCCACAAATCCACCGCTTTGTTTACTTCCGAATTGGGTGGCGTGGGTAGAGGGTACGTTTACGTTAATCCACGCCCATTCTGCTGTAATAAAGGTTTTGAGTTTGGGGAGTGTGGTATTGACGTCAATAGCAAATGCGCCCAACGCTCGTTTTTCGTCCAATATCAACCCATCGTCTTGAAATTTGTTATACACACCTGTCATGTACGAGAGACCGATTTCACCGATTTTTCGATTGCGAATAGCGACTTTACCCGTAAAAAGTGGTTGTCCATTGCTACTTTCTTCAAAACGGTCACGATTGGCCTTGACAGCGGGTAGTGAGGTTCGTCCGTCTTCGTTGGCGATGATGTCGTCGTTGAAACCATTGGTAAGATAGGCTTCGTAGGCGAAGACCCACTGTTTGGAGTATTTTTTGCCATAAATGCCCATACCGACATTGCTAAACGTAGCTGGAAGCATTTGCGTTGCCGAAATAGGTCGGTCGTTGAACTCCCAACGAGGACCATCGTGATTTTGGTTAAAAGCTCCGATGGGATTCATAATAATACCCCCCCGCAGGTTGAACAAGTTAGCAAATTGAAAATCGACGGCCGCAAACTCAATGTTGATTTCTTTGGTACCGTCTTCAAATTCAAGTTCGGACATAAACTTGATTTTGCGGTGCAGACTACCGCCAAAAAACAAGGTCATACGCCGCATCTGGAACGATAGACCCTCGCTTATGCCGTCAGTAGCGGCATAATTTGTGTTTAATTCTGCATAGCCACCCACGCCCAGCGGGGTACGACCTACTTGTAAAAACGGGCGATTATAGACTGCATCCATGTTCATTTTGGTCGAATCTACCTTTGTGTTTCGCCGCAATAAGGTGGTGTCAATCTGGGCTGTTGCACTCAAAAACCCGCTCAGCATGACTAATAGTATTAAGTATTGTTTTTGCATGGTTTAGCTCAGTAAAATGTAAATATTATCTTTGTCAGATTTCACCGAAAAAGTTCGCAACGGGTCTTCGGCTGGCCCTTGAGTTACGTTGCCTTTGCTGTCAAACTCACTACCGTGGCCTTCACACACCAAGTAGTTACCTTGGGGTTGTACTTCGTTACCTTGGTGGGTACATTCCAAATACACGGCACTGTATTGGTCTTCTGCAAGTCGAAAAATAGCAACTGGAAAGGCTAATTTCTCGTACTTGGCTACCACGACATTGCGCATATTCGACGTAGCTTGCCCTTTTTTCATTTCGATAAACTCACTTTTTTTGACAACTAAGCTGTTCTGTTGCAATTGAACTTGTTGGGCATAATACGTTGAACTACACCCTTGTAGTAACGTAGCTACTGCACTACCGCCGAGGCAAGCCAAACAGCTTGTGCGGATAAAATTTCTTCTTTGCATGGTGAGGTGATTATAGGCTTTCTAAAAATGTGATGAGTTGTTGTTGTTCAGTAGTGTTGAGGGCTTTGTACTTTTCACGACTTTTTTGGGCTTCACCCCCATGGTATGAAATAGCCTCTTCGATGCTTTTGGCTCGCCCGTCGTGGAGCAAAAATAGGTTGCCTCCTTGAGAGTTTTTGGCTAATCCCAAGCCCCAAAGTGGTGTAGTGCGCCATTCGGAAGTTTTGGCAGTTCCTTCTGTATAGTTATCATCGAGTTCTTTTCCCATGTCGTGCATCAAGAGGTCGGTATAAGGAAAAAACTCTTTGTAGGCAAGTGCCTTGATGTATGAATTACCCGTTTTTAAACTTGGACGATGGCAAGTTCCACATTGGATATTGACAAACAGTTGCTTACCTGCTTTTACATCAGCAGCATCAGTATTACGCTGAATGGGAGCTTTGAGTGTATGAAGGTAAAACACCAAATCTTCCACCTCTACGTTAGGCACTTCGGGGTCTAATTCCTTGCCAGTGTACGTGTCGTGGGGAGAATAGGTAGTCACCACACCCATGTCTTGGTTGTAGGCATTGACGGTCTGGTTGAGCAAGTTATGCGCTCCTGCTTTCCGCCCAAATCGCCCTATGTACCTACCCTCTTTGCTGATAGCATTGGTGGCAGGTTTAACAAAATCGGGTAGTTCAATCCAATTCGGAACACCCGAAATACCGTCACCGTCTTTGTCGTCAGGGTCTGCCATTTTCAGAATATCGGCATCGGGTACGGCTTCCAAAAAGCCCAAACCTGTGTTGGCAGGAGCCATAAAAGTAGCATGAGAAGCCCCTGACGGAATGTTTTCAGGCGAAAAGCCAGGAATAGCTTTGTTTTGGAGTTGAGGACCGCCGTGTGCTATGAATTTATTGCCTGTTTCATCGGTTTGCCCAAAACGTACCAAGTTGGTAAAAGGGTGGCCTTTGCCGTCACCAGCGTGGCAACTAATACAAGAATTTGAAACAAAGAGCGGTCCTAGCCCCGTAGCAGGCGTAAAATTTCGGGTAAAGGCAAGGTCTCCCCGTAAGAATTGGGCATTTTCGGTACCCGTCAGCCCTTCAATGGTTCCGTCCAGCACTTCATGTTCTTCGGGCGCAGCGGGCAATAATTTTTCGCAGGCGGTAATAGCAAAAGCGCCAAATGCCAGCAGGCATAAGTAATAAATTGGTTTCATCAGTTTGCGTATTTTTTGTTGAAAATAAAAAGGTATTCCAACCAGAACTGTACAGTACATATACTTGCTCTGGTTAGAGATAGATAGCATTTCAACAAAAAATGGGCGGGCCTCGTAGTGAGGGTGTAGCAAAAAAGGTAGTTACGAAGAGCGTTTGGTAGAAAAAAACTAAGTCGTTGATAAAACAAAATATCAACGACTTAAACGTAAAAGCTGTCAATCCTACAAAAATGGCGTTGCAAATCGTATCTAAAAGGTACAGCTCGTTAGTCGAGTGATTATTAGGCTGAAACGGGCTATTACCAACGGGCTTGTAAGGGTGAGCGTGCGAAATAATCTTCCCGTTTGCCAAGCGGTGGGCATGACGAAACAGCACATTGTTGAGTTGAATCAACAGCATAAAAACCACAAAAAAGGTGGCGATTCGTTGCCGTATGTGTACCGTGAAGAACAAGGTAGTCAGGCGATTAGAGATTTATATAAAATTGAGTATTCTTTTTAAGAAATCCAAGACTACTGTCATTAAGGTAATCATTTTAGATTGGATTCTAAAATTTGTTTCAAGTCTGGCGAAATGTCCATTGGGCGAAGGGAAGGAACATTGGCCCCACCCGTATTACCCACTGGAATCTTCCCTACAAAAGATTTAACTCCTCCTACCAATAACCTCGGAATTTGCCCCAATACTTCTTTGGTACTTTTGATATAAATACCAAATCTGAGCATCAACCAATGCACATAGGAATGTTCGAGTGGCCAAGCCTGTCCCAAAATGTGTGCTCTTTCGAGCCGATGCCATGCTTCTGATAAATTTCCTGTAGCAAAAGCGTTTTGGTAATGTTGTAATTCTTGCTGATAGTGCTGCCGCAACGATGGGGGCATACTCCAATAAAGTTTCATAGAAATGCGGCGATAAATGAGTGATAAAATATGTTGATTTTGGTATTCTATGGTGAGGTCAAACCTTTTTGCCTTGAATTCGATAAGCATTCAAAATAGCCAACAAAGCCACACCCACATCGGCAAAAACGGCTTCCCACAAAGTGGCGATACCTCCTGCCCCCAACAACATAACGGCCACTTTTACACCCATCGCCAGCAAAATATTTTGCCAAACAATTGATTTGGTGATTTTTCCGACTTTAATAGCTGAAACAATCTTGTGTGGCTGGTCATTCTGAATCACAATGTCGGCAGTTTCGATAGTGGCATCTGACCCCATACCCCCCATGGCAATGCCCGCATCGGCAAGGGCTACTACGGGAGCATCGTTCACACCATCGCCAACGAAAGCAAGTTTTTTACCCTGATTTTTAAGTTCTTGTACTTTTTCTACCTTACCCTCAGGTAGTAAATCACCGTAGGATTTCGAGATATCCAGTTTGTGGGCTACTTCTTGCACCACTGCCGACTTATCGCCCGATAGCATAACTGTTTCAATACCTAACGCTTTCAAATCAGCAACGGTTTGGGCGGCATCGTCTTTTACCTCGTCGGCAATGGTGATATAGCCAGCGTATTGATTATCAATGGCTATGACCACAACCGTTTCAACGATTTGCACCAATTCAGCGGGGTATGAAATAACGAACTTTTGCAATAGTTTCAAATTCCCCGCCAGTACTACGTTGCCATCTACCATTCCCTTCAAGCCATGACCCGATATTTCTTCTACGGCTTCGACTTTGCTATTTTGCCAATTTACCTTCTGTTCATTAGAATACTCCACCACCGCCTTCGCCACGGGGTGCGTAGAATTACTTTCAAGAGCGGCGGTTAGTTTGATAAATTCTCCTTCGGAAACTCCCCCATCGGGGGGTGGGGGGCTAACTGTTTGCACCTTAAAAACGCCCTTTGTCAGCGTTCCTGTTTTATCTGAAACGACTGTATTAATTTCGGTTAATACGTCCAAAAAATTAGAGCCTTTGACTAAAATGCCGTGGCGAGAAGCCAAGCCAATACCGCCAAAATAGCCCAAAGGAATTGAAACAGTAAGCGCACAAGGACAGGCAATGACCAAAAATACCATACCCCGATACAACCAGTCATTGAAAATATAAGGCGATACAAAAAGGAAAGGAATCAAGGTAATTGCCAATGCCAATCCAAATACAATGGGGGTATAAATTTTTGCCATACGGCTGATAAACAACTGGGTAGGAGCTTTGCGAGCGGTGGCCTCTTGTACCATTTCCAAGATACGAGAAAGTTTAGAGTCCTTGAAAGCCGTCGTTACTGTCAGTTCAATTACTTTATCTAAGTTAATCATCCCTGCCAACACTACCTCGCCAATGCGTTTGGTGTCGGGGCGAGATTCACCCGTGAGCGCTGCTGTATTGAAACTGGCGTTATCAGTCAATAAAGTACTGTCTAAGGCGACTTTTTCGCCAGGCTTCACCAAAATAGTTTCACCAATTTGCACCAATGATGGGTTAATGCTCTGCTGATTACCATTGCGTAATACTGTTACGGTTTCAGGGCGCACATCTAATAGGGATTTGATGGAACGCTTGGAGCGATTGACTGCCAAATCCTGAAACAATTCGCCAATTTCATAGAAAATCATCACGGCTACACCCTCGCTGTATTCGCCAATGTAAAATGCCCCCAACGTAGCAATGGACATGAGTGTAAACTCGTTGAAAAAATCGCCTCGGCGTAGCGAACGAAAAGCCCTTTCGAGGGTATTGTAACCAGCCAATAGGTAGGCAAGTGTCATTAAAGTAATTTCAACGGATTTGGCTACTTCTACTTTGAAAAACTGCGTGACGGCAATGAAACCCAGTAGGATTGTTAAACTCAACCACAACCGCCAGCGGCTTTGAAATAGGCTTGCTTCACCTGATTCTTCGTCGTGGTCGTGTCCGTCGTTATCGCTATGTATTGGCATTTTAACTTTTGGCGACGTGTCGCAGCAATTATCTGTTGTATGATTTTTATGACTTTGCATTTTCTTTTCCATGAAAAACGATCAGTTAGAATTCGATAAAGAAATTGAGGATGGCTAATCCAATGAGGGTTAGCCCCGTTATGAGATTTTCGTTATGTTCAAACCAGTGGGTATTGATGAGCCGAAGCCCACGCCCTGCTACCCAGACCATGATTAGCATTCCTCCGAGTGTGACCACATTATAGATAAATGCCACCAAACTCAATGCTTGCCAGCCCAATGCCCCTGCACTTAGAAAGTAAGCATTGATTTCCATACAAGGTGACAGAAACATGCCGATACAAAGCGAAAACAAAAGACCTTTGAATGATTTGCCTTTTTGTTTTTGGGTATCAATGTGTTCGTGGGCATGTTGATGTCGTAGGTGTTGCATTAGGTACCATAACCCCAACATCAGAAGCACAGCAGGAATCACGCTTTCAGCAAGTTCATGGTATTTTTCGGCTAATTCATAGCCAGCCAAACCCACAATAGTTCCTAAAATGGTAGTGCTTATGGTGTGGGCAAGACCTGACAATGCCGTTACGGTAAGGGTGCGACCTTCTGACCAGCGTTCAGTTTTGCCAATGGTAACAAAGGGTAGCCAATGGCTGGGAATCAGCGCATGTAAAATGCTCAATATCAGCGAGCCGAAAAGAATTTGGTTCATATTGTATATATTCTTAGCTTTTCAATATTTTAAAATTATGCCACCATCCCTACTAAAAGAAAGATAAGGAAACCTACAAAAAACATACTGGTTTGTAAAAGGGTTTCTTTTTCTTCGTGGGCTTCAATGAGTAGTTCTTCTGTTACTAAAAACAACAAGGCGGCTAATCCAAACGATAAAACCAATTCAAGCATTTCTTGTGATAAACGTGATAGTAGCGTAATTCCCAAAACGGCCCCCACGAAGAAAACTAAACCCAGAAGGAATAAGATAAGTAGGCTCTTTTGGTTGGAAATATTGCTTTTACTGCAAGCTAATACAACGGCCAATCCCAACGAAAAAACCTCCAATGCCAATGCCACTGATAGCAAAATACCTTCGGTATTACCTGCGGCAAAGCCTACCCCCAACAACAAACCGTCTATCACCATATCTATTCCCAATGCCACTAACAGCCCTATTGGTAAGTTATTTTTATTGCTGTTCTCTGCGCTGTTAGATTCAAGTTTTTCGGCAAAATATTTTATCAGAAGCATAGTAGCAATCCCCAATCCAAAGCCAATACCTACTTCTATGGGCTTATGTTCTTTAATAATATCAGGGAGCAACTCTACGGCAACCACCGAAAAAACTACGCCAGCAGCAAAATGCAACACCGAACTTCTAAACGCTCCACTGGGCGTTCGGAATAAGCCTGTCATTCCTCCTATTAGGATAGAAATGACAGGGATTAGGGCATACAGAAAAACTTCTGAAAACTGTGCCATCCTCTCGTTTGATATTTAAGCTACTCAATGTCCATGCTCATCTCCACCTTCGGCATTAGCAATGGACGATTGTAAATAATATGCTCCTTTTATGACGATTTTTGCACCTGTTGGAATCGTTTCCAAGGGGGTAACCTGTATATATCCTAATTGAGAGGTACCTGTTTTGACCTCTATTCGTTTGAAATGCACACCTGTATCTTCTTCATGGTTTTTCTCACTTGTACTATGTTCGTGTTTTTCTTCGGCCTCACGAATAAAAATAAACTCTTTGCCTTCGGCTTTTACAATGGCTTCGGCTGGCAGGGTATTCACATCACTATTGCCAATATCAACTAAGGCATTGACATACATTCCTGGTATTAAACCGATAGTCTTATTGTTGATGTTAGCACGAATGGCCACCGATTTGGTTTGTTTCTGAAAGGCTTTGCCAATGCTAAAAATATTGCCGATAATCTCCTTATTCCCCTGATTGGTAAGCACAAAGCGTAAATTTTGGCCAACTTGTATTTTATAAAGGTCTTTTTCGTAAACCAATAACTCAACGTACATTGCCGAATTATCTACAATCGAAAATAATGACGTATTAGCCGAAATGTTACTCCCGATTTTTACATTGATGGCGGTGATATAACCCGAAATTGGGGCGGTAATCAAAATCGTGGCAGCATTGCCATTACCATTAAGGAGTAAGTTTTGCTCTAAGATTTCAATTTGCTGTTGGGTTATTTTGATTTTGTTATTCACCAAATCAAGTTCTGAGCTGACTTTTTGAAACGTTTTTTTAGCCGTAACGTTTTCATCACTCAGTTCTTTTTGTCGGGCAAAATCTAAATCCAAAAACTCTTTGTTGACTTTGGCTTGTTGCAACTCCTCCATCAATTTTGCTTTTTCAAGGCGAAGGTTATTAAACTCCATACTCTGAAATGTGGCTATGGTTTGACCTTTCTTTACATACTGTCCTTCTATTACAGTAATGGTCTTGACTATTCCACTCATAAAAACCGACACATCTGCTTGGCTTTGGGGGGGCAGTTGAGTGTAGCCGTTAGTCGTAATGACTTCGCTGAGGTTTTTCTTCTCAAAATCCCCAAAGATAATTTGCGCTGCTTTTACTTGGGCTGGTGTAAGCTCTACCACTCCTTTTTCACCGTGGTGGTCTTCGGTTTCGGCAGTTTCCGCTTTTTTGTTGCAAGAGAAAATAATCAAAAAGGAAAGGGCAAAAGCCGTGCTTACTGAAAAAACATTTTTTATATGGAATTGCATGGTTTCAAAATTTAGTTGTTCAACAAATACTGAATATTGATGAGGTTCTGGTTCAGATTATGAATGGCTTGCAAGTAATTGCGTTGAATACTCAAAACCGTTTCTAAACCTTGTAGGTATTCCACATAACCCGCTTCGCCACTCTGGTAGGCTTTTGTAGCATTTTTGGTGATGATTTCAGCATTAGGCAAAGCCGTTTGGATATAATAATCAAGTAACGACTGATTAACTCTTTGCTCTTGAAGTTGCTGAAAAAGCTGACTACTGAGTTGATTTTTAAGGTATTCAGCATTTTTTTGTTGTAGCTGAATATCCGTTTCTGATGCTTTGATGCGTGCTTTGTAAGCCCCCCCGAAAATCGGGACACTTATACCCAATGTTAGACCGTGAAAACGGGGTACGCCATTATAATAAACCGTTTTGTCGTCAACTTGCTGACTCCCCGTGAGTGACTGTAAAAAATAGCCTGCCGAAAAATCAGGTTTTCGCAGGGCTTTCTCTACTTTATTGCTGGCCGATGCTATTTCAATTTGTTGCAATGCCATTTTTAGCATTGGATTTTGATTGATAAGCATCGAATCGCTACTGAGGAGTTTTGAGGGCAAAAACTCATTTTCGACAAGCGTAAAATCGGTATTCAGATTCAAAATGCTTTTCAATTTGATTTTTTCACCCGAAATCAAGCCTTCGTTTTGATTTTTAATTTGCACTAACTCTTGTTGCTTGGTTTCGGCAGTAGTTTTTTCCAATAAATTACTGTCGCCTGTTTTGAATTTAAGGTTTGCTGCTTTAACGAATGTTTGTAGGTAGTCGCCTTGTTTTTGGAGCAATTGATTCAAGGCAGTCAGATACAAAATGGTATTCCAAGATTGTCGAATCTGAAAAGCAATGTCATATTTGGTAGCAAACAATTTCAGTTCACTACCTTTAATATTCTCATTAATTAAGCCTCGTTTAGCTTGAAATAGAAATGGGCTAAATCCTTGTGAAATGCTAAAATTTTGGTCGAAACTGCGAGTATTATATTGCCCCAGCATGGCGTTAATGTTGGTTTTGGGCAATTCGATAGCCGTAGGTTTTAACTGATTTTGTAGTTTGATAGCTAACTCGCTGGCTTGTACAAGACCATTATTTTTAGTACCCAACTCAATGGCTTGTTGGAGATTGAGAGAAGTTTGAGCTTGCGCCTTGCCGCCCAGCAATAATCCAACTAAGACTATAAGAGGTGTGATATTTGATTTTTTAGGGACTTTTATCCCTTTTTCAAGTAGTAAGTACAAAATCGGTAAAACAATAAGGGTAAGTAAAGAGGCTGTTAATAAGCCTCCAATGACGACCGTTGCCAAAGGTTTTTGAACTTCTGCCCCTGAGCCGTTGCTTAAAGCCATAGGCAAAAAACCCATAGAGGCTACTGCCGCCGTCATCACCACAGGGCGTAGCCGCACTTTTGTGCCTTCTTTGATTCTTTCCAACACATTGTCCCAACCTTCGGCTTTGAGTTGGTTGAAATAACCAATGAGTACAATTCCGTTCAAAACAGCTACGCCAAACAAGGCAATGAAGCCAATCCCTGCCGAAATACTAAATGGCATTCCACGCAGCCAAAGCGCAAACACGCCACCAATTGCTGAAAGTGGAATAGCCGTAAAAATCAATAAGGATTGCTTGACTGAGTTGAATGTGAAGAAAAGTAATACAAAAATGAGGAGTAATGCCACTGGAACAGCCACAGAAAGGCGCTTGTTTGCTTCGACTAAATTCTCAAATTGTCCGCCATAAGTTACATAATAGCCTTCGGGTAGTTTGAGTTTAGCGTCTAATTTCGCCTGAATTTCGTTTACCACACTTTTTACATCACGACCACGAACATTCAGCCCAATTACGATTCTTCTTCTACCATTTTCTCGACTGATTTGGGCAGGACCTTGCTCAATACCTACCTCTGCTACCTGTTCCAGTGGAATTTGGTTGCCATTCGGTAGGCTCACAAAAATACTTTTTACGTTAGAAATATCTTGACGAAAATCTTTGTCTAATCGCACTACCAATTCATATCGCCTTTCGCCTTCATATACTTTGCCAGTGACTTCGCCAGCAAAACCTGTTCTAATAACTTTGTTTAAGTCGCCGACATTTAAGCCATATAAAGCCAATTTGTCAGGATTATACCGCACGGTGATTTGAGGCATCCCTGTTATCCGCTCGTCTTTTATATCCGCTACTCCTTCTATACTTCCAATTAAGCCAATGGCATTTGTAGATGTAGCAGCCAGTTTTTCTAAATCTTCTCCGAAAATCTTAATGGCAATATCGCTTCTAACACCCGTCATCAACTCATTAAAACGCATTTGTATGGGTTGTGACACTTCAAAACCTACGCCAGGAATTTGCTCCAATTCTTCTTTCATCAGATCGGCCAATTCGTAGAAATCTTTGGTAGTTGTCCATTCTTTTTTAGGTTTGAGAATGATAATCATATCCGCTGATTCGATGGGCATTGGGTCGGTGGGAATTTCGGCTGAACCAATTTTTGTAACAACTTCCACCACTTCGGGAAATTTTGTTTTCAGAATTTTCTCTAATTTGGTGGACGTTTCAATACTCATGCTCAACGAACTTCCGTTGGCGTTGCGAAAATTGATAGCAAAATCGCCTTCTTCTAAGGTTGGAATAAATTCGCCACCCATGTTACTAAAAACCAACAAAGCAATCAAAAACATCGTGACCGATACACCCAAAATTAAAGCCTTCATTTGTAGAGCTTTGTCCAGAACGGGTTTGTAGAAACGGTAAATGGTGTCAATGATTTTGTCGGAAATGTTCTTTTTATGGCTAATTGTTTTGCTCAAAAACAAAGCCGAAGCCATTGGAACGTAGGTAAGAGACAAGATAAAAGCTCCCAAAATAGCAAATGAGACCGTTTGAGCCATAGGTTTAAACATCTTTCCCTCGGTGCCAACCAATGCCAAAATGGGTAAATAAACGATGAGGATGATGATTTCGCCAAAAGCTGCACTACTCCTAATTTTGCTTGATGCGCCCAAAACTTCTTCATCCATCTGTTGGGCAGTTAATCGCCCTTCTTTATTGAGATGTAGCCGATGAATAACCGCCTCAACAATAATGACAGCACCATCTACAATCAACCCAAAATCTATTGCTCCCAAACTCATCAGGTTGCCACTTACGCCAAATAGATTCATCATAATGACGGCAAAAAGCAGTGCCAAAGGTATCACAGAGGCTACTACCAAACCTGCACGCCAGTTGCCAAGTAACAAAACCAAGACAAAAATGACAATCAAAGCTCCTTCGAGTAGGTTTGTCTGGACTGTTCCGATGGCATTATTTACTAATTTGGTACGGTCTATAAATGGTTCTAAGGCAATGCCTTCGGGCAATGATTTTCGAATTTGCTCAACTTTCTCTTTGGTACGATTTACAATAGCGGAAGAATTTTCGCCTTTGAGCATCAATACCATTCCGCCTACTACCTCTCCTTTGCCATCTTTGGTAACTGCGCCATATCGCAAAGCCGAACCTTCCTGCACTTTTGCCACATCTCGAATCAAAATAGGAATACCATCGTTGTTTTTTACTACTATTTTTTCAATATCAGGGATAGATTTCACCATTCCCAAAGCCCGGATAAAATAGACGTATGGTTGTTTATCTATATAAGCACCACCAGTATTTTCGTTGTTTTTTTCAAGGGCATCAAAAACATCAGTAATGGTAATGTTCATGCTTTTTAGGCGGTCAGGATCAACTGCAATTTCGTATTGTTTGAGGCTACCGCCCAAGGTGGTAACTTCGGCAATGCCTGACGTACCCAACAATTGAGGTTTTACAATCCAGTCTTGAATACTTCGTAGTTTGGACGCACTATACTGCTTTTCAAAGCCTTTTTTTGCGTAAATCACATATTGGTAAATCTCACCTAAACCGGTACTGATAGGTGCTAATTCTGGTGTGCCTATACCTTTCGGAATTTGCCTTTCGGCCTCTTTTAGTCTTTCACTTATTTGAGTTCTTGCCCAATAAATGTCCACACTTTCCTCAAAAACTAAGGTAATCACACTTAGTCCAAAACGACTAAGTGAACGCATTTCTACAATGCGTGGGACGGTTTTCATGGTTTGCTCAATGGGATAGGTAATAAACTGTTCTACCTCTTGCGTAGCTAAGGTAGGGGCATTAGTAATGACCTGAACTTGATTATTGGTAATATCAGGCAGGGCATCAATTGGTAGTCGGCTGAGGTTGTAAATACCTACTAAGACCAGTGCCATCGTAAATAAGCCTATGATAAACTTATTTTTGATTGAGAATTGAATGATTTTATCTAACATTTCTAATGAATCTAATTTTGAAAAATTCATACAGGCGGTGTTCCGCAAGTGCCATAAACAAATACCCCTATTGATAGGTAGCTATCAACAGGAAGAAATGGCCATAAGACTTTCAAAATTAGATTTTGGGCGGTTGCCAGATATTTCCGTAGAAATTAGAAAAGAAAGAATCGTTGTGGAAGGCGATTTTTACTTTTTGGGTAAAAAAGGAGGTTCGATTTTCAGGAACTAATACAGGAAAGTGAAAGCTAAATGCAATGTTTGAGCCACAACAAGTACAGAAAGGAGAACAACATTTTGTGTCTCCCTGATGGTCAGCGTGGTTGCTTTGTGAAGATGATGCTTTTCCATTATTCATTCCATGGCAGGCATCATCTTCACAAGGGAGACCTGACAGCACCAATACATAAATGGATAATATGACAGCTAAAATTTTCACATGACAAATGTACGTTAAAATATTGTGCAACAAGGTTTCATATATAATTCATATTCTAAAAAAGTATTAGAGTTGTGTTAAATTGATAATCAGGGTTTTAGGTTATAGTAAAATTCCAAAGAGCGGCACAAACACCAACAATTACGTTTCGAGTGTTTTCGGATTTTAAAGTACAGCGGTAAACGAGAATTTTATATCTTTTCATACCTCCAATGCTATGTTCTATGTAAATTCTCTCTTTACCCACTTGTTTATTATATCGAATTTGTTCCTGCGAGAGTTGATTGGATTCCCCTTTTTTTACTCGTTTCTTTTTGTGAGGGATAACCAACTCTGAAAATGTATATAAATCAGCTATTGCTTGGAAACCTAAATCCAAACGAGTACGAAATTTGGCAAACCATTTTTGTTGATAAGGAAACTCTTGTTTCAAAATTGTAAAATCATGTACTTTTCCTTTATATGTTTTACTAACATAATGAATTATTTTGTTTTTACCGCTGATTATCAATTCTTTATAGGGGTGTTTCTTTTTTTTGCACTGTACGACTCTTTTTGATTCTCGTTGCCTTGTGGGCGATTAATAGCTTGCTCAGAAGCATCAATCAAAAGACTTTCGATACCTAAAAAGTAAGATTCAAACTCTTCAACACTGGAAAAAGAATGTTTGGGCATAGCACCTAAATCGGTGAGAATGTCGCTCAAATAAGAAAGATATTTCTCAAAATTTAACCTCGCATTGCTGGCATCAGTGTGAATCAATAACCCTAAACTATCATAATTGAGGCTATTTTTGAGTTGAAAAAGTACATAAAAAACACAATCTTCATAGGTTGGAAGCAGCAAAGTTGTTGCTAAGTTTGAGGCATTTTCCCGTAGGCTTATGCCGTTTTTTTTTTGATAGGCTTGTGAAAACTTGCTTACCAAAATATGAAATTTGGCTTCTGTTAAGCCAATTGTGCCTCGCCATTGGCGGTCACTGCGGATATGTTTGTAGCTAATCATGGCTCAAATATAACTCTATTCATCTAAAATATTGATAATCAATTGACTACAACTCTATTATACATAGACTTTTTTCTGGTGTAAAATTACTTATCCAGAATTTCTACAAATTTCAATCGCATTATTGCAGTTCTTACCCAACCTTTCCTTGCTCAAATGCAACTAACATAATAGAACTACCTCAAATGCTATTGACCGAAGAACAGCAACTTATTCGTGCCTGTTTAAATGGCAACGGGTCTGCTTTTGAAGCCTTGTATCGCCGTTTTGCTGCCAAAATGTTGGCGGTTTGCCAGCGCTATGCCCACGACAAAGACGAAGCTAAGGATTTGTTGCAGGAAGGCTTTATCCAAGTTTTTGAATCATTGCATAAATTTAGAAACGAAGGGTCGTTTGAAGGATGGATTAGACGAATTATGGTTCTAACAGCCCTTGAACAGTACCGAAAAGATACTAGACAGCGAGAAAGTTATGGGGGTAGTATTGAAAATATTCATGAAGAATATCATCCTATTTCTGCGGATGATATTTATTCTCAAATGAGTTTTGATGAATTGATCGCCATGATACAGGAATTGCCCCCTGCATATAAAATAGTATTTAATCTGTACGTTTTTGAAGGAATGAAGCATGAAGAAATTGCGCAAAAACTGAATATTTCGGTTGGAACGTCCAAATCGAATCTATCAGATGCGCGACGAATTTTGCAGAAAAAGATAGAAAGAGTAATGCTTAATCTAAATTAGCGAACATTTGTTGAATTTTTTATTGGACTTTTAATTATTGATTAGCTATGGCTGATTTCAATGAAGACGAAATAGACAAGGGTTTCCGCCGAGTAATTGAAGGTAAAAATGTGGAACCTCCTGGGTCGCTGTGGGCGAATATCCGAATTTCGGTACTCGAACGTCAACTGATTCGCTATCAGTGTGTAAATCTATGGCTTAAAGGTACTGTAGGTGTGTTAGCGACTCTTTTAAGTGGAACGGCCTTTTTGTACTTGACTCAAAACGACTCTCCTTTGGCGCAGAAAGAGGTGGTGACTACCAGAAAGACAGATACAGTTTATTTGACGAGAACTGAAAGGGTTTTCGTGAATCGCCCCGTAGTTGTATATGCTGAAAATTTGCATGCTAAAACAAACGAAATCAATCCTAATTTTAATAAAAAGGAACAGAATTACGAAATCATTACACCTGACAATAACCCAGCCGAAGACGACAAACACGGCTTAGATAAAGAACAAATTACTCAAAATGACTTGATAATAAGTACAAAGCAGAATAACCAAGGAAGAATCAAAAATAAATTAGGCATTACGCATAGTAAAAAGTCAAATCATTTTGAACAAGATAATCAAACCAAAAACCAAGTTGGCAATGAGCAAAACAATACGTCATTACTCCAGGAGAGTTCGCTCAGTAGTCGTGAAAATGAAGAAAAGGCTGCTCTTGATTTTAAGACTTTTACAGTAAACTATTTAGAACCACTACCCATAACTCCAAACGCCCCATTAGGCATACCTTCAATAAAATATCACCCAAACATTAAAACTGCACTAAAACTACCCAAAGTCAGAACGCCATTATTAGATAGGCTTTCGTTATCAAGTTATGTGTCGCCGGAATGGAATGGAATTGATGTGCGGCGAAATGAGCCAAAGGCATTTAATTATGGTGACGAAGAGTTACAGGCAGGCATAACGGCTGGATTACGAGCTGGAATACGGCTTTCTGAAAAATGGCAGTTGCTGGCGGGAGTAGAATTTAGCGGGGCAAGTTTTGATGACCGAAATCTTCGACAAATATTGACTGCCGAAGCTATCAATGACAGATTTGGCTATATATATCGAACGGCCTTGGGTAAGGTGGAAATTCCAGCAGAAAAACTTTCTGTCCTTGCCCAATCGGGCAGTGTAGTTGGGATAGAGATACATGAGCCAATTCAAAGATACGTGATTAACGTGCCGTTATTGGTTCGCTACAATGTATGGGATAAACAGTTTAGATTCTTGAATCAAGTGCCTATTAAACTCCAATTTTATGGGCTATTGGGAGGATACTCGCAACTACCTATTCTGCAAGAAGGTAAAATAGAGGTTTTTGAAAATTCGGGACGGGAGTTTACAGCCGAGCTGACGAATTTTCAAAATTTACGTAATTCTTATGGCGTAAATTTAGGGGCTGGGGTTGAATTGGGAATAGGGAAACATTTTAATCTATTTGCTGAACCCAACTACTCACAAGGTATATCGAGCTTGGTGAGAGAGATGCCCATACGCTCAGTCGTGAGTAGTTTTGGCGTAAAAATGGGAGCTAAGTGGAATTTTGGGAAATGACAAAAAAAATGTTTTTTTGACCACTTACCCAACCTTTCTTTTACAGTTTACAACTTACTAATAGAAGGCATTTAAAACACAGCTACTTTTTCAATTTAAGACAAATAAGTAAAATGGAAATCAATAAAAAATTAAACTGTAACAAGTTTTTAAAAAGTATTGGTCTGAAAGGGACGTTACTGTTAGCGGTGTATTGTGCCGGTGAAACGTTAACTTCATGCAGCAGTGGAGGCGTTACCCCAAGCAAGTAGCCCAGTTGATTTTATCATTGACTTAAGTAGCTTTAATAATGCTGCTTTGTCTAAAGTGGGCGGTTATCTCATTCAAAACACGACGGTAGTTGCGCAGGTGAGTCAGGGGGGATATACGTAGCAGTTACGCAGATTTGCAGTCATGAAGGACAGCGACAGGTTATTTACCGAAACGGAGAACTTTACTGCACAGCTCATGGTGCCAGATTTACGACCACAGGTAAGGGCTTAAACAGTGAAGGTGAAATCAATTGAATAATACTTCATTACGTATCTTTTCTTAATTTTTATTTTTAAAACAAACATCATGAAAACAAACAATTTGCTTGTGGCTACTGTCGTAGGGTTGCTTTTTACGTCCTTTTCGTTTGGACAGACCACCCCACAAATACTGCCCGAAAATCCAACCCCAAAGGTAGAAGCCAAACAATCAGAAAAAATGAGTACGCTTTTTTCGGGGGTAAAAAATCCGCTTAAAAAACTCCATCATTTAGGATTGTCGGTGGGTTCAGAAATTATCTATGGTGGTTTGGCGGGTCAATTTACGCCCATGGCGGGAGTATTGGGAATGTTGCACCTCAACAAAAAATGGGGTATTGGTTTGGCAGGGTACAGCACCATTGACGACGGTTTTGCTCCTACTAAATTGAACAGTACCAAAGCCCTCAGCCTGAGTAATATGTATGGCGGCCTCAAACTCGAATATACCCCCAAACCCGATGGCGTTGTTCATGTTTCGTTTCCTTTGTTGATAGGGGGCGGCATGGCCAAAATAGATTCCATTGGCAACGAAAAAGGTCAAGATATCGACAACAATAGTGGAAGGCACAACGAAAATGAAGCCAACCGGAGAGATAAAAACTACGGTGGCGATGTGTCTTATTTCGTTATTCAACCAGGTATTAATGTAGAGGCTAATATGTTCAGATATGCCAAAGTATTCTTAGGATTGAGTTATCGTATAGTACCTACCGTCATGGCAAAAACGATGACCATGACCATGACAACTTCCATGACTATGTTGCCTACCCCTACTGCAGCGCAGTTGAGTGGCCTTAATGTTACGGCTGGGGTTCGAATAGGTTTGTTTGACTACGCCCTGCACCAGCCACGGAAATCAAAAATTAAAAAATACAGACAATCTAAAAATTAATTCATATTTAAACCCGCTATTAAAACAATGAAATATGCAATTTTGGCAACCTTTAGCGGGTTGCTCATGCTATCATCATGCTCAAAAAATGATGCACTGACCCCACAGGTGGCTAATACTGTGAGTGTAGCTAACGTTCCGCAAATAGTGCTTTCGTCTATGTCTAAAAATTTCCCATCGGCCACCCAAACCACTTGGACACAGACAGCACCAACGGCCTATATGGCTTCATTTAGTCAGGGTAATGCACGAAAAACGGCTACCTTTCAAAACAACGGTGTTTTCTTGAAAACGGGCGATGTCATAGACCCTGCTATCCTGCCAACAGCTATTACCGACTACCTCAAAGCCAATTATGCAGGTTATGCCATTGTGCAAGCCGATGTCAAAAAAGATGCTTCTGGTTTGGTAAAAGGCTACGAAGCACTCATTACCGTTGGCACAGCCCAGTACGAATTAGAATTTGATGCGGCTGGTAAATTTACCAAACTCGAAACCCCTAATGGCCACGATCAAGGAACGGGTATTGCCGAATCAACATTGTTAGCAGCAATAACATCCTACCTCAAAGCCAATTATGTAAGTTATACTTTCAAAGAGGCTGAAAGCAGAATGGCTAACGGGGTATTGTCGGGCTACAAAGTTGAGATTGTGCAGAACAATACTCAATATCACCTTAATTTCGATGTCGCTGGTGCATTTGTTAGTGTAAATACAGGTGGCAAAGGTGATAGTGAAGGAAAAGGGTCAGCCGACTCTGACAATAACCATAACGACACGGTCATTGCCCAAAAAGACCTGCCAGCCTCAGTTACTGCCTATTTAGATGCCACTTATAAAGGCTACGCTTTTGTGAGTGCTGTTGTAGAGAAAGACAAAGTAGGGGTTATCACGGGCTATGAAGTGAAATTCACACTTATAGCCAAAAATTACGAAGCTGAGTTTGATGCCTCAGGTAAGTTATTAAAATTAGACTAAGATGGTTTTCGACCTCGTGGCCTTGCGACAGTTCATGCACCGTAGATTCAGAATTGCCCCCGCTAAGATAAATCTTGGCGCTGGATTAGTGGATGACCTTGGTTTAGATGAATTAGACCGTATGGAGCTTTTGATGTATTTGGAACAACGCTACGAGGTCGAATTTCCAGAAGAGTCATTGAACCGTTACGAAAGTATTATCGAATTGATAATTTATGTGGTATTGAAGAAAATGGAGCAAGCAATACCCCAATAAATCCCCCTTTTTATGGCTGTTTAATTAAGTCAGAAAGATAGCGGGCAAAGTCTGCTATCTTTTTAAATCGTTCAAATCAATTAAATATGACGCAAATTGTGTAATTGATTCTCTTTTTTTAAATATTGATAATCAGTGAAACTTGTTGTTAGTTAGACTTAGCTCTGAGATTTTTAGGGGTATGTAAAAATAAATCGACTATTCTCTTTTCTTACTACAGTAGTGACCACTGATATTCAAATTTCGTTGTATATCCGGTGTTTTCGCCAAAAATTTTTGGATAAAAGGGAGAGATATCCCGTTCTTACTTTATCGAAAATAACCAAAGAACTATGATAAAGACTTATCTACAACTTCTGGGTTTTGTATGCTTTTATTTAAGCGTACAGTCTGTGCTTATGGCTCAAAGTATTACGCTTAGCGGCTATGTGAGAGATACTCGAACGGGTGAGTCGCTTATTGGGGCTACCATTTTTAATACCAACCAAAAAATAGGCACAACCACCAATACTTACGGTTTTTATTCGCTCACTATGCAGAAGGCCGACACGCTTGGGTTTGTTTTTTCGATGGTGGGCTATGAGCCTCAACTCAAAAAAATAACAGGCCAAAACAGCCTTTCGCTGACTATTGCCTTAGCGGAATCGGCACGGCAGCTTGATGAGGTACGGATAAGTGCCACTCGAAACTACCAAAACGTATCGGCCCCACAAATGGGTGTGATAGACGTGCCAATGAAGCAAATCAAAACCTTGCCTGCTGTTTTGGGCGAAAGAGACGTACTCAAAATTATTCAACTTTTGCCCGGTGTACAGGCTGGTCAAGAGGGTACAACAGGGTTCTTTGTGAGAGGGGGCAATACCGACCAAAATTTGGTTCAGTTAGACGAGGCCACGGTCTATAATCCCAATCACTTGTTTGGTTTGTTTAGTACGTTCAATACCAATGCCCTCAAAAACGTGTCGCTTATCAAAGGGGGCTTTCCGGCTCAGTATGGTGGGCGTTTGAGTTCAATTTTAGATATTTCAATGAAAGATGGAAACAACCAAAAATCGGCTGTTTCGGGCGGCATTGGGCTGCTAACCTCGAATCTGACCATTGAAGGGCCGCTAAAAAAAGACAAGTCTTCGTACATTGTATCGGCTCGCCGTACTTATGTGGACTTGCTCGCAAAGCCTTTTTTGGGGGGCACAAACTATTATTTTTATGACCTCAATGCCAAATTCAATTTTTGGTTGAGCAAAAAAGATCGCCTTTTTATTAGCGGCTTCACAGGCTTAGACAATGCCGCCTACACAGGGGCCAATAGCCTTAATTATGGTATCAATTTTGGGAATAATACCGCTACGATTCGTTGGAATCGGCAATTTTCGAGTAAGTTGTTTACCAATACATCGGTCATTCTGAATGACTACCACCTCAACCTTTCAACGATTCAGAACAACTACTACGCTCAGGTCTATTCGGGAATACGAGACCTCAATGCCAAATTTGACCTTGAATATTACCCAAACCATCGGCACAAAATCAATGCAGGGGTCAATTATTCTGACAATACCTTTTTTCCTTCTTCTACTTCTACCAAAATTCCTAAGTCGGGTATATTCAAAGTCGTAAAATCAGACAGTATTCCCCGACAATATTCAACGGTTTGGGCTTTTTATGCTAACGATGAAATAAAAGCCAGCGACAACCTAAGCCTCAATATCGGTTTGCGACTGCCTACTTTTACTCGTAGTGGTACTTCTTATTCGTTTATTGAACCACGGCTTAATATTAAATACAGCCTAAATCCTACTACATCGATTAAGGCGGCTTATACCGAAATGAACCAATTTGTGCATTTAGTACCGAGCAGTACGGCATCGTTGCCAACCGACATTTGGATAAGTAGTGGCCCTACTGTGAAGCCCCAAAACAGCCGACAGATAGCATTGGGACTTTTCAAAAATTTTGAGAATAATGCCTACGAAACCAGTGTAGAAGCCTATTACAAAACGATGCAAAACCAAGTGCTTTTTCGAGAAGGCACACAGCCATTATTGTCCAACCAATTAGAAAAACTATTGGTATTTGGCAATGGCAATAGTTATGGCATTGAGTTTTTTGTGAAGAAAAATGTAGGAAAACTCACAGGGTGGGTGTCTTATACGCTTTCTAAAACCACCCAACAGTTCGACTCACTCAATTTCAGCAATCCGTTTCCGTTTACTTATGACAAACGCCATAACCTTAGCGTTGCGGCTACTTATGAGTTTAATAAAAAATGGACTTTTGCGGCTAATTTTGTGTTTACAAGCGGTGGGGCTTTTACGATGCCGACAGGCCGTATTCCAGTCTTTCAAGATGGCTCGCTCTACGATGGCACTTACTCAGACTATACCACTCGCAACAATTACCGTTTTAGGCCTTATCATCGCCTCGATGTAAGTGCTATTTTGCATAAGCCCAATCGTAAATTTTTCAAGAAAAATTATGACGGAGAATGGGTATTTGGTATTTATAACTTATACAGCCGCCGAAATCCCTATTTTGTTTACTTAGCCACCGACCCTATCACCAAAGTCCCACAGGCCAAAGAGGTTTCGCTGTTGCCCATTATTCCGAGTGTGAGCTACAATTTTAAATTTTAATCGAAATGAACAAATTATCAACTACATATATTCGTTTTAAGGTTTTGTTTTTTGCGTCCATTGTGGCTGTCATCGCATTGAGTTTGGCCTCGTGCGAAAAAAATCTGGGCGTTACGCCCTTGCCCTATACAGGTACTGTTTCGATACAATGCCTACTCAGCCCAAACGAAGTGCCGCAGCTCTATCTGGACCGAACCGTACCTTATTTTGACCCAAAACAAACCAATGCCCAGCTTTTTATTAGAGATGCCGTAGTAAAAATAACGAGCGGTGGCCAAACCGATGTACTTCGCCCTGATTCAACCTACAACGGTTTTAGGTGTGGATTTGAATATTTTTATAGAGGCAAAATCGCTATTAAAACCAACAGCATATACCAACTGGATATTCAATGGCAATGGCAAAACTATACGGCTACGGCTACTACCGACTTGCCCGTTACGCCTGTCGAAAATTCAAGCTATATTCAAGCGTTCAACGACTTGTATGGCGAACACGAGGGCGTAGTTATAAATTTCAAAGATCAGAACAAACCCAATCTGTATTATCGCTATACGATGGCCCGAATGATAGACAGCACCGCCCGTGATGCAGGCGGAACAAAAAGCCCTTGCCTTACTGACAAAAAAGTGAGAATCTTGGAAATAGGCCGCACGACTTATGCCAGCAAAGGCAGTAGCGGGCTGACGATTGTAGCCGAACCGACATTTAAACATAAAAACGGGGACGTAGGCTATATTCGTTTGCAGACAATGGACAAAAACGCCTATGATTTTTATGACCAGTTAGACCGCCAGAAACTCTCACAGTTCAACCCTTTTGTAGAGCCGGTTTTTCTCAAACCTACCCAATTCAAAAATGCTTTTGGGGTTTTTGGGGCCATTGCCGTGTCTGATTCAGTCAAATTTGTATATCCAGAATGATAAAGATAAAACTTTAACTCTTACAAAATAAATCAAGACATTTCTCTTCTGAGAATAAAAGCCATAAATAATATAACCAATGCAGAGTTTACAAGCCTATTTCGAGTATCAACCTGATTCACACCGCATTGCGGTTCTGACGCTATCAATTATTATTTTCTGGAATGTTGAAAACATTGCTTCGCTTAATTTTAACTACAAAAAATGGAATCATGCCATTACAAATAGTCTTTTTTCCTTGACCGATGCCCCTATACAGTTTATTTTGGGAATTGCACTTACCTACACTTCTACTTGGGTGACGAGTCATGAGTGGGGTCTGATTCATGAATTGCCATTAAGGTCTTCTATGTCTCAATTTGTGGTGGTTTTTATTTTGTTGGATTTGCTGGAATATATCTATCATATCTTGATGCACAAGGTAAAAATTTTATGGATGTTTCATCTTGTGCATCATAGCGACAGGGTCGTTGATACTTCAACTGTACTAAGGGAACATCCTTTTGAGACGGCGATTAGACTGTCTTTTTTAATATTTTGGGTATTGATAACAGGGGCAGGGTTTTGGATGATTCTGGCAAGACAATTTATTCAGGTTATTTCAAATGTATTTGCTCATGCTAATTTTCGGCTACCTGAAAGAGTTGATAAAATAGTAAGTTGGGTGTTTATCACGCCCAACGCCCACCACGTTCATCACCATTTTCAATTGCCCTATACAGACAGTAACTATGGCGATGTATTAAGCGTTTGGGATAGGCTTTTTGGCACTTTCCGTAGAATGGATGCTGCAAAAGTAGTGTTTGGGGTTGATACGCACCTGGAAAGCAAAGAAAATGCTGTTTTTCAGAAATTGCTTACTATGCCCTTCTCAGCTCATAGTTCCTCCCACACCATACCTGAACAGTCTATCGTTCGTAATGACGATGAGTTATTGGTCATTTAAACATATCATCACGATGAAAAAAATATTGCTCCAATTGAAGTGGAGTATGCTCTTGGTAGCTACAAGTTTGTGGGGACAAAAGCCAACAAATACGTCTATCATACTAAAAGGTAAGGTAGTTGAACAAGCCACGGGAAATGCCATAGCTTTTGCAAGTGTATATCTCAAAGTCGGCAAAAATGGAATGACCACCGATGAAAATGGTTTTTTTGCACTTACGGTCAAATCATTACCCGATACTATGCTGGTGTCGGAGGTGGGCTACGAGTCTCAGCATCATGTCATTTCGCAGGCTCCCGTGGGTGAGCTAAAAATCGAACTACTCACTACTCCCAACCAGTTGCAAGAGGTGGTCGTAACGGCATACAAAGATCCAGGCAAAGCGTTGATGAAAATGGTGATTGCCCACAAAAAATCCAATGACCCCGCCCGACTAAAAAACTATATTCGTAATAATTATCTTAAAACGGAAATTGATATAGAAAATCTAACGGCCAATCAGAAACGCTCTCTACTGGCCAATATCATGTCGGTTTACCAAAAATATAACCAAGACAGTATAAATGCCCATTCTCTACCTATTTTCTTTCAAGAACGATACTATAAGGAATTTCACGCCAAAGCTGCCCAAACCGATGCTCAATATCTCATAGCCGAAAAAAACTTAGGTTTAAAAACAGACGAATTGGGGGCTAAGTTTGACAAATTTAGCATTCGACCTAATGCGTATGATGGCGTGATTCCGATTCTGAAAACATCGTTTCTCGGGCCAATTTCTGACCTTGGGCTTTCATTTTACGACTACGACAAACCCGACACCTTGGTAGAAGGCAATGTTTACACCTATTCGCTTCATTTTAAGCCCAAATACAAAAATGAAAACACGTTTGAGGGTACATTATGGATAGATTCGGATACCTATGCTGTGGCAAAAATAGAAATGAAGACCAGTCCGACAGTTAACCTCAATTTTGTGCAGCAATTATCTATCGGCCAAAATTTTGTTCCAATTTATGACGCTGACAAAGGCAAGGTCTGGGTACCTTCCGAGAGTCGAATTGTATATGTTTTTGAAAACGGGTTGGGACTGTTAGGACTTCCCAGCCGAATTGATTCCACGGGTCGCGCCGTGAAGCTAAAATCCAATAGTATTTACAGTAATTATCAGAGTAATGTCAAGGGAGTCAATGCCGATAATTTTATGAGCAGTGAAAAAAACGGTAATAACAACGCACAATTCAAAGATTCATATAGATTAACCGCACTAACGTCTCGTGAACAAGCTATTTATCAAACCGCAGACTCGCTCAAACATAATTCACGATTTATCAACACGACTCATTTTTCTTCGTTTGTCTTTAGTGGTTATTGGGACATTGGAAACCGCTGGCGACTGGGTCCGTACAGTTCATTGGTAAGTGCCAATCCTACTGAAGGAGTCCGAATTCGAACGGGGGTTTGGTCAATGGAAGATATTAGTAAAAATTGGTGTTTTTGGGGGTATGCCGCCTACGGGACTAAAGAGGGCCGGTTTAAAGAAGCATTGGGCGTGAAGTATGTACCCAACCGAGCAAATTACCGAAAGTACGAGGTCTTGTTCAAGAATGATTACGACGCACTCACCGAATTTGATGACCAGTTAGACCACGACAATTTATTTACGCTTGCCTTGCGAAAGCCGATTCCTGTATATCAAAATTTCCTGCGCCAAGTGAAGTTTTCTCACGAACGAGACCTTAATCACAACTGGTCAGCAAAGGCATATTATTCGTATGGCTCAATTACACCTACTTTTCAATTTAGCTATTTACCTTCCGACGACATCATTGACTTAACAGATACAACTTTACGTCGGCTCAATGCTTTGTACAATTCAGAACTTGGATTGACGCTTCGGTATGCTCACAATGAACGGACAACCATTTTTAACTACGATAAAATACGCATATTTACCCGGCATCCTGTCTTACAGTTACATATCAGCACGGGCATACCCATTTTTAACAACACCTATTTTGAATACCTGAAAACCAACATAAGTCTTTCACAAGACCTGCCTATGCCACTCAAAGGTAATTTTTACTACAATATCGGCGTAGGCAAGATATTTGGGACACTACCACTTTTGCTATTGCACATTCCGAGGGGAAATCCATTTTACATCGCTGACCGCTACGCTTTTTATGGCATGAGCCCTTACGAATTTGCGGCTGATGGATATGTCAGTTTGCTGACCCGTTATTCTTTAGGAGGGCTGATTTTGGACAAAATTCCTCTACTAAATAAACTTAATCTTCGAGAGAGAATAACCGCCAATTTTTTCTGGGGAGACCTCACGACCAACAATATTGCCTTTAATAAACTTAACACATTCCGCATTACCGGAAACATTCCCTATGCCGAAGTAGGCATAGGAGTGGAAAATATTTTCAACTTTTTTTCGATTGATTGTGTGTGGCGACTCAATCACCTTGATGGCGTTGATGTAGCTCGTATTACCCGCTTCGGCATATATACTGGTGTAAAAATTCAGTTCTAACTCCTAAATTTCCTCATGAAAACACTATTCATACTTGCAACTTTGCTTTTACTGCATTCTGAAAAAAGTATAACCGCTGAACAGATTATAGGTAAATGGATGTCGGAAGATAAAGACATAGCCGTTGAAATATTTAAAAAAAATAATAGTTATTCGGCACAGGTAATATGGTTTTTATGCGACCCTAAAACTCCGGAAATGCGCTCTTTCAAAGATATCGAAAACCCAGACCCCAAATTGAGAAATCGCCCTTGGCTGGGCATGTTAGTAGTAAACGACTTGAAGTTTGACGGTAAAAGTGAGTGGAAGGACGGTAATATCTACGACCCCAATTCGGGTAGAACATATAAATCAGTGGTTAGGCTACAATCACCTGATAGGCTCATTGTCAGGGGATATTGGGGAATTGAATTATTTGGTAAAAGTCTCACATTCAACAAAATACAATAATGAATCCAAATCCGTTCTCACAAATTCAAACGTACCTGACGAAATCATTTTTTGTACCGAAAAAAGCGATTGTCTCTGATTTACTTTTTAGGAGGTTAGCCTTCAGCAGCGCTGAGTTTATGGAAATTGTCTTTTTGTTGGAAACTCAAAACCAAATCACGCTGCCTGATGCTGATTTGCAGCAAGTTAAAACAGTAGGTGATTTGGTTTTGCTGACTGAACAATGGCTCAAAAATGCCACCGTCACTAATTACTAAAATCTACATCAGGTTTTGCCAGTTTGCTTTCTTTTTTGCGGAAAGTTGCGTCGGGTTTGCCGAGGGGTAATTGTAAGGTGAGTTTGTAAAAACGTACCTCACGACGGTTCATACTTGATTGATAAATAGCAGGTTGTTCAAAAGTGGTAACAAATTTTCGTGAATTGAAAATGTCATTGATACTAAACGACACGCTCGCACGGTTTTTCATAAATGACTTACGTAGCGCAAAGTCGGCGGCTTGAACAGGTAGTCTGTCGCCCTGTAAAGCTGGCGAACGGCCATCCCGATTGAGGTTTAGTTGGGCGGAATAATTGGCAGGAAAACGGTATGATGCACTCAGTTTGGCCCGAACAGTAACGAGTTCTTTGTGTAACGTAGTCGTCTGCAAAATAAAGTTGAACACATTGGCATTGGCCATAATCGTAAGCGGCCCAGATGCATATTTCAACGTATTTTCCATGCCGTATTGAATGTCCGCTTTGACATTGATGAAGGTCGTTACCAATATCGTGGGTTCAGTGGCCGAAGGCTGCACAAAAGGCTTGATGGTGTGGTCTTCGTAAATGTAATAGGCCGAAGCAAACCAACTCAGGTTTCTGATATTTCGATTGTAGCTCAGTTCGGCGGTATTTACAAATTCGGGTTGCACATTTGGATTGCCAATGGTGATATTTTGGCGGTCATTGGCCTGAATCCCGACAAATAAATGTCGAAAATTAGGCCGTCCTACTTTGCGACTCAAACTCAATCCAATTTCTGAATCTTCGCTGAATTTTTTGGACAAAGCAAACGACGGAAAAAACGCCTGAAACCAATGGCCACCCTTTGCCGATGGATAGGTATAGCCAAAAGTCGAATTGTCGAACTTGGAAAGCCCGTGCAGAAACGATTGTTCCATGCGTAGCCCCGCTTCCATCTGCACGTGGTTGCGTAGTCGGCGACTGTACAGCAAATAAGCGGCGTTGATGGTTTCTAACACATTGGCGTTCTGTGAATAATTGACCAACAGGTGATAGGCTTGCGTTTCGTTGTTGAGTTGGTTGAACAAATACTGCTGGTCACGGTCAAAGGTGTAGCTACGCAAGCCCATTTCGAGTCGGGTGGAGTCGTTGATTGGATGAACATAATCTAACTGCGCCAAATACTGACTACCAATCTGCCAACCCGTAATTTTGTCAGTTTCTGGGTAATATTTTTGGTTGCTTCCATCGGCATTTTGGGCCGTAGTGAGCCAATCAGCGGCGTTAGATACGTTGTTGCGGGTGTAAGAGGTAATCAAACTCAATTCTCGCCCTTTTCGGGCAAAAGTGCGTTTCCAGTCAAACTCCACCCCTACGTTGGTATAGGCGTTTTCGGGTAGTGTAGTACGACCGCCGTAGCTCGTAATCATTTTTTCAGCGTTACGGTAGTCGTATTGTTGATTGGTAACGGTATTGAAAGCCCCGCCCACGATATTGCCTGCTACTGAGAAAGTGTTGTATTTGTTGGGGGCATAATCAACCGCCAAACGACCGTTGTGGAAAATGTTATCAAGGCTAATATCGGTATTTTGGTTGAAGTAACTAACGGGCGAACCATTGGCAAAATTGGTGCGATGCACGTAGCCCGTAAGCGGGTTTTTGGTTGAATTCATATTGTAGAGAGCCGTTACATTCCACTTTCCTTCGTGGTAATCCAAGTTCAGCGAGCCATCGTACCGTCCGTTGTTGCCCACGCCTACGCTGACCGTACCGTTGTAGCCCGTTTTACGGTTTTTCTTCAAAACAAGGTTCACAATCCCGCCCGAAGTGGAGGCATCGTAACGTGCCGATGGATTTGAGATGACTTCCACCGATTCAATCTGATTGGCAGGAATCTGCGCCAACGTAAGTTGGGTGGGTTTGCCGTTGATGTAAATGGTCGTGGCCATGTTCCGCAAAGTTGCATTGCCGCTTTCGTCCAAGCTAATGGAGGGTACATTTCTCAACACCGATTCAGCCGTACCACCTATGGTTGTCAGGTTCTTACCCACATTAAAAACCCGTTTATCCATGCCCATCGAGAGCGGGTCTTTCTCACCCTTTACTTCCACTTCTTTGAGCATACTGGCATCGGGCAGTAGTTTTAGACTGCCCAAATCAAGCGGATTTTCGGTCAATTGGACGAGCTGGCTCAGGGTTTGATAACCAATAAATGAAACTTTGACCGTCAGTTTGCCCGTTGGAAGATTGTTGATGATAAATTCACCCGTTTCGGAGACTATCACGCCACCCACGAGCGAATCTTTGGTATTTTGGGGTTTAAAAACACTTACCGACGCAAAGGCTAAGGCTTGGTTGGTGGAGGCATCGAAGGTTTTACCCAAGATTTTTCCAATTTTTGTAGAAGTAGGTTGCTGGGCTACGGCCACATTAGCCAATAGAAAAGCGATAAAGAACAAATTTTTGAACATAAAAATAATGGTTTTCATGGCACTTGATTCACACCTTTTCTGAGGTGACACCACAAACCTACGGCACGATTTAGAAGAAATTTTGAATTTTAAAATGCCACGAAAAAACAATGTAGTTGCTGGTCAAAACTGTAATGAATTTGCCAATGATAACGATTACAAATCTGTTTCACGATGGCCAGACCCAAGCCACTGCTGGGCGTTTCGGCAGAAGAAGTGCTAAACCGTTTGAACAGATTGGCGGTATTTAACGAGTGATTATGACCAGTGTTGGACACAATGAAGCGGTGTTTAGAAAACTCAACCCCTATTTTTCCATTTTCTACATTGTGCCTAATGGCGTTCAGTAACAGGTTGTTAATCAAGATTTCGAGTAATATTCGGTTGCCTTCTATAAAAACACCTTGCTCTATTTGTTTTTCGATGGTGATGTTTTTAGCTTCGATATGTTCGGATAGAAAGTCGAGGCTATCATTCATCAACTGGCTCAAATTGATGGGCTCCGTATCAACAAATTGCTGATTTTCAATTTTGGCAAGTAGCAACAGATTTTTGTTGATTCTCGAAGTTCTTGCCAATGCTTTATGCGCAGCTTCAATAATTTCAGATTCTTTGCCAGTCAATGCTTCATTTTGAAGTAACAAATCCAATTTCGACTGGATAATAGCCAAGGGCGTTTGCAATTCGTGCGAAGCGTTTTCGGTAAATTCCTTTTGTTCTTGGTAAGACGATATATTTTTCTCAATGAGCCTTTGCAAGCTGCCGTTTAGTTCTTCAAATTCGAGAATAGTTGTTTTTTCAAACGCAATACTTCGCTGGCTACTCAGGTCAAAAGCCTTGATTTGGTGTAATGTTTTATAGAATGGTTTCCACAGTTTGGCCGATATTCGTTGGTTGAGTACGATAAAACCGATGACCAACAGGATGAAAAATCCGAAGGTAACAAAAGCAATGTCGCTGATGATTTCATCGGCTTCTTCTACATTGGTTTCGACCGTAAGATGGTACGGTTTCCCGTTGATAATCAGATAAGAAGACAGCCCACGAAAGCGGTTACTGTGCCTTGAATGTAGGTTGTTGGCTCGCATAACCGTATAAAGACTATCTGATTTCTGAACAGGTTTGGCTAAGGGCCGTAGGTCAATGCCAGGTTCAATGCGATTCCAAAGGCTGAGACTTTGGATCAGAATGGTGTCGTTGATAACGATTTTACTGAATTCTGTCTCAATTTTTCTTTTTACAAATTTATTATGCAGGTCTATTTCGCTCAACCAAATGCGATTTACGATGTAATAATAAGCTGGGATACTACCTGCCAACACCAACAAGGCATAGAGCGTAAATGCTTTGAGTGGCGTATTCAGCAATTTATTCATTTTCCCATTTATAACCTGTGCCATAGACGGTCTTTAAGTAATTGTCGCAACCTGCTTCGGTCAATTTCTTTTTTAGGTTTTTGATATGGGCATACACAAAATCGTGGTTGTCGAGCATATCGGCCAAATCGCCCGAAAGATGCTCGGCAAGGGCATTTTTGGAAATCACCCGATTCCTGTTGCCCATAAAAAACAGCAACAAGTCAAACTCCTTTTTGGTAAGCAAAACGGGCGTGTTGTGTATCAAGAGGGTTTTTGCCAATAAGTCAATTTTTAGCTCATTTTGTTGAATGATGTTGGCATTGGCAAATTGACGGCGACGAATGACCGAGTAAATTCGAGCGGCTAATTCTGACAAATGGAAGGGTTTTGCCAAATAATCATCTGCCCCAAGGTGCAAGCCCTTTATTTTATCGTCGAGGGCATTTTTGGCAGAAATAATAATGACACCGTCTTGCTTGTTTTGTTTTTTGAGTTCTTCCAAAATCTTCATCCCATCGCCCCCAGGTAGCATCAAGTCGAGCAAAATACAGTTGTATTCGTAGGTCGTAACTTTCTCGAATGCTTCCTCAAACGAAGCCGCAAACTCACACAAATAGTTTTCGCCCAATAAATAATCGGCGATGCTCTTAGCCAATTCGGGTTCGTCTTCAATGATTAAGATTCTCATTGGGCTAAGGTAAGTGAATGATTTAGAAGAAATTTTGAATACTATTTCCAAATCAACACAATCATTCCAAAAAAAATCAGTCCTGCACCGATTAAAACTTTGGGAGTCATTGGCTCTTTCAACAAAAAGAAGGAGAGCAAAAGGGTAATGATAATGCTGGCTTTGTCAATAGCCGTCACATACGACACCAACCCATCTTTCATGGCTCGGTAGTAAAACACCCAACTAACGGTGGTGGTAATACCCGATGCAACAAGTAGAAGCCATTGCTTTTGGGTAAGCAACCCAAAATCTTTGTACTTGCTGCCTACTACATTGATGAGGGTAATCAGAAAAAAGATAACGGCGGTTCGGATGCCTAAACCCAAATCAGGGTGAATGTTTTTCAAGCCATACTTGGCAAGCACTGAAGTAATACCGGCAAATGCCATAGAAGCAAGAGCGTATAGTGTCCATTTTTCCATTCATACTATTTTTTACACAGTGAGCCACCTTGCTAATAGTAGCAGGACGGCTCACTATAAATTCAAATCAAATCTTTGCTACTGCTTTGCCGCCAGCATCAAAAAACAAATCTTTGCCCTTTACTTCGGCTTCGTAGTAGGTTTTACCACCTTTTTTTATTTCGGCGGCTTCTTTTATTTTTTTGCCTTTGAGGGCTTCTTGCACCGAAGCAGGCAATGCCGATACTTTGATTTCAGTTTCTACTTCCTGCACTTCCCCTTTGGCATTTAAGACTACTGATAGTTCTTTGCCTTCGTGCTTAAAAGAAGCCTCGTAATCGGCATTTTCTTTGTCCCATTTGACAGGCTTAGTATGAGGATACTGCTTGGCAAAGCCTTCTTTTACTGCCTTTGGCAATTTGTCGGCATTGACTTTTTGGGCGTTTGCCCCTGTGAGCGTAGCAGCTACGAAAGCCGCCATCAATAAGGTACGTTTCATGATTATAGTTGTTTAAAAATTAAATTTACAATACAATTTTACACCCTGATTTTGTAGAGATTCTGTAAATGAAGCAATTGGTTTGTTAAGATTTGTTAAATCTATTTCCATGCTATTTTGACAGTATGCAATAAGGCACTGTATTGGTATTGAGCCTCAAAACCATAAAACTCGCAAATTTGCTGAATGAGTGCCATACCCAATCCGTGAGAGTCTGAAGAATGATTACCTTTCTGAAAACGTTGCCATAGTTTTTCGGTATCTTGTAAAGGCTCGTTGCCAGTATTGCTGATAATCAACGAGTTGTCAGTTAATTTTATCGTAATGATTCCTCGTGGTATGTTGTGTTTGATGGCATTTCCCAACAGATTGTTGAGTAGCACTTCTGCCAAATAAGGATTGATATTCAATAGAATTTCTTTGTCAACTAAAATGCTGATTTCTAAGGCTTTGTGAGTAATCCAAACTTCCCAAAATTGTAGCTTTTGCCTAAAAAAGTCCCCTAAATTGAGTGCAACCATTTCTGTAAATTGCTGATTTTCTATTTTCACTAATAGCAGCAAGGTTTGATTGAGTTTTGAAAGATGCCGCACACTTTCTATCAACTCGCTGATTTTGGTAAGTTGTTTTTCGTGTAAGTTGTCGGACTGTATCAGTTGTTCTAAATTAGATTGAATAACCGCCAATGGTGTTTGAAACTCGTGCGAAGCGTTTTCAGTAAACTGCTTTAAGCTATTGTAATCGTGCCATATTCGGTGGGTGAGGTGGTTAATGTTTTGTTGTAAAACGCCGAATTCTTTGGTAGTGGTAGCCATGAAAGAAAGTGGCTTCTGTTCTTGAATTTTGAATGATTGTAGTTGTTGCAGGGCCTGATAGAACGGTCGCCAAAGACGATTTGATATGATGTAATTGATTATTAATAAGCCAATTATCAAGCCTAACAATACCACGCCGAAAATTAAGAGAATTACCCCTACTAAGTCTTCGGTTTCGTAAAGAGCCTTCGAGATAGTTACTTTTACAAAACCTGTATGAGTTTTAACACCAAAAATCAGTATTCGATAATCAAGCATTTCTCCTGTTTCGAGCGGATTGGGTAGCAGGGTATCAGACAAAGATTCTTTGACCAAAAAATTAGTATTTTCAATGCTAATACTGTCTGCCAGCGCAAACCACTTTTGCTCACTGTCCTCAATCTTGTCAATTTCTCGAAGTATCTTAGCTTGTTGTGCCTTTAATTGCTCAGTTGCTTCTCTGTCGAATACGTACATGAGTAAATAGTGACTAAATACGCCACCAAGTGCCGCTACGACAAAGGCAGAAGCTAAAAAAGAAAGAGCTGTTTTGTTACTGAGGGTCATTCATTTGACGAATTTATAACCAATGCCGTAGATTGTTTGAATGTAATCAAGGCAACCTTGTTCGGTAAGTTTTTTGCGTAGATTTTTTATTTGCGAATACAAAAAATCGAAGCTGTCAGCTTGGTCTATGTCATCGCCGTAGAGATGTTCCGAAATAGCCGATTTGGTCAGTATTCGGTTGGGGTTTGCTAGCAGATACATCAGTAAATCGTATTCTTTTCGGGTAAGTGAAACACCATTATTATTGACCCAAACCTCAAAAGAATCAGGATAGACCCGAATTTGGCCGTGCTGAATTTCGGTATTACCATTAAACTGTCTTCTGCGACCAACCGATTTCAAACGAGCATTGAGTTCGGAAAGATGAAAAGGCTTGGTAAGGTAATCGTCAGCACCTAAGTCAAGTCCTATTATTTTATCGTCTAAGGCATTTTTTGCCGAAATAATAATGATACCCGCCTCTGGCTGTTGTTTTTTGAGCAACTTTATCGCCGTAAGCCCCGACCCACTCGGCAGCATGAGGTCCACCAATACGCAGTCGTAGGCGTAAACTCCAATTTTTTCTTCAGCATCAGGCAAATCTACCACCCATTCTACCACGTGCTGTTGCGATTTTAAGAAATCCATCATCACCTCAGCCAATGGTTTTTCATCTTCAATCAAAAGTATTTTCATCGTTGTCAAAATTTTCGACTATACCCCGCCCGCACCACTTGCGTTTCGTAGTAGTCGGTGCTATTTAAGGTAAAACCCGTGCCATTGATCGTTTTGTGAATGTTCATGGTATTGAGTAAATCAGTGGCGTTTAAAAATAACTCACCTTTTTTCAAGGTTTTTTTCAAACCCATATCCAGCGAATACCGCTGCCCGATGCGTCCCTGTGGAATCAAGTCAGGGGCAAGATAGATGCTCGTTACTTGCCAATCGAAGCTCTGTGGTAGGTGCAGCAAGGCATTTACTTTAAAATTCCCCGAAGTGAGTTGTTGCTTTTGCCCCGTGTAGGTGGTCGGAATGGGGTATTTGTTGGTAATGCTGAACGCCTCAATGGTGTTTTGATAGATATTTACGCTGGCGTTGAGGTTTACAAATTTAGAAAAATCTTGTTGCCAAACCAACTCTACGCCTGTGTTATAGCTGCGGCCAATGTTCTGAAAAATATTGAACAACACTACGTTATTGGGGGCTTGCGTGGCTATGCGGCTAATCGTACCGTCAGTGAGGCGATGATAAACCGTCCCGTACAAACTGCCGCTATTCCACAAATGCCTATAGCCCAATTCTACCGAAGTTGTGAATTGCGGTTTGAGGGTAGGATTGCCCACTTTTATCAATTCGGGTTCGTCATATTTCGGAAAAATACGAATATCCACCTCGTTGGGTCTGTCCACCCGCCGATTGAAAAACACCGACAGCTTGTTATTTTCGTTGATTTTATAAGCCAATCGCACATTCGGAAAGGGCTGCGTGTAGTTGTATCCGTCGCTTTTGTAGGTGTTATGGTTGGGATTGATTTCATAGTTTACCCGCACGTATTCGAGGCGAAGTCCTGCTTCTACTTCTAATTTGGGGTTTTCGTAAATGTAATTTCCGTAGAGGGCAGGAATGGTTTCATAATAATTTGCCCAGCCGCCCGCATTGACATCAATGACCGAATTAGCCCCCGGGAAAAACTGCATATTCACAGGGATTGTCCGCCTCCGCAGTTTGATGCCCGTTTCCAATTTGCCATGTGCCAGCGGCTTCACGTAGTCAAGATTGAGGTCTGATACCTGTTCGTCGGAGAGCAATTTAAACGAATCGGTTCCTTTTGAAGTGGGCAATGTATTCGTAAAAAAATATTTTTCGTCTTCTCTATGGAAGGTATAATTGTAATTCAAGTTGAGTAAATGCCCCGCTTGCTTGAATTTATGCACCAAAACCGCCGTGGCTATCGCCGTATATTTTACCTCGTCTTCCAGAAATTGCCACAAACGATAACGATTTGCATAGTCGTTACCCAAAAAATACGGATTATCGCCATTGTCCAAAATCTTTTCACGATTGAACAAACCCGAAACCGTAAGTGTATTGTTTTTGTCGAAAGTATAATCTAAACCTGCTTTTACGGTGGCGTAAGTAGTGGTACGATTGCGTACAAGTTGCTGCACTATCCGCTCGCCTGTGGTATAGGTACGGGTCGAGAACTCGTTTTTGTTCAGTGTTTGGGTATAAAGCCAGTCGCCCTGCAAGAAAACATTGGCCTTTTGGCTACGATGATTCACCGAAAACGAAGGGTTATATTTAGGCGTAGCCTGAAACTGCGGTTGTACATTGGGCAAGTTTGTTTGTTTTTGCCACAACGCCCCCAGCCCAGCCGTAAGCCCTACCTTGCCATTCCAGCCAAATTGTTCGTTTTTCTTGAAAATCAGGTTGATAATGCCCGCATTACCATTGGCATCGTACTTGGCTGAAGGATTGTTGATGATTTCAATTTTTTCAATAGCTGATGCAGGAATATTTTCTAAACCTTTCTGGCTACCAAATCCCGTCAAGGCGGTTTGTTTGCTGTCAATCAACACTACTACTTTATCGCTGCCTCTGATTTGAAGCGTACCCTCTTGCGTGGTAGTTACGCCGGGCAGGTTGTTCATCATCTGTAACACTGACCCGCCGCTTTGTGCCAAGTTGTCGCTTGTGAGGTAGGTTTGTTTGTCCATTTTACTTGATACACCCACTTGTTGCCCTATCACTTTTACCTCTTCGAGCAGTTGTTTGTTTTCGGTCAATTCAATTTTGCCGAGGTCTAAAAACTCACTCAGTTGCCCCACCGAAACTTTCTTACTAACAGGCAAATAGCCTACTAATGAAGTGCTAAGTAAGTAGTTGCCTTTGACGATGTTGTTCAACACAAAAATGCCTTCTTCGTTGCTCACCGCCCCAGTCACAAACGAGCTGTCAGCTTCTTTTTTGAGAATAACGTTGACATAGGGTAAGGGGTTTTTGTTGCTTACATCCAGCACTTTGCCCGAAACAGCCACCTTTTGTGCGAAGGTCGAGACCGTTGAAATGAGGGGAATAAACCCTATGAGTAAATATTTTCTTACAGATTTCATGGTGAAAAAATTAGAATTTGCCTGCAAAATGTACTTGAAATCTGTAAGAAGTTTGTAGAAATGAAGCAAAATCTCAAAAGGCTACATGTTGAAGAAGTAATATACCTTTTCGGTTAGTCAAAATCTGAAAGTAAAATAATTCATCTGAATTATTTTACTTTCAACGTCTGAGCATTAATGGCCACAATAATCGTGCTCAGGCTCATGAACACAGCCCCAATGGCAGGCGAGATAACAATGCCGGGTATGAACCCTGTGGCTAATGGTAAAGTAATGGCATTATAAGCCGTAGCCCACACTAAGTTTTGAATCATTTTTCGATAGGTAATCCTACCAAATTGGATTAAGGTGGCAACATCTTTTGGGTTACTGTTTACCAAAACAATGTCGGCGGTTTCGGCGGCTACATCAGTGCCTGACCCTACGGCAATGCCCACGTCGGCTTGGGCAAGGGCGGGAGCATCGTTAACACCGTCGCCGGTCATGGCCACAAACTCTCCGTTGGCTTGTTGTTCCTTTATCTTTTCTAACTTTTGATGAGGTAATATTTCGGCCATATAGCCCGTCATACCCAATTTTTTGCTGACGGTTTCGGCTACTTTTTGATTGTCGCCTGTCAGCATGAACGTTTTTATACCTTGCTTTTTTAAGATTTGTACAGCCTCGGCGGATGATTCCCTGATTTGGTCAGCAAGGGAAATAAAGCCAGCTAATTGGTTATCAATCAACACAAAAACGACCGTTTCGGAGGCGTCAGCGACTGCCCCTTCTGGAATATTAAAGTTGTTTTCTCTCAAATAACCTGGGCTTACAACCCATACATTTTTTTGATTCACTTTTCCCGAAACACCTTTTCCTGTAATTGCCTGAAAATCCTCTACATTTGGGATGGATACTTTTTGGGCTTTTGCTTCGGCAATGATACCCGTAGCAATGGGATGCTCCGAGTTTTGTTCCAACGCTGCTGCCAACGCCAAAACGTCGTTTTTGGTAAGATTAGACAGAAAACTACTTATACGAGTGACTCCAAAAATACCCGTGGTGAGCGTTCCTGTTTTATCGAAAATGAGGGTAGAAATCTTACGAGCATTTTCAAAAGCAGTACGATTGCGAATCAGTAATCCATTTTTGGCCGCAAGGGAAGTAGAAATAGCTACTACCAGTGGAATAGCTAAACCCAGTGCGTGAGGACACGAAATCACCATGACTGTTACCATCCGTTCGATAGCATACGCCCACGATTGACCCACCATGAGCCATACTATCAACGTACCAAAACCCATTACTAAGGCAACTATGGTGAGCCAAAAGGCCGCACGGTCAGCCAGCCGTTGGGTATTTGACTTGGTGTTTTGAGCGTCTTGTACCATTTGAATCACTTTTGCCAAATAGGTACTTTCGCCCGTTTGTTCTACCTTTATTTCAAGCGAACCATTTCCGTTTAATGCTCCTGCAATCACCTTTGCGCCGATTTGTTTGAGGACAGGGGCGGATTCTCCCGTAAGCATAGACTCATTGAGATAACTTTCTCCTTTCAAAACAATCCCATCCACAGGAATCTTTTCGCCAGGGCGTACCAAAATATGAAACCCAGGTGTCACTTCTTTCAACGGCATATCGTGCAACATTTCTCCGTGCATTACGTGAGCTTCCGCAGGAATCATCTGAATGAGAAGTTCGAGTGCTTTGGAAGCATTGGCCACTGAACGCATTTCGAGCCAATGTCCCAATAGCATAATTACAATCAACGTAGCCAGCTCCCAGAAAAAGTCCATACCTTGAAAACCAAAAACAGTGGCAACGCTGTACACAAAAGCCACAGTGATAGCCATGGCAATGAGGGTCATCATGCCTGGGTGACGACTTTTGAGTTCATCCAAACACCCCTCTAAAAATGGTTTGCCACCATACCAAAACAATACCGACGAGAGTGCCAAAAGCAGGTATTTTCTTCCTACGAATTCCAATTGAAAGCCCAACCAATGTTGAATCATGTCAGACAGCACCAAAATCGGAACCGTCAATCCTAAACTTACATAGAAACGTCGTTTAAAGTCTTCAATCATAGCCGAATGGTCATGACCTGCTTCTCCATGCTTGGGATGATGTCCTGTGTGGTTAGTTTGTTGGTGGTGGCCAACAGGATTGTCATGCTTATCGTGGGTCGAGTGCTGGTGTTCCATAATTGTTAGTGTTTTGACACAGGAGAAGGTTTTATGATTTTCTTTTTACGACTCAACCAAAACAACCAAAATCCCGAGAAGACAGTTATAAGCCCTAAAACAGAAAATGCTCTTAACACCCAATTGCCAAAATGGTCACGGGTTTGGTAATCCATGGTGTGGAGCATCCACAAAACATCGAAAACTCGCCATTTGTTGTTTCTGAACTTCTGAACAGTGCCTAATTGGGTGCTTACATAAACCGTTGTGTTAGAGGGGTGGTCAAAAGTAATGGCGTAAGCGGGTAAGGGTTCTTTTCGGTATTCGTGATGTCCATTGGTAGTAGTCAGATACTCCACAGATTTTACTTTTGCCTCATCAGTAAAACTGCTTTGAGCCACTTGGGTGGCTTCGGTTCGGCTCAATGCAGGTCTTAGTTCGCCTGAAACTGCATTGGCTAATTGTATTTTTTTGCCTCGGTCATGTTCTTTGGAGTAGATGATTTGATAGATGGGTTCGCTCAAAATCTGAACCAAGTGGGTATCGAAAATAAAATTAACACTATCCTTCGCTTTGAGCTTTTGTAAAACATCAGAGAGCGGAGCTAATTGAATATTGCCTCTTATGGGATGGATGTGGGCTTTTTGGTGGTCACCATGGACATCGTCTAAATCTGACCAACTAAAATACAACCCGCCCAACGTCCAAAACAAGAATTGAACACCAAGAGTCACCCCCAGATAGCGGTGACTCTTGCGAATTGTACGGTGTAGTTCCGCTCGTTTCATTAAAGCGTTTCTTTGACTTTACCACATTTGAGCATCATATCACCAAAATAAGGATTGGCAATTTCCTTTTTTTCGCTTAACCAATAGCCACCTTTGTTGTCATTGGCCATCGGACAAAAATCATAGTAAACGGGGCTGCTTGGTTTCATGGTTTTGGCTGCGGCATAAACAGCATTAGTTAATGAGCCAAGCTGTGCTCGCTGGGTATCAATACTTGATGCTTTGGTAATGGCATCTGCGGCTTTGAGCGCATCAGCTCCTACCATTTTACCTGCCTTTTTTAGAGCAACCGATAATGTTTTGGCTTCGGAAGCAGCAGCTTTGGCATCAGAAGCTACCAAAGCATTCTTGACTTTAAAATAAGCTGTCAGTACGGGAGTAACACCCATTGCTGCCATATTGTGTCCTTCGTGTTGGGCAAATGTTACACTCGAAATCAAAAGAGCAAATGCGAAAACGATTGTTTTTTTCATTGTGTTTGAATTGTTTGATGGTAAAAAATAATAGATTGAAAGTGAAAGAGTTAACATACAGTTTTTGCAATTTTGTCCATGATACGGTGGCTGTCACCAAACCGACAAAGCGCATCGCAGTTTTTTCTAAGTTCAGAGAACAAAATGTATTTGATAGGAACGTTGTTGCTTTTGACGGATGGGCGGGCCAATTGCAGACATACATCTTTCTCTCGATGGTCTGGTACGACTAAATAAAACGTTTCGTCACCGTCGGCTATGCTATACGACAAATCGCTCAGACGTAGAATGCCAGAATAGATAGAGGTACTTTTTTCTACCTCGAACGCTGCCAGTACATTGTCGGTGTCTTTCTCAAACCAAAGCACATCAATCAATCGAATGGTGTTGCGGGTTTCGATATCACACTTAATGGATGGGAAAACGGCTTGGCATAAGAATGAAAACTTGTGTCCATCGTAACTTCTTGATTGGTCGTTTGTGGCAGGAAAAGCATCATAACCCAATGCTTGACCGATTTTAAGCAAATGGTACTGCATTTCGGTGTGCAGGTTATCGTCCTGACGCTCGGTTTGGACTTCACGATGGCGTTTTTCAATGAGTTTTTCCAACTTCTGTCGTTCTTCGGCAGAAAGGTATTCGTCGTTGCCCAGTATCATTTTTTGTGTACCAATTTCAAAAAGCAATCCAGCCAAAGCTCCCAAGTCAGACGAAAGTTCATTTCGGTATTCTTGGTTGGTTTTGAGCATCACCTCTCGCATTTTCAGAAACTCGGACCACGAACCCAATTTTTTCTTGTCTTTAAACAAGTAATTAAAGCCGTTTAGAATAGCCGTATTGAACGGCGGAATAAACGTGGGATGAAGGAAATACAGAATATTAGCCACAGAAGGCCCCAAACCTTTGATTTTGAGTTCATCTAAGCGAATGATTTCTCGAAGCAGCTGTTCTTCTTTGGTGGCATTGAGGCAGTTTTCCAGAAATTGCCCAAAGGCTTTTTTGTGGTCTTGATTTTCGTAAATGTCTGGTATTCTGAGCTTGGGTTTCCAATAAAATGGGTGTGAAGCCCCCTCAAAAACCTGTTTTTGTTCAGTAATGCAGTTCAATACAAATTCGAGCGAAGACCCTCTGAAATCATTAGGAAACTTGCCTTGCTTGATGTCGGCCACGATTTGCTGTACACCTCGCCGAATAGAACGAAAGGCTTTCAGACGTTCTTCGTTGTTGATGAACCATGTGTTATACACCGATTCTTGATCGGACTTGTATTGGTTGATGATATGGCTCAGGTTGGTGTTCATCAGCAACAAGTTTGGTTTTGTTGAATAGGTGGACAAGGTGTATCGCCATAACTGCAATAAACACAACAATCGCCATTTTTGGGCTTCAAAATAGTTTTACACTTCTCACATTCATAAAAGAATTGACAAGCATCTGTGGGCATAGTTTCTGTTTTTTGATGACCACAGTTTGGGCAAGTTACTTCGGATTGTAAAATGATAGCTGCCATCATAGGTTCATTTCTTAGCTCTAAATAGTTCTAATGTTCCAAATGCAGTGCGGTATTTTTTCAACACTTTGGCACTTAAAAAACCAGCTTCGAGTAGGTAAGAAGGCATCAAACCTGCTACATTGTCACGGGTGGTTTTGAAACCGTCTAACAATTGCACACCATAAAATAACCCTCTCATTAGGCTGTTTTCGGCTTTTCCCCAATCTGCTATAAATAGCTCACCATCGAATTTCAATACTCGTTTGATGTCTTGTAAGGCTTTTGCTTTCTGAATGGGGGTGAGGTGATGAAATACTAAGCTCGAAATCACTCGGTCAAATGTTTCATCGGGATAAGGTAGTTTCATGCCGTCATATTGATCAAGGCGAATAGGATATGGGAAATTTCGTAATTTATGCTGGGCAATTGCCAGTACTTCTGCATCTACATCCACACCTGTGACAAATGCCGAAGGGTGTTTTGATTTAGTCATCATCGAAAGCGTAGCTGTTCCACAGCCAAAGTCAAGGACATGGAATTCTGTTTCGATACCTGCTTCTCGGATTAGGTCATTTTTAAACTGCTTTTCGGGCATTGTCCATTGAATCAACGGGTCATATACTTTCGTCAACCAGTTGAATCGTAGGGCAGGGATGTAGGTGGTGTCGCTCATAGAAACAATCGGTTTTAGTGTTTATGCTCCATTGGCTCCACCGTGCATTTTATTCATATCGGCAATAAACGCCTCAGCGATTTTGGCAGCAGCTTCGTTTTTATCAGCCCGAGCTACTTCTGCCGATTTTTTTGCGGATTCTATGGCCTCGCTGTGTTTGCCAGCTTTCATCTGGATTCGGGCTTGGGTCAATAAAAAATTAGCTTTGGCTTCTTGCGCCGTGGTTTGCTGAATCCATGTCAATGCCTGATTTATGTCCTTATCATTTTCATAGTAATAGTTAGCCGCTTGAAATAAGAGCATAGGGCGAGTGCCTTTTTCATCTACAATTTTCTTCTTGATGTCGGCCATGATTTTCTCATCGGCAGTCGTCTGAATCGGAATTTTCACCGAAGTATTTTCCCAAGTCAAATACAGGTTGGCGTTGTTTTTAACAATATCCTGTATTTCAATTGTAAAGGCTTCATAAAAACGATTCGTTGTTTCAGGTTTTGCTTTGAATCGTACCAAATCTTTTGCTTGGTCGTACCCACCTGTACCGTGCATGGTCGTATCACGATTCAGTACAATTGTCCATTCATCCGCAGCGGGGATTGAGAAAAGCGAGTAGTTTCCTGCGGGTACTTTTTGGCCACCCATAGTAAGGTCTTCACTAAATTTAATGGTTGAACAATCGCCTGCACCTGTTCGCCAGAGTTCGCCGTTATAGGGGACTAAACCGCCCATGATTTTGCGCCCACGAGCCAAAGGACGTTCGTATTTGACTGTAATTCGAGAAAACCCCACCTGTTGAGTAAAATGTGCTTCGGGGCTGGCTGGGGGAAAGTTTAATTGGGCATTCGCCGAAAGGCTTGCTGCTAAAAGTGCGAGAATAAGTGGTTTTTTCATTGGGTCAAGTTGTTTACAAAAGTTACTATTAGACTTTTTTCGTTTGAGGTAAGTATGGCATTCTGGTGAATCATGGTATAAGATGGCAGAGGCATTTTGTTTTGCTCTATTTGTTTTGCGATAGATTTCAACTTACTGACTTGTTTTCTTTGAGAGTAAGTCCCAAACTCACTGAAATTCAAATTCTTTTTGCCCTCGCTGATGTGCTTGTTTATTAGCCAACCCATCGGTTGTATGGATGAATACCACGGATATTCGGTGTTGTTGCTATGGCAATCATAGCAAGATCTTCTAAGAACACTACCTATTTGAGTTGGTACTTCATAGGTTTTAATAAAATCGGTAGCCATGACACGATTATCATTATTGGAGTCAGGTCGTATGAACTGTATGCCTACCAAAATGATAAATAGCCCTACTACTATTTTCTTAGAAGTCTTCACGTGTGTGGCTACTTTATTTCTTCTTGCACCTTTCCACAAGACGACATCAATTTACCCATGTAAGGATTTTTGATTTCTTTGGTTTCGCTTAACCAAAACGCCCCGTTTTTGTTATTGTACATGGGGCAATAGTCCTTATAGAGTGGCTTTTCGCTTCCGAAGGCCTTTACCAAATCGTATATATCCCCACTCAGCATCTCAAAATGTTCTCGTTGGTGGTCTATATCTTTGGCATTTTCGGCAATGTGTTCGACGTTCTCTCTGGCATCTTCTTTTACGGCATCATATACTTTCTTTTGATTAGCCGTAAAACCCGATTCATCTAAACCGCTCATCGTGGCCATCATTGCATTTGCCGCTGATTCTGCATCAATGGCATTGTCGTTTGCCAGTGCATTTTTTAAATCCAAATAGCCAGCAACGAATTTTTGTACAGATGCTTTTTCGTCTGTTGTGGTTTCGGGTGTGGTCGCTGCAATAGTTTCATTAGCAACTTCTTTTTGTTCTTTCGTTTGGTTGTTGCAAGATGATAATAAAGCCACACTGATTAAGGAGAGTGCGATTAGGGTTTCCATTTTTGTAGGTTTTGTGCCATCCTAAAATACAAGCGTATTTTAGGATGGCGGGTTGGAGTCAATTGAATACAAAAAATTAGTGTTTCATGTGGCTGCCATCGGCTTTCTTACCCATACCGTTTTGGAAGCAGTGGATAGCGCAGGCAACACCTTTTAAGCTATCATGGACGTTTCCAATTACTTTTCCCTTGGCATCTATAATGTCACAAGTTTCGTCGGGATTATCCTTGATGGTAAATTCTAACTCTCCCTTGGCATTGTAATAGCTTTTTCCATCTTTTCCCATACTACCCATTTTTTTGTTGGTCTTGGCATCTATCAAGTTACCCTCTCCATCCACAAAGGCAATTTTATGTCCCTCATGGTCTTTGATGATTTGGTCCTTGGTTACCAGCCCCACACTTGTGCCTTTGCTGTCCGTAACCTTACCATCTTTACCAATACTAAAAGGATGTTTGTAATTGGATTGGGCAAAGGCAAATGTTGATACAATAGACAATAGGGCGATAAAAGCCCCGATTCGGAATAATTGGTTTGTTTTCATTTTGATTGAAATTGATTGTTAATTAAAATTTTAAAAATTGGTTCACTTCTGGAAAGTTACAAATAGAACCAGCCCTCCTATAAATGATAATAATCATCCATTTGAGATACTTTTTCCACTTTTGAGGGGGCTCATTTCCTGTTTGACAACATGCTTTCATCTATCTTACATTACGTGCCCTTCCATTGGGTTGCTGCCTTTTTTGAAAATGTATTCGCTGTTGAGCAAATACGCTCCCGACACCACAACCTTTTCACCTGCTCGCAAGCCTTCGGTGATTTCGGTATAGTCTTTGTTGGTCGTGCCGACGCTCACCATGCGGCTTTCAAAAGCACCGTCAGCGTTTTCTAACCAGACCGTAACGCCGTTGGTGTCCTGAATAAGAGCGTTAGTGGGTACAGCTATGGTATTTTTTACCTTGCCTTTCAGGGTGATGTAGGCTTGCATACCTGTCTGGTACTCTCGTTTTCCATTTGGAATGTCCACCCGAATTGTGACGATTTTACTCGAAGGCATCAACTCAGGATTGACAAAATTAACCCGCCCCTTAATGATGCGGTCAGCATAGTACGGAATCTCCACAAGGGCTTCCTTTGTTTGATTGAGAAATGGCAATTCGGTGACGTACAATTGTGCCTCTGCCCATAGCATACTCAGGTCGGAGAGCTTCAAGACGGTGCTGCCTTCGCTGAGGTATGAACCCTCTTCGGCAAGAACTTCACTCACTACACCTGCATATTTGCTGTTCACGGTTAGCTTGTTGTTGGGTTGTTCTGACTTCTCCAATTCAGCAATTTGGGCATCGGTCATTCCCCAGAGTACCAATTTATTCTTGGCAGCTTCAACTAATTGTTTAAAGTTGATGTCTGTGTCTTTCAGCACTTTCTGTTTTTGCGAAGCAATCAAGAAATCCCTTTGCGAAGCCGAGAGTTCTTCGCTGTATATATCGTAAATGGGTTGTCCGACTCGTACAAATTCGCCTACGTTGCGTATCAACAGCCTTTCAATACGCCCAGGTATCCGAGCCGTGACGGTTGAGAGTTTGTCTTTGTTTTCGGTGAGCATGGCCGCCAGCGTAATTTCTTCACCGAGTGGCCGCAGGGCTACCGTTTCTACCTGTACGTTTGCCAGTTGTTTTTGTTGGTCACTTAGTTTTAAGCCCTGATTTTTCATGTTGGGGTCAATGACAATTTTGGTCAAAGCCATCTTGCAAATCGGGCAGGTACCAGGCTTCTTTTCCATCACCTGTGGGTCCATTGAGCAGGTATAAAATACATTGTCAGGTACTTTTTCGGCACTTTTAGGTTTGCACGATTCCCAAAGCACCGTTAGCCCCATTAAACCTGCGGTATTGATAAATGCTCGTCTTTTCATTGCATTGAGAGTTCGTTAGATTTTACAAAGCTTTCGCTGTCCATAAGGAATTGGGCGTTTTCAGCAATCGTTTCTTGGCCCGAAAGTCCAGATAGTATCTGAATCCAGTTCCCTTGTTGTAAGCCTGTTTTGACCGTACGGGAGCGGAACGCTCCCTTTTCCTGCACAAATGCGGTTTTGGTTCTGCCCATATCAAGTAAGGCAGTCGTCGGCACCCATAATGCAGCTTGACTGCCAGCATTGATAGAGGCATTGACCAATGAACCGATTTTCAATTTGCCATTTGGATTGCTCAGATATACCCTTGCCTGTGGATTGCGATTGGTGGCCGAAATCATGGGTTCGAGGTAGTTTACTTTACCGAAAAACTGGTTTTCTTCGTTGTTTTCCAACATAATCATCACCGACTGACCTACTTTGACTTTGGGTACATCAGTTGGGTAAAATTCAAGCATTGCCCAGACCGTACCGGTGCTTTGTACATCGAATAAACGTTGTCCTTTTTGCACGTACATACCTTCTTTGAGGGTCAATTCACCGTTTTGAGCGGCAGGTGGCGGCGCAATTGACGAACCAGTTTTTGAACTGCCCATCCCGCTGCTCATGCTGCCACTTCCACCCGAAGGTGAAGGCATTGGGGCCGCCCCCCCAACACCACGCTCGACAATCACACCATTATACGGGCTGTAAATGCTCAATTGCATCGTTGGTTTTTTGTTTTGTTCGACAGCCTTTATTTGCTCAGAAGTTAAGCCCAACAGCGATAGTCGTTGTCTGGCACTTTCTATTAAAACCTGATTATCAGCATCGTTTTGTAACAAAAAAATCAAGTTTTGTTGGGCTGTTACAATTTCTGGACTGTAAATGTCCATGATTTTCTGCCCCTTGTTCACCGCTTGGAACGGATACCGTACATACAGGCGCTCTATTCGACCACCAAAGCGGGTGGCAATACTGTTTAAGGCCCGTGCATCATAACTCAAAAAACCAAAGGCATTGACCACCATTTTTTGAGAGCGGTGCTCTGGCTGGGTAGTTTTTACGCCACTCAACACATATTCATAAGTAGGCTTCACCAGAATCGCTAAACTGTCATTGGACGAAAGTGCTTCGGTAGCACCTCCTTTTTTTACTAAGTCCATCCCACAAATCGGGCAAGAACCTGCTTTGTCTTTCTGAATTTGAGGGTGCATAGGGCAGGTATAAACAGCTTTTTCAGCCGAGACAGCTTCTTTTTTTTCGACTAAATCCATACCGCACACGGGACAGGAACCAGGTTTATCGTAGGTTTTCTCGCCCTCACATTTCATGGTACAGTAATATTGCTTGCCTGCTTTTTTCATTTGCCCCATCATAACCGTTGCTGTATCGCCGTGGGTTTGGTGGTTAGGCACTTTTACCAAATCCATACCGCAAACAGGACAGGGTCCAGGTTTGTCGTAGGTTTTGTTGCCTTCGCATTTCATGGGGCAGGCATACACATCTTTTGGTTTGTCTTCGCCTTTTTGGAAATATTGGTTGATATATTGACAACCCGATAAACCAACGAACAAGACAAAAACAAGCCAAACGAGGCAGTTATCTTTTTTCCAATTCTTTTTCATATTCTACCTGTGCTTGCAGTAGTTGTTGTAATAAATCTAACTGGTTCATACGAGCCATTTTGAGCTCCATCCACGCATCAAGTACCATGAACAATTCGTCGGTGTTCTGTTCGTAAGCCAATAAGGTACTTTGATAACGTCTGCGCAAAGCGGGAAACTGCTCGTTTTCGTATTGCTTAATTTGGGCTTGGTATGATTGCATCATTACCTGACGATCAGCCAAATTCCCCAAAATCTGATTAGTCAAACCTTCACGTTGTTTATTATAGGCCTGTCGTTGATAATCAAGCCCTTTAATATTGGCTTTAATTTGTCGGCTTGACCATTTGGCAAAAGGAATCGTGACCATACCCATAAGCGTAAACTGCCATTGGTTACCAAAAGCGAACATGTGGCCGTACTGTACACCGACCATGGGTTTGAGTTTCTGAAACTCCACCTCCTGTTTGTAGCGGGAAATGGTCAGGTTTTGGTCAATCACCCTCAAATCACTGCGGTTTATTACGGCATTGGTATCCAAATTTAACGGAGTATTTGGGTACAGATAGGTCAAAGAAAGCGTGTCAATCTGGAAATCAGTGGCTCGATCTTGCAGCATGAGCGTATTGAGCATTACTTTTTGCTGACGAATGTCGCCGTCAAACATCAGGTTCATGCGGTCTAAATCTAAGAGGGCAGCTTTGGCTTTGTAAATGCTGCTTAGTTTCTCCTGATTGTATTTGTACCGAACCTCTGCCGACTCAATCATATATTTGAGTAGGTTTTGACTTTCTTTCAACACATTTTTCTTTTTTTCCAATACCAGCCAACGGTAATATGCCATTTTAGCTTCCGAGAAAAGCATATTTCGCATTACACCTTTTTGAGCGACTTCCATACCCGACATAGATTTCATATAGCGTTCTTCGGCATCAAGCATTTTACGATTGGGTATCATCTGTTCGCCCTGAACCATAAATGATCCCATGCCCTGATTCATGCCTTCGTGGTATAATGCACCCGCCCGACTCCACATCATATAGTTGTACGGGGTCATAAAGAATCCCGCACCAAATTTGGGGGCTTCCCAGTTTCGAGCACCTTCGGCATACGCATCCAGTTCTTTGACTTTGGCGTCCATCATTTTCAAATCAGGGTGGGTTTCCTCAATTCGATGGAGTATCCCGCTCAAATTCAGTTTTTGTTGCGCTTCGCAAACAATAGCATAGAGCAATAGCCCTACTGCTAACCATGGCTTTTTACTCTTTAACATCATAAAGTTCAATTTTTCCGTAGCGTTTTAGCTCCCATTCTTTGGTCATCTCAAACACAACAGGTGTAACCAATAGCACATAAATTGTAGAAGTAATTGTACCGCCAATGAGCGGAATCGTAATAGGGAGCATCACATCTGAACCTACGCCCGTTGCCCACAGAATCGGAATTAGACCAAACAAAGAAACAGAAACGGTCATGAGTTTGGGGCGAAGTCGTTGGGCTGCTCCCCTAATCACATATTCTCGAATATCCGCATTAGTGATGGTGTCTTTTGAATTACCTTTGGCAAACACCAAATTTTGCATAGCTTCATTGAGGTAAATCGTCATAAGCATAGCGGTTTCGATAGCCATACCGAACAGAGCAATGAAACCCACTGCCACCGCTACCGAAAGATTGACCCCGTAGAAATACACCATATATACCCCGCCAATGAGGGCAAATGGTACGGTAATCATGGTAATTAGCGCCTCTTTCATGGAGTTGTAGGTGAAATACAACACAAAGAAGATAATGACCAGCACGATGGGCAGGATAATTTTGAGGGTACGATTGGCACGAATCTGGTTTTCCCATTGCCCACTCCATTCAATAAAATAACCTTTTGGCAGTTTTTTTACCGAAGATTCCAATTTCTTCATCGCTTCCTCCACGGTACTTCCTAAATCTCGGTCTCTGACATTGAAAAGTACAGTACCCCGAAGCATGGCATTTTCTGAGTTAATCATAGGTGGCCCTTCTGAAATTTTCACTTCGGCAACGGCATCCAAGGGAATTGGGCCGTAGCTTGCGGTTTGAACCTGCATTCGTTTTAGAGCCTGAATATTGTTTCGGAAGTCTTGGGCAAATCGAGCATTGACCGTAAAACGTTGACGACCTTCTACGGTAGTAGTTAGAATCATACCTCCCAAGGCACTTTCTACAATCATGTTTACGTCATCAACACTCAATCCATAACGCCCGATTTCCTCCTTTTTGACTATTATATCAATGTATTTACCACCTGTAATGGGTTCAACATATAAGTCTTTTATCCCGTCAATGCCATCCAATTGTTTTTTGAGCATCTGCGACACTCGATTGATTGAATCTAAACTTTGCCCGTACACCTTCAAACCCACATCGGTGCGAATTCCCGTCGAAAGCATATTGATACGGTTGATGATGGGCTGCGTCCAGCCATTGGTTACGCCAGGAATTTGCAGTTTGGCGTTTAGTTCGTTGATGATGTCATCTTTGGTTTTGCCTTCCCGCCATTCACTTTTGGGTTTGAGCAGTACTATCGTTTCCAGCATACTGATAGGTGAATTGTCGGTAGCGGTGTTGGCTCGACCTGCCTTTCCCATAACGTGGCTTACTTCGGGCACGGTTTTCATCAATTTATCTTGGACTTGCAGCAGGCGTTTTACTTCTGAATTTGATACGTCTGGGAGAGTGACAGGCATGAAGAGCAGCGAACCTTCGTCGAGTGGAGGCATAAATTCCGTTCCTAAATTTAGCATCATTGGAACACTAACGGCCAAGGCCAATATGTTAATACTAATGGTGGTTTTACGATACTTTAAGCACCATTTTAGAATAGGGGTATAGATTTTTTCGAGGAATCGGTTGATTGGATTGGCACTTTCGGGCTTCAATTTCCCCCGAAGTAGTAGAACAATTAGTATAGGCGTTAGGGTAATTGCCAAAAAAGCATCAACGAGAAGGATAAATGTCTTAGTCCAAGCCAAAGGAGAAAACAGCTTGCCTTCCATACCCGTCAGCAAAAAGACGGGCAAGAAAGAAGCAATCGTCACAATCGTCGAAAAAAATACCCCAGGGCCTACCTGTTTCGATGATTTTTCGATAATCTCCGAGTGTTCATCGGGAGTAAGTGGGTCTTTTGAGACTCGAAATTTAATTTTAAACCAACTCATATACTTTGATTTTTTTCTTTATCCAATTGGGCTTCTGAAAGATGCCTATACGCATTTTCAACCATCACGATGCCGTCATCTACTACCACGCCAATAGCCAAAGCAATACCCGTTAACGACATGATGTTTGAAGAAATACCAAAGGCATTGAGCAGAATAAAGCCAATAGCCACTGAAATCGGTAACTGTATCAGAATGATTAAGGCACTGCGCCAGTGCAGCAAAAAGATGAGAACTACAATCGAAACGGTTATCATTTCTTCAATCAAGGTTCCTTTTACTGACTCTACTGCCGCTTCAATCAGCTCGCTGCGGTCATAGGAAACCTTAAATTTGACGTTTGGCGGAAGCCCTTTTTCGACTTCCTTCATCTTGATTTTTACGTCCTTGATAACAGCATCAGCATTTTCACCGTAACGCATCACCACGATTCCACCCACTACTTCGCCTTCACCATTTACATCGAAAATGCCCAAACGGAGCTCTCCACCCATTTGAACGGTTGCTACATCTCTTACCCTCACAGGAATGGAGCCATAATTTCCTACGGGTATATCTTCAATGTCTTTGACATTTTTGATGTAACCCAATCCCCGCACGATGTAGGCCATGTCTGACATTTCAAATTTTCGACCGCCTACATCATTATTATTCTTACGAATAGAATTCAATACATCCATCAGCGGGACATTAAAGTAATTAAGCTTGTAGGGGTCAATGTTGATTTGATACTGTTTGCCAAAGCCGCCGAAAGAAGCCACTTCACTAACCCCTTTTACGGTTTGTAGGGCAAATTTGACATACCAATCCTGTAAGGCTCGTTGCTCCCCTAAGTCCATGCCCGGGGCTTCGAGGTGATACCAAAAAATGTGTCCTACACCTGTGCCATCGGGGCCTAATGAAGGCGTTACTCCCTGTGGAAGTAATCGTTGGGCATAATTGAGTCGTTCCATCACTCGTGTTCTTGCCCAATAGACATCTACATTGTCCTCAAAAATGACGTAAACAAAGCTCATCCCGAACATAGAAGTACCCCGTACATTTTTGATGCTGGGTATTCCTTGTAAGTTTGAAACCAATGGATAAGTGATTTGGTCTTCAATGAGTTGAGGACTACGACCCATCCATTCAGTGAAAACAATGACCTGATTTTCGGACAAATCCGGGATAGCATCAATGGGGTTTGTTCGGACAGAATACACGCCCCAACCGAACAAGCCCAACGCCAGTACCATCACAATCAATTTGTTGTGCAGGGCAAAATGAATGAGTTTTTCTACCATACTATTTCCAAATATTTACTTTATTGTCATGTCGTTATTTTACTTCGCATTGCTATTTAAAACCAGCCCTTTTATGATGCCATTATCCTCCCATGTACAGAAAGCCTGTTGCTCATTGAGTATAGCGACTCTCGGAAATCTACCAGTACCTAATGTCATCGGTTCTTTTTGCCCAGATTGGCTCAACCAAATTTGACCTTGATTTTGCCATGCGATAAACGTGTTTTGGTTACTGGCCGCAATGGAAGCATTTCGCCCTTGGGCGAGGAATTGTTCAGGTTCGCCCAACTTTGCAGTGAATAGTTGATTTTCTCGCCGCCATACCGTCGTTAATACGCCGTTTGTATTCAAGCTGATTCCTCCACCGTCCATTGGGCAGGCGTTGAGTTTCCATGTTCCATTTCCCATTTTTACGGCGGGTTGAAAAGTGTTTCCTTCATCTTTTGAAGTCGTTACATACATATCTCGTGAACCACTAATCCAGTTCCTGAACATTACAACTACCTGTTTGTCTTTCATAAGAATGGAGGGCTGACAACACTCACAGACTGTCGAATCAGGTGAACGATAGATAAGTTTATTCTTACTCCACGTTTGACCGCCATCCTTAGAAATTGCGCCAAAAATCTTGTTTTTCTTATCGTCTCTCAGGTCAAGCCAAACCACAAAAAAAGTACCCTTACCATCGCTCGCTAAGGCATTGAAACCTTCTTTGGCAATTTCTGGTATATCATTGATAATAAGGCGGTTTTGCCATTTGCCTGTTTTACGATTAAGTACGTAGGCATACAAATCACCCTTCTTATCTATGGCAGTAATCACCGTGGAAAGATGAGAAGATGCAATTTGTGGCCCTCTTGACACGCCTAAATGCAATCCCGGCAAGCTGTCAACCAAGCTTGGCATCGTAAAAGACTGACCTTTATTTTGGGAAGAAGCGTAATAAAACGCATTCCCCTTACCGAATACCATTTCTATGGATTCGTTTTCACCTACGTAAATGGCAGGTTGAATACCTTTGTTGGGGAATAGGGCTTGTTGCCCACGGGCGACCGTAGTGACAATGAAAAGTATTAAAATTATTCTACTAAGCATTGTATTGAAAGGTTAATGAAAATATTAGTCGAATGTGTATAAGGATACTATTTAACTTCAAAATTGAGCATCATCCCGTCATCTTCATGTTCGAGGTTATGGCAATGAAATACAAACTTCCCTGCCTTCTCAAACTTAGCGATAATCCATACTTTTTCGCCGGGCATGACCAAAACCGTGTCTTTCCATCCTTTTTCGTGGGGTTGGATATTTCCTCGTCCACCTGTTCGACTCGCAACTTGAAAAAACACACCATGTAAGTGCATGGGATGTGGTTCGTCACCCATTGTGTTGTCAAATTCCCAGATTTCGGTGCTGTTCAGGGCTACGCTTTCATCAATGCGATCCATATTGAAAATCTTCCCGTTAATCGTGTGCATCCCTTTCATAGCCATTGTTCCACCGTGGCTTCCAGAAGTCATGTCCATCATTACCCCAATATCGAAGGTGCGGGTCTTGGTAGCAGAAGCACTTGATAGAGACATTATAGAATTGAGCGAGGTTGGCATTTTGAATATATCCGTTTCAGTTTTGCTCACCATAAACTTCAAGATTTTGAAGGTTTGGCTTCCTTGTGAACTCACTCCCGAAAAAGAATTACTCTGCAAGTACACTTCGCTGTTGAGAGCTATTTTGCTAAAATCCACCAATAAATCAGCTCGTTCGCCTGGGGCAAGTAATAGACTTGTAACGGTCTCAGGAGCAGGAAGTAAGCCGCCGTCTGAACCAATAACCATGAAAGAATTGCCGTTGCTCAATGCTAAATTGTACATTCGTCCGTTTGAGCCATTCAAAACTCTAAGACGATACATTCGAGTTGTAACAGGCTGAAAAGGGGAGCTCACACCATTGACCGTAATGGTTTCCCCCATGTAACCAATCATTACCTCTTCTAAGGTTGGGCTATACATGATTGCCCCATTGGCATCCAATCGTTTATCCTGAATCACTAAGGGTAGTTCGTAGGCATCCGAAGGTAAATTCAACGCTTTTTCTTCGGGGCTTTCGACGATAAACATTCCTGCCAACCCTGTAAAAACTTGTTTACCCGTTTTTTCATGTGGGTGTGGGTGATACCAAGCCATGTTTGCCGCTTGGTCAATCTTAAAAGTATAATTGAAGGACTGCCCTGCCGTCACCATTTGGCTGGGGTGACCATCCATCGCAGCAGGTACAAGCAAACCATGCCAGTGAATATTAGTTTCTTCTGACAGGCCATTGGTAAAAGGAATCGTAACTGTACTGCCACGCTGTACCCGAAAAGTGGGTCCTAAAATGCCGTTTTTGTACCCCAATACTTGACTGGATTTTCCCGCCAAAATTGCGGCATTTTGACTGCGGGCATTCAGTGCTGTTCCCGAAGTAATAGTTTCGGGAATGGGTAAGCTCGTATTAAATGCACCCTCAACCACGGTAGGAGCCGTTGTCATATTCATTGTCGCCATGTCGTGATTCATACAACCAGACAACAAACTCTCGCCGACCAGCACTCCTGCCGTTCCAAATCCAAGTGTTTTTAAAAAATCGTTCCGTTTCATGTTTTTGTTTTTTGTTATACCTCGTCCAGTGGCTTCCTTTTCTTATCCCGAATTTTTCTAAACTGACTTGGGGTCATTCCCGTGATGGTCTTGAACTGTGCTGAGAGGTGAGCTACACTACTATAATTAAGTAAATCAGCGATTTGTGAAAGAGTCAATTCATCATAGACCAGTAGTTCTTTTACCCGTTCTAATTTCTGATTGATTAAATACTGCTCAATGGTAATACCTTCCACTTCTGAGAAAAGTGTACTGAGGTATCGGTAATCTCGACTTACTTTTTCCGTGATGTAATCCGAATGTTTCATCCGTCGAAGCCCGTCATTTTGGAGGTGAACCAATTCAACGATAACCGTTTTGACTCGCTCAATTAGCTGTTGTTTTTTGTCACTCAACAATTCAAAGTCATGCATTTGTAATCGTTCCGAAATTTGGCTGAGTTGCATTTCGGTTGCTGGCTTTTCGAGTACTACTTCGCCCAATTCGATTGCTAATACTTGGTGTCCAAGTGCTTCAAGTTCTTGACGAACCACAGTTTTGCAGCGACTGCACACCATATTTTTGATGTACAGTTTCATAATTTTTCTAAGAAACGTAGGTAGGAAGACATGATAAATTAGGTAATCATGGTGAAAAAGAAAACACCAAAAAGCAACCCGAAAGGTTGCCATCAGCCCACAGTGGGCATTTTACCTAATCAAATCAGGAAGGATTGTACAAAAATGAGCATACTACGCCCGTGAAGTGGTGGCGCAGGGCTGTAAAAATGCGGTAAACGGAACGAAACGGTTTGACTAAGCCAAGCCCTTGAAGAGAAATAAATAGGATTGAAAATAGATACTAAATCAATGTGCTGACTTATGAAATGTACCGAACTGCCGTCAGCCGAAGGGGTTTGAATTTTATAGTAAGACACTTTGTCCGAACAGCACTTGCTACGCTTAAAACTGTCTCCACACCCAGACCTTTTATGACTGGCTTTATGGCTTACTTTCTGACATTTTTCTTCATGAACAAAAGAAACTGTCTTTGTTCCCTTCATCAAACACCAATGCTCATACATAGCAAACCCTGTGCTGGCAAACAACACTTGGATGGCTAAGTAAAGGCAAAATGTGCGCTTGATGATTTGCTTCATTACACTATGCTTTGATAGCGACAAATGTACGAATATGCAAGGGAATAGAAGGTTACATTTTTTTCGATACTTTTTACATAATTTTCAGATTAAACGAAGGAAACGCTAATACCACCTTATAAGAAATGTAATCGTAATAATTTTTTATTACTTACGATAACCTTTACTTATCGTAAGTAATAATATCTTTGTGAAAAACTTAAAATTATGTCCCGAACAGAACTTGAAAAACTCATCTACGTCAAACACCCTCACAAGCAGACACAGCAAAATCAGATAGACGCCTTGGTGGAAAGCCCTTCCGACCGATTTGACTTCTTGGTCTTATTCTTCAATTTTGGAAATGCGTCGTATCGCTATATGAGCCTTGCCAGAGGTGAAGAGACGATTGAAGATTTTGAGGATTGGTTAGAAGGCTTGCCCGAAAGAGTAAGAAATACTTTTAGGAAGGAAGGTTTTGAAGCGGCGAAATCTACTTGGCCATTTCGGCGTCATGTGATGGAGCGTCGTGACCTTGGGATGGATGAATATATCAAAAGTTTGTTACGTCCAGCTGATTGGGAAAAGTGGAATGAATACAAAAAAAGCGATGGAGATGACCAATGAAATCACGGAAATTGAGATAGGTCGGTCTTTCCCTGTCAGTGAAGTGCTTTTTCAAAAAATGGCCGACTACGCCCGCAAGGGTTTAGAGGGGGCGGCCAACACCCAACGGGCCTACAAATCGGACATTAAGGATTTTAAAGGCTGGTGCGTTGAACATGGTCAAACTGACTTACCCGTTTCAGCTGTAACGCTGGCCGCTTACGTGTCGCATTTAGCTGATACCCACAAGTGGGCAAGCATCAATCGAAAATTGGCAGCAATTAGTAAACTACACGAACTAAGCAATTTGGACTTGCCTACCAAAGACAAAGCTTTTCGTGCAGTGATGGAAGGCATCAAGCGTACCAATGGCGTTCGACAAAAGCAAGCTCCTGCTTTTAAGATGAAGGACTTGAAAACTATTTTGCAAGGAATAGACACAAATACTAACGCAGGTTTGCGTGACAAATGTTTGTTGTTAATTGGATTTGCAGGAGCTTATCGCCGGTCGGAATTGGTGAGTTTGAATATCGAAGACGTACAATTCAATGAGGATGGAGTTATTATTTCCTTATCAAAGAGTAAGACTAACCCATACGGCGAATCGGAGGAGAAAGCTTTTTTTTATAGCCCAGAAGTCGATTTTTGCCCGATACGAAATCTAAAAAATTGGATTGGACGTTTGGAGAGACCAACAGGGCCACTGTTTGTTCGAGTGCGAAAAGGCGATAAAATCACGGAAGAACGACTTAATGACATGACTGTTTATGACACAGTCAAAAAGTATATAGGTGGCCGATATTCAGCCCACTCCCTTCGAGCATCGTTTATTACAATTGCCAAAATCAATGGAGCCGATGACTCAGAAATCATGCGCCAATCGAAGCATAAAACAAGTGCTATGATTCAGCGATACACCCGTATCGAAGACATCAAGCAACATAATGCCGCTACAAAGCTGGGGTTATAAGTTGAAAGAAATTTATGAATTAGGTAAAGCACTTTGATTATCCATTCTCAGTAAAATAATAGCCCCCGAAATAATGGTCAGTACACCAATAAACGTAATGGACATATTCACACCGAAGGCATCAGCGACTGTGCCTGTCAATAAAGCTCCGATGGCATACCCTAAATCTCGCCAGAAACGAAATGTTCCTAAACATTCGGCTCGTTGCGTTGGATTGGTGTAATCAGCAATAGCACTTAGGAATGTTGGATAAACCAGTGCAGTACCCAACCCCAAGGTGACTCCTATGAGTATAAAATGGGTAAATGTAGAAGCAAAAGCCAAAAACAGAATCGCTAAGCCTTGTATCAGCATCCCCCAGAATAGAAGTAGCTTTTTGGAATAAATATCAGATAATCTTCCCGTAAATAACTGACCGATTCCCCAAACCGAAGGATATACCGCTGCAATCGCCCCAATAGTGGTAGGTTCAAAGTGCTGATTGAGCAACAGTAAGGGGAGAAGCCCCCATATCATACCATCGTTAAGATTATTGGTCAAACCTGCTTGGGTAATGGCATTCAACGATTTATGCCGAAAGGAGGTATCTAAGAATGGATGAGGGAGAAGAGTTTTGTTATTTAATTGTGTTTCTTTTAATACGTGATGTCCCGTGTCTTGAACCTTAAAAATGCTTATTCCAAGCCCTAAAAACGAAAATAAAATACCGATATAAAAAGGGTAAGGTCTAACGCCATATTGTTCGGCCAGAAAGCCAGTCAGAAAAGCAACTACTCCAACAGATAGATACCCCGCAAACTCGTTGATGCCAACCGCCAAGCCACGGTTTTTGTCGCCTACAAGGTCTATTTTCATTACAACTGCCATGCTCCACGTCAATCCTTGGTTAATGCCGAGTAAAATATTGGTTAGCACAATCCATGTCCAACTTTCGGCATATATTAGCATAAAAGGAATAGGCAATGCAAAAACCCAGCCTAAGACAAGTAATTTCTTTCGACCGAAAACATTTGCCCATTTGCCCGTAAAATAATTACAAATCGCCTTTGTGATTCCAAAAGTAATGATGAATGAAAAAATGGCGGTCTTGGACCTAATGCCAAATTCTTGTTCAGCAAGTTGGGGTAAAACTGTACGTTCAAGACCAAGCATACCACCTACAAAAGCATTGACAATCACTAAGTACGAAAATTGTTGCCAGTTTTCCCGTAACCCCTGTTGTATATTTTTCATAGATTTATTGAACAGCACAGCGGTTTGCGCCTGCTTCTAAATCTGCTTGTAAATAATTAGCAGGAGTAGGCGGCAATTTTGACAAAATAGCTTCAATGAATTTCTCTTTTTCGAGCGATAGCAGCTTAATTGACTTTTTGATTTGGCCTAAGTTTGCTGAAACAATCTCTTGACCGATTTCAATTGACTTTGAGGTATGGGCAGGTAAAATCTTAATATCATCGTTTAAGATTGCAATCAAGTGGAGCGAGTCATAAAGCATCGCAGCTTTCAACCATGTTTCCTGTTCGTTGGCTTTCAAATCAGGTCGTCCAACGCTATCTGTAAATAAAGTATCTCCTGTCAGTAAAGCACTGTTTTCAATTAGAAACGAGGTACTTTCAAGAGTATGACCTGGGGTATGAATGACCTTTATGGTTGTTTTTCCTAAATCCAGTTCTACGCCATTTTTAATAGGTGTAAAGTTATAATTAACATTTGCCAAATCAATCATCAAATGTGCTGCTCCCGTGACTTCCGCTAATTCCTTGGTTCTCGAAACATAATCTGCGTGGATATGGGTATCGGCTACTTTTTCGATGACATACCCATGTTGAGCAGCAAGGTTCAAATAAATGGAAGGGGGAAGCGAGGCATCAATAACCATTGCTTTCTCTCCTGAACCTATTATATAGGATAAACACCCTTTTGCTAATCGCCTGACTTGGATGATTTTAACGTTGCCGAGTTCTATAATAGCTGTATCCCAAGCAAAATTCCATGCTTTCATGCCACCTTCAAGAGAATAAGCGTCATAGCCATTTTCGGATAGTAATTCAGCGGCAAAAAGGCTTAGGTTTCCACCGGCACATAAGGTAACAATGGGGAATAATTTATCCAAAAGCAAAAAGTCGAATGCGTCTCTGTTTCCTGCCTTTAAATTTTCGTAAACGTCTAAGTGAATACTTTGTGGAATGTGCCACTCGGTTCTTTCGGATAAAGGGCGAATATCTAAAATAGATACTTTTTTATCTGCTGTTAACCAATCACTCAGCGTCTGGGTATCAATTGTTTTGACTGTTGCCATTGTAAATGGGGTTTAATTCTTCACAAAGGTCAGGCAACCAAAAATACAATCCTTTTACATTTGTTAAATAATCATTTAATGTTAGCTCTAATCCGACTCAAACTTACCTGTGTTATACCCAAATAAGAAGCGATACATTTGAGGGGAACCCGTTGTATAATGTTGGGGGTGTCTTGCAGAAGAGCCAGATAACGCTCCTCTGCGGAGTGGAATTGGATACTTTCGATTCGGTTGACTGTTTCGACATAGGCGCTCTCAAAAATTTTCCTGAATAGTCGTTCAATTGCTGGGAAAGTATCATAAAGCTGGAACAACTTGGTAGCATTGATAGCGATAATTTCGGCATCTTCCACAATTTGAATGGCTTTTCGAGAGGGAGTACCCGTAAAAAGACTTTCGACTCGTGCAATTATGGTGTTCTCTGGCGAAAAAGATTCGGTTATGTCAATGCCGTCTTTATAATAATAAATTCGTGCGATGCCTTTTTTGACAAAATAAATGGTTAGGCAAGTGTGTCCGATAGATTGCAAATCTTCGTTTCTCTTGATAGTAATCATAGAACATATTTCAGTAATGGCTTTTTCAGCCTCTGGTGGCAATGCTTGAAATCGGTTAAAATACATCAAGAGTTCTTTCATGCTTTTTTTAATTGCCATTTGATTGAAAACGTTCCAATGCCTTTCTCAATTCCTCATTTTCAAGTACATACCGTTGCACTTGCCCTTTTAAATGGGCATTTTCAGAAAGTAGTGCCGAAATCATTTTCTCTGTTTCGTCATAAGGCATAGCTTCTTCGGCAGCTTTGGCTTGGTTAGCATAACCACGGCCTTTATTAAAGAAATGGGGGTAATGTTCCACGAAATCGACTTACTGATATATAATACAGTGGATTACGGTTAAAAAAATCAAAATTTCCCATTTCTGCTTTCATTTATTGATTTCAAAGTTTAAAATCTCTTCCAGGTCGAAATCTACGGATCCCTTTAAAGCCTCTTCTGAAAAGTCAAATTTTCCGTGCAAATTGACATGTGTCCAGCTGACGGGCGATGACTGCTCAATGGCTTTAACCATCTCATCACGCTGTTTATCGGAGACTTTTATCAGCTCCTTGGACAAGTGTAAATAATTCCAGCAAACAATTGCATTCTGAATTAAACGTTTACAAGAGTCCGTGATCAGATGCTCCTGACGGGAAGCAAACCGTATTTCCCCATTATTCGCATAGAATACAGCCTTTGCAAACTGATGGGAATTTTCAGTCTTGTTGTTCTGCTGGTTTATTCTCTTGCGGAGCATTTCATCGTCCATATATTTCAGCAAAAACAAAGTCCTTACTACCCGCCCAAGCTCACGAAGTGCCAGGTAAAGCTGGTGCTGCTGTGAATAGGAACTAAGTCTTTTCAACAACGTGGATGCAGTGGTATGTTTGAGTTTAATACTGACAACCATTCTCATTATTTCGTCCCACTGCTCTTCAATCAGCTTGGTTTGGATTGGATTACCCACTTTGATTTGATAGTTTTTAAGGGATTCCACGTTCATTCTGGGGAAAATATAGAAAATAAGGCTCTGGAAATCTTCGATCCGGGGAGCAAAACGAATCCCCAATAGATGAGTCAATGCAAAAATAATCTCGCTAAATCCATGAGAATCAGTTGAATGAATATCGGATTCGACAACCTGGTTGTGCATCAGACCATCAATTACGTAAGGGGCTTCCCGTTGTGAAGAGCTAAATGAAGTAGAATAGAAAAGCCGGTGCATTTCATCAATAAAGGAGTAAATCACAATTCCTTTCTCGTTGCCAAAGTATTTATAAGAATAATTGGCATGTATCGAATCTACCTGGATATAGAACTTCTGCCCATCGCTGGAAGTATGTAGGATCTTGGGGTCCTTCCGGAATAATTCACTGATTTTTAGTTTCCCCATCAACATCAGGATAGCGTCATTGGCTTCTTGAATGTTTTCAAGGGTAAAATACCAGTTGACGGTATTGTCAAGCGTATTGGCCGATACATTCTGAGAGTTACGAGCCATAGGGCCAACCCCTATATTACAGCCATAGGCGATCAATCCCGCCAGAAAAACCGTGTCGTTGGGCCGATTTGGTTTGTTTTTTTTGTTCCAGTGTTGCAACGCATCTGTAAAATTGCATTTGGCATTTACAGTATTCAAAACTTCAATGATCGGAATGGACCCTTCAGGCGGCCAAAGATCCATATCGATACCAGGTTTATCGGGCGTTTTAGGTTCTATAAAGCGTGGTTTACCATCTTTTCTGGTCTCAACGAATTTATTTTGTCCCTTGTCAATCCGCTCAAAAGTATGGGCAAATGCCTTTCCAAGACTTCCCTGTAGATCGGTTAGGAGGCTTTTGAAGTCACTGATCCATTGTAGTCCAGCACTTTCCAGTAATTGCTCTTTTTGATTTACCCACACCGATTCTTCGATCAGGTATTTTAAAAATGGCTTGTGCAAAAAAGAATCCGTCAGATTTACCTGTCCCGATTTGATTCCATGGGCTAAATGCCGGGTCAGTAAAACCTTGTACAAAGAGCTTCGGGAGGAAGAATTTTTAAAATAATGTTGTTCTTTTTTGCCCAAAAAGCCATCCAGCGGATTTTCCGGCAGGCGGCCATCCCTCTTTTTAAATTCTTCCAGGGCCTGAGTGAGGTTTTCGTTTTTCGCTTCAAAATTAATATGCCGTAGTATGTCCGCTACCCGTGTCTGGAGTTTTCGTGATTTCTCTTCCATAATCTGGTAATAAGTATCGTCCTTACTCGCGTAACCGCCTTTCTTTAATTGCTCAATGCTATTTTGGCTATCTGTAAAGCGCTTGAATACATCCCCGTTCACCCACTTTATAAAATGCTTTACCTTTTGATCATTGGTCTGGGAGAAATCAAGTGCAACCCGTTCAATATCTTTAGCTTCCTTGACCATCTGAGCACTCACCTTAATAAACTGCTCCATCTCTTGCTGGGATTCAACATGCTTTTGAAAGATCGCTTCTTTGACCTCACGTTGAGAGGTATTTTCAATCTGTTGTGATGCCCTTAACAGTATCTCGACCAACAAATCCCCCAGAAAATAATACTGGTAGACGATAAAGCATATGATCATCAAATATTTACGGTTTTCCTGCCGGGTTGAAACTTGAAAAACCTGTGACCGGATTACAAACTGGGCATAGTATTCTATCATTTCATCCGACAAGTTCAAAAGTGCCAATAATGGTTTTAGATCAGTATACAGGGTCTTTAAGTATAAATAATCTTCAATATTGGCTTTAATGGCCATGGGTTTCATGGTTTGGTGGCTGCGCTTAATACGTGTGATCAGGTAGAACCTGACGGGCTGGTCTGTGTGTGGATCCTTCTGAACCGACAGGAGCGCATCTAGCTGCTCTTTATTTTTTTCTGACAGGTGCACTTCTATGAGCGATTCCAGCTCGTTATGCATCCATTTGAAAGCATCAGAAATGATAACCGAAAAAGTATAATAAGCTGGCAGTTCGATCCGGTGGATGCGCATGTACTCAGCCAGGGAGCCGAATACAGCAGCAGGCCGCATTTGCCGTTTGGCAAATTTGATAGCCTCCCTCAAAGCCACTTCCTTTTGTCTGTCATCAAAGGGCTCGACACCAAAACTTTCTAAAATCACCTGCCGGTGTCGATGAATAACGCTACGTGCATACGTTTGTTCAATATTACCCCAGTTAATGGATACACCCAAACGTCGTATTATAAATTCAATATCTGCCCTGTTAAAATTCTTTGCATTGAAAAACCGCCCACTTGCCTTAAAATAACCGACCTGAATCACAAACCCAACTTGATTAACAGGGCTCAGCATAGTCCTGCATTCATCTTCTGCCCACTTGGGCATGGTAAAAAAGAATTTTCTTTGTCCGTAATCGAACTTGGGCGGGTTATCAAATTCATTCTGCTGGCCCTTGTCTAAAATTTCTAATAATCTCATAAATTGTAAAAAATAGAATCCCAGTAAACGAACGTTCTACGGGATTTTGAAATGACCATGAAATGTATCCTATTCGTATCAAATATCAATACCAAATTGTTGTCCCATTAAATAAAATCCTATTTTTGAAAAATTACCAGATTAGTGGGATTCCAAAGTATGAAAATAGGATACGCAAGGGTGTCGACCCAAGACCAGGTACTGGATATGCAGATTGACGAGTTGAAGCTGGCAAAATGCCAGCAGATATTTCAGGAGAAGATCTCATCAGGCAAAGAACGCCCACAACTTTTGAAGATGCTGGAAATGCTCCGGGAAGGCGATACAGTAGTGGTGTACAAGCTTGACCGGCTCGGAAGATCATTGCGGGAGCTGGTTAACCTAATTGCCCAGCTGGAAGAAAGGAAAATAGAGTTCATTTCTTTGAAGGATGCCATTGATACTTCGACTGCCCAGGGCCGCTTCTTTCTGAACATCTTTGCTTCATTGGCCGAATTTGAACGGGATATTATCCGCGAGCGCACCAGGGCTGGGCTTTCAGCTGCACGTGCAAGGGGACGTATGGGTGGGAAAAAGAAAGGACTTAGTCCGGATGCCATTAAAAAAGCAGAAACCGCAGTGATGCTTTACAAGGAAAAGAAAACCGCCGAAGAAATCGCCGGCATCATTGGTGTAGGCCGGTCAACAGTTTACCGTTATCTTGAAGCAATGGGACAAAAAAGGATTTTATAAAAGAAAAAGTGAAATTTTGAACGTAGAACACTACATTACAAATAGTTAACTCAATATCGTGGAACATTACCCCCGTTTCTTTAATAAAGGCCAACCACGGCAAGTAGCTGAACAATACTTAGCCGTTGACCGACTGGCAAAGTAAATAATGCCACACCAAAGGCAGGTTTTTTCAAAGACTTTGGCGTTGTACTTGAAGTTGGAGCGATCTAATTGTGGCATAATAGTAAGCGGTTATCTTGTAGTAAAGATATAGGAAGGTTTTTATATATCAAAATTATATCGTGATAATTACGTTATAAAAACAAGTATTTACAATTATATATCTATATCGAAAAGTCCAATTTCTTCTTCAACTCTCGCCAATCAGGCATTAATATAGTTTGCAACTCGTAAAAAGCTGCGTTATGATATGGAATTACCAAATGACACAACTCATGCAAAATCACATATTCGATACAGGCTTTTGATGTTTTGACAAGATTAGGATTGAGCAATATATTTCCTACGTTGGTACAACTTCCCCAGCGTTTGGGCATTGATAGTAGTTTGAAATTAAGATTTGCTTTAAGCTCTTCTTCCAACGGTAATTTTTCAAGACACTTCTTAAAAACAGGTCCAAACTTTTCTTTCGCTTTTACTCGATACCATTCTTCTAAGGCTTTTTCAATTACTGGTTTGTTCGTTTTATCAAGAGTATAAATCTCAATATATCCCCCACGAAAAATCACTTCTCGTTTCTCGGATTCTATTACTTTTAGGCGATATTGACGACCTAAATAATAATGGGTTTCACCCGAAATGTACTTTCTTGGAGTTGTTTTTGGTTGAAACTGTTGGAAGGTATCCAGTTGTTTTATTATCCACGCTGCCTTGCGGTGTACCTTCGCCTTGATTTGCTCAATGGCAGTATCTGTTGGGGAAATAACGGTTATTAATCCGTCAGGAAAAACAGTAATTGATAAACTTTTACGCTTTCGATATTCAATCGAAAACACAATTTCTACTGAGCCAAATTTGATACTATGATTTTCCATTGAAACGAACTTTGGCAATGCTAATAAACTTTTCAATCAAATCGTCCAGCATACTCGTATTCCACTCTAAGCCATAATCGCTCTTAAAATCCCACAGTAAATCATCAAAAGCCGTTCTCATTTTCCCTACTACTTCGCTTTTATTCTGCCAATCAACAATAGCAACTCCACCAGAAAACACAGTTTTTTGAATAGCCTCATCAATATAAAGTGCCAACCATGTTGTTTGCTCTATTAAAGCGCCTGTACTTATTTTTTCTGCCAAAATTCTATAAATAGCCTGAGCTGTATCTCTGCCTTGGAGTAACTCGGGGATATCATCTGCCTTGCGATTTAAAACAGCCTCCTTGATGTCATTAACTTTATTCAAAAATTCAATTTCATTAATCCTCTGTTGCCGATAAGCTTCTAAGGTATCTTTTATCATTTCCGAAAATCGCTTGTAAAACGTAGGGTCTTCCTCCATTTTTTCTGTAATCGTCTTTTGTGTTCGGCTCGCAATAGCGTGTGCCTTCGATGCTGCACCCGTTATTTTTTGAACTTCTTCTTCAAATTTTTCTCTGTCAAAAATATTGACCTGTTCGGTAATACTGATGATTTCATCGGCGGACACATGGGTATCAATCAACTTCTGTATTTGCCCTTCAAACTGTTTGTAGTCAATCTCTAATGAATAAATTTGAATAACTGATTGCCTCAGGTTTTGAAAAAACAAAAGGTCGTGCTTATATCGTTCTTGATCGTATTCAGGGGTTTGGGTAACAAATTGATAAGCAGAAAGTGCCATTTTAAGTAACCGAGCAAAGCGAGATAGTCTTTCAAAAAACAAAGTTCGTAAAGCCTCATCGGAAAGAAAGTTTTCATAAGCTGCTGAATCTTTCTTGTTCGATATGGTTTTGAATATATCCCAAACCATAGAATGGGCCTGCGGTAATTGCTGAATCTCTTCTTGAATGTCTGTAATCGTATCTTCTAAATCTTGATTATCGTAATCCTCATAACTGGTATATAGTTGAAGGGTACGATTCAATTCTTCAATTACACCGTCATAATCAATAATGTAACCGAACTCTTTTCCCGCATACTTTCTATTTACACGGGTAATAGCCTGAAAAAGCGTATGTTCTCTCAATCTTCGACACAAATACAGCACTACATTTCGTGGGTTATCGAAGCCTGTCAATAATTTATCAACCACAATGATAATCTCGGGCGTATCATTTTTTTTGAAGGCTTGCCGTAGGGTTTCATCATACTTTTTGGCTGTACCGTATTTGTCCATCATCTTTTTCCAGTGAATCAACACCTCGTCGCTAATGTGTCCGTAGGCATCTTCTATTCCTTCTCGGTCGTCGGGTGGCGATACCAATACTTCACTGGATACCAGTCCAATTTCGTCTAAAAACCGCTTATACCTCACGGCAGCTTGCTTGTTGGGAGCTACTAATTGCCCTTTAAAACCAGTTCTCTGCCAGTTGTCTTTATAGTGTTGCGAAATATCCCAAGCTTTGGCATAAATAATCTGCTCCCCTGCGGTAAGCGCATCTTGACGACTAAATTTTCGCTTCAAATCGGCTCGCTGATAGTTATTCAACGGCTCCGAAATTTTATTGAAATAATTATCTAATGGCCTTTCGTTTACATTGAAAAGTGGCGACCGCCCCTCAAACAAAAGCGGCACTACTGCCCCATCGGCCACGGCATCAGATACGGTGTAGCTATCTATGATACCGCCAAACTTAGCAGCGGTATTCTTTTCTTTTTTCATTAAAGGCGTACCTGTAAATGCGATAAAACAAGCGGTTGGCAGTACCCGTTGCATTTTTACATTCAGCGTGCCGTATTGGGTACGGTGTCCTTCATCTACCAGTACAAAAACATTTGGAGTAGTAATGGCCTCCGACATTTTTTTAACGGCAGCCTCAAATTTGTTGATAATGGTTGTAACGATAGCATCCGAGCTTTGGCTTAAATAAGCTACTAAATCGTTGCCTGTTTTGGCTTGTACTACTTCTTTATCGCACTTGGCAAAGGTTTGGTAAATCTGGTCGTCTAATTCTACACGGTCAGTTACTAAAATAATTTTTGGATTCGGAATTGTTTTTTCCATGGCCAGCAACTGCGCAAGCATGACCATCGTGTAAGATTTACCACTCCCCTGCGTATGCCAGATTACTCCACCTGACCTTACCATAATTCCTTGTACAAAGGGCGATGGTCTTGAAATTTTCAATCGCTCTAAGGTCTTACGAACGCCAAAATATTGCTGGTATCGAGCTATGACTTTGGCTCCTGCATCATAGACTATAAAGTTGAAAATCAAATCAAAAAGCCTTTCGGGGCGGCAGGTATTATATAGTAATTCGTCTTGACTTGTAATACTCCACTGCGCTCCAATTGCTTCTCTATATGGGTTTTCTTGCCCTGCTCGTTCTTCATTACACAATAGGTTTTCCCAATAAATTGTATTGTTAATACTTTCGTTTTTTAGCGTCTGCAAGGTCGTTTTTTGATTTTCTTCGGCCTGTCTGTTAGTATATTGCTCTCGCCATGCCCCCCAAAACTCTTCTTCGGTGGCAGTGGTACCATATTGTGCAGTATTTTCGCATAACGCCATACAAAGCTGTGAAAACACGTATAATCCACGAATGCCGTCTTCGTTTTGATTGCGTAAATGTTGTGATATGGCCTGACTGAGCGGTTTATCAATCTTTGGGCTTTTGCACTCAATAACGACCAACGGAATTCCGTTGACATACAAAATAATATCAGGACGGTAGTGACTGGTGGCAGCCCCATCAGAACGATTGGAACGTTGAACACTGAGTTCTTCGGTTACATGAAAGACATTATTGGCAAGGTTTTTCCAGTCTATATAGTGGAGTGTGTAGCTTTTTCTATCTCCCAAAATAGTTTCCTCAAAACTCTTCCCCAGCGTCAGAAGGTCATAGATGTATTTGTTTGAGGCCATAAAGCCCTCTTGTAATGGGTAATCTTGTAAAGCATAGATAGCATTGCTTACGTTAGTTTCTGAAAACTGATGTTCTCGGTTTTTATAGCGAAAAGAATTGTTTTTGTGTATTTGTTCTCGCAAAACCCCCTCCAATAATATACCGCTGGTCTTCCCGCCCCGAAGTCGCAGTGCTTCGGATGGGGTAAGATACTTGTACCCTATGGCTTGTAAGGTAAATAGGGCAGGTATTTGGCTGATGTCGTCTTCTCGAAAGGAGGGATTCATAATTTTAGACGTTAAACAATGTACTTCTTCTATGATTTACGGCGGTTAAACAGGTACTATTTTTTTTAAAAAGGTTAATAGGTGGGAAAATGTTTACCTAAATGCTTATGCCAAAGCTGGATTGCTTTCTCTTTCTTTGTTGTTTTAACAGCGATTTCTCCATCTTCTATTAGGGCATCAAGATGGTGAAAAAATGCCTGTCGCTTTGACAATGTATTTATATTTCTCAACAAGTCGTCATGTGGTTTTACGGGCATATTACAACTAAAACCCCTTTGAAGAGTTTGTCTGATATTTATGATGGTTGCTAAAAATGCTATATCATCTCGGCTGTGCTTTTCGTGATGGGTAGCTGCCAAAACAGTCATCGCTACTCCTTTGGGCATTTCAAAATCCTGTCCATAATGGGTTGCCCAACCTTTTAGGTAGCGAATAATGTGCGTCAATTGCACATTTCTACTGCCCTTATTGTCTTTATACCATGCCTCAAATTCGGTTGCATCACTCGAAATCCAACCGTTTCGAGTAGCCAATTGTGGATTGCGCTCTCCCCTTAGCTGTTCTAAATAGAAAATAGGTACATCAATGTGGATTTTTGATTCTTCACGATAAATTACTCTTACGCATTTATTCTTACGAGTAGGGGCATAAGTAGTACGTAAATCATAAAGAGCATCATATACTCGCTCAATCAGTGTAGCGGGCTGTACATTGGGTTTGGGATAAAAATAAATCCCAAAATCTATATCTACTGTATCGCCTTGCTTTCGAATCATGGTGCTGATGCTTTTTGAACCTTGTACCTTGAAGCCCTTTACATTATACCCTTCCCTTTTATCGAAATACTTTCTCAGTTGTTTTTCTACCCCATATTGGGCAGTTTTCAAGCGATTAAAGGTAGTTGGCGGTATATCCAAGTTACTCCGATAAGTAATGAATTGTTGATGACAATTTGCCATGACGTTGTCATTTTATAATTACTAAGTGTACACTTCGTTTTGTGTTTTAGGGTGATTTAATTGATTTTTACTGTACATTATGCAAAAATCATTGTACTTTATTTAGAAATGTTTAAGTATTTAAACACTTTTGCACTAAGCTGACTCGGTCTGACCCTTGTCTGTATCGGTCGGACTGCCGAAGCAGCCGCAACAATCAAAAAAGCTTTTGAGCCTTGGTTCGTAACCAGGGCTTTTATCTTGTTGTTACCCGCACTTTCCCCGTCAATAGCTGCTGCATCAGGCCTCGTTTTTGCGTTTTGAGTTTTTCCAAATACACCTCCGTTTGCCGTAGCTCCGCATCGGCAGCGTTCAGAATGGCGGCAATGCGGGTTTGCTCGGTGAATGGAGGTAGGTGTATTTTTAGTTTTTCAATATCACGTGAATACAAATGAACAACACTTTGTCCTTGTCCAAAGGCTCGAATCTGCTTTCTTACAAAAGCACTATTTATGATGTAAGAAAGAAAAATGCTATCACCACCCTGAGGACTGAAAATAATTAAATCGCCACCAGCATAAACCTCGTCAGTTCCAATAAACGCAACTGCTTTACCAATATCTTCAAGCGTTTCACCAGAGCCAGCAAAGAGAATATCATTTTGTTTAATTTGTTTACTTGAAGAAGCCGTCTGCTCCGAAATGAATGAATGATATTTTCTTATGACAAAATGATGAACTGTATAAATTTCTCCATATCGAATACATGGAATTCCATTTTCAATCAGTTCTTCTTTTGTTATGCCTGAACCCTTAGAAAAACTCCCCACCTCCCCCAACCTCACCTCTTTCCAGTCGGGTTTGGGGCTGAGGAGTTGTTGCATCAGTCCTTTTTTACGTTTTTGGAGAGCGTTGAGCAGGGCGTTGGTGGTTTGGAGGGCGGCATCCCAAGTACCCAAGATAGTCGCTATTTTCTGCTGTTCAGCCAGGGGGGGGAGTTTTACGGGAAGTCCTTTGATAAGTTCTCCGTTTAGATTTTCTTGATTTCCCACGTTACTTAGCCCTCTAATTTCTTCATAACGACTGGCTAAATTTTGAAAAACAAAATCTGTAATAGTCTGTCCATTGTTTAAAATAATTGCTGCACACGCCTGATTAGTAGCAGCTTCCATACCCAATAGTGCTACTTTACCCCGTGTTTTCCCTTGCCCATACATAGCCATCAGTATAGTACCAATTGGGAATAATTTGGCCGATGAATTTGACAAACCTTCTTCCGTAATATACTCTTCTGACTTTTCAATTACGTTAAAATCAATCAATGAAGTTGAAATCCAAGGATATTCACCATTCCAATAGCTGGGTTTACTTCTATCTGGTGTTCCACCTGATGTAATCTTCGCAATTTCCCCCAATTTTTTAAGGGACCAGCCGTTGGGGAGGGAGTTTTTGGGGTTGTGCATGGGTGTAAAATAGGTAAAGAAATTGGTTTTTTTGTTTACTTGTTTTGAGAATAGGTAAAGAAAAACGGCGTTTTGGTTACAGTTTAAGAACATTCATGATTGTTTCAAAAAGCCGTTGATTGATATAAATTGATAATGATGGCATTATTAGGGTTGGTTTGGGCAATACCTTTCAGTTCAGCCAATCTCTGATGTGCCTTAGCCGTTTTTTTCAATACTACTCTTGTTTCGATGTCTTGGGGTAGTGGCAGTAGCGGTATGGTGTACTCCATGTTGGGCTTGATTAGCGTTTCAATAATTTGGGTAGTAATACACTAAATCTTTTCTTTGATTCTACCTCTACTTTGATGGGTTGTTCGTGCTCAATTCCACCACCCTTCCAATCGCCAGTAGCTACCCAGTTTTCGTAATGATATAGCCATTCTGATGCCCAAGGGACAATGGTTCTTACAATCCACAAACCGCTGTGCCATTCGTTATTTTTGGGATAATAGAGACAAAGCTCCTGTTTGGTCTGTGAATATACATGAGGGAGTTCTTTGCCATCGGGAATAATTAACGGTGTATGTACTTTGGTAATTGGCGGTTTACCTTGAAAATACGTGACGCTTATTTGATAAAGTTGGCTGATAGGATTGGGTTGTAGGTAGCCTTTCCACCTAATACCCAAACCGTGTGCCAGCACCGTAAAATCAGACAAGGGGAACAAGGCTTTTAACCTTGCTCCCTGCATTATAGGGGTCAGCTTTTTAACCTTTATCGCTCCCATACGGATTGTGTTGGGTTACAGGTACACTTTTGGGAGTCTGTTGTGAGCTCAAAATGCCCGTTCCTGCCGCCATAAAGAGACGATTGGCTTCTCGTTCTTTCAACGTTTGTTCAGCTACCTCATTAAGGGCTTTTTTCACTATGTTTTCACCAAAGTACTGTTGCAACGGTACTGCAAGTTCGGGTAGTCCACGTTTTTGAGCGAGCTGGTCAAAGTCTCGCTTAGCTCGGTTGAGCCATTCAAAAAACAATTCTTCCTTTTCGGGGTTTTCTGCCCATTTATCAGCAAAGTTTTCAAGTGGATTTACGGGATTTTTAACAACTTTATTACCTTGCTCATCCAGCTCGATAAAACTTGCCATTCGGCTCAATACATTGCGTAGGGCTACAAAAATATCGGTTTCATTTTGGTAGGCTTTGGCCGCAAGGGTGGTGATTATTATTGAAATGGGTGAATTGGGGTTATCTCCATAGCGCAAATCTCGGTGCCGCTTCAAAAGTTGCACTACCCGTTGTAGAGGGGTTTTTACTCGGTACTCAGGTACATCGTCCACACTCATTTTCATTTGTTCCGCCAAAAGCATACGTCGGCGATCAAACTCCACTTTCATAGTCTGTAAAAACCACAGTGCGTAACCTTCGGGATTACTTTTGGGAAAATCAATATCGGTATCCCACATTTCATTGTCAGTAATACAAAGGGCATAAACGGCCAGCGAACGAGGTACGGCCAGTTGTGTAGTGAGTTGTTGAATATACTGAGCGCTGTCGGGAATAGACGGTACGATGTCTAAATGAAAACGAAATTGGTCATTGTATTGCAGTCGCCAACATCTCCGTTTTTCGGGCGCAAGCATACGCTTGTAGGTTTCATTTGCTTTCAGGCGGTCACCTACTACTTTTTTTAACCACTGTTGCGAAATTTGGCTTTCAGAAATATGTAGTTTACAGGTCAAATCAACGTCGTATTCTTCATCTTCCAAAAGCGGACGAATCACTGTGCCGTACCTAAATGACCCTTGTGGGCTAATATGTGGGCGGTAGGGTCTTAATGGAGAATCGGGGGCATCTAACCAACTTGCTACGGCTTGGTAACTGCGGGTAGCAATTTCATACTGGTTATCGGTAAGGTCTAATTTTTCGGCAATTTTATCAAGAATTTTGCTGTACTCTCTGTCTATTTCTGGGGTCATTTTTAATCAATTTTGATTGTTTGGTAAAACCCACCAGCTGGGTTTTGAAAATTTTGGTCGTAAACGAGCATCGGCAAGTCTGCCTTCGGCATTCTTACTCTTCCCAATTCAATTGCCATGGCACTGGGCATTGCAGGGAATACGTGAATGAGGTTATTTTGACCATGGCGGGCCTTTATTTCATTCAAGAGCAATCGCAATTCCGTTCTAAACCGTGCCAATTGCTCTCTGTTTCTCAGAAAGTCATTGTTGGGTTTGTTCACTGTAAATGTCCAAATTGAACATTCCTCACCTAATACGCTCACGATACGGTCTTCCGTAATCGTAGCGCTCAACGCAAATACCAAAGCAACGGTTGGGTAACTATTTTGAGGTTTAATTACCTCAAAAGTTACCTCGTCCATTTCATTCAACCACTTCCATGTTTTCGGCTCTCGATGAAGCTGATAAACCTCCGTTGGGTGTAATTCACCCAATAGGCTACCCAGAAGAATCAGTAAGGGCTGGGGAGCTAACCCAAAGACTGATAGGTGTTTAATTGTACCTGATTGCCTTTGGCGTTTTACGTAATTATCAAAATTTATCCGCAAGTTCTCCTCTTCACATTCCCAAAATCGTTGAGTATGATCAAGGATTCCACTATTTGTCAACCCAAGTTCTATTCCCTTTTGGCTTGATGGATAATGTGTGTCAATGATTGTTTGATGTGCCATTTTATAGCACAGCGGTGAATCATGCTTTCCTATGTTTGCTCCAAAAAGCAAGATTTCACTATGCTTATCTTGATCTATTCCTGTTTGTCTCTCAATCCGTTCTTCATGGATTTGTTTCATTTTGAGAAGTACATCTTCTGGATAATTTTTGCCTCCAATACCTTTTTCGTCAACTCTATTGTGACAATCAGCGCATAACAACATCAAATTGCTATATTCAGTACAAAGTAGCTTCGACTTTATCGGATCTCCACGTTCTCCACCTTCTTCTGCCGCAACAATGTGAGCTACGTATGCTTTATTACATTCTTTCATTGTTATATCATCCCTCCAAAGTTGCTTGTTACAACCTTCAAACTGACATCTTCCAGCTGCTTTAACCCAAAGCCTTAAAATTGTTTTAGGAGGTATGGGGGTTCTATTTTTTTCTTTTTTCGTAACTGTTTTCATGGCTATAATTATTTAAAATCCTAATTCCTGCAAATAGGCTTTCATTTGCTGCTTAATATCGGTCAATCGGTTTTCAAGATTATCAATCTCGTTTTGGGTGGCTTTCAGGTCTATTTCGGGTTCTTCCTCGAAGGTGTCCACGTAGCGGGGAATATTCAAGTTATAATCGTTTTGGCGTATTTCCTCAATATCAGCACGGTAGGCATACATAGTTTCAATAACTCCTACCTCTGATTTGGACGTTTGAAACGCTCTGTATGTTTCTGTAATATGATTGATATTTTCGAGGCTGAGTGAATTTTGGTTTTTGCCTTCTACATATTCTTTGGAGGCATCAATAAAGAGCACATCTGAGGTTTGTTTGCCTCTATTAAACACCATGATGGCAGTAGGGATACCTGTCCCGAAAAATAGATTGGCAGGCAAACCAATGACGGCTTCGAGCACGTTGTCTTCGATAAGTTGCTGGCGAATCTTGCCTTCGGCTGCACCTCTGAACAACACGCCATGAGGCACAACTACACCCACTTTACCTTTGCCTTCGTAGGCAGTTTCTATCATGTGGCTAATAAAGGCGAAATCACCTTTTGATTTTGGTGGAACTCCCCGCCAAAAACGATTATGGCGATCATGACCTGCATCTTCGGCTCCCCACTTATCGAGTGAAAATGGCGGATTGGCTACCACAATGTCATACTTCATCAGGTTGTCGCCTTCCAGCAATAGCGGGTTATTGATAGTGTCGCCCCAACGGATGGTAGCATCGTCCATACCGTGCAAAAACATGTTCATACGGGCAAGCGCATACGTTGAGCCGTTTACCTCTTGGCCGTAGATGGAGAAATTATTAGAGCCAATTTTTTGAGCGACTTTAATCAATAAAGAACCAGAACCGCAAGTAGGATCACAAATGCGATTACCAGGCTGGGGGTTCATTAAGGCTGCCAAAAGCGTAGCGATTGGTGAGGGGGTATAAAACTCCCCTGCCTTCTTACCTGCGTCAGAGGCAAAACGTTCAATCAAAAATTCATAAACATCGCCAATAACATCAGCCGACTCCAAATGAGATGGCGTGAGATCTACATTTTTAAAGTCTTCGATGAGGTTTTTCAGTCGTCTGTTACGGTCTTTGGTCTGCCCTAAATTGGCCTCTGAATTGAAATCAATATTCCGAAATACGCCTTCGAGCTTAGTGCGGTTCGAGTCTTGCAACTCTTCCAGTGCTTCGTTGATGAGTTCGCCAATGTTGGGTTCGCTGCGATTAGTATAGAGATAATCATATTGGCAATGTTTGGGCAATTGGAAACGCTCGTTTCGCATGGCTCTTTCGGTCCGTTCGATGTTGCCATCGTAGCGGTTCAGATGGTAGTTATAGCGGTCTTTCCATAAGTCGGACAGGTACTTCACAAACAGAAAAGTCAAGATATAATCTTTGTACTGACTGGGGTCTATTACACCCCTGAATGTATCACAGGCTTTCCAAACGGTATTGTTGATTTCGGCTTGGGTAATGATTTTAGACATGATCTTGGGTTATGATTTGAGTGAATATCCCGTGAAATAGTTGTTCTTTTTTTTCCAGTAATTGAATTGTAATTGCTCGTTCCTGTTGGTAAATGTGGTGCAATTGAATGATTTCTTTTTGCTCAGCCAACGAAATTGTAGGTACAGGCAGCTCTTGGAACTCTTTTTTGTTCAAAACAGGCACAGTCAAAGTAGAGCTAATCATGGCTTTTATTTTTGACTGAGTTGCTGGGTGATTCAGATAGATGGCAAGAAACTGAGGCAAGATGGTTGTATCTTGTAGTCGAATCACAAAAAACAGCGAAGAAGCCACGGCAGGCAAATGATGTTCATTGATATGAAAAGCAGCATTTTTTAGCCCTTTGGCTGGTAAAAGTATGTCGCCAGAAGTTAAGAATTGTCTTTCGTTATTAATTTCAGTTGGGTTTATATAAGTTTTATCTTTGCCTAAAACCAGATTTCCATTGGCATCAAAGTCACCAATTTGCAAGTACAACACCCCGCCGGTTGTGCTTCTTTCTTTGGCATACAGACCAAAAAGGATTTCCGCTATTTCTTTAATTGGTTTCATAGTTTCTTAACAATACAATGATAATTTTTAGTTCAAAAATTTTAAATATTTTTTATTTTATTTTTATGTAATGATTATTTTTGACACAATCATTAGACTGAAACCCTTCTGAGAGAGCTTGGCAGGCATATAATTTTCAAAAAAATGTGTACTTGTTGCTGACAGACGATAACCGACTCCGAAATTGTGCTTCATTGGATGGTATCGAAGCCTGTGGTATCCTTTGGATTTTGGATGAATTGTTATCGGCAAATAAGCGACTATCCAGAGATGAATGTTTAAAAAGATTGGAAAGGTGGGGCTAATTTCTACTTTGTCCGACTTATTAGTGATTTTTTCTTGCTACTTCTGCCACTTCGTGTTCACCAAATGGCTTAACACTTATCAAATCACCTTTTCCCAATATTTGATTAAAAAAACAATCAGGTTCGCATCCATTCATAGAAACATTTTCGGACGTTCCTGTCATAAAATGATAGATTTGCTGCCCTAATTTAATTCCAGAGGGTGCTATGACAAGACTCAACAACTGCATAACTTCCATAGAAGCCAAATGAGAACTAAATACGAAAACATTCTCGTGAGAATCAACAACTGATTTATCAAGTAATCCTTCTATATAATTAGAATCATCAAGCAATCCCTGTCTTTCCAAATTAGCCCAGTGGGTTTCATACTGACCTGAACATTCCAGACAAGTCCGACCAACGCCAACCGTTTGTGTTTTCCAATCAGCACCCTTGATAACAGTATTCTTGGTATTTGTTCTCACCTTAATACCTCCATCTATAACTGGTATCAAATGGGCATAAGCAATAAAATTCAATACCTGTCTCGGCCAAGGTCGATCCACGCAACTAAACAATACATCGCAATCAAGTGATGCTCGAAAACCCATTTCCTCACAAATACTGAACTGATATTTATCAATGTGTATCTTTTCGGAACTGGCACTTCGTTTGAGAGATTTGGCAATCACATCAACTTTGGGTTTACCGATATCCTTGGGATAAACACCTACCAAGCGATCAAGGTTTTTTTCTTCCACTCTATCAAAGTCAATAAGCACAAATTTAGTAAGCCCCATTCGGCTAAGTACTTCTGCTACCATACTGCCAACACTACCCAAACCAACAATACCTATTTTTAATTGTGATAGCTCTTTTTGAGTCTGTTCTCCCCATGCAGAAATTGTTCTTATTTGTCGCTTAGGATTTATATGACTTTTCTGTTGTGGCAAGAAAGAAACTGATAGTTTTTTTCCTACAACTTTCACATTCTCACACCAAAGTCGATAATAAAATCGTCGTTTTATGGGATGCTTTCTCCAAAAACGAGCACTCCAAACCTCATCAATACCCAATGTCATTCCAAGTAATGGTAATTGTGTAGCCCCATATACCGTAGGACTGAGGCATTTTTCTGCGATTATATCATCTCTACTCATTCCTTGCCAGCCCTTAGCAGGATGGGAATGCAAAAATGCCAGCCCTTCACCCCTAATTTTAGCAATTTTCAAGGCTCTCTCAACATATTTGGAGAAAAAGGTTACATTACCATGCACTTCTCTATCCCCAGCTTCTGGTACTATGATAGAGGTTATAATTGCAGTAAAACGATTTATTCCACTGCTTGGTGCGTAAGTAACAAAACATAAATCTTCTTGGCCGTCCAGACGAATCAAGTGCTGCACTAATCCTTGATGCAATTCTTCCGTCAAAACTACGCTTCCTTCTTTCATAAATGGAACAAAAGATTTCGCAAATGCCCAAAGTAAGCCTTGACACTATGATTGGTTCTGTTCCAATCCGCAAATGGTCGACTCCAATAATGCCATTCGGTACCAAAATTATTATGGTTGATAATTTGATTATCTGGATTTATCCAACCAGCAGATATTGACTTAAAGTGTGGACCAGTCGGGCAATTCATTGGAAAGCTATCATCCACTTCCAGGCCAAGCCATACTTTCTTGCCAATATTCTTGCCTACTGATGCTTGATACTCAATAGTCAACTTATTACCCCCAAGCTCGACAGGCGTGTACCCAAGCTCTTTCAGTTCGTTGATAAAATCTATCCTTGCCATAGTTGCTTTCTGGGGTTAAGAAACTGGCATTGGCCCACTAAAAACACTAACAAATTGCATCCCAGCACAAATCATCTCAATTGGTTCCTCAGGAATAGATTGATACGACTTCTGTGTACCATCATCTAAAACTTGTACCAGAAAATAATCGCTGGGATTCAATCCCGCTGCCTTCAAAATTTCATTTGGAGTCATTTGGGATTTATCAGTCATTTCTGGTTCGGCATCAAGGGTGTAATTAAAAACCTCAGGCCCTTTGGTAACAAATCGCTCAATCCCAATTTTGGTCAAATCTACAACTTCATCCAAACTGATTTTTTCAAAATCACACCCTTTAAATTTCTGGTAAAGAGAAAAACATTTAACAGGCACATGCCCTGTTTCTTTCAAAATCTCAAAACCTATTACCCTCTCTTTTGTGAAAATATGGGGGTGTTGATCAACTAAAATACGGTACTTTTTTTCTTTGGGAGGCATAATACCTTTCTCCGCAAAAAGTGCTACATCTACAATGTCCTCTTGTTCTTGCAAGTCGGATGTAATCAAAGTTTCTTGTCTCATTTTATTTTATCGTTTATTTATAAAAGAAAAAACCGTGACAAATCAGATTGTCACGGTTAATACTTATATTTATGTGTGATAACACCGATACGAACTTAATATGTCGCAGATAATCGAAGATTTAAAAAAGGAATCGGATGAAGATTTGCTGGTCTATATATCTATGGTTGATGAGCCAGAAGTTAGAAACGTAGCTTTCACTGAGTTTCATCGCCGCTTCAAGGATTTTCTTTGGAATTTAATCACACAAATCTGTTCCTCTCATTACGATTCGGACGATTTGGCAAAAGCTGTTTTTCAAAATACATTGATTGCTGTTTATCAATACAGCCATACTTTCGATACAAATGGCGAAACTAACAGAGAACAAATAGCTAAAAAGCTATACGGTTGGTTGGCAACAATTGCCAAAAATGAAACAAAAAGACTTTTGTTAGAAAGTACAAATACCATCAACCGACAGGAAGATGATAGTATAGCATATCAAAACATGATTGCCAATGCGAAACAATCAGTTAAGAATACTTCTAAATATTTAGCTGCTGTTGAATCTGCTGTAAAACGACTTAGTGAGCGAGACCAACACATTGTTTTGACTTATTGGCAGTATTATGAACACGGAAATGGCTCACAAGCCAAAAATATGCCAGTAAGGGTTTTAGACGAACTGGCATCCAAGTATAGTACCACGAAGGCTAACATTCGTAAAATTATTGAGCGTGGAAATAAAGCCATTAAAGAAGACTTGGCTTCTTCTATTCCCAACCTCCAAACAACTCTGTAACCATGATACTTGATGACAACGAGACCCTATCTGGTGGTTTAGGGCCAGAATTTCAATCGGCATTAAGGAGTTTAGGCTATCTCTTTCCCGAAAATCCCGAAGAGCTTGACGATTTGATGACAAAGATAACTCAATTGCCTAAAAAGCCATTACCCCCAGAGCTACAAGATCCTATGCAACTACTTGCACAAGGACGGGTTAAACTCACAAAAATTTATAATTTAGGTGCTGATAGAACTATCCAAGAAAACTTGGCACAAGCTGCACGTGACGGGAAAGAAATTCCTGACGAAATATTAAAGTTGATGGAAGACGACAGAAAGAAAGCAGAAGACATTAAGAGAAACGATTAGATTTATGCTCACTTTTATGCGAAAGCGTCAAATTGCCCAATATGCAGATGCTGCAACATCGTATTATTTCAATCGTTACCCCGTTGATTCAGAAGTTATTGCCCAAGAGGAATCCATTACATTTTCTTACGGTGACTATGGTGATTATTTTGACGGGTTACTGCAACACAAATGTGGTAGTTTTCACATTTTTATTAACCTCAACCGATTAGAGTTACCTTACAAACCAAGAACTCGTTATACATTCGCTCATGAGTTAGGTCATTACTTTATTGATGAACACCGTATCGCCTTGCAAAATGGGTTGGTTCCATCACATCCTTCATTTAATCAACTAATTAGTTCTAAAAACCCTGTTGAAAAAGAAGCTGATTTCTTTGCATCTTGTTTGCTTATGCCTGAAAGATTTATGAGGCAAGAATGCCAAAGGAGACCATTAAGTTCAACCCTTATACAGCATATACAAGACACTTTTAACGTGAGTACAACTGCGGCAATTTTTCGATATTTCGAATTAAGTATGTTTCCCATGTCAATAATTTGTTGCAAAGAGGGGAAAATACTTTGGAGCATGCGAACGGATGATTTTACCTTTAAATGGCTACCCCAAAAAGGGGATTCTGTACCTATAAATACTATTGCAGGGGATTTTTTTAATGGTAGGAGCAAAAGTGAAAATGAGGAAATTGTTTATTCTGACGATTGGTTTCCTAATAATACCAGAGATAACGATACAGAGCTTTATGAAAAGTGCTATTACCTTAATGCAAATACAATCATAAGTCTAATCTGGGTCAGAGAACGTAGAATTTCATATTAACTTACCCCACCTTCACCCCCATCCTTTTCTCTTCTTTCTTCTCCGAAACCTTCTCCGTCAAAGACTCCTGAATCTTCCTTTCGATTTGTTGCAAGTCTTGGCGAAGCTGTGAGAGTTCCTGCTTATGCGGCCACAGCTTAGATACAAATTCTTTCAGTTGGTCAATGTCTTTTTTGAAATCTACTAACCGCTTTTTCTGGTCTTCGGCAATTTTAGGAATTTTTTCGAGGGCATTATGAACAAACTGAGCCGCAATTTCGGGCGTTCGGGGCATTTGTCCGCTGTTGTGCTGGTACTTAATGCCATTGGGAGAAACGACTGAAAAATGGTTTTCTCGCTGAGGATATCCCTCCACAAAATTGGTAATCGTCGTTACTTCTAACTTAAAGCCGTGCAACTCTCCTACCACTTTGGGTTCGGCGTTGCGGTTATTTTTGTCAATAATGATGAGTTTTTTACCGATTTCTTTGGGGTCTTTACTGTCCAAATCGGGGATAACGAGCTGTCCTTTTAGCTTCCCATTTTCGACATAAGCGTTTATTTTTTTGAGATGAATTTGGTCGGCCTCCACTTTTTTCAATTGCGTTTCTCCTTTGCCTGCTTGCCGTTCCTTTCCTTCTAAACGCTGTTTTGCCTGTACCACATCTTTGTTGTAAATCAACAAATCTGATTCTAATCTACCCAATCGCTTCTCAATCTTGGCTTTTTCCAATAAATCGGTATTGCCCGACAAAATGGCGATGTACTCGCTAAAATTCATGCCGTTTTTCTCGTCCAAACTTCCTTCGTCAATCCGTCGGGTGGCCAGATTGGAGTTTTTGATTTGGCTTATAAACAACGATTTGTTCTGCAACAGGTTGAACTTGTAGTTATCCAACGTCTTTTCGACGGCATACACATAATTATAAACTTCGTTGCCATACACTTTGGCAATCTCGTTTCCTTTCCTAACTCCTCTTCCTATACGTTGGTCGAGTTCTGAGGGTTTCCAAGGAATGTCTAAGTGGTGCATGGCCACGATGCGCTGCTGCACGTTCACGCCAGTTCCCAACATTTCAGTCGAACCTAACAGGATTCTTACTTTGCCTGCATTAGTATCAGCAAACAATTTGGTACGCTGGGCTTCATTTTTGCACTCTTGAATAAATTTAATTTCGTTGGGCGGAATGTGGTAATCTTCTACCAGCTTTCGTTTCAATTCGCTATATACGTTCCATTGATGAGGTTTATAGGTTCCCAAATCCGAGAAAACCAACTGTGTTCCTTTGTGCTGTTTGGTTTGCTGGTAGTGTTCGGCCATTTTCTTAGCGCATTGGCTTACTTTATTATTGGGGTGGTCATCGTAATTGGGGTTAAGCAGTCGCATATCCAACGCCATTTTCTTGGCATAATTGGTCGCAATCAGCATCTTCGCTGCTTCTTCGCCTTCGCTTAGTTTAGGCCTGCCGAGCAAAGTCGCATCACCCGTTTCGGCAAACTTCATCAGCTTATGAATAAAATCTTCCTGCTGCGGGGTGGGCGGCACATGAACAAGCTTTTGGTTCAATTTTGGACGTTCAATTCCAATCATATCCGCCGTTCTAAAATCGGTAATTTGATTGTAGAACATGGCCAGTTCAGGAACTTTGATGAAATAACGAAAGCGTTCTTTCTGAATCAAATTGTTGGTCACCGAAAATTCAAAATCGGTGGTTTTCTTCGCATATACCGCTGCCCAAGCGTCAAAATTGACGATATTCTGCTTTTGTAGCTCTTTGGGACGCAGGTACTTGAATATCAAATACAGCTCAGTCAATGAGTTGCTGATGGTTGTCCCCGATAAAAAAGTGGCGCATAAGTCTTTGTCTTTTCGTTGCTGCATGGTTCGGATGGCGTACAGTAAGTTGATAGCCTTCTGGCTTCCTTCTTGATTACCTAAGCCCGCAACTCGGTTGTGACGGGTCGTAAACATCAGGTTTTTGAAACGGTGGCTTTCGTCAATAAACAAATGGTCTATACCCATCTGCTGAAAGTCGGGAACGTCGTCTTTTTTTTCTTTGAGTTGGTGATTGATACGGGACATTTCTACCGTCAGATTGGCTTTGCGTTTTTCCAAACCTTTCAGGGCTGCTTTGGATACTTCGTTGTTTTGTTGACGCATTACTTCCAAATCCAACTCGACGTTCGTTAATTCGGCTTGGACGGTTTTTTGCTGGATTCTGGGCGATTGGGGGATTTTACCAAACTGGTCGTGGGTCAAAATAATGCAATCCCAATTATTATTTTTGATGTCGTTGAATAGCTTGACTCGGTTTTCAGGACTAAAATCACCAGCCTGTGGATACAATAATTTGGCTTCGGGATAAGCAGATTGGAAAGTTTCGGCTATCTGATGCACATTGGCTTTGAGACCGATAATCATGGGTTTATTAACGACTCCTAATCGCTTCATTTCGTAAGCCGCTACGCACATAATCAGGGTTTTTCCCGAACCTACTTCGTGGTCGGCTACGCCCCCTTCGTTTTGCAACAACATCCACACGGCATCTTTTTGACTTTGATATAAACTCGGGATACCCAAGTTTTTATAATTGAGGTGCGGAAATTGTTGATGCTGACCGTCGTATTGGGGTTTCACATAGCAGTTAAACAGTTGGTTATAACACTGTTCTATGTCGGTTTTGAGCTCTTTTGGTTGCTCACTTAACCAGTTGGGAAACTGATTACGAATCTGCTCAATCTTACTCGCCGCCAGTTGGGTTTTCTCCTGGTCTTTAACCGTCACTTCTTGTCCTCCATCGTACAACTTTTTAGTAATATGTGGATTGGTGTTCAGTAAGGCATATTCAGCTAAATCAAGACCGTCGTAGGTGCGGGTTTGGGCATTAACGGCAAATTCTGTGGTAATTTTGGCATTGCTTTGGGTACTTCGGGAGGTGCGTACCGTAAATGTGTCAGTGGATGGGGCATATTGAATCCGAATAGGAATGTCGAACAAATGACTTAAATAATCCTGATATACCTGTGTCGGAATCCAACGTTCACCAAAGTTGAATTCCAACAATTCAAAAGGGACTTTTTCGGGTTGATTTTCCTGTAATGCCGCTTGGGTTCTGAGAGCTTCGGTGTGGTGAGGATTCGTTTCGCAGTAGTCTTCAACGGCTTGTAGTTTTTCAAAAACGTTGCCCGATAAAAGCATTTCACGGGTTTGGTATTCTTCCCGGATCGGGTTATACAGCAAACGGTCTTGCAATTGGTTCAGCAGCTTTTCTTGGCTTTGGCCACTGATTTCCTGCATGTATTCTACATTCACTTTCCCAAACCAATTCAACGAGGCAAGCAAGGCATCCTCGGCGGTTTCGATGCGTTGTTTTTTGGAGAAGGCAACAGGTTGCTCGAAAATATCGGCTTTGATAAATTGTCCGTCTTTGACTCGTTCCAAGGCCAACAGTTCTTTGCCTTGCGAGTCCAGTAGGACTACCCCTACGTTTTCTTTACGATTTAATTCGCCATATTGGGCAGTGAATTGGTCATACGATTCATTGAGTAATTGTCGTAAACCTGCATTTTCGGCTTGAAATTCCTGCTCAAAGTTATACAGTAGGTAGTAGTTATCTCGAAGCTGAATCAGGCTCTTAACTTTTCCCTGTTGGGTTTTTGAGAATTCAAGAGGGCGAAAAAGGGGATTTTTCTCCGCCAATTCATAGACCTTGCCTACTTCCCCATTTTGTTCCACCAATGAGCCTTCTTTCAGGTGAGGATATTTTATACCCTCAAAGGGTTGAGGTTCAATGACTGGCGTTGGTTGAATCGTGGCAAAAAGGTCTAATTGCGGCGTAAGCGGTGCTTTACTAATTGAAACACTAGCTTTTGCTGTTGGTACAACGATTTTGAGGTGCTGATCAAAATCCTCGTCCAGCATTTTTTTCAATGCTTGCCCTATGGCTTCGGTGCCACCTTGATGGGTAAAAATTTGGGCGGGTTTTCCGTACTGGTCAGTATCAAATTGCAATTGGGTATGAACAATGCGGCTGAGGTCTTCATAATATTGGTTACCGGGATATTCTCGGCGAGTGCTTTGGATAAAAAGTCGCTCCCGCTGGCTCAGGCTCGTTTTTTGCGTGTCTTTTTGCAGGATAATTAAATCGCTGCCAACGCTTGTACCTGCAAAGTCAGTGAACAAATTGTGGGGCAAACGAACCGAACTTACCAGATGGGTATTCCGCATCAAATACTGCCTAATTGGCTCATTACTTGGGCTATTCATCAAAGCATCGGTCGTCAAAAAGGCCACTACCCCACCCTCTTTGACCACATCCACGGCTTTGACAAAAAAATAGCCGTGCAGACTGCGGCAGGCTTGTCGTTTGGTTTTGTCTTTGCTATTGGCAAAGGCAGCATCCCACACAGCCACATCTCCAAAGGGAATGTTAGAGGCAACTAAATCAAATGTATTCAGGTAGCGACTGTTGATGTCTTCAAACCCTTGTTGTTTAACTTGTTTTTTACCGTGTAGGGTTTCTAACAGTGTCGCTGTCAGCAGGTCTTTTTCAATCAAAAGGGGATTAGAAAGCGGCAAACCGACTCGCTGAAAACCATCCGAGAACTGCCCCAATCCTGCCGAAGGGTCTAAAAAACCATTTACCTCGAATCCCGTATTTCGTATAGCTTCGCCCAGAGCTTCAATTACCGCAGGTGGTGTGTAAAAACTTGTCAATACGCTGTTTTTGAGGCTTTGCCAGTATTCCTCAACCCGTTGTTCTCCTACTTCATTTTCTATTGTTTCCCACAGGGTTTGTACGTAAGGTCGTAGTTCTGTATCTGCTTTGGTTTGCCAAGTGCTGTCGTCTTCTAATGGCAAAAGAATAGCTTTTATTCCTCCAAATCCTGCATATTGCCGAATGAGTTCCGATTGTTCCTGCGTTGGGGCTTTACCCATTTTTTGTAATTGCAACGCAAGGCGAATTGCCTCGGTATTTTGTAAAAGGTGGTGTTTGGGATTAAACGCCATGCGTCTGAATCAATGTTTCAAGTTGGCCGATAATTAAATGGTAGCAGAGTCGCTGATTCTCGCCTGTGTCTGATTCTTCGTAATTTTTCACCAACTTTTCAAGCAAGGGGCAAATGGTGATGAGAAAGCTTTGCCGTTTCTCTGATGCGATTAGTCTTTGATAGTCAGGCAGAAACTCGGTTTCGAGCAAGTTATTCAAAAATGTATATATCGAGAAAGACAGCCCATTGGTGAGGTCAGCAATGGCTACCTCTTGGGCTTGTAAAACATCCTTACCTGATAATCGTTCCTGCTCAAAAATAGAAGCAGCTTGATTTACCCGCTCTGAAACAAGATTTTCTATTTCTTCCGTGGTGAGTTTAGCCAGCACATCGGGAAACTCGCTTTGCAGATAGCTTTGTAAGTATAGGGTAAAGTAATCCTGTTCCATTTTTTTATCAAAAACCAATTTTGTTCTTTCCCTGTCCAAACCCTTGTGATTCAGCATTTTTTATTTCCTCCTGTTTTGATTTTTGAATCTCTTGGTAAGGTTTAATTGTGGGCGGTGCGGGCAATTTAAGGTTATGAGAAGGAGGTAAGGCTTGACCGTTACGTTCTCTCAACACATCGTTCAAATCTTTTTGCTGACGAGTTGGACGCACGATTTGAAACAGTTTTTGTTCTTGCCGTTTTTCTATTTCATCGCTTATCCTATTCAGTGCTTTGGTCAATAATTTAGTGTCATTCGGAAAGTGAATAATCGTACGGGTAATCATGTATTTCATGTTTTCATCCAACATCGTTTCCCGCTGAAACTCATTGATTTTCTTTTCTTTATCGTTCAAATCCGTGCTGTATCTTTTCACGAACAAGTTCATGTCTTCGACCAAATCTTTTATGAAACCTTCGTTTAGTTCCTGCGCTTTTCTTGCTCCCAACGCTAAGGGGTAGCGAAGCTCTAAATTCAACCGATTTGTTCCGACGGATTCTTGGTTTTCAGTATTCTCTTCCGTTTTTTTTGTTTGCTGATTGGTAGGCGATGAATACGTCAGGTAGGGCTTAATCTTCATCTCGGGGTTTTCGGACGGGTGGTCTAAGGCCAAGTAATTCACCGCAAATCGTAGCCCCGCATTATCGCCATCCTGTGCAATCACTAATTGAGCTTGTGGATTTCGATTGAGGATTTCTTGCAAAAAAGCCACTTGTTTCCCGCCAGGCTGCCCACCTGTTGCTACGTAAAAACGTCGTTCATCGGCTTGTTCAGGGTTCAATTGTTTTAACGAAATCGCATCAATGGCTGATTCTGAAATGACAATTCGTTGAACAGGAACTTCATAAAACCCTGTTTTTGCTTGCTCAATGGGTAGAATAACATGCTTCTCTTCGCCTAATTCTCCATATAAGAACACTACATTTTTAGTATCTTGGCGATAAATTGTACCAATAGTACCTTGTGGAATTTCTTGCCCTTTGTCAAATTTCAGTAATTCTTTTGCCTCAAAAAAACGATTTGAATGCCATAATGCCTCTCCTCGCTCCCCTTCGGGAAATGCTTTGTAAGCCAAATTTCGAATGTCCATTGACGCAATGTTTCCGTCACGGACATACATAGGAAAGGCCGTATTCACATGCCGAATCACACCTGTATCAAACGCCACATTTTTGATTCGCCCCTCAAATTCTTTGGAAAAAAGCACCTCTTTTGTAATAGTCCGACCTTCCAAGTATTCAGTATCAGTTAGCGGGGCAATCTGATATTTGCTATACAAATCCTGCTCACGGAGCAGCGTATCTTTCAAGAAATAATTGGCAGGGACTTCAATCATTGGCTCAACCATACGCTTCTTTTCAGCGAATCCGTCTTGCATCATGATTGAGTCAATGGTCTGAAAAATATGGCGATAGTTCCCGTGTTCCATCCGCTCCATAAACTTAAAAATATCCCCTTTAAATTGCGGATCGTTTAAGTCTACAAAAAACTTTGTTCCGTAATCCTTTACGGCTGCTACTGCCAAGCGTTGCTTATCGCCTTTGATTCCAGTTTCGTAAAGCCGCCAAGCATCGTTGGGGCGAGACTTCTTTTTGTCTAACTGATAACCATAGTGTTGCAATACAATTTCTAAATCTAAATCCTGCTTTATTTGGCTCAAATCTCGGGTCATACGTCCGCCTTTTCGTTGAGTTTGGGATGATATAGCTACCTTATCTTGCGCCGTAATTTCGCTACCATCAAGCTTTTTTAAGGTCAAATCATTTTTAACAGCAAATCGCTCAATAGTTTCCAGATTCCAAGCCTTATGAACCGACTTTGACTCTCTGACATTGTGATACAAGTCGTTCAGATTTAACTGCTTGTACCCAACAGAGCCATCTAATTTACCCGTTTGACTTGGCAAATACGCTCTACCTTTCTCGCTTCGTTGATAGACTTCTTTAAACTCGGCAGGATGAAAACCACTGATTGCAGGGTAAACAGCAACTCGAACTTCACCACTGCCCAGCGTTAAAATACGTTTGGCTTCTGGATTGGTAACGACGCTTGGGGGCAATTGGGTGATACTCCTGGCCCCGTACATATTTTTGATGGCCTTATTGCATCTTTCAACATTATCGGGTGTAGGTTCAATCCAGAGTTGAACATTTCCAATGGTGCGGCTATTATCAATGCCATTTAAAGCAAAATCACCGAATGCGATGTAGCGCACTGCTTCTTTGTTTAAATGTCGAAGGATGGCTAATTGCTCTCTCGAAGCTCGGTTTTTGACATCTTGCATGGTCTTTTCGGACTTAGAGGTTAGTCAGGAATTTCAAAACCACCGTCGGGTTCATTGACATCGAACAGTGAGTTTAACAAGTCTTTGGTATCGAAAAGGGTATCCAAATGAGCTGTATAGAGTAGATTTTGCTCGTCATTAGACAGTGATTCCCATAGTTCAGGGTCATTGATAGAAGCATTTATCACATATTTACTTGGGTCGAGCGGTTCTTCACCGTCAGCAATGTAAAGCGGCTGAATAGCTACGTTGATTCGTTCGGCCCCGTACCTTTTTGTTAGGTCATTAAGAGATAACATCATCAATTGTTATGGATTAGCAGTTGAAAAATGGCTCAACTTATTTTTCAATCACAAAGTAAGTTAAGTCATTTTAATAAAACAAATTATTTATTTTTACCTTTATGATTAAATATATATTGAAAATAATCTTATTTTTATTTCCAATAATAACCAACGCCCAAGCAGTGTTAGATAGTATTCTGCACTCAGAAAGGTCATTAATAATCAAATTACAGCAATTATCTCATGCCGAGATTATTCGTCAATTTCCTTATTTTTTTGAATCAAATCCAGTTGTGGCTTTTACCATTCCTTGCCTACCACCTGTTGGTTTTTGGGAGGGAAACCGAATTTCTTCGGGATTCGGCTGGCGTAAACACCCATTGAAGGGCAAGTTTCAGCACCATAGCGGAATTGACATTGCAGGAAACTATCAATATGTCCGAACGACAGCAACAGGTTTAGTAGAGCAAGTGGGCTATGATAACGCCCTCGGTTTATTCGTTATTGTTAATCATGGTAACTCATATCAGACCATTTACGGCCATCTGGCTGATATTCAGGTGAAAAAAAATCAATTTTTAAACGTTGGCGAAAAGATTGGAATATTAGGGAATACAGGTCATTCCACGGGGAAACACTTACATTATGCCATCAAGAAAAACAGTATTTATGTAAATCCCGCTGAATACTTGACACTCGGGATTCGATTTTTGGAAGGTTATTTTCGAAAACAATAATCTATCTCTCTTTTAGGTTATCACAAATCTCGGTAAAGCAATTTTGATTTGCTTACACCGAGATTTGTAAGCAAATCAGAAAAACAAATCCTTCAATTCTTCGCTCGTATATTTATCACTTTGCAGCAATTGATAATAAGAATACGCCTTATTGATGAGCGTATCGGTATATTGTAGCGAAATAAAATTGACTCCATTTTCGTACAAAAATGACTGATATTGCAACAAATTCTTGGCATTCCCCCGACCTGAGTACATGTTTTTAAAATTATGATACTCAATTCCCACAGTCTCCGCTAACTGCTTTAGGTTCATTTTTTTGATTGACTCAAGGGTAGTAGTATCAGCTCTGTCAAAAATAGCATCTGTCATTTTACGATTTTTATACACAAAAAAAGAATACGTAAAAACCAGCTTCCAATAATACTCACTTGCTTCCGTATTTTCCTTGATAGTTGCTAATTTGGCTTGTAACTCGGCCTGTTCTTCAGGCTGTTCTGAAGAAATCTGTAACGTTTTTAGCACATCTTCGCCAACCAAAATCGGATTGTAGTTTCCTTTTTCGTCGGCAGCTAACTTAGGTCTTCCTCTTGGATTCATTGTATTTTACTTTTTCAAGGTAAACCGCTTGAGCGGTGGTTAGATTAGTTACTTTTTAGTGGGTATGGTTATTTGGTATTCCGCCATTTCGTACTCTATGAGTAGCGAAATATCTTGTTTCACTCGATGATAATGTTCTTGTAGGAGTTTATTCTTATAAGAAACCTTTTCAGGCTCGGTAAGGGCATAGTAATCTATCTCGTACTTCTTCTCTACCAACCTCCCTAAATCGTTGATTTTAGGTAACTTCTCCGATTTTTGAAGTTGGTCTTTTTCTACGCTCACAAATGCTTTGAACGTCTTCAAATCAAACTCTTCGCCAAAATTATCCACAAACTGCCCCACAAACTCTCCTTGTTTTAAGGTAGAAATTTTTGAGGCAGGTATTACATCCGCTTGCTGTGTCGATACATTGATGGTAGTATCATTTTTAGAGTACGTTATCGACTCTTTCTCTTGGTTTGTTTTACCAAATCGACGAGCCAACTTTTCGGCAGTTTCAAAAACTACCGTCCCTGAGAAAATATTACCTACAATATTGATAATTACTTTAGCCTCCCTTTCGCCATAGTCGCGAACTAGCTGTTCAAAATCTTGCAATCCTAACCATGTCGCTACTTTATTACTCCGTGCAGTAGCAATGAGCATGTCTATTCCTTTGATAAACATCGTCGGCAACTCATCCCAAAAAAGTGCTGATTTTAGTTTACCCTTCTTGTTCACCAATTTCATCATGCGAGACGTGTAAAGCGAAAAGGCGGTTCCATACACGCTGACACGCTCAGGATTATTTCCCGTACATAGTATTTTAGGTTCGTCGGGGTTATTAATATCTAAGCTAAAATCATTGCCTGTCATCACCCAGTACAACGTTGGCGACGAAAGCCGCGCCATCGGAATACGAACTGATGAAATCTGTCCTTCCAACTGTTCCATTGCCCCTCCTGCTTTAGCATCAATAAAAGGACGTACATAAATCTCGACTTCGGGGTACTGTTCCATTACTTGGAATGTTTCATCATAACGTCGATTTGTAAATTCCAGCGTATGGGGGAACGTACAAATTTGTCCCAGTCGCTTAAAGTCTTGTAACAATTTGGGACTTTGTTCACCTTCCCCCTTCTGCTTCTCTTGTTCGTACAATTCCTGATATTTCATACTTACAGTGCGTAGATACCAGATAACAGAGGTCAAAAAATTAATCGCTGACTCGGGAAAAAACTCACCTTGTTTCTGCGCCCAAGTACGGTTCAAGTTCAACATGATTGTTTGAGCAGACTCATAGGCGTCCATAACATCGGTCATCAACTCGGGTAAAAGCGGATTGCAACGATGTGAGTACTCTATATCATCAAAATTAATGACATAGAATTGGGGAATGAGCGGATCGCCATTGGCTTTCTTTCCCCATGCAAAGCTGTTTTCCCTTAGTGTTTTTAGGTAGGCATTGTAGGCTTCTTCGGTTAAGTCAGGAAACTTAAAGTCATAAATGTAAGCAGTATATCCTTTATATATAGACTGCCAAAGCGCAGGTATCAAAATTGCATACGATTTACCCGACCCAGGTACTCCCAATACCATTGTGGAACGGAACGGGTTAACAATATTTATCAGCCCTTCTCTCCATTTACCTCGAAAATGGTACGTTGTTTTAAAATGGACAGAAAACTCATTTGTTACCAGTGCTTCGTTTTGGGGAAACTCTTCATTCGTTTCATTAAAGATGTCATTTTCAGGCTGAACAAAAAGCAAACGAGAAAGATATTGGCCTGATTTGACCAAAAACAACGTACCTACCAATGTTACGATAATATAAAGCGTATCAATCAAGATAGGAGAAAAGGCTGTTTTGAGGTAGAGCAAAAAAATTGAACCCATGAATAAAGTAGTCCCCATTGCAGCATCAATCATTATTTTCTGCCTTTTCACGTTGGGGTCAATCTTTCCTTTTGAGCCAAGTGAATATAAAAAAATCAAAAAGTAAGTCAGAATTTTGGACAGAATAGGTGTGTCAAACAATCCAAATTGTCGATGAAACTTAGTCAAAAACGTATAAATAAAGCCTCGAATAGGCAGACTTTCAGCTAAAATTTCATGGCAAAACCACAAAAAATGAAATACTAACAACAGTATGGCAATAATCAATAGTAGCTCAACCCCCTGAGCATATCCCTCTTTTTCCTTGCTCGAAAGCCCCGACATTGAACAATCAATTTAATTTGGGGCTTAAAATAATAAAAATATTTAATTTAATACACTAATCGGTATTTTAGTGTATTAAATTGACAAAGGTATAGGTATACTAATTATGCTACTTTTCAAATTTTCGCCGAAGCTCGGCTGCTTTAAAACTCTTTTCTTCGTCTTCAATCATTCGTTCTTTCAACTGTTGATAATAGAGATACACTTTGTAGTCGTTGGTGTGTTTGTAGTAAATCAACGATCCGACCAATGAGCCAGCCACAATTCCCATGAAATTATCCACTGAGTCTTGTACCATGTAGTAGGTCAAAAACCCAATGATGAGCGTCAAGCTCCAAATTAAGATTAGACGAACAAACCTCACCTGAATCAATGCCCAAAAGGTCACCGCAGCAACGAAGAATGTCAGTAAACCGTACGACCAATGCAAATCATATACCTTACAGACTTTGTACCCTGCATAAATACCAATAGCCAGTGCTTCATAATCTAAAATACCAATCGGGTACTCAATTTCTGAGTGATGTTTTTCGTATTCCCACCTCATCCTCTACATGTTCTTAAAATGCTCAATTAAGATTTGAGCTACCATATCTTTAATATTAATATCTTGCTCAACCGCTTTAAGTTTAATTTTCTTCATCAAGGAAGAAGGTATCTTGACATTAAATTGGGTAATTTCATCCTCTGGCTCTTTTACCGTTTTAGGAGTTACAGCCTGAACAGGCTCCACTTTTTGCATCGGCAACTCAGCTGGCTCTTTTTTGAGTTTTGTCTCCAATTTACCAAGCCGCTCTTTAAATTTGTCATCTACTGCCATTTTGTATTACTCTTTTAAAGTTGTTCAACTATCTCCTCCGCTAACGCCATCATTTCTTCACGGGCTTTTTCATCCTCAATGTTCCCTACCCCATTTGCTACAACTGAACGTATGTAACTCACTCGTTCCATTACCTTTGTTTTTAGGGTTGGAATAGAATAGCTATCCAAAATTCCCTTTATATCAGCATTCACACTTGTTCGATATTTAACCATATTTAAGACAATACCTGCTTTCATATCGGGGTTTTTCTTTTGCGCTTCTGCAATCAAGGCAATGGTTGCTTTAATTGCCATCACGTCTAAGTAACTCACTTTCGTTGGTACCAAAACAAAGTCTGAAACTTCAAACAAAGTGGAAAGTTGATCAGTCAAATAAGGTGGCGTATCAATTATCAGAATATCTAATTCGGGTACTTCTCCCGTTTCCAAAGCTTCCCTCGGTACAAGTGTTACTCCCTCCAGTAACTCACCCAAGCCAACGACACTCCCTTGTAAATCGGTATCAAGAATACCTACCTTGAGTGTATCCTTAAACAAAAAAGAAAGATTGAGTGCCAATGTCGTCTTGCCAACTCCTCCTTTTTGATGCGCTACGGTGATTACTTTCATTGCGATTATGTGCTTTTTTCTGCCACAAATGAATCAATAAATAGGAAAATATCAAAATAAAGATATACTAGAATATAAAAATATTAAAATATCTTTATATAAACTACGCACTTGTATTTGTACATTTCTACCCTAAATCAACACATGAATAATGATACATTTTGAGTTTTAAATAAATAATATTTTTTATTTTAATTGACATTATAATTATTTTGTCATTTACTTTGCACATCAAATTAGTAACAAGCCCAAATAATTCATGTATTTATGAAAAGGAAAAATTGCTACTTGTACACGCTTCTGTTATCGACAGTAGTCCTAAAACAAGTCAATGCACAAAACGCAGGTGTTCAAAGAGGAGCCCAAGTGATAGAGCAACAAGCAGCTGCTTTACAAGCTTATTTTACACCAGTAACTACCATTATTTACGTCATTGCAGCTATTGTTGGCTTAGTCGGAGGGTTCAGGATATACAGCAAATGGCAAAACGGAGACCAAGATACCCAAAAAGCCGCAGTTGGTTGGATGGGTGCCATTTTGTTCATTTTGGCCATTGCAGCTACGCTACAAGCTGTGTTCTTTTAAGCCAATGAAACGACTTCAATATATCGTTTCTTCATTTTTGCTGGCTACACTAATGAATGAATATACATTTGCTCAATCAGTAGATTTGACTAAAAAAGGTGGATTTTCGAGGGTGGGAATTGGTGAACAGTTTACCGAACCACTACACAATAATCTTTCTATGTTCATCACTTTTACGTATTTGGTTTGTGGATTCATGGGTTTGATTGGAGGGCTTCGGATTTATACCCGCTGGCAATTAGGTGAAAGCGACCGCATTACCACTGAAATTTGGCGGTGGGCAGCCGCAATACTTGCTGTGATTGCTATCACTACGGGTCTGAGTGCTTATGTTTCAGAAATGGAAGTTGGTTCTCCGCGGGTTACTCAACAAGATTTTGGCATTAACCCTTAATTATGGATTCATTCTACGCCATAGCCCGAAATACCTGCCTATCACTGGCGGCAGCCGCTGCGGTCATTGCAGGATTACGGCTCTTTCAAAAATGGAACCGAGGTGAAGAAGTAGAAGGTATGATTTTTATTTGGCTAATCGGAATCTTATTTGCTGGTGGCATCGTAGTCATGGTGGATAATTTCATAGTAGGTGGCGCTTATGTCTTTTTTACGGGAATTTCAGGAACGGCAGAAGGTCTTTCCATTGAAATCTACCAAGCTTCATTGCTACTCGGTATCGTCATTACAATTGTAGGAGTCATCAAAATCTACCGAAAATTTCAAAATGGAGAAGAGGACATTTACGAGTATATGCTCAAATGGTTCGGCTCATTGTTGTTTTTATTCAGTATGGGTTATTTAATCAGTGCAATTCTATGAAGTCTTTTCCTGTATTTAGGGGCGTTGACAATGAAATTGAGTTTCGAGGACTACGAGGCAAACATTTCTACTACGCTGCCGTCGGCATCATTGCGAGTATTTTCCTAACGCTGTTTTTGTATATCATCGGTTTGAACACCCTGATTGCTATTTCGGTATTGCTGATTAGCGCAGGAAGTACGCTTTTTTATACTTATGATGCCAATAAACGGCACGGACGCTGGGGCGAAATCAAATTGGCTGTCAAAAATCATAAGCCTTTTTTTGTTTACCAAAACCGTTCTTTTGCCCGATTGATTGAAATACGAACTTTATCCAAACGCAAGTGAAAAATATCAACCAAAATAAGGCAAAAAACCTTGAAACGATATTCCCTATTTTGGCAGTGGATGCTGAAACGGACATTATCGTTTCCAAAAATGCTGATTTGACGGTAGCTTTTGAAATGAAAGTCCCCGAAATATTCGCCATCTCAGATAGCGAATACGATACGCTACACGACGTGTTGGTTCGAGCAATCAAGATTCTGCCCATTGGCTACATGATTCACAAGCAGGACATGTTTATTGAGGACGAATACAACCCAAATTTTGAGAGTGTCTATCTACAATCCAACAATTATGTGGCTTGGGAAAATGAACGACACTTTGCAGAACGTCCCTATCTACGGCATCGTTGCTATTTGTACATTACTCGGCCTGCTTCTTCGCCTTTGAAACGAACGAGTCAACAATCCTCGCTACTCAAACGTCATTTGGTACCAAAGGAAATCCAAGATCCGAAAACATGGATTGAGTTTACGGACATTGTGAATCAATTCGAGGCAACTTTCAACGATTCCGGAAAGGTAAAGCTGAATAGGTTAAACAAAGATGAAATTCTCGGTACAAAAACTGAAACGGGGCTTTTTCAAAAATACTTTTCGCTTTCATTTGATGACGAAGCGTTGTATGATCTCGAAACAAAAGACGGTTTGAAAGTGGCAGGTAATACTACTTATACCTACGCTATTACCGAACTCAACGATTTTCCGAACGATTTACAAAATTCCGCTCGGCTCGAACAGTTTTCCACCGACAGCAGCCACTTCCCCATTTCAACGGGTTCGACACTGGGAATGATGCTCTCCTGCAATCACGTATATAATCAAGCGTTAGTGGTTTGCGACGGTGATGCCATGGTAAACGACATGGTCGGAGAAGTTCGCCGACATTATTCTTTTTCGGCATGGTCGAAGGAAAACGAAGTAAGTATTTCAGCCAAAGATGCCTTTATGGCAGAAGTGAAAGCCAACAATAGAAAGGTCGTAAAAGCACACTTCAATGTAATGGTTTTTCACCGAGATTCTGAAATTGCTGATAACTACCGTTCATTGGCTGCGGCGGCAATTTCTAAGTTAGGCTTCAAACCAAAGTTAGCCACTTGGGATGCTGAAACGTTGTTCTGGGCTTGTATCCCTGGAAATATTTCTGAAATCGGAACGGATAACTTGGCTACCTGTTTTTTGGAAGAAGCTACGAGCATTTGGAACTTAGAAACCAACTACCAAGACGGTTTTTTCAACAAAAATGGAATTCTACTGACCGATCGCTTTGGGCGTCCATGTATGGTTGACCCATTCTTTGCCCCGTTGGAAAAAGGGTTGATTTCCAACCGAAATTTTATGGTCATTGGCCCATCAGGGTCGGGTAAGTCGTTTACAATGAACAACATCATTTACTACTTACTTTCCCATGGCGTACACATCAGCATGGTGGACGTCGGACACTCGTACAAACGACTGTGCAAACTCATGGGAGGAAGGTACATTACCTACGAAACAGATAACCCCATTAATTTCAATCCCTTCTACATGAAGGACTTGAACCCTGATGAAGAGACCAAAGATGCTTTGGCGAATCTGTTGATGGCTCTTTGGAAAAAAGACGGGGAACGCTCATCCAAATCCGAAGAAGTAACAATTTCGAGTATTGTTCACGAATACTACGTGGCTCTGCGTCGCAATCGAAATGACGGGAATGATATTTTTCCATGTTTCGATAGCTTTTATGAGTTCACTCAAAATGACTATCCTGACATCTTTAAGCAAAACCAGGGGCGTTCAGAAAAGGAATTTGACTTACAAAACTTTCTATACGTTTTACGTCCCTACTACAAAGGAGGGCAATATGACTACTTGCTCAATTCTCGGCAAAACATTGACCTCATGGATTTACCTTTCGTAATCTATGAGTTAGATAATATCAAAGACCACCCAGTACTTTTTCCCGTGACAACCATTATGATTATGAACACCTACGTTCGTAAACTATTCAGTGTCAAAGGGGTGTTGAAAATGTTGGTCATCGAAGAAGCGTGGAAAGCTTTGGCAAAAGACAGTTTTTCTGACTTCTTACGCTGGTGTTCAAAGACCGTTAGGAAGCATTACGGCTCATTGGGGGTTGTTACACAGGAAGTAGATGATTTGGTTGGAAATGCCATCGTCAAAGATGCTATTATCAACAATTCGCCGATTAAGTTTCTGCTTGACCAAAGCAATTATGAGAAACGTTTTGGCGAAATCATGCAGACACTGGCACTCTCCGAAAAGCAAGCGAACATCATTTTAAGTATCAATAAAGGCAAAGACCCAAATCGCCCACCGTACAAAGAATTGGCGTTGTTACTGGGGGACTATTGCAAAGTTTATGGGGTTGAAGTTTCCAAAACGGCCTATGGAACTTTTACCACTGAACGACGAGAGGTGGAGGAAATTCAAGATTTAGCCCAAAACAACTACAACGGCAACCTTGAAAGTGCCGTAAAAGCGTGGGCAAACGGTGAACGCACAACTGTTTTTCAACCTTAATACTTACTCCCATGTTACGTTTAAAACCCTTAAAATTACTCACTCTGATAGGTTTCTTGACCTTTTTTCAATTGAAAGCCAATGCACAGTTTGTGGTATCTGACCCTCTGCATACGGCAGTTACACAGCTCATCAAACTGCTGCAAGACCCTTCATTTAAAACCTTGGTCAAAAATGTCGAAAAGTTGAAAAAAGTAGCCAGTGGAGTACAACAATTTCACAGGGGAACCCAGTTGGTTTCAACCATTACCCAAACGACTTCGATGCTCAATCAAATGGCTAATTCAATTGGAAAGGATGGGCATATTTATCCTGCCGAGTACCAGCTAATTATTCAGGATTTTCAAGGTTTAACCAAAGCAGGAACAGATATTTTGAAAGATATGAGGCAATCTACCTCACAAAATATCCTTGAAATGAATGATTCCGAACGAATGAACTGGCTCAACATGGCGCACGAACGAGCGGGAAAATTTCAAAATCTGGTACAAGCATACTACAATCGAATCCGAGCTATGTCCATGAGGAGAGCTGGAAATTTACGAGATCGACAGGCTACGGCCAAGCTCTATGACATTGCCTTAGCAAACGTTACAAGCAACCCATTAGGGGGGAATTTTAACTTTAACAATGGCAACGAACAAGCTTATGATGCTTTTTACCCAGAAGGAACTTCTGTTTTGGACAACTACACCGAAACCGAGGATGCTGTCAAAATGCGTCAGGCACAAGAGGATTTTAACAAACGTCTTTTAAATTATCAAGATGAATTACAAATCGCCGAAATGAAGGCACAGCGCATAGCTTTATCCATGAAAATTGCAGAAGGATACCGACCGATTGAAAACTGGGCTGGGACAAAAACGGTAGGTTGGGCAACCCCTGACGGTAAAGAGATTTCTAAAGAAGAATTTGAGGTGATTGTCAAGATACTCGGACGGGAATTACTGGTTCCGATGCGAGAAGAACTGACCAAAAAATACCGAATTGACGAAGGTATCAAACTGAAATAGCATGAATTTCGATATTCTAAAAACGCTCGAATACGTCTATCAAAGTACCCTCACCAGTTCTAATGGTGCAGCGGAAAAAATAGAGGTCAGCATACGGGCAGTGGCGGGGATTGGTGCGTTGGTCTATATATTTTCGAGATTGATTGGGCAAATTTCCCGTAACGAACCGATTGACTTTTTCCCGTATCTACGTCCGTTTCTCATGGTGTTACTTATTGCTTCCGCTCCCAAAATGTGTGACGTGATGGACGCTTTTGGCAAGAAAACAGTAAGTTTGGTCAACGCATCAAACGGAGATTTGTACGAAAAGGTCAAGAAGAACACCGAAATGGTACAAAAGAAAATTCGGGAGAAGTGGGACGAAATTGGTACCAATCCTCAACGATACAAAGAAATTTTTGGTGGTGACTTAAACGAAGACCGTGAAGCATTCATGGGTTTGGGTAGTGTAGGCGTTGATTTCAAAATTGGATTCCAACGTTTTTCAGAGGAATTTAAGTTTCAGATTTTGTCTGCCCTTCAAGATATTTTAATGGCAATCATGCACTTGGCCGAAGCCATTTTATTCTTGATTTCCATCTGTTACCGCCTCGTACTAAGAATGGGCGCCCCCATTGCGTTTGTATTAGCGATATTTCCTGGCTTTACTCAAAATATAGCCAGTTGGTTTGGTAGTTACATCAACTACACACTTATGCCCACCGTTGCGGCTTTGTACAGCAGCATTGCCTTTGCCGCTTCTGATGCCTACCTGAATGCCTATGACCCTGCGGTTGCCGTACAGTCGGGAGGAGCTGAAGCTCAGCAACCTGAGTATTTAGGATTAGCCTACATCGCCTTACTCGTCATGTTTCTGATTGGCTATTTTCAAGTTCCTTCTATGACCAATATGCTCGTAACCGTAGGCGGGGTCGGGGCAATGGTACAAGGAGCTACTCGCATGGTTAATCAAACGCTTGGTAGTGCAGCCTCATCAGTGGCCAAAGGAACGGCTGGTGCTGGTACTCGAATATTGAGAGATACGAGCAAAGCTTCACTTGATGGTTTAGTAAACATTCCCAAGAACGTTTCAACAGGTGTCCAACAAGGTTCTAACAAAGGTGCAAGCTATGGTTCACAAGGGAAAGTAGTTGGTGGGGTAATTGGCGGAGTGGGTGGCTTGGCAAAATCTACGGTTGGAGCAACAGCCCTCGGAGCCTTAAATGCGACAAAACAGGAAGGTAAACGCCAAAAGAATCGCTTGAATCGTAAAATTAACCGTCTGTAAACACATGCTTTTAAAATCATTTCAATACCGAAATAACCTACTGTACCGCCACCGAAAAACTCTCAATTTCAATCTTGGAGCGTTGGGACTATTGGCCTTCATGACGATTGCAATAGTAATTTGGTCATTCAAAAAATACCAACGCAACACAGCTAAAACCTATGTTTTTCATCAAAAAGGGGCATCCATTGAAATTTACGACGACAAAAAATGAAAGAATTATTGCAATTAGAAAAGGACTTCCAGCGAGGTAGGCTGCTGGTCATCGTGGCATTTGCCTGTTCATTTCTCATCTCTATTACGGCAGTGGTACTGGCGTTCAAATACAGTAATGATTTCTCAAAACGCATCTATCTGGTCAATCGAGGTGAAGCCATCGAAGTAACCTGCGGAGACGTAACCGACAATCGCCCAGCCGAAGCCCGTCACCATGTAAGTCGTTTTCACGAACTATTCTTCAATGTTTCGCCTGACCCGAAATCCATTGACGACAACATGAAAAAAGCGTTATTTCTCTGTGATGAGTCTGCAAAGAAGCTACATGATAACCTCAGCGAGCAGAATTTTTATCGTGAAATGATTCAAGGGAACGTAACCCAACGAGTTAAAGTAGATTCTGTTTTAACGGATTTACGAATGTATCCTTACCGAACCATCACGTACGCAACACTTATTCAAGAACGAGCTACTGCTATTTCAGAAAGGCAACTTATTACGCAAACGTATTTGGTGGACATCAATCGTTCTGATAATTCACCCAACGGTTTTTTGATGCGTGATTTCCAAATTCTTACTTCCAAAATCGTGCGGGAACGTTCAAAATAACCATGCGCTCATTATTCAGAAAAACCCAAAAAGAGGAAGAACATCCTGCCTTTCAGGTGGGCGAACAAGTAGGAAAATGGTTTTCGGAACTGACTATTAAAATAGCAAACTACCTAAATAGCTGGCAACACCGAGTAGGCTTTCGGCTAAGAAACGTACTGATTTTAAGCGTTTTGCTTTTACTTTTCGCATGGTTCATTTGGCAAATAAGGAATGTTTTTAATTAAATTTTTCACTACCAATGCACATGAATAACAACTCAAATCCGCACCATGTGCCCATGACGGCAGGGGCTGAAACGGCTAAAAAATTGAGTTTTAATAAAAAACAGTTAGCCATGTTTCTAATCCCAATTGCTTGTTTAATCGGAATAGGAATTTTTGGAGTGATGGGTGGATTTATCTCAACTGGTCAAAGTAATTCTGCTGATAGTACTCACCTCGACTTAGCCCCACCCGAAGCAAAACTAAAAAATGTGAAGGATGACGACAAGTATGACAAAGACTTTACCCCTTCCGACCTTAGCCCTAATCGTTCAGGTACAAATGCCCTCGATCAACACGCTGCTCAAAATACCGAAATGCTCACGGGGCAGAACCCGACGCAACGCCTGGGCACGAATGAATACTTGACTGAAAATGATTTGCAAGCAATTGAACGGAGGAATAATCAACTACAATACGCTTCACCTACTGAGCAAAAAGCATTTCAAAAGCGTCAGTTTACCCAGCAAAACCAACGACAACTAAGGGAGCAGCAACGGGTGTTGAAGACGATGTACCGCAGCCCAAAAAGTAAGGAGCAATTAAGCGAGGAAAGTCAAGACCGAGCCGACCGTGATTTTAATCGTCGTGCGACCGAAACTGTTTTACGGCAAATAGAAATGGCGAATCAAAGGAATATGGGTGGCCAAACCGAAGGTGGAACCTCCCCTACCCTATCTGCCGATCCATTAATGACCAAAGAATACTTGACCCTCAAAAAAGCCTACGGTGGCCAATTACCCGCTGAGTACCGCACATTGTTCAAAAAGGAAATAGAAGCGGAGAACAAGGGGCTACTCAAAAATGAAGCCGAAGAGCCTAATACTATGATTTTGACGGAAACTGAAAAGAGAACGACTAACGGTTTCTACGGCGCTAACAGTGCAAAAACCAACTCCAAATCAACCCGCACTAACAACACCGCCATCGAAGCAGTAATACACGGCGACGGTGACAAAGTGGTAGTAGAAAATGGAAGTACCCTAAAAATTCGATTGACTGAAACCGTACAATTGCTGTTAAATAGTGAACGAGTAACTTTACCTGTTCACACACTTCTGGCAGGAACTTGTCAGATTAACGGAGAAAGGATTAG
>NZ_JARNTW010000020.1:124747-124906 GCF_029433105.1 Runella sp. MFBS21 | reverse complement strand
CTTCTTCCTTGAAGCGCTCGAAATTAAAGGATTCGTCAGTTTTCATTGTGTCTATAAGTTAAAACTAAGTTACTTATTTTCCCCCTTTGATTCAATTTGGGGTGACACAGTTTAGTTTACAATCTCTTATCGCATTATATCGGCTATAATCGTGTCAGC
>NZ_JARNTW010000020.1:0-124648 GCF_029433105.1 Runella sp. MFBS21 | reverse complement strand
CCCTTTGGGCTTTTTAACATAGTTATCATCAGCCATTTTTTATAATCGTGTCAGCCCTTTGGGCTTTTTAACATAGTTATCATCAGCCATTTTTTATAATCGTGTCAGCCCTTTGGGCTTTTTAACATAGTTATCATCAGCCATTTTTTATAATCGTGTCAGCCCTTTGGGCTTTTTAACATGTTATCATCAGCCGTTTTTTATAATCGTGTCAGCCCTTTGGGCTTTTTAACATGTTATCATCGAACCCAAACATCCTATAAAAACCCCAAAGGGGTGTAATGATTATAGCATTATCATCGAACCCAAACATCCTATAAAAACCCCGAAGGGGTGTAATGATTATATGGCAGGTACGTATTCACAACTCTACATCCAAGTGGTTTTCGCGGTAAAAGGCCGTCAAAACCTGCTTCAAAAGCCGTGGCGTGACGAAGTGTTCAAATACATGTCGGGCATTATCAAAGGGAAAAATCAAAAACCCATCATTGTCAATGGCGTAGCTGACCACGTACATCTTTTTATTGGACTAAGACCCTCCATCTCTATTTCGGAATTGGTCCGAGACGTAAAAAATAACTCAACGAATTTCATCAACGAGCAAAAATGGGTGAAAGGTAAATTTTCGTGGCAAGAAGGTTTTGGAAGCTTTTCCTATTCCCATTCTCACATTGACAACGTTTATAAATACATCCTGAATCAGGAAGAGCATCACCGTAAAAAGACCTTTAGAGAAGAATATTTAGAGTTTTTGCGAAAATTTGAGGTAGAATACGATGAGCAATATTTATTTGAATGGTATGATTAGATTTGAAGCAAAGCTGGCTATAATCATAGCGACCCTTTGGGTTTACAATCCCGAAGGGGTCTAATGATTATTATTACCACAAAACAACCAAATAAAACCCCAAAGGGGTGTAATGATTATACATTCATGCCCAGCCAAACCAACGAACAGGCCTTAGAATCGGCCATTGAAAAACGCCTCACGGGCACCTGTCTGGAAGACCTCAATACCAACGGTGTAGTTGGCAACGTAGCCGAGCGGGCCGAGCTGTATCGCGCTGGTAACGGGTATTACCTCGGCACTCCCCAAGACTTCAACGCCCAATATGCCATTGATGAGCTTCGGCTGTGGCATTTTTTGGAAACCACCCAAAAAGAAGAACTCGCCAAACTCCAAAAACATTCGGGCGGCGTTCCGTCTGACTGGAAACTCAAGATACTGGAGCGCATCGACCGCATGGTGAAGAAATACGGCATTTTGCGCCTTCTCCGCAAAGGGCTGGAAGTGGAAGATGCGCATTTTACGATGCTCTATTCGCTGCCGTTGGCTTCCAGCAGTCAAGCCGTCAAAGAACGTTTTGAAAGCAACGAATTCAGCGTCACACGCCAAGTACGGTATTCGCTCACCAATCCCCGCGAAGAGATTGACATGGTGCTATTTGTGAACGGGGTACCGCTCGTTACGATGGAACTCAAAAATCAATGGACGGGCCAAAATGCCAAAGTACACGGGCAAAACCAGTACCGAAACGAACGTGACATTACACAGCCACTTTTGCAGTTTGGGCGCTGCATGGTTCACTTCGCTGTCGATACCGATGAAGCCTACATGACCACCAAGCTCAACAGCAAAGACACCTTCTTTTTGCCCTTCAATCTGGGCCACAACCACGGCAAAGGCAATCCGCCCAATCCTTTTGGTCACAAAACGGCCTACCTTTGGGAGGTGTTCACTCGCCAAAGCCTTACCAATATCATTCAGCATTTTGTGCGCTTCGATGGCAAGGAGAGTGACCCTTTAGCAAAAAAATCGCTCTATTTTCCGCGTTATCACCAATTGGATGTCGTGCGCAAACTCATTCAGGATGCTTCCCAAAAAGGCGTAGGGCAAACCTATCTGATTCAGCATTCGGCAGGATCAGGAAAATCCAATTCGATTACGTGGGCAGCCTATCAACTCATCGAAACCTATCCAGAAAGCGATACCACGCCCGGCAGTCGGGGTGTGGCTCATCCATTGTTTGATTCGGTGATTGTCGTTACCGACCGACGCCTATTGGACAAGCAGTTGCGAGAAAACATCAAAGAGTTTTCGGAAGTAAAAAACATCGTCGCACCGGCGTATTCTTCCAAAGAACTCAAAGAAAGTCTGGAAAACGGTAAACGCATCATCATTACCACCATTCAAAAGTTTCCGTTTATTGTGGACGGCATTGCCGACATGAGTAAGAAGCGATTTGCCGTCATCATCGACGAAGCCCACAGCAGTCAAAGCGGCACCACCGCCGACAACATGAACCGCGTCATGGGTAAAAAAGAACAGGAAGACGAAGAAGAAGACCCGCAGGAATTGATTTTGGCCGCCATGCGTACCCGCAAAATGCGCGGCAATGCGTCGTATATGGCTTTTACGGCTACCCCCAAAAACACTACATTAGAAAAATTCGGCATCCGACAGAACGATGGCAAGTTTAAACCATTTCATGAATACACCATGAAACAAGCCATTGAAGAAGAATTCATTTTGGATGTCTTGGCCAATTATACCACCTACAAAAGTTATTATGAGATCGAAAAATCTATTGAGGACAATCCGCTGTTTGATACTTCCAAAGCCCAAAAGAAACTCAAAGCCTACGTAGAACGCCACGCACAGACCATTGCGACCAAAGCCGACATCATGCTCGACCACTTCATTACGAAAGTGGTCAATCCCAAAAAGCTGAAAGGCAAAGCCAAAGCCATGGTAGCTACCCAAAGCATCGAATCGGCCATTCGGTATTATTTTGCGCTCAAATCATTGCTCAACGAAAGGGGCAACCCTTTCAAAATTGCCATTGCGTTTTCGGGAAAGAAAACCATAGACGGTATAGAATACACAGAAGACAGCCTCAATGGATTTGCCGAAAAAGACACCCGCGATACATTCGATACCGACGACTATCGAATACTGGTGGTAGCCAACAAATACTTGACGGGTTTTGACCAACCCAAACTCACTGCCATGTATGTGGACAAAAAACTACAGGGTGTTTTGGCCGTTCAGGCACTATCACGCTTGAATCGTTCGGCCAACAAATTGGGCAAGAAAACGGAAGACTTGTTTGTCTTGGATTTTTTCAACTCCACCGACGAAATCAAAGCCGCCTTTGATCCTTTCTATACATCCACTACGTTGAGCAAAGCCACCGATGTAAATGTGCTGCACGATTTAAAAGGGCAGCTGGACGATGTGGGCGTCTACGAATGGGCAGAGGTAGAAGATTTTGTGGAGAAGTATTTCAAAGGCGTCAATGCGCAGCAGTTAAGTCCCCTCATTGACATAGCCGCCGACAGGTTCAATTCCGGTCTGGAACTGGAAGATACACAAAAGGCTGATTTTAAGATTAAAGCCAAGCAATTTGTGAAGATATACGCCCAGATGGCTTCTATTTTGCCTTATGAAGTCATCAAATGGGAAAAGCTGTTTTGGTTTTTGAAATTCCTCATTCCCAAGCTCATTATTATCGATCCCACTGCTGATGCCTTAGATGAACTGTTGAATTCGGTAGACCTTTCTACTTACGGCTTGGAACGGGTAAAACTCAATACCGCAATTGGTTTGGACGCTTCTGAAACGGAATTGGAGCCTCAAAATGCTAACCCAAGAGGGGTACATAGTAGTGATGTACAAGAAGATACGTTGGATTTAATCATAAAAAGTTTCAATGAACGATGGTTTCAAGGGTGGGATTTAACTCCTGAAGAACAAAGGGTGAAGTTTATCAGCCTCGCACAAAGCATCAAAGCCCACCCAGATTTCAAAGACAAATATTCTGAGAATCAGGATACCCAAAACCGAGAAATCGCGTTTAGGAAAATCTTTGACGAGGTCATGGCCAAGCAACGCAAAACGGAACTGGACTTATACCGTCTACTTTCAAAAGACGATGCTTTCAAAACAGCCATGCAGGATACTTTAAAAAGAATGATACGTCCTTAAGTGTAACTGGAGAGAGTTCATTGCATCTTATTACTTTTAAAAATTCGTCTGCAATAGGTTCAAATTTCAATTAAACAAACTTAGTGCCTATTGCAGATTGCTCTTCCATGCCCATTGTTGTGGCCACTTCCGATACACTTCAATCAGAATTTACCATTTTCAGAACTTTTTTCTTAAAATCCGTATCATACATACGGTGTTTTTGCTTTTGGGCTTGTCCAGAGCATACAAAATTCAAGAGACTTTTGTGTGCAGGAAAACCCAGCATTCTCAATCTCCTTCTCCTCAAAAGAACACCATGTTTTGATGTGTAACAAGAGTAGCTTTAGCCAAAGGGTCTTTGGGTGCGCTATTTTTATCCCACTCTTTGGCCATCAGATGAATCTTAGTGGAGAAATAACGGCGTTCACCATTTAAGTAAGCCTGAATTTGGACCAATGCACGGCCTTTTTTTGATACTTCTTGTTTACGATCAAACACAAGTTGGTACTTAACTTTCATTGTATGTTTGGCTTTAAAATGTGCACAAACATAAAGTTTGAAAGCTAAGAAAAACAGGTATCAAAAAATCTGTTATGATTTGGTAAAACATCGTAAAAAATCCTACCCTGACTTATGTCAAAAAAAATTTTACGACTCTTATTCTCATTTGATTTTTTGCTCATCAAAAGGGAAAAACCAGCAGGCAGCCACAGACGGTATCAAAAAAGTATCAAAATAAAACAAGCGACCAAAGCTAAAAAGGTGCCTTTACAGCGTCGAAAAGGCCATAAAAACAAAAAAAGCCCAGATTTCTCTGAGCTTCCTAGCGGTCCGGACGGGACTCGAAGCGAAACGTCGCACCGCCGCAACTCCATACGTGACAGGCATATTTTAAAACAGTATAAAACAAAAAAGCCCAGATTTCTCTGAGCTTCCTAGCGGTCCGGACGGGACTAAAAATTAGAACTGATTATCAATCAGTTAGCCTTGTTTTTGAGTTTGGGTATCATACTGGGTATCAAAAGTGTCCAATTACGTGCAGATGTATCTAATAAATTGGGGCGCAAAAGAGCCAAAAGCCACTCGATAAATTTAAGTATCTCCTTGCCCATTTTTTTCTATATTTGCTTTTTCTCAACACATACAGTATCTCTAATAAATTTTTCATAAAAAGCAGCGATGTATCCTTTCTGATAAATTTATTGGGATAATCGGCTACATCCACAACCTTTATGCTTTTTTCAAGTAAAAAAACATTCTAAATCTTTATAAATATGAATTCTATGACACCTAATGATCTTGACGCTTTATATCAGCTTAGAAATAAATTTTTAATCATAGGGCTAACTGGAAGGCTAGGCTCTGGATGTTCAACTGTTGCAACAATGCTCTGCCATAAAAGTTTTGATGACTGTAACTTTCCCAAACCTATAACTACTGAATTTAAATCTAATGAAGAACGTAAGTATAGAATTGTCTATAATTATTTAGAGAAAAATTGGAAACAATTTACATTAATAAGAGCTTCAGATATTATCACGATGACTCTATGTCTTAAAGACCTAGAAGCTTTGACTCATTTTCTCTTAAATTCATATAAAGATGATATTATTAATGCCGCCAGTGTTATTAATCAAATAAAAAAAAATATAGAATACAACTTCAATAGTTTACAAAAAAAAATAGAGCAACTATTTGAAATTACAAAAGAGTCACCAGTTTATGAAATAAAGAAGGGTGAGGATGAAAAATCTAGTAGCCGAATAAAAAAAGAAGTCAATGATTTGTTTTTTATAAATAAAGAACTTTCTGCATTTACAGGGGCACTCAAAACAGAGTTTAGTAAACTTAAATCAAAAACGCGACCTACTCCTTTTCAATTATTTGGTGATAATATTCGTAAGACTGGTAACCCTTTAGATAGTAGTACTTTTTTACCTAAAAATTCATATATCATTGCTGAGGTTACAAATCAGTTAATTAAAATTTTTAGAGAGCATAATGAAAAGTCTGCCCATATTGTGATTGACTCAATTAGAAATTCAATGGAAGCAAGGTATTTTAAAGAAAGATTTTCAGCTTTTTATCTTTTTGCAGTCAATACTGAAAACGAACATAGGGAAAAAAGATTATCAAGTGAATATAATGCAGAAGAATTAAAAAGCATCGACAATGAGTATAATAGAAATTTAAAAACAGAAGAAACTTTTTATGTTCAAGATATAAAGACATGCATTCAAGTTTCAGATATTTATTTATATAACCCAAATGATAAAGAGAAAGGAGATACTTATACAACAATTAAAAAAGATGTGGTTAGATATTTAGCTCTTATATTTCAACCCGGCATAATTACCCCTACTCCACAAGAACGATGTATGCAAATTGCTTATACAGCAAAATATAATTCTGGCTGCATATCTCGACAAGTAGGGGCTGTTGTTACAGATGATAGATTTTCTATAAAATCTATTGGCTGGAATAATACTCCTGAAGGCCAAACTCCCTGCCTTCTGAGAAATGTAGATGACTTATTACATAATTCAGACCCTGAAGCATTTAGTGAATATGAAAAAACGAGTGAAATCAAACAATTACTTAAAACTGCTTATAAATCAATAGATAAAAGTAGATTAAAAGGTCGGAATGTTTCATTTTGTTTTAAAGAAGGACAAAACTGTTTAGAACATGAAAAAAACCAAGTCCATACAAGATCTCTTCATGCAGAGGAGAATGCAATGCTCCAAATCGCTAAATATGGTGGAGAAGGCTTAACTAAAGGCTTTTTATTTACATCTGCGTCACCATGTGAACTTTGCTCTAAAAAAGCATATCAACTTGGCATTAAACAAATTTTTTACATTGACCCTTATCCTGGTATTTCAGTCAATCAAATTTTGATTTCAGGAGTCGAAGTGCATAAGCCTAAACTTATATTGTTCATTGGCGCAATTGGTCGTGCTTATCATAACCTATTTGAGCCTTTCATGGCTTATAAAGATGAATTAAAAACATTACTCAATTACGATTATGAAAAGTCTAACCTTAATATTTTACAATCGAAGGCGTCTGTTGAAAAGGGGAAATATATGGATGATATAAAAAAACGTAGGGATAAACTCAATTCTGACTTGATAACTCTAAATCCAGAGGAATTAAACAAACTAATCGAAAGTAATTTAGATAAGCTCATGGAATCAAACCCTGATGAATATAGAAGACTAATTACTGAACGACAAAATAAAATAAAAGATGGTGAGGAGATTAAGGAATAGAACTCATAATAAATTGGTTATAAATCCATTCTTTCTTAACTCGGAATGTTAATTGCACAGGCATAGGTTTAGTATTCGATTAGATTTTAACCCCTGCTCCCCCTTTCACCTTAAAGCCCTTCAACCCCATTTTTTCAATATGATTTGATACTGTAAGAATGGTTTCCAGACTAACGGGAGGCAGCGTATTATTTTTGCTTACGTAGTCTGAAAGATATTGATGTGAGGTTGTGGTAAGCCCATGTCGTTTGCAAACCAGAAAGGAAACTGACTCAGCCTCAAACTCTTTAGACTCGTTCGAAAGGTTCTTTCTACTTTCCCACCAACTTTTTTTATTCCTGCCTAGATGCCCGCAATAAACATGTGCTAATTCATGAACCAGCGTAGAGTACTTTTCATTAATTTCATATTCAGTATTAATATTTATTAAAAATTTATCCTGAGTTTGAGTCATTACATAGCCCGCCGATGCCCTCTGCATCTTATAATCGCCACATGTAATCCCTTCTTTATCGGCATTATGACAGGTAGTATGAAATATGCTCGGGTCTAAATACCCCTTTGTTTCGTATGGATTCGTCAGTTCCTGAGGGATGTTATCTTCCTCTCCGTTAATGGGTTCAGTATCTGATATATCGTAGACGAATTCTACCGGTCCAAAAGGCACTAAAATGATAAACGGCCGAGCGTATCGCTTTACTTGCCTGCCGTATTTTTTCCAACGATGTGGTGATAAAACAATAGAAGCTGCGCTGTCCTGCATGTTTACCAGAAATGCATTGTACGGAGAAAGACCGGGAAATCGGTTGATGAACTCCAGTAACGCTAAAAACTCCGCGCTATTCTGATACCGGGCACTTTGGGCAAAAAGCTCATCCAATGCCTTTACCTTTTCTTCTTTATTGTCTATTGTAGAGGTGGTTTCTTTAAAAAAAAGAGATAATTGCTCTGCCATACGTGCCCGGTTTTTATTATTGTTCCTCCCTACTGCACCTTCACCTGCCCGTTCATCAGCATCGGCAACAGCCAATCACGAAGCTCCGCAAGTTGTTGGTTTTCTTTTTCGTTTAAGGCTATCTTTTGAAATTGAGGTTCAATTATTTTTTCAAAAGTTTCCTGTAATTTAATAGGAGGTAAGATGAGTTTTAGTTTTTCTAAATTACTCCTACTTAATTCAGTTTGCCCTGTTGAGCCCTCGCCTAACTGTTCAATATCGCTTTGCTTTTCTGTCAGGGAATATCCAATATATAGCTGATTAGCTCTGTCTTTATTTATTCGTACAATAGTTACATGAGAATCGACTGTTGTAAGCGACTCGTCCAATCTTTTTACAATTGCAACTCTTCCGAGTGTACCAACACCAGTAGAATTTACAAGAATATCACCAATTTGAATTAATTTAGCTTCTGCGCTTTTTATCACATGATGATGTCTTCGGGCGAAGGAAAAATCTATTGTTTTATTTCGTATACATTTTTGATTCAAAACAGGGATACCATCATTCTCTATATATGTTGGCGAAATACCTCTCACTAATAAAGTAGTAATACCAACAAGCTCGACAACCTCCCATCCCTCCGGTATCTCTCTCTTCAACCCCTCATTCCAAACCATTGTACCGCCACTGCTTTTGTAGGGTTTTCCTTCTTCGTTGGGAAAGTCAAACTGCACAAACCAATAATCATACAGTGTTTTGGCCATCGCTTCTAACTCCGCATTGATGCGGTTGTTGAGTTCTATTTTGGCGTCTAAGGTGGAAAGAACGGAAGCAACTTTTTGTTGCACTATCAAAGGAGGAACCGATATGATTTTTTCTGAGATTTCAGGAATCGTTATTTGAGGTTGACCCGAACCAGTGCCATTTTGTCTGTTTAATTTAAGATTGTAAAACAGATAATCCACATCTAATTTATCCTTTTGGGGAATCAATGTAAGCAACCTAACTATTGGAAAAAATGGTTCTTTTCTTAATGCTGCAAAACCTACTTTAGAACCTCTGGCTGAGATTGTTACTGCTGGTTCAATTATTCTTGGGAGATCCGTATACCCCTGTAAGCCATTATTTCCTTCTGCGTTTGCAAATACTGGAACTGTGTTAAAGGCAGTCTTCTTTTCACTAAAATTTTTTGGTTTATCTCCCCCAGCAATAATTTCTGTTAATTCCCCTAACTTAATTTCGTTAAAATATTTATTCATACTTCAGCCCATTTAATTGTTTCTGAATTTCCTTTTCCAAAGTTTTTGATTCGGCAAAAAGGCTATCTAAATTGGTTTTAAAACTGTTCATCTTGGCTTCAAATTCCGTAGGTGTTATGTCGGTGTATTCAATCTTCACCTCAAAATATTGTCCTGCACTAAAGCTGTAGTTCTTTTCCTTAATCTGCTCGTAGCTTACTACTACCGTAAAATCTTCTTTGGCTTCGTGCTTGTTAAAGGTTTCAATAACCAGTTGCTCTTCGTCTTCTGACAATAATGTTTTTTGGTTCTTGCCGTCTTTTACGGTAGTGCCGAGCTTGGAGGCATCCATCAGCACAATGTCGCCTTTGGAGTTGGCTTTGTCAATAAACAAAATGGAAACGTTGGTACCCGTGGTGGCAAAGATATTGCTGGGCATCGAAACCACGCCCCGGAGCATTTTTTGCTCCACCAAGCGCTCGCGGATGCGCTTTTCAATGCCGCTTTGGGCCGTAATAAAGCCCGTCGGTACCACAATCGCGGCCCTGCCTTTGGGAGCCAACGTGTACATAATGTGCTGAATAAAGAGGGGATAGATGGCCATCTTATCCTTGTCTTTGTTGGGCACGTTGGGGAACCCCGCAAAAAAGCGCTCGCTGTTTTGTTTGGTGTTCAGGTCTTCCACATAATCGCTGAAATCCAATTTAAAGGGCGGATTGGAAACGATGTAATCAAAGGTCATCAGCTTTTCGCCCACCTTATGGTAAGGGTTCCGCAAGGTATTTCCCTGAATGATGTTTTGAATGGAATGCACCAAATTGTTCAGGATCAGGTTGAGGCGCAGCATACTCGACGATTTTTGTGAAATATCCTGCGAGTAAATGGTACAGCGGTCTTCGCCGATGGCGTGGGCCAAATTCATCAGCAGCGTACCCGAGCCCGCCGAGGGGTCATAACAGGTAACGTTGCTCACGGGGCTGTCGACCAATATAGACGCCATGATCTTGGCCACGGCGTGAGGCGTGTAATATTCGGCGTACTTACCGCCGCCGTCTTTGTTGTAGTCCTTGATGAGGTACTCAAAGATGGTGGAGAAAAAGTCGAATTTTTGATCGAAGATCTTATCAAAATTGAAGTTGACCAACTGATTTACGAGGGCTTTGCAAAAGCTGTCCCGCTGTGAGCTGTCGGTGATGTAATTGCTCAGCTCGTCAAACAGCGTGATCTTGGCCCCGGTACCCGTTTTGACCGAGAAGATTTCGTTGTTAAAAATGGCGATGTCGCGCAGGGTATCGTCAAAAAACTTTGCAAATTCTTCCTGATCCTGACGGTTAAAAAGGGTAGACAGAAAATGATCCCGTTTGAGTTTGGCGCTGTCGGGATTCATCCGGAGCAGCAGCATTTCGTAGTCTTCTTCGGTGTAGTCGGCGATTTCCTTTTCCCAACTCTCGGCCTGTTGCAATGCCGGCACCAACGCTTTCAGTTCATACGCGAACTTATCGTTCATAAATTTATAGAGAAACACTTGGGTAATGATTTTAAACTCATTGCCGTCGTTTCCCAATCCGTACGAGGTACAAACGCCTTTCAGGTTGTCGATCAATTGTTTCGTTTGTGCCGTAAAATCCTGTGTTACCATTTTTGAACTCCCTGATATTCGTTTAAGTATTCTTTGACCAGACAGCCGTTGATGTATTTGGCGGTGTCGGTGTCTAAATTGATTTTGGTTTTTGTAAAACTTCCAATGACCGTCCGGATCATTAATTTTTCAAAATAAGCCTCATTTTTTAACATTTGGGTATTGATCAGCACTTTTTCGTCCACTTGGCCTTTAATGTCCGTGAGGGTTTCGCACAGTTCGCTTTCTCTTTTGGAGACATTTCCCCGTTCCATGATCCGTTTATGCACGCGGGCAAACTTCACATCATAATCGTATTTGGCCTTGAGCAGGTTGTTTTTGCGGTTGAGTTCGGTCACCTTATCGTAGATTTTTTGCAGGGAGCCGATGTTGCGTTTCATGTCGTCCTGGGTGATTTCGTCCAGGTTCTTTTTGTTAAACAACCGTTTGAGCTCATCGTACAGCGAAATAAACTGCGGGTCGGTTTGGTCAAAATTTTGCCCCAGTGCTTCGCGGGTTTTGCGAAGGGTGTCTTTGAGTTGGTCGGCAATCACCATTTCATCTTCCGAAATCTTCCGAAACATGAACAGCACATTCTCCAACGCGATATTGAGCAGATTGGTCGTGTCGGTACTGTTTTCGAGGGCTTCTTTTTGGTTCAGCAGGTCCAAATGCCGTGCCGTTTCGTTGTAGAGTTGATTCAATTTATGAAAATCAATCTGTTCCAGCATGTCAAAATGCCCGTACAACCGAATCAGGTTATAGAGGTTTTTGGCCGTTTCCAAGGCTTTTTTGATTTCCAACACCTGTTTTCGGTCCTCAATTTGGCTGATTTGGCGCGAGAATAATTCTGCATTGTTCAGGTCATAGTGAAACAGCTTCTCTTTGATGTCTTTGATTTCCTCTTCGATCTCTTCTTTGGATTTAAAGAGGCTGGAATAGGTTTCCATTTCATCGCCCAATTCCGCCTGAAGCTCGTCAAAGTAGGCTTTGTTGGTAGCGTCAAACTCCTTGGTGATGTCGGCAAAATCGACCACGTAGCCGTACTTAAAAGTTTTGTAGGGCCGATTGACGCGGGTCAGGGTTTGGAGCAGGTTATGATTTTTGATGACTCGGCCAATGTAAAGTTTCTTCAAACGCTTGGCATCAAAGCCCGTCAACAGCATGTTGTATACAAACAGAAAGTCAATTTTCCCGTCCTTAAAATCCTCCACTTCGGCCTTGCGTTCCTCTTTATCGCCAATGTCGTGCAGAATCAGCGAAGCGGTCAGGCTTTTCTTTTGGCGTTTGGTATACGACCCATACTCCGGTGCCGGTTCAGCTGCCATTGCATACGGCTCCACCCGCTCCAAGGTTTTTTGAACGGTGTTGTATTTATTGATAAAAATCTCGAACATTTTCCGTGCTTGGTCGGCGCTGTCACACACCACCATAGCCCCGATGGTATGGTCATTGAATCGTATTCGGCTTTTGATAAAATCCTGAACAATGTAATCCAGCATGGGTTCCACAAACCGGGCATGGGCATATACCACACGTTTATCTGCCCCTCCCTTTAATATTTCCATCTCCTTTAGGGCTTCCTTCAACTGAAGCTTATAACTGGTTTCAATATCTTCTCGAATCAGTTTCAGGGTATAGCCGTCGGCAATGGACGCATTGTAGTAGTATTTGTGAATGTATTCGCCAAAGGTAGCCTTTGAGGTACGGTCTTTGGCGATGAGCGGTGTCCCTGTCAACCCAATAAGAATGGCATTGCGGTCAGAGTTGAAAAGATTGGCCAAAAAACTGCCTTTAGGGTCGTAGCTACGGTGAACTTCATCCAAAAAATAAATGCGCTGCGTGTTGATGTCATAGTCGTTGGGCCGGAGCACATCCGTATCATCTTTGAATTTCTGGATATTCACGACCGTTACCTCCCGTTTTCCCGAAAAATTATGAATGGCCTGACGGGTTTTAAAGTCTTTCAACAATTCATCTTTGGAGTTGACGGTGTGCACAACCAACCCCCGGCATGTAAACTCCCGTTTGGCCTGGTCCATCAGGTCGATACGGTCCACTATAAAATAGAATTTGGGAACAATGCTTTTTTGTTGGTACCGATCGGTGAGGTATTTGATATTGTAGTAGGCCAGAGCGGTTTTTCCGCTTCCCTGCGTGTGCCAGATGATGCCTTTTTTAATTCCCTTATTCAAATCGCGTTCAATGGCTTTGGTCGCAAATATCTGCGGATAGCGCATAATGTGCTTTTCCAGCCCTTTTTCCTCCCGCACGTAAGCGATACTGTATTTTAAAAGGAACGCAAAGCGATCTTTGCTGAATAATGATGTCAGTATTCGATTGGTTGGCGTATCTGTTTCTTTGTTAGTCAAAAACTCCGGGGAGTGTTTTATGGAGTGTAAGTTGTTGTCTTTCAGAACAAAATTCTCCAAGGCATCATCTTCATCTTTGAGCAACGTGGACAAATCAAATTTCTCTTCCTCCCTAAAGCAGTTAAAGTTGGCCGCAGCGTAAGAAGTCGATGCATAAAAAGCCCCCTGAATGGGTTCAATGGATTCTATGTCATATTCCATGTTATTGGAAAAGACCAGTACCTGCGACACATTGATGAATTTGCGGAACTTCTTATTCTTAAAACGGGCATTGATTCGGTTACGCTCCTGGAGCACACCTTCGTGGTTGTTAGGTTTCTTGACCTCCACAAACGCCAATGGCATTCCGTTGATCAGCAGCGTAATATCGGGTCGAAATTCATCTTCCCCGTTTTTATAGGTGAGCTCGGTCACCACATGAAATGAATTGTTGGTAAAATCCTTAAAGTCAATTAATTTATTGCCCGATGTAGCCGTAAGCATCATATAAAATGCTTCTCCTAAATCTTCATTATCTAATTTCAGCGAAACGTCTTCAAATAGTCTTTGAACCTCACTTTCAGTTAGTTCAGGATTGATCCGTGATATACTTTCCGTGAAAACGTCTGTAAAAATATTGGTACTTTCGTCGCGGGTAGCTTTGGAAAGAGATACATATTCATAGCCCAGTCGGCACAGGTGCAGTATAGCGGGTATCTTTACTCGGGTGTTTTCGTTGAAGGCCATAAGGGGTTTAGATAAACGTTGAGAAAAGGGCGGATACTTATGAAATTCTAATTCTTCACATTTGATTTAGATACACCTGTAATAGATCCAAGGCATGAGTGTAATTATTAGCAGGGTTGTAACTATTAGTATAATGGTTGTTCCACATTTGTGCCTCAGAAATAGCACCACCCAATTGGTAGCCTAACCAGTTATTCATAGGGGGGTGAATTGCGACTTGATTTCTATTCAAGACTATTTCAATGCACCGTTTTTCCAGTGCGTCTAAATTGTCTATGTTATTGATTGGCAGGAATAAATAGAGGAGTTGATGAATATATGCACTGATCCCTGCCGCATTGACGTTTTCATTGTACAAAAGATTTAATGCACTTCCTACATGTTTACGAAGGCTTGAGGCACTTATATGCGCTTTTTGGTGCTTCTCTAAACGATTATTGATATTATCCTTAGTAATCCCTATGTAAATAATTTTGAATTGATGCTGATTTATAGGGGTTTGAGGGTCAAAGAAAAAATAGAGTCCGCAATTGAATTGCAAAGGGATTGCATTTAACAAATAGTGATACCCTTGTTTTTCCTTTAAATCAGATAGAATAGTATAAAGTTGGTTTAGATAAATATGTCTCATGGTTAAATGTGGAATTTACTTTTATTGCAAAATGGGAGCGATGTTTCAGCGAAGGTTATTTTTACTCACCCTGCCAGAAGTTTGCTTAGGTTTTCAGAATCGACACCCGAGAATATCTCCACCATTTCGTACGTATAACCCAAGTCCCGAAATACCCCGGATTTCATACGTCGGTAAAATGTTGCGTAGCTTACAGATTCTGAGAGCCCTTCCTGCTTACGTAATTCGCTATAGAGACCATGTAATATTTTACAGTTAGTCACGCCCAACGCTGTGCCTGATCTGACATTGCGAACGATATACCGATGGTGATTTTTCAAGGTGTAATGGATTTTTTGCAAATATATAGAATTACGCTATCTCTCAAGGTCTGATAGTATTCTCTCCTATTTTTCAAAATAACTCTATTTTCAGCATACTTACAGTAATAAATTATGATAAAAGGGCATATTTAGTGTGTGCCGATACACTTTCTACTATAGAAAAGTCAATGCAGTTCAGTTGTATTCAATTGATTATAAATGCTTTAGACTGAAATATGAGATTGGAGATAAAAAATATCATTAAGGCTTTAACAGTGTCCGGAGGGGAGAAGTTTAGCCAATTTTAATAGGTGGCTAACTGATTGATTATTAGGAAAACACACCCGTTTGATAACTTTTTGGTTACAGCAAGTAAAAAGTTGATTGTAATATGGAATAGACTTGGTGCTGTCAATATCGCTCACTCCTGTTTTTTGTCCTAAAAGCTGCTTTTTACCTGCTTGAGGTAGCATATAACACTACATTAATTTTTACTCTTGCGGCATTACTGACTATGGTCTAAAGGTTTCGTATCACATTTGTATGTACAAAGTGTATATACATTTGTATTTAGAGAGAATAAAATTGGGACAAGGTATGCTGCCAAAACTTAAAAACCGACGTTACAGGCTTGTAACGTCGGTTTTTAATGAAAATAACATATACCTCTACATGTCGGACATGTACATACATTTGTGTAGGCAAGCAGCCAAAAAGCGGCTTTTATCCCTCATAGATTACGCAACAGAGTTTTTAAGTGTGCTCTTTTAGGGCCGTTTCTTTTATTCCAATCTTCAATTCGTTGATTAATTGGGTGGCATAGCTCAACGTCCAATCATTGGTTGAAAGGTATCGATCAACTGCCTGCTATCATTTTGATTCCATGCCCATTTTAATAGGCTGTGGTTTGGAGATTTTTCAATGCCTGATCTACAATCTGTGTTGCTGTCATGTTTACTTATATTTTTCGTTTACGGAAACGTAAACAATATTTATTTTGTAAACAAAACAAATGCATTCTCTTCAATATCTATTTATCATACGGCAAAAAGTACTGTATCCTACTGAACACACTTACAGTTTTTTTTGATACACACCTTTGCATATACAATTGTCCATACATCGTTATTTAACCCGGAAACATACTTCCCTGAAATCCAAAAACCCACGTTACAAGCCTGTAATGTGGGTTTTTAAGCAAAAGAACATATACCTATACATGCCAGGGCACGTACCTACATTTGTGTAGACACTCAGGCTGCCAGCAGGGTTTCTTCTGATTTTGAAGGAGAATAACAACTAGATTTGTTCGCTTCGAGCACGTGCTTCATTACGTTCTGCACGTGCCTCTTTCTTTTCTTGAACATACATTGAGATACTTTCCGCCCCTTTAACAACAAAAGCATAAGTTATAAGAGCGGTTAAAAATGCGGTAATTAATGGAACAAGGGTTTCTTTTACAACTAACTGATAAATCGAATATGGATTTAAATTTAGTCGATTAGCTTCTATTTGTTTCCAAACAGTTAGTTGTTCTTTGTATAGATTGATTTGTTTTTCATAGTTTACAGTTTGATCATCAACTTGTTTTTTAAATATTTCGCTTTTAAATGTTATTAGTTCTTTAGACAGCTTGGCATCAAGTGTTGGAGGGACAATTGCTACAGGGGCTTTTGGAGAAAGGGGGGTAGACAACGTAGGCTTAACAAAGACTGAAAATATTAAAAGTGCAATTGATGGTACGAATAAAATAATACTGCTGGTTACAAACCAGGCTATAAGGTATTTTCTTAGGTTTTCCTGGGGATTCATAACAAAAAAATTACCAGCTTTTAGGATTGATTATAGTTTGGAATGCAAATTTCGCAACAACTCCAAAAGTAAGCCGCTCCCAAATTGAAGTCTTTGTATCAGCTAAAGCTTCTTTTGCGGAAACAGTTTTTGCAATTCGAATTTGATATTTGTATTGTTCATCAGTAACATCACCAAATTCAAAGTATATTCCACCAGCAAACTTTCCTTTCTCTTTATAAAAATTAAGAGCTGTTCCTATATTAACTAAATTCACAGCTGCATCTTTTTTGTCGGAGATTAGCCACCGAGCATAAGGCAGATTCCAAGCTAAATTACCTTCTTTACCGATTCTAAAGAAGTGTAATGCGTCAAAACGTACATTATAACGAGTATAAGTTTGGTAATTTCCAGCATAACCAGTCTCTTTTTTTTCACTAATGAGCTGCTGATTATTAACGGTTTCAGTTGTTCTAATCATATATTCAGTTTTACTCAGGCTATCAAGAGTCGCTGTTTGTTCAAAACCGAATGAGAAGCCAAACAATGACCTTGGACCGAGATCTAAATTAACACCTAAATCAATGAATGCTCCTGAAAACGGAGTTTTTACGAACCTTTTAGCCAATGCGCCAGTAACATTTTCGTCGTAGAGTTTTATTTGTGAACCATTTAATCCAAAAGATAAGTAAGGGGCTATTCTGTTTCCGATAGTTGTTTTTTTTAATTGTGTCTCTTCTTCTGTAATAGTACCAATCAAACCTTGAATATCATTGTAGCATTGCTCAATAGTGACATCACAGTCATATTTTTCCGAAAATTTCTTTATATTTGATTTAATATGAGTTATAATAGAATCTACCAGATAAATAGCATTATTGATAACAGTGTCAATTGGTACTGAAGAAGTTGATTGTTTCCATTCCCTGATTGTATCCTTAAAATTTTCCAAATTAGCTAACGCTCCTTTAAGGCTTTGCAAATCTGTTGCTTTGTTTAAACCTGCTCTAAGTTCTGGTATTTTTGAAATATGAACCATACCCATTAACTTTTTTGACTCAATTTTTACTATATTGGTAACATTGTTTAAAGAGTCAAAAAGCCTTATTATCTTTGAATTTTCAAGTTCTTTTATTCTACGTTCAACTTTAAAATCACTTGAGGGAAACCTTATAATTAAACCTGTAAATGCTCTTATTTTAGCGCTAGGTAAAAATTTGCCTTCTGATAATAAATTTGCAAGTCCTTCATTGTTTTCGCCTGAGGCAGATACACCCCAAAGAAATTGATGTTGCTTTGCAATATTCTGTGATTGAAAATTATTTATATTAATTGAAATTGATGTTTTTGCAACATCTACGTTAATAGCATTAGCGTCAAACAAAATAGTTGATTGTCCTTCACTATCCGCTGATAATAATTGGGCTTTAGCAGTTCTTAGTATTAAACTTAAGAGGGAAAAGACAAAATAAATGGCTATATTTTTCATAGACTACTAAATTTAGAATAAATTATTATCTTATTGAATGAAGATCGTCATGATCTACTCTATTATTATTTTGAACTTCTTCTTCGATAGGGGAATCTGGAATCGCGGTACCATTGACAAATACCTTTAACTCCCAACCTCCTCCGATACTGAATTTACCAGTTCCTCTAACAACAACCCAAAGCATGCCATTTGTAATCGGAGCTGCTATAGGGGTATTATTTTCAAAAACATTTGGATTAACTGTTCTATCGCTATTTAAATCGGCACTTCTGCCACCAAATGAAACTCTTTGTACACTTGTTCGATCAAGCGTTAATTTATAAGTAACTTGCCCAATAATGATTTCATCTACAGCCAATAAAAATGCTTTTTGATGCTCTTTTGTTATACTAAATGGTTCTTTAGTGTATAGAGCCAATTTACGACGTCTGTTAGAAGGGCGTCTTTTAAGTTTATTCTTTTCCATTTCTCTTTTTTATTAGTTAATTATTGATAAGAAGTAAAAGCAGTTAAGGTAAAAAAGTTGTTGAACACTTCTGAAAAGCTGAATTACAAACAAATTTTATCTCTTTTAAACTAAAAATAAAAAAAAGTTATCAAGTGGTAATTCCTGACATATTCAAGACAAACGTTTAAATATATGATAAGGCTAATTTTTTCAGCCCAAAACCTAAAACCCACGTTACAAGCCTGTAACGTGGGTTTTTGATTAAAACAAACTATATGTCTACACTTCACTGTCTAAATAAGAGTGTATGTACAATTTTTATATACATCAGGCTGTAAGCAAACTTTCTTCTGCTTTTGGGGGAGAATACTGTATAATTTTAGGGCGCTTTTGCATAACAGTTGTCCATCGCCAGAAGATGAAAACAGCGATTACTCCCACCAACCCTACTAACCACACCCAATTACGTTTTACTGCCTCCATGACTTGTTGCCAGGTAAGAGGTTCTTCTACTATTTCTGGCGTTAGATGAGCCTCTAACTTGATAGGCGACATCATGAGAGGCGCACCCTCTGTACTTGGGTTTTCTTCTACTACTTCTACCTTTGCCATTTTGGCCAATAATTCAATCAAATCTGATTTGTAGTGAATTTTTTTGCCTTCCAGTGTATGTCCTTTGTACTGACTGAAAAGTTTGTTAAAAGCCTCGTTGTTTTCGTACGTTTCCAGCACATAGCTCAAGCGTTTGATCTGCCCTTCTAGTTCCTGAATTTTTTCCTTGTCCAGAGCGGCTGCCTCTACTTGGCCTGTTAAGTCTTTGAAGCTTACAATGGCTTTGCGGATAAATTCGCTTTCCTTGAGATTAAGCTCCTGGGCAAAATCTTTAAGGAGTTGTTTGGTGGATTCATCCACTCGAAAATTGATGGTTTGGTCTTTGGTATTCATGCTGTTAAATGGTTTAAGAAAATACATACAAAATTAATTAAATAAGGCTAATTATGGTTCTGATACGTGGTTTATCTGCTCCTTTTACCTTTTTAGGGTATTTTTCATACTCTTTAAAAGCCCACCCCTCAGTTCTTTAAAAAATGGCAATGTTTCATAGCTAAAAATTGTACATATATTAGATGAAGCAAAAAGAAAATCACGATAAAAAAAGTTGCGATAGGGCATTATTGGCCGTTGTATTACAACACAACAACGAAAGAGATAAAGCACTGACAAACAGGTAATTATAATTTATTTTTCGTTGTAAATTCGTTGTAATTACCTACAACGGTTACAACGGCCTTCAAAAAATATTTTACAACGCTACAACGGATTTACAACAATTTTACAACAACAATATTTAATATAAAAAATTAATAATCAACCACTTACCTACTGTTGTTGTAACGTTGTAAGAAAAAAGGCTATTTTTTTAAAATTAGAAATTTTTGGGTTGCCTGTTGATAAGGTTTAAATCATATTTCGATTTTAAATATTCATAAGTCAATGAAAGTGAACTGGTTACCGATTGATTTAGTACATTATCTTCTTTCTTGTCGGGTTGTCGGAAACGAATTGTCTTTATGACCTCTTTTTCGGTTCTTGGAGCTTCCATTTGCAGAATTTCCTGAAAAATACTGTCTCTATCCGGTGCTTCTTTATAATAAATTCGACGATATTTCTCCATGAAAATTGTATAAATCAAAGGTGTACGCAAATATAGAAGCGGACCATCAAACCTAAAATGAATTCCTTCGTGAATTAGATATTGGTCAAACATCACTTGCAGCGTACCAAAAAATTCAGAGAGTAGTGAAGTATCATTTTGTATGCTGTGTTGACGGCTTATGTACTTTCTTCCTATTTCGGTAAACTCGTCCAAAATATCTTCTCGGTCAGTGTATTCACAAAGCGCTATATGCCCTTCGCAGGTCAAAACAAAAGCACAGGCCATCGTTAGAGCCATATTGGCAAACAGACGTTCAGGCAACCGTTCATGAATAAAACATGCTTTCAGTCGATTATACAGGGTTGTATACGCAGCGGAATAAGATTCTTTAATCAATGCCCTGTGTTTCAGTAATTCCACCGTAATCATTCCCAAGCCATTTTCCTGAAGCTCTGACAACTGAGTGAAAGCGATAATTTGCTCCTTTGTTTTTTGCTGTGATTCAATGGGGAGAAAAAGGCAGCGTGAAAAAAAGATGGGATTTTGGGGGAGATAATTGCTAGTCAGCATTAAGGCCGAATGAATATCAATGCTCTCTGTTTCTGTTTTACTACGGCTGTTTTCCGCCGTTTTATGGTAACCTGTGTTGTCATAAGCAGCTTGTAATAACCCTTCCTGAGGCAGGTTATTCACAAATTCATCCATCCACAAGCAGGTATTTGACGACTGGCTCATGAGTTTTATAAGGGCTGCATCGGTATTTTTAGATTTAAGATTGATGTCGTCCTGCTTAAAACCAAAAAGATACGTCAGACTTCGGATGATGCTACTCTTACCTGTGCCTGCGGGTCCCTTCGCATAAAGAATAGGAGAGAAACCATTTTGAAACACTGCAATGTCCCTAAAAAGTGACATAATGTAAAAACATGCTGGCAGAAACGCATTCTCCTTTAAGTGTGCGCCCTGGAATAAATTAAACCAATGATTGAACTTAATCGGATGGTCTGACAATGTAAAACGATGCCTTTTGTTGGTATTGGTGCGTGGAATTGAGATACTCCATTCATTATACGTCACTATGCCAAACTCGTCAGGACTGATGAGCTGTCCCAGTGGAGTTACAGCATAGTTTGCAAACAAAAACAATTCTGATTCTTGATGAAGACCGAACCGATTAATTTTCATGGCTTTAGAAAAGCCTTTCAAGGCAAAGAGATGGGCATGGATTTCTGATAAATGATCGTCATTGGCTTTAAAACTTAGCTGTTTTGCCGTAATCAGGTTTTTCATCCGTTTGGATGAGCAAAAGTCATCGTGCTCAACTTCTAAAAAAACGGTGTCGCCATTTTTTTGGCGCAACTCCAATACCCATGTAATTTGTTGGTTTTCATCTTCAGTACAAAATCTAATAAACAAGTGAAAATTGGCAACATTTTCCCAGTTTTTCTTGCCTGCTACCCACATACTCCCATCTTCTCGGTAATCAACCGAACTGTATTGAACCTTCATTTGCGCAAAGGTCTCCTTTTTGGGCTTTTTCGGTGGCAATCGTGTTCCAGAGAGAATATCGGGTAGCAGTTTGTCTCCAATAGCATCAGCAATATCATAACCATCATTCCGTTTGGGAAACAGATCAATAATCTCAAAATCAATTCTGTGGTTCTGTAAGTTTTTGATACTTGAAGCATCCTGTCTACCAGCCTTATCAGCATCACAAAGCCATATTACCTTTCGACCGTTCAATGGTGTAATTTTGGCACTGGTCAAGCCGTTAGCAGAACCGCACGCAACCCAATCGAATTGTGGGTAAAAATGCGAGGCGATTACTTTTGTTTTCTCCGATTCTACGACTACGACCGTTTTCTTCTTTTCAGGGTCAAGTAAGTCTTCCCCATAAAGGCACATTTCATACTTTTTTCCGTCAGTGGGCTGTTTTAACGAATGGCTTTGAAAAGATTTATCACGATGCCCATCAGATTTGTAAAGAACCCATTTGGCATTCACTAGCTGCCTTTTTTCATTTTTGAGTACAAAAACGGTAACTCCTTTCTGATTCGTCCCTACACCATGCTTTTGTAAATGTTCCCTAGGGATTTTCAGCGAGTGGCAAAAGGTATGTAAGTGACTACTTTGATTCTTAATATACTGATTAAGTTTATGTTGCACCTCTTCATTTGGCAACATCGTTTCTTTCACGGCATCAGAGATTTCGTGCTGCATAAAACTTTCACTGGACTCTAAAGATAAAAATGTAGGCTTTGAGTGATACCCACAGCTATTCGTGCGTTCACACTTACCAAATGCCTCATCCATACGTACACCGTCTTTCTCATAGTAGCGAAAACAATTTTTGTGTCCACAATTAGGGCACGTGCCTTTCTTTTTAGGGTGGCTTTCAAATCTTATGGGGTAAATACTCATAGTAGTAATAATATTAGACAATAACATACCGTCCGTAGAATTTCTACGGTGTCAGACTATTGGATAGGGATGAGAGTTTAAAAGATAGGAGTACTAAAAGAAGTCTTTAGGGAAAAGTTTGTTTAGGTCGGAAGCATAAACATACACCTTCCCTCCTATTTTAGTTGTACGGAATAAGCCTTCACGTTTAAACTGTTCAAATTTAGAGCGAGACCATCCCATTTTTTTGCAGACCTGTGATGGTTGTAATTTTTCGAGGGATCCTATATTTTCTCGTCGATTTTCAAGTAAGATGACTAAATCATCCAAGCGTTTATTAATCTCTGAACGCATATCTGCGATTTCTTCTTTGACATGACTTTTTTCGTTGATGGCTTTCATGGTTTTTGGTTTGAAAAATTTGATACGATTTACTATGCAATGTTAATACAAATGTTATAATTATTCAAACAAATCGCATCACTTTAGTTCTTTCTCTCTAAAACAGCTCTCTTTCTTACAAAGAAAAGTAAGGTTTTCGGCCTAAAAAATAATACGTATCTAACAGATAATCAATATCTTTATACAAAAGAAGTGTAGTATCAGGGTCTAAGTTTAAGGTATTTCTAAATGCTTGTTTAAAATCCCCGTTTTGATAGTCCAAAACATTAGCACCTAATTGCCCATATTGATTATTAGAAAGTTTGAAGATTTGATAAAGGACTTTCCACGTCCATAACATATCAGAAAATTTGTCCTTGAACCCTTCTATCGAAGAGCTTTGTAGCTCAAAATAAGTAAGCAATTCTAAGGGCCCTATTGAATAGTCCCCTGCTATAGCCTGCTCTAGCACCTCAAAATAGAGAGTACCTTGGTCTAGCTCAAGGTATTGCACCATGCTTTTGACTAAAAGCCTATCTACCACTTTATCTAACTCATATAGCGAATACTCAAAATCATGAAATAGTTCATTCACATTAAATTCTTCCTGCACAATTACATTATTAGTTTTTGTGTAATTCCGGCTTACATAATCAATCAAGAATAAACTTTCGCGCTCGAGTAATTTTGCAATCTCCTCCGTCTGATTATCAAATTCTTCTAATGTACACCATAGGTTTGTAGCACTCTTGATTTTTGCCGTAATACGATTAAATGTAATACGTACATACACCGCGTGTTTCCATTTAGTTGGATCTTTTTCTTCTTGTTCATCAGTCACATAAGGACGAATGTAAAGATTAAGATAGTGCTTGATTGTAATCTTTTTAGAAGTTTCATTAACAGCATTAATCTTCCAGTCATTCACTTCCCCTGTCATCGGAACTTTTGCTGGCCTGCTTAAATATTTTTTTGAGGGCTTCATTCTGAACTTGTTGTACTGCGTGAACGTATTTATCCGTCTGGTCGCGCTTACTATGTTGAAGTTGCAACTGAACTAGTTTGTCGTCCCCAGATAACATATAAAGATTTGTCCCAAAGGTATCTCTAGATGCTTTAAAATACAATTTTGGATTTACATAGGCCATTTTAGCAATCTTTTTCAAAAGCTTATTTACCTTCTGACTATACATTCCTTTAAAAATCGGGACATCAGGTCTTTGTGGTAAATGTTTCTTAAGGATTTCAGCAGGAGCCCCGTTAAAAAGTAAAGACAATGGCTTAAAATCAAGCTTTGAAGTTTTTTGAGCTTTATACTTTAACCCTATGCCGTCGGCCGTAATAATTAAATTTTCTGCACAGATTTTTATACAATCACTATGTCGAAGCCCCGTATAACAAGCAAATAAAAACATATCTCGGGCTATTTCTAGCTCTCTTTGCTCTGGAGTAAATGCCAAGGCTTCAATCCGTTTCCGTTCTTCCGGGAGCAAAAAAATCACTTCTGTCTCTTCCGTAATTAGCCTATACTTTTTATAAGGATTCCTTTCTTCAGGAAAGAAATCGTGCAGAATGGCCAAGTTAATGTATTTTCGTAAATGTCGATGATACTTTTCAATCGTATTGAGGCTTTTCCCTTTCTTCATAAGAAAGTTGTTAAAATCCTGTAGAAACCCATAATTTAGGTCATCAAATTCTACCTTCTTCTTAAAAGAACACAGTGTTTTGTAGGTAACTCGATGTGTAACAAGAGTAGCTTTAGCCAAATGCGGCTGCTTCGTAAGCTGGAGTCGATAAAATTCGGTGAAGGTAAGGGAATCCTTCTTTTTGATAGGTTTCTTTGATTGGAGGAGAGCATCAAAGTTGGAGAGGCCAAATTGTTTATGCAGCGCTCGATATTCAATCTCAAATGTTTCTAATTGCTCTATTTGGTCTCTCAGAAGTCGTGCCGTATAGGGGTCTTTGGGTACGTTTCTATTTTTATCCCACTCTTTGGCCGTCAGATGAATCTTAGTGGAGAAATAACGGCGTTCACCATTTAAGTAAGCCTGAATTTGGACCAATGCACGACCTTTTTTTGATACTTCTTGTTTACGATCAAACACAAGTTGGTACTTAACTTTCATTGTATGTTTGGCTTTAAAATGTGCACAAACATAAAGTTTGAAAGCTAAGAAAAACAGGTATCAAAAAAGTATCAAAAAATCTGTTATGATTTGGTAAAACATCGTAAAAAATCCTACCCTAACTTATGCCAAAAAAAAATTTTACGACTCTCATTCTCATTTGATTTTTTGCTCATCAAAAGGGAAAAACCAGCAGGCAGCCACAGACGGTATCAAAAAAGTATCAAAATAAAACAAGCGACCAAAGCTAAAAAGGTGCCTTTACAGCGTCGAAAAGGCCATAAAAACAAAAAAAGCCCAGATTTCTCTGAGCTTCCTAGCGGTCCGGACGGGACTCGAACCCGCGACCCCATGCGTGACAGGCATGTATTCTAACCAACTGAACTACCGGACCAAAATGTAATAAAAGAACGTTACTCAAAACCTTGTTGGCGGTCCGGACGGGACTCGAACCCGCGACCCCATGCGTGACAGGCATGTATTCTAACCAACTGAACTACCGGACCAATTATCTTTATCTTTCGTGAACTTTGCGTGACAGGCATGTATTTTAAACAACCGCCAAACGCTTTATGAACTACCGGACTTTACTATTTTTTTACTTTTTGCGTTTTGGTTTCGCTGAAAGTGGTGCAAAAGTAGTATTTTAAACGTTCAGTGCAATACTTTCTAGCAAGAAAATTACGCTTTTTTCTAAAAAAATTCTTAAATCGCCATCATAATTCTGATTATTAAATAGTTACAAAATCATTAAAAATGTCGAAAATTAAAGAAATTACATCCTTTCTCGAAACTATCGCCCCTCTTCCCTATCAAGAAAGCTACGACAATGCCGGCCTCATTGTCGGGAATCCTGCTCAGGAGGTCACGGGTGTACTCGTGACGCTCGATGCCACCGAAGCCGTCGTAGAAGAAGCCCTAGCCAAAGGTTGTAATCTTATCGTTGCCCACCACCCTATCGTCTTCAAAGGTCTTAAAAAATTCAACGGCAACAATTATGTAGAACGCACGGTCATTAAAGCCATCAAAAATGATGTAGCTATCTACGCTACTCACACCAATCTTGATCACGTAGTAGGAGGGGTCAATTTTATGATTGCGGAGCGCCTCGGCCTTCAAAACCCCAGCATCTTGGCCCCCAAAAACAACCTGCTTATGAAGTTAGTGTGTTTCGTACCTACTGATGCCACCCAGCAAGTAGCTGATGCACTTTATGAGGCAGGTGTAGGCCAAATCGGCAACTACGACCATTGTAGCTTTAGGGTAGAAGGTACAGGCACTTTTCGTCCCAACGAACTCGCCAATCCTCATATCGGTCACAGTGGGCAAGACGAAACCGTCTCCGAACACCGGCTTGAGGTTATTTTTCCTAGTCATCTTGAAAGCAAAGTAATCGCTACTCTAAAAAAAGCCCATCCTTATGAAGAAGTAGCCCACTATCTTACTTTACTTCAAAACCAAAACCAAGAAGTAGGTGCGGGAGCCGTCGGTACTTTGCCCGAAGCTCTTTCTAGCGACGATTTCTTACGATATCTCAAACAAAAAATGCAGCTCAAAATCATCCGACATACGGCTTTTGTTAAAAATACGATCCAAAAAGTAGCGGTATGCGGTGGTGCAGGAGGGTTTTTACTTCGGGATGCGATCCATGCAGGTGCCGACGTTTTCATCACCGCCGATTACAAATATCACGAATTTTTCGATGCCGACAGCCGCATTCTTATTTGTGATATTGGACATTATGAAAGCGAAGTTTTTACAAAAGAATTGTTGTATCGATATTTGTCCAAAAAATTCACTAATTTTGCGACAATTTTGTCAGAAACAAATACGAATCCAGTTTTTTATCTTATCTGATAAGATTTTATAAATCGCAAATTGTAAATCGTAAATACGCAAATACTGAATGGAACTGACCGTTGCGCAGAAATTAGACCTACTGCTTAAATTGCAGGAAATTGACTCTCAATTGGATGACATCAAAAAAATCCGGGGGGACTTGCCCGAAGAAGTAAGAGATTTAGAAGATGACATTGCGGGATTTGAGACCCGCATCGGGAAGTTTAACAGTGAAATTAGTGCACTTGATGAGGAAATAAGCCGTCATAAAGCTGCCAAAAAAGATGCTGAGAAGTTGATTGCTCGCTACAAAGAGCAACAAATGAATGTTCGCAACAACCGTGAATACGATGCCATCACCAAAGAGATGGAACTTCAAACGCTCGAAATCGAATTGGCTGAGAAAAAAATACGCGAAGCGGATTTTAAAATCAAAGCAAAAAAAGAAGAGATTTCAGCCACTGATTCTCTTTTGAAAGAGCGCCGCGAAGACCTCAAAGCTAAAAAACAAGAACTTGACGTCATTACTTCCGAAAGCCACGAAGACGAAAAGAAATTGTTAGATAAACGCGATCTTCAAGCTACTAAAGTAGAAGACCGTCTTTATAAGTCTTACATGAAAATCCGTACAAATTCTGGCAATGGCTTGGGTGTTGTAACCGTCAAAAGAGGTGCTTGTGGTGGTTGTTTCAACGTGGTTCCTCCTCAGCGCCAAGCTGATATCCGCGAAAAGAAAAAAATCATTGTGTGTGAACACTGTGGTCGTATCTTGGCTGATGTAGATACTGAGTACAAATAGATACTATTTGCTTTCTAACAGACAGAAAATCCCGTGCCTAGGCACGGGATTTTCTGTCTGTTAGAAACTACTCTTCCATTTACTTCTTTATCTCCCTTCACTTTCCTTACCTTCTTTGCCCATTACTTGCTGATATACCCAAGCAAAACCTATCACCAACAAGCAACCAATAACATTGAGCCACAAAAAGGCTGTTAGGTCAAACCACCAACACAATACCACGGCGATTTCGGCAAGTACAGCCCCCCAGAAAGTAGCCGTTCCTCCTAGTTTTTTGAAATAAAAAGCGACCAAAAATATACCAAGAATAACGCCGTAAAAAAGTGATCCCAAAATATTGACGGCCTCAATCATACTTCCTAGCTTACTGGCATATTGAGCCACTACCACACAGAAAATCCCCCAGCCAATCGTGGCTAAACGCGAAGCATTTAAAAAATGATTTTCTGAGCCTTCTTTACGATAAAACCGCTTGTAAATATCAATCACCGTCGTAGAGGCAAGTGAGTTGTAAGCCGCCGCAATAGACCCCATAGAGGCACTAAAAATGACCGCTATCAAAAGTCCAATCAATCCAATAGGCAACCTATCCAATACAAATCTCAAGAAGACATAATTGACATCGCTTGTATCTGCCGTGGGGTTGTTTTTTTTTATCAATGCCACTGCTTCACTTTTTAGCTCTTTTTTGGCTTTATCGGCTTCATTGATTGTATTTTGCCAGCGCTCTACTTCCGACGATTGATCTTTTTCAAGGGCCTGAGCCAAATTATCAACCGCCTCGCGTTGCTGATTTACCAAACGTTGATGCTTTGTTTCAATACTTTCATAATCAGCCGCATACTGACTACTCTTCAGTTTATCGATTTCGACTTGATTAAAAAACAAAGGGGCAGGATTGTATTGGTAATACACAAAAACCAATATTCCTACCAACAAAATCAAAAACTGCATCGGGATTTTGAGAAGACCATTCATCATCAACCCCAAACGGCTCTGTCCAATAGACTGCCCTGTCAAATAACGTCCGACTTGTGACTGATCCGTCCCGAAGTAAGACAATTGAAGAAAAAAGCCACCAATCAGGCCAGACCAAACATTATAACGGCTATTGGGATCAAAATGAAAATCGATGGTATTGATACGCCCTGCTTTTCCCGCGATTTTGAGAGCATCTACAAAGCCCACTTCTGCGGGCAGTAAATGTACCACCATATAGCCTGCCACAAACATTGCTACCGTTACGATAATCATCTGTTGCAAGTGCGTATGAGAAATCGCTTTGGTACCACCCGAAACGGTATATACCAATACGACGGTTCCCATTAAGATATTGGTCCAAGTCAAATCCCACCCCAATATGGTAGCAAGGATGATAGAAGGTGCATAAATAGAAAGCCCCGTAGACAAGCCACGCGAAAGCAAAAAAAGAATTACCGTAAATATCCTTACCCGACCGTCGAAACGAGTTTCGAGGAATTCGTAGGCAGTAAAGACTTTGAGTCTATGAAATATCGGAACAAAGGTGATACTCAGCACCACCATCGCTAAAGGAAGCCCAAAATAAAACTGAACAAAGCGCATACCATCAGCAAAGCCTTGTCCGGGCGTAGACAAAAAAGTAATGGCACTCGCTTGGGTAGCCATTACCGAAAAACACACATGATACCAAGGAAGAGATTGATTAGCGATGAGATAATCCTCAATGTTTTGTTTTCCACGGCTACGATACATGCCATAAATGACAATAAAACTGAGGGTGCCTATCAGGACAAGCCAATCGATAAAACTCATTTGTAGAAAGGTTAGGAATGAAAAATAATAGTAAGGTGAGGGCTATGAAAAATAACGCATCATCAGATAAAACAGCAGAATAAGTACAAACAACGTACCAATTACGACCGCATACATCTGAGGCCAATTTTTAATAAAAGGAGGAAGACCATCTCGGCTATTTTCGGGCGAATTTTGCTCCATAGGGTGTTAGGTTTTAAACCAAAATTTGTTTTACAATAAAAAAATAACCAAAATGCGTGCCGTAAAAATACTTCTAATCTAGAAGTATGATAATATGTACTTATAGAAAGTCAAAAAAGACGCCTAAATCGTACAAAAAACTGATTCAACAACATTTCTCTTGTAAAATAAACCCTTTCACTCTATCTACTTATTGCATGATTTTCCAAAATCAAGTAGTCATCATCACGGGCGGTTGCTCGGGACTAGGTCGAGCCGCTGCTTTGAAGTTTGCCCAGCAAGGAGCCAAAGTTTTCGTTGCAGACCTTTCTGAAAAGGAAGGCGACGACCTAGTAGAAATATTGACTCAATTGGGCACAGAGGCAGCCTTCGCTCGTATCGATGTTACAGACGTAGAAGATGTTCAACGTATGATTGAAGACTGCCTAAGGCGGTTTGGCGATATTCACATTCTGGTCAACAGTGCCGGCATCTTAGGACCTCGTACTCGCACCGAGCGCTATGCCCTTCATGATTTCAGGCAAGTACTAGAAGTCAATGTAGTAGGATTATTTAATTGTATGCAAGCGGTACTTCCTCATTTTTTGGCTAAAAAAAAGGGCAACATTGTCAATATCGCTTCTGTGGCAGGACTCAATGGTTTTGCAGGTCATGTAGGTTATAGCGCCAGCAAACACGCCGTAGTAGGTATCACTCGCACGGCTGCCCTCGAATACGCCAAACATGGTATTCGTATCAATGCTGTATGTCCGGCTTTTACGCTCACTCCTATGCTAGAAGCTGCTATGCTCAATGACGATACAAACTACCTCGATGCCTTGCAAAATGCCATTCCGATGAAGCGTTTTGCTCAACCAGAAGAAATCGCCGATGCCATTTTATATGTAGCATCTCCTGCTTCTTCTTTCATGACAGGCCATACGCTGGTTTTGGATGGGGGCCTGAGCACCACTTAACATAGAGTGGCACTATTTTTTTGTTATCATCTTTTAGATATTTGTTTTCGAACCGATAAAGCCTACTATCATGCATCCTCATCAAGCACTTATCGAGCGCTTTTATACAGCTTTCCAACAGAAAGATTATCTCACTATGCAGCAATGCTACCATCCAGATGTTCGGTTTTCAGATCCTGTATTTCCAAAGTTAAAAGGCGCAGAAGCAGGACTCATGTGGCAAATGCTTCTGAGTCGTAGTCAAGATTTTCAAATGACTTTTAGCAACGTTGAAGCCAATGCCCAAAAAGGCAGCTGCGATTGGGTAGCTACTTACACTTTTACTTCCACTGGACGATTGGTAAAAAATGTCGTACACGCAGAATTTTTGTTTAAAGATGGACTCATCTCACGACACGACGACTACTTTAGTTTTTATGAATGGTCTTCTCAAGCATTAGGCTTTACCGGAAAACTATTGGGGTGGAGTCGATATTTGGAAGAAAAAATACAAACCAAAGCAGCTGAAGGCCTTCAAAAATTTATCCAACAAACCAACCCATGAATACACAAGCATTAGAACTCTTTAACCTAACGGGCAAAGTAGCCCTCATTACAGGCGCAAGCAAAGGCATAGGTGAGCAGTGTGCTCGTTTTTTTGCGCAAGTAGGTGCCAAAGTCGTCATCAGTAGTCGCCGCCAAGCTGACCTTGACCAGTTAGCAAATGACATCCGTCAGGAGGGTGGAGAAGTGACTGCAATCGAAGCACGTATGGGCGACGAAATCCAAACCAAACACCTTTTTGACAAAACTATCGAAATCTACGGGGGTATTGATATATTGGTCAACAACGCCGCTGCCAATCCTTACTATGGCCCCACGGTAGACTGTCCAGATAGTGCCTATGAAAAAATCATGGATATAAACGTCAAAGCCCCTTTTCAGCTATGCAAAATGGTACACCCTATCATGAAATTGAGAGGTGGAGGAAGTATCATCAATATCAGTAGTATTGCCGCACTTACTCCAGACCCGGGTCTGGGAATATATAGCGTGAGTAAAGCCGCACTCAATATGCTCACCAAAGTTTTTGCCAAAGAATGGGGACAAGATGATATTAGGGTCAACGCTGTGTGTCCGGGGCTTATCAAAACCAAATTCAGCAAAGCGCTTTGGGAAGATCCCAAAACATTGGCGCATTTTACGAAGCGGTTGCCCATTTCGCGCATGGGAACCGTAGACGAAGTAGCTGCCTTGGTACTGTACTTAGCATCAGAAGCTTCAGCTTATACTACAGGAGCTGTATTTACGGTAGACGGCGGAACTACCATATAACCCATGCAGTAGGGGTTGTTTTTTTGAACTAACCCCTACGCTCATATACCAAAAACGAATAAGCATAAGCATGCTGCGCATCCATCGGAAAATCTTGTGAAGAAATCACCCTAAAATCTTTATCAGAAAACGCTGGGAAATGCGCATCTCCATCAAATACTCCATGCACGACTGTCAAGTGAATACAATCAGCTAGCGGTAAGGCTTGTCTAAAAATCTCCTCCCCTCCTATTACAAACACTTCTTTATCGTCTTTACATTTCTGCAATGCTTCTGACAAACTTCCCGCCCGTTCGAAACCTTCCTCCAGCGGAAAGTCTGTCTGGCGTGTAATCACAAAATTTCCACTCTCAGAAGCCAATCTATCGGGAGTATCATAACTTTTACGCCCCATTATCATCCTACAACCTTGAGTGACCTTAAAAAAATTATCCCAGTCATTGGGTAAATGAGGCCAAGGCAACCGACCATGATTCCCCATGACTCTATTTTCGGACATCGCCGCAATCAGTGAAATTCGCATGACATATTGAGGTTTTGAATTTTGACTTTGCCATAAAATGCTAGTAGCGTTTAAAGACAAAGTATTTTGGGAAACAGACATACTACAAACCACCTAAAACTAAACGCAACTTAGGTATAAAACAAAACAGCGAGGCAAATGTTGCCCCGCTGTCGGTTCCCTATTTATAATTCAGCTACTTTTGCTCTTAGTAAATGACCCAGGATTAGTTGCTTGACAGCTCCTGTCCACCTCCTGGTCTGACTGATAAAATCTTGAACTCAGTACGGCGGTTGAGACGGTGATCAGCCTCGTCGCACTGGGCACCGTTTATACAATCATTTACGAGTTCGCTTTCACCATATCCACGGGCTTCCAAACGAGCCGGAGTGATTCCTTTTCTTACGAGATAGTCAAACGCAGCTCTAGCCCGACGCTCCGACAGACGAAGATTATAGGTATCGCTGGCGCGGCTATCAGTAAATGACCGCAACTCGATTTTCATTTGTGGATATTTTTTCATCAAAGCCACCACTTTGTCTAATTCTCTAGCTGCTTCTGGGCGGATAAAGAACTTATCCAAATCGTAGTAGATATTATCAAGCGTAAACACATCGCCAGTACCATACATACTCAAATCGCTTTCTACCACTTTCCGTTTGTTCTTTTTGTTTTTACCAATAGTCTGCTCATTGGTAGCCAAATCCTGTCCTTCAGCTCGTAAGTCATAGTTACGGTTAGGGTCTACTTCAAACTCGTATCCACCATCTGTGCCCGTCACTACTGTCTTTTCTTGGCCAGTTTTCTGGTCTCTCAACGTTACTTTTACACCTTCTTGAGGTGCTTGGTTTACCTCACGCTTAACAGTCCCTCTTAAGATAGTAGCTTCGCTTTTGTTTAAGTAAATCGATACACTCATTTGAGGTTTACTTGACTGCGTAAGGGTGGAGAAAAGAACATTGTTTGTAGCATAGCCTTCTTTAATGGCCTTAAAGTCATATTCGGTCTGAGCTTCTAAACATATCTTAGTAGCTCCGTCGATTCCGGTTTGTTGAATATCTTGGTTCGAACCATTTTTAACAATTCTGACATCAGCTCCCTCGATGGGTGAGCCTGTCTTGGCATCCAACACCAAGATTTCGAGCGGGCGACAAGTACGTTTGAAACTGTAAATATTGTCGTCTGATACACCTTTTACACGGTTTGAGCTAAAGTAGCCTGTGCCTCTATCGTGGTCGGTAATGAGCCCAAAATCATCTTTTTCTGAATTAATAGGTGCTCCCAAATTTTGTACTCCTTTGTAAGCAATACCGTCTTTAAGTTCGGCAAAGAAAATATCTAATCCACCCAGCCCTTCATGTCCGTCAGAAGCAAAATAAAGGTTACCGCTACTATCAATGAAAGGAAACATCTCGTTGCCTTCAGTATTTACTTCTTTGCCCAAGTTGACTGGCGTTCCCCATTGTCCATTATTATATTCCACAACATACACGTCAGTACCACCATAGCCACCAGGCATATCTGATACAAAATAGAGCTTCGAATCATCGGGCGAAAGAGCAGGGTGTCCACACGAAAAATCATTGTTATTGAAAGGCAATTCTTTCACATTTCCCCAATCTTTTCCTTTCTGGTCAGCGATAAAAAGCTTCAACTTATTGACTCCGTCGTTACTCTTACGGGCTTTACCGCTATTATAATTGTTTCTTGTAAAAACTACTTTCGAAAAATCTTTAAAGAAAGAGGCAGGTCCCTCGTGGTATTTGGTATTGAGGGTACGGCTAAACTTCTCTGCTTTTGTTTTGGGCAAAGGTAAATCTTCGCTTACACCCGCCATTGCATCATTGCTCAAAGCCCCTGAACTACCACCGTTAGCAGAACCTCCACTTAGTGAGGCGGTGTTGCTACGATATACTTCACGTACCCCTTTCAATGCTGATGTATCGGGCGTAAAATATAGATCAAGGAAAGGAGTTTGATTCCAGTTAAATACCCTTTTGATGACACCACTCTCGGCTCTCGACGATACAAACACCAGCCCGCCTTTATAATACATCGGACTAAAATCAGCTTGACGTGAGTTAATCGGCAAGTACTCCACACGATACATGGCCGAGTCTTTATAGAAACGATTCATGTCCATGTAGGTCACCGTAAACTTACGACCCCGTAAATCAGCCGACTGCAATTCGGCGTATTTACTGTACATTTTTTGGGATTCTCGATACTTACCATTACTTGCCAAAGCTTGCGCATAGTAAAGATAGTTTCGGCTGTCGGCGTCATTATAGTTAGCTACTAGCTCACTATAAACACGTTCGGCGTTGCGGGTGTCTTGAAGACGGCGATAACTGTACGCTAGTTTTTCTAGTGCTTCTTTGCGTTCTACAGGATCGCTCTTCTTGTCGGTTCTCAAAAACTCCTCATAACCCCTCACGGCGTCAGAGTAGCTATAATCATCAAATGCCCGATTGGCTGACCTAAGTCGTGCAGTTTGGGCGAATGCGTTGAGTGTCAATAGGGTTAGAGCAAGTCCCAACGCGATTTTACCTACGGTTCTCATATTGCAAAAGTGTTACAGTAGCAGGAAAATAGGATTCTCTTCTTAGTCACCACCAAATACTATGCCAAACTCAAAAAAACCATAAAATCGCCAATAAAAAAGCAAATCAAACCAAACAACTATTTGAATATCAATACTTTACAAAATCTCAAATTTTGATATTTTTTTTGTAATTTCTTCAACTTTAAAGCGTTCATCGGCTCTTAAACCTACAACCCAAGCAATTTGCCCATCAGATTCCAAAACATACACTTGATTTTTGAGACTTCTTGGCCACTTGATATCCACCAAAAAATCGCTTATTTTCTTACGTTTACCGCTCATTCCCAATGGACAAAACCAATCCCCCTTTTGCCAAGGTCTCAGACGAAGTGGAAACTTAAGTTTGGAATAATCAAGAAAAACAACACTTTGAGACGCCCCATTAGCTACCTCAGACAACAGCACCCACTTTAGTGTTTTCCCCTCAAAATCAATTTCTCCCACATTATCATCTATTTCATACATCAGTGCCTCATATGTAGTATTTTGGGGGGTAATAAGCCATTTTTGGCGGTCAAAAGTCAATGTATGAGTCGTGGAGAAATATTGTTTTCCCACCTGTCCTTTTCGATTTTTCCATATTTCCTTTACACGCTTATAATCAAACCCATAGTCATTGAGCCATAAAGCCAATTTTTCCAAAGAAGCTGCCTGTCTTTCTAGCTCCTCTATCGCCACCCAAGCATTACCTTTCTCTCTCTGAATCACCAACGGCCTTTGTCTTTCCAACTCTTCATGTAGTATATCTTCTGTAGCTTTGACTCGCTCTGCTAGTTCAGCGGCAGCGGCGGTTATTTGAGGATTCATGGCTTTTAAAATAGGAACTACTTCATGTCTTAAGCGATTTCTCCAATAATCAACCGACGCATTAGAGCTATCTTCTCTCCATTTCAAGCCTTTTTCTTGAATGTAACCTAATAATTCGCCCCGCGTCATCCCTAATAAAGGTCTTACGAGTCTGCCATTTTTGGGCAAAATCCCGTGCAAGCCCGCCAATCCAGTACCACGAGTCAAATTAAGTAGGAGTGTTTCTAGCAAATCATCTTGATGATGAGCCGTCAGCAAATAGTCATATTCATTTTCAACCAAAACTTCCTCAAACCATGGATAGCGCAAATCACGTGCGGCCATTTGGGTAGAAACACCGTTTTGTTTTGCGTACATTTTTGTATCAAAATGTCGAACAAAAAAATCGGCTCCATAATAATGTGCTAGCTCACGTACAAAGTATTCATCTTGATTCGACTCTTCTCCTCTCAATTGAAAGTTACAGTGAGCAATTCCAAATTGAAAACCAGCTTCATGACATAAGTGGATCAAGGCTATCGAATCTATCCCACCGCTGACTGCAATCAAGAGCCGATTCGATACCGTAAACAGTTGTTTTTCGTTAATGTATGTTAAGAATGAGTCTAGCATCCGTTTTTAGCTAATTTTGTGCGTAAATATGGTGACACAAAGCAGAGGTCCACAAAAATTTCCGATGATTTTTCAAAAAAACAAACATTTTCGTTGCAACCCTTCGACGCTTTTTTGCGTAATAGGTATAAACACGCTTACAATTCTGATGCTCCTCCTAACGCCCATATCATCCCGCGCTCAACGCCCCTCTAGCACGCTTCCTATGGCGAGCGACGAGAAGGTGTTTTTGCTGGGAGCTGATAGTATGAGTATCAACAAACTTCCCGACGGAAGCGAAGTGAGAAGAGTAGTAAGCAAAGTTGTTTTTCGGCACAAAGGAGCATTGATGTACTGCGACTTGGCTATCCATAAAGTATCCTCCAATGCTTTGGAAGCCTACGGAAATGTGAAAATTGTGCAAGGAGATACTGTCACTGTAACGGGTGATACACTATTTTACTTTGGAAATACTCGCTTAGCAAAAGTAATGGGCAAAGTGGTCACCTTGAGAGATCGTAAACGCTCTGTTACATCTACCCGCATCGAATATGATATGGCTAGCGGCATAGCTTACTATCCCAACAAAGGTAAAATCTTAGATGCAGAAAATACCCTCACTAGCCAAGTCGGCTACTACGACACCCGTACCAAAATATCCACCTATTACAAAGACGTAAAGCTCGTTAACCCCAAATATACACTTACGACTGATACCCTTGTTTATAATTCCATTACCAAAATTGCGGATTTTAAAAGTCCTACCAAAGTTATTAGCAAAGACGGAACACTCGTAGCCAAAAATGGGTCTTATAATACCGAAACTGGCGAATCGCTGTTTCGTACCCGAACCACTATCGACAACCCTGATTATACTCTTACAGGCGATTCAATTACCTTCGACAATCTCTCCAAAAAAGGCTATGCCAAAGGAAAAGTGGTGCTGGTTTCCAAAAAAGATGATACAATTCTCAACGGAGATTTTGGAATATACAATGGCAAAAAAGGTTTCTCAAAAGTCTGGGGACATCCACTGATGCGTACTGTAGTATCAAAAGATACGCTTTACATGACTGCCGATACTTTGTATTCGATTGAAATTCCTAAAGATTCTCTTTCTAAGGATTCTACCTCAAAAGCAATTGCCTCCAACACCTCAAAACAAAAGGCACTTACTCTAACTACATCAGACAAATCACAAGCACCCTCTGATACAACCAACAAACCCAAACAACTCATAGGTTACAAAAACGTTTTGGTTTACAAAAGAGATTTACAGAGTAAATGCGACTCGCTAGTCTATAATTCTCTTGACTCCAATATCACGTTTTTTAAGAAACCCATCATCTGGACAGGAAAGTATCAATTGGAAGCAGATACTATTTTAGCACAGCTTGTACAACAAAAACTGCGAACAATGTACCTGCGAGCTAAATCTTTTGTGATTGCACAAGATACTCTTATTAATTTTAACCAAGTAAAAGGCCGTCGTATCACCGCTTCTTTCGATGATAGTACCCGCTTACAGAGAGTTTTTGTGGAAGGCAATGGGCAAAGTATATACTTTGCCGCCAATGAACAAAACAAAGCCATGGGGATGAACCGCGTAGAATGCGCCAAAATGACCCTTAATTTCAAAAACAATCAAGTACATCGTATACAGTTTGTGGGGCAGCCAGACGGGAAGTTTATTCCTCCTCAAGGCATCAAACCCCTAGATAAGGAACTTGAAGGGTTTAGTTGGCGTATCAAAGAAAAACCCTCCAAAGAAGAAATATTTACCAAAGTCAACTTTAAACCAATGCCTTTGCCAATTGTCAAAGAATCTGAAAGTCCCGCAAACAAAAACCGCTCAAAAGAGGTTTTTAAAACAAAGCTAAAACCCAAAAAAAAGAAACTTTAGTCCAAAAGAAACTTTTTACGTCAATTCTCCGTAAATATTGTGTACCGCATAATAATTTTTAACATCATTTTAAGGCACGATTTTTGATTTTATAAAAATAAGCTTATATTTTTGCAGTATACAAACGAAGAAATATGATTTTCTCAGAAACATCCAGCTATGAAACAACCTGTACTCATATATATTTTTCTCATCTGTTTCAGCTTACTAACTCTGACTGAGGGATTTGCGCAGTCAGCAGCAAGCCAAAACAAAAGCCGCCTTCACATAGGTAAGAAATCAACTCCTGCGGCTACGCTTTCTAAGGTACCCAATAAACTTGATCGTAGCATCAGTTTACGTCCTAGCTCTGCTATCAACGCTTATTATCGGTCAGTTCTTTTGAACCCTGCTAGTTCAAATACCTCCAACGCATCTGTCAAAAACCGTACCAATAGTGAAACTTTAGCTGTTAATACCCCCGATACTCGCCCCAATATTGAAGAAATTGGAAAATCAGATGATTTACTTTTCTCAAGTGAGAAATTGAAAGTACTTAATGCCTTCCCCAATCCCGCTAATGACTATGCGGAAATTGATTATCAATTTGTAGGTCACACTGGTAGTGCCAAAATTTCATTGTATAACGTACTCGGGGCTAATATAGCAGAATACGAGCTTGACAAATACGACCGCTCGCTACGTATCCAAACACGTGAGATGCCTAATGGAGTATATTTCTATCAGTTGCTTCTCGACGGCAAAAAAGTCGCTACCAAAAAACTCCTCATTCGTCACTAATTTTACGAACCTTCATCTAATACTATTTATGCTTCAATTTCGTTATGAAATATGAAGCAACATTTGTATTTTTGCGCCCGATATGCGTAACTCCCTATTTGGATATTTCCTATTGTTTTTGAGCGTGGTAACGCTCGGAGCATGTAGCAAGTTCTCGAAGCTACAAAAAGAAGGAACCCTCGAACAAAAATACGAGGCAGCTCTTCAGTACTATAAAAAAGCCGACTACTATCATGCAGGCTTGTTGTTTGAAGAAATCACCCCCCTACTCAATGGGAAAGATGCTCGTCAGGCCGAATTAGCCCAGTTTTATAATGCCTACTGTAATTTTAAGCAGGCCAATTATAACATGGCTCAGTTTTTGTTCAAAAACTTCTACGAGACTTTCCAGCGAAGTGAATACGCCCAAGAAGCCTTGTACATGCACGCGTATTCCTTGTATAAGGATTCTCCAAACTCAAACTTGGACCAAACGAATACCTTAACGGCAATCAGTGCACTTCAAGATTTTATCAACACCTACCCCGAGAGTGCATTTCGTGAAGAATCCACACAATTGATTTTGGAGCTTCGCGACAAATTGGAGCGTAAAGCATATGACAAAGCGAAGCTATACTATAAAACAAGCGAAGCCAACATTGCCAATTTCCGCTCGGCCGTAGTAGCAATCAATAACTTTCAAAAAGACTTCCCTGATTCAAAATACAATGAAGAATTAGCTTTTTTGAGAGTAGATGCTCAGTACAATCTCGCTCGTTTGAGTTTTATTGACAAACAAAAGGAGCGTTTTCAAGATGTGAACAAATATTATCTCACTTTTATTGACAAGTACCCCCAAAGCAAATACTTGCGTCAAGCGGAGCGGTTTTATGAAAACACCCAAAAAGAGCTAGAAGTAGTGTTGCAAGCCGAAAAAGTGGCTAATGAAGCCAAATCTAATACGGGTAAATTGTCAACTCCATCTTCTAGTCAAAACTAAGAATCGGTCAAAACTTAAGAAATAAACTAAATAATAGATATGGCAGTAAATCCATCCATCATAACTCGCGATACGGATAAATTGGCGGCTAAAACTGGTAACCTTTACGAATCAGTAGCGATTATTTCACGTCGTGCACGCCAAATCGCCTCAAAGACCAAAGAAGAACTCAACAACAAACTAGCTGAGTTTGCCTCGGGTATCGACAACCTCGAAGAGGTATTTGAAAACCGCGAACAAATTGAGATTTCTAAGTTTTATGAGCGTCAGCCCAAACCAACTGGAATTGCCATTGAAGAATTCATGGAAGACAAATTGTTTTGGCGCTCCAACGAAGAAGAAGCTTAGTATCACTGATACCACCAAATTAAGCCGCGTATAGCGGCTTTTTTGGTTTCACAACTCCCTTAATTAAATAATTTGAACCGCGCATGTTATCATCTCTTCAAAACAAAAAGATATTACTTGGCGTAAGCGGTAGTATTGCAGCCTACAAATCAGCCCTTCTCATCCGTCAGCTTGTCAAAGCTGGTGCAGAAGTACAAGTAGTCATGACAGACATGGCCAAAGAGTTTATTACGCCATTGACCTTGGCTACTTTAGCCAAAAAACCTGCTTTATCTGCTTTTGTAAAAGATGCAACTGGCCAATGGAACAATCACGTGGAGCTTGGGCTTTGGGCAGATGTCATGGTGATTGCCCCTGCCTCCGCCAATACCATCAGCAAGTGTGCCAACGGAATCTGTGACAATCTGCTTACTGCTGTTTACCTTTCGGCTCGTTGTCCCGTTTTTTTTGCACCAGCGATGGATTTAGATATGTACCAACATGGTTCTACCCTCAAAAATTTAGAAAGCCTCAAAAGCTACGGAAATCATATTTTGGATGCTGCTTATGGAGAATTGGCCAGCGGCCTAGTAGGACCAGGCAGAATGGCCGAACCCGAAGAGATCGTCATCTCATTGGCCAAACACTTTTCAAGCCGACAAGTACTGAAGGGCAAAAAAGTACTCATTACGGCTGGCCCTACCCAAGAGCCTATCGACCCCGTAAGATATATTAGTAATCATTCGACGGGCAAAATGGGCTATGCAATTGCCCAAGCATTTGCGTTTGCAGGGGCACAAGTTACCTTGGTAAGTGGCCCTACTTCTCAGCCTATTCCTGATGCTTCCGTGGAGGTCATTAAAGTACAATCTGCCCAGCAAATGTATGAGGCTACCCAACATAGATTTGCCCAAGCTGATATTATTATTTTGTCGGCTGCGGTTGCTGATTATACTCCTACTCACCCTGCTGATCACAAAATCAAGAAAAAAGAAGCTCATTTCACAATCGAACTCAGCAAAACTGTCGATATTGCGGCTACCGTTGGCTCCCAAAAGAAAACTGGGCAAATTATGGTGGGCTTTGCTTTAGAAACCAATAATGAGTTTGAGAATGCACTTGGAAAACTCAAATCCAAAAACCTCGATTTTATTGTACTTAATTCTCTTAATGACAAAGGTGCAGGATTTGCACACGATACCAACAAAATTACCGTTATTGAAGCATCAGGTAGTGTTCATCATTTTGACCTTAAACCAAAAGCCCAAGTTGCCCAAGATATTTTAGAACTTGTGGCAGGAAAATTGTAGAGCAAATGTCAAACCTTGTGTGTTTATGAAGTCCATTCAAACTTATATCCTTACTGCTTCATTACTGTTGGCATTTGTGACCACGGCTTTGGCGCAAGAATTGAACTGTACGGTTACGCTCAATTATAATCAGTTGTTTTCTCAACAAAACACAGACAATGCCAACCTCAATCAATTGAAAAACGTCATTAGTGATTTTATCAATGCCCGCCGCTGGACCAATGACAATTTCAGCCCAGAAGAAAGAATCAATTTTAAACTCAACATAAATCTCATTCGCTCGCCTAAACAAGGCGATTATGAAGGTACCGCTCAGCTCATCGTCACTCGACCAGTATACGGGACCAACTACGAAACTGTTGTTCTTAACTATGTCGATAGGTTCTTTAATTTTAGCTATCTTCCAAGCAATCCAATGTATTTTACCGAAAATACGTATAGTGATGAACTTACGCACATGCTCGCTTTTTATTCTTACATGGTTTTGGCGCTAGATTATGATTCTTTCAGTAAATTAGGTGGTAACCCATATGTTCAAAGAGCATTTCAGTTAGTAAATATTGCCCAAAACAATTCGGGTTCATCTTCTACATGGCGCTCCGGCAGTGACCTCAGGAGTCGTTTTTGGTTGATAGACAACCTCATGAATCAGCAAATCCTGCCTTTCCGTGAAGCAATCTATACCTACCACCGCCTTGGATTGGATACCTTTGTCGAAAATCCAATCGCTGCACGCCAACAAATCATCAATGTGCTTAGTTCTATTCAGCAAGTCAGCAAATTGATGCCTACGTCGGTTCTTATCAATTCGTTTTTGGATGCCAAAGGAGAAGAGATTTACAAAATCATGAACGAAGCCAGTAAAGACGAAAAACAAAAAACCTTTACAGTGCTTTCTCAACTTGACCCTGCCAAAACCGAAATGTACCGCAAACTACTCCAATAATTTTTTGCTTCATATGGGTAAACGCCTTCACAAGTTATTTCAAGCCGATTTGGCGAAAGAAGCTTCTTCTTTAGTAGGAAAGGATATTAATATAGTACTGAAAAGCAATCAGACATTTTTGGGAAGATGCTTAAAAGTAGAAAATCAGATGTTGTTTATTAAAGATTTTCGAAATCATCCTCATAGTCTTGCCTTTACCCAAATCGAAGCTGTCATCTATGACCAGCCCAGTCATTATTGACAAAAAACTCGCTCTGCACCTATCCTCTTGAGCTTAGTATATTTCCTGGGTTGTGTGTATACCATTTTGTTAGGATTTACAAAATAGGATTCCTATTTGAGAAGGTCACTTTTTTTGTTTAAATTGCTTACCTTCGAATACATTCTGCTTATTTATTGAGTAATGCTTAAAGGGTATCTCTTTGACAGAAATACCCTGTTTGAGGGTATTTAGTACCTGTTATATTTATGTGTTCTTTGATATTCACTTTTTATTGTGTTGTTTATATCTAAAACTCCTTAAAAAGCCAATGAATTCTTTTTTGACAAGAGTAATTATTCAGACCATTCTTAGGAACAAGAAAAATGCTAATACCCAATATTCCAGTTTTATCCTAGCCAAGGGCTTTCGTGAACTCAAGATAAACATTGTTCGTCTTTTAAAAGACTTTGTCCTTATTTCGCTAGGAATTGGCTCCGCAGCCTTTGGATTAGAAAGTTTTCTTATTCCTAACAGCTTCATCGATGGTGGAGCTACGGGGATTTCGTTGCTCATCAATCGTCTTACAGGTTTGCCTCTTTACGCTTTGCTTTTGCTCATCAACTTACCCTTTGTATTTATGGGGTATAAGATTGTCAATAAACAATTTGCCTTCAAAACGGCTCTTGCTATCAGCGGATTAGCTATTTGCGTAGCCACTGTTCATTTTCCAGAAGTGACCCACGACAAATTATTGGTAGCTGTATTTGGTGGTTTTTTCTTAGGAGCAGGCATTGGCCTGTCGGTGAGAGGAGGAGCTGTGATTGACGGCACAGAAGTCTTAGCGATTTTTTTGAGTCGTAAATTTGGGACTACCATTGGCGACATCATCATCATTATCAACATCATCATTTTTGCCACTGCTTCCTATTTTTTATCTATGGAGACAGCACTCTACTCAATGATCACCTACCTTGCCGCTTCCAAAACACTTGATTTTGTGATTGAGGGAATTGAGGAATATACTGGAGTCACTATCATTTCGCCACATCACGAAGAAATCCGTCAAATGATTATCAACGAAATGGGGCGAGGAGTCACCGTTTATCGTGGCAAACGAGGGCATGGAAGAAACGGCGAAATTTCCGAGTTTGACATTATTTATACCGTAGTTACAAGGCTGGAGCTAAACAGATTAAACACTGAAATTCAGACCATTGACCCCCATTCGTTTGTAGTCATGAGCAGTATCAAAGATACCAAAGGCGGTATGATTAAGAAACGAGCTCTAAAACACTAACAATCATCAGACTAAATTTTGGGAGTTAAATATTTCTCAAAAAACAATAGTCACTACAAGTCATAACATAAAGTCATTCCTTTTTGTTGAATTGTTGATTAACTTCGCGGCGGTTCAACCGATTGCCCTATGCTTGTACACTTGCTAATTAAAAACTATGCACTAATCGAACAATTGGAACTCGCTCCTGACTCCCAACTCAATATCATTACGGGTGAAACAGGAGCTGGGAAATCCATTATGTTGGGCGCTATTGGCTTACTACTCGGAAGTCGAGCGGATACCAAAGTATTGTACAATGCCACTCAAAAGTGCATCATCGAAGGAACCTTTGATTTATCTGGCTATTTTATCCAGCATCTTTTTGAAGAAGAAGAACTGGATTTTTCGCCCAAAAGCCTGTTCCGCCGCGAAATCAGCCCTAGCGGAAAATCAAGGGCATTTGTCAACGATACGCCTGTCAATCTAGAAACCCTGCGCCGGATTTCGAGTCAGCTCATGGATATTCACTCCCAACATGATACGCTGCTACTGGGTTCTAACGAATTTCAGCTGCAAATAGTGGATACCTATGCCCAGAATGAGCCGCTCCTTAGAGCCTATCATATCGAGTATCAAGCCTATCAAAAAGCCAAACATACTTATGAGCGACTGACAGCCGATGCTGCCCAAATGCGAAAAGAGTTTTCTTATAACCAGTTTTTGTTTGAAGAACTCGACAAAGCAAAATTCCAAGCCGACGAACAAGAACTCCTTGAACAAGAACTCAATATTTTAGAAAACGCCACCGAAGTCAGGGAACGTCTCCAACTCGCTCACGAATATCTTGATAATGCCGAGCAATCGGTCAATGTTTTTTTAAGAAATGCCGTCAATAGTCTCAATACTGTAAGCAAATTTTCACCCCAGTACGAACAACTCCGCGAACGTGCCCAAAGTGCTTATATTGAGTTAAAAGATTTGGCCAGTGAAATTAGTTATGAACAATCAAACGTAGAAATAGACGATACGCGCGCCGAAGAAATCAGAGAACGCCTCAACCTCATTTATCATCTCCAACAAAAGCATCAAGTAAAGACGGTGGGTGAACTACTAGTCATTCAAAATGAACTAGATAAAAAAGTAAGCCAAGTACTCAACCTAGACGAAGACATCGAAAAAGCAAAAGCTAGCGTAGAAAAAAGCAGGGTTAAACTCCTCAAAAATGCCGACAAGCTCTCTAACTCTCGCAAATCGGTCATGTCGCAAGTCGAAAATCAAGTAAAAAAATATTTGATTGAACTGGGAATGCCCAATGCAGCGTTGAATATTCAGCACCATATCATCGACCCTAGCGATGATGGCATCGACGACGTAGATTTTCTCTTTAGTGCCAACAAAGGAATCAAACCTCAGCAGCTCCGAAACGTAGCCTCGGGAGGTGAGTTCTCGCGGTTGATGATGGTCATTAAATATATTTTAGCCAGTAAACGTAAATTACCCACTATTATTTTTGACGAAATTGACACAGGAGTCTCGGGCGAAATCGCCATAAAAATGGGTCAAATGATGCGCGAAATCGCCAAAAGTCACCAAGTAATCTCAATTACGCATTTACATCAAATAGCCACCCAAGGTACAGCCCATTATTTTGTATACAAAGATCACTCAGCCGACAAAACAGTCAGTAAAATCCGTCAACTAAGCTTTGAAGAACGAGTTCAAGAAATCGCCCAAATGATTGGCGGTCGTACCCCTAGTGAGGCCATTATACAAAACGCCCGTGAAATGCTCCTTGCCCAAAATGCAAACCTAAACCAAAATGGGCAAACCACTCTTTTTTAATTCCAAAAAACACAACTATGAAGAAAGTAAGCCTATTATTATCCCTCCTCATCCCCACCATGATGATTTTTTCTTGTAGTCAAGAAAAAGGCAATATCGACCAAGTAGAAAAAGATGTATTCGCAATCCATGATGAAGTAATGCCCAAAATGGGACAGATTATGGATTTAAGAAATGCTTTATCACAAAAAATAGTAAGCATTGACAGTCTCCTCAAAATCAAAAACGACGATAGCCTTCAGCAACAAAAAGACCAAGCTCTGACACTTTCTAACGCCCTCCAGCAAGCCGACGAAGGTATGATGAACTGGATGCACGCTTACAATGGCGACTCTCTTAAAGCACTCTCAGGCGATGAAGCCCTTAAAGCGCTCAATGCCGAAAAAACTAAAATCAGTCAAGTGCGTGATCAAATGCTCGAAAGCATCACTAAAGCAGAAGCGTTTTTAAAAAAATAAACCGATTTTTTGTCCACTCTCCATCCGGCGAGCCAAGCACCCCGTAGAATCAGATGAAGTATTTTGTTGTTGTCTCACTTTTATTTGTATTGGGAAGTTGTTCCCAAAACACCGACCGACTCCCCATTCTGGGCGAGCGCGACACCATCAAAAGGATGATAGAAGGCAAAGAGGTAGTTGATACGGTATACCACACCATCCCCGATTTCAAATTCGTCAATCAAGACGGGGATACAGTGACTGCTCAAAATTTTAAAGATAAAATTTACGTAGCTGACTTTTTCTTCACAACCTGCCCCACAATCTGTCCGGTGATGAAAAAACAAATGCTGAAAGTATATGATAAAATAAAAGGTCAACCTGATGTAGCTATTCTCTCGCATACAATCGACCCACAGCATGATACTCCGACCGTACTGAAACAATATGCCAATGATTTGGGGGTGAAAGACGCCAAACAATGGATGTTTGTAACCGGAGAGCGTGAAAAAATATACGACATTGGAGAGCATCATTACTTAGTCGTGGCAGGAGCCGACTCTACAGCCCCAGGTGGTTATATTCATAGCGGTGCTTTTATTTTGATTGATAAAGAGAAGCGCGTTAGAGGAATGTACAATGGCACTGACGACGAAGGAACCAAACGATTGCTAGCCGACATTGAGCGTCTCAAAGCCGAGTACAAAAATGCCCAATAAAATCTCCCAATTTTCGAAATACCCTACGTTAATGGCTTTGGTTGTGTGGATAAGCATTACATCCTGCCAAGACCAAGAGCGTGTTAAGCGAGACCAATATCTTGCCGAAGGTTTTTCATTGTTTGACACTCACTGCGCCAATTGCCATCAGCGAGATGGTAAAGGATTAGAAAACCTGTATCCTGCCATCTCGCTTGAGCATCTCAAAAACAAAGAGCAGGTCATATGTTGGATTAAATACGGAATTCATCAACCAATGACCGTCAACGGTAAAAAGTTTGACCGTCCTATGCCCGCCAATCCATCCCTCAAAGAACTAGAAATTGCAGAAATTACTACTTATCTTTACAATACTTGGGGTAAAGAAACGAGTATTACGACGATTGATACGGTGCAAAACGCCCTCGAAGAATGTACTCCTTCTTTATGATATTCTGATAGTATGCTTAAAAGGAGTAAAGCCAGTAAGATACACCGTAGGGGCATCTACCGCTGGTAATGCGCCACGGAGTTGGACGTTTTTGTGCAAAGCTTTACCTGGCCCAAAGGTAATCGTATCACCTTTTAATTGATAAGTTCCGTTTGTGGCAGTCAAAAGATACGCTTTTTCTTTATTAGGATGATTGATGACTCCCGACAAGACACCCCCTGCTCTAAAAATCAATTCTAAAGATACAGGTACGCCGTCGGTTCCTTGCATTTGAATATCCACTTCCAAGCCATTATCACCTTCTGTTATTCTTACTATAGATTCAAGGTACTGAATTTCACTCTGGCGACGCTTGCTTTTTGGCATTTTTTCCCAATCTCCGTCTGCCGCAATTTCTTCCTTGGCAATTGGCTGAAAATAAGGCCCTTCGAGTTTGCTTTTCAACACCCAGCTATTACCTTCTTTTTCAATTTTTTCGGATTGGAATTGACCTTTTCCAAAAAAAGAAGCTGCCACTCTCATTCCCTGAAGTACGGCGTTGCCTTTGTGAAATGTGAGCCAAGCGGCATTGTTGGTAAAGAGAGTACTATCCCAGTTTTCTCGTCGAATCCGCACTAACCCACTCCCCAAAAATTCCTTGGCATAATTAGTGGGTAATGGCTTAGAAGCAGGTAGCTCTTTCCACAAAAATGAATCATCCAACATATAATCCAAAAACTCTGCTTGGCGCATGGCGGCGGTATTTTCAATCAAACGGCACATAGCTGCCATTTGACCGTTGTTGTCGAGCAAGGCCATATAACGATACGCATAGTAATAGCTTTCCATCGTCCCGATGAGGGCTTTATCTTGCCGACCTGACGCCTCCGTCACTATCTCCCCATTAGGATGCACATAGTACATAGTCATGTTGAGATTGCGGCGCACAAACGCAAGTAATTCTGGTTTTTTGAGTCCTTTGGCAATGGTGATGAGCAGGCGATTGGTCAAGGGCGAGTAAATGTAGGTGCTTCTTTCATTATACTGGCCATCCGCATCCATATCAATATGCTCGGCGAGCCATTCTTCAATTCGAGCGACATAGGCAGGGTTTGGCCAGAGTTCGTTGAGTTTAGTAAGTGCCGCAGATACTACCCATCGGTGATTAGGCGTATGAATTCCTCCCACTTTCAATGCCTCTCCTCCACGTACTAAAAAAGCCTTATAATCAGGCAATATCTTCTCTGAACCCGGGGCATTAGAAGCTGCTAGCTGCTTGTAAGCCATTGCCAAGCGTTTCACAATAAAGCCAGTATCGGGTGTAGAATGAAAATTGGTTTCTAACAAATCAATGGTACCGTCTTCATGTTGGATTTTCAACAAAAATTTTAAGGCAAGTCCTACTTGGTTCATCAAATCTGCCGAGTGGTAATAGGCAGATTCCCTATTTGACAATGCTAAAGAGACTCTTTTGATAAAATCAGCAGTAGAATGGGGATTTGGAATGTCATTGCCATCCATACACCCGCCATACGCCTGACTGTCGGAGTCTGTGATGCGGTATTTTTGGTAACTTTCGAGACGTTGGTCGTTTATTTTGACCCATTCTTTGAGCCAAGCGGGTTTGGGTGGATCATTAAAAAAGAAAGCATGACTATACCACGGAGTCAATCCTACGGCACTTGTACTAAGGGCTACAAAAGTTCTTCTATTCATGAGGAGCTGGTCGAGGAATTAATAAAATATACTAGCTCTAAGAAAAAAAGCGGATATATCTCCTCATGAAATCATAGAAAACTCAATTGCTCGAAAATCCAGCAGGAGCATTGAAGAAGCCTGTTGGCTTCCGAATACTGTATTGTGTAAAATCTTGGTTGGCGTCAAGCCCAATTCCGTTGATTCGCTCTCCCGTCGTCTGGCTTTCGATGACTACTTTTTTCTCGGTGTATACTTTTTGAGTATGTGGGTTCCAGGTCAATTCGTCCGTAAACAAGCGTTCTTGTTTTTGGGTATTTACCACTTTTACATTGCCTTTTACAAAATACAAACCTGTTCGGTACTCATATCGACCTGAATCTGACTCAAGCGTAGTAGTCAATTGCCCTGTAGGCGCATAAAAATCAACGAATACTTTTTTGGGAAAAAATTTATCTTCTGAAGGGAGTTTGATTTGTTTGGCCGTTTTTACCTTCACTTTTAGTTGTCCAGCTTCACTGTATAAGACTTCGATATTTTCAGCTTCTTCAAGCGGCCCACGATAGGTGATGGATTGAGGCTTGCTTTTTTCTTCTTGACAAGCAGTAAACAATAGGAGAAGGATACAAAAACAAAAAGGAGATAAAAGTTTATCTCCCATTTGCATCTTTGCAGATGTTGTATTAACCCACCTTAACATCTTGGTGGTAAAATTAGTACTTTTTCCTTGACTTTCCAAGTGCAATTGTTTTTTTAAGGGATTTTTTTTCATTTTTTTGAGCGACAGTATAGACAGCAAATTGTATGCGTGCATACAAATATGCTGAAAATAAAGGCTTTATGTCAAGTTTTTAATATTTTTTAACAAGACATTTTTTAAAAAAGCTATACCTAATTAGCAAAAAAACGGAGTTAAAGTAGACTTAATCGACCTTAAATTTCCGGAACCATACGTCTTTGAGAGAGAAGCCCAGTGTTACTCGTCCGTATCGTTCTCTGAAAGTTTGAGAGGAGACTGTACCCCGTTGCCCCGCAACAAACGAAATATTAATGAGATTGGTAAAACCTTGTCCTACCGGTAGCGAAAGACCAAAAGATACGCTCATATCATCAATATTTGTACCCGTAATGACCCAAGGAGTTTTGTTAAAAGTAAAACCAGCACGATAATACACCAAATCCCAATACTTTGTCGAATTATATTTAGGAAGATATTCCAATCCAATATGGTAGCTTTGTCCATCACGCATAGATTCGTTGTTGCCTGACACGCCCACATACTGCGACCAATTTTGACGTTCATAGTCTAAGTTTACCGTCAAACGATAGAGGTATTCATAGCTTATGCCCACGCGCCAAGTTGTAGGAAGCTTAATAGATAAGTTTGCTTGGGTGATTGTGTCGGGATTAGTGATAGGACGATTTGCACTGTTGAGTACCTCTAAAGTGGTGTTGCGAACAGTAGCGACATTTGATTGAAGGCTATAAGTAGCTCCGAAATTCAGGAAGTGATCTCCTTTTAACTTTTGACGCCAAGCCGCTCCCGCTCTAAAATTAAAATCATTAAAATTCAACCTATCATCACGACTTACGATATAGTCGCGACTATCACCAATACGAAGCTGAGATGTAACACTTTGGTTAAAGTTTCCGAAAAGCATGGTAGCATCAAAACCTAAATTAAGGTTTTTGGTCACTTGAAAACCATTCATCCAATTAATCTGGTTGAGACCACCTTTACCACTATACACATATTGAGCTTCATAAATAGAATTTCCAATACGCCCATAGGAATTTTGTTGATGATTTACAAAACTGTAGGGTTTGAGACTAATACCAGAAGACCATTTGGGGGCAACAGGAAACGACAATGCCAAATAAGCTAAATTCCCACCAAAATCACGCTGACTTTGGCGGCTGTCTTGGATTCCTTTGTATTGGCCTACTACTCCAACATCAAACATGGTGTAGCGGTTTCGAGCCAACAAAGCAGGGTTTAGAGAATTGATATAGAGCGGATTGGCATTGCTTACGCCTGCATCTCCCATTCCATTGGCGGGAGCGTAGCCCTTACTTAGGAGTTCTCCGATACCAATGGCCGAATAAGGAGAATTGCCTAGACCTTGCGCAAAACTAGAGGTTTGTACTAAACAAACTGCCCCTACTACCCAACTCCACTTAAGAAGCTTACTCTTTTTGTTAATTGACATTGTGTTGTAAAATTCGATTCAAACCCATCAAAACTAGATTTGGAGCCGCAAAGATGCGATTTTTAAGTAGACTTTCAAAGTAAGGAGCGTCTCCTCCGCATAATACTACGCGGCATTCGCCATATTCGTGGCGATAGCGAGCAATTACCCCTTCCATTTCGGCTAACAATCCATTGAAAACGCCACTTTGCATAGCTGTACGGGTACTTTTTCCTACAAATGGTAAAGACATAAAATAAGTAGCTTCTTCCATTTCAATCAAAGGTAACCTCTTTGTAAACGAGTGCATCGCTTGAAATCGCATACGAAACCCCGGAGAAATTATTCCTCCTCGAAAAACTGCCTCTGCACTCACCCAATCGTAAGTAATGCATGTCCCCATATCGATCACTAGACAGTTGTCATTTGGAAACAAACCATTGGCACCTACTGCCGCCGCTAAACGGTCAGCCCCTAAGGTTTGGGGTGTATCATATTCCTTTTGGATTGGCAGTGGTGTATCGGATGCAAGCTGTAATGTATTTACTCCTTTTTGTTGCAAGGTTAAGGCATATATTCCAGTATCGTGGCTGGTTGAAGATAAAATCGCCTTTTCGGGCAATTCTTCCAGTAAGATATTTGTTAAGGCATCAAAAGGGATTTTGTATTGAGCACGTATCAATGTACTTCCTTCAAACCATCCTATTTTTGCAAATGTATTTCCAAGGTCAATAGCAGCATTCATATTTTATTATATTCTCTCAAAGCAATCCATTCTAAAAAAGCCCACAAAAGAACTATGGTTTGTTGGCTTTTCTAGGTTATTTTTTCATTTAACAGCGCAAAATTGTTGTTTTGCATCCTAAAAATCGACGATTATTATGGAAAATCTGCCAAGGTGGCTTGACTACACCATTTTAGAAAATACAATCCGGGATATACTTTGGTTTGTTGGTATCCTAGGACTAGGAGTATTGATTAGGAGAGGGTTATCATTTACGATTACTCGAATGATTTACCGTTTTATCAAAAGCGAATCTGGCAATATCCCTTTAGCTGATTTTGTCCGACTCACCCGTCGTCCTTTTGAGGTACTTATCACATTAGTGGTTTTATTTTTGGCTTTCAGGCACTTAACAATACCTACTCATTGGGCGTGGAAACCTGCTGATAAATTTGGCTGGCTCATGGTTATCGAACGTTTATTTTTCAGTGTTTTAGGAGCTACGATTGGCTGGTTGGGTATCCGAGTCATTAAATTTATTGCGCTTATTTTCAAGCAAAAAGCCGCCTCTACTCCTAGTCCTATTGATGACCAGCTTGTTCCTTTTTTCAAAGATATCATCATTATCATTTGGACTTTAACCAGTTTTTTCACCATTCTGCACAAAGTATATGAAGTCAATGTATGGGCGCTCATTACAAGTCTGGGAATTGGGGGATTGGTGATAGCTTTGGCCGCTCGCGAGACACTCGAAAACCTCATTGCTTCGGTGGCCATCATGCTCGAACGCCCCTTTGTGGTAGGTGATAGCATTGTACTTGACAAAATTTCGGGCGATATCGAACAAATCGGCTTTCGAAGTTCGCGCATTCGCTCCGAAGATGGTAGTCTTATCACCGTACCCAATCGCCTGCTTACTACCCAAGCCCTCGAAAACATAACGCAGAGGAGTTATCGTAGAGCCAAATATTACGTTAGGCTTTCATTTGATACTTCGCCCGAAACTCTTTCCCAAATTATAGAATCTATTCGGTCTTATTTAGAATCCCATACGCTTACCAATTCCAAACCCCCCACTGTCCGCTTAGAAAACCTCGGTGAAAGCTCACTAGATATTCTGGTCATTTACCATGTCCATACTTCACTTTGGCGGATTTTTATTGAAACCAAAGAAGAAATAAACTTCAAAATCATCGAGATTGTACACCAATACGGTGCTACATTTGCTTATCCGACACGAAATCTTTTTATCCGCGAATCAGAAAGCGTAAAAATTTAGTCTCAACTTTGATTTTTAAATAATAGATATGAAAAAGTATGCCTTTATTTTGAGTGTATTAATGGGTTGTCAATCAATAGCGCAAGCCCAATCTATCTCTGCCAAAAATGTAGAAAAACATATTAGTTTTTTGGCTTCCGACGAACTTAAAGGGCGTGGTACAGGTACCAAAGACGAGCAAAAAGCCGCTGAATACATTGCCAATTTTTTTAAAGAAATCGGTCTTTCCCCCAAAGGTACCAATGGGTTTGAGCAAGTTTTTAAGGCCAACATCGATACCGTACATGTACTAGACGCGCGCAATGTAGTAGCTTACCTCGACAATGGTGCTGACCGAACTATCATCATCGGTGCCCACTATGACCATTTGGGCGAAGGATTTCAACGAGGTTCATTGGATGCCAATGCCAAAGGTAAAGTTCATAATGGGGCTGACGACAACGCCTCTGGAGTGGCTGGCGTGCTTGAACTCGCGCGTTACTATGCCAAAAACAACATCAAAGAAGCTCACAATTTCCTTTTTATTTGTTTTTCGGCCGAAGAACTTGGGCTACTTGGTTCCAAATACTACGCCAACAACCCCACCATTGATTTATCCAAAGTAAACTTTATGCTCAATTTTGACATGATTGGACGTTTTGACGAAGCCAAGCCAATCACCATTGGAGGCTGGGGTACAAGCCCTACTTGGGGAGAAGCGATTCCGACCGTAATGGCTAAAGAAAAAATGGCGTTTAAAATTGATTCTTCGGGGGCAGGAGCTTCTGACCATACATCTTTTTATACCAAACGCATACCAGTATTATTTTTCTTCACGGGAGTTCATTCAGACTACCACCGCCCCAGCGACGACACCCACCTTATCAATTTCAAAGGAGAAGCCAAGATTTTGAATGCGGTAACGGCGATTATCAATACTATCGACAAACTTCCCAACCGATTAGAATACCGCGAAACAGCCATGCCAATGGCGCGCAATATGAGTTTTAAAGTGACCATGGGCTTACTGCTCGACTATTCGTTTAATGGTCCGGGAATCAAAGTTGATGGCGTTTCAAAAAACCGACCCGCCGAAGCCGCAGGTATCAAAGGTGGCGACCTAATCCTGACTTTAGGCAAATACACTCTTAATACAATCTATGATTATATGGGAGCCTTGGGAAAATTTGAAAAAGGGCAAACGGTAGAGGCAGAAGTGGAGAGAGGTAATGAAAAAATAACCGTCAAAGTTACTTTTTAAGCAAAAGGAGTAGATTTTAAAAATAGAGCCGTGGCAAGTTGTCAGTAACTTGTCATGGCTAACCTTATAGATGATATGCAAGGAACCCTTAAACCCCGCGTAAAAATTTGTTGTATCAGTAGCCTTCAAGAAGCTCAGTTGGCTATTGCGCATGGAGCCTCAGCATTAGGGCTGGTCGGACACATGCCAAGTGGTCCGGGTGTGATTTCAGATGAGCTTATTGCCCAAATCTCGTCCAGTGTTCCTCCACCTATCTCTACTTTTTTGTTGACCAGCGAAACTTCTTCTGCAGGTATCATAGCCCACTACCAAAAAGTAAAAACTCATACTATTCAGATAGTAGATGCCCTTCAAGAGGGAAGTTATACGGATATTCGTCAGGCACTTCCACACGTCAAACTAGTACAAGTAGTGCATGTCATCGACCAAAAAACGGTTGAGGAAGCCATAGAACTTTCCCGCTTTGTGGATACGATTTTGCTTGACAGTGGCAACCCCAATCTACAAGTCAAGGAGCTAGGAGGAACAGGAAGGGTACACAATTGGGCACTTAGTCGCCAGATTCGCGAAAACATTTCGATTCCTTTGTTTTTGGCTGGCGGACTCAAAGCCGAAAATGTCAGGGAAGCCATCGAAACAGTACAGCCTTTCGGACTAGATTTGTGCAGTAGTGTCCGTACCAATGGCCAACTTAGCCCAGAAAAACTAGAACGTTTTTTTGAGGCGATTGGATAAGTAAAAAACGCCTGTGGCCGCAAAGACCAACAGGCGACTGATAAATCTAGGTATCCGATTGAAAATTTTTATAATCTTCGGGAGTGTCAAGGTCAATACTACCGGCTTCGAAAGTGAGTAAATAGGCCTCATCCAAATGATTCATTAAGACTGGCTTAGCTCCTTTATCACCTGTAAGACTAAGCAACTCTTCAAACAACTTGCGGTCAAAAAGTGCGGGCACGCCTACTTGGTCTTCATATTTACAAGCCACAATGGGGGGCTTTTTGGTGCGGTAAATTTCTATCATCCGTTCCAGTAAAGATACCGAAATGTAGGGCTGATCACATACCAACATGATAACCGCCTCCACATCTTTGTAAGTCATATACAAGCCTGCAAGCCCCATTTTTACGGACGATGCCATGCCTTCGTGCCACATTTGATTGTCAATCACGGTGAGCGGCAAGTCTATGATTTCTTGAGCAAGCTGAGCTTTGTGCGCACCAATCACCAACACCACCGGATAGCAATCCGTAGCCAAAGCCACTTCTGCCGTACGTCGAATAAGCGAAACGCCTTCTATGTTTAACAGTTGTTTGGGAAACCCCATCCGTTTTGATTCACCAGCCGCTAAAATGATAATTCCTATTTTTTCCAATGAATATTATTTTTTATGCAAAAACACACAATTTACTCCCGACCATAATCAACTCAATATCAACACAATAAACTCAATTCTTAGACCAAAATATCTTCCCACGGATAGCCTACTTCCGTCAAAAAAAGCCCACAGGCAGGCGCTTGAGCCGACGCATTTTTTCGGTTTTTAGAAATAATAATCTGTTCAAAAGCTTCGATAGTCATGCGCCCCTGCCCTACTTCAAGCAAAGTACCCACTATCGCCCTGACCATTCCCCTCAAAAACCGATTGGCTTTGATATGAAAGACAAGCCCCACATCACTTGCCTCCCAATAAGCTTGTTCGATGTTACACAAAAATGTTTTTACATCGGTATGTATTTTACTGAAACATTCAAAATCCTCGTACTTCAGCAATAATGCAGCGGCTTTGTTCATCTCCAAAAGGTCTAATGAGGGGCGAAACTGGTAGACAAGCCCCGTTAGAAATGGATTTTTTTGACGTACTATGCGATATTGATAGCAACGGTGAGTAGCAGCAAAACGAGAATGTATGTCGTCTTTGACATGATGAAATTGTTTGATGGCAATATCACGTGGTAAAATACTATTGAGTCCATGAATTATTTTTTCGGGCCAAATTATCGGTTCTGCCACTTCAAAATGAGCATACTGCTGTTCCGCGTGTACTCCTGCATCCGTACGACTGCTGCCTATGATTTCGATTGGCTGCCGAAGCATCACTTCAAAAGCTCGTTCTAGTTCTTGCTGAATCGAGTTTGCATTTGGCTGACGCTGCCACCCGTGAAATTCGGTACCTTTATAACTTAATTCAATAAAATAACGCATGTTGCAAAGATAACTCGTAAAATACAATTCTTGACTCCCAAAAGAAGATTGTATAACTTTCAGAAAGTTGGGTTAACTTTGCAAACTTCACAATAAATGAAGAGAGATTCGTGTTTAGAATTAAAAAGTTGAGAATGAAGTATTGTTTTTTCATCGTTGGCATGGTTTTTATCGGGTTAGGAAGTTGCAAAACCTCCAAGCCTGCACCTCCTCAAGCTCCCCCAGAGCCAGTTATATTGTCTATTGGGGACAAAAACTTTAGCACCGACGAATTTTTCCAATCTTTTACCAAAAATCAGTTTTCGGACGATACTACCAAACCTACTAGTATCAGTGAGTATTTACAGTTGTTTACCAATCTCAAACTCAAAGTACTGGGAGCACAAAGCGAAGGGCGCGACACAACGGCTGCCTTTAGGGAAGAAATCGCCTCTTTCAGAAAGCAACTAGCCCAGCCGTATCTAAGCGACAATGTGCTCATTGACAATCTAGTAGCAGAAGCTTACGAACGCCTCAAAGAAGAACTCAAAATATCGCATATACTCATTGCAGCCCCTCAAGACGCTACTCCTGCCGATACCCTTGCCGCTTATCGAGCAGCAGTGGTACTTCGAAGTCGTATGTTACAGCAAGAAATAAGCTTTGAAGAAGCTGCTGAACGCTTTTCTAAAGATGCTGCTACGGCCCAAAAAGGTGGAAACTTGGGATACCTAACAGCCTTCCAAACGGTATATCCTTTTGAAAGCGCAGCTTACCAGCTTTCTATCGGAAAAATCTCTGACCCCATTCGTACCAATGCAGGTTATCATCTTATCAAAATAGCTGACCGCCGACCTTCACGCGGCAAAATACAAGTCGCTCATATCCTAGTTAGAGTAAGCCCCAACGCCACCGACGGAGGAAAAGCCACTGCCAAAGCAAAAATTGAGCAAGCTTATAGTCTGCTCAAACAAGAAGCATGGGACATCGTATGTCGGGATTATTCGGACGATGCCACCACCAAAACCACTGGTGGGGTGTTACGAGAATTTAAAACTGGCGACTGGGTGCCAGCTTTTGAAGAAGCCGCTTTTGCACTTCGTCAGAGAGGTGATATTTCGGCCCCCTTCTTAACCAACTACGGATGGCACATTATCAAACTTATCAACCGCAAGCCTATTGAATCATTTACCGAGTTGGCTCCTCAACTTCGCCAAAAAGTCACCACCGATTCACGCTCTGAGTTGATTCAAGAAAATCTTTATGCAAAATTACGTAAAGCATATAAAATAACTGAACCAAACAATATCCGCGAAAACACCATTGCTAGTCTAGATACTTCTCTGCTTCGTGGAAAATGGAAAATCCCAGCTCCCCTACCCACTTCGCTCGACAGCAAAACTCTTTTCCAGATTGATAATAAGGCTTTTACGGTCAATCAGTTTTTTGAATATTTGTACAACCGACAAGCTCCTGTAGCTCTTGGTTCAGATTTGAATATTTTGGCAAAAAGATATTATAAGCAGTTTGTCAATAAAATGTTGGTAGAAATTGAAGAAGAAAATTTAGAGAAAAAATACCCAGACTTTAAGGCTTTAATGACCGAAATGCGCGACGGGGTATTGTACTCTCAAACCCTGGAAGCCAATGTCTTGGAAAAATCACTGGTAGATTCTGTAGGGCAAAAACAATACTGGAATCAGCACAAAGACAAATACCGCTACCCAGAAAGAGTAGTGGCTAATATAGTAGTTTCGGACAGCGACAGTCTACTTAAAAGAGCCCAAGAGTCTTTGTCCTCCTACCCTTACCAACTTCGTCGAAAAAGTGCTGATTTGTTGTTTGAACCTAAATCTACGACCTTGACGGCCAAGCACCGTGAAAATATCTTTGATGTAGCGCTTACCCTTCTCAACAACGACAACTACGTAGTAGAAGTATCTTCCTATAGCGACACCAATGAGTCAGACTCTATCTCAACGGCACGATTACACAATACCATCAAGGCATTGGTCAACAACCGTATCCCAGTTACTAAAATTCTTGAGAAAGATTATGGAAAATTTAAGCCTGTTTCGAGTGCGGCACGCAATCGGAGGGTGAGTTTTCAGTTTTTTAGTACTTCCAAAAAAGACCTTGAAAAAGCACTAAATGCGCTCAAAATTGGTAAAATCAATATTGTAGATGGTACCTTTGCCAAAGGAAGCAATTCCTTCATCGATGCTGCTCGCTGGGAAGTAGGCAGCCAAACGCTTTCCCAAGATGGCAAAAAAGTCTGGATTGAAATAAGTAAAATTGAGCCTGCCCGAATCAAAACTTTTACTGAAGCACGAGGGGCCGTAATTAATGATTATCAAAAACAACTAGAGCAAAATTGGCTGGAGCGATTACGCCAGAAGTTTGCCGTTAAAATCAACGAAGAAGAATTACGAAAATTGGCCAAATAAGGCCCAATATCGTATGTCACCAATTATAGCAGTTTACCAATCAAACACATGAAAAAAACGTTCATTCATTCACTCCTTCTTTCTCTCATCACCGTCGTAGGAGTGTATGCGCAAGGCAAAAGCACTAGTATCAATAAAGTGATTGCCAAAGTTGACAATTACTACATCTTACGCTCAGAACTCGAAGAGTTGATTTTGCAATATAAAGCCCAAAACCAACCTGCGCCCAATCCTTGTCAAGCATTAGAAAGCTTGGTAGTACAAAAAATGCTCTTGGCTAAGGCTGAAATTGACTCGGTAATTGTGGAAGACAAACAAGTCGATAATCAAGTAAATGCCCGTATGGAGGTAATGGCACGGCGCTTTGGCTCCGAAAAAAATATTGTGGAAGCCTACGGTAAAAGCATCGAAGCCCTCAAAACTGAAGTTCGGGAAGAAATCAAGAATAGCATGATTTCGGAAAAGATGCAAACTACAATTACGAGTGCGATTAAAGTAACCCCTAGCGAGGTAAAGAGGTTTTTTAATTCGATTCCTAAAGATAGTTTGCCCTATATCCCAGCCGAAGTAGAGATTGGGCACATCGTACGCTATGCACAAGTTACCAAAGCCCAAAAAGAAGAGCTCCGCAATCGCCTGCTTGAATTTAAGGCACGCATCGAAAAAGGAGAAGACTTTGCATCTTTGGCTTCGGCCTATTCAGAGGATATAGAATCAGCCAAACAAGGTGGAGATTTAGGTTTTGCGCAACGGGGTTCTATGGTACCTGAGTACGAAGGTGCCGCTCTTAAACTCAAAATCAATGAGATATCAGAGCCTATTGAATCAGAATATGGTCTTCACCTGATCCAATTGCTCGAAACCCGGGGTGCCGAATACCATAGCCGCCACATATTACTTCGTCCTGATTATAATCGGATGGACTTATCAGCACCAAAACGTATTTTAGATAGTCTTCAGCATTTAATTCAAATCGATAGTTTAAAATTTGAAATAGCCGCTAAAAAGTGGTCAGAGGACAAAAATACCGCCGATGCAGGAGGACTCTTAAAAGAGCAGCAAACGGGAAACTCTCGCTTACCATTGGATGCTTCAATGGATTACAACCTCTATATGATGCTCGATACTATGAAAGTTGGCACGATTAGTGCGCCGCTCAACTATCGAACAGACGACGGTAAAACCGCCATGAGAATTGTTTATTACAAAAGCAAAATTGAGCCTCACACGGCCAATCTTAAAGATGATTTTGAGAAGCTTACCAATATCGTATTGGCCAACAAAAAAACCAAAGCTGTGGATGAATGGTTTAAGAAAGCGGTAACAGATGTTTTTATCAACGTCGAACCTGAATATCAAGGCTGTCAAATATTTGGTATTAATCAGGAGGGGAATTAGCGTTTTTATTTTTTTAAATTAAGTACATTTACCTACCATAGTCACCTACTTAAAAGCATTTTCAAATTAAATAATCGAACGCCCATTCCATAAACCATTAACTCATAAACTATTATCCTCAATGAAGTTTACTTCTGATGTAGCAGCCGCTGAGGCATTGAAAGAATCTTACGGAAAACTCCGTTCGGAAATCGGTAAAGTGATTGTAGGGCAAGACGACACTGTTCGTCTGCTATTGACGGCTATATTTTGTCAAGGACACTGCTTATTGGTGGGTGTACCCGGACTCGCCAAAACGCTCTTGATTCAGACAATTGCCGGCGCTCTTGACTTGAGTTTTAACCGAATCCAGTTTACTCCTGACCTAATGCCTTCTGATATTTTGGGATCAGAAACACTCGACAATGAGCGTAATTTCCGTTTTATCAAAGGGCCTATTTTTGCTAACATTATCCTTGCTGACGAAATCAACCGTACCCCTCCCAAAACACAATCGGCATTGCTAGAAGCCATGCAAGAGTATGCCGTAACAGTGGCGGGACAAAAACATAGCCTTGGACGTCCTTTCTTTGTTTTGGCCACCCAAAACCCCATCGAACAAGAAGGGACCTATCCGCTTCCTGAAGCGCAGCTAGACCGCTTTATGTTTATGGTCAACCTCGACTACCCTTCCTATCAAGAAGAATTAAACATCGTAAAAGCGACAACTACCGACAATCGCCCTGTGGTCAACACGGTGATTTCGGCCGAAGAAATCCAAGCATTTCAGCACCTTGTTCGACGCGTGCCTGTCCCCGACAACGTAGTAGAATATGCCGTAAAGCTAGTCCACAAAACCCGCCCCGGAGGAGAGTTTGCGAGTGCAGACACCAAAAGCTATCTCGAATGGGGCGCTGGCCCACGTGCCTCACAAAACCTCATTTTGGCATCGAAGTGTAATGCCCTCATCAATGGCAAATATTCTCCTGATATAGAAGACATTAGAGCGGTAGCTGTTCCTATTTTGCGCCACCGCATTGTGCGTAATTTTAGAGCAGAAGCAGAAGGTATTTCTGTCAATGACATCATTCAGCGTCTGATTTAATATTTTAATTTCTCAATATTAAAAGCTCAGTGCAGCGGTGATAGCACCGCTGCACTGAGTTTTTAATTTTTAAGAAGCTTATATTTTCATTTTCTTGTCGGTGCGTACTATCTTACCTGTTTCATCAAAGAAAACATGTTTATGCTCTTTGTCTTTTTTAAGATTGACCCGATAAGCTATTTTTATATTTCCGTGGTTATATTTTACCTTCTCACGGTCGCCTGTAACTTGCCAACCCGCAAACTGATTGCCTAGAGTCGTACGAATCGAAGTAGGCAATTCAGCGTCTTTAATGACTTCTTTGTAGCTCATGAGTTTGCCATTATTGTCATAGACCGCACTAAAATTACCACTTTTACCTTTGCCATCTACTTGATAGAGGCTGATACTACTTTTATCATCTATCTTGTTTCGTTCCGAAACCGACCACTCTTTACCATAAAGCGATAAAGGAATCACCGACATACCCTGAACAGCACCACCAGGAAAATCTTTTTTCAAAGCATCGAGTACTTGTTTAGGTTCTTCACCTTTTTTTACACTTTTCATAGCGACTTCTTCGCTCTGTGTACTTTGTGCTTGGGCGTATCCTAAGGATACACAAGCAACCAAAAATGCAATACTTAGCCTTTTCATTGTTGTAAATGATTAATTTGGTTGGAAAGAATTTTTTAAAAAGGAATCAGAAATATGTTTTTGCAGAAGGAAATTTCGTGGCTTATTGTGCCTTAGAAAATGGTGTGGTAGGGAAAGAATGAACTACAAATGCTTGTGTATGACCTCTCTGATTTTTGAGAGTTTTTCTTTCAATGCTTGATGTTCTTTTTGGTTGTTGTTGGCAGGTGCTTTCTCGTAAGCTTCTAATTTGGCATGAGCCTCAGAAGTCAATTTCTTAATTTCTTGCTTTGCTTCGGCGGGTAAGACTTCAGCTTGTTTTTCCAAATCCGCGAGCGTTTGTCTCAAATGCTGACTATTTTCGGGCGTAATAGCAGTGAGTTCTTCCGTAACTTCTATTGCTCGGTGGAGTGTCACCAGTTCGGCTACCCCCGTAGTGAGGATAAGTTCGTCTAAATTGAGGTTTTTGGCTTCCGCTTTAGGAACCAATGCTTCTATTTTTTTGATTTGCTCATCAATAGCACCCTGGCGCTCAGGCTTTTCTTTTTTTGCTTCTTCTTTATACGCTGCGATACCTGCCTTCAGATGCGTAGTCACCATACCCCACTCTCCTTTTTTTAAAGCCGAAGCCGCCGAATCAAAAGACACGTCAGAAGGATTGTCTAGGGTCTTTGTTTCTTCTATGACTGTAAAGGTAGTGTCAGTATTTGATGCTTCGTGTTTGGATGAAGAATTGCAAGCCCCTAGGGTTAAACAAACAGCAGCAAAAAGTGCACCTTTGACTAATGTAAAATGGCTTTGAGTGTTCATGGTTTGTGTTTTGTTTTTAGTAATAAACCTTCATTGACATTGCAAAGGTGGCAACACTTCTTAAGCCTTACCTTGACAACCGTCAATAGATTTACCTGATTGTAAACAAAGCAAACAAACCTCCCAACTCATTTATTACTGCCCGAAAATCATGGTAATTAGCAGCTTTTAGATTTTTTAATGTTCAAATACAGCGAAATATAACGCTAAAAGTGGCTCCTTTTCCATATTCACTTTGGCAACTTACGGTAGCACCTATTTTTTCGGCATGGTCTTTCACAATCGATAGCCCCAAGCCTGTAGAACTTTCGCCCGCAGTAGGACGCGTGCTTAGCTTCTGGAATTTGCCAAACAAAAGTGGCATCTCGTCTGGCTTGATGCCTTTGCCCTCGTCCGAAACCAAAAGCTGCACATGGCTCTCCGCATGAGTTACTTTGACGCGCACATCATGACCAGCTGGAGAAAACTTAATGGCATTTGATAGGAGATTTTCAACTATCTCGGTCAAATATTGTGGGTCTGCCTTTACCCATGCCTCATCAGAATCACATTCAAATCGAAGCCCAATATGTTTGCGATTGGCAATGACCTGAAACCGCCCTAAGATATGCGCCAAAAAATTGGTTAAATTGACAGCCTCAAGCAGAGGCATATTGACACCTTGCTCGATACGATTCACGCTCAGCAAGCTATAAATCATGTGAGACATATGCTCTATACTCACCTGAATATCTTCCACCCAATATCGCTGCCGCTCTGTGAGATTTTGTTGGGTTAGTTTTAGCTTATCTGTAAGAAGGCGAATATTGGTCAAAGGAGTTTGGAGATCATGAGAAGCAATGCCCAAAAAACGGTTTTTTTCTTGATTAAGCTCGTATAATTGCTTGTTAAGACTTTCTAATTCTTGGTTTTTTTTTCGCAATTCACCTTCCAATCTCTTTTGCTCTATAATCTGAACCACGGTGGTTCTGGCCATCACAAAATTTCCCGTTTTATCATACAGCGAAATGGCATTTACTACCACAGGGTACGATTGCCCCGTTTTAGTAACACACTCCATAAACAAATCCAACAAGTGCCCCTCTTCCACGAGTGCTTTATAATGTTCCTGAAATCTATCGTAGCTTTGGGTGGTACATAAGTCTTGCCAAGTCATTTTTTTTACAACCTCTTCACGAGTATAGCCAAGCCATTTAAGCTCCACATCATTGATTAAGATAATTTTCCCGCTGGGATCCGTTGAATGATACCCCACGGGCGTATTGCCATACACTATAGAGAGCTTATCGTAAGGAATCAACAACCCCTCTCTTTTGATAAAAGCATCAAAATCAGAGGGCTGTCCTATGATTTTATTTACAAATTCTTTTTCCATCCTAAAAAGAGTACCTGCATTTTTAAAAATAAAGCAATCATTTTCGTCTAGCTATACTGTACGCAATGAGGGACTAAAGCGTGCATCAAAAGCCCAAAACTTTGCCAAAAATTAAATAGAAGTATTGACCGCTGTCAAGATTTTTCTGGAAAAAGCCTCGCAACTTTGTATTCATAAAACGTTCAATCCCTCCATACGCATGAAAAAGACTCTACATAACACATTAACTGAAGACGCTTCCTCCCAAGAACGCTTACAATCTCTGGTGAGGAGTCAATACCTCAACGAACTCAAATCAAAATTTATCAACTCGGTATCGCACGAATTCCGAACTCCTATGGCGGTGATTCAGTCAGCTATTATTCTGGCTCGACATTATCATGAAACAAACCAGCCAGACAAAGTAGATAAATATTTGACAGAAATAGAAGAAAGCATGGTACATTTAAATGCACTCATCGATGAAGTAGCTTCGCTCAATTTTGAAGATGAAGAAGTGCTAAAAATTATTTTGGAGGATTTGGATATGCATGTGATTGCAGGTCAACTAAAACAAAAGTAAAGAATGAAAAAAATACTCCTTATAGAAGACGAAGACCGATTAAGAGTAAACACCGCTGAGATATTGGAAATATCTGGTTTTCAGGTATCTACTGCTACCAATGGCAAAGAAGGAATAGAACAAGCCCTCCACACTAAACCGGACTTGGTAGTGTGTGATATCATGATGCCCGTACTTGACGGTTTTGGGGTACTTCAAGCTTTTAACAACAATGATATGTTGGCTGGCATTCCTTTTATCTTTCTCACTGCCAAAGTAGAGCGTGCCGACTGGCGGCGAGGAATGGAACTAGGCGCGGATGATTATCTCACCAAACCTTTCGGAATCAACGAACTATTGGCGGCTATTAATTCTAGGCTCCAAAAAATAGCCCAAATCAAGCGTTCGGTGATGACTCCCGAAGGGCTGGGGGCATTTTTTGAACAAGCAAAACAAAAAGACGGTTTGCAGTCACTATCGATAGATAGAAAAGTGCATCTCATCAAAAAAAAGAAGGTGATTTATACCGAAGGCGACGACCCTTTCCGTCTGTATTTTATTAAAAGTGGAAAAGTAAAGATAATCCGAGAAAACGCTGACGGCAAAGAGCTCATCACAGCCTTGTGTGGTCCGGGAGACTTTATTGGCTATACAGCCCTCATCGAAGGCCACACCTACACCGATTCGGCGGTCACGCTCGAAGACACCGAAGTATTGTATATTCCAAAAGATGATTTTTTTAGTTTATTATACAAAAACGCCGACGTAGCCAAGGAATTTGTGCAGATTCTTACCAATAAGATTATCGAAAAAGAGCATCAATTGTTGGGGCTAGCCTACAATTCGCTTCGCAAAAGAGTAGCGGAGGCTATTGTGCAATTTGCCAAGCGTTTCAAAGAAACCAACAGCGATGCCGTCGTCGTCACTCTCACGCGAGAAGACCTGTCGCACGTGGCAGGAACTGCGATGGAATCACTAGTACGTACCCTAGCCGATTTCAAAAACGAAGGCCTTATTGAGATGGTAGATGGTAAAATCGTAGTCTCAAAAATCGAGAAACTAGAACGGCTAAGATACTGAGCGAGGGGTGTCTCCCCTCTTTTAGGCTTCTCATAAAACTTATTTGATATAGCTTTTGATTACGAATTTTGAGCTTCTGCTTATACCTAGCAGCTTCTATATGTTATTCTCTAATCTTCGGAATGACTCCTGTTTTGCCTAAAAAGATAGGCGGAAGTGTTTTATGTACATAATTGTTAAACCCAACTCTTGTAGGCTAGGGCTAAAAAACATGAAAATAATACAAGGGCCTTTAGCCCCGATTTTCAATCCTTACACCTGAAAAAGTCAGGGCGCAAGCCATTGAAGCACCCTTGATATTTCTTGACCCATAATTCTTATTATTACAATTAACTGTGCTTAAGCACCGACTTCATACATTGTTTTTGGAGGTAAGCGATGTTGATGCTCGTCAATGACGACAAACAACGCTAAGGCTTGACCATCGTCAATAATTTCTATCAAAACTAGACCCACTTTTGTTGCGTCAATTTAGTTATCGATAGTTTCAAACAGCACGAGAATCATGAAAACTGTAATGAACTCCACCCACTACATGCTACTTAACCTTTCAAAACGTAGATTAATTAGCAACACCCTTGTTTTGATGATATGGTTCGGAATCTCTTCCAATGCCCTTTCTCAAAATCAATCCACCCACATCGAAACTGATAAGGGAATGCGCATGGTGGTAGCATCACAAGATGCCGACATCCGCCAAGCAATACTCACCAGCAGTCAATACCCAGATATCCTCTCCCAAATCGCCCAACTTAAAGAGCGAACTAAGGCTTCTTTTCATGCTTTGATTGGTAGTTTTAATCAACAAAAACAGGGTTGGTTTTATGAACTAAGCCGCTACCCTGACTTACTTCATTCGCTTGCTACTCAGCCTACGGGTCTCAAACGTAGCGCTATCGAAGGTATGCTCCCCAACCAAGAGTCACACCTCAAAACTGCCGCGTGGAAACTCTACCACAACCACCACGAAGATTTGATTGAAACAGACCGGCTAGAAGCGCAAGCCAATCAAAATTTCAATGATTTGGTGGCTACCACACCTGTAGATGTACGTGAACAGTTTCGGTTGTTGTCGGAGCACCCCGATGTGCTCGAAACCCTCACCGGCAACCTCGCCCTTACGACCAATTTAGGTCAACTCTATGCGTCGGACAAAGCGGGGCTTACGCAACAATTGGCCGAGCAACATGATAGTTTGGTAGTCCAAAACCAACAAGTAATCCAGAGTTATAAACAACAAATGGATTCAAATCCTCAGGCAGTGTCGGAACTCAATCAAGCCGCTAAAGATTTTGCGCAGGCCAACGGCTATATTCTTCCTAACGGACAATACGCCACCAACAACAACAATTATTGGGCAAATCCTTATTCATTTTGGTTTGGCTATCCTTACTGGTATGGCAGCCCTCTTTGGTATCCTGGCGCGTATTGGTCCAATTTCGGAATGTACTATGGCTTAGGTGGACTTGGTTTTTATGGTTTCCCTTCTTTAGGTTTTTCCAACTGGTTTTTCAACGGCGGCTATTACACCAACTACCCTATTTTGTACCGTCAATTTGGCCGTTATTATCGCACCAACCTCTGGACCAACCGTCCCTATGTACCTGCAAGTCATGCTTTTATGAGTGTTGCCAACCAGCATTTCAACCCTGCTAATCGACTCCCCAATAGCACTTTCACCCGTCCTTCTTTCAGTGGTCGTTCGTTCAGCCCCAACAACAGCTTCCGCAGCTATAACACAGCTCCTAGCGGATTTGGAAGCCGGAGTAGTTTTGGGGGTGGTCGGAGTTTTAGTGGAGGTTTCGGAGGTCGCCGCCGTTAAAGCCTCAGCAGAGTCCTTTTTATTAAAGGGCTCTGCTAGCTTTTATCTGTTATTAACTAACAACTTCAAATACCATTTTTTTAATTAACTACAAATCAACGCATTAATCCTCTAAAACCATGAAACTCACTCACACATTCGCAGCCATGGGCCTACTCTTCGCTTGCGCTATTACAGGTGCCTCAGCCCAAAAATCATCGACCGTCATCTTAACGCCCGACAAAGCTGGCGTTCCTATAAGTAATGTCACGGCTACCCTCGAAAGCGATTTTAATGAATCCCAACCCCTCGACAAAGCAATGGCTCCGTTTGCCCACTTGCCACTTCACTGGAAAATCACCGAAGAACAATTCAATGAATACAGTAATGGAGACCATCCCACTTTTATCGAAATCACTGCATCATCAGGAGATTTGAAACAAGTAGCTTATTACAACGCCAAAGGCGATCTCGTTCGGTTTATAGAAACAGGGATGAATCTTCCCTTAAATGATAAAATATTGCAATCTATCAATAGCAGCTATCCAGATTGGCAAATTACGGGCAATAAGTCGCACTTCGACTCCGAAAAAAGAAATGCAGACTATTACAAAGTGATGCTATCCAAAGGCAAAGAAAGAAAAGCGGCCTATTTCTCTATGGAAGGTACCGAAATAAATCATCATTTAAGACCCATTAAATAACCTATTTATTTCGCATAACTAGGAGGAAGTATCATTGAGATACTCCCTCCTAATTTTTTATATATTTAGCAAAAAATCTAACAAAATGATGAAGACACACAAGCAAAACTTACAAGAACATTTTACAAAATCCGAAAAATTAGGAAGTTGGATTACCGATCACGTCGGCACTATGTATTTCTTTTATCTGATTTTTGGCTGGACAGCCACTTGGTTATTATGGAACTCTCTAGCTCCGCATTTACTAAGATTCGACCCTGCTCCTGATTTTCTGATGTGGTTGTTTATATCCAACCTAATTCAGATTCTGCTGATGCCATTGATTATGATTGGGCAAAATATTCAAAACAGGAGGGCAGAATTGTTGGCAGAAAATGATTTCAAAACCGATAAAGAAGCCGCTTTAGAAATTCAACGATTACACCAAAAAATTGACCTTTTGATGGAGAAGTTGGAAAAAAAAGATCAATAAATGCCCCTGCAATCTACCTATTATCACAACCATGAAAGCTTTTATATTTTTCTTGCTTGCCGCTTCTCTAACCTCTTGGGGACAAACTACTCTCGAACAACGTCAAAGGCTTGAGAATAAAGTAAAACCATACTATACTCCCGACTACCTCGCCTTTCGAGACAAAATCATTAAAGAGTATCCCAACGCCAAACCAGGTCGCTTTGGACTGGTCATCAAAGATGTATTTGAAGACGTAGCCGACAAAGAAAAAGTACTCGCTTTCACCTTTGACGCTTGCATCGGCAAAGACAATGACTACAACGCCCCCCTGATTGCATTCCTAAGAAAAGAGCGCATACCTGCTACTCTTTTTGTAAGTGGTCTGTGGATTGATAGTAATCAGGCAGTTTTTAGAGACCTTGCCGCCGACTCACTTTTTGAAATGGGAAATCACGGACTATTACACCGACTCTGCTCTATCAATGGAGAAACCAAATACGGTATTGCGGCAACTCAAAACTTAGCAGAAGTAATCGACGAAATGGAGCTTAATGCCCGAAAAATGGCAGCTATCACGGGCAAAAGACCGCGTTTTTTTCGCTCAGCCACGGCCTATACGGATGAAACCTGCGCCAAAATCGCTAACCAACTAGGGATGAAAATCGTAGGCTTTGATGTTTTGAGCGGTGATGCCGTACCATTCACCCCCGCCGAAATCATCAAAAATACAATCATCGCCAATGCCAAACCCGGCGCAATTGTCATCATGCACTTTAATCACCCTCAGTGGCATGAGCTTGAGGCATTACAAATGGCTATACCAATCCTGAGAGCCCAAGGGTATCGTTTTGTCAAACTTACCCACGAAAAATTGCTCTCCCGGATGGGAGAATAGTTCTTAATTTTTCCAAGTTAAGTCTTTGGCAAGAGACACAGTACAATCTGCTATTTTTTTACTTTTAAAAAGTGAAGCCTCAACTTACTCACTTTTCCTCCATTTCAACAGATATGGCACATGCCTTTACCAATCGTCTGCTAGTAGTAGTTACTGCTGCATTGTTTTTAGGGACTCCTGCCCTAGCCCAACCCGTCAAAGAGGTAGATATTTGTATCTATGGCGGTACTTCTGGGGGAGTTATCGCTGCCTATACAGCCAAAAAATACAAAAAATCTGTTTTGCTTATTGAACCTGGCAAGCATCTGGGAGGCATGACTACTGGCGGACTCGGCCTGACGGATATTGGCAATAAGTATGCAATTACGGGGCTAGCGCGTGACTATTATCGCCGTATTGGGAAGCACTATGGCAAATTTGAGCAATGGATTTTTGAACCTCATGTCGCCGAAAACCTTTTCAATGAATACATAAAACGTGGTCAAGTAGACGTGCTTTACTCCCACCGCCTCAACAAAGTAAAAAAAAGTAACCAACGAATTCAGGAGATAACGATTGAAAACGCCACTAATCCTTCCCAAAAACAAGTTATTCGGGCCAAAATGTTTATTGATTGTTCTTATGAAGGCGACTTAATGGCTAAAGCGGGTATTTCTTATACCGTAGGCCGTGAAGACAATTCGCGCTATGGAGAGACTATCAACGGTGTTCAGCTCATGACAGGCCACCAGTTTCCTGATGGTATCGATCCCTACAAAACCCCTGGAAACCCTACTTCTGGATTACTCTGGGGAATTAGCAACGAGCCTTTGCTTCCCAATGGCACTGGAGATCGCAAAGTGCAAGCCTACAACTACCGCATCTGCCTCACCGACCACCCCGCCAACCTAGTGCCTATCACCCGCCCCGCTCACTATGACTCAAGTCGCTACGACTTACTAGCGCGGCTCATAGAGGCTCAGCCCGGAAAATATTCGCTCAATCAGTATTTTATTTGGAGTCGAATGCCTAATCACAAAACCGACATCAACAATCGAAATGGCTTTTCGACCGATATGATTGGTATGAATTGGGACTATCCAGAAGCTAGTTATGAGCAGCGTGCCGAAATCATCCGTCAACACGAAATTTATACCAAAGGATTGTTATACTTTTTTGGCCACGACGCTCGTGTTCCATTGCCCCTCCGCCAAGAAATGTTGAAATGGGGGTACCCTAAAGACGAGTATACCGATTCGGGACACTGGTCGCCTCAATTGTACGTCAGAGAAGCACGACGCATGATAGGAAGCTATGTGATGACTCAGGCCAACTGCCAAGGTAAAGAAGTAGTGACTGATGGAGTAGGTATGGCCGCTTATACCATGGATTCGCACAATACCCACCGTATTGTGATTGAAAAAGACGGTCGTAAAATGGTCAAAAACGAAGGGAATGTAGAAGTGGGCGGTTTTGGGCCTTACCCTATTTCGTATCGGTCATTGATTCCTAAAGAAGCTGACTGCCAAAATTTATTGGTTCCTGTCTGTCTTTCTGCATCACACATTGCTTATGGTTCTATTCGGATGGAGCCTGTATTTATGGTATTAGGACAATCTACAGCCTTGGCCGCCGTGATGGCTATCAATGCCAAAACAAGCATCCAAAAAATCGACATTGACAAATTACAGAAGGAATTAATCCAAAATCCGCTCGCCGACGGTAGCACCCCCGAGATTTTGGTGGACGAAAATGACCTCAATGCAGTCAGTAAAACAGGGACTTGGCATATCGAACAAAAAAACAAAGGCGGCTATGGCCCTTCATACATGCTCGGCGGCCTCCAAGTTGGTGATAAAGTACGGTATACCCCTACCATCAAACAGTCTGCCAACTATGATATTTTTGTGTATTTACCCAAAATAGAAAAAGCTACCTCAGAAATTGGCATTAGGGTGTTTGACGGAAAAACCCAAAAAGACACCACCCTCAAACCCGCAGAGGTAGTTGTACTTGGGCAAACCTCTGGCGAATGGGTACCACTAGGTCGTTATGAGTTAGGAGTGGGACAAAACAACTACGTAGAACTCATCACCCAACAGACCGACGGAAGTGTAGCAGCTGATGCCGTTTTATTTGTGCCGGTATCTCATTAATTATACTTATCGCTCTAAATGACAGAAGCAAACGCTATTTGATAAATAATGTATGATGTGTTGTTAACCAAAAAACATACCTCCATGAAAAAGCAATCTACCATCCCGCTGCTAGCGATGCTAGCTTTGTTTTTGTTGGTCTCTTATCAACCTCATCCGTCGCTCATTACGCTTCAAAACGCCTTTCCATTTTTGTCGTTTAGCCGCCCCGTGGAATTGACCTATCCTCCCGACGGAAGTAATCGGTTATTTGTGATAGAACAAGAAGGTAAAATTCGTTTTTTTGAAAATAGCCCTTCTACTAAAAATACCTCAGTATATCTTGATATCAAAAACAAAATCTCCTCTGAGGGTGAAATGGGATTGCTGGGGTTGGCATTTCATCCCAACTTCAAACAAAATGGGTATTTTTATGTCAATTATACGAAAAGAAAACCCCTTGAAACAATCATAGCACGGTACAAAGCTTCGTCGTCGGAGGCCCGAAGCGTAGACCCTTCGACAGAGACTATTTTGTTGAAAATCGCTCAACCTTATGATAACCACAACGGTGGCAAGATAGCCTTTGGCCCCGACGGAATGCTCTATATTTCGACGGGCGACGGCGGGGCTTGGGGAGATCAACACAACAACTCTCAAAACAAAGCTTCTTTGTTGGGGAAAATTTTGCGTATTGATGTCAACAAAACCGACAAAGGATACTACGGAATTCCAGCTGACAATCCTTTTGTGGGCAACAAAGAAGGCTTTCAAGAAGAAATATTTGCCTATGGTTTACGAAATCCTTGGCGATTTAGCTTTGATGCCAAAACTGGTAAAATCTGGACTGGTGACGTAGGTCAAAATGAGTTTGAAGAAATCAATATCATCGAAAAAGGAGGTAACTATGGATGGAGACTCAAAGAAGCCAATCGATGCTATAATCCAAGAAACGACTGCGAATCAGGCAATTCGTTGATTCCTCCTGTGCATTTTTATCCTCGTACCGATGGCGTCTCCGTTACGGGAGGTTACGTATATCAAGGAAACGCTCAGCCTACACTCCAAGGAAAATACATTTTTGGAGACTTCAGCAATGGGCATATTTGGGCATTATCCTTTAAAAACAATCAGAAAACCGACCTCCAACTACTCACCATCCAAGGAGGCAATGTATCGGCTTTTGGGGAAGATTTCAAAGGAGAATTGTATATCCTAGAACATACCAACGGAAGCATCAAAAAATTTTCTAAATAACTACCCAAGTCCTATCAATATCACCCCCTAAAAGATGTCCTATCTCTAGGATTGCCTCAAAACATATCATTCCTCTCTCCCAACCTTTTGTTTGTTTTTGGCGTCCTAATTGCGGTTTTTTATTCATCAAACAGCCATAAAGAAACAGACCTATGCTAGTTTTTCATCTACACTATTGTTTTTTTCGACGACGAAATTGCTAATTTCATAGATGTTGCCTAACTTAGCCGCGTCGTTCCTCAACACCAACATTCGTTCCTCTCCCCATTCATATAAGCTTGCTTATTTGATGTTGAAGAAGGCCTGTTATGTTTCAGAACGGCGACTGACAGCTAGGATAAATTTAGTTTCCAAAAAATCTGTAAAGCCCTTTTTGAAAATACCTTAGCTTGTTCAGAATCGACATCAATGTACAATTTCACTGAAGTATTACTTCATTAACAAAAACGTTTTGTTAAGCAAAGTGTAAGCTTTTTTTAACAACCTAACCTCAATGTCAAGATTTGCTCGACTTTTTCAAAATGAAAAAGTGATTCTAGCTATCTATCTTTTGATAGCTCTCATTACATATTTACAATGTTTGGCACTAGGAAAAGAAAGTTATAACAACTTCACTATTTTCCGAGAGGCTTTTTTCCATTTGCTCAATCACCAAAACCTACACCTTGAATACCCCGAGCTTTACTACGACATTTTTTTATATACGCCAGCATTTACGATTTTCTTTTTGCCTTTTAGCCTCCCTCCCGTTTCGGTAGGGCTATTGATGTGGCTTTTATTCAGTGCTTGGTTTAGTTTTTGGGCTATTCAAAAGCTTCTCATTCAGCAGTCTTATAAAGTTTTTATGTGGTGGTTTTGCCTGCTCGAACTCAACACGAGCCTCCACAATGTACAGACTAATTCGAGTATTGCTGCGCTTGGCCTTCTTACCTTCGCTTTTTTGGAGCGGCGGTTACTCTTCTGGGCAGCCTTATGTCCTGCTATTGCTTTTTGTATCAAAGGCTATGGCGTAATCGTAGTACTACTGTATTTGTTTTACCCTCAAAAAATTAAAACAGGCATTTATTTTGCATTGTGTCTGGCGGGTTTGATGCTCTTGCCTCTTCCATTCATTGGACTTGGTCGTTGGCTAGAAGTTTACCAAGAATGGTACCAATGCCTTCAAGCCGACCGCAAAGTCAACATTGGCTTGGGGGTGATGGGAGTTCTCAATGCTTTTTTCCCTGGCAAAATCAACGTGGCCCTCATTCAAATCATAAGTCTTGTGTGTTTGATTGTCACCACGGGAGCGTTGTATTGGTTTTCGGCTATTGCTCAACAAGCCAGACTCCGTTGGCAATACTTGGCTTATTTGCTTATTTGGGTTATCATCTTTAACCACGCTGCCGAATCAGCCTCCTACATCATTGCGATTTCGGGGGTGGCTGTTTGGTATGTATTTAGTGACCGCACCTTCATCGATAAATTCTGGGTATACTTTGTATTTTTCTTTTCAATTCTTGCCCCCTTCGACGTTTATCCTTCCTTCATAAGAAGCCATTTCTTTGGTCCTTATTGTATTAAGGCGATTGGCTGTATTGGCGTATGTTGTCTTCTACAATTCTATCTACTTAAACAAACCAAATTATGGCATCAAGCATCTTTTTGAGTATCATTACTCCCTGTTACAACCCGCCACCTCAGTGGCTCGATAGCTACCTAGAGCAAGTGAAGCTTATCGAAAGTACTTTAGATACCCTTACGATTGAGTTCGTAATCGTCAATGACGGTTCTAAAGAAGATTTGTCGCCTCTTTTTACTCCCCTACCACATCCTTCTATCAAATGGGTGAGTTATAATAAAAACCGTGGTAAAGGCTACGCCATCCGCGAGGGAGTCAAATACGCCTCAGGTAAGTATATCATTTATACTGATATGGATTTCCCTTTTGGTACGGATTGTATCTACCAAATCTACGACCTCTTGCACCAAGGCTACGACCTCGTCATTGGCAAACGCTCCAAAGAGTATTTTGATAAACTACCTATCAAACGGCAGCTTATTTCTACCATACTCAAAACCATGAATCATCTATGGCTTCCTTCTGAACTCAACGACACCCAAGCGGGAATCAAAGGATTCAGGCAAGAATTAAAGTATGTTTTTTTGAGAAACAAAATCAATTCTTTCGTGTTTGAAATCGAGTTTTTGATAAGAGCCTCTCATCTCAAAAACCTAACTTACACCACCGTACCTGTGTCGCCAATTCAGAACATTGTATTTAGCGACTTCTCAATGAAAGTGATTTGGAAGGAAATCAAAAATCTTTTCCTTATCCTATATCCTGAAAAAAGTGCTCCTACTCAACCAGAAGAGAAAGCCATCAAAAAATCATCTAAAGCATCCCGTATCAAAAGAAACATTGCTTAATCTATTTTTCCTGAAGTTATCGTGAAGGCCATTTTATTGACTTTTGATGTCGAGGAGTTTGACATCCCACAAGAATATGGGCAAGAAGTCCCTTTTGAGCAGCAGTTTGAAGTTTCACGCCTCGGACTAGAAGCACTTTTATCCATTTTGGAAAAATACGAAGCAAAAGCTACGTTTTTCTGTACGGCAAATTTTGCGCAGCATCACCCTGAACTCATTCGATACATTGCCCAAAATCATGAAATTGCTTCCCATTCATTTTATCATGATTTTCGAAAACCGACAACCATGAGCGACATCATCGCTTCCAAAAAAGTATTGGAAGATATCAGTTCTAAACCTGTTGTGGGTTTCAGAATGCCCAGATTGATGCAATTTAATACCCCCGAACTAGCCGAGCACGGTTATCAGTACGACGCCTCCTTGAATCCTACTTACTTGCCGGGGCGTTATAATTTCCTATCCAAACCTGCTCAACCTCACTGGATTGGCAATGTGCTAGAAATTCCTTCTTCGGTATTGCCCGTTTTCAGATTGCCGTTGTTTTGGATTGCTTTCAAAAATATGCCATTGCCACTCTACAAATGGTTCTGCAAAATTACCTTGAAGCAGAGAGGTTTTTTATCATTATATTTTCATCCTTGGGAGTTTTCAGACTTATCCCCCTACAAGCTGCCCACCTATGTAAAGCGCCAATCGGGTCAAGAATTGATTGATAAGTTTGAAAATTTGGTAGGTTCTTTGGCAAAACAAAAAGCTAAATTTTTGACTTGTTCCGAATTTTTAAAGACGATCAAACCCTCTCAAAAAACTTCAGAAATGTCAGTTTCCCACCCATAAGATCCTAAAAAATAGTTTAATCAACCGATTTGTCCAACAGCGTAAAAATGAGGCTGCCTCAAAAGTAACACTTCTAAGACAGCCTCAAAAACACAGTTTGGGACAAAAATGAAAAGATATTTTTTTAAGTTGTCTTACTCTTTGCAAAATCTAAGATTCAATAAACGCTAAAATGTCGGCATTGATAGTTGCAGCTTCGGTAGTAGGCATACCATGTGGGAAGCCAGGATAGATAATGAGCTTTCCATTTTTCAAGAGTTCAGCTGCTTTCACTGCCGTGGTGGCATAAGGCACAATCTGGTCATCGTCGCCATGAAGTACCAACACCGGAATATCTACACTTTTGAGGTCTTCCGTAAAATCTGTTTCCGAAAACACTTTAATACAGTCATATTGGGCTTTGATACCTCCCATCATTCCTTGTCTCCACCAGTTGTCTTGAATTCCTTTTTTCACCTCAGCGCCTTCTCTGTTATATCCAAAAAAAGGAAAAGTGATGTCCTGATAAAACTGAGCTCTGTTATGACGAGTATTGTGCCGAATATCGTCAAATACCGCCAATGGAACTCCGTCAGGATTTCGTTCATCCTGAATCATATAAGGCGTAATGGCACTGATTAACACTACTTTTTCCACTCGGCCTTTACCGTATTTTGCGGCATATCTTATGGCTTCGCCCCCACCAGTGGAATGTCCAATATGAATGGCATTTTTAAGATCTAAAAATTCCGTAAGTTCTGCTACATCTGCTGCATAGGTATCCATCTCATTTCCCTGAAAAGTCTGAGTAGAGCGTCCGTGTCCACGACGGTCGTGGGAGATTACCCGAAAACCTTTTTCTAAGAAAAACATCATTTGGGCATCCCAATCGTCAGAAGACAATGGCCATCCATGATGAAAAAAGATAGGTTGGCCTGTTCCTAAATCTTTGAAATAAATTTCGGTTCCGTCTTTTACTGTTAACTTGTTCATGGTTTTGATATTTGAGTGTTTGTATTTATTTGACAATGCAAAGGTGGGGCAAATTTGCAGCGTCATCAATGGACGCTTTTCGCTTTGCATTGTACTTTTTGCCAACACTACCTAACGCTCAAGATTTATAAATCACCTCAATCCAGAATGACTCGGGTGCATTATCTATATTTCTTGTTTAAAATTGTTTGCGGAATGAAAGGGGAGAGAGACCGGTACTTTTTGTAAAGAATCGGACAAAATAAGCATCATCTTCGTAATTTAAAGCATAGGCTATTTCTTTGACTGTGAGGGTCGTATGCGCCAGTAGCCGTTTACTTTCAAGGATAATTCTGTTTTTAATAATATCGTTTGGCGTCTCTTTGCTTACCAAACTGATTTTTTTACTTAGGTTTTTGGGGGTTACAAAAAGCATATCAGCATAGTCAGCTACGGTATGATGCGTTTTATAATGCTGCTCTACTAGTTTACTAAACCTCCTCAAAAACTGAACATCTGGCTGCTGTTCCTTTTCTGAAAGTTGGTGTTGAAGTTTCCAAATTCGGGTAGATTTCAAAATAATTAACTTCAACAATATCCTCAACATTTCTTCGGTATTGGCATCTTCATTTTCCATTTCGGTTTGTATTTGCCGAAGTATGTTTTGAATATCCACTGACTGACTTTCGTTTAATTTCACAAAAGGTACCTCAAACACATTGTTGTATAAAATACCATCACACGCTACCTCTTGGTCATGGATTTCGACACAATAAAAATCTCTATTGAAATAAATCAGACATTCGCCACCATACTCTGTATCAATGGGTTTTAGAATTGCTTTTGGATTGATAAAAAGCAATGAATCTGTTTCCATCTGAAACTCCTGAAAGTCCACTTTCACTCTAGCACATTTGGGCAAAAACAAAATTTTAATGTGCTCCTCTATACTGGCCAAGGTACTTCCATTAAGTTCATCGTGGGCAAAACGAAAGTTGCCAAATTGTTTGAATGAAAATTCTTTAAGCATATAATATGTAAGTTGTATAATGGGTATCTTTGAACGTATCCTAAAAATACTATTATCTATCTAGTTACTCTACCTTCTATGGAAACCAACACCAAAATCCTTGCAAATCGTTTCAGAGAAGTTATTCTCAACGGCACTTGGGTTGTTTATACCAACTACAAAGCCCAACTAACTGGATTGGATTGGCAAATAGCTACCACAGCCGTAGAGTCCCTTAACACGATTGCCGCATTAGCTCAGCATATCCATTATTATATTGAAGGGGTAAACAATGTTTTTAGGGGCGGAAATCTCGAAATACGTGACAAATATAGCTTCGATTTCCCGCCAATTATTTCCCAAAACCAATGGGAAGAATTTCTAACAAAGTTTTGGAAAGATTCGGAAGATTTTGCCTATTTGGTCGAACAAATGTCTGACCAACAACTAAATGAGTATTTTGTTGATGAAAAATATGGCAGTGTCCAGCGAAACATCGATGCCATGATTGAACATGCTTATTATCATCTAGGTCAAATTGTCATGCTCAAAAAACTGTTAATCAATAAGACATACTGAGCACCTACTTCCTTTTTACATTATAAGTAGCATTTACAAAAAAAATATCCCGATAAATCAAATAATATCCCATTTATACAACTCTTTCTCTCGATATTGACAATCAATTGGTATTTTTGGTCGTTAGATAAGCATAATCTTTCGCCACAAGCCATGCAAATACTGTGTTTTTTGATGATTGTGTTTGTCTCATTACCAATTTGGGGACAACACACCGAGGGGACAAAAAGTGACGAAAACCAAGGTATTACTAACTTAAATATCCCTTCTATACCCAACGACGAGCTAATCGAGCAGCTCCCTTTTAGAGTCTACCCCAACCCTGCCACTGAAAATGTGACTGTTGAATTTAGGCTCACACTTCCTGCTAAAGTAACCGTTTCGCTTCTTTCGCTTTCGGGCGAAAGCCTCCGCATTTTAGCCGACGAGCTTTTTCCACCCGGAAAACATTTTGTACAAACGACCCTCACCAAAATTCCAATAGGGGTTTATTTGATTAAGTATGAAACCAACAACATCAAAAAAATACAAAAACTGAGAGTGGTTAATTAGGCTTCTTATGCCACAAAAGAGAAGAATCCCCGTAGCTCAAAAAACGGTAATTGTTTGAAAGCGCTTCGGCATAGATTTTTTTCCAGTCTGTTCCTACAAAAGCCGCCACTAAAAGCATAAGTGTAGACCCTGGTTGATGAAAATTGGTGATAAGGCCAGTGCATATTTTGAAATCATAACCCGGAAAAATCATAATCTCCGTTTCGCCGACAATTTCTGTCAACTGATGATGTTTCATATATTCCAATACTGCCGATAAAGACTCGGCTGCTGAGGGCAGATACTCGTAGGATTGGTAAGGTGCAAGTTTTTCAATAAAAAAAGAAGTGTCACCGCTGGATGTAGCCTGATAAGATGCCAAACAAAGCTTGACACCAAACCAATACAAACTTTCTAATGAACGCATAGAAGTAGTACCCACTACCACCACTTGCCCTAACTTCTCTAATAAATTTTGGATGAGGTCTTGACGATAAATTACCTGCTCGGCGTGCATGGTATGCTCCACGGCATTTTGGACCTTGACAGGCTGAAAAGTGCCTGCCCCAACGTGCAACGTCACAAATGACTTCTCGATTCCTTTTTTGGCGAGTGCCTCAAAAACCCTTTCAGTGAAGTGCAACCCAGCCGTAGGAGCTGCCACTGCTCCTTCTATCTTAGAATATACCGTCTGATAGGTTGTACTGTCATCGGCGTCAGCCTCACGTCCCAAATAAGGTGGTAACGGAATATTGCCCAAAGCTTTGATAACTTCCACAAACGGCAAGGTATCACCGCCCGATTCGCCCCGCCACCTAAACTCCACCCAATTTTTGGAGGAATCAATTAAAGTAGCTTCCAGTATATATGTTTCGGTAGGAGCCTGCAATCGAAGGCTCAGGGTTTCGCCTGCTTTCCAGCGTTTTTTATTCCCAATCATGCAGCTCCACACTCCTCGACGCATTTGCTGCATAGCCTCATTGATGACCCTAGAAGGAGCTTCGGGATGTAGCAAAAACACTTCAATGTGAGCTCCCGTATCTTTCTGAAAAAATACCCTTGCCGGAATCACTTTCGTATCATTAAAGACCAACAAAGCAGATGCAGGCAATAATTCAGGTATCTGCTCAAAAGACTGATGTGAGATAGTGTTATTTTGATACACCAGCAACTTAGATGAGTCGCGCGGTGCTACAGGATAGCGAGCGATGCGCTCATCAGGGAGTTCATATTGAAACTCCACCAGAGGAATTTCGGGCATTAAAGGAGAAGAATTCATACCGAAAAAAGGAGCAGAAGCATTAGCTCTGTTCTTCGATTTGGGGTTTAATCATGAGTCTAATTGGCAATGAAATAATCACTATCAACAGCGAAGCGATAACCACATAAAACAGCCCCTCAAAGTCTTTGATTTTATACTTAAATTCATTGTTGACCGTTGCCAACGCCCACACTGTCATGGCGATGAATGTATTGATAAGTGCTACCAAACAATAAACCCAGTTTTGTAGATGCTCATTCAATTTTTCACGTTCGAGGCTCCATTCTGCTTGGTTTGGAATGGGGAGCATATGACTTGGCAATTTGAGGAGTTGGCGTCCAAAAGCGACCAGCAGTACATTGTTTATCAGAATAAGTGCGACAAGAATGTAAAAAACATCTGATTTGGTCATAAATTCGTCGGGTTTACCACTAGCATCGAAGTGCACTCCTACATCGGCCCCGAAAAGACTATAACTATAAATTGACGCTCCAAAGACAGCAATCATGGATAAAATACGCCAAGCACGAATTCCAAAAGTTGCAATTTCCATTTTATAAAATAAGTAAGGGTTAAAAGCCAGAAGGTGAAGTTGACGCAAGAGGCGAGGCGTGTATATGCCCTTTCACTTTTACCAATAGTCCTTCACTTTCTAACCATTAACCCTTGATAGATGTTTTTAAATAAATCAAGTTGCTGCGATTTCTATTTCTTCTCCGTATTTGTCGTAAAACTTAAACTCCGTAATCGGCAAAGAGCTATCTTTCAACAACTTAACCCATGATTTGTATCTAAAAAACCATTTGAGTCGGGGCGACGGGAATCCCGCCGTAAAATACGCGTGCAAGTATGGGTGTAGGGCTACCGACACCTTTTGTTCGTTTTGTTTGGTCAACAAGTATTCAAGATTGCTTTCGATAATATCCGAAATCAAGATACTAGGCTGGATGGTACCCGCGCCATTACAAGTAGGACATACTTCCCGAGTGACAATACTAATCTCAGGTCTTACTCGCTGACGCGTAATCTGCATCAAACCAAATTTGGTAAGCGGCAACAACGTAAACTTCGAACGGTCGGCTTTCATTTCGGCCTTCATAGCGTCGTAGAGTTGTTTTTTATGTTCCGCTTTCCGCATATCAATAAAATCTACCACAATGATACCTCCCATATCGCGTAAGCGAAGTTGGCGAGCTATTTCTTTGGCCGCTTCTATATTGGTATGTAGCGCTGTATCTTCTTGGCTTTCTTCGTTATTGGACTTGTTGCCGCTGTTGACATCAATCACATGGAGTGCTTCAGTATGCTCAACAATGAGGTATCCCCCACCGGGTAAGCTCACTGAGCGTCCAAACAACGACTTAATCTGCTTTTCTAATCCTGTTTGCTCATACAGCTTATTTTTGCCAGTATAGAGCTTCACAATTTTTTCTTTTTCCGGTGCGATAGTATGGATAAACTCTCGAATATCGTCATACATTTCTTTGGTATCGACCGTAATACTATCAAAGGTGTCGTTGAGCATATCTCTCATGATTGAAGATGCTCGGTTCATTTCTCCGATAATGCGATCACGGGGTTTGGCCTCATTGAGGGCTTTCATGCCGTTTTCCCACTTCCGAATTGAGTTTTGAATGTCTTTGTCTAGCTCTTCTACTTCTTTATTGGCGGCGACGGTACGAACGATAATCCCAAAATTAGCGGGCTTTACCGAAGTCATGAGTCGGTGTAGCCGTGTTCTTTCGGCTTTATCCGTTATTTTTTTAGAAATATTTACTGAGTTAGAGAAAGGCACCAAAACAGCATATCGCCCCGCAATAGAAATATCACATGAGAGACGTGGTCCTTTGGTAGAAATAGGTTCTTTGACAACTTGGACGAGGATTGGCTGGTTTTTGCCCAGTACTTTATCAATTTTTCCAAGTTTGTCAATTTCAGGCTCCATTTTAAAATTGTTCAACTTGCCAGTGGTTAAGCGTTTGGCAATAACCTCCTTCGTGAGCTTGTTGAGCGATTGTACATTGGGGCCTAAATCATGATAATGCAGAAAAGCATCTTTTTCGTATCCAATGTCAACAAAAGCAGCGTTCAAGCCGGTAACGAGCTTTCGGACGGTTCCTAAATAAATATCACCAACCGTAAAACTACTTTCCGACTCCTCCACATGGTACTCCACAAGGCGTCTTTCTTGTAAAAGCGCGATGCGTGTACCTTTTGGTGAGGCACTAATTACTAATTCGCTACTCAATGTTATGAAAGGATATAGGGTGAAAACCTATACATAAAACATTACGTATGGTTAAAAACAACTAGATAGTCCAAAATAAGCACTTGCGTACAACTATTTTTTACACTTTAATTGACTGCTAAACAAGCAGTTAATTAAGCTTGTATTTAGAATAATACTGTACGAATACTTACAAATAAGATGAAGTATATAAAACCCCGAAACCAAGGTGTATCAAAAGTACCTTGGTTTCGAGATTCAGAAATTACTTCTTCTTATGACGGTTCTTTCTGAGGCGTTTTTTACGTTTGTGCGTAGCGATTTTGTGGCGTTTTCTTTTCTTTCCGCAAGGCATAGTTTTAAATGTTTTAAATGTTGTTGTTATATTTTTTAAACTGTTTGACTGATAGGAATGTAAGAATGTGAAGCATTAGATTTCACACATGGGTATTCCTTCAAATCATTTGAGTTCTTTCTCCAATTCGGCAACTGCCGCTTGAATATTGGGGTCTTTTTCTCTTTCTTTTACGACAGCAAGCTCTTCTAAAGCTTCTTTGTTTTTACCCGTTTGGGCCAGCGACACCGCCAAATAAAAGCGTGCTTTAGTATTATCAGCATTTACTTTAAGTAGTTGGCGAAAACGCTCTGTAGCTTTTTCGTACTGATTAGAACGCATTGAAAGCAGACCTAAGTTAAACAGCCCCACTTCGTTGGTAGGGTCGCTTGCCAATACTTCCCGAAGCAACATGATTCCCTGCATAGGAGTCTCTGTAGAGACATAAGTCATGGCTAAGTTGGCTTTGGCATTGAGTAAATTGGGGTTTTTGTCGAGGGCTTTTTGGTACCACTCGCGCGTTTTGGCACCCAAATTTGCCGATTTTTTATTGTTGGCGGCAAAGCCAAATGCATCATAATACCTATCGCCTGCTCGCAAGAAATTACCTTCATTAGGCTCAAGCAAAGCGATGGTTTCGGCATACTTAGCAGCACTGTCAAATTTACGGATTCCTAAGTAAAAATCAGAAAGTTGGAGAGCTACTTTTGCTTTGTTTTTGGTATCCGCCGAAGCACTCAACTGGTTTGTTAAGTTTGTTGCGGTACGCTGCTGTTCAGCTGTTAAAGGTGTAACATGTGCTTCGGCGGTAGCAGACTGAGTATCTCCCTCAGCAGAAGTGGTGGATTGTGTTCCGGTGCTGTCTTGTCCTTGAGTAAGTTTTCGTTCTTGACTACTCACTACCACTTTAGGCAGACTGTATAGTCCCCCAGTAAGTACAGTAGCCAAAACAATAATTATTAAAATAGACCGATTCATAGCACCTTTATCCCCAATGATTACTTAGCAGATTCCTTTACTTGCTCCACAAATACTTTAGCAGGTTTAAAGCTAGGAACATAATGCTCATCAATCACAATAGCTGTGTTTTTAGAGATATTACGAGCTACTTTCTTAGCACGTTTTTTGTTTACAAAACTTCCAAATCCACGCACATAAATGTTCTCACCTTTGGCCAATGAGTCTTTTACCACTGAGAAAAATGCTTCCACTGTTTCTGAAACGTGTCCTTTTTCGATGCCGGTTTGATCGGCAACTGCTGCGATTAAATCTGCTTTCGTCACTTTATTAAACTTTAAGGTTATAAAACTGTTATTCTTTTGAAATTAGTTTCAAAATCCTAATAAACCTATGTACTAAAATCATATTGGTTTATTTTGAGCGCACAAAAGTAGTATAATTTCGACAAATTGCGAAAATCTTTTAGGTCTTAATTTCAAAAAAAACGTTGCAAAACCATTGAATAACAAGTTTTTTGCTGACAAACTCATCCACTGGTATAGGCTCAACCATCGCGATTTGCCTTGGCGGCATACCCGTGATCCTTACTATATTTGGCTCTCCGAAATCATCCTCCAACAAACCCGCGTAGCGCAAGGACTGCCTTACTATGAACGCTTTGTAGAGACTTATCCTACGGTATTTGATTTGGCCAAGGCCTCCGAGCAGGAGGTGATTCGGCTATGGCAAGGATTGGGGTATTATTCACGAGCACGCAATTTACACCAAACTGCCCAGCAGGTGGTCAATGAGTATGAGGGCTTATTCCCCAACACTTATCAAGGGTTGTTAAAATTAAAAGGAATAGGCCCCTACACCGCTGCGGCGATTGCCTCTTTTGCCTATGACGAAGCAGTAGCTGTAGTAGATGGCAATGTATACAGGGTACTGTCGCGGGTGTTTGGGATAGATACTGACATCGCAAGTACTGAGGGGCAAAAGCAGTTTGCGCAACTAGCGGCGGCACTCATTTCGCCTGAGCAGCCTGCCCTCTACAACCAAGCTATTATGGAGTTTGGCGCAATTCACTGTACGCCTCTTTCGCCCGATTGTCTGCTCTGTCCTCTTCAAGCAGAGTGTGTAGCCAATGCTACCGGGCGCGTATCACAGCTGCCCGTCAAACTCAAGAAAATAAAGATAAAAGAGCGATTTTTTCACTATTTTGTCATTATTCAAAATGGGCAAGTTGCCATGCGAAAACGCACTCAAAAAGATGTCTGGCAACATCTCTATGATTTTTATTTGATTGAAGCTGATCATCTCGCTTCATCGCTTGACGAACTTCCCTTGTCAATTCAGTTCCAACAGCTTCTTTCTCAAGGGACTATCAGCCACCCAAGCCGGGTATACACGCATGTGCTTACTCATCAGCGCATTTATGCAAAATTTTGGAAAATAAATTTATCGGCTGATTTTGAGGAACTTACGCCACTTGAGTTAGATTTTTTAACACCAAATGCCTTAGAAGATGTACCCAAACCCGTATTGATTACGTCTTATTGGAAAGAGGCTTTTTTTGATTAGTTTTGTGTAGAGCGAAGTAATGAATGAGATGAGTAAAACCTTCTAAAAATCTGATTTACTAAGCTTTACTTTTGAGTAAGCAAGTGGCACTTGTGGCCGCTTACCCTCAAAAACGCATCTATTTTCTCTTAACAAACATCGTAACCTTTAAATTTATACATATACAATGGCTGGCGTAAACAAAGTAATTTTATTGGGTAATTTAGGCAGCGATCCCGAAGTAAGACATTTAGAAAACGGCTCTGCAGTAGCTCGATTTAATATCGCCACTTCCGAAAGCTATACCAATCGTAACGGCGAACGCGTGGAGCAAACCGAATGGCACCGCATCGAGCTTTGGGACAATCTCGCAAAAATTGCGGAGCAGTATCTTAGAAAAGGCAATACCGTTTATATTGAAGGAAAACTAAGAACCGAAACATGGGTTGACAAAGAAGGCAAACAAAGGGAAGGTAAAACTGTACGCGCAAATACTATGCAGCTTGTAGGAGGACGTAACAACAGCGAAGCAGGTAATGCTGAATACACCCCCGCTCCTGCGGCCCAAGCGAGTCGTCCTGCACCCGCCAAGCCTGCTACTCCTATCGCTACTGACTTAGGAGGAAGCGGTGACGATGATCTTCCATTCTAATATATTCAAACGCCCTGTCTATGAATTGGCAGGGCGTTTTTTGGAAAAATTAGAGTTGCTTTACGTGCATCACTGCCTCTACTTTTGAGTTTTCTGTCTCTCTGGTAGATACTCCTGGATAAGGATTCACTTGTTTCAACACAAACAGATATTTTTTACTATCGACCATTACTTCCAACGAATCCTGAGTAATCATGCGATTGGCACTAGATGGTCTCACCATTTGACATTCACCCAGACACATCTGTACGTTTTGCTGATCATTGACTTTCAAATCTACAATCACTTCTCCCGCCCTAATACAAAAGGCATTGGCGGGGCAACGGCTCTCCGCTACTTTTTCAAAAAGCAACTTAAAATCGTTTAGTTGAATTTCTTGCTTGAGTGGAAGCGTAAAATCCTTTTCGTACAACTTTTGTAGTTTGTTGTTAGTTTCAACTTCTGTGCTTTGGCAACCTATCAAAGTTAGAAATGCCAATCCTAATACTTTTTTCATGACTATATGTTAAATTTGACCCACGAGCACCGCACTCGTTTGGTAGTATGACGCAGCAAGTCATTCAAAAGTTGTAATATTTATTTTATGAAACTATCCATAAAAGCACTCAACCACGTGGCTATTTATGTGGCCGATGTCGAGAAAAGCATAGAATTTTATCAGAAAGTACTCCACTTAGAGCTTCTTCCTCGTCCAGCCTTTGATTTTCCGGGCGCATGGTTTAGGTTTGGGATTGATCAAGAATTACACATCATCGGTATCCGAACCGAACCCGTGGTGTCGGGCTCAAGGAGTAATCACTTCGCGCTTGAAGCCATCGATCTTCCGGCTTGGGAAAAACATTTTATAGCCCAAAAAGTAACCTATCGCCCTCCCAAAGCCCGCCCCGACGGAGTGATGCAAATTTTCTTGACCGATCCCGATGGATATTGGATTGAATTGTTTGAGCGATAAGCCCTAAAAGTAAAGACAAAAGTTTACTTCTTTTCGAAAGACAATGCCGCACCGTTCATACAATACCTCAAACCAGTAGGGCGAGGGCCATCATCAAATACGTGACCCAAATGAGCATCACATACCGCGCAAATGACTTCGTCTCGCTCCATCCCAAAACTCTTGTCTTTTGCATCCTTAAGTACTTTTTTGCTGACAGGTGCATAAAAACTAGGCCAGCCTGTACCCGAATCAAATTTGGTATCTGAATTAAACAAAGGTGTTTGACAACATACACATTTATAGATGCCTTTTTCTTTGTTGTTCCAATAAGGTCCCGTAAATGCCCGCTCTGTACCTTTTTGTCGGGTTACGTAATACTGCATTGGAGTCAAGATTTTTTTCCATTCCGCATCAGTTTTGACCACACGCTTAAGCTCTTGATTTTGGGTCTGAGCCAAGGCAAACGGGCTGGTAAGTGCAATGCCTCCTAGAACTCGAATAAAATGACGTCGATTCATATGTGTTAGGTTCATTATCAGTATGTTTTGAATATATTAACGAAACACATTACTTCATAGTTTTAAGACCAAAAAAAATGCTTAAAAATTGGAATCTAGCTGGCAAGCGTGCCTTAGTGACAGGCGGTAGCAAAGGTATCGGCAAAGCTACTGTTACGACTTTATTAGAAATGCAAGCCGAAGTATGTATAGTGGCTCGTCAACAAAAAGACCTTGACAATCTCATCACAGAGTACGAGCATGAAGGGTTTAGGGTATCAGGTCTTGCTCTTGATTTAAGTCATACAGAAGCTGTAGCTACAATCGTAGCTTGGATAAATGAGCATTGGGGTAGTTTGGATATTTTGGTCAACAATGTAGGAACCAACATCCGAAAACCCACTATTCAATATGACATCCAAGAATACACTCATATCCTCAACACTAATTTGCACTCAGCATTTGGATTAACGCAGGCGGCTTATCCTCTCCTCAAAGCAGCCAAAGGTTGTATTGTAAACGTAACATCCGTAGCGGGGCTTACTTCACTCCGTAGCGGGTCTATTTATGGTATGACCAAAGCCGCTTTGAATCAACTCACCCGAAACCTTGCGTGCGAATGGGCCAAAGACGGTATCCGAGTCAACGCTGTGGCTCCTTGGTACATCGAAACGCCCCTTACTGAAAGTGTACTTTCTAATCCAGAGGCCTTAAAAGATATTTTGAATCGCACGCCTATGCAGCGTGTAGGGCGGCCCGAAGAAGTAGCTGCCGCTATTGCATTTTTGTGCCTACCTGCTGCAAGCTATATCACTGGCCATATCATGACTGTTGATGGAGGCTTTGCAGTGTATGGATTTTAAGAAAGCCCTCAAAAGCATCGTTTTTCGTCAAAATAAAACCTTAGCTTTAACCTATCTTTTCACCGCCTAGAGTTCATTTGTTTGAATCAAAAAACAAACTTATCATAACAAAGGGATTCAATATTTTAAAAAAATTTAAAAAATACTTAACAAAACTTTTAAGTGACGAAAAAAATTCATTTTTTCGAGTTCAAATTGGCTTACTAAACCTAACACCTAACTATGTCAAAGCAAAACCAAAGCTACGTAGGGCCACTGATTATCATTGGTTTATTATTTTTTGTATTCGGATTTGTTACCTGGGTCAACGGAACCCTCATTACTTTTTTCAAGAAAGCATTCAGTCTCGACAACACTAGTTCGTATTTAGTTACTTTTGCTTTTTTTATTTCTTACACCGTTATGGCGATTCCGTCGTCAGAGGTCTTAAAACGTACTGGTTTCAAAAAAGGTATGTCATTAGGACTAGGTATCATGGCGGTAGGTACGTTGATATTTATACCCGCCGCCCAAATCGCCTCTTATCCTTTGTTTCTTGTCGGGCTTTTTACGATTGGCATCGGGCTTACCTTACTCCAGACAGCCTCCAATCCTTATGCGACTATCCTTGGTCCTCGCGAAAGTGCAGCGCAACGCATTAGCTTCTTGGGTATTGCCAACAAGCTTGCGGGTATTTTTAGCCAACGGCTTTTCGGAGGACTTTTGCTAGCAGGAGGCGCTGCTGCCACTCCCCAAGAAGAACTACAAAAAGTAGAAATGCCTTACCTCATTTTGACGGGTGTTTTGGTAGTTTTAGCGGCAGTCATTTGGTTTTCGCAGGGATTGCCTGAAGTAAGTGAAGAACAAGAAGATACGGATGGCAAATCAGTCACTGCTACTCACAATAGTGTTTTTGCCTTCCCCAATCTTGTACTAGGCGTAATTGCGTTGTTTTGTTATGTAGGGGTAGAAGTAATCGCCGGTGATACCATCATCAGCTATGGTGTATCGCTAGGCTTTCCCGAAAGCGAAGCAAGTACTTTTGGGACTTATACGCTTTGGCTAATGCTTGCCGCTTATGGCCTCGGCATCATCCTAATCCCCAAGTATGTATCTCAAACCACCTGCTTGCGTGCTTCGGCTATTTTAGGAATCGTAGGCACCGTATTGGCGGTGGTTACGTCAGGTTTTACTTCTGTGCTTTTTATTGCGTTTTTGGGCTTTGCCAACGCCCTTGTATGGCCTGCCATGTGGCCACTCGCGCTTGATGGCCTTGGCAAGTTCACTAAAATCGGTTCGGCATTGCTCATCATGGGAATTTCAGGTGGTGCTATTTTGCCGTTAGTCTACGGCAACATCGCCGACTCTATTCACAACACACAGCAAGCGTATTGGGTGATGCTTCCTCTCTATTTATTTATCCTTTATTATTCTTTTATTGGCTACAAAAAACGTAGTTGGTAATTATCTCATATTTCTTTCTAACTTTTGTAGCGTCCTTTATCTCTGGTAAAGGACGCACTTTTACTCTATGAAAATCAGCACACCAGGCCGTATTTGTTTATTTGGTGAACACCAAGACTACTTAGGACTCCCTACCATTGCCGCTGCTATTTCGCGCCGTATAAGCATCGAAGGCGCTCCTAGTGATGATGACCAAGTAATCATAGATTTACCTGATATAAACCAAAAAGAGCAATTTTCTATCCACCGTACGCTCCCTTATGCCAAAGACCGTGATTATTTTAGGAGTACCATCAATATCCTACGGCGGCGAGGGTTTATTTTTACCAAAGGATTTAGATGTCACGTACACGGCAATATCCCCATCAACTCTGGGACGTCGAGTTCGTCGGCACTCATCGTAGCATGGGCCAATTTCTTAACGCGCAACGCCGACAATCCAGCTGAACTCACCCCCAAAGAACTCGGCGAAATCGCCAACGAAGCAGAAGTACTTGAGTTTGGTGAACCTGGAGGCATGATGGATCACTATTCCACTGCTATCGGAAACATCATTTATCTAGAATCTACGCCAAAGATTTATGTCGAAGGACTCAAACCACAATTAGGCGCTTTTGTATTGGGAGATTCGCAACAGCCTAAAGATACCCTAGGGATTTTGGCAAGATGCCGATATGGAATGGAAGCTATCATCCAAAAAGTAAGCGCTTACGATTCTTCTTTTTCGATTTTTACCACGCCTTTAGCCCAAGCCAACGACTACAGTTCGCTTTTAAGTAGTGATGAACTCGGACTTTTGAAAGCTAATCTCGAAGACCGAGATATTTTACAAGAAGGAAAAAAACTTCTTCTGGATTCACAAAACACTCAAAATGCTGATTTCGACGCTCAATTAGGGCAGTTGCTGTACCGCCATTTTGCCAATCTCCGCGACCACAAACGTACTTCTACCGACAAAATCAATCGTATGATAGAAGCTTCAATGAAAGCCGGAGCCTTGGGAGGAAAAATCAATGGTTCGGGTGGTGGTGGCTGCATGTTTATGTACGCCCCTACGCAGGCTGAAGCAGTTGCCGAGGCTATTAGAAGCGAAGGAGGCATCGCATACATTATCCACGTAGATAGTGGCACTCGCTTGGAAGCGTAAACAGTGAGCAAATTTTTTGCGTCTTCTATACTTGACCTCTTTGTTTTTTAGAAAACAGAGAGGTTTTTTTATATAAAAAAAGCGGGACAATCCCGCTTCAATGCTGTTTCCGTGGCTGCTGCAAACAAACTAAAATAAAAGACCTTTGTGAAACATAGGATACAAAAAATGAAATAAAATGTAACCAAAAACAAGCAATGTCAAACCTGCTAGCCAAATTGTCTGGTCAAATTTTACCGAGTTTCGCTTCGAATCAACAGCTCGATACGTTTTTATAGATTTCATAACATAGAAAGTATTTGGGGTTTTCAGATTGCAAATCACACAAGTTTTTTCGGAAAACAATAGAGTAGAAATACCTGTTTTGAAATAAAAGTTATTGAACGGTCATTTAGCTGACATTCTCATTACCAGATGTATTATTTTTTTGCAAAAAAATAGTTGTACTACTCTCATATAAACGTATATAAAACAAAATAAGATTTTTGGAAAGCAACTATTTACCCGATTGGAGTTGGATTTGGCCCAATTGGCCTATTTTAGTCCTAAAACTGTCATTACATTATTTACTTTCGAATGCCTGCTCATATCACTTCTATCGGAACAGCCGTACCAGCTCACTGCATTGCTCAATCAACCATTGCCGAATTTATGATACGAGCATCGCAACTTACTTCTGCAGAAGCGCGAAAACTTCGCGCGCTGTACCGAAGTACCAAAATCGAAAAGAGATATTCGGTGCTTAAAGATTATGCCCAAATCGAAAACTTTGATTTTTATGTAAATAGCGATGATTTAGAACCTTTTCCGACAGTATCGCAGCGAATGAAGGCGTATCGTATCCATGCTTTGCCTCTTGCACTCAAAGCCATCGCTGCTCTGCCATCTACCACTTCCGTAACTCACCTCATCACGGTGAGCTGTACAGGGCTGTACGCTCCTGGACTAGATATCGAAATTGTAGAAGCACTCGGTCTACCTCGACAAACGGAGCGTACATGTATCAATTTTATGGGCTGCTATGGGGCATTTAATGGTCTAAAAGTTGCCAGCAATATTGTAAAAGCAAATCCTGAAGCACGGGTTTTGCTGGTTTGTATCGAGCTTTGTACGCTACATTTTCAAAAAAAATTAGACGAAAATTATCTTTTATCCAATGCTCTTTTTGCCGACGGAGCAGCGGCTGTTTTGATCGAGTCTACTCCTAATAGTCTTTCTTTAGAGTTACAGTCTTTTCACTGCGACTTGCTTTTTGAGGGTCGCCACGACATGGCTTGGAACGTGGGCGATTTTGGGTTTGAGATGGTGCTAAGTTCTTACATTCCACGGTTGGTCAAGGGAGGGTTGGGAACACTCATGACCCAGCTTAGACAAAACACCACACTCCCTTTTTTTGATTTTTATGCGATTCATCCCGGAGGTAGGGCTATTTTAGAAGCCGCCGAATCACAGCTTGGAATATCATCGGGCGACAACCAATTTGCCTATGAAATTTTGCGAGAATACGGCAATATGTCGTCTTGTACGGTACTCTTTGTATTGGCGCGCCTACTCCAAAACTGCACTTCTAACGACATAGGCAAACACATCTTTAGCTGCGCTTTTGGCCCAGGCCTTACGCTTGAAGCCGGCGTATTTAAGCTCGCTTCAATGACACAATAAGCCTCGGTGGTTGATAATAAAACCACCGAGGGGCCTTAAAAAATGTCTATTTTTTTTGCTTGGCTTGGATAAGCGCTACTATTTCCTTGCGATTTTTGGACTTAGCAAAATCAAGGGGGGATTTTCCGTCGTGTGACAAAAGCGACAAATCGGCATTAGCATTTATCAATAGCTCAGCTACTCCGATGTTGTTTTGCCAAATAGCATCGTGCAAAGCAGTATAACCATTGTAAGGTCCTTGCTTGTTGATATCAATGTGGTATTCAATGAGCAGTTTGGCGGCTTCGGTGCGTCCCGCATAAGCCGCTGCGTGCAGAGCCGTAGCCTTCATGCCAGGGTCAACAGCCTTTACGTCTGCGCCTGCCTCCAACAATAATTTGACGATTTGGTGGTATCCTTTGTAAGCAGCCATTACCAAAGGCGCATCTTGATTGGCATCAAGTTCGTTTACATCTACCCCATTTTCAATGAGTTGCTGCACTAGAGCAGCGTTGTTTTTGTTGATGGCATTCATCAATGCAGTCATAGCGAGATTGTGTTGAGTAAAGAAATCTTAAAAACAGCCTTCAAAAGCCTTATCCAATATTACGGCGAAATTCTTTGATTTTGGCTATTTTGAGAAGAAAAAAATAAGGGCATCATTGCCCTTTTACTTTAATCTTTCACAAATTCTAAAATATTTTTTTAACGTCTCTGCTTGTTGATTTTCCCGACTTATATCTGCCTTGCTATCTCCCAATTGAAAACTGTAATAAAAATCACTGGTAATATCCACTTTCACGCTACTGCCTGCTATTTTGCAGAAGCTTCTCATCGACGCCCTTAGCTTGGTAAGAATAAAAAAGCCAAAAGGTAAAAACAACTCCTAAGGCCATCCAAATTCTCACTATTATCTTTTTAATCATTCCTTTCTTCTTTATCAGGGTGTAAGATATTTTTAATGAATGATTTCTATTTAACGTTTGGCACCAAACCTCTCGAAAGTTTTCGCTGTAGACTCTAGATGGGAGCTTTTTTGTAATACCTAAGCTAAATGATTGAAAAAGAAGTTGGAAACAATAAATCAGAATCAACTTTGCTAAGTTAGCAAAAAAGTAGAGAAGCAATATAAATTGCTGAATGTGCACCTACTTGCTTAAGATAAACTAAAGATACTCCAAAACAGCCTCTCAATTAGTCTTTTAAAATCGCTAAAGCCGCTGCGCAATCTTCATCTATGGCTTTGACAAGTGCCTCTAAGCCGTCAAATTTCAATTCAGGACGTATGTAGTCTACGACCTCTACCGTTAGTTTTTCGCCGTACACATCATCCTGAAAATCAAATATATAAATCTCTTGAGTGCGCCCTACTCCATTGACAGTAGGACGAAATCCAATGCTCATCACTCCTTTATAAACTTGACTCCGTACTTTTACCCTTACCGCATACACACCATCGGCGGGGATAAGTTTGTAGGACTCAGACACGTGTACATTGGCCGTAGGGTAGCCTATCGTACGACCTAACTGACGTCCTTTCACTACTACGCCCGTAAAAGTATAATTGCGGCCTAATAAATCGTGAGCAACGCTGGTTTGTCCTTCTAGTAACGCCTCTCTGATTTTGGTCGAACTTACGGTAATATGGTCAATCTCTTGGCGCGGAATCTCCTCAATCTCAAAGCCGTATCGGTGAGCATTTTGTTGTAAATATTCAAAACTTCCCTCACGATTACGGCCAAAATGATGATCATACCCAATCACCAACTTTTTGGTACCAATCCTATCTACTAATATTTGCTGGATAAATTCTTCGGAAGTGAGTTCGCTAAATTCGCGCGTAAAAGGAATAATGACCAAATGCTGAACTCCGCTTTGGCGCAACGCCTCAATTTTTTCGTCTAAGGTCGATAGCAATCGTAAGTTTTGGCTGTCTTTTGAGACCACCATGCGAGGATGAGGCCAAAAAGTCAGCACTACTGTTTCGCCCTGTGATTGTTGAGCAGTTTCGCGCAAGCGACTCAGGATAGTTTGGTGTCCTAAATGTACTCCGTCAAAAGTTCCACTAGTGACTACCGCATTTTTAAGGGTCTGAAAGTCAGATATATCGTAATAAACTTGCATTGGTTACTTGGCATAAATTCAAAGCTCACTAGCAAGGGGCAAAATAGACCTTGGGGAATTGTGCCACTTCGCAAATTATGAGAGCTTGATCACAGATTTAGTTCTTCCCTTTTTCTTTTAACAAACGACTCAATCTCTTCTGCATCTCTTAACCAAAAACGCCCGATTCGAGTTCGACACAATTCACTCAAATAAGCTCCTGAATTGAGTTTCATTCCTAAATCTCTTACCAAACTCCGAATGTATGTCCCTTTGGAGCAAACCACCCTGAAACTTACTTCTGGAAAGTGAGTGCTATCTACTTCAAAAACAGAAATAGTGACTGTGCGGGGCTTGATCTCTACGGCTTCGCCACGTCGGGCTTTTTTATATAGCCTTTCTCCCCCCATTTTTACGGCCGAATAAATCGGTGGGTATTGCGAAATTTCCCCTGTCAGCTCTTGAGCCGCTACTTGAATCATTTCGGGAGTAATATGGCGAGTCGGGAAGTCGGCATCAAAAGCCGTTTCAAGATCGATAGAAGGAGTAGTTTTGCCCAAAACAAGCTTCCCTGTATATTCTTTTTCGGCTCCTTGGTAAGTATCAATCTCTTTGGTTTTTTTGCCAGTACACAATATAAGCAAGCCCGTAGCAAGAGGGTCAAGTGTACCTGCATGACCGATTTTTTTGATACGGCAAGCTTTTTTTATTTTATTGACGGCATCAAAAGAAGTCCATGTAAGAGGCTTATTAATAAGGATTACCTCTCCTTCTTCGGAAGTATTCGCAGATTCTATCATACTTTTTTTGGTAAAACTAAACGACCTGTAATTTGTAACCTGCAAACCATAAGGCCAAAATAGCTCCCCCTACGATAATACGATACCACCCAAAAAGGCGAAAACCGTATTTGGTCAAATAATCAATAAAGAATTTGATGGCCAACATCGCCACAATAAATGCCACCACATTGCCAATGGCTAAAAGCTTAATTTGCTCTTCGTCTAGTACAAAGCCTTCTTTGTAGTAATCATATCCTTTTTTGGCAGTAGCCGCAAACATGGTAGGCACAGCCAGAAAAAAGGAGAATTCTGCTGCGGCCTTACGGCTCAGGCGCTGCGACATACCGCCTATGATAGTGGCTCCCGAGCGCGAAACTCCCGGAATCATGGCTATACATTGAAAAAAGCCAATTTTAAATGCTCTCAAATAATCAATCTCGTCAGAATCATCAATCATTGGACGATTGAACCATTTGTCTGCAAAAAGCAGAATCACGCCTCCAAGCACCAATGCCAAAGCAACTCCGATAGGGTTTTCAAGCAAAGAATCAATGGCATCACTAAAGAGTACACCAAAAATAGCACTAGGAATAAAGGCCACTAGGAGCTTGAAATAGAAATCTAAACTGCGAAAAAATCGCTTAAAGTACAGCACTACAACCGACAAAATAGCGCCTAGCTGAATAGCTACTGTAAAAAATTTAACAAAGGGATCTGAGGCTATGCCCATAAATGAGGAAGCCAAAATCATGTGACCCGTAGAAGAGATAGGAAGATATTCCGTAATACCTTCGATTACGGCTAAAATAAGCGCTTGGATAAAGTTCATTTATGAATAAATGAGAAATCAATGATAAGCCCTAGTCGGTCAGTCTGTTTCTCCAGATTTTAAGATTTACGTAAAATTGCAAAAAACTCGACGACAAAACCCGTCATCACAACCAAGGGTCCAACGGTAAGTCCTAACACTCCAAATCCAAACTCCTCCGAATCGAGACTCATAATAATAAAACCGAGCAAAATCAGCCCTATGCCAATCAACATAAAGGTATAATTGCTTTTACTAAAAGGAAATGCGTTCTTTTTCATTTTAAATAATGTTCAAATCTATAAATTATGATGTGCTTTTTGCACTTAATACAAGTCATCTAATGCCATCCGCAAATACCTCGCCAAAGCTTGGAAAGTACTTGCTACTCCGATGAGCGCTCCTAATATAATTACCCCCACCAACAAAACGCCTAATTTTTCGTACTCCTGCAACATATGCAACCCTTCGATCTGACGTAATGCAATCTGCTGTAGTGCCACAATCATTCCAGCCGCAATCACTCCACTAATTAGTCCCTGAACTGCTCCATTTCTTAAAAAAGGCATCTGAATAAAGCCATTGGTCGCCCCTACAAGCTGCATACTACGAATCAAGAATCGCTGCGAATAAAGAGCCAATCGGATGGTATTATTCATCAACAATACAATGATAATCAGCATAATAACTGCAAAAGTAGATAAAATAACATAAATCTTAGTGAGGTTTTTGTTGATTTGGTCGGCAAGGTTTTCTTGGTAAACTACCTCAAAAACTCCTTCTACTTTTTCCAGATCTGCTTTGATTTGTTGAAGCTTAGTATCCTCAAAAAAATCTTCTTGCAATCTCACTCTATAGCTATCATGCAAGGGATTTTCGCCCAAGAAAGGGGTGAAATCTTCTTTTGTATCGGCAATAAACTCCCTTGCGGCTTCATCTTTAGAAAAGAACAACACTTGAGGCTGCCCTTCTAGTACCAATACATAGGGCTTTCCCACTATTTTGTTTTTGAGTGTCGCCACTTGAGTAGAGTCCATGTCTTTATCAAGCATCACACGTACTTCGATGTTTTGTTTGATAATAGAAATGAGCTTCTTGGATTGCATTACCATCAATCCACAAAAACCAATCAAAAACAATGCCGCCGTAAGGCTAGCAATAATCATGGCGTTGGGATAGCTTCCCACCTTTTTTTTCTTAGGACGACGCATCAGTATATTTGAGTTGTGATTATAGTTAGCAAAAAGGCCAATTGCTTCACATCGCAAAAATAGGCATTTATTTCAATAACGAGCAAAAGCCCCGTTGTTGTAGGGCTATTTTAAGGATTTTTAACGGGATTTCTTTTCCTTATTTTCTATCTTTGTCAAGATACCAACCCACAAGATTCAAAATATTTATTTTTTTACTTTGGTTACTGTATCCTACTATAGCCTTTGCAGCTCCTATGTATTACGCTGATAAATTTGATCTTAGAGAAATCTACGAAGCTCTTCATAGGTGCTATCCAATTGATATGTACCATGCACCTTCTTCCCAAAATCGCTCTGAAAAACTTACTTCAATCATCGTAGACAATATCCACAATCGCAAGTGTTTTGAACTTTGGGAACAATTCACCGATGAACTTGCTCTTGAATCTAACAAAGAAATAATTGGTACTACCTACGGGAATGCCCCTTCTGTTAGTTCGTTTATAGTACTAGATACTACCACTGTAGGAAGTAGTACGCGTTCCAAGCAATTGCACTTTATGATAAGTTTAGTAGGGTCTTTTTACACTGTCATCGGAGAAGATAAAAATACAGTAAAAGAGCACGGCGGTACTTTTGAAAGCACTAATTATCTGGTTGTTTCCCCAGAGTATGAATTTGAGACACTTTTTGTGTGGCTTTGTCAAAAAATCGAAAATCGTTTCACAAATTTCCGATTTGTGCCCTACGAAGTCTATTCCCAAACGATGAAGCACTTTAATTTGGACTCTTTTCTTTCCGTTTTTCAGGGGTTGTTTAATGACCTCATTGACATAAATACCAAAAACATTATTGGCAACGACTTTTTCAAATCTGAAGTTTGGATAGCTAAAGAGTATACAAATCAAGGAAAATGGACCATTATGCCTCCCCCTACAATTAATTAACTAAAATATACTCAAACACCCTGCTAGTAGAGGGTGTTTGAAATAAATCTTCAATACATTAATCCTAATCAAACAATCTAGCGTATTCTTCGGGAAGTTCAGTTAAAGCTTTTATGCGAACATCTCTGTAAAAAACCTCCGCCGCCTCGCTTTGTAATTGGATTTTGCCACTCTTCATGGGTACAGCTTTGCCATCTGGCAAAATATAGCGCGAATCTTTCAGGACCATCACTACATGCCCATTGACAATGTGAAGGCTTTTCCCCTCAAAGCAAATCAAGTCTAGCCTAGTCCATTCATTATTAGGGCTTTCGTAGTTTTCAGAACGAAGGCAGAAATACTCTTCTCCTGACCTGAAGGTTCGAAAGGGTTGTCTTGCATTAGCTACTCTATTCATAACCCCTTCTGCGGGATACGACCGAATATCAATAGCCGAAGTAGACTGACACCAAAAGTCTCCCATATGTCCTTCCATAATCTGAAACTCTTGTGAAAGCATCCACGTACGCCAATATTCGGCCCCCGCTTCCCCTACCGAATGATATAAAATACCTGAGTCTTTTAATTTATCGATGCGAGGTTCGTACTTTTTTTGTCCCCACTTTACTTGAAGCGTTAAATGATAATTCTCATACGTCTTGCGTGTAAACACACATCCATAAATCTCTCCACTTACCCGTAGCACAGGTCCGTCTTGTTCATTGATGACCGAAAATACCCCAAACCCATCTTTGTTATAACCAATAGGGGCTATTTCTTTCCCTTCAGTATCTTTTGGTATTTTACCGTCATATCCCACTTTGTGACGATAGCTTAGATAACTTTCCCATTGGGTCATATTTTTATCTAAAAGCGACTCCCATCCTTGCGACTGACCAAAAGCCTCACACAAAATACCCGATACTAAAACAATTATAATAGAAGAAACGCCCTTCATGAGATAAGAAGTTATAAGGTAGGGGATTTTTTGTGGTTAAATCTGCACCGAATCATACACAATGACCTTTTCCCAAAGGTGCGAGTAATCTTCTACAAACTTGAGGTGAATAGGGTGTTTTTGGTAAACTTCTTCTTCTTCCAAATTGTCAAAAAAGCACAACCAAGACACGGCATAGCTGCGCTCGATAACGCTACGATTGGTGGTTGCAGGCGTGCCAATGTTGTGCATCCGAATCGTTGGTACCTTCGCTAGTGCCGTTAAGCCTTCGATGAGTTTTTTACGGTCGGCTTCACTTGCGGGGTTTTTCAACCAAAAATACACATGGTGCACAAACACCTTTTTATCCTTTTTGGCTTCAGCCGTGAGCCCAATCACAGAAGTTGTGGAAGCAAGGGCTACTTTTTTAAGTAGTGCTCGTCTTTTTATCAATTTCATTCTCTGTAACTTTTAAGTTTGTTTCTCCTTCAATTTTGGGTTCTTAAGTTTGAACTACGTCAGGGCAACTTATCTATCCGAGAACTCTACCGATTAGATACAGGGTTTTTGACTTCACCACAAGCAGCGAAGTCAAAAACAATAATTTGTGCTTAGCATAAGCACTGTACTTATCTGTAAAATTTCATCATAGGTTAATTGCAGAAAAATGCCTTAAAACATCGTTAATGCAAAATTAGAAAGGAAGTAGTTGTTAATTTCTGTAAAAATCCATGTTATTTTGGTAAAAATAACGCACTTACTTTCGATGAAACGCTACGTTTTGCACACTCCCTTTAACATTTACCATTTTGAAGCTTCTCAGTGGGAACACCCCGTACACAAGCATACCTATTACGAAATCATCTTTATTCTGAAGGGGTTTGGTGTCCACAACATCAATGGCAATACTTACCCTTACGGGCAAGGAGATGTATTTTTGTTAGGTCCAGAAGACTTCCATTCGTTTGATATACAGTCGATTACTGAGTTTTGTTTTATTAGATTTAATGAATCGTATAGCAAAACAGATACTGATAAATATTGGCAACAAATTTTTCAATCGTTGTTGTTTACTTCTACCCAAAGCCGAGGAAGCATTGTGCATGACAAGCAAGAAAAAGAGAAACTACATCAACTTCTCAAAGTACTTGAAAATGAATACGATAACCCTCACTCAGCACATTTTGAGATACTACGTGATAGTTTGATGCGAAGTATTTTGCTGATTTTGGCTCGTAACCTCTCCCAACAAACTCCCGCCAAATCGGAAGAATCGAATGCCGCCGAAGCGATATTGAGGTACATCAAACAGCATATTTATGAGCCCGAAAAACTCAGTATGGAACGAATTGCCGAGGAGTTTCACCTAGCGCCGACTTACGTAAGTATCTTTTTTAAAAAACAAACGGGAGAATCGCTCAAACAATTTATCATAAAGCATCGCATCAAGTTGATTGAAGCTAGGCTTCTCTACAGCTCCATGACCTTGACCGAAATTGCGCATGAATTTGGTTTTACGGACGAAAGTCATTTTTGCAAACAATTCCGAAAATACACGGGCAACAATCCTACCGCCTTCCGAAAAAATGTAGCTCCTATTTTGTAAATTTGTCTGTTCCTTTTTTACTATTCCTCTATGAATTTAATATTTAGAAAAGCCACGAAAGAAGACGTATTTTTCATTGTACAAATGTTGGCCGATGATGATTTAGGGCAATTGCGTGAAGATTTTCGAGACCCACTTCCCGAAATTTATTACCAAGCATTCGCCAACATTGATAAAGATGAAAACCAAGAATTGATTATTGTTGAAAACGAAAACGCCGAAATTATTGGAACTTTACAATTGACTTTCATCCCATATTTGACCTACCAAGGTGGAATCAGAGCTCAAATTGAGGCCGTGCGTATTAGAAAAGATTATCGTGGTCAAGGTATCGGACACCTTTTTTTTGAATGGGCAATTCAACGTTCTACAGAACGCGGCGCTCACCTTCTCCAACTTACCACGGACAAAAAACGACCCGAGGCCATTCGTTTTTACGAAAACTTAGGGTTTCGGGCAAGTCATGAAGGAATGAAAATACATTTTTGACAGCAATGTTCTCCTTCTTCGAGAACCTCATTTTTAGCACTCATTTCAAGCTACAACTTCATGCTCCATTATTCTGGCTCGATGGGCTATACCCCAACTTGCAATAACCTCCGTCATTTCTTTTAAGCTTCTTCCATACTCGGTCATGGAGTATTCTACCGCAAATGGCTGTGTACTAATGACAGTTCTGGCTATCAACTGATTGATTTCCAAATCTTTCAATTCCCGACTCAATACTTTACCCGAAATCCCCTCCACTTTTCTAAGCAAATCGCTGTACCGCATATTATCAAAGCATAAACAAGCAATAATAGAAATTTTCCATCGACCTCCAATGATGTCCATAACATCATGAATTGCCCTAATTGTACCGTGGCATTCACTTGATTTCTCTTTTGTCATCATGTTTCTTGTAAGTTATTTGGTTGATTTATTGTCTCTATGACAAATATACACATAGTTACTTTTTGTCCCTACTTTTGACAAAAAATAAATATAAAATCAAATGAATACACATGAAATTCTCCAATGGAGATATGCCACCAAAAGGTATAACGGCCAACTCATCCCCAAAGAAAAGCTGGATTACATTTTAGAAGCAGCACGCTTGGCACCTTCATCATCTGGTTTGCAGGCTTACAAAATTTTCGTCATTAGCGAAAAAACACTTCTTGACAAAATAAAGGTCATTGCCATGAATCAGCCCCAAATCAACGAATGCTCGCATTTATTGGTTTTTGCTAGCTGGGACAAATACTCGGAAGAGCGATTATCGGAAACTTTCCGAAAAGTAGAAATAGGCAGAGGAATGACTACGAATCAGCTTGAAGATTATAAAAAATTACTTTTAGACCTGTACACTCCTCTTGGCGAAACATGGCAGGCCAACCACCTAGCTCGCCAAACCTATATTTCGGCCTCTATGGCAATGGTGGCCGCCGCAGAAGTAGGTATAGATTCGACTCCGATGGAAGGTTTCAACAACGCCGAATTAGATCAACTCCTTGAATTAAACACTTATGGCCTAAAAAGTCAGATTTTGCTACCCCTAGGCTACCGAGATACCGTAACTGATTGGAATTTACCGATGCCAAAATATCGACGTCCTCTAGAGGAATTAGTCGTAGAAATAAATTAGTAAAAAGCCGTTCCTAGGAGCGGCTTTTTTTATACACAATATCAATTAAAAGTCAAAAAGGGAAAAGTTTGTGTCATTTTAAATACATTCGTGCCACCAAATGACCAAACCTCAACTACCCATGCAAACTCTCCGCTACATCAATTACCTGTTAGCCTTTGGGTTGGAGCTTGTCCTTATTTTTAGTGTTGCCTTTTGGGGTTATTCCTCTGGAAAAACGATATTGACCAAGTGGGCGTTTGCCATCATACTTTTTGTTGCAGTTGCTGCACTTTGGGGAATATACGCCGCCCCCAAATCTTCCATGCGCATTCGATTTCCGTGGTTAAATCTGTTCAAAATCGCGATGTTTTCGCTCGGGACATTAGCCTTTATAGGGCTAGAAAAAACTCGTTTCGCCGTTATCTATTCGATTTTGACCCTCATCAGCGTCGCAATTAGCTATTTTGACGAAACGAGTTCTTAACCATTTTTAAAGGTGGATTCCCCCCGAAACCTCTATGCGTTGGCCGTTAATCCACTTCGCCTCGTCGCTACACAAAAAAGCAGCCACACTTCCAATATCATCGGCTAAACCCACTCGGCCAAGCGCTGTTCGGGAGGCGATGGCTCCGTTCAGTTCTTGGTTGTCCCGAACTCTACCTCCGCCAAAATCGGTCGCAATAGCGCCTGGCGCAATCACGTTTACCCTAATTTTTCGATTTCCTAACTCTGCGGCTTGGTAGCGCGTTAGTGTTTCTATCCCCGACTTCATCATAGCGTAGGCCGACGAGCCAGGGTATGAAAAACGAGCTAACCCCGACGAGGTATTTAAAATTACACCACCATCATTTATCAAAGGCAGCAGTTTTTGGGTCAAAAAATAAGGCGCTTTCAAATGAATATTGACCATTTTATCAAAATCCTCCTCGGTAGTATCTGCAAAAGCACCGTAATGTCCAGTTCCCGCATTATTGATGAGAACATCCATTTTTTGAGTACCAAATGTTTCGCTTAGTGCTCGTTGCAATTCATCGACAAACGCATTAAAGTTGTTCGTCGATGAAATATCTAACGGCAAAGCCGCTGCTTTCTGTCCTAACTTTTGAATTTCTACAACTACCTTTTGGGCTTCAATTTCGTTGCTTTGATAGGTAATTACAACATCAAAACCTTTTTTTGCCAACTGAAGGGCTTCATCTTTTCCTAATCCACGGCTTCCGCCCGTTACTAATGCAATTTTGTTCATGGGATATGTGATTAATTTGTTGATGCAAAATTGCGAGGAATTACGGGCTCGCTGTTTGCAAAAACGAAAGCAATGTTTGCAAAAATCAAATATCCCTTCTTCTACGCTCTAAATTGAGCAGGTGAAATAGAAGTATGGCGTTTAAAGAAATTAGAAAAATGGGCAACTTCTTCAAAACCCAACGAATACGCAATTTCCGAAACGTGCCAATCGGTTTGTCGAAGGAGTATTTTGGCTTCTTGCGTCACACGACTACCAATAATCTCCGTCGTCGTTTTTCCAGTGTTATCTTTTAGCACTTTATTCAAATGATTTACGTGTACCGATAAGCGATCGGCATAATCTTTCGCAGTGCGTAGGCTGAGTTTTTGATGCGGCGTATCAATCGGAAATTGTCTTTCCAACAATTCAAGAAACAAAGAAGAAACCCTCGCCGCGGCATTATGCGAAGAATACAGGGCCGTTGCAGGTTGCAATTTTTGTCCAAAATGAATCAATTCAAGAACATAATTACGGAGTAAATCGTACTTGTACGCATAATCAGACACGATTTCGCGGTGCATTTTTTTAAATATTGCCTTGAGCTCTTCCACATTCTCATCATTCAATTTGAAAATGGGAAAGCCGTCTGGTCGAAAAATTGGCAAGTCATCCAAAGAGATTCCCGTCTTACTTTTGAGCATAAAGTCGGGAGTAAACACGCAAAAATGGCCGCTTTGATCGGCATCTTGTGGCACATAATGATACGGTATCAAAGGAGTAGCAAAGAGCAACGCATTTTCTTCGATGTCAATGACTTTATCGGCATATTCAGCACGGTTTTTCCCAAGGATAAGGCTAATTTTATAATAGGCCCGACGATTGTAGGGCATACTATTTTTTTCACGCAGCCCCCTGATAAATTCGTCAATTTCAAATACATTGAAATGCCCGATTTCTTTTTTGAAGCCCTCAGGAAACGGAAGGTCTATCTCATTGTAAAATTCTTCTACCGATGTGATGCTCATCTTTGTGTTGTAAAATTCAAATATACTCCCGTAAACATTCAAGCAATTAAATCGGTTCAAAAGGGAGAAAAGTTGAAACTTATCCCGCATTCCTAACCCTAATCACCTTCCCATTCACCTCGTCCGAAAGCAGGTACAATTTCCCCAACGGGCTTTGTATCACTTTACGGATTCTCAAGCGGTCATTGACAAACAGTTCTTCGGCACTCTTCACGGTTTCGCCTTCAATCACCAACCGCCACAAACTGCCTTTTGCCAAGCCACCCACGAGCAAGTTTTGATTCCAAGCGGCAAATTCGCTACCCGCATAAAAATGCAATCCTGTAGGCGCAACCGTTTGAGACCACGACCAAACGGGGTCGGTGTAAACATTTCCCGCAATAGGCTTTGGGTCAAATTCGGCAAAACGATACTTCCCTGTGGTTTTCATTGGCCAACCGTAATTAGCCCCCGCCTTGAGCACATTGATTTCATCACCTTGGTGCGTTCCGTGCTCACTAAACCAAAGTTGGTTGGTTTTAGGATTTAGGGTGATTCCTTGCGCAGCCCGAATCCCCATGGCGTACAAACCAGCAATGGCTTTTTCTCTAAAAGTAGGGTTATCGTTAGGAATCGTTCCGTCAGGGTTGATGCGGTATATTTTACCTCGTTTGTCTTCTTTATTTTGAGCAATGGGAAGTGCAGGCTCATCTTTTTCGTTGAATAGCCGTTCGCCAATGGTAAAATACAATTTCCCGTCGCTACCGAAGGCCATTCCTCCACCATAATGTACACGTTCAGACGTAAAAGGTTCGGCCACAAAAAGTACTTTTATTTGGCTCAAAACCCCATTTTTTAGCACAGCTCTGATAATTTTGGTGGTTCTACCTTTCGCACTTTTGGCAGCATAAGACAAGTAGAGGTATTTATTATTTTTAAAGTCAGGGTCAAGCAATACCTCAAACTTACCCGTGTTATCTCCAAAACCCCCAAGGCTATCTTCCAAGTCGGTCGGAAAGCCCTGAATCGTTTTTCGTTCTTTGGTCACTAAATTCAACAGTACTAAATCACCCTCTTTTTCCGAAATCAGTGCTTCTTCTTCGGAGATAAAAGCCATGCTCCAAGGACGTTTTAATCCTTCCACAATGGTTTCTTTTTGAAGTTGAATAGCGTTTATATCAAAGACCCTGTGCGACTTTCGGGTAGAAACTTTATCCGCAATCAACCAGCCTTCATTGGTTTTCATGAGGTTAAAATAATCGGTAAACAGGTCTTTTTCAGTACTGATTTCCACTTTTGCGCTTCCCATATTGTCGGTTACGTCAATGGTTACAATGCGCGTAGTCAGGTTTTTGGGTCGTGGGTGTGGCTTGAAAAAGCTGAGGTACTGGTTTCTTGAATAGTCGATAAACTTCCCATCTCGGTAATTTTTCAGGTGGCAAGAAGCGTGCATGGCCTTCCCCACTTTGGTGGTATCGCCAGTTGCCCAGCCATCAAAATAGAGCTGAATCGTAGTCTCAATTTGTTGTCTTTCGGTGAGGTTATCTTGGCAAAACGCCGAGAAGCAACTGATCAATAAACTTAGGAGCAACGTTCCTTTTTTCATCGTAAAGTTCTTTAGAGTTTATCAAAATGAAAACGCTTCATTTTGCACCTCAAAAATTCAAGAAACTTTGGTGATGAAAGTTCAGGAAGTTAAAATCAGTAGTACGGTTTTATAAATCTGGAATTTGTTGTTTTTGGTAAGCGCTGGGAGTCAAGCCTTTAATCTTTTTGAAAGCAGCAAAAAAGGTAGATTTCGCATTAAACCCTACTTCGTCTCCAATGGCATCAATGGTAAGTGGCACGTTCATCGAAAGCATTTTACAGGCTTCTTCAATTCGGTATTCGTTGACAAACAGGGAGAAGTTTTTCTCCAAGTTGTCGTTTAAAAGCTGCGACAATTGATGCCCCGAAAGGTTAATTTCTTTGGCAAGGTCGTTCAATTTCAGATTGGGGTCTTTATAAAGCATTTTCTCTTCCATCGCGCGCTTTAGCTTCCCAACCACCAACGCAACTTCCTGCTCATCCATTTTTTTATCGACGTATTTTTGGGATGAAAAAGAAGACAAATCGTTGGTTTTCTTACGGTAAAGCAAAATAAACACGACCAGATAAATGATGAGAGAAAAATAAAGCGCCCCAAAGATGTAACTTCCTTTGATGATATTTAAAATAGCCCAAACGTAGGAGACAAACAATAGCAAAACGCCACCAAAAATGGTTAAAACCCATTTTTCAAAAGCTTTCAGGCTTTCTTTTTGCCGTATTTTTTTAAGAAGCGGCCAAATTACTCCCCCCGAAAAAATGACGTAAATTCCCCACTGCAAATAAATAAGCGGGATGATGTAATGCCTCCACCAGTAAGGAACCGCTTGATAAGGATACACCACTCCGACCACCACAATGACGAAAGCCCAAAAAGCCGTTTGTCCTATCCACGATTTGGGTAACTTTTGAATTTGTTGAATTTCGGCCCTTATGAAGAAATATAAAAAAGGGCCAATAAAAAAGCAGGCTGTAAGCCCAAGTTGAAGGTATATTTTGGGCAAACTTGCGTCAAAAAAATACACAACTGATTTCCCAATTCGAAGACTAAGTACCAACAACAACGCCCCTAATAAGTAATTTGACAGGTGTTTTTTTGTCGTAAAAAAGAAAAAATAAAGACTCAGAATTAGACCGTTAAACGCCCCTAATGCACTAAAAAAGAACAGTAATTTATCCCCAAAGCCCATTTTTCTGAGTAGTTATTACAATCTATTTAAGGAGCGTCTCCTGTGTTCGATTTTCTTCCTTCAACAAAACTACACAGAATCAGGTGTTTTTGAAAATCGCCAAAAACACCTGATTTACGCATGACTGTATTTTAGTGTATTCCTTTCAAAATCCCTCCATCTACTCGAATGGCAGCGCCATTGGTAGCAGCCGCCCACTCGCTCGAAATGTATAATACAGCGCTTGCTACTTCATCGGGAGTGATGAATCGCTGTAACAAACTAAGGGGGCGGGTTTCGGCAAAAAACTGATGCTCTATCTCTTTGGGAGTCAGTTTTTTTTGCTCGGCAAGGTTGCCAATGAAGCGCTCTACCCCTTCTGAAAAGGTTGGCCCAGGAAGAATAGAATTTACTGTTACTCCACTGCCTTTCGTTAATTGCGCCAGTCCGTTGGCAATCGAAAGTTGTGCCGTTTTTGACATGCCATAATGAATCATTTCGGTGGGAATTTGGATAGCTGATTCACTCGAAATAAATAGGACTCGTCCCCAACTCTTCTTCATCATTTTTGACATGTAAAAACGGGTTAGTCGAATCCCACTCAATACATTGATATTAAACATTTTGGCCCAGTCTTCGTCTGTTGACTCAAAAAAATCGACAGGTTCATAGATTCCGAGATTATTGACCAATATATCCACCTCTGTCACTTCTCTACTAAGGTGGTTAAAGCCCTCTTCGATAGTGAGGTCTGCCGTTATTCCTAAGACTTTGGCATTGGGAATTTCATTCTTAATTCGATTTAATGCGTCATTGACACCCGTTTCAGTTCTGCCGTTTAAATACACCGTTGCTCCTTCTTTGGCAAATCCTTTTGCAATGGCATAGCCAATCCCAGTTGTGGAGCCCGATACCAATACTGTTTTTTTATTCAATTGTAAGTCCATGATTGTAAGTTGTTTATTTGTTATTGCCCTATTTTGATGAGAAGATTGGCCACTTCAACAGGTTGCGACAAAAACGGTGAGTGACTGGTATTTATTTGATAGACCGTTTTGATACCTGCACCCGCAATCATTCTGTCCTGTAAACTTGGAGAAACCACCACGTCCTGAAGTGTTTTGATATACACTTTTTCAACAGATCCGAACCCTTGCGTTGTCAATGACACCTTATTGGTCAATGGAATCGACGGCTCACCTCGGTAGCTAGACAAAACCTTTTCTTTGGCTGCCTGCGAACCGTCATGGATAAATAAGCTCGTTAGGTTTTCCTTATTTACATCCAACGACAGTTTATCAGAAGCTTCGATGAGATTGGGGCCAAGTTTTGAATCGGGGTCAGAAAAAGCCAATTCAACCAATGCCTGTCCGTTGGTAGGAAGAAATGCCCCGATGTACACCAACTTGCTGATTCTTGCAGGTGCTTTTTCAGCCACTGCCGACACCACCATTCCACCCATGCTGTGTCCTACCAGAATTACTTTTTCGTTTAATTGAGCGATAGCTTCCAAAACTTTATCCCGATACACATCCAGTGTAAGCGTGTGAAGCGGCGTCTTATCTGCACCATGCCCGGGAAGTTCAACAACAATCACCTTATTACCATTTTTGATTAAATCTGCACGGACGGCCTCCCAAACGTAGGAAGCTTGCCATGCACCGTGTACGAGCACATAGGTTTGGAATGGAACACTTGGCGTTGCATTTTCTCTGGTGCAAGATGCAAGTGCGAATACTGAAGAGGCTGCACTAAACAGCGCTAAAATCAACTTTTTCATTTTATTTGTTATTTGTTTGTTTGGCCTACTTTGTGTATCGGTGTTCGGCTTTTCCGTTTGTTATTTTTCATTTCAATTGTTCTCCTAATTGCTTCACTTCAGCAAGCCACTTGGCCCTCAGTTCATCCGTTGATTTTCGAATAAATCCAAAAGTGGAGAACCGAATCGGGTCAAAACCTACGTATCCGAATATAATGTCTTTCAGGATTTGATATTGGGAAGCGCGGTAAATGAGATAGAACCACAATTTTGGCGTATCCATGGTTACCATTATTCTGATACTTTTTCCTTTGAGGAGTTTTTCAGGAAAGCTTTTTCCTGAATGGTTTTTGAAAGCAAAACCTGGGAGAAATATGCGGTCGAAGAAACCTTTGGTAACGGCAGGCATAAAACCCCACCAGTTTGGATACACCAAAACCAAGTGGTCTGCCCATTGGATAAGTTGCTGAGATTCGACCAAATCTTTCTCAAGCTGCATGGCTTCCCCTTTCTTGTAGCCATCAGCCAGATTTACGTCAAATTCCAAATTGGCAATCTTAATAATCTTGCAATTTGCACCTGCACTTTCAGCCCCTTTTTGGTAAGCCTCCAAAAGTGCGTTACAAAATGATTGGTCGGAAGGGTGACCTAAGAGGAGCAATATGTTCTTTTTCATTGCAGTAAATCGTTAATTGATACTGCAAAGGTGGGCTCAAAACCGAAGGTGTACCTGACACAAAAGTGTCAAAAACTATTTATGGGCTAATTTTTGGCGAATACGCGTAAGAGATTGTCTTTCAATGCCGAGGTAGCTGCAAAGGTGAGAAAGTGAGACTCTGTTGAAGAGGGCGGCATTTCTTTTCATAAAATGAAGGTAGCGTTCTTCAGCCGTTTCAAATATAAAACTTTCGATGCGAGACTGCTGCGCCTTTAACACTTCCTCGGCGATGATACGACCGTATCTTTCAAAAACGGGCGACTGTTGGTAAAGCAATTGTTGATTCTCAAACGAAAGACAAACCAAAGTTGTAGGCTCTAAACATTGGATAGAATAACGGCTCGGTGTTTGCGTAATGAAGGCGGGATAATGGGTAGCGTAATCGCCCTCGGCATAAAAGCCAACGGTTCGTTCATCGCCTTCTGCATCCACAAAATAAGCGCGAACTACGCCCTTGGTGATAAATCCAATTGATTTTTGAATTTTATCGGAGTGAATAAAAAACTCTTTTTTGTTTAACTCAATCGTCGTAAGTTTTGATGCAAACCTTGATAATTCTTCGTCCGAAATGTCAGGGCATATTACTTTTACGGAGTCCAAAAATAGGGCTATCTCTGATTGCATCTTATTGGTTGTAAGGTTCCTGCTTAACAAATATAGTAAAATGCGTTCATTAAAGCCCCTATTTCACTGCACCCTCTCCCTTTCTTCATCTTTGGCCTCGTACTTCACGCTGCGGGTGTTTTTACCAAAACTTCGTGCGTAGGTCAATTTAATGACCCGATAAAATACCGTTTCGTCACGCCAATTCGACACTGTGTTGATGTCGAAGGCAATGGGTGCCATGCCGCCGTTGTGTGAATGTACACTAAACGAACGAAAAACATCGGGTAAAGTGAGCAATAATGTTCCTTTGTCATTTTTAAGTTTTTTAGCAATTCCTACATTGGCTACACCAAAGCCTTTGATTGTATTCGGGCCTTCAAAATAGGGCATATTGTACCAGCCCGAAAGCTCAACTTCAAAGTTTTTAGGCAAGTTGATTTGTTGTGAGAAATTGAGATTCTGAAACACATATCGCTTTTCGGCAGGAAATTGACTGTAAGAAACCTTATAATCTCGGAGAGAAGTAAGGGTGTTTAATGTCAGCTTCCACCATTTTGCAAGTTGAAAAGGGTAGCTCAAAAATAGATTCAGACTTTTCATGTAATCCAGGTTTTGTGGCGAAGAGATACCTACATCTTTGGTGGCATTTGAGGTAATCTGATACCTCAAAATAGGATTCAAATCATATTGAGCTGAAATACCAAGGCTCAAACCTTTTTTTGCATACTCAACTTTGAGCATATCAGAGAGTGTAGGTTTTAGCAATGGATTTCCAGAAAAAACAAAAGTGGGATCGGTGTAAAACAAATTGGAAATCAGGTCGGTATAGGCAGGGCGACTGATACGGCGACTGTAATTGAAATTAATCGAGGAATTTTGATTAATGGCATAGGTATAAAGCACCGATGGAAAGAATTTTGAAATCTCAAATACGCCATCTTGATTGTTAAAATCTCTTTTCCAATATTCATAACGCAGTCCAAAAAGAAGATTACTTTTAGCGTCAAGCATATATTTAACTTGAGAATATACCGCAGCAATCCGTTCCTGACTTTTGAGTTGGCTTTGCAAGCGTGGATCTATTTCCCAAGTATCGTTCACTTTTCTTTCTACCTTACTGTCGTTTTCATTTTGGGCAAAGCTCGTTTTTATGCCAAAATCAGCATTGATTTTTTCGCTAAACTGCGTAGTCAAATCAGCTTTAAAAACACCTACATGTATTTTAGAAATACTTTCGCCTCTATTCCCGTACGTAAAAATTGAAAACTGGGGTTTTATCGGCTGTTTTTGTTCATCAAAATATTCCAAAGAAATACCTGCGGGGCTGTTGTTGGAATAATTTATGTAGCTAAAATCGGCATTGAATTGTGTTTTAGGCGAAAAAGTCTGTTTTAGATAAAACGACGAGATATTGTTTTGCTTGGTCGTCAAGCCATCTGAAAGCATCGCTATTTCAAAAAAATCCCCTCTTTTTAGCTGGTAAGTACCTCCATTGTTTACCAAATTATGAGATTTATCAAAACTTCCAACAAAATCGACACCAAGTGTAGTTTTGGGATTAGGCTGATATTGTGCCGCAAAATTTAGATTATGATTGTTTTGGTATCGACGAGCAATTCCATAAAAAGTATTGTAGGTTTCGCCCAGCATAAACGAAGCCCCTGCTGTACCATCACCTGCGTATCCAGATTTCCGAACATCATGATTGAACGAATAAGAAGCATTAAGATTTAGCTTTTTGAATCCATGAGAAATACCAATTGTGGTAAGGGCTTTTTCTTTATAACCATACCCTGCCGTAGCCGAAAAATTGATTTTCGTCCCCAATAGTTCGTTGTTCTTGAAGATAATATTGATAATCCCCGCTCCTCCGTCAGCGTCGTATTGGGCAGTGGGAGAAGTGATAAGTTCAATTTTTTCGATGTTATCGGCCACCGTATTTTCAAGCAGCGACATCAGTTCTTCCATCGGCATCTGCACCTTTCGGCCATTGAACATGATCGTTACGCCGCTCTGTCCGTTCAAGCTAAATTGATTGTTTCGTCGGTCCGAAATCACCCCTGGCAATCGCTCCAGTACCTGCAAAGCGTTGCTTCCTTTGGTCATAAGGCTACTTTGAAGATTGATAATTTTGCCCAGCGGCGTGGTTTGAATGAGTTCTTTCTTGGCCGAAACCTTTACTTCGTTCAGGGTATTTTCTTCTTCCAAAAGTGTCAAATCAGCCAGTGCAATGGTCGATTTGGAAGCATTTACTTCAAACGCCTCAGAAAGTCGCGACTGATACCCTACCCCACTGACTTTCAAATAAAAACGCCCCGTTTTTGGCAACAAAAGTTGATAGTTCCCCCCTTCATTGGTGGTGGTACCTGATACCAAACTACTGTCGGAGGCAGCCAAAAGCAGCACGTTGACAAACGGAACAGCTTCTCTTTTTGGAGTGATGATTTGGCCTGTGATTTGCGCAAAGGCGAAGTTTGAAAAAAATGTTAAAAGCAATAGTGTCCTCATTTTGCTGTTTTTTCATCAAAACAAGCGAGACTTTTTCTTTCAACTAGATACGATTGACGAAGTGCGAGGATTGATTGATGAAATGCAAGGGTTAGGGGTGTTACCTAGTTTTTGACAAAAATTATTTTTTGATAAATTTATTTGTTCTTCCCTGCCACCCTTTCTATTTTTTGCATCATGTAATCTATGGAACATTCAAATTTGATAGTAGCCTCAAAAACATTTTGGGAAAAAGCCTACCGCCAAAACATCAATAAATTGATTGGTGTAGGCTATCGCTATACGACAGATAGGGAAATAGCCGAAGATTTAGCCCACGATGCCTTTTTGTTGGCTTATGAAAAAGTGGCTGAGTTTGAAGGAAAAGGGCCATTTGAAGCATGGCTACGGCGAATCATGGTGAATCAATGCTTGCAATATTTACGTGGTCAACAAAAACAGAAATACATAACTGATTATCTGCAACATGAGGTGGAAAATAACGAAGAATCAACGTACGAAGAAAAACAAGACTTCTCAGAAGCAGAGCTTTTAGCGGTAATTAATCAATTGCCTGAGCACCATAAAATGGTGTTTAATCTTTATGTGATTGATGGCTTTAGCCATGCTCAAATTGCCAAAGAACTCGGTATTAGCGAAGGTACTTCAAAATCGCATTTGGCAAGAGCTCGTAAGAGAATCAAGGAGTTACTCAATCAAAAGAAGAAAAAATCAGCCGTTTTCTTACTTTTTTGGAATATTGATGAACTATGTAAAAAACGTTTCGAGTATTTTGAAATCTCCGCTTCCAAAAGTATTTCATTCGATTTATTTACAAACTCCAGTGTTTCAGCACCTCTATTTAACCCTAAACTCCCTTTTCTTTATACTTATTTGAGTGCTGCGGTTCCCATTTTAAGTATTGGGGTAGCCTCTTTGGTTTTTTGGGCAAATTTTGAACAAAACGATTCAATAATTGAAACAAAAAAAAATAATATTTTAGAAGACACTGCCACCATTTCAGAAAATCGCATCAATAGTCAAAATGATTCTTTAACTATAAATGCAGATTCAATGAAAAATTTAAAATCAATCGGGCTAGTAGCAGCCACAGTCGCAAGTTTGGGTGTAAATAGCAATGCACAGACAAAAATTACTACAAACTCCACCGCTAAAATGGAAACAATTGTAGATAAACCACAAACAGTTGTTTTGGATAATCCAGTCGGTGTAAATACCAACAAACGACAAACGGTTATTTTGGATAACTCAGCCGATATAAATATCGACATGCTTCAAAAAACTGTTTTGGATAATCCTATAAACACCAATGCTTCAGGCACTTTTTATGGAGAAAAGCTCAATTGGTCGGCAGAAAATAACGAGCTGTATTTTGAAGGAAAATCCATTATCAATTTTGGAAAAAATAATACCATTACCAATGGTAGAATAAATTTTCTGGGTAAGGTATATTATTTAGTAATAGATGGCAAGCCTGCTAAATTGGGGGATAAAATAAATCTGACCAACAAAAAATACAGCCTCAGGTCGTTATCGGCCCAAAATGCCCTTGCAAAGTATGGAGATTCGGGTAAAAATGGCGCAATCGAAATAGACATAGCAGAGTAAAAAAAGTCATGGCATCGTTTTGCCCCTTGAGCCAATAAAAACGTAACAATAGGCAGTACGAGCAGGCAAAAAACAGGAATTACAATTTCTTCGGACAGGAGTTTGGTACCGATGGCAAGTGCGGAGAGGGTTTGAATCAAAAACATACCAATCACAAATACAATCAGGGTAAAGCCAAACTCCTTTTGTCCTATGCGTCCTTCATACGGTAAACCCCAAAATTAAACAGAAGGTCAAAAAGAAGGATTAGCTACTATTAATCGCCTTTAAAATGCCTCAATTGAAATTAGTAGCAGTAGCCAATGTCTCGTGGGCTGCCAAGTCTTTTTGAATGGTGACTAACTTAGATTTTGCCAACTCATACGCATCTTGTCCCAAAAATAAATGCAAAGGAGCCGTACCGTTTTTAACCACATCAATCAATACTGCGGCTGCTTTATCGGGGTCGCCAGGTTGGTTTCCGCTGATTTGGGTCTCATGCAATGCCTGAATTTCTCTTGCTTCTTTGTACGCAGCAATCTCATTTATGGGTGTATTGAGCGATTCTTTCGACAAAAAACTGGTGCGAAAATAACCTGGATACACCACTGTTGCACTTATGCCAAACGCCTTTGCTTCGGCCGCAAGCGATTCGGTAAAACCTGCGACGGCAAACTTAGTAGCACAGTAAATTCCCCAACCAGGAAAATTGCCCGTAAAGCCCCCAATAGATGAAATATTGAAAATATTACCCGATAGCTGTGCCCTGAAATGCGGCATAACCAACCGAATAACATTGAGTGATCCAAACACGTTTACATCAAAATTTTGACGGGCTTCGGCATCACTTAATTCTTCCAACGTACCCAATTGCCCATACCCAGCATTGTTGACCACGACCTCTATTGTCCCCCATTTTGCCACCGTCTCAGCAATGGCATTTGCTACGCTTTGCTCATTGACTAAATCGACTTGAAGTGGCAAAAATACATCGGAAGCCTCCCCCATTTCTCGTGTTAAGTCTTCCAATTTTCTTGAAGTTGCCGCAACTTTATAGCCTTCGTTTATTAGTTTTTTTACCAAACTAAGCCCCAAACCCTTCGACGCGCCTGTTACAAACCAAACTTTTTGTGTGTCCATTTTTTGTTATGTTTTTCGATTATTTGATGACACAAAAGTAGAAGCAAGACGCCCGAGTGAGGTTGTAACAAGCAAACCAATAACTGCAAAAATCAAACAACTTGTGCACTTCGGAAGGCTTTAGGTGTAAGCTGCGTGTGTTTTTTGAAAAAATTGATAAAATGAGGTGATTCTTCAAAGCCAAGGCAAGTACTTATTTCTGCAATTTGCCAGTCGGTATGTTTCAACAATGCTTTTGCTTCTTGGGCAATACGTTCTGCAATCACCTGCGATGTGGTTTTGCCCGTAATATCTTTCAAAGCACGGTTTAAATGATTGACATGAACGGCCAATTGATCGGCAAAATCCGTAGGTGAACGAAATTTCATTTGTTGAAAAGGAGACTCAATCGGAAACTGCCGCTCCAACAATTCCATAAATACGGATGAAATACGCGTAGCCGCATTTTGGTGGTTAGACAGAACTGTTGCGGGCTGCATTCGCTGCGCCAAATGAATCAATTCGAGCACCAAAGCACGGATAGCATCATATTTATAGAGATAGTCCGACTCAATTTCTCTACAAATTTTTAGATAAATTGTTTTTATCGGCTCTAAATCTTCGTCTTCTATCAAAAATACAGGGTTTCCGCCAGGTTTAAAAACAGGGTATTCTTTGATATTTCCGAATTGGTTAAAAAACGCTTCCGTGAAAATGCAGAAATAGCCCGATTGTTCCTCTTGCAAATACTCCCAGTTATAGGGGATTTGTGGATTGGAAAAAATCAATGCTTGTTTGTCGATATCGATGGTTTTATCGGCATAATGCGCCCTGTTTTTTCCAATAATTAAGCTTATTTTGAAAAAATCTTTCCGACTATACGGGATACATTGCGCGTATTTTGCCACAAAGTCTTCCAGTCTGAAAACATTAAAATGCCCCATCTCTTTCCCCAAATTTTGAGGCATCCAGTTCAGTTTGAGCTTATAAAAATCCTCGATTGTTTCGGTCTTGTTCATGGGGTAAAATTACAAAAATCAAACAAAAAAATGGACTTTTCAAGAAAGCAATTTTGGACTTTTCAGAAAAGCGAGGCGTGATTCTTATTCAGACCTTTGTGGCACAAACTGAATAAAAATGAAAACCAAAGAAACAGTATTAGTCACCGGAGGAACAGGTTTTGTAGGAAGACAACTTGTCCTCCAACTTTTGCAAAAAGGGTATCAGGTTAGAACCACCATTCGTAACCTTGCCAACCAAGAAAGCATCATCACTACTCTAAAATCTCACGGAATTGAGTCCTTTGAAAGCCTCTCATTTGTTCAGGCAGAACTGACCAAAGATGACCATTGGGCGCAAGTAATGAACGGCTGCAAGTATGTCTTGAGCGTAGCTTCACCCGTTTTTTTTGACGTTCCCCAAAACGAAGAAGAGGCCATTCGCCCTGCCGTGGAAGGCATTCTTCGGGTGTTGAAATTTGCAAAAAAAGCAGGGGTACAACGAGTCGTCATGACGTCCAATTTTGGAGCAGTTGGATTTAGCCATGTTGATAAAACTACCCAAACCACCGAAGAAGACTGGACCGACGTTCATCTCAAGGGCTTGTCGGTTTACGAAAAATCAAAAACGCTGGCCGAAAAGGCTGCTTGGGATTTTATAGCAAGCAAAGGGGGGAATTTAGAATTCGCAACCATCAATCCCGTAGCGATTTTAGGGCCATCGCTCGACGCTCATTTTTCGGGAAGTTTCCATTTGCTCGAAAACCTTTTGAATGGCTCGATGAAAGTCGTCCCTTACATTCCCCTCAACGTAGTCGATGTTCGCGACGTTGCCGATTTACATATCCGTGCCATGACCCACCCACTTGCAAACGGGCACCGCTTTATCGCCTCTGCCGACGGGCAAATTTCCATCCCTGCCATTGCGACATTGTTGAAAAAACACCTTCCCGCAGTTTCTCAAAAAGTTTCTACCAAAAAACTTCCAGATTGGATTCTTTCTTTTGCATCTTTATTCAATGCCAAAGCAAAAGAAGGGGTAATGCTACGAAACGTGAATCGTAATGTTAGCAATCAAAAAGCCAAAACTTTATTGGGCTGGACACCCATTGCAACCCAAGAACAGACTATTTTGGCAGCGGCAGAAAGTATGATTCAATACCGAAAACTCCCATGAGAGCAATCACCAAAGATAAAAAGTCGGCGATACTACGAGAACAATTTATCCCTGACCATGTTTTTTTTTACATCCAAAAAGGATGGATACGTTTTTTTGATGGCGACCAAAACTACCCCTTCCACGAAGGCCAATGTGGTATTGCCCTTAAAAATCGTTTGGCAAAGTTTAGTTTACTTGATTCAATCGACGAATTTGAACCCATCATCATCTGTTTTGAAGAGGCATTTTTAAAAGATTTTTTGCAAAAACACCCACGTGCCATCGCGGCAAATCCATCCAAAAATGCGTTTATCAACGTTGCTCCAACGATGTTGATCGATGAATTCATCCGTTCGTTGAAACCTTATTATAAAGATGTGATGGAACTCGACGAGGCGTTTGAAGCGCTCAAACACGAAGAGCTCTTGCTCATTCTGCTTCGAAATCAGCCTGAACTTGCCCATGTTCTTTTTGATTTTGGAATTCCTGAAAAAATCAATTTGGAAGCTTTCATGAACCGAAATTTCACGTTTAATGTCAGCCTCCAACGCTTTTCGTACATGACAGGAAGAAGTTTATCGGCTTTTAAGAGAGATTTTAAGGCAATTTTCAACGAAACCCCAAGTCGTTGGTTGGTGCAAAGAAGGCTGGAAGAAGCCTTCTTTTTGTTACAAAAGAAAAATCGGAAACCCTCCGAAATTTATTTAGAACTGGGTTTTGAAACTTTAGCTCATTTTTCAACCAGTTTTAAAAAACGATTTGGTCTAAACCCCACAGCTTTAATTGAAAAGCATACCTAAAGTACCCCCGTTTTAGCAGCAGGTTAAACGCAATTAAAACTTATTAGCACTGAGTTGAGGTCTCTTCATTCCTGCATCCCTTGTTTATCCCATTTTTGGGGCATTTCAAACCACTTTTTACTTCATGAGAGCTGTTTGCGCTAAACTTGCGTTTCAAAACTTTAACACTCTCATGATAAAATCTCCCTATTTTTGGCTATCAGCACTTATGATCGCTATCATTCCCTGCTTCATAATCGACATCGTACACCACTACCTTGATTGGAAAAAAGAAGTAAGAGAAGAACTAATTATTGTTGTACAAAACCTATATACTTTCACCAAAGCCCAAAAAGCCAACATCTTAGACAGAGTGTTTGAGCGAAACCAAACCTTAATGTTTCTTATGTACCTCAAAAGCTTCGCTATTCTGCTTTTCGTGGTAGGGAGTAGTTATTTTTTCTGGCGCTATCAAAAACAGGTAAAAGCCAGAGTATGGCAATCTTTGCTTTATACGATTGGAATAGTAGCTTGTTTTTTATCAATAAAAATTTTTGCGTTGAACAGGCTCGATTCCACTGAAAATGTGAACCTTATCTCCATCAGTCCAAATACATCTTCGTTTAAAGAGATTTACAACAAGCATTTTAAAGGTAGTGTGGTGTATGTGGATTTTTGGGGTACGACTTGCGGCCCTTGCCTACAAGAATTTAGGAATTTCACCAAGCCGCTCAAAGAAAAATACCAAACAAGAAAGGACATTAAATACCTCTACATCGCCCAAGGAAACGAATACCTCTGGCGTGAGCAAATCAAAAAATACAAAGTAGAAGGAAATCATATTTTTATTAGTGAAGACCAATACGCCAAACTCTATCGCCAATCTACCAAAGACAGTACGATACTCATGCCACGCTACTTAATCATCGACAAAAAAGGGGAAGTAGTAGAATCAAACGCTAAAAGACCAAGTGACCGTGACAGTCTGTATGTACAATTAGACAAATACCTCGTTGGGAATTAAAACATTTCGTCAATTATTTTCGACGCTACATCAATCTTTGGGACATTTGTAAGTCATAAACTGCTAATTTTCAACTCTAAAAATGGCACAAATGTCTCATTGGTTTTTCAGATACAAACTTCACCACATTCCCTTTTGGATTACCAACCATCTGGCTTGGATGATGATTAATGTAGGTAGTTTTGAAGGAGTAATTAATTATCTTTTTAAAGGAGAATTGCCTGTCAAATTCATCGGATACATTATTTTTCAAGCAGTGGGAGCTTATTTTATTCTATACTATCTGATTCCGAAGTTTTTGTATGTGGGCAAATATCGTAGCTATATTTTGACAGTACTCCTCACCGTTTTGGTGTGTACGGCATTCATTACGGCAGGTTATTTTTTGAACGCTTATTATTCAAAACTGACATTTTTTGAATTATTTGGCAAACGTCCCGACCAATGGTTTGTCATTTTTTCTACGGCGGCTTTTCCTTCTACCGTAGGTTCGATGACATTGGCAATGAGTATAAAACTCGGCAAAAACTGGCTCAATGCCGAGCGAAAACGCCTTACTTTGGAAAAAGCCAATCTCGAAACCGAACTGAAATACCTGAAATCACAGATTAATCCCCATTTTTTGTTCAATACCATTAATTCCATTTTTGTCCTGATTCACAAAAACCCCGATTTGGCGTCGGAGTCGCTCGCGTCTTTTTCACAAATGCTTCGTTATCAGCTTTATGAGTGCAACGACCAAGAGATTTTGTTAAGCAAAGACCTTCAATTTTTGGAGAACTTTATTGAATTAGAAACCCTGCGTTTGAACGAAAATCAAACCGAATTGGCTTTTGAATTGAACCATGAGTCAGCTCGGGGTCATGAGATTGCGCCGTTTATTTTGTTGCCTTTTGTCGAAAATGCCTTTAAACACGTATCGAAGGGAAAAACCCAACAAAATTTTATAAAATTGGAGTTGAAAGTAGATTCTGAAAAACGACTTCAGTTACATCTCCAAAATAGTTATAATGAAGAAAAAACAAAAGGAAACTCAGGAATTGGGTTAAAAAATGTCGAACGAAGGCTCAATTTGATATACCCAAACCGACATACTTTAGAGATAGAAAGAGGAGTAAAACTTTTTAAAGTTAAATTAACCATCCAACTATAAAAACTCCCCTTGGAGAAGGCAGCCATGAAATTACGATGCGTCATAGTGGACGATGAACCTTTGGCCAGCGAAGGGCTTATGAAGTACGTCGAGGTGGTAGATTATTTGAGCCTTGTGGGTGTGGCAGAAAACCCACTAGAACTTAACAAGTTACTTGAAAATCAACCCATTGACCTTATATTTTTGGATATTCAAATGCCCCACATGACTGGATTGGACTTTCTAAAAATCAGGTCTAATCTTCCCCTGGTTATTTTGACAACGGCCTACCCCAACTACGCCTTAGAAGGGTTTCAGTTTGATGCAGTCGATTATTTACTAAAACCCATCACCTTCAACCGTTTTTTCAAAGCTACCAACAAAGCCAAAGATTTGTACTTTTTAAAAAATCAGACACTTCAAAATTCTCCCCAAAACAGCGAACCCGATTATTTGTTTATCAAATGCGAAAGCAAGTACGAGAAGATTTTGGTGGACGAAATTCTGTTTGTTCAATCCCTTCAAAACTACGTGATTATTCACACCCTGCGGGGAAAATTCATGACGCTGCTTCCCCTAAAAACCGTAGAAGAATACCTTGACCCAAATAAGTTTTTGCGAGTTCATAAATCGTATTTGGTAGCCACGTCCAAAATTGAAAGCATCGAGTCTAATGAACTTTCGATTCAAAATCACCTCATCCCCATCAGCCGCAACCTCCGTGAGCGAGTAATTGAAGTAGTGGTTAAAAGTAAGTTGTTGACAAAATAGACATTCCAAGTTTCACCTCCCAAGTACCTGAAACTTGGAAAGGCTAACCAAATTTCCCAAACAGACTTTCCAAGTTTATACTCACAAGAACCCAAAACTTGGAAAGTCTACCTACTAATTTTTGTAAGCTATCCAACCAATACAACCCTAAATGTGTCATAACAAAAACACATTCATTAAAACCATACAGATTATGAAAACTCGCCTTATTTTCGTGATTACAAGTTTCGTTTTAGCTTACTTCTTTACATCTTGCTCAAAAGACAAAGCAGTCATCACTGACCCTGAAAACCAACAGGTCATCAAAGACAAAACGCTATTTGACTCCTACATGAAGACACGCACAGCTGCCACTCAGACTTCCTATTTTGAGTTGAAAGAAATAAAGCGAGAAAACGGAATTCTGACCATTAAGATTTTGGGAGATTGTGACAAAGAACATTATAGAGTAGTGTGGGATGGTGCTGTCATGGAGTCATTTCCGATGCAAATCAACCTTTTAATAGCCTATAACAGACCCAAAGATTTAGTCTGTGATGCTAGCTTGCACGAACATACCCTTGAAGTAAACTTAAAAGAACTCATCGGCCATGATTTCAAAGATTCGGATTATACAATACACGTCCTCAACGGCTCACAAGAAAAAGATAAAACCATAACCCCCAACGGCACAGTGACCAACAAAAAATAGATTCTGACCGCCTTTCCAAGTTTTAGGCCTAGCTACAATCTGAAACTTGGGAAGTTGGACTGGCTTCGGAGTAGATATTTCTTAGCCCTTTGGAGGCGGTGAAGGTGGTCGAAAAAGTAAAACCTACTCGACCGGGGGCGGCTTGCCGCGTGGCTATATCATAAGGCTTATCGCCCAACAATGCCGCCGTAAAACCGCTGATACCTCCCTCTCGGGTAAAGGTAACATCTTGGGCACCAAAAAGTAGCTCTCTGCTGCTGCCACTGACGTGGAAGTTGAGCCGTACAAAAATGGTAAGTTTGGTGACGGCTTTCTCAAACTTGGCCTCCAAAATCCCTACGGTGATGCGCGAATTGTCGCCCAATGATTTTGACAAACCCACTGGTAAGGTGAGCAATGCCTCGGGTGTGAGGCTCTCGATGAGTTTATCGGGATTTTGGTCAAGGTAGCGAAAAAGCTTGCGGGCTTCCACGCGGCTTTCGGCTACCTCTTCTGAGACGACTACGGGGAGGTTGGCCATCAAATCTACGGCGGGAGTGGTGCTGCTCATGCGCTGATTGAGGGCGGCAAGGGCGGCATCCATATCGGCGATTTGGGCACTGACGACTCTACTCGGTGCGGCGGGGGTAGAAGTAGGTGGCTTGGTGGTGGGGTCATCGTGGGAGTGGCTCCACGCAACCCTCGCGGCCAAGCTGATACTTAGCAGTAAGATTTTGTATAGATACTTCATAGCTTTACTAGCTTTTGATGATAATAGTATGAATATGCCTCCTATGTTCAAGAATAGTTATTGGAATTACATTATTGTTATGATTTGAACTTAACTAAAGTACCTAAGCGTTTTTAAAAAGTTTCAATCTGCAGCCCTCCTTGGGCATCGGTAGCGAGGTAGGGTACGTGGCCTTTGGTTTTGAGGATTTCCGTTTTGGCGTTGGCATCGGTCTCAGCGTGAAAAAGCAGTATAGAATCTCGACCCGTGACGCGGGGGCTGTATTGGGCTGCTTCTCGCTGGGCAAGACTGGCGAGGGAAATACTACTAAAAATAAATGTGTAAATACTCAGACGCATGGATAGAGGGTTTAAGGTAATTGGTTGTTTAGATAAATGGATACTTTAAGTGAGAGTGGGGAGTGTACGCTGAACTGTGTCAGGATTTTAGTTTTGCCTTTTCAGCCTCCGAGGTAATTTTCTCTGTCAGCTTGTAATCTATCGCCAAATTTAATGTACAATTGCGACATGGCCAACCCCCAAT
>NZ_JARNTW010000002.1:227743-731625 GCF_029433105.1 Runella sp. MFBS21 | reverse complement strand
CCCGCTGCGTGTCAGTATCTTTTTTTTTTCGACGATCATTACACGCACCGCTTTGGCTCTGTAGCAGGGCTTGACCAACCTTCTGCTTGATCATTTCAACCCTTACTTCTAAATCGTACAATGTGTGGCCCAAGGGCATTGATTCAAGTTTATCGTACTCGGAATCTATTAGTTTATGTAACTCTTCTCGTGTCATAATTAAAAGAATGTAAATTACTAACTTAAACGACAATTTGCAATGCACCCTTTACGGTGCTTTGGCTCAGCAAGATGTAAAACTCAATTTGATGAGTGCTACTAGTCAAAGATTAGAAGTAAGTTATGAAATTCCGGCTCTGCCCAATATCGGCCTCGAACCCATTGTAGGACTTAATTTTCGCAAATGGGCCGACGGCACAAGCATAAATGGGCAGGATATTTCGGTCAAAAGATTTGGCTGGATTGCGGGGTTCAAAGGTAATTTTTATTTTGGTCACCACGATGACCTCACGGGTTTTTACGTCAGCCCTTACGCCATTTTTAGAAGTGACAAAATTGATTTTCAAGAGCCTACCCGACACACTCGTTTGTCTACGGGTCTGATGATTGGTCAAAAAGGCTTTATTTGGGAACGCCTAGGCTACAGCGTAGAAGGCGGCTTGGGCTATAATCCTATTTACAAATACAATGATATAAAAACGGGAGCAAAAGTAGATCTCGAAGAAAGCATTCCTATTTTAGGCAGTCTTACCAAAATAAATATTCCTTTCCGAGTTTCGTTGTTTTACCGCATTAGCGAATAATTTGAAGTCGGAAAACTTCCCAACAATCATTTATCAAACAAAAAAGCGCTTTCGAGGAAGCGCTTTTTTAGTATAGCGTATATTTAAAAATAGGCCAAAAATTCCTAATTAAAATCTTGCCTTTACGTTTTTGTGACTGACGATAGTCGGCCTATTTAGCAATCAGCCTATCGACTGAATACCTCCCCGCCCCTGCCAAAAAAATAGTAGCATAAGGCAACAAATAAAGCAAAGCGTGTTCTTTTTCGCTCAGTGGTTCGTGGGCATGCATCAGAAACGCAACCACCAAAAAATGAATGATTTCGATTCCAGCCGCTACCCGCGTCAGCAAGCCCAACATTACCAAAACAGGGGCAATCACCTCCCCTAGCACGGCCAAAGCGTGCGACAACCTAGCACCCACGTGCAGCGGATCGGGAAAATCAGACGCTCCCTCCAAAAATGTCAGGAATTTGTCATAGCCGTGGGTCAATAAAAGCAAAGGCACTCCTATTCTCAAAATGAGCAATCCCAAGTCGGTGTAATTGTGGAGGGAAGAAGGTTTGAAAAACTGAAGCATATCTTACAGAATTTGTTGTAACAGCAAAAGTAAGAAGAATCCGCAGCCTATTCTAGGCATTGGGGGGGGCCGCCTCCAGGAATTGTGTCAAGCATCATTGCTCAGCAAACAGTCCAAAACCCCGGCAACGTTTTGAACTTTGCCGGGGTTAATTTGCGGGAATTGATAAAGGACTAAGGGTAAAAATTTGTTATGAGTCTTAACACAGAGGTACGGTCAAGATGACCGTACCTCATTCTAGTGGATAAGCCTCCTCAACGCGCGCCGTCATCGACTGCTTTGAAAGGATACGCGTTTTTATTGGAAGCAAAAAGACACCTTCGTCAATCGTGGGGGCTTGGTAGAATTTCGTAATTTGGAGGCTGAAGAAAAAGACTTCCATTTCCTCAGTCAAGTATTTGGGGAGGTAGTGGAATCGCGGAAAAACAAACAGAATAGCAAACACCCTTTCCAGAAAACCTTAAAACTACCTTTTTAAATGCCACAATTTCGCACAACTTTAAAGAAAGGACTCCCAATCTTCTACATTGGGATTTTTTCCATCACTTTAGTAGATTCCATCTGCTCCATTATTTCACGAGTGTATGATATCCAATACTCTTCTTTTTACCCTCTATCCTACACCATTTACATTCTAATCCCCTTTTTTATATCGCTGAAAACAAACAAAAGAACCGCCGTCATCTATGCAGCTCTGCTAGGTGCGTTTGATGCAACTATTGGCTGGACTATCTCCATGCTTTTAAAAGCAAAAGCATCTATAATGAATTTCGAACTAACGCCTACTGTGTGGATTTACGCTATTGTGAGTATGATGGCCATATGTGCTTTACTTGGATTTTTGGGGGCACTTGCCGCATGGATTTTTAAGAAATTAAGACCACAACCATAATTAGGGCAGTAACTATCTAAAAATAGCTATTAAAAAATCAGGAAAAACGCTTTTTTAATCCGTTCTGCCGGGAGATATTTACACTATCAAATAATAGATAATTATTTGATATTCTGTGTTTTAAAGTAAACATTCTAAGCAAAATGGAACAACAAAGCATCCCCCAAAAAAGCAATCGGGTCACAACTCATTTAGAACACATCATCGCCGCTACTGGCAAAACCGAAAGGAAATATTTGGAATGGGCATCGGAAGTAGGACGACAAATGCACATCAATACCTTGGACAAATCGGTATGTGCCAAACTCAATATTTATTCAGCCGCCTACGCCTCTTCTTTTAAATATTTCGGAAAATGAGGTAAGTAAGTACTTCATCCAAAATAGCCAAAACCCTTATGAGATAGGTAAACTCTGGAGCGAAACCAAAGCCGATGCCCTCACATGAATATGTAAAAGTCAATAGCCTGACATTCTTTCCTAAAAATGACTTTGTTGCATGTTTGAAAAGCAGTCAAAGAAAAAGGATGATGCTAACGAGCCGCAACGTTTGTTTCTGACGCACGCGGTTTTGTTGCTTTGTCGTTCCAAAAAAAGCCGTTTGGTAGATTGGGCGTTGATTTGGGCATGGCTCACTCACCCTTTCAAAAAAAATCCAATCCCTGACTTTGCGTACGATAAACACAATGACCACGGTCGAAGAGCTAGGCGAGGTTGGAAACACTTTTTTGAGGAGGGGGCGTTGCTAATGAACCAGACCGAAATGCTCCGCGAAGAGGAGTTTAAGGAACGAGCCAAAAAAGCCATAAGCGACCCTAGTGGGATGAGTTTGTTTTAAAATAGAAAAGGGGAGCGAATGCCCCCTTTTTCTATTTCTTGATGTAATCACTTATCCTCCTCCTGAAGAAATGCCTCCCTTGGCGGCAAAGCCACCCTTAGTACCACTACCACCTTGGGCTACAATTACACGCTCAAAACCACCACTTTTTGCGAAAAGAATTAGGTCAAGAGTCGATTCTACCGATACAAGGTTGCGGCCTACACCTCCTTCGATGATTCCATGCGAACGAGAACCACTTTCAGATTTTGCAAATAAAGTGTTCCCTGCAAGTACAAGTGTTACAACTATAAGGGCTGCGAGTTGCTTTTTCATGGGCGTTTTGTTTTGGTTTAAGTAAAAAAAGAGCTCAGAAATTAATAATTATCTGAGCTCTTAAATATGAATAGTTTTTTTAGTCTATCTACATTTTCGCTCTATGTAATGCACACTCCCCACTCGTCCAGTCGAGATGGACTTAATAAGGTCGGAGTAAAATGGCGAGAGATGCATCATAGAACAAAACTTTGTTATTGCGTTAGTTGAGATACATTTACAGCATTCAGTTAGTTCCACAGTTCTCTACTTTTTTTAAAAAAACTTTATTCTATAAAAATCAGGTAAAGCCTTACTAAATAACCTCTTACTTACCACAAAGAATAATACTTTGCTAATGAACCAGTCCGAAATGCTCCGCGAAGAGGAGTTTAAGGAACGAGCCAAAAAAGCCATAAGCGACCCTAGTGGGATGAGTTTGTTTTAAAATAGTAGCTTTCCTGCTTTTTAAATCTTCTTAACTCATTGAGCAATGAGTTAAGAAGACTTTGATTCGTGAGATAACACTAAAAGACATTTTAGTAGCTATTTCTGAAAGTTTTTTAACGTCGAAGATTGTCTTGTGAAACGCCCGTTTGGTGAGACAATAAAGTAGTAGAAATTGTCAGACAAAGTCATGATTTCTATACTCTTGGTTTGTTTAGCCAATGAAAGAAAACAATGACTGATTGAAAAAATTTAATAGCCTGATACAACTGTTTTTTTATAAAACATGTCTAATCCCTTAGAACTAAAATTTTATACTATGAAATTTTCAAAATCAGTATTTGTTATCATTATGGGGTTTACTTTCTTATTCGCCTGCAATGATAGTAAGAACCTCGTCGATCCTATGGAGAATCAGCTTCAGGACAACACACTCAATGTCCAAAGAAACCGGCGAATATTGGTTTATGGAGAAAACATTAATGTCTATGGTGAGTATGGGATGTACACCGGCGGAATTGGCCCTAAATATAACGTAACAGATTTCGATGAAAACGGTTTTCCGACAGTAGCGAAAATTGAGGCAGGATATGGCGAAGGGTTTCCCGGGCTTTGGGGAGCATATCCCAGCACGGTCAAATTAACTTATGATAACCACTTTAGACTTATTAAGTCCATCCAGAGGTTTAATGATCTTGTTTTACCACATAGCTATACGGTTCCGGATGGCAAGACATTAGATCCGGATCGTGAAATTCATCAGGAATATGAGTATGACGGCGAATCCGATCGCATCAAACATGAACTTCGATATTATCTTAATATCAAAACCGGAAACAGGCAGGTTGTTTACGAAATATTTCGCACTTTTAATGGCAAGGGAAGACTTTTAAAAGCTTGGAATGCAAAAGAAACCATATTTGAAGCTGTTTATGATAAATACAATAACCCGGTATTTCAAAAAAGAGGGCCTGATATCCAAACCTGGGAATACAACTATGACAATTCCGGCAGACTCATTCATCGTAAAGTTTCCGGTACTAAATTTTATGAAGAAAATCAGTACGACGCACAGGGAAGATTAACAAAACAAATCGGGAATCTAAGCTCCCCCGGATTCCAACAATTTATTATGCCTCCGAGGGTTGGCGAACTGGTTTCCACCGACTTTGATCAGGGAACCGACTATTTTCATATCAATTCTTACACCAAAGACAATCTTGTTTATTTTGCATCGGATCAATATTCTTTTGATTTTCAATACGTTGACGGCAAAGTAGTTGCCGTTAACTCACTTAGAGACGATAAATATGTCCTGAATAATCGGGGAAAACTGGAAAGGAGGGAACTTTTGGATAGTTGGGACGGTGGATCAAAAAACGCCTATTTTATCGAAGAATATATTTATGATGACTACGGGACATTTGTGCAATTAAAACAATGGAAAACGGACAGGGATCGCCAAAATATCCTGATTAGCTACGGAATAACGCCGGTTCTTAAATTTAAGGAATATTGATTTTCGTAGGGCATATGTTACAACCTATGCCGGACCACAAACCATTCTGATGTGGTGACCGAAGTTCGAACCCTGATGAAGGAAATAAAGTTCCGGTTCTTTCCCTACCCTTGTGCAAATCAACCAACATATACAGCCAAGTAAATTGAACCATTGTCTATTACAATTTACCTGGCTGTCTCTTTGAAACTAAGTAAGATTATTCCGGACTTGCTTGTTTAAACCATAGAAATCGGCCCGGCATTTTTGAGATGGCATCAAGTGAGAAGATGCCGGTACACTAAAACACTATTCAACCAAAATTTTGGTGGTAACTATTTTCAGTCCATTGCTTACATTGATAATATAACTTCCTTTGGCGGGAGTGTTTATCTGAAAATATCCGTCGTGCTGCTGTAGTGGTAAAGCATGCCCCATCATATCAAAAAGTGCTACTTTCCCATTTTTAAAATCAGTGGGTATTTCCATTTTAAAGGTGCCGTTATTAGGATTTGGGAAAACGCTTAAATTGTTCTCTGCACTGCTTGGCTCTGTACTCAATATAGGGCTGATAACTATATATATGGCTTTAGAAACGTTACTGCAGCCATTGTGAGTGACTTTCACGGTATAATTTCCCGAATTGGAAATCTCATAAGCTACCTGATTGGCTCCTTCTATGTCCTGATTGTCTTTTTGCCATTGATACGAAAATCGTTCTCCTTTGTTGGCTTGAAGAGTGACTTTAAACAAGGTGTTGTCATTGCCGGTTGTTAATGGGGTGATTTCGGCCGGAGGAGGAGAATTGTATATCCCTGAAATAGCTTAACACCAAGCGTGTAAAAGTGTAGCTAGTCAATAGCGCTCTAAAAATTCCGTCCTTTTTACTCCCCCAATCACACCTCAACTTGGGGTGTGATTTTTATTTTATTATGGCAAAGAAACTAGGAATTGGAAAACTAAAACGGGTACTCAAGATAGATGAAGACCGATTGGACATCTACCTCAAGTACTATGGCCGCGAAGTCGAGTGGGAGCAGCTCACCCCCACCCAGCAAGAAATGCTCGAACGATACCGCGAAGCATGGGCACTCTACTGCATGGGCCGTACCGAAGAAATGGTACGTAGTCAGCTCATGAGGAAACACGACCTTCAGGAACGTCAAGCCCGTTACATTTTTGAGGAGTCTAAGTTTATTCATGGTCGCCTCGACCAAGTCGATAAGGATGGACGCCGAGCGGCAAGCATCGCTTTTTATGACCTCATGTCAAACTTGGCCATGAAAGACAAGCAGTACGAAACCGCCGTCACGGCCCGCGATAAAGCCGACAAACTCGCCAAACTCCACGAAACCGATGAAACCGGGCTCAACCCTGATGATTTCATCAAAGCGGCCAAATTCATTTTCGTCAATAACGTAAACGTGCTCAAACAGCAACAACAGGAACTAGATGAATAACGAGAAGGTCGTCAAGATACACGCCAACGATAAACAAATTAAATTTTTGAGGTCCAGAGCCAACCGCAAATCATTCATCGGCGGTCGTGCCTCCGGAAAGTCTACGGTGTTAGGCTTTGTGGTAGGTAAATTGTTCAATGATTTTCCTCGTGCCAAATGGGTCGTAGGGGGACTCACCTATGTCCAACTCGACCTCATTGTTTTACCCGCCATTCGGGAGGCATTAGGCTTTATGGGCTATTCCGAATACCATCCCAAACAAAACCCGGCGGGCGTGTATGTGGTAGGTATTCGGCCACCCGATCACTGGATCACTCCCTACAAAAAAGTGGGCAGGCTGGGCTATCAATATTGCCTTAGCTTCATCAATGGCTTTACGCTCCAGTTTTGCAGCCAAGACCGCGCCGAAACCCACCGAGGTCTCAGCATCGACGGCGTGCTCATTGATGAATCAGCCACCATCAGCAGTGATTTTGTAAGGAAAGTGCTGCTCCCCGCGAGGCGTGGAAACAACTACGCTCCCTGGGCAAACCACCCTTGGAACAAAGGGTTCTTCGACTTCAGCTCCGCAAGCTGGACCCAAGAAGGAATGTGGATTTACGAAACCGAAGAGCATTACAATGCCATGATTGAGCAACGGAGCAGGCTCACTTCGGACGAATTAAAGGCCATTCCCCCCGGATTTTGAACAACAACTACCCCACCAACTCAACCCGCTTGAACACGCCAAGTACATTTTTATTACTATAGTTTTGCAAGATTGCGTAGTTTCGCCACTTTAAAAACATAAAGCCTGTAAGTTTTTGGCTTACAGGCTTTTCAATTGTCGGGATGGCGAGATTCGAACTCACAACCATTCCCCTAGAAAAATACATGTAAGCACCTGTTAAACAATCAATTATACTTCTTCGGTTTTGCCACCATTATTGGCAATCTGACTGTCCTAGCAATACACCATAGGCATTGTCTCTTTTAGCATCTTTACTCGAATTGTACTTTACGATTTTTACACGGACATTAGTTAAGCCATTATCCTTTAAGACTTGGCATAGATACTCAGCATATCCGTCTCTTCGAGTACCATCATCTTTTACTGAAGCATAGAGTACATTGCTTTCTGTGATGACAGCATCTAATACTTTAGGCTCTTTTTTTATTTCTGTCAAGGCCTTGTCTTTATTAGGAGCAGGAACGTTTTCAACCATTTCTGCTTGCTGCAATGAATCTTCTTTAATGGTTTCAGCTAACCTTTCTGCATTGCGTTTATCAATTTCTTCTCCATGAAATATTCTTTGATAAGCCAAAAAAGCAATCACTAGGGCAAAGAGTCCTATTAGTATTTTTTTCTTCATAAATAGAGGTTTTAAGGTTTAAATTATGTCAATTAAATAAATTACAGCTTGATAATTTTTTTGAGTAAAAACACTCAAAATCGTTTTTTTTAGGAATTACCCCTAATTAGGGCTTGTCCACAGGTGTTTCAATATTTTTAAGACTTTCAATTTTTTTATCTCGCTCTTCCTTCTGTTTATTCAAATCATAAATAGCACGAAGATATTCAAGTTCTTTTTCCTTAGCCTCCCAAACCGCCTTATCAAGTACCACCTTTTCACCCAAGTCAATTACCCCATCGCCGGACCCATTTTGTTCATAACTCAGTTGATTGGGCGTGACTCCTAGTATCTCACACAACTTCATTAGTCTTTCACCTTTAGGCAAAGCTTCGCCTTTTTCCCATTTTGATACGGACTGATTTTTAATCCCTAGCTTTTCGGCTAACTCTTTCTGTGTCAATCCTTTTTCATTCCTAAACTTTATTAGGTTCTTAGAAAATGCCGTCATAGTTGTAAAAAATTGTTGGTTTAATTTGGATAATCCAACTACAAGTTGGATATTTACCATGTAATTATTACACGGTAAAATTTACATGGTAAAAATACAGTGTAAGGATTGATAACCAAAACTCTCTATGATAAAGAATCAATCTATTGAGCGAACGGTCGAGAAGCTACGCCGACGGTTTCGTGAACTGCTAAGTGAATGTGGTGGAGCAGAACGTCTGTCTAAAAGGCTTGCTCTCATTGATCACTATTTCGATTCCGTCAGTGGCTACAACGACATAAGAAACGCCAAGAGGGAAAAGGCTGGAGAAGAAGCGATGATTAGAATCATCAATGCTATGGAAATTCTGGCTAAGTCAAAGACTTTTGAAACCCCCTCTAGTCGCCTTAACAATTCCTTCAAAAAAATGGGGATTGTGGAAGCTTATCAGCCAAAGTTCTCCACGACACAAAAGCTAAAAGAGAAGTTTGACCAAAACAAAAGATAGGCCCTATGCTCCTAACTAAACTACTCCTAACCCTTGGACTGCTTATCGCGGCTCCTTTCCTGCTCCGAATCCCCCACCACAAGGATAAATAAACCAATCAATTAACATTCAAATTCTAAGCACAATGAAACATCTATGGATTGAAACAGAGCGTGGTATGCTCATCGTAGCCCGTAAAGAGTATCTTCAAAAAGACGGTATGCCTGCCTGGGATGATACTATACTCGGAGGGGTGGATACCTCTAACAATTACTCAATGGGTTGGGCTTTTTTGGCAACTACCAAACGCGAGCTGATACTAAGACATAGCTCAAGTGTGGCTCAAAATGACGTAGAACGCTACCTCATATTTAAGGGAATCCTACCAAACGATTTTAGCCGAAATGCTCATGAAAAAACTGTGTGATTTACTCTACGAAACTGGCAACATTGTGCTAATGGCTCTTATGCTAGCTGCTTTTTTTCTACTCCACTTTTTCACCCCCAATTCGGATGAACCCTATCACAATGACTACAACGACTAAGCAAATAACCCAACGGCCTTCTGAGTGGGTGGCCACTTACGATATGCTCCTGGAACTGTCTTGTCACCCTCTGCAAAGGGCTCAACATTTTTCCGAAAGTGAGCAACGACAACTCCTCATCATCTTTGAGGATATCATCTTTCAATTCCCCCAACAAGGAAATTCCAAAGAGGCTATTACCGTCCTTTTGTTGGCAAAAGATGTGGACTTAATTGTACGGCTCATTCTGTGGTTCAAAGGATATCTTACGAGCCTTCATTGGCTAGCTGAGCTGCTTCCTAACGAATATTTGAAAAAGTACGCACAGGTGGAGCATATCGAACGTAACCTCATGCTACATGCAAAAGAGAAAACTAATGTCGCCCAAAACGACCGTGTTGATGACGCCTACTAATGTCGCTCAGGTCGAACACATGCTCCGTACCAAAAGCTCATGGAAGCTAGGAGCGGCGGGAATGGCCGCTTGCAGGCGCATTGTCAGAGAAGCCATAGAATCGCTCCCACAGCAATACGCCCACCCTTGGCAGCTCAGTGAGTTTAGGCGTGAACAAACCCGACTGGAGCGGCTTCTTTCCCAACTCGGTGACTAAAACAATCCCCCCTGCTCCCGTAGTGGAAACAAGGTTAAGGGTTTAATTAAAGTTTCTCCCCCCGGCAGTTGTCGGGGACGAGAGCAGGGGATTTTATCTGATTGATTTCATTTTTTAAAGTATATATGATGATTAGTTTTTTCACCCAAAATATAGGTACTAACGCGGGACAAATCCCCTCTGACACGCTCCAAATCGAACAGGTTGTGGAGCTAATCAAGGGTGATACCTATGCCTTACTCATACAGGCTATACGAGCTTTTACGGACAAAAAAAGCCAAAAAGCCGCTAAAAAAGAGCTGCCTTATGTCACCTTTTCTGGTACTTTTTTGCCCACCCGGCTTGAAACAAACCTTGTTCAGCACAGTGGGCTAATGAGCCTTGATTTTGACAATGTAGGCAGCCTCGACGAAACCCGGATGCAGCTCCAGTCTGACCCTTACGTTAGGCTGTGTTTTGTGAGTCCGCGCGGCAATGGCCTCAAAATCGTTGTGCAGATTAAAGCTTGCAGCTCCGAAAAGCACAAAGAGTACTTCTACGACCTGAGTCAGTACTTTCAGCAAACCTATTCTTGCTCCCCCAGCGCCGATGCACAGTGCTGCGACGTCACCCGCGCTTGTTTCTTGAGTCATGACCCGGAGGTGTATTACAACCCCGACAGTCTGGAGTATAAAATCAAAGGCTTGGCACTGCCCAAAAAGAAACATACACCTCTACCTTACACGGGTCCGATGGATGATGTAGCAGCTCATGCCGAGGCGGTGGTCAAGCGCATCGAAGAGGCACGTATAAACATCTGCGGTGAGCCAGGCAGTAGTTACAACAACCGCCTGCTTTTGGGCTTTGCCCTTGCCACTTTGGGCGAAGTAGGCCGGAGCTTATACCACCGGATTGCGGTTTTTCATCCCGAATATGAAGGCCATGAGTACGATAAAAAATTTGATAATTTCCTTAAAACTACCCGGTTTGTTACACCCGGTTATTTTTTCAGCACCGCCCAGCAACATGGCATTGATATCTCTAAACCTCGCCAAGAAATCATCCTGCCCCACAAGGCCAAACCAAAAAAGAAAAAGGAGGTCTCGACAACCCAAGACCCCAAAACCTCTGAATCTGAAGAGCCTACCGAAAAATCCAAAAAGAGAAAGGCTTATGATGACAGCTCCGCAGATGGAAAAGTGTGGTACCACTATCCCACGGGGATTTCTATCTACGGCAACAAAAACTGGGTAAGGGTCGCTGACAACTTCCAAATTTTTATCAAATACTGCACGGAAGATGAAAATGAGGAACTTACTTGGATACTCGAACTTACCCAACCCTCCAAACCCCCTATCTATCTCGAAGTGAGCCATGAGGAGTTTTGTTCGGCCAAACGCCTCAAAGACGCCATTGCTGCCAAACGCCTTAGCCTCAAAATCACCGATGCCTATTTGGGGGAGCTTCATTCCTACTTGTTTGGTACCGATTTTGCCACCGCCGAGAAAGTCTCACGTTTTGGGTGGCATCCCGAATCCAAGGTGTTCTTTTTTGCCAATAAAGCCGTAGTAGGTCCCCAAATGCTTGCCGAACCTGATGAGTTTGGTATCGTGAAAGCGGGAGAAAAGTACCTCTCTATGCCAATCACCAACAAGAAGAAACTCAACCGCTTTACTCTTACCGAATCCGATATAAGCTTTAACCGATGGTTTTCGATGCTGTCCGAAGCTCACAAGCAAGAAAATGCCTTCATTCCCGCTTGTTTTTACTTGATGTCGGTATTTCGGGATTTGGTGGTGGCTCATACCAAAGCAAGCCCTATTTTGTATTTGAAGGGAGGAGCATCGACCGGAAAGAGTAGTATCATTAGAAGCATTTCGAACCTATTCGGTTTTGAACAACAGGGTGTTAACCTCAAAAACAAAAATACTGAAGCGGCACTGGTAAGGCTCATGTCACAAGCCTCTAATACCGTGATTTGGTTTGATGAGTACAACAATGAATTTCCTTACGAGGGCCTTTTGCAAGCAGCTTACGACAACGACGGCTACCACCGAGCAAGCGATACCACAAGCCACGCGACGGATTCGGTCGATATTTTCAGCGCCTTGGCCCTTACCTCCAATTACCTGCCCGACAACCCCATATTTTTCTCAAGGTGTATTTTTGTTCCTATTACGGAGCAAAAAAAGACCCCCCAACAAATTGATGCCTTCAACCGCCTACGTGACCTCGAAAAAGTAGGTTTTGGGGCTGTTACTGTCGAAGTATTGCAATACCGGACACTGATTGAAAACGCCTTTCAGAAAGCCTACGATAACCTCTATACGAGCATTAAATTTTCGCTCTCTGGTGAGAGTGTGGTAGAACGTCTGGTTTCCAACATGGCCCGGGTGATGACGCCTGCTTATATCCTGCAAACCTATGAGCATATCAACCTAGGACTGGAGGTATGTGACCCCGAAAGCATACTGGAGGAATTTGTAGAAATGGGAGTGGCCAACATCCGCCGCCAAAACCACATCCAATCTGAGAAAACCGCCTTGAGTGAGTTTTTTGAGATTCTTCAGTACGCCTATGAGCAGAATCTTATCTATCCGGGGGTCCATTTCCGCATTGAGGGAGAAATGCTTTACCTGCGGTTTCCATCGGTTTATACAATTTATCAGCAAAAATATCGGCAGATAAATTTTAAGCCTGGTGCCGATAGAGACACGCTTCGTCAGGAGATTTTGGCTTTTGAGCAAGGCAGAGACGAAAAAGAAATCATAAAAGGTATTCGTTTTTCGCCCGACGATTTGGATGATACCAGTAGAGCTACCAAAGTAGTAACAAATTCTTGGTCAATCACTTACCCTAGAATCTCCGACAAATTTGGGCTTGATTTTGAGCAAGTAAACAGAAATTAAAATATAAAATCATCCCTCTGATTTTATACAACAATACAACAATGATATATAAGTATCTGATAATCAATATTTATAGTGTTGTAAAAGTGTTGTAAAACTGTTGTAAAAGTGTTGTGGTGTTGTAATTGTAGTTTTGCCTACAACACTTTTACAACAGCAAAAAGCATTTAAGGTGCTGTATATCAACAAAATACAAAAGTGTTGTAGTGTTGTACTCCAACAGGGGGTGATTTGAAAAGATAGTTTTTATTTCAATTCAATTTTTCACCTTTAAAAAGTACAATTATGAACGAAGTCAAATTACGAGGTAAGTATCTAGGAGCAACCCAAATCAAAGAGGTAGGCACCAATGGGACAAAGATTCGGCAGTTTTATGTGGATATTTCTGACAATCCAGAGTATCCCAACACTCCAGAGATGCAGCTTATCAACGACAAATGCACTTTGGTAGAACATCTTACGCTGGGTCAAGAAATTGAAGTTTTTGCCCGGCTAAAGGGACGTAAAGGAGTAGACAAAGACGGCGTAGAGAGAGTATACACCAATGTGGACGTGTGGAAAATTAACGCTATCCAACGTACCAGCGCCGCTTTTGTAGTACCAGGGCAAGCAGCTCCCACCCCTGCCGTCGGAACATTTGCCAATCCTGCTCCCAATACCCCTAAATCTGACGTACCATTCTAATCACTTGAGGGGCCTGTAAAAGGCTCCTCCTAAACTTTCTACGCATGGACTTAATGATAGCTTCGAACCCCCAAGATAATTCAGAAATGAGTTTTCTTAGTCTGCCTCTCAAGGTTCAAAATCGGTTGTTGGCTTGTCACCTCAAGACGCACGTTCAGTTGGTGGATGACCTGAATGAAGACCTTAAAATCTTACATGGACGTCTAAAAAAACGCCACATCGAACTGAACGATACCCAAGAAAAATTAAGGCTACGTAACAAGTTGGTAGCAGCTCATTATGAGTTTTTGAGACTTCATGGTTTACAGTCCGCTTTTGATAAATTTTATCAAACTTATAAGGAGCAAGGAAAGGGTTAAGATATGCCTATTGACTATAACCATTATCCGTCCAATTGGCTATCGGAAATCAGGCCCGCCGTCCTGCTCAGGGCTCAGAATGCTTGTGAATGCTGCGGGGTGGGAAATTATCAGGTAGTGAGGTGGGAAAACAACACCTATCAATCTTACGGCCCAAAACAACCTGAAAGCTTCAAAAAAGCCCGGTCCATTTTGATAGAAGCCCAAGCCTCTCATTTCTACGGTGATTGGAAAATCATCGTCCTCACCATAGCCCACCTCGACCATGACGTGACCAACAACGAAATGAGCAACCTCAAGGCACTCTGCCAGCGATGCCACCTCAATCACGACCGCCAAGACAATGCCCGGCGGCGCAAGTATGGCAAACATCATGAGCAACACCAATTAAAACTACTATTTGAAAATGGAAAACAATAGTCATCAAATCAGGCTCCTGACCGAAGGGAGTATTTGGCGCTTGACTGAAGGGAGCATTTGGCTGGATGATAAGAAGCGTACCATTGTGGTATTTCGGATTATTTGGGAAAATGCCGTTAACGTCAAGTTTTTTGAGTTACTGGTTATTCCCGAAATGAAGATATACACCAAATCGGCCAAACTCGTCGAAAACCTCCTCAGGATGGGTGTCATGCAGTTTTGTCGAAATTGTGAAAGAGAGTAATGTTCTTAAATTATAGTCTTAGGTTTAAACTGTAAGATAGAGATACTTTTGTACAACAAAGCCCCGTGTTACCAGCACGGGGCCTATTGATAGCTGAGCGCTACATCCCAATTCAAATATAACGCTTAGCATTTTATGTCTGCTCCCAAATCTGACAAAATTATTGCGATTCCCGTCAAGCCGCACGTTAAGACTTTTCTTGAACATTCTTCCAACCTAGGCAAAGGTCCCTACGAAATCAGGAAAGACCATTGGCTAGGGGAATTGATTACGGCCATTTTCAGTTTTCATCCCCTCACTGAGCCAGAAATCCCGGCGGATTATCTGCCCGAAAAAACGGTCAAATTACCGACCGTCGAAATCATCCCCAAATTCCGAATTAATCGTCAGCTCCTCACCGATGAGCACCTCAACAAAGTAGGGCTATCGATGGAGGTGATGTTTAAGCACGCCTTGATTTTTTATGCCCGTGGCCGGATGTCATTGCTCAACAGTGAGCAAGGCGCCGTCAACTGTTTCTACAAAGAATACGGCATTGACACCGACGACTATGACACCTCAGCGGCCTTCAAAGTGGTGAACCGCGCCAAAGATGCCCGATGATTTTATGTCCTGTTTTGGCAAAAAGCTGTCCTATTTCGGCGGTTTTGTGTCCTGCCTGCTTCGGGTCTTCAAAAACGTGTCCTTCCAATTCTAAACCTAGTTTTTGACCTTTGTCTGTTATGGTTACAGTAAATGAAATAGGTGGTTTTGAGCAAGCTACGAACGCCGGGTACGTGCGTACGCTGTACTTGCTTGATATAGCTCATTTGGAAGGCATCATCGACCCGCTGACTTTTCCCAATCACCTCAATAGTCTCACCATTCCTAGCAACGGACTGATTATCCCCGTCGGGTGCAACGTAGACAAACTCGGTTTTCAGCCCAAAAGCTGCCTCTTTACCGAAACCACCGGACGCGATGCCAATGGTATCTATTACGATGCCAACTTCGTGCTGGAGTTCCCCCGCGACCGGGTGGAGGTCTTGAGTTGGGTTCAAGCTACGCGCTACCGTGAGTATGCGGCCATTTGGGAAGATTACAACGGTACCGCCTACCTGACGGGCTGCCATGAAATGGGACTAGAAGTACAGTCGTCTCGCTCAGTGGCCTCCCGCAATGCAGTCACCCTATCCATTACGGGGCGTTTTGGCTTTCCTTCCTACTACCTTGAGACCATCAACCTTACCGATCTTTTTGCCGTAGCCGACTTCAGCTTTGAATTTTCGTTTGACTTTAACGCCTAATTGTTATGCCAACTTTCCCCAACTTAGCTTCTTTTATCGCAAGCGTGACCGCTAAACTCACCAAACCCAGACGGGGTATTGGCGGTTCGGAGGGCGTGCGGGCATCAGATGTGTTGACCGCGCTCATTGATGCAGGCACTTACATGTCGGAGTTAATCGGTGGTGCTCCCGTCAACCCTACCACTGGAAGGCTCCCCAAGAAAAATGGGGCGGGGGGCTTTGACGATAGTCTCATCTCTGAGACAGGGGGCGTGGCCACGGTCAATGGTAACTTCAACGTGACGGGTGTCATCAATGGCATCCAGATGAGCAAAGACATGGGCAATGCTTTTGGTGCCACCACCTATCTGAAGATTGCCAAGCTACGGGAGTTTGAGAGTAGTGCTAACTACGATAACATCATCGTGGACCTGGTTATTACCCGGCTCTGGGCGGCTGACCATTTGCTCATCAGCCGGTACATTTTGGCCAACCGGGGCAGTACCTCAGCCACCCATAAGTACAAATGGTACATCACGGGTGGAAAAGGTCCCCTTGCGGATAACATTGTAGCGGGAATTTTGTGCGTAAAAAATACCACCACCGGAGAGGTGGACATCTATATAAAGGTAAGTCCTACCTACAACCTTGTACGCTTCAACGTAGTTTCGGCCAACAACATTACCTTTTACCCCAGCGAAGCTACGACCACCACCGCCCCTTCAGGAACCGTAGAGTTTGACTCTACCCAATTTAATACATACCCGCCCATGTTTTATGTGGACAATTCAGGAAACATGAAACTGAGGGGCACCCTCACTCAATCCGTAACCACTTGGTAACCATGAATATCAACCTAACAGAAGGTCTATTTAAAAAGCTCTATGAGAGCATGACCGAAGAAGAACGCACGGAGGCCATTGCCGAATTAGGCTTTGGCGTTGACACCGAATTTGAGGTCTCCATTAAAGGCACCATGTCGCGGGGAGTGACCATGCACGAGTTTTATGTCAACAAAGTAGTCACCAAAGAAGTGACCATGGTCGAAGGGCTACCCGCCGAGAATGTGGTGGTAATCCACGGGGAGCGGCAATTGATGCCCATCAAAGAAGCGGATATGCAAGCCGCAATGGGCATGATAATGGTGGCCGCTGGGGGATGAGTGCGCTCCCTACGCCCGCCATTAGGCACCTCTTAGATGCCCCCAAAGACGACTGGTACGTACTGGAAGAAGATTTTTTCTACGTACCAGCGGGCTACGTCTCCGACGGCTGCTCTGTCCCGATGTGGCTTTGGTGGTGGTTTCCGCCCCTAGGTGCTTATCTGGTGCCTGGGCTGATTCACGACTACCTCTACGAAACCAAAATCTACAGCCGGGCCTACGCCGACTGGTTGTTTTGGAATCTGCTGGATGCCTACGCGCCTCATACACCTCACCGAAATTACTTGAGGTATGTAGCCGTTCGGATTTTTGGCCGCTGGTGGTGGAAAAATGCCAAGTACATCGACATCAACAATTACCGAAATTAAGATACTATCGGTGAGCCGATTGTTTTTTCATGCGTAGTTGGAAAGCCTTTGGGTCATACTCAAGGGCTTTTTTGCGTCCTGTGGTGCCGCTAAAGATTGGGATATGTTCGTGGCATCTTTTTGTATGCCAATGAATACCACGATTGAATCCCTGATAGGACGTACTTGGGCGCTTGAGCCTCGTTTTCACAATGCCCTGTCGATGCTACTGGCCCGGCGTATTGCCCAAGGTGATAGCACGATTGTCGTACCCGAACGCGTCGAACCCTCCGCCATAGAACCAATGGCTTATTGGCGCGACAACCAAGGCGTAGACCACTTTGGGTGGAATGTAACCGCTCAGAAAAGTGGCAAGGTAGCGATCATCCCCGTCATGGGAGCCATGACCCGCTACGGCGACCTCTGCTCCTACGGCTCCGAAGACATGGCCAGCTGGATATGGGAGGCCAACAGCTTGGACGAAATCAGTGCGATTGTATTGCAAATCGACAGCCCCGGTGGAGAGGTAAACGGTACCGAACTCCTGGGCGAAGTGATACGGACCAGCCAAAAACCCGTGGTGGCGTATGTGCAAGGCATGGCCGCGAGTGCGGCATATTGGATAGCTAGCCAAGCCCGCGAAATCATCATGGAAAGCGAGACATCGAGCGAAGTAGGTTCGATTGGTGTCTTGGCGGTCCACGTCGATGCTTCAGAGTACTATGCCAAGGAGGGACTGAAGGTCACGATTATCCGCTCAGAAGGCAGTGACGACAAAGCCCTTTTCAACGACGTGGAGCCGCTGAGTGAGCAGCTCATTGCGCAGGTCAAAGCCGACCTTGCCCCCATCAAAAACCAATTCATCAAGACCGTCAAAGCAGGACGCCCCAACATCGGTGAGGTGTTCACGGGAAAGATGTACAATGGCAAAGAGGCCCTCAAGCTGGGCATGGCTGACCGGATTGGGTACCTAGGCGATGCCATCCAACGAGCCGACCTTTTGGCCCGCAAACAAGCGACTACCAACTAATTTTTTTATACAGCTATGCACAAGCAATTGTCAAGTTTTTTCAAAAAAGCCAATGGCGCCGTCGTAGTGGTGGGACAGCCCAAAGCCGAAGAAACCGCCGAAACCACGACGACCGAAACCACCGAAGAATCGGAAGAGAGTACGGAGGAAACCACGACCGAGACCACCACCGAAACCACGACCACCGAAACTACCACGCCCCAAGCGGGTGCCATGGTGAGCATCACCCAAGACCGCTATACCAAACTCGAACAAATGGAACGGGAGCTTAACGAGCTGAAGCCCAAGTACGAGATTTTGAACACTTGGTACCAGAACGTGAAAGGGGAAGGGCCAACCGTGGGCAAGGATGCTTCGGACACCAACAGCAGCACCCAAGCCAAGAGCTGGGAAAAAGCGCCTTGGAACCAGTAATGATTTTTTCATTTTTTTAATACCTATACAGCTATGCCAGACGCTTTAGATTTGAGTTTATTGGCCACAACTGCCACCGATTATGCGCGTGCCGAAAAAGCACCCATTTTCTCTAAGTTGATTGGCTCCGGCTTGAGTGGTTTGCCCAACACTCCCATCAAGCCCATTGATGAGTTTATGATGATGATTCCGGGCAATGACGAGGTGGTGTTGACCGAATTGTACTTGGAAAGTGTCGTACAGTCAGGGGCCAAAGGCACCTTCAACCCGACCAATGATGCGGTAAGAATCAAACCCAAAAAGGCCAAAGTGAAACCTTGCAAGGTGGATTTGCTTTTCACGGAGCAAAAGATTTTGTCGCTTTACAAATCTTGGTACGGACAGGTACGCGGTGGTAAAATCGACAAAACGAGCTATCCCTTTGAAGAGTGGGTGATTGAGCACGTATTGAAGCGCGTAAGCACCGACCTGCGTCAAAAGGCCCTCATCAATGGGACGCGCAACGATGCGGGCACAACGCCTGAACAGGCAATGGACGGTTTGTTTGTGAAGCTAGCCGCCGCCAAAACAGCCGGTACCATCACCGCCGCCCAAATCGCCACCATTGCCGCGATCACTGCGGCCAACGCCGTGACCGAGTTTGAGAAGATTGTAGACAAGATTCCGACCGAGTACTTCTACAGTGACTTGATTTGTCTTTGCCCCTTGGCTTACAAAAAAGCCTATGAGCGCCACTACCGCGCCACCTACGGCACCACGCCCTACAATGCGGGCTACAACAAACAGGAAATCGAAGGCACCATGATTGAGTTTTTGGTAGAACCAGGGATGGCCACTACCGGACTCACAGGTTTTGAGTCGCCTATCATCACCACCCGCGAAAACTTCGCGTGGCTCTATGATGACGAAAGTGCGCAAACGCGTCTGGAGTTTGACTACTCGAAGCGCGACCGCTCCTTGGCCTACGTCATGGACTTCCAAGTAGGGTTTGATTGGGCCTTGGATAGCCTTTTCTGGCTTGGCGACGTGCCTTAATGCTTCTCTCTCCCTCCTTCCGTGAGGGAGTTTTTCTCTTTCTAATCGCCTATTAACAGCTAATTTTTTTAAGACAATGGCAAATGTAAATTTTGCGAATCTCAACGCCACCAGTGAGCAAGAGGGAAACCCCGGTGGTATCCGGACGCTCTTGGTGGCCGAAAAACGTTTTATCGACGGGGTATGGCCCAAAAAGGCCGACATTACCGCGGGCGAAATTACCACCTTACCGACCATGGTAGCCACGGCTAAATTTGCCGCTTATGAATGCCCCGACGGTACCGTGGAGATTTCGAGCGAAAAGCAGGGCGACCCCGGTTTCCAAAGCTACAAGCACTCTATTGAGTTTATGTTTGCGGGCTTCTCCAAAGAGATTCAAGCCGAGCTTGCCAAAAACATGAACGCGGGTTCGGTGTATATTTTGGAAATGAACGGCGGCCAATACGTAGTCGTAGGTTCTTCAGACAACCCTATTTTTGTGAAACAGAGCTTCAAGGGGGGTAAGAAAGGAAACGACAAACGCGGCTTTACCTTGAAGGGTGAGCAGGACGGTTTTATGTGGGATATTTTACCGCTTAAAGACACCCTCATCGCCACCATCCCAATTCAACCTGAAGCTTAATTCATAAGCCCTTTCCTTCGTGGAGAGGGCTTTTATTTCCCCTAATTTTAGTGATGAAAAAGAAGTACAAAGTGAACGTGCCCACGGGTGGAGCACGCCACGCATTACCCGGCGAGGGGCTTATCACCATCCGCGAGGATATGTCCGAACGCCACATCGAGGCCCTTATCGAGGCAGGGGTCACCTCCTACTTTGAAACGGAATCTGTTCAACCTCAAACCACTGACAACAATGGCCAAAAACCAGACGGAGAAGCAGCCGAAGCCGGCACCAACTCCACCAATACCCCTACCGCCAAACGAGCCACTCGTAACGCCTAGTACGGAAGATAATTCGGAGCAGCCGACAGAAAAAAACGCGATAGCTTCGATAGCCACCGAAGATAATTCGGAGCAAGCAGCGCAAGAGAGCGCGATATTTTCCGCAGCGCCCGAAGATAATTCGGCAAAACCGCTTAGTGACTGTACGCTCAATGAATTGATGGAAATCAGACTCAAGACCTACAAGGAGTTGTGCGACCTAGACCACACCACCGAAGCCTTTGAGCAGAAACTCGCTTTTTTTGAACAGGTGGATGACCTTATCAAAGCCTTTTACCTAGGCTTAGAACCCGTTGAAAATCATCAAGCCCCGTCAGAAGAGGATGATGAAAACGAGCGTATCAGGCAAAAAGCCAAGAAGCAGCTCGAAGCTTTGACCGAAGCCCGGCAAACCGAAGCAGAAGCCAACGAAGTAGAGGTGGTTTCGGAAACCCGTCAACGCTAATTCAATGCAAAGTTTTTTAAAGCCCCCTTCGTAATGATGGGGGCTTTTTGTTTATTTGTGACGCGAATCCTTTATTAGTAAATACACAGGTAGGCAAGCTCAAGGGCTTGCCGATTGGCGCGTGGTTGCAAGTACCACACGCTTGCCTGTGTTTAGGTAAAGGGTTCGCAGCGACCAATCGGCTTTTTTATACTATGTACATTCGCCCCCCTGAGCTGCCTCCAGTTGTTGACTTTCTTCGTCGTCACGAAGTGGATGTTCCATTGCTCATTGAAATGTTGGAGACTTACCGGGAGCGGAATCCAGCCGAACATTTTGACCACTACGAAAGGCCCGATACCTACATCGACGCCACTACTTATCTGGACAAAATCACGGATTTTCTCGAACTACTTATCATAGAAAGTGTCCCGCGAAAAATGTAGGCCGTTGGCTATCTTGGTCAAAAAAAACATGACTGAAGACCAGACCAACGCCGAGCGACTCAAGCTCAAGGCCAACGTTAATTTTCTGCGCTTACAGCTCAGGGTAGGCAAAGCCACCCAGGAAGAATTGCAGCTCGCCGAAAAAGCACTGGCGCAATTCAAAGCGGCCCCCTCCGCTACGCTCCAGCAAGTAGGCCAAACCAATCCCCTGGCTAAAAACGAATCGCCTTGGACACCCCACGGCGACACCCTTCCACCCCACGTGGCCCCTATCGTAGAAGAGCTACGCAAACAGCAGGCAGAGATTGACTACGAAAAGCGGTCGCTCTCGATGCAACTCCAAGCGGTTCCGCACAATACCCCCTGCCCCGAACTCACCAAGGCGATCTTAGCCCTGCGGGAAAAGTGGATGGCGCTGGGTGATGATATTCGCTACGTAGTCACGCACGGGGAGCGCCCTCAGGAAGCTTCCACTACGCCCCCGCAATGGGATGCCGAAGCCTACCGAAGTCAGCTACCCACCGACCGCTACACCCTGAGCAAAATGATAGACAACCTCAGCATCAATGTACGCTACAAGTGGCCTAAGCGCATGGCTCAAACCGATACCCTAGCCAAAAAAGCCGAATATCAGACCAAAATCTCGAAGGGCGAAATAGAGCTAAGTATTCTCCAACAACAATTCAATGCACTGAAATGAACGTAAAACATTTGATTACGAAGAAAGTCGTAAGCGGCAAGCGTCGTTTATTTTTTCAGGTTCACAACTCTCATGACGTGCCAAGAGGTGGGCTTTTGACCATTGAGCTACGAACCCAATGGCAAAAAATGCACACCTTAAACGTGATGCTCAAACCCATAGAACCCAAAAAATACGGGGTGTTTTATGTGGATATACCAAGCCTGATAGCCCAAGCCTGGCATAAATTTGATTGGTATTTTCAGCAGAGAAGTGGACGCAACTGGAAGTCTGAAGCATTTGAGGACTTAACTGAGTAAACTTAAATACAGCCATCATGATAAATGAACTATTTCAAACCGACCGGGTGCGGGTCTCCGAGTTGGTTCCTCACGTCAAAAACCCGCGTAAAATCAAAGCCGAACAAAAACGTAAGCTTTGGGAACGCCTCCAAAAATATGGGATGATAGGTATCCCTATCCGCGATGCTGACGGCACCCTGCTCAGTGGGCATCAGCGGTGTGAGCTACTGGTACAAAATGGCCTCGGCGACTACGAGCTAGATGTACGTACCGCCACCCGTAAGCTCACCGAAGAGGAGCTAAGGGAGGTGATGATTATCGAAAATAGCCACGCGGGAGAGTTTGATTTGGAAATGCTCAAGGCAGAGTTTGACCGCTATGTAGACCTTGGGGATTTTGGTTTTGACTTCTCGGAGCTAGACAAGCAGCTTGCTGAGGCCACCCAAGAGACGGCTCAGGAGCCTGAGCTACCGATTGTGGCGGTGATGAGCGAAAAGTATACGTCGTTTGTGATAGTGTGCCCTAATGAGATTGACGCCAATCACATCGCCGAAAAGCTGGGCATCGAGCGGGGCAAATGCTACAAAAGCTCCAAGGTGGGCATGATGCACGTGGTAGACTCTCAAAAAGTGATAGAGCGATGGAAGTAAAGGTAGTGATACCGTCGCATCGGCGCTGGGATAGAGTGCTGACGACAATGGCCGTGGACAATGCGATTTTGTGCGTGGCCGAAAGCCAACGGAGTCTCTACGAAAAATGTAACAAGGGCGTAGAAATCGTGACGCATCCCGACAGCGTGATTGGCCTTGCCCGGAAGCGGGACTGGATCATCAAGCATTTCAAAAATGTGTTTATGCTGGATGATGATGTTGAAGGCTTGAGTCGAATTTATGTAGGCAAAGGAGAGCCCACGACGGTAGAACCTGACGAGGCTTATGACATTATCCAAGCCACCGCGCACGCGGCTCACGAGGCCGGTGCCTACCTCTTTGGTTTTAGCTCCTCACCGGCTCCCATTAGCTACGATGCGTTTAATCCCATTCGGCTCAGTGGCTACGTGACGGGTTGCGCCCACGGGGTACTGGAAGGCTCCAAGCTGTGGTACAACCCCGATATCATCTGCAATGAGGATTATTGGATAAGCCTCCTCAACGCGCATCATCATCGGCTCCTTTGGAAGGATACGCGTTTTTATTGGAAACAAAAAGACACCTTTGTCAATCGTGGAGGATTGGCGGAATTTAGGAACATTGATGCCGAGGAAAAAGATTTCCAATTACTTCAACGAGTTTTTGGAGACGTAGTGGAGCTTCGTAAGTCTAAACAGAATACAAAGCACCCTTTTCAGAAAACCTTAAGAATACCTTTTTGATGAAGAATAAATATAACAATAATTGGAGTCCGCAGAAAAGAGCTAAAGGGCTAGAAGAAGCTTGGCCTTTTATTGCTTTGATTGGTGGGGTGGCCGCATTGATTGGGTTGTTGATTTGGATTATTGAGATTTTAAAATAACTTTGAACTTGCGAACGCTAATCCTCATTCCATATATACGAACAAGAAGGACTAAAAAGGTGAGCGGATTATCAGTCGGGTACAACAAGGATAACCGACTAAATTTGTTTAAAATGCTGTTTTTGAACATCTGAGATTGTAGCCTTGTCCACCAAAAGTCCAAATTACAGCAAGCCACTGAACGATGTGTTCAGTGGCTTTTTTTGTATCCTTCTATATCTTCTTTCTTTTCACTAAAAAATGTGCTTCTATTCGCTGGAAACGCACTTTTTAATGTTCTAGGATCCTCAAAAAAAATAAAAAAAATCAGGAAAAACGCTTTTTTAATCCGTTCTGTCGGGAGATATTTACACTATCAAATAACACACACAACTATTTGATAATCAATATTTTAAAGTAAATATTCTAAGCAAAATGGAACAACAAAGCATCCCTCAAAAAAGTAATCGGGTCACTACTCACTTGGACCGCTTCATCGCCACTACGGGCAAAACCGAAAAGGAATATTTGGAATGGGCGTCGGAAGTAGGACGTAAAATGCACATCAATACCTTGGATAAGTTGGTATGTGCCAAACTTAATATCTATTCAGCCGCCCACCTTATCCATGTTCCTACGCCTCTTCCTTTGGGTATTTCGGAAAATGAGGTAAGTGAGTACCTTATCCAAAACAGCCAAAACCCTTACGAGCTGGGTAAACTCTGGAGCGAAACCAAAGCCGATGCCCTCGCATGGACTTGTAAGGAAAGCACCATTGCCAATAGCTTGGCATTCTTCCCTAAAAGTGACTTTGAGCAATTTGGCGATAAAAATCACCTCGCCGATGTAAGCCGTACATGGTTTAAAAAAGACGGCCTTAACCTCGACACCCAAGCCCAAGAAATGAGCGAAAACAGTGGCTTTGAAATCACCGTGCAAGACCTCGTGGAGTTTGTGATGAAGTACCGGCCACGCACTTACAAAAACCCGGCGGAAGTGAAGCTCAAACGGATAGAGGAAAGGTTTAGGGAAGTGACCGGGTTTGGCATCAAAGAGTACTACGTCGAACACCTCCTCAAAATCTGCTACGTGCTCAAACCCCAACTCGAAGAAGTCCCCTTTTAAGAACCCCTAGCCCCTCACGACCGAGGGGCTTTTTTATTCCCCAAAACAATGCCTAAAACGACTGATGTCCCGGTAGAACTCCGGGAGTTTAACTACGTCTTTGAAAAAATCGCCTACCGACACGGCTACGGTGAAGTATTCACGGATTTTATTGATTATGCCATTGCTTGTTTCCTGGACACGGGCGATGCCGAAAAAGCCAAACAACTCCAACAACGCTACGGCGACTGCTACCCCGATTTTCAAGGGCTCATGAGGGAATGGATGCAGCTCCAACATAAGATGCTCCATAGGGGCAAAAAATGGTATGATGCCTTGGGGGCTTTTTATGAGGTGATTTCTTCCACCCACAAAGCAAGTGCCTTGGGGCAGTTTTTCACCCCGCCCGATGTGGTGGACTTCCTCACGATCATTACGGGTGAGCAGAAAGCAGGCCCTAAAGCCCGAATGAATGACCCTTGCTCGGGCAGTGGCCGCATGCTGATTGCGTTTCATGCGCACTTTCCGGGCAACTACACTTTTGCGGGCGACATAGACCCGATTTGTGCCAAAATGACGGCCCTCAATATGATGCTCCACGGCTGCGAAGGGCAGGCCGTTTGTATCGACAGCCTGCACCCCGATGATTGGCGTTTTGGCTTCGCTATCAATCCTTACATACGTGTCGTGGGTATTCCTCACATCGTCAGGATTCAGAAAGAACAATGCCTGCAGTGGCAACAATATCAGCAAGACAAGCAGGAGTTTGCCAAGAAAAAAGCGCAAGCTGAAGAAGCGGCAAAAATAGCTACCACGACCGTCAAGGAAGCACCTACGGTGGGGAAATTTGGTCAACTATCATTTTTGTAAATCACTGATAATCAAGCGTTTTTATAAAAATATTTTTGGGAAAACGCTTTTTTAATCCGTTCTGTCGGGAGATATTTACACTATCAAATAACACACACAACTATTTGATAATCAATCTTTTAAATACAAAATTCTAAGCAAAATGGACACAGAAGTAAAACGGCAAATTGAGAAAGAGATTTCCCGTTGCAATCGTCGAATCAAGTGGGCTTTTGAACCACAACACTACTGGATGGAGCGTAAGGCTATTCTTATGAACTCGCTTCACTACGGTTTTGAGGTTGCCCTAGGCGACATCGAAAAAACATTGTCTCAGTCTTCAAAATACATGGAGAGCATCATCAGAGCCAATCAGGATACATTGTCGGACATTCAAAACAAATGGGCAAAATGAGCAAGTGGCAAGTTCATATGGAGCGAGTACGCACGGTAATGGTACGCGCTTGGGGTCTCTTTCGCAAAGGGCTACTTAGCCTAAGTCTTAGCTTGAGAGTGAGCTGGAAGCTCGACAAAGGGCTTATCACTGAGGCGCAAATAGCGGCCATGTTTAACCCTAAAAAACGCAGAAAATGAAAAAGAAGGATTTCAAGAAATTACCCCCAATTCAACAAAAATTATTGCAGGAGACAGTGAAAGCCAACCCCAATGTAACTGTCCGCAGAGTAGGAAATAAGGGATGGTCAGACTTACCCCTTTTTCAGGAAGATAAACAAACCAAACTGTTCTAAAATGACGAATGCCGCTTGGACGAGCGGCATTCGGAATACCAATCTTTTAAGACCAATATTCTAAGCAATGGCAAATAACGCAAAAAGACATTTAAAAATCAACTACCGCTGGAGAACATCGGCGGGACGGCTCCCACAAATTCGCTTGAGCGGCAAATGGCTCCAGCTCCACGGGTTTGAGATTGGGCAAATTGTAGAGGTCGAAGTTTTGAACAATAAAATCATCATCACCAATGGGTAAGTACGAAATCATCACAAAGAAAGGATACGATTTTTTTGAGTGTAGCTCGGCGTTGCAAAAGTGCATCCGCCGTGGCATGGAAGATGAGGCGCTGTATTGGGCCGTGGAGCTGTACGAAAGCAATTTTAGCGAATACATCTGGAAGCGGCTCCGCATCATGTCGAGCGAAGATGTGGGCTTGGCAGACCCGACGATTTCATCGGAGATTTGGGCTTTGTACTGCATGTTTGAGAAGCAGTCAAAGAAAAAGGATGATGCTAACGAACCCCAACGCTTGTTTCTGACGCACGCGGTTTTGTTGCTTTGTCGGTCCAAAAAAAGCCGTTTGGTAGATTGGGCGTTGATTTGGGCATGGCTCACTCACCCTTTCAAAAAAAATCCAATCCCTGACTTTGCGTACGATAAACACAATGACCGCGGTCGAAGAGTCGGGCGAGGTTGGAAACACTTTTTTGAGGAGGGAGCGTTGCTAATGAATCAGGCCGAAATGCTCCGCGAAGAGGAGTTTAAGGAACGAGCCAAAAAAGCCATAAGCGACCCTAGTGGGATGAGTTTGTTTTAGAATAGAAAAGGGGGGCACTCGCTCCCTTTTTCTATTTCTTGGTGTAACTCTAAACTTATTATTTGGCAGACTCTTGTCCTTCTTCAGTATCTTTCTGTAATATCTCATTAAATAACATTTTAAGAAACTCAAAATGGTCTGAACTTACCTCTATCTTATTCTTATCAAACCATTTATCATTTTTAATATAGTATACCTTTTCGCTAAGTTCAGGAGAAATAATATACAACCTCTTCATCTTTCGAATTTGAATTACTCCCTTTACTTCTGTAGGATAATAACATGTGTTATTCCCGCTAGCCCAAAATTTATCCCCGCCAAAAAAAATAGGAATACGAGGTTGTTCAGTGGTTAAGTTACTATCAAGATAATGGAGCATATTTATCATCTGATCTTTAAGCTGGCTAGCTGACATAGGCATTTCAAAGTTCATTATCATAAGTTTTTTGTTCTTTTATTTATTTGACTGAAAATTTTGAAGATAATTTGACTAATCGAACATTACTATTTATTAGTTTCTGCTCATTGACTATACATAAAGTTGCAATAATTTATTACATACTGTTTTTTACTGTTTAAGTCAAATAAAAGAAGATTTCTTAACTCCCATTTTGTCGTGCATCAACAAGGAGACAAGAGCTAGCCTCCAAAAACTTTGTCCTATTGTCCTTCACAATCACACCTCAACTTGGGGTGTGATTTTTATTTTATTATGGCAAAGAAACTAGGAATTGGAAAACTAAAACGGGTACTCAAGATAGATGAAGACCGATTGGACATCTACCTCAAGTACTATGGACGCGAAGTAGAGTGGGAGCAGCTCACCCCCACCCAGCAAGAAATGCTCGAACGATACCGCGAAGCATGGGCACTCTACTGCATGGGCCGTACCGAAGAAATGGTACGTAGTCAGCTCATGCGTAAACACGACCTTCAGGAACGACAAGCCCGTTACATTTTTGAGGAGTCTAAGTTTATTCATGGTCGCCTCGATCAAGTCGATAAGGACGGGCGCCGAGCGGCAAGCATCGCTTTTTATGACCTCATGTCAAACTTGGCCATGAAAGACAAGCAGTACGAAACCGCCGTCACTGCCCGCGATAAAGCCGATAAACTTGCCAAACTCCACGAAACCGATGAAACTGGGCTCAACCCTGATGATTTCATCAAAGCGGCCAAATTCATTTTCGTCAATAACATAAACGTGCTTAAGCAGCAACAACAGGAACTAGATGAATAACGAGAAGGTCGTCAAAATACACGCCAACGATAAACAAATTAAATTTTTGCGGTCCAGAGCCAACCGCAAATCATTCATCGGCGGTCGTGCCTCCGGAAAGTCTACGGTGTTAGGCTTTGTGGTGGGTAAATTGTTCAATGATTTTCCCCGTGCCAAATGGGTCGTAGGGGGACTCACCTATGTCCAACTCGACCTCATTGTTTTACCCGCTATTCGGGAGGCATTAGGCTTTATGGGCTATTCCGAATACCATCCCAAACAAAACCCGGCGGGCGTGTATGTGGTAGGTATTCGGCCACCCGATCACTGGACCACTCCCTACAAAAAAGTAGGCAGGCTCGGCTATCAATATTGTCTTAGCTTCATCAATGGCTTTACGCTCCAGTTTTGCAGCCAAGACCGCGCCGAAACCCACCGAGGTCTCAGCATCGACGGCGTGCTCATTGATGAATCAGCCACCATCAGCAGTGATTTTGTCCGTAAAGTGCTGCTCCCCGCGAGGCGTGGTAACAACTACGCTCCCTGGGCAAACCACCCTTGGAACAAAGGGTTCTTCGACTTCAGCTCCGCAAGCTGGACCCAAGAAGGAATGTGGATTTACGAAACCGAAGAGCATTACAATGCCATGATTGAGCAACGGAGCAGGCTCACTTCGGACGAATTAAAGGCCATTCCCCCCAAATTTCTTTTCCTAGAATCTACCTTTCGGGACAATGCCGCCGTATTGCCCCCCGATTTTGAGCAGCAACTACGCGACCAACTCGACCCGCTTGAATACGCCGTCGAGGTCGAAAACGAACGCATGGGTAAACTCCCCAACAGCTTTTACTACGGCTTCAATCCCGAACGCCACTGTTACACCAAAAGCTATGATTACATTCCCGACGAAAAAACGGGTATTCTCCTCTACCGATCCAACGATTATGAAACCGACAAACCCCTTGATTATAGCCTTGATTTCAATGCCGATATTGTTTGGGGTGTCGTAGGTCAGGATACCGGAAAAACCCTCAAAGTCATTCATTCCCACTACGAAAAAGTAACCCCTTCAGAAAAGAAAAATTTAAAAGACCAAAAAAACAGCCTTATTGAAAAACAGGCCAAATGGTTTTGTGAGACCTACAAAAACCACGAAAAAAAAGAGGTCTTTATTTACGGCGACCCCGGGGGCAATAGTACCTCCGCCGCTACCAAGGTGGATAACCGCCCCTTCTTTGACCAGATATGTGACATCCTTATTAAAGAGGGCTGGGTCATCTACCGAAGGGAGCTTACAAGCTACCCCTCTCATAAGGACAAATACCACCTCATCAATATGTTATTTGAGGAAAGTAATCCTAGGGCCCCACATATAGCTATCAATAAACTCACTAATAAAGTACTCATCATCAACCTCACCCAGACCCCCGTCACTACTGACAAGACCTATAAGAAGGCAAGGCGCATAGGCAAGGACAAGAGCAGTGAGCGGAGCACCAAGAACCGAGAGTACGCTACCGATGGCACCGATGCCCTTGATTACTGGCTTTGGGTCAAATGTAAAAAGTACTTATCGAACCATGCTCCTAGAAAAAATCATCTTTTCGTTTTCTCAGGCCGCTAAGCGTATATTCCCAAAATTGGAAGGTGGCAATTGCCGCTCCCGATAAAGTGCGGGCTACCTTCCTGTGTGTAACACCCCTTTAAAAGGGGCTTTTTTTTCATAACGCCCTGACAAACAAGCATCCCCCAAAAAAACGAGTGCAAAACCTTCATTATTCCCGCAAAAAAATTGTGTCCTGTCAGGCGTGAGCTTTCAATTGTAGTATTGCCACTCACAAAAAACGTGGCATATGAGCAAGATAAATCTAAGCGCCGTCCTCTCGGAAGTTAACCGCCCGAACGCTGTTTTCAATCTGACCTATCGGAAAGAGAACGGAGAATGCGGGGAGAAGAAAGGTTGCATCCTCAGACGGAGCGGCGATAACGCCCTCAACGAACGCAAGAAAATGAATCGCTCTGGAAAGCTCAAGCTACTGCGCAAATCCGACGGTCATCAGTTCGAGGTGTTCATCGACTTTTTGCTCACGTTCAATGGTCAACCTATCAATCATTTCAATTAATGGCTGCAATTAAAAAAGTCGCAGGAAACGTCTATTTGGTAAGTTATGGCGAGAAGAAAGCGGCCACCGTTACCTTTGGAAAAGATGCCGGAGCCGCCGTCGATGCCGCTTACATGGAGAAAGCTGGTGGAAAAAGTAGCAATTCCAAAGGGGGGTATGTTCCTCGTGGCAAAGACGACAACAAATTGCTCCAGCTCCATCAGGTATTGAGCGATTCGCCTAACAAATGGCAATTCGTTTTGACCCGTCGTAACTTCATCGGTGGCTTGGGTATCGGTCCTCACCAAGAAGAAGTCGTCAAAGGAGAGCTGAAGTACACGCCCATTGCCCGAAGCCCGCAGTACCGCGAATGGCACGAACGTTTGGAGCTAGACGACTACCTAGCCGCAAGCAGCTACCAAATTGCGTTTGGTGGGGACTTATTTGTGAGGCTGGCACTCGGTCCTAATAAAAAGGTAGAGTCGCTCAAGGTCGTGGATACTTTCCAAATCCGCGCCCGCAAGCCCAAAGACGGCGAAACCCGCATCCTAGAGTATTGGATTAGTGCCAAGTTTGGTCACCAAAAAGCCGTCAAGGAAGAGGATTGTGTCAAAGTCCCGGCCTTCGACCCGCTTGACCCTACCAAGTATCCCGTCGCTATCATCCACGTACGCGCCCCCATTCCTGGGCAAACCATCTACGGCTTTGAGCCTTGGTGGGGTACTGAGCGCGTCACCAAAATCACCAACCGCGTGCCGGACTATTACGAAGCGGCTTTTGACAATGGCTTTTTCGTAACCCACCACGTGGACATCCCCGACAATTATTTCAAGAAAGAGGGACTAACGGAAGATGAAGAAGAAATCCTCAAGAAAGAGGTATTGGACCAAATTGCCAATACCCTCATGGGACTAGAAAAGGCCAACAAAATCCTTTTCACCTTCTCCAAACTTTCGGTGGATGGGCGCGTCATTGAAGGGGTCAAAATCACGCCCCTCAAAAACCCTATCAACGATGAGGCTTTCTTGAAAATGTTTGAAAGCATCAACCTCATCCAAGCCTCGGGCCACGGCGTTCGCGCTGACCTTGCGGGGGTTGCTTTCAACGGTGGTCTTGGTACCTCAGGCAAGGAGCTGGCCACCTCTGCCAACTACGCCCAAGACTTTATGACGCATTTTGACAAAATGATGCTCCTCAAACCCGTGCGCATCGCCCAAAGAATCGACGGCATAGAGCTTGAAAATTACCTGTGTGTCTACCGCATCAGCAGCTATACCTACGATGTGACCCCCGAAAGCTCGTCTCAAAATCCCAATACTGAAGAACCCCAAGCCCCCACCCAACAGCCATGATACACTTCCTGCCCCAATTACTCGTCATCGTTTTTTTTGCGATTCGTCTAGCGGTTTCTTTCCAACGCATTCGCTACAATTCAGCCCTAGACACCTCCGAAAAAGTAGGACACCTATTAGGCACTTTACTCTATTACGGTATCGCTAACCTCATCTTGGCGTGGGGTGGATTTTATAACGTCTTTCACCAATGATCATCAAAAACATTGAGCAGTTGAAAGCGGCCTTGGGCGGTATTCAACAACAAATGGACTGGAGAACCTTCGAGCCTTTCGTACGTCAGGCCGAAAAGGTCTACATCATTCCGGCGATTGGGCAGGAGTTGTACGACGAATTGGAGGCCTTGAATGCCTTTAGCACCGAACAAACCCACCTTTTGGAGTGGTTACGCATTGCCATTGCCGAATACGCGGATTTGCTGGGTGGTATGAGGTTGTATATGCACACTTCGAATGCAGGTAAGCAAGTACCCCAAATGCCCAACATGGGGCCACCTTCCAAATGGATGACCGTGACCTCTATTAAGCAGGGAATTGCCAAAGCGGACCTTGCGCTGGAGAATGCCTTACAGTACTTGGAAAAGAACAAAGAGGCTTTCTCCACCTGGGCCGAATCCGAATCCTACACGCTGGACCATTCGCTTTTCCTATCGTCGGCCACGGAGTTAACCAAGTATTTTCCCGCCGCCAAGCAGTCGCGGCGTTTGTACTTATCGCTTCGCCACTATATCGAAACCGCCCAAGAATTTTTCTTAGAACCCTTGATTGGTACGCCACAACTGACCGCTTGGATAGCCCGCATGGCCGACGATGACGTCACTCCCTCCCCCCAAGAGGAAAAAGCATGGAAGTTGGCTCGGTACGCCTTGGCTCACCAAGCCTTTGCCGAAAGCATTCCTTACCTCAACATCAACGAGGATTGGCGTTTGGTCAGCGAAACCGACGGTATTGTCAATGAGGATGAATTGGATGCCGCCCGACGTCAGGAAATGTTGGCCAACTGTCAGGCCAAAGCCGAAGAGTTCAAAAACCGCTTGCTTACCTATCTCAATAGTGTGGCATCGGCGACGGTATTTCCCGAATACTTCAGCTCTATGTACCAGCCTCCCAAAAAGCCAAGGGCGACCTCTATCGAAAACGACCCTTCAAAACCCTATTTCGCTTTTTAATTTTTAACTCCTATACAGCCATGAAAAAGTTAGTTTCTCTCTTGCTGCTACTGCTAGCAGTGTCGGGCTACGCCCAAAAAAAGCCCAAAAAGGACACCACTGCCACCCGTCGGTGGGTGCGGGAGTATGTTTCTCAACAACTCAAGTCCTCCCCAACACCGCCCACCACTACGGTGGCAGTGGTTACTACTCCACCCTGTAAAACGGGCCTTGATTTGCTCACGGTTACCCCTACCTCAGAGGCACTTGATTTCACCTTTCAGGCCGTCGATGTGCAGGCTATCGATTGGACGGTCACCCAAGCGGGCGTCTCCTTGGCGACGGGCAACACGGGCAAACTCACTTCCGCCCAAGTTCGGTTACCGCTCAAGTTATTGGAGGGTCACTATGAGCTACAAATCAAAGCTACCAATTGTAGCAGTGACCCCCAGAAAGGGCGAAAGAGCTTTGTAGTCGCACCCGTAGTGGCCACCCCTCCCGCCGAAGCAGTAACCACCAGTACCAAAAACGACGAGGGGGCTGCTATTCGATTGGAGCCACTTACCGACCCCTTATTGCCCTCGACTTTCCAAACCGGGAACTATGAGTTGCGTTACATCGAGAGCCGACCCGATTACCACCTTGATTTGCAGCTCTCCGAAAAAGACGGGCAACTTTTCCTGACCGACCTGGGCAATAGTTTGACGTCGGTTTCTTACACCCTCAACGGCTGGACGGACGAAAATGCCGGAAAGCTCGACCAAGAGCCGATTATCCCTTATCGGCTCTATCACTTGTCCAAATACTCCGTGGCCCGTCCCAGCTTGCGCGAAACGTGGATGGCCCTCTACGCCAATCCCAAAGCCGATTTTCGCCGGTCTGAGGTCTTTTTTTATGTCGTCCCCAAAACGGAAACGTGGAATCCCGTGGGCGAATCTCCCAACCCGATTGGGAGACCCTTAGCCTTTGCCAAACTTCCACCCTTTCAGCTCACCAATCGGCAGTATGGCTTTGAATACGACTTGCTCGACGAAACCGACGCCCGTAAAAAGGAACTCAGCATACAGTTTAACTGGCAACCGGGCAAAAGGCATCTGAAGATTTATGCCTCTGACCTGCGGGCCTTCATTGAGACTTTACCCAGCCGCAAAGGTTTCCATGACTTCAGCGAGCAAGAAGCCATTGCCTTTGCCAACAGCTTGGCCACTGACCAACTCATGGCCTTCGACTTTGAGCCGGGCGGGGATGCGTGGATTGTAGATTACAACTCTCCTGGCTTTTCGCGCAACATGACCACGGTCTTGCATCGGCTCCGGGAGCGGGGGGCTTTGGCCTACAACTGGATGGATATTGAGGGACAATCCCCCAACATCATGCAGCTCGACGGCCTGAAGCTTTCACCCAATGCCGGCTATGGTCACAACAATGCCGACGTCGGCAAGTATGAGCAAGCTTACCAACGCCTGGGTGACCTCCAAAAACGCAACAATCCCAATGCGGTTATCAATACCGGCTTTGGCTACGTGAGCTATGACAACAACTTTGCGGCCACCGACGCCAACGGCCAAAACAGCAGCCCTCAGCTCACCTACCTCAAGGCGCTTGATGCCTCAGAACTTTGGCGTAGGGCATGGCCCGACAAAGACCAGGTATATTTCTCTTGGGCTTTTCAAGAGGAAAACTTTGTCACTTTTCCCGGCAATCACGTGGTCGAAATTCCGGCATTTCAGGCCCGCGCTCGCCGCACCGACAATAAGCCCTTGTATCCCCCTGATTACTGGCAGGACAACCTCACTCTAGGACTCACCAACGCCAAGTACCTTTTTTATTGGTGTCCCGGTCCCGTTTCTTGGAACCCCGCTAGTGTCAGCTCCTACAACAGTGCTTACACCAAAGGTTTTTCGGTCTGGACTTATGAGCAAGGTTTGACGCCTCAAAGCAATGCGTTCTACATCGGCAAAGAACTCATGGCGCTCAATGCCACCGTCAAAGCCGCTTATACTTACAGTCTTATCCAAGGAGCCATGGACGGCAGCCGCCTGGCTCCCAGCTTCAGTTTTGCCCGCGCCGCCAAAGATGGTAGCCTTTCCGCTAGCCAACAAGTGCCAGAAATCCGCGACGGAAGTTGGTACGTAAAGTCACTTATAGGGCATAGCCCGTTTTGTGTGGTTTTTGAGAACAACGGCCAAAAGGTCGTATTCTTCCAAGATGTTTGGAGCCGTCCCGGACGCTTCACCGATTTTGAGTTTACCTACGCTGGTCGCCGCTACCAAGGTCGCACCGAAGGCAACCGCTTATTCATCGCCCGCTTATGAGAACCAAAATCCTGACGGGATTATTGGCCTTTCTTGTCCTGTCATTTATCATCCTTGCGGTGTTGTTTTACCTCGAACGCCAACGGACGCAACAACTCCAAACACGAACCCAAAACGCCAAAATCAATTATGAAGCCGCCGAAAAAACGCTGGATAGTGTGCGGGCTATTAGGGCTAACAAGCCTCTTAGCCGAGCTGAACGCCAAAGAATTTTACAAGATTTTGCTCGTGGAATCCGTCCCTGATACGGCCTGTATCTGCCATTCTACCCAAGTGATTGACTCCTTGCTCAAGGTCGTGGAAGAATACCCCTACCTCAAAAAAGCGCACCAAGCCGCCCAAGAACTCATCAAAGCGGAAGCACTTTTGAACGCCGACCAACGTACCAAAATCCTGAAGTACCTCGACCTTCAGTACTGGAACATGGAGGATATACGGAAGCGCATCCGACGCCTCAAATGGCAACGTATTAAATACGGAGCATGGGGTATCGGGATAGGTATTGCCATTGGAAGCTTTATTTACTAACAGCCATGAATGCACAAATGAATAAATCACTTGAATACAGCTTTGACGTAGGTATTGCCCTTACGGCTACTCTCCTACAAATCCACTTACCTACCTTCGATTTGTATGGATTGACCCTCAAGTTTGCCGTCTTGTCAGGTTCGATGACCTACGTTTTCAGGGCCATGCGTGACGAAAAACTAAGTACGAAGGATTCTTTCTTCAACGCCTTCACGGGCTATACTTTCGGTATCTATACCGCTCCAGCCCTTTCCCGTTATTTCGGTTTTGGGGAGATTATTGAATACAACTTACCCTGCCACTACCTCTCTGGAGGGTTTGGAATGTGGGTTTGGAGCATTGGATGGTCCATCATGAAGGGGGCCAACGCTGAAGCTTGGCCTATTGTGAAGGGTTGGGTTTTTGAAGTTTGGGACCGGGTGAAATCGTGGATACCTCAAAAAAAGAAAAATGATGATTCAGCAACTGACGCCTAACTTTTCGCTGGATGAAATGTTGAAAAGCCCGACCGCTAGTCGCAAGGGCTTTTCTGAACAATTCAATCCCCCCGCTACCGTCATTGATAGCCTGACGGTCTTGTGTGTGCGGCTGCTCCAGCCCATCCGTGATGCCTACGGCAAACCCATGCGCGTGAGTTCGGGCTATCGCTGTTTACGGCTCAATCGGGCCATTGGTGGCGCCCCCAAAAGCCAACACCTCACGGGCGAAGCTGCCGACCTCGACATGGGCAGCCGTGAAGCCAATCAACAACTTTTTGAGTTTATCCTTGACCTGCATAAGAAAGGACTCATTGAGTTTGACCAATTAATCAACGAATACAATTTCGCTTGGGTGCATATCAGCTTCAAGCGTACGGGTATCAACCGAAACCAAGTTCTCACAGTGGCATGAAATCATTAACCCTCGGTACAGCTCACCTACTACTACCACAGCATTGGGGTGAGTGTACCCAAACCCAACTTATTGAAGGCTTAGAGCTGCAATTGCTCTTACAAGAAAAAGCCAACGACGCCGACGGCGCAATGGTCCTCTTGCAAGCCCTTGCCTGCCTGTTAGGAAAATTCACCCCTGCTTTTTGGGAGAGCCTCAGCATTGATCAACGGTTCGAAATCATCGAAGCCCTTCGCTGGGCGACGGTCGAGAAAGCAACGCAGCTCCCCTTCAGGAGTTTTCGGCACCGTGGCAGGCAATATCTATTACCCCGCGAAAACTTTGCCGATACCAGCGGCATTGAGCTGGCAATGGCCAACATCCATTACCTGGCTTTTTCGGAAGGGCACCCCACCCGTATTTTTGATTTGATTGCCACCATTGCCCGCCCGTGCAAATGGCACACACCTATCAGGCGCTTACTGCCTAGCTACGACGGCGACGACCGCCAAACCTACAACTCCCTAAAGGCAGAGCGCAGGGCCAAACGTTTGGGCTCTTTACGGCTCGGAATGTGCATTGCGATTCTTCAGTACTGGGAAAACCAAAACAACCGCTTTTACGAAATCTACCGCGAAATCTATGAGGGAGGCAATGGCCGTACGCTCTTCCACAATGGCGAAGGCTGGATAGCAACCTTAGAAGATGTGGCCTCAGCGGGGGTACATGGCAACTTTGAAAAGGTATGCGAAACCAACGCCCACACCCTGTGGATGTGGCTCAAGCATAGAAAGGTACTTTTAAATGAGCAGGAGAGGTTGGCAGAAAACTAAGTTTCCTCTATTTTTAGTTTTCATTTATAAACCTCTGCAAAATGGCAAAAATTTTACCTCCTCTAGTTGTCGCAATAATTTTAGGTTATTGGATTTTCTGCGCTTGGCAAAACTTCCCCGTTTTAATCAACGAAAAACGTTATTTGATAGAAAGCCCAAACGCATCAAATATTGGAGTTCCCCCTTTTAATCTTGAAAAAAACGGACAGTTGAGCGATTCCTATGGTGCTTTTAGTGCTTTGTTATCAGGTATCACAATTATAGGTTTATTTCTTAGTATCTGTTATCAGGCAATACAACTCAGCACACAAAGGCAGGAATTTGAATTACAAAGGAAAGGGATGATATATGCAAGGCAGGAATTCCTTGCTAATCGCGCTACCAGTGTCATTTACAGCCAATTAGACAGATTCAGTGATGCAATAAAAGAGTTTTCAATCAAAATGGAGGACAAAACATTGACGGGAAGAGAAGCATTTTCACAATTAAGCAGCCTATATAATGAGGAAATTAAATCACTTTTGTTAAAAAAACGACCTAAAAAGCCAGGAAATAAAACAAAATCTCTTAGTAAATTAGGTACAATGATGGAATTGGAAAAAGAGAATTACAATTCAGTTCTCTCTATCGTACGAATAATCAGTCAAAACATAGAATCTTTTAATGAATTCTTATCTAAAACTCACAATATAATCAGCGTAGTAGTAGACATATTGTTAAATGCAGAGTTAGATGAGCAGGAAATAATCCTATTGTATTCCGTATTCGTAAGAAATATCGGCAAAGGTCATACCGATATTTTAGACTTTATAATTAAAGAAAGGGGGCCATTTTTTATACGTAGATCTTTAGAAGACCTTTACAATGACCTCTATGAGGGAATTAATAAAACAGAATTAGACTCTCTAGTTCCCAAAGCTCAAAGTATACATGATTTTTTCACATCGAAGTTAACAAAAGAAAACCTTGAACAAGTAAAACAAGACTGGAAGATAAATTTCATTTAAAATACATTGTGTTAAAGCACGTATCTACCTAAAAAATCCTGTCCTGTCCTAACCCGGCAGGATTTTTTTGTTTTGGGCAAAAACCCAAGCAATGCTTATCACTGCCGATTTTGAAAACTACATCGCCTACTTCCAGTCCTGGGCCACAAGTCAGGATATGTTCTTCCTCTACGGAGGCGTAGAGTTAGGTATCCAGTATGCCATATCCAAAGAGGGCTTCACCTATCCCTTTGTCTGGCTCGAACAACCCGAAATCATCTCCGAAGACAACGGCGCCGGGCAGCTCATCGAAGCTTACTACGGCGGCATCAGCGTCATCGGCTCGGCTCCCCTCGACGACCGCTCCGCTCAGGTACAAACCGAAATCAATGCCATGCGACTTTTGCAGGCCCTTCAGAAAAAAATGCGTCAAGACAACCGCGCCAAGGGCGTCCTCGATTGCACGATTAGCGGCATGAAAAAAACCGCCGTTGACCGTGGATGGGCAGGCGACCATTGGGGCTGGAGACTAGAATTTGAACTTAGATTTACCGCCAATGGACTACTTAGCTAACCTCACTCACTTAGATTTGCAGCTCTCCAAACTGCCCATCGTCATCAACGTCGATGCCACCGACCCCGTTGCCTATCCCAACCGTTCCCAGCTCCGCTATTATCTTCAGGTCTTTGCCCCGGAGTTTTACCAAGGGAGTTTTGAGCTGCTCACGACCCTCGAAGCAAGCGAGGAGCCGCCTACTACCTTGGCGGGTATCACCACCTTACCCGGTGCTAATTTCGAAATCCAAGAGCTGCTGCATGGATTGCTCGAAAGCACCGTGCCCCCTTTCGGAATCGACGAAATCACCCTCTGCCAAGCCGTCGTATTGCCATTTTACACCAAGGCTATCCGAAAAAATGGTAACACCCTCATTAACGAAAACCTCCTACCGTCCTCCTTTGTGTTTCGGGGTGGCTTTGAGGATAGCTATTACAGCTCCTACAAAGACCGCTTTTTTACGGCCTATCTAGGAGCCAACCGCGCGTTTCTTACTTGGAAACCCAACGCGGTGATGATTCGGCCTAACCAACCCGAATTTTTGGGTTTTCTTACCAATTTCAGCCCTAGCCCCTCGGAGCTGCGATTACGCGTCGAAATCACCTACGAAGATTGGTCGAGTGAAACCATTACGGCCAAAACCTTAGCCAACATCGCGGCAATGGCCGTTTACAATATCCCCGTGGGACCCACTCAGCTCAACTTACACAACCGTCTCAATGCCGCCAACAAGCCCGTCATTAGATATACGGTATGGGTTTCCAACGAAAACAATGAACGCCTTTCGCAAGAACGTACCTATCTGATTGACCGCCGTTACACCAAAAACGTCCGTTTTTTCCTCTTCCAAAATAGCCTTGGAATGTGGGATACCCTTGACTGTTATGGCGACGGTACCGAAACCCTGAAGGTCCAGCGCGAAACCGCCGAACAGTTTCGGGGCTATGAGTACTTACCCCAAGTGGCCGAACGCGTCATCAATCGCGTCACGGGTGAGCGTGAGATTTCGGTCGCCGTGGGCTATGGCCGCTACCAAAACGCGGCCTTGCGTCAGTACTGGCAGGAACTGTTTTTTGCCGAGCAAATTTTCCTGGTCACCGAACGGGCCTATCTTCCGCTCACCTTGGTCAATGACACCTACCTTGCCGACGATGACCGCGAAAAGCTCGTTCCTCGTACCCTCACATTCCGCTATACCAATAGTGAGCGGTCCTATAGTCAATTACCCACTTTGGCCGCCGCTCCCGCTCGACCCACGGGTTGGCGAGGCGACGCCCCGGCTTGTGAGCTGAACCAATCTACCGGATTGCGAAACGGCAAAAAAAGGTACGGTTTGCTGGTCCAATACTATACTGATACGGGTGAGGATGTCAAACCCCGTATCCAAAAAGCCAACACCGCTGGTACCGAAGGCTACATCCCCACTTGGGACAGTGCCGATTGTGCCGCCTCTACTACTACGTTCAAAAACGTGGCCATTAGCCAACAGTCCGTTTTTAAACGTAACAACTGCACGGCGGGTAAAGTAGGAGGCAAATGGACCATTACGGTAGCGGCCAATTCATACGGCTCAGAGGTGAGCCAAGCCGATGCCAACGCCAAAGCGCAGAGCGCGGCCAACGCCCTCGACACCCAAGACAATGCCAACCTGTACGGCACTTGTATCACCGCCACGGCTATTCCGCTGGGTTTGACCAATGCTTGCCCCGACGCGGCCACTAATCCCATTTTTGCCGTTTTGATAGGCTCCGACGAACCTATCACCAACACCAGCTACAATGCCCCAACGGTACGCTACGCCGCCACGGGCCTGAATGCTGGAACCTATAATATTGACATTAGGGTCGCTTATTCATCGACGCCTTTTTCCACTTTCCGCCTCCGAATCCCGTCCAAAGGCTTTGACAGTGGCCCTTTGTCGGGCAACCAGACCTATCGCATTGCCAACATTACCGTCAATTGGGGCGATCCTAACCTCATCATCATTGGAGAACTGCTATGATAAGCCAAGAACTGCAAAAAGAAGCCACCGATTTGGCCGAAGAAATCACGCGGGAGGCCATTGGCTACTTCCAAAAAGCCGTCGAACGCTCAGGTATCGTCCTGAGCGGTGACCTCCGAAATAGTTTTGAGTACCAAATCATCCAAACAGCCGGACAATTGTCGGTTGCGGGTGTGATTGAGTTTCGAGGCTACGGGCGTTTTAAGGACATGAAAGTCCTCAACTATTTAGCTCCCATGCCCTTAGAAGCGATTGAAGAGTACGTCAACAGAGTAGGAATTGATCGTTTTGCCTACGTGCCGGGCTATCAATATGGCGAAATACCTACTACTATCAATGTAGCTAGGCGGATAGCTCGTCAAATCATCCAAGCTAGAAAAAAAGTACCCATTGTCAGGCGTAAAGCCCAACACACTTGGTACAATCGCACCAAAGCTGATTTCATGAATGTGATGCGGCGCCGGATGCTCGACCATGCACAAGGCTTCCTCCTCCAAGCCATGAAAGAAGCCGCTCTAGGCTAAAATTCTTGTCCTGTCATACCCAAAAGGTACGGTGCAATTTGCCACCGTACCTTTTTGCGTATACAGCCATGACATTAGAAGAAGTAGCCCGGTTAAGGCTCGAAATCCTTGGGGATGAGTCAGCCGAAACCATCGACGGTCTCCAAAAGGGACTCAAAGACATCAACTCCGAATTGCGCCTGATGGAGCTAAACGGAGAAAAAGGCAGTGAAACTTGGAAGGAAATGAAACGCCTTCAGCGGGATGTCAACGAAGAAATCCGTGACATGACCCGCAACATCGACCTCAACGACGCGTCGATGAATGAACTCAGCTCCCGCAGCCGTCAGCTCAACCGCGAGCTGGGCAACCTCAAAGTAGGCTCCGAGGAGTGGATTGCCAAGCTGAAGGAAATCAGCGAGGTCGATTCCAAAATCGCCGACACGCGCGAAGAAATGCGCAAAATCAAAAACGAAGGCGAAGAACAGGAAGGCTTTTGGACTTCCTTCAAAGCCAATTTTGCCGCCGCTTTCACCGTCGAAGCCATTACCTCCGCCATTGGAAGCGTCATTGATTTTGGCAAAGAAATCTTCGAGACCGCGGGTAAGTTTGAGCGATACGAGGCCGTGTTGAAAAATGCCCTAGGCACCCAAGAAGCGGCTACAAAAGCAATGGACGACATCAAGGAGCTGGCCGCTACCACGCCTTTTACCGTGGATGAGCTGACCGAATCCTACGTCAAGTATGTCAACCGGGGCTTACAGCCTACGATGGCAGAAATGACCAAAATGGGTGACATCGCCGCCTCCCAAGGCAAAAGCTTTGACCAGCTCACCGAAGCCATACTGGATGCCACCACCGGGGAGTTTGAGCGTCTGAAGGAATTTGGTATCCAAGCCTCTAAAAACGGCGAAGAAGTGGAGCTCAGTTTCAAAGGCGTCCAAAAAACCATCGCCAACACCCCCGAAGCCATTCAGGCAGCTTTGTTGTCGTTTGGGGAATTAGACGGGGTTATGGGCGGCATGGCCGCTATTTCGGGCACCCTTGAGGGAAAACTATCCAACCTCGGCGATAACTTCGACGCCCTCAAAATCGTGCTCGGCGACGTGCTCAAACCCGTTTTTTTGGGAGTCATGGAGGCCATGAACACCGGCATCGAAATTGCCAAAGCCTTCGTCGAAAACTCCGAGCCTATCGTCACCGTTTTCGACAACATCGCCGACATTGTTCTTTCCGTCTGGAATAGTTTCCGTACCCTTTTGGCCCAATTCATCGACTTCAACGAGGTCTCTTTTTCCGTGCGCGACGCCGCCAGTGCGATTGGGACGGTATTCAATGCCCTCTCCACCCCGATGCGGGCCATTATCACGATTGTCGGTACCGTAGTTGATGCCTTGGGGATTTTGGTCAATAAAGGCAAAGAGGTCTTGAATTTCTTTGGCGGTGATTTCAAAATCAACCCCAACGCCACTTTCGACAATATGTTGGGCAATGCCGATAAGAATTTCAAGGCCATTGGCGCTAGTTGGAGCAAAAACGTGGCTGACGTCCAAATCAACAAAATCCGTGACGTGCAAGACCGGGCCGTTGCCGCTGAAAACACCAAATACGCCGCCGAGAAAGCCCGCATCAACAAAACGATTAAAGACGAAAATCAGAAGATTCAGGCCCTCGCCAAGCTCGAAACTACCCACAATACCGCCATGACCAAGGCCAAAGCCGATGCCCTCAAGGCCGAAGCCCTCGCCCGTCAAAACTACATCAAGGCCACCGTCAAAGACGAAGCCGACCGCGAAAAACAGGTCCGGGCCAACGCCCTCAAGCTACGCAACGACCTGCGTGACCTTGACAAGAAAACCGACGATGAGGTGGTCAAACACAAAACCACCAATGCCCAAAAGGTATCCAAGGAGGTGATTTCGGCCAATAAAAAATCCAACGATGAAATCCGAAAAAACAACCTCAAAACCATCGACGACGACATCGTAGGTCAGCTCAAGGCCGAAGAACTCAAGTACCAAGCCGCCCTCCAACGCATCCAAAACTCCAAAGCCTCCGAAGCCCAAAAACGCAAGGAGATTGAGTCGCTGGAGGCCGCGCATCAGGCTGTCGTGGGCCGGCTCCAAGACGAGGCCACCAAAAAGAAAGAGCAGCTCTTGGAGCGGTGGGTTACGTCTAGCTACGATAAGGAATCCAAGAAAATCCAAAACCTCTACAACCAAGAATTGGCCGCCGCTCAGAAGGCATTCACCGATAAGAGTGAGTTTGACAAGTTCAAAGCCAACCTCGACAAGTGGTATTCAGACCAAAAGAAAGCCCTGCTTGATAGCGAAGCCGAAAAAGAAAAAACCTTGCGCGATAAAAAAGCCAAGGAGGAAGCCGACGCCCGCGACAAAAAACGCAAGGAGGACCAGTTGTTATTGGATGCGGGTTTCAAGGCCGAAATTGAAAACGCCAAACTTAGCCTGAGCCTTACCACCAACAACGCCCAGGCACAATACGACGCCAAGGTCAATTTGCTGCAAGCGGAAGCCAATTTCAGAGCCCAAAAACTCAAAAATGAAGCGGCGGAGGAAAAAGCCCGGATTAACGAGAGCATCAAGGATACCGACCAACGCGCCAAGGCCATTACCGATATTGACACGGCCTTGGCTGCCAAGCTCAAGCAAAACGAAACGCAGCTTCAGAACGATAAAGTACAGCTCCAAAAGGAGGCCACCGCCAAACGCAAACAGGACAATGAGGAGTTTTTGGGTTGGGTCAAAAAAGCCCAAGACGGTGATTTTGCGGGTTTCCAGAAGTATTTGAGCGATAAGGTGCGGGAGGAGCAGAAAGCCAACGGCGACCGCAAGCAGGATAACGTTACCTTTTTTGCCGCCGTCAAGCAGATGATGCAGGGCGACTTCACGGCCTTCACTCAGTTTTTGGCCCAAAAAACCAAAAACGACACCCTCTTTAACAAGGAGCGTTTCCAAGATTTTTCCAAAACTACCCAGCAGATTGGACAAATTGCCCAACAAGGTGTAGCCGCCCTGCAAAAGCTCAATCAGCAGTACTTACAGAAGCAGGAAGCCAACATCAAAAAGGAAAAAGATACCCAGCTCAAGGCGTGGGAAGAGAAGTATAAGAAAGGGCTGATTTCCAAGGATGAGTACGAAAAGGGGGTTACCAACATCAACAAAAACGCCGATAACAAACTCAAAGCTGCCCAAAAAGAAGCCTTTGAACGAGACAAAAAATTGCAAATCGCGATGGCGCTCATCAGCGGTGGAATGGCTTTTGTGAAAGCGTTGGCCTCTGGCTTCTTTCCGGTCAACCTCGTTTTTGCCGCTGCTACCGCCGTGGCGACGGGTTTGCAGATTGCCGCCATCAAGCGTCAACAGTTTTCCGGTGAGAATGGGGGCGTGTTCCAAGCCGCTAATGGCTACGTACGCAACGCGGGCGTCCCCCAAGGCCCACGCCACGGCCTCAAATACGGCGACTCGGGCATCTCGCTCGTAGACCGTAGCTCGGGCCGCGAAATCGGCGAAATGGAAGGTGGAGAACCCTTCATGATTCTTTCACGCAACACCTACAAAAACAATCGCCCCGTCATCGACAAATTATTGCACAGCTCGCTGCATCGAAACGGCGCTCCTATCACGCTCCGTGACGGCGGGGTGGTATCCGCTACCCAAATGCCCTTTTTCCGAAACGGAGGGCGGATGTTTATGGAAGGTGGGGTAGACAGCGGTGAGGAGTACCAGAGCCGTTCATCCAACGACGATTATAGCTACAGTGGTGGCAGTAGCACGGGCGATGCCGACGTACAGGGCGTACCCGACCAAAACGAGACCAAGGCCATGATTGAAGAAAACTCCAAAATCCAAAAGGAGATGTTGGAGGAGATGAAAAAAACCAATACCCGTCTCTCGATGCTCGTCTTGGCCATGGGACAAAATGGCTCTGAGCTGAAGAACCACACCGGACTTTTGAACGACATCAAAAACAAACCAACCGGGCCTAGTCTGCACGAAATCCAAGGGGCATTTTCGGCAGCGGCGGCCGCTAACGCCAAATCCAATTTATAAGCATGGGAAGTTTTCAAATACGCATCGAAGGGCAGGCCATCGACCTCAAGCCTGACCGTACCATTACCCTCAATCGTTACAATCCTATTTTTGATTTTGACGTCATTCAGGGCTCTAAGGTTTTGGACTTTGTGGTACCTTTTTCGCCCAAAAACAATAAGTTCTTTAACTGGTACTACAAACCCCAAGCCGCCTTCCCGACCGAGGATTTGTACTGTGAGCAGTACGCCGACGGCGAACTCATCGAGCGCGGCTACATCACCTTGAGGGAAGTGGGAAACGACGGCTACAAAGTCATGTATTCCCAAAACTTAGGCGAAATCTTTGGGGATTATCAAAAGGTACTCCTGCCCCAAATCGACTTTGGTACGGCTCCCGTACCCGGCGGTTTTACGGCAGCGGCCAATCACCTCACCGACGCCTATTGCCTACCCACCGTCCAAAATCCCGGCTTCTATGGTACGGCGCCGCCTGTGGGCTTCACCGGATACATGAATGAATATACATCCGGGGCTTACACGGTCACTGCTCCCAAGGTGCCAATGGTTTATCTACGTTGGTTACTTGAGCAAATTGAAGACTTGTGTAATTTTACGATCACGGGTCAATTCATCGACGACCTCACCATGAAGCGGCTCGTTCTCTACAATACCTTTGCCGTTGAGCCTACCGATACCGTCATAGAGTTTCGGAATCACCTGCCTGAGCTGACCATCCCCGACTTGCTCAAGGAGCTACGCAAGCTTTTCAACTTGGCCTTATTCTTCGATGTACGTTCGCGTACCCTGACGATGCACTACGTAGACAACTTACTCCAACAGGCAACCACCCTGAATTGGTCCCAAAAATTTGGGGAAGTCGCCGCCCGCTCCCCGGAGTTAGCCACGCGTTTAGAGTTAGATTGGGAGGTTGATTCTAACGACGGCCGGATGAAAGTCAAACCGCTCGATTACGAAAAATACAATACCGACGGTACCGAACTACTTTTTCCCGTCAAGACCCGTTTCAGTACCACCGACGTCACCGAAACAGGTTTGCCCCTTGTGGAGCAACCCGGTATCACCACCGTCAACAATCAGCGGAATGCTAAATTTGGGCCGCGCCTGCTTCTATGGCACGGCATGGTGGGGGGTATTCCTTTTGCCTCCAATTATTACGGTACCACGCGCCTGGCTTGGCATGGTACCAACAACCTCGTAGATGCGCACTGGAGGCAGTTTGAGACGTTCCGAGGCCGCACCTCCCGCCGAATTTTAGCCGGGAATTTGACGGCCACCGACATTGCCAAAATTGATATGCACCAACGGGCCGGCGAAACCATGTGTGTCCACATCCAAGGCCGTGATTACATCATCGGCAACCAGCGTATCAATCTGCCCTTGAAAGGAGCTACCGAACTTGAACTTTGGATGAAGTAGAGCTATATTTGTTAAGTATTTACCCTAAAATAACAATGACAAAAAAACAATTTCTTAAAGCAATTCACCAATTCACTGCTCAGTCAAAAAGATGGCTCATCACGAGCTTTCACTCTATGAAAAAGTGGAGTAATAATAAATTAGTTAAAATTGACAAGAAAGAGCTTTTCAATACAATAATAGCACTTTCGACCCCACTAACCTTGATCTACACGGTTTATTACAATGCTAAAACGCAAGAGGAGCAAAACATAGATAAATTAGAAATACGAAAAGAAGCCGCACAAAAACGAACGAATGATTCTATTCAAATTAGCATTTTAACTAAAAGCTATTATGATGCAAAAAAAAAGGAAGTAGAGAATCAACAAGAAATTTATAGAATTAGAGAAAGAGATTCTACACAATTACAATTATTAATTCAAAAAAACGAACAAGATAAAGCGCAAGCCTTGCAGATGAGAAACCGAGATTTACTGCAGCTAAGAATAATGAGAAATACATTAGACAATGAAATAGCTCAGTCCAAACAAGCTAGACTAAGAGACTCAATACAGCTCTTAATGCTAAGAGCTTCAGTAGAAAATCAGAAATTAGCTGAAAAACCCTTTTTAGACTTAGATATAGTTTTTAAAAGTGACACGTTACGAGAAGAAGGTACATTTCCTCTTCAACCTTATGTAAAAATAGCCAACTCAGGAAACTCTCCAGCCAAAAACTTTAAAATACGTTATCTATTCATAAAACTGATAGGCGATAAAACAATCTCCTATCCACTTCCTGAAATGGGTGATGTTATTCCTCCTCTAAAGCCTTTTGAAGAAAAAAGCTATAGTAAAGGAATCGCTATAGGCATTGAGTTACCTCACCGAATGAGGTATCCAAGTGAATATTTCTTAATAGCTCACATTACTTATCAAGATAAATTTAAAGAAGTAAACGAGAGGTATATAATACGCCAAGCAATGTTTTCAGGAGTCTTTTTTAAAAATACACTTGTGAAAATTCTTAGTGAACATGTCCCCCTGTTCAAACTTAATTTAATGAAAAATGCCATCACCTCTCAGAAGTTTGATTTTGAAAAAATTAAGCAAGAAACGGAAGATGAGCTCAATGAGGGCACAAATATTATTCGTTCTAACTAAATAGCTATCATTCTAGTTATATAGTAGGGAATTTATTGATTTGCCCTTCATAAAACAGCACCCCCAAATCTCTCAAGTAGTCTACGGTCTGTTTTATGTCTTTATGACCACACTGCTCTTGTACCAGCTTGATATCTTTCGTAGCTCGGTACAAGGCACACACTCCAGTATGTTTCCATCCATACAAATCATATCCTTTATTAAATAGACCCATTTGGATTAGTACCTTTTTGTGCTTTTTATACCAGTACCCTTCTGACACCAATTGAGCGCCAGGAACAGCGTTATAAGAAAATAGATAAAAATGAGAAGGATAGCTTCTTATCTCATGTTGTTGTAACAAAGCCTCTAATCCCGGAGGAATATAAACATGGCGAATCACACTCGTTTTGGCAATGGTTTCCTGCACTCTTATCGTTCGGTCTCCAATATCTCCTACCTTTATTTGTCGAGCCTCCTGATGAGGTCGCATAAACGTATAGTAAATAAAAGCCGCAAAAAACCACATTCCGGGTTGATGTTGCTGCACAATGTTTTTAAACTCTGCGATTTGGGCAGGCGTAAAAACCCGATGCCCTCCCTGAGTAACAATAAGTCCAGTGATATTTGAAAAGGGGTTTTCCTGAATAAGTTTTCTCCTCACAAACTCATTGAAAACCGAACTGGCAAAACCTTTCAATTTGTTGTGCGACTTATTAGACAACTTCTTCTCAAGAATTATATAATCAGTGTATTCACTCGCTTGAGCAGCAGTGTACTCATTCAGCTTAATGCCCAAAAGGCCTTTCTTAGTAAGGAATTCCTCAAAGTTCTTACTGTTATCCGAGTAAGTGGTAGAAGACTTTTTCTTGAGGGTCGCGGTTTTGAGAGTAGTAAAAAATAAGAGAGCGTCAGTAAGTAACATATTAGGCTTTAGCTCTATTTCCAAAACCGTTGCCCTTTTGACTGGGGCCACTACAATCCCTTTCTCTAATTTTGCATTAATTTCGGATATGAGGCTATTGGCAAATTTTTCTCTTTCCTCCACAGAATCCCCAATCGCTATAATTCTTTTCCTCTCCAGTTCACCTTTGGTTTCATTCCATACCCAGAAGGTGATGAACCATTTTTTTTCTAGTGAATTATCATTGGGTTTAGAAAGATAAGCTGCTTTGTAAGGGAATGACATTTTTACTACTATATTTTGCAGCGCTGCATAGTTCTGCCACCAGCTTGCCACATTCTGCCACTTTAAAAACATAAAGCCTGTAAGTTTTTGGCTTACAGGCTTTTCAATTGTCGGGATGGCGAGATTCGAACTCACGACCCCTTGCACCCCATACAAGTACACTACCTGGCTGTGCTACATCCCGAACGTGGGTGCAAAAGTAGTTTTTTTTTCAATAGAGTCAACAAATCATGGTAAAAATAATGGATTTATTCTACAAAATGATTTACGGCTGCGTAAGCATCGCACTTTCTTTTTCCAAAAACGCTCGGAATCGTTCGCGCATCAATCGGTGATATTCAATCAGTTGCTGGGCTTCTTCAGTGACTACAGCCCCTCCACCTTTCTCTCCACCTGTTTGAGTAAGCACAAGCGGTTTTTGAGCTTGGGCATTGAGCGAGCTTACCATCTCCCACGCTTTTTTGTACGACATGCCCATTTCTTTGGCGGCTTTGTTGATAGAGCCTGTGCTGGAGATTCGTTCGAGGAGCTCTACCCTACCCGGCCCCAGAAATCTACCTTCTTTACTTTCTATCCAGAGGGTACCAGCAACCCGAAAATCTAGTTCTTTGAGTATTTGTGTGATTGTATTACTATTCATGCAAAAAAATTTTAATTTCAAATGTACTGATAATCAGTCACTAAAAAATTTTTTTCAAAAAAAAATCATTCAGCTATTGACACGAACGAAAATAAACGTACCTTTGCACCACGTTTCACCCACGCAGCGAACAATGGAACCAGCCGGCCCGTTCGTCTAGCGGTTAGGACACGACCCTTTCACGGTTGAAACAGGGGTTCGATTCCCCTACGGGTCACAGAATCGCACTAAGACGTGATGAAGCCACTTAAACCCTGCTGAAAAGCAGGGTTTTTTGTTTTTATGGGCTGTACAAACTACTAATTTTCAGCCATTTCAGGAATTAAAACCAAAATTTGTGTAGTAAGTTTCATTCCTAATAAATAGCTTAGGGAGTTTAAAACCCAGCTAGCTAAACAATCAAGACTCAACAATATAGCTATTCAGATGGACACACAAGTTGATTCAGTTGATAGCTTCCAAATCGCTTTTATGAAAAATCACGGATCAAGTTCAAAAGTTGTGGAGGAGGTTGGATTTTTTTAGGTTTGTGCGTTTAATCAAATCTATTGGTTTTGGAAAGTTACCTTCCTTTAGTAGAGTACCTCTTACCTGATTTTATCCTATCCTACTACGCATTACTCAAAGTTGAACCTGTATCGAATGTGCTTCATATTTATCTTCAAGAGAAGAGTTATGAAGACTCAGAGCTTTCCGGGAAGCACTTATTATCGAAAGGTTTTCTGCCTGAAATTACCATTCAGGACTTTCCCATTCGAGATAAACGGGTATTTCTTCATATCAAGCGCCGTCGCTGGCTAAATACCATTACAGGAAAAGTTCAACAACGGGATTGGAATCAAGTAGCTCAAGGTACGGGGACGCCCAGTCGCGAATGACACAGGAATTTGCGGCTTTTTTTCGGATCGCCTAAGCGAAAACAGATTCATCGATACGACACCGAATGATACCCATACCATTGGACGTTTTTATGGGGTCAATGGAAAAAAACTATTGCGTCAATACAAAGAATCTCAGCGTGGATTTAGGCAATGGAATCAGAAGTCACATGCCAAACAATGGCTGCTGTATGCTCAAAATATGGGTACCCATCTTTCAATTGATGAGACGTCCCTCTCGGATGGGGAGTTGTATACAATTCTTACCAACAAAGCCGCTAAAGGTAAAAAAGTGGGACCGCCCATGCGGGAGTATTATAGCCATTATTGCCGGCACAAAGGCTAAAACAGTGATTGAAATTCTTCGGAAAATTCCCTTGAAAACGCGTAAAAAGGTAACTGAAATTACGTTGGATATGGCTGGCAATATGGCTTTAATCGCTAAGCGAAGCTTCCCTTTGGCTACACAGGTAACGAATCGCTCGCTTCGGCGATCCGATCCATGTACAGAAATTGGCTTCGGAAGCCTTACAGGAAATCAGAATTAAGTATCGTTGGCAAGCAATAGATACTGAAAATGAGGCTATTGAGCAAGCCAAAGCCACTCAAACAGAATACCAACCGGAAGTGCTTTCCAATGGCGATACGCTTAAACAGTTATTGGCTCGCAGCAGGTATGTGCTCTACAAAAAAGCCTCTGATTGGACAGAAAGCCAGAAGCAAAGGGCCGAATTGATCTTTGAGCACTATGCTGACTTGAAAAAAGCCTATGAGCTAACGATGGCTTTGAGTCATATTTTCGAGAATACGACCGATAAATTGTACGGATTGGCCCGATTGGCCAAATGGCACGAGAAAGTACGTCAGTCAGGATTTAAAGCCTTCAATACCGTAGCCCGTTCTATCCAAAATCATTACGAAACTATCCTTAATTACTTTCCAATGCTTCTGCCGAGTCTTTTAACCGTGCGACGGACCGTGCTAAAATCAAAGCATTCCGAGCTCAATTCAGAGGGGTAAGAAATGTAGGATTTTTCCTGTACCGACTAACGCAATTATATGCTTAATCTAAGTTGCTCCACAAATTTTGTAATTGATCCAAAATCACTGGATTTTTATATGATCTTCAGCAGCTGACAAGTCCATAAAAGCATAAAACCTTCAAAAATTTTACATTAATCCGTTTTGCTTTTATGTTATTAATCGGTATCTTGAACACTACACAATTAAAAATAAGTAAAAGTTATCTAAATCAAACCTCATGAAAACTCCTTTTGTCCTCTTGGTTAGCTTTTTTAGCCTATTTATTTTTCAGTCTGGTTTTGCCCAAGGGCCACCGCCTCCAGGCGATGAGTTATATTTTGACCAAAAGAAAGTATCAGTTGCTGAGTTAAAAAACTACTGATTGGTGAATGGATGTTAGAAAATAACAAAAGTCAAGGTCTTAAAATCACAGCCACTACTTTTACAAATACCATTAAAGAAATTTCGCATAAAGCAGTAAGCTATAAAGTCAGTAGTATAGACAAATGTTCCTGTGATTTTGGCGAAGTGCCACCACCTCCTATGCTTCTGGGCTGTGTGTCAATCCCAAACACTAAAAATTGCTATCTATTATACGAAGTAGTAGAAGGTGGCCAAGTTGGTTTAAGGTTGGGATTTTTAGATCCGGTGAAAAGAAACAGTGCAACCTTTTACTTTATTTAAAAAATAATAAACTCATTATTGTTCTGCAGACCAATATTGTTTGCATCCTGATTACTGGGCTTTTCTTGCCAGCAATCATATGTTGCTACTGGACAGAATTTGAACTTTTTCTAATCCCCCGCCAAAGTTCCAAAAAGTTGGCAGGAGAACTTCATCAAAACTTGCCTTCATTCACATCGTGGATAAACTTGATGACGCCGCTCATGAATACCTTTTGGTCGTCCCACATGGCTAGATGACTACCGTTGGGGCAGTACAAATAGCGCCCTTTCTTTACCATCTTGCTTTGCTCTTCCATGGCTTTGGGATCCATGGTGTCGTGTTTGGCCCCAATCATGAGCGTAGGTACGGTGATTTCTTGGAGTCGGTTTTTGATGTCCCACTGCGCCAGTCGTCCACTGATACCAAATTCGCTCGGACCTTGCATAAGGGTATATACTTCATTGTTGGCATGTTTGAGGGCACGATTGAGGCCGTCGGGCCATTCTTTCAAACGACAAATATGCTCTTGGTAAAAACTAGGAATGAGTAGTTCCATGTAGCGAGGATTGGCGAAATCTTTTTTGGCTTCGAGCGCTCTGATTTCGGCCAAAATTTCGGGCTTCATCTGCTTGGCAAGCACTTCTTGGGCGTATTTGCCGTATTCGGGAGCACTTGCTACCATGTTTGCAATCAACAAGCCTTTGAGGTTTTTCTGGTACTTAAGGGCGTATTCCATGCCCAAAATTCCACCCCAAGAGTTTCCTAAAATGTAAAAATTAGAACTATCGGCTCCGATAGCTTGACGCACTTGCTCTACCTCTTCCACAAATCGCTCGGTAGTCCAGAGGCGGTCGTCTTTGGGCTGATCGCTGTAGTAAGAGCCTAATTGGTCGTATTCATAAAACTCAAAAGCTTCGCGCTGAAAAAATGTCTCAAAGCATTCCATGTACTCGTGGGTCATGGCAGGGCCACCGTGTAAGAGGAGTATTTTGATTTTAGGATTGGTACCAAATCTTTTGGTCCAAACCTTAAAGTCTCCCACAGGGGTTTTAATGGGGATTAAGTTTACGCCCGCCGATTCGAGCGAATCTCCGTAGAAGAAATAATCAGCTACCGTAGCCGACGTAGAAGTTTGGGGTTGCTGGCAAGCCACTAGCAAACACAGCCCTAAAAAGAAATAAACGACGCGCATAGTTTTTGGTTAAGAGTTTTTATAAAATTAAAATATATTATAAAGAATGCCATTTTCAGGATGAAATTCTTACCCTACATTTAGGTTCATTCATACGCATACAAACGAGTAATGTGCTTGTCTTCGATAGTATAAATCAAACATACCGCCAACGAACTGTCGGGCAGCTCTTCTACAATCCCTTCCACAATCACATGGTAGCGGCCCGCCGGATAGAGTTGTCGTACTTCAAAGGATTTGGCCTTGCCCATTAGTGTTTGGTATCGACGCACAAATCGCGCTTTAGATTCTTCCACATCTGCAAAATGAGTAGCGTGCCCTCGGTAATGAAGCTTTTCGGCACACAATTCCTCTACCGAACGCCAATCTTGACGATTGAGGTGTTTGTGAAGTTTTTTAGTAAGATTCATATTATCGGTTTGCTTTTGTGCCATGTCGGAGGATTGACAAGCCCCTAACAGATGGAAAGCAAAGATCAACTGAAGCAGATAAGTAAGTCTCATATGTTTGTAGCTCAATCCTAGTTAGATGATTTTCATAATCCATCGGCAGTATTTTCTTATCTTGAAATCTTCTCTCCCCCCCTCGCTGAAATCTCAAAAACGACTCCTCCAAGAAAATCTCAGGGAGACAAATTTCTCCTTCTTTTGCCACAAACGCTTCTCTTATTGTGCCAAAAACTTAGTATATTGTGTCAAACCTTAGTGTATTGTTGCAGGGGTTATTATTGAGGTAAGTTAAATTGACGCATCACAGATTTAAAAATCGGATGTGAACGGTAGGGTTTAAAAGGGGCCATCACTTTGGTATCGCGATAAAGATAGCCTCCATCAGCGGCTTTTTTGAGATTGATAAGGCTACTATCGGGCTGATTGAGACCGGCATATACCACCGCCCGTTCATAGTAAGCCCGGGGAGTATCGGCCAATGTCTGGAGATATTGGCGGGCTTTTTGAGTATTTCCTCGTTTGGCTTCACAGTAAATCAAAATAGGTATCTGACCTTTATCATCGGGGTTTAAGCGGATTGCTTCTTCAAAAGCAGATACTGCTTGAGGGTAATCGCCCTGAGCTACCCAATATAAAGCAATCGACATCTTGAAAGAAAAAGACTTATCAAAAAGGGTCTGCCCTGCTTCAATCCCCACTTGAGCTTCCTCTCCACGGCTCGCTAGACTACAATTAATAATGTGAGCACTCAACATGATAGGATGAAGGGGTGCAAGTGCAATCGCCTGCGAACTACACTCTATCGCCTTATCAAGCTTTCCGGTAGTGCGCATAAGTAAACCATACCAATGATAAATGTCTGCATTGTTGGGATTGTGCTGTAAGGCTATCTGATAAGCATTTTCGGAAGCGTCCCATTGGTAAGTAGCATAATAAAGACTTCCCAATACTCCATAGGCAGAACTGTTGGCGGCCTCAAACTGGATGGCTTTCAGGGCATTTTTTTTGGTCAATTCGTCCAGTTTGGAAGCTTCCATTTTATTAGACCCACGCAGCAAATGATATGCAAAGGCTTTGAGCGCATAGGCTTCTGCAAAAGTAGAGTCGATTTTGAGGGCGCGGTCAAAACGAACAATACTAGCCAAGAGGTCTTCATCCATTCGGCTTACTAAAAGCTGCCGTCCTTGTACCATGATATTATAGGCTTCAGGACTGCGGGTATGTTTTTCGTTAGCCAAAGCATTCACAGTAAGCTTTAGTTGAGCAGCCACTTCCTTTACAATTTGGTCTGTCAGTTGGAAAATATCCTTGTAAGCGCCGTTATACGTTTTGGACCAGAGCCTAATATCATTTTGGGTATCAATCATTTCCAGTTTGATTTGGATCTGGTCATTTGTTTTCAAAATAGCTCCTCTTAGTACATTGCCTACATTAAGTTCATCCCCAATTTTCCAAATACTTTTTTTTGTATTTTTATATTGGTCAGAAGATGAACGCGCAATCACCTTCAGGTTTTTAATAAGTGAGAGTGAAGTATGAAGTTCGCTCATCACTCCGTCTAAGACAGGATCAGTATCGGTCGTGCCAAGGTTTGTAAAAGGCAAAATGGCTAAAGAATTTTTGGCAGGCTGTGGAGAGGTGGACTCTCTTCCCATCCAAAAAAAGAGGACAGTTATGGCGGTTAAAAACGTAATGCCCAAAAAAACATATATCCAATTACGCTTCAGCGATATACTACTCAACAACAGTCTCTTAGGTACGGATGATGCCATAATCACAGTTGGCACCTCTTCTTGAAGGCTGAGCGCTTCCGCCTGAATACTCTGTTGTATTTGCTGTTTTCTAAAATCGGAAGGACTGAGTTTGAACTCTTGGATAAAATAAGTACTAAAATTTTGAGGATTTACCAAGCCTACCATGTCACCAATTTCCGAAATACGGAGGTCAGTATTTTGCAACAAATCTCTAGCTTTGAGCAGTTTACGCCGACGAATATACAATGTTGCCGAAAGTTCTGATTCTTCTTTGAGCAATCTATGCAAACGTGAGCGACTCATCCCAAGTTGCTCACAGATACTATCAATCGTAAGGGAGGGATTGTCAAGATTATCGTCAATCAGCTTATTTAATTTTTCTATAAAGACCTTATCAGTCATCATTTTCTAAAGTAGGCCGTGGAGTTTTTCTGGTTAAATATACTCATATTTTAGAAAGAATTCCTTTTTTGTGAGCGTTCGGTAGTATCCCGAAAAAAGTTTTAGAACAGCTTTCTATTATCTTCCCAACGATGAAGTAATTTTGAAAACCTCGCAAATACGCCTAGCATTCCATGATAAAAACCTACACGCTTTTGTTTATTTTGACAAATTTTATCCATTATAGTTTTTCTCAAAATAATCAACCATCTTTTCCTATAGATATAAAAATAAAATACGATAGTGCTAAAATAGAATTCAATCATTTTGAAAAAAATCATGGCAGTTTTATCCAAACATCGAATACAAAAATTCATTACCTTACCTGGGGTAATCCTCAGCATACGCCGCTGATTTGGGCGCATGGCAGTTTTACCAATAGCTATGAATTGTTAGGGATTGCCGAAGATTTAGCAAAGCAAGGGTATTACGTCATTGCGATTGATTATTATGGGCATGGCCTCACCAAAATCCCGCCCCATGAGGTGTCTTTGTATCACGTAGCCGATGACATACATACACTGATGGAAGCAAAACAAATCAAAAAAGCGATAATTGGCGGCTGGTCGAGAGGAGGATTTATCGCTACGGCTTTTTATGATGCTTATCCCGACAAAGTGCTAGGGTTGATTCTAGAAGATGGTGGCTCCGTTTCGACCAACACTCATTATCATAAATTAGAAGAACAGACATTACGCCAACAAGTCCAAAATATTTTTAAGGACAGAGTGACATACGCCAAATTCGATACCGAATATGAAGCTTATAAAACTTATTATGATTTCAGCAGTGGTGGTACTCAGTTTGAACTTTTAGCTTGGCTCACAGCAGACGACCAAGGAAAATGGAGTATTGGAAACGGCCTCGAAAAGTTGTTCCATATGGAGAATGAAACTCAGTTTATTGACAACATTTTAAGACCTACCCAATCGACATTGTTTGGGGAATCAATGGCTATTATTGAGCCTAAGATTGTATATCGAAATTTACATGTGCCGATGCTTATCTTAGACCCTACATCTGATCATGATCTTTTTCCATACGAAACTGAAAATAGAAAGCTCCAAAAGCAACATTCTCATCTCATTACTCATAAAATTTATGAGCAAACAGGCCACAATATTCATTACGAAAAGCCCACTTTATTTGTCGAAGATTTAGGGACTTTTTTAAAAATTGTCAAAGGGCATTGGGCTAAATAAGCTTTGGTTTACTTTCCACCCGTTTTGATTTTGATATTACGGTACCATACGGTACTCCCCCAATCTTGCAAACCAATCAATCCACTGTATATTCCTTGAGCAATAGGCGCATTTTTGAGACCACTTGCGGCTATTCTTTGCTTCCAATCGGTGCCTTTAAGGTTATGTTCTTGAATCGTAAAGCCGTTGAGAGTGACGGTGAGCATTCCGTTTTTCACTATCATATGCACTTGGTTCCACTCTCCTACGGGATTGAGTTCTCGCACGCGGGCATTGGCTACGCCAAAAAAATCGCCTGCACGGTGTTTGTTTTCAGAAGCACCTTCGTAGATTCTATCGTCTAGCACTTGCAATTCCAAGCCCGTATCGTGCATGTTTTTGTACTGCGATGCTTCTTTCACAAAAAAGAAAATGCCACTATTGGCAAGGGAGCTTACTTTCCATTCGGCCTTAAATTCAAAATCGCCATTGATGGATTCGTCGGTTACGATATCTCCTCCATTGACAGCCTTATTGCCTCCTCTATTGGGTACATGCAATTTGATAGCTCCTTGCTCTATCATCCACGCACTTCCTACTGCCTTCCCTCCATAAGCATGCCATCCACTCAAATCTTTCCCGTTGAAAAGTAATTTCCAGCCTTGCTTTTTTTCTTGGGCAGTGAGCGTGTTTTGCGCTTGAAGTGATGACAATACTAGACCAAAAGCACAGAGGAATACAGCGATAAACTTCGACATACACAACATTTTTTAGGGTGATGTATGTCAAAGTAGCTCTCTTTCCTAAATTACTCTTTGTGGATAGTTAATCTATTTTTAGCAGTTTTTTAGCCAATCGTTTTTCGCCAGTTTGAGCTTGAATAAAATAGCTCCCCGCACGCAATGACGCCACCGAAAGCGTGCTTTGATGAAGTTTGCTAGGCTGCGGGGCTTTCCATTCTTGCAAAACTCTTCCACTAGCATCTGTCAACTGAAAAGACACCGCCGCCGCTTGGGGCATCAAAAGCTTAATGTGGCATACATTAGCCACGGGATTGGGCGAAATCTCCAAAGTCATCTCTGCCGTAATAGGCTCAATGGAGGTAATGATGCCCACCGTGATTTCATTGGAGGTAGCTACACACCCTGTACGAGTCACAAGCACGCGGTATGTTCCGGCTTGTGAAGTACTATACGTATTGGTTGTAGCATTGGCAATGGAATTATTGTTTTGCTGCCACTGATAGCTAAGTCCTGTGCCTATATTGGCCGTAAGAATAGTAGTTTCATTAGGCATAATTTGCGTCTTGGTTGCCGAAATAGTAGCAGGAGGAAGCGTAAACGCCTCAATACTCGCCACAGGCGAAGTACCAATACAGCCGCGAGCATCTTTGACTACAACGGTTAGATTACCAGCGGTATTCACTGTGTAAGTATTGAGATTTGTACCTACGTTGACCGTGTCTTTTTTCCATTGATAGGTCAAAGGTGCTACTCCACCCTGTACAGTAGCGGTGAGAGTCGTACTTTGATTGGGACAAAACCCTAAGGTACCCGTAACAGTGGGACGCACGTTGTCTTCTGAAACATTGGCAATCGTAGAAATAAAACACCCTTCACTATCTACAATACTCAAAGCATACTGCCCTCCAGCTACTATCCTGAGGGTGTCTACTTTGCTACTGAGTTCAACATCAGCCAACTTCCACTGGTAAGTAAAAGGGGCTTTCCCTCCGCCTATTTCGGCTCGAAGCGTAGAGCCTACATTACTACATACCGAAGGCGTACCACCAATACGTAGTGAAGGCATCATGGGCTGAATTACCTCTACACTACTAGGAGCTGAAGTACAGCCCCTTCCGTCTACTACCGTTACTTTGTATATGCCTCTTTCTTTAGCTACTAAGCTTTGAGAAGTCGCAATAAAAGTACTCGAATCTCCCTTGCTCCAACGATATAGAAAAGGGCCACTACCATTGGCAGCGACAGCATTTAGCGCTACACTACCGCCATTGCAAGGAATTCTTAAGTTTGGAGCTTCGATAGTAACTGACACCGTACAGTTGCTAGGTTTGATAGAAATAGGAGCCGCAAACAATTCCCAACCTACGTTAGGATCCGTCGAATTGGCGTAATACAATACAATGTCGTTTACGATTCCGCACAAATAAGTCCCACTAGCTGGGGTCAGGCTAAACAGCGTGTCGGTTTCACCCGAAGTGCCATCTGTACGCCAGCCATAAAAATCTTGATTGGGGCCTTGAGCGATAAAGACCGCATTGTTGTTGTAATTTAAATAGGTATTATCAGGCCCTACGTCGATAGCTCTCCCTACTCTTGACGTGATGAGTAAAGGTACTGCTTGAGAAGCCGATGCGCCCCATAGCCCGCTTTGAATAGCAGGATTGCTTTGGTTTCCGTTTAAACTTCCTAATAACAAAAAGGAATTTTTTAACCCAAAAACCCGCTCGGGACGTTCTACCGAAGTATTGCTTACGAGCCTAGTGCCCTCCTCGGTGCCATCGCTACGCCAAATAGCACCTACATTGGCATTTCCTCCTACTCCTGTGAGGCGAGTTGACGTCAAGAAGTAAACGATATTGTCGATTGCAGTGAGATTACTAGGTACCCCTAGTGAAGAAGAGGCCGAAAAAACATCTGTATTACTGCTCAATTCTTTCACCAATACCGTTCCATCAGGTGTACCATCAGTACGATACAACCTACGAGTATCCACAAAATAAAGGTGATTGGTAGTAGCAACACTCCCAAAGTTGTATTGGCCCAAAAAAGCAGGTCCAGATATATTTCCTTCGCCAAATTCCTTAAAAAGCTGCGTATTGTTTTGAGTACCGTCTGTCACCCAAAGTTCTGAACCCGTGGTAGATAAATTGGCAGTAAAGTAAATTTTTTCTTTAAACCGCATAAGAGCACTCACAGTAGTAGCGGTGTTGTTACCAATCCGAGGTCGAATGACACTCGTTCCTGCACCTGAACCATCTGTACGCCAAAGTTCATTGGAAGAGTTACCTATATTTCCAGAGCTTCTAGCAGTAAAATAGATGTAATTTTCCGCCCCTAATACAGCTTGATAGTTGGCACTCAAGATACCACTTGCTGTACCAGGATTGAAATCTCTTACAAGTCCTGTGCCGTCGGTAGTACCATCAGTACGCCACAGTTCAGTGCCTGTAGTGGTGGTATTGGCAAAAAAGAACAAATAATTGTCATTGGCGATGAGTCCGCCAAATTCGTCACCCGAAATACTGGTAGCATAAGTAAAAGACAAAAAAATAGAGGTTCCTTGTCGTGTACCATCGGAGCGCCAAAGGGAAATTTTGGAGCCATCCGAAGCAAAGAAGTATAAGTAGCCTTTAAAAACGCAAAAATTATGACTTAGCTCTGAAGGCGACATTCCGGCATTGCCCGTTACCCCAAAACGAATAGAACTCCCACTTCCTACATTAATATCTTTGACAAGATAGGGACGAGCTTGCCCAAACACTTGACAGACACTCAATAATAGACCGATAAGTAAAGATTGATATTTCATGAAATGGCTTTTTGTTAACTGTCCATAGTTAATCGCGCTGGTCAAGTTAAGGGTTAATTTGCAAAACTTCATCGCAAAAACGCCATTAATTATCTAAATGGCATAGATTATTCAGTGCATTCGGTCGCCTCTTACTTCAAGAGTTTGCATGATATGAGCTTCGGCGGCAAGTAATTCTTTCCAACGCGCCCGTACTTTCTCCGCTGGCAAGTAGGTTTCGGCTAGTTCAATAAAATTACGATAATGGCCCGCCTCCGAAATCATCAATTCATGATAAAACTTCCGTAAATCTTCGTCGGCGATATGCTGAGAAAGGAGTTTAAAACGCTCACAGCTACGGGCTTCGATGAGCGCACACAAGAGCAACCGGTCTAAAAAAACTTCTTCGCGGTCACCTTTTTTCTTGATAATTTCTTGCAAACGATTGACGTATTCATCTTTACGAGCACGCCCGAGTTTAAACCCTCTTTTGTTGAGTTCTTTCAAAACCATTCTGAAATGTGCCCATTCTTCGGCTACTACGGGAGTCATTACTTCCACCAATTTTTCTTTTTCGGGATAATGCACAATCATCGAAATACAAGCCGAGGCAGCTTTTTGTTCACAATAGGCATGGTCAATCAGAATTTCTTCCAATTGCATTTCGGCGATATTGACCCAACGCGGGTCAGTAGGAAGCTCAAGGCCCAAAGTCGTCAGAGACATATTGTTTGGAGACTAATTTTGGAAATACTTAATTACGACTACAAAATTAAGGATTCTAAAATCATTGGCACTTCTTAAGCTACTTATCTGATACCTCCTATCTAAATTTAGTTTTTGTAAAAGTCCACAAAAGCGTATTATTTTCGCCTAACTCTCATCAAGCAGCATGAAAAAACAACTTTTGAGCTTTTTATTAATAAGCATCTTTTCGCGAAGTATCGCTCAAGTCTATAGCGTCGAACAATCCAAAAGTGATTTATATTTTCTCCGTCATATCTTAGAAGAAGCACATCCGGGCCTTTATTGGTACACTCCCAAAGATAGTATGGACAGAGCCTTTGAGAAGGCTTTGAAGCAACTCGACCGCCCCATGAACGAAAAAGAGCTGTTTTTTAGGTGGGCATCTCTCATTGCCAACATTCATTGTGGGCATACTTATCTGATGAATTCGGAGGCTTTTGATGCCCAAAAAGACGCCAATTCTTGGTTTCCTTTTCATTGTCAAGTCATCAACAAGCAGCTTTTTGTCCGAATTTTGGGTAAAAACTGCTCTGATACCACCCTTGTTCGCGGCACCGAAATCTTGCGTATCAACGACAGACCCGTTTCTGAATTTATCCAAACCGCCCGCAATTATTGTCAAGCCGACGGCTATAACCAAACTTTTAAAGATTACTTTTTGAGTTTATATCGATTGGAGGAAACCGTCAATGACCTCTACAACATCAAAGCTCCGTATCGAATGCTCGTCAAAAGCCCTGAAGGCGACGTTAGAGAAAGTATTGTCTTCACACAATCTCGTACAGAGGTTTCAAATACCACCTCCAAGCCTTCTAAAGCCGAAAAAAAACAGCAAGCAAAGGCTGCTTTGGAGAAATTACGCAATTTCAAAGTGCTATCGGAAGCACCACACACTCTTCTTATGACTTGCAATGGCTTTGGATATGAAGATTATAAAAAATTCCACAAAAGCGTTTTTCGGATTTTACAGCAACAAAAAATTAAAAACCTAATCATTGATTTACGCAACAACCCTGGCGGGGACACGGGCAGTAGTGATGATATTTTGAGGTATGTCCTCACCCAATCTATCCCTAATTTTCGAACCTGCGATGCGCCCGTCAATCAGCTATCTTTTACGGCTCATATCGCTCCCGCTCCCAAAGACCATTTGTTTAACCCTAAAGAATTGAAGCAACTTCCCAACGGCCAATACCGCCGTATGACCGACGGCATCGAAATCATAAAACCTTATAAAAAAGCACACTTCAACGAACAAATATATGTACTCACCAGCGGCTTTACTTTTTCGGCAGGTGCGATTTTGGCGAGTTTACTCAAAGCCCACACCAATGCCATTTTGATTGGTCAAGAGACGGGGGGTGGCGAAGCAGGATGTAGCGGTGGCCTTACCTCTAAAGTAATACTCCCACAAACCAAAATGATAGTAAATTTCCCTCATTTTAGGATTGAAACCAATACCCCTGCACCCAATGTCGGTAGAGGTGTACAGCCTCACTACCCTGTCGTTTATACGGCCAAAGACCTAGCTTCGGGACGAGATATAGAAATGGAAAAAGCCATAGAGCTGATTCTAACTAAGAGCACAAAATAGATTTTCTAATTTTGTAAGAGATATAGAAAGTCTGGCACAAAAGCCATAAAGCTGATTATAATCGCAAAGTAGACTTTCTAAGTTAGAAAGGTAATTTGCCCAAATCTACATTGCCGCCTGTAAGAATAATGCCTACTTTTTTTCCTGTAAACCTTTCTTTGTTGCGCAATAGCGCCGCAAAGGGTACGGCACATGAAGGCTCAATCACAATTTTCATCCGTTCCCAAATCAGGCGCATGGCCTCGATGATTTCGGGGTCACTTACCAATAAAATATCTTTTACATGAACCCGAATGATTTCAAGGGTTTTGTCACCAAGGTTTGTCAATAATCCATCAGCAATCGTATTAATAAAAGGGGCTTTTTCAATATTGCCAGTTTTGATGGACAATACCGCATCGGCAGCGCCTTCGGGTTCGCCCGCTATCACCTCCGCTTTCGGGCAAAGATAATGAGCACTCAAGGCGGTACCGCTCAACAATCCTCCACCGCCAACAGGGGCCATAATCACATCAAAATTTCCTTTTTCTTCAATCAGTTCTTTGGTGGCCGTAGCTTGCCCTGCAATCACTCGGTAGTCATTGAAGGGGTGAATCATAGTAGCTCCATGCTCTGCAATAACCTGCGCCACAGTACTTTCGCGGGCTTCGAGCGTAGGCTCACACTCAATCACCTCTGCGCCATAGCCGCGTACTGCATCTTTTTTGACTTGCGGCGCAGTGCGTGGCATTACAATGTAGGCTTTAGTTCCTACCAAACCTGCCGCATACGCAATCGCCTGCGCGTGGTTGCCCGACGAATGTGTGGTTACACCATTGGTGAGTTCTTCTTCCGACAACGACAGCACGGCATTTACCCCTCCACGTGCTTTAAATGCGCCAATTTTCTGAAAGTTTTCGCATTTAAAATAAATCTCTGCTCCACTTAAACGATTGATAGTCTGACACGTAAGAACGGGGGTTTGATGAATATAAGGACGGATGCGCTCGTGCGCTGCACTGATTACAGATAAGGTAGGAATCATAAGTATGGGTTTACGGAAGCGATAAAAGTAGGAGGTTTTGAAAAAAATACAAAACCTCCTAAATAGAATATTTCATCGCTCGTCCCGACATGATGTCGGGACGATACGGTATAAAGTCTCCGACTTTACAATAATTGAAGCACTTACAAAAACACAATACTTTAAAAGACCTAATTTAGAAGAAAAAAAGTCTGGTATGAAACCCTTAATGAGGGCCGTATTATCATGGCTCGTCCCGACATGATGTCGGGACGATACGGTATAAAGTCTCCGACTTTACAATAATTGAAGCACTTACAAAAACACAATACCCTTATGCTCAACTCTGCACAAGCGGTTGATTTTCCAAATATTCTTGCCAATCAGCAATTAGGTTCTTTTTCAATACCCTTGGGAATTTATTTTGTCCGCCCAACTTACCTCTTTTGGCCATCCAACCATAAAAGGTTTCGGTGGACAATATCGTCACAAATACATCTTTGAGGGCATGACGACGCTCCACTACATAATCATCATTTAGAACTTTGAGGTGATGATCTATTTTTTCTTTCACCAATTGCGCATCCACTTGATCGTTGGTGCCAATGTACCAATGATGTGCAAAAAGCGAATCCAAACGAATCCCTGCTACCGTAAACTCCTTGACCGTAATCCCAAGTTCTTCGGCAGTAAGCTCAATGGCTTTGTTCATATTTTCGACCGTAAGGTGTTCGCCACACAGGCTCAAGTAGTGCTTGGTACGGCCTGTTACGACAATTTCACCGTATTTTTTATTCACAAATCGGATAGTATCACCAATCAAATAACGCCACGCGCCCGAACAAGTAGAAATTAGCAAGGCATACTCTGCTCCTTCTTCCACTTCATCAATCATAAGGGTTTGGGGGTTTTCTACCATCTCCCCATCCTCGTTGAAGTTGTGGCTATTGAAGGGGATAAATTCATAGAAGATACCATTGTCGAGTACGAGTTTCATCCCATCGGCATTGGGACGGTTTTGGAAGGCGAGAAATCCTTCCGACGCTAAGTAAGTATCAATGTAAATCAGAGGATGCGCAAGAAGCTTTTCAAAACCTGCCCGATAAGGTTCAAAGGAGACACCCCCGTGACCAAATATTGTCAGGTTGGGCCAAATATCGTGGATATTGTCAAGCTCATAACGCTCAATGATTTTTTCCATGATGATTTGGAGCCACGCCGGTACGCCCGCCATAAAACCAATATCCCATTTAGGGGCTTCTTCCACGATTTTTTCGAGCTTACGCGACCAATCACGTTCGCGGGCTATTTCGCGGCCTGGCTTATAGTAAGGCTCAAACCAAAAGGGAATATTTTTGGCATTGATACCACTTACATCGCCTTCAAAACGACCTTCGTCGATAGCGGTCAGGTCGATACTACCGCCAATCATCAAGAAATTTTTTTCGTACAAATCGCTTGGCAAATCCTCATAGCGCCCCAGCGACAAAATCTGCCGAATACTTGTATTACGAAAGGATTTGGTCATTGCTTTGGTGACCGGAATATACTTAGAGGCAGCCTCCGAAGTCCCCGAACTCAGCGCAAAATATTTAACTTTTCCCGGCCAAGTTACATTTTTTTCACCAGCACGGGCCTTGTGCCACCATTCACGATAGATTTTCTCATAATTATGAACGGGCACATACTGCTTATACTTTTCATAGAAGGTATTGCCCTCATCAAAAACGGCAGAATTGAGAATATCTTCAAAATTATATTGTTCCCCAAATTGGGTATAACGGGCCTTTGCCAATAGTTTACTTAGGGTTTTGCGCTGTACTTTCGCAAAATTCACTTTTTTGCTCTGAATACGCGTTGTAAGCGTAATGCCTCCTTTTAACAAGTTTCCAAGAAGTGCCATGCTAATCGGGGTTTTTGGGTGATTGTTGAATTTTCATCGAGTTAGGATAGTCAGATAGCTTCTACAAACAAGACCTCAAATCATTGTTTTACTCCTTCTTCCAATTGCCACGTTTTCATGAGTTTGACCGTTTCATAGGCAGTCAAATCATACTGACATGGTACCACAGAGACATAATTGTGAGCCAAAGCCCACTCGTCAGAATCTTCTTTGTTTTCATCAAAATTAACAAAGTTGCCCGCCATCCAGAAATAGCTACGCCCGTGGGGATCTTTGCGTTTTTCAAACTCCTCTTGCCATTTACCATCCGTCTGGTGGCAAATCCGAATCCCTTTGATAGGTTCTGCCGATTTTTTAGGAAAATTGACATTTAAGGCCACTCCTTTGGGCAAGCCATTTTGAAGCACCATTTTGGCAATTTCTAAAATAAAAGGCTTGGTATGTGAAAAATCAGCATTAGGCGCAAAATCACATAATGAAAACCCAATCGCCGGGATACCTTCAATCGCTGCTTCAATCGCCGCCGACATGGTGCCAGAGTATAAAACACTAATCGAACTGTTAGAGCCATGGTTAACTCCGCTTACTACCAAATCGGGTTTGCGGTCTTTTAAGACATAATGCTTACCTAGCTTCACACAGTCGGCGGGTGTGCCGCTGCATTCATACGCTTTTATATCTTCAAAGATGTCGGTAGCCCGAAGTCTCAAAGGTTCGCCTATCGTAATAGCATGCCCCATGCCCGACTGAGGACTGTCAGGAGCCACTACTACTACCTCTCCGAGAGGCTGCATCATCTCTACTAAAGTCCTGATTCCTAACGCAGTAATACCGTCGTCGTTGCTTACCAGTATAAGTGGTTTTTTAGAATTCGTCATTGAGTGGCTGTTCTTTTTTAAGTTGGCAAAGTTAATGACAAATCATCAATTTTTTATCTATGATTTTGAGACATTCACTATATCCAGAAAAACAGCCTTTTACGCCCCACTCTAAGGCATAAACCTTGTCTTTACTCTATCAAAACGGTATCTTTTCAAATCTAATTGGTATTCATTTTAAGATTATTCGTAGCCATTTTTGAGGATCACAAATCCGTTTTTCTCTAAGGTCAATTCCACAAACCCCTCTTCTGTTTTCTTGACAGTAGCTCCTTTTTGAGACTTAATCAAATAGGTTTTGAAGGGCAATTTAAGGCGTGTTTTACCGCCTTTTTCGGATTTGATAGTCACGGCGTCTACTTGCCCAGCCTCCCGAACGGCACTTACCAAAAAGGCCCCCTCAGTACGCAAATCAGTAAAAGAAGCTCCTTGCCAAGAAGAAGGAATAGCAGGAAAAATTTCGATAAAGCCCGCATAGCTTTGCAAAAGCATCTCTTGCACTCCCGCCGCAAATGCGAAGTTGCCTTCCAAAGTAAAAGGCCGATAGGTAAACTTAGACAAGCCCGACTTGGTTTGGTCACCGTTGGCATGGAAGGAGTTTGGCAAACAAAAAGCCGTCGAAAAAGTACGCAAATACTTAGCAGCACCTTCGCCATCTTTGGCACGTGCTTTGAGATTGCCCATCCAAGAATACGAATAGCCACACCACCAATCAGGGCCTATTTTTTCGAGCAAATTGATGGTATTTTTGATAATTGTTTGGTCTTTTTCACCATTTTCCCAGCGAATTTCTCCTAAAGGATGAATCGCCATCAAGTGCGAAAAATGCCGATGTGACTGATTGTAAGGCAAAGAAGGTGCAAACTTGAGTTCGTTATTCTCAGAAAGGGCGTAGCCGTCAAATTCGCTCAAAAATCTGCGCCAATAGGCGGCTTCCTGAGATAGATTCAGCTCTTGCGCTAGCTCAGCGGCTTTTTCAAATGTAAAGCGCATCAGCGACAAGTCGTAATTAGTGTTTTCATGAAACCACGCCGTCACTCTGTTGTCATTGATTTCGGGACTTGAGCTGATGGGTAGTTGGCGTTTGCCTTTTTCATTCATAAAGGTATTGGCCGCCAAAAATGTAGCTACATCTTTAAACCAAGGATACGCTTTTTTCTGTAAAAACTCCCGATCCATGCTATATCGCCACTGAAGATAATAATGATGCGCCAACCACGACGATACCGTAGGCGAAAATGAGTACTGAATCCAGCCTCCCATAGCTACGCCTGTGAGGGTGGTTACGCCTGGCACATTGATTCCTTCCGTTTCATAAAACCATTTGGTATAGTCTCGATAGGCTTCTCGGTTTTGTTCTAAATGCTCAATATAACCAATCGCTTCGTCGAGGTGATTGGCGGCATAGCTCGGCCAATAGCTCAATTGCGTGTTGAGGTCGTGGTGAAAATCACCCTTCCAAGGCGGCAGGCGTCCATTGTCGGCGGTCCATACGGCTTGCAGCGAAATCGGAGGTGCACCTTTACGAGCCGTACTTCCAAATTTGTACTGCTCCAAATAATATTGTTTTTCTAAGATTTCGTCTGGAATCTTGATGCTAGATTTGGCCCAAAAGTTTTTCCACCAAGCCTGATGCGACACCAGCGCTTTGTCAAACGACAAAGCCGTGGTAGTTTGTTTACTAGCTTCGGTTTTAGGCAGATTAGGATAATGAGCCGAGATGCTCCAAGCTCCTTCCCAAGTGTCGGTAGCCGTTTTTTTCCAACGTACACTTACTTCATACTCAAATCCCCCCCAACCTGCTTGGCGGTAGGTATAAGAATTGGCCCCCTCTACTACTTTTCCTTGCTTATAGCCCAACCTTGCCAAATCATCACCTGCTACCGAGCCGCCGGCGGTCTTGTCCACTTCGCCTTCGTATTTGGGAGCAATAAGGCTGATATTAAAGGTTTTAACGCCTTTTAAGCGAAAATACCCCAAAAGCTGATTGGCATGTACAAAAGAATTTAGCTGTGCACCATTGGACCATTTGACTTCTGCTGTTGCCTTTTCAATATTGACGCGCGCACTTGTTACCTCACCCCACTCTTTGGAGTCGATTTCGAGCGCAGCACCCGGAATTTTGCTTGGAGCAGGCTCACGTTCGTAAGGAATATCCCCATACTGCTGCACCAACGCGTAATTGTTTTTTTTGATTTGCGACTGTACCCACTTATAAGTAAACTCTGGCTTGCGCATTCCTACCATCGGACGCAAATCCCAAAGTTCGGCGTGGTCGAGCGAAAAACGGAGTTTATCGCCTTTTTGCCAAATCAGCTCTCCCATAAAAGCATTTCCTAGCGGAAGGGCTTCATCCCAACGCGTAGGAAGTTTATCAAACACCAAATCGTGTTTGGCAGCGACTTGGGCAGATAGCGCTGCCCCTGTCCCTAAAAATATGCTCAAAAATAAATAGACGAAACGGTTGGTCATTTTTCTCAAAAATTGTTTATAATAAGTAAGGCCTTTTCGTTCATTTTCTCCTTTGTGTCACAAGGTCGTTTACGAGCGACCATCTCCTAATAGACATTAAAAAAACCTCTCCAACTTCTTTGTCAAAAAAACTTAAATCACTGATAATAAAACAAATACACCTCCAAAATACCTACTAATAATGCCACTACCCTACCCTTTATATTCTTCAATATTTTTAAAAATATTAAACATATTCCTAAGAAAAGTTAGTGGTGATAAAATTTTAACGTAACTAAAATTACTTTTCTTGTGGCGCATTCATAATGATTTATTCCTAGCTTCGGGCAAAAGAAAAATGAGGTTAGTTCGTTTTTAAAGTTATCAACATACCATTTCGCCTAATGTACAAAATAGCATTACTACTCTCTATTGTCTTGGTTTTTTCGTGCAATCCCAAAGAAGAACCTGCGCCTGTACCGACCTACTTCTGCCCTATAAGCAGCGAAACTGGTGTAAATGATGCCTATAAATTAGAATATACTTACAACAATGCCGGACTGATAGAAGGGCTGCGCGTCTCACTCAAAGACAACACCACTGGACAGCTGCAATTTGCGAGCAATGCCCAATATACGTATGCCAACAACCGACTTGTAAAAATCATAGATGGTGCCGTCGAAGAAACCTTGACCTACACTTCGGACGGAGCACTGCGCAGTCTCGTAGTAGACAAAACCGTAGAGCCAGCCTATATTAATTATACCCTTACTTTTGAAACCGACGCCAACAAACGTATCTCTAAAATAACGGATACGAAAGGGCTGCAAACTACCATCAAGCGCGACGCCCAAGGCAATATCATCGAAACCATCACTACCAATACTGCCACTAATCAGGAAGTGTATCGCAATGTGTTGAGCGATTTTGACAACAAAAAAACCGTACACGATGGTTTTGAGGGATGGCCTTTTAGTATCTTGACTTACTATGGCGATTATATCAAAGTACCGCTTTTTGTGGCCGGTGCGGGCGGCAACTACACCAAGCGCGTAGAATACGTGGCGGGCAAAGCTACCCGAGAAACAACCTATACTTATACTTACAACGAGCAGGATTTTCCGCTTACGGAACAATCTCTCACGCGCTTTTTGGATGGCTCAGGTATTGCCACTTATAGCAAAACTTATACTTATAATAGTTGTAAATAGCTAGAATGACGTATTGTAACCTCAACAGGCTACAATGTGAGAGACTCCGTTCGACATTTTACAAAATGCCTTAGATTAGCGTCTAAGGCATTTTTGTGAAATGATATGACAGCCTCAATCCGTGTCTCCACAGCCCTGAAACCACGGTGTAGTGTGATTCATCCGCAAAACTTTATCAAAGTGAAAAAGACGAATTTGGATTTTTTCGGTTTTAAAATCAGCTAGTGCCATGCCAATAGGTTTGCGGGACACAGAAAATGGTGTAGTTATGTGTTCAATGAACGAAAAACCAATATCATACAAGGCAAAGCCAAAATGCAGGAACTCTTGCAAGGTAGTCAAAAAGATGAAATATTTGAGGTAATTTGGAGAAACAATAACTTACGAGAAAATCTTTTTAGAATTATTGACCCACTTTTATTATCATTATAAAAACCTATACAAAGAGCTATTTATGATGATTGGATTACGTTACTTGGCAATAAAATTTTTATAGTTGTAAATGTAGATTAGATATGTATAAATTTAAAGATAAAATCAACAATATTGAATTCCCTTATGTCAACAAGAAAAGGAATCATATTGTATATTTTCATTTCAAACTTAACAAAATATCACTAAATGACACTTTGTTAAGTTTCAATTTCTCCACATTTGGTGTTTCATTTTGGGATGAAAAAAGGCTCGCTATTAACTCAAATCAAAAAATCATCATATATGACATTGAAAAAAAACAAGCACACTTAGAATGTCTACTTGGTTCATTTATAATAAAAGAAGAAGGATTATGTCTGGCTTCAAAAGATTGGAAATATATAGAAAACAAAGTAGTTAACAATTGGATTATATTCGACTATATTAACAACAGAGAAATAAAGTCTTTTAGTTTTGGAAAAGAAGGTTTATATCCACATTATTTTTATGAAGATAGAATAATTTTTCAAGAAAAATCGTATTTGATAAAGTGCTTATCTGAAAATGGTACAGTATGGACAAACGACATTTCGGATATTGGTATATGGAGAAGGCAAACGCATGGCGTAACTTATAGGGAAGAATATGCTATCAGACGTGCCATAACCGTAGTAAATGATGTACTTTGGTTAGATATTTCGAAGGGAGTGATAATGGGCATAGATACCCAAACGGGTAAAACACTTCATGTTTTTAAAGAAAAAGACGCTGAAATTATCAAAATGGAAGGTGAAAATACCGAAACCAAACAATACGATTTTTATCACCAAACCGATTTGCCCGAACATCCTCATACTTTTTATGATGAAGTCACCCAAAAACTCTTTGGCGTACATAATCATCAATATTATGAAGTGGATTTACAAGCCCCAAAACTCCAAATTTATGATTTGATAGATGAGTATGCCCTATATGGAGGCATTACCCCTTTTAAGCAGGGGACTTCTTTGGTACAACTAAAAGCATGGGCTACTCGTAGTTGCTTTGATGATACTCATATCTATTTTATTGTAGACAATGCCTCCAAAGCCCAAATTGCTGCGCTCAATCGTCAAACCCTGAAAATCGACTGGGTTTATGAATTTGATGATAGCGGAATCTTAATGCAAATAGAGGTCTCTTCAAATAATCTGTATGTTTTAGATAATCAGGCAACATTACATATTTTTGAAAAACAAGATGTTAATTTTCAATAATAGAGTCTTGTGGAATTTAAAAGCTGGACACCTCGTGATAATGATGAAGAAGATTCACCATTAAAATGTGATCGCTCCCAATCTTCTTTCTACAATTTCTCGATTGACTATGGCAGTTATGGACAATTTTTATGTTATTTACGAAATATCAACTCTTTGAGCCAATTAAGATACTTTTCTGATAAACAAAAGTTAGTAAAATACGGTGTGCCAGACCCCGATGCTTACGTAAAAAATATTTTCAAAACAATGTTTCAGTGCCAAGGAGTCGAAGTTGGGAATATTCTAAAAACTAAACCTTTATTTTGGTCTGAGTTAGATGATTTAACGGTTAACGATCTGGATGACTTTGAAAATTCAGTCAATGCTTTTGAAAAACGATTATATGGATTTATTAACATTAAATACTATACAACATGATTAAAGTAAGTGAAATTCTTAACATTAAAAGTATTGCACTTATCAGTAATACCTTTTTTTTTCATACTCAAAACAAAATATATGAAGCAAAAAACCCAAAAGCATTCTATGAATTTAAAAACGATTTCAATTCATTAATGGTTACTTCAAAAACAAATATATTTTGGGAAGACGAAAATGAAATAATAGGCTTAAATTTTTAAAAAAAAGAGCTTTACAAATACAAGAATAACAATTATCAATATATAAATATCAATCCTTATATAAATATGATTGACTGTAAGATTGTTGCATTAATGAAAAATAAAGATAAACATAGAGAAATAGGATTATTTGATTTAAATGCAATGAATTTTTGCTGGGTTAATAATAATTATTGGGGTACTATAGGGTTACAATCTACTAATAATGTTTATTTAGGCAGTAATAGTTCTAACCTTATTAGTATAGTTAGAACGAATGGTTTATCCCAATGGCAGTCTGACCTATCTTCTTATATTTGGTATCAATTTGATGGCCCAAAACCTGCTCATATTCAGCAAATTATTGGAATATTAGAAAATATACTTTTGGTTTGGATGGCAGGTGAGCAATTATTAGGATTAGATGTCGCAACAGGAAAAGTATTGTGGAAAATTGATTTTGCCCCCTATTTTCACATTACAAAATGGTTTACTGGTTCTTATTATTGGAATATACAAAACCATAAACTCTATTTGCTTAAATATCTGTATTATTTTGAGGTAGATTTAGCTTCCCAAGAGGTAAAAATACTATGGAAAAATCCAGAAGAGCCTTATAGTATCACCCACTGTTGCTACACGGATGAGTATGTGTATTTTATCGCATCAGGTAGCGAATTAGGAATAGAAATCCTAGGAACTTTCAATCGTTTGTCGCTTACTATAGATTGGCTAGAATATCTAACAATGCCTCGTTTAGATGCATATTCTTGTGTTAGTTTTCACCAAGCCCCACAAATAGACGGCGATAGACTTTATGTCTTAGACAGTGGTGGTACTTTACACATTTTTGAAAAAGAATCATCCATCCAAAATCTTATCTAAACGCTTTTTAAACAGTTATCCTCATGTGTCTCCACAACTGAAACCACGGTGTAGTGTGATTTATCAGCAAAACTTTATCAAAGTGAAAGAGACGAATTTGGATTTTTTCGGTTTTAAAATCAGCTAGTGCCATGCCAATAGGTTTGCGGGACACAGAACATGGTGTAGAAAATGGGATGATGCAAAAGACAAGGTAAAATCAGGGGTGAAGGGACACAAAAGACTCTTCTTGAAATTTTTTTGGGTAGTTGACTTAACTGGTAGTTCTTTATTAAAGAAAGCCTTCTTTCTTAGCAGACAGAAGTACCCAACCTATCACTTAACTTAAAAAAATCTTCAAATGGGCTGGAATGTATATGGTATTGCAATACCAACAAAATCAAAAGATTACAATCTTGATGAAATTGCCACTTTTCTAGCTAGTAATAGCAATATTGAGGCATCGCATACTTACGATAGAAATATTCATAATACGACTATTGATAGGTACGACACAGGGATACTTATTTTCAACGATGCCTTATCTTCATTGTTTTTTCAAGAGGGGATATCCCCATTAGAAAAAGAGCTATTTGATTATTTTGGTAATCCTGAATGTATCATAGGAATCATTGATACCGACGATTGCTATGTAGGGTACTCTGTAGTTACCAATAACTTTACTAAACGGTTTAAACTAAACACTGAGAATGATATCAGAAAAATTATAGAGTACGGCGAACCTATTGAAGAAGAAATGATTTGGTTAAATGCCTTAAAAAAAGAAGACATAGAAGATGAGGATTGGCCTTGTGAAGTCTCCTATTTCTTAGATAAACCTGATGAAATATTTACTCCTTGGGATATTTTAAAATTGACTCAAATAAAACTTATGGAGAATAGAGTTGGGTTTTATTGGGAAGAGGGCAGTCTTGAAATGAAAAATTATCGAATTGAAATTCACCCAAAAGCATAATAGCTTGCGGGTTATCCCATTCCTAATCCGTAATTTGTGTCTCCACAAACCTGAAACCACGGTGTAGTGTGATTCATCAGCAAAACTTTATCAAAGTAAAAAAGACGAATTTGGATTTTTCCGGTTTTAAAATCAGCTAGTGAAAATAGGTGCGTGGAATACTGAACGCGGTGTATAAAAGCTAACCAAAAATTGAGCCATCTTAAAATTAATTGCCAATGAAATTCTTTAAAATTATAAATGGTATTTGTAGAGATAATGATCCCAAACGAAAAGTATTCCCAGGTGCCTATTTAACCAAAGGTATGGTAGGGTTAGAATATATGGCGTACGGCTCCAAAGAAGGTGATACCAATTATATTCCTATTGAAAAAACAATACAAGACTACCATATTGTTGAAAATGCTCCTGTTTTTGATTATTTTTTATTAGGGGATGGTTCTTCTCGTAGAAAATTTGATTGGATAAAGTTAGATATGTATGGGGTCTTTACACTTGGAGGTGGCTTTTTGGTTTCTGAACGTTTCAAAGAAACCATCAGTCAGTTCCAACTTCCTCGGCATAAGTTTTACCCCGCAAAGCTAATGTATCAAGGCCAAAAGTTAGATTATTACCTTTTTCAGTTGGGGAAAGAAACAAAAATTGTTTACGAGCAATGTACCTACTCTGAGCGCGGAAGTGGAATTGTGCAATCGGCTTTAGAATTAGCAATTAATCATGAAGATGATTACTATGACGTAAGGCTAAAATACTTCAAAAGAGAATCTGTATTGAATATACATGATTTTGTATTGGATAAGTTCTACGATTATTTCATCAGTCGAGAATTATTTAAAATAGTGAGTGAACCGCTAAAAGAGGCCTTAGTAAAAGCAGAACTTACAGAAGGCTGGAAGTTTGAAGACATTAGTCCACGTACCATCACATTCCTGAATCCGTAAACCTATAAGCCCGTGTCTTCCTCTTATACTGAAACCATGGTGCAGTGTGATTCATCAGCAAAACTTTATCAAAGTGAAAAAGAGGAATTTAGATTTTTTCGGTTTTAAAATCAGCTCCTGTAATTAAGTGCGTGGAACCAAACTACGATGTAGAGCAAAACATACACCTACAATAGTTGTAAATAGACAAGCTCACTGCTACATTTGATGGTGCAACGTACGTTAGCAAATGTTATTTTTAGGCACCATGAATAGTCCTACCACCTACCATCTAACTTTCCGCCAAATAGGGCGACTAGCCCTAAGCATGTCAGTGCTTTATATGCCCTTACGGATGTACGCCCTCATCCCTGATATCCGTCAGCAGCTATCATGGGAGCGTGTACCACTGTGGACTATGGAGTTTATTGTTATTGCCTTGTTTTTTTTCATTTGGATTTTTTTTATCGAATGGCTCCAAAATCAATTGTTTGATTGGTTTGGCACGGCCTTTCTCATGGAGTTTAAAATTCCGATTCAAGTAGCGACCTTTATCATTGCGTGTGTCATGGCCCTTATTTTCAATATAGGTTTTCGCTTCTTGTGGACTAGGACTGAAACGGCACTCGAAACTCAATTTGGAATAGTACAGAGACAAACAAAAGGGAATGTGAGTTATCGAAACTTTCGCCAACTTCCCCTAAAAAATGCCCTCAATGCTTTAACTATTATGGCGCTACTTTCTGCTTTTTACCTTGCGTCTTATCGAAGGGCCTATCTAAGGCTAAAAGATGCGGAGTTTAAGGCGGAGCAAATGGAGAAATTACACCTTAAAATGCAAAATATTGCGCTCAGAAATCAGGTAAGCCCTCATTTTCTGTTCAATAATTTCAGTATTTTGGCATCATTGGTCGAAACACAGCCTCAATTATCCGTTCAATTTATTCACCATCTTTCTAAAGCATATCGCTATATTTTGGAGCAAAGCATGCATGAGCGTATTAGTTTGCACGAAGAGTTAGATTTTCTGAATACGTATACTTTTTTGCTCAAAATGCGTTTTGAAGAAAGGTTTCAAGTAAACATTCATATATCCGAAAAAGAGGCCAATAATTATTTCATTGCCCCATTGACACTACAGTTGTTGGTAGAAAATGCGGTAAAACACAACCAGATGTCTTTGCAAGAGCCTTTGATTGTGATGATTGATATGCTCGAAAACTATCTCATGATTCATAACACTATTCGGCGACGCCAAGTCCCCGAACCCTCCACGCGGTTAGGATTACAGAATATCATCGATCGCTACCGATTGTTGACCAACAGCCCCGTATTGATAGAAGAAACAGAAGATATCTTTGTTGTTAAAATACCTATTTTATCATGAAAGTATTGATTATAGAAGATGAAACTTTGACTGCCCAACGGCTACAGACATTGCTCCATAATTATGATCCAAAAATTGAAGTCTTGGCGCACTTGCGCTCAGTCAATACGAGTATCCAATGGTTTGGGGAAGCTTCTTTTTCTAAACCAGACCTTATTTTTCTTGACCTTCATTTAGAAGATGATTTAGGATTTCGGATTGTCAAGGAATTAAAACTTTCAATTCCTATCATTTTTACGACGGCATATCCCCAATATACCTTAGAGGCATTTAAACACTATAGTATTGATTATTTGCTAAAACCAATTGATGCCACTGAGCTTGGTGAGGCTTTAGACAAATTTAAAAGGTATTGGGGAGCATCTCAATCGGCATTGATACCACCTGCGCCTACGCATCCGACTAAACCCCCTCTATATAGTGCTTACAAAGACCGTTTTATGGTGTCTTTAGGTTCAAAATACCGCAGTATCAACGTCAGAGATATTGCTTATTTTCTCTATGAAGATAGGGTTACACTTTTGATTACTAGCCAAGGACAACGATGGCCTATCGACTACAGCCTTGATAGGCTAGTACAAATCCTCGACCCTTATTTGTTTTTCAGGGTCAATCGCTCATTGTTGGTTTCCTTATCTGCTATCCAAACGGCCCATTCTTTTTTTGGAGGTAAACTTAAACTAGAATTAGAACCTACCTTGCTACAAGAAATATACGTAAGCGCCGACCGAGTACCCAATTTTAAGGAGTGGCTAGGCAAATAATCACGGGGTTTGGTTCATGACCCATATTTTTGAGCATCAGAAAAGTTGCTTCAGACACCTGATTTAGTCATTGAGTCTTTTTTATTTTTCTACTTGAAAGAGAGGGAATATTATTAAAGATTCATTGCTCAAAAACGTCCGTTTTGGCGAATAGAGAAGACTCAATAGTATGGTTCTGTTAGACATTGCACTTTTAACCTGATGATTCAATTGAAAAAAATTCTAGCTTTAGTCATGGGGATGATAGGCCCCTATTCAATAGGCTTCCTCTTAGCCCAGCAACCTACCTTAGGCTATCGTTCCGTAAAAATAATCCTCAAAGACGGGCTAACTTTCAAGGATCTCAATAAAAATGAAAAGCTCGATCCTTACGAAGATTGGCGTCTGTCGCCAGAGGTACGCGTACAGGATTTGATTTCCCAAATGACGATAGAAGAAAAGGTAGGCTTTATGCTTATTAGTACCACCCGAATGGCGGGCGACAACGCCTTTCAGCAGGGAGGGGCACGAACTCAAATCACCAGCAAGTTCAATGAAGAAGATTTGGTACAACCCAACAACATGTTTACTCGAAAGCCCCTCACGGTGCCTATTATGTCGGCTGCGGGTACTACCAAAGGAGTAAAAGAATTCCACTTACGGCACTTTATACTTCGTGCCAATCCACCCGCAAAAACCATAGCCGAATGGGCTAATCATTTGCAAGATTTGTGCGAAAGCACTCGTTTGGGAATTCCGGCGATTGTGGCCTCCAACCCCCGAAATCACATCACGATTGATGCCGCCATTGGATTGAGTGTGGGAACTACGGCGTTTTCAAAATGGCCCGGAGAGCTAGGACTCGCGGCCATGCATGATCTAAAACTTACAAGAGAGTTTGCAGAGATTGCGCGTCAAGAATGGACGGCAGTGGGGCTGCGCAAAGGGTATATGTACATGGCCGACTTGGCAACCGAACCCCGCTGGCAGCGTATCGAAGGAACTTTTGGAGAAGATGCCGATTGGAGTGCCGCCATGATAGGGGAGATTGTAAAAGGATTTCAGGGAACGCATCTATCCCCCAGTTCGGTAGCGATGACAACGAAGCATTTTCCGGGGGGTGGGCCTCAAGAAAAAGGCTTGGATTCGCACTTTGATTGGGGAAAATATGCACATTACCCAGGGGGCATGTTTGAATATCATCTAAAGCCTTTTAAAGCGGCGATTGAAGCTGGTACCTCGGCTATCATGCCGTATTATTCAAGCCCTAAGGGAAAGGGATTTGAAGAAGTGGGTTTTTCTTATAACAAAGCCATTATTCAAGACCTCTTACGCAAAAAATTGGGATTTAAAGGTATCGTCAATTCTGACACGGGGCCCATTGAAATGATGCCTTGGGGGGTCGAACAGCTCACTTTGACTCAACGCTACCAAAAAGCCTTGGAAGCAGGAGTAGACTTATTTTCTGGTACCGCAGACCCCACTATTTTGAAAGATGTAGTGAAGCAAGGACTGGTCTCAGAAACTCGAATCAATGAGTCTGTCGCACGTTTATTGACCGAGAAATTTGCATTAGGTCTATTTGAGAATCCTTACGTTGACCCCGAAAAAGCACAAACTACGGTGGGCAGTACCGCTTTCCAAGAAAAAGCCGAGTTGGCTTTACGTAAATCCATCGTTCTCTTAAAAAATGATTCGAAAATTCTTCCATTAGCCCAAAAAACAAAGGTTTATTTTGAAACCCATTACGACAATGGTCGAGTTGCTAACCCAATTACAGTTTATAAACCCACTTCTCCTCACCAAGCCTTGGAATTTGTAATGACAAAAGAAGAAGCTGATATAGTCGTATTGTGGCTTGTTCCAAGTGCTGGAGGTTTGTTTGCCTCAGCCAATAAGCCCATTGAATTAGGTTTATCAAAAAACAAAATTGACATAAGCCGCGTAAACGAAACCCTCAAAAGCAAACCTACGGTGTTAGCCATCAATTTTTCAAGTCCATGGGTATTAGATGAACTTAACAGTGAGGCGGCCAAAACCATCATAGCAACCTTTGGCACCACTACCGATGCCCTTTTGGACGTTATAAGTGGGAAATTTAACCCAACAGGTAAATTACCATTTACCATTCCCACTTCTCAGCAGGCCGTAGAAGAAAACAAATCAGATGTACCCGGTATGCTAGAACCAAAGGGTTATTCATTGTTCAAATTTGGAGAAGGCTTAAGTTATCATTGATACTAAGCCATATCAACGGACTATTAATTACTTGCCATTAAATTCTCAAGTTAGGAATCAAACCCAAAAAGCGTTAGAGACTTATCTAACGCTTTTTGGGTTTTGTCATGTATGACTTCTTTTTATGCACCCGAACAACTTCGTAGATTCATATAATCGTATTTACAAAAAGAAGTACCCCCTTATAAAAAACCAAAAGGCTGCCCTATTTCACTGAGTGCAGCCTTTTGGTTTTGAAAGCAAAATGGGCGATTTTGAACTAAAAACACTATGTCTGTTTAGCCTTTACCCACTTTGGGAAAAAATTTACATAACATCCTATGAAATCATTAGGTACATTTTATGGAAAGTGGGTATATTTGGGGTGTAGGCGAAAGGGTTGCGGCTATATTGTGTTGGCTGTCATTTTAAACCGACTCTTTACTACTAACAAACATAGACAAGACATGGGCTTTAACATATCTGGAATTGCGACTAATATTAACTTTAACAACAACTTAATTGAACTACAAAAACAACTTGGTTTAACACTAAGCTTTATTGAAGAAATAAATTTTGAAAAGGCATCAGAAAATTGGAAAGAAGAGGAAGTATGTGATATTTATTTCAGCGAAAAAGGAACATTGCTTTTTATAAACATGGATTTGTGCGTTGAGCCATGGAGTATAGAAAATGGCGACACCTTAACTTTCGCTCTTTCAGAGACATCCATGGCATTTAATTTAAACTATTGTGAGGGACGCAAATTGAGGCGTTCATTCATGGCAATGAATGATAGTATTATGTCCGATGAAGGAGAAAAATTGAAAGTTGAAGAAAATACAAGTGATGCTTCTGAAATAATCTGGAAACAATTAGATGTAGTCTTAGGCAAATCTTATTGGAATATTGAGCCATTTGAAAAAGCACATCGATACAAATTAGTTTCAATTCAAAGAACAAAAGTGGATGTAAATATTTCTGTGGAAATAGAATCTAAAAAGCAAAATAAGAATACGGATTCAACAATTGTCGCACACCATTCTGTAAACATCAAATTAATTGATAACGATTTATCTGCTTTAGAGAGAGCAGATACAATATTTAATACTTTGATAAGTGAAGATGATTTGTTAGTACAACAATCAGTTAATGCTCTAATAGAAAGTGATATAAATAATTATACGCTTTCGTACATTTTAAATCTTAGCTGTTTTCACAGAGATTCAAAAGTTAGAAAAGCTGCAAAAAAGCAACTCGAGAAATATGCCCCATCTGATTTACTATCCCAAGTAAAAGAAAACTGGAAGGACAGTTACTTGAAGGACCAAGAGTACATTCATAAGGCTCTATATGAAAACCCTGCAATTGCTTCAGCGGAATTCTTGGTATTTTCTCAAGCAATTAGGAGAAATTATTTCCTTGTAAAACCGAAGACAGGAATGATTCCTTATGCCTCTATGAGATACGGAGATGAAATCGAGAATATTTTTGACTGCTATCAAGTTCAGCTTGAAACGATTTCTGACAAAATAGGAAGGCTAAAACATATTACGGTTGCAAATTTTCGTAAGCAACCTAAACTTGACATAATTGACACAATCGAAAAGCTTTCAATGTTGCCGAACTTAAAATTTTTACAAATTGCAGATTCAGGATTAACGGAAATACCTGATTCAATAGAGAATTTAGTTAATCTAAAAACTTTAATAATTGAAATGAATCCGATAACTCAATTCCCAAAAGCTATTACTTTTCCGAACATTGAAAAACTTGACATTAGGGGCACGAATATTAGAATCATTGACATCTACCAGTTTCCTAGTTTAAAGGAGTTATGGCTTGATGGGAAAAACATGTTAGACACTATGACATTTCAAAATGTAACTCATGATTTTGTAGCAACAAGTGGGAAATTCTTTAGCGAGACCATTCACAAACGAACTTAAAATTATTGTGAAGAAAAACGAACAGCCAACATTGGTATTGCTGCAAGTGGGGCTGGACGTTGAAACTTCGGCTGTTTGCATCGCTGTACTTTTGTTCGGGCAGACGAGTTTCAATTTGGCTTTTTGTTGTTAACTTCAACATTATATTTTCAATTGGGCATCGGTTCCAGGCTGGACGTTATAAAATATCCCACCTGCAGCAATACCTGCTCGTTAGCACTCACCCTGAAAGAGGACACAGAAATAAGAAATAATGATACATGAAAGTTATTTTTGGAAAAAGGAATTATACAATAGCTTTTTGACAATTGCTAAGTTCAGACATTTAAAACGAATTACTGAACAATCCCAGGTAAAAGTTGAAAAAGCGTTAATGATAGGTGCTTACATAATCAGGAAACTTGATGATGCACAGAAAATACTACCAGACTTTTTGACAAAGAAAGAAAATTTGGAATTTTCCGAAAGCAAGGGAACAATTGTTGACCATATAAACTGGCACAGAATTGACACTCTTTACAACTTTGACAAAGTAACAAAAACAGAAAAAGATTGGAGATTTATTATTAACCAAATAATTCATAGCTTTTCATTAGTCTTTTCATTTGACAGCTCTGACAGACTTGACGGTTTTTTAATTAATTCGGACAAGACAAAAAAACATGCATTGTTTTTCCTTCCTCTGGAAACTTTGTTGATGATTTTCCTGACTATTTCAGAAGGTGACATTACACAAGCCCATTCTCATAGACAAATTATTGGCAACGACAGAAATGGTCATCCAAAATTTGGTGAAATGAAATTAACTAATGCAGTTTACTCATATTCTGACAATTTTGACTTAAAGACAGCTATTCTAAATAGTTTGAATGGAGAAATTTATAAAAGAGAAAATGAATAGACTTAAAAAAATAACAAACAGAAGAACAAAAGAAGGGCGAAGTGCTAACACGGGTTTTGCGTCAGGTGGGCTGAGTGCAAAAATCAATATTAGTTTTTCAATTGAATTTTAGTAATAACTTGGGCATTTGTGCTTGTAAACCCGCCCGTCGCAAAGCCCTATCCGTTAGCTGTCAGGCAGACAACTGACCAAAATCAATTAAATCAATTAATAAATTTAATATTATGAATTATTTCAACGACATTATTTTAGACAATGAACACTTCATTGACCTTCCAGATTGCATATCAGAAGCTAATGATTACAAAGAGACCATTGAAAAATCTTTTGCAATTTCACAAGGATTGTTAACTCTTGACAGTTTCGTGGGAGAAAAGAATAACGATGAGTTTAAATTTACGTTGGTAGTGAACGGTAGAAAGGAAAACTTTTCTGTCCGAATAATCTCGGATTACGTGGACTCTGAGAATTTACTAGCAGGACTAAATGATATTCTAAAAAATAGCGGATATGAAGGAGATAGACATTTTTGTGATATAAATGGTGATGTTGCTGATTTTGGAATTGCATTCATTAGTCCACTTAAGGAAAATGAGTTAGCAAGTCAAGGGTTAATTTACCGACAAATTGATTAGACTGATAATAAAACAAAGCCCGAACAGCTAACATCGTATTGGCAATAGTGGGGCTGACAGTTGTAAACTCAATGGCATCGGCCGTCCGAATTTGTAATTCTATTGGGCATATGTGTCCCGAAAGCTTTCGGGATTGAGCTGACCCCACCATCGCCAATGCTTTAACGTTAGTGGCTATGACAAACAAACTATTCTACATAATATTAAGCTTCGGGCTTTCAATTTCAACGTTTGCTCAAAACAAACAACTGAATTTTGAGAAAAAACTTATTGACCATTTCCGAAAGCAAACTTGGAAAAAAGTTTCTGTAACAAAAGACACTTTATATTTAAGTCCTTACAAAGAGAAATTTAAGGTTTCCGTAAGCGACAACTACATTGAGTTCGATACAAATCATATTGTTATTAAAAATCCATACTTCACAGACAAATATGAAAATGAAGGTGAAGAAAAAAACAATGTAAAAAACTTCCCAAATTCCTTTTCAGTTATTTATGACAATTCACTCGTTTCTCTTTTTGAAAATGGAAAATTTGCTTGTTTTAATCTTGACAATTTTGAACGAAATACAAAATTAGAAAACAAGTTAAATACTAAACAATTCAATTATCATTGGATAATTAACAATCAGTTAGGTGGGCTTTCAGGAAATTCAATTTATCTTTGGAATGGCAATAAATGGACTAAATCAAAAAATAAATTTCCGTTAAAAAATCGCCCAAAACTATTTGAAGACAATAGATTTATTGTGTTTGGCGACTGTTTTGGAGAATGGGGCGGGACGGTTTACTTTTTTGAAAAATCAACATTAAAAACCTTTTTCACTGAATCAACTTGTGCTAACTCGATAATTAAAAATGAAAATGGCTATAATGTTTTAGCTCATTTAGGACACGGTGGTGGCTCAACAGAATTAAAAACCATACCTGACCCGACAAAACTAACTTTGGCACAACCAAATGAAGTTGGAAAAACATTTAAGGGACAAGCCATTGGTTATAGTGACAAGTCAAATGCCTTCAAAAAAACATTTGATTTATATGGAGTACAGGTATTTTCTTCATTCAACCACAAAGACAAAGTTTTATATTTGGTTCATCTTTTTAACTTAACCTTCCTTGCGGAAATTAAGGATAATGAAATTCAAATTGTAAATGCTTTATTTTTTGACGATTTTTACACTCACCACCCCGTTACAAACAAATATGGAAACTTTACTCTTATGAATTTAGACCATTATGGAACAGGTTTGGACAGGGAAATATCGGTTCTCATTATAAACGGAAATAAAATCACAAAACTTGATTGGAATGAGAATCACAGCCACTAACATCCTATTGGCAATATGGCGTCTGAACCGGGTCACCGGCGCGATGCTTCTATAAAATCCCGAAAGCCTTCGGGATACTAAAAATCCGCCACATCGCCAAGCTCGAAACCGTTAGCGGTAACCATATCTATAGTCAATTTGATAGCAAATTCCAAGCTTGATTTGCAAAGCTTACCTTCCTACCCAACAATTTTGCTATTAAATGAAAGTGGCCCTTGAGCTGACCATCACAGGAGCCGCAAAAGCACAATTTTAAAATGATAGCGAAATGGCATTACAAATGATATTGGTGGCATTACCGATTTTCTTCAGATGCCGTTGGTAGGATTTGATAAGATCATCATCCAGTTCAGGAAAAAGCAAATCTTCCTGTTTCAAAAACTCCTTAAACTTGCTTGAGCGTAGATTGCAAATTGCTTTTAGAGGACCGGAATTTGGCTACGCAAATCTTCCTGTTGCGCTTCCAGCATCTTCATTTTAATGGCTGCATTGGGATGGCATACTCCAACGCAATGCGCTTTAATTTACGATTGTGGGTAATACCTATTTGAATGGAATGCAATCTCTCCTTATTAGGGCGGTTATTGAGTTCAGGAGTGACCGTCATTACTGAAACATTTTTGGGTTTACCGTGGTGCATGGTAATACAAAAAATGCCTTAGACACGAATCTAAGGCATTTTTTGTATGTTATATTTCTTATTGTGCACCCGAAGGGACTCGAACCCCTATCGATGGTACCGGAAACCATAATTCTATCCATTGAACTACGGGTGCATTTTGAGCGAATTGGGCTGCAAATATACAGATTTGTACTAAATTGCAAACACCATTCTAGCTTTAATCGTTGCTATTATTAGTGCTACTTTATCATCAACCTAAAAATCAATGAGAAAACTTTTACTTTCCTTAGGAGCTATTGCTGCTTGTGCAGGCAGCTTTTTACTCGGAACGGCCTATCGACCAGCCGAAAACCCCATTACCTCCGACATAGCCCATTATGCCTCCAAAGTATTTGGGATAGAGTTTTCGGCTGCCGAACGAGACTCTATGCTCGACAATCTCAACGACCAACTCAAAGGTTTTGAGCGAGTTCGTAAAATACCACTCACCAACGACATTGCCCCCGCGCTGCTTTTTGACCCCGTTCCTGTTGGTTTTGAATTTGAAAAAACCAAAAAACCTTTTCAGGCCAGCCATCTAGGAAAAGTAACGATGCCCCTAAATCGCGATAGTTTGGCTTTTTATACAGTTGCCGAATTGGGAGCGCTGATTCGAACCAAACAAATTTCCTCGGTCGAGTTAACCCAATTTTTTATTGCTAGGCTCAAAAAATATAGCCCTACCTTGCTCAATGTCGTCACTTTGACCGAAGACCTCGCCATGCAGCAAGCCACCCAAGCAGATGCCGAAATCAAAGCGGGGAAATATCGGGGTCCCTTGCATGGAATTCCGTACGGCGCCAAAGATTTACTGGCCCAAAAAGGATATCCTACTACTTGGGGTTCTAATATTTACAAAAATCAACAATTGCCCTATGATGCCACGGTGATTCAGCGGCTCGAAAAAGCAGGAGCGGTGTTAGTGGCCAAAATGTCGGTTGGGGAGTTTGCGTGGGGTGATGTATGGTTTGGCGGCATGACCCGCAACCCTTGGAATACTAAAACCGGCGCTAGCGGCTCTTCAGCGGGGTCGGGTTCGGCAGTGGCAGCGGGCTGTTTGCCCTTTGCCATCGGGACCGAAACATTAGGGTCGATTGTCTCTCCTTCTACCGTCAATGGTGTCACCGGATTACGCCCTACTTTTGGGCGCGTAAGTCGCTACGGAGCAATGGCCCTGAGCTGGAGCATGGACAAAATTGGCCCAATGACGCGCTCGGTCGAAGACTGTGCATTGATTTTTGATGCTATCAAAGGGCCAGATGGATATGATGCTACGGTGAGGGATTTGCCCTTTAACTATGAACCTCTCAAAACCCTCAAAGGAATGCGGATTGGCTATCTTAAAAAAGCGTTTGAGTCCAATTACCCCAACCGTGCCAATGATTCTCTAACCCTATCTAAACTCCGCGAATTGGGAGCCGAATTGGTCGCTTTTGAGCTTCCTTCTTATCCTTTGGGAGATTTGACGATTGCGATTGGCGTAGAAGGAGGAGCTGCTTTTGACGAACTTACCCTCACCAACAAAGACGACCAAATGGTACGTCAAATCAAAAATGCCTGGCCCAATGAGTTCCGTTCGGCGCGGTTTATTCCAGCCGTAGAGTACGTACAGGCCCAACGCGTCCGAACCAAGATGATTCAGGATTTGTACCAAATTTTGAAGAAAGAGAAAGTGGAAGTGTATATCACTCCAACTTATGCAGGAGGCAACTTGACTTATACCAATCTATCGGGCCATCCAAGTGTGTGTCTGCCTAATGGATTCAATAAAAACGGAATGCCTACTAGCATTACCTTCACAGCTCAACTCTACGCCGAAGCCAAGCTTTTGGGCGTAGCCAAGGTATATCAAGATGCTACCACATGGCATAAAAAGCATCCAAAATTGCCCTAAATACCTGCTTAAGGGGATACCAACACTTCCTCCTGAGGAAGAGATTTCTCCTCAGGAAGTGTTGGTTGAATTAGTTCATTGTGTATGGTTTTATGCCAATGCATAGGGGCAAAAAAGTACTCCACATACGATTTAAAACCAGCCGCAAAATGCAAAAACAAATACCGAATAGCATCAAAGAACACCCCAAAATTTGATTTTTGAATACCTAATTGACGATACGATTTCAAATTAATAATCCAAGAACAACCCAAACTAAACGCCAACAAAATCCACAAACTCACATTCATCAAAATAAGCAATGGGTAAGGTATATCGCTTAGTCCTAAGTATAAAGGAATGTAAATATTAAAAAATGACACCATAGCGGCACTCATCATAGGTACCCAAAAACTCAACCAGCCTTCTAGTCCAAAACCACCCTGACGCCAACTACTTTTTAGATGTACCAACTGAGTGATAAAGAGTCCCTTGTTCCAGCGTGTACGTTGATTAATCCAATCTTTTATTTTATCAGGACATGACTCTGTGGTGACACTCTCCAAAAGCGTGATTTTCACGTTGTTTTGTACAAGTCTAACACTCAATTCTGCATCTTCTGTGACATTGAAAGGATCCCAAGCACCGGCTTTTTCAAGATTGGCTTTTGAAACAAAAAAAGAATTCCCCCCCAATCCAAACGGCAGCTTTTGCGATGACAACTCTTGCATGTGGCGCTCATACCATTCGTAGTATTCTCCTGCAAACTGACGGCTTACCCAACTTGTATTAGGATTAGATATATGGATTTTAGCTTGTAAGCATAGTTCTTCGTTGGTATTAGCAAAAGCACATGCCGCTTTTTGAAGTTGTGAAGGTTCGGGGCGGCTTTCGGCATCATAGACCGTCAAATACTCGCCTGTGGCTATTTTCAGCGCATGTACCAAAGCCCTCCCTTTGGTATAAGGCGGTAACTCTGGAATGTACAAAACACGGAAATAGGACGGCAAAGTAAGCTTATGTAGGCTTTCTTTGGTGACAGCATCCGTCTCTTCTACCACTACAATCACTTCTTTCAGATGGGTGGGATATGCCAAGGCATGAATGGCACGAAAAGTCCCCTCGATTACTGCTGATTCGTTTTTTAAAGGGATAATAATCGAAAAACTCGGCCATTCCAGAAGAGCTACCTGAGGCTCCTTTAGAACGGCTTTTGGTTTAAACAAAAAATTATTGTTTATCCTAAAACTTAACAGCAATAAATAGTTGATAAAACCAATACTAAAAAGTAACATTCCTACCGTAAAAGGATATAAAATCCCCGCATAAGTAACCGCTATCCAACAAATCAACACCCCAAAACGCGTAGGCCGTTGTATCTTAGAAAAAGCAGATTTTGTCCCTAAAATCGAAAGTTGTAGCTGTGCGTATCTATCCATGCTTGAGTTAAATAAGTTATTCAAAAAAACACGTACTTTCTATATTGCCATATCAGAGCCTAAAAGCTTACAATGAGAATCTAAGAAAGAAAATGGAGGATATGAACATCCTCCATTTTGCTTACATCATGGTTCTCAAGCATATTATTCTATTTTGAGTACTTTTAGGGTAGTCTTTTGTGTTTCGCTTTCAACCTTCAACACATAAGTTCCTACTTTATAAGTACTGACATTGATTTCCTGACGATGTAAGTTAGACGGTACTTGCACTTGGTGCTGTTTGAGGATATTCCCTTGAAGACTCACCAGTTGCCATTTCACCGATTGACCTGCTACCCCTCTTAGTTCTAGCACAATATTCTGATTTGCAACAGGATTGGGAGACACCACTGCCCAATTTTTCCCATCAAAAAAGCTATCTTGATTTGACCAATCTGCTATCCCTTCCCTCCCGGCACAATTAGAGACAATCACGCTCTTAGAACCGCTCATATTGCGGGTACAGCCCGAACTTACTTGCGTTGCTACTACGGTATAAGTCCCAGCCAAGGTTTGATTACCGAAAGAAATAGCACTGCCACTCCCTGCTACAGGACTCCCAATATTGGCATTGCTACGTCGCAGTTGATAGTTGACACCAGCTTGAGAATTGCTCATACCTATCGCTACGCCTGCTCCACCTGCACAGTAGCTGCCGCCTCCTGTTAAGGTGTAAGTAGTAGGTGTAGTACCTGTAGCTATAGTTACGGAATTGTTCATGGTTTCCATACATTCTCCCCCATGGCTCATAGCTACTACCGAGTACTCTCCTGCAACGGTCTGATTAGAAAATACCAATATATTACCAGTCCCTGCTACTGCATTTCCGACGTTGTTAGCTCCCCGCTTGAGCTGGTAATTGACCCCTACTTGCGAGCCACTAAGTACCACCGCCACACCGGGAGCATTCCCTCCACTTCCAGCACATATTATCCCTCCGCCTGTGACATTAAAAATGCCCAAACTACCACTATTTTGAAGGACTACTGGATTGCTAACGTAGCTTACAGTACATACCTCTTCTCCAACAAACCTTGCTTTTACCTGATAACTTCCTGCGCTGAGATTGCTGAAAGTTGAAGAAGCTTGCCAATTAGCTCCGTTGTCTTTGCTATATTCGATAGTACTTGTACCAGTAGCCGTGACCACAATACTACCCATAGTGCCACAATTTGGCTGTGTGACTGCTACATTAGTGATAATAGGCGAAGCGGGGACTTCTATTGTTTGCTGTATAGGCGGAAACTGACATCCTTCGGCACTTACAAAGGTGTAGGTGATTTGGATAGTTCCTGCTCCTGTGGCCGTCAGTTGGTTGTCTACCAAAGTGCCAGGACCTGTGATACTGAAGCTACCTCCTGATGGAGTGGCCGTAAGTGTTCGACTGCTATTGATACACAGTGCATCATCGCTACTGCTGATAGATACTGGTAGTGGCGCATTGCTTCCCGCAAATGTAAAAGCATCTGAATCTTCATTGACGACGTTCCCCGTATTGGTGCCTATGCTACTAGCTTGTACGATGGCGTCATTGAGTTTGCGAATGATTCCACCATTGATGAAAGTACCAGAGGTATTGACGATTGCCTGTTCTGATTCTATATACGCACAGGCTTGATTGTCGAAAGTGCCACCTTGGTTTTCTATTCCCAAACCCGTTGCGCTTTTTAGATAAAGACTACTTTGGGCTTTGTTGTTGAAAGTGCCCAAGTTTTTGATGCCCATTCCTATTTTACCATTTCCTCCGATACGTATTAGTTTATTGTTTTCAAAAGTCCCACTGTTTTCGACTCCTGCCAAAGCAACTGTATCTGATTGAGCCACGTAGATTTCGCCATTGTTGACAAAAGAACCAGCGGCATTTTTGATACCATTTTGGAATACAAAATCAATGTGAATTTTGCCCGTAGTCGTGTTGGTAAAAGTACTAGTGGCACCTTGTTGGAAAATAGCATTCTCAAAGACCGAATCTATTTCCATCACGTTTTGGTTTTCGATGATTCCGCCGTCGTTGAAGATACCTTTAGTAGAATTGCCCGTTTCGAAATGCCCTTTATTCGTAAAAGTTCCTGTATTGTTTAATGAATAATTTCCAAATCGGTTAACGTTGATATGCCCTTCGTTGGTAAAAGTGCCTGTATTGGAAAATCCAGTCATCGCATCATCCAACAAAATGGTTCCTTGATTTAGAAGTTCACCACCATTGGTGATAGGTGTTCCAACCCCCTTGGTTTTGATGTAGGATGATGCTGCCAAAATCATCTTTCCCTGATTTTGAATAGCCATATTCATTTGCTCAAACCCTTCTATACGACCTTCATTGTACACATAGCCTGTGGATTTGTTTTCCAATATCTTAGACATACGTGCAGTGTTAGTCAAATTTAAATATGCCTCAGGTCCAAGAATTAGAGAATCAGAATTTGATATTAACTGAGATATTCCTATTCCGTCAGACTTGCTAATTTCTGAATTGAGATAGCAATAACCTTCATTAAAAAGTAAAGTTGGAAGTGCATTTTTTATCAATATGTTGCCTTTTTGCTCCATTCTACCATAATTCTCAACAAAGCCCCCACCCTGAGGGCCAACCGTTGTGCTACATTCATTACAAAAAGTAGCACCTTCATAATTTATGATTGATGTTCCCCCCGTGCTTGATATATTCAAATGACATCCTGCTTCGCTCAAAAATATACCATAGTTACGAATAGATTGATTATTTGATATACCAACAAAAGACAGGCTAGAAGAGGGTCCATTTGAAATTTTTCCCTCATTTCTAATACCATTTCCACTAGTACCTGAAACATCCCAGCTACCCTCGTTGCGAATTTCTCCTTGGCTAGTATTTTTTAAACATTCAGCCGACCCACCTACACTTCCAAGTGTCCAAGTACCTTCATTTTTGATATAACCACTGTTTTCAAAACCTGCATTAGTAAAGGAAGTATTTGTTAATGTGGCACCAAGAGCATTATACATACTAGCCCCCTCCCTATTGATAATAGCATACACATTAGCATCCGAATTTCCTACTCTGCTAATATTCATCGTCCCCTCGTTTTTGATATATTTGGCATTATCAAGAAGGCTCTGTCTTCCCCCATTTATCGAAAAAGTTCCTCCAGTATGGTTATATAATGTGTCAAAACTAATACATACAGTACCCAAATACCCTCCTACTAAGCTGAATTGCTGGTAATTATCAATTTTTCCCGAGTTTTCAAGGGCACCATTTGTTCCGCCCATTGCCGTAAAGCTTTGGGTATTGATAAGTCTCGCATTAGGGTGATTTATAAAAGAAACTTCGATTCCACCTGCGGCCTCAAAAGTGCCACTGTTGTTGATATATCCATGATTTTCGAGGCGATTGCCCAGACCGTTATTAATGGTGAAAGTGGCGGTGTTGACAATCGAAGCTCCTACATAGTTGACTACTCCATCGTTGTAAGCCGAATCTACCTCCATGTTTCCGTTGTTGGTAAGGGTACCATAGTTTCGCACCCCATCCGTAGCACTACCTATTATTTTCAAAACCCCACCATTAAGGATAGTGACTTTGGCGTCCTCCTCTATGAGCAGAGCCCGTGCTCCTGATTGGGCCGTAATTTCGGGATAGTTATTGTTAGTCAGTGCGGGAATTTTAGTGTATTTCCCTTGAATCGAACCAAATGTCGGAGGCGAGGCGGGAACGCTACCCTCTACGAGCCAGTTGTTTTGGTTGTTCCAGTCGGTATTGACTGCTCCTGTCCATATATATAAGGTATCAGCAGCAGAAGCGGCAACATGTTTTTTGTTAGTTACGCGCTTTGTATTGTAGGGAGAAGCATACAGTAAATTTACTGCAAACAACAACCCCCACAAGCAACATATTCTTGTAGAAGAAAAGATCATTTTCTGAAAAAATTAAAAGGTCAATGTATTTTACCGACCCCCTACTAAGTTTCAAAACTTAGGACTTGGGGGGATTCCTCAGTCTTCTGAGGTACTCTTCTGGAGCATACATTTCTTTGTTGGGACTTTTGGCGGTAGCAACCCAATAGCCAATTCCAACTAGGGTGATTGGTATCAATAAATACATCATTGCTAGAAGATAGCGAAAAGGGTTTAAAAGAATTTATAACGTTGAGTAAAGCTCTGTGTTTAGTGTTTGGAGTACCTGCACAAAACCTACCCAAAAGTACAGTCACCTCAAAAAAAGTGTTAGCAAGCATGTCCCATTCTTTTACTCTAATGTGCCAAACATTAAAAAACATTAACTCTAATGTGTCATTTCTTTACTCAAATGTTCCAAATCTTAACTATATTATATTCCCAACTAGAAATAATACAATATTCTTATTCCTTGAAGGAAGAACTTTTAAAACTCACTGGTACTACTACGCGTAAGGAAGTGACCATATTAAACCCCAAAGGTTTTATGATATCTTGGGGGATTTGGGCAATAGCCTCCCTAATTGCCTCCTCAAAATCTGTCCCTAAAGAATTTAAAAAACCTACTACTTTGACTACCCCTTGCGGCGTAATACCGATTCTGACATACATCTTCCCACTGATGTCATAAGCGCGTCCGCGGCTAGGATAAACCACATACTTGGCCATGTGTTCCGAAAAGTCTCGTAACCAAGGAGTATATCCTGCGGCTTGTGACGACAAGTCGGGATTTGAATGGGCATGAGACACTACAGGGGCGTAGTGAGCTACACTTGCTTGTTTGGTGGGTTTGTTCACCAAAGCAAGCTCTTGCGCTTGAGTAGGCGGCGGTGCGAGCCAACTCATAACAACTGCTGACATTAAACTTTTCATAACATTTTCAACTAAAGTTAAAATTATGATACAAACCTACGTCTCAAGCAGTGCCCACGTTAACGCCCATGTTGCATTCTTTAACCCCAATGTTCCATTTCCCAAAATCAGGCCATAGCCAAACTTCTTTTAGAGTGTATTGTACTATTTGGATGAAATGAAGAGACGACTTTGAAAGCCGTCTCATTTTACGATAGAGGTTTAGATAATAATTTTCATAACGTTGAGCAATGCTCTTATTGAGCAGGGCAAAATTGTCAAATGTGGCGTTGAATTCTACCCGCTTAAATACCTATTTTAAAAAACACGCACTTATGCGCAGGCTTTACCCGTATTTTTACCTGTATCCAAAAACAGGCATTTTTACCTATTAAAATCCTATCTAAGCCCTTTAGCTTTGTGTATTTATATATAAATTACAGCTCGATAGAGCTACCCTAAAAGCTACGCTGCGATGGGAAACACTTTATCCTATTTTATATTTAATATATTAGTTTTCAACACTTTAAAAAACTCTAATCTTTTATTGAAATTATGGCACAAGAAAACACACCTTCAAACCCAGTAGATGAGTGGAAATCAGTAGTGGTAGATTTGGCAGATGCTCAAGATTGGGTAAGTACGTGGATCAATCTTCCAGAAGACCAACAAAAGCAATTTAAACCAGCCGAAATGAGGGCATTTGTAGTACGTCGCGCCGACTTTGTGGATCTACTTGCCCAGACCGATACAGAGTTTGCACGGGTATACATTGGCATAAAACCCAATCCAGAATCTCCCACCGGCCAAGAAGCTTGCTTGGTATTTGCAAGTGCTGCCCGTAAGGGGACGATTGACCCTCATGCCAAGGAAGATGAAAAACATATAATCGTGGATTTGATTGGCGAGCAAGAGGTATACAATTGGAAAGAAGAACGCATGGAAAAATATAATTTCGAACTATTTGACGTAACTCGGCCCTGCCCCCCCATTTGCGATCCTAAAAGTCCGCTTTTCATTGAAGGCGACAGTGACATTCCATGCCAATAACCATACAATAACATTGTATATCAACCACTTAAATAATATTTAAGGACAAATTAGTTAATTAAAAATCTGCAACTTACCGCAAAAAACAAAGCTATGATAGAAGGGTTCTTGATGTGGATGTTGTATTACAGTCCTTTTTTCTTAGCGCTGCCTGTTACCATTGCCCTCATACGGTTTCGTTTTCTTAAACAAGCCCTTTGGTATATCGTTGCGTTTTTAGGACTGAGTGTGTTGGCGCAGATTTTGGCTTATTTTTTGGCAAAAATTCTCGGCAACAACCTCATTTTAATACATTTCTATACCGTTTTTGAACTCAATATCATTGCTTTGTTTTATTATACACTCTTTGGAAGGTTTTATCCACGCTGGCTCGTTCCTGCGCTGATGGTATTTTTTACGGTTTTTGCGGTTGTCAGTTCAATTTTTTTTCAGAAACTCACCGAGTTCAATACTTACGCTAGAGGGCTTGAGTGTGTTTTGGTTATTGTTTTCTCGATGATGTATTTCTACAAAATGCTCATCGAATTAAATACCAAACGACCAGAAAAATGTCCTATTTTTTGGATAAATACCGGATTTCTGTTCTATTTTGCAGGAAGTCTCGTGCTGTTTATTCTAAGCAATGCCATCCTCAAAGAAAACAAAGCTTTTAATTACATGTCTTGGGGCTTACATGCTTGTGTTTTTGCCCTTTTACATATTTTTATTGGAATTGGTTTATGGTACAGTCCTCGTCTGAAATAGATTTATACCTTGCTATTTTTGGTGGGACTTTTGTGATGTTGTTGTTGGTTGGGTGCGTAGTGGTTTTCATGATTTTGTACCAAAAACGATTGTTTAGACAAGAACTAACCTTTAAAAAAATGGAATTGAAATACCAGCAAGAACTCATCAACAGCACGATAGAGGGCATAGAGTCAGAAAGAAAAAGACTAGCGCGTGACCTACACGACGAAATCGGGGCGGCACTTTCAGCGATGCGGCTTTTGGTAGGCCAAATGCACCTCAAATCTAAGTCAGCGCCCGAAATATCAGACCTCGCCGATAAATACAAAAGCCTTATCGACAACACCATCGATAACGTCAGAAGAATCTCCAATGATCTTCTCCCCAGTGGATTAGAAGAGTTTGGACTTAGCTATGCCATCGAAGGTCTGTGCGAAAAAAGCCTTGACCTCACTGATGCAGACATCAACTGGAGCGTCAAAGATATTCCCCAAGCGCACTCTACACTCAACCTCATGATGTATAGACTGGTACAAGAGCTTCTCAACAATAGCATCAAATACGCCGACGCCACCCAAATCGAGATTGTGATAGAACCAGTAGACCATGAACTGTGCTTGCACTATACCGACAACGGCAGGGGTTTTGACTACGAAGAAGCCTATCAGAAAAAAAGTTTGGGGTTAAAAAATATCGAAACCCGAACACGCATGTTTGATGGTACCCTCCAATACATCACTCAACCCAACCAAGGTACCAGCGTGACAGTACGAGTACCTTTGGCATTTTCTTAAATCCGCATTTTTTATGTCTTCTATCCGAGTTGCCATCGCCGACGACCAAGTGCTCTTTAGAAAAGGAATGGCTTCGATTGTCAATACTTTTGAAAATATCAGTGTGGTATTGGAAGCCGACAATGGCAAAATTTTAATAGAGGCTCTTGCCACTTGTACTCCCTTACCCGATGTGGTTTTGCTCGACTTATCGATGCCCGAACTCAATGGCATTGAGACCACCAAAATTTTACATACTGACTACCCTTCCGTCAAAATCATTATCTTATCGGTCTATGGTGAAGACCGCTTCGTGACGCATTTGATGGAGTTGGGAGTCAATGCCTATCTTTTCAAAAACGTAGAACCCGAAGAGGTAGAACGCGCCATTCATACTGTCATCGAAAAAGACTTTTATTTCAACGAAGCTTTTCTCAATGCCATGAAAAATCGGATGAACAGCAAAAGACAAAAAATATTGCTAACCGATAACCTCCCCTCCACGCTGACCTCCCGCGAAACCGAAATTTTGACCTTAATTTGCAGACAGAAAACAGCCCAAGAGATTGCAGATGAATTGTTTATAAGTGTAAGAACGGTAGATGGTCATCGCAACAATCTACTTGAAAAAACAGGAGCGCGCAATTCGGCAGGCTTGGTACTCTTTGCTATCAAGCATCGTTTGATTGACCCTACAGAACTGCTTTAACCCCGGCAACGTTCAAAACGTTGCCGGGGTTTATTTTCACGAATGATGCTGAGTAATATACTCAGAAGGAGATATACCAAACTGCTCCTGAAACGACTTAGAGAAATAAGACAGACTTTCAAATCCCACCAACATCGCTACGTCCGATACTCGTCCTCCCCTTGCATGAAAAATCTGTGCCGCTTTTTTAAGCCTGATGAGTCTGATAAATTCCGTCGTAGATTGCTGAGTGAGGGCCTTCATTTTACGGTGCATATTGGTACGGCTCATTCCCATTTCTCTACAAAACTGCTCCACATCAAATTTGCTATCCCCTAAATGATACTCTACTACTTCGACGGCTTTTTGTAAAAACAGTGATTCTACCGTCGCTTTTAAGGGTAGCCCCGAGATAGCTGTCTCGCTACCCAACTGAAGACTATACTTTTGCTGCAACAATACCCTTTGTTTTACCAAATTTTCGACTCTTTTCTCCAGTTCTTCCCGATTAAATGGTTTTGTGAGGTATTCGTCGGCTCCTGATTCAAACCCTTCCAAGCGGTCTTCGAGGGTAGCTTTGGCAGTAAGCATCACTACGGGTATATGATTGGTTCTAGGATCTGATTTAAGTTCTTTACAAAAACTAATTCCGTCCATGTGAGGCATCATCAAATCACAAATCACCAAATCAGGTATCATTTCAAAGGCCTTTTCGAGCCCCTCTTTCCCGTTGAGAATGCCCTCTATCTGAAATTTCTTTTCAAAAATCGAGGATATATATAACTGCAAATCAGGATTATCTTCTACTACCAGCAACAACGGTAGCGTACTACCTTTGGCTTTGGGCTGATTAAATGTTTCTTCTCTATCTTCTATCAAACGCGAGCGAAGAATAAGCTCAGGCCGTATCTCTGAATCTACAATATTGTTTTTCCAAGTTTCAAAATCTATGGGTATTGTTATTTTGAAAGAAGTGCCTTTACCGAGCTCGCTCACCACCGAGATATTGCCCTTGAGTACTTCTACCTGCTCCTTGACCAGTGCCAAACCCACACCCGAGCCTTCATATTTCCTACCAGCTCCCTCCTCTGCCTGATAAAATCTTTCAAAAATTCGGGGGATTTGGGCTTCTCCTATTCCGATGCCGTTATCTGAAATTTGTAAAACAAAATACTGATTATCAAACATTACAAAAGCCTCAATGCGCCCTCCTGAAGGAGTAAATTTAAAGGCGTTTGAGAGTAAATTGGTGACAATTTTTTCGACTTTATCAGCATCAAAATACCCTTCAAAACTATCGTGCGACTGTTGGTAATTATAAATAATCTGGCGATTGTGGGCCAAGGATTCAAAAGAAGAAAACAGATACCGAAAAAAGAAGCTTATGTCACCCTGCTGTATTTCTACTTTCAATTGCTTCGATTCAAGCTTCGCCAAATCTAGCAGTTGGTTGATAAGGGTTTGAAGCCTTTCTACGTTGCGAAGCATAGAAGGGATGAGCCGCTCCGACGGATATTTTTTACGAAAATCATTGAGAGGTCCCACCAAAAGCGTCAGAGGGGTTCGGAATTCGTGAGAAATATTAGTAAAAAATCGACTCTTCAAAACATCTAATTCATGCAATTTTTCAGCTTCTAATTTTTCGGCCAAAAGCGCTTTTTCCGTTTTGAGTTTTTCGCGGTCTGTAGCCTCAATAATTTTACCTAATACCAAAGCTAAAGCCAATATTTCGAGAAAATTGGTGATGTATATCATGGGGTAAATCCAATCATAATGAATGACTCCCAAAGCACGCAGATTGAGAAATACAAACGGCACCAACGTAAAGAAACAAGGAATCAAAAGGTAAAAATTTACCGGCAAACGCTTAACCAGTGAATACAACGAAATACTAATCAGGAAAAATTCAGTTAATAAAAACAAGTAATTGTTGAAAACCAATAAGTACATCCTTGGTATTACCAAATGCGCCGCCACTTGTAAAATACTACAACCAACGAGCAAGAAAAAGGCACCTTTTAGTCTTGGATAGTTTTGGGGGACATTGAGCAGTGAATAGATAAAAAGAGTATAAGTAGCGGGCATAAGTTGATAAAATGCAGAATTTAGAAAAACTGCCAGCTGGGGCATTTCACTAAAAATATTAGCCGTCACCCCAAAAGAGCCTAATACCGAAAGTGTTACGATAATCGTGTGAAAACTATACCACCTAAAAGAAGTATTACGGATATAACGAGCCAAAATGATATTGTACAACACACGCAACAGTTGAATCCCTATCACTAGCCATGCCATAGCTAGCGTAGTAGGCATACGGTCAATAAAAGCCTGATGCGTAAGCAAAGTCAACTGACCATTGATAGGCTCGCTTGCTTGTAGTCTTAAATAGTAGACTTGGGCACTATCTTGGGGCAAAACACCTAAATTAAATAACGGAAAAAGCCCTTTGTATGCTTTATCGGAAGGAAGGGCGAGCATGCCTCCTTTCAAAACTCGATAAGTACCCTTGGCAGTAGGAATATATACATCTACGTGGTCATTGAGGGCATCGCTCCACAAACAATACCAGTGATCAAGACTATTTGTGTTGTTTATCCGAAACCTAAACCAAAAAACATTTGACGAAAAAGAATATTGATACAGCTTATGGTGATGAGGCTCAAAACTTTGCTTGACAACGTCTTCAAAAGGCATTATTTTACTTACATCCTGAAATACTTCTGAGTTTTCAGAGATATTCATTTGGGAGACTTGGTCACTCACGACATTGCTCAACTGTGCTACTCCTTGATGAGCAACCCACAAAAAAACCAACAAACAGTAAAAATATATTTTCATAAACACCTACCCAAAAGTTGTTTATAATGAATATTAAGTGATTCATTACACTTTACCTGTACTCAGAAGGCGGTATTCCGAACTGTTCCTGAAAGCTCTTTGAAAAGTAAGGCAAACTCTCAAAACCCACCTGAAAAGCAATATCGGAGACGGTTCCGGTGCGGCGTTTAAGAAGCTCGGCAGCCCGCTCCAAACGAATCGAACGGATAAACTCCGTCGCTGATTGGCTGGTCAAAGCTCGAAGTTTGCGGTGCATATTGCTGCGGCTCATATTCATAGCTTTACAAAAAAGCTCAACATCAAAACTGCTATCGCTCAGGTGTTCTTCGACTACTGTCACCGCTTTTTGCAAAAACTGCTCATTGAGAGACAATACCGGTTTTTCTCTTACTTGAGCCATGGTTTCGGCTATTTGTTGTCCATACTTTTGCCGCAGTATCTCGCGTTGGCGGATAAGATTTTGTACCCTAACTTCCATCTCATCACGATTAAAAGGCTTGGTCAGATAATCGTCCGCCCCCAACTCTAGCCCTTCTAGCCGATCTTGCATGGTAGATTTGGCCGTAAGCATGATAATTGGGATATGACTAGTACGAATATCAGAGCGTATAGCTCTACAAAGCCCCAAGCCATCGAGACGCGGCATCATCAAATCACAAATCACCAAATCTGGAATATATTCGATGGCCTTTTCGAGTCCTTGTTGTCCGTCAATAGCTTCGATGATTTGATATTGATTTTCGAAAATGGCACGCATATAAACTCGCAAATCAGGATTGTCTTCTACCAAAAGCACAATCGGCCACTGCCCCTCAGTGGTACTTTCTGATTCATTGCTACTTTGTACTAATGCTGGCAGAGGGGGTATCATTTCTAAGTAATCATGCTCAATGATTTGATCCTCCCAAGTCATTCTTCCAATAGGGATATTGACGGCAAAGATAGTTCCTTTGCCTACTACACTTTCTACATTTACATTTCCTTTCAGCACTTCGATGAGCTCTTTGACCAAAGCCAATCCAATCCCTGTTCCTTCATAGTGACGGCCAGCCGAATTGTCAACCTGATAAAAACGGTCAAAAATATGAGGCAGCCTTTCGGGTGCAATTCCAATTCCAAAATCATGCACCACGATTTTGAGTTCTTCTAGGGTAGTTTGCACTCTTACATGAACACGACCATTTTGGGGCGTAAACTTAAAAGCATTGGAAAGTAAATTGGTAACGATTTTTTCGATTTTGTCCGCATCAAAATAGGCCTCCTCGTGGGTATAGGTTTGTTCGTAATGAAAAATAATATTCCGACTTTGAGCCAATGATTCAAAAGACCCAAACAAGTGCCGTAGATGAAGTGCTAAATCTCCTTTTTGTATTTCAGGTTGTAGCTTTCCTGCTTCTAGTTTTGATAAATCGAGCAGTTGATTAATCAATGATTGCAAACGCATAATATTACGTTGCATTATCTCTACCAATCTCTCTCCGGGGTATTTTTTCTGAAAATCAGCAAGCGGCCCAATCAATAGCGTAAGAGGCGTCCTAAACTCGTGAGAGATATTAGTAAAAAAATTAGTCTTGAGTTCATCAAGTTCTTTGAGTCGTGAGGCTTGCTCTTGATTGAAGCGCAATTCTTTTTGGGATACCAAACATGCCTTTTCATAATTTTGGATAATCCGGCTCAAAAACACGCCAAACACAAAGATTTCGGAAATAAAACAGAAGTTGGCAAAAGCAAAAATCCACCCAAAATTGACCCAACTCACGAGCCGCATCTGAATAAAGATATAGCTCCCAATTCCCAACAAAAAAGGTACCGAATAGTACCAATTAAGGGGGTATTTTCGCCATACGGCCACAATATACAATGCAAAAATACTTAATTGAGTACAGATGATTAAGTAAGTACTTGCTTTGAGCCAATACCACCGATAATCAAATATGATACCCAAAGCCAACACAAGCGTAAGCGCCACTACTATTTTGAAAGCATGACTTACAAACGAAGGAAACCTCGCAATCGGCAAAATAGCCGTAGCAGCCAAAACCTGACCAATTGGCAAAACATGATAACTAAGGAAATTGATGGTCAGAGCCGTAGTGACATTGTTGGTAAAAAAGCCTCCCAGAACTCCCACAAACCCCCAATAGGCAAACGACCGCATAATAAGCAGAATAGAATAACGCCTGAAAGCCAGCTCTTTGACCACGAATGCCGCCAACAACAACACATACACCAACCTCAAAACAATGAGGCCATTGATAAAGCTCTCTGACTTGGCATCATCAATCTGCTCTTCCGCCATAGCTTCGGGAGTCAGAATCGTAAATCTTCCATACAATCCCCTCTGACTCAATATTTTAACATAAAAAACCTTTTCTTCTTGATATCCAATTTTAAAATTTATGTAAGGGTTGTCTCTCTTCGCATTGCCACGAGCTACAAGTGCCCCTTTCTTTATTTCCTGAAAATCCCCGTCGTCTTGTTGCACAAAAAACGAAACATATTCGGCAAAAAAATTACTCCAATCCAATATCCAATCGTCTTGGGCGGGATGTGTATTTTTAACCTTAAACTTTACCCAAAAGGCTTCATCAGAAAATGGGATAAGAATTGATCTCTGGGAAAAAGGTGTGAATACTTGCTGTTGGACTTGCGGAAACGAAAGAGAGGCATTTTTATCTTCAAAAACCGCTATTTTCTCCGTGATATTTATTGATTTTGTACTTGGAGTGAGGCTAACCTCTTGGCTAAGTGCAATGAAAGAACAAAAACAGCAAACAACAAAGAAGAGTATTTTCATTGCAATAGGGTAAGAATTTTTTAACGTTTGGTACTATAAAATATCCATTTTTAAAAGAGTTCGTTTTGCAAAAACTAACTCTTTTGACAACAAAAGTGTACCATATAGGATTCCAAAGATAATTAATAACAAAAAAGGAAGTCAAGTAACTCGGTATTTTATAGGAATAAAAATGGTCAACGGCTAGGTGAAGGTATATCACTATCTTGAGTGAAAACCTTTTGGGGCGAACAAAAAATATTTTGAATAAGCTCCTAAAAAAACACCGCACCAAGCAGCAAATGCTACTTGGTGCGGCATGGAGGATAAGCTAAAGTAACGCTAGTAATTGGCTACCGAATAGAGTTGATTAAAGAGCAGTTTAAACGTGCCTTGCGCTTGAGTTCGGAACGTAATCTCTGGTCCAAAAGCGTAGAGTTTGCCCGCACCCACGGGGGCTTCGAAGGCTGCTACGCCATCCTGAATATAAGCCTGACCCCACGCCCAACCACTGCGGAGGGGTTTGGCGGTCGAAAACCACGCTAAAGGCTTCACTTGTCCTTTAGCTACTGCCGCTGGTGCAAGTTTGAAGACTGGGCTCGAATCGAAGTAAACATCCGTTTGCCCAGACATTCCCCACGTAGCTGCTTGCGTAGAATCGAGCGTAACGCGTAAGACACTTCCAGGAATATAATATTTTTCGGCTGGCAGTGGGCGTTCTAAGCCTGCGTTGGTCATTTCATTGAGAGCACTTTTTACGGGCAAGCCCAAATGATATGCCAAATTGGTGCTACTTCCAATGGTCACTACTTTTCCGCCTTCTTCTAAAAATTTCTTTATCTGCGGAATAGATTTGTTGGCAGTAATACGCCCTAGCCAACGATGATATTCGGCGGGAATGTCTTCTGTCTTGGGCTCTCGACTAGAATAAATGCTATAAATATCGTTGTCGCGGCCACCTCCTGCGGCAGGAATTGCCCGCGTCACAAAAATGATTACATCAAATTTTTTGCGTAAATCACCCCCATCGATATCTTGTGCGTACACCACTTGCATCGGAAACTTATACTGCTCCATCAACCAACGTACCCAACCCGACGGCATAGAGCCTCCGTAGTTGTCCCAAAGTGCAATTTTTAGCGGTGCTACTTTGGCCAATCCACTCGTTGGACGTTTGGCAACTCCACTTACTTCGATTCCCAATTCTTTGGCCGCTTTTTCTAAAATAGGTTTGGCTTTGGCCGAAGCAGGTACGTAAAATGCCCCCGCCTCTACCGACGACTTACCGGCTAATCCTTGTGGTAAACGGTACACTTCTACACCCGCACTCAACAACTCGTTGACCGTGATAAAAGTATTGTTGGATTGGGCACTCAAGGTATATCCACCTGCCGCTGCACTCTCTATTTTTCCAGCCGGAGATTGTACTTCTCCGTACGGAACCGCTTGGAAAGGCCCCTCAAATCCGTCTAAAACACGGTCAAATTCTACACCCATTTGATAAGCAAGGGTCCATCCAGCAGCATCATAAGGACGCGTAGGAGGCCCACCCGGATAAGGAAAATCATTGGGGTGATCTTGTGGTTCAAACATATCCAATACGTGTGGCCGAAACGCTTGTGCTGTTTTGACTACATACGATCCCGCAGGGTAAGTTTTGCCACCTACACTAAATTCAGCCGTAGCTTTGTATACCAAAATACCTGTTTTAATCAAAGCATTGACAAACTTAACTGCCGTAGGAAAGTCACGTTGGGTAGAAGGAATAATATATCCACGTGCATCACGAAGATTTTTATCTTTTAATACCGCATCATAATATTTTACGGGTATTCCGCCTCTAAACCCAAGTGGGTCGTTGGCGGCATTGGTCGAATCAGGCTTAGAACTTCTATCGCTTTTTTGAGCAGCCGTAATGGCATCTACTTTTTTGGGAGAGAGTGTCCAGTAATCAGTGCTACCACGCTCGATTGAGTTTCTACCCATGTGATAAATATTGTACAACAACTCGTCGCTGTGGCGAGCGGCATAGTCCAGTACGGCGTAGTTGAGCGACAAAGAATAGTCAATTGATTGCTTAAAGTGCCATTTTTGGGGAGTTACTGGAAAAGGAGTAGCTCCATTCGGAATCAAACGATTGGGAACAAGCGGCACATTTTCGGGAGTAGGCCCGCCGATGATTTCGGTCAAAAGCCCAATCATATTGTGGAAGTGCGTAGTGGTACGCAAACCTCCATTGTACCAAGTAGAAAAAACCGAACCACTAAGGCGGGTAAACCCGGGCTTATCTTCGGAAATAAGACGATTGACCATCGCAGCTCCTACTGCATCAATTCCTGTTATCATCAATGGATGAAATACGTAATTGAAAGGGTCGCGATAAGGAGGCCCTGCCAAAATCGAGCCCGCAGGGCCACGTTGGTGATGGTTGTACATAATCTGAGGAATCCACTCCACAAACAACTGACGGCCAATATTTTGCGATTCTTTCATGTGCAACATAAAAAAGTCACGGTTGTTGTCGTGTCCCACGTATTTTTGGTACAAACGAGGCAACTGATCAAGTGAACGCTTTTCGGGTGTAGGATTGCGCATATACCAATTCCCCACCAATTCGTGCCCGTCAGGGTTGGCATGGGTAAGTAGCACCACTACGTTGTCAAGAATCCGCATATTTTCGGGGTCTTTGCGGCTTATGAGTTGCCATGCCGTTTCGATAAGCTGCATTGTACCTACCGTCTCTGTGGAGTGAAGTCCTCCGTCAATCCATACGACCGCCTTGCCTTCATTGGCCAACGCCCGCGCTTGCGCTTCGTTGATACCTTCAGCGCGTGCCATTTTGGTCGAAATCTCCTGATAACGAGCCAACTTTTTGAGGTTTTCGGGCGATGACACAATCAACATATACTGGTGACGACCTTCTTCGGTCATTCCAATATCTACTAACTTTGCTCTGTCAGAAGCAGCCAATTTTTTAAAATAGGCTTCTGTTTGGGTATAATTAGAGAGTTGATAATCATCACCAATGTTAAACCCAAAATGTTCTTTGGGAGAAGGTATCGTTTGGGACCATGCCACCGTAATACCCAACAGCAACATGATAAGAAGTGATTGAAGAAAATTTTTAAGCATAGTTGAAATAAAGAAGTGTATGAAAAAATTAAAGATGATTCCAATTGATAATCGCATTCCAAAGCAGCGGCGCATCGTGGTGATTTAGAAAACGGTGTAAAGGGTCAAACGTGAATGCAACCACACGACCTTGCCCTACCGGCACGTTAAAAATCCCGCCGTGCCCGATGATCGTTTGTTCGTTGCGTACCATGCCAGATAGTACATACAGGTCTTCCTTTTTAGGAGGCTGATTGTCGAGTGTTTTCACTACTTTTTTGTTGGGCATTCCCATGATGGGTCCCTTATACTCTTCGTCTTCTTTGAGGAGTTTGGTACCATACTGAAGAAGCATCATGTCACGGTCTCGCTTTTCGGTTTGCAACAAAGGCCCCATGCCTTTAAAAAGATAAAATACCTCAGGGTAGCCGTACAGAATCGGATGCTCTTTTTGACGGGCCTTGACCTGCACCACCGACCCCGGATGAAAAAGCGTAGGCGCATTATAGACTTTCAAATCGCGCGCTATTCCTGCTTCTGCTATCATCATAGAGGTATTGTCGAGGGTAATAAGTACGCCACCTGCTTCCACAAATTTTTTGAGTTGCCCTACCCCTTCAAACCCCGGCCCACCTGTCATATCAGGCGTTGAGTCGGGCATGCCATGTGAAGGAAACTCATTGGTTTTAGTATAAGCAAGAGGACCAAATTTCGGGTCAATTTCGTGGATAAAATCACTCACTCCGCCCCGCATTCGAGGCATTAAAATAACGTCAAATTTTTTCCTCAAATCACCCGCTTTCAGCATGTCTTTGTGAATAGACGTATAAGGAATACCACGCTGCTCAAAAGTATAACGCGCCCAGCCTTCATCTTGGGTATTGTACCAGCTATGATAAATAGCCACGCGAGGGGTAACGATTTCGTGCTGTTTGACACTAGGGAGGGTTTTGGTGGATTGTAAATCAACCCCAAACTGAGTCGTCAGCTGCTTGGCTTGCTCGGCCGTGATTCCTTTGAATACGATGCTTCCCGCCGCTAGGGTATCCTTCAAGCCTTCGACGGTAGTTTTGGCATCTAAAACCACCGCTTTAGCGTCTTTGTTTTGGGAATAAAGCCAATAAATTGCGGGCAATACTGTATTTTGGGCTTTGTAGGGAAGTACATAATTGCTTCCTTCTCCTTTGATTTCGCCTACGTATTTCACGTCGTTGGCTACCATTTTAAGGTCACTAAGTTGATACTTTACGGTATCTTGCGGAGTTACCGTAACACCATACAAGTACCCCATCATCCAAGCAATATCATCGTACGGTGGAAACTTCGCTTCTTTAGGATAATTTTGTTTGGTCAACAACGACACCGCCAAATTGCGGTAAGGTTGGTTCAACAAAACCACATAATCTCCATGATTAGCACCTGATTCGGCTTTGTGAATTTCGATGCCTTGCCCCCGAAGCTGATTTACCAAATAGGCCGCCATTGCAGGGTCGCGTTGATTTTTAGGAATTACAAAAGCCCGTGGCGTTTCGTCTGTTCCCTTTTTGATATTGTTAAGACTTTTTTGATAAAAGTTTTTCAACAACAACTGACCATTGGTAGCCGCATAAGACAAGGAAGCTATTACGCCTGCCTGCATATAATTGATATTGTTGCGAAACGACCAATTCACTTTTTCGGTAGCTGGATAAGGCCGATACCATTCTTTGCTCGTAACCGCATCGCCTGCATATTTTTGGTTTGACAAATCGCGCAAATAAGTATTGGCACCTGCATTGCCAAAAGTCTCATAAAAACGCCCGATAGAGTTGTGATTGTTGGCCACCCAAATACCATACCCCGGATACCATCCGTCATAAAATGCCCAATTGAACGCCCCTGGCAAACCTTGAGCAGCAAGGGAAGTCATATCGTGGTCGGCCATGACTTGCCATTCGCCGATAGTGATAGGGTCGATGGTTTCGTTGTAAGGCCCTGTCCCAGTGGATATATACAGCAAAGGTACCGATTCGTGCAAGTCCAGCATAGCAATCGGATGCCAATCGTAGTAGATTTTATAAATGGTTTTGGTAATGGCTTGCGAGATCTGAAGACCATCGCGGTTGTTGTCGTGGTAAGTATACTTACCCCAGTAGGGAGGCGATTTTGGGAAGCCATCATCATAAGACTTACGAGCCTTAGAATAGCGATAATACCAATCTACTTGCTTGTCCCAGCCGTCGGGTTCGGAGACGGGATTGATGAGTACAATTATATTTTCACGAATGGCCTTGATATCAGGTGCTTGGCTTGTTATTAAGCGATATGCCAATTCCATCAGCATTTCAGGAGAGCCCATCTCAGGAGAGTGCATTCCTCCGTTGAGATAATAAATCACCTTCGAATCCACCAAAATCTTACTGACATCTTGCCCCGCTAGCTTGCGAGGGTCGGCTAAGAGTGCTAGTTGTTTTCTATAATGTTCAAGTTTTTTGAGGGTTTCTTTACTCCCAATCGCTATCAGATTCATGGGGCGTCCTTCTTCACTTACACCTGCTTGTTGCATGGTAATATGCGGCGAGGTTTCGGTCAATTTTTGGAAATACCCATAAATTTCGGAAGTACGATGCAGTACTCCTTCTGCTCCAATGATAGTACCGAAATGCTTGAGCGGAGAAGGCACTTTTGTATCAATAGGGAGATTCAATACCGACGAAGGCAAGAATTTGGTATCGGTCGTAAACTCTTTTATTTTTTGGTTGTAGGCTTCGTCAATCACCTGAGCTTGCAGCGACAAGGCACACAATCCCAAAGTAAGAGCAGAGTAGAGTTTTTTCATAGGAATACGATTTTATAAATGAAGCCTCCATTGATGAGCCACAAGCCGCAACCAATGGAGGCGTTTTTATCTTATTTTTCGGCAGTGCCCATTCCCAAATGATTCCAGTGCATCAACACATTCCATACCATAGGGGCATCGTGATGGTTGATGTAGCGGTGCAGCGGATTGAAGGTAAAAGCCACGATTCGCCCTGCTCCTACTGGCACGTTGAAAATTCCTCCATGACCAACAATGGTCTGCTCATTTTTTACCATTCCCGACAATACGTAAGATTCTTCTTTTTTTGGAGTGGCTTTCTTTGCTTCTTTTTCTACCTTCTTATCAGGAAGCCCCATGATAGGCCCTTTATATTCTTCTTCATCTTTGAGGGGCTTGGTTCCATACTGAAGCACCATCATATCACGATTATGCTTTTTGGTTTGTAAAATAGGAGCAATACCTCTAAAAATCGGAAACACCTCTGGGTAGCCATACAAAATCGGGCTATCGGTTTGGCGGGCTTTGGCCTGCACAATCGACCCTGGATGAAACAATCCCGCCGCTTCGGTTTTTTCCAAATCACGCGTGATACCCGTCTCGGCTATCATAGTCGCCGAATTTTCCAAAGGTACCAATACTCCTCCTGCTTCCACAAATTGTTTGAGTTTATCAAGCCCCTCAAAGCCCGGACCGCCTGTCATGTCGTCGGTCGCATAAGGAATACCATGCGAAGGATATTCCGAGGTTTTAGTGTAAGGAAGGGGACCAAATTTTTTATCAATTTCGTGAATAAAATCACTCGCCGAACCTCTCATCTTGGGTACGACAATCACGTCAAATTTTTGTTTTAAATTACCTGCTTTGAGGTCGTCTTTGTGAATAGAAGTATAAGGAATGCCACGTTGCTCAAAAGTAAATCTTACCCATCCTTCGTCTTGGGTATTGAACCAGCTATGATAAATCGCTACCTTGGGCAACGTCAATTCATGCTGTTTGGTAGTAGGGAGTGTGGTGACAGGCCATAAATCTATGCCAAACTGTGAGGCTATTTTCTTGGCATCTTCAGCAGCAAGTCCTTGTAATACAATAGAGCCAGCACCTAACGTATCTTTGACTCCAGCCACTGCTGTTTTGGTTTCCAAAACGCTGATTTTAGTGGACTTACCTTGATTTTTGAGCCAATAGAGTGCCGGTAAAACGGTGTTCTGAGCTTTGTAATTGATGACATAGTTGGTGGCTTCTCCGTCCACTTTTCCTGTGTATTTGGCATCCTCGGTAAGGAGTTTAAGATCTGATGCCGAAAAAGTAAGGGTATCCTGCGCTTTTACATCTACGCCATTGAGGTAGCCTAAAGTCCATGCAATATCATCATAAGGCGGGAATTTGGCTTCTTTAGGGTAGTTTTGTTTGGTCAGCAACGATACCGCCAAATTGCGATAAGGCTGCTCCAACATCACCACATAATCTCCTTGGTTTTTACCACTTTCGGCTTTGTGAACTTCGATACCTTGGCCGCGCAATTGATTCACCAAATAGGCTGCCATCGCAGGGTCGTTTTGGTTTTGCGGAATCACAAATGCCTTGGGCGATTCTTCTTTACCTTTTTTGAGCGCATTGAGTCCTTTTTGGTAAAAATTTGTCAACAATACCCTCTTGTTATTGGCCGCATACGACAATCCTGCCAATACCCCCGCTTGCATATAATTGATGTTGTTGCGATACGACCAGTTTACTTTTTCGGTGGCAGGATTGGGGCGGTACCATTCTTTGCTCGTAACGGGGTCACCTGAGTACTTCTGAGTCGATAAATCACGTACATAAGTGGTGGCACCAGCGTTGCCAAAAGTTTCATAAAAACGGCCTACGGAATTGTGATTGTTGGCAATCCAGAATGCGTAACCGGGATTCCATCCGTCATAAAATGCCCACGTAAATACCCCCGGTAATCCCTGCGAAGCGAGTGAGGTCATTTCGTGATTGGCCATAACTTGCCATTCGCCGATAGTTATGGGGTCGATAGATTCGTTGTAAGGCCCCGTACCTGTTGAAATATACAACAACGGAACCGACTCATGTAAGTCCAACATAACCGTAGGATGCCAGTCAAAATAAATCTTGTACATGGCTTTGGTCAGGGCTTGCGACATCTGCAAGCCGTCGCGGTTGTTGTCGTGGTAAGTGTATTTACCCCAATACGGTACTCTTGGAAAACCGTCTTCGAAGTTGGTGCGATTTTTGGTGTATCTATTGTACCAATCCACTTGTTTGTCCCAGCCATCGGGTTCTGATACAGGATTGATAATGAGAATGATATTATTACGAATGGCTTTGATTTCGTCAGATTGTCCGGTGATGAGTCTGTAGGCCAATTCCATCACCATTTCGGGAGAGCCCATTTCAGGAGAGTGAAGACCGCAGTTGATATAATATACTGGCTTGCTATCTCCTAGTATTTTTTCTACCTCTTGAGCCGATATCTTACGAGGGTCGGCCAACAAAGCCAATTGCTTTTGATAGTGCGCCACTCGTTTGATGGCATCCTCGTTGCCAATAGTCACCAATTGAATGGGTCTGCCTTCTTCGCTCGTACCTACTGGGCTAATTTTAACAAAGGGTGAAACTTGCGATAATTTCTGAAAATAGCCATAAATCTCCGTGGTGTGGTGTAAGACCCCCGGTGCGCCAATAATAGTTCCAAAATGTTTGAGAGGAGAAGGCACCTTGGGGTCATCGGCAAGATTGAGAACCGAAGAAGGCAAAAAACGGGTGTCGGTAGTATACTCTTTGATTTTTTGATTATAGGTCTCATCAATTTTTTGCGCCTGCAAAGAAGAAGCTACCGACAACGCAACACATGAGACAAATAAAGGTTTAAATAGATGTTGGAAGTGCATATAAGTTAGGTTAAGAAAAGTGTAAGCTGATGAAGCGAACAATATTTAAAGATTACATTATATCCTTCTTATTTCAAGTTTCGCCAAAATTTAATTTTTAATATTTCAATTTTTCCCAATAAACTACATCAAATATAAAAATAATACCAACTTTTTAACGACTATTGGTTACTTAGTTAAGCAATTATACTAAGTATTACCAAGACTTTTGACTTCGTTTTCTTTATTTGAGGACGCGATTGTAAGTGTGTGAGCATTCAAAATTAAAATCATTGGGTATATGAAATAGGCATATCACCCCAAGATGCGACGAACAGGCATAAATTGCACCTGAAAATTGTGGAAAGCACGGCTTTGGAAGACTACTAGGTCTTTCAAAAGGCAAATAAATGACCGTGGAAAAATCAATAATCCAATACTTATTTTCAGCCACTCTTCTACTCAGCCGATTATTTTGGAAACTCTCGCTCCAAAATTCCTCTATCTTTGCAATCACCTTTTGAGTCAGAAAACAAGCTCAACTTTCAAAAAGATTACGTCACCCAATCCATCTATCAAAATGCCAAGCTGGTACTTAGGAAAAATCAAATATCAACAAGAACAAGAAAACGGCGCTCTCAAAACCATTTCGGAGGCTTATTTAGTCGACGCTGTATCATATACCGATGCCGAAGCTCGCCTATATCGAATCGTAGCCGACAATACCCCTGACTTCCAAATCAGTAGCCTTACTCGTATGAAACTCTCCGATGTATTTCACTTTGAAGAAGAAGGCGGAGAAAAGTGGTTTAAATGTAAGATGTTTTATGTATCTATCGACGAAAGCAAAGGCAAAGAGAAAAAAATTGTTAGCTACATGCTTGTCAATGCTGATAGCCCCAAACAAGCTATCGAACGCATCGAAAAAAGCCTCGCTACAATGCTTGTTCCGTATGAGCTTACGGATGTAAATCTTACGCCTATTTTGGATGTATATCCTTATTCGCCGGAAGATGAGGCACAACAAGCCCCCGAAGGATTTCGTCCTTTAGCCGAAGTATTGGCCGAACGTGCCGAATCACAGTAGCAATCATACGAAAAAGCCCTCAAGTATTGAAACTTGAGGGCTTTTTCTATCGGCGCCGACCCGAAACAGGTGGACTGCTTGAGGGAACTTCTGGCGCATGGAATTTTTTACGATAAGCCCCACCCAAATCAGGTAGTATATTTGCTATGTAAATACCACCATTACGAAACACCAAATTGACCGAGTATGTTTTGTCGTGCGGTACTTCGTCAAAATACGCAGGACTCCACTTGGGCATATCTCGAATCAGCTCAGCAAGGTGTTTGACCGAGAGCAGTTGATTACCTCCAAACCGATTGAGAACTGCTACACTATCTGCTTGAATCAATAAATCCAAGGCATAAAATTCATTTTGGGTACCAACGTTCACCCCTTTTAGTTTCTTACGAATGTAGGATTGTAAAGCATAATCGCCTCCAGGAAACTGAGGTTCGCGAAAAAACTCAAAAAACGGTATTTCTTCTCCTGAACGGTCGTAGCAATACCCCGCTTTTCGCATCCCTGAGCGATGAATTTCGCGACGTTTGAGGCTTCCATCTTCATAATACACCCTAAACTCTCCAAATAGCTCATTGTTGCGATAATCGGCAATCCAATAAAGCTGCCCACTTGGATAAAATCCCTTCGAAAACCCTTGCCGTATGCCTTCTGGGTAATCTTTGAAATTGGTTTCGGTCATCAGCATCCCCGATTTATCGAAAGTCCTGAAGGTGGCAAAACGCCTTTTTCTATCATGAAATATCAGTTCCTCATCATAAGTAGGAAAACTTTTTCGGTAGATTTTTGTCCACAATGAATCGCGAGGTGAAGCTATTGCTATATCTGCTAATAAAACAAACACAAGGAAGCAAGTTGTTCTGATTTTCATAGCTTTTTGAGATTTGAACTTCGTCAGTTTACTGAAAACAACTAGACCGTATCGGCTAACAACCGCTCAAGCTGGTAAACTGCTTTTTGGTGGAACGATAAAAACAAATGATGGTAGTGGTGATTATGTATTTTTGGAATATATCAATAGCCATTAGCCATTATTCAAAGATAAACAATCTAGACTGGTAAACAAAATCATCGTCGCTGATACTTTGTAAGTACTGACGATGGTGATTTATTAATACGTACTAAATTATTAAAAATAGGAACAATAGTAGTAAGTTGTACCATTTTTCCCTCCCACGAAAATGAGGGAACCTCCAGTAAATCAGCCACGGACGATCCCAGCAAAAATCGCATTTGTGCAACAGGAAAGTTGCTTAAAACTTCCGTAGGCGCTTGCTGACGCAAGACTTGCATCAATGCTTTGGTAAGTCCTATTCCTGCTTCCGAAACCCTAAACTGTCGCTTGGCAATGGCACGGTCGAGATGGTAGGCTTCTCTCAAATGCTGTGGCACTAATTTCTCCTCCAATCCTAACAAATACCCCACCACATTCCAAAAATGAAGATAAGCTTCTTCTTGTGCCACAGGGGCAAAAATCCCTAATTTGCGCAGACCTTTGATTACAATGTACGAAAAAGCAAGATTGGTACCAGCCATATCTTCTTGATTCACAGGCACACCCCAAGCATCATCCCATTGTCCTGAATGATACGTAAAATAACGTACCACCGCGTGCATCAAGCGAATCTTGAGGATTTTGGTAAGATTACGGCCATTAGGCCAATCACGCTCCTGCATGATACCAAACACAAACTCTCCGGTTTCTTCAAGACGCTTAAAAGTGTCGTTTTTGATACGTTGAGAAAGCCAAAGCACTTGCGCCCCTTCCGCAGCAGCATAGCAATACGGCAAAGAATAACAACCTAATAGGAGGGCAATTTGTTGATTGTATTTCCAAAAAAAAGCCAATGCCTGCTGCATTTGCCTACTGTCGGCAAACGCCGGGAGTTTTTGGTGCTCCTCAAAAAACTGCTTTACATAAGCCGGCAATTGGCTAGTCAATAAGTCCTGAAAATCGCCCAAATAACGCATAAAACGCCCTAATCCTTCTCTACCTTGGTCTTGTGCTAAGAGGGCAATCACCCTATCGGCCACAGGGTCGCCTTGTTGGCGATAAGGTGATAAAAAATCGTCGTTAAAAATCCGAGAAGTGGGGAGGCTAGTCATAGGAAAAAATGCTAAGTGTTTGTCTCCTTACAAACAACTTTTCCCCCCCAACGGTTTAAACAATAAATGGCTTTATGACGCGCGCGTTTTGTTTTTTAAGTTCTACAAAAAGACGATTGAGCATTTCTTCGTCGCGGTATGTGCCGATAATCGACCCCCCAGAGCCCGTAAATGAAGCCGACGCTCCACAAGCACGTGCAGTATCAATCATGGCCTGATTTCGCTCCGTGATCGTCATGATTTGGCCTCTAAAGTTGAAGTTTTGATTTACCAAATCATGCAATTTTTCATAATCTTGATTTTTGATAACCTCACGTCCTTCACCTGCTACATTGGCGATGTTTTGCAGCGTACCTACTACATGTGGGTCACCTTGCTCCCACCGCTGACGAATGGTATTAAGGACTTTTCCCGAGACTTTACTCAAATCGGTTTTATAAGCAATATACAACTTAGGCAACAAACGAGGGTCAATGGACTCATAATGTCCATACCCTTGGCTTTCTATTAAATCGCGCGAAAAATCCATATACACACAGCCTTCATAACACTGAATGACTCTGTCTTGAAGCCCGGCCGTAATCCCCAACTCCTCTACTTCGGCTTTCAAGGCCAGCGTCGGCAAAATAGGCAAAGGAATTTCCACTTTATAAAATTGCATCAGCGCTCGCAAAGTAGCTACCACAATAGCACTTGAGCCTGCCAAACCCACCTGCCGTGGAATCGTAGTACGATAGCGCACCGTGAAGTTTTGGTTGGAAAGCCGAATGCCTTCTTTTTCACAATACTCCACAAATTTCTTAATAGCTGCTTTTATGAGAGGAATTCCACCGTGGTACCCTAGCGTGCTGATGGTATCGCGTAGATGAAATATATTTTTGAAAATGTGCGAATCTTGGACTTGTGGCTCAATCTGTAGCTCAGGCGATTCGTGTAAAGTAATAGAAGCTCCAAAGTTACGAACTGAAATAGAGATGGTCTTTCCAAAATAACCGTCGGAAGGGTTTCCTAATAGCCCTGCACGGGCGTAAGCGCGGGTTTCAATCATTTTATGGTCAAACAAAATTAGATTGCGAAACTTGGCAAGTTATAGGCAAATACCCCTGAAGCTTGTCAAGTCTTAACAGATGTTGAAAATCTTTATCTCGCAAAATAAAACAAAAAACCCGTCAGATATTGAAAATCTCTCGGGTTTCGTCTCAAGCTAACAATTAATTTATGTTTTCAGGCTTTTACTTCTTGGTTTTTATCTCTAAAACACCGTTTTTACCTTTATCTCCGTATTTTTTTATTGCCCCTTCTCCTTTTAGTACATTGACACTTTCTATTTTGTTAGGCCCCATTTTGCGAACCTCTTCTTGCGAAGATTCTTTATCATCTACCAAAAAATAGGGTAAATCATCGGTATGAAGACCTAAAAAATTTGAAGCAGAAGGGTCTGTAAGTCTAAGAGTAAAATTCTTGTCGTCATTTTTGGCGGCCGCTTTTTTAGAAATGATTCTTACAACCCCATTTTTTGCCTCTGAGCCATAGATACGAACCGCCGCGTCGTTTTTCACTACCTCAATCGATTCTATATCATCTGGATTCAAGGCTTCTACTCCCTTTTTGAGAGGTGCCCCATCTAGCAGTATCAAAGGTTCTTCATTAGGATTGGATGCATGTCCCAATTGTATTTTTACTTCCTTACCATGAAGGTTTGCCTCGTCGTTTGTTTCATTCTGCGCCGATTTCTTATCCAATTCAAAATGAATGGGCAAGTTGTATCTTACATTGACAGGCTTGCCGTCTTGCATTCCAGGCTTCCAAGCCGGCATGGTTTTTACCAAACGCAGCGCCTCTTCGTCACATCCAAATCCAATCCCCTTTATCACCCTTATATCGGTAAATGACCCGTCTTTTAGCACTACAAAACTTATAAATACTTTTCCACTTACATAAGCACGCTTTGCAGGTGCAGGGTATTTCATGTTAGCTTGGATGTATGGGCCTAGGGCTTTCATGCCCCCTACAAACTCTGGACTTTGCTGTACTACGCTATACACCTTGTCTCCATTTTTTAAAAGCTCAGGTGGTGGCGGAAGAGTAGCCTCTTTTTTGGTGACAGGCATATTTTTTAAATTGGGGCCTTCATAAAGTGCTATCTTCATTACCTTGGTGGTATTGGCTTTGCCCGCCACCGGAATCACTCGCGTTTTAAATCCAATAAACTCCACCAAAAGCTCGGCATTAGTAGGTATATCACTAAACACAAAGGCTCCTTTGCTATCGGTGCTGGTGCCTCGTTGGCTCCCATTCAATATCACACTCACTCCGGGCATGCCTTTGCCATCTCTAGCATCCACAACGGTCCCTTTGACCGTCATCATCCCTTGGTTAGAAATTTCGACTACGTCTGGCTTAATCTCAATCACTTCTACCGAGCGAGCGGCAACCATTGAAATCAAAACTCCTGCTACTGGTACTGCCAGAAGATACCTTCCTAGTACCCATCTCGAACTACGATTTTTGGTCAACATGGCTATTCTATTTTTAAGTTGTGATACATCAAAAAAGTTGTTGGTCAATACTTGAGGTGGTACACCTAGCGCATAACTTGCCAGCCTCCTTGCATACCCAAAGCGGTCGCCTTCGGTAGCGAGCTCATCTGCAATAAACTCGTGAATTTCTTTGAGAGAACGTTTGTAATAAATCAATATCGGATTAAACCAACACAGGGCTTGTACAACTTCTATCAAAAGCAAATCCCAACTATGTCGTTGTTTGATATGTACTAGCTCATGTCTCAAAATCACATCAGCATAGGCCGACGAATCATTTTCGGCAATGACCAAATAGTTAAGAAATGAAAAAGAAGAAACATTTCCCGCGGTATTTTTGACAAGTACATAGCCCCCTATACGTTGTTTATACCCCTCATTGATGAGCCTGCTCAAATGCCACAATCGGTATCCCAGCCGCCCCAACATCACTAATAGCCCTATCACATACAACCCCAGCAGCACTGCCTCGGTCGATACCACAGGCTCTACCTGAGGAGCTATTTCGGTCATTAGCTCAGGATCTAAATAGATAGGTGTACTACTTGATTTTATTTTTATTTCTTCGGTGAATGTCACCCAAGGTGCTCCAAACGACAATAACAAGGCTGCTAATAGATAAAATCGATTGAAGTTAAAATAAGTATGCTTGCGCAATACAAGCCAATACACTGCATAGAGGGCAATCATGCCTCCGCTTACTTTTAAAAGATAGGTTAAGTGTTCCATGGATATTGGTCGGGAGGTTTAGGAAGTATAGAGAGCTATGGGTAGGAGCCCATAGCTATTTTTTGTTAATCTTTATTTTGTAACATTTTTATAATCTCGTCGGCATCTTTAAGGCTCAAATTGTTGTCTTGTACAAAAAACGAAACCAATTCCTTCAAAGAACCTGAGAAATAATTGTTAACGAGCTTGTTGGCTTCGTACGCACGATAATCTTCCTTGGTCACAATTGGGAAATATTCGTAGGTTTTACCACTGATCGCTCGGTGGTCTATAAACCCTTTTTGCTCTAGTATCCTGATGAATGTAGAGACTGTATTGTAAGCTGGCTTAGGATCGGGTAAATGCTCAATGACATCCCATACTACGCCTTTTCCCAAATCCCACAGGATTTGCATGATTTCTTCTTCGGCTTTTGTTAATTCTCTCATAGTGGTTTGTGATAGGTAGTAATACGATTCAAAGTAAAAACTAAAATATTAGTTTTCCAAGTTATTTAACTAATTTTTTAGTAAAAACTTAACAAAAGGAAAATTAGAGAAAGACAATAATGACACCCAACTGTTTTATGAGCTGACTATCAATACTTTACAATAAACAATTTTAATAATAGATTTGTTTGTTATTTTTTGCGAGGACCTCTTACGGCCACAACCGCAATTTCGAGGGCAGCCCCTCCTGGCAGATTATTAACCCCAACGGTAGCACGAGCAGGAAAATTGCCTTCAAAGTACTTTCCGTAAATTTCGTTGATTTTAGAAAAGTAAGTTAAATCTTTGACATAGATAGTAGTATTTACAATATCGGCTAGGCTAAGATTAGCAGCCTTCAAAATGGCTTTGATATTGTCCATTATTTGAGCAGTTTCGGCCTCTACTCCACCCGCTACTAACTGTCGAGTTTGAGGATTGAGGCCAATTTGCCCCGCCACAAAAACCATCCCATTGGCCTCTACCGCTTGGCTATAAGGGCCAATGGGAGCAGGTGCTTGTTCTGTTTGAATGACTTTCTTTTGAGCGATACAGAAGACGGTACTAAAAAGGAAAAATAAAGTAAAGATATTTTTTTTCATAAAAATAGTTTTGGTTTTTAATTATTGACAAATAAGACTCCTAACTTGCCTCCCAAATTCGTATTTTTCAATCTAAAAACCAACTTTCAGCATGAGCTTCCAATCCCTCACTGAAAAAATCACAACCCTTGTAGGCTCGGATAGTGGCCTCGACGCCTCCATCAAATTTGTTACTGAAGATGGTGTTATTTTAGTAGATGCCAAGCAAGTACCAAATGTAGTAAGTACCCAAGACGGGGAAGCCGATTGCACTTTCGATATTTCTACGGCCGATGCTTTGGCTCTTTTAAGCGGTGAGCTTCATCCCATGACAGCATTTATGTCGGGTCAATTGAAGATAGAAGGGGATATGGCAGTAGCCATGAAAATCGCCCAAACGTTTAGCGCTTAAACTACGAGAGGGGACTTAACTTGCTGTTAGGTCCCCTCTTTGTTAATGTTCGGTGTTTTCAGTAAGCCGATTCCTTATTCTTTAGTGTTTTTGGTATTTTGTATTTCTGCACGAATCGCCTGAGCCAAATTTTTAAGGTCTTGCATTCCCTTACGAACACGGGTCCCGGCTGCTTGATTGCCTTTATTGTAGAACTTATCAAAGTCCCCTTCTAGACTCATTATCAAGTTTTTGACTTCATCAAATTTTGCCATAATAATTTACAAATTTTGGTTTTTAAAATGTTTCCAAAAACGCCAAAAATAGCGTCATTTGGGCGAAATTTAGTAATTCTACACTTAAACGCAACAGAAAAAAGTAAAAAATTAATGAAAATAGTGCAATTTTATAAAAGACAAATATACTAAAAAATACAAATATCTGATTTTCAGACAATTAACAAAGACTTAGAATTCAAAAAAAAATCTAATATTTTTCAAAAAAAAGGGCATAACAGCCTAAAAATGGGCTTTTTGGACTATTACAACACCTTCGCAAAGCCAGGCTCTTGCATGACTTTTAGAGCTTGATTGAGGTGGCGTTGAAGATGAGCTACTACAAAAATTAAAACATCTCCTAAGCGAAATTTTAGCCACGTACTAAAAGGAGAAAGTACCTTAAGGTTCCAATCTATACGGTCAGATTTTTCGATAAATTTTGAAAAGCTTTCCAAAATCTCAACAAATGCCTGCTTCACTTTAGGCACATCTAAATGATAAGGTTTGGGCTTAAACATGCTTGGAGCAGGAATCTTTAAGGTAGACTTAGGATCTAAAAAACGCAAAATCAACTTTCCATTTAGGCTCATCTCAAACTCACTAATAGGAGACGCAGCGGCGGAATTTTGTTCCCATTTTAGGTGGAGTTGCCTCACATAGTATTGACTAGCCATGTTGAGATGAGCCAAACATTCCAGAATCCCCCATCGGTCAGGAGCAGGTTTCCAAAGCAGCTGTTGCTCAGTCAAAAGAGCCAACTTCTCATCGTAAGTTTGACGTATTTGTGCTAGTTGTGAAAGCAGGGAATCGCGGGTCGTTTTGACATTCATACCGTTCTGAAAAGAGAAGGATTTATCAGGACATTAGCTGACGTCTTCTACTTTTGTTTTATCAATTCTTCACGTATTTTTTTGGGGAGCGATAGCACCACCAACTCGTAAGAATGGTCAATCCATTCGGCAATGACACCTGATTTTACGGCGCCATCCACGATGACCGTATTCCAATGTTTTTTGTTCATATGGTATCCAGGTCTTACACAGTCATATTCTTCACGAAGAAGAAGCGCCTTTTCAGGATCACATTTCAGATTGATACTAAAGGGAGTAGTATCAAGTGAAGTGAGCGCAAATATTTTGCCCATTACCTTATAGACCATTGTCTCTTCTCCAAAAGGAAACTCCTCGGTCACTCCTGCTTTGGACAAACAATACGTCTGAAAAGTTTCAATATTCATTTTTATCGGGTAAAAAAGCGGTACAACATCACCCCAATACAAAACAAAAACATGACGATAGAAATACGGTTGATACCGTGCATCATTCTCAAATAGGATGTATTTGGCCGCGAAGGGTCGGGTTTTTGAAATACCCGGACAAAATATCCGAAGACTTCACTAAGTTGAAAAAATTGAATCAAGCGTTTCATCACAAAAATTGTTTTGTTGTTTAAGTTTTTGCAAAAAAATAGACTTCCTAAGTTTATCACCTTCAACACAAAGCACGCAACAACGACAGACGGTGAAGCCTTGTGTTGCTTTGCTACTTATTCAAAAAACTCCCTCTCTCGTCAGAAAGCCTCTATTTCTTCGGGCTCAAACCACTTATCGTCTTCTTTGATAAGAGCGATTAGTTCATCTACGGCTTTGTCGGCAGCCACCGATTTTTTGACTACTTGTTGACCGCGATACAGTGAAATTTTGTCTTTCCCAATACCTACATAACCATAATCAGCGTCAGCCATTTCGCCAGGTCCATTCACAATACATCCCATGATTCCGATTTTTACGCCTTTGAGATGGTCAGTACGCTTCCGAATCATAGCGGTCGTTTCTTGCAAATCAAACAAGGTACGTCCACACGAAGGGCATGAAATGTACTCGGTTTTTGACATCCGTGTACGAGCCGCTTGTAAGATACCGAAGCCGATGCTGTTTTGTTGAGCAGCGATTTGAAGTTTGTTTTCTGTATCAAGCGAGGCTTCCACCTGAGCGGATAGCATAATACCATCCCCAAAACCATCGACCAACAATCCTCCACAATCAGTAGCAGCAAAAAGAGAAAGTTCGTCGGCTTGGGCTGTGTCGTAGGTACGATGAATCACCACGGGGCAATCAACGCCTTTTGTAGTCAATTCAAACATAAAACGCCTCAACTCAGGCATAGCGTGGGCATTGTCGGTACGAAGGAGTATCACTACATTTTCTACTTTCAAACCCTGTATGTCGTCTAATTGGGACGCATCTAACGCCACAAAATTGAGTTTCGAACTTACCGTAGTTTTGTTTTGCCATTGTGCCCAAGTCAACAAAGGGAATTTATTTTCTTGGTCTGTCAAAGTGAGCCACACCTCATAATCCACGATTTCTTTGAGGCCCATTGGAAGCATAAAAGGCACGGGTTGCTGGGCAGTATATATAAAATCAACCCCCAAGTCATTCATTTTCCACTTGTCGGGTACAGGCAAATAATAATGCCCTATACTCCGCAAATCTTCGTATTTGTCAATATTGATTTGGGAAAAATCTGCAATAACTCTTGGTACATTGCTACCGCCCAAATTATATACTTCGTGGGTTTTGCGGCGGCTATACTGAAAAGGATTGATAGGGGAGCCTCCGACTGCTTGAATTGGTTTTGATTGTTGCGTGCGTTGAGTATAGCGGTCGATAAGTGCTTTAGCAACAGGCGCCTCAAATTCGGGGTCTTCGGTAAGAGATACGCGCACTGTATCACCCAAACCATCTTCGAGCAAAGTACCGATTCCTACTGCCGACTTGATACGGCCATCTTCGCCTTCTCCGGCCTCGGTTACACCCAAGTGCAAAGGATAAGGCTTAAGCCCTTCAGCATCAAGCCTATTGACCAGCAATCGATAAGCTTCAACCATCACTACGGGATTGCTTGATTTCATCGAAAGCACCACTTCATGATAGTTAAATTCTTCACAAATTCGTAAAAACTCCAATGCCGACTCCACCATCCCAAGCGGTGAGTCGCCGTAGCGGCTCATGATACGGTCAGAAAGTGAACCATGATTGGTACCAATCCGCATAGCAGTGCCGTATTCTTTGCATATTTTGATAAGAGGAATGAATTTTTCACGGATTCTTTCTAATTCCCGCTGGTATTCATCTTCGGTATAATCTATTAATTCAAAACGCTTTTTATCGGCATAGTTCCCCGGATTGATACGTACTTTTTCTACAATCCGCGCGGCCAATTCGGCAGCGTTGGGTGTAAAGTGTATATCTGCCACCAAAGGTACTGTATAGCCTCTCACCCGCAATTCTTTACGGATATTTTCTAAATTTTGGGCTTCTTTGACACTCGGCGCTGTGATACGTACATATTCGCAGCCCGATTCTACCATCCGAATCACCTGCTCCACTGAGCCTTCTGTATTCATCGTATCAACGGTAGTCATGGATTGTACTCGTATGGGGTAATCAGACCCCATCGGCACGCCACCGATGTTGACCGAGATGGTTTTACGACGCGAATACTCTGTAAGCGAGTTGGCATATTGATACGACTTTATCGCGTCTTGAAGCGATACGGTGTCGTTGAGCGTTAGCATGAATCAGATGATGGTTTACAGTTTCAGAATTTCCTTGGCAAAATTACTCATTAAACGCCAAAAAACCGGTGATTGTTTTAGCTTTCAGCCAATACCGACAGCATGGTATGGCATTTGAGCTCGGTTTCTTGCCATTCTTTTTGGGGGTCGGAGTCTTCCGTGATTCCTCCTCCCGCGTATAAAGTGGCAATTCCTTGCTGTATTTTCATACAACGCAAATTGACAAACAGATTCGTTTCTTTTTCGACATTTACCGGCCCCAAAAAACCACTATAAAAAGCCCTATCGTAGTTTTCGTGCTTTTGAATGAAGTCCAAGGCGGCTTGTTTAGGCATTCCACACACGGCCGAAGTCGGATGCAACAATTCGAGCATGACGGTACCTATTTCGGGAAAGTTGATTTCTTTGGTATCTACGGCATACTCACTACAAAGGTGCATCAAATTGCCTGCAATCACCGTTTTGGGGCCTTCTTCTATATATTCTCGCACCCTGATTTTTTTAAAACAAGAGATAATGTACCGACTCACCAGTGCCTGTTCTTCGATTTCCTTTTGAGTCCAAGGTGCTTTTTTGGGCGACATCAACTGCCCATTCCCGTCAAAAGCTGGCTGAGTTCCGGCCAAAGCCACCGTTCGGAAAATACCCTCTCTGTCTACACTAACGAGTGTTTCGGGCGTAGCGCCGAGCCATACTTGGTCGAGGTGGGGCAAATAGACCAACGATACAAAAGCATTGGGGTATTTTTGATTCAGGCGTTCAAACAACTGCACATACGAAAGCCCCGAAGGAAGTTCTATTTCTTTGGTACGAGAAAGAACCACTTTTTTGAGACTGCCCGTTTCGATAGCCGCTACGGCCTCTTCTACCGACTTAATATACGAAGCTGAAGCCACATCGCTATGGCTACGATGCACCAAAGGGTGAACTTCATGATGAGGAGTCAAATCAACCAAATGAGCGCGATTTTCCCAAGTTACCCTCTGTGGGTCGGTAAGAGGAAGATTGCTTTGCTCCGCTAACACTTCATTGGAAGCCCCAAAACGAAAATACAAATCGGCTTCTATAAAAAACGAGTCATTGCCTTCTAAATTCAGGAAAGGGCTCACCGCAAAACCCGCCGGTAAATCCTCTAGCACAATCTTGGTTTGGGTCAACTCTGGGTTAAAATTGATGATGAGCTGTTTTTCTTTGGCTCGAGGCAACCGCCACAAAACCGCCGCCCACCCTAACTCTTGTGCCGCTTGCCAGCCCGCTTCGGGCCTTAAAGCTACTTGAGTGAGTTTATTTTCAATCGTCATCTTTTAATATGCGTGTCCAACATTACTTATTCACAACATTCTTTTTTCAAAAAAGGTGTCATTAGTTTCGCCAGCTTTCCCTTTCTTCTTCTACCTCAGAAAGGAAGCAAGCTACTTTGATTTTTTTATAAAAGAACAGATTCATTGCTTTTGTTTTGAAGACGTGACCTAATTTTTTTAATTTCAGTAGGGGGAACACTCAAGTGGGTTGTCATTAAGACACAAGTATCAATGAAAACCATACTTTACATGCAGCTATGAAAACATTTTTTTTAACACTCCTTACAAGTTTCGTATTTTTTGGGTTTAACACTCGATTGCCCAAAACCAACTTTCCCGAACCACCTGCGTCGGCTAATCGCCTTTTTTATATTCAGCGCAGCAACAACGCCAATACGGTGATTTATGATGCCAACCTCATTGCCGACAAGAAAATCAACTTTCAAAAACCTATTGACGTATATTGGATAAGGTACGCCGAAAAAGGGCAAAAAGAAGATCTTTCCAATCTCCAATGGCAACTTGCTTACGGTTATAAAACCCATACTGTCAATCCTGCCTCTAATACCGTAGAGATTACCCTCAATGCCTTCAAAAATCGTCCTATCACCCTTGATTATCACCAAGGCAAATTAGCGGCATTTACCCAAATCAAAGGTTGTAGGGCTTCTTTACAAAAGGTATTTGTACAACTAGCCTCCACAGCTTTGATTCCAAAAGTAGATTATATCGAACTATTTGGCTTCGATTCTGTCAAAAACCAAGCTGTTTATGAGCGCATTTATGTGTGATATTTATTTAAGTTGGATTTTTATGATTTTCTAACAGCCATACAAAACCATTTTCTTTCTGAAATTTTTGTTTTTTTATCATGACTCCTCAGCAATTTGAACAAGATTTGCAGCCGATATTGCTGTATGCAGCTCCGTTGATTTTTTTATGTGTAGGGATAGAGTATTGGCTCCTAAAGCACGACAACCACCACCACTACGATACCGAAGACCTAAAAGCCTCGGTTGGCATTGGGATTGGCAGCTTAATTATCAATGGTCTCCTCAAAGCCTTCATTGTGGGATTGAGTTTGTTTTGTTATGAAATCGTCCCGTGGCGTATTCCAAATACTTGGTGGGCGTGGGTATTGGCCTATTTAGGGATTGACGTTTGCAATTATTTTGCGCATTTTATTGCTCACAAGCAGCGCATTTGGTGGGCTACGCACGTCACACATCATTCGTCAGAACACCTCAATCTAGCCACCTCTTTCCGTAATTCATGGACACAGCACATAAAAATCATTTTTTTCTTACCCGTTTGGCTTTCTGGAATTCATCCTGTCATTACGTTTACTTGCTATCAGCTAGATTTGCTGTATCAATTTTGGATACATACCGAAGTGATTCACAAACTACCACGCTGGTTTGAATATATTTTTGTGACACCCTCGCATCACCGTGTACATCATGGCAAAAATGCAGCTTATATTGATAAAAATTTCGGAACGACTTTTATCATTTGGGATCGGCTTTTTGGGACTTTTCAAGAAGAAACCGAAAAACCCATGTATGGACTTACAAAACCTGTGACCTCTAAGAATGTGGTTTATCTCAATTTTCATGAATGGCGCGACATCGTTAGGGATGTGCGAAAAGCCAAAAACTGGCGCGAAGTGGCAGGGATTTTATTTGGCCCGCCCTAATTTTTTGGTGAACACACTCCACAACAAGGCCTAAATTGATTTTCTTTGTAGCGCCTTTAAAGGAGGCGTTTTCACCACAATATTCTAAAAATGACGAATTTACTCAAAACTCAAATTGGACGGCTACGCATTATTGGTTTTATAGAAGGGGTTTCATTTTTGTTAATCCTTTTTGTGACGATGCCGTTGAAATACTACGCCGCTATGCCACAGCCCAACAAAATCATCGGAATGGCACATGGCGTCTTGTTTGTATTGTATGTCTTGGCCGTGATACAATGTAAAATTGAGTACCAATGGTCAGCCAAAAAAACAGGATTAGCGCTTTTGGCCTCTGTGATTCCTTTTGGTACATTTTGGGCCGATGCGAAGCTCTTCAAAAAGGAGGCATGATTCCAATCCGTAGGTTGATATAATAAAGAAGTCCCCGCTCTAACAAACGGGGACTTCTTTATTTATACGTTATACATAGCCTGATTACAAGCCAAACGCAGCTTTTACGGCGTCAACATAATCAAGTTTTTCCCAAGTGAAAAGCTCTACTTCCACTTCAGCACGTTGCCCAGCGTTTTCAAATACTTTGGTTACCACTTTTGGCTCACGCCCCATGTGGCCATAAGCGGCTGTTTCTGAATAAATGGGATTACGAAGTTTGAGACGCTGCTCAATCGCATAAGGACGCAAGTCAAACACATTCTCTACGATTTTTGCGATTTCGCCATCGCTCAATTTCTTACCATTTTCGCCTTTTACTTTGGCAGTTCCGTAGGTATTTACGTACAAACCACAAGGCTTAGCTACCCCAATAGCGTATGATACTTGTACCAATACTTCATCACACACACCTGCTGCTACCAAGTTTTTGGCGATGTGGCGCGTAGCATAAGCCGCCGAGCGGTCTACTTTTGAAGGATCTTTACCCGAGAAAGCACCACCACCGTGAGCACCTTTGCCACCATAAGTATCTACGATGATTTTACGGCCTGTCAAACCAGTATCTCCGTGAGGACCTCCGATAACGAATTTGCCAGTTGGGTTGATATGATAAGTGATTTGGTCATTAAACAATTTGCGCAATGAAGGCTTCAACTTTGCTTTTACGCGGGGGATTACATAGCCGATGATATCTTTGCGAATTGTAGCAAGCATGGCTTCGTCTTCTGCAAAATCATCGTGCTGCGTCGATACTACGATAGTATCAATACGAATAGGCTTATTGGTGTCAGAGTACTCGATAGTTACCTGCGACTTAGCGTCGGGGCGAAGGTATTTAATGCGCTTGTTTTCGCGACGAATAGCCGCAAGTTCTTCCAAAATCTTGTGTGACAAATCGAGCGCCAAAGGCATGAAGTTGTCGGTTTCGCGAGTGGCATACCCAAACATCATTCCTTGGTCACCAGCACCTTGGGCATTGGCTTTACTTTCAAAATCGTCATTGGTTTTACGATCCACACCCTGATTGATATCGGCTGATTGCTCATGAATAGCCGAAAGAACCCCACACGAGTGTGCTTCAAACATATACTCAGCTTTGGTATAACCAATCTTAGCCACTACTTCGCGGGCTATTTGCTGAACATCAAGATATGTTTTGGTATTTACTTCACCTGCTAATACAACCTGCCCGGTCGTTACAAGGGTTTCGCATGCTACTTTTGAGGTGGGATCAAACGCCATGAAGTGGTCAATGAGAGCGTCTGAGATTTGGTCAGCTACTTTGTCGGGATGGCCTTCCGATACAGATTCTGAAGTGAATAAATAAGACATTCTATTTTGTGATTTACAAAGTATAATTATTTGAAGTATTCTCCGAAGGATGAATTTTAGGGAACAAATTTAGGTTATTTTCACAGATAAAGAAAAAAGAGCGAAATTTGTAATTGATTATAGAGATTAGTTATCTGTTAATTGTTATCCATTAAGCGTTATTTTTTTGACTAAATAACTAGCTACTATACACATAGCCGCTAAATAACTGACAACATATGATAAAGATAGGAAATATAGAATTGAGTGAGTTTCCATTGCTTCTTGCTCCTATGGAGGATGTATCCGACCCTCCGTTTCGGGCAGTATGTAAAGAAGGCGGTGCCGATTTGATGTATACCGAGTTTGTATCATCTGAAGGATTGATTCGAGATGCCACTAAGAGTGTACAAAAATTAGACATTTTTGAGTATGAACGCCCTATTGGTATTCAGCTTTTTGGGAGTGACATCGAAACCATGGGCGAATGTACCAAAATTGCGACCAAAGCTAGTCCTGATTTGATTGATATCAACTACGGCTGTCCGGTCAAACAAGTCGCTTGCAAAGGAGCCGGGGCGGCTTTGTTACAAGATATTCCGAAAATGGTCAGAATGACCGAAGCCGTAGTAAAAGCGACGCACCTGCCCGTAACGGTCAAAACACGCTTAGGCTGGGATGAGTCTACGAAGAATATCCAAGAAGTAGCTGAACGCCTACAAGACATTGGTATCAAGGCACTTACTGTCCATGGGCGCACCCGTGTACAGATGTATAAAGGGGAGGCCGATTGGACTTTGATTGGCAAAATCAAGGAAAATCCGCGCATTCAAATTCCGATTTTTGGAAATGGTGATATCGACAGTCCCGAAAAAGCATTGGAATATCGTAACCGCTTTGGCATTGATGGCATCATGATTGGAAGGGCGAGTATAGGTTATCCTTGGATTTTCAACGAAATCAAGCATTTTATGAAAACAGGCGAGCATTTGGCTCCTCCTACCACGGCCGAGCGCGTACGTGTCTGTCGCAAACACCTTGATTTTTCAATCCGCTGGAAAGGCGATAAAACGGGTATTTTTGAGATGCGCCGTCACTACGCTACTTATTTCAAAGGACTCAACAATTTCAAACCCTACCGTATGCGGTTGGTAGAAGCTCCTACCTACGAAAAAATCGTCGCCATTTTGGAAGAAGTAGCGGAGGTTTATGCTTTGGAGATGGTATAAAGGCATATAACAGACCAAAATTTTTAGTAAATTTGGCCAATGACAGCAAAGGAAAAAGAGAAATATAAAGCAGACTTTAAAAAAGCACTTGACAATTTCACCACCAAGTTAGAGAAATACGTTTCTACCGCCAATGGCGACTGGTCGGTGAAGGGCTTTATAGACGTTTACAAGAATATCTATACCATATCATCTGACACCAAAATCGTTTCAAAAATTCTTGAAATACATATATTTCCTCAAATCCTACAGTTTGCTGACGAAATCGGATACAAAATCATTCTGACTGAACATCAAAACTACTATCCTGACTTAACATTTATCAGTAAGGAAAATGAAGAAGTAAAATTTGCTGTTGACTTGAAAACAACTTATCGGAAGAAAAACGGTATTTCCAGTTTCACTTTGGGAAGCCACGGTAGCTATTTCAAGGAACGAGATAAGAAAAAGAACATTCAATTCCCTTATAACCAATATTTAGGACATTACTGCCTGGGCGTTATCTACACAAGGACAGACATAAATGCTGACCACCCTACTGATACGGAAATCTATCAAGTTCAGGAACTTCAAGAGGAATATGAAATACCAAATACACGGGCGGCGAACCGCAAAGTTGGTGAACGAGAAGTAACCACCGTCAAGAACTTAAAGTCTATCACCTCTGTAATTAAGGACTTTGATTTTTTCGCAGCCGAAAAATGGAAAATTGCCAGCGACAAACAAGGTTCGAGTAACACTGCAAACATTGGCTCTACATTGAGCATTGACGACTTGCGAAATGAAAATGGCGTATTCCGCCAACTCGGTGAAGAGTGGTTTGACGAATATTGGATAAATTTTGGGTCTGCAACAATGGTCAAAGAAGGAAAGGCCACAAAAATCACCAACCTCAAAGACTTCTTAGAATTTAAAGGCAGAACGGATTTGTGGGATAAAATTGTAACAAGAAATTCAAAAGATTAAGCCATGAAAGTCATTGTTCCACCTATAAAAAGTCAAGGTATTAAAACCAAACTCGTTCCTTGGATAAAGGATTTGGTAAACATAGCTAATCAAAAAGGAAAATGGATAGAACCTTTTCTAGGAACTGGTGTAGTTGCATTTAATTCAGGGTATAAGAAAGCAATCTTAAATGATACTAATCCTCATATAGTTGACTTCTACAAAGGGATACAGAGCAAAGCTATTTCTGCACCTTTAATGAAACAATATTTGGAGCAAGAAGGCAAACTGTTAAGCGAAGCTGAAAACAACGGCTATGAACATTATTTAAAAGTTCGTTCACGGTTTAACAGTGGGGAATTTTCACCTTACGATTTTATTTTTCTATCACGAGCAGGTTTTAATGGGATGATGCGTTTTGGCAGCAAGGGTAATTGGAATATTCCTTTTTGTAAAAAACCAGACCGTTTTGCACAGGCATACATAACTAAAATTACTAATCAGGTTGCAACGGTTTCTCAAATTATTCAACCTGAACCTAATTGGATATTTTACAACAAGTCGTTTGCTGACATCATTCCGCTGGCGACAGAAAACGACATCATTTATTGTGACCCCCCCTATTACGGCAGACACGTTGACTATTACAACGGTTGGACAGAACAGGACGAAGAACTATTGTTCAACTTGCTTTCAGAAACCAAAGCAAAATTTATTCTCTCAACGTGGCATCACAACGACTGGCGAGAAAATGAAATGATTAATAAGTTTTGGAGCAAGTTCAACATTATTACCAAAGACCATTTTTATCACAACGGTGGCAGCATAGAAAACAGGCGTACAGTTGTGGAAGCTCTCGTTTGCAACTTTGGCACAGACCAAATAGACCAACATAATCATGGGCAGAAAACAAAGCCACAAGAACGGCAATTGGAACTGGTTTGGGGATAAATGTTCAAGGGTCATTAGTATAAAGTAAAATACGCACCAATCATAGAATTGACCTAATATATTGTCCTATCTTTATGAAATGGGTTTCTCTCTTCTCATATGACACTATGCTTTTCAATTTTCTTGTTCTAGGATTCTTGTTGTGTATGGACATTGACACACAAGCCCAAAAGAAAAGCTTCAAACAAGGTTTGAAAGGAAAAGTAATTTGGAAAGCCGGCAATCTCATGCCTTCTCCCGACGCACCAAGCCGTGGGGTGACAGGCACACCCGTAATTCGGGAGATTTATGTCTATGAACTTACCTCTTCTAAACAAGCCGAGACAAACGAAGAAGGGATATTTTATAAGAATATTCAGACAAAGCTTATCAAAAAAGTGAAATCTGATAAGAAGGGAAATTTTTGCGTTGGCTTGGCTCCAGGTTATTATTCGGTATTTGTCAAAGAAGACAAAGGATTGTACGCCAATCTCTTTGACGATGCCATGAACCTCAACCCTATTCACATCACCCAAGGCAAATGGGAGAAGCAGGATTTGGAGATAAACTACCAAGCTGTGTATTAGCGCTACTTATTGGTTTTGACTCAAAGCATAAACTGCAAATGAGCCTAGCCAATGCTCTCCGCCGTATTCGCCACTGGCAATTTGGGGCAAAGTGAGATTGATAAAATTTTGGGCGCTTTTGAGCAACTGTGCTCTACGCGGGTCGTTCAGCGGCAATGCTTTCGCAATTCCTTTCATACACCACGCTCTACTCAGCGACAAGCCATCGAGGTGAATAATCTGCATATCACTGCGATCGCTCACCACGGGCGGTTGAGCAATATTTTTGAGACCTGCCGCTGGCATAAATCCATTGAACCATTTCAGAAAATCGGCTTGGGGCAAAATGCGCCGCATCAAATCGGCCACTTCCAAACTTGGCGACAAGAAATCTGAGCCATCAGGTTCCTGAATAGCAGGGGCGTTGGTATTGTTGAGATAAAAGTATTTGGCTTTCTCTACTATTTGTTTTTCAAAATTTGTGTTTTTGACCGTACGAGCATAATCCAACGCAAACACCAGCCCAAAGGCAGTATTTGGATGCACCCCTGTACGATTAGGGTAGGTTTGTTTTGGCAAAAATGCCGTCCAGAGATTTACGATTTGCTCCGTGAGCGGGCGTAAATTTTGATGCCATTCACGGGCTTGGGGGTCATCCCAAGTATAAAGTTCTTCGTCCAATTTCAACAGCCACGCCCAGCCATACGTACGCTCGAAAGTACGCGAGAGCTTGTATTTTGTAAAATACGCTGCTTCGGCTTTCATTTTGTCGGCCCCAAAACTTTCGGCCAAAACCTTCCGAATTTCAGCTTCTTCGGGCAAATTTTTGAAATTTTTCAACAACTTCACCAGCATCCAATGTCCGTGCACCGAAGAGTGCCAATCCAAACACCCATAAAAAGCAGGATGCAATTCTTTGGGCGTCATTTTTGCATCTGCTTCGGCTTCTATCGAATGTCCTGTCTTGTTAGGATATTCTACTTGAATACAATGAAGTGGGAGTTTGGCCAAAAACGAAGCCCCTTGAGGAGTGAGGCTTAGTTGGTCGTTTTGAAGAGATAAATAGGGGTTTTGTGCCACAGAAACAAAAGATAGCAATCCAAGTAAGTAGGAGAGATATTTCATTTTATTGATAGTCAACAAATTACGAATCAAAATTGAACAATTACGGCAGCTAATACCAAGAAACGCCCACTAACTTACTAATTTTAGCGGTCAGAAACTTAATATATGGCTTATTTTGAACGTCTCTTCCAAAACCGCTACCTTATCATAGCTCTTTGTTTATTGCCTTTGGTACTGTATGGGTTGTTTTTTGGGTCGATTGCCCTCAACGTCAATTACGTGGCATATGACGACATCCACGTGCTGCAAATCGTGGAGCAATGGCAACATGCTATCACTTGGCGCGAAAAACTCGATTGGCTCACGGTGGGCTTTCCCGAGCACCGGATTGTATTTACGCGTACGGTAGTTTTGCTGTCTTACTTTCTGACGGGTACTGTCAATTTCAAGTCTTTGATGATGATTAGCAACCTACTTTGGATAGGCCAATTAGTGTTTGTGTATCAAATTTTCAATAAAAACGCCTTACCACTTTTTTATTTTATTCCAGTCTGTTGGATTGTATTGAATGTACATTCATTCGAAAATATATTTTGGGGAACAAGCTCGCTTGGCAATTTTGGATTGTTGTTTTTTGTGATGGCAGCTGGCTATTTTTATGCTAAATCCTCCATAAGGTCTCTTTATTGGGCGTTACTTTTCTCATTTTTAGCAACATTCACTTATGGCAATGGCCTCCTTACGTTTCTGATTGGCATATTGCTTTTTTTAGTTACTCAGCGCTGGCGCGAAGCGGTTTATACCCTAGGCGGTTTTGTATTTACGATGCTCCTTTATGCGCTTACGCGCGCACATGCTTCGCCTAGTGGCCTGGACTTCACCCAACCCTCCAATTACCTCCATGCCCTGAGTTGCTTTTTGGCTTTTATTGGATCGTCTGTCAACTTTGATGCTTATGCTCCTACTTCACCTGCAATGTGGCTGTCGGTAGGCTGGGGAGCCGTCTTAATAGCCACAATGCTGTGGTTTATCACGCCCAAAATTGTAGGCTTATTCAAAAAAAACAAGCCTCTGTCCTTCAACCAAGTAGAGCTATTTGCTTTGTTTTTATTTCTGTTTGTCTGCTTGTCTGCCTTGGGGGTAGTCTATAAGCGAGCGGAAGGTGACGGACTTATTGGGATGTTTAAAGGACGCTATCGAATGTATCCTACTTGGGGTATTTTATCAGCTTTCCTTTTGGTGATTAGTCATTTGTCCAAACCCAAAAAATGGGTATTGCCGAGCTTAGTGGCCATGAGCCTTTTTTTCAACTTGTTGGTTTTGTACTACGCTATCGCTCCTGCCGTCAACAACCGGCGTGCAGCTGTGGCTCAAGAATTTAATTCTATGTACAATGAGGATTTGCTGGGTCTGAAAATGTTTGATTTGACGGGTCAAGATTTTTTACGTTTACAAAAACTATATCAACCTGATTTGTTTTTCCTGCGAGAACTCACCTTTCCGCTGGTACCTGTCCAAGACCAAATTTTTGCGCTTGATTCGGTCTATTTTGTGGGGAATAATCTACAGATACTTTATACCCAAGATTTCATCAGACCTACCCACGGCTTTGACGACGGGGCTTATATTATCTTATCATCATTGACCCATACGTATATGTGTGCGGGCATACAGCAAGCCTTACCACTCAAAACTTTTATCAGAAGAGGATGGTATTGGGATAAGGGCTTTAGCGCAGGTTTTAATCGGGCATCGGTAGCAGCAGGAGAATACAATATGTATGTATTATTACGAAAAAATGGCAAAAGTCAGCTTCTAGACACTCAGCGCAAAGTGACTTTTTAGGGATATATGTTTAATCACGGAGTATTTACATCCTGAAGTATTTCTAACAAATCAGCACTTTCGAGCAAATTTTTAACGGGATAGAAAGCACTTTTTTCGGAAGTAGCTTTCACCCCAAAAAGCGGCTCACCGTGGCGGCTCAATACCCCCACCCACTCCCCTTCCTTGGAGTTGTCGGCAAAATGCTGCCACATATAATCATTGACACGCTGCCAATGTTTGAGAAGTGTGCGGTCATTAAGTACTTGATAAGCTCGCAGTAGAGCCGTAGTTGCTTCCAACTGCACCCAAGCGTATTTATAATACGCCTCGGGCTGCGTAGGAGGCATACTTTTTACATCCAACCAACCAAAATAACCTCCATAAGCTTCGTCCCAAGTGGTTTCGGCAAGGTAGGCCACATGCTGCGCCAATTGTTGTCTGATGCGTCTTTTGTTAGTGATTTTGGTCAATTCATAAAAGGCATTAAAAGCCTCAAACACTCTTCCAGGATGAATATGCCGCCCTTCTAAGCAGTCAGAATATCCCCCTTCCGAAAATACATTTTCGAGAAGAATATCGGCACGAGGCTCCCAAAAGTGCTTCATCAATTCCTGAAATAGCTGCTCGGCTTTTTCTTTAAATATTTTTTCGCCGATGATTTGTTTGGCACCTACTAGCGCCTTCGCCAAAGCACTCAACTCACTGATATTTTTCAGATACCTGCCCGCCATCACATCATCGGCTCGTTTTTGGAGTCTTTTTTCACGTTTACGAAAAGCCTTGGTCAACGTTTTTTTGGCACTCTCGGCATATATCTCGTCTTGAGTGATTTGGTACAATATACTCCAGCACGATACCGCCGCCGCTTCTGCTTTGGCATCTACAACTTCACTCACTCCATGCCCCATGCAATCGACTATAGCCCACCAATTTTCTTTAGCATCCATGCCATATTGCAACAAAAAATCTGCCCCTTGGGAAGCACACTTTAAGTATTGAGCGTCCGAAGATTGTTGATATAGCTTGGCAAAAGCCCATGCTTGCTGGGCGTGCCATTCTATCCATTTGTCAGAAGTACATACCTCTCCTTTGGATGAGATTACACAAAAATACCCTCCATAAACAGGGTCTATTCCAAACTCCAACCAAAATGGAAGCAAGCGCTGATAAAGGTCTTTGCGATATTGAAGAGCGTAAGCTGATAAATTCATAGCCACAAAAATAATAAAAGCTCAGAAGACTGAGCTTCCGAGCTTTGAAAGGAGGTGCTTATTGAGTTTTGAAAAAGGGGAATTTATAGAGTTTTCGGTCTCCGCCTTATTTATCAATATCCCCGACCAACCCTATATTTTTTCAAAAGTGAGAATAGTGTTCACTTTTTGATTTCCGCCCCACTCTACTGGAATCGGCAATTCTCGTTTTTCGGTCCAAGTCATTTTTGTACCTTCTACCACAAAATCATATTCATTTTTTTGACCAGTATCATCACTCGAAATAATAAGTTTTTTGTCTTTGATTTCCCATTTCGAAATTCCTTGTTTATCCAAATCAATACCTACCAAATCAGCTTCACAATCGGCGGGTACATTTAGTAACGTAGTAGTACCGTCTTCCCGAAAATGAAACGTAACTTTCAGAATACATGGATTGAGTACCCCTGTCAAATCCGATATAATCCCCAAAACAGGAGGGTCTACTTTGTAGCTTTTCATTTTCCATTGCCCTACAATTGGCGGTGTGACAGGCTTTGGGATTGGTTCCGCGCCTTCTTTTTGGACATCACAAGAACTAACGAAAAAAATCAAAGCCAGAAGATATGCTACTTGCTTCATATTTTATTGGGTATATTTTTCAGACCCTCTAATATACTGAAAAGATTTTTATAGATATTGCAACTCCCTACAATTCTTATCCAACACATTCTATGAGCCAAGTCACTATTACCCACCTTTTGGCCTCCATTAGAGAGGGCTATGTAGCCTCAAAAAAATTCAAATCTTTACAAAAAGAAATCGTCTTATCCTATGCTATGGCACATAATCTCCCTATCAAAACAGCCAAAGCAGCTACTCGTGACACTTTAGTTGCACTGGTATTAAGGGCCCAAAAAGATCCTTATTTCAATGAAGACATGCTAGAGGATGCCATTAAAGAATATACCCTAGACCAAGCTTTGCTAAGAAGGTTTCGGAAGCTTCAAGCAGTGCCACCGCAAGAGGCCATAGAAGAGCATCTAAGTACGACTATCAGGTATATATATAAAGCCTGTGAAATACACGCTCAGCTCGAAAAAGCTTACGGTCATTCACCAGGTGACTTTGCTAGTTGGGACGACTTGATAGATGATGCAAAAAGGCAAGTGTTTAATATTTTTTTGTACAATATTAAAAAACGGCAATTCAGACTCTATTCTACGCTCAGAACTTACATCGACGGTATTGCTAAAATTGTTGTAAAACAATTGATTCGGAAGCCTAAAACTCATCAAAAAAAAATATCACATGACATTGCATTTCGTTGGGACTTAATTGTAAACGCTACAGACCTTAGTCGTTTTTTCTCTTTTTTGTACGCTTCCCTAAAAAACACCAAAGGTGAACAATGCGAGGATTTTTTACGTGACAGTTTCAAACTTTTCAATATTATTGTTAGTAATGAGCCGATTCATGCACAAGATTTATTACATTTAAAAACTGGCATTATCCATAAAGTAGGAGAAAGCTTGAATTATCAAAACTCTAAATCTTCAGAAAATAAATTTAGAAAATGCTATCGAGATTTTGTAGCATACAATTTAGAAAAACTCTCCAAAAATAGCCAATGGTTTCAAAATCCATTATTTACAAAAGAATACATAAAAAAAGAGGTCGCCAGAAGGAAAGCAGAAATTGAGCTTGCTAGAATTCAAAAAAAACAATCTAACGATAAAAGGAATCTCAATGGAACCAAATAATATCGACCTAATAGAAGCTTACCTAGACGGCACACTTTCTGACGACGAAAATGCTCAAATTGAACATCGAATGGCAGTGGATGATAATTTTTATCAACAGGTACAATATCAATTAGGATTTAAAAAATTCTATGAACAGCGCTTTCAAGAAATAGAAATGCGGACTGAAATGCTATCTTTTATTGATAACCATCAAACAGTCATTACTAAGGTTAAAGCCATAGAAAGAGTTCGAGATTTCGTCACCAAATACGCCGCTCAAATCGCAGTAGTTATTATGGTAGGTATTGGTACATGGATATGGTGGAATGCCCAAAATACCGAAACGCTTCTTTTAACTAAAAACATTGAAAAAGTGATTATTCCTGACCAAGACAATGCCTTTGGCGAGGGCCAAGAGGCTATCTCTGAGAATATTACCTTACAATTGTTTAAATCTCCTCGCTCCGAACCTAATAATTTTACTTATCAAAGCAAGGTCCTCACTATCTACCATCCTGATCCAGAAATAGTGAATGCTAAAAAAATCAAATTAGTATCTCTAGCTACGGGCTATCGGCTCGATTGCGATTCTATTTCCTATAAGTGGATTGAAAAAGAACCTGGTCGTGGCCAACTCAAACGCATTTCTCCCTGAAATCAAACTCAACTTTCAAACCCTAACCTATGAAAAGCTCATTTCTTAAAATACTTGGCACTTTATTTATTGTATGGATACTTTTACCAAACGTCGGATGGTCACAGCTTACAGAACAAGAGCGCAATGCTGTCTTGCTAGCCCGAATCCAAGAGGATTGTAAATGTATCAACATTTCCAATTCCTTTGGAAGTTCGCAAGAAGCCACTAAAGTAGTTACAGAATTAGCGCAGTTGGTTGGTGAAAAAATTCAGAATGTGATTGAGGTAGGTTGCACAGCCAATGCCAAAGCTCTTATGTGTGACAAAAACAAGTATATCCTCTATCGCAATAGTTTTATGGAAAAAATGGGCAAGGGGTCTCCTTGGGCGGAGCGGTTCATTATGGCACATGAAATAAGCCATCATTTTCATCAGCATACTGCCAACAAAAATTATATCAACGACCAACGTTTTCCTCAAATATTGGTTGAAAAAATAAATGATCGAGAAGTATTCTACACCTATCGTGTCAAAACCCTCCGCGGCGGTATGCTCGATACCATTAAAGTCTATAAATCTAAATATGTGAATTTAGCGGCCTTTTATCAATATCTGAAAGAGTTTCAGGCTGATGCCACCGCTACTTGGATAATGTATCAAAAAAAAATTAATCTTGAAGAACTCAACCAAATATGGAAACAGTATGCCAATATCACTCAACAAAGCCCTTATGCTTGGACCGGCCAACATCCCAGTATTTATACCCGACAAAAACAAGCCACAATGCTTTGGAAATCTTTCCAGAAGGGAGAAACGCAGCCCCATCCATCACGAGGTTCAATTAAAGAAAGCCGCAAAATTAGTGCATCACTTACCCACCAATTCATAGCAAGTCAGGCTCAAAATACCTTTGGAGATTCATTAAGTCCCGAAGAACAGCACTTTTGGGAATATATCAAAAAAACACACAAATATACCTTTGAGCCTACATTTACTGCTTTTTTATACAAATTGCCGGGTCTCACTCTCCCTACTCCTACTCTCGAAAATACCCCCAATGCTCTCCCAGCACAATTTACCTGCCTCAACTATGCAGCAGGTATCAAAATAACGCGCCTCAATTGGTACAAGCCCATTTGGTTTGAAGGGCTTATTCAATACAAATCACTGGATTTTTCGACCTATGAAATACAAGAAAATTTAAAGATAGCCGTCGAAGATTTTAAATGGAAAGGCCTACAAATCCTCCCACAAGTTCACTTCAATACTGTATCAGGTCGTTTCAATTACGACCAACGTCGCCGTGGAGCCTATGCCACTGCTGGGTTTTCGGCAGATGTTCCCTTCCAAATGACTTATAGCAACTACCTCACCAATCATCTACATCAAAAGCTTGATTCTCGTATTTCAGGAAGTTTTGTATGGGGAATTGGATTCATTCAGCTTAGTCGAGACCCCAAAATTCCAAACATACGGCTAGGTTTAAGTTTTCAATCTCAAAAAATCGTTACAAGCTCTGCTACCATCAAGGTTCCACAGGTGGGTATTCATTCTTCAGTTAGTCTTTGGTAAATTTACTTTAGGTACATCATGAAAAAATATATCCTTTTTCTTACCCTTCTATGTTTGAGTTTGATGATGGGGTGCTATGAAAAAATCGAAAGTACTCGCCCAAGCATCCGTGGATTAAGTGCTTTTCAAAATCAATCCCTCAAACGAAATATTGATGTATGTTGTTTTACATATAGTTTTGCCAACTATACTAGCCGTATTCCTATTTTGACTCAAGAGGTGCTCCTCGAACAAGGTATCATCGGATGGGCATTCAACATGGGTACTTTTGCTTTTGCAAAAGGAAAGACAGGCGAAAAAACCGACCTTACAATTCAGTTTGTGAGTCCAGAAATGGTAGAATTCAAAATAGACACCGTACGCAGAGGATGGTTTGCATCACCTGTAGAATCACTAGGACTAGTACACCGAAAAGACGATGGCACTTATATATTGTATCTCAATCAAGCGCATGATTGGACAGAAAATAGATTAGGGGCTATCTTATTTCACCAATTGGGCGTAGTTTTAGGTTTACCAGTTTCTGACGACCCCCGCTCCATCATGTATCCTTATATGGTAGATTTGCCGGCACCCCTTATTGATATACAAAGTGGTTATAAAATCGACAGCCTTTACAACAGCGCCTACTGTGACAGCTGGCAAGAAATGGGAAAAATTCCTTTTCAGCCTAGTTCTAATCATTCTTATCAAACCTTCAGTACCTACGAAAAAGCTTTTGTAATTGTAAACGGTAGCGAAATGTGGGCATTTGATCCTTTTGCTGCTCCTCAGTGGAGTTCAAAAACCCCTCCCAATTTTAAGGGAGTACCCTTCACAATTTTTGGGGTCAACAATAAAGCTTATGCCATTACTACTCCCAATACCCATCAGCATGAATGGTGGGAATATGACTTAACGTCCGATACCTGGAATCGCATAAATACCCTCCTCCCTTTTTTTAGTTCCAAACCTTTGATAAGTCATTCTGTCAATGATAAAGGCTATGTTTTGTATGCCGACCAAGGTCATATAAATATTTGGGAGTTTTCGCCTACTACTAAAAATTGGAATTCAAAAAAATCGTATCCCGTTTTACCAAATACTAGCTTACAACAAAACCTTTTAGCTACTCATACACAAAAGCTCCTTTTAGTACTTCCGCTAGACAATGAAGTAATACGCTATAATCCTACTACTAACAATTGGATTCAAGACCCTCCTTTTCCAGGGTTTAAGAACAAAGATGTACCCAGCATCTTGTTAAGTACCAAATCTCGGACTTATGCCTACACCCCATCTCATCAAATGTGGGAGTATGCCCTCCAATGGACGGCATTGGCACCGCCCTCCTCTCCTCCAAATTCCGTTTTGTTTGGGTTGTCATTGAAATGTAGGGGTTATCTCATAACCAACGACGGTCGTCAATGGTACTACCAACCCTAAAGCAAATTTTGCTAACACTGCCCAACTCTTAAGGTTGGGCATTTTTTTTGAAAAATAGTCGATTTTTTTTTCGGCTGAGTGATGGAAAATTTAAAGACCAGCATGGTGAAGCGAACCTCAAAACATTCGCGATCATGCTTATCACTAAAATCCTTAAAACTACCGAAGAACTTAATCGTTTTATCGCTATGCAATTGGAAAATGGCGGTGCCGAAGTTACTCTCGACTATCTCCTACAAGCCCAAGTCAGGGTGCTTTCTCGAAAATCAAACCCCGATATTTGGCTAGGCGGCTATGTAATAAGTATCAACCAAAAAAGATACCTTGATGTACTTCCGTGGGATATGCGTCAAGCTATTGAAGACAAATACCTCCCACCCCACAAAACAGCAGAAATTAGCTGTATTTGGAAAAATCGCGCTCCTCAACAAAAACCCAGGGGTTTTGAGGTAGCCCAACTTTATTGGTTTGCCTTACAAGACGGTATGCTCACAGGTCGTCCTATACTTCTAGGCGGAACAGCCCACGAAAAAATTCGCCGTATTCAAATGATTGTGTTTCGGCACTTGGCATTTTCGGGAGAAGTTGATTTTTATGGTACATCTCATCATGTATGGATTTATTACTGTACCCGTCTTGAGGTCTTACCTGGCTTTTTAAATTATGTTCGGATGTTTCTTTTCTAATATTTTTAGTCCCTTCACAACCTTTTACTCTTAATTAAAAAGACTGTCTATCAGCGATTTTTCTACAAAAATATTGAAGTAGAAAAATCGCTGATAGATACTTTGACGACTCTAGCAACTCATACCACCCAGATATTTTTTTAAAAGCTTTGGTATATTTTTTCAAAAGATGTTATTTTGTTTTCTCCAAACCCTTCCCTACCGATGACCCACTTCAACGCCATTCCCGACACATTACAATTACTTATTGTAGAAGACCACTTTGCCACTTCCAACGGTATCGGTCTTTCACTTAGCCAAAATAAAGGCATCGAAGTCATTGCCCAGCGTGATACTGTAGAAGAAGCTTTACTGTTTATCAATAAGTATGCTGTCGATATAGTCATCACAGATTTACATCTTGCTAGTCAAAAAACGGGCATCGAACTCGCCATCAAACTCAAACAAATCAAGCCTAGCATCAAAATAGTTGTTTATACTTTTGACGAAAACCCCACTCTCATCAACGATGCCATAGCTGCCGGAGTAGATGGCTATATTTTTAAAAGCGACGATGAAGAAGTATTCTTGATTGGAATCAGAGAAGTAATGCGGGGCAAAAAGTTTTTTAGTTCGAGCATACCTCAACTCTTACTCAACTTAGAGCGCCATACCCTTCTTCCCCAAGACGAAGAGATAAATCCCGAATCATTCAACCTTACCAAAAAAGAAAAAGAAATCATGGTATTGATTGCTCAGTTAAATTCCAGTGCCACTATCATGAAAAAACTAAACATAGCTCCTACTACTCTTACCACACACAAGCAGAATATCTATCGCAAAATCAACCTTGAAGGCGATGCTGGTATTACTTTTTTTGCGTATAAATATGGTCTTGTGGATATGAGTGAAGTAGGTTCATCTTAATAAGAATCGCCGTACCGCTGTCTTGAGAAGATACAACCTCATAGATACCCCCAATACTCTCTAGCCGACGGCGCAAATTTTGCAACCCTTGTCCTGTAGAGTGAATTATATTTTGAGGTATACCTTTACCATTGTCTCTAATTTGTAATACATAAAAATTGCTTTCGCGGTAAGAAATCAAAGCTGCCTCCGTAGCCTCAGCATGCTTGATGATGTTGGAAGTAATCTCAAAAATAATATAGTACAACTGCTCTTGTACCCGTGGCACTAGCTCTTCTTCTTTACCACCTAGATGCATCAAAAAATGCACATTGGTAGAACTATTCAGCCGCTGCAATAGCTCTTCCAGCACCCATTTAAGGCCTTTTTCTTCAAACTGAGGAGGCCTATAATGATGGGCTATCGTGCGGATTCCTTCCAATATATTTTTGATAATACTCAGCGCATCTTTGAAACGCTCCTCGCTCAAAGTTCCGATATACTCTTTATATAGCTTTTGGATATTTTGGCGCAACATCAGCACCTCATTGGCAAATTGATCATGAAGAAGCATAGCCAACTGCTTACGCTCTTCATCTTGAGCCTGCCAATAGGAGTTTTCGACCATCGTAATCTGTTCTCGCTGAATGTCTTTAATTTGCTGTTTATTCTTCTGCCTTTCCCACTGAATCTGCATACCAAGTCCTACTGAAAGCATGAGATATTCCATGAGAGAACCAAGATTTAGAGAATTCATGGCATAGAAACTTCCAGACGGTAGCAGTCCCGAACGGGTCAATAACAGCACTAATCCTCCTGAATAAAGCATAGTAGCGGCCAAAAAATAATAAAGCCCCGGCTTATACCCTTTTTGCGCTCGCCAACTGACGTAAGAAGCCACAATAATCAATCCCCCTACCAACGCCCCAAAGATGAGGGTTAAGGCATTTTTGGAGATTTCGATCCATCCTCCATAAATACTCAACACAACCCCAATCCATACTATAAATAATACGTTGATGACTTTCATTAGCTTAGGAGTATAGCGAGACAGGTTGAGCATAATGCCATAAAAAGCATAAAAAAGTAAAAGCATGATTAAAAAGAGCGTAAGAAAACCGTTGTTGACCATCCAACGGTTTTCGGGCCAAAAATACCTCACCCCTATACAACTTCCCCGAGTAAGCTCAAAAATGAGATATAATACCAGATACAAAGCCAAATAAAGATACCCAACATACCCAACGCTCTTTCGATTTACAAACCACAAAATGGCATGATAAAGAAGCACAATCAACATCATGCCCATATAAATACCCCAAAACAAATTGTAAACTTCGGCGTATTTTGTAAAAGTATTACCTTCCCAAATAGTTAACGGTATCAGTACTTGTCCCGCAAGTGGTCGCACTCGTAGATATATTTCGTATGATTGAGAAGGCAAGATAGGCAATCCAAACACATAGTTGTGATAGGATAAAGGTCTGCTGTGGCTACCCCGCCAATCTCCCGCTGCTTGATGTACTACTTTACCTTGTCGATTTATTACGTACAAATCCACCTCAGCATAAGCCGAATACCCCACTTCTAAGAGCCAATTTTTGAAAACATCCTCAGAAGTATTCAAGACCGACCATTTGAACCAATAAGAAGAATTAGTAAAACCAAAATTGGCATTGATGGATGAAACCTGACTAAATCCTTTCTCTTGCTTATATACTTCTTTAAAAGTTAATGAGTGTTTGGCATCTTCTACATAAAACACTTCTCGTCCCAAGGTGTACTTATTAATACCATTTATTAATGACACTTGACACCAAGCACAATGACCCCACATCACCATACTTAATAAAATAATAGCATAAACAAAACGGAAGGGCATAATTGATAAGAGTTGAAAATGATTGCAAATATCTGTGGGTTTGGGCTGACATACTATCGAAATAACAATCAACACGCACAATTTTACCTAGAATAACTTCGACAAAAAATAGGCATTTATAGAATTTATTCGATTTCAAACGAGGCATTCTTTAGGGAGATTTGCACAAGGAATTCATGATTCCTTACCCAAACCTTTCTGATTGATATTACAGTAAATCCTAAAAAGAAGAATACTGGTAATGGACCAGTTGCTGTAACAAATATGAAGGGTTGCTGCTTGAATTTTGCATAAACCAATCAATATTTTTCAATCATGCCAATCACTTGCAGTAACTGCGGCTTTGACAACTTACCAAGTGCGCATTTATGTATCAAATGCCACACTCCTTTAGAAGATTCGCACTCCCAAAAGCTATCCGGAAAAATGGATGTCAAAAAGACAGAACACTCCACCCCGTCCGGGGCGTCTTCTGCTCCAAATCCTTCAAAAACGATTCCAGGCAAACAAGCGTTTAGATACGAATCTCCTGATTCTGTAATGCCTACGCCCTTACCTGTATCTCCTCCTACAGTTCTGGATGATGGATCACCAATATCACCACCGTCTACGGTGGAAAAAGATATTACAACTATTACCTGTCCTGATGTCGATTGTGGATTTATCAATATTGCCTCCCGTACTACCTGTATTCAATGTCAGCGTGAACTTATCCCTCACAAAAACGCTCCTTCTCTTCCTCAACCCCAAGATTTTACTATGAACAAACCCAAAGTATCCAATTCGTCGGAGGAATCATTCTCCCAAAAGCCTCTCATTGGAGGTACTATTGATCCCTACCGAATGAGAGTGAGCAATACAGAAAAGTGTTATCTACAACGTATCCCCAAAATAGGAGAAACGATTGACATCAGGAGGTCGGAATTTAAACTCTCAAACGACGAAAGTGCTGTCCTCAATCGGGACAACATTGACCCTACCAATCAGAGCATTACTAGCAAAGCACAAGCCGAATTGAGCTACGAGAATGGCAAATGGTTTGTGATAAACCGTAGCGAACAGCAAACCACCTTCATCCAAGTATCCGAAAAAACAGAAATCAAAGATGGGGACATACTACTGCTGGGGGACCGAAAGCTCATCTTTAAAACAGAATCGGAAGAAAAACTTCGCCAGATGAAACAAACCTAGGCTATACGTACAAATAACCGCCCCAGCAATAAAACTTACAACCACCAATGAATGAGATTCTTAACAAAAAATTCACCACTTACCAAACTCCTCACCGGGTTTTACCTAAAATAGGAGAATGGATAGATGATTATCAAATTATTGACTTGTTGGGCGAGGGTACATTTGGCATTGTTTACAAAGTAATCAATCGGAAAGAGGAAGCTTTTGCCCTCAAAATGATTAAACTTTGGGAAATAGCCTATGAGAAAGAGCGTTTGCTTATTTTTCAGCGATTCATGCGAGAATTTGAAATTGGCTATCAAAAATCTCCGCATTTAGTTCAATCTTTTGACTGTGGTAATGTAGAAGGGAATCCTTACTTTACTATGGAACTCTGCCCTAAAGGTGACTTAACTCAATTTACTGGCAGAACCATAGAACCACAAAAAATCAACAAAATAGCGTATCAGACGCTCTGTGGGCTACAAGAACTTCACCAAAGAGGCTTTTTTCACCGTGATCTCAAGCCTAGTAATGTATTAATAGATACCAATGGGAATGCCAAATTAGCCGACTTTGGAATTGCAGGCCATAAAAACTCCCGCATGACGGCCCGCAATATCTTTGGTCATGCCCATCAAATTTTTGGTACGTGGGCTTACATTGCCCCTGAGCAAGCAAACAATAAAACGGCCTTCAAAGCACTCGATGCCGTAGCCGATATTTATTCTTTCGGCGTGATGATGTACGAAATATTTACGGGTCAGTACCCTTTTGCTCCTTTTCAACTCACCAGCGAAAGCGATGTAGTAGAGTATATAAAAAACGCCGCTAAAGGAGATGCCGAAGGTTTGCGTCAGCACTGGAATAAATTACCCAATAATTGGGGCTCAATCATCAAAACCTGCATCGAAGTAGATTACCAACACAAGCGTTATCAATCGATTGGACACATCATCAATGCCTTAGGGTATCAGTCTCTTGATATTCACTACCCCAAGCACGACTCCCTCAAAAATGAACTGATATTACAAATCACTTATGGCGAGGAGATGGGCAAAATCTATAATCTCTCCCAACTCATGGGCAATAGAAGCGAAGGCATACTGACGCTGGGGCGTAAAGATGCCTCTATTAAAAATGATGTGGAGATTGTAGAAGTAAGTACGACTTACATCTCCCGCAAGCATGCTACGCTCGAAAAATGGCAAAACCCTAAACAATGGCTTATCCGAGATGGGCAGTTCTGGGATAGTAAGTGGCAGCTGTCAGTCAACCAAACCTACGTCAATTCCAAATTGGTAGGAGCGAGCGGCATAGTCATTCATCCTGGAGATATCATCACCTTGGGTGACACGATTCTTAGGGTCGCTGTTCGATAAGTTAATAACCAGTTAGTAACTGGTACCTGTACCACCCTTCTCATTCTCTACCTCTACTTTTGACTCATCAAAACCAAACCCAAACCTATGTCAACGACAGTTCCTCAACCCCGCGCAACCGAAAAGTTTTCCAAATCGTTGGGAGGCTCTCTTAAATCCTTGGTAGGTGCTTCTGGTAGAACTTATTTTGTTCTGGAACACAAAACAGCTACCCAAAAATACCGTACTGGTCAAACCACCGAGTTTATCGGTGATTATATAGAGCTGGGACGAGGTAGCAACTTTGCCGTTGGATTTGGCGACGACTGTACAACCGTCAGCAGGCCTCATGCCGCCATTATTCGTAAAGGAGGAGGCTGGGTCATCAAAAGCCTCTCTAAAACCAACCCCACCCTCGTCAACGGCCAATCGCTCAGAGATGAAGTATTGCTCCGCAATGGTGACGATATTCAGCTCTCCTACGAAGGCCCTAGGGTATCTTTTCTGACTCCTCCCAACAACTCGGTAAAGAGCATGGGCATGACTATACGCCTCAAAGCAATGGCCAATGAAGCTATCAAACCTTACAAAACAGCGGTGGCAACTTTGGCAGTACTGTTGGTGGCAGCGGTGAGTGGAGGGTATTACTTCTTCAACAAAGCCAACAATTTTGAAGACCTCTATGCAAGCAGCCAAATTATCAATGAGCAACAAAAACAAGAACTTATCATAAGTAATGAGAAAAGTCAAAAGGCTCAAAAAGAACTTAAAAACACAATTACGTCCTTAGAACGCCGCATTAAAGTAATTTCGGGCTCAACTCCTATCACTCCTCATAACGATTCCAATGATAAACCAGTCACTACCGAAAACCTCCATCTATCGCAGTTATATCCAAACGTTTATTATATCCGAACAAGCAAAATCATAGTTGAAATTGGTGGGACCCAAAAACAGGTCGAATTTGGAGGGTCGGGTACTGGTTTTTTACTAAGCGATGGGCGTTTTGTGACTGCAAGGCACGTGCTAGAGCCTTGGCACTTCATCGCCAATGCGCCCAAAGAATCACAAGAAGAGCTCATAAAGCTCAATATCTTGGCCAACAATGGCGGTAAGATAACTCACTTTTTAGAAGCCTACTCTCCTTCTGGAACTGCGATGCAGATGAGCAGTCAGGATTTCATGCTCAATCAATCGGGCGATGAAACAAAACAAATCACCGCCGACGACGGAACGTCTTTCATTTTACGAATCGCCTCCCTCAACAACGGTACCGACTGGGCCGTCAGTCGTACTTCTCGCAATGGAGGGCTAGACTTCGCACCCAGCCTCTCTGCTTCCCTCTCAGCCTCTACACCTCTATATATTTTGGGCTATTCGTTTGGAATGGGCGTTAACAACCCCAATGACATCAAGCCTCTTTATAATGAGTGTAATGTAGCCAGAGATGGCCTTTCCAACGGCGTAATTTATATCTCTAATCGTGGTTTTGACCAAGGCAATTCGGGCGGGCCAGTGTTTGCTAAAACCAACAATCGCTATGTGGTAGTAGGGATTGTATCAGGTGGCGCAGGAGCGCAAGGGTTAGTCGTTCCTATCACCGCTATCAGATAAGTTCACCCTTAAATCAATCATCACCATGTTACGATGTATTTTTTTGTTGCTGCTCACCTCTTTGGCAGCGCAAGCCCAAAATGAATTGGATTTAGAAAATCTTTTTTCAAATGATAAAAAACTTTTCCGAATGGCCGTGGATAGCTCCATCTGTATCGTGCGGCAAGACTATGTAATGAAAAGCACCCGTGGCAATGAATACGGACGCGCCGGCAAAAGTTACTTTGGACGGCGCTATACGCTGGGAGTCGTAGCTGATCATAAAATATGGGCATTGACCAGTATAGCTACTCCTTGGATAGGCGACAAGGCGTTTGAGCAATACAAAAAGAATGATACCATTCGCCCTCATCTATCTTCTATGGCCTTGCGCCCTATTTTTTCTACTGACTATCAACCAGAGGAAATCTCCCCTATCGAAACCTACGACAGCAGCGGGATCATCAGCTATCGTACAGAAAGCCCCCTTTCGGTCGGTGGTTTTCTCAACACCCAAGAAGGAAATGGATGGCTTGTGGTAGTATCGGCGCGTGACGACCTAAATGTCAATGAAAAAAGTCCCCTTAACGTGGCCGTTTATACCCCAAATCTTAACTTTCAAAACACCGAAAGTGAGACTTTGCTGAAACGTATCTCTCTCAAAGACAATGTAATTGGAGGAATTTACTTTGTAGCCACGATTAAATCAGGCGTAATAAGGTACCATGCCGCAGGTATCCTCAAAAACAAAGGCAATGAGTGGTACATCGTTCGGTTGCCGCAGCCTACGCGCCCAGAAAGTCCTCTTACAGATGAATTGACACCTCTCAAAGGAAAACTGCCCCCGGCTGCCCCGCCTAAAGCTACCGAAACCTCACCACCCTCGCCTACCAACGACATCTCAACCGACAAAGAGCCTGTAAACAAAAAAAGAGAGAGTAAGAAAAAAGAAACAAAACAAAATGGAAACTCCACTCTCCCTCCAAATAACTACTGACATGACGCAAAACGCATTGCAACTACAAATGGTAGCCAAAACCAATGTAGGCAAAGTAAGAGAACACAACGAGGATAATTTTATCGTAACCAGCGATGTAGAGGCCAATTGGGTAGTGCCTGCTCACCCCTATTACAATCCTACAAATGGCTCTATGATGGTAGTAGCCGATGGCATGGGAGGAACCAACGCAGGCGAAATAGCCTCCAAAATCACCATAGATAGTATTTGTGCTTTTTTTCGAGAAAATATCGCCAAAGAGCGCCCCACCTCCGAACGTCTGGTCACAGCTATTCAATACGCTCATCAACAGATTTTGGAATATGCCAGCCTCAATCCCGAAACAGAAGGCATGGGTACTACGGTAGTGATAGCGCATATCCTCAACGACCAACTCTACGTGGCTTGGAGTGGCGACAGCCGTTGTTATCTCCTACGAGAAGGGAAATTGTTGCAACTCACCAAGGATCATTCCTACGTACAAACCCTCTTGGATGAAGGTAAACTCACCAAAACGCAAGCATTTTATCACCCTCAGAGCAACGTCATTCTGCAAAGCCTTGGCGATAGCGAACGCCCCCCTGCCCCTGATATTGTGGTAGAAACCCTCTATCAAGACGATGTAGTAATGCTATGTAGTGATGGCCTTAATTCGATGATTGAAGATCATACCATAGAAAGTATCTTACAAAGCCCAAATAAAGAATTGGCTCTCTGTATTGACAAGCTCATCAAAGCGGCCAACGACGCAGGTGGTAACGACAACATCACTGTAGTAGTAAATCGAGTAGTAAAAGGCCATACTTCTCCATCAAACGACAACGGTGGTAACAACACGCTGCCCAATCCGCGTTTTCAGACCCGCAAAAAAACAAGTACTGCCATGTGGGTAGCGCTGGGTATGACCTTCGCCTCGGTCGGATTGGCGGTGTGGTATTATCCTGAGCTACAAAAAAAATGGGAAACCAAACCAATAAACACTCCCCCACCCTCCCCCGCGAAAAGAACTGATACTGTAGTAACACCTAATGATATACCAGAAGTGCCTATACCTATCAGCCCTGAAAACAAAAAAACAGCTGTTAGAGGCAAAGAACCCCCCACCAGTACAAGTAAACCCTCACCCCCCCCCACTGACACAGAACCCGATGATAATTCTACATCTAATGGTTCTCCTGCTCTAGAACGCACCAAAAATAATGAGAAAGAAGACTCTAATAAACATAAAAACCAAAAATCTGACGACAAATCCAATGACAGTCGCAGACCCACTCCTACTGAAGCTGCCATCATAGATGAGGCGACAAGCCCAAATACGGATAAGAGCCAATCATTGCCTCCAAAAAAATCTAGCAATAAACCCAATCCCAATAACCTACCATGACAATGCTCAAACCTGGCCAACTCTTTGATAAACGCTATGATCTTGTCAAGCTCATAGACAATGGAGGCTTTGCCGATGTATGGGAAGCCCAAGATAAAGAAACGAGAAACCATACGGTGGCTCTCAAAATATATCCAATGCTTGATGTAGAAGGCATCAAAAATATCGAAGAAGAATACGATGTGCAAAAAGACCTTTCGCACTCCAATTTGCTCACGGTTAGGCATTTTGGCAAAGATGAAGAAGGTCGTCCCTATTTAGTAATGCGTTATTGTTCGGGAGGTAATGCTGCTTCTAGCAAATATCTAGGCAAATATACCGAACTCGAAATCGCCAAGGTAATGCAAAATGTAGGTGCGGCGCTGGCTTACTTACACAAAGAAAAGTTGGTTCACCAAGACATCAAGCCCAACAATATCCTGATTGATTTGCGAGATGGTGAAGAATATATCTTTTTGGCTGATTTGGGGTTAAGTCTCAAACTACGCGCTACTATTCGGAAATTTACGGAGGCCAAAAAATCCAATACTAATTCTATCCAATCTGGAATGACCCCGCCCCCCTACCGCGCAGCAGAGTTGTGGGGAAAAGACAACGTCAATAAACCTCCTATCAAAGCCACTGATATTTGGGCTTTGGGAGCTACACTCTTCGAACTCATCACTGGAGATGTCCCCTTTGGGGAGTTTGGAGGACTAAACCAGCTTAGCGACCCTACTCCGCCCAACTTACCGACAGATTTTAAATGTAGCAATGACCTCAACGAAATCATCAAACGTTGTTTGGCAAAAGACCCTTGGGATCGTCCTAAGGCCACCGAACTGGTACAATGGGCTACTAACTTTATCGAAACAGGCCAATGGAGCATTCATGAAAAGCCCATCGTTCCTCCCCCCATTACCCCCGAGCCTATTCCTACTCTTATCCCTTCTCAACCTTTCCAAGCGAAGGAGTGGGTCAAATGGGCGGCTATTATTGGTTTAGGAATGTTAGGAGCTTATGGAGTTGATACATTTTGGCTTGAGAAGCAAACACCACCAGAGGAAGTTATAGAAAACCAACTACCCGAAGAAAAGGAGAATAAATATTCTGATAAAAACCAAACGCTAACGCCTCTACCAAAAGATACTACTAAAGTGGATGAAAATAAAGATGCCGCTTTTGTGACAGCAGATTTATCTGCAAAAAAAGGAGAAACCGTGGCTCCTCCTCCCCCGAAACCTGCTTCCTCAGCCCCCCAAGTAGATAATCCCCCTCAAAATGCCAACATTCGCATCACCTCTATAAAACGCACCCCCAACGCCCTGACTGTCAATTTTTTAATGACTCGCACCAAAGATATGACCGACAACTCCTCCTACGCCATATATGGTACCGAAAACCCTCAGTACGCTTTTTATGTGAGAGATGCCGCAAGAAATATCTACAAATTAAAAAGCTTAGAGGGAGGCACCAATGGTCAATCGGTCAGTTGGGGAAGCCGCAAAAACCACGCATTTACCGCCACATTTGAGCCCATACCTAGCCATATCAGAATAGTGGATATCCGAGAAGCCGAAGAGCGTATTCCGGGACAATCCTACTGGAATTTTGGAGGCGTACATTTACCATAAACCATCTATCTCTCATTACCATGCGACATCTACTTTTGGGGCTTTTGCTACTACTAGGTAGTGGCTTAGCTTTCGGTCAAAGAAAATTCAGTTCGATGACTCCAATGATTACATTGCTGGATACTAAAACAAAAGCATTGGAAAAAAAAGACCGCTACGTAGTCAAATCGCTGCTTGATGTACTACAACGCGACATGAGTGACGCCCGCAATAGCACGACTCATTTCTTTTCCAAAAGCGAGTTATCCAACATTATTGTTTTAGGGGATCCTGAAAAAATATCGGCTTTACAACTACGGTTGTACCAACTCAAAAACGACACTTGGTCTTTTGTACGCACATATAGTGGCAATTCAGAAATCAATACAGCTTTTTCCGCGGCTGAATCTGCTTTTTATAAGCTCGAAGTAATGGCCACTTTCCGTACGGGTCAAAACTATACTCATTTCGGCCTTCTCATTGATCAAGAACAATAACCCTAAACCACCATAAAGATGAAATTCCCCGTTCTTTTTTTCTTGCTCGCAGTAGCTACGAGTAGCTGGGGGCAAAAAAACTCAATGAATACTATGAACTCACTTGCCTTGAGTCTTTCCAAAGAATTGGACGGTCCATCAAGTGCCGATTTGATACGCTATGAGTCTGGCTTTATGACCGAACGCTCCGAATCCATTTATGATGTTTTGTATCGACCTTTCAAGGCCAACACGCACTATGTGATTATTGCGTATGCAGATGCACGTATTGAAGATTTTACATTGCATCTCCAAAAGCAAAAACCCGACGGACAGTGGGAAACCCTCAAAAGTGTGAATGAAAACAAACGCAAAAAAATTTCCAATGACCCTACCAATGAACTGGGAGACTACGAAATACTGAAAGATTTTACCGTAGCATCAGACAGCGAATATCGATTGGTATTGATAAGCGACAAAAAAAATAGCCGCTCAGGAAGGTATAGTGTACTGATTTATGCTAAGGAAGGAGAGAGTACGACCACGTCCTCCACTAATAATACTTCTAGCAACTCTACTTCCAATGTAGATTTTAAACAAAAAATAGAAGCTACGGGGCTCTCCTATAAAGTCACCGAAAAAGGAGATTATCATTTGACGGTAAAGAGAGACGATGGCCGAACACAATTGATAATCATAACCGGAAAAACCCAAACTTATAAAGACATGGAACTGCTTGATATTTGGTCGCCTATCAAAAAAATCACTTCTAAAAGCGACCTAGGTTTTGCCAATGGGCTATTCCTCTTGGAGCGTAACGAGAATCTCAAGTTTGGTGCTTGGCAAATTGCCGGCGAAAAATCTCCCTACTTAGTCAATATTTCGATCACGACTTCTACTTCTATCGCTTCGCACGATTTGAAAAAAATAATAGAATTTCTAGCTGAAGAAGCTGATTTACGGGAAAAAGAACTCACCCAAAAAGACGACTACTAACCCTCTAAAATTAACTTTCGCATGAAAAAAGTATTGTTTTTTTTGCTCATAACGTACACTAGCTATGGGCAAATAGGCGGTAGTCCTGCCGTAGAGTGTGACCCTTTTGTCAAAAAAGAACTTGATACACAAGGGATTGAATACAGCATCACCAAAAATGGCGACTTCAAAATTGTGAGGAAGGTGGACAATGACCGCATCCAAGCCGTATATATCCAATCCAAGCCTATGAGCTATAAGGGGATTGAAGTGCGAGAAATCTGGTCTTATGCACGCATTTATGACACCAAATCAGACCTCAAAGAAAGTGATATCTACATGGCATTGAGCAAAAATGCTACCTACAAGTTTGGTGCATGGCAAATAGGGAAAGATAATACGAATGCCTACTTCCTGAATTTTTCGGTAAGAACCGCCAGCGATGCCAAAGGCACTACCCTCAAAGACATCATTGATGTAGTAGCTATGCGTGGCGACGAAATCGAAAAAGAACTCACCAACTCTGATAAATACTAAATTTTTAACCATTTAATAAGACCAAACAATTATGCAATCCAAATTCACTCCCATTGCTAAAATTCTATTTGGCATCACCCTTGGGGTCGGCCTATTTTTTGGCGGCAAATATCTCTTTGGCAAAAAGTCTCCCTCTGTGGTGGTAGACCCCTCAGCTAACGTAGTAGAGCCTGCGCCTTCCTCTGGTTTTAGTTATGCCCCCCCCGAACCCATCAACGGTACCCTAAAAGGTGTTGTCGAGCTAGGTGCTTCTGGATTTAACTCTTTCATAGTCAATGTAGATGCCAACAAAAACTGGAAGTTACAAAAAGCGGATTTTGGTAATAGCTTGGTTCTTGAAAATATGGCCACTGATACCGACATCCGCGACGGTCTGAAAAAATACATCAGCACGATGCTTGATTTTGGGGTACAAGCTGCTCAAATTCACTTTGTAGTAAGTTCGGGAGCAGCCAAAGAAGCTGTCACTCAGAAGATTATAGACGGTCTAAAAAACTTAAAATACGTAGTCAATATCGTAACCCCCGAACAGGAAGGAGCCTTAGCCTTGGCTTGTGTATTGCCCAAAGCCTACGAAAATGAAGCATTTGTAGTAGACATGGGGTCAAGTAATACTAAAGTTTCTTGGAAAAAAGACAACAACATAAATGCTTTTGAAACCTATGGGTCAAAGTATTTTCAAGATAAAACTGACGACGGCAAAGTCTATCAGGAAGTAAAGGACAAATGCGGTGCCATCCCTACCTTCAACCGTAAAACTTGTTTTATCATCGGAGGTGTTCCGTTTAAACTAGCAAAAAAAATCCGTCAAAACAACGAGCGTTTTACGGTCTTAAATACCCCCGATAAATATACCCTTGAAGAGGCTAAAGACAAAGCGGGACTCAACCTCTACAAAGCTATCAAAGATGCTACGAATACCCCCCAATTTGTCTTTGATTGGGACGCCAATTTTTCAATAGGTTATTTGCTAAGCCTTAAATAATTTCTAAAAAACTATGAAAAACTTTTCTGTTCCTGTGATTGTGATAGCACTGCTGGCTTACGCCAGTAGTGCCTATGCAGCAAAGCCTATCTTCTTCTCTTTTGGTGGAGAAACTATCGCTAAAATCGCTGATTTTCCCGATACGCCCGAATTTCAAAATCAAGAAGGGCATTATGTAGATGCTGGTATGAGATACAAACAAATCTCGATTTTCTTTATTCCTGTTTGGAACTATGACCAAGAATGGTGTGGCTACGTTTCTGATAAAATGTACATTGACCTTTCAAAAGAAAAACTAGACGAATTAGCCACTGCTGCCCATATTTCTCTTCCCTCCGAGTTTCAAGTTTCGTTTTGGGATAAAATAGGCGGTAAGCTCCTATTAGTAGCACTAATAATAGCCTATTTTCTATATCTCAAAACACAATCTAAAGATGTAAAGGCCTCTTAAAAATAAGGATTTTGGAGACCCTTAAAGTAGAGATTGGAAGCTAATCTTCAAATAAAAACCGTTGATTGCCAAACACAACAATATCCCCTTTTTTGATTTTAATAGGGCCATTTACTTGAATAAAAGTAGTCCGCAATTGGCTTTCATTTACTAGTACCCACTCTCCATTTTCTAGTCTTATTTCTGCCTGTATCTTACTAGTAATGGTAGCGTTCGTTTTGTCGAGATTACCGCGATTGAGTTGTATTTTATTCCCTTTAAAAACCAAAGCCGATTTACCTTCGGCTATCGAATCTTCGGTAGATTTTAGAGGGGTTAAAGAAAAAGAAGATGCTTTTTGAAAAACCGGAACGGTACCATTACTTAAGGGCTTTGGGGCATATCCGAAAGGAGGTATAGTACCGTCTTGTTTTTCTATTTGGAAATCATTGACGAGAAATTCGCTTCGCTCTTTTTCAATATACAGATAGCATATTTGTATAAAACTATCTTTATAGCCCTGCGATGTTTCGTTTTGTCCCTCAAAAATAAGTTTACGTAATACGGAGCCTGAAAGAGAATTAATATGCTTACGCAAAAAGAGTTTTTGTTCGGTCTCCGTTGCTCCTATCTGTCTTTTTAGGCTATTTTGAAGTGCTTTATTTTGGATTAAAGCTAAGTACCTCACCAGCTTTTCATGTTGATTTACTTCTTCTTGCATTACTTCACAGATGTGCTCGTAATGCTTTAAGGTCCCTGTGAGCCGTTGGCAATAGCTATCAAATTCATAGCCAAACGTGTCACAATAACGAGTTAATATTTGGGCTCTCAAAAAAAGGATTTCGGGTTGGTAAATTGTCAAGTTTGCCATATAATCAATAAGGTATAATTGAATAAAAATAAGTTTCTCTTTGCTCCGTTTGGATGGTCCGTTTATCTCCAAAATCATTTCTTCTAAGGCTTTCAGTTAGCAACTAGTTAGCAACCAGTTGTTACTCCAACAGTTTTTAAGTAAGCCGCTACTTTTGAATCGTCAATTCAATGACCAACTAATACGGCCTTGCCGAAAACCGTAATTTCAAGAGTAGGCGTTCATCCTTAATTGACCTAAAATCATGAAAAAGCTCACTTTTTTACTGTTAGTAGCACTATTGCCTGTGATTGCCAGAGCGCAAGATGTTTATGAAATCACCTTTACGGCGGGTATCACTCGCTACCGTGCCGCACTCGTACTATGGAGCAACGCGGCCAAATGCGAGTACGCTATTATGCCAACAATCAAACAAACTTGATTGAGCAAACCATCCGCTTAGAAAATACGCAGTATGGCTACCGCCTTACTGGCTACAACGCCCGCTACGCAGATACCCAGCGACGCCATCCTAACTATCAGCCCGACAATTTTTACCTCTCACAAGATGACTATGGCAATTTGACCTGCCTCAATATAGATGATAAGGGCACTACTTCCCGTTGCTCCATCCGATTAGTACAAGGCTATTCTTCCAAAAATACGGTGTTGAGTAGCTTCAATTGGAGGCTAGATTGAGCTACTATGAGCTTTTGCACCCCGAAATTCGGGGTGCTTACCCCCTCACTACAACACCTTGTTTCAAAGCACATTACACTCCTATTCCTTATTCTCAATCACTAAATATTTCATATAAAACCGTTACGAAGATCTCATTTAAAATTGAACACTTAAATCGAAATTTGTAGGATTTTTCGCCTAACATCTAACTATTTTCTCCTCTTTTTTTCGAGCTAAAAAGAAGGCTTCTCCTTTAATATTCTATTTCAACCCCCGTCTCATTCGTCCAATTTTGTAATGATAATCCAATCATTACATCCATTCAATAGACAGCATTTTTTTATGAAGAAGCTCTTCGTTTTTATTCTCATTTTGATGGCTCAGGAGGTTTGTGAGATGCACGATGCAACTGCCACCAAGGCCTACAATCAGGGTCAAGTATCCTAGTGTTAGACTTTTTAAGCCCTACTTTTTTCATTTTTTCAAACAACTTTTCTTATGAAAACCTCAATACTCATCCTGTTTGCTTGGGTCTTTCTGTTTCAAATTTCAGTATTTGCTCAACAAAAGCCCAAACCCAAAACTCCTGTCAAGAACCCCGCCTCCAACCAGCTTGTGGTGGTTAATTCTGTCAATCATCAACTGGATTGGCTCATTCTAAAAGACAAAACAAAATCGCCCATTGTGGGGCAAGTTGTCGAAATCGGAGCTACTGAAGTGAAATATAGAAAAGGGAATAATCCTCAGGGGCCTATCCTTAGAATTGCTAAATCTAGCTTGCTCAAAATAGAACGTGGAACAGGCTCAATTCCGCCGTCCGAACTTACTTTGGCCGAAGAAATAGATACGACTTGGGGTTCCCAAAAATTGATGCAGACCATCTTAGACTCCCTCCGCAGCCGCCCCAATCTAAAAGGTATGCGCATCAAACTCAAAAATATTAATTTCGAAACTAACTCTGTCCAACTGACCCTCTCAAGCCAAGCTTATTTGGACACTATTGCATTGGTTCTAAACAAAATTCCCGCCCTAGTATTTGAGATTGCAGGGCACACCGACAATACGGGTCAAGAAGCATACAACCTAAAACTATCGCAAGATCGTGCCAGTGCGGTTCAAAATCATCTTATCCTAAAGGGTCAAGTAGCCGCCACTCGCGTAAGCTCCCAAGGGTACGGTTGGTCGCGGCCTATATTACCCAATATTTCAGATGCCAATCGTCGCCAAAACCGCCGCGTCGAAATGGAAATGGTAGGTCTTGACCAAGCTCAAAAAAATGTCATTGTGTTTCGGGATGGGCATTCGGTAGAAGCATTGCTGGTATATCAAGATGAAGCTCGAGGCAGGGTAGTTTATAAGACCGACGAAAATTCGCCCCTGCTAGAAGTTACCCCCGATGAGCTAGCGCGCATTGAATTTGCCGACAAAAATGTAATTGTGTTTAATGAAATAAAAAGAGAAGAAATAGCTCAGATTTATACTCAGCCTCCCGCTCCTAAGCCTCGGAAAGCTTTTGCAGTTTCTGTGTTTGGCGAAGGCCTGTACGTTATTGAATCACTATCACCTCAATGGAGCAATATACAAACAGGAATAGGTATGTTGCAAGGTTTTGGAGGGGGACTAATGTTCAATTTTTATCTTTCAAAAAGGGTAGGATTTACTGTTCAGGGAGGTTATTCTAAATGGATGGTAGAACGCCGCTATGTATCTCCCGCCCCTGAGAAAGAACTACAGTACACTGCCGACGAAACCCTCACACGGATTCCAGTCCAACTAGGCGTTAAGTTATATCCCTTTCACAATGCCTACTTCCATGTTTTCGGAGGTGGTCAGCTGCTCAAACGCGTCACCGCTACTTCAGAACTACACCCCCTAGGCCTTCAAACCCTTTCTACTCAATCTTTCCAGCCTGCTGTAGGAGGCGCGCTAGGGTTTGAGAAATACTTCGGCAGCATGTTTATTGACTTTGCAGCTCAGTATAACCTAGTACTAACCAATAGTTTCCAAGAAATCACCGACCCGCTACACTTTGCGGGCATCAGAATCGGATTAGGGTTTAAACGTAAAGCCATTCAATAAAGATGAAAAACTTCAAACATTCATATCTGTACCCTCTAGCCATTATTTTATTGACTATTGTAGGTAGCTGTACTAGGGTTATCGAAACCGAAGTACCCAAAATTGTGGTCAACCCCAACGACCCAGCAAGTTTTAGTCGTTATTTAATACTTCCCAATGGCGCTACTCGTACCGTAGGCACTCCTCCCTCTCCTACCTCGGGAGGAGCTGGCGGCTTGAGCGTAAGTAATACTAACAATGGTACCGTCGTTTCGAGTAACGGTAGTACCGTAGCTCTTACTTTTAATGTCAATGGGTCTAGCAACAATCAGCCTGCGGGATATTATGTAAGAGTTGTGGGGTCAGATATGTATTATACCATACCTGCCGACCCTTCTAATGCCGATCAGTTCACGCTTCCTCTCGGGATTCCTGGAGCTTCCGAAAATGGCCAATTTTGCGTAGAAGTATGGGTATATGATGCCCAAAATCGGGTCAGTACCCCCGTACAACAATGTGTAGGCGTAGAGCGGCTAGGTACAGGTGCTCTTCAAATCAACCTCGCTTGGAACACCAACAACACTGACATTGACCTACATGTACTAGATCCTAGCGGCACCGAAATTTACTATAATAATGAGACCTCTCGTACAGGTGGTCAACTAGACCGAGATGATACAGACGGCTATGGCCCTGAAAACATCTTTTGGCGACACAATGCCCCCGACGGTGAATATAAGGTATGGGTAGAGTACTATGGTAATTATGGCGGTGGACGCACTCGGTACTTTGTGACGATTACCACACCCTCAGGAGCCAAGTCATTTGAAGGAGTACTCCAACAAGAAGGTGAGCGCCGCGACGTAGTTACCATCCGCAAAAGAGGTGATAGTTATAGTTTTTAGAGTTAAACGCAGTCGTATTCTCTATTTCAGTCTATCCATAACGCATTCATAATGAAAAACATACTTTCCCTTCTTCTCTTCATTTCTTGCTTGTTTTGGCCTTTTGCCTGTAAGCGAGTTGGCACTATTGAACTCCAACCCGCAGTAGCCCAAGGTGATGTAGCCGGACGGGTAATTCTGCCTACAGGAACAAATTGGAAAGCCGACGAACTTACCATATTATCAGGTTTTGACGCACATACCGTACAAGGGAGCACCTTTACAATGTCGTCTATTGATACCACTTCCTATAAACTTATCCTTGCGACTCGCGCCAATGGCTCAGTAGCGTTGGTAGCACCCTACCTAGCCGGAAATTCATCTATTGAGATGAGTACCGCCTCCACCGCTCTTAGTTTGCTTCTTCTTCATCCCGTTATGGCTAGTCTGAATGAACACGCTAAAAAAGCCTTGGCCGCAGCTTTCCAAAAACATGCTTCTTTTCCTGATTTAGTAAAGGAAATCGAAAAAAGCACCAAAGAAGGCAAAGACCTGCTTGAAGACAACAATGTCAACATTATGACTTTGCTAAACGTTATTCAAAATTCAAAATTGAAATTTGGGGGACGTAGAGGAGGCACGCAAGGGATTATTGGAAACGAACCCGTCATCAAACTTACTACCACCAATCCCCGTTCTATTTCTATTAAAAACGAGCGTTCGTTTCTTCCTTATATAGCTCGTATTTATGATTCCAACAATCAGCTACTGTCCAATGGTGTCCTAGATTTAGGAGATGTTAGCTTTGGCTATACCTCAGCGGCTGATTTGGCTATAGATGCTTGGAACTTGGCCAAAGAATCTTCTTCCAATTTTGATGGTTGCCTCGAAGACTTCTACAACAGTCGTTCAGGAACTCCTCCTACAACGGCCTGTGGGGCACTTGATTTTTTCAAATTACAATACCCCACTGTTCAAAATTACACCTTCCAATCCCAAGGAAAATATACCGTAAAAGTAACTAATGCTTTTAGTGCGCAATCACCCACCGATCCTGAGGTCGAAAAGTTTTTAGGCAAACTCGTCCTCAATGCGGTTGGGGTAGTTAACAAAGGTTTTCAAGATTACTTAACCAATGCCAACTGCATTCAACATTTGGTAGTACAACTCATCAATACAGGGACTTGGGAGGGGATCAAGCTGCATTTTTCTCAATACAATGAAGCCTCTATGGGTTCTACTTTATTGACTATTATCAAAACCATCAACGAGCGGATTGATGACCTTGAGTGTTTTAGTACCAACACCACCTCTAAATCTGGTTTAACATACCTGTGGAATTCTTTCAAACTTCTTCTCAAATTTGCAGACCTTCCAGGAAGGTTTGGTGCAGGCGCAAACTTATTATTTACGGGCAAAGCCATTCTCTATGACAAATACTCCTACGACTACTGTGTAGAGGTAAACTCCGTAGGTATTTCCCTATGTGGCGAAGACCCCGAGACACCTATTGCCGATGCCACAGAGCCTGTTTCTACCGCTATCAGCACTGGTGACCCTCACCTTACTACACCCGATAAACTTACTTATAGCTTTATGGGAGTAGGGGAATTTATTGCCGTCAAATCTACTACTGATAGGTTTGAGATTCAAGCTAGGCAAGAGGAGGTTAAGTCTAAGAACAGCAATGGACAAGTCTCATTCAACACTGGCATCGCCATACATACTGGCCACGATGAAGTATGTATGTATCCTCCCAACCATGTGTTTGTGAATAAACAAGCAATCGGCTTCAATTTTGAAACCTATCCACTGAGCAACGGCGGCTCTATCACTCGAAAAGGAAGCTATTTATATGTACGAAATGGCAATGACGATTTGGTGGAAGTTCGCCTATTCAATCTTGATTTAGATTATTATGTAACGCTCAACCCTAATCGCCAAAGTAAGGTGAGAGGTATTTTGGGAAATTATGACAAAAATCCCAGCAACGACCTATTTTTTAATAATGGCCAACCCGTCGCCAATACCTACCAGACACTCTATCCCGCCTATGCTGATAGTTGGCGTATCAAGCAATCTGAATCACTGTTTGTATATGATCCAGGAAAAAATACTGACAGCTATACCGACCGTGCTTTTCCACGCAGTCCTGTATCTATTACAACTACCCAACGAGCCAATGCAGAAGCCGTGTGCCGTCAGAATGGTATTACGGATCCTGTATTGCTTCAAAACTGTATCATGGATGTAGCCCTTACAGGCGACAATCAATATGCTCAAAGAGCTTCTGCTCATCAGAATGCTACCCATGAGTTACGAAGTATATCTATTGCCAATTTTGGAACTAAACAACAGCAGTTTTTCTTTAAAAATGCCACCAACTCAAACCCTGTTAGTACAAGTGAAGTGCGGGTCGTGGGCAATACTATCGAAATCAATGCAGGTTTAGGGGGTATTTATGCCATCTATACCGAACCTATTAAACTAATCACTGGCTTCGAAACCACTTACCGATTTACAGGCGGTGGTTCTCCTTTTGGGTTTGTAATCAGCAATCGCCTCAATGCTGACACTCAAACAGGACGTCTTGTTTTTTCGTTACAGGGCAACAACGTAAGCGCTTCTACCCTCAACCCTTCCTTGTTTGTCAAGTCAGTACTTATTTCAAAGACTTTTCCGAATGTTGCAGCGACTCAAGAGCGCACTGTCAAAGTCAAAGAATCCACACGCACGAATGGAAGTCATATTGTAGAAATATTTGTGGATAATCTCTCAGATCCCGTCTATGTAGCCGAACTAGGCTCTTCTTCCCAAAACTACCTCGGTTTTGAGAGTTGTTACGTCGGATTTTTGAATGTCAATGGAAAAGTCGCCCTTAAAAATTGGGTATTCAAAGCCCTCTAACCAACCGTCATTTAATCTCATGAAAAAAAGCCTCATCTATACCTTATTTATTTTTGTTTTGGGTTTGCAAGCGCAAGCCCAAAACGACAAAGAATATTTAAGTATTCTTAATGACATCTCGTCTAATCTCAAAGTCGTTCGAACTTCCGAATCCGAATGGAAACAATCGCTTCGGGCAAGTGGCAGCCGTCCTTACGTTATTTTAATGACAATAGACGGCGTCGATAAAAAAGGAAAAGCTACTAAAAACATTTATGAAATCAACCTCACAGACCTTGATCCTAGTACTCTCAAATATGAAGCCCGCAAGGATGAAATGCAGGTAAAAGCCAAAACCCTTAAAGGACAGTCTTTTATTAAGAAAACAGAAAATGACCAAACTTCTAAATATGCAGGAGAGGTTGTATTCTATGCTGACAATACCGACAATGCACGCACCTTGGTCGAAGCATTTCGAAAAGCCGTACCCGCTGCTCAAAAAATAATGGAACAAAGTATGAAGGTAAACCCTAGTCTAAACGCCTTCAAAGATTGGCTTTTGGTCAATATATCTACAATCAAATATGGAGAAGAGAGCTATCGGCAATCTCTTACTTACCTTGATACCCAACAGCCCAAGGTCAAGTTTATTCAACAAAAAATGGAGAAAGGTAAAACTACCGAAGATGTATTTGAACTAAACTTAGGTGATTTTGATGAAAAAAACATTACACTTTCTACCAAAGACCCATGGGCTTATATAGAAATCCAAACCAAGAATAAGCTCAATTATATTAGGCATATCGCTAATGGTAAACTAAGTAAAAATGATAACAGTATTCGTTTTTATTTCGACAACATCGAAAAAGCACGTGAAGGCAAACTATGGTTGGAAAAGAGTTTACCTCTTACCTCCCAACAACAACTCAACGCTCTCCCATCATTTCAAGGCTTGTCGCAAGCGCTCAACTTTTTCAAAAACGCCGTCAAAAATAGCGAAGGTATAACCCAATCTCTCAATGCCGAATGCCAAACGGTCTTGCAAGTCAAAGAAGGCAACAACACCCTAGAATACCGTTTCTTCTGGGGAGATTTTAACGAAAAGTCAAGCAAAATCACTACTTCAGGGAGCCACTTTGAGTTTTCAATCGAAACCGCCAATCGCCTCAAGTACATCGAAGTATGGAAAAATGGTGAAAAGCAAAATTATACTTCTAGTCTTCAATTTGCCGCCGAAGACATCGAGACTTTGCGCCCTCTCCCAAATATTGTAGGGTCGATGATTGCGGCTTGCCGCGACCAACGCAAACTCATCCTACCTCAAGGCACCTATGAAACCAAACTGAGTTTTATCAACTCGAAATTGGGTACAATCCAGTCAAAAAACGAAGAAACCACCCAAAAAATCGAAAAAATTAGCGCCTGCACCGCAGTTTTTTCCCAAGAGACCAAAGACTCCAAGAAAAGTATATCCATTAAACATGAATTTAGTTTTAGCGATATCGACCCTGCTTCGGTAGAGCTACAAGTGAGTGGTTCGCAAGTAAGTATTCAGCTTTCTACCCTCAACAAAGAAAAAGCCATCAAATCATTCAAAAACGAAACTCCTTCCGACTACCTGAATGGTTTCAAAATTCTGGCCAATGACCTCGTCACTGGGCTTGCCCTGCGCGATACGTTCAAAGCGATTGTGACAGGATGTAAAAAATAAAAACACCTTACCAACCTCTTAACTTACATCAAACCATGCAAAAGCAAGCTCCCCCAAGCCAGTTATTTTTACATATCAAAAACCATAAAGAAGCGGTATCTTTTATGCAAATCATTCACTTAGAATCGGTTCGTAACTACACAATTATCTATTTGGCAGATGGCCGTCAAATACTGACAGCGAAGAACTTAGGGCATTTTGAGCAAATTTTGCCCTCGGATTTTATCCGTATTCATCGCTCTTATATCATCAATCAAGAATACATCAAACATTCTGACAAACGTAATCATGTCTGTGTCTTATTGAATGATAAAAAAATCAAAGTAGCTACCAGTAGGTGGACTAAAGTGAGAGATTTGCTCGGCAAGCCCTCTCACTAAGCTTTCAATTTTTTTAAAAATGTACTCATCTTAAAATTCGTCTATCCATATAAATTTCTTATCATGAAAAAAACCAGCTTATCCCTTCTTGTAGTTTGCTTAAGTATAACTACCTTTTTTTCCTGCAACAAAATCATTGACAAAGCAAATCAGCTCGAACGAGTCGATTTGACGATTGAAGTAAGCGGTAAAAAAACTGAGATGACTTCCAATGGATTTGTTCTTTTCCAACCCAGCAACAACAAACAAGAACTCCAACTTTCATTTTTCAATGCGGCATCGCTATTGACTATCAATGCAATCAATGTTACTATCCTGGATTTTAAGGAAAGTAAAAGCTCCTACTCTGTCGAAAAAGGGGAAGTAATTGTTACTTTCAATGGTGACGTTGAAATATACGAAGATGACTCTATTGAATGGAAATCCCAGCAAGGTACGGTGGAGATTACAAAATTTGATGGTAAATCTATGGAAGGAAAAATCAACGCTACTTTGGGTACTCCTAAGGTTCCGAACAAAACGCTTGCCCTAAAAAATGGGGTATTTAAGCTACCCAAATTTGAGTAGCATTCCTTTTTATGCTCCTTGGGTCTACTTTAATGCAAGTATGGCCTACTATCTATCTCCATAAAACTAGAGATATACATTTTTGTAACGCTTGATAAGTTTTGGCCATATTATTATCCACACTATTGGCCAAAACTATCAAATGTTCTAATTTTAGCAATGCTATTCACATTACTATAATGAACAAAACTCTACTTGGTATTCGGCTCGCTATTTTCTTTTTTCTTTCTATTACTTTTTTTCTTTCTTCTAAAAAAGCACATGCACAAATACCAGTAGATTTCACTTTTTGTACTGGCACAGGTGATTTATGTGTTGCTCCCAGCGATTCTAATTATAAACTCTGCCTTAAATTCAAGCCAGGCTACTGTACTACGAAAGAATACAGAATTAGATGGGGTGATGGCGCGGAGCAAATAATTGTGATGACAAAAGATACCACTTTAGAGCATACTTATAAGTTGCGAGAATTTATAGAGTCTTGCTCTACTCCTGAAAAAAGCTTTCCTTTTTCGATTAGAAATCTTAGTTGTAGCAGTGATAATAAATCATATGAGTTGGTATTCAATAAAACTCCTCAACCTAATCCTATAGCAACTTTTGCATGCGAAGGTTCTCCCGTTCGTTTTGGCAACAATTCATGTCCAATTTCAGACATAAAATTTCTGTGGGACTTTGGGAATGGACAAACAAGTGAAAATACGTCTCCTTCCATAACTTACTCTGACCCGACAAGAACTTATAAAGTTAAACTTACCGCTACTTCGGCAACTTGCGGCTCAAAAACAGCCGAAATAGATGTTAAATTAAAAAAACGTCCCGAAGCCAAATACAACATGACGGGCTATTCGGTCATCAATACCGATACAGTTGTTTGTTTGTCAAATGGAGGCACACTTACTTTAGATGGCACTATTTCACTTGATGCTACGCGATATGAATGGAGCATCAGCCCGAGTGATTATAGGTACCTCAACAATACCAACGCCAACTCCCCCAAGCCTGTTATTCAGTTTACCAAATCGGGTACTTACAACATCACCCTCATTGCAGTCAATGACTGTGGACGCTCTGTCCCCAACATTTGTCCTCACAAAGTGATTGATTCTCCTACACTTACCTTGCCTACACAAGACGATGTATGTCAGCTGCCTTTTACGTATCAATTCACTCCTCAGCAAGGCGCTAGTTATACGTTAAATGGAGTGGCTTTTAACCCCGCAGTAGGGCAAAGCTTATCCTTCCAAACTACGCCTTATATCGTAGAAGCTACCCTACCCAATCCCTGCGGCGGCACATTGGTCAAACGAGATACCTTCTTTGTCAATGCCTTATCTCAGGTAAGAGTTACGTCTCCTTTGCGCGATACTACTTTGTGTGTGGGCACCAACGCACTGCCCTTAGTAGCGTCGATTCCCAATGGCACATGGTCTGGTTCTGATTTAATTGAAAAACAAGGAAACAACTACGTATTTAACCCCAAAACTACGGGTACCGCCACCATCAAATATAGCATTGGTACGGGTTCGTGCGCGGTCAGAGATAGTATCAAGGTCAATATTGAGGGCATCAAGCCACAAGCCCAAGACTTGGCCTCATGTGAAGGTACCGCCTTCCTTAAACTTCAAGCCACTCCTGCCGGTGGGCGGTGGAGTGGGTGCAACAATTGCTTAAAAGGCGACACCTTACTAGTCAGCACGCTTAATACTACACAAATCAGACTGACGTATGAAATAACATCCCCCAAAGGCTGCCGTGCCACCGATGAGGCGGTCATTACCATCGGAAGCCCCAAGGCCGATTTTTCGCTGGGGAGCGGGTGCGTAGGAGGTGTGCTCAAACCTACCAATAACTCTCTAGGTGCGGCAAGCTATGTATGGCTTGTCAATGGAACCAATACCTCTACCGAGCGTACCCCGTCCCTGTCGCTTGTTCAAGGCATCAACCAAGTGACCCTTATCGCCAAATCGGGCGACTGTGCCGATACCCTTACCCAAGACATCACAATCACAGCTCCGCCAGCTTCGGCCAATTTCACGGCCGACAAGCTCCAAGGCTGTGCCCCTCTCAACGTGCGTTTTACCCCCGAAGGCACCGCAGCAAACGGCACAGAATATACTTGGACATTTGGCAGCGAATCTCCCTTTACAGGGTTTCAACCTAGCCCTAAAATCTTTGACAACCGAGGCAAAACCGACCTCACTGTCAAAGTCACTTTTAAAGTAAAAAATAGCTGTGGAGAGCAATCTAGCAGCCGCGACATTGTGGTACGCCCCCTCGCCCAAGCCGAAATAGGCGTCGATTCTACTTTGGTGAGATGTACCCCCGCTACATTGTTTTTTTCTAATCGCTCCGCAGGTCACAACAAGTCCGAGTCGCGGTGGGATTTTGGAGATGGTACCTTCCGAACCACGGGCGCTGACACCGTCGGTCATTTTTTTGCTTCTCCTGATAGCGCTCGCACCTATCGCGTGCGGTTGTCGGTATTTAGTGCTTGTGGAAGCGATAGCGCAGAAGTGCCTATTCAGGTTTTCCCAACTACGGTAAAAGCACTTTTTAGTATGTCAAAATCGGTAGTTTGCCCCGGCGAACCTATCCTCTTCAAGGATGCCACCGTACCTAAACCCACTAGTTGGAAATGGACTTTTGGGGACAACACCACCAAGACCGAAGCTAACCCTTCACATACTTACATCACCCCCAACAAAGAATATGAAGTAACCCTCACCGCCAAAACTCCCTGCGGGGAAGGCTCTACTACCCATATTGTTAGAGTAACGAGTATTCCTACGGGTGATTTCCGAATCGAATCTCCACTCGCTTGCCAAGGCAACCCAATCCAAATCACCAATCTCTCTGACCCTTCGCTCCAATTTGAATGGAATTTTGGTGACGGCTCCCCTATCGACTCCACCAATTATTCCCCCCACCATACTTACAACACTCCCAACGGAGGCGTTTCTATTACCCTCACGGTATTTCGGGATAGCAAAAATTGCAAAAGCGCTCCTGTCCGCAAAACTATTCCGATTGTGGCTCGTCCTATCCCGGATTTCAGAATAGAAGGCGACTCTATTATTTGCTCGCCTGGGCCTGTGCGTCTCATCGACCGCTCTCAAAATGCTGATTCATGGAAATGGTACTTTAGCAATGGACAAACTTCAACTGCTCAAAACCCTGCCTTACCTTTTCCCAAAGGGCAATATGACGTAAAACTTGTAGTAAGCAATAGAGGGGCTTGCGTAGATTCGGCCTTTAGAGTAGCTGCTTTTGTGGTAGATAGTTGCGCCGTTTTGGTACCCCAAGCATTCACTCCCAACGCCGATGGTATTGGCGATTTTTATACACTCTTTGGTAGCGGAATCAAAGAAATTCTCCATATAAAAGTAAGAGACCGATGGGGAGAAGTTGTTTTTGAGAAAAACAATATCCCTGCTAGTCGTCAAAGTATCGAGCATGCTTGGGATGGCAAATTCAATGGTCAGGATATGCCCGCCGATATGTACATCATCGAAGCTGAGGTGCTATTTGTAGAAACTACCAAACGTGAACGTATTCGTAAAAACTTCTATCTCATTCGCTAAACCAAAATCTTTATGAAACTATTTTTATGGGTCGGTCTCTTGGGTTTAGCTGCTTCTTGGGATACTTTGGCACAATCCCCCCAATTTTCACAGTTTTATACCAATCCTCTTTTCCAAAATCCCGCTTTGGCCGGTGATGCTGGCACTCATCGGTTTATTGCCAACTATCGAAACCAATGGGCCGGTGTAGGTATTCCTTTTCAAACAGCGGCTTTTTCTTATGATACCTACGCCGAAGACGCCCAAGTAGGCTTAGGACTACAACTTTTACACGACCGTCGCGGTGCTACTCTCAACAGTAATCAAATAGCAGGGCAGGTTTCGAGGTCTTTTTACTTAGACGACAAACAAAATCTTAGACTTACGCCCGGCTTGCAAGCCGCGTGGGTTTCGGACCGATTCAATACCAACGATCTTCTTTTTGTAGCTCAATATTTAGGTACAACCGACCCGCTTTCACAGATGGGCATCACTCAAAATAAAGTGGTGTTTTCGAGTGGAGTGCGTTTTGATTATGACCCTCAAGACAGCGATGAGCCATTTTACTGGGCGGGTGTAAGTTGGCACAATATGCGCATTCGCAACAACGATTGGCTTCGCGACCGTTTTGGATTACAACTTGGGGCGCAATTTCCGGTAAAATTTGCCCTTTTTGGTCATGGATATGGTCACGACCTTGATCGCGAAAGCGCCATCAGTATTGGGATGCAGTTACGAAAACAGGGCGTAAATCAACAGCTAGATTTGGGTACCAATTTTATATTTTCACCGCTATTGGTAGGGGTTTGGTATCGTGGACTGGTGATTGGCGACAAGCGTCGCGACGCTATCATTCCTACCCTCGGCTGGGCGCGCGACAATGTGCTTTTTCAAGTAAGTTATGATGTACCGGTATCATCACTAGGGGCTGACACTGGATCTTTTGAGCTATCCATGTGGTATGGCCTCGACAGTCTCTTCAAATTTGCAGGAAAAAACAGCCGCGAACGACGTAGTACGCGTTGTCTGAAATATTAGAAATAGAAGTTATTTTACTTAAATTCCTTTCAGGAAAAACAAGAAGGGGTAACCTTTAGCAGCTACCCCCTTCGTTTGTTATTTTTCCTCTCTCCTATTTATTAGGCTGAGGGGTATATCTCAAGTATGGTTTTACGATATTGAGACCTTTCGTGAATCTCTTTTGAGCGTCTTCGGTCGATACAGCTGGTACCACAATCACATCATCTCCTTCTTTCCAGTCAGCAGGAGTTGCTACTTGGTAGTTGGCAGTAAGCTGAAGCGAATCTATCACCCTTAAGATTTCATTAAAATTACGTCCGGTAGAAGCAGGATAAGTAAGGGTAAGTTTGATTTTCTTATCAGGGCCAATCACAAATACCGAACGAACGGTCGCTTTCTCACTGGCATTGGGGTGAATCATATCATAAAGCGTAGCTACTTTGCGGTCGCCATCTGCGATGATAGGAAAGTTGACTTCGGTATTGTTGACTTCATTAATATCGGGTACCCAACGATTATGAGAGTCCAAATCATCAACACTTACCGCAATCACTTTCACATTACGTTTTTCAAATTCTCCTTTCAACAAAGCCGTTTTGCCTAATTCTGTCGTACATACAGGTGTAAAATCAGCAGGGTGTGAAAACAACAAACCCCACGAATCTCCTAACCATTCGTGGAAATTGAGCGTACCTTGTGTAGTTTCGGCATCGAAATTGGGGGCAATATCTCCTAATCTGAGTGACATAATATTGGGACGATTTTTGGTGAAACAAAATATTTACTTATATTCTATCGAATATATATTTTAATTTTAATAATTGAAGGCCTCTTCTCAGAGGCCGCTTGTAGAAGTAATACAATCAGGCACAAAAAATTGTTCCAAGTTTTTCATTTTTAAACGAAACTTTTGATAAAAAACGTTTTTATACAAATTTTGCGATTATTATTCCAAAATGCCTCTAAAAGCCAGCTTTTTTCGCCTATTTTCTCTGCTCTGTCTTATCTTCGTCAAGAGTGCTTATGGCTTTGATTGTCTTGAAAAGGATAGTTTGTCTTCTATTTTACTGTTCAATTCCCAAAATATTATAGTTTCTGACTCTAGTGCGGCACCTAAAGCGCTTCCTGCCGATTCGAGTTCAAAATTTAAGCAATACCTTCGTCAGATTACCAAAATCTTTACTCCTCGCCGAGATACAGTCAAGGTTCGTCCTAGACTTACCTATACCGTCAATTGGGACGCCCGCAGCTCTTTTGTCAACAAAAGATTGGTGAACATTTGGGGAGTCAACACGGGTATTGCTTTTGGCAAAAACCGTCATGAAGTCACTTTTGGTTATTATTGGCTTTCTTTCAACTCTTTTTTAAGGCTCATTGATTTTCGCAAAGACGCCTCTCGCCTTATCAATCTCAATTATTACACCAAAACCGACCTCTATTATTTTAGCCTGATGTATTGGCCCAATGTCATCGAAAATCATCGTTGGCGTTTGAGTGTACCGGTCGAACTAGGTATTGGAGCTACTCAAAGTACGAGCAACAAACTCCTAAGCGACTTGATGATTTGGAAACGCAACGACTTCTTTATGCCTGCTCAGGCGGGCGTTTATCTCAAATGGAAAGCCACTAGGTGGGTAGGCCTAAGTGTACAAGGAGGCTATCGCTATGCGATTTATCAACAAAATCTGCCCAACAATTATAACGGTGCCTATTATAGTTTGGGGTTCACGCTCGAAAGTGCGTTGTTTATGGATGGTTATCGCTGGACAAATGATTATCTAAAAAAACGTAAACAACGACGGGGAAAAGCAGCGCCTGCTCGTCTTTAATGAGGATATGAAAAAAATTGTTACTTTCGGTCAAATCATGATGCGGCTCTCGCCGCCAGGGTTTGCGCGTTTTAGCCAAGCCCACAGTTTCGATATCACCTATGCAGGAGGAGAAGCCAATGTCAGCATCGCTGCTGCGCAATGGGGCATCGATGCCATACACGTCACCCGTTTTCCTGATAGCGACTTGGGTCGGGCGGCTGTCATGTATTTACGCAAATATGGTCTCAACACCTCCCAAATTCAGTTTGGAGGTGACCGCCTCGGGGTCTATTATGTCGAAAATGGCGCCACGGCTCGGGCAAGCCAAGTGATTTACGACCGCCTCAATGATTCTTTTTGTACCCTTTCGCCCTCCGATTTTGATTGGGCCAAAATCCTCCAAGGAGCCGATTGGTTTCACTTTACGGGTATCACCCCTGCTTTATCGGAAAGCGCCGCTCAAGCCTGCTTAGAAGCCGTCAAAACCGCCCGACAGCTTGGGGTTAAAATCTCCGCCGATGTCAATTATCGCAAAGGCCTGTGGCAATGGGGTAAAACTCCCCAAGAAATCATGCCCGAATTAGTTTCCTACTGTGACTTTATCGTATGTGGCAATAGCAACGCCGAAGACTTATTTGGAATTTTGCCTATTGAAGGAGAAAAAAACAAATGGGTATCGTCGATGAAGCAAGTCATGGAACGCTACCCAAGTCTTAAGCTCATTGTAGATACTAAACGTGATTCTATCAGCGCTTCCCACAATCGCCTCAAAGGCAAAACATGGGACGGCCAAAAATATTACAAAACCGTAGAGCACGATATTCATCATATCATCGACCGTATCGGTAGTGGCGATGCCTTCATTGCGGGCTTTTTGTATGGATATGATTATTTTCAACAAGATATACAACGTACGCTGAATTTTGCCACTGCTGCCGCTGCTCTCAAACACACTGTAGAAGGAGACTTCAATCTCGTAAGTGTAGAAGAAGTAGAACGCCTAGCCTCAGGCGACACCTCAGGCAAACTCTCTCGCTAAATCCTCAAACTTGCCAAGTTTCTCCCAACTATGCTCTCAAACTTTGCAAGTTTAAAATTACCTCACTACTCTCTGATTATCAGTTATTAACACTCAACAAATACAAAAAATATACTTTTCGAACATATATATATAATTTTATTTTATAAAATACTTTGATATATATCATTTTTAACCTAAGATTGTAGTTAATAAACCAAACTTATTAACTCATGAAAGCCATTTTTTTAGTTTTGGGTCTCTTGTGTACTACGTGGGCCAGCGCGCAAGTGACGATTTTGTCGACCCAAGAAGCCGACCAAAAAGGACTCACGAGGGCATATTGGGATAGCTTAGTGCAATCAAAAGCCAAAAAAGTGGCCCGCAATCCTCCCACTATCCGTAAAGGAGATGATGCTTTTTTGAAAAATCAAATGATAATGGGTCAGAAAATCTTTGGGATACGCGAAAACGCCCTCATGGGCTATCAAATGTACGTCAGCGAAGACAAGAAGATTAATTATCTGATTTACAACATTGAAGGCACTGTATCAGAAGCCAACAAAAACCGTTTTTTGGATTCATTAAGAGTGCTTACCGACGCTTATGTAGCTGAACTTAAACTTTCAAACTTTTTTGTTTCTCATCATTTCATTCGATTAGGGATATTCCGCAGTATTACGAAAGGAAAGGGGGTGATTTCGACCCTAGAGCTTGCCGAGGCTACCACTCGCCCCGACACCGTCAAAATCTTAGCCCTCAATCAGCTCCAGCTCCAACAAGTCCCAGAGTGTATTTACCGATTTACCCAACTACAGGAACTCAACCTAAGCGGCAATGAACTTACAGCAGCCTCTATCGACTTGGCTCGCCTACCCAAGCTTCGACAAATATGGCTTAATCAAAACCAACTGACCAACAACAGTTTACAACTCACTTCTAACAAAACCCTCCGAATTCTCAATATCCAAAACAATCGTTTTACTGATATTCCAGAAGCAGTAAGCTCCTGCCGTCGTTTGACAAGTCTATGGCTCGGCTACAACAAACTTGAGGGACTCAATCCCGATGTTTTAAAAAAAATGAGACGTTTGCAAGACCTCAATCTTTATTCGTGTGAACTCAAAAGCCTCCCCGACGGCATCTCCAAATTGCGTCGTTTGGAAGTATTGGATTTATATTACAATGAACTCACGACCTTACCTGCTTCACTCTCACGCATGAGGCGACTACAACAATTAGCCATTTCGCACAATCAGTTTTCCGAATTACCCACCCATGTTGGTCGTTTGAGAAGTTTACGAGCGCTGTATGCTCATCACAATCGGCTTCACACTTTACCCACTAGTATCAAAAAGCTGCGTCGAACCAAAATTTTTGACATAGGCTACAATCAATTTAGTACGCTTCCTAAGCAAATCGGGCAATTGAGAAAAGTAGAGGAGCTTGACCTCAGCTACAACAACCTGAGCGAAGTTCCCAACGAAACCCTTCAACTCCGCCAACTCAAAAAGCTTTATCTAAGAAACAATCCTTTTGCCAATGACAGCATGCTAATGAGTCGTTCAAAACCAACCATAGAGTCATTAGAAGAGAATCGTATTCAGGTGGCGTATTAGCCCAAACCTTGGCAAGGTTTCTTGTAAAAAATCTTTTTTAGAATCCATTTGCAAAAGTCATGATTGAATTTCATCTTTGCACTCCCAAATCAAGGAACATCCAACGAGGATGTAGCTCATCGGACTGGCGTACCACCTGACTAGAGCGTTTGTAAAGTTGAAATCATGGGGATGTAGCTCAGCTGGCTAGAGCGCTTGCATGGCATGCAAGAGGCCGTGGGTTCGAATCCCATCTTCTCCACAAAAACCTTTTGATAATGAGACCACCGTACATATAATGCGGTGGTTTTCTGCTTTTTAACCTCTTCAATTTCACTTTAATTCACCGAACCCTCCCTCACTGAAATTTTAGAGTCTTTCTCTTGTTTAGCTTTTACCAAATAAAGATTCGTTAGACGGCTTGAGTATTTAAACTTATTTTTTTTATTTGGTAAATGATTGTAGCGTGGTGGGATTCTAAATACTCTCCAAAAGCATCACTTAGCTTATTCCTGAATACCATAAGTGTAGCCTCGATAATTTAGTCATTATAATTCATTTTAAAGCTTTTTACAATGAAATACATTGTGCTTCTGAGTAGTTTTATTATGATTGGCTGCCAAACTAAGAATAAAAAAGATACTATCATTGATTTACCTCTTACCTTCGTTGAAGGCTATGGCCCCTTTCTTCCTTCCTTTAGCTTGCTTATTAATGAGCGCAAAAATGACCCAGTCTATGGTAAAATGTACATGCCTATAAAAGGTATCCCATTGAATTGGTCCAATGTAAATAAAGCAATGATTTGGTTAAATGGTTATCAACTAATGTATCAAAATTACCTTGCTAGAAACATTTCTGCCAATGCATACAAATCCTTTCATACTCAATGGCTATTTGATGAACGGAAACTTTCCAAAAAAGCTATTAAATGCTTTGTATATGTGATCTGGGGGATAAATAATAAAGGTAACTGTGTTGTAATGGTTGATACCAATAATAATCTTGATTTTAGTGATGAGAAGGAGTTTCATCCCGAAATACTTGATTCAGAACAAAAAATGCTTTCTGTGAGAAATACTCAAATCGTAAATTATGAACTATACCAAAATGGTAAAATAAATGAAGCTACAATTCCTCTAATAATAAAACAGTTTGATGGAAGAAAGATTGGATACAACTTTCCTATATACGCAAAAACGGTGTTAATCCAAGAAAATCAAAGATATGAACTTGCTGTTGCAGCCAATGGTTTTACAAGCGCTGTCTTTCAATATCCAGAATTAATGAATATAACAAACTGGAAAGTAGGAGATAAAATAGAAGAAAAAGATATTATTGGCCTAAATAACTACATAACTCTTGGAGGAATCATGGGCGATAAATATAAAAATTGCGGCGTTGACCTCTCTAAAAACTGCTTGAAATTAGAAGGCATTGCCCCTGATTCTATCATCTTTCCTATGCAGACTGGATTTACTTTTAAACCTTTTACGGCCATTGAATTTAGTACCCAAAAGACTATTTCATTAAAAGACTTCGAAGGAAAATACGTCTTTGTAGATTTTTGGGGTACATGGTGCCGTGGCTGTGTTCAAGACATGCCCAATCTTATCAAATTATATGATCAGATTGATACAAGTAAAATCGCAATGGTGGGAATTGTGTCTGACAAACCTGAATCCCTTAAAAAATTCATATCAAAGAATGATATAAAATGGCCTCAATTATTATCAGATGAAACCAATAAACTTATAGAAAAATACGAAATAACAGGATTTCCGACTTCTGTACTCATATCCCCAGATGGAAAGATTATAGCTAAGAACCTTAGAAGTCAGGCCTTGGATTTGAAAATTCAAGAATTTAATCTACGAAAAGCCCAGTAGTTATTATTGATTCGTACAAATCAAGAATAGACGCCATAAAAACCAACTGAGACAAAAAAGCCGAACACCCAACATGGGTTTGCGTCACTTTTAACAGACACCTAACTTATGCTAAAACTAGTCAAGAAGAAACTCCCTCATTGCGACATATTGTTTGACAAATTCCTCAGTCCTTGGTACGACGAAGAAGACAAGCCCAAGACAACAAGACCTGACGTATACCAGATTGCCGCCTATAAAGGAAAGCCTCTCAATCTTCAGGACATTCAATATCTGGACGATGAGTATTTGGAATATCAGAAAAAGCATTTAAACGAGACGATGCCTCAAGCAGCCTTGGAAGATTTTCGACATATCACGAACTCGGACCAACTTGACTTGAACGCTTTAGATGCAGTTGACAAATACTACGACCGAGCCAGAATTGCAGATTTGATAAAGAAAAGCAACCCAACAGATTTTTCAAATTCTTACTTATTGACAGTTTGTGAGTTTGGCACTATGCTTGGATACTTATTCAAACAAATAGAAGGCTTCGATTGGCTGTATTCGCATCCTTACTTTAATTCTATTATTGTGCATAAGTACACAGGATTTGGGATTACAGTTTTTGATTGGGCAGTAAAAAAGTTCAGCGAGTACGGTGTAGACGACGGCTTTGCGGAGAAATTTAAAGCGACTATTGCGGCAGTAAATGGTGAATGGCAAGATGATGAGCAAGTATAAAACGACCGCATAACAGCAGTTTGGCAAAATGGAGGGTGCAGTGCAAACATCAAGGTTTGTTTTTTAAATAAACTTTAGAACCAAAATCAACCATCTCAAAATCAGCCACTTTCCTAAATACAAAACCCTCATCGGTCAACCTAAAAAGAGACCAAAAACCACTTTACATAAAATTGTAGCAAACAAAACATGACAAATAACGAAAGTATTGACCAAAGAAATGCCATATACGAAATAGTAATGAAATATATGGGCAGCTTACAATTTGAACCTCAACATATAGACTACGAAAAACTCGAAAAACATAAGCCTGTCGTGGAAACATTGGCGGCATTGACCAATTCTTCCATTCAGATATTTGATTTGAATGAAGTCAAAATTGCTTTCTTTTCTAAAAATTACGCGCATTTGTTAGGCTACAGCAGAGAAGAATTTGAGGAGCTCAATTACGCATTTTTTGAGGCAAAAATACATCCTGATGATAAGTATAACCTGGCAATGCTTGGACTATTAACGTTGAAGTTATTCAAAGAATTGTCGAGTGATGAAAAGTTAAATCACAAAGCTGTATATGAATTCAGGATGCTTAACTCTAGTGGAAAGTATGTTCGGGTGATTGATCAGTATCAATTATTAGAGTTGGATGCAATAGGGCAAATTTGGCTTATGATGAGCACAATCGATTTGTCACCGAATCAAGATGAGGAATCTTCAGTAAAGTGCCAAATCCACAATTTCCGGACAGGTAAGATAATATCCTCCGGCGTAGAGACTAAACCAAGTTTGGAGTTAACCAAGCGTGAACTGGAAATTCTAAGGCTTGTAAAACAGGGTTTGTTGAGCAAAGAAATTTCTGATAAATTGTTTATCAGTGTACATACTGTAAATACGCACCGCCAACGACTTCTGGAAAAACTTGGAGCTAACAACACCATTGAAGCCATCATATTTGCTACCAAATTCGGACTCATATAGCCCACTAAATACTGATTAATCAGTATTGAATCCCGCTCGTTGGGCAGATAGTTTTGCATCATCAAAATTCTATTTAAAATGATACAAAAGTTTTTCTGCTCCTTGCTCATCCTCATGAGCATTCACCACCTTGTAAAGGCACAATCAAACCAGCTTATACGCGGTATAGTTACGGATCAAATCACCTCACTACCCATACAGTTTGCCACTGTTTCTATCGTCAATAGTCAGCCATTAATGGGTGCCGTCACAGATAGTTTAGGTGTGTTTATATTATCTCCTGTTCCTACTGGCAGATATGATATAGAAGTGTCTTGTATAGGCTATCACAAAAGGATAGTACGTGAGGTACTTGTGGTTTCCGGTAAGCAAACACAAGTGTTTGTTGGGCTTGAAGAAAATCCAACACAGCTGAGTGAAGTAGTGATAAGACCTACTTTAGATAAGCAAAAAACCTTGAACCCATTTGCCATTGTGAGTGCGAGGATGCTAAGCGTAGAAGAAGCCTCAAGGTATGCAGGGGGATTTGATGACCCTGCACGATTAGCCTCGGCTTTTGCGGGGGTCGCCTCCAACAACAGTAACAATGGTATCGTGGTGAGAGGTAATGCGCCTCGCTATTTACAATGGCGAATGGAAGGCGTAGAGATACCAAGCCCCAATCACTTCAATGATTTGCGTTCGTTTGGAGGTGGTACCCTAACTGCCCTTAGCGCTCAGATGCTGACAAACTCCGATTTTTTGACGGGAGCCTTTCCAGCCGAATATAACAATGCGCTTTCAGGCGTGTTTGATATGAATTTGCGAAAGGGGAATACCGAAAAAACAGAAAGAACCATTCAATTGGGGCTTATAGGGCTGGAGTCGTCTCAGGAAGGCCCTTTCAAAAAAGGTGGAAAATCATCGTATGTGTACAACTACAGGTACTCGACGCTGGGTTTATTAGCCCCTGTATTACCCGACGGTGCCTCGTCTATTACGTATCAGGATTTGTCATTCAAACTCCATTTTCCAACCAAAAAGGCAGGTGTGTTTTCCGTTTGGGGTTTGGGATTTATAGATAGCGCAAACAACAATCCTAAAAAAGATAGCACAGACCGCAAATATTATGATGATAGTCAGGAAGACAAAATCAGAATGAGGACGGGTGCGTTGGGAGTAAACCATAAGATTTTTCTAAAAAACAATGCCTATATACAAACGGCGCTATCCGCAACCGCCAACGAGACCGATTGGCAAACGAAGGCCCTCAATCAGTCGGAGCAATTAGTGCCTTTTAGCAATATTTCGAATACCAATTGGGAGTATGCACTATCCACATTTTTAAACAAAAGATTTGGAAATAGGCACACCAACAGAACAGGGGTAAGGGTAAGATTCTTGAATTATGACCTACACCTAAACCGTGCAGCCAGTGTAGGGGAAAATCCTGCCGAAATTGTAAACGCAAGCGGAAACAGCGTCCTGTCGTCTGCATTTACTAACTCCTCTGTAGTTCTTACTTCCGGGTTAAGATTGAATGTGGGTGTTGCGGTCCAACATTTTTCGCTCAACAATAACTATTCCATAGAACCACGAATGGCGCTTGCCCAAAATATAGGCGAAAAGCATACGGTGGGATTGGCTTATGGGCTACATAGCAGAATAGAGAGTTTGTATATGTATTATAACAACTCATTATCTACCGACGAGAAAGCGGTAAACAAAAATCTGGATTTTACGAAGGCTCACCATGTTGTGTTCAGTTACGATTGGAATATCACAGATATAATACACCTAAAAGTAGAGCCTTATTTCCAACACTTATTCAGCGTGCCTGTCATGGCGGGTACTTCGTTATCTGCTGTTAATTTCCAGTCAGATTGGTTTTTTGCCGAGAAACTCATCAATGAAGGACAAGGCAGAAATTATGGTCTGGATATAACCCTGGAGAAGTATATGTCGAAGGGGTTTTATTATATGGCTACCACCTCCATTTTTGAATCAAAATACAAAGGAGGCGATGATGTGTGGCGAGATACAAGGTTCAATAGAAACTACGTAGTCAATTTACTGGCGGGCAAAGAGTGGAAAGTTGGTAAAAATAAGCAGAACACATTTAACATCAATGGTCGATTAACATTTCAGGGAGGAGACAGATTTTCGCCGATTGATGAAGAAGCAACAAAAGCAAGAAAGGCGATTGTGTATGATGAAACCCGCGCCTACTCCCTCCAATCAGCCCCCATTACTAATGTGCATTTAACGCTTGCATACAGAAAAAACAAAGCAAAAAGTTCAAGAGAAATCGCTTTGAAAATAGTAAATCTTACCCAACAGCCCGATTTCTTTGGCTACCAATACAATTTTAGAACAGGGGGAATTGATAAAGATGTTGAGACGGTTCTCCTGCCTAATTTGAGCTACAAGATACAATTCTAAAAAAATCCGAACCTACAACAGCCATTTTGCAAAAGCGGGGTTTTAGTGCTTCTATGAAAGTGAAGTGCTAAAAACCCCGTCTTCTTTTAAATCTCTTCATAAGTTGAAAGCAATGAAATTACCGCTAATGTTGGCAAAATCATCTAAACAGATTACATGTTTGCTCTAGCTGCTTGCGAGCATGATTAACCTTACTTTCCCATTCATTAAGGGAGTAGTTTGTTTTTTGGTGAGCACTGATAGTGGCTTTTTGATGGCGTAATGACACAACTTTCTCTTTCTCCTCATTTTTTTATCTTTTTTTAAAGTAATTTCCGCAGCTATACGTCTGTAGAGATAATCCATTTTATTTTGGCTTTGGCAGCATCAAAAAACAATATCGTACAAACCATCAAAAAATACAGCAAACAGTTGTTTGGCTTCATTCGTCAACGCGTAAGTAGCGACGAAGATGCCGAAGACATCATGCAAGATGTATGGTATCAGTTGAGCAGTCAGCCGGAGATTGAAGCCATCGAACAAATGGGCAGTTGGCTCTACCGAGTGGCTCGTAATCGTATTGTAGATGGCTATCGCAAACAAAAACCCGAACGCCTCGAAGATTATGGATATGAAGATGATGAAGGGGAGTTTTATTTCAAAGACCTTTTGCTAGCCGATGACGGCACGCCCGAAACCGACTACCTCCGCGAAATATTTTGGCAACAACTCTTCGAAGCCCTCGACGAACTTCCCGAAAACCAACGCCAAGTGTTTGTCTGGAACGAACTTGAAGACCAGACTTTTCAGCAAATTGCTGACCGTACTGGCGAAAATATCAAAACGTTGATTTCGCGCAAGCGCTACGCTGTGCAACACCTCCGTCAACGGCTGGAAAGCTTATATGAAGATTTGATTAACAGTTAAATGCAAAAAAATATGAATCGTTATCCCAACTACCGCCGTCGCTTTTGGCTCTTTCCGGCATTTGCCATCATTGCTGTTCTCGTACTTGGAGGCGTGGTTCAATGGCTCTGGAATGCAATCCTGCCCGCACTGCTAGGCGTAAGTTTTATTTCGTTTTGGCAAGCGGTAGGACTGCTAGTGCTGTGCCGTATTTTATTTGGCAATTTTGGTAGAGGGTTTGGTTCACGAAGCTCTCAGCATTTCCAAAAGAGAAATCCTTGGCGCGAAAAATGGGCGAATATGAACGATGAAGAACGTACCAAATTCAAAGAAGAATGGCGTAAACGCTGTGGCCGTTAGGCTTTTACAATAGCCCACCAAGAAAAAAAAACAAAATTTTTCAAAAAAGTTTAAAGTAATTTTTCGTTTCATCCGTCATCCTTTTTGTACACCCATTGGTACTTTTTTAAAAAATCATTTAAAACAATTTACAGCTATGTTTACACAAATTTTGAGAGTAATTGGAACAGGTCTCCTTGGCGGTTTTTTCCTCTTTATGTTGCCGTTTTTATTGTTGAAAGCCTTTTTGTTTTTCTTGTTTGCGGGCTTGATGTTTCGGTTGTTTTTAGGTCGTCGCCGCCGCCGTTGGGGGCGCTCTTACCAACCCTACTACGCTCCTTATGAAGATGTAACAGAACAGTACCGCAAAGAAGGCTTGAGAGACGAATACCAACGTCCTACTATTAAAATTTAAGACCGCAATAACACCTTACATTTTAGAAATCATTTCATGAAAAGACGAACCAAATTGGTTTTGGGCGTGACAGTCGCGCTCATCACTGCGGCAGCTTTGCGCTTTACCGTAGGGCACCACGGGTGGCACCACCACAGAGGCCACCATGCTTGTCAGCATCACAAGTCTCCTCATCAAGAGCGAGAGCAAGCCGATAAGCCACAAACCGAAAATCCATCAAATCAGTAACCAAACAACTTAACAATATGCATCATCATGGAAGATGTGGTCACAGACATCCCGGAATGGGATTTGGCCACTATGGCAGACGGCACGCCCACTCGAATTTCAGGGTTCCTGTCAATGTCTCAAAAACCGACAATAGCTACGAAATCTACGTTATCGCGCCCGACCGCGCCAAAGAAGATTTCAAAATCAATCTCAAAGGCAACGAACTGACGATTTCGTATCAGGCTGTAAACGACGACGAAAACAAAAATTGGATTCGCAATGAGTTTAGGAAAGCTTCTTTTGAACGAAGCTTTTGGATCGACGAGACCGTCGATACCGCCAATATCAAAGCAGAATATCAAAAAGGGATTTTACAGGTAACTTTGCCCATTATCCCCGGTTCGGAGCAGCCCACGCAGGAAATTTTCGTAGCTTAGTAAAAAAAGGTCGATGTCATAGCATCGACCTTTTTTACATAACATCCTATATTTTAGGGACTTAAACCGTTATTCTTCGTTTGCGTCCAAGCACTTCCCATCTACCCGTTGACTCCTGATTTTCAACTACGTACGCTTCATCATAAAGATTCACCGTAGGGCACACATGGTAGGGTACGCCATACAGCACTTGTCCTACTTGAATGTTATCCCAGTCCTGCACTTTTATCACTCCATGTTCCTCACTTTGTCCGATGAGTTCGTAGTTTTCCAAATTCAGAAACCTGATTCGGCGGTCTATGGGATTTTCAGCAGCTACTGATTTATGTCCCATATCGACCGTAATAAGCCCTTTCTGGGGTTTTGAGATAACTCGTGTCAGTACCAAAGCTGCATATTCGAAAGGCTGTTCGGAGAGTTTGTCGCCGTATCCCCAATCCCACAGCACGCACGTACCTGGACTACAATACGTTTCTCCATGCAACGCATGTACCGTAAACGAGGGAGTTCCCCCAGCTATCACCAAAGGCTTGGGGAGATTTGAGTCGGATATTGCCTCCAAAAAATGTTCTACATCCACAAACCCATCTTCTACTTCGGCCTTTCGAGCTTCAAAATCAGTAGCACGGATATGCCCGTCATAAACGTGTAGTCCGTGACATTGGAGATGAGGCAGCGAATGCAACTTTTTATATAAATCCAAAATAGAGGCATCAAGCGGGTGTCCTGAGCGATCCATCCCGTTGTTGACGTCCAAAAAAACATCACTTGTCAACTGAGCTGTGCCAAAAACAGTGCTGTGTTCTTCTGCTATATCTTGTGAATCAATAAGAGAAGCAAAGAAAACATCAGGGTACAACCTACGCAATGCCACCAAACGGTCGATTTTGGGGCCTACCAACTGATGGGCAATCACCACATGTTTGGCCCCCGCAATAGCGGCCATTTCGGCCTCACCAATGGTCGCACATTTGAATTTGGTGATTCCTTTCGCCAACATCAATTTCACAACTTCGGGCATTTTGTTGGTTTTAATATGGGTATAAAGACGGTTAGTGTCGCCCGCTATTGCGATCATCTTGTCGATATTATCAATTACCCTTTCTTTGTAAATAAGTAAAGAAGGTGAATCCAGCTGCGATTCGTTGTGAAGGTGATACCACTGATTTTGACTCATATTTTTATAAAAGTTGTACTTAATCAAAAATTACGCCTTTAAGTTATTTTTCAAGCTGATAAAGAACTAGAAAATATGTTATCGTTTCATTCTATTCTTTTTCCAATTTTTCGTAAGGATATACGCACAGTTATAAATAAACCAAGAACTTTTCAAAAACATCTACTGTATATCAGCAACTTACGAACACGCTTTGCTTGTTTTTTCTTATAATTTTCGGATAGAAACTGATTTTATACCCAAACACTCCCTCAAAGTTAATAAATTTGTTACGTCAATCGGGCACTTATTCTCAAGTCACATACGTATCAAAAAAGTCCCCATAAATCTTTAAAAACCATTTGTCTATGTCATCTAATTCAGCCGTTGTAGAAGAACCTTTGTTGGTTGAAGACCCCCATCGTTTTGTACTATTTCCAATCAAACATCATGATATTTGGCAGTTTTATAAGAATCATGAGGCAGCTTTTTGGACCGCAGAAGAAATTGATTTAGCATCCGATCTTCAAGATTGGGAAAAACTCAATGACGGTGAAAGGCACTTTATTTCGCACGTGCTAGCATTTTTTGCCGCATCTGACGGTATTGTCAACGAAAACCTCGCGGTCAATTTCTTGAAAGAAGTTCAGTATGCAGAAGCCAAATGCTTCTACGGTTTTCAGATTGCGATGGAAAACATCCACTCCGAAACCTACTCTTTGCTTATTGATACTTACATCAAAGACCCCATCGAAAAAGATAAAATGCTCCGCGCTATTGACACCATCCCATGCGTGCAGAAAAAAGCAGAATGGGCTTTGCGTTGGATTGCCAACGGCTCGTTTGCCGAGCGCCTTATCGCTTTTGCTGCGGTGGAAGGTATCTTTTTCTCAGGCTCATTTTGTTCGATATTCTGGCTCAAAAAACGTGGACTCATGAAAGGTCTATCATTTTCTAATGAGCTTATCTCACGCGACGAAGGTCTGCACCGCGATTTTGCTTGCTTGCTTTATACCGATCACATTGTCAACAAATTGCCCGAAGAAAGCATCTATAACTTAATCAAAGATGCGGTAGCGATTGAACAAGAATTTGTGACAGATGCGCTTCCGGTGTCTTTGATTGGGATGAATGCCACTCTTATGAACCAGTACATTGAGTTTGTGGCCGATCACTTGTTGGTGTCGCTTGGTTTGCAAAAAATCTACAATGCCACCAATCCCTTTGATTTTATGGATATGATATCACTCCAAGGGAAGACCAATTTCTTTGAGAAAAAAGTGGGAGAATACCAAAAAGCAGGTGTTAAGAACTCCACCAAAGAGCGTGAGGCACAACAACTTAGCTTTGATGTAGAATTTTAATATTAAACCCTGCCAACGTTTTGAACGTTGGCAGGGTTTAAAAGAAAACGCAGGCAACGTTCAAAACGTTGCCTGCGTTGAAAATTGTCTACAAAACACCCTGGCAACGTCGCAAAAAAAATCAGGCAACGTTGCCTGCGTTAAGCATAGGAATGAACATTGCTCCCTTAGCGGTATCCTAAGGTTTTGTTCATCTCTTGTATAATAAACCCAAAGTCTTCAGGATTGCTTTCAAAATCCAAGTTGTTGACATCAATTGTAAGCAAAGGCCCGTCGATATAATGTTGGGCAAAATTTTCGTATAGTCCATTCAGATTCAACAAGTATTCGTCCGTGATACTCTGTTCAAAATCCCGCCCACGTTTCTGAATCTGACGACGAAGTTTGGGTAAGTCCGCTTTCAAATACACAATTACATCAGGCGCTTGGATGGTATTGGTGATGGTTTCATAAAGCATCAAGTAGTTTTGATAATCACGAGCTTCCATCATACCCGTATCAGCTAAGTTTTTGGCAAAAATAAAGGCGTCTTCATAGATAGTACGGTCTTGCACTACCGTCTGATAGTGCATAGAGCGAATCTTTTGCGCTTGTGAAAAACGACTATTGAGGAAGAATACCTGTAAGTTGAACGACCAGCGTGACATATCTTCATAAAAATCAGCCAAGTAAGGATTGCCTTCAACAGCTTCATAAAGTACATCCCATTTGTAATGTTCAGATAATTTGCGGGCAAGTGTGGTCTTACCTGCGCCGATGTTTCCAGTAATCGCAATATGCATTGAGGTAAAGAATTAACCGTTAGAGTAGATTTGTTTGTAGATTAGAGTATAATATTAAGACTTATAAATGTACGAAAATGGTACAAAAATAACGATATTTTAAGCTTTTTGTTCGAGTTATGACCATTGTCAACTTTTGACTGTTCATAAATTCGTATTTTTGCAGGAACCTTATTGCTCTGTTTTATTTTACTAACTAACAGAAAAGCAGAGACAAAGCGTCTGTAAATTTGCAAGCAGGTATCTGCTTCTAATAATGAATAAAAGTTTTTTGTGATGAAACCATATAGTGTTCTCTTGTATTATCAATACGTGCCCATCGAAGATCCAGAAGGCTATCGCGATGCTCAGCACGAATTTTGTGTAAAAAACAATCTCCTTGGTCGCATTATCATTGCCCCTGAAGGACTTAATGGTACAGTCTCAGGCTTGAATGAAGATTGCGAAGCCTATATGAAATGGGTCAAAGAAGACCCTCGTTTTGCTAGCATCGATTTTAAGGTAGAACACCACGAAGCACACGCCTTCCAAAAACTTCATGTACGGCTGAAAGAGGAAATCGTCAATTCGGATTTACCGGTGGACCCGCTCAAACAAACCGGTATTCATCTCGAACCTGCGGAGTTTAAACAACTCCTCAAAGAAGACCCCAATCTGGTGGTGATTGATATGCGCTCCAATTACGAGCACAGTGTCGGAAAGTTTAAAGGGGCTATTACCTTTGATATGGAAAATCTCCGTGAACTCCCCGAACATATCCAAGAAATCCAACACCTAAAAGGACAAGGTAAGAAGATAGTGACCTATTGTACAGGCGGTATCAAGTGCGAAAAAGCCAGTGCGTATCTGCTCGACCAAGGTTTTGATAATGTATATCAACTCCACGGCGGTATCATCAAATATGGTTTAGAAGCCGGTGGAGAGGATTTTGAAGGAAAATGCTACGTGTTTGACAATCGCCTCACAGTAGATGTCAATCAGGTAAACCCTCAGGTGATTTCAAAATGCTACGTCTGTGGCACTCCTTCCGATCGCATGGTCAACTGTGCCAACAACGAATGTAATATCCATGTACCGATGTGCGAAGATTGTGGTTGGAAAATGGAAGGTGCCTGCTCCGAAGAATGTAAATGCAGCCCTCACAAACGTCCCTACAACGGCACAGGTTACTATCCCAAAAAGAGCGACCATTATACGCCACTGCAAGGTTTAAAAAGCTTCAAAAAGTCGATGAAAAAGACAGAAGTTTGAAAATAACCCTGCCAACGTTCAAAACGTTGGCAGGGTTTGCGTTCCAAACGTTGGCAGGGTTTAATATTAGAGCCCTTCTTTTTTCAAAATGGCTTCGGCTTCCATATCCTCATACTGACGAATCAGTTTTTTCAAGTCTCCCAACAATTGCTGCCTAATCTTTTGATACGCAGGATTAGCATACTGATTTTGTAGCTCTTCAGGGTCAGTTTTAAGGTCATACAACTCCCAATATTCACCATCATTATAAAACCGAATCAACTTATAGCGATCAGTACGAATCCCAAAATGCGTTTGCACACTGTGCTCGGCGGGGTACTCGTAATAGTGATAATAAGTTGATTTTCGGGGTGTTTTACTAAAAAAGGATTGTCCTTGCATGTCTTTGGGCACTGCTACGCCTGCTTCTTCCAAAATCGTGGGTGCAAAATCAGTATTGTTATGAATGGCGCGGTCGATAGTACCAGGCTTGATGCGTTTGGGATAACGAATCAGCATCGGCATGTGATGCGACTCTTCGTACATAAAACGCTTATCAAACCAGCCATGCTCACCCAAGTAAAAACCTTGGTCAGACGAATAAACCACGATGGTATTGTCGGCCAAACCTGCTTTATCTAAATAATCCAAAACACGCCCCACATTGCGATCGAGGGAGAGAATGGTCCCTAAATAATCTTGCATATAGCGCTGGTATTTCCATTCATCAAGAGCGCGGCCCGTAGGATTTTTCTTTTTAAAGTCAGCCGTTACTTGGTCGTAATACGCCAACCATGCCTTACGCTGGGCAGGATTCATTCGTTTTACAAAAGCATCATCGGCGGCATCTACTTTCAAATCCTCTTTCAAACGCATGGTTTTGGTAACGGTCATATCTTGACGCCCCGCCGCAATGCGCCCTTCATAGTTGTCATAAAAAGTCTTGGGCAAAGGAAACTTCACGTGGTCGAAAGCCCGCAAATCGCTCGTATCAGGTTGCCAATTGCGGTGCGGGCATTTGTGACCAATCACCAAACAAAAAGGCTTAGAAGCATCGCGGTCGGTAGTGAGCCATTGGAGGGCTTTGTCGGTAATCACATCAGTAGCATATCCTTCTTGACGTATAGTTTTACCGCTCATTTCGATAAAATCAGGATTATAATACGCCCCTTGCCCTGGCAGCACGGACCAATAATCAAAATACTGAGGCGTAGCTTGCAAGTGCCATTTGCCAATCCAACTAGTCTGATACCCTGCCGTTTGTAAGTATTTGGGATACATGGCCTGCCCGGCGTTAAACTGCGTCAGGTTGTTTTTATGACCATTTTTATGGCTAAACTTACCCGTGAGCAAAGTAGCACGACTAGGCGCACAGAGCGAATTGGTACAAAACATATTTTCGTACAATGCCCCTTCTTTAGCCAAGCGGTCGATGTTGGGCGTTTTAATATACGGACTCCCGTAGGCGCTAATTGCCTGCAAAGCGTGGTCGTCCGAAAACAGAATCAGAATATTGGGACGTTTGTCTTGGGGTTTGAAAGAAAGCAATCCAAGCCCAATCGTCAAAAAAAGCGCACAAAGAGGAAGTAGTGTTTTTTGCATTTTAAAAAAAATTATTTGACAAGCCACTCATAACTAAATAAAGCATAAACGACTTGGGTATAATCATTTTTTTCGTACAAAACCCCAATTTTGTTGTCTTGCTGAACCACCAAGTCCGAATAAGCCGCAGGGTCTTCGTAGGCCGAGGGGTTGCCATAAATCTCTTTGCCTGCTGACCAGCTCCGACCGTTGTCGTGACTTACCCTTACCGTTAGATTTGCTCGTTTGCTTTGGTGATTCAGATTCGAGAAAAGAAATACACTTTTACCTTTGGCAGGCCGATACTCAATCATACTCCCTTGGCATATAGGGTCGGGCAGGTCTTTCATTATTTTTACTTCTTCCCAAGTAGCACCACCGTTTTTAGAAAATGCCTGAATTCGATACTTGGCATCCCCCGACTGATTGCGGCAGTTGATGACCAAATCGCCATTGGCAGCTTGGGCGGCGGTAGCTTCGTTGCTACTAGGATAAGCCACATCCGATGCAATGCGAAAGGTTTTTCCGTGGTCATCGCTATAAAAACCATGCGAAATATAGTCGCGTGAGTCTTTTTGTGGTGGGCCTACGGAGTGATTGGCCGCGATAAAAATCCGCCCTTTGTACTTACCTTGGGTGAGCTGAAGCCCATGCCCTGGCGTGTTGGCATAAGTTCGCCAATCTTCTTTGAACTTGTACTTAGGATTGATTTCAGGCTTATTGGGCTTCGATACCTGCCAAGTAATATTGACCCCTGTCGACCACGTTTGTCCACCATCGGTGCTGGTTTTGTACCATACCTCACGAAGGGCTTTCCCTTCTCTCACTTCTTGCTCGTGTACTGTGCCCGTGTTATAAAACAAAAACAAACGACCTTGGGGAAATTTTTTATCGGTAAGGTCAAAAACGGGCGCAGGATTTCCAGCTTGGTCGTTGCCATTATCGGCCACGACTTGCAGCGCACTCCACGAAACGCCATTGTTGGTACTACGTTTCATAACAATTTCGACATCGCCAAAATCCCCGCAGTTGTTGCGACGAGCTTCCACAAAAGCCAGCAAATCGCCATTAGGTGCTTTGACAATTGCAGGAATCCGATAGCATTTATAACCGTTTTGCCCATTTTGAAATACCACACTTTCTTTCACCGGCAACTCCACCGCCCAGCTTATCAGCCCTCCTAATATCAACCCTATTACTTCTTTCATCGGTCTATTTATTTTATCAGATTTTCTGATTTCGAGGACTCAGAAAATTCAGTTTGGTGTTTTAGTCGCCAAAAACGGCTCTTTTTGATAGATTTATTGAATCATTTTTGAAAACCATTAGAATACGCTTTCTCTCTTTTTCTGGCAGGTTATTGTAATGTTTATACTAAATCAATATTTGCTTATTTTGTTTGACATTAATTGATTCCCTATTTGCACTACTACAATATAATTTCCCCTCGGCAAATAGGAGATATCTATGTTATTTAATTGGTTGGCAAAACTAAATTGTTTCTCAAATACTACTCTCCCATTCAAATCTATGATACGTAATAGTGGAGGAAATGTGTCATTGATATTTGTTTTTATTGATAATCGGTCAATTACTGGATTGGGAAAAGTAATTATATCCCAAGAGGGTGTAGAGGGCTCTATTGACAAAATAGGAGGAGTAATATTCCAAAATTGGCGACCATTATCGGCGGTTAAGGCCGAACAAAGGACGATTTTATCACCAATAATATTAAAGTCTTTAGGATTAGAACTCAAAACTCCTGACCTTATATCAGCCAATTGCCGAGTTCGTTCAGGGCTTCCTTCGGTGAGCCATAATTCAGTCCCATTTTCTTCTGACGTCGCCGTAAAAAGAAGCATCCCTGCAAAAGGTTGTTCAGGCATTATACGTGCTTCTGTCAATGCTTTTAGCATGGTTACTTTTCCCTGAGACTCACTAATATAAATACCTCTTGTGATTTGTGTGCCGTTTTGTACATATCCTTGAAAGCCCCTCTTTCCCCCTAGGTTATAAAAACGGGTAGAAGAGACAAAAAAATCACCTAATTTTTCCGTCTTTAAACTGTCTATTTCCCAAGTTTCGGGCGAAGGAGCTGCAAATGAGACGTATAATTTACGGTTTTGCTCAAACCAACGTGCATTTTGGTAAACTTTATCGGGCAACAAGCGACTAAGTGAATCTTTAGCGGGTGTAATTCTCCAAATATTATTTCCTACAATAACATTGTTCAGCCCATATTTTACGATTTGTGAGTTTTTATCGGTCGCATTTCCTTTCAATATCCGAAACGACTTAGTAGAAATATCAAGCATTCCTACATTGAGTTGGTTAGAACTTGTCGCTATTACTAGAGCATATAAATTACCCATTTTCTCCACCCCTCTTAAAGTTTCAAAATCCAAAGGGCCAAATTCTTGGATATTTTGACCGTTGGCATCTACAAAAGTGACCCAACTTTTACCTGACTCACGTCGGTGTACAAAGATGCCATCTGCTACCTTAAAAGTAGCTTGGGCAGATGCTATTTCAACAATTTCTTGGGAGGTATCATCCATAGCGTTGCCTGTAACAAGACCTAAGCGTCCTGAGTTTTTCTTTCTAAGATAAAAATATCGAGGTCCGATGCCCAACGGAACTACTGTAGAGTCTTTCACGTATAAGTTTTGTACTTCGAGCAACTTAGTCCTTAAATTAGCATCAAGAAGAATAAGGGCTTGGCTATTATAAATCAAGAGTTTATCAGTAAGCTCTATTACTCTTCTAGTTTCATTGGCAGATAAGACAGTAGCGGTTCTAGTAACCCAATTGTCTAAATCAAATTTGTAAAATTTATCGGTACCAAACCACACTAAATTTTGGTTGTTGAACGAAAAAACTTTGGGATCGGTGGGTATGTTAGTAAGTGAAAAAAAAGTTTTAGTACCTACGGTAGTACCGTTAGTAGCACCAATATATCTTTTGCTATTTTGATCTATAAAAGAAAAAACTGCGCGATTGTTTTCTATATATAAAAGTCCTGATTTAGTACCATTAGGGATTGTATTGCCAAGGGTGTCTAGTCTACTGATTTTCTCGCTAGAAAAGCCGTCAGTTTTATAAAGTGCAATATCTTTTAAATCAGAATCTCCTAAGAAGTACAGATAATTGCCCATCACAAAATGGGGAATGTCCTTATCTGCTACTGGATTTAAAATCCCCAATGGTTTTATATTTTGTCCTTCTAAAGATGCTTTAAATAAGTTTACATTTCCAGTAGCAGTAGGGCTTCCTGCTAAGATAAAATGAGCATTGATTTCAGAAACTTCAGTAGCATAAAAACTTCTCTTACTTACTACTTGAGTGGAAGGATTAAGTATAAACAATTCACTTTTAGAGTTTTCATTAAAGAAATATGTCAGATTGTTGTTACTTAATTTCTTAAGATATCCCCTGAGGTTATATTTAGTTATATTTAGATAGTTTTTTTTAACCTCACCTGTACTTAAATTAAAAGTAACTATATCTGAGCTAGTACCCCAATATAAATTATCATTTATGGCCGCAAAACCATGGTTTGTTGTAGACTCTAAAAGTTTATTGTGTACAGTATTTAGGTTTTCGCCATCAACGGTGTTACGAACAATGAGCCTATTGACTACTGAAGATATATGAGAGGGGTATTCGATAAACTGTAAGGTATTATCAATGATTCGTGAAGTCATAGCTCGAAAACGCTCGGTATTGGTGGAAGGAAATCCCTCCACTGCCGAATAAAGGAGTTTGGTAGTAGCAGGAGTACCCTTCGTTTTGAGAATAATCTTCTCATTATTAGTGGTATAAACGTACACATCTCCTTTGTATACATTATAAAGTGGCAGGCCATGAAGCATGCGTAGACCAAATAGCTTATAAGTACCTGCTTTGCTCCCATTAGAGCTCCACAGTTCGTAATCTCCGTTTTCGTTGTATATAAAATACAACTGATAATCCAGAACCGAAGGTGTCTCTTGGCTTAAGACCACATCTGGCAGTACAAATTTTAAGGCACCAAAGTTGGGCGTTATAAAAGTTTTGGTATTGTTGACAATGTCAGCAATATATAAGCCTTTAAATTCAATGATAAAAAACTTATTCCCTTGGGCATTGGGTCTAAATCGCTCAATTTCCCCATCATGGGTATATACTTTTTGGGTATTTTCGGCGGTGCCATCTGTTTGCCAAATTTCAGATTGATTTGCCCTGTTTTTTGTTAAAAAATACAGCTTTCCATTTGCGACAACGGTACTGGCTTCGACTGACATGGAAAAGAATGTATCCAAAAAACGAACTAAGCTACTCTCTGGACCAGGAGTAATATCTTTGAGAAGATAAGTACCAGCATCAGAACCATCACTGACCCACCACTCAGCACCATGGGCTTCGGTATTTGCAATAAACAATAATTTATCTCCTAATTTATGGAAAGCTCTAGGATTAGAATAAGCACTCGCACGATGGGAGATGTTTGAAATTTGGTCCTGTGCATATAAGCTTTTAACTATTACAAATAGAATAAAAAAAATGGCGTGTTTTATCATAACTATTAAGAATTGAGTTGCAATATAATTCTAGTTTTAAAACTAAAAGCCCTCATCTAATTAAATTATTGACTATAAAACATAATGACAATTAATTCTCGATGAGCTTAAACCTTGCGAGAATCCTTTACTCCAAATAGATTTTAAGGTTAGCTAGCTTTCTCCTCTTTTCACATCTCTTCTCAACTGACGCAACCTTCATGTTTGTTTGTCCGTATGGGCATTAAACAATCAAATCTTCTGTTACTTTCATGAAAAAATCATCTTTATTACTCAGTCTTGGGGTTATGTTGTTTATAGCAGCTTGTACCAAAACAGATAACACCCCTACTTTTGACGTATCACTTGGTCAGACCACCTTGGGGCAGGTGCTTACTGGCGCAAACGGTAAAACGCTGTATTTCTTTGCGTCAGATATTTCGGGTCAATCCCAATGCACTGGCAATTGTTTGACGAATTGGCCCGTGTTTTACAAAGAATCTCCCACCCTAAGTACTGACTTGGCCGCCGCTGATTTTGGAACAATCACACGCAGTGACGGTACCAAACAAACTACCTACAAAGGTTGGCCACTATATTACTATTCGGGCGATACCAAAGCGGGCGATATAACTGGCGAAAAAGCTAATAATGTATGGTTTGTGGCCAAAACTAACTATTCATTGTTTTTTGCCAATGCCCAATTGGTAGGTAATGACGGTAAAAATTACCTAGCAGACTATACCGTTGGTGATGGTAAGACAGTCTATCTTGTGGATGCCGCAGGCAGAACATTGTATGGATATGTGCCTGATAAAAAAAATACAAACGCTTATACTAAATCTGATTTTAGCAATAACGCTACTTGGCCTATAGCTGAAATCGCCATTCCTAGCAATTTGCCTAGCAATTTGTCGGCTAGTGATTTTACGGTGATTGACGTATTTGGTCGCAAACAGCTTGTATTTAGAGGGCACCCTCTTTATTATTTTGGCTTAGACAACAATGCCAAAGGCTCTACAAAAGGAGTGAGTGTTCCTCGTCCAGGGGTATGGCCTGTCTACAATGCCTCTACGACAGCTTTACAATAGATACCACTTACAACAAACCCCAACCACAAGAGGCTATTTAGTAAGTCAAATAGCCTCTTGTGGTTGGGGTTTTTAAATCCCCTTATTTTTCTAGCAGCATCGCTCCGTACGAATATCCGCCTCCAAACACAGTAATGATGATGCGGTCTCCTTTTTGGAATCGATTCCAGTGTTCTGAAAGCCCAATGGCACATCCTGCGCAGCCAGTATTGCCAAGGTATTGGATGTTGGAAATCAGTTTATCTTCTGGTAAGCCCAGCGTATTCATGACATTGACACTGATACGCAAATTGGCTTGATGAGGCAGTACATAGCTCACATCTTCTATCGTGAGGCCGCAGCGTTCTAGCACTTCTAGGCTGGCTTTGGGCATGTAAGTACAGGCGTTGATGAATACATCTCTACCAAAAGGCATGATTACGCCTCGCTCGTTGGGACGCAATACCACGGCTTCGATAGCCTTGCCACTAGTGGCTGCTCCACCCGTCAACAATGCCTTTATTTCCATGTCACCTTCGTAAAGGCGCTCTTTCGTGATGAGCAGTGCAGCAGCTCCATCTCCCCACAAATGCCCCGACACGGTGTCGGTTTCGTTGTAGTAGCCAGTATTGTGCTCCGAAGCAATCACCAATGCTTTGGTGGCTTTGTTCAGGGCAAAATAACCCTCTACGATTTCGACGGCATTGAGCAACGACGAACAAGCCGATGAAATAGTGACTACTGGAATATTGGGAATTTCGAGATAATGCTGTACGGCGTGCCCCAAAGTCACAATAGTATCATAAGCCGTATAGGTAGCCCCTACTATTAAATCTACTTCTTTGATATCTACTTGAATATTGTCCGTTAAAGCTTTGACTGCTTCTACTCCCATCGTGTGTGAGTTTTCAGCAGAAGCCGCCTTGCGTCGTAATTGGATGCCGGTACGTTGTACTATCCACTCGTCGGAAAGCCCGTTTAATTTTGTAAAATGTTCGTTGTCAACTACTTGTTCGGGTAAATAGTGACCGACCTGATGCAGAAACATGCTATTGGATTCTTTATACCTAACATTTGAGGCCGAAAGTTAAACATTTCCTAGAAATCGTAGTACAAGATATTAAAATCTTTAAATATAATCATGAATATATACCAAAAATATTGGTTTCTTTTTTTCTTATAAGTAGTAAAAACAACGCCTAAAGTCTACCCAAAAATAAAATCTATGCCTTAAATAACGTTCGGTTATGGAAAGTGCCGTATTTTTGCCCGATACTGAAAACAATAATCAATGCTGCCTACTAAGTTACTGCTTGTTGTACCGTGCTATAACGAAGAAGAAATACTGGCCAAAACCCATCATACCCTTCGCGACTATTGCGCTCGTTTGGTAGCCGAAAATCAAATTTCATCAGAAAGTAAAATCTGTTTTGTCAACGACGGAAGCCGAGACCGTACTTGGAAAATCATCGAAGCCATTTGCGAAAAAGACCCTACAAGTATTGGGGTCAAACTATCGCGAAATTTTGGCCATCAGAGTGCTATCCTTGCAGGCTTGATGGAGCATATTTCAGAGTTTGACTGTTTTATCACAATTGATGCCGATTTGCAGGATGATATAGAGGCCATCGGCAAAATGATAGTTCAGCACCAAGAGGGAGCTATGGTGGTGTATGGCGTACGCGACGATCGTAGCAGTGATAGCTGGTTTAAACGCACTACTGCAGAATCATTTTACAAGCTTATGCATTGGATGGGCGTCCCTGTGGTATTCAATCACGCTGATTTTAGGTTGATGGACCGTCGTATTTTGGAAGAGTTTCAGAGTTTCAAAGAAGTAAATTTATTTTTGAGGGGTATCATTCCTTTGATTGGTTTCCGTTCCGAAAAGGTTTTTTATAAACGTTTGGAAAGAGAAGCGGGCGAAACAAAATACCCACTTAGTAAAATGCTGCTTTTCGCTTGGAACGGCATCACCTCTTTCAGTACTTTTCCGATGCGATTGGTGCTGTACTTTGGTGCGTTCAATTTTTTTATCGCTTTATTGATTGCGGGTTATATTGGTTTTTCTTATTTGTTTGGAAGTACCGTCCCCGGCTGGACGTCGATTGTACTACCGATGACTTTTTTTAGTGGAGCCAATATGATCGCATTAGGGCTTATCGGAGAGTATGTGGGTAAGATATATGAAGAAGTAAAAGGCCGCCCACGATATATTATTGAAAAAATAGTCAAAGATCAAATCCATCCTTAAAGCTTGCAATGTCGCGATAAGACAACCCTATTCATTAACTAATCACTGATAACGACTCTGTACTTAAATGTTTAAAACCTTACAAAAACCCATTTTTCAGGACCTTTTCAATGTTGGTTTGTTGGTAGTAGGGCTGCTTCCTTTATTGGTACTGTCGTTGTACAATCATCCTTCACCTATCGACGACTATTGTTATATCGACACGGTATTTAAGTTTGGGTATTTTGAAGCAATGAATGCTTACTATACAGGATGGACGGGTAGGTACTTTGGTATTCTTCTCAACCACTCCAATCCGCTCGTGGTCAAGTGGGCAAGTGGTTTCAAACTTTTGTCTTTTTTATTGATTTTGTGGCAAACATATGTTTTGTACTTACTTGCCAAAGAAATATTTCCAAAATGGTCAAAATTGAGTCTTTGGGGGCTTATAGGAGGACTTACTTTTTTGTATGTATTAAGAATGTCGAGTATTGCAGAGGCGTTTTATTGGATGGCCGCTTTTGTGACTTACACAGTTCCCAATATTCTTACCCTCACTTGGATTGTGGTAATGATACGTTGGTATCAACTCCCTCAAGGCACCCTCAAGACCTTAACAGCGGTACTAGCCAGTTTTTTGGTTTTTGCAGTTATAGGGAGTAGTGAGACCAATCTCACTATCATCATTTTATTAGTGGTAGGCTGGTGGGGATATCAGCTGATTATCAATCGCCGTTGGGATTGGTTTGCTTTTATTCTTATTGGGGTTTGTGTTTTTTCTTGTTATCTTTTTTTTAGTTCTCCGGGCAATCAGCTCCGTATGAGTGGCAATCCCGAAGGCCGTAATATCCCTTTCTCGGCAATTGAGTCTATCAAAAAATTGATAAAGCTAGGTATAGACTGGGTTTTGCGTACACCTTTGCTTGTATTTTCTAGTTTATGGATTGTTTTTTTGAGCAAAACTTTCGGAAATCAATCCTTCAACCGCCTCTTGTCAGTGCCCTTGTGGGTTGTTTTGATTGCTTATTTTGGAATTTTGTTTGTACAAATTTTCCCCTCTTATTATGGAATTGGAATTGAGCCGGCACCTCGCGTGGTCAATTCCATCTACTTTTTTTTCTTGCTAGGGTGGTTTTATATGTTAGCAGTGATGGTACACTATGTGGTGCAAAAAAACTGGCTAAGTGCAAAAAAATGGTATTTCCCACCTTCTATCAAAGCTGTATTGGCGTCATTGATTTTGGTGAGTGCTCTTTTTAGTCCCAACTTACGAATGATATACGGCGATTGGCTCAAGGGGAGAGCGGCAGCTTATGATACCGAACTTAAAGAACGCTATGCTTTTATAGAGCAAAGTGCCACCGATACGGTATATGTAGAGCCACTTCATTCAAAGCCTCTTTCACTTTATTTAGATGATGCCAATCCTAATCCTGATCATCTTTGGAGTAGGTGTATCGGAGGATATTTTGGTAAAAAAGCAGTGGTACTTAAACCCTCCAACGAGTCTAAACCCTAAATCATTCTGTTCACTTAGATATTCATCCATTGAGTTCTAGCAAGCGATATATCATTTTTGCCGTTATTTTAGTCCCTATTGTCGTTTTTTACGGCTTTAGCATTGGCTATTCTATCAATGTCCCGTGGTTTGATGACATCGAAAATATCCCTTACTTTTTAGCCCAATATCTCGATGCACCCTCTTGGTATGGCAAGGCAGCAGCCTTGCTTCGCCCCAACAACGAGCACCGGGTTTTATCCGCTCGGTTGATTGTATATCTACAATATCTCTTTACTAATACCATTAATTTCAGAACCCTAAATTTCATTGGAAATCTCACCGTTTTGGGTATTTTTCTGGTGATTTCGCGGGCTTATCTCAAGCACAAAGGCGTACTCTATGGGCTGATTCCGGCGGCCTTTTTTATATTCAATCTGCAATTTTATAGCATGACCTTCATGACTATCATGTCATTGCAGTATCAGCTTATCATTTTTGAAGTTTTTCTTAGTTTTTATTTACTGACCAAACCCTCCAAAAGTGCGTTTGCGGGTGCTATTCTTGTAGCAATAGTGGGTACTTACAGCATGGGAAACGGGGTCATGGGGTGGCCAGCGGGGACTTTGTTCTTATTGTATCTTGGTCAATGGAACCGTCTCATTGTATGGATTATTACGGGAGTTTTGGCGATTGTGGGTTACTTCTCTGGCTATGCTTTTGTGCAAGGCAATGATGAAGGGTTTATCTATTTCTTTAATCATCCCTTTAAGGTCATTATAGGTTTTTTTGCGTTTACGGGCGGGATTTTGGATTGGTTTCCACGCATTACCTTCGAAAAACGAATGCTTTTACCAGTGATAGGTGGCATCACGATTGTCAGCTTTTTCATTTATTATGTACTAGGAGCCCTCAGTATATCGACGCGTTGGCAACGAATCGTGCCTGCTTTTGCTCGAAAGCATTATGAGCAAAACGGCTATTTTCAGCAACTTTCCTCACCATGGGCCGCATTTTGGGTGAGTTGTTTTGTGTATTTATTTATTAATAGTGCTTTAGTCGTATTTTTTCGTACTCGCTTCGATTATCAGTTAGTACTTTGGGCTACCTATAAAATCTATCCTGGTACTTTGATGGCAATGACGTGTTTATTGAGTTTGCAAATCTTCCGTGGCCGGTGGTATTCTCTACTCCTAGTTATATTTATAGGCAGTTCGCTTGCCTCTTGGGCTTCTTCCTATTGGCATTTTGTGCCGCAAGTAACCCAAGACCGCAAACAACGTCTTGCATTTGCCCTTAACCAACAACGCAACGGTGTGGGCTTGGGAGCCGAAAAAAAGTCAGCTTTTGCGGAGTTTGTAGTCAATACTTTTGAAAGAAGTAAATCTCATGGTTTTTATCAATTTCCTCAGCCGCTTATTTCATCTCAAGAATCTCGGCTTGAAGCGCTATTTCGTGATAGTACTCAACAGACAGGAGTAAACGTAAAGACAGAAATGCTCTCCTACGGTCTTGAGGTATATAACGATTCTTTTGAGTTTGTAAACAGTAAAGAAGAAGGGGTATTTGTGACTTTAACTTCGCCAGCTCATTTTTACGTATTTTCGGCAGAACCCCTCATTCCTCGTTCTCGCACCCAAAAAGGTTTCAGAATCAATTGTCCAAAAGGCGTAATCGAAAATGAGATCTATCGCGTGGGTCTTTGGGTGGTACAAAAAAACGGGAATCAACTTTGGAATACCCAACAATCCGTAACCTTTCCCTGATATTCACTCACTTTTGTCTATTTTTGTTTTTTCAACACAAATCAATCGCTTCACCTTGAATCTCCCTCAAATTTCCATTGTAGCACCTTTATACAACGAGTCAGCTTCGCTTCCACATCTCATAGAAAGACTCAATCGTCTAATGGATAGCTTGTCACTGCGCGTAGAAGTAGTGCTCATTGATGACGGTAGTCGCGACGATACGCCGCTGCAAATGCGCCAAATAGCGCTTACCGATGCGCGTTATCATTGTGTATTTTTATCACGAAATCATGGTCATCAGCTGGCCTTAACAGCAGGCTTGGCGGCAGCAAGAGGCACGGAGGCGTTGTTTATCATTGATGGTGATTTGCAAGACCCGCCCGAATTGCTTGAAGATTTTTATAAAAAACTCCAAGAAGGGTATGACGTCGTATATGCCGTTCGGCGAAAACGTAAAGAAAATTTCATCAAGCGTAGTGGTTATTATTTGTTTTATCGCCTTCTCAAATCTATTTCTTACGTAGATATTCCACTTGATAGTGGGGATTTTGCGCTCATCAGCCGTCGTGTAGCGGATATTATGAATCAAATGCCCGAAGAGAGTCGCTACCTACGAGGTATGCGCTCATGGATAGGTTTTAAGCAAGTGGGGATTGAGTACGAAAGAAGCGAACGCATGGCAGGAGAGTCCAAATATTCATTTAAACAGCTTTTCCGACTGGCTTATAATGGTATTTTTAATTTCAGCGAATTTCCTATCAAATTCATGTCATGGGCAGGAGGTACGGCAATTTGCATTGCATTGATATACTTTGTCACGGTGGTGATTAAAAAATTATTTTTTGAAGATATTATTGAGGGTTTTACCGCTTTATTGTTTGTCATTATCTTGTTTAGTGGCGTACAGCTTATTGCCTTGGGAATTATTGGGGAGTATGTTTTAAGAATCTTTTTTCAAGCCAAAAGTCGTCCTCTATACATCGTAAAAGAAGAAATTATTGAGAAAGAAGTTTTAAGGAAATAACCTCATTACTTTTTTTAGATTCCAAAGAATCATCGGGTATGATATTCGTTTCTGTTCAGTTTTTACTGTTTTTTATTGTCGTAACACTCGCTTATTACAGCCTTCGTTGGAGAAGTCGATGGCTTCTTTTATTGATGGCGAGTTGTTATTTCTACATGGTTTTCAAGCCTATTTATATTCTCATATTACTGCTTACGATTGTCATCGATTACTTTGCGGGAATTTGGATAGCCAATCATACCGGTAGCCGGCGAAAGTTGCTATTGGTACTCAGTATTGTGACCAATGTCGGGATTTTAGCGATTTTCAAATATTTCGATTTCTTTGCCGAAAACTTCAACGCCATTAGTTGGAAAATAGGTCTTGAGTGGAGTCTTCCTATCCTGAAGCATGTTTACACCGATTTTATTTTCCCGATTGGGTTGTCGTTTCACACATTTCAGGCCATGAGCTATACGATTGAAGTATATCGTGGCAATCAGCAGCCTGAGCGGCATTTTGGTATCTATGCGCTGTATGTGATGTTTTATCCACAATTGGTAGCAGGGCCGATTGAGCGTCCTCAAAATGTGCTACATCAGTTTCACGAAAATCATGCTTACGATTGGGAAAACGTAAAAGCAGGCTTAATGCGAATGGCTTTTGGTTTTTTCAAAAAATCGGTAGTGGCCGACCGCCTCGCTCTCATGGCTGACCCTGCCTACTTCGACCCTACTCATCACAATGGCCTGACTCTCTTGGTGGCTACTTTTTTTTATACGTTTCGGATTTATTGCGATTTTTCGGGCTATTCTGATATTGCCCTTGGCTCGGCACAGGTGATGGGATTCAAGCTGATGGAAAACTTCCGAACGCCTTATTTTTCGAGGTCTATTGCCGAGTTTTGGGGAAGATGGCACATTTCTCTTTCTTCTTGGTTTAGGGATTATTTATATATTCCTATGGGCGGAAATCGGGTGCCAGAAGCAAGGGCTTATTTCAACCGATTCACGGTATTTATGGTGAGTGGGCTGTGGCATGGTGCTAGTTGGAACTTTATTATTTGGGGATTTTTACATGGGTTGTACTTAGTAGCGGCTGCTATTCGTGACAAATTCTTCAAACGCTGGAACATCACCCTTCCCCAAACCACTTGGTATGGTTATTTACAAGTCATTCTTACATTTTTGCTTGTCATGTTTACGTGGGTGTTCTTTGCAGTAGGCGACCGCCCCGACCTTACCGTAGGAGAAGAAGTAAGAAGTTCATTTTTGATTCTCAACAAAATCGCTCACTTGTCATTGTCGGATACCCTTCAATCGGCGCTCAATACCACCGAGATGTGGTTTTGTATTTTATTGATTCTATTCTTATTAATAAAAGAACACTACGTATTACACATTCCTACCCGTAAAGACTCTACATTCTGGATGCTGTTCATTGGCCTTACGATTGTCACTTATTTCTTTGGGGTATTTGGTTCCAATCAATTTATTTACTTCCAGTTTTAACGCAACGCTGGCGGCCTTCAGAAGGCCGCCAGCGCTTGGTTACACCAAACAACGCTACCAGCCTTCGAAAGGCTGGCAGCGTTCAGCGTTACTGCAATTGCCCTGCCAAAATGGCAATTCCTTCAGTAAAAGTATGGGGAGCATAACCGAGTATTGTTTGTGATTTATCCAATACGAAGCCCGTACGAGCGGGGCGTTTGGCTGGCTGGGTGAAAGTGGTAGAGTCAGCCTGGGCAATGAGTGATTTGTCGAGCCCGAAATACTCAGCCGTCATGATGGCCATTTCATAAGGGGTCAGTAAATCTTTACCCGAAATATTGAAAACCCCTTCAGCTTCTTGGTCTGCAATCAGGAAGCAGCCCATTGCCAAATCTTCGGCTAAAGTAGGGGTGCGCCACTGATCTGTTACAACTTTGATATTCTTCTTTTCTTCAAGCGATTTTTTTACCCATAAAATAATGTTGGAGCGAGACATATCATACGCAATCCCGTACACAAGCACCGTGCGCGCAATCGCCCACCGAAGTTTGGAATGTTCGACTACTTTTTCGGCAGCATATTTGCTCCAGCCATAAAAACTCAGTGGATTTGCCTCGCCTTCTTCGGTGTAAGGGCCAGATGTACCATCAAAGATAAAATCGGTGGATACATGACAAAGGAATATATTGTGCTGCTGACAAGCCTCTACGATATATTCTACCGCTTTCACATTTTGAGCCCAACAGTTTTCCTTTTCAAACTCGCATTGGTCTACGTTGGTCATAGCAGCACCATGCACTACGACGTCGGGCTTTACCTGTGCCATTACGTCATTTACCTGTTCGCGGTCGGTAATATCCATTGAATAATACGCATATCCTTCGGTGAAAGGGAGGCGATTGGCACCGCGTGCCGTAGCAATACACTGAACATGGGGCTGTTTGAGGAGCAATTCTACCAACTTTTGCCCTAAAAGTCCGTTAGAACCCGTAATAAGAATTTTTTTCATGGTGAATTATTAAAAACTGCCAAGCTCCTCCGAACTTGGCAGTCATATTAGCAAAGACCCACAAAGATAAGTGTTTAATTGATAACCTTCTTACCGAAAATTACGCAAAGTGTAAGTGAAAGTTACCATATAATAACGCTGCAATACTCGAGTTTTGAGGTCTTCGATATAGGTTTCGGTGACGTTACGACTAATACTATTGTTTTGACCTAATACATCAAAAGTGCTTAGTTTCAACTCTCCTGCTTGGTTTTTCAAGAATTTATAACCCACCGCCGCATTCCACAATGTAAAGTTGAGATTGAAATCTTGTCCCAAACCTGTGTAAAAGGTATGGTTGAGGTTGGTATTGACAAAGAAACCTGCTTTGGTCAGCCAGTTGAGTTTGAAGTTACTATTTTGATAATAATAAGTTCCGTTGGAAGCAGGCTGAAGGGTGTTAGTGACGGTATTGTAGTTTCCATTGACCGATAAAGTAAAATCAAGTTGTTCGCTGATATTGCTACTCAACACCAATCCTCCCGTAATAGAGTGAGTATTGGAAGTATTTTGGGCATAATTGATCAACCCAATCGTACGTGTATAGCCCGTTCCTAGATTAAAGTTTAGGTTACTTTTCAACGATTTTACGGGTAATCCATAAGTGATAAACGAACGAATGTTCCAGTTGCCGTTTACGTTTACAGGCTGGCTAAACTGCGAGCCTATTTTCAGCGGAAAACCTGCTACTACCGTATCTTTAGTGGCAATGAAGGTGGTATTGCTGATATTGTTTTGGGTAAACGACCCATTGACATTGATAAAGAAACTCTGTGCTTTTTTGGCGTTTGTCAAACCATACCGAACCGACATATTGTGGTTGTATTCTTGTTTCAAATCAGGATTCCCTGTTTTGAGAAACAATGGATTTGAATTATCCACTACGTTTTGCAATTGGCTGATAGAAGGTGCATTGGTAGAAGTGCGATAAAAAATACGCAGGCTTTTTCCGTCGGTTCCACGATACATCAACATCGCCGAAGGTAAGATATTGTTGAAACTACGCACTGTTTCAAACTTCTGTGGGAAGTTTTGCATTCCACTAAGTTGCGCATTTTGATAATTTAATTCGGCGGTCACCATTGTTTTTTTGATACGCATCCGGTAGCTTCCTCCAATACGATTGGTGATATAAGTATTGTCAAACTCATTAGAAAGTCTCAAATCAGGCGTACTGTATTCGCTGGTACTTTGGTCATAATTATAAGTATTACGACTAGAGTAGTTTTTGGTATAACTAGGCACATAATTCAACTGCAATTGCCCACCGCGACCCACATTTTCGGTCAAGGAAATATTACCCGAAATCGTATAGCCGCTGCCAGAAGTCTCTGTTTTCTGATCTGTAATCTGCAAAGAATCTGACGTCAAACGCCCAAAATAGCGATTGACTGATTCGAGAGATGACTCTCCATTACGGTCATTGGCCGAAGTAGTAAGACCTACCGAAAGCGTGCGGCCAATTTTACCAAAACGGTGTCTCCACAAAATGTTATTATTGAAATTATAGCCTTTGGTATTGGCCTGATTGTCAGTCTGAGTTTGGCTCAAAGGCTGTCCAGCCAAGCTATTAGCGCCAAAAAGGGTATTATAAGAGGTATTGTCTTGGAAACTCAAACGAGGAGTGAAAATGATTGAGTTTTTGGTATTGATAGTATATTCTAAACGGGCATTAAAACGGTGATTGGTGTTGTTGCTAGCCGAAAAATAATCTTCGTTATACAATTGTCCAGTACCTTGGGTGGAGAAAAAAGTACGAGCTAATTGGCTCTCGTTGTTGTTGTTGGCATCATTGAAAAAATAACTTCCCGTTACTTTCCATTTTTTACCCCAATTGTCAGAATAATTGAGACCTATTGCGTGGGTTTTGTTGATACCTCCTTGCTGTCCCGACAAGAAATTTGAGCTAGCATTTCCGCCGCCAAAATTACCGCCGCCGCCGCCACGGTTGCCACCACCACCGCGATTGCCACCGCCGCCACGATTGCCGCCACCACCGCCGCCAGAACCGCCCAAAACGCCTAGTAAATCTTCACTACCAAAGTTTTGCTGGTTGATGTTGTTGGTCATACCGATGAGCGAAATACGCGTGTCTTTCTTGAAGTAATTGGTACTACCGCCCGCCATGTAGCGGCCGTCGGTTCCGTAGCCTGCATATAGTTTCCCAAACTGCCCATTATTTCGGTCAGAGCGCGTGACGATATTGATGGTTTTGGTAGTTTGGCCATCATCAAAACCCGTAAACTGCGCTTGGTCGCTCAAGCGGTCAAATACCTGAATTTTATCAATCACTTCGGCAGGTAGGTTTTTGAGCGCCAATGTGGCATCATCTCCAAAGAACTCGCGTCCGTCTACTGTTACGCGTTGTACATTTTCGCCTTGGGCTTTTACTTGCCCATTTTCGATGGTAATGTTGGGCATTTTTTCAATCAAATCTTGCGCCGAAGCATCGCGATTGGTCTTGAAAGCACTCGCATTATAGATAGTAGTATCTCCTTTTTGCACCACCCGCTCGGCCATGCCCTTCACAATCACATCATTGAGGAGCTGCCCGTCGGCTTTCATTTCAATTTTGCCTAAATCGGGGCTTGTTCGGCGAAGATTTATCTGTTGGTCATGATTGGTATAGCCAATAAACGAAACCATCAAGCGATAGCTGGCTGTCGGAATATTTCTAAAAGTAAAGGCCCCCACGGTGTCGGCGACTGTTCCGAACCGAACGGTGGAGTCGGCACGACTGACCAATAAAACATTGGCGCCAATAAGGGCAGATTGGTCACTGCCATCCACAACGCGGCCTTTTACATCTACGTTTTGGGCTAATAATGAGGTGGTGCTTACAATCACACCGAGGAATAAATAGAGTATGCGTGATATATACATGGTGTATGGTATTTTTCCTTTGAAAAATAAAATAGCAAAAGGTTTAGCCCACATCTACCGAAAAGCGATGAAACAGCCAAGAATACCGACGACCTTGGGAGTATTTACCGATAAAGCTAAATGGACTAAAGCACGGTGCTAACAGAAAATATTATCCTTCTCCACAAACCAATACTATGTATATTTTAGGGAATAAAAGAAGAAAGCGAGGTAGCAATACCTCGTCAAAGGTTTTGTTTTTCGATGGTTTTCACAGCTCGACCCAAACAATGAATCGGGTCGAGCTATTAGTGGTCTGGGTATTTTACTAAGTTGAAATAAGAACTAAGATTGGCCTAACACCTCTTCGCACAGCGATAGATATTTTTCTAAATCGGGCTTGGCTAGGCCTGTTACTTTAGCGGCTTCATCCCACCGCCGCATCTGAATGATTAGCTCAAAATAAGGATTCTGTTCAAACTGTGTAGCCTCTTCTGCTTGCATTGGTCCTCCTTGAAATTCCAAAGTTTTACGGCTTGCTTCCGACAATCCTGCAAAGTATTTTGGATTTTTGTAAGTCAAATACCGCTTGGCATTTACGTGGTTGGCCACCAGCACGCATACTTTTTCGGGAAAGCCTTGGTCACGTAGCCAATCGGCGGCCACTTCCTCGTGGTCTTTGCGACCGTATATAGCCATAAGTTCTTCTTCTTGTGCGGCTGGCATAAGATGCCCAATATCGTGCAAAAACGCCGCTACTTGTACTTCTTTATCGTAGCCTGCTTTACGGGCGAGGTCTGCTCCTTGGGCCGCATGTTCGAGTTGGCTTACATCTTCGCCATAGTATTGCTCATCGCCTTGTGCTTCAAATAAGCGACGTATTTCGTCGAGAGAGGTAGTAGGTGTCATATTATTTACTTTTTTAAAACCGTGGGAATTGCTTCTCCTACGGGGTGTTCACATTTGAAATCTAATCCTAAAAAGTGCGCCAAAGTTTGGGCTATTTGATTTTGAAACAATACTTTTTCGGTTTTTACTTCGCCCAATGCGGGGGTATCAGGCCCCATAGCACCCATCCATATCTGAAAACAATCGGGGGTTTTGGTGCCGTGGTCTTTCCAGCGCGCTTTGGGGGTATGTCCACGACCGTGGTCGGTTGTAAGCACAATAGTAGTTTTGCCTTTATACTGAGGTTGGGATTGGAGGTATTGCCACAAATCTGCGATAAAAGCATCTACCATATGAGCGGTTTGGAGATAGTTATCATATTTCCCGGCGTGAGCATAGTCGTCAGTTTCGTCGAAAGATAAGAAAAATACCTTGGGTTTATTTTTTTGAATATATTCTTTGGCCATATAGTACGTAATGAAATCTTGACGAGTCATCCCCCAAGGGCTGGGCAGTTTTTCTTGGATTTCGTTCAATAATTTTTCTCGCTCGGTAAGGTTCGTACCACTTACGGCTTCATGGCCTGCATTGACGGGGATACCGCTTCTTTTTTCATTGACAATATGCGGAATCACATCCCAAGTAGCATAGCCAGCCACTTTCCCTTTGTACTTGGGTTGTTGATTGATAAATTCCAAAACAGTCGTGTTGGGGTTGTCTTTGCTATCGTTGGAGTTGATTTGGTCATCTACATAGCCACACAATATTTCGCTGTAGCCTGGATAACTAAACCAGTAAGTATTGGAAATATTCATGCGGCTGTCATTCCAGCGATTGCCGTAGAGTTGGCCTTGTTTGGCGATTGTTTCCCAAAAAAAAGGCAACAATTTTTGACGGCGTTCTTGGGGAGTATTAGCCCAAAATTGTTTTTTGAGTTTGGCCGTATCGCTTGTATAAGTCGCATCAAATAAAAGACTAGAGTCAGCTCCCCCAAACACCTCTTGCCATCGCAAGCCGTCGGTGGTGATTAAGATGATATTTTCGGTTTGGCGTTGGGTATAAGCTACTGTAAACACCCAAAAGAAAGAAATACTTAATAACACTTTTTTCATAAGCATACAGGAGGGTTTTAGAGAGAGTTGGGTTTAAGAAATTAAGTACTAAAGCACGGTTGTTCGTTATCCGTTAACCGTAAGTGATTGCTAAACAACACATTACACGCCTTCTTCAAAAATAGAATAAAGTGGGAGAGAAATCTACTCCCACTTTTATCTTCAATTTTAAACCTATGTGAAAATACTACTTTAAAATCCATAGTTCATCATTGACAGATTCACTTGCTTTGCCAAACTGCGATTGGACAGAAACTTTATAATTGGTTTCGTTGTAAATCCGCTCAGAGTTGGGATACAACCACCGACGCGGGATGACGCCCGAATTTCCCGTACCAGGCCCACCTTTGGCAAAATTGGCAGGGTAGCCTGTGCGGCGCCAGTTGTAAAAAGCTTCCATGCCAGAGTTCATAAAGAAGCCCAAGTACTTTTGAGTAAGGATTTGTTCCAGACCTTTGGCGTTGTTACCGGCATATTTAACAGCTGCTTGCGCATAAAAATCAGCCCAATTGAACTTCACTGTATAGCTTGCCGAAGAGGCATTGGCGCCATTACGGGTTTCGAGTACTACGGTATTGTCACCATTTTTGATGTCAAAGAAACCTTGCGAAGCCTGAATGCCTTTCACATACCACTCTTCGGCCGTACCAGCTGCCCAACCACGGTTGAGGGCTTCGGCGATATTGAAGCACATTTCGATGTAGCCAATTTGAATCGTATTTTCGGGGGTATAGTTGCGATAATAACGATTGCGATTGATAAACGAATATTGACCATTTAGCGCTTTCGTTGACATATCGTCTAAGCTTTCGGCGGGGCTAGCTCCTACAAAAGCCGCAAAATCTGTTTGCGCGAGGCCCTTTTTGATTTGGGCTTCGGCGGGCTCGGCTATATAAAAAATGCGCGGGTCTTGGATACTTTTCAGAATGTCGATATTGGTAGAGGACATCTGCTGACGAGTGGCGTCAAAACCAAAGTTGTCGGGATTGAGAGGATATTTGTTATAAGTATTGTTGTACTTATAAGCCAAATTATCGCTCATACTTGCCATGATTGGAAACTTGGTGGGGTTGTTGAGCACTTCCGCAAAACGCGTCTTGATATTGAGATCGGCATCGCTTTCTTTTTTACTTAACGACACCAATACCCGAAGTTTAAACGTATTCACGACTTTTTGCCATTGGCGGAGGTTGTTGCCAAGATAGATGTCTCCCTGAAAAAACACATCTCCTGAGGCAATCAATTTGCCCATATCGTCGTTAGCTTCGTCGAGCCACTTGAGCGATTGGAGATATACCTCTTTTTGCGAATTGTATTTAGGAGTCATATTTTCGGTGCCTTTGAGGGCGTCGTTCATAGGAAGATCACCGAGGCGTTGGGTCATCCATACAAAGAAATACGCCTTGAAAAACTTACCCAAAGCCGAATAAGGATTCAGGTCTTTTCCAGTCACTTTCTTGGCTTCTTCTTCCATCTTGATTACATTTTTGAGCGCATCAAAGTAAGTACCTGAGGTAGTCCAGTCGTATTCGTTGTTGCCGTAATAGTTGTAATTAATGGTATAAAATTGATTCCAGCGGGTTTCTTTACCCCAAGGACGCTCATTGAAACTATTCTGAACAGCATTCAGTACCAAGTTTGGGGGAGAACTTACGGGTACGTTGGGGTTTACTTCGAGTTCTTGGAAACTTTGGCAACTGCTCAATAACAGTACTAGCCCAAAGACAAAAACGGTATATATGTTTTTATTTTTCATTGTCTTAAAGTGTTTTGTCATTTTGAAAAAAACATTCACAAGAAGCGACGCTTAGAAGGTGAAGTTGATATTGATACCATAACGACGCAACGTAGGTGTTTGTAGTGACGAAGAGCGGTTGCTATAGTTGACAAATTGCTCCACATCAAGGTCTTTTGAATGAGCAAAGTACAGCAAATTACGACCTACCAAAGAAATAGTGGCTTGGCGGATGTTTTTACCCAAAAGCCCTGCTGGTAATGAGTATCCCACCTGAACTTCTCTGAGTTTTACAAAGGTACGGTTCATGATATTTCCTTCCGTCGAGTTGTAATAGCGGCTAATCCAGTCTTGGAGATAAGTAGCATAGGTAGTCGACATAGGGGTGAATTTCAATTCGCCATAGTTTAAAATTTTGCCATCTGGGTCGTAGCTAATCGTGCCACCTGTCAATACTACGCCTGGGCCTACCCAAGTCTTACGGCCTTCGGTGTCGGCCAAACGAGCCACGCCCATATCTCCTTGAACGGTGGCAATATGACGCCCACCACGGAAGGTTTGTTTTTGGATATAATTTTCGATGACACCCCCGATACGTCCGTCAAACTGGAAGCTAAAATTGAAGTTTTTGTAGCTGAATTTGTTTTGGAAGCCAAACGTCCAATCAGGATTGGTATAACCTAAAAACTGTGAAACGGGATTGTAGATAGGACGCCCACTCGCATCGTTTACAATCTGCCCATCTTGCGTACGCACAAAAGCCGTTCCATAATAAGCATCTAGGCGGTCACCGATTTTATAGAATTGGTTCAAGCGGGTTTGGTTGCCATAAATCTCCCGCAGCGTTTCTTGCCAAGTAGACCAGTTGGCGAGCACATCCCAGTTAAATCCATTGGCATTTTTGATGACGTTGCCACTAACAGCTATCTCCAATCCTTTGCGCTGAGACTTGATACCGTTGGTGGTCAAACTTCCATAACCCGTAGATTCGGGTAGCGTCAATCCAAAAATACGAGGACCGTCTAAGTAGCTAAAATAAGTCACGTCTAATCCAAGACGGTTGTTCAAAAACTTCATTTCCACACCCCCTTCGTAGTTGGTACGGCTCGAAGGCTGGATGTTGGGATCAATCAAGCTGCTAGAATAGTAAGCGGCGGCTTCGTTGTTGTAAGGACGCGAAATGTTATAAGCCACTGTAGTTCCGTAACTTGGCCCGTCATACGAAGAGTTGTAATTGGCACCATAATAAACAGGAGCACCCGGCGGAACCCCAATATTAGCTTGGGTAAATGCCTCTTTTACCCGTGCAAACGACGCCCGCACTTTCAAAAAAGTAATCGCGTCTGGTAGTTTTACATAATCTGAGATAACGCTAGTCACTCCCACTGATGGATAAAATCCGACATTACGACCAGAAGGAAGCGTAGAAGTTTTGTCCCAACGGCCTGTCAGTGAAATATTGGCATATTTACTAAGAGACAAGTCGGCAGCATAGTAGCCACTCATCACGCGCATGTAAGACTGGAAATTGTAGGCTTGTACAGGATTGCGAGAGTTGGAAAAACTATAGACGCCAGGCACGTTGAGATAATCGGTAGAGGCGAAGTTGGAGGTGTATCTAAAAAGACGCATACTTCCCCCTACCGAAGCTTTCAACGTAATGTTTTTAACGATTTCTTTATCAAAATTTATCAAAAGGTCGGTATTGTTTTCCCACAAATTACGACGGTCTTCGCGGTAATCGCCACGCGCTTCTTCACGTCCGTAAGAAGTAGCGGAATAAGGCATTTTTTCGGTGCGAAGGATGTCGTAAGTAGTGACTTGAGTACGCAACTGAGCATTCAAGAAATCGTTGATTTTGTATTTACCCAAAGCGTACGCATAAATATCGTTTTTGTAATGTCCACGCAACCACTCTTTTACCACAAACCAGGGGTTGTTGTAGCGTTGATACTCCGCATAGATTTGCTGGATTCCTTCCTTACCAGGCTGCCATAGTTGTTTCATATCATCTACATTCCAGTCGGCGCCTCCCCAGATGATAGAGTTGTAGATAAGGGAGTTGGGACCATAATCTACATCAGGGATATTGGGAGTATATTGACGGCTATAGTTGACCGTACTCTCAAAACGCAGTTTATTGGAAAAATTATAGCCCAAAGAAGTGTTGAGGTTGGTGATATTGAGCTGAGTATTAGGAATTACGCCGCGTTGGTATTGGTGCGAAAGCGACACCCGAATATCCGCTTTGTCATTGCTTGCTGCTACCGACACGTTGTTGTTTGACAATATCCCTGTTTGGATAAATCGAGTCAAATTATCTTTACCTCTTGGCAGCCAAGGAGTAGGAATTCTTTTGCCGGTGGCAGGGTCGATAGGACTGTCATACTGAGGCAAAAGACGACCATCCAATGGAGGCCCCCAGATGTCGTAATCTCCGTCGTTTACTCCACCACCACGGCCATCCACAAACGCATATTTGCCGTGGTCGCCGGGGCCGTATTGGTCTTGTACCTTGGGAATAGCAATAAATCCTTTATCAAACATGGTAGATGAATTGACATCTACTGAGAAGCCTCTTTTGTCTTTAGAACCTTTTTTGGTCGTAATCATGATGACCCCATTTTGAGCACGGAAGCCATACAAAGCCGTACCAGAAGGCCCTTTCAAAACGTCCATTGATTCGATATCATCAGGGCTGATATTCCAAGTATCGGAGTTGATAGGAATCCCGTCTACTACGTACAAGGGTGCTCCCCCACGGAGGGATACCTGAGGTGCGCGCAGAAGCTCCGCACTTGCCCCTACGTTTAAGCCTGCTACTTTACCCACAAGCGAGTTGATAGGGTTGGGTTCGCGGGCTTTGATAAGGTCAGAACCTTTGACACTTTGAGTAGCAAAGGCCAATGTTTTCTTTTCTTTCTGAATCCCAAGTGCGGTTACTACTACTTCTTGAAGTTGCTTGAGGTCTTGGCTCATTTTCAAATCAATCGTAGTGCGATTGCCCACCGCCACTTCTTGGGCACTATACCCAACAAACGAAAAAACCAAAGTAGCCGAAGAAGAGGTATTAATACGGTATTTGCCGTTGGCATCGGTATTGGTACCCTGATTAGTACCTTTCACCACAATACTTACTCCCGGTAGAGGGGTATTGTTGTCGGCATCTGTAATTGTCCCTTGCAGCGTTACTTCTTGTGCAAGTATAGTAGTGCTCAATAAAAATGCCAATAGAAATACTGACACCCAAGGATTCCTCCAGCGTTTTTGAGGTAAAAAAGAATGCATAACTTTGATTGGTTTACGTGGAAAATGAAGAACATAGACATACTAAACTCAATGCAAATTAAGTTTAGTGAAATTAATAAATAGTTAACTAATAGTGAAGTAATTATTAATATTTTTTTTAATATAACTAAACACTTCTCAACGCATTAAAAATCACCCAAAACCGCTTTTAGGTTTATAAATTTTGCAACAAAAAGTATATTTTAGCTAAACTTTAATTTGAAGTTTGTTAACTTTGCCTTTGAAAAATATTACCATTGTATCATTCTAAAGTTGAAATAAACCATATGCAGCAGCAACCAATTGAGCTAGTGGTCTTTGATATGGCGGGTACCACCGTTACAGACCAACACGAGGTAGAGGCTTGTTTTGCCAAAGCAGCTAAGATGTCGGGATTGAAAGCCTCTGATGAAGAAATCTTAGCCGCCCAAGGCTTGGCTAAAAGATTTGTTTTTGAAATGTTTTGGACCCAAAACCTTGGCGAAGGTCATCCAGATATTCAGACCAAAGTCGATGAATCGTATGCTATTTTTAAAGAAGTACTAGAAGAGCATTATCGCACACAACCCGTTTTTCCAACAAAAGGATGCCTTGAGCTGTTTGATTACCTTAAAAATCAAGGCATTAAAGTCGCTTTGACAACAGGGTTTTACAGAGTTGTAACTGATATTATTTTGGAAAAGCTAGGCTGGCTTGAAGGACTCGACGAAAACCGAGTAGGCACCAACGCTACCATCATCCAAGCTTCTATTGCCAGCGATGAAGTAGAAAAAGGCCGCCCCGCTCCCCTGATGATTCAGAAAGCGATGCGTCTACTAGGTGTTACAGACACCAAGCGAGTTATCAACATCGGCGATACCCCTTCTGATTTGCAATCTGGTGCTGCCGCAGGAGTATACCTAAATTTAGGGGTCATCAATGGCACTCATACCATGGAGCAACTTGTGTCTCATCCCCACGATGCCTTGCTTGGGTCAGTGGATGAGATCATCAATATTTTAGAAGATGCCAAAGTAAAAATTTAACCTAGATTTTTGTTACAAGAATAGGCATTCAGATTTAGTATTTATACACATGAAAACACATTTTGACTTGATTGTGGTAGGAGGGGGTATTATGGGGACTTTTCACGCCTATCATGCCGCCAAACGCAACAAATCAGTATTGCTTCTTGAAAAAGACAACTTCCCTGTAGGAGCTACAGTTCGCAATTTTGGGCAAGTAGTACCTTCCGGCCTTGCCGGACGATGGTTTACGTATGGCAAACGAAGCTTGGAGCTGTATCATGATTTACAATCAAAAACTGATTTGACCATTCGGAAAAACGGCTCAGTCTATATTGCCTCTGATGCCGACGAGTGGCAGGTTGCCAACGAGCTGTATGATTATTATGTAGGAATAGGCTATCCGTGTGAGCTATTGAGTCGAGAAGCTTGCCTTGCCCAATACCCTTATTTGAGAAATGAATATCCCGTAGGGGCGATTTTTTTTCCTGAGGAAGTAACCGTCGATTCGCCTCTTCTAATGCAGCGATTTTTGGCGTATTGTGCTACACAAACGGGGGTAACTTATCTTAACAACGCTACCGTTACCAATTGTGAAAGCACCAATGGAAAAGCACAGGTCACTTTGACAAATCGTAAACAATTTGAAGCCGAACAGGTGCTGATTTGCAATGGTCACGAATTTCGGATGTTGTATCCTGATTTGTTTGCGCAAAGTGGATTGGTGGTAAGCAAACTCCAAATGCTCCAAACCATCCCTTTTCCAGCAATAGCAATGAAGGGCAATATTCTTACGGGACTTACCATCAGACGCTACGAGTCGTTTCAGCAATGTCCTTCTTATGCAAGTCTTACGACGCCACCGCATTTGGAAGAACTCAAAAAATGGGGTATTCATATCCTATTTAAGCAGGCTTTGGATGGCTCAATTGTGGTGGGAGATTCGCACGAATATGCAGGTGCCCAAAACGTGGACGATTTGGGCTATCATCTGAGCGATTATATCAATCAATTGATGATTGAGGAAGCCAAGCGAATCGTGAGTTTTCCAGTAGAAAAAATCCAGACAAGTTGGGCGGGCTTTTATAGCCAAACCACCGACGAAATATACGAACATCAGATAGATGACCACATCCGAATCATCACCGGGATTGGGGGCAAAGGCATGACCTCAAGTGGAGGCTATTCTGAAGAAACCATTGCGTCTATCTTCTAAACAAAGGAGGCTGCCTTTGTAGGACAGCCTCTTTTTTAAAATTTCATCAAAAACCTACGCCAAATAACTACTGATACTCATCACATCCGCAAATACCCCTGAGGCAGTCACTTCTGCTCCTGCGCCAGGGCCTTTGACTACAAGCGGACGAGTATTGTAACGCTCAGTAGTAAACGAAACGATATTGTCAGCTCCTGAAAGCGAATAAAACGGATGCTCTCCGTCTACCGTTTTAAGCTCTAGCGTAGCGCGGCCATTTTCGAGCGTAGCGATATACCGCAGCTTCTCTCCTTTTTCGGTAGCCGCTTGTAGCAGTTCCGCAAAGTAGGCATCCGAGTTTTCCAATTCTACAAAGAAGTCATCAACGGTAGGAGCTTGAAGGCAATTGTCAGGTAAAATAGGGTCAATTTGGATATCGCTCATTTCAAGGCCTACGCCCGTTTCACGGGCCAAAATCAAGATTTTACGAGCTACATCAAGACCACTCAAATCGTCGCGAGGATCGGGTTCTGTATAGCCTTTGGCTTTAGCTTCCCGCACAATATCCACAAAGCGAGTTCCGGGTACAAAACTATTGAAGATAAAGGACAAAGTTCCTGATAAAATCGCTTCTATTTTCACGAATTTATCCCCACTCGCCATTAATCCCTGAATGGTATTGATGATTGGCAAGCCCGCACCCACGTTGGTCTCGTACAAAAACTTCACTCCTTTCCTAACCGCCGTTTGTTGTAGACGTAAATACTCCGAATAAGCACTTGAGTTAGCCACTTTGTTGGGCGTCACTACTGATACACTTGCGTCAAGCAAGGGATGATAATATTGGATAATATCTTTGTCGGACGTACAATCGATGAAAACGCTGTTGGGCAAGTTGAATTCGCGAATGCGCTGCACAAATGCGGGCAAACTCGTCATTTTGCCATTTTCGTCTAATTCATCTTTCCAGTTGTTAAGGCTAATACCTTCGGGATTGAGCCACATTTTTTTGCTACGAGCTAGTCCTACTACGTTGATTTTTAGCAGCTTTTCTTTAGCCAAATAATCTGACTGCGCCGCCAATTGCTTCATAAACGTACTTCCAATCAAGCCCGTACCTACAATAAACAAATTGAGGTTTCTGACTTCTGACTGAAAAAACACGCCATGAATCGCATTGAGTGCTTTGGAAAGGTCATTTTTTTGAATCACCACCGATATATTCAATTCCGAAGAGCCCTGAGCGGTAGCTACTACATTGATACCATTTTTGCCCAAAGCCGTAAACAATTTACCCGAAATACCCGTATTTCGGCGCATTCCCTCTCCTACTATGGCAATGATTGATACATTTTTCTGAATCTGAATGCCATCACGGTCGATATCCCCAGCACTGATTTCGGGGGCGAATGTCTGCTCCAATACTTCTTTGGCTCTATCAGAATTTCGGGGGTCGATAGCAAAGCAAATCGAATGCTCTGACGATGCCTGTGAAATCAAAATAACGCTGATTCGGTGTCTCGACAAAGCCGTGAACAACCGAGCCGATACCCCTGCCACCCCAATCAAACCACTTCCTTGGACATTGACCAAAGCAATGTCGTCAATGGAGCTAATGCCCGTAATCGCGTAAGGAGAATCATACGGGATAGTATGCACAGTAGTACCTTCAGAGGATACATTGAAGGTATTGAGTACTTTAATAGGTATATTTTTGACAAAAGCAGGCTGTAAACTTGGCGGATAAATCACCTTGGCCCCAAAGTGACTTAATTCCATTGCTTCTGCATATGTGATAGTCGGAATCGTAAAGGCAGTAGATACTTTGCGTGGGTCGGCTGTCATCATTCCGTCTACGTCAGTCCATATTTCAATCACTTCAGCATCCAAGGCCGCCCCAAAAATCGACCCTGTATAATCAGAACCACCACGACCAAGGGTCGTAGTGATGCCTTCGGCGGTAGAACCAATAAACCCCGTAATGCACTGAAGAGCTTCTCTTTCTTCAAAATGAGCTTTGATTTGGGCATTGGTAATTTCAAAATCCACTTCTGCATAGCCAAAGTGGTCATCTGTACGAATAAGCTTACGAGCATCACAAAACTCGGCCTTCAAACTTTTTGCTTTGACTGCTTCGGTAATGACGGTGGTAGAAAGTCGCTCTCCAAACGACATTAGCAGGTCGAGTGTACGCGCCGAAAGCTCCCGAATGAGCGAAATCCCGCGTAGCAAATCCTCTAGTTCGTTGACCAATCCGCGCACTTTGGCGATGGCACTTGATTGATTTTTGATGTCAATCAACCCTCTCACGGCCCCAAAATGACGCTCCTCCAATGTCCTACACATATCCAAATAATCAGGATTGCCTTGGGCCGCCATTTTTCCGATTTCAATCAGCTGATTGGTGACGCCACCCATAGCCGAATACACAACTGCTATTTTTTCACCTTGGGCAATGTTGTTTTCAAGAATCTTAATAAGCTGCTTTATACTTTCTACAGTACCACATGAAGTACCGCCAAACTTAAGAACTTTCATTGACAGTCAATCGTTTATAATGCCTCGAAAGCGCCTTCTTCTGAGTCTCTATCCTTTGAGATTTCAAAGTTATAGCGCTATGCTTTGTTTTGTTTGGCTGCAAATATAGTTGGGTGACGCATAATTTGTTGTGTTTGTGAGAAACAATACCTATTTAATACAAATATCATCCCCAAAACCATCCACTTATCCAGTCTTACATCCATTAGCTTAGAATCGATTGGATGTAGTGTGTATTGCCTAGTACCTTTATCACATCAATTCAAAAACAGCCATAAAACAACAGCCTTTTTGCTAGTAATAAAATTTAAAAATCTAATAGCCATGGAAACAAACAGATTATATCGCATCACTAATCAGTCAGTTTTGGGAGGAGTAGCCGCAGGCGTTGCTCATTATTTCGGTATCGACCGCGCTTTGATGAGGATTTTGTTTGTGCTCGCGTTTTTCTTTTCAGCGGGTATTCCTGTGGGCTTTATTTATATTTTACTTTGGGCTTTTTTGCCTAAAGCTATCAAAGAAACGACCGATACAAACGTCATCAGGCTTTAGTCTTATCCATCTCTATTTTAGTGTTTGCACCAACAGTGCCGATTCCACCAGGAGTCGGCATTTTTTATGGGTTTTGAAAACGGCTCTTTACACGAGTGTCTTGTGAGTGTTTCAAAGAATTTAATAAACTAATTCGACAACAAGAGTTCTGGAGCCTTCGGCATATGCAATCAAAATCATTAATGCGGAATACCTTAACGTACAAGATTTTGAACAAAGAATTGGTGGTTGCCAACTGGATGTACGGATGCCTGGTGATATTATTGTGGAATTTAAAAGCTGGACACCTCGTGATAATGATGAAGATGAAGAAGATTGGCCATTAAAATGTGATCGCTCCAAATCTTCTTTCTACAATTTCTCGATTGGCTGCGGCAGTTATGGACAATTTTTATGTTATTTACGAAATATCAACTCTTTGAGCCAATTAAGATACTTTTTTGATAAAGAAAAGTTGATAAAACATGGCGTACCAGACCCAGATGCTTACGTAAAAAATATTTTCAAAACAATGTTTCAGGGTAAAGCTTTTGCAATATTCCAAGAAATAATAAATGGAGGTATTGGGTTAACTAAATGTCAACAATTGTTTAACACTCAAGACCCCGAAGAGTTCTTAGCAAGATTAAATAACACGAGTTGGTTTAATGAATACACTATCTTTATAAACACAAAATAAAGCATGTTTAAACATATTAATAATACACAGAAAACAGGCATAGTCATATCTAAAAAATATGATATATTATTAACCAATAATAAGATATCTATTTTAAATAAATTATCCAATGAAAATATTATAGAATTAGAGTTTTCTAATATCATTAACTGCAATATATATGAAAATATTTTATTAGTTAATAATAATTTTCAAGGAGAAAAGACAATATTATATCTTGAAGAAAACTTTAATTTAGAGCAAATAAAAACTCTAAGAGATAGCAATGCAATCCTAATACATAACACCATAATCAGTAGAGTTATAAGTGACAATTATCAAAACAAATATTTAGCATGGTTTGATATTCCAACAAAACAATATGTGTGGAAAAAAGAATATGAATTCGATAATATATTCTTTTCATCTGTGGCTATTTTCATCTATTCATTTCATTCGATAAGTCAAATTTTACATAATGGAGAGCAAGTATGGCAGTCTGACCTATCTCCTTACAAGTGGCATCAATTTGATGGCCCAAAACCTGCTCAGATTCAGCAAATTATTGGAATTTCAGAAAATATACTTTTGGTTTGGATGGCAGGTGAGCAATTATTAGGATTAGATGTCGCAACAGGAAAAGTATTGTGGAAAATTGATTTTGCCCCCTATTTTCACATTACAAAATGGTTTACTGGTTCTTATTATTGGAATATTCAAAACCATAAACTCTATTTACTCAAATACTTGTATTATTTTGAGATAGACTTAACTACCCAAGAGGTAAAAATACTATGGAAAAATCCAGAAGAGTCTTATAGTATCACCCACTGTTGCTACACCGATGAGTATGTGTATTTTATTGCATTAGGTAGCGAATTGGGAATAGAAATCCTGGGAACTTTCAATCGTTTGTCGCTTACTATAGACTGGCTAGAATATCTAACAATGCCTCGTTTAGATGCATATTCTTATGTTAGTTTTCACCAAGCCCCCCAAGTAGACGGCGATAGACTTTATGTCTTAGACAGTGGTGGTACTTTACACATTTTTGAAAAAGAATCATCCACTGAATAATCCTTACAAAACTCATCCAAAACGCTTTTTGAACAACTATCCTAAATCAATGCCATTCCAATAACTATTCTCAAACATAGGAGACATATTCATACTATATCAGATACCACCACCAAGCCACCTACTTCTCCCCGCACCGAGTAGAGTCGTCAGTGCCCAAGTCGCTAATCTCTTATTAGGTAAAAAAATTCTCGCATCACAGTAGGGATTTTAGAAGCCAAGTTTAATTATAGATTTAATTTTAGGGAAAAATTACCTCCCCCTAGGCAACCCTCAGCGTTCCATCTGCATAATAACCCTTGAAAGCACATTGAAGATGGAACAAACCCTCATCAAAGAACTCAAAAAAGGTAGCCCTTTTGCCCAACGTAGGGTGTACGATACCTACGTCAACCGCCTGATGAGGGTGTGTGTGCGCTATGTGCGTGATACGCAAGATGCCCAAGAAGTACTGATGAATGGTTTTTTGAAGTTTTTCAACAACATTCATCAGCTCGACGATACGCATCCTATTGCCCCTTATTTACACAAAATCATGGTCAACGAATGCCTGATGCACCTCCGCAAGCAGCGCATTTCGTGGTTGACATTGGACGAATCCATAGAATATGAAATCGAAACCGACAATTCCCCTGAGATAGATGCCGAAATTCTCTATGCCGCTATTACTCAGCTACCCGACGGCTACCGAACAGTATTCAATATGTATGTAGTAGAGGGGTATTTGCACGCCGAAATTGCGCACCAACTCAACATTACTGAAAGTACTTCCAAAAGCCAACTTCACAAAGCCAAAGCGCTGCTGCGATTGTGGCTTCAAAAACAAGGTTATCGCTATGGCACAAATGAATGATAAAAACATAAAGCAGCTCCTTGAGACATTAGACGAGTCGCTGCCCCCCCAAGTAAATTTTGATACTGAGGCTTTTTGGCAACAACTACAGCCTCAAATCACCCCAAAAAAACGTACTTATTGGGGATATGGCATAGCCGCCTCTCTTCTACTAATGCTAATTTCTGTAGGAATTTGGGTAAGTCAAAATCCGCCTACTACGGTACAGCTATCGGCTACACCAACGCCTCCCAAACCCTCCAATCTTCAAAAATCCCTCAAAATCAGTTCAGAAAAACCAATACTAGTCAGTAAAGTAAAATCAAAAAAGAAACAAGTACTACCAACGCCTTCTATAGCCAAAATACAAGGTGAAACAAGTACGATTTCTACACCGCTTGTTCCTTCAACACCTATCTTAGAACTTGAAAAAATCATATTACATTCTCCTGACTCAAATAGAGTAGCCGCCACGATAGAAAACCCTCCTTCTGCCAAAGTATCGACTAATAATCCCACAAAACGAACTTGGAAAGTAGTACATGCCAATGAGCTACAAACCGATCCTATGGAACGGATTCATGAACAAATCAGTACAAAAAAACGTCATTCGCCTTCCGAATACGCCCAGCAAACCCATTTGTTTACCATCAAAATAAAATAACCCCATGAAACATCTCATGCTTTTTTGGGTGCTGACGACCAGCACCTTAAGCCCTCTTTTTGCCCAAACAGAACAGTACCAAATCACGATTCCACTTTCTACCTCCAATCGGGTGGTGGTAGCAGGCAATAGGTGGGATGATTTTGAAAAATTTAAAAACCTCGATTCGTTGGTGCGGCTTTTTGTGGAAGATTATCAAAAAGTAAAAGATAGTATTTCCAACCCCACCACTGCATACAAACTCCAATACACCCTCAATTCCAAAGGTAGGCAACTGCACATTAAAGCTTATCCACAAACTCAGAATAGTTTTATTTTTCAAAATTTTTCGGAGCCGATGCTAGTCAAACAAAAACAAGATACCATTGTGATTGAAAAGTGGATTCCGCACCCTGACAATATCCCACCCCTCGACCAAATGGCTCCCGACCAAATCCAAGCTCTCCATGGCGAACTCCACAACGAATACCGCTACAATCGCTACGGACATTGGTTTGGGATTTATTTTCTCCTCAACAATGCTGATGAAATAATGCAAATAACACAATTGAACGAGCGTTTGGCCAGTACATTGGAGCAATTGAAAAAGACCAAAACTTATGACCGCCACAACGCAGGCGAGATGACGTTTCGGGTATTTGGCCCCGAACGCTTCAATGTTAAGACAGAAGTAGCTAAATCTTGGAAAGCAAGTATGAGTCTTATTTGGGCACAAACTAGCTTAGGTTTCTACGCAGGTCGCCCTTACACTACGATTGGTGGCGACTTTACGTACCTTTATAAAAACAGTATTTTAGGACTAAACTTAGGCGTAGAAATGGCGGTATCTTTCAACAAAACCCAAACCGACAATTTCACAGCCCAACGAAGCACGTTTTATACCGTGGGGATTAATTTTTATGACCGTGGCAAAAAAATCGAACAGCGGCTTTGGGGAACAACCTCCAAACACTTGCGCGTGGGTTCGCTCCAACTCGGCTATAATCAAGGCAAAGAAGACGGGCATTTTCAACCCCATACTTGGCGTTTTTCGTCGGCGTTTACCACTTATAAGCGTATCACGGTCATGCCAGAGATTTATTGGAATGGGTTCTTCAAAAACATACAGCCGGGCTTGAGAGTCGCGATTGGATTTTAGGAGGCTTAAAGCTTTTATGATAAAGAGGGAGGGGAGGTTGAAAACGTTTCTTTTTCTAACAAATTTTTGACCCAACGAAAACCCACCGCCGCCACAAGCATCAAACCCACAATCACGCCCCAAAGTACATAATAGCCAAAACGAGTAGCAATTTGCCCTCCTAAAGTAGGAGCGGCAACTTGCGCAATCGAATAGCACATCGAATACAAAGCCGAATACTGACCGCGTGTTTGGGGCGTCGAACGCTCAATCGAGAAGGAGGTCATGAAAGGCATTGCAAGCATTTCGCTTAGGGTAATGGTAACTACTGCCAATGGTAATATCCATACAATTCCCTGAAAAACGACAAACAGCGAATAACTCAACCCACAAAAAAGCACGCCCCAACTGATAAAAACAAGCTTATGACGCAGCGGCTCAATGTGATAAATCAGTATCATTTCAAAGGCTGCCACGAGGAGGCCGTTGGTGCCGAGGAGCAATCCGATGTAAAATTCGCTCACGTGCAGTTGGGTTTTCCAGAAAACAGGTACCATGCTAAAAAACTGCATAAAACCAACGGCAAACAAGGTCGTAAAGAGCACAAACCGCATATAAACCACATCCCGAAATGCCGACTGCGGCATTGGGTTTTGGGTAGTTTTATGGTTTTCGGAAGAGCTATCTTGGGTACGATTTTTGACCAATAACAACAACACCAAAGCCGCCGATATATTGGTAATGCCGTCAGCAATAAACAAATATTGATAGCCAATAGTCGCAAAAAAGCCCCCCAAAGCGGGGCCAATAGCCCAACCGATATTGATAGCTAAGCGATTGATAGCATAGGCACGCGTGCGATTTTCGGGCGTACTATAGTAAGCAATTGAGGTAGAATTGGCCGGACGAAACGCCTCGCCCACTAAGCTTAAAGCAAAGGTAGTAAGGCATAAAGTAGGCATGGTACGCATGTGCATCAATACAAAAAACATGCTTCCACCTAATGCCAAACTTGCCATTTGTACGTAATAATGACCTAGTTTGTCAGTCAGTTTCCCGCCCAAATAGACCCCCAATATCCCACCTGCACCTGCGCAACTCACCACAAGGCCAGCTTGTGCCAAACTAAAATGGAGGGCTTGGGTCAGGTATACGCTCATAAAAGGGATGACCATCGTCCCCGAACGATTGATAAACATCACAAAGGCGAGAAGCCAAATTTCGCGAGAGATACCTCCGTAGGCGTTTCGATAAAGAGTGGCTGTTTTCTGTAACATAGCACCGCAAAGGTACACAAAATCGGGGGTTTGAATGTTGAAAGTCTATGCCATAATCACGGAAGTTTATTTTTTCTCAAAACGCATTAGGACTTGAAATTTGCATAATTCAAATCACTTTTATACTTTTCACTGCTTCGAGGAGCTATTGTCTGATAAATACATAGCTTTCGAATCTCAGCTCACTATTTATACCTCTTCCGATGACAGAATCTTCTGCTACACGCGTCTTCGATATACTCACTCTCAACGTCGGCCCTAGTCAAAAGCCCGATGTTTTAGCCTGTAAAAGGCAAGGCGAATGGATTACTTTTTCGTCTGACGAATTTTGTAGCCAAGTCGATAAAGTCAGCTTAGGATTACTCAAAATGGGGGTCGAGGCCGGCGACCGTATCGCAATCGTCTCCGATGGTCGCCCCGAATGGAATATCCTAGACTTTGGAATCCAGCAAGTGGGTGGAGTGTCGGTACCTATCTATCCTACCCTTACGCTCGAAGATTTTGAATATATTTTTCACGAAGCAAAAGTCAAGTTTGTTTTTGTGGGAGACGGAGGTCTATTCCGTAAACTTATTGATGTAGTAGCTACCGCTCCGACGGTCGAAGAAATGTTTACATTTGATACCGTCAAAAGTGCTAAACATTGGTCATCAGTTGTGGCTTTGGCCAACGACGCTGATTTGGATTTATTACAAAAACGAAAAGGTGCTATCAGCAGTGAAGATTTGTTGAGCATTATTTACACTTCTGGCACCACAGGCAATCCCAAAGGTGTGATGCTTACCCACCGAAATTTGTTGAGCAATGTAGAAGAAGGCTGCAAGTTGATTGCTTTTCCGCACAAAGCACGGGCGCTGAGTTTTTTACCACTCAATCACGTTTTTGAACGGATGGTACAATATGTCTATCTCAAATCTAGTATTTCGATTTACTATGCCGAAAGCGTCGCTACTATTGCCGAAAACCTCAAAGAGGTACAGCCCACAGTGCTATCGACCGTACCACGTTTGCTCGAAAAAGTGTATGACAAAATTATCGCCAAAGGCTACGAACAGCCCCGAATCGCGCGAAATATCTTCTTATGGGCTTTGGAATTGGGGTTACAATTTGACCCCTCTCAAGACAAAGGATGGTGGTACAACACTCAGCTCAATTTGGCGCGTAAGCTTGTCTTTAGTAAATGGAAAGAGGCATTGGGCGGTAAGCTAGAGATGATTGTAGCGGGTGCAGCAGCTACTCCGCCTCGCATTGCACGGGTGTTTTGGGCCGCCGAAATCCCCGTTTGCGAAGGGTATGGACTCACCGAAACCTCGCCCGTTATCTCGTTCAACCGCCTCTTTCCACAGCCCCAAGTCCGTATCGGTACGGTAGGGTTGGTGATTGATGGCGTAGAAGTAAAACTTGCCGACGATGGCGAGATTTTGGTCAAAGGTCCCAATGTTATGAAAGGATATTACCTCAAGCCGGAGCTCACGTCCGAAGTAATATCTTCAGATGGGTGGTTTCACACGGGCGATATTGGCGAATGGATAGAGGGAAAATTTCTAAAAATTACGGATCGAAAAAAAGAGATGTTTAAAACCTCAGCGGGTAAATACGTCGCTCCCCAAGCGGTAGAATCTACCCTGAAAGAGTCGTTTTTTATCGAACAAGCGGTAGTAGTAGGCGACGGACAAAAATACGCTGCAGCCTTGATTGTACCTTCTTTTGATGCCCTCAAAGAATTTTGTAGGGTCGAAAACATCACTTACACCTCCGATGCCGAAATCCTCAAAAACGACAAAGTAAAAACCAAACTCCGCGCCGAAGTAGAAGTAGCCAACCGCGATTTGCCCCCTTATGAACGAATCAAAAAATATCATTTGTTGCCACAGGCGTTTTCAGTAGAAAATGGCGAGCTAACACCCACGCTCAAGCCCAAACGCCGAATCATCCAAACCAAGTATGCCACCGAAATCAAAGGTTTGTTTGAAGGATAAAACAAAATATCCTATATTTTAAAACGAGTACGAAAAAGCGCAATCCACTCTTCAAAATCTGGGAGGGGCAAATAAGGGAATTTGGGATAAAGGGGAATCTCAATAAAAACGGCATTTCCCTCCCCTACTTTGGGAGTCCAGACGATTTGCCCACGCAATACAGCCACCCGCGATTCGATATTGCCAATTCCCAACCCCTGTGTAGCACGGCTATATTCGAAGCCTTTACCATCGTCAAAATAGTCAAAGTGAATCACATCATCATCTTCATCTTGATGAACTCGGATAGTGATTTTGCTTGCTTCGGCATGTTTGAGGGTGTTGTTCATCAATTCTTGGGTGATGCGATACAAGCCCGTTTCTATTTCGGCGGGCAGTCTTTCGGGGAGCAGTGATGCGTCAAGTTCCACCTCTACCACTCCCGAATGTCTGATTTTTTTGGCAAGTTCTTCAATGGCAGCAGCATATCCGTATTGTTCTAGCATTCTGGGACTTAGCTCCCGAAGCATCCGCCGAATATCCACAATAGAATCATTGATAATCTCCAGGGTCTTTTTCTTCAACTCTTGTCCTTCTGGTTTTTTGGAAAGATATTTTGTGAGCGACGAAGCGTATAGCTTGAGCGTCGCAAGCCTTGCTCCCACTTCATCGTGCAAATCTTGCGCGATTTGACGCCGCTCTTGTTCTTGCGCATCCAACGCAATTTTCAGACGTTCTTGTTCTTTTTGTTTTAGCCTTATCAGGCGGTTTTTGCCAGTCACAAAAGCCACATAACCAAACAACCCTGTGCAAAAAATATAAAACCACCACGTGCGCCAAAAAGGTGGCTCTATGGAAATATACAACCTTTTTTGTTCATCACTCCATACGCCGTCTCGGTTGGCTGCCATTACTTTAAACACATACTTACCCGGATCTAGATTGGCATAGCGTACATAATTACGGTCGTTGCTATAGACCCAATCGGGGTCTTGTCCTTCCAATCTATACCGATACTCGTTACGGCCATTGCTATAAAAATCAATCGCTGCAAACTCCAATGAGAAGGTATTCTCATCGTGATTGAGACGCACCATATCGGTTTCATTGATTTGTTTTCCAGTAAAAAAAGGCACTTCATTTACCTTAAAATCATAAAAATGAATACGGGGTCTAAAAGAGATTTTTGGTAAACGCTCAGGATAAAAACTATTGAACCCCTTTACTCCGCCAAAATAGATTTCTCCATCGTGGGTAGTCGCAAAAGCATTGCCATTGTATTCATAGCCTTGAATGCCGTCAGCAAGGTCAAAGTTTCGAAATTCACGCGTTTTTTGATCAAATTGCGATATACCATGATTAGTGCTGAGCCATACTTGACGTTCTTTATCAATCACCACCCCATACACATAAGAGTTTCGGAGGCCATTGCGATGATTATAAAAATGATAACTTCGAGTACGAGGGTCCAGCTCTATCAATCCTTTTTCGCTGCCTATCCAGAGTTTATGACTTACCGTATCTTCTCTTATCACATTGATATTGAAGTATTTCATACCACAATATACCTGCTTCCAGCGGCGGTTTTTGTATTTGAATCCATATAAACCTTCAAAGTACGCCGCCATCCAAATAGTACTATCTTGGGATTGAAACACCGAGAAAACATTCTTGTTTTCCAGAATTGAAGGCCTTTCAAAGTGTTCATTTTTGGGATTAAAAATCCAAGGTCCTAGCGGGGTTCCCAAGAAAATCCGCCCATCTGGCAATTCCAGCATATTGCGGGTATAATTGTTTCGGGAGGGATTTTCATCAAATTGAAAAAGCTTAAATGTCTTTTCCTTAGCATCAAAACGCATAAGACCACCGTAAGTACCTACCCACATTTGTTGCTGCTTATCTCTCAAAAAAGACTTAATGAAGTTGACGGAGGGCAAAGTGGGAGAGGATGATTTACTCAAATATCGCTCAACAATAATACGTGTTTTGGGCTGATACACCGCTACGCCTCCCTCTGTACCAATCCACATATTGCCATCAGGGGCTTGAATCATACATCGCACCGAAAAATTATCAAGCTTTTTGTTGGCTTGAATACCTGGCGAATCAGTTACTTTCTTTAGTACAGAAGCATTGGGAATGATTTTGAGAAGGCCATCGGGATCTACATTAGCCCAAATGATTCCTCTATTATCAATATAAATACGCGTAATTTCGTAATTATCAAGACTACGAGGAGTGACAAACGGCAACACTAAAGTTTTGAGCTTGTACGTTTTTTTACTAAATGTCCAGAAGCCGTTGCGCTGAGTACCAATCCATAAGTTATCATTGAAACCCTCTGCAATGCTATAAACTGCCCCCAATGATTGACCATACGCATTTTTCTCAAAAAATTGAAATTCCCGACAAGTGTAGTCGAGGCGTATCAGCCCTTCCAATGACCCTAACCAAACTTGGTTTTGAGCATCTACGTACAAGCAGATGATATTGAGGGGATAACCAAGCTCATTCTCAGGTACATCACTAAAATAATAATGGTATTTTTTTTCTTTGATATCATACCTCACTACGCCTTTGGTACCTATCATCCACACATCGCCTTTGGGGGTGCGAGTAGTCCAATCGATATAATCAAAGTCTTGGGTAATAAACACCTTCGGGGCAACTTCCTGGTGTTTGTGGGTACGAAAATGATACGAAAAAATACCCTCTCCTTCTCGTATATACCAGAGCTCTTCTCGATCACAATAAAAAGGAGCTGTTCGTTTTTTTATTCCTTTTTGGGTCTCATCTACGACCAACTTAAAGCGGTCAGTGGCTCTTTCATAACAGTTGAGTCCCTCTTCCGTACCGAGCCAAATATTCCCTTGTCGGTCTTCTATTAATCCCGCAATATTGACCCCTTGCAAGGCATAAGGATTGCTAATGTCTGTTTTATATACTTTGAAAGTATGCCCGTCATATCTGTTTACACCATCTTGAGTACCAAACCACATAAACCCCCGCGAGTCTTTGAGCATATGATAAGGTGACCCCTGCGACAGCCCCTTCTCTACCCCAATATGCTCTAGGCGGTAGTCTTGAGCTTGTAGCCCTGTATTCACACCAAATGCTAATATGAAGACGATGAGTTTGTACAAAACACGAGTAAAATTTTAGCCCAACTTATTCATTCCCATCAAGTAATGAAAGCAAGTTACGGAAAAAAATATTACTTGCCTATGGTATGTTTCTTTACTCCTTCGTTGGTAATTACGACAGGTTTGATCAAACCATTTTCATCAAAAAACATTTGGTCAATACAAGTCACCCGCGAATTACCATCGGTTTGTCCCAACGGACGGCGGTGATAAACAATATACCAAGCATCGTCTTTGGGATGGTGAATCACCGAATGATGCCCAGCTCCCGTAGCTACTTTAGGGTCTTGTTGGAGAATTTTGCCTACCCTTTTGAAAGGCCCAAAAGGAGAATCTGCAATGGCATACGCTACGCTGTAGTTGGGTCCAGTCCAGCCACCTTCTGACCACATAAAATAATATTTGCCATTTTTGGTAAACATAAAAGGCCCTTCTACGTAGTTTTCTGGCGTAATCTCTTTGAAAATAGTACCGTCTTCAAAAGGCACAAAACCTGTAAAATCATCTTTGAGTTTGGCGATATTGCAATGACGCCACCCTCCATATATCAGATAATATTGGTTTTTGTCTTTAAAAACAAACTGGTCAATCGGCTGTGCACCATTGTGAAATTTATCAATCAATGGTTTTTTCAGATAATCTTGATAAGGACCTTCGGGGCGATTGGCTACTGCCACTCCTATTCCTCCTACTTCCTTGTCATTCTGAATATCATTTGCGCCAAAAAACAAGTAATATTTACCGCCTTTCTCGATGATAGAAGGCGCCCACATCGCTCTTTTGGCCCATTTGACACGGGCCGTATCCAAGATATTGGCATGTTTGGTCCAATGCACTAAATCGGGGGAAGAAAAAGCATCAAAAAACACCTGCTTATTGTAAGGAGCAGAGAAGGTAGGATATATCCAATACTTTTTCCCAAAAACGATACCCTCAGGGTCGGCATACCAACCTTCAAAGACAGGATTTCCAGATTTTTCTTGCGCCTGAACACACCTTCCTCCTATCAATAGGACGATAATTAAGAAGTAATTTTTCATAAATTATATGAATAGTTAATACTAAAAATCATTGAGAATCAGGAGATACCTAGAGATTAAGATAACTTCCTTGAACTCCTTTAAACAAAAATTTTAATGAAAATAAAAAAGCTGTACTCCTTCATGAGTCACTGACAATTGCGCCTGCCTACCTACTATCATAGCACGATTGTCGGCGACGTGACCAACTGGAAAATCAAAGCAAACGGGATAATCATAAGGTGCCACATATTCGGCAATAATTTCGTAAGCACTCTTGCCAAACTTGATAGCTTCGTTATCTTTCAAGTCCGTAAACTGTCCCACTACCAACCCTGCCAATTGTGATAACTTACCAGCCCTTTGGAGCTGCACCATCATTCGGTCAAGATTATAGTAGTATTCTTCTACGTCTTCCAAAAACAGGATTTTCCCACGGGTATCAAGTTCTGAACGTGAGCCTATCAGATGAGCAAGTAGACACAGGTTTCCTCCTACTACTTGTCCACTTGCGCTTCCTATTCTGTTGAAAGGATGAGATGCTATCTCATACCTAAGATTTTCTCCGTACAATGCCTTTCGGAGGGTTTGAAGGGCAAATACCGCTCCATCTTGTCCAAACAATTTGGGCATTGTAGCATGTAAACTCTCAAATCCTAGTTTATGAAGATGGGCATGGACTGCCGTAATGTCACTAAAGCCAACTATCCATTTAGGATATTTTTTAAACTTTCGAAAACTGAGTTTGTCAATGATTTTTGAGCTACCATAGCCTCCTCGTGCCGAAAAAATAACTTTGATACGAGGGTCGTCGAGCATTTGTTGAAAATCTTGTCGGCGCTCTTCATCCGTTCCCGAAAATTGATGATAGCTTGTGTGAAGCGTTTTCCCTTCTATCACTTCTAGCTTCCAATCCTCTCTCAAAATCCGCAACCCTTCTTTTAAGGTTGCATAAGGCACTTGGCTTGCCAAGGCCAGAACGCCTACACAATCACCCGTTTGCAAAAAAGGAGGTCTATTCACTTAATAAAAAAATTAAAGGTTTATTATATTTTTTTAGGAACGCCTCTAAAATACAAGTCGCTACTAAAGCTCATTTTTCTTTCTGGACTGCCAAATAAGCCGCTCCTACCAAAGCCACCAAAAGCAAAACCCCCGCTACCTCAAAAGCCCACACATGGGTAGTCATAAGATGCATCCCGATACCTCGCAACGATGAGCGACTAGGGAGAGGCTCTGCTACGGAGTAAGACCCAATTATCAAAAACTGAGTATGAAGAATAAGCCAAAACAATATCCCAAAAATGCTCAATGAAATCACCGTCCCCCAAAAACGATTAAGATGCGTAGTAAGTACAAAATTCATTTTTTGATTACTATCTCGTTCGGCCCGATGGGTAAGCATAATTCCGAAAATCAAGAGTACCAATACCCCTCCTACATAGATGAGGATTTGGGTAATGGCCAAAAAATCTGCCCCTGCCAGTACGTACAATGCAGCGACTCCCAGCAGGCCTACAAAAAGACAAAGAGCTGCATACATGACATTGCGCGTCCACAAAATAGCTAGCGAGGCTCCAATTGCCAACGCCGAAAACCCGAAAAAAGCAATTTCTGCAAGTGTCATAATCATTAATCACTTGTGGCCAAAAGTGTATATCACCCCAAAATTACTTTTCAAAATACCTGAATCTAATTTTCGTTGGACATACGGAGCCAATTCAAACGCGACTCTTACTTGTGGTACACTTTTAAAAGGAGCCACGCGGGTTCCTACATTGAGCTGATACCCTTCTACTAGATTTTTGGTTTGGTTGGCCAATACCCCAATAAAATTAAATCTTACTCCGCCGCCTAAGTACAATTGAAAGCTTTCCTTTTGTTTTAGATTTACCATTGGTAAAACCTCTGTACTTAAGCTTCCAAAAAGCGTATTGGTTTGTAAACGAAAATCGAGCCAAACAGGACGATAAGGGTTGGTACTCACCGACATCAGTCCATTCCAAGGATAATATCCTACTGATTGGGCTTGGGTTTTGCTGCCAACAAAAATCATTACTATAAAAAGCCCCGACCAAATGTGCTTTTGACCGGGGAAAAGATTTTTAACTTCTATCTTGAGCATCCTTTCAAATCTTTTATGAGAGAGTAGATTGCTTAGCGTATTTTTAGTTTACCGGCTTTCTCCATGGTATTCATCTTTTTCATCATTCTACGCATTTCATCAAACTGCTTGATGAGGTTATTGACTTGCTGTAAAGATGTTCCGCTTCCAGCAGCAATGCGTTTTTTGCGACTACTATCGATAAGGTCAGGAGTGGCTCGTTCTTTAGGTGTCATCGAATGTATAATCGCTTCGATAGGCTTGAAGGAATCATTGTCAATATCCAAATCTTTCATGGCAGAACCCATACCAGGAATCATCCCTAGTAGGTCTTTGACATTCCCCATTTTTTTGATTTGTTGAAGCTGACCCAAGAAGTCATCAAAGTCAAACTTATTTTGCCGCATTTTGGCATTGATTCGTTTGGCTTCATCTTCGTCAAATGCTTGCTGAGCACGCTCTACCAACGAAAGCACATCGCCCATTCCCAAAATCCGGCTCGCCATCCTGTCGGGATAGAAGCTATCAAGTGCTTCCATTTTTTCGCCCGTTGAAATAAACTTAATCGGTTTATCTACAATCTGACGAATCGAAAGAGCCGCACCACCGCGAGCATCACCGTCTAATTTGGTCAATACCACCCCGTCAAAATTGAGGCGATCGTTGAATGTCTTGGCAGTATTGACGGCGTCTTGCCCTGTCATCGAATCTACCACAAACAATATTTCGCTAGGTTTGATAGAAGCTTTGATGTTTTCGACTTCTTTCATCATCACCTCATCCACCGCCAAACGCCCAGCCGTATCCACAATCACAATTTTCTTACCCGTTTTTTTGGCGTGGGCTACGGCATTTTGGGCAATTTCTACGGCATTTTTATTTTCAGGCTCGGCGTATACGTCCACGCCTATTTGAGTACCCAATACTTTTAGCTGGTCAATCGCCGCAGGGCGGTAAATATCACAAGCCGCCAACAATACTTGGCGTCCTTGTCGCTTAAGCATATTAGCGAGTTTACCTGAAAAAGTGGTCTTACCCGAACCTTGCAAACCTGCAATAAGAATAACAGCCGGTTCTCCTTTAATATTAATGCTTTCAGCTTGCCCTCCCATAAGCTCTGTGAGCTCTTCGTGGACAATCTTCACAAACATTTGCCCAGGCTCCACCGCAATCAGAATCTTCTGGTCAAGGGCTTTATCTTTTATTTTATCCGTAATTTCTTTAGCAACTTTGAAGTTAACATCGGCATCTACCAGCGCTCTTCGCACTTCCTTGGTTGTAGCAGCAACGTTGATATCTGTGATGCGATCTTTCCCTTTAAGAGTCCGAATCGCTTTGTTCAATTTGTCTTGTAAGCTTTCAAACATAATCTAATGCTAGTAAAATGAGGGGACAAATTTAGTGAATGATGCGCTCAAAGCATAATAACTTTAATATCCTGTGTGAAAAGTACTGTTATAATTTTAAATTTGCGCGATAAAACCACAAGTAACCAGAAAAGTCAAACAAGATTATGAAGCAAAAAACAACTACCTATTGGTGCTGTTTGTATGTGATTCTGAGTATATTTTTATCGGTAGGTACGTTGAGGGCTCAAATCAAGATTACCTTTCCCGTAGAGCGAGCCATCTTTCAGCGTGACAATGCAAACCAAGCTACTATTTCGATTGGCGGGTATTATACAGAAGGCGTAGACCGTGTGGAAGCTCGTCTTGTACCTGTATTACCAGCTCAAGGACAAGCTACTGATTGGACCGTTATTCAGCAAAATCCTCAAGGAGGTGTTTTTTTGGGTAGCCTCACGGGCCGCGGCGGATGGTATACTTTAGAAGTACGAGCCTTTTTTAGCAACAATCAAATCGCCACTGATAGAGTCGCCCGAGTAGGGATAGGGGAAGTTTTTTTGGTAGCAGGGCAATCTAATGCCCAAGGCTTCTTCGGTTTTGGTGCCACAGGTGCTACCGAAGACCGTGTCAATACAGTGACTTGGGACAATCAAAACTCAAACAATACCAACAATCCTACACTATCATTTGCACAGCTCACTGCCGAGACGCTCATTGGACCTCGTGGACGTAGCGCATGGTGCTGGGGGCCTTTAGGTGATTTATTAGCGAGAAAGCTCAACGTGCCCGTTCTTTTTATGAATGCTGCGTGGTTTGATACTTCTACCCAAAACTGGTTAGATGCTGCACAAGGCAAGCCTGTTCAAAATAGATTAGGCGAAAACCTTCCCGCTGGTATGCCTTATGCCAACCTCAAAGCCTCTTTGCAATACTATGGTTCTATCCTAGGACTAAGAGCGGTGCTTTGGCTTCAAGGTGAAAACGACGCCGCTGCTCGCGTCAACAAAGAAGCTTATCAAAATTCTCTCCAAGGCTTAATCAATGTAGCTCGTATTGAGCAAGGGGAGGTATTGTCTTCGCTTCCTTGGGTGTTTGCTCGTACTTCTCGATATGCCATCAACGGCGTATCTTTGGTATCACAGGCTATTATAGATGGACAAAATGCCGTCATTAACATTCCTTTCAATAAAAGTTACGGCGGCCCTTATACAGACAATATTCAGGTGCCAAGGCCTGCTACAAACCCTGTAAATGGCCAAGAAGACGGGGTACATTTTCAGGGCCAAGGTCTGGTAGACTTGGCCCGTGCTTGGGATAATTCTTTGCCTCCTAGCTTTTTTGCTACAGTTGTACCAGTAAAACCGCGTTCGGTAGTTCCAATAACCGTAACTTGCAATACTCCCGGAGTAAGTATTAACCTAAGAGCTGCTGATGGTTTTGCGTCTTATCGCTGGAGCAATGGCCAAACTACCCAAACTATTACAGTGACTGGTCAAGGTAATTATCAAGCTACGATGAAAGACAACGCTGGTAATACTTACCTCACTCCTACATTGGTCATCAATGACCCAAGTGTACAGGTAGCTAACCCCGTAATTTCACCTAGCGGAGAACAAATCATCTGTGCCGACTCTTCTATTACTTTGTCGGTCAATGTTTCGACTGCCAATATCGTACGTTGGAGTAATGGCTTCGTAGGACGGACTATTTCTGTCCGAAATCCGGGAAATTATACTGCCACAGTTAGCAATATTTATGGATGTAGTGCTGCCGCCGCCTCAGCCCCCGTCACCATCAAAACAATCAATATTAAAGCTCCTACAGTATTTCAATCAGGTCCCTACAGCGTACAGGCTGTTCCTGATAGCACGATATTTGCTTTTACTGATACCAAAGTCTCAAACATTACTTGGGAATGGATGCAAGGCGGGCGTGTCTTGCCCTTCAAAGAATCAGCAATCAAAGCAACCACAATCAGTACATATAGCACCCGCTCACGCGTCACTTTTGAGGCTCAATCGGGGGGAAGCTTGCGCACGTGCTTGTCTCCTTTTTCAAATACAGTAGAATATCGGCCCACGGGAACGACAGAAGATGGGCTAATTTTATATCCCAATCCTACTCGTAGCAGAAAAATTGCGGTCGAAACGTTGGAAGATTTGAAAGACGTAGAAATCACAGTAGTAGGGCTTACGGGGCAGGTAGTATATCGTAAAGTAATGCCTACCCTCAATATCCGCCAAGAAATTGACCTTTCAGGGCTAAATGAGGGAGCGTATATTTTCAAAGTAAAATCGGCTACCCTCAATCAAGCCAAAAGAATTTTGATTGATAAATGATATTTTTTGGGCTTCTGCTTCGTGCAGAAGCCTTTCTTGCTAATTTTGCGAAGTCATTTCAAAACCATATGCCAAACATTTGGTTAGATGAGGTGACAGTAGTAATTTTGGGTACTAGAGTAAATCTACATCAACCAACCTCCTAACAGAATGAATTATCAACCCGCCGATTATTTGCCAATTCTTATTCAACTTGGCTTGGCATTGGCTTTTATAGTGGGCACGATGCTTGTTACCCACTCTATTGGTCCAAAACGCAATAGTAAACAAAAAGACGATCCATTTGAGTGTGGTATCGAAGTAAAAGGTGATGCTCGCACACCTATTTCTATCAAATACTTCTTGGTCGCTATTCTTTTTGTACTTTTTGACGTAGAGGTTATTTTTATGTATCCTTGGGCTGTCAATTTTCTTAAACTAGGCGTATTTGGATTTGTAGAAATGATCGTGTTTATGGGCTTGTTGCTATCAGGCTTTTATTACATCATTCGCAAAGGGGTTTTGGAGTGGGAGAAATAAGGCATTGCTACGTTCCCCACTAAAAACAATTATTTACCAAGAGAAATCATGACAACTGACGTAAAAATAGTAGAAGCTCCAGACGGCTACCAAGGCTCTGGCTTTTTTGCCACTTCATTCGACAAAGTAGTAGGTTTGGCACGTAGCCATTCCTTGTGGCCTTTGCCTTTTGCCACCTCTTGCTGCGGAATCGAGTTTATGTCGACTATGGCAGCACGCTATGACTTGGCGCGTTTTGGTTCTGAGCGCCCTAGTTTTTCTCCCCGCCAAGCAGATATGCTTTTGGTAGCCGGTACTATCGCAAAAAAAATGGCCCCGGTTTTGAAGCAAGTGTACCTTCAAATGGCCGAACCTCGCTGGGTAATTGCGATTGGAGCTTGTGCTTCAAGTGGTGGTATCTTTGATACTTATAGCGTACTTCAAGGTATTGACCGCGTGATTCCGGTAGATGTATATGTACCAGGCTGCCCTCCCCGTCCTGAGCAAATTCTCGAAGGTATTTTGCAAGTTAGAGAACTAACTCACAACGAATCGTTGCGTCGTCGCAATTCGTCTGAGTACCAAGCCTTGTTGGCCTCTTACAACATCCAATAATGAACGTTAATCGTTGTTTGTTAATGACTTATTGGGGCTTCCTACTGAGTTTATCACAACAACACCTCTCATCCATATGCTAACGAACCAATCTGTAGCCGAAGAGATTGTAAAAAAGTTTGGTGATGATGTATTTGATTTCGAAGAGCCCTTCGGAATGCTTACTTTCACCACTACTCGCGAGCAAATTATTCCTTTGTTGGAATATCTAAAATCGCACCCTCAATTCAATATCAATTTTTTAACAGATATTACCGCCATTCATTATCCTGATGCCCTAGGACAAGAGTTTTGCGTGGTGTATCATACCCATAGCTTCATTAACAACTTCCGTATCCGTATAAAAGTCTACCTTCCTGACGCGGATGTACACATTCCTACTGCTGTAGGGTTGTGGGCTTCAGCTAACTGGATGGAAAGAGAGACCTTTGATTTGTTTGGAATCATCTTTGATGGCCATCCCAATTTGAAGCGTATTCTCAATATGGAGGAAATGGATTATCACCCCATGCGCAAAGAATACCCGCTCGAAGATCCTACTCGTCAGGACAAAATCGATGCTTTGTTTGGAAGATAATGTATCCCGTTTGAGCATGATAAGAATGTATGTTGCTATTTACATTCGATGCTCAGACCCCAAAGTTTCATAAAAATGACAGAAACCTCAGTTGCCCCACAAAATAATGCAGACCTCGCCAAAGGCGACCAAGTACAGTACGTCAACGAACTTACTACCCTTAACCTCGGGCCAACGCACCCCGCTACACACGGTATTTTTCAGAACATCCTTACCATGGATGGCGAAAAAATCGTCGCTGGTGAGCAAACTGTAGGGTATATTCACCGGGCATTTGAAAAAATAGCCGAACGTCGGCCTTTTTATCAAATCACTACCCTTACCGACCGCATGAATTACTGCTCCTCCCCTATCAACAATTTTGGGTGGCACATGACAGTCGAAAAACTTTTGAGTATCGAAGTTCCTAAACGTGCTCAGTACATCAGAGTTATTTTGATGGAGCTAGCTCGTATCGCTGACCACATCATCTGCAATGGGATTTTGGGAGTAGATACTGGGGCTTTCACAGGATTCTTGTACGTTTATGAAAAACGCGAAGAAATCTATGAAATATACGAAGAAATATGCGGTGCTCGTCTTACTACTAACATGGGCCGCGTAGGTGGCATGGAGCGAGATCTCAACAGCACGGCTATCAACAAAATCAATGAATTTTTGAAATCTTTCCCGCCAGTACTCAAAGAATTTGAAAGACTCTTTAATCGCAATCGTATTTTTATGGATCGTACGATTGGAGTGGGGGGCATTTCGGCCGAAAGAGCCATGAGTTATGGTTTTACGGGTCCTAACCTACGAGCAGCGGGGGTTGATTATGATGTGCGTGTTATGAGTCCTTACTCCTCTTATGAGGATTTTGAATTCGATATTCCAGTAGGTCAACATGGCGATACCTACGATCGTTTCATGGTTCGCAACGAAGAAATGTGGCAAAGTCTTCGCATCATCGAGCAAGCCATGAAAAACTTGCCAGAAGGACCTTACTATGCAGACGCGCCCGAGTTCTACTTGCCTCCTAAGCAAGAAGTATATCGCAATATGGAAGCGTTGATTTACCATTTCAAAATAGTAATGGGCGAAATCGACGCCCCTATTGGAGAGGTTTATCATGCCGTAGAAGGTGGAAATGGAGAGCTAGGTTTCTACCTCATTAGCGATGGAGGACGTACTCCTTATCGTTTGCACTTCCGACGCCCATGCTTTATCTATTATCAGGCATATCCTGAAATGTGTGTGGGTAGCACCATTTCGGACGCGATTGTTACGATGAGTAGCTTAAATGTAATTGCAGGAGAATTAGACGCCTAGTCGCTGGTCAGTTCAATACTTAGATTTTACCATCGACGATTACCGTCGATGTCCAATTAGAAGATAGTATGTCAAATATTGCTGAAAAAATAGCTTTTACTCCCGAACGCTTCGCGAAAGCGCAGGAAATCATCGCCCGTTATCCTGAAGGCAAACAAAAATCGGCGCTTTTGCCACTGCTTCACCTTGCCCAAGAACAATACGGCTGGGTAAGTGAGGAAGTAATGGACTACGTAGCGGGATTGCTAAATATATTACCCATTGAGGTATATGAAGTAGCTACTTTCTATACCATGTTCCATTTGGAACCGGTCGGTAATCACGTCATCGAATACTGTCGGACTGGCCCTTGCTGCTTGATGGGTGGAGAAGATGTGTACACGCATTTAAAGCAAAAGTTAGGAATTGATACGGGCGAAACCACCTCTGACGGTAAGTTTACGCTTAAAGAAGTAGAATGCCTAGCAGCTTGTGGATGGGGGCCGGTATTTCAGATTCGTGAAAAGTATTACATGAATCTGACCAATCAAAAGGTGGACGAAATCATTGAAGAACTCTCAAAGTAAGAGCTTGAATAATAAACTACCTCAATGAAATTGTTGAGGTTTATCACTTGAACCATGGCAGTAAAAATTCTCACCGAACATATCAACGAACCAGGTATCAATACCTTCGAGGTCTACCGCAAAAAAGGCGGATATACCGCTGTCGAAAAGGCGTTGAAAAAAATGACTCCTGAAGAAATTGTCGAAGAAGTCAAGAAATCAGGCGTACGCGGACGCGGTGGTGCCGGATTCCCGATGGGTATGAAGTGGAGTTTTTTGGCAAAACCCGAGGGAGTACCTCGCTATTTGGTCTGCAATGCCGACGAGTCTGAGCCAGGCACGTTTAAAGACCACTATTTGATGCGTGAAATTCCCCACCTTTTGATAGAGGGAATGATTGTTTCTAGCTATGCGTTAGGAGCCAACAAATCCTTCATCTACGTACGGGGAGAATTGATGTATGTAGTCAAAATCCTAGAAAAAGCCATTGAAGAAGCCAAAGCAGCGGGCTTTTTAGGAAAAAATATATTAGGCTCGGGCTATGATCTTGAGCTAGTAGTTCAGCCTGGTGGAGGTGCCTACATTTGCGGTGAAGAAACTGCCCTTTTGGAATCTCTTGAGGGAAAACGCGGCAACCCACGCAACAAACCCCCTTTTCCAGCAGTAAAAGGGCTCTACCAGTCACCCACCGTAGTAAACAATGTAGAATCTATTTCTAATACACCTTGGATTGTCAACAATGGCGGCGAAGCTTATGCAGCTTTGGGCGTTGGACGTAGTACAGGTACAAAGTTGATTTCGGCTTCGGGTCACATCAACAAACCCGGCGTTTATGAAATTCCACTCGGTATCAGCGTCGAAGATTTTATTTATGCCGACGAATGGTGCGGCGGTATTCGTCCAGGGCATCATCTCAAAGCTGTAGTAGCAGGTGGATCATCAGTACCTATCTTGCCAGCTAATCTTATTTTGAATTTAACAAACGGAGACAAACGTCTCATGACTTATGAATCGCTCTCTGACGGTGGTTTTGCCACCGGCACCATGCTAGGGTCAGGAGGCTTTATTGTGATGGACGAAACGACTTGTATTGTACGCAATACTTGGACTTTTGCTCGTTTTTATCACCACGAATCTTGCGGACAATGTTCGCCTTGCCGTGAAGGAACTGGCTGGATGGACAAAGTTTTGGAAAGAATCGAAAACGGCAAAGGAAATATGCGTGACATTGACTTACTTGTTGATGTTGCAAAAAAAATCGAGGGAAATACCATTTGCCCCCTAGGCGATGCGGCCGCTTGGCCTGTAGCTGCGGCGATTCGTCACTTCCGTGATGAATTTGAATGGCACGTGACACATCCCCACGAAGCTACCAAGCCAGGAGCTGTATATCCTGGTGCAATGGAGTTGGTATAATATAAGAATCAAAAAAGGAACTTGACCTAACATATGGAAAATACCGCACCCCAGTTATTCAAAATTACTTTTGACGGTATCGAAATCGAAGTGCCGCCGGGGACAACCATCATGCAAGCAGCGCGTAAAATCGCCGAAGCCGATGCGACCAAAAGTCATCTCGCTCCGCCTGCTATGTGCTACTACGAACCTCTCAAAGGCTCGGGTGGAAAATGTCGGGCTTGCTTGGTCAAAGTGACAGCAGGCTCTGCCAAAGACCCTCGCCCCATGCCAAAGTTAGTGCCATCGTGTATCACAACTGTGCAAGACGGTATGGTAGTCGAAAATACAACCAATGAAGCAGTACTCGAAACACGCCGTGGAATCGTAGAGTTTTTGCTTATCAATCACCCTCTCGACTGTCCTATTTGTGACCAAGCAGGTGAGTGCCACTTGCAAGATTTTGCTTTCGAACATGGCCGCGTCAGTACTCGCTATGAAGAAGAACGCCGTACATTTGAGAAGCAAGACATTGGTCCATACATCCAACTTCACATGACACGCTGTGTGTTGTGTTATCGTTGTGTATTTACGGCTGACCAAATTACGAATAAGCGCGTTCATGGGGTCTTGAACCGAGGCGACCATGCCGAAATCAGTACTTATATCGAAAAAGCAATCGATAATGACTTCTCGGGCAATGTCATAGATGTATGCCCTGTGGGAGCTTTGACCGACAAAACCTATCGTTTCAAAAATCGTGTGTGGTTTACAAAACCCGTTGAAGCACACTGTGATTGCGAAAAATGCAGTGGTAATGTGACACTTTGGTACCGTGGTGACGAAGTAATTCGCGTTACTGCCCGCAAAAACGAATGGGGAGAAGTAAAAGAATTTATTTGCAATACTTGCCGTTTTGAACGTAAAAAAACCAGTGATTGGGTCATTGAAGGACCTACCACGGTATCTCGTCATTCGGTAATTATGGCCAACAAATACCGCGCTGACCTTAAAAAGCCTGATTTTGGATTGAAAGTAGCCGCGGCTCAGTACAAACAAATTGATGACTCTCGTCCTTTTGTGACCGACAACAATACCATTCGGGAATTAAGCAAAGAAAACAATGCAAAAGCCAACCAACGTTCGTTGGCTGAGAACAACTGATATATCATTGAAAAAGAATTTGAGCATCCACTCAAATTCTTTTTCTAACGACCTCACATCTATGACATTTACTATCGACGTAGCTTTCATTATCAAGGCCATCATCATCTTGCTAATATTTGGTATTACGCTTTTGGTGGCCATGTACTCTACATACGGAGAGCGCAAAGTGGCGGCTTTTATGCAAGACCGTATTGGCCCCAATCGTGCCGGACCATTTGGTTTGCTCCAACCATTGGCCGATGCTGTCAAAATGTTTTTCAAAGAAGATTTTATTCCCGCTCAATCTAGCAAGTGGCTATTTATCTTAGGTCCTTGTCTTTCGATGCTTACTGCTCTGATGACTAGCGCCGTGATTCCATTTGGAGATAGCATCAAATACGAAGCCGCCCCCGGCAAAGTATGGGATGTACCTGTACAGGCTATTGATGTCAACATCGGTATTTTGTATGTTTTTGGAGTAGTATCACTAGGAGTATATGGAATCATGGTGGGAGGTTGGGCTTCCAACAATAAGTTTTCATTGTTGGGTGCTATTCGTGCTGCTTCCCAAAACATCAGCTATGAAATCTCTATGGGTTTAGCTATCATCGCGATTTTGATGATGACAGGCTCTCTTTCGATTCGTCATATTGTAGAACAACAACACGGTGGTAACTGGAATATTTTCTATCAACCACTCGGTTTTATTATCTTTATTACTTGTGCTTTTGCCGAATGTAACCGTACTCCTTTCGATTTGCCCGAATGCGAAACGGAACTTATTGGTGGATATCATACCGAATATAGCTCTATGAAGCTAGGTTTTTACCTTTTTGCCGAATACATCAACATGTTTGTATCTTCTGCCATGATTTCTAGCCTTTATTTTGGGGGTTATAATTATCCGGGCATGGATTGGGTACAAGCCCAGTTAATTGGCTCATTGGGCGAAATTGCGGGTCACAATGTGGCTACTTTGATTGGATTCTTGGTATTTTTTGGCAAGTCATTGTTTTTCGTATTTTTCTATATGTGGGTACGTTGGACACTCCCCCGTTTCCGTTATGACCAGTTGATGAATTTAGGGTGGAAAGGATTGATTCCTCTCGCGATTGTCAACATCGTCCTAACAGGCGGAGCGATCTTGTTTTTAAAACCTTTGGTTATGTCTTTTCTGAAATAGATTAGGTTTTTGTTCTGATGCCAGTGAAGGCTCACAAGTCCCAATCTAAAACTATAAAAATATGCAACTTACAAATCGTTCGAAGCAAGTTAGTAATAAACAAATGACCTTTGCAGAGCGGATTTATCTGCCAGCAATCGCGACAGGTTTGGGTATTACCATCAAACATTTCTTCCAAAAGAAAGTAACGATTCAGTATCCTGAAGTTAAAAAGAATCTAGGACCCGTATTTCGGGGTCGGCACGTTCTTAAGCGCGATGACCAAGGTCGCGAGCGCTGCACGGCTTGTGGTCTGTGTGCGGTGGCTTGTCCAGCCGAAGCTATTTCGATGGTAGCAGCCGAGCGTCAAAAAGGAGAAGAGAATCTTTATCGCGAAGAAAAATACGCCGCAGTGTACGAAATCAATATGCTACGTTGTATTTTCTGTGGGCTATGCGAAGAAGCCTGTCCTAAACAAGCGATTTACCTTCGTCACGATGAGTTTGTTCCCGTATTTACGGAGCGCGACCAAGTGATTTGGGGAAAAGACCTTTTGGCCGAAAACATGAACAATCGCTACCTACGCAAAGCTTGGACCAAAGAAGAAGCCCGTGAGCAAGATATTAAGGGTATCGATGCCAAGCCCAGAACTCAATTGTAAATGGAGGGCTTGGAAACAAGTGCAGGTGATGCAAAATCTTATGTTTACCACATGGTCAACAGATAACATTTAACAGATAACAGTAGCTCGCTACTTACTACCTCTATGAATTTTTCAAATTTATTTGCCAATCTTACTCCTTCTACGAGTATCTTTTATGCCCTATCATTTTTGACCATCTTATGTGGTTTAATGGTAGTACTTGCCAAAAACCCTATTCATAGTGTGTTGTATCTAATTGCAACATTTTTTTGTCTTTCAGGTCATTATATATTGCTCAATGCCCAGTTTTTGGCGGCGGTCAATATCATCGTTTACGCTGGTGCTATCATGGTATTGTTCCTGTTTGTAATCATGTTTTTGAACCTTAAAAAAGAAGACGAAGAATCAAAAACCAACCTGGTCAAAATTGCGGCAATGATAGTAGGTGGTACTTTGTTCTTGATTTTTGTGGCTGTTTTGCGCAAAGCTCAACTAGGTACATACAACCCCTATTCATTTGATTCTCAGATAGGAATGGTTGAAAGTCTCGGAGAGATTTTATATAGTGACTATCTGCTCCCATTCGAATTGGTCTCCATATTATTTTTGGTCGCCATGGTAGGAGCGGTCATGCTTGGCCGTCGTGAGGCAGGAGATAGACACTTCTAAGCACTCATTTTCATACATTTACCAAATCCCGTTGTCCTGTTTGATTTTCAGGGTAACGGGATTTATTTTGGGTAGCTATTTCTAAATTAGTATTACTCAAAACCTTGCTGAATTCCCTTTTGGAATTTATGAAGTGCTTTTGTATTTTGGAAAAAGAAACAACCCCTTCTACCCTTTTCTAAAAATGCACAAAGAAAATACCATCTCGGAAGACCAAGGAGATATTAACTCTTCCCAACAACGCCTCCTATATCATCAATCTCTCGATAACGAAACGCGGTATTGGCTAGAAGAAGATGCCAAATACTTCTTTCATCAAGCCCTTTCTACGCCCGTAATGAATGTTCTTTCTAAAACAGAAGGCCCTTACATCTATGACCTAAATGGCAAAAAGTACCTCGACATGCATGGCAATGGCGTACATAATGCAGGTTTTAATAATCCCAAAGTAGTAGAAGCGATGATGCGCCAAATGAACGAATCATTGGCTTTTACCCCACGACGATACACCAACATTCCCGCAATCCAACTTGCCAAAAAATTGGCGGAGATTACGCCTTTGGGACTAGACAGGGTGCTTTTCTGTCCCGGTGGCTCCGAAGCGATTGAAATGGCCGTAATGCTTGCCAAACAAATAACGGGTAAGTGGAAAACAATTTCGTTTTGGGATGCTTACCACGGCACAGGCTACCAAGCTTCCGCCGTGAGCGGTCAAGCGCATTTTTTAAAAGGCAACGGCCCAATGGTACCTGGGGCATTACATGTAGAGTTTCCTAACTACTACCGTAACCCTTGGAATTGGACAGACCAAAGGGCAATTGACGATGAATATTTGCGCCAAATCAAACTTTTACTTCGTAATGAGCCTGATATTGCGGCGATTGTGGCCGAGCCTATTTCTTCTACGCCCATGGTGCCTTCGGCTTATTATTGGCAACAAATCCGTGACATCTGCGACCGCGAAGGTATTTTTCTCATTTTTGATGAAATCATCGAAGGATTCGGACGAACTGGAAAAATGTTTGCGAGTGAACATTATGTCACTCCTGATGTGCTTGTGTTAGGAAAATCATTGGGAGGAGGTATGCTTCCCTTGGCAGGAATTGTCTCTAAATCAAAGTACAATATTTTACAAGATAGCTCGATTGGACATTTTACCCACGAAAAAAATCCACTCTGCTGTGCCGCAGGATTGGCCAAAATCGAATACATCGAAGAAAACAACCTCGTAGAAAACGCCGCCCAAAAAGGGGAATATTTGATGAATGCCTTTCGGGAGATGCAAGAAAAATATCCTATCATCGGCAATGTAGCAGGGCGAGGATTTCATATAGGGATTGATTTAGTGAAAGACTCTCATACCAAAGAGCGCGCCTACGAAGAAGCCGAACGCATCATGTATCGCTGCATGGAGCGAGGATTGGCTTTCAAAATCATCGAAGGTAATGTAATTACGCTACGCCCGTCTTTGGTGTTGAGTCAAGACCAATGCGAGTTTATCGTAAACACGATTGAAGAGGCAATAAAAGCAGAAATGAAATGACGCCTTTAGGCTGGGGAAAAGAAAGAGGCAGAATTTTTTGGGCTTTAGCCTGACTTTTAACATCCTGAAGGCATATCCTACTCAACTACGCCAAATTAAAGGAGACTTTCCAAGTTTGTAAACTTATTGATTTACAAACTTGGAAAGTCTAAGCCTAACTACCAGTATAACTAAAAGGTGAAATCGCTCTCAGTTCTTCTTTGATACTATCTGATACGTCAAGGCCATCAATAAACTCCGCAATGGTATTAGAAGTAATCTTTTCGTTTTTACGCGTCAATGCCTTAAGGGCTTCATAAGGCTGCGGGTAAGCTTCACGGCGCAAAATCGTCTGAATCGCTTCTGCTACTACGGCCCAATTGTTATCCAAATCTGCGTAAAACGCCTGCTCATTCAACTCAAGTTTGCCCAAGCCACGAAGCAATGCCTTAAGCCCAATAACTGTATGCCCCAAAGGAACACCCAAATTGCGCAACACGGTAGAATCGGTCAAATCTCTCTGTAAACGCGAAATCGGAAGCTTGGCAGCCAAATGCTCAAATACAGCATTGGCAATCCCCAAATTACCTTCTGAGTTTTCAAAGTCAATGGGGTTTACTTTGTGTGGCATTGCCGAAGAGCCCACCTCTCCCGCTTTGATTTTTTGTTTGAAATACTCCATAGACACATATGTCCATACGTCTCTATCAAGGTCTATCAGGATGGTATTGAGCCTTTTGAAGGTATCCATCAATGCCGCCAACATATCATAATGTTCAATCTGCGTGGTGAGTTGGCTACGCGACAAACCGAGCGTTTCATTAACAAATTGATTGCCAAAAGCCACCCAATCTATGTCGGGATAAGCCACGTGGTGGGCATTGAAATTCCCCGTAGCTCCGCCAAACTTAGCCGCAAAAGGCACTACTTTGAGCATCGAAAGTTGTTTTTCGAGTCTTTCTACAAATACCCCTAGCTCTTTTCCCAAACGAGTAGGTGAAGCGGGTTGTCCGTGCGTACGAGCTAGCATCGGAATATGCTTCCACTCTTCGGCAAGCGCCTTTAGTTTTGTAATCACTTCTTCAAACAAAGGAATCATTTCGGCTTGAAGCGCATCTTTCAAAGACAATGGAATCGACGTATTATTTACGTCTTGTGAAGTAAGACCAAAGTGAATGAACTCCAAAAAAGACTCTAATTGCTTGTTTTTGAGTTTTTCTTTGATAAAATACTCAACCGCTTTCACGTCATGATTAGTCACCGATTCTATTTCTTTAATCATGCGGGCATCTACCTCCGAAAACTCCCCGTAAAGCGCCCTTAAATCTGTATAGAGCGTTTTGTCAAAATCTTTGAGCTGAGGCAATGGCAGCTCACACAAGGCAATGAAATATTCGACTTCAATCAAAATGCGGTAACGAATCAGCCCAAATTCAGAAAAATAAGGAGCTAGTTTTTCAACTTGACGACGGTAGCGACCGTCAACGGGAGATATGGCAGTGAGCGTATTTAGTTGCATAGTATGGGTTCTAAAACACAAAGATACGCCATCCTTGGCAAAGATTTGGTAGAAAACCCGCGAAAATGCTTTTATAATAAGAATCTCTTTTCTTCCTTTTGGGAGCGATTCTGTTGCCTTTTATTATTCTTGATTCTAAACCTGCTATCATCCTTTAAGTCTTTATCGATGAAAAAATACGCCTTATTTCTTTGCCTTTTCTTATACCAGATTGTGGGGGCTCAAGTCCCAGGCAGCGTAGTAGCTTACAGCCCTGCTTCATCGGGCTTGTATATTGGTTCGCCAAGTGTGTGTATTCTCCCCAATGGCGACTATCTAGCCTCTCACGATTTGTTTGGCCCTAAGTCCAACGAATTTGAAAAACCTATTTCAAAAATCTACCGATCCCAAGACAAAGGCAAAACTTGGACACATGTAGCCGACATCAACGGGCAGTTTTGGTCTAAACTCTTTGTGCACGAAAAAGGACTGTATTTTATGGGAACCAGCAAACATCACGGCAATACTATCATCCGTAAATCGACCGACAACGGCAACACTTGGTCTGAACCAACCGACGCCGAAAATGGCTTACTACTTGCGGGCGAGTACCACTGCGCACCTATGCCACTGATTGAGCATGACGGCAAGCTTTGGCGCGCTATGGAAGATGCAATGGGGCCTATCAAAAAATGGGGAAAGCGCTACGGAGCTTTTATGATGTCGATTCCGCTGGGTGCCGATCCTATGAAAGCCGCCAACTGGACAAGCAGTAATGTACTGAGACATGACTCGACGCTATTAGGGGGTAATTTTGGAGGGTGGATTGAAGGCAATGCCGTAGTAGATCCCAACGGCCAACTGTGGGACGTATTACGCGTGGATGATAAATCTACTTTAGAAGAAAAAGCCGCTTTCGTAAAAATTACCGCCGACGGCAAAACCGCCACTTTTGACCGTGAGGTTGATTTTGTAAAGTTTCCGGGTGGTAGCAAAAAATTCAGTATTCGTTATGATCGCAAATCCAAACTTTATTGGACTATCACCAATTACATTCCAGACGAAATCAAAGTGGCTAACAAAGGACGAAATCCAGCGAGCATTCGCAACACACAAGCCTTGTTTAGTTCTAAAGATTTGCGCAATTGGGATTTACGTCAAATATTACTCCAGCATCCCGACATCATCAAGCATGGCTTTCAGTACGTAGATTGGCTTTTTGAAGGAAAAAACAATATCATTTTTCTTTCGCGTACGGCTTATGAAGACGGTCAAGGCGGCGCCCACAACAACCACGACGCCAATTATCTGACTTTCCACCGAATCAAAAAATTTCAGAAGAGTAAACCTTGACCATCTTACCACGGTTGGTAAACTTTGGTCTCTCAATTTACCAACTGTGCAATCCTTTAATCCCTAAAAAAACAAACAATATCCCGCTGATTATCAAGCAAGTATTCTATTTCTTAAAATTTCATACATATCCTCGCGCTTGCAATTGAAACAACTCCGCATAACGTCCTTGTTTTGCCATCAAGGTTTCATGACTTCCTGATTCAATCAATTGTCCATTTTCGATGACGACAATACGGTCGGCCATGCGAACAGTCGAAAAGCGGTGCGAAATCAGTAAAGCCATTTTGCCTCTTGTCAGCTCCGCAAATCGCTGAAATACCTCATACTCAGCGCGCGCATCCAGAGCCGCCGTAGGTTCATCCAAAATGAGCAATTCCGAATCGCGCATGTAGGCCCGTGCCAAAGCGATTTTTTGCCATTCTCCACCCGATAGCTCCGTGCCACCGTTGAAATGCCGCCCCAATACTTGTTGAAAACCATTGGGCAAGCGTCCAATCAAAGCCGCCGCCAAACTCCGTTCGGATGCCGTGGCGATGCGGTCGAGGTTATTGATTTGATTGATATCTCCTACGGCGATATTGCTCTGCACGGTCATCATCAGGCGAATGTAATCTTGAAAAATCACCCCAATATGCCGTTGAAGTTCGGTTAAATCATATTCTCTTAAATCACGCCCGTCGAGTAAGATACGCCCTTCCGTAGGGTCATAAAGACGCGTGAGGAGCTTAACAAGCGTCGTTTTCCCCGCGCCATTTTCACCCACTATCGCCAGTTTTTCACCCGCATTCAGTTTAAAATTAAGATGTTGAAATACCCATTTTTGACTACTTGGATAACGAAATCCCACATTTTCAAACACAAATCCTTCTCGAATAGGATTAGGGAAAGGCAAAGGCGTAGCAGGAGAAGCTACTTCTGGTTTTAAATCAAAAAATTGGAAGAAATCTTTGAGGTACAACGCCCCTTGTGAAATACTCGTAAAACGATTCAAAATCCCTTCTAGCGAAGATTTAAGCTGCCTAAACGACCCCACTAAGAAGGTAAGACTTCCGATAGTAATCGCCCCTTTGACGGTTTCCACCCCAATAAAAGCATAAGCGCCATAGTAACCCGCCGTCCCAACAGCCGTCAACACAGCTCCCCAAAAAGCCCGCCGTATCGCCAATTTTTTGTTTTGCTCATAATAAGCCGACGACACTTCCCGAAAACGCTCCGTCAGAAAGCCCGACAAATTGAAGAGTTTTACTTCTTTGGCGTTGACATTACTCGCTCCTACGTATCGCAAATAATCTAGTTCACGGCGTTGAGGCGTCCACTGATAAGAGAGGGCATAACTTTCCGAATTGAAATAAAACTCCCCCAAAAAGGCGGGAATAATACTCAATACCAAAATCAAAATCAGCCAAGGGCTAAATATCGCCAAACCTGCGCCCAAAAAACCGATAGTGATGATATCCTGTACTTGCGTCAATGACTGCGACAGTAGCGCCGTTCGGCCTACGGTTTGTTGGCGAGCGCGTTCGAGTTTATCATAAAAAACCGGTTCTTCAAACTGCGCTAAATCTAGCGTAGCGGCATGCTGCATGATTTGGATAGAGGAACGATTGGCGTGCAAATCTCCTAAAAGCGAATCAAGCAAAGCAGTGGCTCGATTGAGCATATCGGCACTCAATGCCAACGCCAACTCAGTACCAATAAGCAAAATCAAATGAGCCGTATCCTGAGAGTGTTCATTGAGCAACATTACCACTTCGTCGATGATGAGCTTGCCTACGTAGAGCGTCAGAAATGGAATCGCCGACCGTAGCAAACGCAAAAAAACATTGGTGGCTGTCATCCAAGGTTGGGTGTGCCAAATTTCCTTGAAAAAAGGTGGCAAATATTGAAGTGCCTGAAAACGGTCTTTGAGGGAAGGCTGAGGTTGCTTATTTGTAGGAGGCATAGAAATATTAACAGCTGATAATTAGCCAAATATCATTAGAATGGTAGAAAAACAGAGTCTATCCTAAAAAAGTGCCGAATAATAAACCTACCTCTCGCCAAATGCTCATTTCCAGTAATTTTGTCCTAAAAAGGCCATGAACTCTCCTTACCAATTATTTTTCTTAAGAAATGTGGCTCATTTTCCCGACGGGACACTTTTTGAGCTTGAAAACCAACTTTATAGTCATACCCAAATCAGCGGAGCTAGCAACGAAAAAAGACAGGAGATTGCGGATTGGGAATACACCACTCAAGGCTACCTCCTACCCGACCGAGGCGACGGAGTACGGGACCTTATTCCAAAAGAAAAAGTAGTGCTTTGCCCACCCTTCTCAGAAAATATCTCTCCTCTCAAAGGAGAAATTGAAATCACCAAAGCCCGCACAAAAAGTATCCGATTTCCGGAGTACCCCACACCCTCTCATACACCCGTAGGAATTTTTGGCAAGAATCATATTCAAATTCTACATAACCTTCATTATCAACACATTGTAGTTGATGTACTTCACAAAAATTTTCAAGTAGCCCAAATCGTCGTTTTCAACAAAACCAAACAACTAGAAGTAGAAAATTACCTATCTCCTCATCTCAATCGGCACGAATATCGCTGGACGGTGGGCTGTGAGTTTGGCCACCTTCCTTTTGGATTTTATGAGATTCAGGTTCAGTTTACCAATGGCTGGTGTTACAGCATCGACCTTATCAAACATTATCCTGATTATCTAAAAGAGCGATTTTATCAACTTACTGCTCAACCCATACCCTCTCGCACTCCCGCTTCATTTACTCCTCTTCAAGAAATTGGATTTGACCTCATCAAAATGGGCATCCAAGTCCTCACCTCTACCAATATGGGCGTCAATGACGGCATCCTCAACGAAGCGTTGGCTTTGACCACCGAATGGGGCCCCAATTTTCAAAAACCTATCTTTGAAAGATTACAAGCAAAATATCCTTGGATTGATGAGATTCTGGCCGAAAAGCTTCAGAAGTACTGCAAAGAAGCCGAATATTACATGTATGAACTCGGTAATAAAGAACTCAATGGCGAAATTGCGGAATCGGACATGATTCCTTTAGCGCAAACAAAATATCCTTGGGTCTCCACAAAACATTGGTATAGACTAAGGAATATCGCAATGTATTATGCCCGCCGATAACCCTCTTCTTTTACCTCCTTTTTTTACGTCGTCTTCAAGGCATTATAAATACTAAACATTTTGCTTTAACATTTAATTATTCTGACGACTTGTACTAAACCACTGATACAAATGAAAAAATACCTCTGGGGGCTAGGCGGCATCGCTCTTACCTGCGGATTGGCAGCTTCTTATCAAAACGACAACCCAAGTCGCGCCACCTCCAATACACTCGATAGTGTGTATGCTACGCTTACACAAGAACAAAAACATGACCTCAAATATGCCGTTGGGGCATTGGAAGTAGCCGAAGGACTGGAAGCTAATTTGTTTGCTTCTGAGCCGATGATTACCAATCCTACCAATATCGACATCGACCACAAAGGGCGGGTATGGGTGCTTGAAGCTTACAACTATCGTCCTCACATTACTGGCAACCCTACCCACGGCGAGGGGGATCGCATCTTGATTTTGGAAGATACCAACGGCGACGGCAAAGCAGATGCCAGTAAAGTATTTTATCAAGGCCCTGAGGTCAATGCGCCCTTGGGAATTTTGGTCATGGGAAATCGGGTGCTGGTTTCGCAAAGCCCTTACGTATGGTTGTTTACCGATGAAAACGGTGACGATAAAGCTGACAAAAAAGAGATTATTTTTCAAGGTATCAAAGGTGAGCAGCACGACCACGGAATGCACGCCTTTACTTTTGGTCCTGACGGAAAATTGTATTTTAATTTTGGCAACGAAGGCAATCAACTCCTCGACGGCAAAGGACAACCCGTACTTGACCAAGATGGAGTACCTATCGACCGTAAAAAATACAAACAAGGCATGGTTTTCAGGTGTGACCCTGATTTCAAAAACGTAGAAGTATTAGGGCACAATTTCCGCAACAACTACGAAGTGGCAGTAGATAGCTACGGCAGCATGTGGCAATCTGACAACGACGACGATGGGAACAAAGGCGTCCGTATCAACTATGTCATGGAATACGGCAATTATGGCTATGCCGACGAAATGACCGGCGCAAGTTGGTCGGCCAATCGTACCAATATCGAATCTGAAATTCCGCTGCGGCATTGGCATCTCAATGATCCCGGGGTAGTTCCCAACCTACTCCAAACAGGCGCAGGCTCACCCACAGGTATGGTCATTTATGAAGGTGATATGTTGCCCAAAGTATTTCAAAATCAAATGATTCACTGCGACGCTGGCCCCAATGTAGTAAGAGCATATCCAGTAGAAAAAAATGGTGCAGGTTATAAAGCAACTATCGTCAACGTACTCCACGGCAAACGCAATCAATGGTTTCGCCCGTCGGATGTATGTGTGGCGCCTGACGGTTCTTTGTTTGCCGCCGATTGGTACGACCCTGGTGTGGGTGGCCACCAAGCGGGCGATTTGAACCGCGGGCGTATCTACAGAGTGACGCCGCCCAATACGTCTTACAAAGTTCCTACAAATGATTTCAATACACTTTCGGGCGCTTTGAAAGCCATCCAAAGTCCAAATGTATCAGTAAGATACATGGCTTGGAACAAAATCCGAAGCCTAGGCCAAAGTGCAGAAGGTGAACTCGTGAAAATGTACCAATCAGCCCCCAGTCCACGTATGAAAGCACGGGCATTGTGGCTTTTGAGCAAATTACCTAATGGCAGTACTTATGTAGAAACTGCCCTTACCGACGCCAATCCTGATATTCGAATTACGGGCATCAGAGCCGCGCGTCAAATCACCGCCAAAGGGATTTTACCGCTTTCTATTCATCATCTGAATACTTTAGCCAACGACCCCGACCCGCAGGTACGCCGCGAAATAGCCCTTGCTATACGCCATATCAACGATGATTTGGCAGCGGATATTTGGGTACAATTGGCCAACCGTTACGATGGACAAGACCGCTGGTACCTCGAAGCTTTGGGAGTATCTGCCGATGGACAATGGGATAAGTTTTTTGGTACTTGGCTCAAAATGGGAGGCACCAACGCCACAGCTACCGCCAAGGGTCGCGATATCATTTGGCGCGCTCGTACTGCAACCTCAGTGCCTCTGTTAGCCTCTCTTGCCGCCGATTCAAAAGTGCCTTTGCAGGAGCGTTTGCGGTATTTTAGAGCGTTTGATTTCAATCCCGGTGCCGTCGAAAAATCCAATGCTCTCCTCACTATTATGAAGGGCAATACCGACAACGAAATTACGAAGCTTTGCCTGCGCCACCTCGACCCTGGTTTTGTCAAAACCTCTCCAGCAGCACAGCAAAGTCTCCAAAAACTATTAGATGCGAGTTTTGGTACAAGCGAATATTTGGAGTTGGTCCAGCGATTTGAGCCTGCCACCGAAAGCAAGCGCCTTCTCCAAATCGCTCTCGAAAAACCCATGCAACGCGACGGTAGAGATGCGGTACGTCAGTTATTAAAACAAAATGAATCTGCTTTACTAGTAGCCACTATCAATGGTAAAGATGCCACCAAAGCCCAAAACGCGGTCATTTCTCTACGCGGCGTAGGCAGCAAACAGTCGCTTGATATTTTGAAAGGAATAGCCCTAGACTCCAAACGTCCCAAAGCACTTCGCATGGAAGCTTCTCGGGCTTTGGGCGGTAGCATGGATGGCGAGGATTTGGTATTGGCTTTGTTGAAAGAAGGTAAACTCACGGGCGATTTCAAGGCTGCTGCCGTACAGGGCGTAAGCAGTGCGTGGCGCAAAAATGTACGCATCGAAGCGGCCAAATACATCAATGCCGCCCCTAGCAAAACGGGTAAAAAATTGCCGCCTGTAAGCGAGCTTGTGGCGCTTAATGGCAATGCCGCCAACGGTCAAAAAGTATTTGCCAACTATTGCGCTATTTGCCACCAAGTCAACGGTGAAGGGGCAGATTTTGGCCCCAAACTCTCCGAAATCGGAAGCAAATTAGGAAAAGACGGTCAATACATGGCTATATTCTATCCAAGTGCAGGTGTGAGTTTTGGATATGAAGGCTACGAAGTAAAATTCAAAGACGGAAGTACTACTATTGGGATTGTGGCTAGCAAAACCGAAACCGATTTGCTCATGAAATTTCCGGGAGGCACTACCCAAAGTTATAAAATGAGCCAAGTAGTGTCCATGAAAAAACTTGACGAATCGCTCATGACTGCGGGCTTACACGAAACTATGGGCCAACAAGACCTTGTCGATTTGGTAGAGTACATGTCGAGCTTAAAAAGAAAATAGTGCGTCGGAGACGCAATACCCGTTTTGACCCAAATAACAGTTTGGGTCAAGCTATCGCTCGTACCGACATGATGTCGGTACGCAATCGGCCTCATGTCTCCGACTTGAGCTGATATAGGTATATTATAGAAAAAATAAAACAATAAGGATGTCGACCAATCGAAGAAAGTTTTTAGAAAAGTTTGCTCAACTTGGTACCTTAACTACTCTACCAGTATTAGCGGCTGAAGCGGCTCCAGGAGCTGTTTTGGAAGAGAAAAATCGTTTTGTCGCAGGCCCATATCTCCAAAATTTATTGTCGGATGAGATAACAATCATGTGGATTACCCACAAAAATAGCCTTAGTTGGGTAGAATATGGCGAAGGGGCTTATCTTAGCAAAAAAGCCTTCGCGTATCAAGACGGCCTTGTCGAAGCCAACAATCGTATCAATAAAATTACGATTTCGGGACTTACGGCAGGAGCAAATCACAAATACCGGATTGTATCGACCGAAATCTTGGGTTATACTGGCTCTAAGGTACATTTTGGCGAAACGATCATGAGCGGAATTTACTCTTTCAAAACACCTGCTGCCAACGAGGAGGAGTTTAAAATGGTGGTTTTTAACGACATCCATGATCGCCCCCAAACCATTCCTCAACTCCTCTATCGTCATGGATTTTCGGGAAATACCCGCGATTTTGACTTTGTTGTCTTCAACGGCGATACTTTCGAAACCACCAATAACGAAACCCAAATCATCGAACATCTCCTCAAACCTTGCGGCGACGTATTTTCTACGGAGCGTCCCTTTGTTTTTGTGCAAGGCAATCATGAGGTAAGAGGTGCTTTTTCAAGGCAATTGACTCAGTATTTTGCCTCTCCCAACAATAGATTTTATTATGCTTTTACCCGTGGACCTGTGAGATTTGTGGTACTAGATGCAGGCGAAGACAAAACCGACGACAATTGGGAGTATGGAGGGCTGTCGGCTTTTGACCGCTATCGCGAAATTCAAAAAAAATGGCTCGAACAAGAAATCGAAACGCCCGAATTCAAAAAAGCCCCTTTCCGTGTCGTCTTGATTCATATTTCGCCTTTTCACTCAGGCGATTGGCATGGACCGATGCATTGCCAAAAAGTATTTGGTCCAGTGCTCAATAAAGCCAAAATAGATTTACAAATTTCAGGACATACGCACCGCTATGCCACTCACGAGCCTGATAACACTCACAACTACCCTATCGTGATTGGTGGCGGCCCCGTAGAAGGCAACCGTACCCTTATCAAGCTTCACGCTACCTCCAAAGAATTAAATCTGCAAATGATTAGAGATGATGGCGAAATAGTAGGGAAGTTTAATCTCAAACGCAAAGCCTAAGTAAATGTGTAAAAAGGGCTTTAGTCTAAAGGCTGGGGCTAGAATATAACTTATTGTATCAATTAATCCAGCTTAGTTTCTTATATTCTATTTTTTAAGTAAACTTTAAGCCCTATTTAATCACTTTTTAAGGATAAATTATAACATTTGTAACATTCAGACGAAAATTATTACTCAAACGAATACTTTTCGTTTTTTGTGGTGTTATCAATCTATCAAATACCCGACGTGCCGTCTTTATTGAGCGCGTCGGGTATTTTTTTGAATAATAGGTTTGAACAAATCAAAGTAAAAGTGCCTCTTTGTATGCCTTCCCAATCGGAATAGCTTGACCTTGAATCGTGACTTCTTCTTTGGTAAAGACCTCAATTTTGTCGACTGCTACGATAAACGAACGGTGAATTCTTACAAATTGCGTCTTGGGCAGTAAGGCTTCCATTTCGTGGGTACTGATTTTGGCGCGGAACTCCCCTTGTGTTGTTACGATGCGAATGTATTCACGGGCGCTTTCTATGTATAGCAATGTATCGAGCACGATTTTTACTTTCTTACGTTCAATACTCACAAACAAAGCTGCTTCTTTTGAGAGAATTTCTTTACCCACAACCAACGTAGGTAGGAGGTATTTAGGCACTTTGTTGACTGCTGCTACAAACCGTTCAAATGAAAAGGGCTTTAACAAATAATCTACCACACTCAATTCAAACCCCTCTATGGCGTACTGATGATAAGCAGTAGTCACAATCACCGCTGGCGGATGTGCAAGTGTTCGCAAAAAAGCCAATCCTTTTAATTTGGGCAAATGTATATCTAAAAAAATAAGATTAACGGCAGTCGTTTGTAAAAACACGCCCGCCCCGATTGCCTCCCGAAAAATACCCTGACATTCAAGATAGGGAATTGCTTCTATATAATCTAGTAAGATTTTGACCGCCAACGGTTCGTCTTCGATGATGATACACCTAATTGTTTGCATAGCTGTTGAGGTCAATCGAAAGATATGTAAAAAACGTTTGCCCGCGATTTTCGAGTTGAAGCTGGTGCTTTCCAAACAACAATTCTAATTGACGGCGAATGTTTTTGATGCCAATCCCCTCTTTGGACGTAACTATTTCTTCATTTTCATCTTTAGAATTTTCGATTTCTAAGGCAAGCTGATGCCCCCGAATCGTAAGCGCAATATGAACAAAAGCCCGATGTAGTGTTTCCGACACCCCATGTTTGAAAGCATTTTCAACCAACGGAATCATAAGCAACGGCGGAATCAATTGCTGTTGGTTGTCGGTCTGTACCGAAAATCGAATCTCCAACGAATCATCGTAGCGCATTCGCTCCAATTCAAGATAGTCTTCGATAATTTTGATTTCTTTGTCGGCTCTTACCAGTCCTCCGCCTGTTTCGTAGAGCATATAGCGAAGCATTTCCGAAAGTCGTAACACATTGTGAGGAGCGTGCTCAGACTTGTCTCGGGTCAACGAATAAATATTGTTGAGGGTATTGAAGAGAAAATGAGGGTTGATTTGAGATTTCAGAAAACTCAATTCTGAGTTTTGTTTTTCTATTACCAACCGCTGGTTTTTGAGCCTCAACTCATAAGAATCTACTATCAATTTGGCCAATGAAAAATAAACAATCCCCACCAATTGAAAGAAAAACCGCGTACTAGCACTTTTGACCGTAAATTCCATTTGATCTAAAGGTGCAAGGTCAAATACTTTGGCTGCCACTTTGCACCACGCCACGAAACCTAAATTGAGCAAAAGCAGCATCATAACAATCAGCAGTATATTCCATAACCACTTTCTGCGCTGGGTCCGGATAAAAGGAATGGCTTGATGAAACAAAAAGAGGTTTAACAAAGAAACAAAACTCACCGCCCAAGAAAAAATGGCCACGGCAGTGAGAAAGCATTTCCATTCGCCATTGCATTCAAAAGCCAAAGCCACAAACCAAATGGCAAAATAGGAAAGAATAATCCAAAGACTAGTCTTGAGTTGATTGCTAATCATTCCGCTGATAATCAATATTAACCATTCGTAAAATTATACAAATAGACCAAAGAATAGCTTTCTGGTCAACACTATTTCCATGAACGTCAACCAACAACGGTTTAACGTCAACCAAACCACATCAACGGACATTTACCCTATCATAAAAGCGCTTCTAACATAGAGAAGTTGAGGCATTTTTGTATCAAAAACCTCAATCATGAAAACATCTTTAATTCCTTCCGCCACCTCACTTCGTCACCGTTTTAAAGGTATTGTGCTCCTTAACTTCAGTGTCAAACTTTGGTTTGTTTTAGCGACCATAGGCCAATGGATTTTTGCGTACTACATTGCTTCATTTTATGGAAAATCATCTTTGGCGGGAGATTTCGAAAAATGGAACAAAGTACTACCTCATGGGTATGTAAGGGGAGATGGATTGGGCAATACCTTTGTGGCAGCTCATGTTTTTTTTGCGCTCATCATGGTCTTAGGAGGCCCTATCCAACTCATTCCCCAAATCCGGACTCGATTCCGAATGTTTCATAGGGTGTTAGGGCGTTTTTATATTTTCACGGCAATTCTTATAGGTATTGACGGCCTTGTGATGGTATGGACCAGAGGAGCCGTAGGAGGACTTTTACAACATATTGCTATTTCGGTGCAAGCTCTCTACATCATTGCATTTGCAATGCTTGCGCTCCGCTATGCTCTCCAACGCAACTTTGCCCTTCATCGCCAATGGGCCATTCGTCTATACCTCGTTGCCAATGGCGTATGGTTTTTTAGAGTAAGTTTGATGGCATGGCTACTGCTTAATGGCGGCCCAGCTGGCTTTGACCCAAAAACATTCGACGGCCCATTCTTATGGTTTTTGTCGGTATTTACCTATGCCCTTCCTATTTCGTTGATTGTATTTGAAATGTATCTCAAAGCCCAACAAAAAACCACCCGCCCACTTTTTCGAGTTCTTACTATTGTTGTGATTTTAGTTTTAACAACACTCATGACGATCGGCATCTTTGGTGCCACAATGGGAATGTGGCTGCCTAGGATTTGAGAAAGCTTGTCAACTCCTCAAATAGAAACACACAATAGCTAGTATTTTTGAAGTTTAAAATTTTACGGAACTATTGTCTATGTATCCTTCCTCTCGCCTCAAAAAACTGCTTTGTCTCGATGCTAGTGCAGCCTCTATGGCAGCCATAGGTTTATTTTTATTGAAAGGCTTCTTGCAGCCCTACTTTCGGCTTCCACTTGAGCTACTATCAGCGATGGGCTTTATCGCATTGAGTTTTGCGGCCTATGGTTTTTATTTAGTGCTAAGAAAATCGTAATCCAAAATAGAGATACAAATCTTAATCTACGGTAATGCTATTTATTCTTTTTTTTGCGTCGCCTCATCGGTATACTTTCTCTCCAAGGCCACATGGATGGGAATAGTATATCTATGGATAGATGCAATCATTGTGGGCGCGTTGGCATTCATTGAATGGAAAACAATCAAATAAATAACTTCAAACAACCATGAAAACAATTCTTACAGCTATTTTTCTGCTTCTTATCTTTTTAGAGAGTGGGGCCCAAAATCCTGACACTATTGTCGTAAGTCAGATCCATATACACCATGAAGATATACGTTTTGGAAAACATACTTATGTGATTTACACCAAACAAAGCCCCGACTCCCCTATCCAAAATCAAACTCTTGTGCAAATCAATGTACATCAACAGCCTTATCAAGGAAAACAGGGGATTGCTATTTCTCAAATATGGCACGAAAAAGACACCATTTCTCATACCGCATTTAGTCTGCTCAAAGGGGATGACTTAAGTACCCTCCAGCATCATTTTTGGTGGAAACGAACCGCCCAAAAAATAGCGTTAGACTATGAACACCAAGCATTAGATATTGAAGGAAATGCAACTGAGATCCAACGTCAAAAGCTGCAACAGGATTTTGGAAATACTCTCCAAAGCGGGCATTTCTTCAACTGGCACGCAGACTTAGTCCTTTTCCCCTTATTTCCACTAAAGGAGAATCGAGTTTTGAAAGTAAAATTTCATGACCCTGGGCTTGGCATTCCCACCACCGAACTCTACAAAGTCATCAAAAGCGAGCCCATAGAAGGTATTGACTGCTGGGTACTAGAATATACACTACCTCGCAACATGGGTTATCAGCGATTTTGGATAGCTAAAAAAGCCAAAGAAGTCTTAAAAGAAGAAGATAGTTTCAACGGTCGATTCCGCTATAAATTCAAAATGACTGTATCAGAATAAGCTTTCTTCTTTACCAAAAATCTCCAAACTCCCTTTATTCTTACGTTTTTTCTATTTAACAAAAAAAAAGTACCATTTTATTTGTTTTATCTGAGATAGCTTATACCTTTGCTATATACAACTTAGTGCGTTAAGTAAAATGCAAAAAAACATCCGCTGGCTTATCGTTTGGTTATTGTTTATAGCAACTGGTCTAAGCTTCCTAGATAGGCAGGTATTATCCATTGCTATTATCAAGATTCAGGAAGAATTCAAAATCACCGATGTTGAGTATGGCATGGTCAATACGAGTTTTCTCATTAGCTATGCGCTGATGTTTACGCTAGGCGGATGGCTTATCGACCGAGTAGGAGGAAAGCTCGGCTTGGCGGTTTCGGTAGGAGTCTGGTCTATTGCCAATAGCTTACATGCTATTATGAACAGTTTTGGCCAACTAATCGCCTTTCGGTTCTTTTTGGGCATGGGCGAAGGCGGCTGTTTTCCGGGAGCAGCATGGAGTGTATCGCGTTGGTTCGATAAAAAAGAACGTGCCTTAGCCAATGGCATCGCCATTGGTGGGTCGGCCATAGGGGCGGTGGTAGCCCCTCCTCTTACTATTTGGCTATCAAATCATTATGGCTGGAGAGGTGGCTTTCTTATTCCAGGATTAGTAGGGATAGCATGGGTAGTAGTTTGGCTTTTGATTCCTTGGAAAAAACACCTTCCCGAACTTGCCGAAGAAGAAATCTCTGAAAAAATTCCTTTTTTGACCTTACTTCGTCAACGCTCTACGTGGGTTTTTATTCTTATTCGTTTTTTATTAGATCCTGTCTTTTATTTCATGATGTTTTGGATTCCAAAGTACCTAAGCGAAGTCCGACATCTTTCTTTTGAGCGTATTGGTAATCTTTTTTGGATACCTTTTTTGGCGTTGGGGATTTCAAACATCTTAGGCGGGTGGTTGTCGGGGCAGCTTATCGCACGACAATTTTCTATCAATAAAGCCCGAAAAACCGTGATGGGCATCGCCGCTGCACTCACTTTGGCCGCACCCCTCATCGAATGGGTATCTTCTATTGAGATTGCTGTTGCTTGCATGTCTATTTTTATGTTAGCACACGGTTTTTGGATTACCAATTATATCACCGCTATTGCTGATATGTTTGGCCAAAATGCTACCTCTACTGTAGTGGGATTGTCTGGCACGGCTGGCGCGATTTCGGGTTTATTATTAAATCCACTCATGGGGGCAGTGATTCAAGAGTATACTTATCGTCCACTTTGGATTGCGTCGGGGCTTTTATATCCTTGCGCCTTTGGGTTGTTAATGATGTTTATTCCACGCATTCAGGCTATTGAATGGAATACCCCCAAGAAGCGTCCTACCTCTATTACTATTTGATTTATAAGCTTTTATCTTTTTTTAAAAATTTCAATCATACCTTTCACTTTCTAATTTGAAACTTAAGAAGTTTTTCTAAAGAGTGTAACACAAGCTAAACGATACCTTTTTTAACTTAGTGCGTCAACCTAATTTTTTAAAAACACAAAGACATAAAATGAAGAATAACCACGCTATAGAGATAGATACGCTAGCCAGAGCAGGAGTGGTAAAACGCAATCCAACTCGTCCTCGCATTGGGGTGTTTGGAGTAGGCTATTTCAAATACTGGGGGCAGTTTGAGGGATTATTGGAAGATATGTACCAAAAGCAGGCTGTATTTATCGAAAAACTCCAGGGATTAGGTTACGTCGAAATTATCGATTTTGGGCTAGTAGATGATGTCAACAAAGCCTATGATATTGTCCCTAAGCTCAACGCCGCCAATTTGGATTTGATTTTTTGTGACATGCTCACTTATGCTACTTCAAGCACGTTTGGGGTGATTATCAAAAGTATCAACATCCCCATTGTGCTTGTGGCCTTGCAGCCCGACAAAGCCATGGATTATAGCAATGCTTCTACTTATTTACAGCTTTACAACGACGACATTTGTGCCTTGCCCGAATTTGCAGGAGTAGCGGTAAGAATGGGTAAGAAAGTACCACAGATGATTATCGGAACTCTCTACGACGACCCTGCCGCCGAAGCCGAAATTGAAGAATATTGCCGTATCGCAGCCGTATTGCACGATCTCAAAACCTCCAAAATTGGGCACATTGGGCACCCTATCGAAGCTATGCTTGATATGCACTCAGATTCTACCATGCTCACGGCTCATTTTGGATTGCACATCGTACAATGCGAAGCCCACGAGATCGTATCACAATATTACAATGCAACTGATTCGGAAATAAATACCGTCAAAGAGCGAATCTTGGCTTTTTTTGACACACCAGACCCCGTCTCCGACCCCATTTCTGAAAAGCTTCGTGATTCGGATTTACACATTGCAGCCCAAGTAACAGTGGCTCTGGAGAAGTTTGTAAAAGCCAAAAAATTAGACGGTTTGGCCTACTATTATGACGGTCCTGATGAGAGTGATACCCGCGTCGTCATGTCTAATTTGATTGTGGGCAATTCGCTTTTACAAGGCGCTGGTTTTCCGATGTGTGGCGAATCTGACCTCAAGACTTGCATTGCAATGCTCATTATGGAGCGATTGGGGATTGGGGGCAGTTTTGCGGAGTTTCACCCTGTCGATTTCAAAGAAGATTTTGTGTTGGTAGGGCACGATGGCCCTCACAATATCGCTATTGCTGAAGGACAGCCCGTGTTGCGTAGTTTAAAAAAATACCACGGCAAACCTGGTTTTGGAGCGGGGGTTGAGTTTAAAATCAAAGAAGGTCCTATCACTATGCTCAGTATCAACTCCACTTTCGAAGGAAAGATGAAGTTTATCATTGCTGAAGGTGAATCTATTGCAGGGCCTATCCCGCCCACTGGCAATACCAATACGCGCGGTTTTTTCAAACCCGATGTGCGCACTTTCTTAAAGCGCTGGATTCAAGAAGGCCCTACTCACCATTTTGCTTTGGGCGTGGGGCATCATGCCTCTACTATTCAAAAAATAGCCGATTATCTCAAAGTAGAATCTGTGATTATTAAAGACTAACACTGCCATTATTTCATTACTAATCAATCAATTAACACTTCTACATAGCGTATTCCTATTGCAAAAACCCTAAAAAGTCCTAAATCATGAAAATCTGTTTATTCAACCATTTGCGCCTATGGGTCATAGGCTGCATGCTGAGTCTTTGGGTAAGCACTGCCTATTATGCAGCCGCCCAATCTACGGCTCGTTCGCTGCTCTCTGGCAAAATTACGGCTTCCGATGATGGAGGGCCGTTGGTGGGAGCAACCATTACCGAAAAAGGTACGACCAATGGTACTACGTCTGATGCTTCAGGAAATTTTAAGCTCAATGTCCCAAGCAATGCCGTGATTGTGGTGAGCTTTATCGGATACACCCTTCAAGAAATCCCCGTAGCTAATCGCTCTGAAATCAACATCATTTTACAGCCTAACCAACAGCAACTTCAAGATGTAGTAGTGGTGGGGTATGGAACTCAACGAAAAAAAGACCTCACTGGCTCCATTGTTAATCTTTCCAACAAAGATTTAGTGCCAGTACCCTCAGCCACGAGTGTAGACCAAATGATGCAAGGCAAGGTAGCAGGAGTACAAATTACCCAAACATCTGGGGCACCTGGTGGCAATGTGAATGTGGTCATTAGGGGTATTAGTTCAATCACCGGGGGTAATTCACCACTATATGTTGTGGATGGATACGCCATAGGTACTGGAGGGGGTGGTTCTGATCTCAGCTCTTTTGCCTCTAGTTCGTACTCCGCTAGCAACATCGCCAATAGCAGTGCCACCAACCGCATCAACCCCCTGAGTACGATCAATCCTTCCGACATTGAATCAATACAAGTACTCAAAGATGCCTCTGCCACCGCTATTTATGGCTCACGGGGTGCCAATGGAGTAGTGATTATTACAACCAAAAGAGGAAAAGTAGGTAAACCCACTATTACGTTTGAACACTCGACGGGTATTCAACAACTTGCCAAAAAACTCGACTTGCTTAGCCCGCAACAGTATGCCGAATATGTAGCAGAAGGGCGCGACAATGCTTGGGTTTTTGCAGGAGGAAAAGCCACTGATGCCAACAACGTTCGGAGCACTGCCACCCAAGTAAAGCCCGAATTTAGAAATCCTTCCCAAATCCAAAATGGCACCGACTGGCAAGATGTGATTTTTCAGTCGGGATTGGTCCAAAACTATCAGCTCTCTACCAGTGGCACTAGCAGAGATGTGAGCTATTATGTATCAGGAGGCTTTTTTGACCAAAAAGGAATTGTCATTGGTTCTAATTTTAAAAAATTCACTTTACGTACCAACATCGATGCCCAACTCACCGAAAAACTTAAAATTGGGGCTTCTTTTTCGGGAGCGCACTCTTATGGAGATTTTGCAAGAGCAGAAGGCCACTTACAACATCGCGGCCTTATCTCGGCAGCGCTAGCTAGTGACCCTACCATTCCTATTTATGATGCTAGTGGCAATTATTATTCGGAGTTTTCGAGCCCTACAGGTATTCCAGTAGAGCATCCGCTCATTATCGCAGCCGAGTTTTCCGACAACCGCAACAATACCAACGTTTTTACTAACAATTATCTCCAATATGAATTGGCACCGGGATTGGTTTTTAAATCTTCGGTAGGAGTCAATTATTCTAACAATATTACTAGACTCTGGAAATCTTCTAAGGTAGGATTGGCTACTAGCCGTACGGGTGCTGCTACTGCTGGCGTATTTGAAATAAAAAGCCTCAACTGGCTCAACGAAAACACGTTAAACTATCGTCATAAATTTGGTACGCAACACGATGTGGACTTTTTGGTAGGTTTTACGGCTCAAAAAAATACGGACGATGTAGTACAAGCGGGCGCATCAGATTTTCCGACCGATGACGTTAAATATCTGGCTGCGGGGGCCGTTACTTCAGGTACTAATTATAAAAGCGAGTGGTCGATGCTATCTTGGTTAGCAAGGGCCAATTATACTTTGGCGGGCAAGTATCTTTTCACAGCTACAATACGTCAAGACGGAAGTTCTCGCTTCGGACTCAAAAACCGCTGGGGTACTTTCCCGTCTTTTTCTGCCGCCTATCGACTATCAGATGAAGATTTTATGCGCGGAATAAAATTTGTGTCAGATCTCAAAATTAGAGCAAGCTACGGAATATCTGGCAACAACCTCATTCCCAACTATGCAAGTCAAGGTTTGCTAGGAATATCGAGAAATGTATCCAATGGTCAAGTTATTTCGGGAGTGGTACCTACTAGTTTGTCTAACGATGTGTTGACCTGGGAACAATCCGTCCAAACCAACTTGGGTATGGATGTATCTTTGTTTCAAAACCGACTTTCGCTTACCGTAGATGCTTACCGAGCCCATAAGAAAAATCTACTTCTCAACGTCATTTTACCTGCCGCCTCTGGCTTTAGTAGCTCCCTTCAGAACATCGGAGAAGTCGAAAACAAAGGGTTAGAACTTACACTCAATTCCCAAAATATTAATAGAGGGGCTTTTCAATGGAATACAGATTTCAACATCAGTTGGAATCGTAACAAAGTGCTAGCACTCAATGCTGAAACCGCTCGCCTCGCCACCTCCGATTATCAAGTAGCCCAAGTAGGATATCCTATTTCGAGTTTCCGATTACTTAATATCTTGGGAGTGTTTCAAAACCAAGAAGAAGTCAACAACAGTCCCAAACAACACCCACGCGTTCAACCTGGCGATTATCGTTTTGAAGATGCAGACGGGAATGGCACCGTTACAAGCGCCGACCGCACCATCGTAGGAACCCCCTGGCCTGATTTTACATGGGGACTTGGCAATCAGTTTTCGTATAAAAACCTCCGTCTTAATATCAGTATAAATGGCTCACAAGGCAACGAAATTTATTTTCAAGGAGGCGAAGTATCGCTCAATGGGGCCGGTGTACAAAATCAGCTAGCTATTATGAACAACCGTTGGCGCTCAGAATCAAACCCTGGGTCGGGGCAGTTTTCACGGGCTATTCGTAATGATTACGCTTTTGGGTTTAGTGCTGGCACAACCAAATATCTTTTTGACGGCTCCTACGTACGTATCCGAAATGTTAATCTTTCTTATGCTTTTCCGCAGGCGATTGCAACTAAACTAAAACTCCAAGCGCTCTCCCTGTATGGCGACGTCACCAATCTATACACTTTTACGAAGTATCCAGGCTATGACCCCGAAGGAAGCACCACTGGCGACAACATCGCTCGTAGTGGTATTGATTTCTTTGCGTATCCTAATCCGCGCACTTACACCGTTGGACTCAAAGTAACCTTCTAATCTACGATTTGATCAGCCTTACAACTATGAAAAAGCAATTAGTAATATTATTATTCATCATGACGCTCTCTGCGACGTCATGCAAAGATTTTTTGGCGTTGGCACCTGAGTATCAAATCAGTGATCAAACATTTTACAAAAACCAAAATGATTTTGAAACAGCCCTTACAGGCGTCTACAGTACTTTCAGGGGGCTATTTAGTGGCAGTGCTATTTTGTATTTGACAGAACTTTCGACCGACAATACCGAAATACAATGGTCGTCTCCCTCAACCGACGAGATGCAAATGGACCAAAATGCCGTCACTTCTACCAATGGATTTGTGCGCTCAGTCTGGAGTACTTGCTTATATACTATTTCGCGAAGCAATGCGATTCTCACCCGAATTGATGCCGTCAATTTTGACCAAACAACCAAAGACCGTATCAAGGGAGAAGCCAAATTTTTGAGGGCTTTCAGTTATTTTTATTTGGTACGACTCTATGGCAATGTTCCCCTCATTACGGAAACCTACAGTAGTCCTTCGCAAGTAGCCGCTGCTGATATATCTCTCAAGCCCAAAGAGGAAATCTACAAATTAATTTTGGCGGATTTGGCCGATGCAGAAACGCTACTCCCCACTACACTCAACAGCGATAAGACCAAAGCATCGCGTCTTACGGTGAAAGCTCTCCTAGGCAAAGTCCATCTTACCCTCAAAAACTACGACTTAGCCGCTGTCAAACTCAAGGAAGTCATTGATAGTAAGTCTTACAATCTAGTCAATGATTATAAAACATTGTTTACCAACGGCAATAACAATTTGGCTGAGTCTATTTTTGAGGTGCAATTTGTAGCAGGACGTAGTCTGGGAAACAACTATTCGGCTTTGTTTACACCCGCCATTACTAGTATGGCCATTTTTACCAACAATCTTCAAGGTTCTGGGCGTATCGTGCCTACTTTAGATTTGATACGAGCTTACGAAAATGGGGATGCCCGAAAAGCCGCTTCGGTCAGCGATTCGGTTTTGCTGATAGGTGGCAAAAAATCATATAGTCGTTATGGTCTAAAATTTGTCGACTTCAAGGCAATCGATTTGTCGGACGGTACTATCACTTTTATGCCCCTGCGATACGCCGATGTACTATTGATGTATGCAGAAGTATTGAACGAGCAAAACAAAACGACCGACGCTTTGCCCTATTTAGCGATGATACGTCAACGCGCCAAACTCGCCAATCCAGAAGGGCTTACGCAAGCTACTTTACGGGTAGCTATCGAAAAAGAACGCCGTGTGGAATTTCTTCATGAAGGGCATCGTTGGTTTGATTTAGTCCGTACCGACCGCGCCAAAACCATCCTCAACGCTCACTATGAAAGCTTAAAACTCAATTTTAAAGTAGATGATTTTGAGCTTATTTTCCCGATTCCTCAAAATGAAGTTGACTTGAACCCCTCTCTCGTCAAACAAAACACTGGCTATTAGGAACTTACTATTCCCTAAGCGGTTTTATTTACTGCTTAGGGAGTAGTCACTCCTATTTTTTTTGCTTTCCTAATTCAGAATAAGCGACTTTGTTTCTTTCCTAAACAAACTTCCAAAACTGAGCATTATGCGTTTATCTATTTTTTCTCTTGCATCCTTGGTTTTTTGCTTGATAGGCGGCTTTACATCTTCCTTTGATACCCCTAATCTCGACAATACTACTTTGAAGGGAAAACCCTTCAACAACATCACGCTGGAACTATCGCTCAAACCGTTCAAGAAAAACGATAAGGCTTATATTCAGGATGTTGCGAAAGAGTTGTTTACACAATGGCATGCCTTGCTACGACATACCGACACCGTATCGGTGATGCTGTGGACTTCCGATGGCTCAGAGATTTTGGACTATAAAGGCTCGCTCACCCAACCTCTCGAATGGGCTCGCTACATAGGCAATCCCAATACCAACCACGAAGTAGGTTCCGACCCCAAAGAGCTTTCGCTGCACGAACGGGCTTATATCTACATGGAAAATCCACCTAAGTTTACTTATGGAGATTTAAAATACATCATCCAAACCCTCAAAGAAACGGGAAGGCGCATCACGGGCAAACCTATTTTGATAGGAGCGACTTTTGACCCTGGGCCAGAATTTGCCAAATCAGAATTTAAGTACAAAAAACACCCTGAAATTTTGGGGGGAAATGCCATGGGACACAAAACCATGGTAAGCTGCTACGCCACCCTCAACGCCGACAAAACACCCTACGCGGGTTTCCCCAAAGGTATCCCTGCCGATACTCCTTTTGGGACATTTTTGGGTCGCCAAAGCCAACATTTTCTCAAGGATTTGGGCTATGATTATATTTGGTTGAGCAATGGCTTCGGCTTTGGCGTAGAAGGTTGGTCATCCACAGGCGCTACTTTCACAGGCACCGCTTTTCAGCCTGAAAAGCTACCCGACATCAAAGCCAAAATCACTAATTTCTGGAATTTATTTCGAAAAGAATGTCCTCATTTTCAGATACAGACGCGCGGCACTAATCTCTCTACTGGGGCGGATTTGGCCCGCGATGGCGTAGATTTACAGCAGATTTATGGTGGAAAATACAACATGCTTCCTCCTCCCAATTCGCCTTGGGCGGCCCTTGACGGCGATTTTGGGTTGGAAATGGTAGGCTATATGTCGCGCATGGCAGAGCTACCCGACGAGCGGTATTTGTTTCGCTACTATACCCATGACCCGTGGTGGGTCAATAGCCCGTGGCTCGACCGCTACGGCCAAGAACCACACGACATCTACCTGCCTATGTCGGTAGCGCGTATCAATGCTAGAGGAGAAATCAAATTGCCAACACACCTGAATTTCTTAACAGCCGATAATTCTTACGGCGAATTACCCACTCAAGTTCCTGACGAAGTAACCCCGCACATCTTAAAAGCGCGCTACGACTCCCCCACAGCGCCAGGGCCACTAGTATGGGTATATCCTTTTGAAGAATACCATCGTTGGGCCTATACGCAGCCCAAACGAATCGAAGAGATTTATTATGGCGATTGGCTTATCCGTCAGGCGATTAACAACGGTTTTCCGCTCAATACCGTGGTTTCGACGCGTTCGTTTCAAAAAGTAATCACTACCAATCCCAACTTTTTCAATGAATCGGTGCTGGTCAGCATTGTACCCGAAGCTGGCTCAACTTATGAAAAGCAATTGATTTCGTTTGTCGAACGTGGCGGCAAATTGCTCATTTATGGTCCTGCCGATGAAGCAAGTGAAGCGTTTCAGCAATTACTCAACCTCAAAAATGCACCTGCCTTGGAAGGCGAATTTACCCTAAAGTCTTCTATTCTCACGGATGTTTTGGATCAAAAAGCCCCCGATAAAATCATGCATACTGCCTTGTTTTCGGGAGGAGGAGTGCGTAGTACTGTGGCTAGTTCGGCAAACGATACGCGTGTTTTAGCCCAAATGACCCAAGGTAATCACTCGCGCGATGTGGTCTGGATACGAGAAGCCCCCAACTGGAACGGTGGCAAAATCGCCTATGTACGCGGTACCAATTCCAGTAAATTTACGGGCGGCAAACTCCTCACACCCGACGACCCCGAAAAACTTTTCACTGGCCCGCTGCTCCTTCGCTACGTGCTCAAAGAGTTTGGCTGGGATTATCGCCTTGATAAGCGTAACCCTGCGGTCAAAAATCCCGTTTTGACGATTTCTCGCAGCAGCAATGGCTTCTTTTTATCGGGTTATTGTCCCAATACGACTCTTACTCACCGTTTCAAACTACCGCAAGGTGCACCTTTATTGACAGGCTATGAAACCGAATTAGAAAAGGGCTATTCTATCTATCATTTGCCCAAAGCGTGGCATCGCGAAAGTCGCTTTTTTGTGGAGCAAACTGACGGTATCATTTCTTGCCAAGAAATGACTTCGGGCATTGAATACATGAAGCGATGTGTACGGCTGACAGGTCTCAAAAATGCGACAGTTCGGATTTATCCTGACGACAATGTATCGGAAAAGGACTTGCGGGTTTATACCAATACTCGCTATCCTTGGAAAAGCGGAAGCACTCCTTTCAAATTAGGTGACCCCAAATACGGCAAACACTATGTAGTAGAAAATGTAAGCGGCGAATTGGTCGCTTTTTGGTAATTACTTTATTCTCTAAAAGTACATAAACGCTTTCTTCGACAAGGGCAAATGCAATCTAAATAGTTTGTACTTACTTTTCTTTTTGCTTTCTACAACTTTCTTAATCTCCTGAAAGGTATGAAACCTATTCATATATGTTGGTTTTTAGCAATACTTACTTTCTTTTTTATCAAATGTGAGGCTCAAAACCATGATTCGTTTAGAGCTCAATTGCTCCAAGATTTTAAAAATCCTCCTAACCAAGCTCGTCCTAAAGTTTACTGGTGGTGGCTCAATGGTTATACCGACCCCATTAGGATGAAAGAAGAGCTAATGGCTATCAAAAAAGCAGGCTTAGGTGGGGTTGATATTTTTGAGATAGGTTTACCTCCCGCCAGTGACCCGCACCAAATTATTCCGGTGGGGCCCGCTTTTATGGGAGACTCTTCTTTGAAAGCTATCAAATTCGCGATTGAAGAGGCCGGAAAACTAGGTTTAGAAGTAGGACTCAATTTGGCTAGTAGCTGGAATGCAGGCGGCAGTTGGGTTTCACCAAAGCATGCCGCCAAAACGCTCTATTTCTCTAAAGTCACTCTCAAAGCTAACGAAGAACAAGCCCTAAAACTTCCTTTTCCGACTATCACTCCCGACAAGCAAGGCAAATCTCGACCTATCTTGTATGATAAAAACGGTAAACCTGCCTACTATGAAGAAGTGGCGGTCTTAGCCTTACCATCTGGTGTTAGTTCAGTACTAGACACTTCACAAATCATCAATGTCAGCCGTTTTTTTGATTCTAAAAAAGAACAACTCAATTGGACCCCGCCTTCAGGTCAGTGGGATATTTATAGATACATTTGTTCTAATTCTGGCGAACAACTCATCCGACCTACGCCGCAGTCGGTGGGGCCTATCATTGATCATTTTGATTCATCTGCCACGCGGATGCACGTCATGTATTTTATCAATCGCCTCAAACCTCTTATCGGTGATTTCAGTAAAAGTGCGCTAAAAAACTTGTACTTGGCTAGTTATGAAGCAAAGGAATTTACTTGGACACCTTCTCTACCGGCTACTTTTAAGCAACTTCATGGCTATGATTTAGATAAATTTTTACCCGCTATTTTCCATAAAGAATGGTATTTAGCGTCTTTGGGAGCCTCTTTTCAGCACGATTTCGACCATACACTTTCCGAATTGATGATTCATAATCATTATCGAAAAGCCAAAGAAATTTGCAATCAACATGGCCTCAAAATCATATCTGAAGCTGGAGGCCCTGGGCATTTACATCATATTCCAGTCGAAACCCTCAAAGCCCTCGGCTCACTCGATGTACCACGCGGAGAGTTTTGGTACAATCGCACTTTTTTTGATAAAGACAGCATCATCGACTTACTGTGGCTGGTCAAAGAAATCGCAGCCGCATCTCATATTTACAAGCGAGGATTAGTAGAGGAAGAAGCTTTTACGAGTTATTGGGATTGGCAAGAAGGCCCCTCTCAGCTTAAACCTTTGGCAGACAGGGCTTTTTGCGAAGGTATGAACCGTCTTGTTATACATGGATTTACGCACAATCCCACTGGAATGGGTTATCCAGGCATTGCTTATTTTGCAGGGACACATTACAACGACCGTCAGACGTGGTGGCCTCACATCAAGCCATTTAATGATTACCTGAGTCGGATTTCTCACATTTTACAAAAAACAAACTTTGTGGCAGATGTACTTTACTATTATGGGGATGCGATTCCTAATCTTATTCCACCCAAAAACTCGACTTTTAAAGTAGGAGAAGGCTATGATTATGAAATCATTAATACAGAAGTACTTCTGAAAGACTTAACCGTTGAAAATGGGGAGTGGGTTTTGCCTAAGGTAGGTAAATACAAAGTATTGAGCTTATGGAAAGGAGAAAAACTGAACCCAGAAGCCATGACAAAACTAAAAAAACTTGAAGCCCAAGGTGGAGTCATCGCCTATGCCACTATCCTCGAAAAACTAACTATTCCTCCTGATTTTAGTTACCCAAACCAAGCTAAAGGTGAAATAGATTATATCCATTACTCCAAAAACGACATGGATTTTTATCTAGTCCGAAACACCACTGACCAATGGATATCGGCCAATTGTAATTTTAGGCAGCCGCACAAAACCCCCGAACTATGGGATGCTATTTCAGGCAATATTTACCCAATTAATATTTATAAATCTATCGATACACACACTACGCTCCCGCTATCGTTGCCTCCGAAGGGTGCTTATTTTGTGGTTTTTTCTAAAACCGCACCTTCTGTCAATCCCATTGAAAAAATAAGGGGCCTAAGTTCGTTGCCACCCCAAATCATTTATACTTCTGGAGGAGTACATTTATGGGAAAATGGAGCATTTACGCTCACCAAAGGAGGAACTACTCAGTCTATTAACAATAAAATCAAGACCCAAACGCTCAGCGGGCCTTGGCAAGTAGGATTCCCTAAAAACTGGGGCGCTCCTCAAACGACCACTTTTCCTCAACTGATTTCGTGGGATACTTCCTCCAATCTTGGCATTCGTTACTTTTCAGGAAGAGCCACTTATCATCATTCCTTCCGTTTTGAGACAACGAAAGTTGCTTCTTCTAAAATATATCTTGATTTAGGCACGATTGCCGAAGTAGGAGAAGTATGGCTCAATGACCAATCGCTCGGCATTGTATGGACGCCACCTTATCGAGTGGATATCACAAACATCATAAAATCTGGCACTAATATACTCAAGATAGAAATCGCCAATACATGGTCTAATCGCCTCACTGGAGACGGAATAACAGGTCAAAAATATACCAAAACAAACATAATCAAAGCCAACAAAAACCTCGTACCTTGGGAACAGCTCCCTCTTAAAAAGTCGGGCCTACTAGGCCCTGTTACGATTCAAACTATCACCACGATTCGCTAATAACAAAGCAACGCCTTGCAACTATCACCTATGAAAAAGCTATTCATGATTTTAGGAATACTAGCCACCACGCACTTACAAGCACAAAAGGTAGCTGATTCAGCTAGTTATTTAGCTCATATTAAACAAGAATTGGTTACACAATGGCCCAAAAATCGTACTATCAATCTGGTATTTCATGGGCACTCAGTACCCGCAGGATTTTGGCACAATCACGAAGTACACACCCTCGAATCCTATCCTCATTTGGTGCTAGAAAAACTAAAAGAAAAATATCCCTACGCTGTCATCAACGTGATTGTGACGGCGATTGGGGGCGAAAATTCGTTGAAAGGTCAGAAACGTTTTGAAACAGAAGTTCTTCCACACAAGCCTGACGTGTTGATGATTGACTATGCACTTAATGACCGTTTTTCTGACCTTGGCCTCGTCAAAGAAGCTTGGGAAAAAATGGTAAAAGCTGCTTTAGAAAAAGGTATCAAAGTTATATTGCTCACTCCTTCTCCCGACCAACGCATTGATATATCGACCCGCGACAATCCACTACAACCTCACGTGGAGCATATAAGAAACTTAGCTGCAAAATATGAAATTGGTTTAGCAGACCCTTATCTCCCTTTTCAAAATATCGTGCGTCAAGGCGACTTGAAAGCCTATATGTCGCACGTCAATCACCCCAATAAGCAAGGCCATGAGGTGATTGCTAAAGAAATTTTTAAGTGGTTTGATTAGCCGTTTTGTAGTTGTATTCGGGACTTGCAATGACCGCAAACTTGTATTTTTCACCGTGATAATACGACTGCTCAATTTCGACTACCTTATCGTTTGAGCATACTACCGCACTATCCAATACAAAGGCTGGAATCGGTTTATCGATTTCAAAATTGGTGGTATTAGGTGTCAAAATCGACACGCCGAGTGTCTGCTGCACTTCGCTTATTTTAAGGTTATAAGTATCTTCATACACCTTAAAATAAGAAATTTCAGTAGGTACTTTGTTGATTTTGGGGCACAATGTCAACGAAATATATTTGACTTCGTCTTTCATCAAAAGGTCGTCAGCGTAGCGGAGTTGGTGGATTTTCAATACTGGCCCATCAATGATAAAATGCCGCCCATTGATTTCGGACGAAATACCATCTTGCAGAATCGTTTTTTCAAGTACGATGTTTTTGGGCGTAAATCCTTCGGCAATCAAGCTATCGTGAAATCCGCGACGCGTCGCATAAATCGACCCCAGCGTCCGTAACAAATGATGGTCTTCGGTACGATTAAGCACAAACGTCCCCTTTCCTTTGATACGCCGCGCCCAGCCCTTGGACTCTATCTCCAGCAATGCCTTTCGAGCCGTAGTATTACTTATTTTGTAATGCTTGATAAGTTCGTTTTCAGATTGAATTTGATCGCCAGGCAGCAACTCTCCCGACTTTATTTTTTCGATAATTTCCTCACTAATGGCGATAAATTTTGCCTTTTCTTGAAGCATTCTGGTTCAATTTTTAAAAATAGAGCCACTTTATAGCAGCTCCTCGGATTTGTCTTACTTAAAAGAACAAGTTAAAATTTGGATTTCAAAATCATACGACAAAAAACCAAAATGAGCAGACTATTCAAATCCAAAATTATTAAAAAATAGCAAGTAAATTTTGTGATATTTTAAGACTTATTGCACCTTTGTTCACAAATTCTGATTCCAATGTCCCTACAATCATTGACCGACCAAGAGCTGTTGGACTTGCTTCATCATCAAGACCATGAGCAAGCTTTTAGGGAGCTTTATGAGCGATATTGGTATAAAATGTACATAACTGCTTACCGAAAACTTCGTCGAAGAGAAGTGGCCGAAGAGTTGGCGCAGGAGCTTTTTATGATGTTGTGGCAAAAACGCGCCACCATTCGGGGCAACAATCTACCTGCTTTTTTGGGGATTTCTCTTCGCAACTTAATGATTGACTATATCAGAAAAAACATCCGCGAAGAGCACTACCTGACTCAGCTTCGCCTCTTTTTTCCCGAAGAAGTATTTGCCACTACCGAAGCCGTCCAACACAACGAACTCTCCGAGGCTATTCAAAAAGCGTTGGGTCAATTGCCCGAAAAAACCCGTGAGATTTTTATCTTAAATCGGTTTGAGCACCTCACCATCAAAGAAATAGCCGAAAGACTCAACCTTTCTGACAAAACCATCGAATATCACCTCTCTCGTTCTACTTCTTTTCTTCGCCAAAACCTCCGTGATTTTGTCACAAGTCTGGTATTGTTTTATCTGTCTTAATCGCTCTATTATTGATTAATTAAAAAAAATCTCAAAAAAAGTCCATTTGGCCTTAGGGAATTTTGGGAGTTATCCGTTTATGTCCTTAGTTGTCACCAAGGCGCATACCAAAATGGACTCTACCAAATACCAAGAATTATTGGCCAAATACCTCAAAGGAGAATGTACCGAAGCCGAACAGCTACTGCTAGAGCAATGGTATGAGTCGTTGGATAGTGAGGTAGAGCTTCCGAGTCAAACTGAAAAAAAGAAACTACTTGCTCACAATTGGGACGTATTGGCTAGCCAAACCGTGAGAAGTGCACCACTCCGCAAATGGTATCAGCAGCCCTACTGGGCCGCAGCTGCCGCAATTATAATCGCTTTGGGATTAGGGTGGCTTCTTCTCAAACCGGCACCGTCGGCTATTGGTACTTTCAAACAGCAACTTACTTCTCTCGAAACTCCTTTGGTAGAGCATACCAATACTTCTTCCAAAAACGAACAGATTAGGCTCGCAGATGGAAGCATAGTGACGCTTCATCCAAAGAGCCGCCTCAGTTATCCAAAAGATTTTGTGGGTACTAAGCGAGAAGTAATTTTGGAAGGAGAAGCTTTTTTTGAAGTTCAAAAAAATCCCAACAAACCCTTTCTTGTTTATTCCACCCACTTAGTTACAAGGGTTTTGGGAACAAGTTTTTTGGTAAAAGCTTATGCTCATGACAAAAACACCACCGTGGCTGTTAGAACAGGAAAAGTATCGGTCTATGCCACCAAATCGGTATTAGCTACCACGGAGTCATCCAAAGACACAAACCCCGAAGCCGTCGTGCTTATCCCCAACCAACAGGTGACGTATGTAGGTTCAGAAAACAAACTCGTTAAGACGCTGGTAGAAAAACCCGCGATTCTCATTCCGTTGGAAGAAACGCCTTCTTTCGCATTTCAGAAAGCCCCTTTGTCAACCATCATTGCGGCTTTCGAAAAAACATACGGAATAGATATTATATATGACGAAGCACTAATGAGCCACTGTTTGATAACAACGACTTTGGAGCAAGAAAACTTATACGACAATCTGACTATCATTTGTAAACTCCTCAATGCTTCCTACGAAGTAGTAGACACCCAAGTGGTCATCAAAGGAGCAGGTTGTCAATAAATACATTGTTTCACCCTAAAACCAAGTCTCATGTCCTAAATTACTCACTTTTTCTTCTAGTCCAATAAAAAAAGGTCGGCGATGGGTCCAAGCATCACCGACCAGCTCAAGCCCCATTTTCGTGTTCGGTTACATCCTTGTCAGATGCGCAGGGGCTGGCATGTCTTTGTCTAAATCGTTCAACAAAAACACCCAAAGGTATGAAATTACCCCCACTTTTTCACGCATACGCCCTTACAATTATGCGTATTACTCTCACTCAATTTTTGTGCGCTATCCTGTTTATGGGAGTCGCATACGCCAAAGATGCTTTGGCGCAAACTTTGCTAGAAAAACCAATCAGTTTATCGGTCGAGGATAAAGAAATTAGCTATGTACTGACCAAAATCGAAAAACTCGCCGATGTCCGTTTTTCTTACATTCCTCAGCATATTCAAGCCGACCGACGGGTCTCTGTCAATGTCGTAAAACAACCGCTTTTAGCTGTTCTAGAATCTATTTTCAAAAACAAATCCATTCACTATGAAGTAGTTGGCAAAAAACAGGTGCTATTAAGTCGGCAACCTAACCTTCCATTGAGTTCACCTAACACGGATACAAAAAGCAGTTTTTTGTTTGCCCAACCTACTTCCGAACAACTCATAACGGGCATCGTCACCGACGAAAAAGGGCAAGGACTTCCGGGGGTCAATGTACTTATTAAAAATACTACCAAAGGCACTACCACCGAAGCCAATGGAAGTTTTAAGCTGAACGTACCCGACGAAAACAGCATCCTGATTTTCTCGTTTGTAGGCTATCTCAATCAAGAAATAGTCATTGGGAAACAAAGCACCCTCAAAGTTCAGCTATTGCCAGACCAAAAGGTATTAGACGAAGTAGTCGTAGTGGGATACGGCACGGTCAAAAAAAGTGATTTGACTGGCTCCGTCACCCAAATCAAATCCAAAGACCTCAATGCTTTTCCTACAACCAACGTGTTGCAGGCACTTTCGGGTAGGGCAGCGGGGGTACAAGTGGTCCAAAACAACGGCGCTCCCGGCGGGAGTGTGAGCGTGCGTATCCGGGGCACCAATTCCATTCAGGGAAGCAACGAACCACTGTACGTAGTAGATGGCTTTCCGATTGCGGGTAGCAATCCAACTGTGCTCAACAACGCCGACATCGAAAACATCGAAATCTTAAAAGACGCCTCAGCTACTGCTATTTATGGTTCGAGAGGAGCCAATGGCGTTGTTATCATTACGACCAAACGCGGCAAAGCGGGCCAAACCAACGTGGATTTTGAAACAAGTTTTAGTTCGCAGTCGCTCCGCAAAAAACTAGACTTGATGAACGCCCGCGAGTATGCCACCTTCTATAACGAACAAGCTACCAACGACGGCATTCGACCCTACTTCACACAGGCACAAATTGACGCCTTTGGCGAAGGATTTGATTGGCAAGATTTTGTATTTCAGAAAGCACCCATGAAAACTATGTCGCTTAATATCAGCGGAGGCAACGAAAAAACCCAGTTTTCGGTATCAGGAAGTGCTTTTGGCCAGGAAGGTATCGTCCGTGGAAGTGATTACAATCGCTATTCGCTCCGAACCAACATCAATCACATCATCAGCAAAAAATTCACTTTCAACCTAGCCACTACCCTAACTCGGATTATGACCCAAGCCCAAAATAGTCAGGGCGGCAATCGCGGCGGGTCATTGATTTCGGCAGCGGTATCTTCTCCTCCTATTCTTTCACCTTACAACGACGATGGTACTTACCGCGTTTTTGGTACAGCTTATTCATTCATCAGCGCCTTACTCATCAACCCTATCAATCCTCTCAATGAGCAAAGCAACCAAACCAAAGGAAATAGGATATTGTCCAATGCCGCTTTTATTTATAACCCGATTCCCGAGTTGACCATCAAGGTTTCGGGAGGTATCGAAAACATGGATGACCGTACTGATTCTTACACTACCAACAACTACATCAATTCGCAAGGAAGTGCCGGAATCAGCACAAGTCAGTTTACCAGTTTTTTGAGCGAAAATACCATCAGTTATCTCAAAACTATCGGTCAAAGACACAGCATCTCGGCAGTAGCGGGTTTTACATATCAAGATTTTTTGAGTACGTCTTTGGGAGGAAATGGCGTGGGCTTTTTGAGCAATACAAGTCAAACCTACGATTTAGGCGCAGCCAATACCCCCGGTATTCCAAGTTCTAGTTATTCCAAATCTACGCTTTTGTCTTATCTGGGACGGCTCAATTATTCGTACGATAGCAAGTATTTAGCCACCGTCAGCTTTCGGGTAGATGGCTCATCCAAATACAGCGAAGGCAATAAATGGGGGTATTTCCCTTCAGCAGCATTAGCGTGGCGCATTTCGAACGAAGAATTCTTGAAAAACAATACTTTTATTTCTGACCTCAAACTACGCGTGAGTTGGGGACTAACGGGCAGCCAAGCCATTGGGCCTTATGCTACTCTCAACCAGCTTTTTTCGGGAAAAACCGTATTTGACGATGCGCTCTTTACCACTTATGCTCCTGGCACGGTGCTTCCGGGCAATTTGAAATGGGAAACCACCGAACAAAAAGACATTGGCCTCGACATCGGTCTCCTCAACAATCGTTTCTTAATTACGGCAGATTATTACCTCAAAAACACCCGCGATTTGCTCAATACGGTTCAGTTACCTTCTTCTTTGGGGTTCACAAGCACGATTCAAAACATCGGCGAAATGCAAAACAAAGGGTTTGAACTAGGTCTCAACGCCAATATTTTGACGGGTTCATTGAAGTGGAATATCACTACCAACATTGCTTTTAACCGCAACAAAATCATCAAACTCTATGGCGGTCAGGATATTTTGGGGGGATTTGTAGATATTTCGGCTATTACCGACAATCGCAACATCCTTCGTGAAGGCCAACCTTTAGGGCGTTTTTGGGGATATATTGAAGATGGCTACGACGATAAAGGCAAAATTAAATACAAAGACATTAACGGCGATGGCACGGTGACGGTGTTAGACAAAACCTACATCGGCAATCCCAACCCTAATTTTATTTATGGCTTCAACTCCAATTGGTCGTACAGAAACATCGAATTGAGTATCTTCCTACAAGGTACCCAAGGCAATGATATCTTCAATACAAGTTCTATCAACAATACTGTCGATTTTGGCTATGGGCTCAACATGCCACGCGAAGTATATCTCAATCACTGGACACCTGCTACGCCAAACGCCAAATACCCCATCGTGAGCAATACCACCCGTACCAATGTCTCCAATCGGTTTGTAGAGGATGGCTCTTATTTGCGCCTCAAAAACATTCAAATTTCCTATAGCCTTCCCCTCCAAAGTTGGGGGGTAAAATGGATGCGTTCGGCACAGATTTATGCCAGTGCTCAAAACTTCTTGACCTTTACCAAATACTCTTGGTGGGATCCCGAAGTGAACTCAAACGGGGGAGCCAACTCGACCGCTCAAGGTTTTGACCATAATAGCTACCCTACTTCCAAAGCCATGACGGCAGGCGTACGAGTAGGCTTCTGAGAAGAGCTACCTATTTGATATTTCATCTTAAAAAGATATTCAAAATGAAAAAAAGATACTTTATTTTTCCGAAAATAGCCACCTTCTTTCTCGTGCTGGTGTGCGTGCTATCTTCTTGTGAAAGCATTCTGAAAGAAGAACCCAAATCCCTTGCTGTCGAAACTTTCTACAACACAGCAGCCGAAGTAGAAGCGGCCGTCAATGCCATTTATACACCGCTGCGTAGTAGCAATACGAGTGGCATGGGAGTTTATATTGCTGTGTTAGAAGCCCACATTGATTATGCTTATGGACGCGGTAGTTACGCAGTTTTGAACAATTTCCAAGGACTCGACAACGTAAACATCAGCCGCACGGCGGGTGCCTGGGAAGGCTTTTATCTCAGTATTCGCAATGCTAATTTGGTCATCAAAAATGCTCCCAATGGTAAGTCTATTTCCAAGGCTAACATTGACAAATACCTAGCCGAAGCAAAGTTTTTACGGGCTTTCAACTACTTTCACTTGGTTAGAAATTGGGGTGGAGTACCTATCCGCACCGAAGCCAACATGACCGAAATCAACGCCAAACGCAATTCCGTAGCCGAAGTATATGACCTTATTTTGGCGGATTTGAAAGTGGCCGAAGCAGGTCTACCTGAGCAAATCTCTCAGTCGGGACGTCCCTCAAAATGGGCGGCAAAAACACTACTTGCCGACGTATATTTAGAACTCAAACGCTACGCCGAAGCCCGCGACAAAGCCGAAGAAGTAATGCTTTCTAAGAAATTTTCGTTGGTGCCAGTTCAAACATCCGAAGACTTTCAGAAGATTTTTGGGCCTACCGTCGTCACCACTCCCGAAGAAGTATTTTACCTCAAATATTCTCGTCAATCAGGTCAAGGAAACCTTTGGCCTTGGCTCACCAATCACCCCGGCACGCGGCTTCATGGCGGCGGTGGCGTATATGGACATCACAGCGACATCACCAATCCTGTTTATAAAAACTGGGACGACAAAGACCTTCGTAAAGGACTTTGGTATAGTTGGAATATTGGTTTGGGGGCTACGTCGATTTTGTCAAAAAAATTCATCGACCCTGACGCAATCGGTGGCTCAGGTGCAGGCAACGACGCCCCTTGGTACCGCTACGCCGATGTACTGCTCATCTATGCCGAAGCAGCTAGCCAAGCTGCCAACGGGCCTACAACCCCAGCCTTAGAAGCCCTCAACCAAGTACATCGCCGCGCTTACGGCCTCGCTCCTACCAGCCCTTCGGCGATTGATTTCAAATTGACTGATTATACTGCCAGCTCCTTTTTAGACTTGGTCATCAAAGAGCGCGGCTATGAGTTTCAGTATGAAGGCAAACGATGGCTAGAACTCAAACGTACGGGCAAAGCACAACAAATCATCATGGCCACCAAAAGCAAGACCATTGCCGACAAAGCTTATTTGTGGCCCATTGCTGTATCCGAACTAGGCTACAACACCGCCATAGACCCTGTCAAAGACCAAAATCCGGGTTATTAGGTTATGCCGATTAGAGATTCTTCCTCTTTTATTTAATTTCTTCCCATTCAAACCATCGAAATCATGAATGCCAACGATAATTTTGCCCCCCTGTCTTCCATGTTTAACCTCAATCGCCGTAAGTTTTTACAGTCGGCTATTGCCAGTACGAGTGCTTCTGCCTTACTTTCTCAAGAAGCCGAAGCAGCAGCTCCCGAAGCCAGTACGTTTAAAGAACCTGCCCAAAATCTTCCTATCAAAGATGAAGTAGATGTGATGGTATGTGGGGCGGGGCCTGCGGGTGTATCGGCCGCTATCACCGCTGCAAGAGCGGGTGCCAAAACCCAACTCATCGAAATACACGGTTGTTTAGGTGGCGTATGGACGGCAGGACTTCTGACTTATATTTTTGATTTTAATAAACCTGGTTTGACCAAAGAAATCAAAGCCAAGCTCGACGAAAGAGATGCCCGTCGCAACAAAATCGCCGACCAGTTTGTGTATCATCCCGACGAAATGAAGCTGCTTTTGGAAGAAATGTGCCAAGAAGCAGGTGTAAAATTTTTGTTGCACACGCGAGTGGCGGCGGCCTATCGCGACAAAAAACGCCTCACCACCGCCATTACCGAATCAAAGTCGGGTCGAGAAGCATGGAAGGCCAAGGTGTTTATTGACGCTACTGGCGATGGCGACCTCGGTGCTCAAGCTGGAAATGCTTGGGAAATCGGAAAAGGAGGTGACACTTGTCCTTGTCAACCTCTGACGCTCAATGTATTGGCCGTAGTAAAAGACCCCGCCGCCCTCAAGCAATACATTTCATTTTATACCAACGAAGGCGAACGTGCCAATTGGCACGTCCCTGCCGTCAATGCCTTCATGAAAGAAATCAAACGGGCGGGTATCACGCCTTCTTATGGGATGCCTACTTTGTTTTTGATTCGTGAAAATTTGGTAATGATTATGGTCAATCATGAGTATAACATCAAGGCATTTGATGCTACCGAAATCACCGATGCTACCGTACGCGCCCGCGCCGAAGTATACAATATCGTAAGAGGTCTCAACAAACTTGGCGGCCCTTGGGAAGGAATGCAAATCGTGGCTACGCCTGAGCAAATTGGCATCCGTGACGGTCGGCGAATTCAGGGGCGTTATACCGTTACGAAAGAAGATTTGGTAGTCGGAGCTCGCCATACCGATGCCGTCACACGCCCTACTTTTGGGGTAGATATTCATGCTACCGATCGCAAGACCAACGAAGTAGAAACCATTTCGCGCGGAGGCATCAAGATGATTCCTTACGATATTCCTTTGCGGGCACTCATTGCCAAAGATGTAGATGGGCTTATGATGGCGGGGCGCTGTATCAGCGGCGATTTTACCGCCCATGCCAGCTATCGTGTCACGGGCAATGCCGTTGCGATGGGCGAAGCCGCCGGGGCAGTGGCCGCCCTAGCTGCTAAAAACAACAAACTCCCTCACGAAATCGACTGGAGTGACGCCGCTCAGTTGCTACATCAACTTGGAATGCGTAGTTAAGTAGCCTCTATCCCCAAACTCCGTTTTGGGGATTTTTTTGTTATTGCGTCTCCGACGTACAGATTTTAAATGCGTCGGAGACGCAATACCACAGGCGTCCCGAAATACAGTTCGGGACGAGTGAGAGACTTGCCTATCCCCAAACTCCGATTGGGGGATTTTTTTGGCATTGCGTCTCCGACGCACAACAATTACATTCAAATGCGTCAGAGACGCAATGCCATAAGCGTCCCGAACTGTATTTCGGGACGAGTGAGGGTTCGGGACGAATGATGTGATTTATTTTCCTAATTTCCAATCGTCGGTTCGGAAAGGAATAGCGGGTAAGCCTTCTTTATTGAAGAGATTAGGGACGGGGGTGTCGCGGAAAGCAAACCGCACCGCCACGGGCTGACTCACTTTGTCGGACGTTACTTCTACTTGGTTGCCTTTTACAATTCTCGCTTTAGCTTTATAAAAAATGTGGTCACTGCCTGCTATTTCAAATTCGGCTAGTTCAGTATTTCCTTTGGCAATGAGACCCCTTTCGGCCCAATCAAATGTCACCAATGCTTTGCTGCCTTCCACTTGCCACGAACGATACTGAGGACTGCGATAATTACCCATTTTTTGTCCGTAAGTTTCGGCCAATGCCCAACCTGCCAATCGATTGCCCACTTCTCGTTTGTAGGCCGGGTGAATATCGTTGAGATTATCCACCAAATCCGTCACCGTAATCATCCCCGACTTGCGAATATCCATGGCGCGGGTTTGCATTTCACGCACGGCGGGGGCTTTGAATTCGGTGCTATCTCGGTAGTTGAAGGGAGCTATTTGAACATAATAAAAAGGGAAATCTTTTTGCCATGCCCCGCGCCACGTATCCACCAACAGGTGCATCAGTTGGTAATAAGTAGAAGGAAAATGTCGGTTTGATTCGCCCTGATACCACAATGCCCCCGCAATATTGAAAGACGTAATCGGGGCCACCATGCCATTGTAGATATAACCTGCCTGTCGGGGCCATCCTTTGCTCGGAATCATGGTCTCGGCGGAGATACGAGTATTAGGAAACATATTCACAATATGCTCGGGAATCCACGATTCGATGTAAGAGCCACCCCAAGCCACATCTATCAGGCCAATCGGCACATTGAGGGATTGAGTGAGCTTTTTTCCAAAAAAATATCCCACCGCACTGAATCGTTTCAACGTCAAGGAATCACACATTGCCCATTTGCCTTTGGCATCGGTTTGGGGTGTTTCGCCGGTGAGTTTGGGCATTTTAAAAAAACGAATATTGGTATTATAAGCCGTCGGCAATTCGGCTTTGGCATCTTTTACGCCATGCTCCGCACTCCATTCCATATTTGACTGTCCCGCGCATAGCCACACCTCCCCTATCATTACATTTTGGAGCACAATCTTATTGCGTCCTTCAATCGATAGCGTATGCGGGCCTCCTGCTGTGGGTGTCGTGATTGTAAGTTTCCAAACGGCGTTTTCGTTCGTAACCGTATTTACAGATTCTCCTAGCCAACTACCCGTTACCTTTACTTTTTCTCCCGGCTGCGCCCAGCCCCACACCGTGACCGACGATTGTTGTTGAAGTACCATCTCATTGCTAAAAATAGCGGGTAGCCACACATCTGCTACCGCGCCCAAAGGGCTTAAAAAAAGAAGAAAAATCAAAAATTGTTTCATTTTGTAGAAGGCAGTTTATGGTTTATCAATCTCTAAAAGTCTTCTTTTTATCTTCTCTCCTCACAATACCCAAAACAACCCTTATAAAAAAAGGGGAAAAATTTGGTAGTTTATTTTTTTATAAACAATTTTGTCGAACAATTAAGTTTATATGCCCAAAATTGACCACGATACCAAAGAAAAAATCTTAGCCGCTGCCGAAAAAGTCTTTCACAGCAACGGTTTTAAAGGTACGCGTACCTCCCAAATTGCTGAAGAAGCGGGTATTAGCCGCACCATGCTCCATTATTATTTCAATTCCAAAGAAGCTCTTTTTCAGGAAGTTTTAAAAAACACAATCGGTACGGTATTGAGTCATACTAAAAACGTACTCGACAAATCTCTATCATTGAATGAACTCATTGAGCATGTGGTGGAGGTAATAGCGGATGTATTCGAAGCCAAACCCGGCCTACCTAGTTTTGTAGTAAACCTCCTCAATGAATCTCCCGAAATCGCCTATTTTTTGGCTTATTCTCAAAATGATACCCTGCCTGTGTTGTTAAATGAAGTATTAAAAGAAGCCCAAAGTAAAGGAGAAGTAGATGCTCATCTTACGGGCGAAGATTTAATACTCAATATTTATGCCCTTTGTGCCATTCCTTATTTGGGCGCATCTTACATCAAAATAAAAGAAAAAAGGGACGATGAAGCCATGAGACTATTTTTAAAAGCCCGAAAAGAGAAAATCAAAAGATTTGTTTTGAAAGGCATTCAGCCTTAAAACGCCTTTATCGATGACCTTTAAGTGGTCATCTTTTTTTGACTTTTTATAAACAATTTTGTCGAACATTTTTGTAAAAAAAACTTACTATGTTATCCCATTTGAACCCTAAACCTATTTTAAGCAAAATGCCTTCATTATACATCAAGGGAAATATCCTTCGGAAAGAAGACCGAGGATTTGAAAAAGCCCTTATGGATACTTTATTCAACAAACTCGACCCCAAAAGGCGCCCTTTTTGTATCATCACTCCCCACAATGTTGCTGATATTATAGCCACTATCCGCTACGCCAAATCAATCGGCAAAACCATCAGCGTGTATTCAGGAGGACAAAGTTGGTCGGCCAATCATCTCCGAGAAAACAATATTCTTATCAATATGGGGGGCTTCCAGCATTTTCAAATCAATAAAGAAACCCTAACGGCTCAAGTAGAGCCAGGAGTAGCAGGGGGGTATTTTTAAATGCTTTAATGACTCAAAATTTGTTTTTCCCAACGGGGCATTGTAAAAACACGAAGCTAGGAGGTTACTTATTGCAAGGAGGATTGGGGTGGAATAGTCGAAAATTTGGCATAGCCTGCGAAAATGTGATAGGTCTTGATATTGTGACCGCAAACGGCGAATTGGTCCATGCCAATGCCTCACACAATACCGATTTGTTTTGGGCAGCGCGTGGCGCAGGCGGGAGTTTTTGTGGCGTAGTTGTTTGTTTTCATCTTCGTTTGTTTCCTAAACCTCTCTATAGTGGCGCCATTACGCAAGCTTATGATATGAAGCATTTAGAAGAAGTGTATCGGTGGGCATATGAGGTAGGTCCACAAGTGCCTGCGGCAGCCGAGCTACAGCTCTTGATGAGTCGGCGGGTGTTAAGATTTTTAGGGGCTGGCATCGAGGCCTCCGTTCCAATTTTTGCTGATTCAAAAGAAGAGTTAGAAGAGGCAAAAGCTTTTATGCTCCAAAGTCCCATTAAAAAGAAAGCTTTTTTGAGTACACCCTTTGTGCCTTATCAAGTGGCTACTATGTGCCGTTTTAGGGCTATTCACTATCCCGAAAATCATCATTGGTGCGTAGATAATATGTGGACTTCGGCTACTATCAATGAGCTTTTACCTTATTTAAAAGGAATCGCCAAAGCTTTACCAACAGCTCCTTCTCATATGCTTTGGCGCAATTGGCACCCTTCAGCTCGTCAGGCAGACATGGCTTTTTCGGTCGAAGACAAAATTTATTTGGGATTATATGGAGCTTGGAAATCTCCTCTCCAAACTCGAAAATCTTGCACATGGGCTACTGATTGGATGCGATGGATGTCTCATTTATCCTCAGGAATTCAGCTAGCCGACGAAAACCTGCACAACCGACCTGCGCGTGTCATGTCGGATACGCATCTGCAAAAATTAAATCAAATCAGGGCCGTAAGAGATTCTTCTCAAGTTTTTAGTACGTGGCCTACTTGCCCCTACCCCTCTTATGACCCGCGTGTACTATATCAATAAAAATTGAGAGGAACGAGATCAATACCCCGCTCCTCTCAATTGGTAAAATACTTCAAAAAATTATTTCACTTTGACAATCACCGTAGGATTGAAAGGATACATCCCAAACTTATCACCATAAATTGCCAAACCTCCCGTACCTTCTACGGCCAATCGCAATACGAGTTCGCCCGTTTGTGCAGCTTTTTGAATGGCTTCATTGGGTACTGATACTACCAATTTGTAGCCATAACTCCCCGCTTCTCGTAGTTTTTTGTCTTGGGGTTGATAATGCCACGACAATACCCCCCGATGGTCGGCAGGGTCGTCGGGAATCGACAATTTTCCCGCTGCTACGCCATTAAAACTAAAAGCCACTTCGCTCGGAAACTTGGTCTCATCGGTCATGGGATAAGCATTGGGATTGAGGCTATTGTCGAAAGTACCTCCACCAAGCATATAATTGTCGGCGATTTTGGCTCCTTCTTTTTTGTCTTTTCCAAAAAGCTGTTTTGCCGATGCTTCCATCATAAACGACGCTCCCATGACATTGTCGAGTTTCAAATCCGTTGGCCATTTGATACGATATTCAAAATAACCCGTACCTGCCCCGTTGACTTTCAAGCCGTCCAACACATCCCATTGCTTCAAAGACCATTTGGCGTCGCTAAAAGACTTAGGCTCAATGGATAGCATTCTGAGTTGATTTCCTCCAGGCGTTGGTACTTCGGTCGGCATCGGTTTTTCGATGATGTAAGTATTAAAATTGCGGCTCACGATATTGCCCTTTGCATCTAGCAAAGTCAAAGCCAAAACGACCACGGCTTTTTCGGCGGGCATAATCACGTACACAGGCGATAATGCCTGTTGCATCCACGGCTTGTACGGAATCTTTTGAGTAAATGATTGCCAATTACGTTCTTGCCCCGTAGCGTCCCAGCCATTGAGTTCTACTTTGAGAGTAAGCTCATTTCCTACATCTGCGCGCCCCGTCATCGACGAAATCGTCAGTGGCACTTGTACTACTTCAGTGGGGCGTACACTGTGCGAAATATCCTGCCCCGTAGTGACATAAATCTCAGCGTGCAAATCCTTCAAACTCATCCCCGGCACGAAAGCTTCCAAGCCCGTAAACTTCTTGGTACGGTCGTATTTCCAGTAGCCGTTCCATTCGTTGATCACATCGTGATGCTCCGTATAAAGCCACCCCGACACCAACGGAAACTTCCGAAAAGCATTGATAGCGCGGTGGTAATCCCACGTCCAATCGACATCGCCGCTGCTCCCTTCATATCCCCATACATTGCCAAACTCCGAATTCATATTAGGCTGATTTCCGGCTTTATACCCTTTTTCAAAATTGAATTCAGAACCTGGAAAAGTTTTGGAAGTAAGATTTTTGAGGTATTCTTCCCAACCATAACCGGGCAAGTATTCATGCCAAGAATTGATGTCGGTTTCGGTATGACCCGCCCCGCAGCAGATTGAATTGTCTTCTACCAAGCGCGTAGGGTCAAGGGCTTTGGCTTTGCGGTACATACTTGCTACCCATGCTTGAGTTTCGGGCAAATACTTATCTACTTTTTTTCCATTTTCTTCCACTTTGGAGCGGAGTCCCCATGTTTCATTAAAAACAATCCAAGAAAAAATGGCAGGGTGATTAAAATCCCTTTTGATGAGTTGCGGCAAAACCCGCTCTGATTCGGCGCGAGCTTGGGCATCGGGCTGTCCCCAAAAATTAGGTAAATCCGACATTACCAGCACCCCCAATCTATCGGCCCAATACAACTTCCGTGGCACGTCGATTTTGATGTGGGTTCTAATGCCGTTAAGACCAATATCCTTTGCCAATTTGATTTCGTTGCGCATGAATTCATCCGTTGGAAAAGTATAAAATCCTTCTGGATGGTAAGATTGATCGAGGGTAAGTTGAAGATAAATCGGCTGATTGTTGAGTGCCACATAGGGATAATTGGTACCTGGCAAATTGACCACCGATATTTTACGCATCCCAAAATACGTATTGATTTTATCGCCTCCGAGTTCGGCTTCTACCTCATACAAAAATGGATTTTCTAAAGTCCAAAGTTTGAAATTGGGTAATGAAACATCAAAACTTAGCTCAGTTTGCCCTTTGGCAATGGTCTGAGCGGTGCCGCTAGCATCACGTACGCCAGCAATACTTAGTTTCAGGCTAAGATCTTGAGAAGCTGGTGTGGGTAAAGTAGCCGTTACTTTTACTTTACCATTGTCAATATCGGGAGAAAAATGGAGGGTTTCTAAATAGTCTTTTGCACGGGCTTCCAAGTAAATCGTCTGCCAAATTCCGCGCGCATTTCCGTACCCTTGCTTGCCATAAAGTGCATATTCTCGACGTTTGTCATCTACCCGAATCACCAACTTCTGCGGAGAGCCTGCTTTGACGGTGGGCAATTCAAACTCAAAAGGCACATATCCTCCTTCAAAACTTCCTAATTCTTTACCGTCAAACCACACCGTTGTTTTGTAATCGCTCGCTCCTATTACTACAAATGCCCGTTGCCCTTTCCAAGCTTTTGGAATAGTGATGCTGCGCTGATACCACGCTATATCGGCTTCATCTTTAACGCCCGATAGAGGCGCTCCCCACGGAAAAGGCACTTTGATAGTAAGCGGAAATGCTTGATTTCCCTTGGCCCAGCCCTGTTTGAGGCCTACATCGTCTTTGTCAAACTTAAAAGACCAATCTCCGTTGAGATTGAGCCAATTGGCGCGCTGCCAGTCGGGGCGAGGATGCTCAGGAAGTGGTATCCCATTTTGGGCAAAAAGTGTATGTGACCATATCAAAAACAAGTAGATAGAAAAACGGCGCATAAAGAGAAGATTAGGGTTGGAATCAGAATATTAACTTTTATTTAAAGTAGTTTTTGATGAAAAACTAATGCTTTCTTTACATTTGCGGAGATTCTCTCCTTCCCCAAGCCCTATGAAAAAGTTTTTGAAATGGACTGCAATTGTCCTTGTGAGTCTTGTTTTGGTTTACTTTGTTGGCCCACGTCCACCCAAAGCCATTTTATCTCCTACGCTACCAGTTATTACTTCTGATTTGTCTCAACTCGAAAAATCGATTCAAAATTCGGAAGCTTCTTTCCATCTTAAACTCGACAACGAAGCGCGCATCATTTGGGCTGATACCGCAAAAAAACAAAAAACCCGCTATAGTATTGTGTATATTCATGGATTTGGCGCAAGTTGGGCAGAGGGAGACCCTGTGCATCGGCAGTTGGCTCAAAAATACGGCTGTAATCTCTACTTGGCTCGTCTCAAAGATGCCGGACTCAAAGACCCGGATGCATTCAAAAACCTGACTCCCGAAAATTTTCTGGAGGGAGCCAAACACGCTCTCGCTGTAGGAAAAGCACTGGGTGATAGTGTGATTTTGATAGGATGCTCGGCAGGGGGATTATTGAGTAGCTACTTGGCGGCTTATCACCCCGAAATCAAAGCTCTGTTGCTTTATTCTCCTTGCTTTAAAGTAAATGGTTTAGGAATGATTACCGGCCCTTGGGGGCAGCAGCTATTAACGCTTTTTGCGGGTTCTCACCTCAATTATACACATTTAGAACCCGAAAGAACCCAATATTGGCTTACATCACATCACACCAATGGGCTAATGACCCTCCAGCAAAGTATGGATGCAATAGCCACTCCCGAACTTTTTGGCAAAATCAAAGTACCTACTTTGATTTTGTATTATTATAAAGATGATAACAACCAAGATAAAGTCGTATCAGTAGCAGCAATGCAAGAAGCCTTTGAAGAACTTGGCACTCCTACTGCCCAAAAACGGCAAAAGGCGTTGCCCAATACGGGTGCTCACGTCATTGCATCACATTTTACTTCCAAAGACCTTCAAAGTGTGGTCTCAGAAAGTGAAAAATTTCTAAAAGAAATCGTATTTAAGTAAATCAGGCGTATTGAGGGCGAACAAAAAGCGAAGATGCTCCTAGCACCTCTATATCTTTAAAAGAGAGACGAGGGGCGCTCCATTCTACAACTTGTCGATTGAGGAAGGTTGAAAGCTCATCTATTTTGTGGGCTTTAGCTACTACAGCTTGCAATTTTGACACCAAAACGTAAGTAAGCACTCCTAGTAAAAACGAAGCAGGTTCACGGCGTACTTTGGTGTGCATCACCAACAGATTGACAATGGAGCTTTTCTGACTAGGTAAGAGGCCACCTAAAAGCTGGTCGCCTTTCAAGGCGATGTGTGAAAGGTAAGCAGCATCTGACAAAAGTTCTGCTTCCAGACTAGGGACATTGGCCGTTAATATTTTATTGGAGGCGATGGTTTTACCAATAGGATGAGTCATTTGCTTGGTTAAACAAACCATCAAGCAGGCCAAAGACAAATCAAGTACTTGCTCTGTTTTGGCGGGCGTTTCCCCAAAAAGTTCATTGATTGTGACAACAAAATCTTTTGAAGAATAGACTTCTTTGACGTAGGTAGCAATTGTTTCCATGACGCGACTTATTTGTTAATTATCAAATTAGACTTAAAATCAACAAATAAGTCACTGTCAAACAGAACGATGACCTAGAGCATCCCGAAGTTATTTAAATAATCAGTCACCGAATGACGAATCACTTGATGGGCTTCTTCACGGCCATATACATTGGCAATTTCGCAAGTCATCGGTTCTCCTGGAAGGTTTTTGTAAGTCAAGAAGTAATGTTGAAGACGATTGACAACGCTCTGAGGCAGCTCTGTAATGTCTTTGTATTTGCTATACAATAAGTCATCTTTTAAGACTGCGATGATTTTATCATCGGCCTCTCCTTTGTCAATGAGACGCAGTCCCCCAATTGGAATTGCCTGACAAATAAGGTCACCGTGTGGAATGGTACTTTCACAAAGTACGCAGATGTCGAGGGGGTCACCGTCGCCCTCTTTGATGTCGGCACGCCCCGATTGCTGACGCGCATAATCGGCGATGGCATCACCGCAATAAGTCTTAGGTACAAAGCCGTATAAAGCCGGAACAATGTTAGAATATTTTTGGGGACGGTCTATTTTAAGATAGCCCGTCGTTTTGTCAATTTCGTATTTTACAGTATCGGTAGGTACGATTTCGATAAAGGCAGTGACAGTATGAGGAGCATTATCGCCCAACGGAATACCATGCCAAGGATGAGATTTATATACGCTTTTCAAGGCTAGTTGTATGTTTCGTTTGATGGTTGAACTATTTTTCGTAGCAAATGTAATCAACCATCCCAAATGGTTTTGTGTTTTTCATAAAATTGTGGATTTTGCAACATATAATCTATAAATGATGATAACCTTTGTACTGATAGGAATCTTATTGATAGTATTGGGAGGGTATATTTGGCAGAAACAGGCCATTTGGCTCCTTTCAAACTTCGATGAATCTACGACCGAAAATAAACCAGGCTTATCCAAATGGGCAGGGAAATGGCTCATTGTGATGGGGATTTGGTCGATATCCATCGGAATCGCAATGAATTATTGGAACACAGATTCGGCGCAGATTGCTCTTCCCCTTATTTTTGTGGCGGGTATTGTTATCATGAGCCTGCTTTATTTGATAGGTGGTCAGAAGTATTTAAAAAAATAAAAATACCTCCAATTTTCATCAAAATCTAAGAATCAACCATGAGTGAAATAAAAGTTCCAACTATGGCCGAAATGGCTGCCAACGGCGAAACGCCCGAAATTTTGTTTTGGGTGGGTTGTGCAGGCTCTTTCGATGACCGATACAAAAAAGTCACTGTTGCTTTCGTCAAAATTTTAAATAAAGTCGGTATTAAATTTGCGGTTCTAGGCACCGAAGAATCTTGTACAGGCGACCCTGCCCGCCGTGCTGGCAATGAATTTTTGTTTCAAATGCAAGCCGTTGCCAATGTACAAGTATTAGATATGTATGGGGTTAAAAAAATTGTCACGGCTTGTCCTCACTGTTTCAATACCCTCAAAAATGAATATCCAGCTTTGGGAGGTCATTATGAAGTACTACATCACTCAGAGTTTTTACAACAACTTATCAATGCGGGCAAAATCAAAATAGAAGGAGGCGGGGATTTTAAAGGTCGCAAAATCACCTTCCACGATTCATGTTATTTGGGCCGAGCCAACGACGTCTACGAAGCTCCTCGCTCCATACTTGAAGCACTCGACGTGGATTTGGTAGAAATGAAACGTACTAAAGCCAAAGGTCTGTGCTGCGGCGCAGGCGGAGCTCAGATGTTTAAAGAACCAGAAAAGGGAAAAAAAGACATCAACATCGAACGCATCGAAGAAGCACTAGAAACAGGTGCTACTACGGTTGCCGTAGGTTGTCCTTTTTGTATGGTCATGATGAGTGATGGTATCAAAAACAAAGAAAAGGAAGACTCTGTCAAAGTCTATGACCTCGCGGAACTAGTCGAACAAAGTTTAAGTTAATAGCGTATAAATTCGGGTAAGCTACTATCCACTTCATTTATTTTTGCCACTGCCAATCAGTGACAATTTTTAAAATCTAAACATTTTAGCTATGTATCTTCCTTTTGACGAAATAGATTTTGAAGCCCGCGTCTGGATTTACCAAGCCAATCGCTCGTTGACTCATGATGAGGTTAGTACCCTCACTGAAACCCTCATCGCAGCTCTCGATGGTTGGGAAGCTCATGGTTTAGCACTCACAGCCTCAGGAAAGATATTTTTAAACCGATTTGTGGTGATTGCCGTCGATGAGGCTAAAGAGCTACCAAGCGGATGTTCGATTGATAAATCCACAAGGTGGATGCAAGAAATTGGGGGACAATTAGGGATTGATTTCTTTGACCGTTCACTGGCTTATCTTGATGATGACAATAATCTTCAGACAGTGTCAGTTTCGCAAATCAAAGCCGCAATCTCTACAGGCGATATTCTCCCCGATTCTATAGTTTTTGATAATACAGTAGCTACCAAAGCTCAATGGATGAAGCGCTGGAAAGCCCAAGCTCAAAACACTTGGCTCAAAAAATATTTCGCTGCTTTAAATGTATAAACGCAGGGAGCGTTTTGAACGCTCCCTGCGTTATTGCTACTCCTCTGCTGATTTTTGGGCAATTATCACCCCATTTTTTATTCAATTCAGCTCTCCTATTTTAGCTTCCTTACAGCTTATATTCCTTGTGATGAGGAGATTATAAAAAGCATACTTTATGGCACGACAATTTTAAGCATTAGAAGGATACTACTTCTATTTTTTATGAAAAATGTCATTCAAGTTGCTTTAGCCTGGGTTGTTTTAATAGGATTCTACAGTTGTAAACCTATTGAAAAAACGGACGAAAATCTTACCAAAGAATTAGAAGCACCCGACACCTACCGCCGTATTGCGGATTACAGTTCACAAATCGGCATAGATACTTCTTCTCTCAAAAACAAAAGTGCTTGGGGACTATTGGAAGAAATCAGTTATGGTCATAAACCCCACTATCTCCGCTACACCGCCAAAGTAAAACCTATTGACTCTACGCACATCCGCGAAATCGGTTGGGCTTTGGTTGACAAAAAAGGAAAAAATGCGGATAAGGTTTTGCCTTCTCTTGAACCTTCTTTTCCTTCTTATACTCAACTCAAACAACATTACCGCCGCCTCTTAGAGCAAGATCAAACCGATAGTGCAGCTATCGTAGCAGAGTCGTTGAATGCCTATCGTTGGATAAACCGTCAGTCTCAAGATGCCGACCGCTTAGTGATTGTCAATACGCGTGGGGCTTATCTTAAAGGATTGGATGCTGACGGCAATCAACAGATAGCAATGCGCGTAGTAGTAGGCAAAACCTCCTCTCCTACTCCCGGTATAGATACTTATGCTACCAATGTCATCATGTATCCTTATTGGAATGTTCCGAAAAATATTGCACTCAAAGAGATTTTACCAAAAATCAAGCAAGATGCCGACTATCTAGCTCGCAATAGTATTGAAGTTATCAATAAAGAGGGTGAAGTAATGGATAATGAAGAAGTTGACTGGGATGATATGACCCCCGATAATTTCCCGTATCGTTTTCGTCAAGAAAATGGCGAAGGAAATTCTCTAGGACTCATGAAAGTAAACATCAAAAATCCGTTGGCGATTTATTTGCACGATACCAATGCCCGCACTCTATTTGATAGTACACAACGTTGGCGTAGCCACGGATGTGTAAGACTTCAAAACCCCGCCCAACTCGCCAATTTCTTAGCTGGCAAGGACTGGGTGAAAGATGATTTTATGAATGAGCCACAAACTCATAAAGAGCCTCAATCAAACCCTCTCAAAAAACGAATCCCGGTCTTTATACTATATCTAGGTGCTGATGTCAACGAAAATGGGCAGCTTGTGTTTTTCAAAGACGTGTATCAGTGGGAACGCAAATGGAGTTAGGAATCATTTCTGAACATTCCTATCATCTTTGATTTTTTGAGATAGGCTATATCAGGATAATACAAAAAAAGACCCGCCCCGTTTGACAACAAAGAAATCAACTTAGGAGTATCGGCTACCGACACCGCTGGACACCCTTGACTACGACCAAGTCTACCAGTACGACGAATAAACTCCTCACTTACGTAGTCGGCACCATGCATCACAATAGCTCTCTCGTAGGCGCGGTGATTAATATTTTCTTCAAGCCCTTGCAATCGGAGCGAAAGACCGTGCTTACCTTGGTAGGTAGTCAATGCTCTATAAAATCCAAGGCTAGACTGATAAGAGGAATTTTGATTGGAGAATTTACGGGCATATTCTTCACCCGAATTACGGCCATGAGCCACGTAAGTATTATAAATAAGCTTGCGGGCTTTGATATCAATGACGTAGAGGCGCTTTTGACGCGAAGATTGACTAAAATCAGCAATTGCTAAAACTGGTTTTTCAAATTTAGCTTTTTGAAAACCATTCCATGCAAAACGAAAACCATCCAACGATAAACCCGCTTCTTGCAAATGTAGAGAATCATACAATGTTTGCCACTCAGGAAGAGATACTATCTTGTGTTTGAAATGAACCGACGCGCTATCGTTAGCAGAATCAGCAGATGTAAGTGAGAGATAAAAAGGAGAATCTTTTTTTTGAAATCCAACAAGCGCAATCAGCAACAAGGCCCCTACACTTACCAACATCACGAGTTTTTTCATTCGTAAGATGACTTTTTAGGTTTTTACTCAATGAAACACTTGGAGACAACACCATTCTGAAAGGCTTTGGTTCCCTCAGAGAAGCTTCTTAAAACAACGACCAAAGTTACAAAAGCCATATAATAATTGCTTAATTATCGCCATTCTCCCTTATTTTTGGCGTCGAAGCTCCTTATTAAGCCTTAGATAGTATGAAAATTTTATTGATTGAAGACGATATTAAAATTATTCAATCTCTGCGAAAAGGGTTGGAAGAGAATGGCTGTGAGGTAGATATTGCTTACGACGGACTTATTGGAAAGCACTTGGCTCGTAAAAATGAATACAACGTCATTGTGTCCGATATTATCATTCCGGGTATCAACGGCGTGCAACTTTGCCAAGAACTCCGTCAAGAAGGAGTACAAACACCCTTTATCATGCTTACAGCCCTAGGAGCTTTAGAAGAAAAACTCATCGGATTTGATGCTGGAGCAGACGATTATTTAGTCAAGCCTTTTGATTTTTTAGAATTATTGGCTCGCATCAGGGTCGTTACCAAACGCATACAAGCTGAGCCTATCTCAGTCAATGTACTACGCTACGCCGACTTAGAGATGAACCTCACCACCCGCGAGGTTTTTAGGGGAAATCAGCGCATCGACCTCACTGGTAAAGAATACTCCTTATTGGAGTATTTACTACGTAATTCTGAAAGAGTATTGTCGAAAGTAGATATTGCCGAAAAAGTATGGGATATCCGCTTCGATACAGGTACCAACATCATCGAAGTATATATTACACTCTTACGTAAAAAAATTGACAAAGATTTTAAAGTCAAACTTATCCATACTCATTATGGCGTAGGGTACGTACTCAAACAAGAATAAACGATGCAAATACGTACCAAACTCACTCTGCAATTTGCACTACTAGTCTCAGCTATTATGCTCGTGGCTTTCGTAACAGTGTATTTGCTGAGGCTCAATTATGTGGAGCAGGAGTTTTATAAACGGCTCAGACACAAAGCCATCACTACCTGTGAGTTGCTGGTAAAGGTAGAAGGGGTAGATTCAAAACTACTTCGCAAAATCGACAAGACCAATTACGACGTTTTGCACAATGAAAATCTGACGATTTATGACCATGCAAACAATGAGCTTTATACTAGCAATGAATCATTGTATTATCATATTACGCCCGAAATCCTTGACGAAATTAGGCTCGAAAAAGAAGTTCAGTTTTCAGAAGACAACGCCAAAATAATTGGCATCTTATATACCGACCGCTTCAATAGAGTGGTATGTGTAGCTGGAGCCGAAGACAAATTCGGCCAAGAAGAACTCAATAGCCTTTTCCGAATCTTGACAGGAATGTATTTTGGATTAATCGGCCTTGTTGTCATGGCAGGGTGGTATTTTGCTGGTCAAGCGATGAAACCTATATCTAATGCCATCGGCCAAGTCAATCAAATTTATCCTAAACTGATTGACCAACGCCTTTCGGTACAAAATCCCCGCGACGAAATAGGCCAACTCACTAGCACCTTCAATACCCTCCTCGACCGCATCGGTGAAGTGTTTAGACTCCAAAATTTATTTATTTCGAATGTATCGCACGAGCTCAAAAATCCCCTCATGCGTATGGGGGCGCAGCTCGATGTAGCTCTTCTTAAAGACCGGAGCGAAGCCGAATATCAGCAAACACTCCTATCAGTCAGAGAAGATATCCGTGATTTAGGTCAACTCTCCGAAACGCTGCTAGAGCTTGCCAAAGTCAATGACCAAAACCGCACCTTAATTTATACCGATGTTCGTATCGACGAAATCGTCTGGGATGCGCGTGAGCTTCTCCTCAAAGCCGAGCCTAGCTATCAAGTACAAGTACAGTTTTTGAGTACGATTGAAGACGACAATCAGCTCATCGTGAAAGCCAATCATCATTTGATGAAAACTGCCATTGTCAATCTGATGGAAAATGGCTGCAAGTTTTCGCCCAATCATCAAGTAGTAGTAGATGTATTTCCCAAAGAAAACTTGATTGAGGTTCGTTTTACCAATACAGGCATCGTGATTTCGCCCAAAGACTTACCTTATATATTTCAGCCTTTTTATCGCAGCGATAATACCACTACCATCAAAGGCTATGGCGTGGGGTTGTCGTTGGTGGAGCGTATCGCCAAACTTCACGGAAGCAGCATCCAAGCCACTTCAGAAGACACTTCCCAAACCACTTTCTTTTCGCTCTTGATTCCATACCATTTTTCCGAGCATTTATCCTAACTTTTAGTGAGTTTTTAACATTTCATTCATAAGTTTTTAAGGATTGACCTGTTTCTTTGCAATCAAATCTAACCCGCAAGTCAAACAGGGTTAAAAAAAAGTTAGGTACAAATGGTCGTTTGAATGAAGTCAAGAATTTTGCCCCAGTATGGCAATGTGTACCACCGACCCGCCCGCGAGCACAACAAAAAGCTTGCTTTTTATTGCTTACTAGGTATTACGGTGTGCCTCACATTCACTTGTCTCTATCAGTGGGTTGCCCAACGTGACATGATAGAACAAACCAACCGTGCGATATTGAGGCAAGACTCTCTCGAAGCGGTAAAGTTGTCACAAGAGAAAATTATTTTTTTGATGCGCGACACGATTGCCCAACTTCGAAAGACCAATCAATCACTTATTCTGAAAAAGAATAATTTGGTATTAAAAAATAATTTGTGAGAAAAAGCGGAAAATGAAGGTAACATACGATTTGGTTGACTAGCAATGACGAGCCCAGATACTAGGCTCGTCATTCTTATTTTATCACAATCTGTAGCCACAATCTGTTTGGCCTATATTTATTCTAATTTTTTATTGGTTTTAGCAAACTTTTAATAGTTCCTTAATGAGTTTTTAAGGTTTGCCGAAGATTTTTGTGTTGAGTCTATTTTAAATGATCGTCCTAAGTGTTTGCCATCACACGAGCGAGAAAGTCTTTCTCGCTCGTGTCTTTTTTGAAAAGCCTAGCTTCATTAAATCAACCCTGCTGTTTTGAACATAAAGATGAAGTACAAAATTAAAAACAGAGCACCTTCCCAAGCAGAGATACGCTTGTCTTGCGCCAACAAATAAAAGAAGGCCGAAGCTACTACCAACATCGGCAATGCCAGTGACAGCACTTGTCCACTAGCGGTGAGATTACCAGCCCAACTTGCTACGCCCGGAATGACAAGTAAATTAAAAATACAAGAGCCCATTACATTGCCAATCGCTAAAGAAGCTTTCCCTTTTTTGACAGAGAAATAATTGACGGCCAATTCGGGAAGGGTTGTTCCCAATGACAAAATAGTAAGAGCAATAATAGAAGACGGAATTTCGAGGATTTCGGCGATTTTGGTAATGCTTAAAACGGTATAATCGGCGCCCAAATAGATACCTACCCCAGACCCTCCTAAAATCAACAAAATTTTACCCCATGATGGTACCGTCTCTGGCACATCTTCGGGTTCATCTTCGCTACCCGCTTTGAGAAGATATAAACTATATACTACAAATATCACCAATAAAAATGCACCTTCTCGCCATGTAAGTACACCTTCTTGAAAAAATAAATAAAATACTAAAGCTGCCCCAAGCAAATAATGCAAGTCAATCATGAGATAACGCTTTCCCAATTCAATAGTACGGCGGTTGAGCAGGGCGGTAGTTCCTACTATCAAAAATAAATTGGAAATATTAGAGCCTACTAGGTTTCCGGCCACAATCTCCGCATGACCTGATGAAACCGACACTAATGCTGTCACTAATTCGGGAAGAGAGGTACCGATTCCTACGATGAAAATACCTGTGACAAAAGAAGGCAGTTTTAACCGCTGCCCTGCGCCCTCGGCCGCATTGGTAAAATACTGAGCCGCCACCAATAAAACCGCTAAACTTCCTACAAAAACTAAAATCCAATTCAAAATCATTTTCCCAAAAATTTGATAGAGACCTTTCTTAAATCCGTCTATTTAAGAAATAACAAGTATGCAAAATTGTTGTTTTTTATGGAATTAACGAGTTTTTAACGACTTTTTAAGGATTGAGTCCGAAATTTGTATGTATGTTAACTTTACTATTCAATTATGATTACTTTCATTATTGCCGTCTTTGTGATTGGCTATATACTCATTACGCTTGAACACAACATCCACATAAACAAAACTGCTTCGGCCTTACTTACAGGAGTCATCTGCTGGACATTATACGCATTTTCTAGCACCGATACCCACCACATTACCGAAGAACTTTCGCACCACTTAGCGGGTATTGCCGAAATCGCCTTTTTTTTATTGGGAGCGATGACTATCGTGGAGCTTATCGACGCCCACCAAGGTTTCAGTGTCATTACGGATCGAATTCATACCAAAGACGCGCGCTCATTGCTATGGATTATTAGTATTCTTACTTTTTTTCTTTCTGCCGCTCTCGACAATCTTACCACAGCGATTGTGATGGTATCACTATTGCGTAAAATCATTCGCGACGATGATATGCGGCGTTTTTTTGCGGGGATTGTCATTATTGCGGCCAATGCCGGCGGCGCTTGGTCACCTCTAGGAGATGTTACAACCACCATGCTCTGGATTGGTGGACAAATCTCCGCCACCAATGTCATCAAAGTATTGATTATTCCTAGCCTCGTCGCACTGATTGTACCCCTTATTTATTTGTCTTTTCGTCTGAAGGGAAACATCGCTACTCCTAGAGCTTCCAAAAAACAGGAGGAAGTATCAGATTTTGAACGCAATACCATGTTTGGAGTAGGTTTGGGAATGTTGCTATTTGTCCCTATTTTCAAAACTGTCACTCACCTTCCTCCTTACATGGGGATATTGCTCGCCCTCGGAACCGTCTGGGCCGTTTCAGAAATATTGCACTCCAAAAAAGATGAAGAAGACCGTAAACCTTTCACAGCTGCCCATGCTCTTAGCAAAATCGACACCAGTAGTATTTTGTTTTTCATGGGGATTTTGTTGGCTATTGGTGTACTCGAAGTGACGCACACGCTAAGTGTATTGGCAGGTTGGATGAACGATACAATTGGCAATCTTGACGCTATTGTGTTTATCATTGGGATTGCATCGGCAGTCATTGACAATGTACCGCTGGTAGCCGCTTCTATGGGTATGTATGACTTGGCTACTTACCCTCAAGACCACCGTATTTGGGAGTTTTTGGCATACTGTGCTGGTACAGGTGGAAGTATGCTCATCATAGGTTCGGCAGCGGGTGTAGCCGTAATGGGGATGGAGCGTATCAGTTTTTTTTGGTATCTCAAGCGCATCAGTTTATTGGCGCTGCTAGGCTATGTGGCAGGTGCTGCGGTATTTTTGCTGATGTAAAATACCCAAAGGAGGGGCTTTTATTGTAACTTTGCTTATGTCAACATCCAAAAATCATTTTCATCAGCAAAGCTAGTTATGCAACAAATCTTGAAATCACTTGGTCTCTCCCACCTCAACGAAGGTATCAGCACGGGTGCAGCATCTTGGCAAGGACAAGGAGAGGAAATCTCTTCTTTCTCCCCCGTGGATGGACATCTCATCGGAAAAGTAAATGCTGCTTCGCGCGAAGATTATGAAACGGTCATAGGGCAGGCACAAGAAGCCTTCAAAACTTGGCGGCTTGTGCCTGCTCCCAAACGCGGCGAAATCGTTCGGCAAATGGGGGAACAGTTTCGCCAATACAAAACCGAACTCGGCACCCTCGTAAGCTACGAAATGGGCAAAAGTCTACAAGAAGGTTTAGGCGAAGTCCAAGAAATTATTGATATATGTGATTTTGCGGTAGGGTTGTCGCGTCAGCTTTATGGACTTAGTATGCACAGCGAGCGCCCCTCCCACCGCATGTATGAGCAGTGGCATCCGCTTGGCATTGTGGGTATCATTTCGGCCTTCAATTTTCCCGTAGCTGTGTGGTCATGGAATTCGATGTTGGCGTGGGTTTGTGGTGATGTATGTGTATGGAAGCCTTCCGAAAAAACACCCTTGACTGCTATCGCTTGTCAGTATATCATTAAAGAAGTATTGAAAACCAACAACGTACCTGAAGGTGTATCAGGCTTGGTGGTAGGAGGTCGCGAAGTAGGCGAATGGCTCTCTCACGATGTGCGGATTCCGCTCGTGTCGGCTACAGGTAGTACTCGCATGGGTAAAGCCGTAGGCCAAGCCGTGGGTGGTCGTTTAGGGCGTAGTTTGCTAGAATTAGGTGGCAACAACGCCATCATCGTTTCGTCACAAGCCGACTTGCCACTGGCGATTCCAGCCATTGTGTTTGGTGCAGTAGGCACGGCAGGACAACGCTGCACAAGCACCCGCCGCCTGATTGTTCACGAAACTATTTACGAAGAAGTAAAAACCCGATTGGCCAAAGCCTACGCCCAACTTCGCATTGGCAATCCTCTCGATGCTCACTATCATGTAGGCCCATTGATTGACACCGACGCGGTCGCGAACTACCAATCCGCCGTGCAGGCTATTGAGGCTCAAGGAGGTACTTTTGTAGTACCACCGGCGGTGTTGAGCGGGGAGGCGTTTGCGTCGGGTTGTTATGTGGCTCCCTGTATTGCCGAGGTCCAAAATCACTGGCATATTGTACAACACGAGACTTTTGCGCCTATTCTGTACCTTATCAAATATACTACTTTAGACGAAGCCATTGCCTTGCAAAACGGAGTTCCTCAAGGACTTTCGTCGGCAATATTTACGCTCAATCTCCGCGAAGCCGAGGTATTTTTGAGTCAAGCGGGTTCAGATTGCGGTATTGCCAACGTCAATATTGGTACTTCTGGTGCCGAAATTGGCGGTGCTTTTGGTGGTGAAAAAGAGACGGGCGGCGGACGAGAATCAGGCTCTGATGCTTGGAAGGCCTATATGCGCCGCCAAACCAACACCATCAACTACGGCACTACCCTCCCCTTAGCACAAGGTATCAAATTTGAGATATAGAAAGATTGAGATATAAATCATTATGATTTTTTGCCGCTTTGATTAAAGTCCGAGACTTTATTCCGTTTTCGTCCCGATGTTGTGTCGGGACGAAAAATAGCTTTCCTCTACATGATTTCGATGACAAACTGGCGCTACGTCTCTGACGCAAAGCCTACAAATTTTATCTCAGATGCTCAAAAAATATTCAGTACTCATCGGAGTTATTTGTTCAGGAATCTTGCTGCTGATAGCAACGAGTCTATATCCGGGAGGGTCATGGTCTGATAAAAATATGGTGGGCTTCGATTGGACTAAAAACTTTATCAGTAATCTATTTGCACCCATTGCCTTGAATGGTTCTCTCAATCCTTCAAGAAATTGGGCCAATGCCGGAATGATTTTTCTTTCTTTAAGTTTAGCCTTATTTTTTATTGATTTTTCTAAGAAAATCCCTCGAAAGGGCGCCTCCAACGTCATTAAATATTGGGGTGCAGGTAGTGCGATTTGTACTTTTTTAATCGCCACACCCTGGCACGACATCATGGTTACGATTGCAAGCACCATGTTTCTCCTAGCTTTTTTTTACATTACTGTTTTTGTCTTAAAATCAAGACTTCATTTATTTAAGTTCTTGTGTATCATTTGCCTTCTTATCTTTTACTATACTTTATACCTCTATGGTGCTGGTGATTTTGCATGGTTACCTATCATGCAAAAAATCACCTTTGCCAGTGCGATAGGTGTGATTTTATTGTTGCAACATTTCACCCAAAAAGAAGACTTCCAACACCTTATTAGCTCTTAATCCAATACTCCCAAGCCCAGGCATAAGACTGATAAACTTTCCAATAAACCCGAAGAGTAAGCCATTACGAATTTAATGAATGAAACAATAGCCTTGAATAGTGCAATTGGAGTATGTATTTAAAAGCAATCTTTTGGTAGATATTCCAATTTCACAGTTTATGGACACCCATCAAATCTCTTCTATTTTAGAAAAAATAAAAACCGTTAAAGTAGCTGTCTATGGCGACTTCTGTTTGGATGCGTATTGGATCATGGATACGCGTAAATCGGAGGTTTCAATCGAAACGGGTCTGCAAGCAGAGGCCGTCGAAAAGCATTACTATTCGCCCGGAGGTGCTGCCAATGTAGTAGCCAATCTCGCTGCTTTGACACCCGCTCAACTAAAGGTAATTGGCGTAGTAGGCGATGATATTTATGGCCGCGAACTCACCGCTCAACTCCAGCATCTGGGTGCCGATACAAGCTCTCTTATTATTCAAAAAGAGCATTTTCAAACTTATTCTTATCTAAAAAGATACGTAGAAGGCGTAGAAGAACCTCGCATTGATTTTGGGGTTTATAACCGCCGCACCGAAGAAACGGATTATAAAATACTCGCTGGCTTAGAAGAAGCTCTCCAAACTTACGACGCCCTCATTTTCAATCAGCAAGTACTTGGAAGTATCACTAACGAGTCATTTATAGAAAAAGCCAACGACCTTTTCAGTGAATACACTGACAAAATCATTCTAGTTGACTCGCGTCATTTCAACGACCGTTTTTCTAACGTATATCGTAAAGTGAACGATACAGAAGCCGCTCATCTCAACGGCGTACAAGTAGAGCCTCGTACCATGCTTCCAAGAACGGATGTGCTCCATTATGGTCAATCTCTTTTCCAACAATCCCAAAAACCAGTATTTGTGACCTGTGGTGCAAGAGGCATTACGGCCTTCGACAAGGAAGGTTCGCACGAGTTTCCGGGCTTGCAGCTCACTTCCCAACTCGATACCGTAGGTGCGGGCGATACCGTCATTAGCGCCATTACGTTGTGTTTGGCGGCGGGGATAACTCCTGCCGAAGCGGCACAATTTGCCAATTTTGCGGCGGCGGTTACGGTACAAAAATTATTTATTACGGGTACGGCCAATGCCGAAGAAATCTTGGCAATCAGCAAAGACCCCAATTATGTTTATCAACCTGATTTGGCCGAAAATCCCCGCCAAGCGGTGTATTTGCCCGGCACCGAAACCGAGCTATGCGACCCTGCGGTTTTGGACAAACTCGGCCACATCAAATATGCTGTCTTTGACCACGATGGTACAATCAGCACGTTACGCCACGGTTGGGAAGAAATCATGGAACCTGTGATGATGAAAGCGATTTTGGGAGATTCATACGATACTATCGACCAAGCGGGTTTCAATAAAGTAAAGCGACAAGTACAGGAGTTCATCCACAAAACCACTGGTATTCAGACCATTTACCAAATGGAAGGGCTGGTCAATATGGTACGCGAAGCAGGTTATGTCCCCGAAGACAAGATTTTGGATAAGTTCCAATACAAAGAAATTTATAATGATGGCTTGATGGAGTTGGTCAACAAACGCCTCGCCAAACTGCAAGCAGGTGAGCTTGACTGGGAAGATTATACCATGAAAGGAGCGGTAGCCTTCTTGAAAGAATTGCAAGCAAGAGGTGTGGTGATGTATCTGGCAAGTGGCACAGACGTAGATGATGTTCGCAACGAAGCTACCGTGTTGGGTTATGCTGATTTGTTTGATGGCGGTATTTATGGTGCTTTACGCGAATACACCAAGTTTTCTAAAAAGATGATTATTGAACGTATCATCCGCGACAACAATCTCAACGGCAATGAACTAGCTGTATTTGGAGATGGTCCCGACGAAATCCGCGAAGGACGCCGCTTTGGAGGAATCTCGGTAGGAATTACGAGCAATGAAGTGCAACGGCATGGTCACAACCTCGACAAACGCCCCCGCCTCGTGAAAGCGGGCGCGCAACTTATCATCCCCGATTTCTCACAATACCAAAAACTCATTAGCCTTTTGTTTAAAGAAGCAGAAGTATCCGAAACTGTCTAAACCTGCCCTCTCCTTGCCCAGGAGAGGGTTCCTTTTTTTATACCTGATTTCACAAAAACTTCTCTTCAAAAATCAGTCTCTTATTTGCCTACGATGTTTAAAAATACATTTCTACAGTTACTCACTTTTGGCATTTGTGCCTCTTTTTTTCTAGCCTGTTCGTCAGACAAAGGTAGTAAAGACCCCGTCGATTATGTTGACCCTTTCAATGGTACTGACTTTTTTGGTCATACTTTTCCGGGTGCGACCCTTCCCTATGGCATGGTACAGCTCAGTCCCGACCATGATGTAAAAGGGTGGACTTATGCGGCGGGGTATGTTTATTCCGATAGTTCTATTATCGGATTTAGTCATACTCATTTTAGCGGAGTAGGTATGACTACGGGGGGAGATATCTTGGTCATGCCTACCGTAGGCGATAAAGTCCAAACTTCACCGGGAAGCAAAGAAGACCCTGAGTCAGGTTATCGTTCGCGTTATGATAAAAAGGACGAAACTGCATCGCCGGGTTATTATTCAGTATTGCTTAAAGATGGCAATATCAAAGCCGAACTGAGTGCTACTAAACGCGTGGGAGTGCATCGTTATACTTTCCCTGCCTCTCGTAAATCAACTATTTTGGTGGATATTGGCCACGAAATTGGTGGCAATGCCGAAAGCGGCGAATCCTTTGTAAAAATGGTTAATGATTCGACTTTGGAAGGATATAAAGATGCCAACGGTACACCGATTTATTTTGTGGCCAAATTCAATCGTCCTTTTGAATACTACGGCACTTGGGACAACGACTACAAAACGCCCGAATCAGCCGAAGGATATTGGCCTTACAAAAACGAAGAAAAGGGCTTGAACATTGGTTTTTTTGTGGGTTATCAAACCCAAAAAGATGACCAAGTGGTGGTAAAAGTGGCGATTTCGCACGTGAGCGTTGAAGGGGCTCGCAAAAACCTCCAAGCGGAAGTGCCTCATTGGGATTTTGACAAAGTAAAAAATGAAGCCCGCCAAACATGGAACGACGAACTCGGGCGAGTAAGTATTAAAACCGAGAATGAAGCGCAAAAACAGATTTTTTATACTGCTCTTTACCGCAGCTTGCTTGCTCAATACATCAGTCAGGACGTAGACGGCCAATACATGGGTATGGACAAAAAAATCCATAATGCTCAAAACTACGACTTTTATCCTTCGTTTTCGTGCTGGGATACATACCGTAGCCAACACCCTCTACTGACGCTCATTGCGCCCAACCACGTCAATGATTTTATTAAATCTATCGACGCCAAAGCCAAGGAATTTGGGTGGCTTCCCGCCCAACATTTCCGTAATACCTACCGCCCAAGCATGGTAGGCGACCACCTTATACCGGTCATTGTTGACGCCTATTTCAAAGGCTACCGCGATTGGGACATCGAAGCGCTTTATACTGCCATGCGGCGCAAAGCCCTCGAATCTCCCCCCGATAGCATCCCGGCATCGGCGGGTAGAGCAGGTTTGGCGGATTATATTCGACTGGGATATGCTCCTTGCGACCGCACCACCGAGTCGGTACCCAATACCATGGAACTTGCCTATGATGATTGGTGCATCGCTAGGTTGGCCGAGGCATTAGGCAAAAAAGAAGACGCCGCTCTTTTTTACAAACGTGCCCAAAACTACCGCAACGTGTTTGATGCATCTACGGCTTTTATGCGCCCTCGCCGCGAAAATGGAACTTGGCTCGAAGCCCTTGGCAACAACCAACAAGCCATTGATTCGGTAGGAATCCATCATTATTACCGATACTTTGACCCACTCTTGGTAGGACGCCGACCCAACCGCCACTATACGGAGTCCAATGCTTGGCAATATCTGTGGTCGGTACAGCATGACCCCGCTGGCTTAATCCAACTCCTCGGTGGAAATCAAGCTTTTACCCAAAAACTTGATACGTTTTTTAGCATGGATGCGTCCATTACGCCACCCAAGTACGTAGGTGTAGTGGGTACCATTGGTCAATATGTACACGGCAATCAACCCTCACATCACGTGGCATACCTCTACAATTACGCCGCCGCACCTTGGAAAACCCAATATTGGGCGCGGGAGGTCATGGAGCGTTTTTATCGTACAGGTCCCACTGGCTTATGTGGCAATGAAGACATGGGTTCACTCTCGTCGTGGTATATATTAAGTAGCATGGGGATTTATCCTGTTGCCCCTGGAAGTACCCAATATACGATTGGAAGCCCCTTGTTTGATGAGGTAGAATTTAAGGTTAAAGAAAATAAAACGTTTAAAATCATTGCAAAAAACACCTCTTCACAAAATCGCTACATTCAGTCAGCTACGCTCAATGGTCAGCCTTTTGACCGCACTTGGATTGACCATTCTGAAATCATGAAAGGAGGCGAATTGGTTTTTGAAATGGGCGATAAACCCAATCAATCATGGGGGACTCAAAAAAGTGCAGCTCCTTATTCTCAAAGCGCAAAACTTTAAAAACACTTCATCCAACTATGTTTTACAAAACACTCAAAACATGGGTAGTTGCATCTATGGCTATCACACCACTAGTAAGCCATGCCCAGCAAACTTATGCCGAACAACTCGGCTGGCCCAAAGGCGCGAAAGTAGTCATATTTCACGTAGACGACCCCGGTATGTCGTACTCTTCCAATCAAGGGACTATCAAGTCAGTAGAACAAGGCGTAGCCACTTCGTGTAGCATTATGTTTCCTTGTCCTTGGTCGGCGAGTTTTGTGAATTATATTCTGAAGAGCAATCCTAATTTAGATGCAGGAGTACACCTTACGCTTACCTCAGAATGGCGCGATTATCGCTGGACACCCCTGGCGGGCTTTCAGAATGTACCTAGTTTGGTCGACAAAGAAGGCAACATGTGGCACGAAGTAGCCCAAGTTGTCAAGAATGGTACCGCCGACGATGTTGAAAAAGAAATCAGAGCACAAGTTGAGCGTGCCCTTCGCATGGGGCTCAAACCTACTCACCTCGATTCTCACATGGGGACACTCTTTGCACATCAACCTTTTTTGGAAAGATATATCAAAGTAGGGGCTGAGTACGGGATTCCGGTGATGTTTCCGGGCGGCAACAATAAGCTCCTTCGCGAATGTCAGCTTCACCCTGTTATTAAGAAGCTCAAAGCCGAAGGAAAATGGAAAGAAGGTATGCAACTCCCCGACCCTGAACTACTCAAAATGACGGGTCCTGTAGGTCGCAAAATCTGGAGTTTGGGCTTGCCCGTATTAGATGATTTGCACACCATTAGCGGTGATTGGAAACCCGAAACCTCTAATCCTACTCCAGACGAATGGGGCAAATACAAAGCACAAAAATTCATCGAAACGCTAGATGCTATGCAGCCAGGCTTGGCAATGTTTATCATTCATAGTAGCGACATTACGGATGCTTTCAAGCACATCAGTTCTTCTGGTGGCTCACGCTACGCCGATATGCTTTCGATGATGAGTCCAGAACTGAAAGCTCACATTCAATCCAAAGGAATCATCCTCACAACTTGGCGCGAAGTAATGGAACGCCGCAAGAAAGTGAAGTAGAAATTGCAAATGCCCAATTACCCTAACAAGGTTTTGAACTTTGTTAGGGTTTCATGATTTAACAATGATTACATGAAAAAAATAACCTTATTATTATTCCTTTTGAGTTTTTTTGTTGTGCCGTCAATGGTGGCTCAAACCTCCCCTATTGTTCGTCATAATCTCATTTTTACGCCTCAAGAAAAACACGTGCATGGCAGTAGCTTGGTAAGCCTGCCCAATGGCGATTTTCTGGCTGCGTGGTTTTATGGTAGTGGCGAGCGCACCGCCGACGATGTCAAAATCATGGGAGCCCGACTCAAAAAAGGCGAAACTCAATGGAGTGAGCCTTTTGAAATGGCCGATACTCCTCACCTGCCTGATTGTAATCCTGTGTTGTTTCTAAATCAACAAGGCAAACTTTTTTTGGTGTGGATTGCGGTTCAGGCTAATCAATGGGAGCAATCTATTTTGCGCTTCAAAACTTCTACCAATTATACCAAAAGCGGAGCACCCGTCTGGGAATGGCAAGACAATATTTTGCTCAAACCTGATGAGCGTTTTGCCAAAGAAGTAGCTGAGAAGTTTAAAAAACTACCAGAAAACACCGCTGGATGGGCCGGCTATGCACCCAAATACGACGATATGATAATCGAAGCAGCCAAAGACGTCCCTAAGCGAAGCATCGGCTGGATGACCCGCATCAAGCCTTTGCAAATGGATAATGGCCGCATTGTATTGCCCCTTTATTCGGATGGCTACAATTTTTCAATGATGGCGATTTCAGAAGATTTTGGGGCTACTTGGCGGCCTAGTCTCCCACTCGTAGGCCGTGGGCCGATTCAACCCGCGCTGGCCCAACGCAAAAATGGTAACCTCGTAGCTTACCTCCGTGATAGTGGCGACGAACCTACGCGTGTACACATAAGCGAATCGTCAGACAAAGGAGAAAGCTGGGCGGCTTCTACCAAAACAGAGATTCCTAACACGGCAAGCGTAGAACTATTGAATTTGAAAGATGGACGTTGGGCATTTTTAGGAAACGACATCGACGACGGGCGTTATCGCGTAAGCTTATATCTTTCGGACGATGAAGGTAAAACTTGGAAATGGAAAACCCGCCTCGAAGACCACCCCCGCGACAAAAGTGGCTACTCCTATCCTTGTTTGATTCAGACCTCCGATGGGCTTTTGCACATCACTTACTCTCACCACGCCGACAACAAAGCGAAATCAATCAAATACGTGGTTGTGGATCCTCAAAAAATGAAATAACCTAATTAACCACTAAGACACATCCTTAGTGTCTTAGTGGTTAATATAAAATTACTTCTTCATAAGCTTCACCAATTTTCTGGAAATCACCTCATAGCCTGCGTCAGAAGGGTGCAGTCCGTCGTAAGTCATGGCGATTGATTCTACAGGATAAGGATATTCGTCAGTGTCAGGATTGAAAGGCACTTCGATAAAATCAGGATAAGCGTAGTTTTTATATTGCCCTGTTTGCGGGTCTTTGAGCCTTTTGAATTTTACCAGTTTTTTCAACCCCAATTTTTTGTCGTGATATAAGTCCACCACAGGCAACCGTTCGTGCTTTCCAATTTCCTTGATCGCATCCGCAAACTGCTCCAACATCTGCCCTTTCTTCTCTTTGTAGGAGCCGTAAGCATTGTTTTTAAAGTTGGCGATATACACAAAATCAACTCGCTGCATAGGCGTAATCAAAATGATTTTTGCATCAGGATTTAGGCTACGCAATTTATTGATAATCACTCTAAAAGAGCCATATAAAGTACCAAATCCAGTATTGTTTTCATAGTCGGATAAAGTCCCTAAAGGACGACCACCCCACCAATCGTTTGTACCTAAAAAAACAGAATATACATCGGCTTTGACCAAGTTTAAACTTTCTATTTTCTCAGCAATCCGCGCCGCTGTCCAGCCATTGTGCCCTTGGTTGATGTATTGGATATGAGGCAATTGTTCGGTTACCATCGTCATATATCCTTTGGTGACCCGATTGCCCGTCTCATTTTGGTGGTCATTAAGATACGTGATAGAATCTCCAAGTGCCACCCACGTGGTTTTTTCGGTAGAAAATGAACTTAAAATACCTATCAATACTACACATAACAGCCATTTTTTGAGACCCTTTGTTGGATACATATTCATCAAAATTTGTTTTTTAAATTGTTTAGTTTACATGATTTGCATCGGAGACACAGCCCCATTCCGACCCAAATGACCGTTTGAGTCAAGCCATTGCTCATATGTCAGCGATAACGGCGATTTGTTTAAAAGTGTACCAATTTGCACATTTATTTAAAGGCATTATCTTCCATTTTATCCTTACTTGTGACTATAAGGTTCTAGGGTTTGGTTTATCTTCTTTGTTTTTTTCTTTCTTCCAAAATAGCCTACGCAATGAGATGCAGCGTACTATGAATGTTTAGATTTCATTTATTACTAACCAACACCAATATTCCCATTTTATGAAAACCACTTTTTTGTTCTTTAGCGCGTGGTTGTGTGGCGGGGCTTTGTTTGCTCAAAAGCCCAAGCTTCCTGTGCATAAAGACGTGCCATACGTACAAGATTACAGTGTCAAGTATTATTTTCACGAAAACGCTACGCCTCGCAAAGTTTATACCGATCTCAATGGTGTCACAAAAGTATCTGCTCAGGCAGGTTTGTACCAACCTTATGCGGGTCAATTACTGTATCCAGGCACCCTTGAAAAAGACGGCTCATATCGCCCGATTGCTGACAAAAAAATCGCAAATCTTGCTTTATACCAACAGCAATTTGTGATGATAGACGACAAATCCGTATTGAGCGACGCTTGGGCGGGTAAACTATTCCTCAAGCATTCGCTACCTAATGCTTATCTCTTAGCGGGTGGTAAAGACTTTGGCTTTTTGATTTCGGACGGAAAGCAAATCGAATACCTCACCAAAGACGCCCCCTCCACTAAAGAAAGCCTCTCTGAAGTCCTTGATTTGAAGTATGATAGCGCTACGGGCAATTTCTTGATATTGACTCCTACAGGCGTTTATCGTTTTTCAGAAAAAGACAAAAAAGCGCAAAAAATCTACACCGGCACCGACCTTACTTGTTTTGAAGTATTGGCGAGTAAAATCGTTGTCGGCACAAAAAATGGGTATTTAGAATTGGATAAAACGGGCAAAACCCTCACGCCTATCCAACAAAAACTGCCTGGGACTGAGCTTACTTGCATCACCGCAATCGGCAACCAACTGTGGTTTGGCTCTACCGAGGGTGCTTTTATTAAAAAGCCTGACGGCAAATTTAGTTATTATGCTTCTGAGCGCTGGATTCCTTCTAACAAGGTTGTTCATATCGCGGCGGGCGATGAAGGTTCTGTGGTGATTTTGACCGATAAGGGCGTCGGAAAAATTATTTTCACGCCCATGACCTTAGAAGAAAAAGCTCGTTTTTACGAAAAACAAGTTCGCACGCGCCATATTCGCAATGGCTTCAACGGTACGCTGGGCCACATGAAAAACGGCAATCTCTCGACCGGAAGGCTACAAGATTCGGACAACGACGGCCTCTGGACATCGATGTACCTCGGTGGCCAAATCTTCAGATATGCTGCTACCAAAGACCCACAAGCCCTCCAAAACTGCCGCGAATCGCTCGATGCAATGGAGCGCCTCTATACCATCAATGGTGTACCTGGTTTTCCTTCTCGTTCTTTTGAAAGACGTGGTTATAAATACGACGACCAACCCTGGCGCCGCACCGACGACCCCGAATGGGATTGGAAATCTACCACAAGTAGCGATGAAGTGATTGGACACATCTTTGCGTTTGGGGCAATGGCCGAGCTTATCGACGACAAAGACCTCAAATCGCGCTCTATTTCGCTTATTGATACCCTTATGAGTCATGTCATCAAAAATGATATGTACCTCATAGATTGGGACGGCAAGCCTACGCTTTGGGGTAAATGGAACCCTGCTTATGTCAACGGTTTCCCTATCAATGTAGGTGACCGTAAGCTCAATTCTTCCAATATCGTGGCTATGCTTCAAACGGCTTATCACTTTACAAAAAAAGAAAAATACAAAGTCAAGGCTTTTGAACTTATGACGAAGCATGGGTATTACGAAAACCTCATGCGTCCCATGAAAATTATCGGACAAGCTCCCGACAATGCCGACGATTGGAGCAAAAAACTTTCGGGTGATTGGAATCACTCTGACGACGAAATGTACTACATGGGCTACTGGGGCTTGTACAGATATGCATTCAATGATACGCTCAAGACCAATTTCAAAAAGGCAATCGTGGATCATTGGCAGTTTGAACGTCCCGAAAAAGATGGATTGTGGAATATCTTAACGGCAATTACGGGTATTCAAGATTTTGATTTGGAAGAATCGGTTTGGTATCTACAAGAATATCCCCTTGATATGATTGACTGGACGGTAAAAAACAGTCACCGTAAAGACATCGAACTATTACCCCCTAATTTTATCGAACAAACCACCAAAGAAGTGCTTCCTCCTGATGAGTTGGGCATCATTCGCCACAACAATAGCCGTTTTATACTCGACCGCAATGGGCGCGGAAGTTCGGAGATGAGCGCCGGTGATATTTGGCTTTTGCCTTATTGGGCAGGGCGATATTTGGGTGTCATTAGCCCTGCTACTTCAAAAACTGCTGTAAAAAAATAATTGTGCTTTAAACATCTTGGCAAGGCTCCTTCAAGACCTTGCCAAATTTGTTTTTTAGGTTCCAAAACAACTCACCTTATGTTTCTACATACATTTTTGAGACACTTCAAGACATTCCAAGTTTCGCAATCGACACAAACTAAACTTGGAATGTCTATGCCTCTACAAACATTTTTGATGCATGCCAAGACATTCCAAGTTTCGCAATTGACGAAAACTAAACTTGGAATGTCTATTTCTCTACATACATTTTTGAAGCACTTTAAGACATTCCAAGTTTCGCAATTGACGAAAACTAAACTTGGAATGTCTATTTCTCTACATACATTTTTGATGCCCTTCAAGACATTCCAAGTTTCCCAAACCACGAAAACTAAACTTGGAATGTCTATGCCTCTACAAACATTTTTGATGCCCTTCAAGACATTCCAAGTTTCCCAAACCACGAAAACTAAACTTGGAATGTCTATCGTAATCTTAGGAGTCACAAGCAACATTTGGGCTCAATCCACCGCTTACCAAGACTCGCCTTATCTTCAAGATTTTAGTGTAAAATACTATCTACCTGACACCTCGACACAGCTACATAAGGTATTCACAGACAAAAACGGCAAGACCCGTATCAGTTCATCAGTAGGAATATTACAGCCTCACGATGGGCAATTTCAGTACCCTGGCACGCTTCGCTCCGACCGCTCTTATTTACCGATGTTGGACAAAAAAATAACCGACATGGCGGCACATGAGAAGCAGTTTGTTTTTCTGGACGACAAAGCCGTTTTTAGCAATGCATGGGCAGGTCATCTCTATTCAAAACATGAACTTCCAAAAGCAACTCGCTTTGGTAGTGCGCCTGATTTCACTTTTTTGGTTGCAGACGGTAGTAGTTTAAAAATAATAAAAGATTCAAAAACGCTCTCCACCCACCCCTTTTCCAAAGTTCCTTTAGATATTCGTTTTGATAAGAATCAGCGTCGTTTTTTAATTTTAGATACCCAATCCCTCACAACTTATTCCTTGGATAGCAAAGAATTAAAAACAGTATTTACGGGTCAAAGTTTGACATGTATGGCCGTGGGAAACAGTCGGGTGTACGTGGGTACTAAAAACGGTTTTTGGGAACTCGATGCCAATGGCTTTAAGCCCCTAGGAAATCTTCAAACCAAACTTCCTTGTCCTGACCTAACTGCAATAGAAGTCATTAATGGGCAGTTGTGGTTTGGCTCTTCATTAGGTGCCTTTATGCGCCGTAGCGATGGCGGATATAATTATTATTATGGAGAACGTTGGCTTCCGAGCAATCGCGTAGTACACATTTCGGAAGGCGAAAACCAAAACATAAATATCCTAACTACCAAGGGGTTGGGCGAAATTCATTTCCAAAAAATGACGCTTTACGACAAAGCGATGGTTTACGAAAAACAAGTCCGCCAACGCCATATCCGTTATGGATTTAATTGTGATGTCTCGACGCTCAAAAATGGTGATTTATCAACCTTTGAAATGGGACAACGCGACAGCGACAACCTCTGGACTTCAATGTATTTGGTAAGTCAGTTGTTTCGATACAAAGTCACGGGCGATAAAGAAGCCCTCGACAACTGTCTTGAGTCATTTGAAGCGATGCAACGCTTGTTTAGCATCACGGGTATGAAAGGGTATTTTGCCCGAGGTTTTGAACGCCACGGCTATTTCAAATTCAAACCCGAGCGGTGGGACGGCGGCATGACCAACGGCTGGGTCAAATCTTCGGACGAAGAATGGGACTGGCGCGGTACCACAAGCAGCGACCAAACCGTCGGTCAGATGTTTGCCCTTACGCTTTTGGCTCAGAACATGGACGGCGAGGTCAAACAAAAGGCCATTCATCTCATGGATCAATTGATGACCAACATCATCGAAAATGACTGGTATCTCATTGATTTTGACGGCAAACCAACCCTTTGGGGCAAATGGAACCCTGAGTATGTAAATGGTTTCCCAAAAAATGTAGGAGACCGAAAGCTCTATGCCTCCAACATTATCGGTTTTTTACAAACGGCTTACCATTTTACAAAAAAGGAAATCTATAAACAAAAAGCCTACGAACTCATGAACAAGCACGGCTATCTCGAAAACCTGCTGCGTCCTATGAAAGAAATAGGTCAAGTGACAGAATCGGATGGAAAACTAGCCGCTGAGCTTTCTGAAGAGTGGAATCACTCCGACGACGAAATGTACTTTTTGGCCTATTGGTGTTTGTATCCTTACGCCTTTACACCCGAACTCAAAAAGCAATATTTTACGGCTATCAAAGAGCATTGGGATATGGAGCGTCCCGAAAAAAACGGTCTTTGGAATCTCTGTTATGCCATGACAGGCGCCAAAGAATTTGATAAAGCAGAAACTATCTGGTTTTTGAAGGAATTTCCGTTGGATATGATTGAATGGCAAGTAATCAATAGCCACCGCAAGGATATTGAGACCGTTCCTGCTAATTTTAGAGGGCAAACGATTACCAAAGTACTCCCTCCTGACGAACGACCTGAACTAAAACATAATCGTAATCTTTTCAAACTCGACCGAACCGCCAACGGACAAAGCGAGCTGAGTGCAGGCGATTCGTTTTTGTTGCCTTACTGGATGGGAAGATATTTGAAAGTAATCAGTGCCCCAACTCATTGATACATATTCCATGACACCACAAAACTTTTTTTCACTTCCCAAAGCTCGTCCTCTCACTTCAGTGAAGTGGGCTTTGGCTTTTCCTCTTTTTTTTACCATGTATTCCTGCGATGATTCGACCTACTTACCCGAAAAACAACTCACGAATGATTTGAGTTATCACCACGACTTGGACAATAATGACAATTTTTCACCTGATAATCAATGGCTTGTCTATGACACTCGTACCGACGATGGCGGGATAGCTGCATCAGCTAAAATCGAAAAAGTCAACGTAAATACTGGCGAAAAAAAAGTGCTTTATGCCCTTCCTCAAAATCAAGAATGGGGCCCCGGAGCGGGAGCTGTAAGTTATTCACCCGTTGACCATGCCGTGGTATTTATCCATGGTTTGATGAGCGTTACCAAAGACAACCCCTATCAACAATGGCGGCGTACGGGGGTGATTATCAATGAAATTGCGCCCAACAAACCCGTATTTATGGATGCGCGCGACATCACACCGCCTTATACCAAAGGCGCCCTGCGGGGTGGCACACACCGCCACGAATGGAGTGGTGATGGCCAATGGATTGGCTATACTTACAATGATGCCGTCTTGAAAGCCTTGGAAGATAGCACTGGTCAAAAGCATAATTTACGTACCATTGGTGTCTCCAAACGAAACATGTCCGTTTCTCTAGAAAAAGATGCCGCAGGCGAAAATGTATCAGGAACATGGTATAGTGTTTTGGTAGTAAGAGTCACTCCGACACCCTCACCTGGCTCCGACGAAATCAGTCATGCGGCAGGAGACAGTTGGGTAGGCAAAAATGGTTATCTCAAACCTGATGGGACGCGCCAACTTGCGCGTGCTTTTATCGGAAAAGTAAAAGATAAAAACGGCAAGGATGTAGACGAAGTTTTCATCGTAGATATTCCTGAAAAAATTGATGAACCCGGCGAATCTGGCCCGCTTGAAGGTACGGATATGACCTTTCCGATGCCACCCAAAGGGACTGTACAACGACGCCTTACCTTCACAGCCACTACTCCCCAATCAGGTTGTACAGGAATTGTTCGCTCTTCGCCCGATGGTAGTATCCTTGCTTTTTTGGCCAAAGATGCCCAAGGCGTTCAACAAATTTTTACGATATTGCCTCAAGGAGGCACCCCTACTCAGCTCACTTTTCATCCAAAAAACGTAGAAGGAAGCGTAAGGTGGCACCCGAGTGGTGAACTATTGACCTATGTATATGACGGAAGTATTGTAGTTTGCCAAATCGGTACAGAGCCTTTTGAGCAGCGTCTCAATGTACTCACCAAACCCACCTCTCCTTCTCCTTCCAACTTAGTATGGTCGCACGATGGAAAAACTTTAGCGTTCAATCGGACTTTGACCAATTCCGAAGGACATTCTTCAAAACAAATATTTACGATTACCCCTACATTTTCTAAAAAGTAGCGGTCTAATTAGGGGCTAAAAGCAACTTAAAAGGGCGGTTCTTCGTTTAAACAAAGAACTGAATCCATGTTTTTAGCCCCATTGTGTATGAAATTCTTCAAACATTACTTTTACTACCTTTCGTTTGCTGTAGTGGTATTGCTGAGTGGTTGTAGTAAAAACTCCTCTGACCCCACCCCCGAGAATCAATACCTTGTAAGTAGCACTCTTGTTGGTGAGTTTTCAAAAGAGCAATTAGCGCAACGCATTGCCGCAGGCGACCCTTCTTTGGGTGCTATTGCTCCTTTTATCCAAAATGGAATTAAGGTGTATAAATTGGTTTACAAAACCAAAAACACCGACGGCAAAGAAATTGAAGCTTCTGGCGCATTTTTGTTTCCTGTCAAAACAGGCACCATGCCGATGATTAGCGTACAGCACGGTACGATTCGTACCGATCAAGAAGCCCCTTCCTATTTTGGAGCAAACAGCGAGGCCAACATCGCCGGTTCGCTATTTGCAGCCTTAGGTTATATCATTGCTTATCCTGATTATATTGGGTATGGAGCCTCCAACAGCGTTCCGCATCCCTACGAACATCGCGCTAGTTTGGCGTCAGCCTGTTTGGATATGCTAAGAGCTTCCAAAGAATTTATGCGTGAACAAAATATTGCTTGGGACGAGCGTCTTTATCTCGCCGGTTATTCAGCAGGAGGATTTGCGACGATGTCATTACAGAAAAAAATAGAGGAAGAAGCAAAAAGCGAATTCAATTTACGTGCCTCTAGCTGCGGAGCAGGTGCTTATGATAAAACCGCCTTCATGAAGTATCTCATTAGCACCAAAACCTCTGGCAATGTAAGCTCTAATCAGCTTTACCTCTGGGTTACTCTCACTTACGACCGTATTTATAATCTCAATCGCCCCGTCTCCCAATATTTCAAAGACCCTTGGGCGGGTCTGATTCAAACAAATAAAGAGAATGCGTCTATCAACGTAAGTTTTAATACCATTTTTGCAGATGCCTTTGTCAAAGGCATTGCCGATGGCACTGATACTGCTTTTTTGAATGCCGTCAAAGACAATGATGTTTATGATTGGAAACCCAATACCCCTACCCGTTTATTTCATGGTACCGCCGACCAACTCGTGTTTTATTTCAATTCTGAAAACGCCGTTAAAGCCATGAAAGCACGCGGAGCTACCAATGTAGAGCTAGTTCCTATCAATGGCGCCGACCACGGCACCGCCGTTCAAGAATTTCTCCTAAAAACATACCAATTCTTTAATACCATTCAATAATTAAGGAAGTATATCTTCATAAAAAAAGCCGTTAAAGATTGAAAACAACTTTAACGGCTTTTGTATTTACAAACTTAGTTTTATCTCATTTTCGACTTAAACTCCTCCAAAATCTTCTCTTTCATCGTAATCTTACGACGTTGGATATTGATTTTACCCATCATCTGACGTTCAGCTTCAGGATCGGCAGGCATATTTTGAGCACTTGCGATAGTGACATCCAAATCTGCTTTTTCACGTTTGATAAGCCATTCCATTTCACGGGTTTTGATAGCAAGCTGGTCTTCCTCGGTTCTGATTTCGAAGGCCGGATACTTACGCGAAATCACCCGTGCCAAATAGCTCAATTCAAAGATTTTATCACAAGCAGAACGGAATCTTTCAGCTACCATTTTATCTCCGATTCTGGGTGGAAGCCTAATTTCTTTCCATTGATTAAGCAATACTTTGGCTCTTTCGGCAGCTTGTATAATGTCGTTTGAGCGGGCCAATTGTTCAGCTTCGCGGCACATTTCACGTTGCTTCGTCACCATTGGATGTTCTCTGTTTTCGACCACAATCCCCTTAACGCGATTGTATTTGTCAATAATCCGTTGGTTAGAACGCTTAAACTGCTTGTACAACTTTGCCGAACGCTTCACCGGAATCTCTCCTACATCTTTCCATTCGGCCCGAATCTGACGCAATTGCCGGCTTGCTTCTTCTACATCATACATCCTGACAAGCATGTCAGACTTAGCGATAAGCTCTGTATAGCGCTCAATGCGGTCAGCGATGATCCGATTTTGTTCGGAGAAGAAATCACGACGTTGTTGAAAAAATAGGTCTAATAGTTGCTGAAAAGTACCTTCTATTTCGTCTTGGTACTCTTTGTCAACTGGTCCCGTCCGAATCCACTTAGATTTAATTTCTTGAAGTTCGTCCGTTGCTGCTTGCCAGTCATCATTGACGACTGTCACCGCGCGCGTCTCATCCAAAAGCGCTCGTTTGATTTCTAGATTTTTTTCTTGGTTGGTTTTAATCAATCCTTCCAAGACTTCTTCCATTTTGTCGAGTCGTTCGAGTAGGGGTACAAAATCTCCAAGGCCGTCAAAGCTTAGTAGCTTTTTTCGCAATTGTACCAGCTTTGTCAAATAAGAGCCCTTGTTTTGAGCCTCTTCGACATCTTTTTCAAGCTGTTCTACTTTACCAGAAGCAATTTTAAAACGGTTCTTGAAATAATCGATGGCTTCTTGTTCAGTACGTTTTACTTCTCCAATTTGGCGGTCTGGGTTACCTAAATACCCTTTTAAGAATACTTTGCCGTCTTTGACATAGCCGTATTCGTCCATTAAGGTGGCGTTTTCCATTACAATCTTACTTTTTTATCTGCTTTTGAAGGTTTGGTGGGAACAAAGTTAAATGTTATGTCTTACAATGTTAAAAGAAAAAACCAATAGCTTTTAAGTTTTAACAATAAACTCTCATTTTTAACGATATTTGCCAACTACAAATTAAGCAAAAAATGAGCAACGAAACTATTATTTTCTCAATGTCAGGGGTAAGTAAAACAATTCCCCCCAATCGTCAAATCATCAAAAACATTTATTTATCGTTTTTTTATGGTGCTAAAATTGGTGTTTTAGGTCTCAATGGAGCTGGAAAATCGACACTTCTTCGCATCATCGCGGGTATAGATAAAAATTATACGGGAGAAGTGGTATTCTCACCAGGGTATTCTGTAGGCATGCTTGAGCAAGAGCCTAAGTTTGATTCTACCAAAACTGTACTAGAGGTTGTGCAAGAAGGAACGCAAGAAGTGGTAGATTTATTGAAAGAATTTGAACAAATTAACGAAGCTTTTGGCGAACCTGATGCCGATTTTGACAAATTGCTTGAGCGCCAAGGAGAAGTACAAGAAAAACTTGATACGCTAGACGCGTGGGATTTGGACAACAAGCTCGAGCGCGCTATGGATGCTCTTCGTTGCCCGCCCTCAGAGGCGTTGATTGGTACGCTGTCGGGTGGAGAAAAGCGCCGTGTAGCCCTTTGCCGACTGCTCCTCCAAAAACCCGACGTACTCTTGCTTGACGAACCTACCAACCACTTGGATGCCGAATCTGTATTGTGGTTGGAAGAACACTTACGCCAATATGAAGGTACGGTCATCGCCGTTACGCACGACCGTTATTTCCTAGACAATGTGGCAGGCTGGATTTTGGAGCTTGACCGAGGCGAGGGAATCCCTTGGAAAGGTAACTACTCATCGTGGCTCGACCAAAAACAACAACGCTTAGCCAAAGAAGAAAAACAGGAATCAAAGCGACAAAAAACCCTTCAACGCGAGTTGGAATGGGTTCGGATGGCTCCCAAAGCCCGCCAAGCCAAATCCAAAGCTCGTCTGAGTGCCTACGAACGGCTACTCGACGAAGATGGCAAACAAAAAGAAGAGAAATTGGAACTATACATTCCGTCGGGGCCACGCTTGGGCAACAAGGTGATTGAAATGGAAGGCGTTTCCAAGGCATTTGGAGACAAGATTTTGTTCGAAAATCTTACATTTTCACTTCCACCTGCGGGGATAGTGGGGATTATTGGACCCAATGGCGCGGGAAAATCGACTCTATTTAAACTCATTACTCAACAAGAAAAACCCGATAGCGGCACTATCACTATCGGCGAAACGGTACAAATTGCGTATGCAGACCAAGAGCATAATCAATTAGACCCTAATAAGACAGTGTATCAGCAAATCTCGGAAGGGAATGAATGGATCATGCTCGGCGGAAAACAATCAAACGCTCGTGCTTATGTGAGTCGATTTAATTTTACGGGAAGCGACCAAGAAAAGAAAATAGGTAATCTCTCTGGTGGAGAGCGAAACCGTGTGCACTTGGCTATGATGCTCAAAGAAGGTGGCAACGTACTGCTACTCGACGAACCTACCAACGACCTAGATGTCAACACATTGAGAGCGTTGGAAGAAGGTCTGGAAAACTTTGCGGGCTGCGCAGTGATTATCTCCCACGACCGTTGGTTCTTAGATCGTTTGTGTACTCATATTTTAGCTTTTGAAGGGAATTCGCAAGTTTATTGGTTTGAAGGCAACTTCAGTGACTACGAAGAAAATCGTCGCAAACGCTTAGGAAATGAGGCGACACCTACTCGTATTAAGTACAAAAAATTGATGGCTTAGCCTATTGATAATCCACCTTTCTAAGTGTAAAAAATTACACTTAGAAAGGGATTTCAAGGTATTTTTTCGCAGGTAGAGCTACAAGTCACGTTTGTATTAAGTGTTTCGGACACCAAAGGGCCATATTCTACTACCAGCATCGCTCCACTGAATCGTCCTGTACCTGTCAATTGATTTTTTGGATCTGCACTGCTACCATCATCAAGTATGGTAAAATAGTCGCCCGTTACTTTGGCTTTTACTGACCTATAACCACTTCGGGCGGGTTCTTCGATGATTCCGATGAGCTGTAGGATGTCTTTAGAACCTGGCTCTACGGCCACGATACCGTCAGTCCATTCTTTGCGATTCAAATCCGAACATAGCCGTTTTACCTTGTAATAACCAATAAACTTGTCGCGGTCAAGGGTAGGTTCTTTGCTGCACATTGCCATTCCTATACCCATCACAAGCCATAGAAGTCGTTTTATCATAAGAATCTTTGTTGTAGTTTAAGGTTTATTTTTCTCTAAATACGAACAAACCCTCTCTACCGTTTCATCCAAAGTAGTATACTCAAAATTTAGCGTGTTTTTTATTTTTTTCCCGTCAAAAATCAGTTTGGTACGGGCGGTTTTGGCAGTTTCTTTTGTGATGAGCGGGCGGCTCCCCGTGAGCCAAGACCGTGCCGCTTCAAAACGCCATATCACCTCCGCCAACAGCGCTGATACTGCCTTCGAAGGTGCTTTTTTACCGAAACCGCTGGCTATCTTACCAAACAATTCTTGATAAGTAGTGTATCCGCCGCTCAAAATAAAACGCTCGTTTTTGATGTCAGAAAAAAGCAACTTCACTACAGCACTAGCCACGTCAGCTACGTCTACATAATTGATAAGTCCTTGCGTATAGTACTGTTTTTCGTCATATACATATTTAAAAAGCTGGGTACTACTACGCTGCCAGTCTCCCTCCCCTAGCACTACACTAGGATTGACTACCACCGCATCTAAGCCCTCTGCTACTGCACGCCAGACTTCTAACTCAGCCAAATATTTACTTTTCCCATAATGAGAATTTAGGGGAGATTCTTCCCATTTTTGTTCCTCATTGATGGTCGTAATCCCGCTGTTCATCATCCGAGGGTCTGGGCGACCTAAAGCTGCTACCGAACTAACAAAAGCTAGCTTTTTTACTTTTGATTCAAGAGCAGTATTGACGACATTGGCCGTACCCGCTACATTGACATGAAACATTTGAGGGCGGTCTCGTGGCGTAAACGACACTACCGCAGCTGTGTGTATCACATACGCAACCTCTTTCATGGCTTCTTCTAGCGACAATACATCTAGCACATCTCCTTCAACCCATTCGACTCGTGATTCGATATCCCTAATAAAATGAAAGTTGCTTTCAGGACGACGTAGCCCCCTCACAGTATAGCCTTCTTGTAATAAAAGGCGAGCGATAGCGCCACCAATCAGGCCATTAGCGCCCGTAACCAAAATCCGTAATGAAGAATCTGCTAAACTTTTCAAAAAATTGCTCGTTTGTTATTTTTACCTTTGCAAAGGTAAATAATATACCGCCACCTAGTACTTTATTTGACATCACGATGATGCGATTAAATGATTAGCAGTGAAAAAAACTAAGCGTTATTGGCTAATGACAGTATACTATTAAGTAACTTTCCGGCCAATTTTTAAAAAGAGCATACAATATAGGTCAAAAGTTGGGGGTTATATACAAAATACAGCCGCCCCTTCCCAACACCAACATTTCACCTTAAGGGTATTCACTCATAACTCATCATTAACAATGAATTTATTTGCATCTTTGAAAGAGGCGTTGACTGAGGGATTGATAAGTCAAATTGCGCAACAACACAATGTAAACTCAACTAAAATCCAAAAGGCTTTTGATATATTACAGGCAGCCATAGTAGGGGGGCTTATCAAAAGAGTAACGACGGAGTCTGGAATGAACTATGTTTTTAATCAGGTCAAAAAAATAGAGTTCCGTCCAGAAGAGTTGAGCAAAATTGTTACTAATCAAGCACAACTTGAGGCGCTCAAAAATGTGGGTGAAAAAGACTTAAACACTGTTTTGCCTGGTCTTAAAAGCTCCATCACGGGGCTTGTTGCCAAATATGCCGGTATCCAAAACTCCCTAGCATCTTCCATTTGTGGCATGGCTGTGGGTATGGTTATGACTGTTCTTAAAAAGATAGTAACCGAAAAACAATTGGATGCCGAATCTTTAGCTGCTTTTCTAGGAGAGCAACGCGAACCTCTCTTATCAATCGTACCCGACATCAACGATAAGCTCATTGAGACTGTGGGTATCCAATATCTCCTCCAAAACTTTACTGTACCGCGTAATGAGCAGTCGGGGAGTGTTTCAAAAGGTGGCGACACTGCGACCCCTTCTCAACCTTTCTTGGTAGGTGTAGATGTAGACCAATCAAGCAACAATGGCTCTTATCTCAAGTGGGTAGGCGTGGGTGTATTGGTAATTGGCGTAATTGCAGCAGCGATATATTTTTGGAACCAACGGCAAGCTACTCCATCAGAAGAAGACATAGAAGCTGATACCCTGAGTGAAGCGCGGACCATTCAGGAGCCGCTTCAAGATACGCTCAAAAAAGATACTGCAACTGCCCTCCCCGCAGCACCTGCTACCACTCCTACAGCTTCTAATCCTATGGCTACTTATTTAGCCGACAATGTGGCTCCCCAAGGAAAAGCTTTTAAATTTGAAAATATAGATTTTGAAAACAATACTGCCCAACTAAAACCTACGGCTACAGCATCCGTAGCGGTTTTAGCAGACTTACTTAAAAAGTATCCCAATGCTCAAATCAAATTGGTAGGATACGCCAACGACGCTCAACTACCACTTACCAACAAAACCCTTTCTGTAAAACGAGTATTAGCTCTAAAAGATCAATTCGTCAAAGCCGGTATTAGCTATATTCGAGTAGATGCCGAAGGACGCGGAACAGGCATTAATCCAAAGGATACCACCGGGCGCAAGCAAGTAGCAATGCGCGAAGTGTGGGTTAAGTTTGTCAAAAAATAAGCCTTTTTTCTTTCACCTTTTGTGCCAAACCTGACAGTATCCTAAAAACTGTCAGGTTTATTTTTTGTCATTCTGTCAGCATTAGTGTAGTGGAACAAAAATTGAAGGGTTCATTCTAAAAAATTGCTAAATCATTCAATTGCATATGGAAGCAACCGTACAGGCCGAAAAAGGGCAATTGTCGATTCATACCGACAATATTTTTCCAATCATTAAAAAATTCCTCTATTCAGACCACGAAATCTTCTTGCGTGAGCTGGTTTCAAACTCGGTCGATGCCACCCAAAAATTGAAAAAATTAGCCAACTTTGGCGAGTTTAGTGGCGAATTAGGCGAGTTGAAAGTGACCGTCAAGGTGGATGAAGCCGCCAAAACCATTACTATCAGTGACCGAGGCATCGGAATGACCGCCGATGAAATCAAAAAGTACATCAATCAGATTGCTTTTTCAGGAGCTGCCGAATTTGTAGAAAAATACAAAGAAAAAGAAGACACCCGTGGCAACATCATCGGCAACTTTGGATTAGGATTTTACTCCGCATTTATGGTTGCCAAAGAGGTCGAAATCATCACTAAATCCTATCAGGAAGGTGCCGAAGCGGTACGTTGGGTATGTGATGGTAGCACCGAATTTAGCATTGAAGCAGCCGACAAAACCGACCGTGGAACCGACATCATTTTGCACATTGCCGAAGATTCAGAAGAGTTTTTGAGCAAACATCGTATTACTGAAATCCTTGAGAAATACGGAAAGTTTTTGCCAGTAGAAATTGAGTTTGACGAAAAAATCATCAATAACCCCAATCCTATCTGGACAAAACAGCCATCCGAACTCAAAGACGAAGATTATCTCGCCTTCTATAAAGAACTTCACCCTTTTAGCGAAGATCCTCTTTTCTGGATTCATCTTAACGTTGATTATCCTTTCAATTTGACTGGGGTTTTGTATTTTCCTAAACTCAAAAACGACTTCTCTGTCAAAAAGGAAAAAATTCAACTCTATAGCCGTCAAGTCTTTATCACTGATGAAGTAAAAGACGTAGTACCTGATTTCTTAACACTCCTACACGGGGTCATCGACTCGCCAGATATTCCTCTCAATGTATCGCGCAGCTATTTGCAAGCCGATGGCAACGTCAAAAAAATCAGTGGGTATATCACCCGTAAAGTAGCTGACAAACTCATCGAAATCTTCCGCAACGACCGTGAAGGCTTTGAGAAGAAATTTGACGACATCGGTATTTTTGTAAAATATGGCATTATTTCAGATGAGAAATTTGGCGAAAAAGCCAAAGAAATATGTCTTGTCAAAAATATTTCAGGTAAGCACTTTACTTTTGAAGAGTATACATCTCACGTCAAAGAAACTCAAACCGACAAAGACGGAAAAGTAGTGTGGCTCTATGCAAGTGATATTCAAAAGCAAGATGCTTATATCCAGTCTGCCCAAAAACGTGGATACGATGTATTAGTACTTGACAGTGTCATTGACCCACACTTCATCAACGGCATCGAATACAAAATCGAAAATACCAGTATCAAGCGCGTCGACGCTGATACCCTCGATAAACTCATCGAGAAAGAAGTAAAACTAGAAAGCGTATTGTCGAAAGACGATGAAGAAAAAACCAAGAAACTATTTGAGGAAACGCTAGGCGGCGCCCCCAAACTTACGATTACGGTGGAAGCAATGCCTACTGACGAACTTCCAGTAGTAATCACCATTCCGGAGTTTATTCGTCGTATGAATGATATGGCCGCAACTTCAGGTCAGAAATCTATGTTTGGCGATATGCCACAAATGCTCAACCTAGCAGTCAATGCCAATCACCCAGTGACGCAACGAATATTAAACGCTAGTGAAGACGAACAAAAGCAGCTTATTCGTCATGCATACAACTTGGCCTTGTTGGCACAAGGAATGCTCTCTGGAAGTGAGCTGACGGCATTTGTTCAGCAAGCCGCCTCTCGATTATAGTATTAAAATTTAAGTTCCAAAAGCCTCTCTCGACCTGTCGAGAGAGGCTTTTTTGTTAGTTATCAAAACGCTTAATTCTCTTTTTTTGACGCCTAAGTCAGTCCTTTCTACGCTTCCCTTTCTTTATTTTTTATAGCCAATCTTTATTGTTCACATTTGTATCATCATTAAAGATAATACTTAACAGCCCTCTTCTTATCACTCTCATACAGCTATGATTCATTTTCGTAAACTGGTAAGTTTTGTAGTATTGCTAGCCCTTACTGCTTGCAATACAAGCTATCGAGCCGTTAGGATGACCAAAACAGAACTTTATTTTGGCCTTTCTAAACCTGACGGTAGCGTAATTTCACCCCAAGCTTGGCAAGCTTTTGCAGACACTGTCATTGCCACTACTTTTATAGAAGGCTCTACGATCATTGATGGGCAAGGACAATGGCTTGGGAAAAATAGTCAACTCATATCTGAGCCTTCCAAAATATTAATTATCCTTTCCAAACTTACCCCTAAACGCTCTACGCAGATTGAAATCGTTAGAGAAAAGTACAAAAAATACTACGAGCAAGAAGCAGTGATGCGCATTGACGAAACCATGAAAGTAGCCTTTTAATCTTATGAAAAATCTTTTTTTAAATATCCCTTTTTATACTTTTTTTTATTTCAGCAGCATGGCACAAACAAAAGTGACGGGCGAATATCGCCTCGTAGGAATTCACGACATGGCCGCAGGCTTTAGATTTAGCCCCCAAGGCACTTTCGATTTTTTTTACATCTATGGTGCCGTAGACCGTTTTGCCAAAGGTACGTATAGCGTAGAAGGAAACACGATCAAGCTCAAAAGCGAGAAGGAAGCAGGTCAAGATTTTATTGTTAAAAAACAAGCAAAAAAAGGTGAAGGATATACCATCAAGGTGCTCGACGCTAATCCAATGCTCTCCCAATATGTAAGGTGCATTATTTTTAATGGGCAAGAAAAAAGTGTCGAATTTATGAATACAAAGGGAGAACTTCATATCCCTATTACCAAAGCCGACAAGATTTACTTACAACATGAGCTATATCCTGATATTGCTTGTGAAATCAAAAGTGAAGTAAATTCTAACAATTATTTTGAAGTAGCGCTTCGGCCTTCTCTTCAACAAATCAGTTTCAAAGGTATTGATTTCACCTTCAATCACGATACACTCACGTGTTTGCCCAATTATTTTATGCCTTTTGAAAAAATCAAATTTGTAAAAAATTAAGTGTTTTCATCTCCAACTGTCTTCTGTCATGAGCTTAAACTACATTCTTTGGGGAGGCGTTGCTGTAGCCTTGGTATGGGCAGGAGGCATCTACTATAGGCTTATTAAGCTCCGTGCTTCGATAGATGATAGTTGGGATGATATATCTAGTATTTTAAAACTTAGGGTTGAACTTACTACTCGCTTGATAACCCTTTTTAAAAAGTATGTTGGTACCCACCATGAAGCATTAGAGCAAATTTTTTTATTACGCAACGAAGGTATTTATGCTTCTCCGCTTGATACAGAAGCTCAAGCCTTTAGCAGTGGCGCCCTAGCCAAAGGTTTAGAAGAAGTATTTGAATTGGCCCATACTTATCCTGATTTGAAAAAAACTCCGGAATTTCTTGAAATTCAAAATGCCCTACAAAAATTAGAACTCAAACTTCAAGGACTGACGCAACAGTATAATGAGTTAGTGGTTAAGTACAATCAAAAATGTACTCTTTTCCCGAGCTCCCTTATTGCTCAAATACTGCGTTTTTCACAAAAAACACTTTTCTACCATAGCTTTTCTTAGAAGAAGCTGTACTCAACTATCAAAAAAAACAAACTTAACAATGTCAAACATCAAGACTAAAATAGACGAATTTGAGGTACACGATCTCGAAGACAATGGCGTCTTACGTATTTATGTCGAGCACAATACAGAAATGGGAAATAGAGGCGTACCAGGAATTCAAGTTTGGTACACGATTGCAGGAGGGACTTCTATCGTAAATTATGAACCATTACATGTAGAACGGTGGGCTTACCAAGCACAAAAAAATCAAACGAATACTTACCTCCTTTCGGATTATTCTTGGCTGACTTACGAAGATACTTACATCAAAAATTACTTAATCATCGATGAAAAGCCCAAAGCGCGGGTAGAAGTAAAAGTGCGTAGCAAAAATGCCCCAGTGATTCGGGAATATGAGCTTCCTTTCTCTCTTGAGAATTAAGATTTTGGATAACTTTACTCAATATCATAAAAAAAGGGCGGCCAAATGGTCGCCCTACTTTATTGGGATAAACTATCTTAGAATTAGTATTCCCACAATCCATGCTCCAATTCCATCAACTCATTTTCGAGTTGAATAGACTTCCAAAGTGCATCTTTTTCGCTTCCATAGATACTGATAAGGTCACGATCCATAGGATTTGAAGATTTTACGATACGCCCTTGCATCAAACGAAGATCAAACGCATCGGCTAGGTTTTTGTGTTGAGCAGTATTGTACTCATTAAACCATATAAACTTCTTCGGATCACTTCTAAATAGCTTATCAAGATCTTTGTATCTAAAAGTGGCAATCGGCGTTTCCAAGCCCGTAGGATGCTGATCTGCAGGAATGTAGAGCGTTACGGTTTGAATATCATAGTACAAACGTGAACGCTTGCGGTCAAAAATCCAATCTTCTTTGAGTTCAATCACCGATATCTGATCAGGGAAATATTGATTTTCTTCCAACTTAGCAGCGGCAGCGGCGGCAGCAGCAGCGGCTTCTTCAGCCATCTTTTTCTTGATAGCTGTTGAATCAACTTGTGGCTCTACTTTCGCGATTTGCTGCCCTTTTTTACCCTTGGTATTTTTTCCCTTGGTAGTAGTTGTTTTTTTCTTTGGCGCAGGTCCCCAGCCGTCGTCTACGGGTTGGGTTTCCTTTTTAGGCGCTCCTCCCCAGCCATCGTCTTGAGTGGTAGGAGTAGTGGTTTTGGGAGTAGTCCCCCAGCCTCCGTCCTGTGCGCTTGTATTTTCTTTACCAAATCCAGCTTTCAACTCCTCCTCTGTCATAGTTTGACCTTGGTTCGGAATCTGAAGTTTTTGGTTAAAATCATTCAAGTTCATCTTTTTCTGCATATCAGCGTCTGCATATGCATCCAGCAAGCCCGCTTTGACAGCATCCATGATGTACCTAGTCACTTCATTTCCCTTCGAAAACATCGGCTGATTGACTTTTTCTTTCAAATCCAAACGCCGCCACAGGGTACGCTTCATCATCACATCAGCGTCGTTGATTTCGCGTACCGACAACGGATTGACACCTTTGGTGTCTTTTTCTTGGGCCTCTACGCTTACGCCTAACGCCACCAAGACCGCACTTCCCAATAAGCTACTCAGTCTTCTCATTGTTATTGAATTTTATTACTTAAATGTGAATTTTAGATAAAACGTAAAAATCACTAGAAATTCAGAATGATTTGCTCCAATGTATTATTAACGTCAGAACGTTTACAAATTGCGTACCAATCCCTAAGAATTTGGTAAATTCTGCTAGTTAAGTGGGACTGTTCTTGAATCTGGCCCCATACCTGCATCCACTACATCTCCTTTAAAGTTACGGCGTTGAACTCCTGATACTTCAATCACTAGGCGATCCCCTGCTGATGCTTGTTGAGCTAAGCCTGAAATCGAACCATTAGGTCCCGAAATCACCACTGGATTTCCAACCCGACGGTTACCACGTGCCAAACTTACCGTTACTTGACCTACTCTAAAATTAGCATCTTCGGGAGAATAGTTCACCAAGCTTTCGTCTGCAACAGCCTTTACCATCACACTGCGAGCCATATTAGCAGGTACACCACGTTTATCATCAACCAGAGCGCCATTTATATAATACTCAAGACGAGGGCGTGGTACGCGGTTTACGCGGAATTTTTCTACTCCTAGCAAATTACCTTGGTTGGTGATATTAAGAGCCACTTCACGGCTATTTGGTACGATAATCACACTTCCTTTCTTATTACCAGTCATGGTAGAAGCTCCTTCTGCGGTAAATACAGGGTTCCAAAGCGCTCCCAACGCAGGGCTTTGTACACTTAGCACGTTTTTACAACCTAAATACAAAGGTGGCAAAGTACCCGCTTCTATTTGATAAGTAGGCTTAGCTACTTTGTATTCATAGCGCATCGTCACTGTGGTATCACGGCCGCTAGGCGTAGCAAAAGAGATAGTTCCGCTCAAAGATTTAGCTGCGAGTCCTTCTTTGTCATAGGCCCCACCTTGTGCCGTAAATTCGATAACTCCTTTTCCGTCTTGTACTCGTAAGGGCGCTCCGTTTAAGCTCATACGAGGGGTAAGTGAGGTAGAAGAAGCAGCAATAAACATTTCACCTTTGAATTTGGTACCTGCTACTACTACATTAGATTCGGCACTAATCATGGCCAAAATCTTATCAAACTTAATATCCTTAGCACCCACTTTAGCCGCCAAAGCATCTAATACTTCGGCTTCTAGGCGACGAATTTCCGACTGACGTTGGCTTAGTACAGCCAAGGCGGCAGGTACAGGAGTTTGTTCGAAATTAACGGCGGCAAAGTCCTTGTTTCTTTGGTCTTTGTCGCGTTTAGCCAAAGGATCGTCTTTCCCGTCCAAAGCCAAAGGTGCAAAACTAGTACCAGCTAGCTTATTCATCTGATCTACAAACCCATTGAGTTTGTTTTTCAGTTCATAAGCTTTACCATTTCTGGTCGGTCCAATCATATAGATAGCAACCTTATCTTCTTCGTTAGGGTTTTTAACTTTGCCGGTTTCGGGGTCGATACCTCCACCAGCTTCGTTGGTAATGTGGGTTTTGATGGCGTCGATTTCAGCAATCATGCCACCAGTCAGTTTACGTACTTCTTCGGCTTGTTTTACAATTGCCACTTCAAAAGCACGATTTCCTGACTTTTCAACTTTGTCACGGATGTTATCAAGTGTCCTCTGATTGATTTTATTAGCGGCATTTGAAGACATTTCCATGCTATTGTTCAATAACTGAAATTTTTCTAACAATGCCGAACTCACTTGCAAGGCTAACATTGCTGTTAGTACCAGATACATCATCCCAATCATCTTCTGACGGGGTGTCTCTTTTCCTCCTGCCATTTTATTTATTTACAGTTCTTAGCGTTTAAGTTTTATTTTCTGGTGTAAGCACAGGCAACGTACTTTACAAATCGATATTAGCCACGCATAGCCGTGAGCATATTGCCATAGATATTGTTCAAAGATGTAATGTTGGTTGTCAACTTCGACATCTCTGCTTTAAACTGTTGTGATTCTTTTGTTGCATCAGCCATGTTTTCCATTGCAGTAGTAAGGTTGCCGTAGAAAGCATTCATAGCCTTAAGGTGCTTGGTTGTATCCTGCAATTCTAATTCATATACAGCATTCAAAGCACCCATATTTTTTGTAATGTTTTGGAATTGCTCACGATATTGTTGAGCGTCTTTGGTAGCATCTGCCATCGACGACATTGCATTGATTGCTACACCATAAGACTTATTCATTTCATTGATTGCTCCTGAGGCACCCTTTACATTTTTAGCATATTCGTTAGTTGCTACAGTGGCATCGGTCAAATCGCTAATTTTTGAAACTGTCTCAGTAAGACTTTTAAAACCTTTACCTAGGTTATTGAAAACTTCAGGAGTGATGTTGGCTTCTGCCATCAATTTATCCATATTAGCCGTAAGGCCTGTTCCTTTTCTTTCTTCTTTGCGAGCAACTGGTGCAGGAGCCGCATCGTCTAACAATTCAGGGTATACTTTTTCCCAAGCGTATTCGTCTGAAGCAGGGTAGAGAAAACTTTGTATTGCATATAAAACAAAAATAAATGCTTCGGTCAAAAGACCAACTGTCAATATTTCGCCCCCACCCTCTACGTGGGTAATTTTTGCCCAAGCACCGATAATAACGACGGCTGCTCCGAGTGCGTAAGCAGTAGGAACTATTTTACTCCAGAAAACACCTTGCTTTTGTGCTGCCATGATTGAATCAAAAAAAATTAGTTAATAGAATCAGTTATAATTAATTAGGGTCGTACAAAAAGGAGGGTGCTGCCGCTTGGTGGGCAGCACCCTAAAAATTATTTGAATACTTTAAGATTTATCTTTTTTTGCCACGAGTAGTTGCAGTCCGACCCGCCAAGTTTTCAACTACGCAGCGGAAACCTATGTAGGAGCGAGTATTATTTTCATACTCCCAGCTGCGGGTACCTGTTTCAAGGAAGTAGGCTACGTCTTTCCAAGACCCTCCACGCACGATTTTACGAGGCTCATCAGGGTTGTCATTCATAGGGTTCATATCCCAGTTTACAACAGTGGCATTGTCTGCGAAAGCATCAAGAGTCCATTCGGCCACATTACCCGCCATATTGTAAAGACCATAATCGTTAGCATTGTAGGCATTGGCAGGAGCGGTATAAGGGTATCCGTCTGCGTCATAGTTTCCTCTTTGAGGTTTGAAGTTGGCCAAGAAGCAACCTTTTCCATTGGCTACGTAAGGATTACCCCAAGGGTATTTGGCCGAGGCCCGACCACCTCTAGCAGCCCATTCCCATTCGGCTTCGGTTGGAAGGCGGAATTTAGGAGAACGGAATTTACCTTCTTTGGCACGATGATCATTGTAGAGATTAGAACGCCATTCAGAGAAATAACGAGCAGCTTTCCAGCTTACTCCCACCACTGGATACGTATCAAATGCTGGATGAGAGTAATAATACTCTAGCATAGGGTCGCCGTTGTGATAGGTAAAATCTTTTTTCCATACAGTAGTATCTGGATGATACTTCGCCATAATTTCTTCTTCACCTAATACCGACAATGAATCTGTCATCAAGGCATTTACAAACTGGCGATACTCGTTGTTAGTAACCTCCGTATCGTCCATATAAAACGAAGTGATGGTCACTCGGCGGTTGAAGTTAACTTGAGTGGCGGCCACATCCTCATCGGCTTGCCCCATCATAAAAGAGCCCGATGGGATAAGGACCATGCCATAAGGGGTATCTTGCTTATAGTCTTTTCGACCAGCAGCAATCACCTCCCCATTACGAACCCCTACCTCTTGTTTGGCTCCTTTTTTTCCACCTTTACCTCCCTTACTGTTTTTGCCAAATTTGTCTTTGACAAACCCGCAACTTTGTAGCATCATCGCTACCATCACAATCCACGTTCCTTTGGTGGCATAGCCGAAAAATACCCTTTTGCTCATGGTTATTCCCGTTAAATTCAAAATTTCAGTATAGAAAACGAAGTTCTATGTGTTTATTGTGTGCTAATTTTAAAATTTATCTTTTTTCCTATCCGGAGACAATTCTTATTCCTCAAAGTTTGGAAAAACTGTTCAAAAGTACTAAAAAAACTGTCATATTTTTATCAAACGGCGCATTGTAATTGATTAACAAAAATTTTGCCAAAAATTCTTTGTACAAAAAAAACTTTTGAATGGCTTAAAATTTCAGCAAATCAATAACGGAATCTTGGTGTTCGCACAGGCGTACGCTTACCTTTGGTCAAGGCTGGCAAAGCATAAGATAGCATCACTTCATAAGAAGCAGGTGCTTTTATATCTTTGGTACGCCCTATCAAATCAACGGCAGCTCCTATCCGCAATGACCTATCACTGAGCAAGTTGATTCCTGCGATGATATTGTAAGAATCTTGGAGCCGATACGTAACTCCTCCAAAAACCCATTCATCCCAAGTTGCCATTACACCTCCTTCTACCGACAATGTATTGCTACTAAAAGCTACTGGCGATTTCACAAAGGCGATAGGCTGAATCTCAAGCCCATAGAGTGGCTCCCACCGGTATCCTGCCATTATATAGGCACTAGGTGCTAAGGTGCTATTGGAAGCGTCTCCACCCAAACTAAATTTTGGTTGATTGATATGACTCACACTCGCACTCACAAAAAAAGTAGTGGCATCATAATGTACTCCTAACGAAATATCTGGCTGGGTCTGACCAATACGCCCTACCGGAATGAGTGGATCTCCAGGCTCTCTCGGGATAAGTTTACTAAAGTCTATATAGCGATTTTGGAATCCAACACGTGCTCCTATAGCTAGTAAATTGTCGTTGATATTGACACGGTAGGCATATGAAAGTTGTACTTCTTGACTCCCCGTAGCTCCGATTCGGTCATTGACATAATGAATTCCTACGGCACTTTTCATGAAATTAAGTGGCACACTACCCGAAAAAATCAATGTATTGGGTGCCCCTCCATCTCCTGAAGTAGTCTGATAGCCTTGCCACTGCATCCTATTCAAAAGTTGAAACCGAGTAGTACCATCTGCCCCTGCTGTAGCTGGATTCCAGTACAATTGGTTAAACATAAACATTGTAAACTGAGCATCTTGCTGGGCATGGAGATTAGGGATTTGGCTCAAATAACCAATAATAAGAAAAAGGAGAAGTCGAGGGTATTTCATATGTATCAATTGCTATTTTCAATACAAACGACAATAAGCGAAAAAAATTTGATAATAAAAAAGGGTTGAAATCTCAACCCTTATCTAAACGCATAAAATGATTTAAATGTTGCAAAATAGCCAAAGCATGATTACTATTTCCTTCTGTAAGAAGCTGCGCTATTTAGCTAGTTTTACTAAGAAATCATCTAGTTGTCTGAGACGACTAGAGATTATTTGCTTTTTTGATATAAATCTCCAAAGCACCTGTCATAGACGGAGCATTTGGCATAGGAGCTTCAATATCCAAAATAAGCCCTGCGTCCGTTACGGCTTTGGCCGTAGTAGGGCCAAAAGCGGCAATACGCGTTTTGTTTTGTTCAAAACCAGGGAAATTATGAAACAAAGATGTAATGCCTGAAGGGCTAAAAAAGCAAATGATGTCGTAAAAGACTTCTGTTAAATCAGACAAATCAGACGATACTGTTTCATACATTACGGCTTCTGTAAGATGTAAATCATAGTTTCCCATAAATTCGGGGATATCATTACGTCTCTTGTCAGAACATGGAAACAAAAACTTTTCGTTTTTGTGCTTTTTGATCAAATCTAACAAATCTGCAGCTGTTTTTTGGCCAGCAAAAATCTTACGTTTTCTAATTTGAATGTATTTTTGGAGATAATTGGCGGTTTGCTCAGTTACACAAAAATACTTCATCTCAGCTGGCATTTCGAGCTTCGCTTCTTTACAGATACGAAAGAAATGATCTACGGCATTACGACTTGTAAAAATAATCGCCGTATGTTCCATAATGTTGATCCGCTGCTTACGAAAATCTTTGTAAGCAATCCCCTGGATTTCGATAAAAGGGCGGAAGTCAATTTTGAGATTGTATCTACTTGCCAACTCAAAATAAGGGGACTTTTCGTCTGTGGGGCGAGCTTGGCTCACCAAAATGCTCGCTACTTTATTCAATCGGTCTTGTTGCATCAAAATCGTTTCGCTCATATCTGAAATTTGAGGGGAAAGCCACCAACTACCTAAAGGGCATACCTAACCCCGATGATGAGGGGGATAAATTCGACGATGCAAAGGTACGAAATTATATATAAATTTTTCACTGTTATGCTGCTCGTAATTGTAAAGAAGATTAAAATTGTTCTTAAAACATAGAAAATCACCCCTGGTATAATAAGCATTGTACGCAGAAGAGTAGACCACTCTAACACATAAAAAGAAGTCACTGAGACCACCAATAAAATAATCCCATAAAACCAAAGTGACGACTGTACTACCTTGAAATAATGGAGATTAGCTATACCTTCTATCCGATACAAGGTACCTAGAATATACAACCCTAGGTATTTTAAAATCAGCATTACAAAACACAATATGGCTATTTTGAAAAAAGTAAACCAATGATCTAGCTGTGATTGGCCACCTACTAAAAGCTCTTTAGAAGAAAATAAATTATATTGTTTGTCTTGTGCAAAAAGATACAAATAAGCCACTTCTAAGCTCAATAATACCAAAAACAATATATTGACACGGCTAAAAGGCTTGTTGATTAAAAATGACTCATCTCTGACATCCACTTGCAGCAAGTCTCCAATGCTGTACATCTTTTCAAAAGCCCTTGGATACCCATTAAACAGAAAAGCCATAAAGCCCAATAAGAGTAGCATTGCCAATATAAAAAAGTTGGACATTTCGGCTTCTTCTCTTGGCTTAAGATTCAAAAATGATTCTTCTTCGATAGTAATCAACTTTTCGATAGCGGCTTTTTGATGTCCAATAAACACCGTTTTTCCAAACTGTCCAGGAGTACCATAGATGGTAATCATCAACTGTGGAATCTTATAAATCTTGTATAAGCTGTCGATTTTCATCACTCTCCACTGACCCGCTTTTAGATTATCTTGCAAGGCTCCGTTGAAAAACAAGTAGTTGTCGTTTTCGACGTAGATAAGAAGGTTATAATGAAGGTTACTTTCTAAATCTATGATAGTATTGACCGACAACTGGGTATTGTGCTGCTCCGCTACATAGGGTACAAATTCTTTTTCTCTTTGGTCATACACAATCCAATCTTGCGACAAATCTTTTACCAAAAAGTATTGTTTGTTTGGCCCAACCTCAGCCCAAAGAGGTGCTGCATAGCACAACAACCAGAGTAATGCAGCGTATTTAAAACTACGAAGAGTTTTGTTCTTTGTCATGCCGAGAAATCCTTTTTCAATCTTCTATATAAAAGCACAGGCAGCTTGGAAACCCAAACTGCCTGCAAATTTAGAAAAGATAATATTCATTTTGCTTAGGCTTTGCCTAATGCTTTCAACATTGTTTCGCCAATCAAAGCAGGAGATTCTACTACGTGAATGCCACACTCACGCATGATACGCATCTTAGCAGCAGCGGTATCATCGGCTCCGCCAATGATAGCCCCAGCATGTCCCATACGACGACCTTTAGGAGCAGTCTGCCCTGCGATGAATCCTACTACCGGCTTGGTACCATTTTCTTTTACCCAACGAGCGGCATCAGCTTCCATGCTTCCACCGATTTCGCCAATCATCACAATTGCTTCGGTTTCGGGGTCATTCATGAGAAGTTCTACGGCTTCTTTGGTAGTAGTACCAATGATAGGGTCACCTCCAATTCCGATAGCAGTAGTTTGTCCAAGACCTACTTTCGATAATTGGTCTACAGCTTCGTATGTCAAAGTTCCTGATTTAGATACGATTCCGATAGTTCCTTTTTTGAAAATAAAACCTGGCATAATACCTACTTTACATTCGTCAGCAGTCATTACACCTGGGCAGTTAGGGCCTATTAAGCGGCAATCTTTGGTACTAATGTACTCTTTTGCCAACATCATATCTTTGGTAGGAATACCTTCTGTAATACACACAATCACCTTGATACCGGCATCAGCAGCTTCCATGATAGCATCAGCGGCAAAGGCTGGTGGCACAAAAATAATAGAGACATCTGCACCAGTCTCGTTTACGGCATCTGCTACAGTATTGAATACAGGACGGTCTAAGTGACTTTGTCCGCCTTTGCCTGGAGTTACACCTCCTACAACATTGGTACCGTACTCAATCATCTGTTGGGCATGAAAAGTACCTTCAGAGCCTGTAAAGCCCTGTACAATTATCTTTGAGTTTTTATTGACTAATACGCTCATTGGTGGTTAGTATAAATTGCGTGGTTCAAGATGATTAACTTTATTTTATTCAAGACAGGAGCCCAAAATTTTCCAGTAAAAGTAGGTCTAAATGAAGAAAGTACAAAAGCTACAGTCCAAGAAAAATTAAAAAATAACAAAAAACTGTCTCACTTGCCCTCAAAAACGGTGAAATACTGATACCTTGCTAAAGCATTTTTGGGTCATTAATTACCTTCTAGCGATGCGTCTTATGAGTCTAAATTCCCAAATAGGCCTTATCTCTTGAAATCCTAACTCTTAACCTATTTTTTAACTGATGGTTCAACTTTCCAATGCTATTTCTGACGCTGTTGTCTCTATCATCTGCATCGTTGTTTTTTTTAAGTTCTTCGCCTATCAGCCTTTTTATAACCGCCTTCTCTGGGGAATATTTCTGGTTACGATTGCTTTGGCTGCGGCTGCGGGCGTATTTCGCTACTTAGGTTTTCAAGAACTTACTCCTACTCATCGTTCTCTTTCGGTACTTGCAGGTAGTGTGGGGCTTAGTGCTGTCGTAGTAGCCATATGGGGGCTTGTCATGCGCCAGACTATTACACGCCCTGCTTTTATTTTAACAATTGGAGTAGGTCTTTCTCTCTTTGTATTTCTTCTTTATCCTAGTTTTCAGGTATTTGATTCAGTAGTCCAAGCTTTTACGATGCTACTTGTCATGCTCATTGCGGTTTTTGGTTTACTGCGAAAATACCAAAAGGCCATTTGGATTGTGATAGGTGTCATGATTTTAGGAATAGCTACCAAAGTAGTTCAAAATCATTTGCCTTTCAATGCTACCGACACCTATCATTATGCGTTAGCAGCTATGATATGGTGTTTTGGCAAAGCTACTTAAGCTAAGATTCCACCGCAAAAGATTCCATTCTTTGTAGGAAATCTGCATCAACATCTGCTCCGTGTCCATGCGCGTCGGGCAGTATTACTTCATAATGATTTTGATAATAAACTCCTCCTAAAATCGGATTTTGGGCGTGTTCGAAGGGAGAATCTAGGTCATAAAAAACCACATTCTGCAAAGCAGAAGCAAAGTGAGCATTGGCCGAAATCCCCAAGCGGGATTCTGACATGCAGCCAATCATGCATTTGATTCCCGCTGCTTCAGCGATAGCATTGATTTTGACGGCATTGCGGAGTCCGCCACTTTTGGAGAGTTTGATATTGAAATAATCTACCGCTTCGTCAGTAACAAGTTTAATAGCATCTTGAGGCGAAAACAATGATTCATCGGCGCAGATTGGTACGCGTGCTTGGTGACGTAATCGAGCCAAATGCTTATAGTCCCAGTGTTTGACGGGCTGTTCGCAATATTCTACATTCCAATCGGCAATGGTATTCAGTACAGTCAGTGCACTTACATAGTCCCACCCCTGATTGGCATCTGTTCGGATGGGTATCTCATGCCCAATCGCCTCCCTAATCGCCGCAATACGCCGAATATCATCTTTGGCATTTGTTCCCAATTTTACTTTGATTGCTTCAGCTCCTCGTTCTTTGATTTTGACGGCGTCGGCGGCCATTGCTTCTGGTGTGGCAATGTAGATAGTTTCGTCCGTAACAATGCTTCGTTTGCTCCCGCCCAAAAATTGATACAAGGGCATTTGGGCATATTTGGCAGCTAAGTCATAAAGTGCCATATCAAAAGCACTTTTAGCAGTAGGGTTGCCCGCCAAATATCTGTCCAAAGAGAGAATACATCCTTCTAAATCTAAAGGGTTTTTGCCAATTAATAACTTTGCAAAATCATACGAAACAGCATACGCAGAGGCTTGGGTTTCGCCGACTATCATCCAAAAAGGTGCCCCCTCTCCTACGCCATACACCCCATCAGAGGTATGAATTTTGACCAAAATATTACGAGCTTCTTCGATAGTCCCGATAGCAATCGTGACAGGAGCTTGCAAGGGAATATTAAATTTATAGACTTCGATGCGTGTGATAGTAGGCATGTTGATGAATGTAATTTTTGTGGTTAATATTTGTTGGTTAATCCCAGCATTCCATAATCAATAAATCGCCTGTTTGGGCCCTAATTTTGACAAAACCATCCACTGCGGCCTCGTTGCTATTACCACTACGATAGCCCAATTTCAAAAAATCATCTTCAAGATTGTACTTGAGACCTTCGGTGGTAATACCCTCCACCAATCCAACCGGTATGAGCGAAATAGGGGTGCCGCTTTCGTACCATTTCTCAAAAGCATCGACCAAAGGAAAAATCTTAGAATAATCGTCCAACATCACTATTTTGATTTGGGATTTGTAGCGTACAATATTGGTCATATTGGTAAGGCTATGGTCGGCTCTACGCCCCGTGGCCCACACAATGTTGACCGCAGGAAAACCTCTTTCAATCAAAAACTCTATCCCCTTTTCCAAATCAGTTTTGTCTTGATCGGGTGCGTCGATGATTTCTAAAGGGTATTGACTTGCTTGTAATTCTTCAACATCTATATCTCTATCAAAATCCCCCAACAACACATCTACTTTGATACCTAACTCCAGCACGCGATGAATAGCGTGATCAAGCACCACTACAAACGGCGACCATTCTAGTAGCTGCCCTAAAAGCTCAAAACTACAGCCTTCTCCATTGGCAATGAGCAGAGCAGGTTCTTGTTTTTCGCGGACAATATGATGAGATGACATTTTGTTAATAGCTTTTAGGTAGCGCATGAACAAGCGATAGCACAAAGAAAACGACAAAATACCATTTGGTTTGTTCAAATACTGCTTTTTGTGATGAAACCCATCCCAATCCTGCCACCACCGTCAACAACGAAAACGGCACTAATCTCCTGAAATACAAGCTCTCAATAGATACATCTGTAAGATAAATAGCAATTGTAAAAAACAAATAGGCAAAGGCTATTTCTAGTATTATTTTGTCAGAAAAATGCTCCTTATATTTTTGAATAAAAAACAACTTGTAAAGCGCAGCCCCTATGATGGCAAGTTGAAGGAAAGCAACACCATAAATCACCCATTTGAGCGGCGTGTGTGAGGCAAGAGTTTTCAAATCCCAATCTCTCAAAGCAAAAAACAAAACCTCTTCACCTAAGCCTCGAAGCCCTCTAACAATCCGAGAGAAAAAAGCTTCTTCTGGCCAAAAACCATGCCCTCCCGTAAAAGTGTCTGTGTGATAAAAATTGTAACTGAGATAAATCCCAATAAACAATGAATAACAAAGAATAACGCGCCATTTTTTGTACCAAATCAATGGAATAAACAAAAAGACGGCAGCATAGCGCACCAAAAAAGCTCCTATCAGCCAAACCATCCACTCTAACTCGTGCGCGGATGTTTGGATTTGATTTTTTTTTTCAAACGAAAATGCAAATCCCAACACAAAAAAGATAAACAATGCCTCCGACCAAGTGTTGGTGTATAATTGTACAAAAGAAGAACTCATCAATCCTAGCCCCACAAACCAGCTTCTCTCCGAAAACCTTCGGTATATCAACCAAAAACAACCTCCAACTGCACCTAGATTCACGCATTTTGAAGCTATTTCGAGCGGTAAAGTTGTAAGCCGAGATACGGCCGCAATACACGCCGAATACCCTACGGGCCATATAGCACAGAAAGTCTCTTTACCCTCAAAATCAACCACATAGCCTTTCCCTTGCAGCAGATTGTGGGCCGCTTGCAGATAGTATTGCGAATCGGGCGTTATGAAATAAGAAGCATTTGCTCTTAATTTGAGCCAAACCACACCTACAATTACTAAAAATTGTAAAACCAAAAGTGAAGGCGTGAGAGGTCGGGGATATTGCATCATAGGCCCATGATTAGGCTCCAAAGATACGGCAAACTTCCCAATTTGGTCACTTAGTACTATCCTTGCATGGCCTGTTCTACTTTTTCACGGGCTTTGGGCAATTGCCACCACGGCAAATACGGATAAGCATGGTGCTCCAAATGATACCCAAAGAAGTAACAACTCAAAAACGCCTTTAGGTGATTGAGTGATTGGCTGCGGGCATTGAGAGGGGGATTGTGATGCTCTCCTCTATGGGGCAAATAAGTCCCAAAATAAAACAATTGAAAGGTACTCAACACGGCGGGAATCATCCAAAAAACAACAAGGTTTTCCCACGGAAACCAGAGTTTGAGGATATTGTAAGTAATCGCCATCAACACAATCTGCCCAATCGAGATGTACTCTTTGGCAAAAGCTATAAACCACAGAAAAAAATGGGGATGCCCGTCGTGGTAATCGGGGTCGTCGGGTGTAGCAGCGTGCTTATGATGCAAATGGTGCTTCGATGAAAGTGTTTTAAAATTGTTGAAAGCAAACAATGAAGCGCTTATAAAACCAATCCAATAATTGAGGGACTTATAACGAGGCGACACTACGCCATGAATAGCATCATGCGCTGTGATAAACACCCCCGTATAAAGATGCATTTGAACTAGCACAAACAAATATACAAGGGGGTCATTGAAATGAAGAGGATAGTGGAGTAAAAACCATAAACTCCCTCCCCAACAACCCAACACAATAAAGGCAATCCAGAGGCCTCGGTTGCCAATATCGCTAGGTTTGATGACAGGAATCGAATGCATTTCAAAGGGATTTGAGTAAGAAAACAGCCCAAAGCTGTTTGCCTTTGTTTTAACACAAATCCCTACCCATTTGTTTCTCCATCTACGCTGTTTAGTTCTTCGGGGTCAAAGTCCTGCACTTCCAATACTTCGTCCGTTTCTTCAGTAAGGCTTTTAGTCGAAAGGCCGGGTTTTCCAAAAAGCGGATGCCTAATCCCCATCACTCGGTAAAGAGGTGTGATTCCATTCTTAGCCAAAATCTTAAAGCTACTTCCTTGCTCTCTTACTAGATGTAGCCCAAGCGAGGCGTCGGTTAGTTTCAAATGAGAGGTTCCTACATTGGCTTCTGCCTTTAAATCAATCTGATTGCTAGGGCTGTTGGAGATAATAATAGTGGCCGATTCGGCTTCGATAAGCTGCACTACGATCAGCCAATCTTTGGGCCATTCTTTTTTTCGGTATTTTTCAATGATAGCTTTTTCGATTTCGGCCATGTTGATGATTTGGTGAGTGAGGGTTTTATCGGCCTGAAACACCACTGCCTCATTATTCTTGAAATCAATCGTAACACCCGCATCTGCCTCTGTAAGTGCACTGCCCGCTAGAGGCGCTTGTCCAGCCAATTTGAAATTGATTGATACCGAATCATAGGAAGTATAGTCCCAAAACCCTTCGGTCTCATCTTCAACTACTTCGGGGATGATACCCTCTTTTTCGAGATTGGTAAAAATCGTAAAAACACCTCTTTCTAATTTACCAATCGCACCCACAAACAGCGGTCGATTAGGCTCCCAAGTAGCACGATAGCCCGTCTGCTTGGCTATGTGTTTAAGATAAAATTGATGAATATTCATAACGAAATCTGTTAAATCTTTTGGAATAGAAAGGTAACATTTTATTCCATAAATAACAACACCAGAATTCCGTAGCAACGTTGCACTGCAACGTTGTTGTTCTACATCATTGTCAATTACAAAAAGATGTTGCAATGCAACGGTGTCAATCTATAACATCATCACAAAGAGACGTTGCAGTAGAGACGTTGCAGTGCAACGTTGTAAATGTAACGTTGCAGCAATAAGACGTTGCAGTAGAGACGTTGCAGTGCAACGTCTCTACGCGGGACATTTTTCAATATCTCATCAAAAATTGGTAACTTGTTGGTTCATTAAAAACAAAATTGAACAGCCTTTTACAAATGAAGAATTCCATATAGATGATGCCCAGTATTATTATCATAGGTCATGCCAATATACCTTCCAATCCCTTGCCTCAAGTGGATAAAGAAATAGATTCTATTCAAAATGCCCTTACCAAAGCCCGCCAAAAAGGCTATGCCAATTGGCGTGAACTTTCCGACTTTTCGTTCAAAAAACTAGCCACTGAATTTAACGACGCCTATATTTCATCCCAAATCAGGATGTTACATTACATTGGGCACTCAAACAAAGAAGCCCTCATCGGCCAACAAAATGGCGTACCTACTTTACTCGAAAAAGAAGATTTGGTAGCCTACCTCAAAAATCAAAAAAACCTTAAATTCATTTTCTTAAACAGCTGTTATTCAGCCGAAATCGCCAAAGAACTTAGCAACGCAGGCGTGCCTATTGTGGTAGGTACTACCGACAAAGTCAGTGACAATGATGCTTCATTGATTGCCGCTAAGTTTTATGAAACCCTCGGCGGACAAGCAGGCAAAACCCTACTCGCAGCCTTCGAAGACACCAGTATTTTTTTTAAAACCACTCCAGATTCACTTTCTAAGAAGTATCATTTTCGAGGGCTAAAATCTCCTCCTAACGCTCAAAGCCAAGAGTTTGCGTGGGAGATATATTATGAAAATGCCACTGAAGATATTCAAAATTGGTGTCTGTTACCTCCCAAAAAGTATATTTTGAGCGAAGCAAAAGATGATAACCGTAAAAAGGTTTTTTGTCTGTATGGCAAATTAAAACGTGAATTCTATGACCTTCTTGCTCTCAATAGCAATCATCCCAAATTTCCAATACTCATCAATAGTCTCTGGGAAATCGACGAACAAACTAATCCTTCTCATGAAGACCTAATCAAAGAATGGAATGCAGCCAGCGTGATTGTTCATTTTCTTAATGAAGATTATGCGATTGATTTAGGTGTGTTCTACCAAAGTGCAATAGGGTTGTTAGAGAAAAAAAATCATATATTTATCAACGTTGATGCCTCGCACGGAGCTGCTTTTGGTTTTCTGGCTACCCAAGGGATTGGCCCGCATTTGGTTATTCCCAGTGCTCAAAACTATTCGGCTTTTTTTACCAACGAAAATACAATCGACGGTATCATCAAAAAGGCTCATCTACAGACACGTCTCGAAAAATTTGAAAAAATTTTACTTCCTGATTTAACCAATTTCTTCTCAGTTTCGGAAGACTTACTGAGTCGCGATTTAGAAGATTTGGATTTTGAAAACGAAAAACAACGGTATTCTGCCAACCTGCCCAAATTATATTTTACGCTCATTGAAGGCAGTCCCAACTGCGCCCAAACCTTGCTGGTAAAAAAAATCAAGAAACGAATGGGCATTGGAACCAACGTCAAAGTTGAGGTTCTCAAAATAGCTGATAATCCCATGATTAGCGACGCTTTTTCGTTTGGGTATGCTCTCATCCAATTGCTCCGTACCACCCCTAAGTCCGATATGATAAAAACCTGCGTTAATGCCATTTTAGATAAAAAAGAACCTTTCGTATTGGTTTTTGAGAATGTAAATTTTTCCACCCTCGAATTATATCAACAAACGATTCTCAAAGAATTTTGGAATGAACTTGTCAAAACGTATGAAGAACGCACTCAGAACGCAAATTATAGCATTCAGTTTCCGCTTATGATTTTTGCCTTAAATTACGAACCTTACTCTCTGCCTATACCTAGTGCCATAGATTTACCTTCGGTTCAGATTGAAAAAATATCGCCCGTCAGTCCACTCTCCGAAAATGAGTACAATGATTGGTATTTTAGCAAAGAAAAAACCTACCATCGTTTTCAGGAACTCATCACCAACAAAAACAAGATTGTAGGCAATCAGCGCAAAACGGCAATGATTGAAATTTGCAAATCTTTAAATTCGGATTACAATATCATCGTGTCCAAAGCCCTCGAACTCTCATGATACTCTCCAATAACAAACTCACCTACCAAGGTGAAAAGCTCAACGAAACCATCAAACTACGCTATAAACTGCCAAGTAATGATGAAATAGAAGAGAAAATCGCCGAAAAAAGCCAAAAAGACGACAAAATCGAGGAAGTAATTCCGGCGTATTTTCCAAGTAAGGAGCTAGTGGCCGCCGTCGAATACGCCCGCTTGCTAGGACGCCCTCTACTTCTGATGGGAGAGCCAGGGTCGGGCAAAACGCGCTTGGCGCAGGCTTTGGCCTACGAAATGTACGGACGGCAGTATCGGCGGTATTATTTTGAGTGGTTTATCAAATCTACCACCAAAGTCACCGAAGGGCTTTATCAATTTGACCACTTGGCCCGCCTTCGCGAGGCCAATATTCCAAGAGGAGAAGACTTGATAGAAAATGAAGACCTCAAAAAATACCGCAGATTTGGCGCATTGGGCAAGGCTTTTTTGTACTCTACGCCCCAAGCTCCCGCCGTTTTGCTCATCGACGAAATCGACAAAGCCGACCTCGATTTTCCCAACGATTTGTTGCTTGAGCTAGACCAAAAACGCTTTTTTATTCCCGAAACCAACGAAGAAATCAAAGCCAAACAATCGCCCATTATCATCATCACAAGCAACGACGAAAAAGACCTTCCTAGCGCTTTTTTGCGCCGTTGCGTGTTTCATTACATCGATTTTCCGAGTCCCGATGATTTGTTTAAGATTGTCGCCGCTAAGGCCAAAGCGCAAGAAAAACTTTTTGAAATAGCTCTTCCTGAGTCACTTATCGAAAGTATCATTGCACAATTTGGGGAACTACGCAAAAAAATGTCGAGCATCCAAACGACCGACAAACTTCCCTCTACAAGTGAACTATTGGATTGGCTTCGCGTAATTCACTATTATTATTTCACCGACAAATCTCGCCTTCAACTTAATGATAAAGAAGAACTTACGAGCATTCTTTTTCCGGAAGTACTTTTCAAAACTTTAGACGATTATAAATCCAACCGTTAGTTGAAGGCTATCTATAGTTAGGGCTACAGGAAAGGGGTTTAGGGGTTCCCAAACAAAATTCAACTTAAAATTTATGGCAAAATCAACGGCGCTCTTTTATGATTTTTTCCAAACTCTACGTAGCCGTGGGTGGGAGTTGGGTTGGGAACAATACGAATTGTTTTTGCGAGGATTTATTTTATCAAAATTTGAAACCAAAGCAGAGTTATTGAATTTCTGTAAAACCGTCTGGCTAAGTCGGCCTAATCAGCGCGGAGAATTTGAGGAATTGTTTGAATACTATTATGCCAAAGTGCCCGCGCAATTTCTTCAATCCCAAATCTCAAAAGTTTCCGTAACCAACACCGATAGTTATATTCCAGAAGAAGCCTTCTCTTCACTACAGCACGTCGCTTCGCCACCTCCTGAATCCTCTACTCCTTCTCCAACACCTGCGCCATCTGCTGATTCGCCTCCCTCTGTAAATTTTGATACCGTCGAAGTGGCACTCAACATTGACAGCGGCCAAGGAGAAGGTTGGAAGGCGGAAACACCGCACACTTTTTCGGCGAAGGAAGTAAGTTTTATCTTTTCTGAACAAAAACACATTCCTTTTACGGTACGTAAAGCAGCACAAAATTGGCGTAAAATGCGCGTTCCGACCCAAAAACGCACCACCAATCGCCTAGATGTGCCGGCTTTGGTACAGCAAATAGCCCGCGAAGGCATCATCAACAAGCTTCCTTACCATCGTCAAAACGTGGGTACACAGCAAGTGATTTGGTTTTCTGACCACGGCGGGTCGATGTTGCCCTATGAAGTTTGGGAAAAACAATTGCTTGATATTGTGCGAACTACGCCCAATATTCAGCGTACGGAACAGTATTTTTTCCATGATTATCCCTCGCCCGAAGAAACCGATTTTAAATTTTTCACTAATCGCTCACACACAGAAGTCAAAACCTTATCGGCGATTTTGAAAAACTGTACCAAACAAACGGCGATTGTGTTTTTCAGCGACGCAGGAGCCGCCCGTCGCCGATTTGACACTGAGCGGCTGTCTGTTTTTTTGAATTTAATAAATACCATCAAAAATACCACACAGCGATTGGTATGGCTCAATCCCGTCAAAAACACCACTGGAACAGCCGCCGATTATCTGGCTTTTTTGCTACGGGTACATTATCCTAGCAACGACGAACTCAAACGCCTGATTTTGGAACTATGAATCATCTCGCTGCCCTTATTGCCCTCCTCCCCGACCCTACCGACCGCAGCCGTTTGGAGGCTTTTGTGCGCGATTTTCCTACCCCCGATTATCTTTGGTTGGCGCGTTGCGCGGCCTTTCCGGTAGCACTTACCACTGATTTAGCCTATAAAATTTGGCTCAATTTCTGTCAAAACAATCCCACTCCCGATACCTCTCCTCCTATCAATGCCGTTGGCGATTTGCTATTATCGCCGCTTTGTCGCGAAATCGGCTATGATTTGTACGAAATATATCCTTCACTTCGAGCTGCTTTATGGCAAAGTTTGCCGCCTGATACGGTGGCAGCACTTGCTGAGTTTACGCTTCGTTATTTGGATTTTTGCCGCGACAAAATCCCTTCTGAAGCACTGGCCGTAGCCCTCAAAATCGGGGCTGAACTTATTTCATCGCCCCAAAAAGTAGCGCATTTGCTACAACAACTCCTCACCACTCGCCAACACGAAGCAGGTAGCAAAGTGCTGAGGGATTACATTGTGAGTTGGGTAAAAAACCGAAATCAATGGGCACAGCAATCCGAAAGCACAATTCCTAAAAATGAGTCGTTGTCGGCGCTGGTTCAACTTGGCGAAAGCCTCCAACAATACCAAAAAGGCCAAATTTCCGAAGCTCAAAATACCCTTGCATCGATAGCTCATTTGTTACAAAATCCACGCGAAAGTGGCCTGAATGTCGCTATTCCAAAAGAGATTTTGGCTAATTTGGAAATAAACGCCACCACCGAGCAAAATCAAGGAGTGATTTATGCGATTTTGGTACGCATCAATAGCCGATTTTTTACAGAATCCTCTTCCCAAAGAGTTGCCTCTTTTCAAAACATAGATAACTGGACAAGGAGTTTACAAGAAAAATTTGGAGTTAATTCAATCCAAAAACTCATTAATGAACAAGCTACGAAAGATGCTATCCTGCAAACTTTACAGGATACAATTCAAAAAGCATCTGTCCAAGACATAGTAATTTGCGTAATAACCTCTGGTGGAAATACCCCTGACAAAATATTTGCTCATGACACTTCTTCTTTGGACGAGTCAAGTTACATTTCAGAAGCAGAATATAAATCTGCTCTGGCCTCTGCAAGTTCACAAAATCCTTTTGTAGTATCCATTTTAGATATTCCTACTACTGATACTGAGTGGCGTATTGTTAATAATGAAAAGCATATTACGATTGCAACTGCTTTGCAAAGCAATAGAACTATTCTCAATGGACTTTCATTTTATACGGAATCAATATGTAGTGTAATTAATGATTTTCCCATTATTACTTATCAAAGACTTATTCGTGAAGTTTTTAAAAGAATTCAAAATGACTCTCGCCTACCTTACCCAAAACTATCTGGAGATCAACACCTTGCTTTCCTAGACAATAGCAAGCAGTATGATGTTTATAGGCAAGAATTATTGTTTGATTGTGATTATATCAATGCTGTGACGGAAAAATTTGAAGCAGATGCACAAACCATTGCCGATGATTTTGGGGAGCAAATGAATTTAGAAAACTTCACAAAAACCCTTGAAAAATATGCCCTCCTACGCAACGCCCCTAAACTCAAAGTGGTGCGTGTTTCGTCGGGAATGAGCGTAAAACAAATTCCTATTTTCAAACAATCTTATCTCCGAACCCTCCTATATAACGTTGAAATAGAAGACATTAGCTTATTTACCAAACAAGACCGTTCGGGCTTGAAAGACAGCGTTCTGGTGGAAGAGGAATTTGAGCACAATCTTCACACCCTGCGAGATGCACACGTGATTGTGTTCATTCTGAATCAAGCCTTGGTCCTTGATTTTATGCGACATGGGGAGGTTTCGCAGCTTATTGCGTACTTGAACCGCTTTGAAAATCGAGTGGTATGCAGTGTACTGTGGGAAAACTGCAATTTTGAAGCAAGTTCTTTGCGTGATTATCCGATTTTTTCGAGGCGACAGCCTTTGTCTCAATCGCTTTTTCAGAAATATAATTTTGCGCCCGAAATCGAACGAGAAATTGAAGAACATTACCAAGATTGGCAACCTGCCCTCAACAAATGGATTAGGGATTTGGCGCAATTAGGCTTTGAAAATGAACTACAAAAACGCTTGCAAAAAGCCCAAGAATCGGGAGAATTGGATTTGAGCAGCCTCGGACTCGAAGCCCTGCCCCCGCAAGTGTGGGAACTTACTGATTTGAAAAGTATTGATTTGTACAATAACAAACTCACGGAATTGCCTGATAATCTAGCGCAATTTGAAAATCTAGAGAAGCTTTACGCTAGCAAAAACCCAATCACAGAACTTCCTTTTTTCCTTTCAACCCTCCAAAAATTACGACATCTCAAAATCGACGATGCCGAAATTGCGGCCCTGCCTCAGTGGATGTGGCGACACCCTGCCTTGGAATCTATTTCATTTGAAAACAACAAAATTGAAATCATTCCCTTCGCAGCTACGCAAACACCCCAATTGCGGTCTATTGATGTACGCCGCAATCCAATCCTCAATCTCCCGCCCGAATTGCACAAATGCACCAAAAACAAATTAGCATCGCATATAGACACGATTCGTACACAATATGAGCGTTCTATCCGCCCTTATCCGGAGCATTATCTTCTTTATTTATCAAAAAACGATTGGGAAAACCCAGCTACAATTTACATATCTTTACCATTTATTAGCTTTAGTTCTTATTTAGAAAGAGCGGATGAAATCTTCTTTTTTCCTTACAGTTTTTTCAAAAATCTTATTGTTCACATTTCCGAATCCTTGTTTTTGGATAAAGACATTCTTCCTACTTCCAAACTCTTTTTAGAATACCCAACAGGAACGGTGTTTTTCTTAAATTTTAGTAATTCAAACGCATTAGCGGAGCTACTGTATGCTCAAAAGCATTCGCCTATCATCTGCGTAGACGGAATACTCAACGACGCCACCGCACAACTCGCCACGGAGGCTTTTTATGGTCATTATGTATTAAACCAAAACATAGAAGTCGCATTTGAAGGCATGAAACGTATATTGGCAGACCATTCAGATATAAATTATTTGCTGTATAAATATTAGCGATTTTAGGGGTTCTGTTTGAAAAATGACCAAAAAACTACTATTTCGAGCATTCAAATTTGATAATCATGGCTAAACAAAATCGCAGCGGTATCGTTTATTCGACCAACCCTGACTTCCAATACAACGACGACTCAGAAGAAGAGGCAGCTACGCCCGCCCCCAATCAACAAGAATTGAAGGTCTGGCTTGAGCGCAAAGGCGGCGGTAAAGTAGTGACGGCCATCCGAGGCTGGACCGGCAAAACCGGAGATATGGAAGCCCTTGCCAAACAACTCAAAACCCTCTGTGGCACAGGAGGCACGGCCAAAGACCGCGAAATTTTGATTCAAGGAGATTTTAGGGACAAAATCCTAACTTGGCTTCTTGCCAAAGGTTATAAAGCCAAAAAAGCAGGAGGCTAATCCTTCTATTTTGCCCGCTCCCCTTCTATATTTACTCAAAATCACTCAAGCCATGGAACGAGAAATCAAACTTCGGATTATTTTAGAAAAACCAACGCCTGCTACCGATTTTGGGATTCAGGAGGGTAGTGGGCACAACTATGCGGTGCTTCAAAAACAAAAATCAACAGGCGAAGACCTGACGTTTGAAGCATCGGTACGCGTGAAGCCTTCGGCGGATGGTTCGCCCGTTTTTCTAGGTGCGGTGACTCAAGGTTCTCCCAAAGAACGTTTTGTTTATATCGACATTGGCCGAGCGGCGGGGCAACTCGATACCCTGTGGAGCCGTCGGCTAAAAATCCCTTTGAAAAGTATTACGTGGGAACTGATTCAGCAATTGGAAACTACGCAACAAGCAGCGTTGGAAGTACGCGTGCCAGGCGTTGGTAAAGACGGTGGCCCCAATTGCGGCGGCGCTAAAAACGTACTTTTTACTTGTCCACAATAGTACAGCAATTGTCCGTTTTTGGACATCTTCATTCTTCTTTATAGGCTTCAAAAGGCCAAATTGAGCCACTTTAGCGGCTGGCACAAGATTTGATTTGCATTATTATAACTAATCATTCTGAATCCCAATTTCAATGAAAAGAACTTTTCTAGGTGAGTTTGAAGAAATCGTTTTGTTAGTCGTTGCAGGCTGTTCCGAAGATGCCTACGGCGTCGTTATTTGGGAGCAGTTGCAGCAACAAACGGGGCGAAACATTACCATCAGTGCGGTACACGCTACGCTGTATCGACTGGAAGAAAAAGGGTTTTTGAGTTCCCAAATGGGAGGAGCCACGGCCGAACGCGGAGGCCGCCGCAAACGATTTTTTACCGTAACGGCCTTAGGAAGCCGCGCTTTACAGGAAATTCAAGTCCTGCGCGATCAGCTTTGGAAAGCCATTCCGCAGGGAAAGTTGCAGTTGATTGGTCAATAGTTTTACAGTTTAGAGTTTGGAGTTTACCGTTTACAGTTGGTTATGGCTATCCAAAAAAGACAATTTAAAACTCAAAACCGCCCCAATGCTCCTGTGGAGCCACCACGTTGGCCCGCTCGTTTGTTGGACTGGTTTGTAGCTCCGCACCTACGTGAAGATTTGCAGGGCGACTTGTACGAAATCTTTCAAAAGCGAGTCGAACAGGTGGGCATTGCCCGTGCCAAGTGGGAATATACGTGGGCAGTGCTGCATTACCTGACGCCCTTTTTCTTTAAAAGACAACCGAAACAATATCCTCAACCCTTTTTTCTCACTCCAGCCATGATACGCAATTATTTTAAAATCGCCTTCCGAAGCCTCGTTAAAAGTAAGGGGTATTCTTTTATCAATATCGCTGGTTTAGCGGCGGGAATGGCATGTAGCATTGTGTTGTTTTTGGTGATCAAACACGAAACCAGTTACGACCAAAACCACACCAACGGCAACCGCATTTATCGGGTTGAAACGGAAAATATAAAAGAAAAACATATTTATCCGGGTACATATACAGGCATGGTAAATGCCCTGCGCAATGACGTTCCCGAGGCAGAGTTGGTAGTGCCGCTGTTTAAAGTTTGGGGGAAGACCTTTTCTGTTCCTACTTCTGATAAACAGTTCAAAGAATCGGTTGTGTTTGCCAATAATGATTTGTTTCATTTGCTTGATTATCAGTGGGTAGGTGGCAGTGAACGCACCGCGCTGTCGCAACCCAACACCGTGGTGCTGAGTCGAGCGTATGCCGAAAAATACTTTGGTACAACCGACGTCATTGGCAAAACCCTGCAACTGGACGGCAAGCAAGACCTGCAAGTGGCGGGTGTGTTGGAAAACCCTCCCACGACCAGTAGTTTTCCATTCAATATGTTGGTTTCGTTTGCAACCATCAAAAATACTGACCCAGGCTTTGACCTTAATAAATGGAATGGCTGGGGGGATAATTTTCAGGTGTATGCGTTGTTGAAAAATGGCCTTCGCCCCGAGCAACTAACCCAACGATTTTCAAGGATCGTTTTGAAATACATAGGAAAAGAGGCATTGCCCGACAAGCGTTTTGTGCTTAATCCTTTGTCTGAACTGCATTATAGCAGTAATATGAGCGGCCGAACGGCTAATGTTGCCTTGCTAAAGACCTTGTCCTATATTGGTTTGTTTGTATTGTTGATTGCTTGTTTCAATTTTATCAACCTAACTACGGCTCAGGCGTTTAAGCGCGCCAAAGAAGTGGGTGTTCGTAAAGCAGTGGGGAGCAATCGTTTGTCACTGGTATATCAGTTTTTAACAGAAGCGGGGTTAATTACTTTTTGTGCGGCTCTGCTCTCCGTTTTGATTGCTCAGCTTTCTTTGCCGTTAGTGAATGATACGCTGTCGATTCCTCTTACTATTTTTGATTTGTTTACGTGGCAAATGGCGCTGTTTATTGTCGGTTTGGTGTTTATAACCGCTCTATTGTCAGGTATTTATCCCGCCTTTCGGTTGTCGGGTATGGCACCTATCTGGGCGCTAAAAAACAACCCTTTTGCGCAAGGTAAACCACTTTTTACCCTTCGTCAAGGCTTGGTGGTTGTTCAGTTTACGATCTCATTGATGTTGATTAGCAGTGCATTACTCATCAATCGCCAATTGGCTTTTTTCCAAAATGCCGACTTAGGGTTTAATAAATCGGCCATTGTGACGGTCGGATTACCAGATAATAGCTCTGCCAAGTTGCAGTTGTTGCGCAGTCGTCTTGCAGAGTCGCCGAAGATAAAGGAGGTTAATTTTTCCTTTAACAGTGCTTCGGCGGAAAGCAATTGGATGCAAAACATGGAATACCGACAAAGTGAAAAAGCCATTCCTATCAAAACTCAAATGAAAATGGCAGATGCGAATTTTCTTTCTACCTACAGTATTCAACTATTGGCGGGAGAAAACCTGCGCGACAGTGATACATCGTCAACATCTTTCAAAATCATTGCCAATGAGGTGTTCCTAAATCGAATGGGTATCAACCGACCCGCCGATGCCATTGGACAAAAGGTATATTATGGTGACGGCCAGGAGTTTGCTACGATAGTTGGCGTTATGAAAAATTTCCATGTCAATTCGTTACACCAAAAAATTGACCCAACGGTCTATCAAGTGATTCCCAACAATTTTTACCAAGCGGGAATCAAGTTGTCCAGTGATAAGCTCGAAACCATGCAGGCTGCCTTGGCTCATATTGAAAAAGCGTGGAAAGCGACCTACCCAAACCACGTTTTTGAGTACAAATTCCTAGATGAAACGCTGGCGCAAGCGTATGACGCTGAGACACGAACCGCAAAACTGATTGGCGTCTCTACTTTTTTAGCGGTTTTGATTGCTTGTTTTGGGCTGTTTGGTTTGGCTACTTTTACCGCCGAACAACGCACAAAAGAAATTGGCGTACGCAAGGTTTTGGGAGCTTCGGTGCTGAGTGTTTGGGGATTGTTGTCGAAAGAGTTTGTGTATTTGGTGCTTATTGCTTTTGTTATCGCTACCCCCGTTGCGTATTATTTTCTTCAAGATTGGTTGACCAAATACGAGTTTCGCACCGAATTGTCGTGGTGGATTTTTGCCTTGGCGGGCGTAGGGACTTTGACTGTTACATTGCTTACGGTTAGTTTTCAGAGTATCAAGGCCGCTTCGTTGAACCCCGTGAAAAGCCTTCGAAGTGAATGATACCTAAGCCAATCATCACATGACAAACCAAAAGGGTTCCCTTATTTTTTTCGTTTGGTCAAAGCTTTTTCGTTAAGTTTCCAGAGTTGAATACCAAAATAAGCCAATGAGCCTCTTGGCTGCACACTTCGACTCGCCAAAGCGCCAAAGTTGCTAAATCCAATATAAGCGGGGCCAAATCGTACGGAGAAGCCAATCGTGGGGTTGTCGTTTCCTTTAATCCAACTGATAGGAAGCGTAAACTCCACGTCTTCTCCTTCAAAACGAGGCGTAAGGCTAAACACTTCGGGCTGATAAAGGTACGAAGGGAGTTTGCCGCTATTGGCCGGTTTCATCCAAGTAGCATTCACAAAAAATGACTTTGCAAACTGCACATCTGCATCCATATTGAGCATACTAGGCAGGTGCGTTTCATAGCTGTATTCTTTCGGGTCTGATTTCCCAAAAGTAGTTTCGAGATTTTTAGAAGAATTATTACCAATATCAATAATGCGAGCCTGATTAACGGTCAATTTATTGACAGTCCCTGCATATACTTTTCCACCTTTAGGATAAGTAATCTTTCCTACGTCTGTAAGCGCCGCCCCAATTCGGATGATATAATTGGCGCGATATTGGGCATGGTCTTGGATTTGTCCCAACTCTAAAGTCGCACCTAAATCTACCGCTGCACCTGAGCCATAGGCAGAAGAAAACAAGCTTCCCAAACTGAAAGATTGGACAGGTTGGGTATAACCATATTCATAATTTACGTTCGACAAATCGAGCACATATTCTTCCTGATTGAGCGGACGTAATTGATAATTTGCGCTTTTTATATTCAAAAATACATTTCTCGCTCCCGACAGCCTTTTGAGCGTAGCTCCTACTTTCAGGCGAGCGATACCTTCTAGGCGCACGGGCATGGCTGCGAAAGTCACCCCTGTTTCAAAAAATGAATGTTGATTGACCACAAAATCCTTAAAACTGCCTGATTCGGGTTTGTTAAGGCCGTAATCGAGGCGGTCGGTATAGACTTGCGAAATCACCGACGGTACACCTGACCCTTGCACAAAACCCCGCATCCGGGTCTGAAATCCCACCACAAGCCAGTTGTTTCTTCCCAAACCTACATAACCCGAAGGCGTACGTAGCTCGGCAGAAAGATTAAGTTGTTCGCCTTCAATAAGCGACCCCGTCAACTTAGATTTCCCATACATATCTGCTTCGGTGTAAGGGTGCTTGAAAGGATGAAATAAAGCATCACTCCGAAAATATTTAAAGTAGCGATTGGTGACAGTGGCGTTGAAAGAAATCAAATTGAGGTGGTATCTATAACGTGTCCCAGCGATGGCCGAAGGATTGAAAGTAGCCCGATTGATACCCGCATAGTTGCTGCTATGTTGTCCGATAAACTGCTGTGCATATATTTGTTGGCTCAATATCGAAATTACCAAAAAGCCAATATTCCGAATAGATTTCATGAAAGTAAGTTCAGTGCTGTTTTAGAGAAAACGAAAATTATGCCAAAATTGAGCAAAACTTTTCTTTAAATGATGCCAAATAATAAATAGTGTTTTCTGATATGGACTTTCGTACCGAACTCAATCTTACTTCAAGCCCCCATTCTATTACGCGTTCAACGGCCCTTCTGACCATAGGTTCGTGTTTTGCGGATGTGATTGGGAGCCGTTTGTATCACAACAAACTTCCGGTGTTGGTCAACCCTTTTGGTACCATTTTCAATCCGATTTCAATAAGTAAACTTCTCAAACAAGCCTTCCAAAAACAAGTCCCTCAGGAGGAGTTATATCTTTTGCAACAAGAAAGCTGGTTTCATTACGATTTCCATTCGTCGATTTGGGCGAGTTCAAAAAACCAACTTCAAAATTTTACTCAGCAGCGCTTAAATGAAGTATATCAATGGCTTCAAAAAACAGACGTTCTTATTATTACGCTTGGTACCGCCTATGTTTATCGGCATTTGGAAACTGATCAAATTGTGGCCAACTGTCATAAAACGCCGGGTAAGTTTTTCAAAAAAGAACTCTTAAGTGTTGAAGCTTGTACCAACGAACTTACAGAAGTATTGGAGCAAATACGGGTTTTACGACCCAGTCTACGCGTCGTTTTGACCGTCAGCCCTGTACGACACACGCGCGATACGCTCCCGCTCAATGCCGTCAGCAAATCAGTACTTCGATTGGCGTGTCACTTTTTGAGCGAGGTGTTGTCTTATGTAGATTATTTTCCAGCTTACGAGCTATTGCTTGACGATTTACGAGATTATCGATTTTACAAATCCGACCTAATTCATCCATCTGACCTAGCCGAAACGTATATTTTCAATCAGTTTTCTGATGTTTATTTTTCCGAAGATTTAAAAAAATTTGTGCTCGAATGGCAGAAGATACAGCAAGCTTTGGCACATCGCCCGCTACAACCCAATACGAGTGCTCATCGTCAGTTTTTAGAAAAGCTTTTAGTAAAACTCACCTCACTCTCTTCTCAAATCGACGTACAAACAGAAATAGAAGAGGTAAAAAAACGATTGTACAATCTAACCCCTAATGACGAATCAATTTTCCCATAAACCCCTGCTGTTGTTCTTTATTTTGAAGCAAGATGCGATAATACATCAAAGCAGGAGCATTTAAAGGAGCCTTCCAATAAATAAGATTAGACGGGTATAAAAGAGCCTGATTTTCTTCACTTAGTAGCTGTCCTTCTTGATTGAATATTTGGAGAAGAGCCTTGTCATATTTCATTACTGAAGAATTTGTAACCTTAAAAATCACATAGCTATCGAATGGATTGGGATAGGTTAGTACCTCAGCTTGTGAAGCCCCTCCAATGATAGAAAATGAAAGTACCAAAGGTATCACAAAGGCTTCGTTGCCAGATAAATCGGTGGCTTGTAACCTCATTTCGTACTCTCCTGGTAGTAAAGACAAAAGCATCGACCACTGTAATTCATTGTTTACTCTCAAAAACTCCAAGTGTAACGACTGCCGCTCAAACACACACTGATTGCACTTCTGACGTATCTCTACCTGCACTTTGGCGGTATCTGTAGAAGAAAAAAGTGGGCGATTGTCGTGTAAAACAAAATGAAGTACACTGCCTTCTGCCATCTCAACGGCATTGGCAAAAGGACGTTTATTGGCTGTAATATCCAACAAAGGTCGAATAGCATCTCCAATGTTGGGAGGATAAATACTTTCGGCTCTTAATATTTCGGGGTCTAAGCTTAAAACATATGCATTGTTTTGCTCATTCAGTTCTTCAATTTGGTTTTTGCTATCAATCCAACATTCAAGTTTAGGGCTATTTTTTTCGTTTTTAATTTCCAAATATAAGGTATCTACGTTGGCCGTAGGAGTTAACACAAAATCATAAACATCTATTCCTTTGATAGTCAAAACGTATTTTTGAGGAATGTTTGGCTCGTGTTTTCCTACATTCGTCACCACTACTCCTACCCTCCAAGTAGCTGCCGCAGCCAAAGGCTGATTTGTGTTATTGCTTTCTACAAAAACCTTTTGCAATTGATAATCAGGCCTTTTAATCAAAAAAGCACTCACCGCAGGGTCGCCAAGTATCAACATTTCTTGTAGATTCACTATATCTACAAAACTAGGATTGTTTTCACTGATGCGTTGGGCCGCTTGCTTTAGTATTTTTCCTAGCGATTGTACATAAAAATCAGGATGCTGAAACTGTAATTTATAAAATATCTCCATGTATTTTTCAATCGCACTTAGGTCATTTTGATGCGACTGACCTACTACGGCTATAGCTCCTTTTTGAGGGGTAAAAAGCCAATCAATGGCTTGGGAAGAAGCATTCCGAAAAACATTGGTATAACTGCACCCATTGAAAAAAAGAATCGGATATTTCTGATTTTCGGTATAGCCCCGACTTTTATCGGAAATTTCTCCAATGTTAAAATCGGTATTATTGGCCGATGAATGTCCCAAAAAACTCATAAATCCCACTCCTTCATTTACATCTTGCACCATTGGCGCCGCTTCTATGTACTCAAGTTGCTGTTTTGATAACACTCTTACGTGCGCACCTACATACGAACTCTCAGCGATACCTTGCAGGGTTCTGAGTTTAGCTTTTAGACGGCCTATCTCATAGCTATTGCTTCCCCCTGAAAGGTGGAGTATTTTTTTGCGCCAAAGTTCAAAAGGTGCTTGTTCATAATATTTTAATTTTTGTAGATAGTCATTCAATTGCTCATTGGTAGTAGCAGGGATACGGCCTGTCAAAAAAGCAGGGACTTCGGTCGCTGCGTCGCCAAGCCCACTAGTGAGTAATTGGTCAGAAGCAGGATAACCTACTGTGGGTACCAGGTCTAATTGGTCGAGGCGAGACCTCACATCAAAGGCTGAATAAGCCTTGCCTAGTAGTAGCAAATAAGGCTCTGCTCCAGAAAATTGTAACACAAAATCGGCCATTCGTCTAATCGCCAATGGGCTATGTTCCCCAAAATTGAATTGATTATATAAATCGTAAATATTGAGCAACAATGTTTTGTAACCTCCTCCTTCTTTACTTTTTCGGTAAGCTTCATAAGCATTTGCGGCTTGCTTGAGCCGAGGATGATATACCATTATGTAATCAGCATTCTTTGCCTTTATTTCCTCAAACTTAACAGGCGTTAATGCTCCAACACTCAGGATTTTATCAGTCATCAGAAGCCTACGTGGGAGTTGGGTACTAGGTATCAATGCACTCCAACCACTTCCATACGATTGGTAGGGGATTTGGCGAGGGTTATTCTCGTCGGTTATGTCATAAAAAGCCCTTATTTGCTGACTATTGCCTTCTCCTATCACCCAAGATGTATCGGTTGGATTGGGACGAGTATGAAATATCTTTTCTTGCCCATTGTATATCCATTTTTGGGGATAAGTAATTTCCAACAAACTCAGCGAATAAGCATCTGCTTTATTGGAAGATGTGGAATGGGTCGTAAAATTGAGTTCTTTTACTGTCCCCCATATGGACAAAGCAAACTTTTTTTGCTGATGCTCAAAACCAGTCAGAGAAAAAGTATCTACCGCTGATTGTTGTACTTCATTGGTTATCCCGACCGTAAGTTGTCGCGCTAAGAAGCTCCGACCATTGAGGATAAAATCAACGGTGATTTTTTGATCGAGCGCAGGAACAAAGTCAGATAATTCAAAACGTTGAACATAGGTAGTATCACTTTTTCGGCGTACTCCCGTCATTCCTTCTCCTTTGTCTAAGCTACTCAATTGATAAGTAGGCACCGGCCCGGTAAAAGTGTTGAATGAAAATTCGTCAGTATACAAAAAACGCTCCCTAGCCCGATGATAAGGTTCTGGTTTATGAGCATGATTAGGATTGAAGGAAGTCTGTTTTATCTTTTTACCTATTTCATTACCCACCGTCAAAAAATAATAAGTCGTATCCGAAAAAAGGCTGTAGTACGGATGAGGCATAGCGCTAGGAGGCGAGTATAAGAGAGAGTCTGAAGTTCCGTCTCGTTTTTTTGCATAAAACTCTAAGAAATCACCTTCTTTCAAAAGACCCTGTGTTGTTTTATAAAGTGCAATTTCTTGACCATGATGAAACACTTGAAGGTATTTGGCTTGTAGGGTGTCCAATGGCAATCCTGATTCTAAAAGCACCTTATAATCAAGGTGATAAATACCATTTTGGGCAATGGGAAATTTAAAATAAGGCTGCTGAAAACGAATCCATTCATTACCATATCGTAATGTTTGAGCGTGTATTGCTCCTCTTTCCCCCAAACTTGCAAAGAGGATATAAAACAATAGTAGATGTTTTGGCATAGAAAGATTATTTGTGTTGGCTCATTACTAAAAGCTTCTTTTCTTTACGATACCCCGACTCAATTTTGTCTTTCCCGATACAGTCAGCAGAAGATTGACAATAATTCAAATCGGTATTTTGACGATATATCAAACCCACATAGGGAGCAAACACCGCAAATTTTCGGCGAAGTGATAATAAAGATGCTTCATCATCTAATTGTACCATTATACAATGTTCGTAGTTTTTGGCACTAACTTGATAAGAGGTTTTTAGCATATTGTATTGAGCACGAGGAGGCTGGGAAGTCCATAGCTCATAAGGCCATTCAAGTTTCGCTTGTATGGGAAATACTAATTCCTGAAACACATTTTCGGTAGTCTGCCGTAAAAGTTTATCTGGATACCATTTCAGCAACTCATATCCCACGGTTTGCCAAGGTTGGCTGCTATCTTTTCGCTCGGCTATCTGGATTTCAATGAGCTGATAGGTTTCTTTTTCAGATAAAGCTATGGTAGTTTCTTTCTGCTGAAAATGGCGAATTTTGGGCGCTTCGTTCACTGCATAATAAGCCTCCTCTATTTCATAAATGCGGTACTGTCCTACCTGATAGTTTACATAGTCTTGCGGTCTAAACATCTCCACCGTAGGCGAATGGCACGCTATCACTCCCACCACCAATAGTCCTAGGGTGCTATACTTTTTCCAGCAATTTTTCATGCAAAAGTGCTTTAAGTAGTTCATAAATATCATTTTCACAGATAGCTTCATCTGTATCATATTCTGCCAAAACACCCGATTTTAATTCGGCAATAGTCATCGGTTTTTGTTGAAGCATTTTCCAAATAAATGTCCCCACTTCATCTAAAGTATAATAGATACCTCTTTCATAATCAAGGATTACGGTTTCGTTTTCTAGGGTCGACGATACCTGCTGGGCAGAGAGCCGAAAGACTTGTGTTAAGTTTATTTTCATACTAAATGCATTGAAAACCAGATTTTCAGAATTAGATCTATCATTCATTAGACGACTTCGTTTGATGTTGGTATCAAAAAGCTTCTCTTTTTCTGTAAATTGTTTGACCTTCCTTCGTATTTTGAAGAAGAAAATAAGACCTAATCTCAACTTTCTTTTCGGTTTCGGTGTTTGTTGTATGCATAATATCTCTACGCATGAACGAAGAAAAGAAAAGCGGTAAAATTTTTGACCTTCCTACCTTACGCCGTCTGTACACTTTTGTTAGGCCTTATCAAAAGCAATTTTATGCCCTTGTAACTATCATTTTGATAAGTGCGACATTGTCTCCTCTCAGTCCTCTTTTGATTCGCTATACGATAGATAATGAGATTGCAGCAGGCGATTACAATGGCTTGGCTATTATGCTACTTTGGATGATTCTGGTATTGTTTCTACAAGCCATTTTTCAATTTATTAATACCTATCTGGCAGGGTGGTTGGGTCAAAATATAATTAGAGATATCAGAGTTCAGCTCTACGAAAAAATCCTCAATCTTCGCCTCAAATTCTTTGACAACACCCCCATTGGTCGGCTCGTCACCCGTACAGTTTCGGATGTAGAAACACTATCGGACGTATTCAGCGATGGTATGGCTGCCGTAGCGGGAGATATTTTACAATTGATATTGATTATTGGGGTGATGTTTTATACCGATTGGCGACTTTCTTTGATAAGTCTGGCAACGGTACCCTTTATGTTGATAAGCACTTATATTTTTAAAGAAAAAATCAAAGATTCTTTCAACGAAGTCCGAACGGCTGTCTCTAACCTTAATTCTTTTGTTCAAGAACACATCACCGGCATGAATATCGTGCAGATATTTAGTGCCGAAAAAATAGAATACCAGAAGTTTAAACAAATCAACGGTGTCCATAGAGACGCCAACATCCGTTCTATTTGGTACTATTCGGTATATTATCCAGTAGCCGATGTTATCGCTGCTGCCGCTACAGGGCTGATTGTGTGGTATGGTGCTCGCCAAGTTATTCAATACGATGTCACTTTCGGTACTATCACGGCTTTTATTATTTTTATCAACCTGTTTTTCAGGCCGATACGAATGCTAGCCGATCGCTTCAATACCCTCCAAATGGGCATCGTAAGTACCGACCGCATCCTTAAGCTCCTCGATAGCGACGACTATACTGTCAACAACGGCACTTATGTTTCAGAACATCTAAAAGGAGATGTCTCTTTCAAAAACGTGTGGTTTGCTTACAACGATGATAATTACGTATTGAAAGATATTTCTTTTGAGGTAAAATCGGGAGAAACTATTGCGTTTGTGGGTGCCACTGGTGCCGGAAAATCATCGGTTATTAATCTCCTAAGTCGTTTTTATGACATTAATAAAGGCGAGATTTTGGTAGATGGCGTCGAAATCCACAACTATGAGCTAGGCGCGTTGAGGAAACAAATTGGGGTAGTTTTACAAGACGTTTTTTTGTTTTCGGATACGATTCACAACAATATTACCTTAGGTGATACGAGCATTAGTCGCGCTCGTATCATTGAAGCGGCGCAACTCGTAGGTGCGCATGAATTTATCGAAAAACTTCCCGGAGGATACGATTACAATGTAATGGAGCGCGGTGCTACACTTTCAGTAGGGCAACGTCAGTTGATTTCGTTTGTAAGAGCATTGGTACATGACCCCAAAATCATCGTTTTGGACGAAGCTACTTCGTCGGTAGATACCGAAACCGAAGAACTCATCCAAAATGCTATCCTAAAACTCATGAAAGGCCGCACGGCAATGGTGATTGCCCACCGCTTAAGTACTATTCAGAAAGCTGACCAGATTGTGGTACTAGACAAAGGGGAGATCCAAGAAAAAGGCACTCACGAGCAATTGCTAAGCCACGAAGGTTTTTATGCCAATCTCTACCGAATGCAGTATAAGGAAGTAGTGAACTAAAAAGAGAGGTTAACAACAAAAACATTCAGAGAAACTAAAACTCAGTCTAGCGGATAGATTGAGCTCGTTTTATCCTCCATTGTTGTTATAAATATTAATCCTCTATCTTTGCAATGTAAATATAACAACTATGGCAACCGCAATTAAAAACATACCCGTATTGAAAAAAGAAGCGGCATCTACTTTTAATGAGAAGATTGAAAAAAATATTGCCAATAGAGCAAGTGTAGACTTTTCAAAAAAAGTATCTATTTCTAATAAAATACTTGCTAAGGCTAAGTCATAAAATCTGCTCAAGGTGGGATTCCTATTAGAAAAATGCACCTTTAAGCCCTACAACCAAGAGATTTTAGATTCTTGTGAGCCTTTTGACTGTGGCAACTCCGATTTAAACGGATTTTTCTCCAAAGATGTAATCAAATACACATCTGAATTATTGGGTAAGAGCTATTGCTTCACTCTAGATGAAAACCCAAAAGTAATAGTATGCGCCTTTACGATTTCTAATGACAGTATCAAAGTCCAGACACTGCCAAATTCTCGAAAAAAGAAAGTAACAAAACGTATACCACGTGAAAAAGAGACAAGAAGCTACCCTTCTGTGTTGATTGGAAGACTTGGGGTCAACAAAAATTTTGGAAGATTGGGAGTAGGCTCCGACTTAATGGATTTCATAAAATCTTGGTTTGTTCATCCAGGAAATAAAACAGGTTGTCGGTTTATCGTTGTTGACTCCTATAATACACCCAAACCACTTCTTTATTATACAAATAATGGTTTCGAGCCTTTATTTAGTACCGAGGAACAAGAAAAAGAAGCAATGAATTTACCATTGGATAAACCATTAAAAACTAGACTACTATATTTTGACTTAATCTTACTTAAGATTGAGGAACAAGAAGAATAATTCCCTGATATTTTTAAAAAAACTCTGGCGACGCCACAAGCGTCGCCAGAGTTAGGCATTTTATTGATTAATATTCGTGTGGCAAAGGCTGATTGACCTGCTCGTGCCAAGGCAATCCGTGCTGATTGAGTAAGTCCATAAAAGGATCAGGATTAAGCTCTTCGCAGTTCCAAACCCCCGCTTTCATCCACTCAGGATGGGTGAGCATGAGCATTGCCCCAATCATCGCTGGCACGCCCGTAGTATAACTTACGGCTTGCGCCCTTACTTCTTTCCAGCATTCGGCGTGGTCGCAGTTGTTCCATACATAATAAGTCGCCTCTGCTCCGTCTTTGACGCCTTTGATCTGACAACCGATCGAAGTCTGCCCCGTGTAGTTTTCGCCGAGCGAATCTGGCGGAGGCAATACCGCCTTCAAAAACTCCAACGGAACAATATCTATACCCTGAAACTTGATAGGAGCGATACTCGTCATTCCTACGTTTTGGAGTACTTCTAAGTGTGTCAGATATTGCTGCCCGAAAGTCATCCAAAAACGCGCGCGTTTGAGCGTTGGAAAGTTTTTGACCAGCGACTCCAACTCTTCATGATATAACACATAGCTTTCTTTGGGGCCAATACCCGGATAGTCAATCGGCTTATGAATACTCATGGCAGGAATCTCCACCCAAGCACCATTTTCCCAATAACGACCCGGCTGTGTGATTTCACGAATGTTGATTTCGGGGTTGAAGTTGGTCGCAAACGCCTTGCCATGATTTCCGGCATTACAATCGATAATATCAAGATAGTGCATTTCATCGAAGTAATGCTTGTTGGCATAAGCTGTAAACACCTGTGTTACGCCTGGGTCAAATCCACAGCCCAAAAGCGCCATGAGTCCCGCTTGTTCAAAACGCTCTTTGTAAGCCCATTGCCAGCTATATTCAAATTTGGCTACGTCTTTTGGCTCGTAGTTTGCAGTATCCAAATAGTGTACACCCGTTTCCAAACATGCGTCCATAATGGTCAAATCTTGGTAGGGCAAAGCCACATTGATGACCATTTTGGGTTGAAAAGATTGAATAAGTGCAACCAATTCGGGTACGACATCAGCATCTACCGCTGCCGTCTGAATCTCCACCCCGTGCATTGCCTGAATATCAAGGGCAATTTTATCGCATTTAGATTTGGTGCGGCTAGCCAGCATGATTTCAGTAAATACATGCGAGTTCATGGCGCATTTGTGTGCCACTACGCCCCCTACTCCTCCAGCTCCAATGATTAGGACTTTTGACATCTCTTCCTTTATTTGTGATTTTGTGGTTCGGTGATGATTAATTTTAGGTCACTCAAAAATTAGTGGGCAAAGATACGATTCGTGCTAGTTTTTTGTGTTATTTGAGGATAGATTTTGTAAAGAGCCAACCAAGGCTTTCCAAGTTTTGGCTGCTATTTATAACTTAAAACTTGGAAAGCCTCTTATCATCGACCTACTTCACTTATGGATATTTTACTGCTTATTTTGGGAATTGCAGGCTTGCTTGTAGGACTAGCAGGAGCAGTGCTCCCCCTTCCTGGCCCGCCTTTGAGTTTTGTGGGATTGTTGTGTTTGCATTTTAGTAAATACGCCGAGTTTAGTCAGTTTACACTTTACACCTTAGGAATCGTCACCCTCATTATCAGTGTATTGGATTATTATGTGCCGATTTGGGGAGTCAAAAAATTTGGTGGCACCAACTACGGCGCATGGGGCTCAACGGTCGGATTATTGATAGGTTTCTTTTTTGTCCCCGCTATTGGGATATTTTTGGGAGCGTTTTTAGGTGCCCTCATTGGCGAACTCATCGGTGGTATGGCTGCCGACAAAGCCCTCAAAGCAGCTTTTGGTTCTTTTTTAGGTTTTTTGGGCGGAATTACCATGAAAGTCATCTTGTGTTTAGTGATGATAGGCTATGCCATTGCCGCCTTTCTTTAAAGCACAGTAACTATTTAGCCCTAGGCAATAAGCTGTAAGCAATAAGCATTTTTTGCGAGGTTTTTATCATGGAGTATGCAAATATTGCTTATGGCTTATGGCCTAAAGCATATAGCTATGTATTCACAAAACCAAATTTTATTTTATTCTATTTTTTAAAGTTTCTCATAGGGGTTTCGATGAGTTAGGGTGTCTTATTCTCAAACCGCCAAGAATTCAAATAAAACAACACTTTCAATGTACTTAATTCCCTGATGTTGGGTCTGTGACAAAGGCGACCTTTATTCAATAGTATCCAACATCAGTTTTTTATTCATCAAACATTTTATCACTAAATACCTACGCGAAGGCTCACACCTCCGACACAGTATTTTTTTGTCAAAAAACAGCCATGCAAAACAATCGTATATCCATGAAAACCTCTGCCAAATACTGGTTCCTTTTTCTTGTTTCTGTATTTTTCTTATTTCAATCGGCCCATGCACAAACACTCACCCAAACCATTCGTGGGGTAGTGGTTGATAAAAATTTACAAATACCTATCGTTGGTGCTTCTGTCATTTTGGTAGGTTCGCTACCACTCAAAGGCACTATCACCGATACTGAAGGCACTTTCCAATTTTCGCAAGTAGCTATCGGCCGCCAAACTATCAAAATTACTTATATGGGCTATAAAGAGTTGACCCTGAGCAACGTAGTAGTTAATGCAGGCAAAGAACTCATTATCAATGCAGGGATGGAAGAAGACATTACACAGCTTTCTGAAATTACTATCAAACCCACCGTCGAAAAAGACAAACCCCTCAATGATATGGCAGCGGTAAGTGCGCGTACTTTTTCGGTAGAAGAAACCCAACGCTACGCGGCGGCTATCAACGACCCCGCCCGTATGGCAACCGCCTTTGCAGGAGTGATTTCGGGCGACGACGGTGGCAACAATATCGTTATTCGGGGAAATGCGCCGAGTGGGTTGCTTTGGCGTATGGAAGGTATTGATATTCCAAATCCTAACCATTTTTCGAGCTTGGGGGCAGCAGGCGGAGGTGTCTCTATTTTGAGTGCCCAAGTACTATCCAATTCCGACTTTATGACGGGTGCTTTTCCGGCAGAATATGGCAATGCCTTATCGGGAGTATTTGACCTCAAACTTCGCAAAGGCAACAATCAAAAACGCGAATATACCTTTCAAGCCGGACTGTTGGGGCTAGATGTAGCTGCAGAGGGCCCTTTCTTCAAAAATTATAAAGGCTCCTATCTCATCAATTATCGCTATTCTACCCTCGATTTACTGGGGCGTATAGGCGTACCCGTAGGAGATGCCGCACAGCGTTTTCAGGATATTTCTTACAATATCTCATTGCCTACCCAAAAATGGGGCAAATTCACTTTGTTTGGCTTTGGAGGCCTAAGCAGCACGCTCTGGGAAGGAAAAGCCGACTCTACACTTTGGCAGACAGAAGGCGGCAAACGTTTTGACGAAAACTTTAAATCCAATACAGGGGCATGGGGAATGACCCACGCTATCAATCTCGGCCCCAAAGCTTTCTTGAAAACGGTAGCTCTGTACTCGGCCTACGATAATGGTTTTCGTCAGCATCGATTCAACAACGATTATATCTCCGAACTTCGCTACAACGAAAATTATTCTCTTCGCAAAATGGCCATTTCGAGTACCATCAACTACAAAGTAAACACTCGAATGGCGCTTCGGGCGGGAGCGATTTGGACGCATCACTCTTATGATTTGTTTAAAGAAGCTTGGGAAAGCGACACCCAAAAATTAGAACGCTTCATTCAATCAAAAGGCCAAACCACTACTATTCAGGCTTTTGTGCAGGCCAATTATAAATTATCTGAAAAACTAACGGCCAATCTAGGCGTTCATACCCTAGCCCTTTTGCTCAACCAAAGCCGCTCTCTAGAGCCACGAGCTTCGCTCAAATGGGACTTAGCGGCTGGTCAATCTATCGCATTTGGGTATGGAATACACAGCAAAATGCACCCAATTGGACTGTATTTTTATTCCAATGGCAATCCCGAAACGGGCGTCAATTATCCTAATCGTAACATTGATTTCACCAAAGCGCAGCACTTTGTTCTTTCTTACGACCGCCTCCTCAATGAATACACGCGTATCAAAGTAGAGACCTACTATCAGTCGCTGTATGGAGTACCGGTCAGTGCCGATGCCCGCAATTCTTTTTCTTTACTCAATTCGATGGATGCCTTCGAAACCAAATCCCTGACCAACAAAGGCAAAGGGCGTAACTACGGATTGGAGTTTACGTTGGAGCGTTTCCTGCAAAACAACTTTTATTATCTCTTCAGTGGCTCAATCTTCCGCTCGCAGTACAGCGGCTCAGACAACATATGGCGCAGTACGCGTTTTGACGTAGGTTCGGCGGCCAATTTCCTCATCGGTAAAGAGTGGCTCGTAGGTCGCCAGAAAAACAATGTACTCGGTATCAACGGCAAACTGACTTATATCGGTGGTTTTAGGGATACGCCTATTGATTTAGCGGCTTCGCGTCAAAAAGGTCAAACCGTGTACCTCGAAAACCAAATGTACGAAGAGACTTTGAACGCCTATTTCCGCTCAGACATACGGATAAGTTGGAAACGCAACAAAAACGGCTTTACGGGTACGTTATCGCTTGATATTCAAAATGTAACCAATCGAGAAAATATCTTTGGACGGTACTACGATGACAACATCAAAGATATTCGCACCGCTTATCAATTACCCCTTATTCCGGTACTCAATTACCGCATCGAATTCTAATTTTTTTGCTTCCTATACCTTCTAAGTCAGCTCCATACAGGGCTGATTTTTTTGTTTTCATCCTTTCTTCTCAAAAATCAAATGGCATTTGCTGTCGCGTAGGGGTAAAAATTAATTATACATTTGCATTGCTATGGAAACATAATAATAATAATATATCAACCTTTGATCTACATAACTTCTACTTATCCCTCAAATGACAATAAAAGAAGCGATTTTAAAAAGTTTAGACGACTTAAATAAGCTGGCAAATTCAATTGAAATTTGTACGCATATTCTTGAAAACAGCTATTATGAATTTGCCGGAAAAACGCCCGCCGCTACGATTTCGGCCCAGTTAGGTGACTTTATCCGCAACGAAGACACTAGGGTAAAACGTATTAAACAGCCTAACGGTACCTACTATTATTACTTGACAAAAAACGAACAAAACATTGGGATTGACATTTTGAGTGGTGATACCGAAGTATCCACCACAAAGCCCACCAAAGTCAATAAATTAGAGACCTACGAAGAACGAGATTTACATAAACTTCTGAGTAGTTATCTCAAAAATACGGATACTTATTCAAAGACTATCTTTCACGAACAATCAAACGGAAAAGACAGTAATCAGATTTGGACGCATCCCGATATGGTCGGGATTAAGTTCTTGAATTTGCAGACGAAAGCAAGTCAAAATCTTTTAAAATCTATCAATCGAGTCGATACTTTTAAGCTCAGTTCTTATGAGCTTAAAAGAGAAATTAATAGCGATAGCGAACTGAAGAAGGCATTTTTTCAAGCAGTTTCAAATTCGAGTTGGGCAAATTACGGCTATTTAGTAGCATTTGAATTTCGCGACAGTCTAAATGAAGAAATGGCACGACTTAATCAGTCGTTTGGAATTGGGATTATTAAACTAAACGCCAACCCTTATCAAAGTAAAGTCCTTTATCCTTCTGTTTTTCGGGAGTTGGACTTTAAGACAATCGACAAACTTTGTAAGATAAACAAAGCCTTTGAAAGGTTTATCGAACAAACCGAGAAGCTAATGACTGCTAATGAAAAATACGTGGCAGGAGCAGAAAAAGAATTGGAAGAATTTTGTGACGGCTACTTCAAAAATGACACAGAAGTTGACAATTATTGCCGCGAAAAACATATTCCCACCAACGAAGAATGACCTCCGCCGCTTTTCCCTATCCTTTATACTACTAACCCCTTTGCGGTGAATAGCCATCATAAACACCGCAAATTTGCGGCGAATAAGTCGTCTATTTACTGCAAGACGAGAAACTTCAGTATCTTTAATCAGCAAGAGTACTTAAGTAGCCTTACCTCAAAACACCACACCTTTACGAGTTGCCACCTCTCACCCTATTCTATCATGAAAAAAATGCTTTTCGCTCTATTAGTGGTGTTGTTTACTCACTGCCATGCCCAACAACAAATTTGTTGGAAATGCAGTCTTACCTTTATGGAGTTATCTAGCGATTTTATAAGCGACAAGTAAACTTGCCTTCCTCCCCCTCAACTTCTTACCCAATTTTCTCCATTTTTTTTGAGCTAGCATTTTTTTTATTTTATCTTTGCCACTAAGATACTTTTACGCTAAGATACATTATGAAAATTAATAAAATCCTAGAAGTAAGGAAAATCAGCCAACAATACGCTTACACATCTCTGCAACTGCACGAAACGATTGCCCGTAGCGCTGGTTTTGTTGGAACAGACCATAAATACCTAGGATTTTTTCTGCAAAAAGGTAGCCTCACCGCGGGCGAACTCGCCAAACTGACGGGTCTTAGTACAGGAGCAGTGACAGGTCTTATTGATAGGTTTGAAAAAAAACAACTTGTAAAACGGGAATTTGATAAAAATGACAGAAGAAAAGTATTGATTGTACCGGATACTCAAAAAATTACTGCCCTTCTAGAACCTTTTTATAAAGAATTCCAACAACAAACCGAAAATCTAATTGCGACCTTTTCGGAGCAAGAAATAGCGGTTATTGCTTCTTACTTGGGCCAAAGTATAGAGCTAATGAAAGAGACAAAAAACAAGTTTAATCCATAACCCCTGGAAGACCATGATAAACAGCAATAATGTGTCAAAAGAACTCACCAATGATGATAAACTGCCAGTATATTATCACGGTACAAAAGCAGATTTGAAGCAAGGCGATTTGATTGAAGTGGGGTTTCATTCCAATTATGGAAAAAGAAACAAAGCAAAGTATATTTATCTCACCGCCACTTTGGAAGCCGCTATTTGGGGTGCCGAACTGGCTGTAGGGGAAGGACGGGAGCGGATTTATATCGTAGAACCTACTGGCTCTATTGAAGATGACCCTAACCTGACTGATAAAAAATTTCCTGGCAATCCAACTAAATCGTACCGCTCACTGAGCCCTTTTAAAGTAGTAGGCGAAGTGACAGAATGGCAAGGCCACACCCCCGAACAGCTCAGCACCATGAAGCAAAGTCTCCAAAGGCTTAAAGAACAAGGTATCGAAGCCATTGAAGATTAATGAGTAGTCCTATTTTCCAGTTGTTTATAGGCTGGGTCTGCTATTTAAGAAAGTTTTTACAGTTAACAATTTTATACTAATGAAAAAATACTTCTTAGTTTATGGATTTCTAATAGTATTGGGTTTTACGAGATGCTTGGCTCAAATCAGTCCTCCGGGCTTAGGCACTGCCCACACCGCCGAATGGTTTGCCATTGGAATCCGTCAAGATTTAGACACAACTAAAAACAAAAGTTGGCAATCTATGTCGTATATTGGGCTAGGAAGAAAAAGTAATCCTGACAATTTTGACCCTTTCTATAAACCAGCGATTATTGTCATCAATCAAGAATTTTATCATCAGTTTCACCCTCATTGGCAATATTCCTTAGCACTTAGCTATCGCCGCCAAGACGAGTATCTCGAAAAGCCGCCATACAGCCACGATAATGAACCCTTAGAACAAGAGTTTAGGGTATATAGCCGGCTTTCCTACTTACTACAAACATCACGGATAAAATTCACCCCTACCCTTAGACAAGAGTTTAGGAAATTTTATACAACCCATTTTAAAAACCTAGACGAAATACTACAGCTGCGTTCACGGTTTCGATTGCAAGTCACTTTCAACTTAGATGCAAAAAAAATCCATCGCCTTATTGCGGGTTCAGAGTATTTGTTTGCCGTAAGTAAAAAAACAGCCACCAATGCTTGGACAAACTTTAAATATCGTGAGAGCAGGTTTTCGTTGTATTATTCATTATCTCCGCCCAAAATCCCTTTGGTTTTTAGTATGGGCTACATGAACAATATCATTGGCGTAAGTTCTCCGCTGTCGGTTCATTATGCTGCTTTTGATGTGGTTTTCCAAAACCCATTTAAGCGCCCCAAACATCGCTCCTAAGTAACTTCTCTTCATCCAAAAGGGCTGTTTGCTTAACACAACCAATCAATTTTTTCCATGCTACCCACCGAAAAAATAATACATTTTCTGCAACAAAAAGTAGAAGTAACTACCGAGGAAGCGGCGGTTTTTGGTGAGGCTTTTCAGGCTAAGATATTCCGCAAAAAACAACTGGCAATTCAACCAACGTTTACGGCAAAGTATCGCTATTATGTAGTAAAGGGAGCACTTCGCTCGTTTATTATGGATCACAAAGGCGAAGAAAATACCATTGCGCTTGCTATCGAAGACTGGTGGATTACAGATTACAACAGCTATATCTATCAGCAGCCTGCCACGTTGTTTGTGGAGGCTATTTCCAACAGTACCGTGCTACAACTGAGCTACGAAAACGAACAAAAACTTAAAGCTGCCAATCCAAAATTTGAGACCTTCTTTAGAATCATCGCCGAGCGGGGCCTTGCCTCCCAACAACGCCGATTGATCGCTAATCTCACCCAATCGGCCGAAGAACGCTACGAAAACTTTGCAAAGCTATATCCCCAATTTGTCAACGAAATACCACAGTATATTATCGCTTCCTATCTCGGTATGTCTACCGAATTTCTCTCTAAAATTCTTAATCACAAACTTAACTGCAAAAGTTGAACTGCTTCAACTTTATTTCTTAAGCTAGTTCATTTTTTAGCCGCTATGTAAGACCGACTTTTGCTTTATCAAAAGGGTGTTATAGAAATACACCTTGTATTAAACTTCTAATTATAAGCAATATGGAACGCGTCATCTGGATTATATTAGCTTTTGTAGCGGGGGCATTTTTGCCTATGCAAGCGGGCATGAACAACAAATTAGCAAAAACAGGCGGGAGTCCTGTCCATGCTTCTATGATTTCATTTGCCATTGGAGTTTTGGCATTAGTGGCTTACATATTCTTAACCTCTCAAAATATATCTTGGAAAGGCATCAGAGAGGCTCCTACCTACGCATGGGCGGGTGGAATTTTGGGAGCTTTTTATGTGACTGTGATTGTATTAGCTTTTCCAAAAATTAGCCCTGGTCTGACTTTCGGATTAGTAGTGACAGGGCAATTGTTGATATCAATGCTTATGGAACATTTTCAAATTATGGGTGCACAACCACAATCTATCAGTGTAGGAAGAATCATAGGTCTAGCGCTGATTGTGGGAGGAGTAATCATGATGAAGAAGTTTTGAAGCCGATAAAACAATATCTACCCCACAAAAATCTTAGTAGAGATGTTATCTTTTTGCACCCCATTATCGACTAAGTAGCTGTGGTGATACAGCTCATTTCTCCCTAAAAAAGAGTATCTTGAGAGGTTTGCACTTGATTCGTAAGTTATCAAATTTCTCCAATTTTTCACTCATGGCTAAATACGGAAATATCATGACCGTGGTAAACCTAGATATACCCACTCAAACTACGGTAGAGCAACTTTTGAGTAGTCATCAGGTCTCTTTTATCTTGTTCAATGGGCTGTATTATCTTGAAACAAACTCCAAACTCAATACAGCCGAGGTGATTAAGGCATTGAGAAACGCAGGCATCAGTTTTGTATTTTTTCACAATCATAATTCTGACAATTCCGAAATTAAGTCAAACAACATAGATAGTGATATTGTGGACGAAATCAAACACATACTTTTAGAGTAAAACACCAATGAAAAACCTGTTGTTTATCACCTTCGTACTTGTTAGCATGGGAAGCTTTGGTCAAAAAAGCTTCAATGACTACGTTCAGTTTTACCCTATCAGCGAAGAGGCCTATATTCGTTTGATGAGTTCTTATACCAAACAAGAATCAATCTTACTTGATGCCAATCCAATTGTCAGATACAGTTTGTTCAATGATTTTTTGAAGCATATAAACACCAAAACACATACGCAAGCTTGGTATGTGTCTTTTAGGCCACAAGTTCGGATTTATACTAGCAATTCGCTACCCGTTCGGATGCCTTCTTACAGGATTTTATTGGGAACTCAGCATATGTATAGGCTTACACCTGTTGATGCCCAAAAAGCCAAATTTGTAAGTTTTTCTTTTGAAAGTGGGCATTATTCCAATGGTCAAGATGGTAGCGCCTTCTCCGAACTGTACGCCGACGGTTCACCAGAGAGTGATAGTATTTATCGAACCATTACGTCTCACACAAAACTATCGGAGATCTTGAACCGAAAAAACGCCAACTTCTCCACCAACCTTTCCGAATTGATTCTCAACTACCGAATCAATCACCTCGACGATGACAATCTCCCCCAACAAACATCTTCATTTAGCCTAGGCTATGTGCTTTATCACGATTTATTTTGGGGTGTTTTTAATTTTGGCGGCTACTCCGACAACGACATCAAGATTTATGGCCGACATCGATTTTTGGGAAGCTATGAGTTTATGAAGGTGTTTGAGAAAGACACCCAAAAGCGCTATGTCATCAAGCAAAATATAGAGTGTATTCATCGCCCTCATGCCTCTGTTACTCCTCTTCGTTTAGAAACTATTGTTCGGGTTTTTCCTTTTAAAAACTCCAAAGGAATGGGTTTTATGTTTTCATACATTTATGGGCATGATAATTATAATTTTCGATTTGTTGATTCAGGGCACCAAGTCGCCTTGGGACTCACTTGGGATTCCTTCCCTCCTTTTACCATGGGTAAGTTGGCCGACTAATTTGTATCTTTAGGCGTCACTTTCTACTGCCTGAGCTTTTTTACGATGAACAAAGACCTGATTTTGCGAGAAAAACTAGCGTTTCAAAGAACAATCCTGTCCAATCAGACTACTTTTTTAGCCTTCTTACGGACTTCTATGTATTTCTTAGTTGCAGGCCTGACTATCAACAATCTGCTAGAAGTATCTTATGGGCGTGTGATAGAATACGTCTTTATTTTTATCTCTTTTATCCTTTTTGTAGCGGGCGTATTCAATTACCGAACTCAACACAAAAAAATCTTAGAATGCGAAAAGCACATTGGGGATTATAAAGATGAATATAGCAAACACTAGCCTAAAACAGTATTGTCAACATATATTCAATTGGGTTATATAAAACAGTAACATGAAACAGCTTACTTCTTCTTTGATATTTCTTATTTTTGGATGTCTGGCTTGTAACTCTTCCTCTCCAGCACCCACCACAATCCAAATTTCCGGAATTACGTCTCGTAACATATTTGGAGTTCCTAGTCAAGTTGATGCCGACGACTGGAAAATAGAAAGTGATTGGCCTGAGTTTATTATAGAAAAATTTGACTTTGCAGATACCCTAAATTATACCACCGAAAATGATAGCCCTTTGGTTAGCGATATTATGGCTTATCCCAACCCTTGTAATTCGCAGGTAGCGCTACAAATAACCAACACCAAACCTACAATTATGAAGTACATTATCGTGGACTCCGATATAAAATTATACCAACAAGCCAGTGTTAGACTCCGTTCTAGTAACAGTTCGATTATTTTAAGCATTCCAAGTTCTACGTTTACTTCGGGTAAATTGTACAGATTGTATTATGCCTTTTATGACAAAACCAAAAACATCTATGCGAAAGGATATGGAGACTTAAAAATACAATAACGCCTCCTTTGGTAAGCTTCAAGGAAATATTTTTTGAACTCAAAAAGCCTATTGAAATCCTACCACGTAAAAAGGCATTTTTAATCTTTAGAATTTTTTTGGGCAAAAAATTGCGTAGTCAAATAACTACACATATATTTGTAGTCAAATGACTACACAATGAATCTACGACGTGATGTTTTTCAAGCCATAGCCGACCCTACCCGAAGGGCTATCCTTCTGCTAGTGGCTACCCAATCCATGACAGCAGGTGCTATCGCAGCCAATTTTGATACTGCTCGCCCGACCGTGTCGAAACACTTACAAATCCTGACCGAATGCGAACTCCTCCAACAACAACAAAACGGTCGCGAAATTTACTATCACATCAATGCCAAGAAAATGAAAGAAGTCGCTGACTTTATTGAGCCGTTTCGCCAAATGTGGGATGAGCGTTTCAACAAACTCGAAGCCATTATGCAAGCCTACAAAACAAAACAATAGAGCGCAAACTCTCTTTCAATTAGCTTATTTTCACCATGATACATAAAACTAAAATACAGGCCGAAGACGGCAAACAGGAGTTGACAATCACGCGGGAATTTGAACTTCCTGTCGAGCTGCTTTTCAAAGCATATGTGGAGCCCGAAATCGTAGCACAGTGGATGGGGACGAAGGTCTTGAAACTCGAAAGCAAGGTACATGGTAGCTACCAATTCGAAACGAGTAATCCGCAAGGAAATGTAGTATTTCGATCCAATGGCGTCATTCATGAGTTTGTGCTAGACCAAAAAATCACACGCACGTTTGAAATGGAAAATACGCCTTTTGCCCCGCAACTTGAATTTTTGGAGTTTGAAGCTCTCTCGCCTACTACCAGCAAACTCACCATGCATATTATCTACAAGTCGGTGGCGCTCCGCGACCAGATATTACAACTACCTTTTGCCCAAGGACTCAATATGGCTCACAACCGACTGCAATCTATCCTCAACCCCATCAAATAAAATCATGAACAACAAAAACTTACCCCAAGAACGGCGCGAAGAGCTATTTGGTATCTTGAAAACTCGTTTCGAGAAAAACATGAACCGTCATCAAGGCATCGAATGGGACAAAGTACAAGCAAAACTAGCAGCAAAGCCCGAAAAACTCTGGTCGCTCAACGAAATGGAAGAAACCGAAGGCGAGCCTGATGTGGTAGGCTATGAGGCAAATACGGACGAGTACATTTTTTTTGACTGCTCAGCCGAAAGCCCCAAAGGCCGCCGTAGCCTCTGCTACGACCGCGAGGCACTGGAAGCGAGAAAAGAATACAAACCTGCCGATAGTGCTATCGATATGGCCACGGAGATGGGCATTGAGCTTTTGACAGAAGACCAATATCGAATGCTACAAAACCTAGGTAAATTTGATACCAAAACCTCAAGTTGGCTACTTACTCCACCCGATATGAGAAAACTTGGCGGAGCTATTTTTGGAGATTTTCGCTTTGGAAGAGTTTTTGTTTATCACAATGGCGTCCAATCTTACTACAGCGCTAGAGGGTTCCGTGGCTCTCTAAAAGTGTGATTTTTACTAAAGATCGTGTTGTACTTTAATACGAAACGTTCCTTTGATGTGTTCTGCTTCTACAAAATCACCAATCCAGCAGTCAAATTTGCCCTCTACCCAAATAAAACGATCATAGGTCAAATTATAGAAATAAGCATCTGTCACTTCAAACTCTTGTGGTTGCTCATTCTGTTGGTAAGCAGTACTTTTCCAAGGAGTACCCAACGCGGTCTTTTCAGTTTTTCTAATCTCGACTCCTCTTATTTTTAGATATTGATAGCTTTTGTCAAGTTTAACAAAATCATGCTTCCCTGATTTGAAAAGCAATGGATAGTTACCCGTATTTTGTTTGTACTCTTCAGGAGTAAAGAAAAAAAAGAAGCCCCAATTAATGGTACCATCGGCATTTTCAAAACTTGCCCCATGTCCTGGATTAGGATGTTCGGTACTGAATTGGAAGCTACTAAAGAGTGTCATGTTGTCTTCACCCTCTATGTACATTTGTTTTTTGCCGTTTACTTCAACTGACAAAAAAGATTTTCCAAGCGGTGGAATCGGCTCAACCGATTCTTCTTTGCGACAGCCATTTAGCGTCAGTGCAACCATAAAAACGAATACCCAACGAAGATAAATAGAAAAGGATTTCATGAAAGAATAGGAGTTGATGTGGAGAAATAAAGTTACTCATATTCGTGATAGAATCACTACTGTTCTCTCAATTTTATCTCTTTTCAATTTATCTATCTCTAGCAAATAGCCCATTTTTCCACACCCCTGAAAGCGTTAATAATAACTCGACTTTTGCTTTTTAAAAGGAAGAAAAAAATGTGAAACTTATTGGCAAAGCGGTAGTGTTATATGCAAAGTAGAGCCGTCATATATGTCGGCTCTACTTTATAGCAGCCATTTAAAACTACTTTTCATGAAATACTTCCTCTTTTTAGCCACTTTTTTGGCATCTTTCTACGGTCAAGCTCAAAGCGAGCCTACTTTGTTTGAACCAGAACGTATCTCAAACGGAGGCGTTTTTGGACTCACGATTTCGCCCGATTCAAAAATAGCCCTTTGGGTGAGTTCCAATGGCAAACGTGACACACTAAAAATCATGGAATCGCACAAAATCAAAGGACAATGGTCATCCCCAACGGTAGCCTCCTTTTCGAGCGCCCAAGGCCAATGGAAAGACATTGACCCAATGTTTAGTCCTGACGGAAAAACAGTATTCTTTCAATCTACCCGCACAACAGGTCGCGCTGCTCACAGAACAGATTTTGATATTTGGGCGGTGACAAGGCTAAAGAGAGGTTGGAGCGAACCATATCATCTTGGCAACTTCATCAACGGCGAAGAATCTGAGTCATATGCTTCAATGGCTAAAAACAGGAATATCTATTTTATGAAAGAAAACGAAGATAAAATAGGCAAATCAGACATCTATGTATCAGAATATAAAAACGGTGTCTATCAAACTCCCAAAAATGTAGGTTTACCCATAAATACCTCCGCCAGAGAATCCAATCCGTTTGTGAGCCCAGATGAAGATTATCTTATTTATTTTTCGTCCGACTCCACAGGCTATGGAGAAGTAGATTTGTTTATTAGTATAAAAAAAGAAGGCAAGTGGACAAATCCCAAAAATTTAGGTCAACCTATCAATTCTAGTATGGCAGAATTTTGTCCTTTTGTTCATCAAAAAGAAAAAAAACTGTACTTCTCTAGGCAGCAGAAACAACCCAACAAACTTAAAGAAGATATATATTCGGTAGATTTTGATGTTCGGAAGTACTTACCTTAAATATCTATATCGAGTAGCTTTAGTTTGAACAAAGCAAGTAAATTTGGCAATTAGCCACTACAAATCAACTATGGGTAAACACTTGAACGCGTTTTAAGATAAATATTTGACATAAATTCAATAACCATGACTAATCTAAATGCAATCGGCCTTGATATTGAAAAATCACAAGACCTCGCCGTAAAACTTAACGCCTTGCTTGCCAATTACTCTATTTTTTATCAAAATGTAAGAGGCTATCATTGGAATATCAAGGGAGACAAATTCTTTGAATTACATTTAAAATTTGAAGAATTGTACAATGACTTACTGCTCAAAATCGACGAAGTGGCCGAAAGAATTCTCACTCTAGGCTATGCTCCCAATCACAACTACTCTGACTACAAAAAAGCATCTAAAATCGTAGAAAGCACCGAAGTCTCGGATGGTATCAAAGCAGTAAAAGATATATTGGAGTCTTTCAAGATCATTATATCGCTTCAGCGCGAACTATTAAGTCTCTCCGCTGATGCCAATGATGAAGGTAGCAACGCTCTCATGAGCGATTACATACGAGCTCAAGAAAAACTAGTTTGGATGTACTCGGCCTTTTTGAACAAACAATAATATAGTGATTTGCGCCTGCGGCATAATAGCGGTACAAAATCCGTTATTATGCCTTTTTTATTGATGCCTTTCGATTTAATCCTGACTCCTAAAACCTAAATTAACGTAATGAAGGATATTAAGACGTTCAATACAGATGAGTTTATAGGGTCTTTTATGAAGCCCGACCCTAAGCTTAAAGAAATAATCAAACAAGATTATGGACGTTTTTTTATGGTCAACGTACAAGATCTCATCAAAATCTCCAAACTTCCCGTGCCTCCCAATCGAGGTCATACTCATATCTTGATTTATCTGACAAGTGGCGTAGCTACCATGCGAATTGGGGCTTATCCCGTCCAAATCCACACAAATGAATGCTTGATAGTTGCAGCGGGACAGGTGTTTAGTTATGACCAATACGAGGTAAACGAAGGTTTTTTGTGTAGTTTCGACGACAGTTTTCTAACGGGCAAAATAGGAAGCAGCGACCTTATTAAAGAGTTTGAATTTTTGACGATTTGGGGTAATCCCATTATCCGGCCTACTCCCCCCATTGCCAATTATCTCCGTCAAACCTTTGGAAGAATCCATGACGAATATGCACAAAATGGATTGAAAAACCCTACCATCATTCAATCTTATTTAATCGCTGCTCTTTGCGATTTAAATACGACTTATCAACCACTTTCCAATAGTGAAAATAAAAAGGCAATAGCTTTGACCAATCGTTTCAAAGAATTACTTCACCAATACATTCATACCAAACATCTGGTGACGGACTATGCCTCTATGCTCAATGTAAGTCCTAATCACCTCAATAAAATTGTCAAACAAATTACCCAAAAATCTCCTTCTCGGTGGATTGATGAGACTTTGGTGACAGAAGCCAAAGTGTTGCTTTTCCAAACCAGCCATTCTATTAGCGATATTGCGGCTCAACTAGGAATGTATGATGCTTCTTATTTTAGTCGATTGTTTAAAAAATGCGAAAAATTGACACCTATGCAATATCGAAAAATGATTGAAAAATCCTGATTTTAGGTGTATCTGTCCTACTCTTCACAACCATTTCAGACGACCTTTGCCTAAATTTTAAAAGCAAAGAAATGTACGTTATTTTACTCACTTTACATTCGGTATTCAGATGGTTGGTCTTGCTTGCGCTGCTCGTTTCTATCTATCGCGCATGGAGTGGCTACTCACACGCTCTCCTTTTTTCCAAAACCGATAATGCCCTGCGGCATTGGACTGCCACTATCGCTCATTTGCAATTGACCATAGGTCTTATTCTTTATAGCCAAAGCCCTATTATTCAATCATTTTGGAGCAATTCAGCAAAAGGGATTCAGTATTGGGAACTCACTTTTTTTAGCCTGATTCATTCTTTCCTCATGATTGTGGCCGTGGTATGTATCACCATAGGGTCGGCCTTGGCGAAGAGAAAACCGACCGATAAAGAAAAGTACAAAACCATGCTTATGTGGTTTAGTATTACGCTTTTCATCATTTTTATCGCCATACCTTGGCCCTTTTCTCCCCTTGCCCACCGACCTTATTTTAGACCTTTCTAATCATGTTGACTTATCTCAAAACTCCTATTGGCCGATTACGACTTTTGGCCTTTTTAGAAGGTATTTCTCTCCTCATGTTGGTATTTATAGCTGTGCCTCTCAAACATTTTGCTCATTTCCCTGGCATGGTCAAAACCCTCGGCCCTATACACGGTGCTTTGTTTCTGCTTTTTATTTTCAATACCTTTCAAGTGGGCATTGAGCAACAGTGGAAATTCAAAGAAATTACTTGGAAAATATTGGTTGCTTGCCTTATTCCTTTTGGCACATTTTATATTGATGCTAAAATCCTTGGTCCACTCTACAGAAAGCCATGAACAGCTTGGTAGAGTTTACCTTTCAAAAGGAAGACTTCTAAACTTCTACAAAAAAACCAGACTACTTCAAGGAGGCAGTCTGGTTTGATACATTCATCTCTTACCTAATTTATCTAATCCTTAAATTTCAAATCAAAGACTTGCCAAGTTTATAATAGTCATAGCAAGTCTAAAGGGCAATGGTTGTTGGCTTTCCTTTTTGCACCGTGATTGTTTTGGTGTTTTTGCCGTATTTTACACTGACCGTTCCGCCTAGTTTTGATGATACTTGCGCGTGGGTCAACTTCCCGTCTTTCCATTTCATATCCACTACATAACCACCTCTGGCACAAAGCCCTTTGACCTCGCCATCTTTCCAAGCCGAGGGTAAGGCGGGCAAAAGTTCAATGTTTCCGTCGTGGCTTTGAAGAAGCATTTCGGCAATTCCCGCCGTCGCCCCAAAATTTCCGTCGATTTGAAAAGGTGGGTGAAGGTTAAAGAAATTAGGCGCTGATTTTTGTTTCAAAATAATGTTGAAGTTTTTCAATCCTTCATCACCGTTTCTCAGTCTCGCCCAAAAATTAGTCACCCATGCCGCGCTCCAGCCCGTTTGGCTCGCTCCACCTCCGTTGGCCAAACGATATTCCAGTGATTTTTTGGCCGCTTCCACAAACTGCGGGGTTTGACTGTAATTAAACGCATTCCCAGGGTAAAGCGCGTACAAATGCGACATGTGGCGGTGTCCTGGCTCCACTTCTTTGTACTCTTTAGCCCACTCCATCACGCGCCCATCCGACCCAATTTTGACGGGTTGAAGTTGTTTACGGGCTGTTTTCAATTCTTCGATAAAAGTGTCTTTGTCATTGAGAATTTCTGCGGCGTTGATGACATTGCCAAAAAGCTCGTCGATAATTTCTTGGTCGTGGGCAGGCCCCATGCTTATCGAACCTCGACTACCATCGGGCGCCACAAAACCATTTTCGGGCGAGGACGCAGGCCCCGACACCAACAGCCCCGATTCGCGGTCAACGACCAACCAAGCTTTGTAAAAACGAGCCGCATTTTTCAGCGTACTATACACCGACTGCAAATAGTTTTTATCTTTTGTAAAAGCATAATGCTCCCACAAATGTTGACAAATCCAGCCACTCGCCCCCGACGTCAATCCCCACGAAGGGTGCTCGCCAGGCGAGGTAAAACCCCACACGTTCACAATCGGATTGACACTCCATCCCGGCAACCCAAACTGTACGGAAGCCGATTTGGTAGCGGGTTTTTCGATGTCCTTGATAAACTGCGTCATCGACAAATGTAGTTCGCTAAGATTGGTAACTTCGGCAGGCCAATAATTCATCTGAATGTTGATATTGGTATGGTAATCGCCGTTCCAAGGCGTCTGAATTTTGTTGGCCCAAATGCCTTGTAAGTTGGCCGGCAGCGTGTTTTCACGGGCCGAAGAAATCAACAAATATCGACCAAATTGGAAATACAATTGTGTCAAATAATTATCGTTGTCTGAGGTTTTAATGGCCAAAAGTCGCTCGTCGGTTGGGATATTATCGGCAGTATTTTGACCCAAACTCAACACCACTCGGTTGTAATACTTTTGGTAATCAGCAAGGTGCTCTTTTTTGACTTGCCCAAATGGTTGAGCTAATGCTTTTTTCAAATTAGCCGCCGTAATTCCTTTGTAATCACGGCCTTTGTAAATGGGATAATTGGGCAAATAGTCGGTCGAAGCCGTCAGGTATAAAATCACTTCATCGGCATTTTTTACCACTAATTTATCATCCATAAATGATTGCGTCCCTCCATTCAACTTAGCTTTGAGTCGAGTTATATATTGTATACCATCACCACCTTGACCATTATGAAGCGCGCCAAACATTCGCAATTCTCCGTCACTTGTTTCGGTAGTAAAACGCTCAGGACGATTCAGCGAAGCCGAAAAACTAAGAGCGCCTTTTTTATCCGCCGTTAGCCTCACTACTAATGCGTTCAAAGGTCCACTGACAAAATATTCTCGTTTGTAAGTCACCCCATCTTGGGTATAGCTGACATTGGCAATAGCCTCATTCAGGTTCAAATCCCGATAATATGACTGATAATCACTTTGTTTTCCGAAATCCAACCACAAATCACCCAAAGTTTGAAAGCAGCCAAAAGGCACATTGGCACCATTTCCATGCCCCGAACCTTGCCCTTTACAAATTTGCGTTTTATTGGTCAAAGCCGTTGCTTCTTTAAATTTCCCTTCAAAAAGAAGGTTTCGAATTTCGTCCAAATACTTGGGTGCGTCAGGATTATCGTTGTCAAACGGGCTACCACTCCAAAGCGTTTTTTCGTTGAGCTGAACGCGTTCTTTGTTAACATCTCCAAACACCATCGCACCGATATTTCCATTCCCAATTGGCAGCGCTTTGAGCCATTCTTGGTCGTCTTTCCAACCGTCTTTGCTGTCGGGTGTGGTAGCCGAAGCAGGTTGTTTGTACCAAAGTTTCAACGGATGTTTTTGACCAAAAGCATTGCCCACAATTACGAGGCATAAACCGATTTTAATAAGGACTTTTAACATAAAAAAGGGATGTTTAGGGGTTCATTTTAACCGATGTTTTGTATTGGGAGATTACCTCTATGGCGTTGAAAGAAGGCCCTGTTTTCTTGATATCGTCAATTACCTCAGCCGAAATGCCCGTTATGCTGTTGTTCCAATCTGCTAAACGCACAATCAACTGCCCGTATGGAAGGTAATTTTTTAAGCCCAACAACCAAGGCACCCCATTAAAAAGGTGATCGGTTTTCAGTTTTTCGCCTTGCCATACTTCTGCTTGCCCGCCTCGATAATCTACCTTCACAAACACATCATTGATATAAGTAGGAAAGGCCTCTGCACTACCGATTTCGATTTCATTTGTTGCCCTTTTTTGTAGGTTCAATGCTGGTTTCTTTTGGGGAACACTTACTGTATAATTATCCCAAATTGACGACTCAATCTTCTTCATAGACGTTTCAAATGCTATTGTGTTGGCAGGATATATTTTAAAATCGAAAGTAGGCACTTTCATCTGAAGCAACTCTATTTCATTGTTTTTCAAGACCATATCAGCTTCCGAAAGTACCAATGCTTGCTTTCCATTTAGATTGATACGCCATGCTTTTTCGGCTTCGGTACGCGTCAAAAACACCAAGGTCACCCGCTTTCCTTTACCATTTTTAAGTTCAATTACATTTGATTTTGAGGAAGATAATACGTCAAAACCATCTTTCTTGCGAAGTATCCAACCAGCAGATTTCATCTCTTGTAGGGTGGTTTTATCAAGTGCCACTTGCGGCTCAACGCCATTGAGTTTTTGAAAAAATACCATCAGATTCCCCTCATTTTCAACCTTGGCAAATGGTTGTGCAAGGGCATATTTTATTAAAATACCATTGAGATCTAGGTTAAACGGTAAAATCGGCGAGGTTTCCCCTTTCAGGATAAACGTCGGAAAGTTAATCGTTTCATTGGGGAGTTTTATTTGCAAAGACACCTGCTTATCAGGCATGGGTACCCGTACTTGGGCATTACATAAAAACACAAACCCGTGGTTGTCTTTGACCCGACCTATGTACCTGAGTTTTTCCGTATTCAACTCATCGCGGAGTGGATTGTGGGCTTCTACAACACGCATTTGTACCAGCTCTTTTCCGAAATCATTGGCAAAATGATGTAAAATTTTCAGGTATTTATATGAAGGGCGCAAGTAGCCAAATTCGCTAATGGGCGCCTGAAAATCATAATTTTCGGGACAGCCAGGCTCTTTGAGTCCAGGTGATTGGGTACCCCCGTGAAACATATAATACCCCATCATGTTCATCCCTCGCCCCATTTGATTTTGAAGGTGTGCTTCTACGATATGTGGTTCCACCACAAAACGGTTTGCGTAAGTCACCTGACTCCCGCAGCCCTGTTCGCACATGCCTTTTGGGAAACGATTGGTATCATAAAATACCTTACCAAGAGCATCGGTCATAATCCATTGGTCGTTGCCATAGAGGAAATCTTTGGTAGCCTTCCCTCCGTCTTTTTCCCAACCACGGTATGGATATCCACCTTGGAGCGGAATCACTTGTTCCTTGGTATCGTCAAAGACTGTATTGGCCGTCACCGACCAAAAAACAGGTTCAATTTTGCTGGAAAGCGCCATTTTTTTAAGCGTTGAGATATGTTCCGCTTGCCCTGACGCATATTCGTTTTCCAACTGCACCCCAATGATTGGCCCACCATTTTTGAAGTACAAGCCGCTTGTTTGTTTACCAATCTGTTGGAACAACCGAGAAGATTCTGCTAAATATGCCGAATCATTGGAGCGCTTGCCCTTCATTGAATTTATCCAATCGGGGTGTCCGCCGTACAATTGCTCCCCGTGAGACCACGGCCCGATTCGTAGCCAAACATAAAGTCCATGTTTTCCGCACAGTTCGACAAACCGCCGTAGGTTCCGTCCTTTTTCCCAGTCCCATGTCCCTTTTGGCGCTTCATGTTCGTTCCAAAATACATAAGTGGCCACAATCCCCAAACCGCCACTTTTCATTTTCAGAAGTGCTTCTTCCCAATCTTGATCATTTACCCGATTGTAGTGAATTTCGCCCATCAGTGGGTACCACGGTTCACCATTTTTGATAAAATACTGGTTATTAGCCGCCAACATACTACCTGAAGGATTGCTCGCTTGCATAGGTAACGTCTTTGGGGTTATTTTTTCAACCTTCCTCATGTCCAACACGGCTAATTCTTGAGCCTGCGTTGACGACAGTCCTGCCAAAAAGGTTAAGCTCAAGCCCATTTTTTTTAAAATATTCATGAAAAAAAATATGTTTCGTTTTTTTATTCAACAATCAATAAAAACCCCTTCGTCGGGGCGATTTCCAAGGCGTCATCTTTGGTAAAAGTTTGGCCTTGTTGGAAGTTTTTGACGGCAGGAATAGTAAATTTTGCCTTAGAAGGGTCGATGCCGATGGCTTTCCAGTCGATATTCAGTTTCACTTTTACGGTTTCGGACGCCCACGATGCCACCGAAATAAGGGTTTTTCCTTGGTGAATATAAGCCGTTGCCAGCACTTTTTCGTTGTCCGTTTTGACGGGGCAATTTTCTTCCCAATAGCCGCTCATTTTAGCATGGGCAATGTCGAACTCATCCCAAATTTTCCAAATATCACGCGGGTCACAACTCACCCCTTCCGTAAACCACGGATAGCGAACCGTCATGCCATAAACCATACCTCGCCACGGATTGCCGCCGCTGTGTAGCATATCGCCCATGTGCCCAAACGGAATACCTGACACTTCGACCATCCAGTTTTCGGGCGGCATTTTGTCGTAGTTAAAACTTTCGCCAAACCATAGTTTATTGAGGTACGGAAAATACTCGGTGTATTGGTTAGCAGGGCCTTTTGAAAACCCTGTGTTGGAATGTAAATCCAGCAAACAACCTGGCTTGACGACATTCATCACCTTCCGCATTCGTTTCAGCATATTTCGGTCGAAGGCCACGTCATCAAGATAAAGCCCGTCGATGTCAACGTTTTTGACCAGCCATTGGAGGCCATTGATGTAATAATTGTACCAACGGGATTTGCCACCCGTCCGAATCGCCGCGTCGCATTCTTCGTAACCGTTGATTTTGTTGAACCATTGCACATCATAATGCTCCACCAAATGTTCGCGTAGCCACGGAAAACCGCCTCCTTTGCCATCGGCAAAAATCTCATCGCCCAAGCTCCGCAACGCCCACAGCTCAGGAACTTGATTTGTCAGTTCGCGAATTGTGTAATAAATCTTGACTTTCAAGCCTTTACTGTGCCAATAGTCCACGAAATTTTTCATGCTATCGACCGCAATAAAGGGGTAATTGATGTACGGATTGATAGGATTTGCGTGGTGAACATTGGTAATTTTAATGCCCGATGCCAAATCTTTCAGCGACGGGGCAGGCTTATTTCCGTCGTGGTAATAGCGGTTGGTAAACTGGTCGTAGGTATCTTGTTTCTTGACGGGTGTGAGTAATAAACGGAACGAAAAGTCAAGGCTTTCCCCTGCGTTCATCGTCCGTTCTCCTGAGTACGTTGTAGCGAGCGTTTGCGCGTCATTGCTCAAAATTCTAAACCCTCCTTTGTTAGTATTGTACCAAGACGACGGTGGCGCAGGATGATAGAGGTTCAATAAGGGGCCTGTGTAATCGGCACCCAGCATCTCGCATTGTAACCCTGCTTTTACAGAACCAACCCAGTACGAGTCTTGCGGGCCTTTCCATTTCCATTGGTATTCCGTGGGACAAAATCCCCCAGGCAACCCCATGCCCATAAAATAGGTTGCATTGGCTTTCTCCACAGGAATCTCCAACCGAGCATCTTTTATATTCAGGGGTGTTTCCGTTTTTAAGCGAATATTGTACAGCAATGTACCGTCAAACTCCATGCTTCCGTCGCAACGAAGGCTAAATCTACGGCCTTTTCCCTCGGCTACCCACGAAATTACGCCCGCGCTGTTTTTGGTAAATCGAAGGGAGGAAGGAGTGATTTTTTCCACTCCCGCCTCCGTTTCGACGACAAACACTAAGGGGTTACGAAGCAAATGTTGTTGATTGACCCTCACCGCCTCTGGAAAACCTGACTCATTGAGCGACACTTCTCCCATGAGGTACGTAATCTGTTTCCCATTTCTTTTCAAAGCCGTGTAAGGCGCAACGGGTTGGTCGTCCATGCCCAAGGTCGAATTTAGCCAACGCAGTCGAGAATGCCGCCATGGCTCGCTATCGCCCCGGTCGGAAAGGATTTGATTGATTATGTCGAGGGTTACTTTTATTGTTTGGGGGGCTTCATTTTCGGCGGAAATGATTACATCAAACGATTGTTTTCCCGGTTTTTCGGTCGCAGAAATATCAACGCCAAACCAAAGTGGTTGTACTTTTCCTTGGGCTACGTCCACTTTTTTGGTAAACGGATGACCGTCTGCGTCGGTGCCTCCCGTGTTAAAACAAGTCACTTTATTGTTTCCCGAAAACGTTACTTTGAGGTTTTTAAGCTCTTTTTTAGCCGCAAAAACGGCAATCTGAAACGCATAGTATTCATTGCGTAATGCCTTACCATGAAACACGTTAGCGGGTTTTTGCTCAATCCATCGATAAGGAATATTTTCCGTCATTCGGACCGGAAATTTTCTATCTTCTGGAAAAAGTAGAAAATTTTTATTTTCACGACCAATCAATGTCTCTCTTTCCGCGTGCGTCGCGCCCACTTCCATAGGATAAAAACTGTCGAAAGCCGTTCGTGATTCTATTTTCAGTACTGAGGCTTGCGGAAGTGATTTTGCCTCAAAATCTTTGGCCAAAAGTCGATGCTTTTCGAGCCAAGCTTGATTGGGTTTGTTTTCAGGAGTCAAGTACTTTCCTTCCCACCAACCGATGTTCTTTTTCCCCGCAAAAGGCATATAATACACGTAAAAAACGCCTGCATGGCTCGGTTCGAAGACAAACTCTCCAACTTCTCTATCAATTTTAACACGATGAATATTAGTCACTTCCACCCCCTTCTCATCGGTTATTAAAAGCCGTTTTTCTTGGGGACTAGCGTCACGGCGTCGCCAATAGATTTTTGTATAAACAACCTCGGCTGGTTGCGCCACTTTAATGATAGCACGGTGATTGCCATGCTCTTCCAGCCAAGGCGTGGTGGCTACGGCATAGGGATGTATTTGGGCACACAATGTTCCAAAACCCAAACACAAAAAAGCGAAAAAGGTTATGATTGATTTCATAAAGGCATGGGGTTAAGAAAGCCCTTCTAAGGTTTGGTTTAGTCAACCCTGCCAAGGTTTTGAACCTTGGCAGGGTTATTAAGGCTAGTATCAATCCATTTTTACTTCCGATTTTTCCATGTGGGAGGTAGTCAGAATAGGCTTGTCGCCAGGGGGGAAAGAATTGTCAGTGAGGGTTACATTCTTACAGGCTTCAATTCTAAAAGTGGTTTTATCGGCCATAAAATCCACCGTTTTTGACGTAATGATTTTATTATAACGAAAAACCAAACCGTCCACACTTTTTGCCGTCAGCAAGGGTGCTACCGAAGTTTTGAAGGTATTATTTTCAATGAGAATGTTTCGATGAACGTAAAAACCATTGACTAAATCGTGGTTTTCGGGCGCAATTGCAATCACATAACTACCTGGTGATGAATTATATCCACATTCTTCAAACACATTGTTACGAATCACTACATCTTGTACGGGTCCAGACTCAAACCAACTGGCGGCATCGTCGGCAATGAGAATGGCGTGCATCCCTGTTTTGTAAAAATGGTTGTTTTCAATCACCACTTTGCGGCGGGTTGTCATCAAAATACCGCGCGTATTTGTTCGTTCAAAACGGCAATTTCGTATCGTCACTTCAGGCGTCCAAGTAAGGTTTTCGATACACTGCCCCACGGCCACATTGGCAGCAAAGGGTTTATCAGTTTCCAATTCCATTTCTCGGTTGTTTTTCAATACTGCATTTTTAAGTTTGGCATAACCTAAGGGTTGCAGTGTTTTAGGATTCACAAAAGCAATGCTATCGCCCTTAAAAAATGCCTCAAAACCATACGTTTGGTGGTGCATAAAACGCACCATGAGTTTGTTGGAACCCGTTTTAGCTACGATTTGCAAATGCGTTCCGTGCACATTGATAGGGTCATCGTGCGCACCTGAAGTGAAACAGCTGTCAATCAACACTTTACCCTTGCATCCCGAAAAATGAAAACAGTCGGCGAAGGCACTGATAATTCGTCCTGATTCGGGACGAGGCGCTACGTTGACTTTTCGAATGGTGATATTTTCGGAAAACTGCGATACTACTCCCAATCCGTGCATAAAGTGCAAATTGAGGTTTTGTAACAACACGTTTTGACTCAGACTAATAAATCCGCCGCAATTGTCGCGGTAAGGGTCACGAATCGACAACCTTTCCCCTGCTGTCAATTTGGTTTTGGAAAAATCTCCCGTAAATACGACCTCTCCTTTTTGTTTTTCTTCGGCTTTGCTTTCCAAAAATGCCTTAAACGAGCTGTATTTTAGGGTTTCGTCGATTTCATTGAAAACAATGGTGTGGTGATTGTTGCTTTTCCAACCTTCTCCGTAAAAGCCCAATTTTCCATTTTTAATAAAATAACGAGTGTCAGGGTGCAGCTTGGTTTCTACTTTGGTGGGCGACACCGACGTCAGCATCAACTCACTCATCGTGGGTCGTTCGTAGTCAAATGAGAGGTTACGAATCGTGATGTTTGAAGACTTAAAAAGGGCAAATGCCACCATTTTTCCGTGTAAATATATTTGCGTTCCGTTGCCTTCAATAGTTAGGTTTTTAAACTCTTTCAACAAAAAAGCGACGTTTTTAACCTTCGATAACGTGTCATTTTCTGTACTGTTTGAAATGTAAATTTCTTGTTTGTACGCACCATCTGGCCACAAATCCAAACGCCCACCAGGTAATACGAGCGTGGCATTGGATAATTTTCGGCACTGTTCAATGGCTTTGACGAGTGCGGGGCTTGCGTTTTCGTAGCTATCGGGCTTGGCTCCAAAATTGCTCAAAAGTACGCGTTGTTGGGCAAAGGTCGTTTTGCAAAAGCACAGCATTAAAAGCAAGCCGTAGCCTATTATTTTATTTTTGCTCATGGGTTTTCAGGAAGGATTTTCGTTTTTCCAATATAGTTATGAAACATCTTCAAATTTTCAGATGCTTTGGTGACAATGGGCTTTTTACAGCCCCAAAAAACATTGTTTTGAATCGTGACGCCCGAGGCTCCCGCCACCGAAATGCCACATTCGGCATTTTCACCTTCAATCAAGTTTCTTTCAATCAAGATGTTTTTGTGAATACCCGCGACCGAAATATCAGGAGCTTTAACGTTGATAGCGATGGCCGAAGCTCCGTCGTTGGTTCCGTCGCCACGTCCGCAACGTAGAATGCGGTTGTTGCGCACAATCACATTTTCGGACCCAGCTCCTTCGCGCCAATCTCCCTCGGCACCAATATGAATGGCCGTTCCTGTGCTTTCTTTGAAAGTACAATTTTCAATCAATACTTGACGAGTTTTGACCAACACCGCCCGCGCCAAATGACTACCTACGTACGAATTAACAAATTCCAAACGTGGCAATCGAGTCACATCGATGAGGTAATAATTTTCTAAATCGTCGGGCAAAGATTTGTGAAGCGTAATGGTCGTATTCCAATCTTTAGGTTTGGGTTCCGATTGTGTAACGGTGTATTTTCCGACCACGGCCAACGTCTTCCGCGAAACAAGTTCGAGCACGTCGCCTTTATCGGGATAATCGAGCACCATGGCGTGCGTACCCCACGCTTTCTCCATTTCGATGACGTACTTTTGCGAAGCTAACTTCTTTTTAATCAACTGATAATAACCATGTACGTTGGTGGCATCATCGCCTTGACCTTCAAACGTACAGCCATCAAAACGAATCGTACCTTTGCAAGATGTAAAGTGGGTAGCATCCGTGTTGGTCGATTGGTACAAACCTGGACGCGGGACAATGCGCAGGCCATTCATCAAAATATTTTCGGAACGATGCCCTACGATTCCCATACCGGGCTGGGAATGAATCGTGACTTGATTCAAAACAGTGTTAATGGATTCATTGATAAGAATCGCAGGCCGAAAATGAAACATGTGGTTTATCAACGCTACATGTCCGAGGAGTTTTTGGGAATACGAAGCCCAAATCCGAACCGTTTCGGCATCAATCAGTTCGTTCTTTTTTGGAAAATAAATGCTTTTACCTAAAAGTCGGTTTTTACTCAAATCCCAAAACATCAACCGCAGCATCAGCAGGTTGTTTCTAATCGGAAATTCCTTGGAAAATCGTACATCAAAATAGCCATCCCCTTCGTTTACCACCACTCCTTCGCTATGAGGCATGGTTTCGTAATCAATGGTCAACCCTTTTATGGTGAGATTCTTGCAATTTTCGATAGATACAGGCTCCATCCACCCGCTAACGGCCAACCTCGCACCGTTGGCATCCACTTCGAGGGAGTTAATTCCCTCAAAGTGAATGCCTCGGCTGTACGGGTAATACGGGGTAAATACCACGTCTTGCGGATTGCGACCCATTTTGCCATCCATCACATCATTCATAAGCTGAATGGCCTTGGGCTCGCTGATTAGGTACTTCCCAGCGGGAAATACCAGTTTTTTCACCCGATTTACCTTACAATAATCCACGGCCTTTTGAATGGCTTCACGGTCGTTGAGGGTATCGTCGGGTAAGGCACCAAATTTCGTCACCGAAACTTGGCTAAAAATAGTAAAGGTGTGGATAAATAAAACTATAAATAGTATAACGCTTTGTCGGAAAGCCATAAGAAATTAGGTTTAGAGAAACTCATCAAAAGTAGTCTTTTTTACTACTTAGGCGTTATTAATAAAGGGCTATTGCCCAAAGTCTCTATTTGGATTTTTGCTCCTACAATAGCGATATTGCCTTTTTTGACAAATCCATTTTCGGTTACTTCTTTTACTTCAACCATCTTATAATTTCGCCATTCTTTAGGCACCTCCAACGCTACTTTTGTGGCGCAGTAGGAATAAAAAACATAACTATTGTTGGAAACCCATTGCGCAGGAAAAAACAGATTACTTTTACTGCGAAGGGTCAGTCCATTTTTGGTTATTAAACTATCTTTCAGCGATACTTTTACACCGTCGGAAAAATGAGCGACCCGATTTTTACCCGTTCCTTCTACCTTCAATCGCTGATGTCGATTCAGAAAAAAGTATTGAGGACAGTGTTCGTAAAATTCATTGATAAAAATTTTAGTCCAATACGTACGTCTCATTTCGCTCCAAGGCACCTGCGGCATTAACAACTTATCACTTGGCAAGTACCAACTATCTTTGATTTGTTCGCTCCAAGCACTTGGGAAAATCGTTTCGGCATTCATCGAAATACCAAACAAAAAGCCCAAATCCACATCACTTGGCACGTCAGGATTAAAGTCTGTACCAGTAAATACCTTGGCAGGGTTTTTCAAGAAAAAATCTTGATTTATAGGATAAAGATGATACGAAAAAGGCACCATTCCGACCATGTAATCCAGCACCGCTTCGGTCGTAACATCTATTCCTTTGGCGTTCCAGTATTGCCAAATTTTCTTCTGATAAGCCGCTTCGATGATGTTTGATTCTGAATGCCCTTCGCTGGGTCTTGCAAACCAAGCATCTAAGTGAATCGTGCCCGATTGCTTGAGTTCGGGAAGCAAGGCTAGCAGTTTGTCGATTGTCATCTGTGCATAACCATTTTCATACTCATTTCGATAATTAATCTGGTACGCACTGAGTCCATTATAGCTGCCAATTACTTTCAAACTCCCGTCTTTGTTTTTCGAAATCATGTCTTTGCTTACGTAAGTATCCCACAGTGGGCTGTTGGTATAAGCATCAGTCATGTTGATATGTAAGCTAATGGTCGTATGGTATTTGCGGGCCTCTTTCATCAACCATTTCAAGCTTTGTAGGCCCGACGCGTCTTGCGGTCTTTTCAGGGAGTTATTAACTTCAAAAAAAGCAGGATACCGATCGTCGTGGCCGTTGTATTGCCACCCTACCAAATAAATTATTTTGGGCACCCCCATCGTCAGGGCATCGATGGTTTTGATTAGCTCAAGTGTTTTTTCAAAATCACATACTTTTTGACACGACCCGTCTTTGTTTACAAGAGCATTCATGATTTTCATCACCAAGGTCTGAGAATAATCGTGTCGAAAGCGGGGGGTTGTTTGTTGGGCATCAACCGCCAAAGCGCCTACCCACAAAACAAAAATTTTTGCCAGACATACACTTCTTATTAATTGCTTATAACTGTTTGTCATTTTCAAAATCGATATAAATCATCTACTAGTTTTTTTCTGTTTTATTGAATTTTTATAAAACAGAAGGCTTCCATTGTTTCTTGATACTACATACCACAACACCCCGCTCAGTGTTTTGAGAGATTTGATATCTCTCACTTCTCCGTTTAAGGTCAGACCCGATTGGAGGGGCGATAATGCACTAAAAGCTGCCGTGCCACTTCCTAGTAAAACAGAACCATAACTGGCATCATAATGCCCCTCAAAAGGCGAAACACCACTAAAATTTCCGGCAGCTATGAGGTCGGTTTTGTTGTCATTGTTAAAATCTCCCACCGCAAAAGCATAAATAGGTGCCCATTGAGCAGGTGACGGCAATGGAATCGACTCAAAACCGCCTTTTCCATTGTTTATCAAGGTCAATGATGAGAGCGTTTGGAGAGATAGTTCCTTGGTTCGTTTCAGGTCTTCACCAAAAACCTCCTCCGTTGTTTTGCCTGCGTAGCTTGCATAATCGACAAATTTTTTCTTCATCAGCATCGGGAATCGCTTCTCTATTTCTTCTTTTCCTAAGAAAGTATAGTACTTCCCCTTTTTAGAAACCGACAGTATTTGGTCAAAATGCGGTATCTTTTTTATGATTGCAGTGCTGCGACCAGTTTTCGGTTGGGCTTTTATAAAGGTCGGCTGTATCACAACCGACCTTTTATACGTCAATAAATGAATCATGAAATGTCAGGATTCAAACCTAAGTTTCACGATCGGTATAACCCACTATTTATGATACTTAACCAATAGCCCTATGAAGCAATGGGCAAACTCCCCCAGTTTTAAATCACCTATCTACCTTTGTCAACTGGGGAAGTTTTTTTGTTTAATTCGTAAAATTGGCAATTCTTACTACCCACACGCGACTATCGCCATTGGCAGCGGTAATTTTGTATTTACGAGGTTGCGAAAAATCGCCAGGGATGCCCGGCATAGGTGCCCCTTCCAAAGGCTCCATAGTGGCGGCGGGCGAGATATTGGTCATAAATACCAACCGACTTTTAGATACTTTCGCTTTTTCGGCAGCCGTAAAACTACCAGAAGCAGCCGGTACTGTTACATTAAATATCAACGAATCTAAGGTAGCGCCGGCCGTATTTTCTTTTCTTTTAAATTGTTTTTGGCTCAAGGTAAGCGTCACATTCCGCACCACTGGACTTCCGCCCGATGTGGCAGTGGGGTCTTCAAAGCGATATTCCATAAAAACCTCTGTAATAAGCGCTTCCTTGAATTTTGGCAGATTTTCTTCTAGTCCGTATTTAAGGCAAGAAGATAATGTCAATGCCATGCCTAGGATAAGCAAATACTTCATTTTATGTATTGTTTGCATCGTCTTTCTCATTTGTTATTGAACATTTACCAGTTAGGGTTTTGAGTCATCGCCCCATGACGTACTATTTGCGAATTCTGAATCGGCAACAGATAACGTCGGGTTTCGTCAAACATACGCTGATCGTTGAGTTGGAAATTGAGGACTTCTATGCGGTATCCTTTACGGGTGGCATTGATTTCCATAAACGTCGGTTTCTCCAGCAATTCTGCGATTTTAGCGCCAGGAGCAGCTCCTCCGTTGGCATTTCCGCCGTATTTTCCCCAGCGCAATAAGCTCCAGTAATAGTCTTTTTCTTTGAAAAGCTCTACCCTACGCTCCCGTTTGTAGTCTTTCCAAGCAGCCTCGGCAGTAGTAGCCGTAGAAGGCGGCAAGCCACCGTGCCCTTGACGAGTGATATTGAGGGTGGTTACAGCATCCGCAATTTTGTTTTGCATGAGCAATGCCTCTGCCTTGTTCAAATACACGCGCCCCATGCGGAAAATCACCCAGTGATAATCTACCGGGGTATTATAAAAAGGTCGGGGCGAAACGTTATAAATTCCTTTACGGAAATACGCATTTGTGATTTGGGTGCAGCAACCAGAGTTCAAACTTCCTTTGATCATACGGTTCAGGTTGCCGTTGCGATTGGTGGTCACCAACTCGCCATACCAAGCCGTTGAATCATAGACGATTGAAGCCGCCAAGCGCTTATCTCTGTTATCATACATAATACTGTTGATACTTCCTGTACCTGTCACAATAGCGCTATCAAGAAAAGTAGAAGGTTTTTTGGTAACATTTTTCAAAAACTGCGACGATTGATCCCACTTCACTGCTTTAGAAGGGTCGGCAGCATCAATGACAAGGTATTCGTCGATGATGTTTTGGGTGGGAGAAAATTTACCCCAATCTTCAAATACCTTATCTTGTTTAAACAAGGGCGTAGCATTGCGCAGTCTAAGGTCATCATTGTTGACATTAGGGATTGCCTCTTGCATATCCTGAATGCTCGAAACTACCGTATTTGACTTATCACGGTAAGTAGCAAGAAGAATTTCGGGCGAAAATCTAGCTCTTTCGTTAAACATTCCTTCGTAATCGGTCTCCAAAGGCTTACCAGTTGCAATCACGGCGTTGGCTGCATCTATCGCTTTTTGGTAGTAAGTGTTATCGCCTGTATAAGCGGCTGCTTGCAAGGCTGCTTCAGATTTGAGGGCATAAGCCGATGCCTTGGTCGCAATCCCCGCAGGCGACGAAGCGGGTAAGCCCGCAATCGCGTCATCTATATCTTTCATGATTAAGTTATAGGTGTCGGCGATATTGGTCGTTTGAGGCAAAGCATAGTTTGTTTCGTTTTCGGTCAATACTTTATCCACCCATATTACCCTTCCAAAACGGCGCGCAAGCCAGTAATAGGTCATAGCTCTCAAAAACTTCCCGTGCGCTACCAATTCTACTTTATCACCTTCTGCTAAAGCTGCCGATGCATTGGCTTTTTCGATGATGAGATTACAGCTACGGATTTTGCTAAATTGGTTAAATCCATAATCATCATCTCTCGTAATCGACTCCCGCGTGAAGGCATTTCCGTCGCTTTGGATGATATTGCTGGTTCGAACTTCGTCCTCAACGGTGTTGGTATATAGACCTAACACTGATGAATATACGCCGTTGACAAAAAGCATGGCATTGCTCTTTGAACTCCATACGGCAGTCTCATCAAATTTGTCAAACGGCCGTGTATCGTCCAATTGCTTACAGGAGTAAATACAAACACTAAGAACCGTTAGTGCCAAAACTATTTTTGTGATATATCGTTTCATTGCTTTCAGTTGCTTTGAGTTTAAAAACCTAGATTCACAGATAAGGCATACACCCGTTGAGCAGGATAATCGTAGTTGTTGTTACTTCCTGTTTCGGGGTCAAGGCCGTATTGTTTGATCTTCGAAAACGTGAGTAAGTTGGTAGCACTCAACGTCACCCTCAGGTCTGAAATGAATTTTAAGTCTTTGGAAAGATAATTTTTAAAGTTGTAACCCACCTGCAACGCTTTTAGGCGTAGGTAGCCTGCATTGATCACCCAAAAATCTGAAGTGACGGCATTGTGCCCACCATTCACTGCTGCACCCGAAATCAAGCGTGGGAATTGGGTATTGCCTGCGCCTGGCTCCCAATGGTTTTGGGTCTGAAATTCGTAGCGGATATTAGGAGAATACATACTCTGAATGACATCACCCAAGTAGATACTTCGCTTTCCGCTTCCTTGCCAAAGCATATTCATAAACCATCCACCGTAAGTTAAATCAGCCGTAAAGCCGAAAGTTACTCTTGGAAATCCAGCCTTCCCTACTCTTCTAAAATCATCGCCGTCGAGTTTTCCGTCACCATTTACGTCTTTGTAAATAATATCGCCCGGCGCTATATTTGAAGCCAATCGACGTGGACTGTTCATGATATCAGCTGAATTTTGGTACAATCCCGCTGACAAATAAGCCGTTTGTAAGAATCCGATTTGGTGATACGAAGTAGTGTTGGGGTTTTTGAGGGTGGTGCTATCTTCGTTGGGGTTTACTTCCCATAGCTGGTCAAACTTCACAAAATTCGAACCAAGTGTGTATTTTAATTTACCCACTTTATCACTGTATTTGACCGTAAAATCAAACCCGGCTCTTCTAAATGCCCCGTTTGATTTGCGAGTAGGCAGGGCTGTTCCGAGAGGGTCGGTATAACCCACACCTGATGGAGAAGCCAAATAGCCCGTAGTACGTAAGTAAAAATAATCCAGGCTTCCGCTGAGTTTATTGCCCAAAGTCCCAAAATCAAAACCTGTATTGAAAGATTGCTGGTCGTACCAACTAATGTCGGGGCTAGGAATGCTCGGGGCATTGAGGCTCGGTTGCAACACACCTCCTACTACGTAGCCACCACCTGTAGAATAGCCTGGCACATAAGCAAAGCTGCTCACACCCGAATTTTGCCCTACCGAACCATACGATATTCTGGCTTTCAGGAAGTTGATGATATTTTTTTCAACCAAACTTCCCATAAAATTTTCGTGAGAAATCAACCACCCCAACGCTGCGCCGGGGAAGAATCCTTTTCTTTTTCCAGCTGGAAATAAATCGCTACCATCATATCGAAAACTTCCTTCAAACAAATATTTTTCTTTGAAATCATAACGCACACGTCCCAGCCAGCCATTTCTGACGTTTTCAAAAGCCGAACCGTTGTTGGTAGCCGTTGCTTGAGGCCCCGCAAAAATTTGGTCAATCCCAAACACATATGAGTTTCGGCCTGTGCTGAAGTTTTCGCTATAGCCATAAGCTTCTTCATATCCCAGCATGGCCGAGACATTGTGCCCGCCAAATTTTCTTTCATAGTTTCCAAATCCTTGCAATACGTAATTATAGCCCGTAGTAGTCGAGACACCAAGATTGGGCTGATTTGTACTAGCAGGAGTAGAACTTCCTATGGCATATTGTGGAGCTGTAATGTTCCAAGACTTCCCAAACGCCTGCACCTGACTCAAGTTTCCGTTGGCCCGAAACGACAAACCTTCTACGCCTGGCACTTTCCAGTCAAAGTTCAGTAAGGCATTCAGGTTGCGGTCTTGGTTGCGAACATACCCACTGCGAGGGTCGATTTCGACGATAGGGTGGTCACCTTTGTTGGCATATTTGGTTTGTTCCAAATCAGCGTATGCTTTGTCGGTAGGAGGTGCATTTTGTATGTGACTCCATACCGCAAAATACCCGCTTCCATACCCGCTTGCATTGTCGCGACGAGTTTCGTCAACGCCATAAATCGTCATACTAGTTTTCAAGCCAATTTTGGCAAAATCTCCCGTTAGACTTAAACGGTAGTTGTATCTTTTCAACCAGTTAGTATTAAACTTGTACAAAGTTCCTTGGTTGAAATAACCCAATGAGGCATAATATTTAATTTGCTCATTACCACCATTTAGCGATAAATTGTGATGCTGCTGCGGCGCAAATTCTTTTAACACAAGCTTTTGCCAATCATTGTTTGGGAAGTTGAGGGGGTCGGTTTGGTCACGGTATTTTTGAACATCGCTCTCAGGGTATCGCGCTGGATTACCTTCTTTGATGTCCACCTGATTTACGAGCGACACCAATTCGTACGAACTGATTTTGCGCGGCAAATAAGTTGGTTGCGACAAGTCATGTCCAAAGTTGTAATTGATAGAAAGCTTTTTGTTACTTCCTCTTTTGGTAGTGACCAAAACCAATCCATTTCCTGCCGCCACCCCATAAATCGCCGTAGCAGGGCCGTCTTTTAGGAAAGAGATGTTTTCAATATCATTGACGGCAAGGGTTTGGAATTGAAATTCGGTAGAAATAATATCATCAATGACATACACTGGCGTACCGCCCCCTCTAAGCGAAATAGAAGGTTTTTTGCCTGGTCCGCCGCCACTGTTGCTAACAATAATCCCCGGAATCCGTCCTCCCAAGGTTTCGCCCACCGAAGCAGCTCCAAGATTGGTAATTTTTTCGGCTTCTAAAGTCGAAACAGACGTGATGTTTTTCTCTTTTTTGATAGTACCATAACCTACCACTATCACCTCTTCTAGAGCCTTGATATCAGCAACGAGCGAAACATTGATGGTGGTTCGGTTATCGACCAAAACCTCTTGAGGCTGATAACCAATAAACGACAAAACCAAAACAGCCTTCCCATCAGGCACACTGATTTCGTAGGCTCCGTTGCCATTGGTAGTAGTTCCGCGAGTGGTACCTTTGATAGTAATGCTTACGCCAGGTAGTTTTTCACCTTTTTCGTCGGTCACGACTCCTTTCACACCCCAATCCACATTGCCTATTACTTGCGGTTTTGAGGAGGCTTCATTTTCGTATAACAACCCCGTTTTAGGGGTACTTTCTTTTCTTAACACAATCTTCTTACTCACTACTACATACTTAATATTGAGCGGCTTAAGCATTTTATTAAGTACAGTGGAGAGAAGTTCATTTTTTTCGCTCACAGTTACTTTCTGGCTAAGATTCAGCGTACGTGAGTTGTAGGAAAACTTGACATGGGCTGTTTTTTCAATTTCAGACAATGCATTTTCTAAGCTCACATTGTTGAGAACAAGCGTCACTTTTGAGTCAAGCATTTCTTGCCCTTTTGCGGGCGTGGCCATTGCTATTCCCACAAAAACAACAGCAAGTATCATTTGAAACACCGATATTTTCACGATCTGAAAAAGTAGCCGTTGGTGAATAAAACTTTTTTCCATACTTTTGATTGTTAGCTTTAATACTATAGGACTGGTATTGACATGACGTTTCCTTTCCTTTGCAGAGGATTCAGGAAAGCTCTAAGCGTTGGAATGTTGCAGCATTTCGACGCTTTTCTTTTTTACTTCTTTTTTTAATGCATAGGCAGGGGTTTAGGGGGGTTAGTTACAGCCAGTTGAAATTATTGTAATCTGATTTCCATTCATTTCGTAGCGAGTATCACTTCCTAAGCTTTCACATATTATTTTAAGCTTTTCGGGCAGAGGTTCATCGCTGAGCGAAGTAGTCATATAGCAATCTTTCAGCTTTTCTTTTGGATATTCTATTTTTACCAAATACGCCTGTTCAATCGTCGTAAATATCTGTTGGACAGGTATATCACGAAACTCAAAGCTCAGTTGTTCAATGGTATTGGTAGAAGCAATAAGCGGTTTGTCTTGGGTAATGTCCAAGATTTTTTCAAATGAGAGATTGTTTCTTACAAACCTTGCAGCTTGATTAGGCAGAAGCATGATTCCTTCTTGGGTACCTGATTGTATTTCTTCATTGGGCATCACTTTTACTTTTCCTGTACGCACTACTACTTCCACATTGGGCTGCGTAGGATAGGCTATCACTCTAAAACTCGTCCCGTATACCTTAGTCACCACTTCGTTGGCATAGACATAAAAAGGCTTACTAGGATTTTTGCTGATTTCAAAAAAACCTTCTCCTGATAGATAGACCTTGCGCTCGTTGCCGCTGAATTCTTTGGGGTAGCTTAGTTTGCTTTTGGGCTGTAAGAGTACCGAACTAGCATCTGCAAGGGTGATAAGTTGAGGTTTGTTAGAATTATTGGTTTGCTCAATCAAGCCTTCCGTGTCTTTCTCTACCAAATCTTTGTAAGTAATGACCGCATGAGTGGGGCTTCTTTGCCAAAGAAAATAAGCCGTAGTGGTCGCTCCTATTATCACAATAGCCGCCGCCACCCTAAACCAATAGGTCTGCCAAATCGACTTACGTGCTTGGAGGCTCCGAATAGTCTGCCAAGTATCTTGCAGGCTTATTTGCACTTCTTGCTCTGAAAGCTCGGTATCGTCTATGTTCATCGATACGATCCATAACCTCGCTTCTTCTACTAATTTAGCTCTTTCTGGACTCTCTAATGTCCATTCTTCCCAGTGGGTGTGGTTTTCCTTAAATCTGACCCATCGCTGGAAAGATTCGTCGGAAAGGAAGTCTTCTACTTTGGTATATAAATCGCGTGGTTGCATCTGAAAATTAATTTCAAATGCAGAGAGGACAGATAGTTTGTAGAGTACTCACTTCTTTTTAAATTTTTTCAAAAAAAATTAAGAAGTGATAAAACTAAACATAAGAAGCAATGAAATTGTACCTTTCCACTCTTTGCGAAGGTGCAAAATGGCACGCTGAAGGAGGTTTTTGACCGATTGATGATTGATATCCAATATTTCGGCGATTTGCTCAAGTGCCAATCCTTGATGGTATCTTAAATAAAGTGTTTCTTTTTGGCGAGGTGGAAGAGCATTGAGGAGTTGGTTGAGTTGCTGTACTTCCAACTCCATAGTCTCATCAGTAATCAGCTGGTGCTCGATCGAAAACCTAACCGAAAACTCTAAGTCTTCTAAAGAGGTTGTTTGGCGAAAAATGCGGTCTCGCTCATACAGCCGGGCAATACGCTTACGTACACTCGAAAACAAATAGGCTTTCACCACTACATCTTCACTCAGCGAATGGCGATAGAGCCAAATATCCACAAATACATCTTGGACACAATCTTTCACCTTTTCGTGCGAAGGCAGCAAAGTTTTTCCATAATTTACCAATGGGCTCAAATACTTTTCGAAAAGCATAGAAAAAGCATTTTGGTCATCGGCTATCAGCTGGGACCAAAGAAGCGAATCGCTCATCTTTTCGGTATTTTTACCTATATGATACACTGACTTAATTTATTATGGTATTTTGCGACTCAAATATAGTATATTTTCAAGCTTTCAAATTGCCTTTGTCAATTTTTTATTTATTAATTATATTATTATTTAACCTATACATATTATTAAATTTTAATTTATTAACTACCAAGCACTCCTATAGCGTAGTTACTCCACAGACTGTGAAATTTTCCCTTCGCTAGTATATCAACTCCTTCATCTACTTAAAACCTAAAAGTGAATTTTGGGTTTTAAGTACCTCTACGTAATTTTATACTTCTTTCTTAAACAAATATGACCTTTATAAAAAACCTCTTTCTCAATACCAAACATATTACTTTATATGGTTTACTCTTAGCTATTTTGGTATTTTTTCTGAAGTGGCTAGAGTGGAAGTTTCTGATTGTCAATCACTCATTAGACATCTACGCGGGGCTCATTGCAGTGTTTTTTACTCTATTAGGGATATGGATAGCTACGCAGCTTGTCAAAGCTAAGGTACAAACTGTAATTATCGAAAAAAAAGTATATCTAACCCCTGAGATTATTAATGAGGACGAACTCGCAAAACTCAATCTAAGCAATCGCGAATATGAGGTATTACAACTCTTGACCCAAGGAAATAGCAATGCTGAAATTGCCGACCAATTGTGCCTTTCCTTGAGTACCGTCAAAACCCATGTTTCCAACCTCTTTGTAAAAATGGAAGTCAAAAGCCGTACGCAAGCCATAGAAAAAGCCAAAAGACTCAATATAGTCACTTAAGCAAACTCCCACTTTAGTACGAAATAACTGTGTTTTGATAATTTTGGTACTAAAGTATGAATACTCCTAAGTACGCTAGGTCTAGTTTTGTGACTCAACCAAAACAGCAAACCAATGAAAAGAAACGTAGTGATTTTTGGCCTAGTGATGGGAAGCGTCTTGTGTATCAACATGGTTTATATGGTACACCTATGTTATACCAATCCCGATTTTAAAAGCAACGACCTAGTTGGCTACGCCGGAATGGTCGTTATTTTTTCGCTGATTTTTTTTGGCGTCAAAAACTATCGTGACAAACAACTCGAAGGGCTTATTTCTTTTGGGCAAGCCTTCAAAATGGGCATCCTGATTGCCACTATCGCGTCAATCATGTATGTAGTAGTCTGGCTCTTTTATTATTATTTATTTGTGCCGGACTATCTCGAAAAATACATTCTCCTCGTTTTGAAAGAAACACCCACCGCCGACTTACCAGCCAAAACCAAAGAAATGGAGAATTTCAAAGAAATGTACAAAAATCCCTTTTTTGTCGTTCTCATTACGTTTTCGGAAGTGTTTCCGGTAGGCTTGGTAGTATCGCTTATCAGTGCATTTTTTCTGAAAAGAAACAACAAAACAGCAGTAAGTCAAGAGTAAGACTTCTCTTCGAAGGTTTCTCCTAGCACCATATTTCCCACAGCATGTTCAAACACTTTTTTGTTTTTTTCAATTTGGGATTTTGCCTTTTCTTGAATGGTCAAGAAATCACATCTCCTAAACCAAAATTTAATTTTGACTTTGAGCTGCTAAAAAAAGATACTCCTGTCGGCTGGACCGACTACGGCAGTTATAACTATACCCTCAGCTTAGATACTCTTTGCGTCAAAAATGGAAGATATGCTGCTTGTATCGAATACAAAACTGGAGAAACAGATTATAAAGCGTGGGGGTTTACCATCCCCCACAGCTACCCTGGCCGCACAATCACCCTTAGTGGCTACATTAAAATGGAAAATATTACTGAAGGATTTGCAGGCTTATGGCTAAGAATCGACCCTGAAGTAGGCTATATAGATATGAGCCCGCACAAAATCATGGGAACGAGTAATTGGACAAAATATGAGGTAAAACTTAACCTTAATCCTTCAAAAACAACCCAAATTCTAGTAGGCGGGATGTTGGTAGGGAAAGGAAAAATGTGGTTTGATGATTTGAGAATAAACATCGACGGCAAAGAAATAGAAAATCTGTCTCCATTTTTTCAAAAAGAATACCCTGCTCATAAAGACAGGTCCTTTGATGAGGAATCACAGATAAAACATCTCCCAACTGACAAAACAACCGTCGAAAACCTCAAAGTACTAGGACTAATCTGGGGGTTTTTAAAATATTACCATCCCAGTATAGCCCAAGGAAAATACAACTGGGACTATGAGCTTTTTAGAATTTTGCCTAGGCTACTGACTACTACTACTTCCACGCAAAGAGACAGTGTTTTGGTCAAATGGATTGATACTTTAGGAAATATTAGCACCCAAAAAGCCAAAAGCACCAAGGCTTCTTTACTTAAAATATCTCCTGATTTAGATTGGATTAAAGAATACAACTTATCAACAGCATTGTCTTCTTCGCTTTCCAAAATACAACATGCACATAGGTCCAATCGTCATTATTATGTAGAACTACACTCCAATACAAGCAACCCCAATTTTAAACATGAAAGCCCTTATGAAAACATGAGCTATCCCGACGTAGGATTTAGGCTTTTGTCGCTGTATAGATATTGGAATATCATTCAGTATTATTTCCCTTACAAAAACCTCATCCAAGAAGATTGGAAAAACGTACTTGAAGAGTTTATTCCCAAATTTATCAATGCCAACAACAACACCGAATACACACTTACTACTTTAGAACTTATTGGGAGGGTTGGAGATACACACGCCACTATTTTGGGAAACAACCGCGCTCTTAACCATTTCTTTGGAAATAATTACGCTCCTTTAGAAGTAACTTTCGTCGAAAACAAGCCCGTTATTACGGGATTTTATCAAACAAAACCCAAAACAGAACACCAAGTGGTCATCGGAGATGTAATCACTCACGTCAACGATAAAACTATTGAGGATATCATCTTACAAAAATCAAAGTACACTCCTGCTTCCAATACCCCTACCCAATTGAGAGATATTGCCCAAAACTTATTAAGAAGCAATGACTCAATCATTCATTTTAGAATCCTACGTAACAAAATCCCAATAGATGTAAAAACAAAATTATTTGCTTTGAAAAACATACAGATACCTAGTAGGTATTATCCCAAAGATACCTGTTTTAAATATTTAGATAAAGAAATCGCTTACCTCAACAATAGCACCCTGAAAAAGGGGTATTTACCAAGATTGATACAAGAAATCAAAAACTCAAAAGGACTCATCATTGACAACCGAAATTATCCAACCGACTTTGTGTTAGACGATTTGTGCAATTTTTTAATGCCCACCAAACGCCCCTTTGTGAAGTTTACTAGTGGTAATATCCTTACTCCGGGGCTTTTTACTTTTAGCAAACCCGTCTCAGTCGGAAAGAAAAATAAAGATTTTTATAAAGGCAAAGTGGTGATTTTGATTAATGAATTATCGCAAAGTTCGTCCGAATTTCATGCTATGGCTTATCGAGTAGCCCCCAATGCTATCGTCCTTGGTTCCACCACGGCTGCTGCCGATGGCAATGTATCAAAGTTTTTTTTACCAGGTGGCATAAGCACATGGATAAGCGGAATTGGGGTATATTATCCTGACGGAAAAGAAACGCAAAGAATCGGTATCTTACCAGATATAACCCTTAGGCCCACCATCAAAGGAATCAAAGAAGGGCGAGATGAAATCATTGAAAAAGCCATTGAAATCATCCATGAAAAATAAAGTCATCTTCCTAAATTTACATCGAAGGAGACTAAAAATCTGTCTCCTTCGGTATATTTTTCTATCAAATAGTGGCAATAAAAGGTGCTTTCCTGACAAAGCGAGTATCTGTAAGCTGTAAGATAAGAAAGTCGGCTAAATCGGCTGCACTGATTTTATCTCCCTCACAATCCTCCAAACTCACCTTGACTTGTCCACGTTGGTCGGTTTGTTCAATCATCGGAAGTCTTACCAACGTCCAATCCACTTCACTATGTACCAAAAGTTCATATTCAAGTTGCTTGTTGGCAGTCGAAATCGGATAATTTTGCTTCATCCATTCGGTAGCAAAAGCTGTTTTAGGGCTTTTCTGGTCAAAAGGTGTATCCACATTCAGACCTGTAGTGAGGATGTAACGGCCAATATCGTACTTTTTCATCGCCTCTAGTACATGAGCAGTAGATTGACTAAAGATAGTAGGCTCACTAGGTGGAGTCCCTAATCCCAAAGTACTAATCACCGCTTGACAACCTTGTAACAGCGAATCAATAGACGAAGCATCGGTCACATTGCCGTTTACAACCTCAACTAGCGAACTATCACTTTGAAAATGCGCTGGATTTCGAAGAAGAATTTTGATTTGAAAACCTCGATGAAGTAGCTCTTTTACAAGGTATTTGCCGGATTTGCCTGTACCGCCGATGACGGCAACTTTTATATTTTGTTCCATTGTAGTCTTTATAAAATTTGAAAATCAATATGATTTTTCCCTTGTGCCAAAGGCCCAAGGTAGCTCGTAAAAAGCAAGCAACTTTTTACTGAAGTAGATTCAATATTTTATAAAGAAAGTTTAATAAGACAAATTTACAACATTAATCAATATCCTAAACTCTTCATGAAATCATTTATCACTTTGGGATTGTTTTTGATGGGCTTTTCGCTCTACGCCCAAGATTTTCCAGTAGTTAAACATTACGATCAACAGCACCTTTACCGCGTAGCGTTACCGCTTGGCGGTATCGGTACGGGTACGGTCTCCATTTCGGGCAAAGGAGAACTCAAAGATTGGGAAATCATGAATCGCCCTGCCAAAGGCTTTAGTGGTGGTCAAATGGGCAATGGTGTTCCTTTTTTCTCCATTTTTATCAAAGAAGCCAATGGCAAAACCCACACCAAAGGTCTCATGGGGCCGCTCGACCCCGTGGATTACCAAGACAAAGAAGGCCGCCCCGTCGACAATCACGGTATTCCTCGTTTCAGAAATGTTTCTTTTGATGCGTCCTATCCCTTCGGCAGGGTCAATCTATCTGACCCCTCGCTCCCCGTAGAAGTAAAGCTAACGGCTTACAATCCACTTATCCCCACCGATGCAGATGCAAGTGGGATGCCTGTGGCGGTACTCAATTATGCTGTTCACAATACCAGCAACCAACCTATCACGGTAGCCGTGTGTGGTTTGATGCGAAATTTTATTGGTAATGATGGCTCCAAAACGCGCATGGATTGGAAGGGTGATTTGATTCCGATTGGGGCACGCCACAATCAAAACACTTTTCGCAAAACAGGACAAGTTCAGGGAATCTTTATGTACTCGGATAGTGTCAAAAAAACAACCGAACAATGGGGTACAATGGCGCTAGTTACACCAGCGCGAGATGGAGTAAGCTACCGCCGCAGTTCGCGTTCAAATGACTGGGAAAATGCGCTTTTAGATTTTTGGGATGATTTTAGTGCCGACGGCGAGCTTACCGACAAAACCAAGCTTGTCGACAATGACCCGCAGGCTTCTTTGGCAGTAAAAATCCAAATTCCAGCTCATCAAACCCGCGTTATCCCATTTTATATCACTTGGCATTTTCCCAATCGATTTGCATGGTCGGCCGAAAACGTGGGCAATTATTATGCTACCCAATACGCCGACGCTTGGGAAGTAGCCGAAAAAGCCGCCACGCAATTGCCAATTTTGGAACAAAAAACGCTTGAATTTGTGCGTGCTTTTGCCAAAAGTAATTTACCCGAAGTAGTCAAAGAATCAGCCTTATTTAACCTCAGCACCCTACGTTCTCAAACCGTATTTAGGGTTAAAGACGGCACTATGATGGGCTGGGAAGGCTGCATGGACAATTATGGTTCTTGCCAAGGCTCCTGCACTCACGTATGGAATTATGAACAAGCGACTGGATTTTTGTTTGGAAAATTAGCCCAAACCATGCGCAAAACGGAGTTTGGCCTTGCTACCGACGAAACGGGTTTTATGAGTTTTAGAGTAGGATTGCCTTTAGCCACCAAAGCTCAGTCTTACAAAGCTGCCGCTGCCGATGGTCAGATGGGAACCATCATGCGGATGTATCGCGATTGGCAATTGTCGGGAGATTCTCAGCTTCTCAAAGAATTGTATCCTTCGGTCAAGCGTTCTTTAGAATTTGCTTGGCTCAAAGGTGGCTGGGATGGTGACAAAGACGGTGTCATGGAAGGTGTACAACACAATACTATGGATGTGGAATATTATGGTCCCAATCCTCAGATGCAAATATGGTATTTGGGAGCGTTAAGAGCCATGGAAGAAATGGCCAAAGCAATGGGCGAGCCTATCTTTGCGGCCGAATGCCGTCGGTTATTTGAGCAAGGGCGCCGCTTTGCCGATGAAAAACTTTTTAATGGTGAATATTACGAACAAATCATACAAACCGCCTCTCGGAAAGAAGATATTTTGATGGCTACTGTAGCAAGTGGACGGGCTTATACCGAAGACCCACCTTATCAGTTGGGCAAAGGATGTTTGGTGGATCAGTTGATTGGGCAATACATGGCTCATGTATATGGGCTCGGCTATCTGGTAAACCCGCAAAACGTCCAGAAAACCTTGCAGAGTATCATGAAGTATAATTATCGCCCTACGATGCTCAACCATTTCAACAATATGCGCTCCTATGCACTGGGCGACGAGGCAGCACTGCTAATGGCAAGTTACCCACGCGGAGGTCGGCCTACCATTCCTTTTCCTTATTTTTCGGAAGTAATGACAGGTTTTGAATACACCGCCGCTATCGGGATGCTTTACGAGGGCCAAACCGAAACGGGCTTGACTTGTATTAAAAATATCCGAGACCGCTACGACGGCCAAAAACGCAGCCCCTTTGACGAAGCCGAATGCGGACACCACTACGCCCGCGCCATGACTAGCTGGGGAGCCGTATTGGCACTTACAGGTTTTCAGTATTCGGGGGTAAAAAAATCGATGGCCTTTACGCCCAAAGTAGGTTCTTATTTTTGGTCAAATGGCCACGCTTATGGGGAAGTCCAATTTAAAAAAGCGGGGAATGGATGGCAAACAAAACTGACTGTACTCAATGGCAGTCTTCCTTTGGAAAACTTTTCATTGGGCAAAAATGCCAAAACTTTTACCGTAGGCCATACCCTTCAAGAAAAGCAGTCTATAACTATCTCTTTACCCTAACATTAACGACGGCGGCTTTCCATAGGCCGCCGCCTCAAAACCTATATCTTACCTGTAGCCCGAGATTATTGCCGATGATAGGATAATCAGGAAAAATAAAAGAACCTAATTTGACTCCTGCGATAATATGTTTTGTAAGGTTGGTATAAGCTTCTACCGCTAGGGGAAAACCTACATCAGTATTGGACACTTCGTATAAATAACTTACACTTCGGTCGCTTAGAATTTCTTCTACTCGCCCCATAGTCACCAACCCTACACCCGCACCTGCTTGCACGGTCAGCCAATTTTTAGAAAAAAACTTATATTTCAGCAGAAAATTACTTTGTAATTCTGAACCCTGATTGACCGGTATTCCTCCCAAAGTACTTCTAGAGCCTTCTAAGCGATAGGTGTATTTGGCTCGAATGATACCCGCCGAAAGCGCCCACTTACGATTAGGGAGATGATATTCAAACTCTCCATTAAAATAATAAGCTGGCTCTACGGGCTTCAATGAAGGAGTAGCGTACACACCCGTTCCTAAGATAATATCAAATTGTTGGGCGTGGGTTTCGACTATTCCTAATACACAAATTATTGAAAAAAATAATAAGCCACTTTTCATAGATCCTGATTTTTGGTAAACATTATACAATCATTCGTTCAATCTATTCGCACAAATATTAGAAAAATATCATCGACATACTTTTTTATAGGCAAAAAGATAGCATTTTTTTTAAGTCAGTCTATTTTCAAAAATCACCCTCCAAAGGGTATTTCTCTTGCGGCTTTCACTTTAATAAACAAACACACGGTACTGAAATATCCTCCAAACCCCTAAATTTTTCATGGATTCATTTTACATCAATCGCCGCCGTTTTTTGCAAGGAACTGCCGCTTCTCTCGCCCTTACTGCTTTTGGGGCGCAAGGCATGGACATCATCCACCCTGCCAAAACCCTCCGCGTAGGGCTTATTGGTACAGGCTGGTATGGTAAAAGTGACTTATTTCGCCTTATTCAGGTAGCCCCTGTAGAAGTGGTTGCGCTTTGTGATGTTGACAAAAATCAGCTTTCGACAGCGGCTACGCTCGTCAGTAAACGCCAAAAATCAGGTAAAGTACCTCGCCAATACGGGGATTATCAAAAAATGCTCGCCGAAAATGAAATGGATATTGTGCTCATTGGCACGCCCGATCATTGGCACGCCCTCCAGACCATCGACGCCGTGAAGGCTGGTGCGCACGTATATGTCCAAAAACCCATCAGCGTAGATGTAATGGAAGGGGAAGCAATGGTTGCCGCCGCCCGTAAATACAAACGCGTAGTGCAAGTAGGTACCCAACGTAAAAGTACCCCTCACCTCATCGAAGCCAAAAAAAACATCGTTGACGCAGGTCTTTTGGGTAAAATCTCGCACGTAGAAATGTGCTGTTATTATCATATGCGCAACAACGGCAATCCACCAGTACAAGCTGTTCCTGACTTTTTGGACTACGAAATGTGGACGGGTCCCGCTCCGCTCCGCCCTTATGATGGTCTTCCTCATATTCGTTGGTGGCGTACATTCATGGAATACGGCAACGGCATCATGGGTGATATGTGCATTCACATGTTTGATACAGTTCGTTGGATGCTCCAACTAGGCTGGCCCAAACGCATTAGTTCTACTGGCGGTATTTATGTACAAAAAGAAGGGAAATCTAATATTGCTGATACTCAATCGGCCATTTTTGAGTATGATGGTCTAAACTGTGTATGGCAACACCGCTCTTGGGGTACGCCCAACAATCCCGACTATCCGTGGTCGTTTACATTGTATGGCGATAAAGGCACCCTTTGGGGTAGTACAATGGCGTATGATTTTATTCCTCAAGGAAAAGGTGAACGTATTCACAAAGACGTAGTATTTGAAAAAGAAAAATATCCCGAAGACCTAACTGAGGAACGTATTGAGCTCAACGCTGCTCCTGCTACACGGCTTCATATGTTGGATTTTTTGGCGGCTATCGAAAACAACGGCCGCCCCATAGCCGACATTGAAGAAGGCCACATCTCAACGGCAAGTTGTATTTTGGCCAACATTTCTATGCAGATTGGCCGACCTATCGTGTATGATTCCAAAACCCGTAGTATCGTCGGCGACCGCGAAGCCAATGGTCTTCTACAACGTCCTTATCGCCAAGGGTGGACGCATCCGAACCCCGATAAGGTTTAAAACCTTCAGGTCATTTGCTAGACTTTCCAAGTTTCAAAAACTTGGAGGGTCTTTTCATTTCTTATGCTTTCCCTAGTCGATAGAAAAGCACTTTGGGCGAAAATTTTAGTTTGTCACAAACATTCATAATACGTTGTCGTGTAATATCGGCCAAAGTAACATAACCCGCTTGATAAGCATCACTATCTACAGGGCAAGGTGCGGCGATTTGTATCAACAAAAAAATCCGACGAAGACTGTCTTCTTCGTTGAGCTGCAATACAGCCTGAGCTGTTGAACCTGAGCCAGCAAAAAAATCTAAAATTACATCGCCATCTCCGCAACCAGCCGCGAGGATAAGGTTTTTGAGTACTTCTATATTTTTGGGAAAGTCAAAAAGTCCTTGCACTTCCTTTTCATCTTTCGAAATCAACAAATCGGTCCAGTTGGTAGTGCGTAAAATACCATCTGAAGGGGGAATCCAATTTTCGACGCCCTTATTTTTGCCTTTTCCGTTGGGATTGCGGCGAATAAAGAGCAGCTTACGACCCGTCTGCTCCCAATACGCCTCCAGCGACATTTTGTCGGAATACTCCGTGAGGTATTTTTGATAATTGGCTACAGCTTCCAAGCCTTTCTCTTGACTCCACTTCCATTGGCCTGTTTCAGGCGTGAAACCCAGAATATTATATCGCATCGTAGGCCGGTCAGCATCATTCCAAAATCCCTTCCAGTAGCCGGTAGTTTGGCGGGTTTCGTTGGAAGCTCGATAAACAGGCTGAAATGTAAAGGCATCAGATTTGGCATAGCAAAGGATATGTTCAAAACCTACATTAAATGAGCGTAAGCCTTTGGCCATGAATTGCCGATTCAGGTTTTTGTCGTGGCGACGCGCGATGAAAGTATTACGAAAGTTTTTTTCGCCGAATATTTCGTCCATCAAAAGTTTCAAATTCGCGTATTCGTTTTCGTCAATACTCACAAAGATTGCCCCATCTTCCCGCAAAAGATTTTTGGCTAATGCCAGCCGAGGATACATCATCGACAACCATACCGAATGACCGTGTCCTGTTTTGGAGAAATTGTCGGCATACACAAAATCATTGCTTCCTGTATTATAAGGTGGGTCAATGTATATCATTTTGACCTTAGCAGCGTGGGTAGATTGTAGCACACGCAAAGTCTCTAAATTTTCGCCTTCTATAAATGCTGAGCTTGACATTATCTCCTCATTATCAACCACAAGTGATTCCTTATTATACAAACAAGTCGAAGCCAGCTGTTTAATTTGAGCGCGGGCGGCAGCTTTGCCTGCCCAATTAAGTTCGTAGTGTTCGGGCGATTGGTCGTCCATACTTTCATTTTTGCTTTAGCTGCAAAAATAGTAGAAAGCTCCAATTATCGCAGCACCATTACTTTGCCGCGTTGTTCATTAAAATCGGCTTCCTTCCCCAATCGAAGTAAATACGTATACTCCCCAGGCGCTACTTTAGTACCATTGAAAGTACCATCCCAAGGATTTTTGTAACCATCTTTTTCATAAAATATTACTTCCCCCCATCGGTTATAAACTATTACCTCAGCATTAGGATATTTATCTATGTTTTTGATTTCCCAAACATCATTAATTTGATCATTGTTAGGGCTAAAGGCGTCAGGAGGATACACAACCTGAAACACAAGAACGCGTATTGAATCCACTGAGCTACAATTATTCCCGTCTTTTACGGTCAATTTATACACGACAGTTTGGTCAGGAGTAGCTACAGGTCGCTGCACTTTAGCATCATTTAAGTTGGTAGGGGGTAACCATTCGTAGCTAACATTTCCAGTAGCAGTCACTACGGCGGGCAGCACTACCGCCGAGCCCATCCCCATAGAGATATTGTCAGTAAGATTGATTTCGGGTAAACTATATATTTGAACGACCGTTGTTTTTTTATGAATACATTCTCCTTCTGTTTTTACTTCATAAGTCACAGTATGCCTTCCAGGCCCAACATCACTCACATCAAATTCTTGATTTTTAACACCTTCTCCTGAAAACACGCCTCCTAACGGCATAGCTTTAAGAGGGATTTTTAGGGCAGTATTCAAACAAAATGGTGCAATAGAGTCTATCACCATATCTATAATAACAGGAGGGAATATCCTAAAAGTATCGGAAATAGCATCACATCCGTCTTTGAAAAACCGAACTTGATATACCCCAGCGTCCCTCACATAATGATTGTTTTTGTTGTTTATAATCACTTGTCCTGCTCGCAGCCATTCGTTTGAAAATCCTATTTGAGTTTGCGTGATTAAATTGATTGAATCACTCATGCAGAGTATTTTTTTGGAAGCACTTAATGTAGGTTTATTGGGAGTAGGCAGAAAAATTACTACGGCAGTATCTTTGGTACTACAGACAAAATCAGGAGAAGTCACTGATACAACATACCGCCCCTCCTGAGTCACAGAGAGGGTGTTTTGAGATGAAGCCGTGAGTAATTGTCCATTTCCAGCCCAATTGTATTGATAAGTAGGATTATTTGTAGCTTGAAGTACTCCCTGCCCTCCTTTACACAATTTCAGAGAGTCGGTTACCACCACAAGAGGGCTGTTTGCTTTTACTACATTTACTATCTGCGAGACCGTATCGATAGAGCACTGATTGGAAAAACTAGCCGAAACTTGATAGTTACCGGCCTCAGAGACTGTGATTCGGTTGTTTTTTTGATTTAAGAGATTGTTACCATTACGTATCCACTGATAAGAAATATTAGGCTGTGAATTAAAAGTAAGCTCTACAGTTTCTCCTTCACAAATCTCAACAATAGCCGCAGGGGTGGATAGGTTAGAACTCTTAAATACCGTAGGAACAGGCGGAGGCGTACTCATACAATCAATGACTTTCAACTGAAAATCTCTTCTGACTGATCCGATTTTTACACCATTGCGATATTCTTCGACCAATATAGCAAAAGCATAACGCCCTAATTGTGTTGCTTTTACAGTAAGCAATCCTGTATTAGCATTGATACCCAAAGGGGGATTTCCTTCAATGACATTGTTGAGGCTCACATTACTCGCCCATAAAACTGGCGGAAAAGGAGCCCTCGAAGTTGCCGCCGAACCGTTCGTGGAAGCATCGGTGGTAAACCCCTGCAAAGGAGTAACGAGCGAATACCGAAGTTCATCACCATCGGCATCAGTAGCTTTCATACTCATAGCAAAAGGTTTGTTGACACAGATATAATCGCCATTTGGGAATTCAAAGACAGGCGAGGAATTTTTAAAAAATTGTCCATTTTGGCTAATCGCCGGAAATTCTAGCATAAAAACCATGCCTACAAATTTTCCTTGGTTGGCTAAATTATCGACCCCGTCGGTTCGGCAGCATCTTTCCCATACCCCATAATAACCCTCCAAATCATTATACAAATTGGGATTCAACGTAATATCCAAACTATATTGCAAGGCTTGAGTTTTGAGTCCTCCACTTCCTGCACAGGCCACATTTTGATAAACAATTGGAGTATTGGTGACTTGGGGCAAGATATAAGTCCCTACTAATAAATTGTCTTTTCGTCTCCGCAAAAAGATAGTTACAGATTGGTCATTGTTACCACTTTGAAGAGTGCTCGCATCCGCGTATACATTCAATACCAGCCGGTAACGACCTTCTGTAGGCAAAGATATAATGCTAAAATCTCCTCCAAAAATATGGGAAGCTTCGCTATTAAAACTTAACAATATCAAGAATACAATCAATAAACGAAACCGCAAAAAAGGTATCATCCTAAAGTAAAAGATGTAAGTTATCATAACGAAGCAAAAAGAATAAGTTTATCATAACAGAGTAAAAAACTGAACTTATCAATTTATCGAAAAACACAACCAAAACAACAGCACAACTATCTTACTATCAGAATCTTTCCTCTAAAAAACCCAAATTCTTCTGTCTGGGAATTAATCACATACGTATATTGGCCAGAAGCGACTGGCACACCCCCATAAGTACCATCCCAAGGTACCTGATACCCTTTTGTTTGATGAAAAATAGCTTCACCCCAACGATTATAAATAGTTACTTCTGCTTCAGGAAAAATTTGGATATTTTTAATCTCCCAAGTATCATTGATACCATCGTTGTTGGGCGTAAATACATCAGGAATAAAAATTAAATCAACTACCTCTAATAATACATTTATTGACGCACGTGCGGTACAGCCATTAGGAGCCGTCACGATCAGGGTATAGCTTGTATTTTCAGAAATTTTAACCCTAGGGCTAGCAATAGTAGCACTGCTCAAACCCTGTGGAGGTGTCCATTGATAAGTGAATGGCCCTGTGCCCTCAATGGTAGGTGTAAGCTCTGTGTCGTCATTTTCGCCTACTACCATTTGGGATGGTAGAGTCACTTTGGGCACAGGTCTTACCTCCAATTCTTGGGTTTGTACTCCACGGCATCCATTTGAAGATACTACCGTATAAGTAATGGAATGACTCCCCACACCTACCTGCGACACTCTGACCTTGTTTCCGCCAACTCCTTGCCCCCCAAATTGCCCTCCAGCAGGAGAAGCAGTAAGATTTACGACTAATGTATCATTATAACATACTGGAGCAATAGTTCCAAATGTAACCACAGGCGGCAATTCGGCTGTAAGTGCAATATCATTTGAAGTAGCCGAACAATTCCCCGCAAATATCCTTACCTGATATATTCCTGCTTGATTTGTGTAGAAATTGGGCCGAGTTTCAGCAATTATTTGCCCATTACGTCGCCATTCTATGTTGTAGCCGCTCGGGGCATTAAGCCTAACTTGAGAAGAATCTCCTACACAAAAAATATTTTTTGAAGCCGTAATCGTAGGAGCAGAAGGGGGAGTATTAAAAACTACCGCTATACTATCTTTAACACCACACACCAACGTAGCATTTCGAGCTTCTACGCGATACATTCCAGGTTGTGTTGTTCGCAACTCACTCCCAGTGGCTCCTGTTAGTAATGCCCCATTACGGTACCATCGATACTCATTTTGGGTAGGAGAACTCGTTTGTAACAAGGCAGTATCTCCATTACAGATTCGAGTAGTATCTGCTGATCCAAGACTAATCTGCGGAGCTTGTCCCTCATTTACTCTAAAAATCTCTGATGTTAAAGTAAAGTTACATACTCCTTGCGTAGCGATTTGAACACGATAGTTTCCAGCCCTAGTTGCTTGGATAGATGAAGTATTAGTGCTACCAATATTCGCTCCTTCTAATTGCCATTGGTAGGTAGTATTAGGAATCATTGCTGTGGCTAAGCTTACCGTCTCACCCCTACAAATTTGCAAGCCACTTTCGCCATTGCTGGAGGTCACAATGGGTATATTAGGACTTTGGAAGGCTTGTATGCGCACTGTATCTGATTGGCTACAATTTCCCAAACTAACTCTTACTTGGTATAGCCCTCCTGCTTTGGTGTAAAATGAGGAGGATGTAAAAGGCAAGATTTGTCCATCTCTCCGCCACTCCAAAGTATAACCTGCGATTGAATTCACCGACAACGAAGCCGAATCTTCTCCACAAATTACTGATTTCGAAGCCCTTAGATTTAATGCTGTGGGAGGTACCCTTAAAGCTATAACTACGCTATCTTTCAATAAACAGCTAGACAAGGCATCTCCAACTTCGGCTCTATATACACCTGGGACGCTTGCATTGAGACGATTGGTTTGTTCGCCACTAATAAGCGTATTATTCAAATACCAGCGATGGGTATTAGTTGTTAAATTAGTTTCTAATCTGGAGACATCACCACTGCATATCTCTACAGTCCCGGAGGGTGTTATAGTAAGAGGAATAGCGGTAACAGTGTTCACTTTAAAAATAGGAGAAGATGCCTCTGGACTACAAGCAGTTGTTACTTTTACTTGATACTCCCCTGCTTGACTAACACTCAACGTACGACTAGTAGCATTGGAGACTGTAGCTCCGTTTTTATACCATTGGTAGGTCGCATTCGCAATCAAAGGAGCTGTCAGTGTTTTGCTTTCATTATTACAAAGAGTAGTTTCTCCTGTAATACCATCCACTGTGATCGCAGGAGGTGTAGGGTTATTTGTGTCACAGTCTCTTACTACCAGCTGATAATCTCTTCTGATTTCCCCTATTTTCTCACCGTTTCGATATTCTTCTACTAGTACCGCAAACACAAAACTCCCCACTTTATCACTTTGTCCCGTAATTTGCCCCGTCGCCGAATTTATGCTGAGTCCTTGAGGGCTATTGAGAGGATTGGCTGCACTGTAGCCTGGTGCCCATCTCACTTCAGGGTAAAAACTCCGAGATTCCCCAGAGCCGGTTGTATTTGTTATATCTTGTGTAGCATACCCTTGTAAAGGAGTAACTATCGAATAGCGACGCTGGTCTCCATCATCATCATTGGTTGAGGCATCTACATGAATAAGTTGGTTGACACAAGCAAACTGAACGGCCGTAGTATCTTTGAAAACGGGAGATGAGTTCCTAAAAAGCTGACCATTACGTATAATAGCTGGAAAATCTGCTCTTGCTACAAGTCCCACAAATCTACCTCCATTTTGGATATTAATGAGATTTTCCACTCTACAGCATCGTTCCCAAATAACATAATATCCCATTAAATCATTGTACTTGTTTGGATCAAGTTTCACATCCGCACTATTGACATATGTACTAACCTCAAACAAATTACCTACAATTCCATTACAAGGTTTTGAAGCATCAAGACTAACCGTTCCTTTAAGTTGTGTTCGGAGACGTTTTAAAGTAAAAGACTCGACTCGTTCATTATCCCGCTTCCTAAATATATGCACAACCATATCAAGTTCAGGATGAGTCCCTCCTATACTTGAGGATTGCCCCCCTGGAGTTACTGTAATATAAGCGGTCATACTCGCAAAAGTCCTTATAGAAATCCTATATGTTTCTGGCGCCGATAAAGCCGTTATTGTCAATTCGGCACCATTGAGATGCTCTGCCCATGCCACTTTTTTACCAAAAGCCATCCATAGCATCAACACCATCAAAAAGCCTCGAAAATTCATAGTTAGCTACGAAGAGTAAGGGAAAGTATTTTTGGTTAGAATAACACAGTAGAGGTTTCTGCAATACCTCTCTCTACAAACACAATAAGTTGCTTCGCCCAATTAGGAGAATTATATAAGGTCAGAAATTTTCTTTCCTTAATCAATACCAAACGCCTCATTTCTTTAAAGTTTCTGTACGTTGAATAAAAAAAATGACTAACCAAAGTTAGTCATTTCTGAGGCGTTTCGGAACAGGTTGCTTCAAAGATTATCAATAATTTTATCCAACGGGCAGTTTCAAAAATCCATTCGTGGTAAAGGACTTACGGTTTGCTCACAAAAATCTTCATTTTCGTATTTAAAATGAGCAGCCATCGCAATCATGGCAGCGTTGTCAGTACAATATTCAAAACGTGGAATATATACCTTCCAGCCTTCTTTAGCTCCCAGTTCATGGAGCGCCTTCCTCAAACCCGAATTGGCCGAAACTCCTCCCGCAATCGCAATTTCTGAAATTCCAGTTTGTTTGGCGGCTTTGCGCAATTTTTGTAGTAACATTTTAATCAAAGTATACTGCACACTAGCACAAATATCATTCAGATTTTCTATCACAAAATCAGGATTATTTTTGACTTTTTCTTGTAAAAAATACAGAATTGATGTTTTGATTCCACTAAATGAATAGTTTAAAGCGGGCATTTCGGACATAGGAAATGGGAACGCCAAAGGGTCTCCAAGCTGTGCGTACTTATCCACTAAGGGCCCTCCTGGATAAGGCAAACCCAGAAGTTTGGCAGTTTTATCAAAAGCCTCCCCCACCGCATCATCTTGGGTTTCGCCAATAATCTCCATATCTAAGGCGCTGCGTATCAGCACAATTTGAGTATGACCACCGCTTACTGTCAAGCACAAAAATGGAAAACTCGGGCGCGGTTCTTCAATAAAATGAGCCAACACATGTGCCTGCATATGATGGACTTCGATAAGCGGAATATCAAGCCCCAACGCCAGCGCTTTAGCAAAAGAAGCTCCTACCAAAAGTGCTCCCAACAAACCAGGGCCTCTTGTAAAAGCAATGGCATTCAGGTCTTTTTTACTTATTTTTGCATCTTCGAGCGCTTTTTCAACTACCGGCAAGATGTGTTGTTGATGAGCTCTCGAAGCAAGTTCGGGAACGACCCCGCCGTATTTTTGGTGAATCACTTGGGTGGCCACAATGTTTGAGCGTATTTGTCCGTTAGAGATAACGGCCGCCGATGTTTCATCACAAGACGATTCAATCGCCAGAATATTTGTCATTTATTGTTATTTTTCGTTTATTGTTAAAAAGTTATATATCAAGCAGATAGTTGGCTGATGTTGCACGTTTTACCTACTCTAAAAAAACAGCTCCATTCTGAATCAAAACCTTCATCAAGGTCTTAAAAGCCAGCAAAAGCGGCCATGAAACGTATCCTTTGGCATATCGCTAATTTTGTCTTTATCTTCTTTGTCACTATCATGATAGTGGCTGAGATGATAAGTCTAAGTATGCAATTCCCGGCCATCCAAACCTTGATATTAAACTACATTACGAAGCAATTATCTACCGAATTACAACACCCCACATCTATAGAACGAATAAGTATCAAATGGTTTGATGCCGTTTCGCTCGAAAAAGTCAAGATTTTTGACCGCCAAGGACGTCCCATGATTCAAGTTGAGCGCGTTGACGTCAATCATGATTTTTGGGGCTTGATTTTGGGCAAAGATAAAAAGACTTTTGGTACCTCTCTCGACGAAGCTACCCTTTATCGCCCAGCGGTATGGTTGGTCAAAAACCCAAAAACCGGTGACTTAAACCTTGACGAATTTATTGCCCGCATTGAAGAGCTCACCGCCAATCCCAATGCTCCTGGCGTCAAAGACCAAAACGTACCTTTTGTTATCAAACAAGTTCACTTGATTGAAGGTTCTTTTCGATGGGACGACCCTCGCGAAAGAATAATGAAAGGGCAGGCTTTTGATTACAATCATTTTACGCTCCAAAAAATTAATGCAGAAGCTCGTAATTTCTTGGTTTTGGGAGATACCATTGCGACTAACATCCAAAACTTAACAACCTACGACAAGCGTACCAACCTCACTGTCAAAAAGTTAGATACTAAGCTCCTATATTGTCGTACCAAATTAGAACTAGCGCAGCTCAATGCCCATATCGGAAATTCTATTATTAGAAACTACATATCTTTCAATTACGACGCGCCCTCTGCCTTTGGTGATTTTAACCAAAAAGTATTAATGAAAGCGCATCTTGACAGTACACGGGTACGGTCAGAAGATTTGGGTTGGTTTGCAGATTACTTATTTACTTTGGACGAAACTTGGAAAGCCCACGGCGATTTTTTAGGAACCGTCAATGATTTCAAATGGTCAAATGCTGATTTACAATTTGGTAAAAACAGCCGTCTAAAAGGCGACATTGGGTTCAAAGGAGTGACAGAATTTTATACTTCTTTAATGAATTTTGACCTCAAAAATTCACGCGTCGATGCTTTTGACCTTTATCAATATTATCCCGAAAAATCTTTCAATGATTTGGTGCAGAAATTTGGCGTAGTCGATTTCACTGGGACTTATCTAGGTACCGTCGAGCGTTTCAAACTTAAAGGAGATTTTCAGAGTGCTTTAGGGCAGATTAAGGTCAAAGACCTGCAAATGAATCTTGCCAGTGCAGTTCCTACTTATACAGCTGATATTGCCGCCCAAAATTTTGAACTAGGAAAAGCACTTGACGACGAAGAGTTTGCTCAGCTTGATATAGAAGGCAAAATCCAAGGAAAAGGATTTACCGTTAAAAATGCCTCACTCAATTTTGACGGACGCTTACCCAAATTTCATTATAATGGCTACGACTATCGTAATGTATACTTGCGGGGCAATATGCAAAATAAGTTTTTTGAAGGCCTCATCGTAGTTAAGGATTCTAACTTATTAGCAAATGTAGACGGGGTTTTTGACTTTTCTAAAGAAAAATACCTGTATCATGCACGTGGAAAAGTAGAAAGAATCAATCTACAGCCGCTCAATTTCACCAAAGATTCGCTATTGATTCATACGGAGCTAGATGTAAATCTAGAAGGCAATACTATGGATGAGTTGACAGGCCATGCTACGTTTTTGAATAGTTATGCCACGCTCAAAAAACGTAGCTTAGTGGTAGATACGCTGGTGATAAATTCTCATTTAGACGACAAACTTCGCCGCTTGTCTATTTCGTCCGAGTTCTTCAATTTTCAATCCGAAGGAGTATTTCAACCAACCAAAGCTGTCAAAGATCTACCCCAACTTTTTAAAGAATATAAAATGTATTTTTTGGGAGACGAGACGGCGCGAGCGCAATATTATGCCCAAAAGAAACTCAAGAACATACTCTCACCACAGCGTTATAGCGTAGATTATCGGTTACGGTTCAAGAAAATGGACCGCTTTCTGGCTTTCCTCTATCCTGATGGCGCGATTTCTAATGGCTCAGTTGTAGAAGGGGTATTTACCATCGACAATACATCCATTTTCTCAATGACGGGACGATTGGATACCCTCAAAATTGGAAATAATACTTTCTATCAATCAGAAATCGACCTTAATACCTCCAAATTCACCAATAGCCCCGAGGTCTTGGCTTCAGCGATTATTAACTCTGAGAAGCAGCAACTTGTAGGGATTGCCCCCACCGAAAAAATGGCCATTGAAGCGGCTTGGGACAACGACCACATTAATTTTAGGAGCAATCTGCGTCAGCAAAAAATGCCAAACCGTGCTACTCTCAACGGTGAATTACGCTTTGTGGGAGATTATTTGTATTTACAATTCAAAAAATCAAAACTTCGGCTCCTAGAAGAAGACTGGAACTTAGATGCCAACAATCTTATCTCTGTGTATGGCTCAGAGGTTACGTTTAGCAACATCAATCTTAAAACCAAAGACAAAGACCAGTTTCTCTCTCTCAACGGTGATATTTCAAAAGACACCCTTAAAGCACTTGCTTTTGAAACCAAAAACTTTGAATTAGCTACCCTTAACCCTGTCTTGAACACCAACCTTGGGGGGGTTGCCAATGGTGCTATCATGGTAAGTGATGTATATCGTACACCGATTGTAGACTCCAAAACAGAAGTCAAAAACCTTACCTACAACAATTTCCTAATGGGGAATTTAGTAGGCAGGGGCGAATGGGATCCTATAGACAAACATTTGCATGTAGATGTACATTTGGACAAAGAAGAGAAAAGGCTTATTTCGGTAAATGGCACTTACACCCCAGATTTAACCAACAATGAGCTCAATCTTAGCGCAAATTTTAACGAAACCGATTTGAATTTACTAGAGCCTTTTTCGAGGGGATTGGTCTCTAACATTACGGGTAAAGCGGGAGGAATGGTCGCTATCAAAGGCCCTTATAATGCCCCTGTATTGGATGGAGTCATCGATGTCAAAAAAGGTCGCTTAACGTTTGATTACCTCAAGGCCGTTTTATCTTTTGAAGATAAGGTGTATTTTGGTGAAACAGATATTCGGGTCAAAAACCTCCGTCTTACTGACCCTGAAGGCAACACTGCCACTTTGCGCGGTGGCGTCTATCACAATAGTTTTACCAAATTTACCTTAGGGTTTGACGCAGATATGCGTAATTTCAAAATCTTGAATACAACCATTCGTGACAATGAGCTTTTCTATGGCAATGCTTACGCCACTGGAAAAGTAGAGGTGTTTGGCCCAATCAATAATTTCAAGATTGACGCAGACCTGACTAGTAACCGGAGTACCAAAATATACATTCCGCTGGATGGGGCAGCCGAAGTCGCTTCCGAAGATTTTGTGCAGTTTGTATCGTCTACTCCCGATACTACAGCCCAAGCCATCGCCAAAACAAATAAGATTACTAGCAATGAAGAAGACATCATCAAGATGGATTTGCGCCTCAATATGACCCCAGATGCTTATTGCGAAATTCAGTTTGACCGTCAAACAGGCGATGCCATTAAAGCATTTGGAAGTGGGCTTATCAACCTCAAAATAGATACCCGTGGCGAGTTCAATATGGCAGGTTCTTACGAAATCCAAAACGGGGATTATCTATTTACGTTAAAAAATGTTATCAACAAAAAATTCCAAATCCAAAAAGGAAGCCGAATTTCGTGGACAGGCGACCCGTATGGAGCCACACTCGATGTAAAAGCGAGTTATATAAGCAATGCCTCTCTTGCACCTTTGTTTCAGACTAGTACTACAAGTACCACTTCCAACCTCAACAATCGCAGCGAGCTCATTTCAAGACGCTACCCGGTAGAAGTCACTATCGCACTGAGCGAGCGAATGCTTTCACCCCAAATCGCGTACGATTTGAAGTTTAAAGAATATCCAGCAAGTGTGCAATTTGAAATCAATGCTGTAGAAACTCGCCTCAAACGCGACGAGCAATACTTAGCTCAACAAGTTAGTGGAATGCTTTTATTTGGTCAGTTGATATCTAATCAAAACGATTTTTTGACTCAATCTGGTGCCTTAGGACTCAATAGTGCCAGTGAGCTTATTACAAGTCAGCTTAGCAAATGGTTATCATCGGTAAATGAAAACTTAGAAGTAGGGCTTTCAGGTTTTAATTTTACGGACCCCAATGCCATCAACAATCTTCAATTGCGCTTTTCGTATCGTTTTTTTAATGATCGCTTTCGTATTACACGCGACGGCCGCCTCTCCTATGGGCAAAATCAATACGACGCCACCAACCTCCTTTTAGACTGGACTTTGGAGTATTGGCTTACGGATGATGGTAGCCAACGCCTACGCATGTATAATCGCAATGTTCAGAATCAGTTTACTTCTACCGCCGGAACCCCCAACGCCGTTTCGTACGGCGCTAGTTATTTGTTTACTCGCAGCTTCAACAGTTTTAGGATATTTGGCCCCAAAGAGTCTCGTACAGAAACGCCCCCCAAGACAAATTCGGGCCGGCTTACTACTTATAGGACTTCCGTTGAGCCTTCTTCTAACAAGCAGTAGCCACAAATAATGACCAATAAAGCTCAGTATTTTATACCTTGCAGCTTCTATTTACTTTTCAATAAAAATATCTTATTCGGTGGAGCGTTGTTTAACCAAACAATAAACGCTTTATACGTTTTTGAGCATCCTCATGACATCTCTCTTTTTCTGGAAAAATTGGCATCCTACCCAACGATTTTTATACTTTACTTTTTTTGGTCTTCTTGTTTTTGGCCTCACGTCCCTCTTGTTTTTTCACTATCGAGGCCTCGAAAATACCGTGAGCTGGCAAGTATTGAGTGAACTTGATGACGTAACTGTAAAACTCGATAGTCTCACCGTTAAACAAGATATAGCTTCTGTCCAACACCCTGATTCTACCCAATCTCAAATTGAACTCTTAGGAAAAGCTTACTTACTCAAAGAGCAATTTGTGCCAGTGCAATCAGATTTGCCAGCTTGGCTCATATGGGGCTACGTCGGTTTGCTACTCGCAGGCGTGGTACTACTCCTTAGCGCATTGTCGGCATTGCCGAGGCGTTGGTATATTGGCTCCATGATGGTTTTTATCAGCCTCATAGCATTGTCTCATTTGGAAATTTTACAGCTTTTTGGTTCCGAAAAATCTCTTGGATTTGGCATCATTGCGGTAGTGTTGGGAGGAGCAAGTTATTATTTTCAGGCTTTCAGGGAAGATATATCTATGACGCAGCGCATTTTCATCTTTTCAGGGATTATACTTTTGCTTGCGGTGGGGTTCCATTATTTTGCTCAAGTACCCCAGGTTGCGTTTACTTTTACTGCCTATTCTTTGCTCCCAATGTCGATAGTAGTGTGTTTGCTTATAGGATGGGTATCTATCGAAATCATCAGTGGATTTGTATATGTCACTACCAATTCACGCACAGGATTTGGTAAAAATAGTTTGGTAAACTTTTTGTTTTTGACAGGCCTTTTTCTCTGTACCCTTCTCTTACTTTATCTCAAAATCACTCGCCGTACCGACGACACTCTAGGGTACTTCACTCCTACTCTCTTGTGCGTAGTAAGTATAGTACTAGGGCTCTGGAATTTACATAAACGTACCGACTCTTTCCTACCTTTCAAAGAAATTGGCGTTTGGTTGTATCTGGGAGTAAGTCTTATTTCGACAGCAGTACTGGGTTTTGTGGCCTTTACTCACAACAATCCCCTCATCGAAGTTTTTGAAGATGCTATTGTGTATACTCAACTAGCCATCGGGCTGGTTTTTACAGCTTATATTGGTCTCAATTTTTGGCCTTTGTTTAAACAAGGCAAAGCAGTTTACAAAGTCATTTACAAACCCATGCGATTTCTTCAATCCCAAGCATGGATGATTGGTGGTATGGGGGTAATGGCTTTATTATCTTTCAATCGTTTTCATAGTTTTGACCAAGCTCAGGCAGGTTACTACAATACTTTAGGCGACCTCTATACAACTACAGGCGAATACGTTATTGCCGAACAATATTACCAGCTTGCCCTCGAACAAGACTTCCAAAACCACAAATCTGGATTTGCTTTGGCTTCTTTGGCCTTACGACAAGGCGATAGAATAAGCGCAGGGGCTTATTTTCAACAAGCTTTGCACAAAGATCCCACCCCTCAAGCCTATGCGGGACTGAGTCAAGCGTTGTTGAACGAAAACCTGTTTTTTGATGCTGTTTTTAATCTTAGAAAAGGCATTGCCAAGTTTCCTAATAGTGGCGAACTTCAAAATAACCTAGGCTATCTCTATACCCGAACTACGATTGCCGATTCGACCTATTATTATTATGAGTTAGCCCGCCAAAACACCCACAATACCAGCGTAGCTGAAACCAACCTTTTGGCATTTTGGGGGAAAGCTCTCAGCTTAGACTCCTCCAGAAGCGTGCCAAAAGGGCTAAGTATTCATGATTTTGAAGAAACAAAGCTTCTCCAAAATCAATATCCCAGTCTGTCTCATACCGCCAATCGTCTGGCAGTAGCTCAGCTAGTTGGGCAAAAAACCAATGCAAATCCTATTGACAACCTTTATCTTTCTACGGATTCTGCTTTGAGTGTCAACAATTTTGCCTATCTATATAATTTTGTCCAATACACCAGTGATACTAATTTAGCGCCCTTTCTACACAAATTAGAGAATACTGGCAACAACGGCAATTTTTATAATGAACTACAACTGGCCCAAGCCTATTCTCAATATAAGCACGACAAAATCGCTGCTTTTGATATTTTGGCGGCCCAAACCGTAGCCGACACCTCAAAAAAGGTAGCCTTAGCTCGCCAAACATTACAGTTTTGGCTTATTAAAGAAAATCTCCAAAAGCCTATTTTACTTACTTCTCTCAAAACCGAAAATGACTATTTAGAAGCGATACGTCAAGCACCTTTTGATACACAACTGTTGAAACAAACTCAAGAATACTTCAACAAACTCAACAAGCCCCAAATCCCTTATCAAGCCCTGTTGAACGCTCTACGTTTTCATCGCGACTCCCCCGCTATTCAAAAATTATATGTCTTACAAGCCCTGCATCTACGCCTCACCGACTTTGCCGAGGATGCTATGCGCGACCTATTTGCTATTACAACTCCTGCCGATTATCAAGAATTTCAGAAAACCTATCAAGCTCAGCGCGCACTCATCGAAAAAGAACGTGAAAGTTTTAGGTGAAATCAGTATTTTTACTCATTGGTTTTATTACCCTACAAACCATCCTGTTAACTTAAAAATAACCACTCTCTATGTGGAAAGTTCTAGCCACGGGCTTGGGGATTTTAGCTGTTTTATTCAGTTGTGTATTCACTTATTTTTATTTCAAATACTTACGTTATGAGCAAGATTTCGTAGCCGAATATTTACTTAAAAATCCCAGAAAATGCGCAGTTTATTGGACCAGAAATGATTCCCTACTTGTAGACCACCGTTCGAATGCAATGATGACCTTGGGCAGCGTGTCCAAAATCATTATTGCAATTGAGTTTGCTCAACAAGCATCTGCTGGAAAAATAAAGCTTAGTGAACCGATAAACATAGGAGATTTAGCAAGATTTTATATAGATGACACAGACGGAGGGGCTCACGGAGCATGGCTAGAAGAGGTAAAAAAAGCGGGGCTTATCACCAATAGTACAGTTCCGATGATCGAAGTTGCCAAAGGCATGATGAGATATAGTAGCAATGCCAATACGGAGTATTTGATGTGGAGACTTGGCCTCAATAATATCAACGCTAATTTACAAAAATTAGGCTTAACCAAACACCAGCCGCTCTATCCATTTGTATCTGCTTTGTATGTATGCTCGGAAGAAAAATCTGCCACGGCTCTCAAAAAAATGCCTATGAAACTTTATCTTGAGAGAGCTAACAAGTATTTTGAATTGCTCAAAATTGACACTACCGTAAAGTCAAAATTCAATCTTGCTCATATCCCGCTATCGGTACAAAAAGAGTGGTCAGATAGACTTCCTAGTGCTACAGCTAAAGAATATGCAAGTGTGATAGAAAAAATTCATAGTCGAAAATATTTTGATACTACTACCCAAAAAACCTTAGTAACTTTGATGGAATGGCCTATGCTCAATCCTCAAAACAAGGAGCAGTTTCAAGTCTATGGAGCCAAAGGAGGTGCAACTGCTTTTGTACTCAATTATGTCTTATACGCCACCGACAAACAAGGCAACCGCACCAATCTAGTTGTATTTGCTAATGACTTAGGAGTATTCGAACAAACCCTGTTACGAGCAGAACTTCCCCTATTTATTCAGCGTATTTTGGATAATAAGGCAGACTCTCAACAAATGAAAATTATTTTAAACAAAATGAAGGATAAGTAAAATCGAATCATCACACAAAAGCACGCTACCAAACCAGTCATGAAAATCATCGAAACCTCACATATCGCTAAGCGCTACATCATGGGTAGTGAAGTCATTGAAGCCCTAAAAGACGTTACTATTTCTGTCAACAAAGGAGAATACGTCGCTTTTATGGGTCCATCAGGTTCTGGAAAATCTACCCTCATGAATATCATCGGGTGTCTTGATACTCCCACGTCTGGCCAATATATACTCAACAGTAAAGATGTGAGTGACATGAGCGAAAACGAGTTGGCAGAAGTTCGAAACAAAGAAATCGGGTTTGTATTTCAGACGTTTAACCTTCTTCCTCGAATGACCTCGCTCGAAAATGTCGCTCTCCCGCTTATTTATGCAGGTTATACCAAATCACAACGCACCGAAAAAGCCATGCTTGCTCTCAAAAACGTAGGATTAGAACAACGAGCAGGCCACCGCCCCAATGAACTCTCGGGTGGGCAACGCCAACGTGTAGCCGTAGCTCGTGCCCTTGTAAACGACCCTAGTATTTTGCTTGCCGACGAACCCACCGGTAACCTCGATACCAAAACGTCTTACGAAATCATGGATCTCTTTGACCAGCTTCATCAAAAAGGCAATACGATTGTAGTGGTCACGCACGAAGACGACATTGCCAAGTATGCACACCGAATCATACGCTTACGCGACGGGCTCGTCGAATCCGACATCATTAATCCTACTCCTACCAAAGTTCAACACCTCACTACTCTTTGAGAAAAACGATATACAGAAACACAAATGCCCTTTGATTATATGTAATAGTCAAAGGGCATAGTAATAATAATGATACTCTAAAAGGTAATTCCAGGGTTCTCTACAATCATTTCTGTTTCGACTGCCAAAGGAGCTATCACTTTCTTATCTAGCTCAATAGTTTCCACAATACCCCTACGAGCATTGCGAGTACCCGTGATTTGAAAATAAGCTTCCGAAAGTAAAGGCTCTCGCAAATCCCCAAAAGCATATAAAGGCTGACCTAAAGATTCTTTGACTGTAACGCTAGGCACGAAACCTGCCGTATAATCAGACTTTCCGGCCGAGTTGAAAGTTTTTAGGACAATGGGCATCATGCCCTGCTCAAATCTTTTCTTGTCATCTTTAATCACGATAGAGCCTACGTTTTTTCCTACTGTGACATCCCCAATGATAACCACCTCCATGAAAGGCTTAAGGGCATTAATCACCAGCTCACTTGCCGAAGCTGTACGGCCACTCACGAGCACATATACTCGTTGAAGATTGTTACCAATATTTTCGGGCTTGCTTTGGAAGTAGTTGATATTAAACTCTTTTCCTTGTTTTTTCTCTAATTCAGGAGCTACTTTTGAGTTGTATTCGTCTTTGGAAAACACCGTTTTATCTGTCACACCTTTGGCAATAAAACTCCCTAAAACGACCGCCGTAGATATATAGCCACCGCCGTTGTATCTCAAATCCAGCACAAATTCGTTGATTGCTGCCGCTTTGAACTTCCCAAATATGCGAGCCATTTTTTGGTCATAAAGCGCTTGATCACTATTGTTGGGTTTTGAGTAAAAACGATTATAAACTAGATACCCAATTTTTTTATCGTTTTTGGTATAAACAGTATCAAGCAACATGGGGTCTTCTTGAAGAGGCAACGCCACTACCGATTTAGTTTGGTCAGTATTCACAAAATTTCCACTATCGACTTTTCCCAAAGTGTAAACATAATTGGTCCCTTTTTCAAAAAGTTGCCCATAGTTGCTAGTGGTCGCTATTTCGCCATCTACGGTTATTTTACTAAAAATATCGCCCCTTTTGATACCACTTTTTTGGGCAGGCGAATCGGGATAAACATACATCACAAAGCCCGCAATGTTGCCGTTATTGTTGTAAAGTGCTATGCGAGCACCGGTCGTTTTTGACTCTCCAAGCAGCGACGCCTCCGTGCTTTCGGCATTGGTCAAAAAACGCGAAAATCGGTCACCGTCGGGGCGGGCTTGCTTATCAAAAGTATAAAGCAATGAGTTGAAGTAGTTTTCAGAAGCTAAGGTTTTATTGTCAAGCGCTCCAGCGGGAATTTTATCACGCCAATAGTACCAAAAATCCATATTGACCGCCACAAATTCATTGACAAGGGCATCGCCTTGCAATACATCTTTTTGTTTGCAGGCATTCAAACTCACTAAAAATCCAACTGCACTAAAAAGCGCTATTTTTGAAATTAATTTTTGCATATTTGTTGAGAAGGTTTATGACCCGTACCAAAAACGAGCAGAGGCCAAATTTATTTCAAATCCCTTTATACCCAAAACTTTACGTCTCTTTTATCAATTACGACAAACTACCCACCAAAATGTTTTTACGCTTCATCATTTTTTTAGGAATATTTTTTCCCACGGTACTTTTTGCCCAATGGCGTATCCAACCAAGCGGGACAGAATCAAGTTTTAGAGCCATTTCGGCGGTCAATGCCAAAGTGATATGGGCAAGCGGTTCCAAAGGCACCGTTTTAAGAACCACCGACGGTGGTACCACTTGGAATGTTATCCATGTGATTGGAGCCGAAAAACTAGATTTTAGAGGTATCAAAGCGTTGGATGCCCAAAACGCCATCATCGTCAGTGCTGGACTTGCCGAAGAAGGGCAAGCCAAAATCTACCGCACTACCGACGCTGGCAACAGCTGGCAGCTAGTGTGGGAAACCTCCCAAAAAGGCGTTTTCTTGGATGGAATAGCTTTTTGGGATTCCAAAAACGGCGTCATTTTTGGCGACCCTATCGACAATCACCTCTATCTTCTCAAAACTTCCGACGGTGGCAACACATGGCAACGCCTCTCGCCTGCTGCTCTACCTTCCAACCTACCCAATGAAGCCTCCTTTGCCGCTAGTAATTCTACAATGGTAGTGGCTGGAAAAAGTAATATATGGATAGGTTCGGGCGGTGCCGACCGCGCTCGGGTGTTTTTCTCAACTGACCGTGGGCTACATTGGCAAGTCACCGACACCCCTATGAAAGCAGATGCTTCTTCAGGCGTTTTTGGTTTACATTTTTGGGATTTGAAAAATGGAATCGCCGTAGGTGGCAATTATAAAGCTGAAAAAGAGGATTTTGAGAATGTAATCATCACCAAAGATGGCGGTAAGACTTGGCAAAAAACCACTTCTACTACCCCCACAGGGCTGAAAGAAGCTGTAGCAAGGCTTAAAAACGGATGGTTAGTGACCGTAGGCCCCGCTGGAAGTGCGGTTTCCAAAGATAACGCTCAAACATGGCAACCGCTCACTGATACCCCCAATGGAATGCACGCTATAACCTGCATCGACAACAGCTGCTGGACAATAGGAGCTAAAGGTCAAATCGCAAAAATAGATTTTTAAGATACTTTTTAGCTTGAAAAACAAACCAAAGCGCTTACATTTGTAATACTAAAATTTGCATCGGGGTGCCTCCTGGGAGGCTGAGATTATACCCGTGAACCTGAACTGGTTAGGACCAGCGTAGGAAATGCGTCAAATAGAAACTATCATATCACACACATAGCCACATTTCCCTCTTGCGGGGAGATGTGGCTTTTTTTATGTCTAAACTATGAGCTTTGAACTAGTCAAAAAAGACCTAACCAACTGGCAAAACCGCAAAGAATGGTTTTTTAATCGGGAGTTTACTGATACCTACGAGCAGTGGTACGAAGGTCCCTACAAACGTGCTGAAGTATGGCAAAAGAAGGTGATTGAGCAACTCGTCACAAAAGACAGTCGTGTCAAGACATTGTTAGAATTTGGCTGTGGTACCGCGCGCTTCACTCGTTGGTGGCATCAGATTGGGATTGAGGCTTCAGGCGGCGACATTTCGCCTTTTATGTTGGCACAAGCGGTGCATCTTTTCAAAGGTGATTTGGTCATGGCCGATTCTCATCATATGCCCTTCAAAGACCACACTTTCGATGCCGTAGCCTTCATCACTACCTTCGAATATTATCGCGACCCTGTGAAGGTTATTCGCGAAGCTGCTCGCGTAGGCAAGCATGGTATTGTGTTTGGGATGATGAATCGCAATTCGCCCAAAGTAGCCCGCCGACGTATTCAGCAAGCTTTTGGGAAAAATCCTTTTTACGTAACGGCGACTTTTTATACCCCTAATCATCTCATTTCTATCATCGACGAAGCTCTAAAAGGACGCCAATACAGCATAGAATGGACCTGCACAGGACTTCCTAAGTGGTTTCCATTACAGCAATGGAGTATTCCGTATGGCGATTTTTTTGGGTTGTACGTCAAACTTTTATAAGACATGGAAGATACAAAAACGGGCAAAATCTCCGACGAAGATTTCAAATCGCAGATTTTCCCCTACTGCGGTGCAGCTCGTGCCGAAGTAAGAGTGGGTCCCAGTTTTGGTACCGATATCTCTATTATAGATTTACCTAATGGCTATGAAATGGCCCTCACCAGCGACCCTCTGTCTTATATTCCCAATTTGGGATTAGAAGAATCAGCTTGGCTATCGGTACATCTCATGGCCAATGATATGGCTACCACTGGTATTGCCCCTCAGTACGCCCAATTTGTCCTTAACCTTCCCTCTTATGTCTCTGCCCATGATTTTGAGGTATATTGGCAGTATATCCACTCTTTTTGCCAACAGATAGGCGTGGCTATCACGGGAGGGCATACGGGCAGGTTTCAGGGCCTAGACTCCTCTATTGCGGGAGGTGGCACCATGATTGCCACCGCGCCCAAAGGTCAAATGCTATGTAGCAAATGGGCGCAGCCAGGACAAGATATAGTGGTGACGAAGCAAGCCGCTTTGGTAGCTACTTCTATTTTGGCGCGAAGTTTTCCCAACACCGTCAAGAATCTGGGTGGAAACGAAGTATATCAGGAAGCCTCCTCTTTGTTTTACCAAACTAGTAGTCTTCCTGAAGCACTTATTGCGGCTCACTTTAATCACCATACCCCAAAATCAATCACCGCCATGCACGACGTGACGGAAGGGGGGATTTTGGGGGCGATATACGAAATGGCCGTAGCATCGGGCTGTGGTGCTTTGGTAGAAGCAGAGCGTTTGCCCCTTGGGAATATTCCTCAAAGTGTTTGTAGGATTTTCAATATCGACCCTGCCTATTGCGTAGGCGCCGGCAGTATGATTATGGCGGTAGTTCCCAATAGTACTGCCGCACTGCTCAAAACCTTGGAAGAAAATCATATCGCCGCTACTTGTGTAGGTAGATTTACAGTTCCTTCTGAAGGGGTTCAGTTGCTGTCTGCTCAAGGAAGCCAAAATATTATTCCACCTGATACCGACCCTTATTGGGCCGCCTTTTTCAACGCACTTAAGCAAGGACTCACATGAATGATTTAAAAAAAATTACGGGAGGTATTTATCTCGTCATTGACCCTGCATGGGAACTTTCATTTACGTTGCCGCGCCTAGAACAAGCTCTTAAAGCCGGCATCAGCACCGTACAAATTTGGGATCATTGGCTGCCCGATACTTCTAAAGAGGGATATATTGAGGCTATTACGGCTCTAGCGCATGAGTATGAAGTTCCTGTTTTTATCAACCATCATTGGGAGTTGTTAAAAAATTCCCACCTTGACGGCGTTCATTTTGATGCACCTCCCTCCCACCTACCCCTGATACAAAAAGAAATTGCTAGACCTTTTTTGAAGGGAATTACGTGCGGCAACGATTTATCTACAGTACACTGGGCTACCCAACAAGGGTTTGATTATGTTTCTTTTTGCTCGATGTTTCCTACTTCTGCTGCTGATTCTTGTGAAATCGTCCAGCCCGCCACCGTCATACAAGCGCGAGCCTCTACTCCACTTCCCATTTTTGTGGCAGGTGGTATTAGCTTAGGCAATATTGATTCGCTTATTCCTTGCGGTATTGATGGCGTGGCGTTGATTTCGGGCATTATGAAATCAGACGACCCATTTAAAACTACTATCCAATTTAAAAATCATTTCCTCAACCATGAAAGCAACGCTCATTCATAAACTTTGCTGTCCGTTTGATAAACAAGATCTCAAGCTGACAATCATTACCCAGGATGTCAACCAAAACATCATCGAAGGCTTACTTTCCTGCCCTGCTTGTTCGCGATATTATCCCATTGTGTATGGTATTCCAATCATGAACCCCGACGAATACCGCGAAAAACGACTTGAAGCACCTATCATGGCGCGTTGGGCAAAACAGCTTGGTACTACCAACACCCCCGAGTAGCGTACAAAAAACCCTGGCTGCGTTTTGAACGCAGCCGGGGTTCTATCTGAGAATGATTATTTTTTAGGGGATATTTCGCCTAAATCAATGCTATTTTTATCCTTGTTCCAATACAACCGGTACTTTTTGCCCGATTCTACTTTGTATTCTTCACTTGCTTTGTCAACGGTGCTTATTCTCATATACACTTGGCTATCAGCAAGTTTAAATTCGGCCTTCTTTTTGGTAGGTAAGAAAAATGCCTGCCAATTAATACGGTCTCCGCTTACTTCATAGGCGATTTCGTTACTAAGTTCGTTTTGAATTGAAAAAGGGTAACGATCATTGACAGGGTCGGTGGCGATGTCGGCCAAAGCTACTATTTCGACTTTTACCGTCGCTAAGGTTGACTTTTCTTTTTTCTTTACCACAAAATACAACTCTTCTCCCACGCAAGTTTTATCCAACATACCTACTGCAGTTTTGGTATCTTCTACTTTGTAGCAGGCAGTTGCTTCTTTGCCAGAGTCAAAATCGCTCGCTGCTTTTTTGTCCGTAAAGAAAGCCACATCTACGCTCAATTCGCCGTTGGGTTCTGCCAAATAGGGCCTAAAATCAAAGCCTTCTTTGCTCAAAGTATCAGGATTGATAACCCGCAGATTCTTGTAAAAAGTATCCCAAGTGTTTACTTTCTCGTTGTTGTAAACCGTAATTCTATAAAAAGCCCCTGCTGTACCTTTAGGAAGTGTAACTTTGATAGGTTTATTTTTTGCCAACAGATTATTGACCGTATTGCTGGTACGAAAAACCACGTACTCCACAATAACCTCTTGGAGTACTTTTTGAGCCACCGCCTGAAAGCTCACCAAAAAAGTACTAAACAAACCGAAGAAGAATAGTTTTTTCATAAAAATTTGAAAAGTTGTAAACGCATACACAACGTAAAGATGGTAATTTTATTTTCAAGTGGCCTATCTTTGCATCATGAACTTTTTTCGCGCGCTACGTTACAACTTACCTTTTATCGCACCTTATTGCCTTCTCTTGCTAGTATTGGGCACTTATCAGCTTCTGTATCGACAAGGCATCATTAGTCTAGAAATCAATCGACATCATAGTACATGGGCGGATGTGTTTTTCAAATATTATACTCACGTAGGCGATGGGATTTTTTGCATCGGTGTAGGTCTTATCCTGATGTATTGGTCACGAATCAAGGGGGCTCTCATCATCGCTGCCTATGCTATTTCGGGGATATTGGCACAACTCATCAAAAACTTTGGTTTTCCCAAAGAACCTCGCCCTGCTCAGTATTTTTCGGGAATGATGCAGCATTTACACACTGTTTCGGGGGTAGAACTAAGCCAATGGAATAGTTTTCCGTCAGGACATACTACTTCTGCTTTTGCTTTTTTTGCCCTTATTGCCATTTGGGCCAAATCCCCTTTTTTAAAGTTTATGTGTCTGGTAGCTGCCTCGCTGGTAGGGTTTTCGAGAATGTATTTACTCCAACATTTTTTGGTAGATGTATTCGTAGGTTCGATGCTGGGTAGCATTACGGCATTGGGAGTAGCGTTTTTTTGGAAACAACGCATGAAACAAACAAGTTTGTCATGAAAAATCAACAATCTATATTCGAAAAACCTTGGGCGGTCGCGTTGTTGGCTATCGTTTTTTTTGTTCCTTTTTTGGGTAAAGTACATTTATTTGACTGGGACGAAATCAATTTTGCCGAATCGGCACGTGAAATGCTCATGACGGGCAAGTACCTTCGTGTCCAAATCGACTACCAACCTTTTTGGGAAAAACCACCCTTATTTATTTGGCTACAGGCTCTTTCTATGAAAATCTTCGGAGTCAACGAATTTGCGGCGCGTTTTCCTAATGCGGTCATTGGTCTCATCACGCTTTTGACTTTTTATTTTTTAGGCAAACGTCTCTACAATGCCCGTTTCGGTTTCTTATGGGTATTGGCTTATCTAGGTTCTATTACGCCACATTTGTATTTCAAATCGGGCATCATCGACCCTTGGTTCAATTATTTCATGTTTTTGAGCGTCGTTTTGCTTTTTCCTTCCGACAAACCTTTACGTTTTTTTTGGGCGGGTGTCTTTGCAGGATTAGCCGTCTGGACCAAAGGCCCCGTGGGAGTAGGCATACCTACCCTTACTTTGGGAACCTACTGGGCGTTGAGTTATTTTCAATCAAAATCTCACTCCCAATCACCCATTTATTCATTCAAAAACCTTTTTATTTTTGGCCTCACGGCGGGCTTACTTACCTTAGGCTGGATGTTGGCTATTATTTGGGAAAGTGGGTGGGCTACCTTTGTGGCCTTCTTGGAGTACCTGTATCGACTTGGAGCTACCTCCGAAGCCGACCACGGTCAGCCTTTCTATTATCATTTTGTAGTAGTATTGATAGGATGCTTTCCTATTTCAGTACTGGGTCTTCCTTACGTATCGGCGATTTTTGCTCCTTTGATCAAAAAATTTGGAAAAACTACTAACAACCCACTTCCTCAAGGCTTTCCATTGATGATGTTATGTTTGTTTTGGGTAGTAATGATTGTATTCTCAATCGTGAAGACCAAAATCGTGCATTATAGCTCCATGACTTACTTCCCACTGTCGTTTTTGGCGGCATTGTGGCTATATCGATGGCTTCAAAACCAAGTTACATGGCCAAGATGGGTGAGTACACTTTTTATTATGGTGGGTTTTGTACTTTCTCTTGCTCTCATGGCAGTGCCGCTGATTGGTATTTATACCGCCTTTTTTACGCCCTATATTGACGACACATTCGTAGTCGGCAATTTACAGGCACCTGTGGAGTGGAAAGGATATGAATGGTTTTTTGGCGTAGGTTACTTTTGTATCATTTGTGTGCCATTGTTCCTCAAAAACCAAAACAAACTACTGGCTATCAGGGCCGTATTTTTTGCCACAGCTCTATTGATGTTTAGTTATACTGCCATAGTGGTCCCCAAAATCGAAGGCTATACGCAGCAAACTGTCATTGATTTTTATGAATCCAAGAGGGGACAGGATATTTATGTGTGGCCCATTGGGTTTAAGAGTTATGCGCAGTTTTTTTATTTCAAAAAACCTCCCGGTGTACGTCCTGAAGCAAGTAGTGAAGAATGGCTCATCAATGGACCCGTAGATAAACCTACTTTTTTGATTTCACGAATCGACCGCGCCGAGCCGTACCGTATTCATCCCAATCTGGAGCTAATAAAAGAAGAAAATGGGTTTGTATTTTTCAGAAGAAAACCTGACTATCAAAAAATTTCGGAGTCTTTGAATCAATGATAATTGCTTGGCAGGCTTGATGTTTTTTCAGGCCTGCCAAGTTTTATTTATTGGTTCAAAACGCCTTCTAAATCAGCGGGTGAATAAAATACCGATTTCAAAGTTTTATTGTCGGAAGTGCGATAAACGAGGTACTTACCATTGTCTTCTTTGTAATAACAATCGGTGCCTTTGTCCTGAAAATGTTTGATGGTAGCTTCGGCTTCTTCGATAGAGTTACAAGCCTTGCTCATGTTGGAGCGCTGCACTTCGTCAAACAAGGCTTTGAATTTATGGCCCAATCCAAATTCCAATACTGCCCCCGAAAGTACATATTGAATATCGGCGAGAGCGTCGGCTACGCCTACAATATCTTTCTCCAAAATCGCTACTTCCAGCTCCTTCAACTCTTCAGCAATCAGCGCTACTCTAAGCTTACAGCGGTCTTCAGAAGGGATTTGGGGAGTTTCTAAAATAGGATGTTTAAAGGTACGGTGAAAATCAGCAACTTGGTTGAGGCAGTCTAATGGTTCCATTGAATAAATGAGTTGTTGGGATAAAACTATGCCCCAAAACTAACAAAAAACACGGAGAAGCCTCCCTGTGTTCGCTACATCTTAGTTACCTACAGATGGTAAAAACGAAATATCTACCTCATAAACCGCATAATTTTGCGGCTCTACCCGCACCTTGATTTTTTGTCCAAGCGTCAGAAAAGGCGAGGGATTGTACCAAATATTGTCGCTCTCATAGGTATAAACCTTTTGGGAGTGAGGCTCAAAATACTGAGCTACGATGACCCAAGGGCTTTTGCCGCCAATTCTCAAAGAAGCATTGAATCTTACATCTACTACATCGGCCAAGATAGTTTGCCCGCTTTCTTTCAGCTTTTCTTTGTTACGATTTTTTCGCCATATTCCTATCAACCCGCCATAGCCAATTCCAGCAAAAATGGCCGCAAAAGCACCGAAGATAACGGAGAATAACCACGAATCTATCCCACTCAATACCACATCGTCGGGTTTGTCAGGCATATACCACAGTTTGACTTCTTCGCCAAGGTCATAAGCGGGCGGACTCGAATAGGTAGAAGAATAATACCGAGCCTCTACACCCTCGCGAGTGGTGTACACTATCACGGGAGCCGAGGAGCCATTTCGGTTCCGATTAAATCCCTCTACCGTACCCACTGTTTCTACGCCTTTGCGTTTGAGGGTTTGGGTAGAGTTCCAACTTGCATAAGCCACGATGCCAAAAATGGTACCCACTAATGCAAATAAGCCACAAAAGAAAGTCCAAAAATTATTTTTCAACCACATGATTAATAAATGTTTATTGCTATTTCATTTCCTTACTGGCCTTAATACGACCACGTAAGTATCTGTTTTTCAGCAAAGTTATTTACCATTTCAAACTATACAGTAACTCACTTATTATTCGGTTGAGGCTAGGGCTTCTCAAAACTGTTTTCCTACGGTTCAAATTCAGATTTCCTACGCTTCACTGTTCATAATCTACGTCTCAAGTTTTTTTCTTTTTTCGTTGCTTTTTCTGATGTTATTTTCACCCGCTATACTTTTTCAGATACCGTTCTTTTTTTTGCAACTTTACAGATCATATCATTTCAACGACTCCGAATGCACTTCCGCTTCATCACCATTTTTATATTTTTATTTTGTTGCTGTAGGTTGTGGAATGCGGGTGCGCAGTCTTCTGATATTTCTTTTCAACATTTAAGCCCCGAGCAAGGTCTTCCGATTCACTATGCCACGGGTATCGTACAAGACACTTCAGGCTTTATATGGGTAGGTACTTTGGCAGGATTGACACGGTATGATGGTACACGATGTTTGGTATTTGACCACGACCGCCAAAACCCTTATTCATTGTCTGATATTATTGTAAGGTCGGTTTTTTTGTCTAAAAATGGTACCTTATGGGTGGGAACACAGCATGGATTTAATCGATTTGATTTTAAAACACAGCGTTTTGAAAGATTTCACTTCAATCAATACGGCGACCGCTCCGATTATATCAGGGCGATTGGGGAAGACAAACGTGGTAAACTTTGGCTCGCTACTGCCCACGGGGTGATTGTTTTTGACCCCAAAACTAAAAAATCTGAACTTCTTAAGCTCCCTACTGACGAATCTTCCAAGTCATCGGTTTATTCTATCCGAACACTCCTCGTCGACCGTAATACTGTCTGGATTGGGACTGACTTGGGGCTTTATCACTATGATTATGTAGAAAAAACTTTTGAAGTTTTTTGCAAAAGCGACGAACTAGGTAGTATTCCTGACAACTCTGTTTCGGCGCTTGTTAAGCATCCTAAAACAGGGCATATCATTATAGGTAATCGCAATGGCTCCTTATCAGAACTAAACCCGAGCACTGGACATTTTACACGCATTGGCATCCCTATGCCACAAGCCCGCGAGATTAGTTGTTTATTTTTTGCAAAAGATGGTAAGCTTTGGATTAGTACACAAGGAGAGGGAGTATTTTCTTACAATGAAGCTCAACAAAAATTTCAGCAGTATCAAAGTGATATTAGTAACCCCAATAGCCTTAGTTCTAACTATGTGAGGGCTATTTTTCAAGACCACTCGGGAGTGCTATGGTTTACTACAGCATACAAAGGCATCAGTCGTTTTCATCCTTCTAACCAGTCCTTTTCGTCACCACTTGATAAAACAGGCTATAAACCAAGCTCTGCCAATGGGGCGGCTATCAACCGAGTCGGAATTGACCGCGCTAATAACCTATGGCTAGCAACCGACAATGGTATGCTTTGGGTCAATCAGCAAACCAATGCTTATAAGATTTATAAATACGAACCTAAAGACCCTAAAGCCCCAACCGACCATGCCGTCAATTGCGTATGGGTAGACCCTCACGATGAAGTGTGGTTTGGGACACATTCCCATTTTCATCACTTGATTCCAAGCACGGGTCAAATAGAAGTGTACGATTTTTTGCCCAACGAAACCATGCCTTCTCCTCCCTCTAATCTTAGTCGGCAAGATTTTGTAGCAGGCAAAAACGTGTACGATGTTTATCCTAGACCTGGCGGTCAACTGTACATAGGAACCGATGAAGGACTCAATATTTTTGACCCCAAAACCAAAACATTTGCCAATCGTTTCAATGATGAGCGTATCAGGCGCCTGCCTCCCAATCGCTTTAACAGTTTGTACGTAGATAGCAAAAACAACCTTTGGGCAGGCTGCGGCGTAGATGAAGTGCTCTGTATTAGTCATGATTTGAAAACCGTAAAAACCTATCGATATCAAGAAGACAATCCTAAAAGCCTACCTGACAACGGCGTCATGTCTTTTGCCGAAGATAACAAGGGAAATATATGGATGGGGACAGATAATGGGCTCGCTTACTTAGATACAAAAACCCAAGAATTCACTAATTATTTTACCCGAGATGGCTTGGTCAACAATTACGTTTCGGCTTTAGTGATGGTAGGCAATACCCTCTGGATGGGGACCGCCAATGGACTCTGTAAGTATGATGCCTTTACCAAGCGTTTTGTGTCTTTTGGAAGAGCCGATAACCTTAAAGTACTTTCTATTGAGACCAAGTCCGTCCTCAAAGATTCAGAGGGAAATCTTTACTTTGGAGGGCTGTATGGCTTGGTAAAGTTTCACCCCGAACACGTCAAACCCAATAATTATGTGCCGCCGGTGGTGATTACTTCACTCAAAGTATATGGCAAAGAGAAGCTCTCTACCTTGATTCCCAAATCAGACCGCCCTGTTAGCCTTAGCTACGACGAAAATGACCTAACCATAGAAGCTTCTGCTCTAAGCTACGATCATTCCGAAAATAACCTTTTTACGTTTTGGCTTGAAAATCTCGAAAAACGCTGGAGTCCGCCAAGCCAACAGGCTACCCTCAACTATCTTAATGTGCCGCCGGGAGAGTATGTTTTGCACGTCAAAGCCGCTAATAATGATGGCCTTTGGAACACCGTCCCTTATCGTCTTCCTATTATTATTTATCCCCCTTTTTGGCAGACTTGGTGGTTTAGGATATTGTTGGGCATGACTATCATTGGTACAGGTATTTACTATTATTTGTGGCGGGTAAAAATGATTGAGCGAGAGCACGCCCTCGAAGTAAAATTATTGGAAGAACAACGTACCCTCCAAAAACAGCTCAATCAAGAACTTACCGAGAAATTGACCTATCAACAAAAATTTGAATTAGCCCAAAAACAACAGGCCGAAACTGAGCGAAAAGCTATATTGCTCGAACGGGAAAAGCTGTTGTCGAGATACCAAAATCTAGTAAATCAGCTTAACCCGCACTTTCTGTTCAATAGTCTAGCGGTATTAGATAGCTTGATTTATAAAGATTATAAGCTCGCTTCTAAATACTTACGGCAACTTACAAAAGTGTACCGTTATTTAATCGAAAACGATGACCACGAAGTAGTTAGCCTCGAACAAGAGCTTCGTTTTGCCAACGATTTTGTAAGCTTATTGCATATGCGATATGGAGCGGGTTTGAAAATCGAGTTAAATCTTCCCGACGACATTTTAAATCAAAAGGTAGTACCCGTCACGTTCCAAAATCTCATCGAAAATGCTATCAAGCATAATACTACCACATTGGAATCTCCATTGTGGATTCAAATCAGCACCAAAGACGGTTACTTAGTTTTTGAAAACAACCTTCAAAAAAGAATAACCGTAACCACATCCAACAAAAAAGGCCTTGGCGATTTTAGAGCCTTGTATAGTTATCTGACCGACAAGCCACTGAAGATCGTGGAAACCGATGAGCATTTTCGGGTATATGTACCCTTGATTGATTAACGGCTTAGCCGTTGGTTTAGCAGACATAACTCACAAAACCAACGACTTAATGTTTTTTTGTTTAAGACCTCTCTACCTCTTGTTAGCTTTGCGAACCTCCTTAAAGAACTATGAATAATATCGAACCCCCACAAAAAAAGCTTATCCAAACCAGCTTTGCTCGGGTAGTACCCCGTGCCGAACGGGCCGCTCAGCTATTCTATCAACGATTATTTGAGATATTGCCCGAAGTAAAGCCCCTCTTTAAAAGTGATCTCCAAACCCAAGGAATCAAACTCTTTCAGGTTATTAGTTTTGCCGTATGCTCATTAGATAATCTTGATGAGCTCATACCACTCCTTCAGGATTTGGGCAAAAGACATATCAAATATGGCGTTGAGGCTTCGCATTATACTGCAGTAAGTGAGTCTTTTATGTGGACATTGGAAGAAATCCTAAAAGATGAGTTTACGCCTGATATTCGCCAAGCTTGGGAAGAAGTGTACCAACTTATGTCGAGTGTGATGATAGAAGCGGCCTACTCCAAAACCGACGCCTGAATGAATCGCCGCGCCAAAATACCTATCGCTCCCGGCAAGGCCCGTGAGTATTCTTTTGAGACTATCAATTCGGATGTCAAGTATCAGAATTTAATTAGTCAACTTAATCCTCACTTTCTCTTCAATAGCCTCGCTACTTTGGAGAGCCTCATTCATAGTGACCCGCGCCTTGCTGTCAAGTTTTTGAGTCAGCTTACGAGAGTGTATCGCTATATACTTTCTACCCGCGACACACCTCTAGTAACTTTGACCGACGAACTGAGCTTTATTAGAGACTATGCTGATTTGTTACAAACGCGATTTGGAAAGGGTCTAAAGATCCACATCAAAGCTCATACTAATTCGAAGGTACTTCAGGCGCAAATTGTGCCAGCTGTTTTGCAGATATTGGTCGAAAACGCCACCCGTCACAACATCACCGATCCCGACTCCCCACTCTGTATAAGTATCGAAGTAGCAGGATATGCACTAGTCATAGAAAACAACCTACAGAAAAAACAAATTTTAGAAGCCAAACGGCAAGAAACCCTCCAAAGCTTAGGAAATCTGTATAATTATTTATCGACAGTTCCACTTACTATCGAACAAACCGAAAGCACTTTCAGGGTCATTGTTCCGCTTTTAAATAAAGAATCTTAGAACCACTCCCTCAACACTCTAATCATGAAAGTTTTAATTGTTGAAGACGAAATCCTCATCGCCGAACAACTCCAACGAATGCTGAAGGATATCGCCCCCCAAGTAGAAGTTTTGGATATATTGCACAGTGTTAAAACTGCTCGCAGGTGGTTTATGCAAAACGCCGAGCCTGATTTGTTGTTTATGGATATTCAGCTTTCAGACGGCATCAGCTTTGATTTGTTCAACTATTTCGACATCAAATGCCCCATCATATTTGCCACTGCCTACGACGAATACGCCATCAAAGCATTCAAGGTAAACGGTATTGATTATTTACTAAAACCTATTGATGAAGAGGATCTTATCCGTGCTTTAGAGAAATTTAAAGCAATCCAAAAAAACAACACTATTTCCAACGAATTATTACAATCGCTCGTCAATCACCCTTCTCACCAAAATAGAGTCTATAAAGAAAAACTCATTGTGCAACACCGAAATGCGTCGTTGCCGATTATGCTCAGCGATATTGATGTGTTTTATCTGGATCAAGTAATTTATGTAGTAACCCACGACGGGCAAAAATACGTAGCTGAGCAAAATACCCTCGACGAAATCGAAGATATTCTCAATCCTTCGGAGTTTTTCAGGGCAGGACGTCGCCAAATCATTAATCAACGTGCCATTGAAAGTTATAAAGGAGATACCTCAGGGAAGTTGTATGTAAAACTAAAAAATCAGCATGTGCCCGAAGTAGAAATAAGCCGCGAAAAAGCGCCGGTTTTTAAACGTTGGATTGACCGCTAGAAGTAAAACTTAAACGCAGTCAGCGCTTTGAGCGCTAACTGCGTTGTGGACCTATGATTCGCTTCTTACAGAGCTTGCGCCTGAGGTATTAGAGCGGACAGAAGCCGTACCACGATAGCGCACATTGCTAGCGCCACTTGCTTCTACGTCGAGTTTACCATTGACACTCACTCGAATACTGCTTGCGCCCGATACATCCAAAATCGCTTCTTTCACCGGAAAATCATACGCTCTCAACGAAGTAGCACCCGAAATCTCACCTTCTAAACGTTGCGCCGACCCTACCAAGGTGATAGTAGAGGCTCCCGAAATATCCATGATGATTTTTTGGGCTTTCACCTGAATATCAGACTTAGACGCTCCCGAAATATCCAAATCGAGGGTTCCTAAATCATTGAATCCTGATACTCTTGAATTGGTAGCACCTGAGAGGTCAAGGCCTTTGAGAGTAGGCATCGAAATCGTAACGGTTACTTTTTTGCGGTTACGGTTCCAATTAAAAGAATCTTTGTAGCGAATTCGAAGTTTGTCGCCTACTACGGCCGATTCCAAATCGTCGAGGTCTTGGCGGCGGCCTTCGAGTTTGACGGAATAGTTGCCTTTGGTGACGATGATTTCAAAGGCACTTCCAAGCGATAGGCGGTCAAATCCCTTGTGATTTAAAGTACGCGAAGTACGCTCGTCATCTTGGGTATAGTTGGTGTTTTCGGAAGAAAAAGAGCACGCAAACAGCATAAAAATACTGGCAAAGACCAGGGAAGAGAAGCGGATAAAAGGACTAGTTTTCATGGTTTTTTATGTCGGTTGTAGTTTTGTTTTTCTAAAAGATGTGCTTTCGATGCGAGATGTTGCATCTTGATGCTGTTTTCTTTTTGTTCCAAATAATCATTGCTTAAAACTATTTAGCTTACATGCTTTGGGTCGAAAAGTTAATACTACATTTCGACCTAATCACCACTTGGGCAAGTTATTATTAGTTATACTAAGTTCGCATTTTTTCCATTATACTATTTTTTTACGTCTCAAACTTTCCGCTTCCATCTGTTTTCCTTCATATACTTGCATGCACCTAACTAAAATAAAGACTACAAAAAACTGTTATGTTGCAAATACATTCTAGTTACATTTGTGTCCGACAGGAGTAGCGAGGTGTAGTCTCTTTTTCCAAAACCAGGTTTTTCAGCTCCCCTTTGTTTCATTTTTCATTTATTAACCTATTTATCAATCCCTTAAATTACCACCAATGAACCGTAGAATCTTCCTACAACAAACTGCTAGCATGAGTGCATTGGCACTGCTCGGCATTCAGGCGCAAGCCAATCCCAACGCCAAGTCGGTAGGGCTACAGCTTTATACACTTCGTAACGACATCCAAAAAGAAGGCATCGAAAAAATATTGGCCGAAGTAGCCAAACTAGGGTACAAAAAAGTAGAAAACTTTGGGTATGGACAAGGGAAGTTTTTTGGTAAGACTCCCTCCGAGTACCTCAAAATCTTAAAAGACAATGGCTTAGAAGCTATCAGTGGTCACTATCTTACAGGTCGAAGCAAAGCCATGGCCAATGCAGATGGACTCATCAGAAACTGGGAAAAAGTAGTAGATGATGCCGCAGCTATCGGACAAAAATACGCCGTCATTGCCTATCTATTTGACGATGAGCGCAAACCTGAAGATTATAAACAACTCATCGATCAACTCAACAAAGGCCAAGAAGTTACAAAAAAAGCAGGACTGGGATTTGGCTACCACAACCATGATTTTGAGTTTACCCAGAAAGTAGACGGTCAAAAACCTTATGATTTGTTGTTAAAAAATACCAACATCCTCATGGAAATTGATTTGTACTGGGTAGCCAAAGCCAACGAGCAGGCGGTCGAATATTTCAATAATTATCCTGGACGTTTCCCACTTTGGCACCTCAAAGATATGGCCAACACGCCCGAAAAAGAGTTTGCCGAAGTAGGATTAGGCAGTATTGACTTCGGGGTGTTGTTTAAACACGCCAAGAAAGCAGGGCTTAAACATTATTTTGTAGAACAAGACGTATGCAAACGCCCTCCCCTCGAAAGTGTCAAAATAAGCATGGAGAATATCCAAAAAGCAAAATGGGGATAAAAGCAAAGGGGGCTTTTCAAGCCCCCTTTTATCAACTTTATAGCTACTTTTAGGTGAGAATGAGATGATAAAAACCCTGTTTATATTCATAGGAAGCTACCTTGCCTTTACCTTGGTATTTTACCTTAAAACCATGATTTTCTAATAAATAGAGGGCATCTCGCAACGTCATTCCTTTCAAATTTGGGAGCTTATTGGGATCTGCATCACGATTTTCCCATTTCAAGCCCTCACTCGCTTTTTTGGCTTCGACCCACCCGTCTACATTGACTGGCGATTCTATGTCCATTTCTTCCGAAATAATCCTTAAGTCTTCAGCATGCCCCGCTCGCAGCTGACGCGACATTTCTGAGGTTTTATTTTTTTTGTTGGTCAAAGGCGGATGCATCGTAATATCGTATCCAATAATGCGGTCAGCCACTTCTTTGAAAACTGGAGCGGCCACACTTCCTGCATACAATTGTTCCATACTAAATCCACGCGGACTATCTACCATCACTAGACAAGTATATCTGGGGGCATTAGCAGGAAAATACCCTATAAAAGAAGTATTATAAAGTCCTGGCACGTAGCGTCCATTGACGAGCTTTTGAGCTGTACCTGTCTTACCCGCAATTTTGCAGTTTGGGTTACGGATATTGGTAGCCGTACCTCTCTCCACTACCCCTTCCAAGATAAGTCTTGCTTTACGAAGCGAATTTTCAGCCGCTATTTTTTCGGCACTTTGGGTGGGCAAAATCTCCTGAACAATCTCATCGGCCTGCTTTATTTGCTTCACCAAAATCGGCTTTACCCAATAGCCATCATTGGCGATAGCATTGTAAAAAGCCAACATCTGCAAGGGTGTCAGTTCAGATTCATATCCATAACTCATATAAGTCAATGAAGTTTTACTCCACAACTTATCGGAAGGAGTGCGCACCTTCGGAATCGGCTCGCCCAGCATCTGAATTTGAGTGCCTTCCCGTAAATGAAAGCGCTTGAGATACCCTAAGTATTTGGCAGGATTGGCATAAAAATAATCTTTCATGATCAAGTGTACTCCCACGTTTGAGGATTTTTCAAACACTTGCTGTGCCGTAATACTGCCATGACCGGTTCGTTTGGTATCTCTGATCGTAGCAGTACTATATTTGGCTATCCCATCACCTGTATGATACATTTTTTGTAACGGCAATCCCTCCTCAAAGCCCGCTAGCATAGTAGCCAACTTAAAAGTAGAACCTGGATTGGCACGTCCTGCCAATGCGTGATTGTAGGTTTCGCGGTAAGTCGAATCGCCGTATCTGGATAGATTCGCAATGGCTCTGATTTCGCCCGTTTGTACTTCCATCACAATTACACAACCATGCGAAGCCTTGTAGCGTTGAAGGGTATTTCGGAGGGCAGTCTCGGCAATATCCTGAAAATTAACGTCTAGCGTAGTATACAAATCATAGCCATTGATAGGTTGCAAGCCTGCATCATCTTCGTTGGGCATGAAAGTTTGATCGTCCAGCACTCTAAAAAGGCCTACCCCTGGCGATCCAGCAAGTTTTTTGTCAAAGCTCGCTTCAATGCCCACTAGCCCCCGTCTAGTACCTCTATCAAGATACCCAATGGTACGCTCTGCTAGAGAGCCAAAAGGATTATATCTTTCATAAGAAATGGTAAGCTTGCCTCCTTTGCTACGTCCTGTAGAAGCAAATCTTCTGAAAAATGGCCACCCATTCCAAGAAACGGGTTCTTGTTTACCTTCTTTGGTGATACGATAAGCTTTAAAGGTTTGGTTGAGAATGATGTCATATTCTCGGTAAGTAATTTTACGCTTGAGCAAACGGATATTTCGATTGCCTTTTCTAGCATTTTTCTCATACTCATGCCGCGCAAAAACCAATTCGCGGCGATATTCCTCTTTACTTTTTTGCTTAAAAGTACTTGCAAAAAGAGTAGCCAAGGAATCTACTCTGGTATAGAAATAGGTGCTATCTGCAACCGAAGGGTCGATAGATACTTCAAAATAGGGCAAAGAAGTAGCAATCAAGCTACCATCATTGGAGTAGATATTGCCTCTCATGGCCGGAATGGTATCAATCCTGACCGTCTTTGACATATAATCTATCCAAGGTTTGCCTTTATAAAGAGCATAATGTTGGATATAAAATATCCGATAAATCACAAAAACTCCTAGTGCTATAAGGCCCGCCGTAATGAGCCATGAGCGCTGCAAAATGTCGTCTCTGATGTTTTTAGGTCTCTTTATCATGGGTTAAGGCAGCTAAATTTTTATAATCTCTAAGGGTTTTTGACCTCAATTCTCTGCGGAGTAATGCGGCTTTCTTTGAGGCCAAGCTTTTCGACTTTGGGAGCTAGTTCTGACTGTTTTCCCATTTTCATATAATTTGCTTTCAAAATGGTGTAAGCAGCACGAAGGTTATTGACTTCTTCATTCGCTTTGCGCATGTGTCGCATTTGGCGCTCAGCATTGATACGACAAAATATAACCACTAACCCCAATCCTAGTAAAAATAGAGCGCGGTCTAAATAATGAACCGGAAATTCTTTACCGCCAATCAGTTTTTCCACATTAAACCACTGACCTACCCAAGTCAGTACCTTGCTATTGTTAGCACTCGTCTTGCGGGGTTTCTTTTGCGCATTTAATACGTTGACAGCCATATGCTTGAGTGTTTAAAAAAGGGTTAGAGTAATGTTTATTTTAAATTTATAATTTTTCGGCAATCCGCAGTTTAGCACTTCGCGCCCGTGAGTTTTGGGTAATCTCCTCTGGCGAAGCTTCGATGGGCTTACGAGTGATGGATTGAAGCGGTTTGAGGTCATTGCCAAACAGGTCTTTTTCCACTTCTCCATAAAATTTTCCTTTTCCGATAAAATTTTTCACCAATCGGTCTTCCAAAGAATGATAAGACATCACTACCAATCTTCCTGAAGGTTTGAGGACTTCGGCAGCTTGGGTCAAAAATTCTTGCAAAGCTCCCATTTCATCGTTTACCTCTATGCGCAATGCCTGAAATACCTGAGCAAAATATTTGTTTTCTTTACCACGAGGAGCATAGCGCTGTAAGCTTTGCTTCAACTCATTGACCGTTTCGATGGGCTGATTGGCTCTTGCTGCCACAATCGCTGCGGCAGCGGTTTTGGCATTTTGTAGCTCACCATACATCCCAAATATCCGATGTAGTTCTTCTGCCGAATAAGTATTTACCAATTCGCGCGCACTGAGTCCACCACGCGGATTCATGCGCATATCAAGTTGGGCATCAAATCGCGTCGAAAAACCGCGCTCGGGCGTATCAAACTGATGCGACGACACCCCCAAGTCTCCCAAAATCCCATCTACTTGCCTCACTCCGTACAGGCGGAGGTATTTTTGAAGCAATCGAAAATTGGCATCCACAAACGTAAGACGCTTATCATCAATAGCCTGCGCATTGAGCTTAGCATCTGGGTCTTGATCAAAACCAAACAAACGACCCTTATCACCAAGACGAGATAAAATAGCCTTTGAGTGGCCTCCCCCTCCAAAAGTGACATCCACATAGATACCTTCTGGATGAATATTTAACCCATCTACACAGGCGTCCAATAATACCGGATTATGATACATTTTTTAGATTAATATTACTCTGTCAATTTCAAACAACGCCTCACCTTGCGGCTTGGGGCGTGCAAAAATAACGAACTTGACGAGACAAGGAGGGTAGTATTCGTCAAATTAACGACGAACGGGCAATTGATTGTATTTTCAAAGGGGTAACGACAGTATATTCTCGTATGACAAAGATAGAAATTTCGTCTCAACTCTAAGATAGGTATTTTTTCTTTTTCAGGGAAAATTTTAAAACTACTTCAAAAAGAAAGACTTATAAGAACTGTTTTTTATCAAAGAATTATCCCGAAGGTTAGAAAGCGTAAGAGCTAACATATACCAGATAGAATCAGAAGCTCAAAATTTGTTATCAAAAGATTTTTGTTTGACTTCTCCGAAGCTCTTCTTCCAAAACACCTTTCTTCCATTCTGCCTCGGAGAGGTCCAACGTTTGTAGCTAACACGTATCCACAATAAACAAACGACTTCGGAGAAGTCAAACAATAACTCAAGGGAAGAATATTCATAAAAAGATAGCTTTGACAAGCATAAAAAACCTTCTAATTGATATTTGAGGGCCAATCTTTACTCAAACACCAATCAGAAGGTTTTTTATGAATCATCTAAATTCGTGATGATCTATGTTATGGGAATGCTGTCAAACACCTAGATTTATTTATTCTTCACCTTTTATTTTGAATACAGTACCCATCATCGTTTCATCAACCCGTAGCTGACACGCCAAACGACTACAGGAAGTAGCCGCAGGAAGGGTATCGAGAATATCCAATTCGGCATCATTGATGGGCGGAAGATTGTCTCCGCCGTTGAGTACTTCTACGTGACAAGTAGCGCACAAAGCCATACCTCCGCACGTAGCCAAGATGTGATATTCAGAAGCCTTGAGGACTTCCATAAGATTTAGCCCGATTCCTTCGGGGATTTCGAGGTCTTGACGCTGACCTACTCTATCTTCTACGGTAAATTGTATCATGATTAAAAAGCATTAACACCGTTGACGGTGGTATATTTGAAACTAAGGTGCTGATTGGGGTATACGTACTTAAAAGCACTTTGGCACATCATGGCTGCTTCGTGAAATCCCGTCAAAATCAACTTGAGTTTTCCGGGATAAGTATTGATGTCGCCAATAGCGTAGATACGCTCCACGTTGGTAGAGTAATCGAAGGTATTTACCTCAATAGCCGATTTACTAATATTGAGCCCCCAATCTGCAATAGGCCCTAGCTTAGGACTGAGTCCAAAAAGTGGAATAAAATAATCCGAACGAATAGCTCGTGGGGTCTTATCTTTGCCGACTATTACTACTTCCTTTAAGTGGCCATTACCCTGTAAACTCACCACATTGGATTGCAAAATCAAGTTAATCTTTCCCTTTTCGGCCAACTCAAACACCTTTTCGGCTGAGTCGGGAGCACCTCTAAAAGTATCACTTCTATGAATAAGCGTCGTAGTCTTAGCTACCTCCGACAAATAAGCTGTCCAATCTAAAGCAGAGTCCCCTCCCCCTGCCAACACAATATGTTTGTCTCTAAATAATTCAGGATTTTTGACCATATACGCCACACCTTTCCCCTCAAAAGTCTCCAAGTCAGCAATTTCGGGCTTACGAGGTTCGAAGCAACCTAACCCCCCTGCAATCACCACTACTTTGGTGTGGACCAAGGTTCCATCGGAAGTTTTGACAACCAAAGATTCATCTTCCTGACGCTCGATTGCTTCGACTCTTTCACCCAAAGTAAAGCTGGGCTTAAAAGGAGCTATTTGAGCCATTAGGTTATCAATCAGCTCCTGTGCCTTGATAGTAGGATACCCCGGAATATCATAAATAGGTTTTTGGGGATAAATCTCCGAAAGCTGCCCTCCCACCTGTGGCAATGCATCAATTAAGTGGCAACGCATCTTGAGAAGTCCTGCTTCAAAAACGCTAAACAACCCAACTGGGCCAGCACCTATAATACAAATATCGGTCAAAATCATAACTATTAGTAATTTTCAATGAATAAGAAATTAAAAGTAGAAAGCCTGACAAAAGTGTCCATTTGCAACTCTCAAGCATTTTATAGACACAAATGTAGCTCATGAGCCTATCAAGCGCCAATCATAAAATCTTATCCATAATTACTTTTAGTTATAAAACTAAGAGAAATTATTTCTTTGGTTTTCCGTCAAAAACTGACATGATTTTGAAACCGTCTACTTCAATCGAATAGAGTTCTTTTTCATAAGGAAAAGGACTAGGGGCATAACGGTATTCTGTAATAAAATAATCACATTCCAATTCCGAAGAGTGTTTTCGCTTTCTTTCTTCAGGAGTGATATGCTCGCAATGAATTCTTTTCTTAGCACTTTCACTCAGCATCATCTGATTGAGGTAGCCAGGCTTTAAGTTAGCAATGACTTTGAGATTAGGCCGGTTGTCGTGCGAGGCGATATATTCCAACGCTTGCCGGTACGACAATCCCCAATAATCCCGCTCAAAATGAGAAGCAATCGGCCTAGGAGCTAAAGTGTTGAAATACACATTTTGATAAGGATGGTTTTGGTACATCCACCAGCCTATATATAAGGTATAAAAAGAAGCTACTACTACCAGAGAAGTTTTTAGCCATCTCGATAGGGGGATTTCTTCGGTAAGATAAACAAGCCCTCTCATCGCTACCAACATAAAAGCACCATAGGCAAAATACAACTGTCGCCAACCATCATAGAGTACTGAATGCAGAAGTGCGACTGCCACAAAAGGACCTACACTTAGTCCTAAAAAAGTAATAGCTTCTCGATGAAGTCCTATGTGGTGAATGTCTTTTAGGGTATTTTGAATGATACGAAAACCACCCACAACCCATAGTAATAAATAAACAATCGGGGTAGTGATTAGTACATATAGAAGGGCATAATAACGCGGTAGTTCGGGGGCAAGGGTATTTTTTCCCAAAAACAAAACAGGATAGGTAAAGCGGAATTTGCTCATATTTTGGAGGACCTGCCCAAAATGAGCGACGGGATTTTCCCACAAATAAGGCCACAATGCCACCGTAAAAAACATTACTAGTCCTAGCTGAATCGCTCCCATCTGCAAGATTCGGCGACGGAAAGCGGGAATTTGTACCCAGTCTATGACCAGCCAACCCATAGCAACCACCGGCAAAATCAGTCCAGTGGGACGCATGTTGATAGAGACCGCCGTAAAAAACGCCAACCAAACCCCATCCCAAAACCGACGATACCGCACAAACTCTATCAGAAAATAAGTGGCAATCATAAAGAAAGCCAAACACACTACATCTTTTCCATTATAGAATGATTCGGCAAAAATACGCGGTGTCAGTATCAAAAAAATAGTACCAACAAGCGCAATGTAGGTATTTTTGAGCCAGCGATAAGCCGTCAAGAAGAAGAAGAAAACACCTACAAAAAAGACCAAAAAAGTACAAAAATGTCTAAAATAGAAAAGAGTTTGGCTTTTGTTGTCGGTATTGAGGCGAAGGGCTTTTTCGGCCAAGAGCAGTGGCAACTCAAACACCACTCCGTAGTCTTTGTCGCGGTATTGATGTAGCTTAGGGATATTGTTTGAAGCATCGGCTTTTATTCCCGCCAATTCGGTAAGGTACTGCGCCGATACGACGGCATTGGCACGATTGACAAGCTCATCAAACGAAATACCATAGTCTCGAAAAGACAACAGCCCTACCAAAAAGTAACCTAGGAAAAACACTACAACCGCCCATTTGTCAGCCGTCTTAGGAATACTCATCAGTTAGTATCAAGAATTAGAGTTTGGCACGAATTTGAGCGGCGATTTCGGCAAGTTCTTCTTGGCTCATTTTAAGCTTATTGTTGAAGTTCATGTCGGCCATGCTATTGAGTGGAATCAAATGCACGTGCACATGCGGCACTTCCAACCCCACCACTGCTACGCCGATACGCTTACAAGGAATTGCTTTTTCGACGGCTGCCGCCACTTGCTTCGAAAACTTCATCAGTCCTTGGTATAGCTCATCCTCCAAGTCAAAAATATAATCGACCTCTTTTTTTGTAATTACTAAGGTATGGCCAGGCGCACAAGGGAAAACATCTAAAAAAGCTAAGAATTCGTCGGTTTCGGCAATTTTGTGAGAAGGGATTTCACCATTAACAATACGGCTGAATATAGAAGGCATAAGAATTAGTAAAAGAATGTTAGCAATAAAATTAGTGCTGGCAATTTACAAACTTTCCTCAGTCAGCCAAAGTAAGTGCCTCAACAAAACCCACTTCCCGCAAATTTGTATAAATCTAAGTTTGGTTTTCCGCTGTAAAACCTCTAATTTTGCGCTCTGATTTTCAGAATGGTACCATAATTTGTGCGTATATGCCTAATTCTGAGGCAAAACCGCCCGCCTTATCACCACAATTTAAGCAATTTAGACTTAACAGATTCAATAACAATCACAAAAACCATGGCACGTGATTTAAAATTCACAAGAAACATTGGGATTGCTGCTCACATTGATGCTGGTAAAACCACCACAACGGAGCGGATTCTTTATTACGCAGGGGTAAGCCACAAAATCGGGGAAGTGCACGATGGTGCTGCAACGATGGACTGGATGGCGCAAGAGCAAGAGCGCGGTATCACTATTACATCTGCCGCTACAACAGTAGATTGGAAATGGAGAGATAACAAGTACCATATCAACATCATTGATACTCCAGGTCACGTTGACTTTACGGTAGAAGTAAACCGTTCACTCCGCGTATTAGATGGTCTTGTGTTTTTGTTTAGTGCAGTAGACGGGGTTGAGCCTCAATCTGAAACTAACTGGCGTTTGGCCAACAACTATAACGTAGCTCGTTTGGGATTCGTCAACAAAATGGACCGCTCTGGTGCTGACTTCTTGAACGTATGCAAGCAAGTAAAAGAAATGCTCGGTAGCTATGCTGTGCCTTTGCAATTGCCTATCGGTGCAGAAGACCAATTCAAAGGGGTGGTTGATTTGATCAACAACCGCGGTATGATTTGGAACGAGCATGACAAAGGAATGACTTACGAAATCGTACCTATCCCTGACGATATGAAGGAAGAAGCCGCCGAATGGCGCGAAAAACTCCTCGAAGCAGTAGCAGAATACGACGAGTCGTTGATGGAAAAATACTTCGAAGATCCAGATTCTATCACCGAAGACGAAATCTTGACTGCCTTGCGTGCCGCTACGATTGACATGAAAATCGTACCAATGCTTTGTGGCTCTTCTTTCAAAAACAAAGGTGTACAGACCATGCTTGACTACGTGATGGCTTTGTTGCCTTCACCACTCGACAAAGAAAGCATCAAAGGAACTAACCCTGATACAGGAGAAGAAATCGCTCGTAAACCAAGCGTAGATGAACCTTTCTCTGCTCTAGCGTTCAAAATCGCCACTGACCCTTACGTAGGTCGTTTGTGTTTTATCCGTGCTTATTCTGGGGTACTAGAAGCAGGTTCTTATATTTTGAACAACCGTTCAGAAAACAAAGAGCGTATTTCGCGTATCTTCCAAATGCACGCCAATAAGCAAAATGCCATTGAGCGTTTGGAAGCGGGAGACATCGGAGCGGTAGTAGGTTTTAAAGACATCAAAACAGGTGATACCCTTTCTGATGAGAAAAACCCAATCATTCTTGAATCAATGGTATTCCCGGATCCAGTAATCGGGTACGCGATTGAGCCTAAGAAAACCGCTGACCAAGACAACTTCTCTAAGGCAATCGGTAAGCTTATCGAAGAAGATCCTACTCTCCAAGTAGAATCTAACGAAGAGACAGGTCAGACCATCATCAAAGGAATGGGTGAGCTTCACTTAGAAATCATCATCGACCGTATGCGTCGTGAGTTCAAAGTAGAAGTAAACCAAGGTGCGCCACAAGTAGCTTACAAAGAAGCGATTACCAAAAACATCGAACACCGTGAAGTTTATAAGAAACAAACGGGTGGTCGCGGTAAATTTGCCGATATCGTATTTGAACTCGGGCCACGTGACGATCACGAGCAAGGTCAAGAGCCTAAAAAAGGTCTTCAGTTTGTAAACGAAGTAGTAGGTGGTGCTATTCCTCGCGAATTTATCCAACCTGTACAAAAAGGCTTCGAAGCAGCAATGGCCAACGGGCCTTTGGCAGGATACCAATTGGAAAGCATGAAAGTGCGTTTGTTCCACGGTTCTTACCACGATGTTGACTCCGATTCACTTTCTTTCGAATTGGCCGCAAAATTAGGTTTCAAAGAAGCCGCTCGTCAAGCAGGTCCAAAATTGTTGGAGCCTATCATGGCAGTTGAAGTATTGACTCCTGAAGAGTACACAGGTCCTATTACAGGTGACTTAAACCGTCGTCGTGGTATCATGAAAGGTATGGATTCACGCGCTGGTGCCCAAGTTATCAAAGCCGATGTACCTTTGTCAGAGTTGTTTGGTTACGTAACAGACCTTCGGACGATGTCGTCAGGTCGTGCTACTGCCAACTTGACTTTCTCTCACTACGAATTCTTGCCAAACAACTTGGCAGAAGCCGTAATTGCAAAGTCAAAAGGTTAGAATTACCTTATAGATTATATACTGAAAAACCCCGAAAATCGGGGTTTTTCTTTTTGTTTATAACCACCCAAATCGTTCCATTAGTTTCTCTTTTTGACTACGAGCAACGGGAATCGTGAAGCCATCGGACATCACTAAATAATTGCCTTCACCTTTCATAAATTTGACAATTCTGTCAAGGTTTACTAAATGCTGACGACTCACTCTCATGAAATTACGTTCTTCCAGAGTATCCTGAATATCTCGTAAAGTTTTAGAGACTAAGTATTTTTGTCCACCTTCCAAAAACAATAACGTATAATTGTTATCAGCTTCGCAATAAAGAACACTTTTGAGCTCGACAAACACCACGCTATTTTGGTAGGGTAATGCGATTTTTTCAGGAAATGTTCTCGTAGGGTTGTGGGATGAAAGCAATTGCTGCTTGAGCAATTCTACCTGACGGCTATCGGTACGGCGACTCCGTTCTACTTTTTGTACTGCTGCTTGCAAATCTTTCGCATCAGTTGGTTTTAACAAATAATCAATAGCACTGAATTTGAAAGCTTTTACTGCAAACTTATCATATGCAGTCACAAACACAACGGCAAAATTCAAATCACCTACCATTTCCAATAGTTGAAAGCCATTCATTTTAGGCATCTCAATATCCAAAAAAACAACGTCGGGCTGTTGAGTCCGAATAGCTTTTAGTCCTTCTTCGCTACTGATACACTCTGCCACTACTTCTACTTGCGAACAGTACATTTTCAACTGCAAAGCCAATAGCCTTACACAGTCGGGTTCGTCGTCGATAATAATCGCTTTCATACTTAAACAGGTATTTTTACAATGACTTTTGTACCCTTGGTATTTCCATTGTCATCCACCAAATCTTCGATCTGTACTTGGGTTTTTGATTTGTAAAGTTGGTTAATGAGCTCTATACGTTCGGACGTCATTTTTAGCCCAAAAGACTTATTCTTGGTCGCTGATTTACTTTTAAGCTCAGCCGCTGCCGCTCGGCCAATCCCGTCGTCAATGATACTAACTTGTAAGAGATATTCTTGCTCTAAATCAATTTTTATAATAACGGTTCCTCCCTCTTCTTTGTGCATCAATCCATGCCAAATAGCATTTTCGATGTAAGGCTGCAACAACAATGGAGGAATATCAATGTAGTGTATGTCAATCTCATCATCAGCTTCTAGTTGATACTTCACTTTATTCTTAAAACGCATAGCTTCCATTTCTATATACAATTGTAGCGTTTCCAATTCGTTGGCAAGGGTCACTTTCTCAGAGCGTGAGTTTTCTAATACCAACCGAATCAATCTCGAAAACTTTGTCAAATAGTCAGATGCTGTCTGTGCATCGTTTTCAAGCGTATATAACTTAATGGAATTGAGGCAATTAAAAATAAAGTGAGGGTTCATCTGTGCCCGCAAGGCCGTCATTTCTGTTTCAGCAATTTTGCTGGCAAATTCAGCTTCTTGAAGTTTAATTTCATTTTTTAGTAATAGATTATCCTTTTGTTTTCGACGATTGTTAAGATACAATGCCACCACAATCAACAATACGATTCCCAATCCTGCTATGAGCCAATATCTCACCAAACGATTTTGATAATCTATTTGAGCATTGGCTAAGTCTCGTTGGTATTGCTGCTCTCGAAACCTCAATTGCTGACCCTGTTTTACTTTTTCAAAATTGGTCAGGCTGTCTTTAGCAGCACTGGCCAAATCACTGTAATACAACGCTTTTTCAGGGTTTTTATGCTCCGTATACCATGTCTTCAACAATAATCCTGCTTCGCTGACTGCCTCATATTTCTTCAACTTCCAAGCTTGTTCTATTACTAAAAGAGCATTCCTACGGACAGAATCAGGCTGACTGACTTGGAGATAATAGTTGGCTAAGTTCAAATGTCCTTCCACAATCCCAGTATTATCGCTAAGTTCATAAGCCTTTTTCAAACCTTCATTAATAAAAAACAGAGCTTGTTTCTTGTTTTGAAGTTTAAGATGAATTTCTCCCATTAGCATAGGAATGTGAAAAATAAAATAACGATTGGTGGGGATATTTTTTTTCAAAGTGGTATAGCTTCTTTGCATATAGTACAACGCAGAATCTAAGCGCCCTTTGTGTAAATAGATTTCGCCAACATTCATGGTTGAACCAATAAAAGGCTCCAGATACGCCAAATTTGCGGGATAATGCCTTTGGAAATAAAAATAAGGAAACCAAGCATAATGAAGTGCATTTTCTAAGTCTCCCTGTTTTACATAAGCCGTTGAGATAAAGGCCACGGCCACCATAGCGGTATGAGAATCAAGGTCTTTTTGCGCTAAGCGACAGGTTTCTTGCAACGTTTCAATCGCTTTTCCACTTTCGCCGTATACATTATATTGATACCCCAGATTGAGCAATCCGAGTTTGACGCGATGCGTGTCTTTGATTTTTCGGGCAAGTGCGATAGATTCATTCACATATTGCAAGGCCTTAGCAGGGTCTCTCGAAATCCAAGTTTTCCCGATTTCTTTCAATACATCAATGCGCGTAGTATCTGCTTTTAAAGTAGGCAAAAGCTTCATCAAACTATCATGAGCTTGGACAATGTTGGCCGACTGCCCCAAACTCAACTGTGTTCCGACCAGCAACATCAATATCCAATTACATTTCCTCATTCACTTTTCTTTTAGATATAAATTTAACACATCTATTGCTCACCCTACTACCACGAGCTGGCGAAGTCCCATTTTTTTTGAGTGAAAGGTATTACAAGATGAGGGAACGCCTCAAAAAGCTTGAAATACCGCGAAAGATATATTCACTCAATAAGCAGCTTCCTTCCCTCAATATCCTCCGTTCCTCACTTCAGTTCGCTTGAAACACACCAAAAATTTGTAGCAATTTTAGTTAACAATCGCGGCGGCGTTGTAGGATTAAAATCATTTTTTATACCCAACTTCAAACGTTTCAAACACATGAAAAAATTAATGCTAACTCTCTTAGTACTCACTTTTTTGTATAGCAAGGCTTCCTCTCAAACAACTGACATAGCAGCTATCAAAAAGACCATAGAAGCTGAAAAAGCGGCCAGCGATGCTGCCAACTACAAAGCCTACTTAAGTCATTGGGTAAAGGCACCTTACTCCTCTTTTCTCTATAATGGCATTTTGCTGACAGGTGATGCGCTCTGGAAAACAATGGACGAACGATGGGCAAAAGCTAAAGCACGTAAAGTCAACAATACGCGTAGCGATTGGAATATACATATCAAAGGCGATGCAGCCTATGTTACATTCAATCAGCATTCGGAAGATATTGAAAAAAATAAAATCACCGAAACCGTAGAAGGGCGTTTTTTGGAAAAAATCGGAAACGAATGGAAAATCGTGAATATGACTGCAGTAACAAAGGCCAAACAATAATTCACCATTTATAACTTTTTCAACCATGCAGCGCAATCAATTTTTAGTTTCAAGTATTGTAGGGACGTTAGTCGCCGCCGCAGGCAATACTTTTGCCATGCCTCCTGACATTCTCCAACCTTTTTATTTACCACCTGCTCCGCCATTAGAGCCTGGCCCAGGAGGCTTGGATATTCGTACTTGGGTAAGAAGTACTCAAACCAACAATCAGTTTTCGTGCATTGAAGCAGCCGTAGCTCCCAAAACTATGGGACCGCCGCCGCATCTACACAAAGCTTTGGACGAAATCTGTTATGTATTAGAAGGAACTGCTTCCGTACTTGTGGGTGATAAAATATATGAAGTACAGGCGGGAGGCTTTCACTTACGTCCACGAGGTCTTGTACACACCTTTTGGAACGCCTCTGACAAACCTCTTCGCTTTATGGATTTGTATTTTAACCAGAATTTTGAAGAATATCTGGAAGAACTTTTTCACCAAATCTATGCCGACATGGCTAAACAAAACCTGACACCCTTGGATCCCACTATTGCCAAACGCATGGCCGCACTCGACAAACGATTTGGGGTAACGATGTTTCCTGAGCAACGCCAAGCGATTGTTGATAAATATGGTTTAAAATAAGATAAGTCGCTCTTTTTAAATTGTTTTCTGTTTTATATAAGGGAAGAATTCCGTACCTTTGCACCCGCAAAAGCGAAGTCGGAGTAAATGGCTCTTTCGACGAAGATTACAAAAAACACAAATCTGAGCCAGCAGAATTACAATGAACCAAAAAATTCGTATCAAGCTCAAGTCGTTTGACCACAATTTGGTGGACAAATCGGCTGACCGCATCGTGAAGGCGGTGAAATCAACAGGTGCTGTCGTAAGCGGCCCTATTCCATTGCCTACTGAGAAGCAAATCTACACGGTGTTGCGTTCACCCCACGTGAACAAAAAATCACGTGAGCAATTCCAACTTTGCACCTACAAGCGTCTGATTGATATTCACTCATCAAGCGCCAAAACCGTAGATGCTTTGATGAAACTTGAATTGCCTAGTGGGGTTGATGTCGAAATTAAAGTTTAATGACTAAGGTTTCCAATTCAAAAAGCCGACGCTGCAAAGGGTCGGCTTTTGTTGTTTTTACGCCCTTTACCGTTTAATAATTTTCCGTTGGTTTTACCCGATTCCTTATTTATATTGGCCTCTCTTTGCATTAGTGCACTACTCCACGTTTCTGATAAACTCCTAGAAGTACCGCTCTGCGTGCTTGTTTATCAGTTTTAGTTCTTCCGACAATGAGGTTTATTGCACCACTTATTTGTTTTTTTGGGGGAGTGTTACTATTCAGATATATTGCATAAAATTGTACGTTCTGTTCCTGTTGCATTTTTGATTGAAAATGAGCGAGTCAAAAATATATATACATCAGAAATTCCAGCTCCTCAATAGCAACTCATTATGATAAGAGACAAAGTAGTTTTAGTAGATATACAAAACAATGAATTGGGGATTTGTGATAAGTTAGAAGCTCATCAAAAAGGCTTACTTCATCGTGCCTTTTCCATTTTGGTTTACAATTCAAAAGGAGAAGTACTTCTTCAAAAACGCGCTCAAAATAAATATCACTCAGGAGGTCTTTGGTCAAATACCTGTTGCAGTCATCCACAGCCCAATGAGTTAATAGACGTTAGCGTACACTTACGACTACAAGAAGAAATGGGATTTGATTGTCATTTGACTCATGTTGGAGATTTTATTTACAAAACTCCATTTGAAAATGGCTTGATTGAATATGAGTTTGATAGTGTTTTTTGGGGCTTATTTGATGGTACCCCTTTGCCCAATCCTGATGAAGTAGAAGAATATAAATGGGAGTCACTATCTGTATTAAAAGAAAATTTATCAACCTTTCCTCAACTTTTCACCTATTGGCTTCCTTTTGTTGTTGATAAATGTCCGTAATATCTTGTGTATTTGACTTCTTCCGTCTCAATCCGCTGTTCCAAAAGTGTCTAACTTGGCTACTCGCTCGTTTTCCATTATTCTTTCAAACACCAGATTGATGCAGTTGTCTTAAAAAGGGGCAAAACAAATTTAAACAAAAAACCACTAACACAAGCCAAACGACCTGTGCTAGTGATTAAGAACGAACCCCGTAGTGATTACTTAAACCCAAATAAAAACGGAAATAAGAAGGTAACGACGATGGTCCAGAGGCTGTAAATAGGTAAATAGATAGCAATCGTTTTGCCTACATCGGCGAGGGTAGCTTTCTGAGTGAGGACTTTCGAAAGCTGTATCATAACGAGCAGCAAATTCACTAAAATAAGTAAGTTTCCGCCCAATACCGCCGTTCGGTTAGGGGTAATTCCCCATTCCGAAATTCGGAACAAAATGGCTGATAAAGCTACCCCATTGACCACAATGGTGAGCGTAGCCAACAGAAACAATACCCACACTTGGGCGCGATTGTGGAGCGTTTTGGAGGTTTCGGCAATCGAAAAGAAAATAAGTGCCATCACTCCAATGAGCAGGGCATTAAATACCATCAAAAACTCACGGTTGTTGTATGGGTCTTTGCCCGAATACACAATCGCGCCGAGGTACACCACTAGCATTACCAACACCAACGGACTGAAAATTTTGGCAATAACAGGCGACACTTTGCCCACCAGCTGCGGATTGGTTTGGGTAAGGTAAGTGCCCACCAAAGGGGCAGCCGCAAGTCCGAAAACACCGATGTTTTCAAAATAAAACTTCCTGATGTCGAGATTAATCAAGGAAAACAGGCCGACGGTAATCGCACTTAATATGCCGCCCGAAATGACAATCAGCGTGGTCATCACCACTAAATCGCCGTTGTATTTGAGATAGTCCAACCGTTTTTCGGAGTTGTTGGAATTGCCCACAAAAGAAAATCCGAGAATAGACCACGAAAACAAAACAAGGTGAATGCAAGATAGCGTTAGGGTATCGCTTGTGGGTTGGTCGGGAAGACTATTAATAAAGATAGCTGCCACTACAAATGCTCCTGCAAGCATGGCCATTGTCTTCGTCGAAACATTGTTTTTCCAACCAAAATAGGCGGTCAGAAGCGGAAAAATGACAAATCCGATGTTGCGGGTGTAAAAAAACTCTTCGTTGAGCTGGGCAAAAGCGGGGAGTTTGGCAATGAGACCCGCCACCAAAGACGCCCCCACTACAAGAGCAAGGTCTTGGCTTGTACCCCATTGAATATCGTCGCTTTCGTAACTCAAGCGCTCGTGCCAAACTTCGGCGATGGTATTGCCCTGTAGGTCGGGATAAGCGGAGCTAAAAGCACGTTTGAACAAGGCTTTATTGGAGCGGTACAGCTTCTCAAGCTGTTGTGGCTCATTGATATGAGAAATAAGTAGCTCTTTCATCTTAATTCCACAAAGTGCCGTTGAGACCTAGAACAATCCCCAACCAGAGGGCAATAATGTATCCTACCACGCTCACGAGAATAGCAAGTGCTTTTTGCCAGCCGTTTTGTGTACCTAACAGACTTACCAAGTAAGTAGCTCCGCCGCCCGCTGCTCCAGCCAAAGGGGTAATAATGAGTGGTTTTACCATCCAGAAAGTCCCCCACTCAGGTTTTGGCGCATTAACACTAAAAACAAAAAAAGCAATAACGGCAAGCGCAATACTTGCTCCAATAACAGAGCGTTTGATGAAAGGTGCAGGCTGAAAGGGCTGCGGGGCGAAAGCGTTGGTTGGTGTCATAAAAATGAGGTGTTGACGGATGATAAAATGACTGTGATCAAATACCTGAAAGTACTTTGTGTTGCAAAGTAAATAGATTCACAAACTATAATCCAAACAAAATCTCAAAATTATTTTTGGCAGGTAATGAGCAGGGCGTTGTTGCGCCAACCAGTTTGAAATTTCATTGTCTTTAAATTTCAAATCTTATTCCAAAAGTTGGAAAAACTCCTAAGCCAATATTGAATACTCTGCCAGTTTGTGGCACAAAAACTTCATTGGCAACGTTGAACCGTTGGTTAAAATTAGCGATGTCCAGAAATGCAGAGAATGTTCCTGCTCTCATCTGTTTGTAGTAGTCAACTCGAACATCCAAGGCGATATAGTCAGGGAATCTATTTGCGTTAATAGTCGTAATTTCTTGGGAATAAGTGGGGCTAGTTGCATTGTTCAACACATTTTCGTGGACGATATAAGCATCGGTAGGCCGCCCAGTACTGTATCGAAATTTTGCCGAAAACAACCACTTATCGCTGGGTTTGTAACTGGCCAATGCGGTAAAAGTATGTGGCACACTGAATGTGTAGTCGTACTCGCCTTGCCCATTGTTGTCGTTTCTTTTACTTACCATGTAAGAATAGCCGATTTGACCAAAATACTTGCGAGACAACCTCTTAATCAAATTAAAATCGGCACCATAGGCATAGCCATCCCCCTCGTTGTTTAATTGACTCTGAACACGATTTGGTTGTACTATCATGTAAAAGAATTGTTTATGCCATCCTTCAGCTACAAATTTTAGGTCGGGAGAAAATTGAACTTTGTAGCCGAGTATATTGTGGAACGCCTCTTCGTTTTTAAGATGCGTCCCATTTGATTGACTCGCCACATCAGAATAGGCGATGTCCTGAAAGTAAAGACCAGAAGCAAAATTGACGCTTTGTTTGTCATTTAAGGCAATGCTACCACTTAATCGGGGCGAAATGTGGGCGGCTTCGTTAAATCCGAAATAATCAAAGCGCACTCCAGGGTTTAAAGTGATTTTATCGGTTAGTTGCCATGAAAAAGATACATAGCCAGCCCCATTAAAAGCGCTGTTATTGTAAGAAGTATTAAACAATGAAGGCACTAAAACCTGATAAAATTGATTAGGGTTGGGTCTTATGTCAGTACTCCGAAAGGTAAAAAGGGTATCCGTACGTTTTAAGCGTCGTTCGTATTCGAGATTTACCACCATGGCGTCCACTCCAGCGGTGAGGGTAAGTTTATTGTAGCGTTTTGTATAAATACTTCGGTACCCGATTTCTTGTTGGTTGTTAGTAATATGCCGTAAGTCATTTTCAAAATGTCCAAATCTTGGGTTTATAATTGTGCCCTCGGCATCTAACGAAGGAGTGTATCGTCCGAAGTTATTGTTGACCGTCGATGAGCGATAGTACAGTACATTTTTCCAATAACTATTGCTACTCAGTAGGGTTCTAAGATTGAGACCTACCAAGGTTTTGCTGCCTTTATGGTTAAATAAAAGGCTTCCTGCGCTGTTATCTTCGTTGATATTTACTCCTGAACTAACGTCATCTATGTTTCTGTAGGGCCTTTCAGGGTTAACCATCACAACAAACGATAGCTTATTTTTTTTGTTGAGCTCGGTGGTAGTTTTAATTAGATAGTCGCCAAAAGAAATAGAGCCTACGCTGCTCACATTCAAGAGATTGGTCAAGGCGGCAAAGTTTTGATAACGTGCAGAGGCAAATACACTGGTTTTTTTACTCAAAGGGCCATCGGCTACCAATGTTGCCCCCAACAAATCAAACTGCCCGCTCAATGACCAAGTGGCTTTGTTTCCTTCTTTGATTCCAAGACTTAAATAAGAGGATGATCTACGTCCATTGGTCGCATCAAAGCCACCGTTTTGGAAAGTAACATTGTCAATGATTTTTGGTGCGAAGATGCTAAAACGTCCACCATTGGGGTCATTAAATCCCGAGTTAAACCCCTCGGCCTCTAAATGTGCGAGGGTAAACATTGGCATATCATCCACCATATAAATATTGTCTTGTGTTCCTTGTCCACGAGCGGCAATGGCCGAAAATTGAGAACCGCTACTCGTAACACCAGGCAATACCGCTAAAGCCCTCATAATATCGCCTTGTGCTCCTGGGTTTCTGAAAATTTCCTCCCTAGACATCAAGAATGTAGATACAGGTGTAAGGGGATTCACTTCTCCTTTGTAAACCCTCACGCTCACTTCTTGTAGTTTGTTGGTTTCTTCTAAGAGCTCAAACTCTGAATAGTAGGTCTTACTTACATTTATAATAATGTCAGTGATTTTTCGAGTCTGGTAACCTACTGATGAAATCGTAACGGAGTAATTTCCTGCAGGGATTCGGTTTACTTCAAAAACTCCCGAGGTGTCTGTTGCTGCCCCTAATGAGGTATTGGCCAACAGGATATTTGCCCCTATGATTGGCTGCTTGGTGATTTGGTCGATAATTTTGCCCTTTAAATTGCCAGTAGCTTGGGCAAAAGCAGATACACTTATTAAGCTAACCAAGAATGCCCTAACTGAGCTGTTGAATTGTCTTTTCAAGTTCATTTTTCCTTTGTTTAAAATTCTTTCACAAAGGTCAGATGAATCAAAAAAGCGGATTTAGCCAAAAGGACTTTTGTTGTAGTCAAAAATCCTTTAAAGAAGACTCCCCAAGTTTTTTGCCTGCTCTTTCTACAAAGCTTGAGGAGTCTCAACGTTATTTTTTGAAAAAATTCTTCGGTTTTTGGAACAAATAACTCTCGTCTTTGGGCAAAAAACGTGCAAGCCAAGGAGCTTCTGATAAGGTGAGACTTTGGGCACCTACCTTTAGCGAATCAAAAGAAACTTGAGATTGACGAATGAGAATTTCACGGCTAGCCAAAGGCTCTCCCAAATGACTATCGCTGAAATTGTAAGATGTACAAATACAACTCAACGTATCTGCGTGCATCCAATCCCGATTTTCGCCCCAAATTCCACAATTAAAGTGCCGATAGCCCACGGGATTTTTGTAACCACTACCATTTTGATAAACATTTACAAAAAAGTGAAGTTGAGGAGAAGTACCTCCAATAAACTCCGTCCAACCGTCAAATTCTAGGGCTTTCCAGTAGCGTTTTAGGGCTAAAAATCCATTTTTATCCGCCGAAATTTGCCATGCAATGCGGTTAAACGTATAACCATCGTTTTTGCCGCGTGCTTCGTAATTCCGATTATAACTGTACCAGTTTCCTACGATACCTTTTGCCAATGTTGAGGTGTCGGCTACAGAGCGGATTACTTTCCCGCCCGTGTCTTCTCCTCGCCAAAACAAAGCTGCTCCTAGCAACCCTATGAGTACTATTAAAATGACAACGGCTACTATTTTTCCTCGTTTTTGCTTTTGATAAAGAATACGATTTTCCCTTAAAAGCTTTTGTAAATCGGTGTTGAGGGTCAAAAGTTCATTTTCTAAATGAGAAGTCTCCGGTGCGGATTTACCTAGGTTTGTTCGAATGGCATTTGCATCAAACCCTTGGCTTTGGCGATAGTCGTCGAGGGTCGCATAGCCAAGGGTCCGAACAAGCGCCAACATAAAATGATCGGTAGTACCAATGTAAGTCTTTACTGATTTGAGAAGGTCATCGTGACGGTCGCGGAAGGTACTACCACCGAATTTATAGGTTTCAGGGCCAATGCCTTTTTCGTGAATCTCAAGGCTTTTTTGGTAAGTAGCATGCCCCACAAAGACGGGCAATTGCCTTTTTTGTTGTTTTTCGTAACTGCTGTTTTTAGACCAACTTGCGTTTCCCAATACCTGATTCATCGAATGAGGCGGCATGCGAAAATCGGTATAAGGAAGCCCTAATTCTTCTCGAAAATACAATTCCAGCACTTGATTCCACAGTTTCTCAAACAACGGGCGAGCTACTTCAATATTCATGTTTTTTTACTTCTGTTAAAACAAAATCTTGATAAGACATTAAGCTATTGACAAGCAAATGCAAGTTATCTTTTTTTTAGAAAAATAGAATGTAACCCCTCTGTAGCCACCTCTCACATAGCAATCCGCTAGCAGTTATCCTTGACTTTAAGGCGCAAAAATCTTCAATTTTCGATAAATAAATTAACAGTCCAGGAGAGACTTTCTAAGTTTAAGCCAATGCGTAGCCCATAACAAACACCTTAAAAACTTAGAAAGTCTAAATAAAACCCTAGGCAAGACTTTCTAAGTTTAAGCCAATGCGTAGCCCATAACAAACACCTTAAAAACTTAGAAAGTCTATTGGTAAACAAAATCAGATCACCTTAATCTTTATTCAAATGGAATTTCAACTTTCAAACCCTGCGCTTTGGGAAAAAATAAGCAATTTTCAATTAGATGATTCAGCCGAAGCCGCTGCTGTTCAGTTTTCGGACAAGCTCGCCAAAGAGGAAAAATGGACGGGTGATTTTGCCAAACGTGCCATCGCCGAATACAAAAAGTTTTTATACCTCTGTCTCACTATGCCCCAAGGTGCCTCACCTTCGGAGGTAATCGACAAAGTTTGGCATTTGCATTTGACCTATACTGTAAGCTACTGGCAAAAACTCTGCGGCGAAATATTACAAAAACAGCTTCATCACTATCCCAATAAAGGGGATGAAAAAGAAAATCTCCGCCATCAACAATGGTACGCCGACACTTTGATAGCCTATGTAAAAGAGTTCCAAGAGATTCCTCCCACCGACTATTGGTCACTGCTTTCTGGACTAGATTTAGAAATTTATCTTTCTCCTAATTCGCTCTTTCGCAAACCTAATTGGCAAACTCCTTCTCTATGGCAAGGCAAAGAGTATTGGCCTATTGGAGCTTTGGCGCTGAGTATCTTGTCGCTATTTATGTTTTCATTGTCTGGCCCCTTCTTTTTGTTGGCATATATGGTTTTGATAGTTTGGGCATACTGGGGCATTTATCTTAAAATTAACTTTAAGAAAATGGTCTTACAAGCGGCTACTCAACAGCTCCACCCCTATCACTTTGCGGCTGTCTTTAAAGATACCGAAACTTTGTTTTTAACACTTGTCACTGATTTTGCTGAAAAGGGTTGGCTCCACTACCAAACGGGCGACAAGTTTGTCTGTGATAAACGTATTCACCAGCCGATGATGTATTCGCTGCAAGCCTACGATGAAAAAGATATCTCGGCTAACCTTCTTCGAGATAGCTTATTTTCGTTCGCAAAAACCATTTCCAAAGCGACCCTTTCTCTTAAACAAACACTTTCACGAGGTGTATGGGTCAATATTTTTCAGTGGTTGGTGTTATTGGTTGGTATTGTTAGGGTTTTTCAGGGAATCTTGAATGCCCGCCCCGTCATTTTCTTATTGCTGCTGCTTGTATTTTATGTACTGGTTTGGATAATCCTAAGTCAGTCATCATTGCTCGATCAAGACACCCAAAATTCGTATCAAGCCTCGGAATGGAGTTACGACATAAGCACTGCTGCCCTGACATTTATGCTTTTCAATACAACTTATACCTTTGCCGATGGCCACACACTCCCGCACCTTTTTCACAAACCCCCTACTTCAGGCGATGGCGTAGGGTGGTGGGGAGCAAGTTTTACTTCTAATGCTGCTAGTGATAGCGGCACCGCTAGCTGTGGAAGTGGAGGATGTGGCTCGGGAGGATGTGGTGGCTGTGGCGGATGCGGAGGTAGCTAGCCATCGTATTCTATTTTTGATTAGGGATAAAAAGGTTTTTAGGTGTATCTTCGCAAGAAACCTTTTTCGCTAACATTACTATTCATTGGATGAAATCTGTCGCTTTTTTATTGCTCTTTTTTGTTCAGGTTGCCCTTGCCCAAACCCCCTCAATCCAAGTACTTGACCAAGAAGTCAGTTCAGTGATTGAAAAATACATTGCCGACAAAAAAATCCCCGGAGCGGTAGTTACTATCAAAAAAGGAGATAAAGTACTCCTTCAAAAAGCTTATGGCTATGCCCAGCTCAAAGAGTTTGACGGTTCAATTGCAGAACGCCCCGAACGGATGACCGTCAATCATTTGTTTGATATTGCATCATTGACAAAAGTAGTAGGTACGACTACGGCAATCATGAAGCTCCACGACCAAGGAAAACTCAATATAGAAGCCCCAGTAGCACGATATGTAGCAGGTTTTGAAGAAGGAGAAAAAGCCAAAATCACCCTCCGCCACCTCCTAACGCATACATCGGGCATGTATGAATGGTATCCTTTGTATTATTTCTCAAACAAACGAACAGATACCTATGCTTTTATCAAACAACTTCCTTTGAAATATCCCGTAGGAGAAGGTCGGCACTATTCCGATTTGGGTTTTACGCTCTTGGGCGAAATCATCGAGAAGGTTTCGGGAAAAAGCTTGGATGCTTACCTAAAAACCGAAATTTTTGCCCCTCTTCGTATGACCCACACCACCTACAATCCCGACAAAGCCGCCAACCTCATCGCAGCGACTTCGATGGGAAATCCTTATGAAAAACGCATGATAGAAGACTCCACGCTGGGATTTGTGGTAAAAGGACTAGACCCTAAAAGCTGGAATGGATGGCGTCAATACCTCCTCAAAGGTGAAGTAAATGATGGCAACGCCTGGTACGCCAACGAGGGTATTTCGGGCGCGGCGGGGCTTTTCTCGCCCGTCGATGACCTCCAAAAACTAGTAGATATGCTCAAAAATAAAGGTATGGTCAGAGGTAAAAAGTTTATTTCTTCCAAAACCGTGTCGCTATTTTTAACTCAAGACAATTTTAAGAATGGCCTAGGCTGGATGATGGATACTCAAAGTGCCTTGATGCGAAATGCTCCCGCAGGCACTTTTGGTCATACGGGTTTTACGGGAACGAGTATTGTGGTAGTGCCTACTCAAAAGCTTTCGGTGATTCTCCTCATTAATCGCCAAAATATGGGTTTACAGCCCACAAAAGATTATTTTAATCCCAATCCTATCAGAGAAGCAGTGTTTAAAGCGGCAATTAGGTGATAATAAGACACTGTGCATAAAGTTTTAGATATCCTCCCATTCATATTTGATTTCTCATACAACTACAATATCGCAGGCAGGATGCCTGTACTACATGGTTTCCAACCATTTACTGTTATTGAGAGTCCTTAGGGGTAAAGGGGATGTAAATGAAAAAAGTAATATTTGTTTTATTGGTAGGCAGTGCCACCTTGAGCAGTTGCGAAAATGTGCGCCTCAAAGAACAAGCCGCCACTATTGCCAACCGCGATTATACTTTTTGTGGATATTGTGGAGGATGGTTTGTGTGGGTAGATTCTACCATGTACCGAGCCACGGTGCCCGCTTCTTTTGAGAAAGAAAACAATAAGGTATGGATAAGATTTGAACCCGACGAAAGACCTGGCTATAAAGATGCACGCTGGATAAAGATTAAGTCGATTCGAGCGAGGTGAAGGGAAAGGAATAGCTTCAATCAGGAAGAGAATTGAGCAAGCAATGCTTTAAAATCCTCATCCTCGCGTAGCGAATCAAAATCCCGGTCTTTTTGGACGTGTTCTACTGTAACGTCTTTTCTTTCTAGAGCTTGTTGAAGCCAATATAGAGCATTTCGCTTGTCATTGAACAAAGAGTAAACACAGGATAAGTTATAAACTTTCCCTCCTAATTCTTGGGATTTTTGTGCCGCTTCAAGTGCTTTCTGTAGTGTTTCAGATTTTTGAGGTTCTTTTTGCTGATACGAAAAATTAATGAAGTTATTACTTAAGTTATGCCACACTTTATTGTAACTGGGGTCTATTTTAATAGCTTTATAGTAAGCCTCAATAGCTAAATCATACTTCTTCTGTCTAGCATATATAACCCCCAAATTATATCTTAATTTAACATCATCTGGTTTAAGTACGACAGCTTTCTCTAGATCCAAATGAACGGTTTCTTTATTCCCAGAATTATAAACCAAAATAAAACGATAATTATACAAAAACGCGTCATCGTCACAATAGCCAATTGCCTCATTTATCAAATCAATTTGCGTTTGTACATCCGTTGTATCAAACTTCGCTTTGTAATACAGCTCATACGCTTTTCGCTTTCTGTCAAAAATGTTCCATTGTGCATCAGTGAAATATTCCTTTGTTACTTGCGTAAATACATCCCAATAATCTTTTCGTATTTGTACTTTGGGCTGTGATTCTACGTAAAAACCCGCTTGAAGTTTCTCTTCAAACGCTTGTTCGTCGTCGGCGTGGATGATAGAGAAGCGTTGAGCAAAGTAGTCAAGAGAGGCCAAGGATTCAAAGCGTTTTAAGAAGCTTTCTCGAAGCATTTTTTCGCGGGGGTCAATTTCTTTACGGCCTGTGCCGTATTGCATAGGTACACGATTTAGCACCAAGTGATAAGGTAAATTGCGACTTGAAGGGTCGGCGTATAAACTGCGAAGTACCCAAAATAGCCCGTCTTGGTTTTCGCGATTATTGATTCCTACCAAGATAGCTTTATCGGCCATTAGTTTTAAGGTAATAGATGCCGTTTCGGTCAGTCCTGTACGTGAATCAATCAACAAAAAATCGGGTGCAAGTTCAGCTTCGATACGTCCTTTTAAATCTTCCAGTAGCAAAAGTCCTTTGCTGTAACCCGTAGAAGCGTCATATTCAAACAGTTGTTGCCAGTTAATATCAAATAGTTTTCGCCAATAATCGGCTTGTTGCAGATTTCCCGCCGGAATCAATGAGATAGGGTTTCCTTTGGCCGTAGTAAAGGACAAATAAAAACGTGTAAAATCAGCGGGAGGAAAGCCTGTTTGGTTAAATTCATCCACATACTCTACAATTCCTTCAGTATGTGCCAAGCGTTCTTGATCTTCTGGATTTTGTAAATCATCAAACTTGTAAGGCAACCCAGGTGCTTCCAAGTCAAAGTCAATAACGCACACTTTAGCTTTCATTTCATCGGCTAGCCAAAGTGCCATGTTTGAAAGTGTCAATGAGCGTCCCACTCCACCTTTGAATGAATAAAAGGTAATGGTTTTCATGCCATTTGAAGGTTGAATTGGGGATTTCGTACTTTATCAGGATTAAAGTTTTTGAAGCGTGAGGTGATTTCTTGACGTTTGAGTTCCGCATCTTCTACAGCCTTTTTTACTCGTTTAAACAATTCTCCATTTTTAGAAAGATTATGATTCTCCAACAAGGCTTCACCAACAAATAATGCGGTATAATACTTTTCTTCCTTCAAATAGCTTTCCATTTTTTCAACGGCACCACTCAAAAAGCCTGAGGGAATACTACGAAAAAAGGCTTTTTTATCTTCTTCCAAAATCGTTGTATTGGAATCTCCAGCTTCACGACGAGCTTGCCACGCAATTTGGCGTAATCGTTCAAAAACTGCCTCCCAAGTAGGAAAATGCTCATTCAACTCCCTAAACCCGAATTGTGAAATGGTTGACTTAATTTGCTCATACGGCAAGTGTTCTTTCCCATGAAAATCAAAGGGAGGCTTTACCAAATAAACTTCGCCATGTGTATCTGCCACTATACCGTATCCATCGGTGAAGGTAGCTGCAATGAGTGTTAAGGTCATACTTTAAACCAATTCTGTAGTTAGTTGATTATTTGTTTCATAGCTACTAATCAACGTTTGTAACTCCGTTATATTCCTAATTTCTGCCCCCAAAGCTACCGTAGGAGTCATGATTGCATCAATCAATGCCTGAAAACGTTCCTTTTCGGCACGTAGCCGAACCCCGGTTTGAATTTTTACCTCTTGCCATGTAATTACTTCTACGTAATCGCGGTGTTTGTTGGAGGCATCTCCAAAAGGTTTCAATACTAACAAATTGTAGTCAATATCGGTGCCATTTGCCAAATCTTCCTTTCTTTTTAAAACGATGAGAGGGATAAAATGTTCGAGTGTACTTAAATCTTGAACAAGGATTTCAACAGATACGGCCTCATTGTTTTCAGTAAAATAAAAACATTGTGTTTGTCCTTTTTCTTTCCGAATGAGACTGTTGTATTTAACAAATACTAAGTTATTCTCCTCAAAATGACTCAACGGAAAAGCCAACGTAAAATCTCCAAACGCAGGAATACCTAGCTGCCCATTGTTGAAATTGAGATATTTAAATTTTTGTCCTTCTGTAAAAGTAGTGTCAAAAGTAGCTCGTTCACCTTTAAATTTGCTAAAATGAGCTCCTCGTTCTTCTTCACTGTCAAAGCGCTCGTAAGCGTTTAGATAAGCGCCTTTTTGTAAAATACTTGATAGTATCAGCTCTCTTTGGCGCCCTTCTTTATCCCCCTCTCTTCCTGAGCAATACAATTCCCCATCAGCTCTATTTTGAAAGGCAAAGCCAGAAAACGTCGCTACCGTCACTTCTCCTTTTTCTCGAAGGTGATTTTCAAAATTTTGAAGACATACATCATCAATGCAATAACGACACTCCTCATAACTAATTTGCAGTTTGGGAAGATTTTCAAGCGCTAAACTATAAATATCGTACATCATCAGAAGCTAAAAGCAAATTTTTCACCTTAAAGCAAACGAAAAAACTTGAATTTGTCAACCCTTTTCAGCTACCTATTTTAAAAGCTATTTGTACCCTTTTAACCACAAAAACCGCCCCATAAAAGGGCGGTTTTTGTAATACCTCTCACCAAGTGGTAATAGGGTGTAGTATTTTGATGTATTATTTACCTACTTCTATTTCCGCTTCTCCTTAATCTCTCTCAACAAATCCTGCATTTCTTTCAACTTAGTTGGATTGGTGGTAGCGAGATTGTTGGTTTCTCCTAAGTCTTTTGACAAATCATATAATTGTGGCTCAGGGTTGTTGCCAAGCTCCGTGTTGGTTTGTACGCTCATTTTAGGGCCTTTGCTGGGTTCGATGTATTTCCAGTTGTCTTTCAGAAGTGAAAAAGTACCTGCGTGTTCGATGATAAAATCACGTCCTTTTTTGTCTTTTCCCAATAAAGCCGCTAGTTGATTGCGCGTATCGGGGGCCGTAGTAGCATCAAAAGACTGCCCCGTGAATGCCGCAAAAGAAGCCAATAAATCGACTTGACTTACTGCCGCGCCCGACACTCCTGCTTTCACTTGTCCCGGCCAGCGTACAATAAACGGCACACGTGTACCTGCGTCAAAAGCACTGTATTTTCCGCCGCGCAAAGGACCAGCAGGAGTATGTCCATTCAGAAGCTCCACAGCTTGGTCTTGATAGCCATCGTCCACAACAGGGCCATTGTCGCTCGAGAAAACAACAATGGTATTCTTGGATAAATTGAGTCTATCCAAAGCTTTCATTACTTCGCCTACCGTCCAATCAAGTTGGACAATTACATCACCACGAGGTCCCATGCCACTTTTACCCACAAAACGCTGATGTGGCACACGAGGTACGTGGATGTCTTGGGTAGAAAAATAAAGGAAGAAGGGTTCAGCTTTGTTTTTTTCGATAAATTCTACGGCTTTACTTGTAAAAATATCCGCCATATCTTCATCTTTCCAACGCGCCGATTTTCCTCCTGTCATGTATCCAATGCGTCCAATACCATTGATAATTGTAAAATCATGACCGTGCGAATGTTTCATTTTCAACAATTCGGGATTGGCACGCCCCGTAGGTTCGTTGCCGATAGGCTCTTTAAAACTCACTTGGATAGGATCAGTAGGATCTAGGTTTACGACTCGCCTGTTTTCGACATATACACACGGCACGCGATCGCCAGTAGCAGCCATGATGTAGGAGTAATCAAACCCAATATCCAAAGGACTTGGTTTGATGTCGCCGTTCCAATTGGGCCCCCCTTGTGGCCCTAACCCCAAATGCCATTTCCCTACCACACCCGTTTTATAACCTGCTTGCTGAAATACCAGCGGTAACGTACTACGCCCTGGCAAAATCAAAGCAGCCGCATCGCCCGTAGCAACACCCGTACCGGGTTTGCGCCAAGCGTATTCGCCCGTGAGCATAGAATAACGTGAAGGCGTACAAGTAGCCGAACTCGTATGAGCATTGGTAAAACGAAGCCCTGCCTTAGCAAGCTTGTCAATATTGGGGGTTGAAACCTTTTTTGCACCATAGCATCCTATATCACCATAGCCCAAATCGTCAGCATAAATGATGACTACATTGGGTTTGGATTGGCTATAGGCCCTCCCTAAGGTCAATCCTAGTAGCAACAACGCAAGTATTTTTTTTGTTTTCCACATAATAACACTAAGTAAAATTGAAAGTCGAAACTAAAGAAATGGTGCGAATATAGTGAGATTACTACCTTAAAATGACACAAAAATCAATAGCCTGGATTTTGTTTTAAATTGGGGTTGATATTGATTTCGGATTGCGGAATAGGCCACAAGTAATCCACTCCCTGACGAAATGCGCGAGTAGTGACATACCAGCGGCTGTTGGGGTCGATGGTGGTACCTTTTTTGCGAATATTGTTAGCACCGGGGAAGGGTGCACCATAAAAATCACCATTCAATACCTGATGGGCAATTCCCCAACGCAACAAATCCCAATAGCGAACCCCCTCAAAAGCAAGTTCCACCCGACGCTCATGGCGCATTTGTTCTTTTATGCGCGTCAGAGTGGTGAAAGTAATAGGAGGCATCTGCACCGAAGCTCTCCTTCTAATCAAATTGATAGTCTGGTCTAAAAGCGCCTGAGTTACTTCTCCTGTTTCGATTTTTGCTTCCAAATACCCTAACAACACCTCCGCATATCTGATAACTGGTATATTGCCCCCAGACTGCTGTAAGTTTCCGCTGTATGATTCATCATTAAATTTACGGATACCATAGCCGGTTTGAGTGGTTTGTTTACCTGCACCGAGTTGGTCGGGAGAGTCTCTCACATCAGGATGCGTGGTATAAGTGCGGCCTTTAAAAGATGCATTGTTGTAGATAAGGTTAAAATCAAAACGTGGGTCACGGCTTTTGCCAAGGTTTTTTGAATCATACCGCGAATCGGTATAAGAGAAAGGAGTACCGTCAGAAAATTCGTATTCTTCGGCGATACTGCCTAAAGGACAGAAAATATGCCAGCCATTGGCAACCGCAGGATAGCAATGCTGCAAAAATCCCTGACCTTGTAAGTCGTTTACAAACTGATTCGCAAAAATAATTTCATTGCTATTTTCACCCGCTGGTATAAATAAGTTCAGATAGTTGGGGTCAATGCTGTTGTCGCCAAAATCAATGATTTGTTTGTAGACATCAGCAGCTTCTTGATAGCGTTTTTCGGCGAGATACAAACGCCCTAAAAACGCCAGAACAGTTTGCTTGGTGACCCGTCCACGCTCCGCAGCTACGACATCTTTGTGGCGTGGCAAGTCAGCCACCGATGCTTTAAACTCATCTTCCGTAAACTTCACTATTTCTGCCTTACTGGCCCGTACTTGAGCATTGGCTTCGGAAGGTGTCAGGGATTTTGTCACCAATGGCACTCCTCCCCAATATTGACTCATATAAAAATACTGCGATGCACGGATAAATTTCACTTCGGCAACCATTCGTTTTTTACGGGTCTCGTCCATGGGGACTCTATCGATATTCTCCAAAAACTCATGGCAACGAGCAATTCGAAGGTAGCTGTTGGTCCAGTAGTTGGTCATATAAGCATTGGTAGCAAGATTGGTACCATTGGTCAATTTATGAACGGCGGAGTTATCGCCACGGCGGTCGTAAGCATTGTCGCTGGCAAATTCTAAGAAAATAAGCCCGTGGTACGACCACCAATCGGCAGGGTTAAATTCTGCCACATTATAAATATTGTTGCCCCGATAAACACCCGCAAGCGCAAGCATTGCATTGCTTTCACTTTGCCAAAAACTTTCTCTGGCAAACTCCGTCAAAGGCGATTTTACGAGGGCATCCTTACAACTTATAGCAGTCATCAATCCAACTACTAACAAGTTCCAAGCGGTAATTTTTTTGAGCTGAGTATAAATATAGGTCTTCATTGAGGTTTAGAATTTGAGGTTAGCACCAAAAGTAAAGTTGGCTAAAATGGGGTAAAACTCGCCAGAAGTGTTGATTTCAGGATCCCACCCAGGACGATATTTACTCCAAGTCTTGAAGTTTTCAGCCGCTGCATAAAACCTCAATTGACTCATTTTCAATTTTTTATTATTAATTTTTGGCAAAGTATAGCCCACCTGTACATTGCGTATGCGCAGATAAGAAGCACTGATATTCCAAAAATCTGAGGATACGGTATTAGGAGTGCCTTGGTTGGAAATAAGTTCTAAGCGAGGATAAGGCGCATCGCGGCGAGGATTTTCGGGAGTCCAACGGTCGAGGTGCCATTTTTGGGCCGTGGCTGTATTGTAAAATGCATATCCAGCATAGCCCCCTAGGTTTCCTTTGACACCCGCCACACCTTGCAAAAGTGCACTCACATCAAAGTTTTTCCACTGTGCACCTAAGTTGAACCCGAAAGTATATTTAGGAATCGTTGACCCTAAATAAGTACGATCATAATTAGCATCTACTTTACCATCAGGCTTGCCTTCGGGTCCCGAAATATCCTGGTAACGAATATCTCCTGGACGCGGACGAGGATTAACACTGGTTTGAACTGCGTAGTTTTTGATATCATCCTCACTAATAAATAAGCCGTCTGATTTGTACCCATAATACATCCCGATAGGATACCCAATAAACAAATTAGAGCCATTTCCGATGAGGCCGTTGGGTTGTTTGACATTCCCTACACCTAAGTCAAGTACTTCATTGTTGGTGATGGTTAAATTTCCTCCCACTTGATATTTGAGCGCACCTATTCTATTTTGGTGATTAGCCGTAATTTCCCAACCTTTATTGGTCAATTTCCCTGTATTAGTTTCAGAAATACTTACCCCCAAAACGCTTGAAATACTGGCACTTGGGCGAAACAAAATATCATAAGTATAGCGATCAAAATAACCAACTCCTATGTTTAGTTTTCCACTCCAAAAACTAGCATCTATCCCCACATCAGCCGTACGAGTAGATTCCCAATGAATATTGGGGTCGCGCAAGGCTGCCAAAGCCACCCCCGGATATACAAGCCCTCCCCATGAGTAGTTTTGTCCGCTGGCGTAGGTTTGCTGATAAGGATAATTAGAGATATTTTGATTACCTAAAATCCCCCAAGACGCCCTAATTTTCAAGTCTTGAAGCCAATTAACATCTTTCAAAAATGCCTCTTCTGATAGCCGCCACGCTCCCGCAATCGACGGGAAGAAGGCGTATTTATTATTGGTTGGAAAACGCGATGAACCATCATAGCGCACCGTTGACTCAAACAAATATTTACCTGCAAAATCGTATTTTAGCCTTCCAAAAATAGACTGCAACGCCCACTCATAAGCCGAACCGTTAGCGCGTTGATTGTCGGGAGCACCTAAGTTGATTTGAGTTAAATCATTGCTAGGGAGTTTGTCGCGCTGCGCTGAGAAAAACTCATAACGTTGTGTTTCGAAAGAATAACCCACCAATACATTGAACTGATGCTTCTGTAGCTGTTTGCGATACTCCGCCAAGGCTTGGCTCGTCACGTAAGATTGAGAAGATTGGTCATTGTACAACACCGAAGGCCCAAGCGTCAAAGTAGGATCGATAACCTGACTTGCTTGAAAATCCTTGTTTTTAAGGCTATTGTTGGTATATCCCAAAATCCCCGATACTTTAAAATCTGGCAGCACTTGCCAATCAAGGCGGGCATTGCCGACGAGTTCCATGCCGGTGGTATTATAGAAAGACGCGCTTTCAATCCAAGATACTGGTGTCCCTGTATTGATAGGGCCTTTACCATAAGTACCATCTTCTAGTTTGGCGGGATGAATAGAAGGGAAACGCACTGCTTGCGAAAAAATCTGCGTAAGTCCCTTAAAATCAAGACCACCTGGCGTACTTGGTTCTGAGATAGCTTTGCCTACTGCTGATAAGCGCGTAAAGAGTGTCAATTTTTCGTGAAGCTTACTGGTAAGGTTCAGGCGTACATTGTATCTCTTAAAATTGTTTTTGTCAACAATCCCACTCTGGTCCAAATACCCCAACGAAAGCACATATTGTGAATTTTGAGTTCCTCCATTGATAGAGAAGTTGTGACTTTGAATCAAGCCATTTTTGGCGATTTCGTCCAAAAACTTCACATTCGGGTATTTAGGGTCGGTACCATCTTTATATTTTTGAATAATATCCGCCGCAAATTGCTGACTGCCAATTGCTTCATTATAAAGAGTGGCATATTCCCACGAATCTACCACTTCAGGAAATTTGGTGGGCGACTGAATCCCTAAGTAAGTATTGTAAGCAATTTGGGTCTTTCCTTCTTTGCCCATTTTGGTCGTAATAAGCACTACGCCATTGGCTGCGCGTGCCCCATAAATCGCTGCTGACGAGGCATCTTTGAGTACCGATACACTCTCAATATCATTTGGGTCTACTTCATTAAAATCTGCCACGGGGATATTGTCCACCAAAATCAGAGGAGAAGCATCTGCCCCAAACGAACCTATCCCTCTGATATTGATATTGCCTGCACTCCTACCGGGGCGCCCTGAGCGTTGTACCACTGTCACGCCAGGCATTTGGCCCGTGAGGGCATTGGAGACTTGCGTTACTTGCCGTTTGCCTATTTGATCGGCGTTTAGTTGAGAGACCGACCCCACTAGTTCGGATTTTTTCTGCGACCCATATCCTACCACTACTACCTCTCCCAAGGTCTGATTAGAACTACTCAAGGTGATATTGATTACGGTCTGAGCATTGACCAAAATTTCCTTTTTTTCGTATCCAATAAAACTAAAAACCAAAGTAGTAGCCTCTGTTGGCAAACTAATCTGGTAATTGCCTTCTATATCGGTCGAGGTGCCCTTGGTGGTTCCTTTTACAGCTACATTGACCCCTACCAATACTTCCCCTTTTTCATCTACTACTTTTCCTTTTACGACCTTTTCAATCAACTGAATAGACTTCGTTGGCACACCTATATTGGATTGCAGAGCTATCCCCTCTTGTTCTTCTACCAAAGTAGCTTCAGGGGTGTCTTTGACAGAAGCATTGCTTTTTTCTTTTTGCTTCGTTTTTTCTTCTACAATGACATAAGCATCTCTTCCGACTTTCTTGGCCGTGAGGCCATAAGGTTTCAGCAAACTTTTCAGCTTTGATTCAAGTTTATCTGTTTTTTCAATCAAAGTCGAAGATATCATCATGTCTTTGACTACTACCTCTTCAAACAAAATACTAACCTGATTTTCTTGGCCTAACTTTTTTAAGGCTTCTTTAAGCGACATGGCGTTTGAAGGAATTGACTTGCTTCCTCCTGCAAGCTGCTGAGAAACCGCCAACTTAGGTGCAGCTGCCACCAACTGTGCCCACGCCAAAGGCTGTAATAGATTTAGGCCAATCACTACTAGCAAAAGCCTCATAGTGAGCAGTAAAGAATTCCTCATAATATTCAAAGGTTTATAATTGGACGAGTATGAATTTCTATTACGTTGTTTTCTTTGCGTTCAAATCGAACTTCAAGCAACATTTGAAGAGCCGACAGCATATCTTCGGCGCGTTTTGCCTTGAAATAACCCGTGATTTTTCTTTGGGCAAGTGCTGAGTCAGGAATGCTCATTTTCAGGCCAAATTGGTCATGAATAAGTTCGGCTACTTCTACGAAGGGGGTATTATCAAAATAAAATTCGTGCTGCTTCCAAGCACTGTATTGATGGGGCTTTGCGACTTGCTTAAGTTCTGCTTTGCCAGATTGTTTATTGACCACAAATAGCTCCCCTGGCTTCATATAGAGCGCTTTACCTAGGGCGTAGTTTACCTTCACTTTCCCATGATTGAGCACTACGCTATTTTGTTTTTTGCGGGTTTGAACCACAAACTCCGTCCCCAACACCTCAATAGCAAAATCCGAGTCTGTTTTGACCACAAAGCGTTTATGGTCATGCGTGTGGGTTACTTTAAATTCTGCTTCTCCTTCGAGCCACACCTCTCTCTGGTCTTTATAAAACTCAAAGCGCGGTACCCATAGCGAGCTATTGGCATTGAGTGTGACGGTACTGCCGTCCTGCAGAGTCAGCGTTTGGGTTTGGGCAAAATCAGTGTGATAAGTTTTGAAGAATATTGTTTTGCGAAATACCCAACTCATTGTGAGCATCATCAATGTTAGCGAGGCAGCTATCAACCATTGTTTTGAACCAAAAATAGTTTTATGAACAGGTTTTATCGCAGATTCAAGCCTCTCAAAAGGAGGATTATCCAAAATCTGATTGAAAGCTTGGTGAACATGCTCCTCGCTCAATATATACTGAGGATGTTGGCCTTCCCATTCGTCCAAACACTGATAAAAATATTCTCTACTAGCAGGCGTTTCTAGCCACTCTTCTATCATTTTACGCTGCATAGCGGTGGCTTTTCCCTCAAAAAAGGCAAATAAAATAGACTTAGGAACTTGGTTTGAGTCCATCATGGCGGTTGTTAAATCCAAAAAATAAAAAGTAATCCTAGCCAAAATCCCTTCAGCTCACTACGTAGTTTTGACAAAGCTCTACTCACAAGCCTCTCCACCGCACTTACCGATATGCCCAATGACTCGGCAATCTCTCCGTATTTTTTTCCTTCCATGCGATGCATCAAAAATGCCTTGCGGCTTTGAGTAGGAAGATGCAATATGACTTCATCAATCTTATGATGCAGTTCGTTATAGTGCAGAATCTCATCGGGATTTTGCTCAGGCAAATGCATCAATATATCCACACCTTCCAGAGAGTCGCTGCGATGAAGCTCCCATTTCAAGTAGTTGTAAGCTTGATACCTTACCGCTCGATACAAGTAGGCTCGATAAGAAGTAGCCACTTGCTCAAACAAACGGCGATGCCAAAATGCCGTAAATACCTCAGCTACGATATCTTCGGCAATATCTTTAGAGACCACAAACCGAATGGCATGGTTGCAGAGCCTATCGTAATGGCGCTTGAAAAGTACTTCAAAGGCTTTGCGAGGATCATCTCTGAACATTCTCCTCACAATTTCTTCGTCATCAACGATTTTTCCTTCCATAGCTTCCGACAAAAAAGCAGGGTGGGTTTCTCGCCGGTATACAGCCGTATCATCCCAAGAATAATGCATTCGCTTTCGGTGTTTAGCGGTTTTGAGCTATACAGTCAAGCGAAGTGACAAAGACCCCACCCTTAGTTTAAAAAAAAATAAAATTTATCCTAAAAAATCCTTCAATCAACCGTATTTTCAACCGTTCTTGTACTCCTTCATAACCCTCTAATAAATTCTTATCTACCTTTACGCTATGTTTTCAAGGGTTTTTATAACTTTCCACTGATTTTTAATTCAAACATTCGCTATGGCAGACGAACCTCAAAAAAATAAAGTAAGTGGCTGGCTCCGCAACCTAGCGGGCGTGTTTGTGGTGCTAGATGAACCTAAAGAGGAAGAGAAAAAAACTTCTTCCCCAGCCCCCTCTCCCACTACCCCTTCTCCTGTTAGTACTCCTTCGGTTCCCCCTCCCTTAAACACCCCTTCATCTACAGAATTTGTAGATGAATTAAGAAATCGATTCAAAAAAATATTAGAGGATAAAAATCAACCAGGGTTCGATTTTTATGAATTTTCAATGATGCTATTGCGTACGAGCAGCAGCCCTACTTTAGACCACTTCAAAACCGCATATGAAGGCGCTAAGTTATTAAATCCTAATTGTAATCAACAATTTTTGCTTGATTCTGCCAATTTTTACAAAACTGAGCTTCAAAAAGCTTTTGAGGCAACTATCAGCGCAGGTGAGCAAAAGAAAACAGCTCTCAATGCAGAAAAAGACATCGAACAAAAACAATTGAACAATGAAGTAGCTAATATTGAGCAACAATTAGCCAAGCTTAAGCAAGAAATTAGCAATTTAGAAAAAATACAGGCTGAAAAATTAGCAACTCTCAACGGAATAGACGGTAAATTTACGGACAAATTCGTTGAAATAGAACAAAAAATCCAAGCTACTATCGCCGCCAAAGAAGGCGTAGCTAGTGAGATTGCTTTGATTGAAACTGGTATCAAACAATATCTAGCAAACTAAGATAATTGCATCGATAACGCGCTTGAAAATGCCCTGTAGGGGCTACATATCGGTAAATCGTAAAACCAAACCAAACATCCAAAATGCCCCGTAGGGGCTACATATCGGTAAATCGTAAAACCAAACCAAACATCCAAAATGCCCCGTAGGGGCTACATATCGGTAAATCATAAACCTAAACCAAATGTCAAAAATGCCCCGTAGGGGCTATATATCGGCAAATCGTAAAACCAAACATCAAAATGCCCTGTAGGGGCTATATATCGGTAAACCGCATTACAAATCATTCTTTTATTCATTAACCAAAAACGACTATGAATCTAACTGGAGCAGGAAAAATCGCTTTGATTTTGCTCATCGCTGGGGCACTCGGAGCAGGATATTATTTCTTTGGGCCCGATCATGAAAAAGGAGGTACGGAAATTACGGCTACTTCACCCAATAGTGAGGCCACTACTTCGGAATCAGTAGCTTCTGACGACAACACCGCAAGCAGCGAGTCCTCGTCCTCCACTGCGGCCTCCGACAATACTTCATTTTCATACACCGCTCCCGAGCCTGTAGATGGTACTCTCAAAGGAGTGGTGGAACTGGGAGCTAGTGGCTTCAATTCTTTTGTAGTCAATGTCGACAAAGACAAAAACTGGAAACTCGAAAAAGCAGAATTTGGCAATAGCATGGTCATCGAAAACATGGCCTCTGACTATGACATCCGAGTTGGTCTCAAAAAGTACATCAGCGGCATGATTGACCACGGTGTAAGCGGCAAAAACATCCACTTTGTAGTAAGCTCAGGAGCTTTGAAAGCGGATGTTACTCAAAAAATCATCCGAGTACTGAAAGATATGGGCTATACAGTCAACACCGTTACGCCTGAACAAGAAGGAACATTAGGTCTGAAAGCGGCTTTACCGGCCAAATACTACGATAGTGGATTCTTTACAGACATTGGTTCTGGCAACACCAAAATCGCTTGGACTACCGCTGGAGGGGGTGTCAAAAGTTTGGAAGCTTCGGGAGCTAAATATTATGAAAAAGGCACTGCCGATGATGTAGTTTACGAAGAAGTAGGCGCAAAAGCCAAGCAAGTGCCTACTTCCAAAAGAGATATTTGCTTTATCATCGGGGGGGTGCCGTTTGATTTAGCAAAAGAAATCCGTAATGGAAAAGAAAGATATACTGTCTTGAAAGCTCCTACGGCTTACAAACTCGACAAAGCAAAAGCCAAAGCAGGGGGTAATATTTACAAAGCTATTGCCGACGCTACAGGTTGCAAAACCTTCGTTTTTGATTGGGATGCCAACTTTACAATCGGATTTTTGTTGGGTTTAAAGTAATTTTTTGCGAATAAGCTTTCAGTCGGAGAAGGATATAACTTCTCCGACTTTTTTATTTATAAAGTTAGCTTTGTACTTTTCCAACAAATTTACAAAAATTCAAAAAATTATTTAATCTATTGGTTATATATTTTTAGTTTTACAAATCTTGAATCAACTCGAAAGACTCAGCACAAAATGCCTCCCAAATCTGTGGTACCTACTTCATTGGATATTTGGCAGCGACTCAAAGCGAGCGATAGTTTGGCATTAGGCGAATTGTATGATGCATATGTCCAAGTACTTTTCAAATTTGGACGGAGAATATGCACCGATGACGAACTAATTACGGATGCTATACATGATGTATTCGAAGATTTGTGGCTCTACCGCTCCACTTTGAGCGTGGTGGAGCCTTCCAATATTCAATTTTATTTGTTTAAGGCTCTCAAAACAAAACTTCTTAAATTGCTCACCAAGCAAAACCGTCATACTGAGCTTTCGGATGCCGACCAGTATGACCACCAGTATGTAGAATCTGTGGATTTTAAAATCACGGCTTTGGAGCAAGAAACTCAACTAAAAAACCAGCTTACACAGCAGATTGCATCGCTGCCTAAACGCCAAAAAGAAGCCCTCCTCTTAAGGTTTTATGACAATCTTAGCTATGAAGAAATCGCCGATTTGATGGCCGTTAGTAGGCATTCAGTTTATAATTTAGTGTTTAAAGCACTCACCCAACTCCGTGAAAATCTGGCACTTGAAATTCTCACCATTCTTCTTATTAAATATTTTTAATTTTTTTTATAAAATAAAGAGGTAATCTTCTTTGGTCGTTTCTCTATGGGATATAAACCCAATAGAACGCATGAAACCACCTCATGAAAACTATGCTTCTTGTGATGCCACAACCTTAGCTGCCGATGATTTTTTTAAGGAATGGGTACGAACCCCCACTCCCGATAGCGAGGCTTATTGGTTATCATTTTTGGAGCATTATCCCCACAAACAATCTGAGCTAAACGAAGCAAAAAAGATTGTTGAATCGCTCTATTTTGAGCTTCCCGACCTCTCTGAAGCCAAGGTCAGGGCTCTCAAAAATCGAATAGAGACAACTATTCAAATGCCTCTTTCGCCTGCCGATGCACCTGTTATCCCGCTACAGCGCAGAAAGTTTTCACGCATTCAGTGGATTGCGGCGGCCTGCGTGGTTCTACTGTCAGGAGTAATAGGATATTGGTATCTCCAACATCCTCAGCATCTTACATACGCTACAACTTATGGACAAACGCGCGAGATTTCTCTTCCTGATGGCTCCATCGTAACACTCAATGCCAATTCAAAAATTGAGTATGATTCAGATTTTTCTAAAAAAAATATCCGTGAAGTATGGCTTACTGGAGAAGCGTTTTTTTCGGTCAAACATACGGCCACTCACTCTAAATTTAGGGTATATACCAACGATTTGGAGGTGGAAGTTTTGGGAACGGAGTTTAACGTCTCCAATCGCCACCAAACTACCAAAGTAGTATTGGCATCAGGAAAAGTACAAATCAACGCTCCCGACAAATCCGCCACCCTCCGCCCTGGTGATATGGCAGAGTTTAGTCCTGCTACCCGTCAGCTCACTCAGCGACAAGTCAAAACTGAGCTTTACAGCTCATGGAAGGAAAAAATATGGTTGCTAGAAGATGAAAGTATGACCGAAGTAGCGCAGCGCATCGAAGATACGTTTGGCGTAGAGGTTATCTTCGAAAACCCTCAACTAGCCAAAGAAAAGATTTCGGGAACCATCAGTACTGGCAGCCTAGAAGAAGTCAGTGAAATTATGGGCAATCTGCTCAAGACAAACTTTGAATTAACCAACAATAAGCTCATTATCAAGTAATCAAACCCCTTACATCTATGTTCAAACGCATACTTTTAGTGATTGTAGCAGGTATGGTAGGCATATCCGAGGCAGCTCATGCCCAAGTATTTGCCGCCAATTACCCTAGCCGACTCACCCAACAAGCCCCCGAGCGCAAATCTGTCAGGTTGCTTAAAGATTTCTTACGCGAAATCGAAAACCAACACAGCGTTCATTTCGTCTATAAAACTTCTGATTTAGAAAATCTTACACTGTCTATTGGGACTATCTCAGGAAATATCAAAGAAATACTTGACACTACGCTTCCTGCGGCAGGCTTGACTTACAAAAAAGTAAGAAATACTTACATCATTCGCTCACAAAAATCCCAATCCTCCACCCCTCGAAGAGAGAATGAAACCGAATCTAGCGGGCATGTCAATACCCCTCGGAGCCTCTCTCATTCGTCGTTGAATATGGGCGTAATTCAGCCTAATTACAATCACACTATGGTGATAAATGGAATCACTCAAAATGCTCCTCAAGAAATCAAAGTTACGGGAAAAGTAAACGACGAAACAGGTCAAGGATTGCCTGGAGTAAGCGTTTTGCTTAAAGGTACCAACCGTGGTACTACTACCGACGGCAGTGGAACTTTCCAGATCACAGTTCCCGATGAAAAAGCGATTTTGGTGTTTAGCTATGTAGGCTATCTTCCCCAAGAAGTAACCGTCGGCAATCAGACTTCTATCAATCTTACCCTCGCTACCGACACCAAAGCCTTAGGCGAAGTCGTAGTGGTAGGGTATGGGGTGCAGAAACGTACAAGTTTGACGAGTGCAGTAGCCGAAGTAAAAGGCGAACAGCTTACCCGCCGACCCGTATCGAATGCCAACCAAGCACTCCAAGGCATCGCACCGGGTGTCACTATTTTGGACCGTGGCGGTTCGCCCGGTGCTCGCAACAACGCCACCATCCGCGTGCGTGGCATCACCACTCTTAGTTCAAACGACCCCTTGTTTATTGTGGACGGCGTAGAGCAACCTTTCAATACCATCAACCTCGACGATGTAGAAAGTATTTCGGTATTAAAAGATGCTTCTTCCACAGCTATCTACGGTTCGCGGGCAGCCAATGGCGTAGTACTAGTGACTACCAAACGCGCCAAGTCGGGTAAAGCAGTGGTGGATTATAGCGGTTTTTATGCCATCCAAAATGCCATCAACAAACCTCAAATGATGGATTTGGAGCCTTATATGCGCTTACAAAACGTCGCCTATGTCAACTCAGGTGCGGCTCCCAAATACACCGAAGCACAAATCACCGAGTATGTCAATGCCACCGACCGCCTCAAGTTCCCTTTGCCCAATACTTGGTTTAATACTGTGCTTCGTTCGGCTCCCCAAATGAGCCACAATATCGCCGTTAGCGGCGGCAATGATGTATTCAGAGGCCGTGTGGGCGTTCGTTATCAAAAACAAGACGGGATTGCCCCCAACTTCAATAGCGACATTAAGGAGTTTAGAGCCAATACTGATTTTAAAGTATCGTCTCGTTTGTCGGCTAGTTTAGACGTCAATTATCGTAATACCAACTGGCAAACGCCTATCAGCGAATACAACGTGTTCAATACTATGTTTCATGGTTCTTTGTGGGCAGTACCCAAATATCCCGACGGTACCTACGGCGTAAGTGCACAAGGCAACAATCCTCTCATGTACGCCGAAATCGCAGGGCTTTCCAAAAACATTCAAGACTATCTCTTTGGAAGCGGAAAAGTAGAATGGGAGATTGTACCAAATCTTAAATTTACGACTCAGTATGCCGTACGATATACTTTTGAACAAAGCAAAAACTATAGCAATGCTTACACGGTCTTGGATTACTACAATCCTTCGTTGGTAAGAAAAACTATCCCGCGCAACAACCTCACGGAGATTAGAAACAATACCCGCGAAACTACTCTCAACAACTTATTAGGCTACAGCAATACCTTCGGGCAGCATGAAGTAAAAGCACTGGTAGGATATTCAGAAATCAAAAACGTATTCAACACCATCAGTGCTTATCGTGAAGATTTCTATAACAACGATGTACAATCAATAGGTGTAGGCTCAGAAACCAACAAAAACAACAGTGGTAATGATACCCAATGGGGACTTCGTTCGTTTTTTGGGCGTTTGAATTACACCTTTGCCGACAAATACCTTTTTGAAGCCAACGCCCGCTATGATGGTTCGTCACGTTTTACGGGCGACAAAGTTTACAGCTTTTTCCCCTCTTTTTCGGCAGGTTGGCGGGTATCAGAAGAAGCCTTCTTTGAACCTCTCAAAAACATAGTCAACGAACTCAAAGTACGGGGGTCATGGGGAAAAACTGGAAATCAGGCGGTAGGCTTGTATAGTTATTTCCAAACCCTCAACTCTTCTACTTATACTTTTGGCGGAACAGTCGTACAAGGCTATGTTCAATCCAATTTGGCCAATCCCAATCTTACTTGGGAAACCACGACCCAAACTGACCTTGGATTGGATGCACAGCTTTGGAACAATCGCCTGAGCTTTACCTTTGATTATTATGACAAACTCACCGACGGGATTTTGTTGAATTTACCGATTCCTACCACCGTAGGTCTAAATGCGCCTCCTCAAAACGCCGGAAAAGTTCAGAACAAAGGAATCGAATTGGGTATCAATTTCAGAAACAAAACCCAAAGCGGATTTGCCTATGACTTAGGAGTCAATTTTGCCCAAAACAACAACAAAGTGGTAGATTTGGCCAAAACAGGCCCCTACATCAGCGGTTCGGACATTGACCCACGCTATATCATCAAAGAAGGTTTGCCTTACAATGCTCATTGGGGCTACAAAACCGACGGGCTTTTTCAGACCGTTGACCAAATCAACGCCTACCCCATTATTGTGCCTAATACCAAACCAGGAGATGTCAAATATGTGGATCTTAACAACGACGGCAAAATCAACAGTGACGATATGACTTTTCTGGGACTTACTTTCCCCAAATACACTTTTGGGTTGAACACCAACTTTAGTTTCAAAAACTTCAACCTTTTTATGCAGTGGCAAGGAGCAGCCGATGTAGATACTCGTTTGTCGGGAGCATTGGCCGAAATGGGCAACTACGAAGGCTTTACGCACAAAATCTTCACCAACGACTACTGGACTCCCGAAAACCCCAACGCGCGCTTCCCTCGTCCTGTTAAGTTTGATTTGCGCAACGTCAACACCTCCGACCGCATGATTATCGACGGTTCTTATTTGAGATTGAAAACCATTCAATTGTCTTATACTTTACCCAAAGGTATTTTGGAAAAAGTAAAAGCCAACCGCGCTACGGTTTATATAAGTACCACCAACTTGCTTACTTTCTCCAAACTTAACGAATGGAATCTCGACCCCGAAGCCGAGTCTGGACGCGCCACCTACTATCCTCAAACCTCCTTGGCAACTGTAGGTCTTAATTTACAATTTTAATCCACCTTTTTCTCATCATTATTGATTTGAAAAAACAAAATATTTCTCTTAAAACGATGAAAATCAAACATATCATCCCAGCAATAGCAGTGGTCAGTCTGCTTGCTAGTTGCGAAAGAGGCTTACTCGAAACGATTCCAAACGACCGTATTTCGTCCGAAATTTTCTGGAAAACTGAAAAAGATGCCACCTTGGCCTCCAACGGCCTCTATCCTGCCCTCGACGGAGTAAATATTTTTGCCATCGAAGGTATCACCGACATCGCCCACGTCAACCAGGTGTTTCAGGCAGAATCAAATATTGAAAAGGGTATTTATGATGCCCTCAACTCGCGTCCGCAAGCCGAGTGGACAGCGGCTTACCGTGGGATTCGTTTGGCCAATGATTTTTTGACCAACATAGACAAAGTACAAACCACCAATACCGCTTTTATTGCTCGCTTGAAAGCCGAAGCTCGCACCCTACGTGCTTATCAGTATATCAAGCTTGTGGGGCTGTTTGGAGACGTGCCATTGGTCGTGACCAACATTGGCATTGAAGAGTCGCGAACCCTCAAACGCACTCCTTCGGCTCAGGTTTGGGATTTTGTTTCGAAAGAGCTAACCGAAGCAGCCAATGACTTACCAGCGGTGCAGACCGAAAAAGGCCGTGTCACCAAAGGCGCTGCACTCGCCCTCAAAGCAAGAGCAGCTCTATGGGCGGGGCGCTATCAAGAAGCCGCCGATGCTGCCAAGGCCGTCATCGATGCCAAAACTTACACGCTTTATCCCAGCTATGCCAACTTGTTTTCGTATGCAGCCGAAAATAATTCGGAAGTCATTTTGGACAAGCAATTCATCAAAGACAATTATTCCAACAATGTCTTTGCCAACATGGGTCCTTATAGCCAACGTACCGCCAACAATACTTACGTTCCGACCAAAGCCCTCGTAGATGCTTATCCGATGGCCAATGGCAAAGACATCACCGACCCCACGAGTGGCTTTGACCCCAAGGATCCTTACAAAAACCGTGACCCACGTTTACGCGCCTCTATCTTTGTATTGGGCGACGATCTTCCTGATGGCAAAAAATTTGACCCACGTCCTACAAGCGGCACTGCCGATGCGATTGGGAATACTTATTTGGCGACTTCTACGGGTTTTGTGATGAAAAAATACATCAACAAAGAAGACCTTGCCACAGGTGGCAACTGCGGTATCAATATCATCCTTTTGCGCTATGCCGAAGTACTATTGACCTACGCAGAGGCCAAAATCGAACTAAATCAAATCGACGCTTCGGTATATGATGCTATCAATCAAGTACGCCAAAGAGCAGATGTAAAACTTCCAGTATTAGAAAACAACCTCACCCAAGCCCAAGCACGTGAGGCCGTTCGCAAAGAGCGTACTTTAGAATTGGCATTTGAAGGATTGCGTTTGTATGATATTCGCCGTTGGAAAATCGCCGAGAAAGTAATGTCGGGCGATGTATTTGGTATGACCTATGTGGACGGCACTGCCCTCAAAACCATCCAGATTTCATCATTTACGCGGGTATTTGATGCGAAAAAGCACTATTTGTGGCCCATACCCCAAAAAGAACGCGAACTCAACCCTGAGCTAACTCAAAATGCGGGTTGGTAATATTTTACAGGGCTTAGAGACACCATGTTTTCTAAGCCCTTTCTCCATAACACTATGAATTATGCAACGACTGTTCTTGCTAACCCTTATCTTGTTTACGCAGTTGGCCTATGCCCAAAAAAACATTACCAAACCCAATGTCATTTACATTTTTGCCGATGATTTGGGATATGGAGAGTTGGGATGTTATGGTCAAAAAAAAATCAAAACACCTTACCTAGACCAACTAGCCGCCCAAGGGATGCGCTTTACGCAGCATTATTCTTCCGCTCCTGTATGTGCTCCTTCGCGCTGTGGTCTGATGACGGGTCGCCATACGGGGCATACCTATATCAGAGGCAATTATGAACTAGGCGGTTTTGAAGATGACAAAGAAGGCGGCCAAATGCCCCTCAACGAAGGTGCGTTTACGCTGGGGCATTTGTTTCAAAAAGCGGGCTACAAAACAGGGGCCGTGGGCAAATGGGGCTTGGGCATGGCCAACACCACCGGCAATCCTAACCAACAAGGCTTTGATTTCTTTTATGGACTGCTTTGTCAGAAACAGTCTCATAATTTTTATCCAACGCACCTCTGGAAAAATGGTGAAAAAGTACCCCTCAACAATACCTTTATCAGAGTCCATAAACCGATGGCTGAGGGCGATGAAAACTACGAATACTATACCGGCAACGAATATGCCATCGACAAAATGACCGAGCAAGCAAGTGCCTTCATCAAGGAGCACAAAAGCCAGCCATTTTTCTTGTATTTGCCTTATACGCTTCCTCACTTGTCACTCCAAGCCCCTGCCGAAGCAGTGAAAGCCTACCTTGGTCAGTTTGACGACAAGCCCTATCGTGGCCAACACGGCTATGCATCTACTCGCTACCAATATGCCACCTATGCTGCCATGATTTCGTATCTTGACGAGCAAGTAGGTCAAATCTGGAATTTGGTAAAAAAACTCGGCATTGAAGAAAATACTATTATTATGTTTTCGAGCGACAACGGCGCTACTTTTGACAAAGCCGTAGATACTCGTTTTTTTGAAAGCAGCGGTCCCTTCAAGGGAGTCAAAAGGGATGTCTATGAAGGAGGTATCCGAATGCCGATGATTGCGTATTGGAAAAACAAAATCAAGGCTGGGCAAATCACCGACCATATTTCAACGCAATATGATGTAATGGCTACCTGCGCCGACCTTCTACGCACAAAACCCGCCCTGCCTACCGATGGTATTTCTTTTTTACCTACCTTGTTGCAAAAAGGGGGCCAGCAAAAACATGATTTTCTTTATTTTGAATTTCCCGAAAATGGAGGGCAGTTAGCGGTCAGAATTGGAAATTGGAAGGGGGTCAAACGTAATATGAAAACCAATCCTAAAGCCGCTTGGGAAGTCTACGATTTGTCGAAAGATGAAGGCGAACAAAACAACATCGCTGCTCAACACCCCGAGCTTATTCCGCAATTTGATGCCATTGTAAAACGCGAACACCGTCCCTCTCACATTCAAGATTGGGAGTTTGTTGACCCTAAATTTGAAGTAAAAAAATAACGTTTCCCCCACTATCATGAGAAAAACCCTTCTTCTATTGGTCGGTTTAGGTTCACTCCTAGCCGTTTCTGCCTTTCGGTTTTTATCAATCGAAAGAGCGCCCAAAGCTACGCCGCCCAATGTCATTTTGATTTTTATGGACGATCTCGGCTATGGAGATTTGAGCTGTTATGGAGCTTTACAATACCGCACCCCTCACCTCGACAAGCTAGCCGCCGAAGGGGTTCGCTTTACCAATTTTTTGGCTGCCCAAGCCGTATGTAGTGCTTCACGCGCGGCCTTGCTTACGGGCTGCTATCCCAATCGCGTCGGTATTTCGGGAGCTTTATTTCCTCATGCCAAAGTAGGGCTTAACCCCGAAGAGACGACCATTGCCGAAGTACTCAAAACCAAAGGCTACGCCACGGCGATGTTTGGTAAGTGGCACTTGGGCGACAAGCCTGCTTTCTTGCCTACAAAGCAGGGCTTTGACGAATATGTGGGGTTGCCTTATTCCAACGATATGTGGCCGGTGCATTACGACGGGCAACCTATCTCAAACGCCAGTGACAATCGCAAAAAAAGCTTCCCGCTGTTACCTCTTATCCATAATTTAGATACCCTACAAGAAATCAAAACCCTCGACGACCAAGCTAAGCTCACGGGTATCTACACCGAAAATGCCGTCAACTTTATCAAAAAACATAAGAAAGAACCCTTTTTTATCTATCTCCCTCACTCAATGCCACACGTGCCGATTGCAGCTTCGGCTAAATTTAAAGGCAAAAGCCAACAAGGTACTTATGGGGATGTATTGATGGAAATCGACTGGTCGGTAGGAGAAATCATGAAGGCTCTGAAAGAAACAGGCCTCGACAAAAACACCATTGTCATCTTTACGAGCGACAACGGCCCTTGGCTCAATTACGGCAATCATGCGGGCTCGTCGGGTGGCTTCCGTGAAGGCAAAGGCAATAGCTTCGAAGGCGGGCAGCGAGTGCCTTGTATTGTGCGTTGGAAAGGAGTAACGCCCGAAGGAGTCGTTTGCAACAAACTAGCCTCGACGATTGACTTATTACCCACGCTTGCCCACATCGCTGACGCCAAACTCCCCGAAAAGAAAATCGACGGAGTCAATATCCTTTCGCTCATCAAAGGTGACCTCTCAGCCACGCCTCGAAAGTACTTTTATTACTACTATCGCCGAAACAACCTAGAAGCTGTGCGCCGTGATGACTGGAAACTCGTACTGCCGCACGAAGGGCGCACCTATGAAGGTCAGCTTCCGGGCAATGATGGATTTCCGGGCAAAGCCCCCGAAAATCATCCATTTCCGTTAGCCCTTTACGACCTTCGCCGTGACCCCGCCGAACGATATGATGTAAAGGAACTTTATCCTGAGATTTTGGCCGAACTCCAAAAAGTAGCCGAAGAAGCCCGCGAAGATTTGGGAGATGACCTCACCAAACGCGTTGGCAAAAATGTGCGCCCGAGTGGAAAAGCGGAGTAATGCATCACTCCACTATCATTTTCTTTTCCACTTTATGCGATTGATTGGTTTCTAATCGATAAATATACAAACCTGCGGGCAGGGTTTTGGCATCAAAATCTAGTACGTGCCACCCTGCCCCATACTTACCTTCCACTACTTTTCCGATTTCTCGTCCTGTTTGGGTGTATATCTTCAAACTCACAGAAGCAGCCGACGGTAGGCCAAATTTGATTTGGGTAGTTTGGCTAAAAGGATTAGGAAAATTCATCAGCTCCACCTGCTGAGGCACCGACACAGAGGTCGATAATACGGGCTGAATTTCTACTTTGATGGCTTCCGAAAAGTTGATACACCCCCGCTGACTTGTTACCTGAACGCGGTAAGTACCCGATTCGGCAGCCTCATAAGTTGCCTGAGTCGCATTAGTAATATTTACATTTTCTTTCTGCCATTGGTAGGTCACTACCTCCGAAGTAGAGGCAGTAAGCTTTACTTTTTGGGGCGCAAAAACCGTAGTGTTACCATCAGCTACCACCGTTGGACGCGCTGGTAAAGGCAAACTTTCCACCTTTTTTTCGTCCGAACGCACGCTGTTACAGCCTTTGGTATCCTGAGCTACTACTGCATAGCTACCTGCTTTCGACACTACCAAGGTGTTGGTTTTCTGGTCAGTTATCACTGTACCGTCCACGTACCAAACATAACTTGCCGCTGCGGTTTCTACTTTCAGCGTTGTGCTACTCCCTTCACAAAATGAAAAATTATTATCCGAAATCAAAACAGGTTTAGGAAGCACTTGGTCGCACGAAAAATTGGTATTGAGAGCTGCCTTCAAAGTAGCTTTACCGCGAGTAGCTACCAAAAAAGGTTTGCCCATATAGGTAGACAATCCCTCTCTAACCGCTACTTGGGATGTGGCTTCGGCACGTTTGGCCATAAAATCAAAATAGGCCATTTCTTCTTCATTGAGCAGGGTTTCAGAAAGTACAATCGTTGCAATCGTAAACTCTTTGGGGCTTTGGCTCGACCGGGGGCTCCTCTCTCCTACAATTCGAATCAAGTCTGAAAATGAAAAAATATTGAAAGCCGATTTTGGGTAACTATTCTCCGTAGGGAAGGTAGTTTGGTCTTTGAAAATAATAGCCAACGAACTCACCTCATTAGTCGGAATTAGCCCCATCAGATACATTTCCCAATCGTTGAAATAAGGAGGAAAATTAACGCTATCGTCCACGAGTTTGAAAGAATTTCCTTCTTCTACGAGTTTTCGACTAAAACTCCCTCCAGCTCCATTTGCTCCGCCAATGCTAAATCCCATTACCCCTGCTGCCAAATTAGAAATAGGCCAATGCGGAATACCTTCTTTCAAAAAAGAATTACTGAAATAATTAATCCACTGATGCCCTATTTCGTGATTGTAGCCATTGCTAGCGGCATCAAAAAAAGAAGGCACAGGAAAGAAATTGAAGCCCAACAACTTCCCCTTGCTGCCATAGCTAGCACTATTGTTCACAATAGGCATTCCCAACCCCTGAATGGCATTGGACACATAGCTGTGATAACGATTACCAATATAACCTGGCACCAACACCACATTGATAAAATCAAAATTGTCGCCGTGATGTTTGTAAAATCCTTGAGCGATTTGTCGTACATCGAAGGTATTGGAGGAGTTGGAAGGCACTACCATGTTAAAGACATAATCCGAAAACTGCGTTGAGTTGTCTATCTTGACAGTACGTACCAGTGGCATTTCGGGCGTCAATACCATTAAAATTAGGTTGAGTTGAGCTACTTGAGCACCATTTTCTGAAACTTTCAGATAACCCAAAAAAGGCTGCCAACCCGTAGAAGGGCGCGCAATGCGGGCAGAATATATGCCGTCGTTACCAGTTTTATCACCTTCTAAACCTTTGTCATTCAAGGCAATTATCGACTTATCAGCCAATTCTATTTTTACTTCCGAAGGCTGTCCTTCAATAGTACTTTCAAACAAAATAGGAACCGTAGATGACTGATTAACTACACTAGGTGTAAAACGAGTACCTTTCAATGCCACCGTAGCAGCCGTATCCCAAGTGGTAGCAAGGGCATCCACATCCCGAAAACACGCTACTTCAGGAATAGACTGAGCAACGCTTTCATGGATAAACAATACCAACAGAATAACTAAAAGACGAAACATGATATAAGAGAGGATTAGGGCAAAGAAAATAATGTTTGATTTTCAGAACTGTCACAAAATGAGGGCGCAAGCGACGGCCTCCGATACATTTCCAAATTTGCACATTTACCATAGAACCTACAAAATACTTGCCAAATTTTAAATCACCTTGCCATTTTGAACGTTGGCAGAGTATGAACGTTGGCAGGGTTAGGAGTAGTAACAACGGCAACATAAACCAAACCAACCCTGCCAAACGTTTAGAACGTTGGCAGGGTTAGGAATAGTAACAACGGCAACATAAACCAAACCAACCCTGCCAACGTTGGAAATGGCACAACCAACCCTGCCAAACGTTTAGAACGTTGGCAGGGTTAGGAATAGTAACAACGGCAACATAAACCAAACCAACCCTGCCAACGTTGGAAATGGCACAACCCAACCCTGCCAAACGTTTAGAACGTTGGCAGGGTTAGGAGTAGTAACAACGGCAACATAAACCAAACCAACCCTG
>NZ_JARNTW010000002.1:0-227648 GCF_029433105.1 Runella sp. MFBS21 | reverse complement strand
AGTAACAACGGCAACATAAACCAAACCAACCCTGCCAACGTTGGAAATGGCACAACCCAACCCTGCCAAACGTTTAGAACGTTGGCAGGGTTAGGAGTAGTAACAACGGCAACATAAACCAAACCAACTCTGCCAAACGTTTGGAACGTTGGCAGGGTTATGAGTAGTAGCAACGGCAACATAAACCAAACCAACCCTGCCAACGTTGGAAATGGCACAACCCAACCCTGCCAAACGTTTAGAATGTTGGCAGGGTACGAACGTTGGCAGGGTTAACCGCAAAATGATTAGATTTGTGATTGTGTATTTCCTCTTAATCTAATAACATGAAAAAAAATTGGCCTTATTTAGCCTTAGGCGTGGGTATTGTGGCGATTATCGCCGCCGTAGTGTATTATCAATTCCAACAAAAAAAGCCCCAACAAGCAGCTTTTGCGCCAGATTCTAGTGTTTATTCTACCCAAAACTACACCAACCTCGTTCTAGACAGTACTATCCTTATCGATTTTTACCGCCTCCATTTAGTAGCTGACAGCATCCAAAAAGACGTCAGTGAATTTTATCGAAGAAGAAACTATCAATATGCGTGGTTTAGTGAAAATACGCTGACTAATGCCGCTCTCAACTTCAATCAGCAGCGCGAAGCCTTCATCAGCGATTTTGCGGATAGTAGTCTTTATAGCCACCAGATAGATACTTTGTTATTGGAAGCACATACCAAAGGGAGTCAGTTTTTGAAACGCCACCAAGATGCTCAAACCTTGGAGTTGCTACTGACAACAGCCTTCTTTAAATATACTGACAAAGCATTTACGGGAAGTGTCAAAGACCCACTTGACTTAGAATGGTTTATTCCACGCAAGAAAAAAGACTATCAGGCGCTGTTAGACACATTGGTTTCGGCCAAAGGAAACCCCATGCGCGAGCCGGTCAATCGGTATTATGTATTGCTCAAAAATAAACTACAGTATTACCGAAGTTTGGAGAAAAAAGGCGGATGGCCTACCTTCAACTTCCCCAAAAAATCACTGCAAGCCAACGATGAAGATTCGTCTTTGATTGCTCTCAAACAGACGCTCCTGATGTGGGGCGACATGAACGAAGCCGATAGTAGCGCCCTTTTTACCGACTCGCTCGCGGTAGGACTCAAACGCTTCCAACATCGATTGGGACTGGTTGAAAACGGCAAAATCGACGCAAATACCGCTCGAGAACTCAATCGACCTATCAGCTTTCGTATCCGACAAATCATGCTCAACATGGAGCGCTTGCGGTGGGTTCCTGCCGAAATGGAGCCTAATATGCTGCTGATCAACATTCCCGAGTTCAAACTTCATGTGTTTGAAAATGGCAAACAAACTTGGATGTCAAACGTAGTGGTGGGTAAAGAAGCTACCAAAACGAGTATTTTTCGAGGCAATTTGTCATATGTAGTACTCAATCCTTATTGGGTCGTGACCAACAACATCATCAACAACGAAATTTTGCCCAAACTCAAACGAAATCCTGGCTACCTAGCCCGCAACAACATGGAAGTAGTATCTGGCAACAAGGTAGTTGACCCCTACTCTGTCAAATGGAGCTCTTATACCAAAAATGTTCCTTTTACGATTCGACAAAAACCCGGTCCGGGCAATTCATTAGGAAAAGTCAAGTTTTTGTTTCCCAATAGTTATAGCATTTATCTTCACGATACCCCTTCCAAAAGCCTTTTTGGGGAATCGACGCGCGCGTTTAGCCACGGCTGCATTCGTGTATCTACGCCCGAAAAATTGGCTTTGCACGTTTTAAAAAATGACCCTGCATGGAACGAAGAAAAGCTTGAGAGTGTTTGGAAAACTCAGAAGGAAAAATGGATTACGGTACGTCCCGCCCTTCCTGTGTATATCGTATATTTTACGGCATGGGTAGACCAGACAGGTCAGCTCAATTTTCGTAATGATTTGTACGGTTTGGACAAAGCCCTCGAACAAGAGATTTTTGGCGAACGCATCGCCTCTAAGTCTTGATACGAGGAGCCCAAAACACCACTTCTGAGGCTATTTGTTTTATTCAACCACTATTTATTATACATGTCAGCTATCGCTTGCGGCGTAGATTTCGGCACGTCGAACTCTACTATTGCCTTTTATCGAGATGAAACCCTCACTTTGGTTCCTGTCGAAAACCATCACACCACCATTCCAAGTGCTATTTTTTTTGAACGCATCGACAACACTCCTCACTATGGCCGCGAGGCTGTCAACCTCTTTTTGGAGCGTCACAAAGGGCGTTTTATGCGCAGTTTGAAACGCGTTTTGGGGACTTCGGCCATGAAACAAGGCACGCTGGTCAACGGAAGTCCGATGAATTTTAACAAAATTATTGGGCAGTTTGTCAAATATCTCAAACACAAAGCCGAACTCACCGCCCAGCAGGAAATCGATAGCGTCATCATGGGGCGACCCGTTTTTTTTATTGACAACGACCCTGTAGGTAACAAAAACGCCCAAGAAGAACTACGAACGATTGCCCAAAATGTGGGCTTCAAAAACATTAATTTTCAATTTGAGCCGATTGCCGCCGCTTTTGCCCACGAAGTAAACGTAAGCGGTGAAAAACTAGCTATCGTGGCGGATATTGGCGGGGGTACTTCCGATTTTACGGTCATTAGACTTTCTCAAAAATACCTCGCCAAGTCCGACCGCACAAGTGATATTTTGGCCAACACCGGTGTACGCATCGGTGGCAATGACTTTGATAAGGATTTGAGCCTTCATGCTTTTATGCCCGAACTAGGCTACCGCACCACTTACGGTGACAAAAACCTGCCTATTCCGCTCAAATACTATTTTGATTTGTCAGAATGGAGCAAAATCAACACCCTTTACACGCCCAAAAATCTCATGCAAATTCGGCAGTATTTGGGGCAATCGCACGACAAACCGCGCCTTTCTAAACTCCTCAATGTCATCGAGCAAGAAAGTGGGCACATACTACTAGGTGCCGTAGAAGATGCCAAAATCGCCTTGACTGATGCACCGTCATACGTTGCGCCTTTGGATTTTATTGAGCAAGACTTTGTGATTAGCACTACCAAAACGATGTTTGAAGAAGCGATTGAGCAAGAAATTGTAAAAATGGCCACTTCAGCAAGTGAGTGCGTGAAAGAAGCCGGAATCACCCCCGATGCTATTGATCTTATCATTCTCACGGGTGGCTCTACTGAGATTCCGGCCGTACAAGCGAAGTTTAGAGAATTGTTTCCCAATGCGGCTGTTTCCGACGAAAACAAACTCGACAGCGTTGGCGTAGGATTGGCTTATGATAGCAAAAGACGTTATCTTTGAGTTATTGAATCAATAAATTTTCACTGATATATTTTCTTTTTTTGCGTCGGAGACGCAGCGCCATTTTTGACCCAAATCATAGTTTGGGTCAAGTGATTACCCACAGTATGTCACTAAAAGCATGATACGTTTTCTTGTTTTGCGTCGGAGACGCAGTACCATTTTTGACCCAAATCATACTTTGGGTCAAGTGATTACCTTCAAAACTTTCTGACGAAAAGAGAAGCAGAGGGATAGCTTAAATTTCCATTAATCGCTTTACATTTTCCTGATAGGTGGTGCCTGATTCTAGTTTAGAGTTTTTCGAATCGTTCATTACGACCAAATACTTACCGCTAAAATAACGCTCTAATTCTTTGATTCTTAACGAATTTACTATTGTCGAACGACTGATTCTGATAAAATCGACAGGGAGTTTTTCTTCCAAACCACTGATAGTATGATTCATGAGGTATTGCTTGCTATCGATGGTATTGAGCAATACATATTTGTCGTCGGCTTGAAAAAAACTAATCTCGCTCAGAGGAACAAAGAGAATTTTATCACCGCTTTTGACCGAAATAGAATGCATTTCTTTTTTGGGGCTAATTTGCCCAATCAACTCTAGTAGTCTTTCTTTGGTCAGCGATAGCTCTTGCGTGGGTTGGAGCATTTTGAGCTTATGGATGGTTTTGAAAAGCCGCTCTTTTTCCACGGGTTTGAGCAAATAATCAATCGATTTTTCCTCAAATGCCTTGATGGCGTATTGATCGTAGGCCGTCACAAACACCACCAAAGGCATATAGGTCAGTTTTGATAACATTTCAAAACCCGTCATGAGGGGCATTTCGATATCCAGAAAAATCAGGTCGGGCTGTAAAGTCTCTATTTTTTGAATGCCTTCAGGGCCATTGAGTGCTTCGCCCACAATCTCTATCACCTCTTCAAAAGAAGCTAACAATCGCTTCAAACGCCCCAAAGCAATTTGTTCGTCGTCAATCAATAATGTTTTATACATAATAAAAAAATCAAAAATTTAATCAAATTATTACTTCAACTCCACCCACTCGTGTTCTTTTGGGATACTAATAATTACCATTTTGTAGGCATTGTTTTGCACTTGGAGAGAGGCTTTCTCGCCATAAATTAGGTTTAATTTATCACGAATACTCCGCAAACCATAGCCTCCACTGATATCTTCTTTGAAAGCAGGGCCATTGTCATGAATTCTAAACTGAATCGTGTCGGTTTGGGCTTCAATGATGATTTCTATTTCACCATTTTCTAGCAAATTCGAAATGCCATGTTTGATGGCATTTTCGACGATTGGTTGCAACAAAAAACGCGGAATTTTAAAATCCAACAACTCAGGCGCTACTTTGATAGAAAAAGAGAGCCGATTGCCAAACCGCATTTGTTCAATCGCCAAATAAGAACGCACTACCTCCAATTCTTCGGCTATCAAATGATAATGTCCTTCGTTGCGCCCTGTTGTATGCCGAAATAATTTTGAAAGCTGAACGGTCATTTCTTCAGCCTTATCGGGATCCTGGTGTACCAAGCCTGCGATGCTATTGAGGGAATTGTATAAAAAATGTGGGTTGATACGCGCTTCCAAGGCATTGAGTTGGGCTTTGGTTTTGAGCTTTTCGAGGTTTAGTAATTGGTACTCTTGCTCGGAGATTTTACGGGTAAAATGTCGAGATTTTTGCCAAAAATAAAAATAAAGAGATACCGCAAACAAGGGAATCGAAGCAAAAAACAGCGAACTGCGGTCAGAGTAAGTATTCCAGACATTGTAATCAAGCATATGCCAATAATGCACCCAAAACAATTCATTGTCAGGAAGGTATAAATAAATAATCCATTGTAAAAAATGTGCCAACCGCACAAAACCCACCGTCATGATGATAAGAACCAAATACTTTTTCCAATCGGAATGGTATTTTCGTTCTACTTTTTTGATGAATACATTCACCGCCACAAAGCACCCGACCGACGAGGTAATGTTGAGTAAAAACAAGGCTGTATTTTGGGCGTTTTCGGGAGAATCTGTTTTCATCAATTCCAACGAAAAATAAAACACACTACTAAAACCGTACACAAAAAGAGCCATTACAAAAAACGAATACATAAAGGGCAAAACCGTCGTCCAAAATCGATTTTCGAAAGGGATTGGCGCGTCTTCTTCTCGTACTTCGTTTTCGGTGTAGGTCGCTTCCGTCTGGGTGGGTATGGTAGATGCCTCCGCCTCATAAGGCTTAATAGCAATCACTCCCCCCCGCGTTTTGAGGGTTACGTTGGCTCCTCCCCCATTGAGTTGCCCATTGATATAGCGGTTTTTTCTGACACCATTAAAATGGGGCAGCAAGGGCATTTTTACGCGTGACCCTTTCACATTCAGCTGTAGCCCCTGCTGCAAGGGCAAGTCGATATTGATATTTCCGCTATTGGCTTCAAGCCATAAATACTCATCAATGGCTTTGATACTCACTCTCATATTTCCCCCTTTAGTGGAAGCACCTATATTGCCTTGAATTTCTTCAAAAGCGATATTACCTCCTGAAGTATAGCATTTCAAATCGCCCTTGCAGTGGGAAGCTTTGATGTTTCCACCCCAAGTATCTGTATATATTTTGGCATCACACTGCCGAATATGGATATTTCCCCCTTTGGTACTTACTTTGATTTCGCCTTTGCACTGCTCAATCTTAATGTTTCCGCCAAAAGTCGAAACATCTGCTTTAGCGTCACAAGAAAGGAGATGTATGTTGCCGCCAGTGGTACGGCCTTTTAGTTCTCCTTCTACCTTTTCTAGCTTAATATGCCCGCCCATTGTATTGAACTGATGACGCCCTTTCAGGGATTTGAGGGAAATATTACCGCCAAATGAATTATAAACCTGCGTAGAGAGACTAGCTGGTAAATAAACCCGAAAAGATACTTTCGGAAAATTGACCCAGTTTGTCAAACTTCTATAATTGGGCCGAGAACGAATATGGAGGGTATTGTCGGCCTGCGAAATCGACACTGTTTCTTCGTCCCATTCCCAATCGGCGAGAGGCTCTTCTACAAAAAAAAGTGTACTCCAACGCCGAATCGTCACGAAGATTTCTATGTGTATTTCTTCTTTATCCCAACCAATCAACTCGGTAGGGCCGGCAAAAGAATCTAATCGAAAATAGCGAAGGTTTTCGCCCGCAAAATGAAAGGTTTTGGTAGGAGGCCAACCTGCTTGAGTAGGGGTATTCATGGTTTTGAGGGGGCTGTTAGGAGAAGTATCAAGATAGTTTCAAAAATCAAAGTGAAAGGAATAATAGAGACATTTTTTAGCCACAAAACAACAGGCCATTTGGAAGCCATAGCATCTATAATATGATTGTTTTTCAAGTATTTTAAAAGCCCTTCTTCGATACCTACATGAATACTAAAATTAAAAAGGGCCGCTATCATCAGAAAAAGGGCAAAATTGACCAAGATCGCTATTTTATTGGCCGATACATTCTTTTTGAATTGAGTCCATATCAGTTTCCAATCCGATTTTTTCGCTCTAAAAATAGCCACGACTCTCCGAAATCCTATCTTCAAAGAGCCATTTCCAATGACTAAAATCACCAATCCTAACCGTACTCCTTCTACTACAAACTCTAGCCCCCAAAAACCTATTGACGAAATCGCTCCCCATGCTCCTTCTTGCATCCCTCTCCCAAAGGCTGCAACTAAACCCAATAAGAGCACTTTTAGCCCATAACGGCTAATGAACTGCAGGGTTTTCTGAAGTATTTCTACCCAACCAATTTGAACGGGGAGGTTTTCCATTGTATCTTTTTTTAAATGATAGATACAAAGCTATACCACGCCTCTAGCATCCCAGAGGAGATTCAGACAAACTATTATAAAATCGGCGTGAGTTAATTAATCTTGGACTTAAACAATCAGCTTACCCTCTTTGAAGTATTCTAATTTGATGATTTCGAGTAGGTCTGATAGTAGAATTTCATTTCGTTGAGAAGCCAATGCCCGTAGTAGTCCTAAATGTATCACATTGAGAATGGCAGCTCCCGACAACTCATAACGGTCGGCAAGGTCTTTTAGGTTTGTACCTTGTGGCAGTGGCGAAGTAGGAGGCCAATATTTTTGCCACAGCATCCACCGCTCTTTGGCGGTGGGCATCGGAAAATGAACTATCGTCTGAAAACGCCTTGCAAAAGCGCTATCAATATTATTTTTGAGATTAGAAGCCAATATGACTAATCCATCAAAATCTTCAATTTTTTGTAATAAGTAAGCCACTTCTTGATTAGCATAGCGGTCGTGGGCGTCACGGGTTTCGGTGCGTTTACCAAAGAGCGCATCAGCCTCATCAAAAAACAAAATCCAATTTTTGGCGTGCGCTTTGTCAAATAGAAGAGCCAGATTTTTTTCGGTTTCGCCAATGTACTTTGATACCACAAGCGACAAGTCGACTCGAAATACCTCGCGCTTCGTAAACTTCCCCAACAAGGTCGCTGTGAGGGTTTTGCCTGTACCAGAGGGGCCATAAAACAAAGCTCTATAGCCGGGTTTTAGGTATTTCCCCCACTCCCAAGCTTGCAAAGAGCTATGATGATTTATCCAGTTTTCGAGGTCTTGAATCTGACGGCGTGTATCGCAAGGAAGAATCAAATCGTCCCATTCCAAATCTGTTTCGATAAGTTGGGCTGGAAATTGGCTACCATATTGAGGCAAAGACACTCTCCCCATCGTAAAAAGCTCCACATACTCATCCGACAGCACCAATCGCCCCCCAAAACGAGGCTCTCCCTTCACTACCTCCTCCAACCGAAGGATGTGTTTTTGGGCGAACAAATGAGTTTCGCTAAACAATTCGTACAAGACCAAACGCTTTTCCAAGTCGCCGCTGGCAAGGATAAAAAGGGCTGTTTCGCCTGTGGGTAAGATTCCACGATGATGAAGCCCCCGCACTCCTCCAAACTCTGGAAAATCAGCCCCATTAGGAAAATATTGATGAAGAATTTTATCAAAAAAAGTAGGATATAGATGTGGCATAAGCGCAAGAAGAAGAATTGTAATCTCTTCAAAGCATAATTGATGTTTTACAATAAAACTCGATAATTTTTCATCATCGGTAGGTTCAATTATGAATGCAGGAAACTCCTCTTCTGTTTTGCCACCCAACTCTACATCCAATCGCACCGTTATAATTGCTTCTAAATATCTCACAAAATGTTTCATTGGGAATTTTTATAAAAACAATACAAAATATAGTATCAATCCTATTTTATCGAACGCTTTCTAATATTGGAAATTATTAGGATCACAATCCTCTTTTTTCAGCAAAACACATCAATTTTATAATTCGACGAATTGCTGTGGACAGAAAATTGAAATTATTTAAGTCGCAAAACTATATTTCAATGCTAAGGGACTCTAAAATTTATCTTTCCTTTACTGTAAGCATTATTTATTTTATCTTTTGATATATTTTTAAAGACATCAAATATTTCATCTCTATTTCTAAAATATATTTTCTGCCCACGAAGTTCGACAATTTTTTCGGCGGTTATTTCACCAATTCCCTCAATAGATGTAAGCTCTTCTGCGGTGGCTTCATTAATAAAAACAGGTATTACGGGACCTTCTACCACTTGATAGTCTGCGACATTGCCCTCTATCGTATTTTCTATTTTTTCATTAACTACTAATCCTCCCGTTTTTTCTTGTCTTTCGGGGGCGGTAGTATCCATTTCTTTGATGGTACACACCAAGCTTGTCGGTACGTATTGCTCAGCTTCTACTATTTCTTTTTTTATTTTTTTATCTTCCTTCGCATCGTTAGATTTATTTATCTTCTCAATCAAGTCTGTATTTTTTCCTCGTCCGTAGCTAGGTGTCACTACATACATAAAAGCCCTTTTTTTATCTACCACTTCTTTGAGTTTACTTTCTACTCTTGCTACGTGCAAGGCATTGGCTTGTCTCGTGAGCGGTGTCAAATTCCCCCATTCTTCGCCCGTGCCATGAAGCTTAGCACTTAGCAAATGCCCTTGTACATAATAACTCCCCTTGCCACTTTTGCGCTGATTGAGTGTGGCATATATGGCATTTCCTTTTCCGTCGGCCTCCGACCCCGTGGTAAATTCGGAGAAGTATTCAATACGTACACTTTTACCAAATCCTCCTCCACTTGTAAGCCCACCAAAAATCGGTTTCGAAGATTTTTTGTTAGTGATTTTGGCGGTTTGTTTATCAGCCATCATGAGGCGGGCCGTGAGAGGGCCAAGTTTTAGTAAGTTTTTTTCAATATCACCGCTTCTATCTTTCTCATCTTTTTCGGAGGCCTCTATCCATTTATCAATATCTTCGGCCAGTTTTTTCGCACTATCTTTGTCTTTCGTCAACTGGTCTTTCTGACTATGATTGGGGTCAATGAGGAGCGAGCCAATAAACTCTGTATAGGTCTGGGGGGTGCTTTCTACGATGATTGTGTAGGCTCCGCCTATTTCCTTAAAATAAAGTTTATGGTTTTCGCCATCGGCGGTTTTAAATCTTACCAACGATTTTATCCAATTAAAGACCGCCTTCACCACTTTTTTGCCACCGGCAATGGCTTTTCCCACTATTGTTTTGCCATATTCCCATGCTTTAAGGATAATAGTGTCAATAATGAGATCAATCCGTCCCTTGATTTTTTTCAGAATCTCAATTACTTTTTTGGGGATGCCGTCCAGATTGAGCAAGCTCGCCAAAAAGCCAATCGCCAACGGAATAGCATCTGCCAGTGAATTTTCGACCTTTTTGATGGCATTGCTCAAATTGCCCGCCGCAATATCCAAGATAGCATCGAGGATACCTTCGATAAATTGTAGAATACGCTTGGCATTTTCCCAAATAAACTTAATGATTTTGTAGATAGCTTGGCAAGCCTTGATAAAAGCACCCGCTGGCGTCAGCATTTTCAAAATAAAATCGACACCCGCTTCAATGATTTTATTTTGCATAAAATCAAAAACCGCCTCCTTAGCCCCCACCAAAATGGACTCTACTTGGTCTTTGATGTATTCCCATAAGCCTATTATGCCTTTTTCCATTACTATTTTTATCACTCCTTGGGCTTGCTTTAAACCTTCTAAAATAGTCGCAGGAATTTTTCGAGCGGCGCGTTCCATAAAATTTTCTACAGTAAGGCCTATCACACTACAAACCATTTTAAATATTCCAACGGGGTCGAGGCTATCGGGAATTTCGATTTGTACATCTCCTGCTGCTCCTGTGAGCCATTTGAGAAACCCTTTTTGTAAATGGCTGAGAATATTTTTAGCAAAGTTTTTTACGCCTTGCCCCACCGCCGAAATCAAATTCCCCAAAAATGCAATCGGATGTAAAATGATATATCCTATGGCCTTGGCTACTTTGGACAATACCCTCAACAATAAATCTTTGAGCTCTCTGATGGTTTTGATTACACCTTTGATAGCCCCGATAGCCTTGCTTACTAAGCCTTTGTTGGCTTCTTTCATGGCTTCGATACGAGCGTCGAGTTGTTGTAGGTTTTCTTTATATTTATCAGCCAGGGAGTCGATAAGCTCCCCTTGGGTATCTTCTACTTTTGATTCGAGTTCATCAAATCGCCCTAAAGCTTCGTCCAAAGTACTTTGCCCTATTCGTTTCTGGTTTTCGTCCAAACTATTAAAATAGTCTTGTACTTTTTTACGACCATTGGCTATGTCTTCGGTAGCAGCGTTGAGTTCAGCAGCCACGTGCGTAGAGATTGCCGTAATCACTGCCTCCATATCGGCGAGATACTGGACTCGCCCCTCCTCATAAAACTGATTGACTTCGTCGGGAAGGCCCGCAAGTTTGTCTTTAATCCACTTGGCTGGGCCCCAAAAACCGCTGTAGCGTCGGCGTTTGTAAGTCGACATTTTGCTATCAGTATCATTCTCAAAACGTTCTTTTGCTTGTTTGGCACCATTGTCAAACTTCGTAGCTACCTCGGTGGTGAGTTTGGCAAGGCGTTCTTCTACCAGTTTCTTGGTATCTGCATACAGGGTTTCTAAATTTTTGGCAATTTCTTCTCTTATGATTTCTTCTTCACTTTTAGCCGATTGTTGTTTTTGTTCTACTCCTTCAAATTGCTTTTTTCGGTCGCCGTGCATTTCGAGCAATTCGGCGGTAGCCAATTTGTTGGCAGCTATTTCGGCCTGGCTTAGGATTCGTTTTTCTTCCTTACGGTATTTATCGGGAGCCACTATTGCATCTTGCTGCGCCTCATTTTTTTGGGCAAGAGCCGAGCCAAACGAAGGTTCATTTGATTTTTTGATTTGGTCTTCTGATACTCCTCCCCCTTTCAATTCTCGGTCTAAGCTTTCACTCCCGGCTTTGAGTGATATTTCTTCAGGAAGGCGTGGTGGCGGACTTGCTTTTTTTGCACCAATATGAGTATTCATAGTACCAATACCCGCTGGCGGCAGCCCTTTGACGGGTCTGGCACTAAGCCCCTCACTACTGGGCGTTTCGGCGGTGGTTTGTTGAATATCCTGCGCGGCTTTTTCTTTTTCGTCGCCTACTTTCCCACTCACGGCCTGTTTTACTTCCTCAATTTTATTGTCTTTCTTAAAATCAGAAGCTTCTTCCAGATTCTTAGGTGCTACTTTTTTAACCTTCTCCATCAAGGATTGCTTAAAAGAATCAGCCTCAAATTTGGCGGGTTTTTCTTGACTCATTTTATCTACCTGCCTCGATTTTGCTTGGCTTTCTACCTCATTGTCAGGGAGTTTTACCGATGCCTGCATTTCTTTGGTTTTCTTTTCGGCGGGGTCATGTTTTTTGGTTTTTTTGGCTTGTTGTTTGGCTTTCTTTACCACCTTCACAAAATTAGGGTCTTCTTCGGGTGAGCGTGGCGAGTTTTTCTGGGCGGCTTTTTCCAATTCTACCGTCATTTCGTCGGTAGCTTTCTCTATTTTTTTGTCTTCGTCGGATGGCTTGCGTCTTTTTCTTGCTTCCTTTTTTTGTTTTGGCGGCGATGATTGTTTGGTTTCTTTGGCAATGCCTTTTGGAGTTGCTTCTACTACGGCATCCACGAGGGTGTCGTGCTTAGGCTCTTGAAGTGGCTCCAAAGTCCGTTGTTGAAGCACGTGCGTAATCTCATGGGCAAGCAACACAATGCCATTGAGTTCATGGGGACGATATTTTCCTTTTCTGAAATAAATATGCTCATTGTAGGCAAAAGCCAAAGTATCTTTATGTAGCTCGCGATTGAGTTCATCCGCATAGTCATCGGCATGGATTCTGACTTTGGAGAGATTAAATCCAAAGCTTTTTTGCATCATTTCCCTGAGATTATCGGGCAGCGGCTCGCCGCTTTGTTGGCTAGCGTTGAGTTTTTCTTCAAAAAAAACACTCGGCAATACATCACTGTTTGCTTCTGTTTTGCGTTGGATTTTCTCTTTTTCATCAATCGCACTAATCTCTGGCCTCGCACCCACGGTATTATTGACCACATTCTGTGCAATGTGGTCGGCGGCATTGTCGGCTTCTCGTTCATATTTATCTTCTACCTTACCCACGCTGAGTTTAGCTTGTACAAAAGGCTGGGGTCGAGAAGGTGTCAAAAAAGTAGCTTCTTTCTGCTTCCATAGCCCATTTGACGGCGTGCTAGTGCTCGTTGTTGGGCTTGATTTTTCGCTATGTTGGGGTAAAGCTTTCAAAACCAATTAACATATAAAAGGGTCGACATCCAATTCAACTTAATCATACTAATGCCCCACGGCAACTTAGAAAGTAATATATCAGAGGCGCGTTGCTCCACCGTCAGTATTAGCATGTCGGAAGAAGCCTCTAATTTCCCTTCTCTTAATAAAAACTCAGCCCTTAGTCCATTGGGAGAGGTATTTTTTAAAATCGACCAATGAGCAATCACCGCCGCCAGCATATCCTCTCCTTCTTGTCGCTCCTCGGGAGTCAGGGGTTGGAGGGGTTGGAGTACATATTGGGGCAAAAGTCCACACAATATTTTTGGCAACACGAGTTCATGTTCGGCGGGAGTGTCTTGCCTAGTAGCCAAAAAATACCACATTAGTACACCTTTTTGTTGTTTTTCTTCATCTACAAAACGCCCCCCTTCTATCCATCCTAAAGCTTTAAAACATTGATTAATAAAGGGATGCAGCAACACAACTCCAGCATTTTGAATAAAAATAGATTCTTTCAAGGTCGTCGTTTTAGGAGTGATATTAGAGGGGGATACATTTTCCCCTTCTTTTTTGGGAGTTTCTATAAGTATTTGCTCAAGTTGCGCTAGGCGCGTCATTACTTCTGTTTTTAACCTAGCTATTGGTAAAGGATAAGGCTCGAAAACCAGTTGGCTTTCGGTTTTTTTTTGTAATTTTCCCAACTGCTCTAACAACAGTAGAAAGTTGGAGTGAGAAAATTGAGAAACTATACGCCTCCGCGCTTCTTGACTTCGCAGAAGGGCTTGCTTTAAAATCCACCGACGTGTTTCATTCAAGCTGAGCAAAATAGCTTCCATCCATTTTTGAGTTTCTGTGGTGCCTGTTATTGGAGCGTCAGTGATTGGTATTACCCGAAAAAAACCATTTTCTAAAAAGAAGACAAATTGGTCAAAATCAAAATCTTCCGCTGTCTTCATCTCTCGTTTTGGGTGTATTGTCACCTCCTCAATTTGTTTCAAAACCTGTTCATACAACAATGCTTGTAGTTGCTCAAAAAACACTAATTTTTCGACCTTATCTAAGGTAATCCTTCCTAAATCTATCGTTACTTTATCCAGCGTTATCCATTGGTGAGGCGTACTCACCTCCGACAAAGCACCTTCAATAGCCTCTTCTACACGTCGAGATTGCAATGCGTGCGATAAGGAATGTTGAAGCTCTGTGGGGTTTACTGTCTTATCCCTCACTTCTACCTCTATCTGAAGTTTTCTAACGATATGATTTTGTCTTTGAGCCACTGACTGTTTTGGATAAAATAAGGTAAATAAAAATCGGCCACTACAGTACGCACGCGGGCGTTTAGGCTTTGAAAAACGATAACAAACGTCCCTCCTACAGGCACCCCTGCTCCATGCTCCATCCCCGGATATTGCTTCAAAAACTGACCAAAAGGGGACAAATCTCTAGTGGCTACCCTAGGAGTATTGTCATCAAGTATGATTTTAAGGTTGGGATTTGAATCAACGACTATTTCTTTGGTTGCAAACCCCACCGTTTCGACTACCAATACTTGTCCTACATTGGCAGTGATTCTAAAATTCCCCCTCGCGTCGGTAGCAGTACCTCTGTTAGTACCTTTAATAGTAATTTTTACCCCTGGCAGAGGTTCTTGATTCTTCAAAATTACCTGGCCTATTATCTGTATCTGAGCCCCTTCTTTTCGTATATCTATCGACAAGCCTAGCAGTTCAAAAGCCAAATTATGCTGCGACCGCAGCGCCGTCAATGTTTTTAGTACTTCGCCAATATCCTTTCCTATCAGACCCTCAATGCGAAAAAACTCCCACTTCCCAAGGTCATATCGAAAAGGTAAAGAGACATATTTGGGGGGTGATTCGGGCAGGTGATACGACAGCAGGTCTTCGGTGTGACACTTGCGTTTTTTTTCATAATTCCAAAACAATCTCATCTCAGGCGTATAATAAAAAGGCATAGCCCGCTCACCCAACGGATGTATTCCCAACACCGACGGCGTAATACGGATATCGGCCTCGGCAGGCACCTGAAAATGCGCAATCAAATGCCCTATTCGCTGATGAAGAAATTTTGCTTTTTCTCGACTGTCTTTACAATCTAAGACTGCTGGAGACCGTAAAAAATAATGACGGTACGTGAAATGACATCGGGCTTTGTTTAGCTCTCCCAATAAAAGATGCTTCGGAAACCACTCTTCGCGTGGCATACACATTGACAGCCAACAGCAAGTAGCCGTTCTAAACTCTTCGTAGGCATCATAAATATCTCTTAGCCAATCATATACATATTGAATAGAGGCCGACTTACTGTATTTAGCAGCTTTAGAAGTCAATTCTTTTTGCCACCCACCCACGGGAGCCGTGTCTTTGTAAAGCGGCTTGAGGATTTCGCTCACGGCTTCAAACGATTTTTTCAAAGCCTCTATCAGCTCCTCCACCATGATTTCAATCAACTTCTGAAAACCTTTGAGAGATGAATCGTAGTCGCGGTCATCGATTCTGACGCGTCGGCTTCTTAGCCTTGGCAATACATAACACGCCGCCGCCGCTTGCAAATGGTCTTTTTGGATGAGGCGTTCGGCATCCTTGGTTTTTACTAAAAATACTCTTAGTGTATTTTGCCATCTATCCCCTTGATTGTCACAGTCCACCCCCGAACATCGGTCTGCGGCTTTGTGCGTACTTTCCAGATAAAGCATTACGACTTTGTCGTCCATAGGCATTTCCGATAGAAACTTAACCGAAGGATTGGACTGAGGAGGCTTCTCAAAAACCTCCCAAAGCTCTAACCCATTGATAGCCTGAAAAGGAGCATAAGGCACATGATTGGCCAACACATAAGGAGCAAAATGAGTATAGATACGAAGGTCAGGGAAACGAATCAAATCCCCTTGGGTAGTCACCCCGCATCCACGCGATATTTCGATGCTATCTCTGTTTTTTTGGGGAACCAATCCGCATACTACCCCTACCCCTACGAGATCAGTACGAGTATGGGCATCATTGAGCATCAAATACCCAAAGAGTGTATTGAGCTGTGTGTGTGTCAGTACCATATCTGGTTTAAAGATAGGTAGCTCGAAATCATGCTCATCAAATGACTCCGGCGACTCGGCTAAGTATGGATTAGGCATTGCCATAAGCTTTTATGCATCTTTATTGGTTTTTCAAACTTCCCAGCACACTACGCCCCAAAATCAGGGGAGATTTTTCGTCAGGATTGTCGCAATTGTGCAAAACTCCTTCGGGATATATCGTATGAAGACGATGGAGTATCTCTAACAACTCATTAAAAGCCAAAGCATATGCTTGGAGGTCAGGGGCTTCACACATCCGCGATTTTAGCTCAAGCCATACCTTGTATCTGTTTACAAATTCCTCCAAATGAGATTGACTTACCCAACATATACGTGCCAAAATATGGGCGGGCAATTCCTTCCGAATCACTCTTTCGGCATATTTCCTAAAACTGATGTTACTGAAACGTTCGGTATAGCCTGGCAATACCACCGACACCCTAAAAGAATAAGGATCTAGAGGGCGGCAGTGTGTACAATCGGGTTCGGTACATACTTCAAACCATTTTTCGGCAGGATTGGCCACATCGGGACGTAGTAAAATATGTTCCACTAAAAAAATTCGTTCGTCGGTCGCACTGACCGTCAATTGAGCCTCGCTTTCCGAAATGCCCAATAGCCCTGCGATACGCCGTACTACTCCTGTTATATTAAGGGGGTTATCTACTGATGGAGTCCCATTGACTGACTGACAATAATTGTAGGCGTGCGCGTGATTGAGGTTCCTAAAATAAGTCACTGACCTTTGGTGCCAGTTTTCTGACGTTTCTACGCCATCTCTTGAAGGCCGCTGATAAAAATTTTTAATAAAATCACTTTTGTTTTTCAGGATTTTAGTACCATCAAAGTCCTCAAAAAGTGAAAAGGAAAGCATGGCGTATTCGCTAAAGTTTTCAGCAAAACGCGCCAAAATATGATCTAAAAAACGGTTTTTGCGAATCGGATTTGTCGGATATCCTTCCCATTTTTCAATAATCAAAGCTAAGGTATCATCTAGTTGCGCGTAGTTTCCATAAAGCAGCTCCACCTCCTTTACATCCGTTATTTTCTGCGAAAAATAAGTACCCGCTTCACTTGCAGGGTCAAACAGCTTACTTAGGTTTTTGATTTGTGCTAGATAATTGGCCAAAAGCTGATCAAAAAATAAAAGATATGCTTTAAACTGCTTGGCTTTAGCCTGTCTTTCAAGCGGAGTCGAAGCAGGAAGCCCCTCACGTCCAATGCCGTAGGTTTGGGGAAAATCATTGACAATAGAGCTATACTCTTCTACGGCCTGTACCTCTCCTACGGGTATAAGAGGTACTTCAATGGTTCGTTTATTAGCTTCCCAAAATTCCTTTTGTAGGTTTCGGAATTGGGTATAAGCATTGTTTTCATGGGTAGTAGAAGAAACCAAAATCCCATTTTTGAAAAAATTGAGGGCTGTTTTTTCAATACAAAGCTGAGCTTGATGCCCTTCAGGAATATGCAAACACCAAGCTACTCCTTCGGGGTCTTGTGGTTTCCAGTCTTTACATGGAGTGCCTTCTTCTTTGATTAAAAGATTGAGTCTTATTTTTTTGATAGCCTTGACGGCTTTTTTGCCATTCAATTCTATGCCCATGACTTTATTGATAATATCCGAAGTATAAACACGCGCTCGCAGCTGCGCCGCTTCTAAGTCCGTATCTAAAATAAAACCATTTTGGAGCAAAGGCCCCTCAAAAATGACATCAAAAGGAACTTCTTGGTCAGGGCTTTGCTTCAAAATCGCCTGCAACTCCTGCAATGAATATCGCTTGATGGGAGGCGACAAATAATGTTGAATTTCAAAAAGAATCCTCGCGTGTACTTCGGCCACGTTTACATCATTTTCAATATCTACATCCGCACAAATCATTATTTTTTGGGCGGGGACTTCTTTGATTTGCCGTATATCTTCGCCTAAACAACGATTCTCTAAATAAGCATTTTTGACGTTTTTTAAGATATTTTTTTTACATTCTTCGACGGCATTCGCCTCTTTTTCGTAAAAGCAAACTTCGTCGTATTCGATAAGTAAATCGTACAGCCCCTGTAAAGCAAAATCCGTCCAATAAGAAATAGCCGCAAGGGGAGTTTCATATTGCAAATGCTGGGTCTGGCAATTGACATACACTCGTTGCTCGGCCTTCAACAACCAAGCATTCCGTACCCCTTCTACATCTATCAGCAATTTGCGATAATCCAATTCAGTGACAGGGCTAGTAGGCAATATCATATCTGCCGTCAAAAATGCCTCCCTCAAAGCTTGCTGACTTCCCAAGGAGGAGGTCAATATATCTTCGATAGGTAGCTGAGTACGCAAACTCAAATCCGTAATTGCATAACAAAGCAGGTGGAGGGTCGTGATTCCGGGGTCGTGCGTGTTGTAGTCTGTCCAAAATTCACTTCCTAAATGCTCAATATAAGCCATCCCTAAAGCACGTAGCTGTGTATAATCGCTGGCGAGCGATAGCGGCGGCTTGTTTGATATCACTATACTTTCTACCATACTAATCAACTGATTACAAGATTATTATACCATAATAAAATATCAACATCCACTAAACTCACTGATACAATGCTGCGGGCAAGACACCAAAACGGCCATAGGATTGGTGGCGGAGATTTGCTCATATCCTTCATAGGAATCATTTTGGCGAAGCATCACAAAATCGCGCAATACATCTACATAGCCAAGGCGCTCGATAAAATTGATGACCACACTTCTTTCGAGTACTCCACCAAAAGGTATATCTACTGAAGTATCTTTTACCCAAGGCGACAAATAAGCTACGAGTGCCTCATTGAGTTTTTTTTGGTAGGTAGCAAAGGGAAATCCTCTTTTGAATCGAACTTTAAATTTCAATCTTACCGCTTCATAATCAGGGTTTGTGGTTTGGATATCCACCCATAGACCTGTATGTTTTTGGAGATAATCGTCAATATTTTTGAGGGTATTCAAATCTACTTTGGGTTCCAAGTGGTTGGTAGCATTGATATTATGCAAATCGGGCACTACTACCAGCACCACATTTCCAGGTGCTAGTTGATTAAGGCGCAGAGGATCAGTCTTTGGCCTTTGCTTATCTAATCTTGTATGATTCAGACACTTTACCTTAAATATTCGTGGAAATTCCTGCAATACCAGATGCTCATAGTCCCATATAGCCACTGCGCGCTGCTTGTGCCGTAGGCGCTCACTCACTCGTTGATAAAAAGCTTGGTTGGTTTCCTGAGGCTTTCCCCCAAAAGACGCATAAGGTTGTTCTATTTTTTTGATAGCACTTAATCCTTCTTTAGCTCGCGATATCGCATGCGCCGCAAGTGGCTCGGCATAATGACTAGGTGCATTCTGCTGGTCATTGAAGGTAGCCAATACCGCCTGCGGATGAATAGCTATGAGGTTGCTTACACTGTCGTGGGGAGCAGAAGTATTATTGAGAAATAGCTCGGCCTTTATCCATACCACCTGCTCTTCCAAAAGAGTATGATTGAGGGTGGTTTCGGCAGGTAAATAAAACTGCACAATCCCCGACGTAAGTAATTGCTGAGTGGTGTCTTTCAAGATATTATCTTCATTCAACAATCGCCACTGATTGCTCACTAACACGCTCCATTTTACATCGGCGGTAGGCCGCTCGGGATTGGCACTTCCTTCTTCTACCTGAAACAATATACTCACTGCCTCCAAAGGTTGAATTCCGCTTAATCCCAGATAGAATGTACCATGAGGGCTATACTGAGGCATAAGCCAAGCGCTAGTTTGCTCTTGATGCGTCAAAAAATCTAGTTCTTTTTTTAGAAAGGTGTGTTCTTCCGAATACCCAAAAGCCCCCAAGTGAAAAAACTGTACATCACGCATGGCATAGGCCTCAAAAGCACTATCGGTGAGTTGATTGGACTGCGTAACTGCTACATAATCCAGTTGAATTCCCGCCGAAACGGGCGTATAAGGAGCGGGCGGAATGGGTTTTAAATCGCTGGAATTAGCTGCTAAATTTGCATTGAAAGCGGCCAAATCTGATACTATTTTTGGGTAAACAAAATGCCCAAAATCTTGATTTGCCAATTCTATTTTCAATAAACTATCGCTTAGGTTTTGAAGCGGAGAGTTGAGATTCCCCCAAATAATTTTAGTAATGTCTTTTTTCTGGACAAAATTGCCAGTACTAACAAATCCTCCAATTCGGTAATTAAAAACACCATTGAGCCCAACTCTGTCTATAAAACCAGTATTTGATTGTATTTGTAGGCCTGCCCCTAAACCGCTAAAAAGCGATTTTTGGAGGGAACTTTTCCCTTTCAAATTCCCATTAACAATCTCTGTATTAATTTTAAAATCAGCCTCTTTTCGACGATAATCTCCTACTATCACTACCGAACCAGAATTGTCTTTTTTATAAGTGCAATAATTTTTATAGTGTTCGTCAAGGTTGGGTTTTCCTGCCCATGCTTCACTTTTTACCCTGACAGATTCGAGGGTTTTGTGACGAGCCTCGTCGCATCCTACGTACAATACCGCCCCCACGCTAGGCTGAACCCCAAAAAGCATCAATGATTTTTCGGGGCTTACTTTTCCCAATTCATTTTCTAAAATCAAGGTCTTTTTGAGACCTTCCACTTTAGTTTTAATAAAAACAGATTCTATTTGAATCGTCTTCAAAAGAGCATATTGGGAAGTATCGACCAGCCAACACCGCATCACAGGCGAGGTAGTTTGATAGTTTCCGTCCAATTTGCTGGCGTCAAATGCCACCACTTTTTCCTTTTCACTTGCTTCCAAAACACACTCCAATTGAAGTTTATTGGTCGCTACTACTTTGAAGCTTTGACCCTTGAGGTCTATCCAGTTTTTTTGTCCACTTAGTTGGATATCAAACCTATATTCCGAAGAACCCGAAAGCAGTTGAGCAGTGATGACTTCTAAAATAATTGTACGCCTGCCTTCTGCCAAAAGAAGAATATTGGAAGCTACCGCAAATCCCACCTTAAGCGTAGGATATTCTATAAATTTTGTTGAAGCAGCGCCACCAAAGTTATCACACGATGCCGTCGCTTTGGGTTTAGGTCCAAATGCACACCATGAATGATTCTCTTGGGGCAAAGGCTTTTCGATACCATCGGCCGTTTTGGCATCAAGTGCATAAAACAATTGGTGAGTATTAGTATCCCAATATACACTACGCTGATAAGCTATTTTGGAATTATTAACCACTACAGCCTCATTGGTAGTATAAGTAAGTGGCCGAGGAGTAGGGAGCGAAGTATCACGCCCTGCATCCAGAAGTGTCCGTGTTTCTACTACTGTTTCGGCAATATGGCGTGCCAAACTAAATAAAATATGCACATGGTCGGCTACAGGAGCTTGAAGCTGTAGCTTTAGGATCTTGTTATAATAAAAGTCAAGGTGTTTTTGGGTAAGTTGATTGATGTCTTTTTGCAAATATTCAAACAATTTGAGAAAACATAAGAATAATGCAAAATGCGGAGGAAAATCATGACGCCGTTGCATTTCGGCTATGATTTGAGTGAGATTTGCTGAGTTTTGAAAGAAATTGGTATAATCCATCAACTTAAGCCACTCCTCCTCCCCCCACGAAGAAGCTTGATTGTTGAGACTATAAAATAGAGGCAATGCCTTCTTGGCATAACAAGCCGTTAGTTTTAGTAAGTCCTCGATTGTCCTTTCATCTATACGTGCATAGTCTGGATACAAAGCTTCTAAGCTCCGCTGAAACTGCGCAGTACCTTCATGTTGGAGGGGATTATGTTCAGGACAATGGCTCATAAAATATTGGTTTTAGTTTCAAAAAAGACCCTCAATTATTAAAAGAAGTTGAAACTATATGGGGGAGAGTTGGATCAATATCAAGCTGACTTGCTTCTTCTTTATAAAAAGGAAAGACATAATTGTAGCGCGTATTAGTAGCTCTGATGCGATATTCTATCACAATCAAGAGACTTCCCAACGACTCAGGGGGCTGTTCGAGGGTTACATTCAAGGGGTCGATGCGAGGTTCATGATAGTAAATCGCATCTTTGACGGTTTCTTTGATTTGAGTACGCAAGCTAGTGTTGAGGGGTTCAAACAGAAACACATCCAAATTGCAGCCATATTCTGGCAACATTATCCTTTCTCTTAAGCGAGTAGAGAGCAAGATTTCCAAACTTTTTTCAATATCCTCTACCCCCGTTGTCATCTCAACGCCTTGGGTATCAAAAGCAGGCGGGAAGCCCCACCCTCTCCCTAAAAAATCTTCAAGTGCCATGTTTTCAATTGATTAATACTGGATTTCCTTTCAAGATAGCTGTTCCACTACTGCTTATGTCTACACTCGCCGTAGCCTCTGCTTTGTATTGGGCCGAGGCTTTATTTTCTATATTTATTCCCTCAATCTTTATAGTAGCGGCGGCTTTCAGGGTCAGGTCTTTACTACTTTCTATCACAATGCCCTCAGAATTCATGATGATTTTATTGTTGTTTTGGTCTTGAATCGAAATCTGTTTTTGGGATTCCGAAACTATTATTTCGTTGCCAGCTTCGGTTTTGAGAGTGATAGTTTTGTTTTCGTCATCAAACATCCATTGCATTTTGCTTCTTGACACATACCCTTTTAAATGATTGGAGTCGGTATTGGGCAGCGGTGAAGGCTTGTTGCTACTATGTACTGCTCCTAAAACTACCGCTTTGCGAGGGTCATTTTGTAAAAAACCGACGATTACTTCATCCCCTATTTCGGGTTTAAAATGAAATCCTCTTTCGGTGCCTGCGTCGAGGCTTACTATACGCGCCCATGAACCTTCTGCGCGAGGCGAAATCATCGGCATTCTTACCAAAATACGCCCTTCGCCTTCAGGGTCGCCTTCTAAGGCTGTAACGATCCCTATCTGAAGACCTTCTATCGGCGGTACCAAAGGCGGAGGTGCCTGCTGAGAGAGGTTATTGTCTTGCGCAAACCACCTCATCGACCATCCCAGCTGTATATCAGAAGTCCAAACACCATCTTCGATTTTATGCAATACTCCTGATACCCAAACCTTTCCATTAAATCTCTCACTAAGGCCTTGCAAATTGATGAGCGTATTTGGTTTGATGTTGGCATTTCCAAATATCCTCAATCTCCCTTGAATAGCCGCCATACGCTGTTTGAAAAGAGCCGCATCGGCCAGGGTTTGCAGTTCTCCCATCTCGAGTTTTCCGCCATGACTCCACACCACGTCTGTAGGTAATTCGAAAGCCATCGCCTGTGCATTTAGATTTCCCCCAAGATCTAAAGTAGGCTCGATAGCTAGGGCTTCTACGGGTACTTGGTCAACACAATCCCACATTTGGGTTTTTAGGGTTTTGAATTGTTGACGGGCATCCATTTGTGCTTCTATGTCCAATATATCGCTACCATAAGCCATGTTTAAGATAGGTTCTTGCTCAAGGTTAGGTTTTGTTACGGTCATTTTTCCATTTTCTACCACGCAAATCATCCCATTGGCTTCTGCCCTCATCACCACAAAATCCCAATCAGTAGTATCATATTGAATCAGTTCAGGATGCACTGTAGAAGTCTCGGAAGTTTGGATTTCCAGCCCCGCATAAGGTTGCAAAATTGTTTCGATTGCCACCGAATCTTTCGTATCAATCAAGTATCTCCTAACAGGCGCAATCGTGGTTTTTACATAAAAATCTTTACACATCAAATTGAGCCGTGTCATACCACTTGAGCGCAGCTCTATGCCATGTTTTACAACCATCCCTTTGAAAATACTGGTTTCGTTGCCTGCTTGCCCTACAAAAATCTCAATGGGTCGCCCTGGAATACACCAATCGCTATTTCCTACCTCAAACACCCGCTGCGAAGCGTCCCCATCGAGAATGATAATATGCGCTGTAGGAATTTTGTTTACTTCTTTTTGTACACTTATAGAGCGTATTTGTACCGTTAGAGGCAGATTCCGGTCGTCCACTTTTATAGTGTAACTTGCTGTACCTTGCGTGTAAGAATGGCCGGCCATTTATTGTTTTTGGATAGGAGGAAAAATGATTTGCTGTCCCACTTTTAGCTTTCTAGGATTGATGATTTTGTTGACCCTGGCGATTTCGCGATACAGAGTCGAATCCCCATAAATATCATGACACATCAGTGGAAGTCTATCTCCTGCCTTGACGGTTCGGAAGTGGGTCAAATCAGGCGACGACATCTTTTTTTTCGCTTCTTCTTTTTCTTTATCAAGGGCTTCTACAAAGGTGGTTTTAGCCACTACTCTCAACGGACTACCGTCGGGCTTAAATAATTTGTATATGAATTGTACTTTTTCGGCCATTCCTACAAAACTCAATGCGCCCCATTCTAATCTGATAAATAAGGGTTGGTGTATTTCGCCATTGATTTCAAAAATAGTAGCCTTAAATCTATCAATCTGCTCATTCACAGGCTGCTGATTAGATACCTCAAACGGATTCGGAACGCCTTCACTCATCAATGCCCCAGTACCATCAAACAAAAATTCAAATTCTAGGCGTTGGGGCAGCGATAAGTTGTAAGGTGCTGCGATAGAACTTGTACCAGGCGCTTGCTCGGTATTGATTTTGGTTTCATAATTGAGCGTATAAGTTTCGGGATTGACCAAAACCGTATAAGATGATACTTCAGTACCTTTGGCACATTTTACATCTTTGTAGCCAGCCAATTTCATTTTTTGGAGTTTGCCCGTTTCCATCCTTTTTATCGTTCTTGTTTTTCTTGAAGAATCCTCAACACTTGCTCCACACACTGCCTAATGGTCTCTTTTTGTTGGATTTCGTAAGCTTCTTTTTTAGAGACTGTCGTCGCATTGATGCTCTCCGAAATATTGGCATCAATCACCATTGTCACTATCACTTCATTGATAAGTACGGGCATCTTGTTGTTAGATTCTGATTGTTTTATAATATCGATAAGTCAAAGTGAGACTTTCAATAGCAAAGGTATTTTGCTCAGCATTGAAAGCGGAGATATCCCATTTTTTGGGTAAAGCATGAACCACATGCCACGACATAACGGGTAGGTGCTGCTCGTTTAGGAGCGATACCATCAGATTGACGGGCTGAAACTCAAAATCTTCAAAAGCATTTTTACACCACTTATACACCGCAGAACCTACAAATAGACCGCGTTTCAAAACCAAATCACTGTATTTGGTTCTGACGGGAAGTTGATGCTCAAATCTCAACTCTCCCCCTTCACGCAGCGATTCCATTTGCATCTCGACATTGAGCCCCGATACTTCCTGAAAACGGCCATCTTGAGGGGACTGTGGGAAAATTTCAAATGCCACCACAAAATGAAAGCCGACTGGGGGATATAGCAGACTCATGGACCTAGGCTTCGTTTTGGATGGTTAGACCTTCATGTACCAGCTCAATACTTTCTATCAATACCTCACTAGCGTCTGATTTCAAATCACCCGACATTACTTTGAGAGGCCAAGCGTTTTTGACTTTCCACACTACCACGGGATTATGCTCTTCGTTGAGCAAACTAATCGTCAAGTCGCGGCGGTCTATGGTATTCATGGCCACGTTGTTCCACCAATTATAAAAATCTGCATCGCCTGCAAAAGTGCCTCTTTTGAGGGTGATATTAGGGAAGTTTTCTAAGCCCGCAGTTTTGATTTTGTGAAATTCTGGCGAGGCTCCATCGCGATATTCAATCACAGCCCTCTCGATATTTAAGCCAGTAACTTCGGTAAATCCTATACGAGCGCCGCCCCATTCGACCCTAAAATGAAACCGAGACAGTGGGTATGTAGTTGCCATATTATTAAAAAATTAAGTGTTTTTGGGAATTTACTAGCTGCTATGATTCTTGCATTTTGTGAGAAAAACGCAAAATGATAAACTCCGCAGGACGCACCACAGCCATGCCTATTTCTACAATCAAAAAACCATTCAAGATATCTTCTGCGGTCATGGTTTGGCCCAAGCCTACCCTTACATAAAAAGCATGGTCGGCTTTGACCCCTGCCAAAGCCCCCGCTCGCCACTGCAACGTCAGGAAATTCTCAATCATCGCCCTGACCCTGACCCAAGTGTTGGCGTCATTGGGTTCAAATACAAATTGACTTGAAGCTTTTTTGACGGATTCTTCAACCATATTAAAAAAACGCCTCACCGATACATAGCGCCATTCGTTGTCATTGCCTGCCAAGGTACGTGCTCCCCACACCAGGGTGCCTTTACCCGTAAATTGCCGAATAGCGTTGATAGATTTGCCAGCTGTTGTATCTACATTGAGGTTTTCTTGAACATCATCATCCACAAACACCGTTGGCCTTAGCACGTTGTTTATCAATACATTGGCGGGAGCTTTCCATACACCTCTATTATTGTCGGTAGCGGCATAGACGCCTACTATCGCTCCACTAGGAGGTATCACTACTCCTTTGGCATTGGCGGCAGCCACTAGGTTTGAATACAAGGGGACTTTGGCTAGCAAATCTGTCTCCACTCCTTTTAGGCTATTTTCAATACTTGCAATTAGGCTTGTAAATAAGGCTTCTACTTGCCCAAATGCCTGATTATATTCTACCAAAGGCGAAGCCCCTGCATTATCCAACCCTCCAATGACCGTATTGAGTGAAGTTACTTTGGTTTGATGAGAAGCAATAAAGACTGTTACAACGTCTCGTAGTTTGTTGGGAGAGTCGTTTGACAACAATGGTACTTTGTTCGTCAAGAAATCATTCAAATGATTCGTAAAAGCATCCACATTATTTTGAATGATTGCCAAGCGGGCTGTCTTACCTATTTCATCCACTCCTTCGTTAAAGTAAGCTGCATTATCAGGTACACTTCCTTCTACCAAAGCCACAAATTCGGCCAAAATGCGAGCGTTGGTAGCTATCACTTTCGAATTTCCCTCCAGAATACTATCAAGGGATATGGTTGCACCTGCTTTTTGTAGAGTTATAGCCCGAAATGTAGGATTGACTGGAAGGCTCGTACATAGCCAAGGATAGTAAGCCGCCGCATATTTCAGATGATTGCCAATCCCCGCTCTGAAGGTTTCGATGTCGGTATCGGCTACATCTTCTAAATTTTTGTTGGCAATTTGGACATCCAACACCGCAAAACGGTCCTGCATTTTGGTGCAATGGTCAATAGCCGCTTGCTGCACTGTACCGATATGATTGATGTCTGTCCCCTCAAATCGCATCAAATCGGGCATTACGATGAGTGTCGGCTCATCATATTTTTTAAGTTGTTCGAAGGCATCCGTAAAATGAGAAATTTGGGGAGCAGCACTAAACCCTCCTACTGAAATGATATAACACTTTTCTCCACCGTTGGCAAAAAACATAAGTAAGCTATCGTACAAATATTTTTTAGTTCCTACTTCAGCGCCTTCTATGTTGTTGAGCGCATTGAGCGTAATCTGAATTTCGCGATTAGCGGCTTGCCCAAAATACTTTCTAAATTCTACCATCGACTTTATTTGGGTAGGAATTCCAGTAATGGATTTGCCGTTTTTGAGAGCTATTTCTGTGTATCCAACAAAGGCAGGAATGGCCGTATCGACCTGTGCTACCGAAGGCGGAAACAAAGAGACTTCTTCAATATAAACACCAGGCGTCTTTAAGCTTGCCAGATTGAGTGAGCTTGCCATGTTGAAAAAAATGTAAAGAGTGAAAAAAACTGTTTTAATAAATATGCGAAAAATAGCTATCGCTGACAGCGTCATAAATGGTGTGGACTGGCGTCGGATTTGCCATTTTCTGGCCATTCAGCTCGGCTTCTACCCTTCCATGTTTGACCAGCGGCAGCATTCCTCCTGCTACCTCAGTATTACGATAGTACCAGCGGGTTTTTCGATTGGCGAACACAAGCCTAAAATTGGGTGGATTGACACTTACTTTTCCTTCGGTATCAAGTAAACTCTTGACAGCTGAGTGTTCTATTTCAATGATGCCCAAGGGCGGCGGCGAAGTACGACCAACTTCTGGAACAAAAACTTTTAAATCGCTTGACTGAATCGTACGATTGGTATTCAAAACCACTCCTTCCCCTTGGTTACTAAACCTAAAGATGTTTTTTCTAAGCACCGTTTCATTGTCTTCAATTACACTCACCATTTGGGTTAACCCGTCTGCGACTGCTTTTTCTATTTGGGTATAAATCATAAAATACCCGTCATTGAGCATCACTTCAAAAGTCAATTTTAGACCTTGCGAGAATGGGATTTGAGGTTTGCGATTTTCGTCGATTGCCACCCCGACCCTAACCCCCCTCGGTATAGGCTTAAAAATAATTTTCTGATTTTGCATCAATATTTTGGTAGAAATATCGGGTTGTATGTGCCAAAACTTCCTAACATCATACTGCTCTCCAATGCGCTGAAGCGCTAGCTGCGTATCTACTGGTAGAAGACTGATGTTTTGAAACGAAATTTCACCAAAATCCAAAAAATAGTGGTGCTCTATCCAAACATCAAATAGTTTGGCATAACCCACCCTGAATGTTTCGAGTGCCATTGTTTTCGGTATTTAGAGAAACCTACACTAACTATCACTCCCTTAAGAGGATGGGGAAAACTGCGTAAATTGTCCCTCCACTGTCATTACTGCGGGTCCTTCGGGTAGGCGCATTTCGGCTTGTTCTTCTACTACACGTACCTTATATACGACCGAAGGAATCTGCTTGCCTCCCATAGTTCCCCAAAGCTGATTGAGTTTTTCGAAAGTAAGTGAATATAGCTCTGTAGTGACTTTTAGAGTAGCCGCTTCCGCTGGCAAAAAGACATTGGGCGTATTGGCTACGGTATAAATCGTCTTGCGCTGAAAACACTGTACTACTCGCCCCAACCGTCTTAGAGCTGTTTCGTAGTTGGCATCTGTTGAGAAATTGGCCGCAACCATCACATAGAGATTCAGAAAAACGGGCGGTTGTTTACGTTCTAAATTTCCCGCTGCGTTATGCTGAAAAGGCGGTGGCATATTTCGGAGGGCAGTTTCTTCTTCAACATTGACAAGCGATAGCAGTATCGTATCATTGGGGGTATTTACCATATTGGCAATACTCCCAATCTCAACCAGAGTTTGCTCAGCCAAAGGAGCAATATAAGCCTTTAGCTCTTCACTCATCAATTTGATTACCTCAAAAATCATGCATTTAGAATTTTTTCCAATTCAATTTCCCCTTTTGCTTCATTGTCCATCAACAAAAGTAGGCGATTCATTTTATCTTCTAATTTTTTAATTTCAGCAGGATAATACAAGCGACGTTTACGGTTCATAAGATCCTCTTTCAAACCATCTAAGTCAATATCTTTCAGCCACCAATCCGCCTGAGGTGTATTGTCAAGGATAGTCCAAATATTTTTCAATAAAAGCTCATCCGTCTGGGCCAAGACATCAATTTCGGGGGAGTTGTTACTAAACCTGAATCTTCCAGTGGTTTTGTACTTGTATTTGTTCACCTCACTCAATTCATCCTTGTATTGCCCCACTTTTTGCATATACTCATCATAGTTGTTTTGGTCTTCTGAGCCACTGTTTCTTTAGCAGGCATTTTTTTGCATGGTTTACCTACCACCAAAAGGTTTGTTTTGGTCAAAAAAAAATGATTTAAAAAAATCGAAGCCGCGGCGAGTGTGAAATAAAATTAAGAAATAAGGAGGGAATAAATCAAATAAAAAGGTAACTATTGAGCAAACGGTCGAAAAACTTCAATTTTCGACCGTTTGCTCAGAGAATCATAGCTTTATCTATTACTACACAAAAAATCAGGCGAGACTCATAAGCCTATTTGCCCATGACTCTCGCCTGAAACTGCTTTTATACTTCTATTTTAACTTTACTGCCAATGTCACACTATTGCCTACCATCCCTGTGGTGCGCATATAATGCCCGTAGCGAAGCTCAAAGGTATTCCAATGTTTGATACCCCACAATCCCCCCGGCGGAGCTAAGCGTACGCCTGCCCCTACAAAATGGCTTGTGAAAGCCGAGATGTCATAATCGCTCGTGTAATAAGCGTCGTTTTTGGAGTGTTGCCCGTAAGGTTTGAAATAACGCACTGCCGACTGATTACTAAACCGATAAAAAGGACTTACCGAAACAAAAGGCGTGATTTTGTAAGAAGCTTCTAAATTGACGGTATGGGCTTTCATGTCCCAGTCGTCGGTATAAAACCGATAAAATCCTCTCAAAATCAAGCGGTCGCCCATGAAATAGCTTACCCTTCCGCCAATCGGCAATTTGAACCTTGTGCCGGGAAGCTTCTCTACTGTATGCGAACCGTCGGTAAAATAAACGCGGTGATAGGGCGTACTCAATAATCCTTCCTGAAAAGCGGGTTCAACCGTAATCAAAACTTGAAGACGCTTATTGATGATTTGAGATAACGACAAGGCTAGATTATACGAATTACGAGGTTTATAAGCCACGGGGTCGCGGTCGCCTTCTGCCGCCGACCCATAGCCCGACGGTCGAAGTTCAGCGGGTAAAATCGCCGTCCATGTATCAAAAAATGCCCCCGCTTTCAGGCTAAACTCACGGTTGTTGTCGCGAGAAGCTTTAATAAAATTGAAGTTGATTCCGTTGGAATGATAGTCATATTCAGTAGAATACGCATAACTGATTCCACGGGTAGTATGCGTGGCGTCGTCTTTCATACTCCATGATAGCGAGGGATAAATATGCGTATCACTACGCGAAGCCGACGAAACTGTGAGGGGGTCGATGTTGTCGGAAGAAGCCGAGGTATAATGGTCGATGTTGAAATCGGCGACGATACTATGTTGGCGACTTTTCCGGTCAATAAATGACATTTTCAAATCAATAGAATTGGCAAAATCATTGAGTTTTTCGGTACCTACTCCCCCCGTCACTGCCGAGTTGTTGCCGTCTTGACCGTAGTAGCTTGTTACTAAATTGACCTCTTCGAGTTTGAGTTTACGTTTTTCGTAATTTTCTTTTTCGGTGGAGGTAGTTTGGGCATACGCCCCCCTAAATAGGCTCGTCAGCAGCCCTACTGTGATGATGATTTTTTTCATTAGGATACCAAAATTTCGTTTTTAAGAAAGCCACCTCTTCGGCAGCTTCATGGTTAGTTACATCCACAGCCTCCACCGCTTTTGCCGCCATTGGCCCCCGAAGCGCCTTCGCGGTACAAATAAAAACTCTGTTCAAACTTTTCTGACTTCCGAGCCGACAGCTCCATTTCCGAGTCATTGATACGGCTTTTCTGGTATTCTTTTACCGAAACGCACGAGGTCATACTTCCCACCACCAATAGGGTGAAAAAGAGCCCATATTTCCATTGTTTTTTCATAGGTCTTTACCGATATGTAGCCCCTATGGGGCATCAATGCGGATTTTTTGGTGATTTATTTTTTCTACCGATTTTTAGCCCCTACGGGGCATTTATACGGAGTATCGTTCTAATTTTTTACCGAGATGTAGCCCCTACGGGGCATTTATGCGGAGAACCAATTAGAGCCGACTTTATCAAATTCTTTAGTTAATTCTGATGTTTTTACTGGTAAACACTCGGTCGTGTTCATCAATGATGATGCAAGCGATTCCCTGCATTTGATTGATGAGGTCGATGCCTACTTTTACTCCCATAACCATTACGGGCGTGGCCATCGCATCTGCAATCTCAGCATTAGGACACACAATTGTCACACTTTTAATGCCTGATACCGGCAATCCTGTTTTGGGGTCAATCGTATGCGAATATCGCTTTCCGTCAATCATCACAAACTTTTCATAATTGCCAGACGTAGCCACGGCCACATTGCTGATATTAAGACACGAAAAAGGCTCATTTTTAGCGTTGGGATCAGCAATACCAATAGTCCAGGGGTGGCCGTTGGGCTGCATTCCCCACGTAGTCAAGTCGCCAGCCGCATTCACAATACCGCTCGTTACGCCTTGTTTGATGAGTAGCTGTTTTGCCATTTCAGCAGCATAGCCTTTACCAATTCCTCCAAAACCAATACGCATTCCTTGATGTTTGAGAAAAACACTCGTGGTAGTTTCATCCAAAATCACATTGCGATAATCGATAAGGCGTACTGCCAAGCGAGCAGTGGCAGCATCAGGCAAGCGAATCATGTGCGTATCAAAATTCCACAGACTCTTATCAATAGAACCATAAGTAATGTCAAAAGCTCCTTGCGTAAGCGCCGAAATCCGTTGGGAGCGTTTGATTAAATCAAATACTTCTTGGTCTACCTTTGTGGGCTGAATCCCAGCGTTGGCATTGATTTGATTGGTTTGACTATCCTCTCTATACGTTGTCAGAAGTGCCTCAATTCGCCTTATTTCTGCTACTGCCTCATCAATACGCGCCTCTGCCCAAGCCTCATTATGGGCTACTACGCTTATCTCAAAGCGATTGCCCATGAGTTTGAGTACGCGCCGATATAGCTGCTCTTCTACTAAAACTTCACTTGGCGACATCGAGCGTGGTACTAATATCATGAATAAAAGTGAGGGTATTCATCGAAGTTGGGTAGCCGTCCCATTGCTTTATGACTTTGCCTTGCGCGTCCAACAAAACCGTAAAAGGGAACTTACCTTGTGGATTATACTTTTCGGCCAAAGTTTCGTTATGAGCAGTTTGATGAGGTTCTAATTGATTTTTTTTCAGGCGAGGAAAATCGGCTCTTACCAGCACCAAACGACTAGCCGCATACTGTTCAAAATCGCTTGATTCAAAAATATCCTTCTTGAGTTTGATACAAGGGCCGCACCAATCAGAACCACAAAAATTGAGTAAAATGAATTTATGATTTTGAGTGGCTTCCGCTTTGGCTTTTTCAAAATCTCCTCCCCACTGCAACGACGACATCCATAAACTACTGACTAACAAAGAAATAAGACCTTTCATGTTGGTTGAATTTTGAAGTAAATTAACTATAAACTACCAATGTTTTTCCGTCGGTAGCGACTTTATAAACAGCAATACCTTTACTCCCAAAACTATTGAGTCCTTTTCCAGTGAGGTCGAAGCGGGCCCCGTGATCGGTACAATAAAATTCGGTTTTGTTAAAAATAACTCTCTTCTTAGGCTCATGACTACAAGTCTGAGTAGCCGCTACGTACACACCTGCACTTGCTTGAGCTATCACAATCCCACTTTTTACTAAATACCCTCCCACTGTTTTGAGGGCAGCATTGGCCGATGCTGTAAGGTCAATCGTTACCAAAGGATTTTTAATAGTACTTAAATCAGTCGTTCCAGTTGTCGGAGGAGTAGTCTCAACTGGGGTGGTATTAGAAGAAGGAGAGATGGTAAGCGCTTCTACATAGGTATCTTCTTCTCTGATACAGGAGGTCAGCAATGCCATCAATGCGCCCCCCCGAAAGCCCATTGATTTCAAAAATTCATAGCGATTCATAGGTAACATTCTTTTTATTTATTTACCTATTACGTAAGTCGATAAATAGCCGTGGCAGCTTTTTTTTAAAACACTTCTATTTAGATATTTTCAAAATAATAATATGTCGGATTTGAAGTTTTTTTTGACTCAAAAAATCTTATTCGGGTTTAAAATACCGTGCGGGTCTAGGGCTTTTTTTAGCGTTTTCATAAGTTGTATTTCATTCGGTGTTCGGCTAAGTTCCAACCATTGTTTTTTATAAAGACCAATGCCATGCTCTGCTGACACCGAGCCATTGATGGCTTGCAAAGGCGTATAGACGATTTCTTCAATCTGCTGCCGCGTAGATTCGTAGTCGTCATCTACATAAACATACAAGTGTAAATTCCCATCTCCCATGTGTCCAAAAGCATAAAAGTAGTATTCGGGCCATTGGTGGCTTAGTTGGGCTTTGATATGCCGTATGTAAGCATCCATATCCGAAATCGCCAAGCTAACATCAAAAGCCACGACCCAGCCGTGGTGCTGCCCTGCATATTCTACTTTTTCTCTAATTCCCCAAAACCAATCTAGCTGATGCTGTGAATGCGCCATCACCGCATCCACAATGTCTCCTTTGAGCAAGGCTTCTTCTAGCATCGCTTCAAAGAGTTGTTGGTCTTTTTCTGGATTTTGCCCCAGTGCTTCTATCAACACATAAAAAGGGCTTCCGTGAGGGAGTGGAGGTGTGAAAGAAGAAGGAGGCGTAGTCATGAGGCGATAGTATTCTTCCCAAAACAACTCAAAAGTGGTGAGAGTGCCCGCCAATTTTTCTTTTGCAAAGCGTAGCAAATGAGCCGTAGCTTCAAAACTTTCTAATGCGATAAAAGCAGTATTTCGACTTCGAGGTGCTTCTTCTAACTTTAAAACGACTTTGGTCACTACGCCGAGTGTTCCTTCGGTGCCAATAAAGAGGTGCTTGAGATCATAACCTGTGTTGTTTTTTTGGAGTTTGTGGAGTGATGAAACCACCGTACCGTCGGCCAAAACGGCTTCCAATCCTAATACAAGCTGCCGTGTTACGCCATAGCGCAATGCCTGCAAACCGCCCGCATTGGTCGCCACATTGCCCCCTATGGTACAGCTTCCCTTAGCTCCTAAATCGAGAGGAAACAAAAGCCCCTGCTCCGCAACGGCCTGTTGCAAATGCTGCAATACCACACCCGCTTGGACGGTCACGGTTTTATTGATTTTATCAATCTCTTCAATGTGATTCATTCGCTCTAGGCTCAACGCAATTTCGTGCGGGGCAGTGACTGCGCTTCCAACCACATTGGAAAGTCCCCCATGAGGCACTACGGGCTGATGCGCTTCGTGGCATAATTGCAAAACTTTAGCAACTTCTTCGGTATTTTGGGGACGCACCAAGGCTAAAACATCCAAATTCCGAGGTTTTCCCCATACACCCGCCGACCGCATCGCAGCTTCTTCGTGGGTAAGAACAGCTTCTTTCCCTAAAACTTCAATGAGCTGTGTTACAATATCTTTCATAAAATGAATCAACAAATACCTTTACAAGTATCCACAAAAAAATCTTCAATTGAAATAAGATTACCTAAAAAAGCAAAAGGCGGGTAAAGACCCGCCTTTTGGCTCACTCATTTATCTATCTACTTTAAAAATCTTTTGTCATTTGGTAGTTTGCAAGATTTGTCAAGTTTGACGGCTACTGCGTTTATAAACTTGACAAGTCTGTTGGCGTCCATTTACAAGACTTGTCAAGTTTGAACTCTTACTCCATTTGTAAACTTGATAAGTCTGTTAATGTTTAACGATTCTCTCCTCCTTCTTTCACATCGTCGTTTTTCACAGACTTGGTCTTTTTGGGAGCGGTAAAGCTCATTTTTCCTATCTTATAACTGAACGTTAATTTGACGTTTTGGTTATAAATATTGTTCACAAAAGTTTGGTTAAACTGCGGCGACACGCTTGTCGATTTGATACTCATACCTCCGAAAAAGTTTTCAGCCGCTAATCCCAAACTTCCTTTTTTGTTGTTGAAGTCTTTTTTCACTCCTACCGAATACATGTAGAAGCTTCCCTGAACTCCTTGCAGTGTGATTTGATTGCCGCGCATTCCACCGTTGGCTTGTACGGCCCAGCCTTGATTGAGCGCAAGACTTGTCATCACTCGTCCGCCTATCACCCAACCGGTGTTGGTTGCTGTGATTGAAGTACCGTCCAATCCTTGTACTTTGCCTTCGAGGTAGTTGTAATACAAATCTACGCCTCCGTTTACGGTCCACTTAGGAGTGATATAAAGATTAGCAAAAACGTTAGCTCCGTACACTTGTTGCTTACCGATGTTTTGGAAGGTAGTCACAATCGCGCCTGCCAAAGTATCCGAAGGAGCGCTCAAACGGGTAATGCTGTTGTTGGTAGAGCGAGCAAACACCGCCACGTTGAGGTATGTTTTCTTGATGTTAGTACTCAAACCAAGCTCAAAATTGTTGGTCAATTCGGGTCTTAAATTTGGATTACCAATACTGATATTCTGAGGGTTAGCTGCATTGAAGTTAGGATTCAACTGTTGCAAACCGGGGCGTTGAATACGGCGATTGTAAGCCAGTTTGAGCGTTGAGCCTTTCAAGCTTTTAGAGATATTGATACTTGGGACCAAATTTCCGTAGCTTGGAATTGAGATTTTCCCTTTTTGGTCGTTGGCATCAATCGTAGTGTACTCATAACGTGACCCTACTTTGAACGTATATTTTTTGGCGGTCGAATAAGTATAAGACAAATATCCCGACACTATATTTTGATTATAATTCAAAAAACCTTCTGGATTGCGGGCGTCGCTAGCAAAAGCCCCTGTAGGTCCTGCAATCTGATAGCTATAATCGCTCGTTACCTGACGCATAATCGTTTTGGCACCAAATTCAATCATTTGATTGGTTTTGATCGGCGTCTGATAATCCGTTTGGATAGTGGCTTCTTGGTTAAGATTAGAGTTAAGGTTTTTCTGACGGCTCAATAGGCTGCTACTTTCGCTCAACAAATCGGCATTGAAGTTATTGGTAAGATTGTTGCGGCTGTATTGGGTCGAAATAGACCACTCTTGTCCTGGCTTTTTGAACATGCGGATATAATCCACATTAATATCCACGTTGTTTGACAAATCTTTGCTGGTCACATCACGATATGAAGTAGAAGAAAGCGCATCATTTGTAAACAAACGAGTGGTAAGGTCTTGCGAACGGATAAAGTTGCGAGTACCGAAGCTAACGCCCGCAGTAAGAGATTGATTTTTGCCTAAGTCATAGTCAAAACCAAGGTTATAGCGTCCAAATAAGCCATTGTCGTGCGCATCGGTAGATTGCTTGGTAAGCAGGGAAACACCGTTTTGGAGGGTCGATTGGTCGAGAGTAGTACCTGCTTTGTTGTAAAAAGCCCGTCCAAATCCACCCAATGTAATCCCTAATTTTCCTTGACGATAGTTTCCGTTAAGGCTCAAGTTAGATCCCCTTACTCCTACTCCAGCGTCAGCATTGAGCGTAAGTCCCTGTAAGGTAGACTTTTTGGTAACAATATTGATGATACCTGCCGAGCCTTCAGCATCATATTTGGCAGAAGGAGACGTAATTACTTCCACTGATTTAATCAAATCTGCCGGAATCATTTTGAGTGCATCAGCGATGCTACTTGCTACGATAGTCGAGGGCTTGTTGTTAATCAACACCCTGATATTTTGACTTCCTCTGAGCGACACATTTCCGTCTAAGTCAACCGACAACATGGGTACTTTTTTCAAGACATCGGCCGCATCTCCCCCCCGAGCAGTTAGGTCTTTTTCGGCATTATAAACCATTCTATCTACTTTCTCTTCGATGAGTGATTTTTCGCCCGTTACTACTACTTCATCAAGTGTCTTGATATCAGGATTAAGTTTTACGACCCCTAAATCAAGGTCTTGCCCTTTGACTAGCTTGATATTGTCGATGGTTTTGTCTTTATATCCAATAAATGAAATCAGAAGCTTGTAGTCGCCAGCGGCAATATTTTTAAAGGTAAATTTGCCCTTTTCGTCGGCCATTGTACCGTCAACGGGCTTGCCAGTAGCTTTGTTGTAAAGCGCAATATTTGCAAACTCAACGGCCTGAGTCACTGAAGAATCCACCACAAATCCACTTATTTTTGAATTGCCTTTAGGAGCGGTACTTTCTAAATTGAGGGAAGGTGATTGAGCATTAGTGTTTCTGTTGCGGCCATTGCCATCACCACCTTGCCCGCCAGGGCCTCCCGGACCGAACTGGGCTTGGGCGGCTGTGATTCCCAATACCACAAATGCGAAAGTAATTATATTTTTCATTGTCTATCTATTGTTTTCGTTTTGATGAAACAAAGTAACGTCAACTTTATTTCGCAAAAAAATACAATAGACCGAAGATGATAGATATACCGATAATTAGGGATTTTTAACCGATAGCGATTGTTTTTCCTCTTCCTAAGCCTTTATTCTCAACTTGGTATAATACAAACAGCATTCTATCGGTAAATTTTGGCAATTGATAGACTCAATAGTACATTCCATAGAATCTAAAACCGTTTTTGGTATTGATTTCAAGAGCCGGAAAAGGGAGTTTTAGCATAAATATACTTTGAAATACTTGATTCAGAAAACGATTTTTGGTTTTGATTTTGGTCCAATCTACATCCAACGAAAACAGAAATTGACGATAACGTTGCGTAGGTGGAATCACCACTTGCCCCCAACGGCTTATATTTTCAAATTCGCCAAACATTCCGTTGGCCCCATATCCTACGGCGATGTTGAGCCAAGGGGGGATTTTGTCTGAACGAATGAGGCGATTGAGTCCAATACTAAACCAATAAGTATGTGCATTGTAGTCTTGCAATATTTGTCCTGCAAAGGTGGTGCCCAAATAGCCATTGGCTTGCTTAGCATACGGTGAGCGCCGAAAAGTGAATTTGTATTTCATGATTTGCTCATCAAAAAGCAATTCTTGCCCAATCACTATACCACTTCCGAGAGCATTGGCGGCCATGTCGCTCCACGAAAAACCCCATCCTTCATAAAACCCATCTACGATTTCAATAGGAGATTGAAGCAAAAAACCGAGCGTCCCTCCAAACCACAAAGCTTTTTTCTTAGTAGCGCCTGCCCACCGCAATGCTTTATAACCTATATAACTCTCAAGATAAGCCCCGTAGGCATGTCCAAATTTATCTACTTGCAAGTAGCCTGCGGCATCATTATAAAACTCAAAGGGAACACGTTTTTCGTCTTTATACCAGATAAAATTGAGGTAAGCCATCGTACCTACATACAGGGTAGCTTCGGTAGCTACTACCGCCGCAAATCTACCCTTATGAAATACCGGTACTGGTTTTTCTATCGAATCGATTTGGGATATGGCCTGTTGGCTAAAAACAGATAATAACAATATCCCGGCCCATTTCCCACTTTTAGCTTTTTTCATTTATTCTCTTTCTTTAATACCTGTGCCCTTTCACTTATTATGGAATTAAGATATTGATTATGAACCAATCAAAAACACAAATTTTATCCAACGGGCATTTTTATTTGTTTATTAATCTAAAAACCAGCCCGCATTCGTTCCATATAATCCCCTGATTTTCAAACCAAAAAAATATCCTTAAAAGGAAATTAAGTTATTTGATTTGGTCTACAATGAGATTATTCTAAATTTGTTTAGGCATCTCACTCAAAGAACAAAGTTAGGTCTCTGTCGGTAAATCCTTTAGGTTAGTAGATTCTAAACCTCAATACTCAACGTCGTTTTTTAATATTGCAGACTAAATTGTATTGTTATGCTCCTCCGTCCCCAACGTCGTTATATACCTTTCATGCTGCATATCTTTGGGTGGCTCCTTGTGACTCCTCTTTTGTTTTCACAACCCAAAGGCATGAGCATCGATCCGCCTTCTGAATTTTGGGTCAAACAGTGGGTATTATTGAGCTTACTGGTAATTGCTTTCTACGTAAATACCTATATTTTAGTACCAAAGTTACTTTTTCGCAACCACACAGCTTGGTATATTGTCTCGATTGTGAGCATCGTAGTTACGATTTATTGGAGTATTCAAGGGCTTGAAACTTGGCTTAATTTGCCCGAGCTGTGGCATAAGGTATTTAGACCCAACGAGCCTTACAATCCCAATCGTCCGCGCCGCTTTGATTCTTTTACTTTCCTGTATTCTTTGCTTTCGCTTGGGGCAAGTACGAGTATTACGGTAGTGCAAACATGGCAAAAAGACACCCAAGTACGGGTACAATTGGAGAAAGACAAAGTTACTTCTGAGCTTTCCTTTTTGAAAGCCCAAATCAACCCTCACTTTTTCTTCAATACCCTCAACAATATCTATGCCCTTACCATGATAGATGTAGAATCGGCTCAGGAAGCATTGCATAGATTATCCAGAATGATGCGGTATGTATTGTATGAAACCAAAGAAGGGACTGTCAGATTGAGTCAAGAGATTGCTTTTTTGCAAGACTATATCCAACTTATGCAGCTTCGACTCACCGATAAAGTAAAAGTAGAGTTTGAACAACCCACTCCCCAAACTGACGTAGCTATCGCCCCCATGATACTTTTGCCTTTTCTCGAAAATGCCTTTAAACACGGGGTAAGTGCTACCCAGCCCAGTCATATTTATATTGGTATCAAGCAAGAAGCTCAAATTTTACGGGTAGAAGTGAGAAATACGCTCTTTTCACAGAAAAGCGTATCGTTGGAAGAAAGCAACGGTATTGGATTGGTCAACACGCGTCGTCGTCTGGATTTGTTATATCCCGACCGTTATGATCTTAAAATTACGGAGCATACCGCCAATGATGAATTTTTGGTAGAATTGACCCTTCAAACTACCGCTGTTCAATCACAAACTAATCACTCTAGTCCGCCTCTCTATGATGCTCAATTGCATAGCCGTTGATGACGAACCACTTGCCTTGGGATTGGTGAGTGTTTTTATCGAAAAAACTCCTTTTCTTAATTTAATAGGAAAATACTCCAGTGCAGTAGAAGCCTTACAGGGACTGCACACGCTCCAAGTTGATTTGATTTTTTTGGATATTCAAATGCCCGATTTGACAGGCATCGAATTGGCTCGCATTCTTTCTCAAAGCCAGCAAAATGGAGCAGGTCCACGCATTATTTTCACGACAGCTTTCAACAATTTTGCCCTTGAAGGTTATAAAGTAGATGCTCTTGATTACTTACTGAAGCCATTTAATTATGAGGAATTTTTGAGAGCAGCGACCAAGGCCAAAGGATACTTTGAGCTAGTGAATCGCCCCACTCCAGCACCAGTAGCACCGCCTACGCCAGCTTCACTTCCTGCCGAGCCCGAAGAAGACTCCTTGTTTTTGAAAGTTGAGTATCAGTTGGTAAGGGTAGCGTTCAATGATATTTTGTATATCGAAGGGCTGAAAGATTACGTAAAGGTGCATTTACAAAGCTCTACCAAGCCCATTTTATCGCTTACAAGTCTGAAAGCACTCGAAGATAAGCTTCCGTCACGGCGCTTTATGAGGGTACACCGTTCGTTTATTGTTTCTTTAGAAAAAATCACTTCTCTTACACGCAATAGCATTCAAATTGGGAATACTACCATTCCGGTAAGTGAGCAGTATAAAGACACTTTCAATCAGTTTGTAAGCAAATGGGCATAAACCACTTTCTGTGATTTATGCCCATTCTACTTACGTGTCTTTACCTTTGTTGTCAGTTGCCTCCGCCACGGCGGCCACCACCGCCGCCCACTCTTTCACCACCGCCCTCTCTTTCGCCACCGCCGCCTTGGCGCTCAGAAGAGCTACGAGGCGATGATTCTTGTTGACCACGAGCCCGTGAGTAGTCACGCGTATCGCGCGAGGGTTCGTACGAGCGAGTGGGTGCTCCATTGTCACCTCCTCCGCGTCGCGAAGGAGCATTCTCATAAGTACGCTGCGGAGTAGTTTCGCGACTTTGGCTTTCTCTTCCGTTACGTGGCTGCGAGTAGCTATCGTCCGACCAAGTACGTTGAGCATTACCACGGGGAGCCGATTGGTAACTTCTGTCGTTTTGCCCATCTTGCGAGCGAGCAGGGGGCGTATTGTCGCGATATACTCTGTTGTTGTTACCTGAATAAGATTGGTTATCGCGTCGAGCTGGTGTATCATAAGTAGGGCGTGAGGGGCCATAATTACGATTGGGTTCTTGACGATAGTCGCGGTCATTGTTGCGAGCGTAGCTTCTACCTTGGCGATACAGGTCATCGGCGCGGTACACATTTACTCTGCTTCTGGTTACACGCTCAATATCATAGCGCTGAGGGCCATACACATACGAGCGATTGTTGTATCGATAATAATTGTTGATAATAGTAGTGCTATTGTAGACATTTACTACCCTTGGGCGAGGCACGCAGTAACTATAAACGCGAGGGCTTCTGATGTATATCTCTGGCACAAACACCCAGTAATTGTAAGGAAGATTGACACTAATATGGAGGTCTATTCCCATACCAGGGCCTAAGGGTGCCCAGCCATAATAACCTCCCCCCGAACGCCAAGTAACCCAAGCAGGGCCCCACTCATCGTCAGGAACCCAAATCCAGCCATAATAATCATCAAACAACCAACGACCGTAGTGAAAAGGTGCCCACCCCCACTCATAGTCTGACATCCAGGTATTGCCGTATTCGGTCATTTCCCAGTGGCCTGCAGTAGCATAGGGCTGAAACCCTACTTCTACCCGTGGACGCCATACTTGGCCATAAGAAGGATAGTCCATCCATTGGCCATAAGGGGCTAGTTCATCATAGAAATCATAGCGAGAAATTCTGACTCCAGGCTGCGCAAGGGTCGTTCCTGCTATGGTTAATAAGAGAACGAGATACACCCATTTTATTTTATGAATTGCTTTCATGACCTTATTGATATGTTAAATTCAACTTTGTACTATTTCAACGAAAAGTTAGGGGTTTCTATTTTAATTTCACAATCCTAATCCCAACATTAACAATCGTTAACCAAAGTCATTTTTTGTGGGTACTCAACAGCCCAACTTAGACTTAGAACCCCTATCAGGGATAGAATACTAACATTCAATCTGTGGGCAAAACCAAAATGAAAGGAGCTATTCTGATGAAAAGAATAAAATATACCAAAAAAACACTTTATAAAATTTACAAACATATAAATTCAAGAGTCAAAATCGATATAAATTTTTGATAATCAGAATATTACAATAAAATCTCAAATTACCTAATTTTCAAACTATCAAATTACCGCTGTGCTTATTTAAGTTAAAATTCATTACTTAGTGTTTTATTTATGGCAACGCCCCTCATGGAGATATTTGATACGCTGATAGACAACATCACAGAACAAGGTTACGGAATATTAGACAACTTTTTGAACCCTTCCGAGCTAAAGTCATTGAGTCAAACATTACGACAACGGCATTCTGACGGCGCCTTCAAAACGGCGGGCATTGGGCAAGGGTCGGAGCATCAGGTCAAGGCAGGAATCAGAGGAGATCATATTTTGTGGCTCAACGAACATTCAACTTACCCCGCAGAACAAGCCTTTTTTGAAAAAATCAATGATTTGATTCAATATCTCAACCGTACTTGTTTTCTGGGTCTTCGCGATTTTGAGTTTCATTATGCGCTCTATCCAGTAGGCACTTTTTATAAACGACATCTTGACCGCTTTCGCCATGACTCCCGCCGCAAAATGTCGGTGATTTGCTATCTTAACGAAAATTGGGAACCTACCGATGGGGGGGAGTTGGTGGTGTATCTTTCCAATGGCGAGTCACTCAAAGTCTCTCCCATAGGAGGCCGACTCGTATGCTTTGAAGCTGACAAACTCGAACATGAGGTACTTCCTGCTACTCGCGAACGTCTCAGCCTCACAGGTTGGCTACGTACTTACTAGTTTGAATCGTTTTTTCTAGCAGACAGAGAGATTAACTTTTGAGGTTTATTTGCTTTTATAACCAAAAAACTAAACATTTATTCCTTCAGTTTTATGCGCCGCACTTATCGTTTGCTTCTCCTCCTTCAATTTTTATCCTTAAGTCTGATTTCTACCATGTCGCGTTCGCAAACCGTCATTCCTCTTTGGCCCGAAGGGCAGATTCCTAATGATTTAAAAAATCGTACAATTCAAGAAAAGATTGAAGTCGGCAATGATGGTGTTTTGCGAATCAGTAATATTGTATTGCCTACTTTGTCGGCTTACTTTCCAGCCAAACCCAATGGCACGGCCGTAATGATTTGTCCGGGGGGTGGCTATGGTATAGAAGCAGCAGGTCATGAAGGAGTGGATGTAGCCAAATGGTTTAATGGTTTTGGCGTAACCGCATTTGTACTAAAATACCGCCTACCCGACGACGCCCTCTGGTCCAACAAACACGAAGTAGCACTCCAAGATGCGCTTCAAGGGATGAAATTGATTCGGGAAAATGCAGCCAAATACAACATCGACCCCAACCGTATCGGTGTGATGGGCTTTTCGGCAGGAGGGCATTTGGCTTCGACGGTGAGTACACTTTGGCACCTTGCTCCCCAATTTTCGGCCTTCGACAACTTGAGCAGTGTGGATGTTTTAAAACCCAATTTTGCGATTTTAATGTATCCTGTTATTAGTTCTGGTTCCAAAAAGCACGCGGGTTCGTTTGAAAAATTGCTAGGCAAAAACCCTGACCCCGCCAAGTTAGCGCTTTTCTCAACCGAAAAACAAGTATCCGACAAAACACCTCCTACTTTATTGGTTCATGCTACGGACGATAAAGGCGTACCCGTCGAAAATAGCTTGCTTTATTATGATGCGCTACGCAAATTAAATATTCCCGCTTCTATACTCATTTATGAAAATGGTGGGCATGGATTTGGACTGGCAAAAAAACAAAAAGGCTCCGTACATGGCTGGCCCGATGGGTGCCATAATTGGCTCATTGGCATGGGTCTAGCGCAGTAAAAGATACATACAATTAGCCAAAGTATTTTAAAGGAATGGGAATAACTGTCTAGTTTATTTCCATTCCTTTTTTTATTAATAAATTAAGTTTTTTATTTTTGAATAAAACTTAATTGTAGTACAGCCTATCTACTTCAACATTAATGAAAATCATCTACACTTCTCTATTTTTTCTATTATTTGGAGCTTTAAAGGCTCAAATATATGCTCCTGATAGCAAGTTTGTATTTCAAGCTCCAACCTTCGAAACAGCAAGTTATCAAATCAAGCAAATCATTGAATTTAATTCAAAATTTACGATTGCTTCTATAGAGCTACCTTCTCCAGAAGTCATTTATTCTAATCCAAATGAAATAGCTGTTCTAGACTCAAAAGGTAATATTATTGAAAAATTTCAGGGGAATTTTATAAGAAATAGTCTTACTAACGATGGTTTCTGGTACATTCCTTTTACAAATAACGACAACACCACGGGTCACAATCTATCTTATTTTGATTTAGCGACTTTACAAACAAAAACGATTCAAGTCAAAGAGTTTAGGATTGACCAAATAAGTAATGGGTGTATCATCACCAAAGAATTGGTAGCAGGAAACATATCTATTGAGAATCTACACGTATACGATACTGATGGTCATTTTTTAGCGACCATCAACAATCAACACTTAAGCTCAAAGTCAAATTCAAGCACATTCTTGGTGGGTAACATAAGAGTAGATATTGATAAAAATATCTGGGTCTGGGTCATTCATAACCCTAATACTAAAAAATCTGCACTTCAGCTTTACCATTTGAGGCCCAAAGAACAACTGATGACAAGCAATCATCTTGTGTTTGAAATAAATCAGGAAGACCTTCATCTTTCTTCTTCCTATGAATCCTTACAAAATATTGATTTTCATGAAGATACATTAATTATAAAAAAAATACTTTATAATAAAAATAATCTTAAAGAAATTATAAAAATTAGCTTTGAGGGTAAAATACTGCCTTTTAATGCACAATTACCCCTCATCGATAACAATCCAAATATAAACTATCAATACCTTGAATCGACCAATACTTCTTATCTTACATATATGATAGAGAAGAAAGGTTTTGCTTTTGTTGATAATAAAGGAAATATCAAAAAACTTGACACTCCCCTAGCCAACTTCTCCACTCTACTAGTACAAAACGACATATTATATTATCAAGATATTTATCAAAAACTGCATGAAGTAAACATTAACACACTGGCTGATACCGTCAGAGAATTTATAATTCCTAAACGGAAGCTTGAAAGAGCAATCACCTATATTCAAACTTTATCAAACGCTGACTATTGGATAGGTTATAAAAATCCTTTTGACAGCCAATTGTCGTTTATTAAATATTATCAAAATCAAGAATTTTTCCGTTTTGAAAAACCCGTCAAAAAAATATTTCACCTAGGCGGAAGCGAAGTCTTATTTGACGTTTTTGATAACACAAAAGTCAAAATTGATGCTCAAAATCAAGAGCAGATGCTTTCTTCGATTGCTGGTAATATAATAGAAGTAGATACAATCCGAAAACACATTTATGCTTCTTCCAACAATACCCTACAACGCTACACATTTGAAGGAAAGTTAGATTCAGAATTCAATTGGGAGGGCGGAGCTTTAATTACCAACCTGGTCATAGCCAACGATAGTAAAATTTATCATGGAGGAAATAGATTTGCCTTAAATGGTCAAAAAGACAACCAATTTAAAGCTGCACCCCTCCTCCACTCTTACAGCTTTCCTGAATTACACCTAAAAAAAGTAGGAAATACTGTCATTCTTTTTGATGGACAATGCTTGAATGGAACATGTTATGGAAGTAGTATTTATGTTTGTCGTTTAGGACAAGATGGATATACTAAACTATACTCGGATGGAGATTTCTCGGAAAAATTCGATCATTACAAATATATTACCCAAAGAGGAGATTTACTTTTGGCTGGTTTCAATAAGCTTTTGCCTGATTTATCTATAGACAATTCGTTTCAGGTAAAAGGGCGTTTTGGCAAAAGTTTTGATATCATTAACTATCAGATTTCCAACGACAAATTGATAGATATTCTACCTAATCAGGATATCCTTTCTGTATTAGACAATAAACTTTATCGATATTCTACTCAATCTTCGACAAGATGGGTTGAAATTAAAAACTTGCCTAAGATAATTACCCTAACTGATAGCCTCAAAAAAACAGGGTTAACCTTGGAAACTTTTAGCTCGGATGGTTCTACCGTAAATGTCAACATACGCACAGAATTTTATGAAGCCACTAGTGGTCAAGTCAAAGTACGCACTCATTCATTAGACAATATAGGCAAACTAGAAGGCAATAAACTCATATTTGGGGGTGACACGGGCGTGTTGTCATTCGTAGCCACTTCCGTAAAAGGTGGGCAACCCTACTATACTTCTGCCACGATACAACTCCCTAAGCTCCCCACAGCTTCTATCAAAACATCTATCAATGACACTACTCTGTATGTTGATTTCAGCCCTCTTCCTTTGACTTACACCACTACCGCAGAAGTACCACTTAGGGTGTTCGTAGAAGGAAAAGGTGCCTATTTCAAAGAGGGATTGATGTATCCTACTGGCGAAGCTGGAACAGTCAAAATCAGAATTTCTCAACCACAAACCCCTCACTACGCCGCCACTGAACGTACCCTATATTGGCAGATTAAACAATATCCCCAAAGTATTAGTTTTGAGGGGCTTTCGACTACCAATGAGACTTATCATTTATTATCAAAAGACTTCCCTTTTAAAATTCGAGGTGTGGCCTCGTCTCGATTACCACTGATATATAGCTCCTTAGACAACAATTACATTACTTCTCAGCTTTTTTATATTCGCCACGACTCCCTTTATTTAAGCCCTAATTACGAATCTATTTTGACAAAAGAAGGCTGGCTCGACATAACAAAACCTGTGCGTGTTGTGATCAAAGCAGAACAAGCTGGCAACCAACTATACGCTCCTACCATTGCGAGCTTTGGCATTGATTTTAGTTATTGGTCACCTCTCATTGCCGACACAAAATCAAACGTATTCCCCAACCCTATCAAAGACTTCTTTCAGGTTACGTCACAGCAAGTAGACATTAAAGAAGCATTTTTGTATAATATGCTTGGACAAGAAGTGTCTCACCTCCTTCCTATTAAGCATACTCAAATAGATGCTAATTCAGATAGTAGGAATAATTATTTTTTACGTCCTTCGGCACTTCCCAAAGGAAGCTATATATTGGTTTATTATATCAATCACCAGCGCTTTACACAAAAGCTTATCTTTTTCTAGCAAAAGATAAGCTTCAAGCTGTAACGAACTATCAATTATTTTTTGGCTGTATTTTTAAACAGCTACTTTTCACAAATGCAGCCTGATTCTATCACTCAATAATTTTAACTTCAATTTTAACGATATCGGAAAAATATAAGAGCTTTGTTTGGTATTATAAAAATCAAGATAAAAAGTGTAAAAAGTATTGGCAGTCATTTTCCATTTTTTTAGAAACTGCTTACGTCCTGGATTGTGACTTACCCTACTGACCGACTTTGAAATAAAATGGTACACAAGGCTTTTACCAATTCCCCTAAAATTACGCACACCTACCTCCCAAAGTTTACGACTCATATCAGGGTCAGAATACATACCGGGGCTAAACTCCACGCTAAAACCCCCAATTAGATTCCAAAAGTGACGGTGCATCACACTTGGCGGAAATGAAGCGCCATTCCAATCAGGAACCGCCAAAGAGCTATAATCGCGTAGGAGTCGTTGTTCATCAAAATTCTGAATGCTATCGCCATAATCTTTACCACTTACGATAAAAGCATTGTCGCGAGGATAACGCTCTATTTGAGTACCAGAAAAATAAAAATCATCTTTTCCATACTCTTTGATTGCATCATAAAGGTATTTGTCCCAATCAGGACAAGCATACATGTCGTCGTTCATGTATACGATATAATCAGCCTTGGTTAGCGAATACGCCGCATTACAACCAAGACATATCCCGACGTTTTGGGCCGAATAGCTATAATCTATTTGTTCTTTTTTGGCCCATTCGGCGGTACCGTCCATTCCCTCATTGATATGCAATACGATTTGATGATTATAGGTGGAGTTTTGGCGAATGCTCCTAATGCAAGTTTGTAGATAAGTGAGATTATTCCAAGTAGGAATAATTATCGAAAACAGAGGTACACCCTGTTTTCTAGAGTGTGAAAAATATTCAATCATGGTGTAAAAACTAATAACAGTTATGAAGGTATTTGCTATCCATACGCAAGAAATGCGCTTAGCATTGCAACAAAATACAAAAAAGTCGGCAAAAATTTTCTGCCGACTTTTTTATAAGACATACAAATACCCTGTTTTTAGACCATTTAATGGAGGCTTACACCGTCTGTGATTGGTGTGCTTCTAGGTGCAAGACATTATCATTTATCATTATTTGCAAAGGTTCATTGGAGAGGTTTTCGACTTCTACTTCTCCGCGGCGAACCCCAATCCGTACGACCTGTTTTTTGAAGGTAATTCTGAAAGAATACCCCTGCCATTGGGTAGGCAAGAAAGGTGTGAATGACAGGCTACCATTTTTGATTCGCATTCCTGCAAATCCTTTGATGACCGACATCCATGTACCTGCCATGCTCGTAATATGAAGCCCATCTTCGGTGTCGTTGTTGTAATCATCCAAATCAAGCCTTGAGGTACGCAAATACATCTCGTAGGCTTTTTCGTTATAGCCAAGCATAGCCGCCAATATCACATGCACACAAGGCGACAGCGACGATTCGTGGACGGTCATGGGCTCGTAGAAATCAAAATTGCGGCGAATAGTCTCTATATCAAACTCATCTTCAAAGAAATACAACCCTTGCAGTACATCGGCTTGTTTGATAAAACAACTCCGCAAAATTCTATCCCATGACCAGCGCTGATTGATAGGCCGCTGTGCTGCAATATCCTCTACAGTCAATAATTCTTTATCCAAAAATCCGTCTTGTTGTAAAAAGACCTGACGCTCTGCATCGTAAGGATAATACATATTCTCCACTACCTGACTCCATTTGGCTGTTTCGGTAGCGGCATTGAAGCCCACTCGTTCATAAATAGCAGCCAAAGCGGCAGGGTTTTGTAGCTCTACTTTGGCAATTGATTCTAACGTAAATCGCAAACACCAAGCGGCGAGGTAGTTGGTGTACCAGTTGTTGTTGACGTTGTTTTCGTACTCATTCGGACCAGTCACACCTAGCATTACGTACTTTTGTTTGTCAGAGGACCAATTGACCCTTTGCGCCCAAAAACGAGAAACCGCAATCAACACTTCTAGGCCATATTCGCCGAGATACGCCTCATCGTCAGTATGACGGATATAGTCATAAATGGCATACGCAATGGCCCCGTTTCGGTGAATTTCTTCAAACGTAATTTCCCACTCATTATGACATTCTTCGCCCGTCATGGTCACCATCGGATAGAGGGCAGCACCATCTTTAAAGCCGAGCATTTGGGCATTTTCGATGGCTTTTTGGAGGTGTTTATAACGATATACTAGCAGATTACGCGCTACTTTTTGGTCGGCAGTAGCCAAATAAAAAGGCAAGCAATAGGCCTCGGTATCCCAGTAGGTACTACCGCCATATTTTTCCCCCGTGAAGCCCTTAGGACCAATATTGAGGCGGTCGTCTTCGCCCGTGTAGGTTTGTTCTAATTGAAAAATATTAAAACGAATTCCCTGCTGAGCTGCATCATCACCTTCAATGATGATGTCGTTTTGTGCCCAACGCTCCGCCCAAGCTTGGATTTGCTCGGCTTTCATTTGTTCAAAACCCTTCTTAAATATCCGATTAGTATATACCTTAGCGTTAGGCAATAACTCCTCCACCGAATGATTGAGAGAGGCCAAATTGACGGCATATTTGTATAAAGCGATTTCTTCGTTGGTCTTGGCATTAAGTATGATACGACACGCCACGCACTTTTCCTCCTTGACAGGTAAGCTCTGAAAATCAACCTTTTTTCCATCGATTTTCAAATCTATTTTCATCCCTGTACATACGTTAAAAAGCTCGGTTTTGAAAGGTGTATCTTTGGTACGCATTTCAAGGTATGCCTCCCCAAAAGACGTTTCCTTGTGGATTTCATCCCAAAATTTTTCGCCATAATTGGAGTCTTTATTGCTAATATCCCCGTTGAGGGAAGGAACAAGGGTGATTTTGCCGTCAAAATTGAGCGGAGTGATGGCATACCGAATCGCACCTGCTTCATCGTCAACGATGCTACAAAAACGTTGAGCATGTACCCGTACTTGCTTACCACTTGCAAGCGTCGCTACAAACTTCCGCTCCAGTATTCCCTCTTTCATATTGAGTACGCGGGTGTATTCTGACACCTCGCACGTAGCCAAATCAAGGGTTTCGCCTTCAATATCTATGTCTATTCCAATCCAATTACAAGCATTGAGTACTTTGGCAAAATACCGTGGGTAGCCGTTTTTCCACCAGCCAACGCGGGTTTTGTCGGGGTAAAACACGCCTGCCACATAATTGCCCAGCAAAGTTTTTCCCGAAAACCGTTCTTCAAAATTACCCCTTTGCCCCATGCGTCCGTTGCCAAGGCTCGTAAGGCTCTCGGTGATTTCGTTGTAATCGGCTGCAAACCCTTCTTCAATGATGCACCAAGGGTCGTGTTTTATATAATTTTTCATTTTGGGTATTATCTACATGAATGTTGGCCCAAAAGTAGGCATTTCAGCCGAAGGTTTTTTCATCGATTTTATCTTTAATTGTTCTGGTTTTTACGCATTGAGTAAAACATTAGAGCCTTAATTGGCCAAATAAAACAACCTCATAAATTGTACTATTCAAATAAATTTCCATTTACCTGATTTTCTCTCCTAACTATACAATGATAGAAATATCTACCTCCATTGAGTGCCTTAAAGTTCATGGCTTTCAACTTTTATAGTCATTTCACCGGACAATAGTTAGATTTCACCGGAATTTCAGGGTTTACGGTTCTCTCCTATTTTGTTTTTCCATGTTATTTTATATACATTTAAGTTTAGCAATATCTTAAAAATTGGATAGCTAAAATTGTACATTACCAACCTTGCAGCCTAAACTCTACTATGTCACACCTTGATTCTATTTCTTCCTTTGAAGCGCATTTGTGCCAGACACAAGACGAAAACTTTGTTACAGCCCTGCTCCATTACGGCCCGCTGAGGGACACATGTCAGAAATCCATTGCCGCTTGCCTTACCGAAAGCAACCTCCCCGCTCAAAGTTTGGTGTTTAGAGAAAGCCAAGCCAATGCTCACATTTATTGGATTAAAAGTGGTACGGTGCGTTTTTTTCAACAACAACCCGACGGCGAAAAAACAACAGGCTTCGCTCCTACGGGTATGTTTTTTTGTGCCTTGAGCAGCCTTCTTTCAAAAAAGCCAGCTCTTGAGTCGTGCATTACGGAAGAAGCCACCACCTTACAGGGTATTAGGTACGACGATTGGCAGCAGCTCATCGGTCAATACCCTGAACTGAAAGCGGTGTTTGATAATCTGTGTCGTCATTGGCTCGAAACCACCCACGAACGTAACCTTTTGCTGCACCAATCCAACCCTCAAAAACGCTATGAGTTTTTTCTAAAGCTATATCATCAGGCAACTTACCGACTCAAAGTAAAGCACATAGCCTCTTATTTGGGGATTCACCGCGTAACCTTGTGTAAAATCCGAGCGCGATTGGCAAAGAAAAAGACATAAAATTGGGTACAAGTCACATTTGGTAGTTTAAACTACCTTCGGTTTTCGGAAGTTTAGTTAGGTTTGTAACAAGTAAGCCCCCCAGACATCTTGGCGGACGAGGGAGGCTTATGAGTCTAATCATTTCAAATTAAACCAAACAAAAGTATGAAAAAGTTATTTTCTTTTTTGCTTACTGGGGGACTATTTCTCCTATTAGCTTGTCAAAATGAACAAGATCCTATATCTAATAGGAAACCGAATCAACTTTCTGAAGAAATAACATTAGTCAACGGGCATCTAAAATTTAGTAATCACAAATCACTACAAAAAACAATTGAAAAATTGGCTTTAACCGATAAGTAACTAGGGCGATTGCACGAAAGTAAAAGATAGCGATTTTTGTTGAATGGATGTTTCTGAATTATTTTTTGAGATAGATGACCCTGGTCAGGAGGGCAAGTGCTTACATCTGTTAAGCGATATATTGATGATCGTACTTTGTGGTTATCTATGTGATTGTGAGGGTTTTGAAGAGGTGTACGATTATGCTTGTGATAAAGAAGAAGTCTTGCGTGAGTTTCTGGAATTGCCTTGTGGTATCCCTTCTCATGATACACTTAATCGCGTTTTTCGCCGCCTTTCGCCCACTCAGCTGGAGTCGTTATTGATAAATTGGGGAAAAGAAATTGTTGGGCTATTAAGTCAAAAACAACTCATTGTCGATGGCAAACAACTGCGAGGAACTGTAGAAGCAGGTCACAAACAAGCTACGGTTCAGATTCTGAGTGTTTGGGCGGAAAAAGAGCGTTTGTGCTTGGCTCAGAAGCAAATAGCTAACAAAACCAATGAGATAACGGCTATCCCTGAGCTGCTTAGCACGCTAGATATTACCGACAGTATCGTCAGCATTGATGCGATTGGGTGTCAAAAAGCGATTACCCAACTCATTGTTGAGCGACAAGCCAACTATGTAATTGGCTTGAAGTCTAATCAGGACGGCTTATACACTCAAGTGGCCGATTGGTTCGAGCGCCACCAATCATCCCTACAAGCAGAAATAAGTCGGGATTTAGAACATGGTAGAGCGGAAAAACGAACGGTTATCCTCAGCGAGAAACTTAATTTTATTGATGCTGCTCAAGAGTGGGTTGGTTTAAAAAGCGTTATTTATGTAGAATCAAGTCGTTGGGTTAATCAAGAGCATCAACTCAGTAAACGCTACTATATCAGCTCATTAGCTGGATATTGGGCTGCTCAAGTAGGCCATTTCATTCGCCGACATTGGGGCATTGAGAATCAGCAACATTGGCATCTGGATGTCACCTTTAATGAAGATGGGTGTCAAGTTCGTAAAGACCATGCTCCTCGTAATTTGACCACCATACGTAAATTAGCGCTAGGTTTAATTAGTCGTCATCCTGCCAAGATAAGTTTAAAGCGAAAACGAAAAAAGGCCGCTAGGGATGATGAATTTCTTATTGAATTACTTAACCAACTTAATATTTGATGCAATCGCCCTGGATAAGTACCTATGGGCTAAACAATTTGTAGGTTTTAAACCCCTAGAAATAGCTTTTGAAGAATTTAACCAGCAAATAGAAACCCGTAAAGAAAACACCAATAATCTTGAATTAAGCTATAAGCACACTTATAATATTGTTGAAAATAATGGAATTAAAACGTATGAAAGAGCCGTTTCAGGTCCTTGTCTAGCCTTTATTTTGAACCATGAAGGCCTAGTACAGATTGGAGATAGTTTATACCAAATTAATGATCAAATAGTGAGATATACCAATATTCAAAACGCTCTTGAGCTCCTTAAAAACTCTTCTAAATTTGTAAAAGAATACCCCGTAACCGAAATAAAACTTATTGAAGAAAAGTCTAACGCACGTTTTGCAGATGTTGACCAGTGGGGCGAGGTACCAAATTCACCATATACTTCCCCTGGTCTTGCTACAAGGAAATTTACTTGGAGACAATTTGCAAAGAGTTACAATACAGGTTGGGGGTGTACCTTTGATACGGGAGCTCCCACATGTGGTTTTATTTATATCTATGAGGTCGGTTTGGCACTTAAACATGAAAGAAAAAACTGGCTTGGCAATTGGGTTGCTCAAGAAACAGATGGTTGGTCTCGCTCTAGTGGATGGTTATATTTAAGTGGTGCATTAAATTATGGCCAATCGTTTTCTGCCGAAACTCCTGGAGTCAATATGGATATATATGGAATTGCTTTAAGTGGAATGCTTGTCTCAAATGTAGCGTTTGGTTCTTTAGGTCTAACTGCTACAGGTTCTATAAGTAATATTGAGGCGAATATGCAAGGTGATCCTCAAAATAGAAAAGGTCAGACTGGATTATTAGGTATTAATGCCAACTTTTAATACTAACATGATATTTGCTTTAACGAATTAGTTAAGGCAAATATCATGTTCTCATCCTTTACAGCATGAAAATCTTAAACTATCTTTATCTCTTAGGTTTATTCTTAATTTTAAACGCTTGCCAAGGCGATAAACAACTTTTTTTGGTTAACAACACCCACTTGGTAATACTCAACAGCCTATTGGTTGCCCACGAAACGCCTCTGGTTTACGTAGGAAAAACTTGGTCCGTGACTGATAATAAACCGTCCAAAACCTATTACGAAAATGCCATTGTAGAGCTTTGGGAAAATCAAAACTTAATAGGTGTACTATCTTTCAATCAAACTCTTGGGCAATATGAATTCCCCAACTATACAATTCAACCCAACAAAGTATATACTCTTAAAGCTTTTGTAGAAGGATATGAAAAAGTGGAAAGCAAACCCATACGCATTCCTGCTGATGTTCAGGTCAAAAGTATAAGCACTCGCTTCCTTTCTTCCAATGAGCCAATTAATATAAACAGGACCTTTAGGCAGCCCATTTCAATCAAAGCAACCCTTGAAAACAATACTAGCAGTGGCGATTACATAGTTTTAGATGCTGAATCACTCCTCATCAACCCCACAGATACCATGTATGGCTCAGCAGCCTACCCTACCGAAATCGACCCAAACAATACCTTGGGCTTTGAAAAAAATCCATGCTATGCCGAAGCCCCTACACTCCTTCCCCCTTTCAGTTCGCGCTATGCTTTGGCTTACAATACCCAATGTTTAGGAGCTTCACCCAAAGAGATTGAACTTGTGGCAGATGGCTACACTTTATTTTATGACAAAAACGTCAAGAATAGCAGCTTCAACAATGCCAATGCAATCCGAGTGCTGAGTGCAATCTATTTGCCTGATTATATTTTGTTTAGAAGAGCTGACCGCGCAGTAGAAGGAAGCGACAATGCCTTTGTTCCAACCCAGCCTACTTACTCTAATGTGAAAGGGGGAATAGGTATCGTGACAGCCATTAATAGAAAAATTCAAATCGTTAAATTATGAAAAGGGTATGAAGGGAGTTCTGGTTGTATTTACATTGATAATATGTCATCAGTTGGCCACAGCACAAAAAAACGTAAAATTATCCGGAAAAGTCGTTATTGCTGAAAGTGGGGAAGCTGTGATAGGCGCAGTAGTATACTCCTCAAATGCCAATCAATACACTACTACTAATCAATACGGGCAATTCGTTTTGACTTTGCCCACAGGCATTCAAGAAATCAGATGTAGTTATCCTAGTTATAAAAACTATATAGATACGCTTCATTTACGTCAAGATTCGACGGTTACGATAAGAGTCGAGCCTTCAACATTGGAAGAAGTAATCATAAAAAACGCTAACCCTCCTAGTGATTACTTGGGGCTTGTTCGTATTCCGATCACTACCCTTAAACAAATCCCAATGCTATTAGGAGAACCCGACTTATTCAAATCTCTAGCTTTTATACCAGGTATTATGACTGGACAAGAAGGTTCTACGGGGCTTTATGTAAGAGGAAGTAGCCCCGACCAAAACTTAGTTTTATTGGACGAAGCGATTGTTTACAACACTTCCCATGCCTTTGGATTTGTATCGGTTTTTAACCCTGATGCGGTCAAAAACATGGATGTCTATAAAGGTGCTTTCCCAGCCCGATACGGGGGTAGGATTGCATCCATCATTGATTTGACTATGAAAGAAGGTAACAATCAGCGTAGTCGAAAAGAATTTGCGATTGGAATGCTCAATTCACGGTTACTGATAGAAGGTCCCATCAAAAAAAATCGTTCGTCGTATCTTATAGCAGCCCGTACTATGCATACCTCATTGCTGCAATTAAGACAACTAGGAAAAGTGATTTTAAGCAAAAACTACAGCAACAACTTTAATTTTTGGTTTTATGATCTAAATCTTAAACTCAATCATACTTTTAAAGATAATAGCCAGCTGCTGTTTAGTATTTATTCTAACCATGACAATCTTCAGAGTGGAAGCCGTTCTTCCGAAAAGAAAACACAAAATTCCTTAGACTGGGGTAGTATCACCTCCTCTTTAAGATATAATCATTCTTTACTTCCTCAATTATTTTGGCGAGTAGTAGGCACGTTCAGCCATTTCAATACCCAATTCCTTTCTACTACTGTCAACACCATAGAAAAAGAATCGAGAAAAGATGAAAGTCAACTAAAAAACTCTATTCGCGACTGGACAATTAAAAGCATTTTTGATTTTACACCTTCCAACACTCATAAAATAAGTGCAGGTTTTGAACAAACTTTTCATCGGTATTTTCCGGGTCAACTTAAAGTAATTCGGAACAATACTACCCTAGCTACCAATCTAAATGGCAGTCTCCCCATCTACACCCGCGAACTAGCCATGTATTTCGAAGATGAAATCAACCTAAAGCCTTTTCGAGTACAGCTAGGTATTCGCCGTTCTCAACTCAGCGTTGAAAATCATACCTATGCTAATTGGGAACCCCGAGCTTCACTTACGTGGCGTCTTTCTAAGCATCATTCTTTGCAAGGGGGGTATTCTCGTATGCAGCAGTATATGCATCAAGTAACGTCTAATGGCGTAGGACTGCCCAACGAAATATGGGTACCAGCTACGGCCAAAGTTCGTCCTATCCGTTCCGATCAATTTGAATTAGGCTGGAAAGTCGACCAAGCAAGTTTTCATTTTTCGTTGGAAGGGTATTATAAAGATATCCAAGATTTATTAGAATATCAGTACGGCTCTGACGTAGTAACAGATTACCAGAAAAATTGGCAAGATATAGTGATTACAGGTGTAAAGGGGCGGGCTTATGGAATCGAAACGATGCTACAAAAAAAAGTAGGACGCCTCAATGGATGGCTCAGCTATACTTATGCTGTAAGCCAACGTCAAACACCCGAAATCAACGATGGAGAGTGGTTTTATGCTAGATACGATCGTCGACACAATGCTACTATCGTTGCCAACTACCAACTTACTCCTAAGTGGAATCTAGTAGCTAATTGGGTTTATCAAACTGGCCATCCTATTGACCTCCCTTTAGCATCGTATGTTACGATTCAGGGTGTACCTAGACCTTATTATACGGGACGTAATCAAACCCGAATGCCTCACATACACCGGCTAGACGTGGGGGCTAGTTACAAAAACATTAACAAAAAAGGGCGAGAATATCGGTGGAACGTAGGTTTATACAATGCTTACAATCGTACCAACCCATTTTATCTAGAAGTAAACCCTGTTTTTGTCCAGGGGGTTGGAATTGAAAAATATAAAGTCTTTCAGCGGGGTTTCTTTCCTATTCTGCCTTATTTTTCTTACCAAATTTTTTATTTTTAGTGACTTATTTACAAAGTTTACAATCGGTCACTCCATGAAAAAAATCATCTTTTCCATTCTGTTTTCCACTCTATTTCTGACGGGATATTCCCAAAAGCCCTGCCATGAATACACCCTCAATGAGCAAGAAAAAGTGATTGTAAGCTCCTACATCATGACTTGTGTGCATGGGCATTGGTTTGTCAACAACAAAGGAGTCGTGAAAATCACGCGGTTTGTCAACGAAAAGGGCGAAAAATGCTGGTACCTAGTAGCCGTCATCGACGACCGCTACAAAGACAATCCTCCCACCGAATACGCCTGGTGTAATGCTGATTTGGTTTTTTTCTATGAAAGCGTTAATTACAATTCTTCTCCTGGCTCTTATTCTGAAAAAAAAACTACGCCTACCCCTGAGCTATTGGCCTGTTTGGAAGAAGTCACTTACGACAAACTTTACATTCGCCCGCCAGTCAAAAGGCAGTACACGACTATATTCGGGAAACAGATTCTAAATAGGCGTCTTTGTTTAGGTAATTGTGCTAATGACCAAATAGTGACATTTCATGAAAGAGGGGACTATACCAAAAACATTGTACCCTGAGCAGAGATGATGAGGTCAGAGGCTAAACCGCCTCTGACCTCGCTATAGTTCTATGTATGTTGGAGATTAAAAAGCAATCCATGAAAAAAATCATCTTTTCCATTCTGTTTTCTATCTTATTTCTGACGGGATATTCCCAAAAGCCCTGCCATGAATACACCCTCAATGAGCAAGAAAAAGTGGTTGTAAGCTCCTACATCATGACTTGTGTGCACGGGCATTGGTTTGTCAACAACAAAGGAGTCGTGAAAATCACGCGGTTTGTCAACGAAAAGGGCGAAAAATGCTGGTACCTAGTAGCCGTCATCGACGACCGCTACAAAGACAACCCTCCCACCGAATACGCCTGGTGTAATGCTGATTTGGTTTTTTTCTATGAGAGCGTTGAGACCTGCTCTTATTCTGAAAAAAAACTACGCCTAATCCTGAGCTATTGGCCTGTTTGGAAGAAGTCACCTACGACAAACTTTACATCCGCCCGCCCGCCAAAACACAGTACATCACCGTATTTGGGAAACGAATTGTTAATACAGGTCGTCATCTTTTAGGCCACGGTTCCAATGACTTGATTGTGGTATTTCATGAACGAGGGGGTTATACCTTACGTATCATGCCCTGAAAACGCTATAGTTCTATGTATGTTGGAAATTAAAAAGCAATCCATGAAAAAAATCATCGTTCTCTTCCTATGCTCTAGCCTGTTTCTGAAGGCTTATTCCCAAAAGCCCTGCTCTGAATATACCCTCAGTCCACAAGAAAAAATGATTGTAAGTCATTACATTACCTCTTGTATTCAAGATCATTGGTTTGTCAACAACAAGGGGGTTGTAGAAATCAGGCGATTTGTCAACGACAAGGGCGAAAAATGCTGGTACATGACAGCCCTCATCGACGACCGCTACAAAGATAGCCCTCCCACCGAATACGCCTGGTGTAATGCTGATTTGGTTTTTTTCTATGAGACTGCGCCCAAGTCCTCTGAGAGAAAGAAAAATACGCCCACCCCTGAGCTATTGGCCTGCCTGGAAGAAGTCCTCTACGACAAACTCTACATTCGGCCACCTGCCAAAACACAGTACATCGTGGTATCAGGCAAGCGAATAGTCAACCCAGGGCGTCGGTGTGTGGGTAATTGTGCCAATGACCAAATAGTAACATTTCATCAAAATGGCGATTACTCCAAAAGCATTGTACCCTGAGTGGGTAATGGGGATGGGTGAAATATAAATCTTCCCAAGTTTAAAACTTAACTTGGGAAGCCTTATTACAGATTTCATTTCTCATCATTTCTCATCATTTCTCAGCTAAATAATGCTCAATATTTTCGGCGACGCGGTGCATCAGGCGCGTCCGCGCTTCGATACTCGACCATGCAATGTGAGGAGCTAAAATGAGTTTGTCTTTTTTTGTCAGTTGTAAATAAGGGTGCGTAGCCGAAATAGGCTCTTGCGTAAATACATCAATCGCCGCCCCTGCAATCAAATCTTCGTCTAAAGCCCGCGCCAAATCAGCCTCGTTGACAATTCCCCCACGGCTTGTGTTGAGCAATACCGCTGTAGGCTTCATCAAAGCAAGACGCTGATAGTCAAGCAAGTTTTCGGTAGCAGCACTAAGTGGTGCGTGAATAGAGATAATATCACAAGTTTGTAGAAACTCCTCCAATTCGAGACGCTTATAAATGACGTTGTACTCTTGGCCCGAAGCCGAAAAATAGACTACCTCTGCCCCAAATGCCATTGCGATACGTGCCACTTGTCGGCCTATTTCACCCAAACCTAGGATACCAAAACGCTTGCCGTTGATTTCCCAAAAAGGCCGCCCTAAGTGCGTAAAGATCTTTTCTTGGGAATACTCGCCCGATTTGACATAAGCATCATAATAGGCCGTGGAATTGAGCAAGGCCAACAACAACGCAAAAGTCTCCTGTGCTACACTGTCGGTAGAGTATCCCTTTACATTTTTTACCTCAATCCCCAATGATTTGGCAGCTTCCAAATCCACGTTGTTGGTTCCGGTGGCAGCTACACATATGAGCTTAAGGGTAGGAGTAGCCTTCATAGCCTCCTGAGTTACTTTCACTTTGTTGGTAATTACCACCTCAGCCCCTGCTATCCGTTTTATTACTTCATCATGTTGGGTATCGGCGTGGAGGGTTAGGTCTCCTAAAGCAGCGAGTTGATTCAAATTCGGAACATCTCCTACGGTGCGAGCGTCTAAAAAAACAATTTTCACGGTAGTTGTTTTAGTTTATGATAGATATACTTTTTTAAAGAAACCTATTTCGCCTACTTACCCCTTTTTGAGGTTTTTTTTGTGAATTTTCACCCTGTTCTTTTCACCAAACTTGAACCACAAAAAATCCCCGCCGAGGGAGGCGGGGAAAGGGTAATTTGCAAACAGGATAAATAAAGATAAGATTATTTTTGAGCGAGTTTGTCGGCAATAACGCCCTCCAAATACGCCCTGATGGGTTCAATCTTGATTTCGCTGATGACGTCTTCGCAGAAGGCATACATGAGCAAAGTCATAGCCTCGGCTTTCGGAATCCCACGCGAACGCATATAAAACAAAGCTTCGTCGTTGAGTTTACCGGTGGTAGTTCCGTGCGAACACTTCACATCATCATTATAAATTTCCAATTGAGGTTTGGTATTCATCGACGCCTCATCGGATAGTACCACATTGCGGCACGACTGATAAGCATTGGTTTTGCTGGCTCCGTCTCTAACGAAAATTTTTCCGTTGAAAACTCCCGTCGATTTATCTTGTAGTACGCCTTTGTACAATTCATTACTGTAAGAATTGGGCTTAGCGTGATCCACAAGGGTGTGATTGTCGATGTGTTGTTTACCATTCGGAAAATACAAGCCATACATGAAAGCCTCGCAGTTTTGGCCGTCGAGTACGATGTTGAGGTTGTTGCGTACAAAACCCCCGTTGACCGTCACCGTCACGGCATAAAAATGACTATTGGCCTTTTGGCTTACTTGCGTAGTACCGATATGATAGGCTTTCTCGGTTTCGTTTTGTACTTTATAGTATTGTACGTTGGCGTTTTCATCAATTACGATTTCGGTAACGATGTTAGTAAAAGAGCCATTTTCTCCGATTGTTCGGAATGCTTCGGCCATTTTTACTTCGGCATTTTTGCCTACTACAATCAAGTTGCGTGGTTGAGAAGCGGCATTGGCAGCACGCGCATCTGTAATAAAGCGCAAAATAATCGGCTGCTCTACTACTTTACCAGCGGGCACATTGACCACCACTCCATCATGCGCAAAAGCCGTATTCAACGCGGTAAAGGCATCGTCTTGGTAATTGGCATATTTGGCAAAGTAAGCATCCAAAAGACTAGGATTTTCTTTGACGGCTTGCCCAAAACTCAAGATTTGTAATTGATTCTCGGGTGATACAATCCGTGAAAGCGCAGGATTGTAAATACCATTAATAAAATAGAGAATATTGCCTTCTAAGTTAGGAATCGCCAAAGTCTCTAGTTCTTCGGAGCCAAACTCAGTTTTTACGTTAAAATCAAAGGCTTGTTTGACAAGGCTATTGACATTACTATATTTCCACTCCTCGTGCTTGATAGTAGGGAAACCCAACTTCTCGAAGTTTTGCATGGCTTCGCGACGTGTTTGATGCACGGGCGTTTTGGTTTCGCCATTCAAGCGGCTTTCATTGGCCTGAAAATCAGCAACGAGTTGTTGTTTTAAGTCTGTATTTTTTGATAAATCCATGTCTGAATTTTTACAATTCAATAATGATATTTGCAGCTAATTACGACAATATCTTCATTGGTAACTTCATAGACCAACCGATGTTCGTCATCAATTCTCCTTGACCGCACGGGCAGCCCCGCAGTATCCTTTGAGATTATATTTTAAAGGTTCTGGTTTAGCTGTTCCTTCAAAAGGATTTCGCTGTATTTCTTCTAGTAATTTAATGATACGATCTTGCATTTTTTTATTGGTGCTTCTCCATTCATTAAATTGACTAAAGGCCGTGGGAGTAAATGAAATATTCCTCATTTACTTAAATCACTCAACTGCACCAATATCTTTTCACCTCTTTTAGCTTCTTCCATCGATTTTTTTAAAATGTCGCGGTTAGCTTGACTTGAAAGCAAATATTCTGTCTCGTCCATTTCACTATTAATAGTCAAACGTATCTTACGATTTTTATACATGGCTTTTAAGCTTTTAAAAAGCTTATAATCAAGCTCTTCAGCATTCAATTCAATCGTGGTAGTCATAAATTGAAGTTTTTATTTTAATCTACAAAGAAGCCGCTACTTCGGCCTTAATCCAATCATAGCCTTTTTCTTCAAGCTCTAGGGCAAGCTCTTTAGGGCCAGATTTTACAATACGCCCTTTGTACAACACGTGTACGTAGTCCGGCACGATATAGTCGAGCAAACGCTGATAGTGAGTCACCACAATAACGGCACGCTCAGGACTACGTAGTTTATTGACGCCTTCTGCTACAATGCGAAGCGCATCGATGTCAAGCCCTGAATCGGTTTCATCCAAAATCGCCAATTTGGGTTCGAGCATTGCCATCTGAAAAATCTCGTTGCGTTTTTTCTCTCCGCCCGAAAAGCCTTCATTCAATGAACGTTTCAAAAGCGCATCATCGATATTGACAAGTTTGGCCTTTTCGCGCATGAGTTTTAAAAATTGCGCGGCATCCAAAGGCTCTTCACCTCGTGACTTACGAATTTCGTTGAGGGCGGTTTTTAGAAAGTTGATAGTCGTAACTCCTGGGATTTCGACAGGATACTGAAATGCCAAAAAGACACCTGCCGCAGCACGTTCTTCAGGCGACATTTCGAGCAAGTCTTGGCCTTCAAAGTCAACACTTCCTCCCGTTACTTCGTATTCTTCGCGACCTGCCAATACAGAGGCTAAAGTACTTTTACCTGAGCCATTGGGGCCCATTATTGCGTGGACTTCACCGGGTTTGATCTCCAAATTGATTCCTTTCAAAATCTCTTTTTGGTCAACCGAAGCTTGTAAATCCGTGATTGTAAGCATAATAAGTGGTTTTTGTCTTGGTCATAACGGGCGCATTGCCTCGTAGTACATCAGAAAAAGTCTGCAAAATTACAATAAAGAGTTCATAAACCCTTGTGATTTGTTAACAATTCTCCCTATCGAAAAGTTGGGGTTTATACCAAAATGTTTATTTAAGCCTCACAAATCTCTAAATCTCCAAGTGGGTGAGGTGCGATTTTATACTTTAACCCCCTTTTAATACGCCTTTAAAACGGCTTTAATATTGAGGTTTCACCTTTGGCACATCAAACAAACAACGTTTCTCAGAAAAAAATCATCATGAAGAAGTTACTCATTGTAGGTGCCGTAATCCTACTCAGTTTTTCAGCTTGCAAACGTCAACTTAGCCAAGATCAGGTACCTTTTGACGTAAGAGAAAGTTTTGTTTCTCATGTGCCGACCGCTACTAAAGTGGAATGGGAAGAAAATCCCGACTATTATTTCGCTTATTTTATTGATAAGGAGCATCAAGGAATGGCCTTGTTTTATAAAGCAGACGGTGATTGGATAGAAACCGAAGAAGCACTAAAAGTCAAAGACTTAACTGCAGAGCAAAAGAAGATATTAATCTCTTTTCAAGAGACTCAAGGAAAAAAAATAGCCCAAATTGAAGAAGTCAAAAAAAGCGATAGCACTGATATATTGCGAGTGGAAGTCAAGAAATAGTACATTCACTCCCTCAAATAAATACTCTTCATTTCGAAGGCCTCTGGGCGCCAAGGTCACTGAGGCACAAATGCAGCCACTTTTTATTTTAAGTTATGCGTATTAAACCATTGATTCTCGTATTCTGGACATTCTTGCTTTGTCCAGCTCTTGTTCACGCGCAATCTGATTCTTTGAGTCTTACTTTGTCGCAAGCTGAACAACAATTCGTGCAAAAAAACTTCGTACTGTTGGCCCAAAAATACAATGTCAACGTAGCCGAAGCCGCCAAAGAACAAGCCAAGCTATGGTACAATCCCAACTTATTTGTAGAAACCAACCTCTATAATGGGTACAGCGGCAAACTTCTCCCCTATGGGCGCAATAGTGATTTATACAATCCGACAAGTAGCGTCATAAACGTGCAGGTGCAACAAATTGTCAGTTTGGTCAAACTCAGAAGTAAACTCGTTCAGCTGGCCGAAACCAACATTTCGCTCCAACAATCTGCTTTCCAAGACCTTATGCGCAATATCCGCTTTCAAATGGCGCAGTCGTTTGGCAATTTGGCTACCAACCAACAAAAATTGACCATGCTCCAACTGCAAGGCCAGCAACTTGCTTCGCTTTTAGAAGCCTTTCGAGCCCAGCTGAAACTAGGAGTGATTGCCCCTTACGAAGTAACGCGCCTAGAATTGGAACAAAAAAATTGGGAAAGTGACCTAACCGACCTCCACGCCCAAATCAGTCAAGATGAAGCGACGTTGCGCACGTTGTTGTCTATCAATGGATCAACGTATATTATTCCCGTTATTGAAACAAACAACGCCAAAACAGTCGTGCCTTTGAACGATTTGGTCAGTCAAGCCTTATCGCAGCGTCCCGATTTGCAACTTGCCGATCAACAGGTCACTTACAATCAACGCAACTTCACCTACCAAAAAGCCCTTGCTACCCCTAACCTTACTTTGGGAGCCGATTACCAACATGTAGGCGGCCCTTTTCCAAACTATGTAGGTGTGCAAGCATTGATTGATTTGCCGATTCGAAACAAAAACCAAGGCAACATCCAAGCCGCTCGCTGGGGTATTGACCAATCAAAAGAAAGCCGCAACGCCGTAGGAATTCAAGTAGAGCAAGAAGTAGTAAACGCTTACCAGCAATACAGTCAGGCTACTCAATTACAAGCTAAAATCACACCTGAATATCTTCAAAGCATCCAAGATATTTCTAAAAATGCCACCGAAGATTATACCCGTCGGGTGATTGATTTGGTAAGCTTTATTGACAAAATCCGGGCTTACAAAGATGCTCAATTGATGCTTATTGATAGCTCCAACCGACTGTATCAGGCTCAACAACAACTTAACTACGTCACCAATTCTAAGGTGTTTTAGAGGGTACTAACCGTCAAAAACACTGGCTTAAGACATTAGTCAAATCATTCCTACTATCTTCAATTCTGTCATTCAATGAAAACCAAGTTACTATTGTGGGTACTCTGCCTACCTGCATTTGTTCTCCTCTCATGCCAAAACGAACAAAAAAACGAAGAGCCTAAAACCAAAGACACAGACTCTGCGTTTCGCACCGATACAGTACAACTCCGTAATTACGAACAAGAGTTGCAGTTTACGGGTCAAGTATCGTTTGATCAAAAACAAGTAGATAGAGTATATCCGATGGTCAGCGGCAATGTACTAGATGTAAACGCCGAGCTAGGGGCTTACGTCAAAAAAGGGCAAATGTTGGCCAAACTTCAAAGCGCCGATGTCAGCCAATTTGTGAAAGATTACAATACTGCAAAATCGAACTACGACATTGCCAAACGCAACGCCGACAATGTAGAGCAATTGTATAAAACGAAATTTTCGTCAGAAAATGACTTGGTCAATGCCCGCAAACAACTCGAAATCGCCTCTTCTGAATTGGAGCGTTCGAGCCAAGTGTTGAAAATGTACGGCGGCACTTCGGCCAATAGCCAGCCTATTTTTACCGTCACTGCCCCCGTAAGCGGCTACATCGTAGAGCGGAACATTAACCCCAACATGCAAATTCGTCCCGACAACGGAAACAGCCTTTTTACGATTTCTAATCTTTCGGATGTGTGGGTACTTATCAACATTTATGAGTCTGACATTCAGGCCGTCAAAGTAGGTCAAGAAGTAAATATCAGCACACTTGCTTATCCCGACCGCGTGTTTCAGGGCCGTATCGACAACATCAGTCAGGTCATTGACAATGACAGTAAGGTGCTTCAAGCGCGAGTAGTGCTTCAAAACCCAGGGGGTTTGCTCAAACCCGATATGTTTTGTACGGTAAAACTTCATATCGAAAAACCCGAAAAACTGTTGGCCGTCAACCCCAAATCGGTGATTTTTAGCGAAGATCGTTATTTTGTTATTCTCGACAAAGGCAAGGGCAATTATAAATCGGTTCCCGTAGAAGTCATCAAAAGTACCTCCAAATACAGCTATATCAAAGCCAATCTCCGCGACGGCGACCAAGTCGTGACTGAAGGTGCGCTTTTGTTATTCAATGAATTAACCGACTAAGTCATGAACAAATTCATCAAAAATATCATTGGCTTTTCACTCAAAAACAAGGGCATCGTCTTTTTTGTGACCTTGTTGGTAGTGATTGCAGGGGCGGTAAGTTTTTACAACACCCCCGTCGAAGCCTATCCCGATGTCACCAACACGGAGGTGGTGATTATCTCCCAGTGGCCTGGCCGTAGCGCCGAAGAAGTAGAGCGTTTTATTTCGATTCCGATTGAGACCGAAATGAATTCTATCAGTCGCCGTACCGCGATTAGGAGTGTCAATTTGTTTGGACTGTCATTTATCAAAATCATTTTTGAGGACGGTGTTGACAATTTTAGCGCTCGTATGGAAGCCAGTCAAAAGCTATCTAACGTTGACCTTCCCGAAGGAGTAAATGCCGAAATCCAACCTCCCGCAGGCCCCACGGGTGAGATTTATCGCTACACGCTTACTTCACCCGACAAATCGGTAACTGAGCTCAAAACGATTCAAGATTGGGTGATTCAAAAAAATATCAAAGCGGTACAGGGCGTAGCCGACGTAGTGAGCTTTGGCGGACGCGTTCGCACCTTTGAAGTAAGCGTGAACCCCAATTTACTCACTAAATACAACCTCACTGCCCTCGACGTGTATGACGCCCTCCAACATGCCAACGTAAACGTAGGTGGCGACATCTTGCGCGAAGGTCAGCAAGCCTTTGTAGTACGTGGGATTGGGATTGTAAAAAATGTGCCTGACATTGAAAAAATCATTGTCAAAAACATCAATGGCGTCCCAGTTCGGATTTCAAACATCAGTACCGTTCGTCCTTCTAATTTGCCTCAGCTAGGCATCGTTGGTCGCGATTTTCACGACGATGTGGTCGAGGGCATCGTGCTCATGCGCAAAGGAGAAAACCCTGGAGAAGTATTACCAAAACTCAAAGAAAAAATAGCTTATCTCAACTCAACGGTATTGCCGCAAGACGTTAAAATCAAGGTATTTTACGACCGTACCGAACTCAACAACCACACCATGCACACCGTAGGTGAAAACGTAGCCTTGGGGATTACGCTGGTGACGGTCATCTTGTTGATATTTTTAGCGGATTGGCGTACAACCGTTACGGTTGCTCTTATCATTCCACTCGCGTTGTTGTTTGCTTTTATTTTAATGCGGGTCAAAGGCATGACAGCCAACCTACTTTCCATTGGTGCCATTGACTTTGGTATCATCATCGACGGAGCGGTGGTAATGGTCGAAGGGCTGTTTGTGATGCTGGCACACTGGGCCGAAAAAGAGGGAATGGAAAGTTTCAACAAACGTGCCAAACTAAGCCGAATCCTCAAAACGGCGGTAGAAATGGGAAAATCCATTTTTACGTCTAAGCTCATCATTATCACGGCCTTATTACCTATTTTCTCCTTCCAAAAAGTCGAAGGAAAGCTGTTCAGTCCGTTGGCATTTACGATTGGATTCGCCTTGTTGGGTGCGTTGTTGTTGGCACTTACATTTGTTCCTGTATTGAGCAGTATTTTGCTAAACAAAAACGTCAGAGAACGTCACAATCCCATCATTACGTGGCTCAACAAAGCTTACGCACCCATGCTCGACGGCATGATGAACCACCCCAAACGAGCCATGGTAGCGGGTGTAACGGCGCTCGGTTTGGCACTCGGTGCCTTCCACTTTGTAGGTTCTGAGTTTTTGCCACAGCTCAACGAAGGTTCGATTTACGTTCGGGCGAGTATGCCTCTCAGTATCAGCCTCGAAGACAGCTACCACTTTACGCGTAAGTTTCGTCAGGTGTTTGAGCAGTTTCCTGAAGTAAGAGGGGTTATTAGCCAAACAGGCCGCCCCAATGACGGTACCGACCCCACGGGTTTTTTCAATCAAGAGTTTTTTGTGGACTTGTACCCTGCCAACGAATGGAAACGCAACATCACCAAAGACCAGTTGGTAGCTGAAATGCAAGCCAAATTAGCGGGTTTCAGAGGCGTTGATTTTGGGTTTTCACAACCTATTTCTGACAACGTTGCCGAGGCAGTTTCGGGAGTAAAAGGGTCGATAGCCGTAAAAATACAAGGAGATGACCTTAACGTATTGGACAAAAAAATCACGGAGGTTTTCAACGTCCTCAAAAAAGTACAAGGAGTAGAAGACTTAGGCATATTTCGCAACTTAGGTCAGCCCGAGCTTCGTATTACCCTCAATCCCGACAAAATGGCCCAATACGGCATTGATGCCGTTGATGCCAATGCGGTTATAGAAATGGCGATTGGAGGAAAAGCCGTAAGCCAAGTGTATGAAGGTGAAAAGAAATTTGATTTGCGCCTTCGCTACGACCAGCCGTTCCGGTCTTCCATTGAGCAAATTGGTCGGCTCCAAGTGCCTACCCTCAACGGTGGCAAAATACCTTTAAAACAAATTGCGAGCATAGAAAACGTAGCGGGACCTGCTTTTATTTACCGCGAAGACAATGCCCGTTTTATCGCCGTGAAGTTTTCGGTACGTGGCCGCGACTTAGGAAGCACCATCGCTGAAGCTCAAAAGAAAGTAAATGCCGTTGTGAAATTGCCTAAAGGTTACGAAATGAAATGGAATGGGGAGTTTGAAAACCAGCAACGGGCGCAAAATCGCTTGGCCTTGGTGGTACCCATCAGCTTGATTTTGATTTTCTTTATCTTGTTTGTGTCTTTTGGCAACGCCCTCGACTCCATTTTAGTCCTCCTCAACGTGCCTTTTGCGCTCATTGGCGGAATTGCGGCGTTGCTTCTCACGGGGGTCAACTTTAGTATTTCGGCGGGGGTTGGGTTTATCGCGTTGTTTGGGATTGCGACCCAAAACGGTGTTATTCTTATTAACAATTATCACAAGAACCTGAAAGCAGGAATGCCGTTGATTGAGGCAATCAAAGAAGGTTCCAAAGCCATGCTGCGTCCGATTGTAATGACAGCCTTGATGGCATCATTGGGCTTGTTACCAGCGGCCATTTCAACAGGTATTGGTTCCGAGACTCAAAAACCACTGGCGATTGTCGTCATCGGCGGGCTTATCACGGCTACTTTATTATCGTTGCTTATCCTTCCGACTGTGTACGAATGGATTTACAGCAGCCGCGAAAAACGCAAACAATTGTTAAAACAGTAACTTCAATGGTTTAATTAATGGCAGAAAACGCTACTTGGACTTCCGAGTAGCGTTTCTTACGTTTGCTAGGTCATTCATCCCACCTCGTCATTCCCACGATAGGAGCATTTGTCATTCCGATGTTGTCATTCCGACCTAAGGAGGAATCTACACCACTACAAAGAGGAATCAGTCCCCTCCTTGCGTCGGGGGGACAAAGGAGAAAGTTTTTTGACTTTTTTTGTCATTCCCATGTTGTCATTCCCATGTTGTCATTCCGACGCAAGGAGGAATCTACACCACTACAAAGTGGCTCAGTTCCCTCCTTACGTCGGGGTGACAAAGGAGAAAGTTTTTTGACTTTTTTTGTCATTCCCATGTTGTCATTCCGATGTTGTCATTCCGACGCAAGGAGGAATCTACACCACTACAAAGTGGCTCAGTTCCCTCCTTACGTCGGGGTGACAAAGGAGAAAGCTTTTTGATTTTTTTGTCATTCCGCTGTTGTCATTCCCATGTTGTCATTCCGACCTAAGGAGGAATCTACACCACTACAAAGAGGAATCAGTCCCCTCCTTACGTCGGGGTGACAAAGGAGAAAGTTTTTTGACTTTTTTGTCATTCCCATGTTGTCATTCCCATGTTGTCATTCCGACGTAAGGAGGAATCTACACCACCACAAAGTGGCTCAGTTCCCTCCTTACGTCGGGGTGACAAAGGAGAAAGTTTTTTGACTTTTTTGTCATTCCCATGTTGTCATTCCCATGTTGTCATTCCGACCTAAGGAGGAATCTACACCACCACAAAGTGGCTCAGTCCCCTCCTTACGTCGGGGTGACAAAGGAGAAAGTTTTTTGACTTTTTTGTCATTCCCATGTTGTCATTCCCATGTTGTCATTCCGACCTAAGGAGGAATCTACACCACCACAAAGTGGCTCAGTTCCCTCCTTGCGTCGGGGTGACAAAGGAGAAAGGCAGTGCTTTAGCTAAACTTCTTCTTCAAGTATTCAATTGAATGCTTATAAGCATCTGCCGTAGCCGTTGCATCGTGCTTAGGATTACTTGGATTGGCAAAGCCGTGTACCGCATCATACATTTTCACAGTCACTTGTTTGCCCGCAGCCTTCATATTCTGCTCAAACTGCTCTACCATTTCAGGCGACGGAGCTTTGTCCTGTTTTCCAAAAATACCCAATACATCCACGTTCAAGGTTTTAAGTTTTTCTACATCTTGCTCTGGACGACCATAGTACATCACACAGCCTATGGCTTGCTTACCTTCCAATAAGGCCGACTTCAACGACAACATTCCACCGAAGCACCAGCCTACACTCGCAATTTTGGCTTTTTTGCCTACGTGATTTAAGGCGCCTTGCATGATAGCCGTCAAACGTTCTTGTGGTACTGACTGCATGATTTTTCCGGCTTCCTGCGGAGTAGTACCCACTTGACCATCGTACATATCCAAAGCCAACACGTTGACATTCCCCAAATCATTGTAGTATGTTTCGGCTTCGTGCTTGATGTGGTCGTTGAGTCCCCACCATTCTTGGTACACAAAAAGCCACTTATCCGACTTCTTGGGCGCTTTAATCAAAAAGCCAGAACCCGTTTTACCATCGGGCGTCGGAAAGGTAATAGTTTCCCCTTTGCCAGCATAACGATAAGCCGCAGGTGCCTCATGCATGGCCATAAAATTGGCATCTGCCGCCCACGCTGCCATGTCATGAGAGGTTTGACACAATGGAATCGGTGCCTCGACGGGCCGCTGAATAAATGCCTGCAAAGCAAACATTGCCCCTAACAAAATCAGTCTTTTCATTGGAAAATGGGATAAGATGAATATAAATGTATTTACATACAATTTTAACCAAAATCCTTCTAAATGGTTTCAAAACACCCAGAAAATTCATAAGCTAAATTATTTTTTTACAAAAACTATAAAAATAGCTTGAAAACTACGTTTATAGTTATATATTTGAGCTATGGAAAAACTAACAAACAAAGAAGAAGAAATTATGCGGGCACTCTGGAAAGCCGAACGCGCTTTTGTAAAAGACCTTTTGCCATTTTTTACCGACCCGCCTTTGCACTACAACACAGTATCGACTATCATTCGTAACCTCGAAGAAAAAGGCTATGTAGGTCACCATTCTTATGGCAATACCCACGAATACTTTCCACTTATAAGCAAGGAAAACTATCAAAATCAATTTGTTATCAATAAGTTGGTAGGCGAATATTTTGATAATTCGTACAAAAATATGGTGTCTTATTTTGCCAAGAATGACAAAGTAAGTGCTGAGGAACTCCGCGAGATATTGCAAATGATTGAAAAGGGCAATTAGCCACAAAACCTAAACCTCTACTGCCATGCCGTACGCGCTGTTTTTTTATCTTCTAAAAGCCAGTTTGGTTTTAGCGATTTTGACCACTGCTTATGCGTGGCTGGTCAAGAAGGAAACTTTTTTACAAGTGAATCGGTGGCTTTTGTGGCTCAATGTTGCCGCTACGCTACTGTTGCCGATTGTGCCTTTACCCGATTTTGAGTGGTTGCCTGATGCGCCTGCTCAAGCTGTTGCGAGGGTATTGCCTACCGCTCCTCCGTCTGTCGCTACCGTTCCTCTTTCGGTTTCGGTGCCTTCCACTTCTCCACCTTCTTCTACTGCGCCTGTCTCACTTTCTACGCGAGAGACTGATTATACGCTATAGGACTGGCTTACAATTGGATATGCATTGGTAGCGGGAGGATTGTTGATAAAACTTCTGATACAGATTGGCGTGTTGTGGAGGCTCAAAGGTCAGAGTTCAATTAGCACCACAGAATACAACATTACGTTGGTTGAAAATCCTAAAATCAGTTCTCCTTTTTCTTTTTTCAACTGGATTTTTTTCAATCCTGAACTTTATACCGAAGACGAATGGAATCAGATTTTTATCCACGAATGTATACATGCTCATCAACGTCACAGTATTGATGTGCTTACGGCAGAGCTTTTGAAGATTGTGTTTTGGTTGAACCCTTTTGCTTGGTGGCACCAAAAACTCGTCCAAGAGACGCTAGAATTTATCACCGACCGCGCCGTACTTGACAGCGGTATCGAGAAAAAGTCTTATCAGTATCATCTTTTACGAAATACCTTAGGCAACGAAACGCCTTCTATCACTAATCATTTCAACCAATCAATGCTCAAAAAGCGCATTCAGATGATGAACAAGCGTAAGTCTGCTTGGAATGTTATTGGAAAATATGGATTGTTTATAGCTACTATTTGGTTGTGTGCGGCTTTTACCAAACCTTATCAGGAAATAGTAAAAACGAATCTCATAAAAAAAATACCTGAATTGAAGGCCGCTTTTGTAACTAAAGAAACCCCGAAATATGAAAAATTAAAAGATTTCATCTGGGTTTCACCTAAAATTCTGGAAGAAGATACTGCCACCTTAGAGCAGTCCATGCCCTTGGTTTCTACCAATAACCTTATATCCGATACCAAATATGTTTATTACAAAGACAGTGTTTTATATTGGTTGATTACTCCCAAGGTCACATTGGAAAATGTAGTAGATATCCGAAAAGAATTTACAAAGCATCAGATTTTATTTGACGTGGAAGAATTCAAAACCGATCCTCTTCACCAATTCATCATCAAAATAGACGTTAAAGGACATGGACTAAAGAGAGGAGAGTGTGGGTTTGCATTAGAATCCTCTTCTGACTTAGGTCAACCTATCAGTTCACGCGTAGGATATATCACTATCAGCAAAAACAAATCTTGCGGCACATCAAATGTCACTCCATTTTTTAAACAAATAGCCACCGCCGATGAGGCTATTGCCAACGAAGAATGGACTAATAACCAAATCGAATATAAAATAAAATAAATAAAGCACTCTTAAACACGGGAGTGGGTGGTAGCTCAAGTGTGACCATTACCCAACTTACCGAAACAAGTCGTCTTGGTAAAAAATCAAACCTAATCAACTTGTCAAGTGATGGTTATCTATCTATCGCGCAGCCAAGGCGCAGAGATATTTTTTTGTTAGATGGTCGTCCTTCTTCTTTGGAAGAAATTGAAAAAATTTCAATCAAAGATTTCTATTCGGTCATTTTTAAGGAAAAATGGCATGAAAACAAGCTTCTACGCGATCATTATGTAATGGTGTTTACCAAATCTTTATAAGCCATGAAACCTCTCACCAATCCCGAACATTTTACATTTACCAACCATTTCAACCAATCGATGCTCAAAAAGCGTATTCAGATGATGAACAAGCGTAAGTCTGCTTGGAATGTCGTTGGAAAATATGGATTGTTTATAGCTACTATTTGGTTGTGTGCGGCTTTTACTAAACCTTATCAGGAACAAGTTAAAGTGATGCTCCTAACGAAAGTTCCGGTTTTGAAAAAAGTACACAAAACCCCATCAGCAGCCCCATTGCAGGATTTTGTATGGAAAACTCCCACCAAAAAGGCTTCTCCCCAAGACTCTTCTTTAGGAAATGAAACGACTTCTAATGAAATCCCAATGCCTAAGATTTCTTCTACCAAATATGTGGTTTACAAGGGCGATTATCTCCACCTACTCATTACGGCAAAAACACCATTTGAAGAGCTAGTGAAAATTCGTCAGGAATTAGACCAGCATGGATTAGGAATAGACATTATAACTTGGCAAATGGATTCGTCGGGTAGGTATATTAGAAAAGCAGAAATGTTAGTTAAAAGTTTTTCTTCTATGCCTCGCCTCATCAAAAGAGGAGAAGATACGGACTCTAGACCTATCGAGCCTATTGCTGTCATATTGTTGTTCCAAAAATCTCCCCAAATTATTTCTTTGGAACAGAGCCGCAAAACGAGCTTAACTATCCCTCTACTTGAGGGTACCACACCTCAGGAGCAAAGCCTCAAGCATCTAGCCCAACTTGACAATTGGCTTGCCCACTTTGATGGTAGATGGTCACAAGCTTTCTACGAAATCATAAACAGGTATCGGCAATTGGGCATTTACAATGTTCCTACTAGTATGTTTTTGGCGAAATCCTTGACCAAAGAAACCACTCCACATTTTCATCAGGCTTTTGCCATTATGACAAATAGCCAACGCAAAGATGTAATAAAAGTAAATGAGTCACTCCATAGAGCCAAATTTAGACTCAATGATAATCCTGCTTTATTGTCTGATATTGAAAGCATTCCGATTGAAAAATTCAAACACGCTATCAAATACGAAGTAGAAGACAAAAAAGCTAACCTTCACGAAATTAATATTTTAGTGTACACTACAAAAGACAACTAGCCATGAAACCTCTCACCAATCCCGAATATTTTGCTTTTACGAATCATTTCAACCAATCAATGCTCAAAAAGCGCATTCAGATGATGAACAAAAACGCCGTTACTTGGAAAACAGCGTTACAATATCTCTTATTCGCGGGGGCAATAGGTTTAGTTTTTTCTTTTTCCAAACCTTCTCTTACAATTGATGAGGCTGAAAAATCAAAGTATTTGCATCAAAACCAAAACGAGTTTGAATGGGTGATTACGCCTAAAATTTCTTTAGGTGATTTAGCCATTATTCAGCAAGCATTGAAAAAGCAGGATATTGATTTTAAGGTTTCAAAATACGTCTTAGACAACTCTCAAAACTTCATCAAACAAATTGAAACTTATCAAATCGGCAAAGGGTACAATTCTGTATATACTCATGGCAATGAAAGCCATAAACTCCCTTTTAAATCTAAATTTTATAAGTACAACCCTCATACAAATCAGTTTTCATCTTCTCTCAAACCTTCCTCCTCTACTTTAGAAAAGATAGCGAAAGAAGATGAAGCAAGTGCCAAGGAAGTCTTCTCTAGCCGAATTTTGCAATACCAAATTTCTGAGCTAAAAATAAAGCACGGCATGTCGTGGGATAAGTTGCTTTACATGTCAACTAATAGCTTTACTCAAAATCCCTTTGAAGGAATTGAAGGGACACCTACGTATAAAATTAATACGCCTGCTAATGAAGTTTTGAAAAAAGCATTAGAAAATAGAAGCGCTCTTTTTAGACAAAATGGTTTTCCCGTTTCTTATGAGTATGTAAGCAAACTAGCCCCCAATCAAATCAAAGAGTTTGCATCTTTTGTAATCTATGATGCTAAAAATTTATACAAGCCTCAATCATTTGTTCTTATTCATACTTACTAAAGCCATGAAACCTCTCACCAATCCCGAATACTTTACTTTTACGAATCATTTCAACCAATCAATGCTCAAAAGAAGAGTTCAGATGATGAATCGCCGCCCTTCTTCTTGTAATGCTTGGAGATATTTCATTTTTGGGTTTGTGGCATTTTCAACAATGATGTGCCAGCCTAGCATCCACTCTGAATCTATCACAGATACGCAACAAGAATTTGGGGAACAAAAAAATTTAGAAGTAGATAACAATGTTTATGAAACAAAGACATTCCATAAAGGCGATACCGTTATCGTAGAAGAATACCACCAAGGCAAACTACTAAGCTTTACAAAAAGTTGGGAGGTTGAAAAAAAATGGGCATATACTTGGACAGGGAATCAAGTACAACTGAAGGAAGCGAGTGACAATCAAAAAAGACATACGATGCTTTACATTAGCTCCGACAATCGTCTTGCGCTGTACGAAGAATTCAAAAACGATATTGACATTTTTGTGGATGGAGAGCGCATCACTCAAACAGACTTGTCAAAAATCCAAATCAACCATATCTCAAAAATCTACGCTCACAAAAGAGAAGAAGAAATACCCATGATTAAGCTTGCGGCTAACAACGTAAATACGCCTCAAAAAAACGCTCTTCTCAAAATCTCTATCTGATTTGGATTGAAAGAATAAAGTCCAAAAACAAAGACACCTGAGCCTAACCAGACTCAGGTGTACTCTAAACAACCCATTCTCGCAAGATTTTTATAAATAAGCTATGCTAGCACAGCTTCTTCTAAATGACAAATTAATACGGGGATGTGCGTCGCCAATACCATTTTTTTAGACACACTCGGATTGATAATACTTGATAGCCAATCGCGTTTGCGTGTAGACATCACAATCAAATCCGCCTGATTTTCATCCGCATATTTCTGCAACCCTCCTACTACCGACTCATCATCGATGGTATGAAGCGTGTATTTTTTATCCCCAAATACGCCTTTAATGTCATTCACAAACTGCTCATCGTCAAACACATTGACCTCAAAAGGGGCATTTACTTTTACCAAATCAAGCTCCGCCTTGAAATGTTCGGCAAGGTTGAAAGCAAACCCTAGGGCATTTTCTTCAGGTCTTTCAAGCTCGGTGGCATATACTATTTTTTTAATAGTAATCGTCTGAGTTTGTGGCGGCAATACCAGCACCGGACAAGTTGCCTTAGAGGCCACTGCCGACGCGACACTTCCCATGATTTTGTCGAGCCAGCCGCCTTTGCCAGTACGCCCCATTACAACCAAAAGCGGTTTTTCGGCTTTGATTTCGTCCAAAACCACCTCTACCGCACTCCCAAACACCAATTTACTTTTGCAAGCGTAGCCATTGGCCCGGCATTCTTGCGCCCACGATTCTAGTTTTTCACTTTCAATTTTCTCAGTCTGCTCGGTCAATACCATCAATGCATCCGCAGGAAGATTAGGATCTACCACCGGGGGGTGATACGCATGTACCAAAAAGAGTCCTGCGTCATAACGTTCGGCTATTTCTTGGGCTAATTCCAAGGCCTTTTGCGAATTTTCAGAGAAATCGGTCGGAACCAAAATCGTTCTCATTGTTTTTTGAGGTTGGTTGGATGCCATAAAATTGTATAGATAAAAGATGAAATGATATGATAAAAATCAGTAAACTTGGTGATAAATGTCAATCACGTATGTAAACTTTGCGTTAAAAGTTAATTTTCCATAAAAAACTATACCAATGACCTCACGTTCTGTCTTTTTCCTTCTATGTTTTATGGCAGGTATAACCTGTTTTTCACAAAAAAATCCACCAGCATCTGGTTTTGATGAAGCGGGGTCTGATGCCAAAGCGATTCAAATTGCCGACCAAGTCATGGAAAACATGGGCGGACGCAAAAACTGGGACAAAACCCGCTACATCGCTTGGAATTTTTTCGGTAATCGTAAGCTTATCTGGGACAAATGGACCGGCAATGTACGAATCGACAATGTCAACAATGACCAAACTCTCCTTCTCAATATCAACACCGACAAAGGGCGGGTTTTTAAGTATGGCCAAGAACAAACAGCCCCCGATTCTATCGCCAAATACGTACGTAGTGGCAAAGGTGCTTGGATCAATGATAGCTATTGGCTAGTGATGCCTTTCAAACTCAAGGATTCGGGCGTGACACTCAAGTATCTAGGAGAAGACAAAACCCAAGACGGTGTAGAAGCTGACCTTCTTCAACTTACTTTCAAAGGCGTAGGCAATACCCCCGACAATAAATACAAGGTATGGGTAAAGAAAACAAACCCAATGGTATGGCAATGGGCGTATTTTGCCAAATATGATGCCGAAAAGCCTAATTTCATTCGCCCTTGGACGGACTACAAAAAACACGGCAAAATCTATCTTTCTGGGGAGCGCGGCGACCGTGACTTGACCGATATTGTGGTTTTTGACAAACTTCCTGATAGTATTTTTACCGATTTTGCCCGTCCTGATTTATCCAAATACCCCCAAGCCAAATAATCGATGTTTCTAACATCCAAAGCCGCTATCGCCAACGGTCAGGGCGGTTTCTCAATCCAGACCTTACACCTAGATGCTCCTCAAGGCGATGAGGTAATTGTCCAAATCAAAGCGGCGGGCATTTGCCACACTGATTGGGATTCACAATCGTGGGGCAAGCCCATCGTAATGGGCCATGAAGGAGCAGGTATCGTGACGCAGGTGGGGCCGCAAGTTACCCAAGTGCAAGTAGGGGATGCGGTCATGCTCAATTGGGCTATTCCTTGCCATAAATGCTTTCAATGCCAAGAAGGAAATCAACATATTTGTGAAGTCAATTCTCCTGTCACCGCAGGCAACAAAGCCTCAGGAGGCCATGCCACGCTGACTTCAACGCGGCTCAACGGCCAACCTATTGAACGCGCTTTTAGCCTCGGCACCATGTCCGAATACACCTTGGTCCGGGAAGCGGCTTGTGTCAAAATCAATGTCGATATGCCTTTTCCATCAGCGGCGATTGTGGGCTGCGGCGTTATGACGGGTTATGGGTCGGTGGTCAATGCCGCCAAAGTAAAAACTGGTAGCTCCGTAGTAGTACTTGGCACAGGCGGGGTAGGTTTGAATGTGATTCAAGGTGCTCGCATCGCCGGAGCTGCCAAAATCATCGCTGTTGATATCAATCCACTACGCCTCGAAATGGCCAAAGAATACGGTGCTACCGACACGATTTTGGCCGATAAAAATGATGAAGGATTACTAAAAGCAGCGGAGCAAGTCAAAACCCTGACTTCGGGAAGAGGGGCAGACTATGCTTTTGAGTGTACCGCTATTCCTGAGCTAGGCGCTGCACCTCTAGCCATGATTCGTAATGCGGGAGTGGCTTGCCAAGTCAGTGGAATCGAACAAGAAATCAAAATAGACATGAATCTTTTTGAATGGGACAAAATCTACATCAATCCACTCTATGGCAAAGCCCGCCCTCAAATCGATTTCCCGATTTTACAGGAGCTTTATGCCAAGGGTGATTTGATATTAGATAAAATGATCACAAAAACTTATCCTCTTGAGGAGCTTGCCACGGCTTTTGCGGATATGCACGCTGGACGCAACGCCAAAGGGGTCGTTGTATTTTGATAAAAATTTTCAAATACACTCATTCAATACCGACTTGCGTATATTTGCAGTATGAACAATCCCCAAGCCAATAATCCCCTCCACGGTGTCACCCTCGAAATGATGCTCAACCACCTTGTAGCTCACTACGGTTGGGAAGTGATGAGCGAATATGTCAATATCCGCTGCTTTCAGTATGATCCAAGCATCAAATCAAGTTTGAAGTTCTTGCGTAAAACCCCTTGGGCTCGCGAAAAAGTAGAGCAACTTTATCTTATGAGTTTGAATGATTAAAGAAATACATCCATTCGCTCACAAATCTTTGTCTTGCTCCTCAATCGTAGCCATCAATTTTTGAAGTGCGACTTGGCGTTCGGGGGTAGTTTCGGGATACGACATATCCAATTTTTGAAGTTCCGAAATCAAAATTTGTCCTACTAGCAATCTCATATTTTTCTTATCATCGGCGGGTACCACATACCAAGGGGCTTTTTCGGTAGCAGTGGCATTGATAGCTTCTTCGTAAGCTTCCATGTATTGCTGCCAAAATCCCCTTTCTTTGACATCCCCCTCTTCAAACTTCCAATTTTTAGAAGGGTCTGCAATGCGCTCAATCAGTCTTTCGCCTTGCTCTTTTTGTGAGATATTCAAAAAAATCTTCACCGTACGAATTCCATTGCGGTAAAGGTACTTCTCAAAATGAGCAATATCATCGTAGCGATGCTTCCATACTTTATCCAAATCTTTGGTAAGCTCTATCGGAAGTTTTTGGGATTTCAACAAAATTTCGGGATGAACTTTTACCACCAATACTTCTTCATAATGACTCCTATTGAATATGGTGATATTGCCTCTCTCAGGCAAATGTACCAGATGACGCCACAAAAAATCATGGTCAAGCTCAAGTTCTGAAGGCCGTTTAAAAGATTGAATCTTTACGCCAATCGGATTTACTCCCGATAGTACGTGCTTGATAGTCCCGTCTTTACCAGCGGCATCCATCGCCTGAAAAATCACCAACAATCCATATCGGCTATGGGCATACATGCGACTTTGGAGCTCGTCCATCGTAGTACGAAAATCTTTCAATTTAGCCTCATAATCAGCCTTATCTCCATATAAATCATCGATTTTGGAAGCTACTTTTTTGATACTAAACTTTTGATTTCCGTCGAAACGAAAGTCGTTGATATTGATTTTTTTTGTCATGATTTGTTTATTTTTTATTCACCTAAAGGCTACAATTCATTTACGAAAATCAAAAATAGAAATATTACACTTAGATTGGCTTTTGCTGAACTTTTAGCGATAATTCTTTTTTACTCATACGTATCCTCTCTTTATTTTTTATGCGCCTCACTTACTTAAAGCTCATTGCCACAGTGTTTTTTTGGGGTACCAACTTTGCCGCTGGCAAAATCGCCCTCCAATCATTAGGTCCTTATTCGATTTCTTGCTTGCGCTTTGTTTTAGCTTCTTTATTATTGATGGCATTTTTGTATCGTACCAACGGCAAATTTCCCGCCCTTACCAAAAGTCAATGGGGTTTGGTATTGGTCGCCGCTTTTACCGGGGTATTTCTCTACAATGTATTTTTCTTTTCAGGAATGCAATACATGAGTACCGTTCGGGCTTCATTAGTGATTGCTTTTGTACCCGTCAGTGTGACACTCGGAAGTTGGCTATTTTTAAAAGAGCAGGTATCGTTTATCAAATGGATGGGCATTGTTTTATCTATTGTGGGCGCCATAGTGGTGCTTACGCGTGGCGATTTTATGGCTTTATTTTCTGACAATACTTGGGGACTAGGAGAGCTGCTTATCATGGGATGTGTCATAAGTTGGACCGTGTACACGCTGGTAGGAAAAATCACTTTGCGCCAAATGCCTGCTCTGACTTTGAGTGCTTATTCGGCCACTTTAGGAGCGCTACTATTGCTAGGCCCCGCCTTACAACACGATCTTATTTCCCAAATCACCCACAGTAGTTGGCAGTCTTTGGCATCGGTATTGTACATGGCCACTACTGCCACTGCACTGGGTTTTATCTGGTACTATGAAGCAGTACAACAAATAGGAGCTACCAAAGCCGCTGTGGTAGGCAATCTTACGCCCGTTTTTGCAGCCTTGATAGCGGTAAGTTTGTTAGGCGAAAAACTTACATGGAGTACCATTATAGGCGGTGGTTTGGTGATGCTAGGCGTATGGCTGACCGCTAAAAAATAAATCTACATTTTAGGGCAAATTACAATCATACAAAATCGGCTCGCAAGATATGCGAGCCGATTTTGTATGATTGTAGCGCTATAGTAAAATTACTTAGCTGTTTTTTTGGTTTTAGGAGAGCTTACCTGTGGGGCATTCATAGCCATATAATCTACCACCAAATGACTTAGAGACTTCACCCCTAAAGTAAATCCACTCTCATCAATATAAAAATCGGGAGTATGATGAGGTGCTACATCGTATGGGCTTTTGCCTTTGGCCATCCCTCCTAAAAAGAAGAAGAAACCCGGGATTTTTTTCTGGAAGTAACTAAAATCTTCGGCTCCCGTCGCTACAGGGGTAATGAGTACTTTGTCTTTGCCCGCAAGCGCTTCTAAAGTCGGAATCATCTTATCGGTCAGAGCGGGGTCATTGACCGTGGCAGGATACCCTATTCCTATCTCTACGTCGGCCTTGGCACCCGCGCTTTCGGCGATATGGTTAGATATCTCTTTGATACGACGATGTACCAACGCTTGCTGCTCATCACCAAAAGTCCTGATAGTGCCAATCATTTCCAATGATTCTGGAATGATATTGTAACGAATACCGCCATGAATAGCACCTACTGTTACCACGGCAGGATTTTCGGTAATATTGACATTCCGACTTACTATCGTTTGTAGTCCCATCACAATTTGCGAAGCCGTCACAATGGGATCTACGCCCGACCAAGGATTGGCACCGTGGGTTTGTTTGCCTTTGAGCTTGATAGTCAATTGGTCTACTGCTGCCATTGTCGCGCCTGGCCGATAACGAATAGTACCTACCTCGGTTTGAGAATTGATATGTAAACCAAAAATGGCATCTACTTTGGGATTCTCCAAAACCCCCTCTTCTACCATACGATTGGCACCGAAAGTCCCTCCCGTATATACGCCTTCTTCAGCAGGTTGGAAAATCAGCTTTACCGTACCCGCGAGGTCTTTTTTCACCGAAGCCAATACTTCTGCCACCCCCATCAAAATCGCCACGTGGCTATCATGACCACAAGCGTGCATAACACCCGTTTTTTGATTATTAAATTCAGTAGTTACTTTAGATTTAAAAGGAACATCCACACGCTCAGTCACTGGAAGCCCATCCATATCGGCACGTAAGGCCACCACAGGGCCAGGCTTTCCTCCTTTTAAGACACCCACTACGCCCGTTACGGCTATCTTTTCTTGCACTTCATAGCCTAATTTTTTCAGATGCTCAGCCACAATACCCGCTGTTCTGAATTCTTGATTCCCTAGCTCGGGATGCTCATGCAAATCGCGCCGCCACGCAATTACTTTGCTTTCGATTGCATCGGCGGCTTGGTTTATGACTGGCTTGAGGCCACTTTGGGCATGAGCTTGCCCTAGTGCTGTCGCCAGTAAAGCGCTAAAAAGGAGTGTTTTTTTCATCAAGTTTTTAGTTTGGATCAAGAAAATTTTCAAGCAATTTATAAAAAAACGAGCTGCTAAGTTCGATATTCGCAGTTTAAACTAAGTAAGTAATGCAAAAACTTCTTTTCATAGACCGCGACGGGACCATTATCGTCGAGCCTCCCGTTGATTTTCAAGTAGATTCACTAGAAAAACTGGCTTTTTTACCCAAAGCGATTTCTAATTTACGGCGCCTTGCCGAAGACACCGACTATGGTTTTGTGATGGTGACCAACCAAGACGGGCTAGGTACTGATTCTTTTCCTGAGGATACTTTTTGGCCAGCCCAAAACAAAATGCTCCAGACCCTTGAAGGAGAAGGTGTGGTATTTCAAAATATTCATATCGACCGTAGCTTTCCTCACGAAAATGCCCCTACCCGCAAACCCGGTATAGCCTTATTGACAGAGTATTTCAGTGAAGATTATGATTTGGCCAATAGCTACGTAATAGGCGATCGCCTTACCGACGTTCAGCTTGCCGTCAATCTCGGCGCGAAAGCCATTTTTATTGCCCCCGAATGGCCCGACAACCTTACTCCCGAACTCAAAAAAGCCATTACGCTTGTTAGCAACAATTGGGATGAAATTTATGAACACTTGCGCTTACCAGCCCGTACTGCATCAGTAGAGCGAAATACCAAAGAAACCCAAATCAAGATAGAACTTAATTTAGACGGTAGCGGAAAATCAGAAATGCAAACTGGGCTTGGTTTTTTCGACCATATGCTCGACCAATTGGCCAAACATTCAGGTGCTGATTTGAAAATATCAGTGGTAGGTGACCTACACATCGACGAGCACCATACTATCGAAGATACCGCCCTAGCGCTAGGAGAAGCTTATCGTAAAGCTTTGGGCGATAAGCGCGGCATCAGTAGGTATGGTTTTTTGCTTCCAATGGACGAAGCTCTCGCACAAGTCGCTATTGATTTCTCAGGACGCCCTTGGTTAGTATGGGATGCGGATTTCAAACGCGAAAAAATCGGAGAAATGCCTACCGAAATGTTTTATCATTTTTTCAAATCTTTTTCTGATACCGCTCAATGCAACCTCAACATCAAATGTGAAGGCAGCAATGAACACCACAAAATTGAGGCGATTTTCAAGGGTTGGGCTAAAGCCATAAAAATGGCAGTAAAACGCGACCTCAAGGCACTGGATGTTTTGCCCTCTACCAAAGGAGTGCTTTAGATTGATAAGAATCAGCAGAGAAATTCTTAAAAAAACAAGGATTAAACTTGTATCTAACCTCCTCCCCTTATTACTTTTGTACAGTTTGTAAAAGGTTTCACAAAATCAAAATCAATATAATGGACTTAAGAACTATTGGTACTCTTATATTTTACGCTACATTGCTTGGACTAGCATTTTGGGTAGGAAGCCTCTTAGAAAGTCAAGAGCGTAACTACAAAAAATTCTTCAAAGACTAAGCCCAGTATTCAATCCATAAGAAGGCGAGCTGGTAGATAATACTGATAGCTCGCTTTTTTTATATACTATCACCAAAATCGCAATCGAATTTCGAGCATCTATCATATTATGGACATCAAAGGAAGAGTGATTCAGCTATTGGCCTTACAGACAGGAGAAGGCAAAAACGGCGCATGGAAAAAACAGGATTTTGTCATCGAAACCGAAGGGCAATATCCCAAAAAAGTGTGTATCTCTGCTTGGGGAGACAAAATCAATGAAAGTGCGCTACAGATTGGCAATGACGTCAATGTATCTTTTGACATCGAAAGCCGTGAATACAACGGTCGCTGGTATACCGACGTAAAAGCGTGGAAAATTGAGTCCCTTAGTGCATCTTCTGTTGAGGCAATGCCTACGGCTTCTACCTCCTCACGCCCCACTACCGAACTACCCACCACTTTTAAAAGTGACGACGAAGATAGCTTGCCTTTTTAAAGATATGAAATGGCGGAAACCAAAAGCGAATTCGCTCATTCGCTTTTGGTTTTATAAATCATCGTCGGTTATCATTTTTAAATAAACCCCATTGGTCCATCCAAAACCGTCTTGATTAGGATACTCTCCTCCTTGCGCTGATTCTTCTTGCCCTTCCACGTTGTACTTCTCCATCATCTTGCCTGCTTTGGCATAGTACATCTCGTTGTTTTGGGTCCAGCGTCGTTTTATTTCTTTGGCAAGTGTTTCAAAACCATAATTTTTAAGCCCTCTATAAGCTATCCATTGAAGTGGTGCCCAGCCGTTGGGTGCATCCCATTGTTGATGAGTGGTTTGTAAAGTAGTTAGTAGTCCTCCCTCTCTTAAAAATTTCTTTTCTAATACTTCGGCTACTTGAGTCGCTTGGGCTTGCGAGGCAATTCCAAAAAATAGTGGAAACACTCCTGCTAATGTATGATTTGGGACAATAACCTGCATCTTCCAATCATAATCAGAATAAAACCCCTCTGAAACATTCCAACAATATTTCTCGATAGCACCTTGCCTTTGAGTCGCTTTTTGTTGATAAATAGCCTCCAAAAAGTGATTTCCATTGTTTTTATAGGCCCTTTGAAGACATTTTTCGAGATAAAAAAGCAAACAATTCAAGTCTACCGGAATAATATCGGTCGTATGAATAGTCGTCATATTTTGACCATCTTTAAACCACCTACTGCTAAAATCCCAGCCCGACTCTGCTGCTGCCCGCACATGTCGATATACATCTTCAGGCTTTTGGTCTTTGATTTGTTGTGCCAACGCTACATCTTCTTTGTAAGCTTCGGGCCGAGGAAGAGGCACATCATCCCAATAGCGATTGAGTACGCTTCCGTCAGGAAGCATTACGGTCCGGGCTTGGGCACGTTGATGATCATCTTGTAACGAAAGTTTTTCTCGTCCTTTCATCCAAAAGCCATACTCTTTTTCCAGTTGGGGTAAGTATTGCTGCCACACCTCTTCCCCTTGGTGAGTTGCCAAAAGCTGCACCATAAGGGCAAAAAAGGGAGGTTGCGAACGCCCAAGATAATAAGTACGATTGCCATTGGGGATAAAACCAATGGTATCAATCAGATGTGCAAAGTTATTGACCATGCTTTCGATGAGCGCATACTGCCCCGACACCTCCAATCCCAGCATAGTAAAGTACGAATCCCAATAATAAATTTCTCTAAACCTTCCCCCTGGTACCACATAATCGTAAGGAAGCTCAATCAATGTTCCTTGGGCTTTGGCGGGGGAACGTGTCAAGATAAGCCATAAGTCCTCCAAATGTAAGCGCAGGGGTTTTGATGGGTCGCTTTGATAATCAGCAGGTTGTGCTATTGGTATTACAAAAAACATTTCTACAAAAGATTTTAAATCAAAATCTGGTTCTTGTTTTTGCCGATGATAGGCTTCCAAAATCTCTGCAATAGTGCCCTTAGCGATGGCATCTGTAAAAGTCTTTGAATCAGAGAATATCCCACTTTGTTGGATTTCTTCATACAAACACTGAAAATCTTCCATGAGCATAAAACCGGAGTTACGTGCTTCTAACAAAGTCATGGGAGTAAATTTTAGATACGATAATTAGTTTAGAAAACTGAAGAATAGCTATAAAAATCAAATTAATGCCCGCCCATTGAATCAATCTGAACGGTAGTATTTTTTCCTTGCAATCGGCTAAAAAAATAGAGCGCAACTATCAAAAGACCAATCGGAACAAGTGAAAAATAAAAAGCTGTTTGCCCTCCATAATGTTCAAAAATATAGCCTGTAATCAGCGAGCCGGTGGTTCCACCCAAAGCCGAAAAAATCACAATCAAGCCCGACATGAGTCCGTGTTGTCGTACAGGAAGTGAGCTAAGAATCAGCGAGTTGATAGCAGGATAGATAGGAGCTAAAAAAAGACCAATTATGGGAAAAATAAAAGCGGCTAAAGGTGCATTTCCCCAGCCTGTCACCTGACTTGTATCGATGTTTTGGGCCAAAGGAAGAGCTACCAATACCAGCCCCCCCGACACTATCAAACAACCCACTAATACAATTAACCAATTGAGTTTTTTGAGAAGAACCCCCGCCAAAAACCGCCCCACTGCCGTCGCAATCGCCAATAGACTCGCCATCTGAATGCTCAATGCAGCCGGTAAATGCAGTACTTTGTTGTTGAAGGTAGGCAACCAGCTCATGATACTTTGCTCAATCAAAACATAGGTAAATGCACATATTACAAATACCAGTACTAGCGGTAACACCACCAACCGAAACATTTCCACAAAGTCATCCAGGAAGGGCTTGCTCTCTTCGGTTTGGAGCGAAGATTCATCAAAAGAAGTAGTAAGAAGTAGGGTAAAGGCAATAAGTGATATCGCACCTAGGATATAATATACATTGAGCCAAGCAGTAGGCGAGCTCTCATCAATAAAACCACTAAAAATAAAATAACCTGCCAAAATGCCAATCATAAAGAAAGACTCAATGAAATTCATGAGGCTGATGTGTTCTTTCTTGTCGGCAGTTACAAGACCAATCGTCCCGTATACCGAGACTTTGATCAAAGCAAATCCCGCTCCTGCCACTGCAAATAGCACTTTGGTCATACCAAAAGAATGAATCGTGGGCATCAACAGACACACCAAGGCATTGAATCCCAATGCAATCAGCATGGCATTTTTGTAACCAAGGCGATGAATATAGGAAGCTACCAAAAACGATACCGCCGCAATACTCAAATCTTTGAAAGCCTCTAATACCGAGGCCGAAGTCTCTGATACGTTGTAGGTATGTTGGACTTGCAAAATCACCGTACCGACGCTATTGAGCAAAATCGCAAAAACGAAATAATTGAGAAATATCGAAAGCTTTACTTTCCAATAAGATAGCATAACATTAAAAATATAGATAAGGGAGGAATAAAAAACTAAAAAAATGAAGCGGGATAACACCCGCTCCTTAAACATCATAGGTTGTGAGATAAAGCCAATTTTTAAAGTATTCATGGCAAAGTTCAAATTTTTCTCAAGAAAAAAATAAACTCCTATTGCTCAATTTTTATCCTGTATTAAGATTTTTATCCCTATTTTTGGGTTAATCATCTTAACACAGGCGATGAAAACCGAATTTGAAGTCATTCGTCCCGATGAAGGGAGCTCTTTTCGCATTTTACACAACATCGTATTGCCCGAACTTTTCCGGTGGCAATTTCACTATCATCCCGAATACGAGATTGTGTGTGTATATCAGGGCTCGGGGCGGCGGCACGTGGGGACGCATTTGAGCTACTACGAAGACGGTGATTTGGTTTTTATCGGTCCCAACGTCCCCCACTCTGGTTTTGGACAAGAGGCCGTTGGTCCCCATGAAGAAATTGTGGTGCAGCTCAAGGAGAACTTTTGGGGGAATGATTTTTTGGAAATGACCGAAATGAGTGCTATCAAACGCCTTTTTGAGCGGTCACACCAAGGCATTTGTTTTTATGGAGATACCAAAGTACAAATCAAAAAAAGACTCAAAAAACTGCTAGAGTTACCTCCTTTTGAGCGTTTTATGGAGCTTGTCAATATCCTACATGTATTGGCCAATACGTCCGAATGCTACTTTCTCAATGCCGAAGGACTCAAACTAGAAGTAAGCCAACGCGACGAAGTACGTCTTAATCGGGTTTTGAAATATGTTCAAGAAAATTACCAAAAACCTATTGACATCCAAGAAATAGCTTCGCTTTCGCACCTTACGGTTCCTTCTTTTTGTCATTATTTCAAAAAAATGATGAACCTGACTTTTACGGAATTTGTAAATCAGTACCGTGTCAACCAAGCCACGCGGCTACTAGCTAGCAATCGCAGCATTACCGATATTGCCTACGAATGCGGTTTTGGCAATGTGGCTTATTTTAATCGGGTTTTCAAATCCCATAAACAACAAAGCCCTTCGGTGTTCCGAAAGGCTTTGAGAATAAATTAATACTTAAGCAATAAGCTCCGCGCGGGCGACCCCGTAGGCTGTATGCCATAAGCTTATTATTGGGTGTAAAACACAACGAGGCAGCCGGGCAGTTAATCCTTATCTGTGATTGCCTAACAACCTTACCAAAAATACCTACTGCTTAAAGCTTATTGCCTAAGGCTAAGTAGTCACAAAACTCCTATCTTTTAGTAGTATAGTTAGGGGCTTCTTTCGCAATCTGAATATCGTGAGGGTGGCTCTCGCGCATCCCCGCAGCGCTGATTCTGACAAACTGCGCTTTCTGTAACTGCTCAATATCAGGAGCACCACAGTAACCCATGCCCGCCTTGAGTCCTCCTACCAACTGATAAAGCACTTCGGCTACTTTGCCTTTGTAAGGCACGCGCCCTACGATTCCTTCAGGTACAAGCTTTTTGATATCATCTTCGGCATCTTGGAAATAGCGGTCTTTGGAACCATCTTCCATCGCCTCTACCGAACCCATACCACGATAGGATTTGAAACGGCGTCCTTCGTATAGGATCTCTTCACCAGGGGCTTCGTCGGTACCAGCTAAAAGCGAGCCAATCATAACGGTGCTTCCCCCGCCCGCAATCGCCTTCACAACATCACCAGAGTAGCGAATACCCCCATCTGCAATGACGGGTACTCCGCTACCTTCTATAGCTTTGGCCGATTCATACACTGCCGAAAGCTGTGGCATTCCAATCCCCGCAATGATACGAGTCGTACAGATACTACCTGGGCCTACCCCTACTTTTACGGCATCGGCACCGGCGTCTACCAAGGCTTTGGCGGCCTCACCCGTAGCGATGTTACCCACGATGACATCCAATTGCGGAAACTGATTCTTTACACCTTTGAGGGCATCTATTACTCCACGTGAGTGGCCATGCGCAGTATCGATGCTTACGACATCTACACCCGCTTTGAGAAGAGCTTCTACTCGACGAATGAGATCTGGTGTAACACCCACTGCTGCACCCACTCTTAGACGTCCAATCGAATCTTTGCAAGCATTGGGGCGATCTTTCCGCTTGATAATATCGCGATAAGTAATCAAACCTACCAATTTACCGCCACGATCTACAATAGGAAGTTTTTCAATTTTATATTCTTGTAAGATGCTTTCGGCCTCTTCCAAGTCAATGCCCTCTGGTCCTACGATGAGGTTGTCTTTTGTCATAATTTCGACTACCCCTTTTGTCAAATCTTTCTGAAAACGCAAATCACGGTTGGTCACAATTCCAATCAGCTTGCTATGGGAATCTACCACCGGAATGCCGCCAATTTTAAACTCCGACATGATACGGTGAGCATCACGGAGTGTAGCCTCTTCGTTGAGTGTAATGGGATCCACTATCATTCCACTTTGCGAACGTTTCACTTTTCGAACCTGAGCGGCTTGCTCCTCCACACTCATGTTTTTGTGAATCATCCCAATTCCCCCTTCTTGTGCCATAGCGATGGCGAGTTCGTACTCAGTAACGGTATCCATGGCGGCCGACACCAATGGAACGTTCAAACGGATGTTGCGTGTAAGCTGTGCTTGCGTGTTGGTATCACGCGGTAAAACTTCAGAATAAGCGGGGACGAGCAGTACGTCGTCGTAAGTGAGAGCCTCGTAGAGGAATTTGGATGTGTCTGAGAACATAGCAAATGAACGATTCGTTATTTGCCGCGTAAAATTACAGTAAATTTTTGTGATGTTAAAATCTTGTTGGTTTTTAACGGAAAAATAATCTTGGTTTCGTTTCCCTCTTTTTTCCCGTACCTTTGTGGACTTTTTAGAAAAAGGGAACAAAAAGCAGTTTTTTTACATCCAAACACTGCTTACAAACCACTACAACTCAATTATTATAGTCAAGTGAAAAATTTCATCGAAGAATTACGTTGGCGCGGGATGCTGCAAGACATGATGCCCGGTACAGAAGAGCAACTCCAAAAAGGTATTACTACTGCTTATATTGGATTTGACCCTACTGCGTCGTCGTTGCACATTGGCAATTTGGCCACGGTTATGCTGCTCAAGCATTTTCAGTTGTGCGGCCATAAGCCTATTGCGCTTGTGGGCGGTGCTACTGGTATGGTAGGCGACCCTTCTGGCAAAGCAGCTGAGAGGTCTTTTCTTTCGGAAGAAACGCTTCGCTACAACGAATCCTGCATCAAAAAACAATTGGAGCAGTTTTTGGATTTTGAGAGTAGCGAAAACCCCGCCGAAATTGTCAACAATTACGACTGGTTTAAAGGTATCGGTTTCTTGGAGTTTTTGCGTGAAGCAGGCAAGTATATTACCGTCAATTATATGTCGGCCAAAGACTCCGTTAAAAAAAGACTAGAAACAGGAATTTCCTTTACTGAGTTTAGCTACCAACTATTGCAGGGATACGATTTTTATTGGCTATATAAAAACAAGAACGTGCGTCTCCAAATGGGAGGCTCCGACCAATGGGGCAACATCACTACGGGAACGGAACTGATTCGTCGCAAAGAAAACAACAACGACGAAACTGCCGAGCACCGCGCCTTTGCCCTGACCACTCCCCTCGTAACCAAAGCCGACGGGACCAAGTTTGGCAAAAGCGAAAGCGGAAACGTGTGGCTCGACCCCAAAATGACCTCACCGTATCAATTTTATCAGTTTTGGCTCAAATGTACTGATGCCGATTGTCCTCGACTTTTACGGGTTTTCACACTCTATAGCCGTGAAGAAATAGAAGCATTAGAAGAACAACACAAGGGTGCGGAGCATTTACATATCATGCAAAAAGCCCTTGCCAAAGACGTCACAATTCGTGTACATTCACAAGAGGCTTATGAAATGGCCGTGGCTGCTTCCGATATTTTGTATGGCAAAGGCACGCTCGAAACTCTTCAAAGCATGGATGAAGATACTTTTAAGTCAGTGTTTGAGGGAGTAGCCCAAACCCACATCTCTCGTGATGCCTACGAAAGCTGTACTTCAGTTACTGATTTGGTGTCCGTAGTAACTAATCATGAGATTTATCCATCAAAAAGCGAAGCCAGACGGGCTATCCAAGGCAATGCTCTTAGTATCAATAAAACCAAGATAAGCGATCCCAATGCAACCCCTAATTTTGACTTGTTACAGGGGAAATATCTACTGATATCAAAGGGCAAAAAAAACCACCTGATTTTAGTCTACTAGTCTATCGCTTTCTAGTCAATTATCAAAAACGCCTATAAAAATAGGCGTTTTTTTATTTTGTCGTTTTGGAATATTTAAAAGACAGAATAGAATATTTATTGATTAATACACTGAAAATCAATGATTTACAAACAAATACTTTGCTTTTAAGGATATTATCTAAAAAACATCAGTGTAGAAAAGAGAAAAAAAAATAATAAAAACCGCACGAACCAATATTTTTGGCACGACTATTGAGAAAGGGTATTTTTGTAGATAAAAATACACCAAAACCAATCGCATGGAACACCCTCTATAACCCAAAAGCCATCATGCAGAAATTAAGCCTAAATCAGACTTTACAGCAGAAGCTTTCGCCTCAGCAAATACAGTTCATTAAGCTATTACAAATTCCAACTGCGGAATTGGAGACTCGTGTAGAGGAAGAGCTGGAAATCAATCCAGCATTAGAAGAAGGAATGGATGAGGAGCTAAACAGCAAAGATGAATACAGTGACGACAATGACGAAGACTATGATGATGATTATAGTCATCGAGACGACATCAGTCTAGATGATTATCTACATCAAGACGAATACGCAGGCTATAAGATGCACAGTGATGGCGCTTTTGGCGAAGAAGAGAGGGAGATGCCGATCGCGACTATGCATACCCTTCATGATGCGCTAATACAACAATTTGGCTTTTTAAGGCTTAATGAACGTCAAAACACCATCGGAATGCAGCTTTTAGGGAGTATTGAAAACGACGGTTACATCCGTCGCTCTTTACAAGCGATTGTACACGATTTAGCTTTTTCACAGGGGTTTTATTGCAGTGTTGAAGAAGTAGAGCAAGTCTTAAAAAAGATCCAGACCTTCGACCCTCCAGGCATTGGAGCACGTAATCTGCAAGAGTGTTTGTTGCTTCAATTGGACCGCAAAGACCCCAATGATTCTCATGTTACTTACGCAATCAAAGTAATAGAAGACTTCTTTGAAGAGTTTTCGAAAAAGCACTACGAAAAAATTCAGAAACGTCTTAGCATCAACGATCAGCAGATGAAATGCGTCATCAGTCTGATCACGAAGCTCAATCCTAAACCTGGCTCAGTAGAAGGCGAAGATGGTTTGGCACAATATTTGGTGCCCGATTTTTGGGTCAATAATACCAACGGCAAGCTAGAAGTACATCTTAATGCCAAAAATGCTCCAGAGTTGCGAATCAGTCGTTCTTTTGCCGAAATGCTCGATACTTACGACAAAAGCGACAAATCCAACCGTCATATCCGCGAAACGGTCACGTTTGTTAAACAAAAGTTAGATGCTGCAAAATGGTTCATTGATGCCATCAAACAGCGCCAAAATACTCTTCAACGTACGATGGATGCCATCGTCAATTATCAATACGACTTTTTTTTGGAGGGTGATGAAGCACGCCTGAAACCCATGATTTTGAAAGATATCGCCACTTTGATTGAAATGGATGTCTCTACCGTATCACGGGTAGCCAATAGCAAGGCTGTTCAGACTGAGTTTGGGGTGTATCCCCTCAAATATTTCTTCTCTGAAGGTATCTCAACCGACTATGGCGAAGATGCTAGTAGCCGCGAAGTAAAGTCTATTTTGAAAGAGCTTATCGACAACGAAGCCAAAGGGAATCCTCTATCTGACGACAAACTTGAAAAACTACTCAACGAACGTGGCTACAACATTGCCCGCCGTACAGTAGCCAAATACCGCGAACAACTAAACATTCCTGTCGCGCGTTTGAGAAAACAACTTTAACAAAGAAAGCGACGACATAAAAAAGTAATAGCGAAACGTTACAAATGAATTTCTATTTTTGTAACGATTTTTTCGTTTGTACTCACTTTTAATGTTTTAGTCATCCCTTGAATACGCGTTTAGCTCAGGTATTTTCGGTAGTCCTTCATCCGTTACTGATGCCCACTTTGCTGTTGGGCGTTTTGTTTTTTTTTGCGCCTTCTGTGATTGGGGTTGATATTCTAAGCCCGACCGTACGTGTCACTTTATTGGGATTTGTGAGTATTACTACCTTTGTATTACCTGCTCTCACTATCTATTATCTTTATCGAGCCAAGTATATCAAAAGCCTGCACATGCAAGACCTAGCCGACCGGCGGCTACCTTATTTTGTGACAGCTCTCTTATATGCGCTATCTACTTATTTTTTTACAGTTCAATTAAGGGCTCTTTCAGAAATATCACCCGAAATCGGAATTGTTTTAGGAAGTATTACAGTGTCTATCCTATTGGTCGGAATTATTAGTCTTTCTTGGAAAATCAGTGCGCATGGAGTAGGTATAGGAGGCTGTTTTGGAGCTATTTTGGGAATAGCAGTTAAGTTTTCTCAAACCCAACTTTTGTATCCTTTGGTAATACTGACAGTACTCGTGGGTTTGTTGATTAGCGCCCGTCTTTATCTCAACGCTCATACACCTTTACAAGTAATAGCGGGTTTATCACTCGGAATTTTAGTAAGTTTGCTTACTGTATGGCAATTTGTATGAAAAACTTAAATTTTACCTATTGATGAACTACGAGCATATTCTTTTTGAAATCAACGACGGCGTTGCAAAAATCATTCTTAATCGCCCTCAAGTCTATAATGCACTCAATACAGGTTTGTTACAGGAAATTACAGCTGCTGTCACTGCCGCTGCAACCGATAGCACTATCAGAGTAGTGGTCATAACAGGCGCTGGCGATAAAGCCTTTTGCTCAGGAGCAGATCTCAAAGAAGGTATGCGTGATAATAACAATTTGGGAGATTCGCTTCGTCAATATTATAATCCTATGATTTTGGCCATTCGTTCTATCCCCAAACCAGTGATTTGTCGGCTCAACGGCGTGGCAGCTGGTGCGGGATGTTCGTTAGCACTCGCTTGTGATGTGGTGATTGCTGCCGAAAATGCCTATTTGAGTCAAATATTTATCAATATTGGATTAATGCCCGATGCCGGTTCTACCTTCTTCTTACCAAGACTTGTAGGAATGCAGCGCGCCTTCGAAATTGCTTCTACAGGCCGTAAAGTGACCTCCACCGAAGCTGCTCAGCTTGGTTTAATCACCAAAGTAGTTAAGGCTAGCGAGCTAGATATTGAAATTTGTGAAGTGATTACTTACTATCGAAACGCTCCCACGCAGGCAATCGGAGCCATGAAAAAAGCCCTCAATCAGTCGATTTATTCTAATCTGGATGAAATGCTCGAACTAGAAGCCGAATCGCAAGAAAAACTGAGCCACACCTATGACGCTGGCGAGGGAATTATGGCTTTTTTACAGAAAAGAAAAGCCAAATACCGCGGCAAATAGATGCTTTCATTTTATCATTACTACAACAATGCTGATTAGGATTGTAAGAATGACTTTTATTCCCGAAAAGGTAAACGAATTTTTAGTCATTTTCGAACAATCAAAACACCAAATTCGGGCCATGAAAGGTTGTCATCATTTAGAGCTATGGCAAGATTATACACTTCCCAATGTATTTGTTACGCACAGTCATTGGGAAGATGATGACGCTCTTAATCATTATCGCAATTCGGAGTTGTTTAGAAGTACTTGGAACAAAACAAAAGTCCTATTTGCAGATAAGCCCGTTGCCTTTTCTTCTAAAAGTAGCGAAATAGTGTAGCGTTTTATCCAAAAAGTGCTTTCAGTTCGGTAGCGTCGGCTGGATTCATACGTCCAGCGAGCACAAGTCTCAACTGCCGGCGGCGTAGTGCACTCTGATACAACTTCTCTTCTTCTTCAGTTTCGGCTACGGCGGGAGCTACTTCAATCGGTCTTCCGCTTTGATCTACGGCCACAAAAGTATAAAAAGCCGAATTGGTATGCACAGCCTTCTCGCCTGCCGATATATTTTGAGCGCTCACTTTGATATGTACTTCCATCGAAGAGTTGAAAGCCCGTGTAACTTGTGCCTCAAAAGTCACAATATTACCTAGTTTAATAGGCTCAGCAAAAGATACGTTGTCTACGGAGGCAGTCACTACGGTACGGTTAGCATGTTTTTGAGCGGCAATAGCCGCGCAAATATCCATCCAATGTAACAGCCGCCCTCCCATGAGGTTGTTGAGCGTATTGGTATCATTAGGTAAAACCATTTCGGTCATGATGGTGTGGGACTCGCGAGCAAACTTAGGCTGAGGCATAAAGTTGTTAGTTGTTGATTTATCTGTAAAAGTAGATCGTCTTATAATTTCATTTACAAGTATTATGAAAGAGGTCACAAATTTAATTCTAAAGTCCCAAACCACAACCCACCGAACCATTTCACTCAGAGGTATGTTACTTAAGCACTATATCATACATCTGTTAATAAAGTATTTGAGTTTCCCAATAACTTCGTATATGTTATGAGTCAATTCATGGTCGAATTTATATTGCCAAGAGAAATGCCAGAAGATTTTTTGGCTAAAATCCCACATCAACGTCTCAAAATCAATCAGTTGATGGAAAGTGGCAAAATCACTGCCTATTCGTTATCTAGCGATCGCTCTAAGCTTTGGTGCGTAGTCAATGCCAAAAATGAATTTGATGTAATGGAGATTATTTCGGAATTCCCACTGATTGATTTTATGCATCCTACTATCTTTGAATTGATGTTTAACAACACCGCCACGGCAGTCAAATTGCCCATGTTTTCATTAAACTAATCAACTTTGGTAAGTAATATGCTTATCTTTGGGGAAAAATTACAGCCGTGACACCTTTCGATACTTTTACCCAACTTCAAACTCACTCACACCAAAGCGCCCAGTCCTTTCACCAACTTTATCAACGTCTTTCTTGGATGAGGTTGCTGTTTTTTATAGGTACTATATCTCTGTGCTGGTCACTGTACGAATCCTATTTATTGGCAGCCCTTATATGTGGGCTAGTGGGTATCTTGCTTTTTGGAATTTTGCTAAAAAAACACCAGCAAGTTAGCCACAAAAGGAATTTACAGAGGGCATTGGCAGATATCAATCACGAAGAAATCGCCCGCCTTTCACTAGCGTTTTTGCGCCCTGAGACTGGCGAAAATTTTATTCCAACTCATCATCCCTACTGTACAGATTTAGATATTTTCGGAAAGCACTCTCTTTTTCGATTACTCAATCGCGCTCATACTCACCCTGGTATGCAGACACTTGCCAAATGGCTACTCGCGCCTTCTGACCTTATCGAAATCACGATGCGTCAGCTTGCCATTACAGAACTTACCCCCCTACTCGATTGGCGGCAGAATATAGAGGCCACTGCTCGTATAGAAAAGCAAGTATCTCAATCACCAGATTTTCTACAAAATTGGCTTCAAGCAGGCGAAAATCAATCTATTGTAAGATGGCGCTCTTGGCGGATACTTCCCGTATTCTCAATAAGTATAATTGTCGGGGCTTTTATGGGTTTGATTCCGTGGCTAGTAGTCATCCTCGTACTTGGTTTTCATGGTTATATTTTGGGTAGATTGAACGCATCCGTCAAACTCTATGCCGAACAATCCCAACAAATCGTTGACACTTTCAAAGCCTACGGGCATATTTTATCCCAAATAGAACAGCAGCCTTTCAAAGCTGATAAACTCAAGCAATTACAAAAACAACTAACTTCTTCTAGTCAAACCGCTTCGGCCTCTATCCAACAACTTGCTCAATATACTGAAAATCTCAATTTTAGGCTTAATCCCTATTTTATGTTGGCTATAGGGCTACCTACTTTGTGGGATTTACAATGGATGACCAAGCTAGAAGATTGGAAAAAAGTACATAAGCAGGATTTAGAGACATGGCTAGGGGTGTTGGGGGAAATTGAAGCGCTCAATAGTCTCGCTGGCTATGCCTATGCCAATCCTGAGCTTCCTTTTGCTAGGTTTGATTCACGCCCTTTCCATTTTAAAGCTTCCCAGTTGGGGCACCCACTTTTATCCGTTTCCAAGCGCGTCTCTAATGATTTTGAAGCCAATCATGTAGGCCAAACTTATCTTATTACGGGGTCTAATATGTCGGGAAAAAGTACTTTTCTCAGAACCGTAGGGCTCAATATCGTGATGGCACTTACAGGATCGGTAGTATGTGCAAAATCTTTAGATACTTCTTTGGTCAGGGTTTTTACGAGTATGCGTACGCAAGATTCTCTGGAAGAAAACACTTCTTCTTTTTATGCAGAACTCAAAAGGCTCAAAGCCCTGCTCGAACTCACTCAAACGGGCAGTGTACCCGTTTTTTATTTTTTAGACGAAATCCTCAAAGGGACCAATTCTTCCGACCGCCATCGGGGAGCCGAGGCCTTGATTCTTCAACTTCATCAGTCCAATGCCTCAGGTTTTGTATCTACTCATGATTTGGAATTAAGCCAAATGGCAGATGAGCATTCTTTTGTTCACAACCACAGTTTTTATTCTACTTTCAAAGACGGTAAGCTTTTGTTTGACTATCAATTACAAGAAGGCGCTTGCAAAGAATTTAATGCCACAGCATTGATGCAACAAATCGGTATTAAAATTTAGAGAATTAAAATGCCGAATTTGAAACAAAATTCAAGAAGGAATTACTGTAGGTTTCGTATTTTTCTTGATCGACTTGGTACAAATAAGCTCCTTTTTTAGATGATTTTTGTTTCTCTTTCAATTTTACCAACAAACGTGTCGATAATATTTTTCGGCTAAAATTTCGTTTATCAAAAGTAGTTTGAAAGATAGCTTCATAGAGTTTTTGTAACTGCGGAATCGTAAATTTTTCGGGTAATAACTCAAATCCAAGCGGATGCAAAGCGGCCTTATACCGTAGCTTATTGATAGCCAAATCTATCATTTGGCGGTGGTCAAAAAGTAGTTCTTTGGGCATCTTACTTACCGGAAACCATTCCGCATGATAGGCTTGCGAGAGCGTAGAGTCGATGTGTTCGATATTAATCAGTGCAAAATAAGCTACCGATACAGTTCGCTCTATCGGATCCCGATCCACATCGCCAAAGGTATACAATTGCTCTAAATATACGTTTTTGAGACCCGTTAGCTCAAACAAAATTCGCTCAGCCGACCGCTCTAGGTTTTCGTTGGGAGCGAGCCATCCACCCATCAGTGACCATGTTTGTACGGTAGGGTTTGGCCCTCTTTTTACCAATAAGATTTTTAATTGCTCGCCATCAAATCCAAAAATAATGGAATCCAAAGCCACAAGACATTTGGGCTGTTTACTGTAAGAAGCCTTATCAAGCATATAATACTATTTTCATCATAGGTAAGAAGACGAAAATTAGTATTTTTTACTTTATACCCCAATAGTGTCGCCTTCATCAGCAGGGATTTTTTCTTCAATATACCCAATGATGAGGTCTGCCACATTGATGCCCGTTGTTTTTTGGATACCTTCAAGGCCGGGCGAAGAATTTACTTCCATAATCATCGGTCCACGATTCGACTGAATCATATCCACTCCAGCTACCTTGAGTCCTAAGGCCTTAGCAGATTGTAGAGCGGCTTTTTCTTCTTCTTGAGACAAAACAATGGCCTCTGCTTTTCCGCCCAGATGTAAATTTGAACGAAAATCGCCCGGCTGTCCCTGACGACGCATAGCCGCCACCACTTTATTTCCAATCACAAACGCTCTTACATCAGCGCCGTTGGATTCAGCAATGTATTCTTGAATCAAAACATTGGTTTTCAGCCCATAAAAAGCCTCAATAGTCGATTTGGCTGCTTTGCCTGACTCGGCCAAGACGACCCCTACGCCTTGGGTTCCTTCTAGTAGTTTGATAATAACGGGAGGCCCTCCCACAAGCTTGATCAAGTTGTCAATATCTTTGGTCTGATTGGCAAAAACCGTCTTGGGTATTTGAACTCCTGCTTTGGACAAGATTTGCAGGCTCCTTAGTTTGTTTCGAGACCTCATGATAGCCTGCGACTTAACGGTTGTAAAAATCTTCATCATTTCAAACTGCCTGACCACCGCACAGCCATAATCAGTAACAGAGGCGCCTATCCGGGGGATAATAGCATCAATCCCCTCAATAATTTGGTTGTTGTATAAAAGTACTGGTTTTTCTTCCTCAATCATTACATGACATAGCGAGTGATTGATAATCACCCCTTCATGTCCTCGTTTTCGAATGGCTTCCAACAGTTTTTTGGTAGAATATAACTTTGAGTTAGCGGAGAGAATCGCAATTTTCATAATTAATTGATAGTCAATAAAATTCCGTTTGTTTATCAAATAAATACACAAACAAACGCGGCAAAATTAAAAGGAAGTATGGTGAAGTAATATTACGATTTTGTTAATCAATCAAGCGAATAATCTAGACGGGGGTAGCAAGTAATTTCTGAGTGTAAGAGACATTTTCTAAGCTTACATCTACCACAAAACGGTTACGAAGCAATTTGCGGCCTATCAAAACCGGATATCGCATTTGTTGGCGGTCGGCAAGCGAAAATTCGGTCAAAAATGTTTTACCAAACAATGCAACTTTTGTTTTAATAACATAGCGCATTTCAGTCTGTCCAAAAGAGTTTTTGATGGCTTTTAACTCAAAATGATTTGTTTCAAATTTTTGATGTTTTTCGCCACGATGCGCAGGTAAATAAAAAGTCAACGTTTCTTTAATAAGTTGTACTTTATAACAATGAATCGCTGAAGTATAAGCGCCAGTATCTACTTTAGCCCGTACATCCGTTATCCCCAAATCGGGAAAATCTACCACATCGTTACGGCCAATCACCCATTTTTTGGGTCTAATTACAGTTTTAAGCTTTTTCTTTTTTGTTTTCACTATTGTGGCAACTATCGTATCGTCAAAGATACATTAAGATAAGGTAAAGGGTTCCGGTATAGTGACATTTTCTTAAAGTAAGCTAATTTATCATTAGTTTTGGTCAATATAACACCTAGAAAATTGTAATAATTGCAGTAAAATTGTAACTTTACATACAGTAATATTTGACTAACCTAAAAATGAGCCTTAGTATCGATTACAACTCTATTCCTACAGTTGAGGTTCCGGTGCGGATTTTGAAAGAGGAAGTGAATGAATTAGAGGAGGTAGAAAGTCCGGCAGACGTAGAGTTTTTTATTCGTCAGGCATTTCAATCTAACCCCCAACTTGGGTGTGAGCTACTTTATCGCTCATACTATCAGCCCCTTTGTAGTCATGCAGTGAGGTTCCTTTATTCCAAAACCATCGCTGAAGATTTAGTATCTGACATCTTTTATCAATTTTATTCCAAAGAGACCTATCGCGAAGTAACGACCTCTTTCAGGGCTTATTTGTACAAAACGGTACGCCACCGTGCCTACAATTATCTGCAAAGGGAATCTAAACGTATGACAGGCTTGGAGATTTTAGAAAATTCTTCTGACGACGTCATCTCTCAGCCCGACTTAGTTACTCAATACGAAGAACTGTATCAAGAAATCGAAAAAACAATCAGCAACCTTCCCTCACAACAACGCAAGATTTATTTGATGTATCGGTTTGAAGGCAAAAAATATGCTGAAATCGCCGATATACTCCAATTATCGTTGCGCACGATTGAAGTTCAGATTAGAAAAGCTAATCACACACTCAGAGATATGTTGAGAGCAAAAGGCATTACAATACTGAGTTTTGTCACCGCTCTATTGGCTGATTTCTAGCAAAATTTATCTTTTTCTAAAAAATTTTAAATCTGGTATAAGGGTTTGTAGATAGCACATGTGTCTATCCTATGAAAGTAATACTAAAAGCCCTTAAAATACCATTTTGTGAGACAAATTTTTGTTACTAAACCCCTTCTTTTTGATTATTTTGCTGGTCAAGTTACCGCTCTTCAACGCTCTCAAATAGAAGAATGGGCTCTAGACCCTTCAAACGAAGAGTTTTTCTATTTGTGTCTTCATGAATGGGAATTGAGCAGACCTATGTATCAGGCAAACCTGCCTGAAGGCATAGAGCGGTTCCATAAGCAACTAGAGATGCCTTCTTTAGCTAATGAACAACCAACTGAAGCTATTGAAAAAAGACAATTGAAAAACAAGTGGTGGAACTGGGGTATCCAACTTACTGCCGCAAGTTTTTTACTTATTTCACTCGTCACTCTGTGGCTCTATCAAGAGCAAATTTTCACCAAAACATATACCACCAATTATGGTCAAACCCAATCTTTTACCCTAGAAGATGGCAGTAAAGTATCCTTGAATGCTAATTCGTCGTTGAGTGTTCCACGCTTTGGGTTTGGGAGCTCTACTCGCACTGTCTTTTTGAAAGGAGAGGCGGATTTTTCCGTAGTTCATACCAAAGACGACAAACGATTTTTAGTAAAGACAGGGGCCTCTTTTGATGTAGAAGTACTCGGAACCGAGTTTACGGTGTTGGCACGGGAAGATCAATCAAAAGTGGTACTTACCAAAGGCAAGGTCAATATTCAGTATCGTTCTAAAAACCAACGTCCACAGCTTTTTACCATGAAACCTGGGGATTTGGTATCCCTTACCGATAAGGGAAACATGGAAGTAAAAAAAGTGCTTCACCCCGAAAATTATTCCGCGTGGAAAAACAATCGCTTTGTATTTGACAAAACTAACCTAAAAGAAATTGTTACACTTCTTCAAAATAACTACGGCATCCGGGCCCAAATAGAAGACAAAGAATTGCTCGATTATTCTTTGTCTGGCTCATTTCAAGCCCGCAATGCCGAAGAGTTATTAACGGCTTTATCCGAAATTCTACCAGTTTCTATTCAACAGAAAGACAAACAAGTAATCTTCAAGTCAATTCATTAACCAATCTTAACTAACAATTAATTTATTTTATCTACTATGACAAAAATGAGCTACAAAATGAGGCTAATTGGCGTCCCTCTAGCAGCAATGATGGTAGGGCAGCCCATTAGTCAAGCACAAAACATGGAGCGCTCTCCTCTAGCGCACCATACCCCTGCTCCCGAAAGGAAAGGGACCAAAAGCTTGAAAAAAGTCTTAAACGACTTACGTCATCACTATAAGGTAGACATTTTGTTTTCTGACCAAATGGTTGAGCCTTATATTGTATCAGCAAATGAGCTTAACTACAAGGAAGGACTCGAAAAAAACATCGAGACACTATTGAAACCATTAGGTTTGGGGTATCGTAAAAGTAGCGACGGTTCTTATGTAGTGACTCGTTCTGGAAAAGTTGAAAAACAAACTGCCATTCCTACGGTAGCCGTAGGAAATTTAACCGCTTCTATCAATCCTACCCTCACTCCTGAAGGAACTGCAAGCCGCACGCAGACTGCCTTGGCACAAGTGAAAGGTAAAGTAGCCGACGAGCAAGGTCAAGGACTTCCTGGAGTAAGTGTATTAGTAAAAGGTACTACGCTTGGAACAGTAACTGACAACGAAGGTAATTATACATTAAACTTCACCAATGACAATGCCATTTTGGTGTTCTCATTTATCGGTTATCTTCCACAAGAAGTTCCTGTTAATGGACGCAATAGCATCAACGTTACATTGATGGTAGATGTGAAAGCCCTTAACGAGGTAGTCGTGGTGGGTTATGGTGTTCAGAAGAAAGAAACCGTAACGGGTTCGGTTGTGAGTGTAAAAGGGGGTGACTTGGTAAAATCGCCCGCCGTAAACCTCTCCCAATCTCTCGCCGGTCGTCTTCCTGGGGTAGTAGCTACCAACCGTAGTGGTGAGCCAGGCTATGACGGAGCGGGTATCCGTATTCGTGGGTCAAACACCCTCGGAAACAACGACGCCCTTATCGTAATCGATGGTATTCCAGGTCGTGCGGGTGGTTTGGATCGCCTCAACCCTGCTGATATCGAAACTATCTCCGTCTTGAAAGATGCATCGGCTGCTATCTACGGTGCTCGTGCTGCCAACGGGGTTATTTTGATTACTACCAAAAGAGGTAAATCTGGGAAACCTGAGCTTTCTTACTCATTTAACCAAGGTTGGGCACAACCTACCCAATTGCCCAAGCTAGCCAATGCTGCTCAATATACTGAGATGCTCAATGACTTGGATATTTATGGATTGCCTGCCAGCGAATGGGCAGCTGCTACTGCAGCTTACAAGTCAACAGGGGTATATACTACCGCTGCTGGTGCTCAGCGTAAAGCTCCTTTCCAACCCGAAGATTTCCAAAAATACCGTGATGGCTCAGATCCTTGGGGACACCCTGATACCGACTGGTATGGCTCTACCCTCAAAACATGGTCGCCTCAAACTCGCCACAATGTACAATTGAATGGTGGCTCAGAAAATGTGAAGTACTTGGCTTCTTTGGGTTATCAAAACCAAGACGGGAACTATATCAATTCAGCAACTGGCTATAAGCAGTATGATTTCCGTATCAATTTGGACGCCAAAGTAAACAAATACATCAACTTGAATATGGGTGTAACTGGCCGCCAAGAGTCTCGTTTCTTTCCTACCAAAGGTGCTGGTGCGATTTTCCGGATGTTGATGCGTGGAAAACCCCAACAGCCTGCTTACTGGCCTGACGGACGCCCTGGTCCTGACATTGAGAACGGTGAAAACCCTGTTGTCATCACTACCAATGCCACTGGTTATGATAAAGACAAACGTAATTATCTTCAAACCAACGGACAGCTCGACATCAAAATCCCTGGCGTAGAAGGTTTGAAATTTACAGGAACTGCCTCTATCGACATTTTGTCGCGCAACATGCGTCGTTGGGAAACTCCTTGGACTCTATATGAGCGTGGTACTGGCTTTGAAGCCGATGGCGTAACTCCCAAATTGATTGCTAGTAAACGCGGACCTGCCGAGCCTCGCCTTACTTTGACCAACGAAAACCAGCTTAATATTCTTTTAGGAGGTATTCTTACCTATGAGCGTACTTTTGGCGCACACGGTCTAACATTCTTGGCTGGTACAAACAAAGAAACTATCCAAGGTGATAACTTCAACGCTTTCCGTCGTTACTTTATCTCTCCTGCCCTTGATCAAATCTTTGCCGGTGGTGACTTAGAGAAAAACAACGGTGGTGGGGCTTTCGAACGTGCTCGTTTGAACTACTTCGGTCGGGTGGCTTACAACTACAAAGAAAAATACTTAGCTGAATTCTTGTGGCGTTATGACGGCTCAGATATGTTCCCTGAAGCTACACGTTATGGTTTCTTCCCTGGTGCCATGGTGGGCTGGGTACTGTCTGAAGAAGATTTCATCAAAAAATCGCTACCAGTATTCAACTACTTGAAACTCCGCGCTTCTTATGGCCAAATGGGTAACGACCAAGTGTATCTTCCTAACACTACTACTCTTGCTACTTATCAGTACTTGTCTACTTATGGTTTCCGTAGTTATATCATTAACAATACAGAGACTAAGACTTTGTACGAAACACGTGTTCCTAACAACTCCATCACTTGGGAAATCGCTAATAATGCCGATATCGGTTTGGAAGGTCAGTTGCTAAACGGTAAAATCAACTTTGAGTTTGACGTTTTCTCAAACAAACGTACCAACATCTTGTGGTTTAAAAACGCTTCGGTACCTCAATCAACAGGTCTTTCTTTGCCAGCGCAAAACATCGGAGAAGTGGCTAACAAAGGTTGGGAATTCAACATTGGCTATCGCAACCAAGCAGGTGCTTTCAAATATAATGTAAGCGTAAACGGAGGATATGCCAAAAACAAAATCCTTTTCTGGGACGAAGCTCCAGGTGCTCCTGAATGGCAACGCACTACTGGCAAGCCTATGAATACCGAACAAGTTTATTTGTATGATGGCGTATTTAAAGATCAAGCCGAAATCAATGAAAATAAAATTGATTACAAAGCGATCGTAAATACCCTTCGCCCTGGTGATATGAAGTATGTGGACTACAATGGTGATGGTAAAATCACGCCTGACGATAGAGTTCGTACCAATTTCAACAACATCCCCATGTTCCAAGGAGGTTTGAGCTTAATTGCCAGCTACAAAGGTTTTGATGTAAATATCCTTTTCCAAGGTTCGGCAGGTGCTAAACAATACGTAAGCCCTGGTGAAATGGGTAATATTGGTAACTTCCTTTATAGCATGTACAGAGATCGTTGGACGGTAGAAAATCCAAGCAGCGTACACCCTCGTATTGCTAACCGTAGTGACCAATACTTCTCTGGTGGTAACTCTTACTGGTTTAGAAATACGGACTATATCCGTCTCAAAAACTTTGAGCTTGGATATGCCCTTCCTTCAGTACTTACAAGCAAAGTGGGTATGGGAAATGCTCGTATCTACATCAATGGCTTGAACCTTTTCACTATCACCAAATTCGATTCGTTTGACCCTGAATCAAGCTCATCAACTGGTCAATACTATCCTCAGCAGCGTATCATCAATGCTGGTTTGACAGTTTCTTTCTAACAAACATTTTTGAAATAAATATGAAAAAACTAAAATACATATCAGTCACTGCTCTCTCTGCCATGTTGGTTTTGGCAGGTTGTAACGGTGATTTTGTCAATACCCAACCTCTGGATCAGTTGTCGGAATCGACAGTTTGGACCGACGGTGCCTTGACCGATGCGTTTGTTACTGAAATTTACGCAGGTTTTGGTAATGGAGGATTTGACGAGCAAATGCTCGCCTCTTTGACCGATGAGACTATTTTTACTCACCCTGGTCGCGGTATTACTACGATTACTGAATCACGTTCAAATCCCGCCGATCCAGGCTGGATCAATGGAACTTTGAGCTGGGCCAATATGTACTCACGTATCCGTGCTTGTAACTTGGCACTGAGTAAATTGGAAAAACCCCAATTCAATGATGCTACTTTGGTAGAACGCTTGAAAGGTGAAGCAAAATTTTTGCGTGCTTATTACTATCACCAACTCCTACGCTACTATGGAGGTATTCCTCTAGTGGATCGTCCATTCGAGCTGGGAGAAGCAGACTACCTATCGGAGCGTAATACTTTTGAGCAGTGTGTAAACTTTATCGTAAAAGACTGCGATGAAGCAGCAACCCTCCTCAATGGCAAATCGTTGGCCGCAGGTAGAGCTACAAGAGCTGCTGCTTTGGCTCTTAAATCTCGTGTGTTGATTTATGCCGCTAGCGATTTGTACGACGTACCTACCGCAAAAGCAAAATCAACTGTTTTGGCTGCCTTTTCTAAACCAGAAATCCTTGGATATACAAGTGGTAGCCGTACTGAGCGCTGGCAAAAAGCCAAAGATGCTGCCAAAGCGGTATTGGATGTAACGGGATTGGGTTATCAGCTCACACTGGATAAAGCTGCTTCTAAAGACGACGGAACTGCCAACTATCACAACATTGCGATGTCAAGAAACGGTGGCGAAAAAGAACTTATCTTAGGACGCTACTTCATCAATGCCAAGCAAGAAAACGGTGGCCGCCAAGGGTTGTTTAATGGCCCTAATGGCTACCACAACTGGGCTGGTAATACCCCTATCCAATTGATGGTAGATGATTATGAAATGATGGATGGTACCAAGTTTGATTGGAATAAAGCCGATCATGCTACCAAACCTTATGACAATCGTGACCCTCGTTTCTATGCCTCAATTTTATACGATGGCTCTAACTGGAAACCTCGTACTGCCGACGTAGCTTCAAAAGACCCTGCCAACCAAATCCAAACCGGAACTTATGAAGTGGTCAGTGGTGGTTCAAAAGTTCCTTTCTTCGGATTGGATACTCGCAAATCATCGGTAGAAGACTGGAATGGTACTTATACTGGCTATTATGCACGTAAATTTATCGATCCAAATCCTGCAATTGTAGATCAAAATACTTGGCAACAAGTTCCTTGGCCTTTGTTCCGCTATACTGAGGCTATCTTCAACTATGCCGAAGCTGCTATCGAATTAGGTCAAGATGCCGAAGCGCGTACTTGGCTCAACAAAATCCGTTTCCGCGCTGGAATGCCTGCTCTTACCGAATCGGGTGATGCTCTGCGTCAGCGTCTGAGAAACGAAAAACGCATTGAAATGTATCTTGAAGAACAACGCTATCATGACGCGCGCCGCTGGATGATTGCACCTACTACATTAGGCCGCAAAGCAAATGGTATCAACGTCACAGGTGCACTTAAAGCTGGTAAGAGCGTGACGCTTTACAAATACGACCCAACTAGCTACGATTATACTTACAAAGTATTTGAAATCGACCCTGGTAAAGAAAACCGCGCATGGCTAGATAAGCAATATTTCTTGCCTATCCATCGCGATGAAATGAACCGAAATAGCAAGTTGGTACAAAACCCTGGCTATTAATATTACATTTCACCATCTTTTGAGTAATCTTATCTATGCCTGTGGTTCTCACAGGCATAGATTTTTTAAGACCTCGCCTTTCTAAGTTATAATAATTTCATCTTCACATCAGGGATATGCTTAAACAATTATTAATAACCGGAATGGGAGCTTGTATCACATTATCTCTAGCAGCCCAAAATCCTAACTTGATTAAGATTAAGTCGGAGAAAGAAATTGAAAAACAAGTTGCTTTCACAGACCGCTATCGCTTACCCGCCTTTCAGGATGGAATAGTATCATTTTTGACGGGCGGAAATAGTACAGCGAAACTTAATTATAATCTCTTGTTGGGAGAAATGCACTTTATTGCCCCCAACTCAGACACCCTTTCGCTTTCCAATGAATATCTTATCAAAAATATTCAAATCCATGACATAGTATTTTATTACAACCCAGACATTGGCTATGTAGAGGTAATGCTAGATACACCTGCCGCTAAGCTGGGAGTTAAGCAAGTATTTCGTCTCGCTAGCCTCGAAAAACAAGGCGCCTATCAACAATCATCAGGAGCCGGCTCTATCAGAAATTACAGTGTCTTTTCGCATGGCAATGGCTCCGTCCAAAAACTTGAAACAAAAGGAGATATAGTGTTTTCAAAAACAAAAACCTATTTTTTTATCGACGCAAACAATCGTTTCTATAAAGCTAATAAATCAAGCATTTCTAAGATATTTCCCAAACATAAATCTGCCATCGAAAAATACCTTAAAGAGCATCCTATTGATGTTTACGATGAAGACAATCTCAAAAATTTACTACAGTTTTGTAATCAATTACTTTAATTCTTATTTCATTTTTTTGTCATTGCTCCAACCCGATTTTTAGTTTCTATGAAGATACCTTTCTCTTTTTACGTCTTAAGTTTGTTGGTATGGACCACAATCGGCTGCCAAGATTCCTCTTCAGAAAAAAAAGAAGAGATTATTGCCAATGACGAACCAGCTCTTTTTACCCTCCTTACCCCCGAACAAACACACGTAGATTTTCAGAACATTATCACTGAAGGACTTAATACTAATGTGTTGATGTACGAATATTTTTATAATGGTGGTGGTGTAGCAGTGGGAGACCTTAATGGCGATAAACTCGACGACCTCTACTTTACGGCCAATCTCAGCGCCAACAAACTCTACCTCAACAAAGGTAAAATGACCTTTGAAGACATTACCGATGTTTCGGGTGCAGGTGGTCGCCAAGGCCCTTGGAAAACGGGCGTTACGATGGCGGATGTCAATGGCGACGGACTTCTGGATATATTTGTGTGTCATTCAGGCAATCTGCCCCCCGAAAAAAAAACCAATGAGTTGTTTATCAATCAAGGCAACAATCCCCAAGGGATTCCGACTTTTCTCGAAAAAGCTGCCGAATATGGGCTTGATAGCCCTTCCTCTAGCACCAATGCCTATTTCTTTGATTATGACTGTGATGGAGACTTAGATTTGTTTTTGCTCAATCACAACATCAAATCTTTGCCCGTACTCAACGAATCGAGCAGTGCTCAGTTGGAAAAAATAGAAGATGCCATCAGTGGCTCACGACTTTTTAAGAACCAAGGGCAACGATTTACGGATGTTACCAAACAATCGGGCATCCATAGCTCGGCACTCTCGTACGGATTGGGAGCAGGAATCGGGGATTTTAACCAAGACGGCTGGCCTGATATTTATATCAGCAACGACTACACGATTCCTGACCGGCTTTATATCAACAATCAAAAAGGCGGCTTCACTAATCAACTAGCCGCCTCAATAGGGCATACGTCTCATTTTTCGATGGGCAACGACGTGGCCGACATTAACAACGACGCCACTCCGGATATTTTTACGCTCGATATGCTACCCGAAGACAATCGCCGCCAAAAACTCCTCATGGCTCCTGACAACTATGAGAAGTTTGACATGGTAGTACGCTCCGGTTTTCATAAGCAATACATGCGCAATATGCTACAGCTCAACCAAGGTGCTACTCAGACTCCCTCACCTCTTTTCTCCGAAATTGGTCAATTGGCAGGTATTTCTAATACCGACTGGAGCTGGGCAGCCCTTTTTGCGGATTATGACAACGACGGCTGGAAAGACCTCTACATTACCAATGGCTACCTGCGCGACTATACAAATCTTGATTTTTTGAAATACATGAATGACTTTCAACAAAATCAAGCCAACATTGGCCGTCAGGATGTACTCAATTTGGTACAACAAATGCCTGCTTCCAACGTCGTCAATTATGCCTTCAAAAACAACAAAGACCTCTCTTTCAAAAATGTAGGCTCTCAGTGGGGACTAGCCCAATCTTCCAATAGCAATGGGGCTGTATACGCTGATTTGGACAATGACGGCGACCTTGATCTTGTCGTCAATAATATCAATCAGCCTGCTTTCATTTACCAAAACGACGCCCAGCAAAAACTCGGACATCATTACCTCAAAATAAGCCTTGAGGGAGGGTCGATGAACCGGCTAGGTATTGGGGCAAAAATCACTATCTATCAAAAAGGGCAAGTTCAATACTTGGAGCAAATGCCTATGCGTGGCTATCAGTCGAGTGTATCGGGTATTATACACTTTGGACTTGGAAAAATCGCAACTGTGGACTCCTTGAAAATAGTTTGGCCTAATGGCAAACAACAACGCCTCACTAACCTCAAAGCCAATCAATGGCTCACCCTCAAAGAAAAAGACGCTACCGAAACTCCTTCTAAACCCAATAAGGTAGCTCCTATTTTCCAAGAAACACCTTCGCAAATCGCGTACACTCAGCCTGCTTCCAGTTTCAACGATTTCAAGCGTCAAATCCTGATGGTCAATCCGCAATCTTACCCTGGCCCTCCTATGGCAAAAGGGGATGTAAACGGCGATGGTCTTGAAGATGTTTTTGTGGGAGGAGGCAATGGGCAAGCTGGAGCACTTTTTGTCCAACAAAAAGGAGGAAGTTTCACCAAAAAACCACAAACAGCCTTTGAAGCAGATGCCAAAAGTGATGCAAGCGATGCTTTGTTTTTTGATGCCAACGGAGACGGTGCGCTTGATTTGTACGTATGTCATGGAGGCTATGCCAATTTTGCCCTCAACGATCCTCTTCTCCAAGATGCTCTTTATCTCAATGACGGCAAAGGAAATTTCACCAAAAACCCTGCTGCACTGCCTTCCATGCTTGCTAGCACAAGCTGCGTAAGAGTAGCCGATATCAATGGTGATCAAAAACCCGACTTATTTGTGGGTGGACGCGTGGTGCCGGGAAGTTATCCCGAAATTCCCACTAGCTTTTTACTCATCAACGACGGCAAGGGTAATTTCAAGGATGCAATTACTTCTCTAGCACCTACCCTTCAAAAAGTAGGCATGGTCACTGACGCCGCTTGGCTCGACCTTAATGGTGACAAAAAAGCGGAACTTATTGTAGTAGGAGAATGGATGCCTGTCATGGTTTTTGAACAAGTCAATGGAAAATTGGAGGATAAAACGGATAAGTATTTTGATAAGAAATACAATGGATGGTGGAACAAACTTCTTGTGGAAGATTTGAATGGGGATGGTAAACAAGACTTGCTGATAGGCAATTTGGGACTTAACTCTCAAGTGCAGGCTTCTCCTACACAGCCCGCCGAATTGTATTTCAAGGATTTTGACCAAAACGGTCGCATTGATCCCATTTTATGTACCTACATTCAAGGCAAGAGCTATCCATACATCACCCGCGATGAAATGATAGGTCAACTTCCTATCATGGGTAAACGCTACACCGACTATAAAACTTACGCCGATGCCACCCTCAAAGATATGTTTGGAGCTTCTGAGCTAGAAGGGGCCACGCGATTAGAAGCCACTCACCTCGCCACTACATTGTTTGAGCAAAACGCTAATGGCAAATTTGTAGTTAAGCCGTTGCCTATTGAGATTCAAATGTCGCCTATTCACGCTATGGCAGTCATAGACTATGACAAAGACGGCAAAAAAGATTTATTAGTTTGTGGAAATCAGCTTCGGACGCGTTTGCGGCTGGGCCAGTATGATGCTAATTTGGGAATATTGCTGCACAACAACGGCAACAATAACTTTAGCTATGTACCTCAAATTCGGTCAGGTTTCAATCTTAAGGGTGAAGTGCGAAGTATCTTAAACATCAACAACACTCTTTGCTTCGGAGTCAATCAACAGAAAATAACAAGCTATACTTTACGTTAACTCACAAGAAAGCCTCGAAAAAATTCGAGGCTTTCTTGTAATATCTTAAACCGGCAAATCACCTTAGCTTTTGTTCGTAAAACGGCGATACAAAATAATCAAGAGCAATATGACTGAAGCTCCTACAAAAGCTTCTAGCACTCTAGCCACAAAACTTGGCAATCCTAACATAGAATGAAATTCACCTTCAAACAAAAAACTTCCTACAAATGCCCCAGCAATTCCGAGTAAGACTTGGTAAAGTAATGAGAAAGAAAAACGTTTGAAAGCCAAATCGGCTAGCCAACCAGCAATAGCCCCTACGATGATGGTGATGATAAAATTCATGAGCGTTATGATTTAGAGTGTTTCATAGTCTTGACCCTTTAATTCCCTAAAAGTCACATTTATTTGTAAAACTTCGCCCGTTTTACAGCTATTTTACACAAACCTCTTCAATAACAAACTACGGATTAAGTTTAGCGCATCGTACGGGCGGCTATCAACGAAATATCTAAAAACAAAACTTTGGCGCGGGCATTGCGTTCGAGGTGATAATAACCCTCCGTAATTTCCTGTATCAACAATTCGATGGCTTTAGGATTGACGGCTTTCCCAAATTTTTGCACAAAACTCAATTCTTCATCTTGCAGTCTGAGAAGGTCTTCGATGCCATTTTGCCATAAGAATAAGTCACGAAACAAATTGAGGGTATAATCAAAAATTCCTTTTTGTTTTTCTTTCCCCAAACCATCAAACTCATCTGCTAACTTCACCAAAGTAGCAAAATCGCGCGAATAGCACTTACGCATCCAATTGGCAAACCAAGTGTGGCGGTCGTCTTCGGTATCGAGTGTAAGACGCATCGCCGTCGAAAGGTTGCCTTCGCTCAAATAAGCAATCTGCCGCGCCCGTCGCTCCTCGATACCCTTTTGAAGCAAAAAAGCAGTTACCTCTTCGTCCGTAAAAGCTCGGATAGCCACCCGTTGAGTACGAGAAATAATGGTAGTCAACAACTTATCCGACTGACTTGACACTATCAAAAATAAGGTTTTTTCGGGTGGTTCTTCCAATATTTTCAACAACGCATTGGCGGCTTGGACATTCAAAAGCTCGGGCTGCCAAAAGAGCATAATTTTGAATTCTCCTTCAAAAGCTTTCAAAGAGAGTTTGTTGATGATTCCCCTTGATTCTTTGATAGGAATAATCCCCTGCTGATTGCCCGTGGCATTGATAAAACCCAGCCACTCCGATAAAGTACGATAAGGATGCGATTCTAAAAACCCCCGCCATTGAGGCGTAAGCTCACCCAGCAAGTCTTCTCCCTCCTTGGGAGTGCGCGGTAGCGGGAAGATATGATACACATCGGGATGGACTAATTTCCGCATTTTGATACACGAAGCACAACGCCCACAAGCATCGTCGGGCTGGCGGTCTTCGCAGTTGACGTAGGTAGCAAAAGCCCAGGCCAACGCAATACCTGCGCCCCCAGGAGGGCCATCAAATAACTGAGCATGAGCTACGTGATTGCTCTGAACCGAACGAACAAGCGCACGCTTGGTATCATCGTGACCTAATATATCTCTGAAAAGCAAAATAAATAGCAGTTGGAGTTCGGTACAAAATTAAAGAATGTTGGCATTTTGTTTCATACTTTTTCTATTACTGCACTATCTGGAGAATTTCAAATCAATCATTTTACTTATAAGTAAAATAACTATCTTTGCTGTATGAAATTTGAAATTGTAGAGTTAAACGAATTTTCGGGAGCCAAAGCAAGCATTTATTCCATTTTTATAGACGATACAGATTTGACATTATTTGACAAATTTATTCAAGAAAATCACCTTTTATATCCAGATGAATTAGGCTCTATTATTGATAGACTTGAAATTATTGGACATTTTACAGGGGCAAGAGAACACTATTTCAAACTTAATGAAGGTACACTTGGCGATGGAGTTTGTGCTTTATACGATTCTCCTGATAAGAAACTCAGGCTTTACACAATACGCTATGGAAGTACTTGTATAGTACTTGACGGAGGAGGCAACAAAAATGTAAGAGCATTGCAAGAAGATGAAAAATTAAGGCAAGAAAACTATCTACTCAGGTACATTTCTAAAAGAATTACTGAGGCATTTAAAACAGGAGATTTATGGTGGTCTACGGACCAAAATCGTTTGGAAGGAACATTTATTTTTGAAGACTAAAACGTTGATAATCACATGAAAACTCAAGCAAGAAAGTATAGTAGTAAGATTGTGGCCGATTTTATAGACCAAAGAAATCCCGCAGAATTTAATAAAAGAAAACGTACGATGCTGTTGGCCGCACGGATTGATGAAGCCCTAAAAGCAAAAGGTTGGAGTAAAAAACAATTGGCTGAGGCGATGCACAAAAACCCCTCAGAAGTGACCAAATGGCTTTCAGGTACACACAATTTCACTTTAGAAACACTGTATCTTATTGAGTCTTACCTAGACACTACTCTATTCATTATTACTACTTCTCCTCATTTGGAATCTGCTTAGCTTTAATCTATATTTTGATAAAAAATCGGCCTATTGATTTTGGTATAGATTACGATAGACTCGCTGCTTTAACGGAAAATTATGTGTCAAGCGACTTAAAATTAATTGTTGACGAAGCTTCTCGAAAGACCATTAGAGATGGGATAAAACGTATTTCAATGACAACCTTGAAATTTGTAATTAACAATCAAAAACCAACAGTTTCTTTATCTGAATTGAAAAAATATGAAATTACGAGCTAAGAAAGACGTTAAATTCTTCTATAGTCATTCGCACTACTTTGGGGAATGAAATCAAATCAAGCTCTTTGAAATGTTTATCATAAGTTATCAAGACGTCAGCATTACTACCTATATAGGCATCTACAAACTTATTGTCATCATTATCTACTTTGATAAGTTCCCAACGATAATAAATTGGATTTAGCAATACTATATTAGGTAAGTTGAGCAAACCGTTCAAAACCAAATCAGCATAAACAGGAGAGTAAAATCTACCCATAATTTCTTCATATTCGCCCAAGATTTCAGTAGTTACTACCAATTCTAACTTGTCTTGTTGAAGCATTTCAAATAACCAATAATACCCAGACCGCTTGGAAACAGACATTAATAAGCAATTCGTATCTAGTACAATGCGCACCATTTAACGATAAGAGGTTCTTAAATGTTGATTTTTGAGGTTTTCAACATCCGCCTCGGTGATCCCTTTTTCTTTGATTACTTTCTCTAACTCAGCTTCAGCCTTGTCAAAGTAATACTGTGCAACCATGCGTTGAATATCTTCCAGCTCCTGCTCAGACACTTGTCGCTGCGATAGAAACTGCAAAAAGTGCAGTTGCATCTTATTGAGTTTAGTAGGTACTTCCATAATGATAAAGTAGCTTGTATTATTCAAAGCTAACAACAAAATTTAAAGCAAAAAAATTAACTCAAAATCTAAGAGTTTCTACTCTCAACATCCTTTAATTAAGACCTCTATCGTTTGATAAATAATAAAATCCAACTCCGCAGATTCCAAGGAAAATATGTTTTCTCCGCCTAAAAGTCCTCCACTAAGGAATAATCGGCACATAGCCTTTGGATTGAAGCGTAGTCATCAGCAACATCGCCGAAAGAGTCACTTTGATGTTTGGATTGCGGGGTTCTTTGTCAAATTTACGCATATAGAGCGACTGTCCACAGATATAAAATTTCACACCATTATCTGCCAATTCGTTGATGAGGGCAGTATTAGGATTGGGGACTCCAAATTTTTTCTTATAAGCTTCGTCCGTCAAAATAAGGGGTGTTCCTTGAAAGTGAATCACCGCCACCACATCGAGATTTTGCTTAGGAATCCCTGCCGATAGATGTAGATTGACCAAACGCGCTAGTTTATCCAGTGTACTATTGATTGAATCGGGCTTGTCGGCACCTTTTGATATTTCGTACAATACTTTATACTTCATTTTTTTGTCTGCAATCGGCTCCGCTTCAGGCACTTCAAACATTCCTCCGCCACTTTTGATGACTGGAAAAACCTTTTTTTGGGCATAACTTACTGTACTTGCGCCAAGTACAATGGACATAAGAAAGCAGAAAACCAAACGCATGATAGAGATAGTTTATAGATGAATTATTTTTTGCTAAAGATAACAACACTTACCAAACAACCTCGCAAAGAATCTAGTTTTCTGGCTATTTTTGCAGGCTAAAAAAAACGCACATAGTTAGTCACACATATGTCAAATCAACTTACGCCCAAAGAAAGGGGCTTTTTCTTCCCTGCCGAATGGCACCCTCATCGCGCCACTTGGTTGAGTTTCCCTCATACGGAAGCATCTTGGACTTATGAGCGACAGCCGCTCATGCTTCCTTCGTATATTGAGTTTATCAAAACCATCAGCAAAGGAGAAAAAGTGTGTATCAACGCTCATAATGAGATTGTTAAACAAACGATACAACTTCATTTGCTCAATGCTGGCGTGGATATGTCGCAAATAGAATTGCCATTACACCCCACCAACGACTCTTGGTGCCGTGACCACGGCCCTGGTATCGTCATCAATCCTAACACCAACGAGCGTCTTGTGCTCAATTGGGGTTACAATGCTTGGGGTGGCAAATATCCTCCTTACGACAACGACGACCTTATTCCTGTAGCCATTGCCCATTATTTAGGATTAGAGTATGCCACACCAGGAATTATCATGGAAGGTGGCTCTGTGGAGTTTAATGGCAAAGGGACTGTCCTTACAAGCCGGGCTTGTCTGCTCAATCCAAACCGCAATCCGCACCTCAATCAAGGCCAAATTGAGCAATATTTAATGGATTATTATGGCGTTGAACAAGTGCTGTGGGTAGGTGATGGCATCGTAGGTGACGATACCGACGGGCATATTGACGATACCGTAAGATTTGTAAATGAAGATACCGTAGTGACTATTGTTGAAGAAGATAAATCTGACGCTAACTACGAGATTTTACAAGAAAACTTGCACGAATTGAAACAAATGCGGCTCCTTAATGGCAAACCTCTCAATATCATTGAGCTGCCAATGCCTACGCCTGTGTATAGCGAAGATTTGAGGCTTCCTGCTTCTTATGCTAACTTTTATATCAGCAATGTAGCCGTGATTGTTCCTACTTTCAGGTGTGCCAACGACCAGCGTGCTTTAGATATTTTGAGTCAATGCTTTACCGACCGCCCCGTAGTGGGAATTGATTCCACGGATATTGTATGGGGTCTGGGAAGCTTTCACTGCTTAAGTCAGCAAGAGCCTGTGGTGTAACGATAACGTTGGCGAGGTTTGAAACCTCGCCAACGTTGCGAAGTGATTAATGATGATGTACGCCACCGTCACCGTGTACATGACCATGATCTAGCTCTTCGGAGGTAGCTGGTCTTACTTTTACTACAGTTCCGACAAAATGCATCTGACGACCGGCCAAGGGATGATTAAAATCCATAAGCACAAATTCCTCGTCGATTTCAACGATTTGCCCCATCAAACGGTGCCCTTCTTCATTGGTCATAGGTACCATATTACCTACTTGCAAAATATCGGCTTGAAGCTCGCCATCCACTTTAAATACTTCCAAAGGAATCTCCGCTACGGCTTCAGTATCATAGTCTCCGTAGCCTTGTTCGGCGTCAAGTTTGAAATCAAAAGTATCGCCTTCCGAAAGTCCATTTAGTTTTTCTTCAAATGCTTCGGGCAATCCGCTCATACCCTGAATAAAATACATAGGCTGGTCATTTCCCACGGTTTCGACCATTTGCCATTCGTCGCTGTCGTTGAGCAAACTCAATTCATAAGTAACTGCTACGACTTGATTTGGTGCTATTTTCATTGATTTAAATTTTTGTCAAACCTACAATTTTTCAAAGTTGATACCTAATTTGGTTTCAATTTTCGCCACAAAATTATCCCTTCTTTTTCTTCTACAGAGACAAAACCCGTTTTTTGCAATACCTTCTGAGAATGAACCAAATCCAAGGGTGTGTAGGCTATCAGCCCCTTAGCAGCAGGATGCCGAAATACCCACTCAGACAGACGCGCGAGCGCTTCGGAAGCAATGCCTTGGTTGCGGTATGCTTGATCAATGCCATAGCCAATTTCGGTTTCGCCTTGGTCGTTGGGCAAGCCTGCCACTCCGATTCCACCTACTACGCAATTATCGACTTTGTGTACAATGAGCCAATTGGTAAACCACTGAAAGTTTACCGAATTGGCCGCCGTTTCGGGAAGCCAATAATTGGCCAAAGCATCGTCAAATTCGTTTTGAAAGTATTCTTCCATGAGCATGAGTCGGGGAGTCAAACCCAGAGAACGTTGTAGCGCTTCGTAGTGTGAAGCATGAAGCTGCAATTGGGAGGTATTGAGCGGGATAAGCCGCAAACGATTAGATTCTAAAGAAAACATGGATAAAATGGTTTTGGGACGTAATAAGAAATAGGTGTTTGTGGTATCTACACAAACGTTCATGGCGGCTCAACGCCGCTACGCCACCCTATCAGGCATCCAAAGAGTAATCAGCAGTTGCAGAGGCAATTATTTTAGTTAGGACTACAAAGTTAAAAAAATAGGCTTGGATGTACATTATTCAGGTTTATTTCCTATCCAAATTTTTGTAAAGTAAAAGGAGCTGCGTAATTTTCTACTTTTTCACTCCAACAACAAATTAACCCTTATGAAACACTTCGCTACCCTGCTAGTAAGTGTCTTGGTTTGCAGTCAGCTTTCGGCCCAAAAACTGTATTATGGCGACGAAAAATGGCCCGAACAAGACACCGCTAGCAAATTCTACACCGTTAAAGGAGAACGCCACGGCGTTAGTTATTTCAAAAAACATCATTTCAAAGACGTTCAGTATTTTCCTACTGACAAGCTCTCTTTTGAAGTTTATCACTCTCCCGATGTGATGTATCATTGGTATCGTAAGTGGGCAGAGCAGTTTCCCAACATCGTGGATTTGTATGAAGTGGCCAAAAGCTACGAAGGGCGTTCTATTTTACAAATGACTATCACCAACAAAAAAACGGGGAAACATACCGACAAACCTGCGGCGTATTTTGAGGCGGGTCGCCACAGTGGTGAAGTTACAAGCAGTGAAGCTATTTTATGGATCACGCAGCACCTACTCGAAAACTATGGCAAAGACCAGAGTATTACCCAATTAATTGATACAAAGACCATTTATCTCCGTCCCCAAAACAACCCTGACGGTGCCAATATGTATCTTTTTACGGCACAACGCAACCGCAGCACCGTGCGGCCTAAAGACGATGACCGCGACGGGCTGCTCGACGAAGACCCCGAAGAAGACCTCGACGGTGATGGCGTGATTTATCAGATACGCAAAAAAGCCACCACCAAAGCCGAAAAAGAAAAAGCCGATTATGTACTTGACCCACGCGACCCGTCGGGACGCTTGATGAAAAAAGTACTGGAAGGAAAGGGTGAATGGCTCGTGTATACTGAAGGTATCGACAACGACGGCGATGGAAAATACAACGAAGACGGTATAGGTGGCCTCGACAATCACCGCAATTATCCCGAAAACTGGCGTCCCGACCAAGGAGGCGACCGCTCAGGCCGAGGCTATACCCAAGGCGGAGCAGGCGAATATCCCCTGAGCGAAATCGAAACTCGTTCGACCGTATTGTTTTTGCTCCAACATCCGCACATCTCGGTCGTCAATTCGATGGATACGCGCGTGCCGATGCACCTTCGTCCCCCTTCCACTTCCAAAAGTGCCGAAAGTATGTTTCCGTCAGATTTAGCTATTTACAAACACATGGACAGCCTTGGCTTATCGTTTACGGGCTATCCTTGGGCGGGCGATGTATATGATACTTACAGCACTCGTAGCAAAACCGACCGTATGACTGGCGACCCCTCCAAACCCAATCCACTTTTTGGTCATGGCCCTGATTTTGGCTATTTCTACTACGGCTCGGTATGGTACGGCGACGAACTTTGGAACGGCGGTGCCATGAAAGACTACAACAAAGATGGTCAATATGATGAGTACGATGGTCTTATGTGGGACGACGAAGCAAACAAAAAACAAGGTTTCAAACCTTGGACCAAATTTATGCACCCTGTACTGGGAGAGGTCGAGATTGGTGGCTTTCACCCCAAGTTTTTTGCCCAAAATGGTCCCGCTTGGCAGTTGGAAAACTGGATTTCGAAACAATCGCGGTTCAACTTAGCGATGGCTAAAGAATTACCCCAAATCGACCTCAAAGACGTAACAGTAAAACCACTTGCTAACAACGAATACGAAATCAAAGTAACTTGGAGCAATGTAGGAAAACTACCCGTGGCGCTCGAACAAGCCAAACTCGTAAAAATCGTCCAAGAAGACCGCGTCACCCTCGACATTGACAAAGAGCTTTTGAAAGGTTTTGAAAACGCCAAGGCTGTCATCACCCTACCCGCTTTGTACGACAAAACTATCTACAGCGACTATACCAAAGTAGGCCAACAAAAAGAAGCGACTTTCCGCGTCAAACTCAATCAAACAACCTCCATCAAAGCCAAAGTAAAACTGCTTTCGACGCGAGGAGGTTATAAAGAAAAAGAAATTACGATTGGGAAGTAATTCCGAAGATTGAAAAGAGTAACAACTAGAGGTTTGATAAATGTGAAAACTCAAAATTTGTAGTCAAAAAGATTTATGTTTGACTTCTCCGAAGTCCCTGGTGTGAAGATCAGAAACTCATGCTACAAAGATTAAGCTTCTCCGAAGCGATTTTCTGCCTCGGAGAGGCGCAATGTTTGTAGCTAACAAATCCTCACAACAACAATGACTTCGGAGAAGTTTAACATAAATTTGTACCTACCCAAACACAAATCAGAAAGTCTTTTTAGGAATCATCTAAATTCAGAATGACTGATATTAAGCCATTTCCACCGCTTCGCCCAATCTCCTAAAAAAGCAGCACGATATTTTGAAACCGTTCGGGCGCCTTGCTGCTCTCCCAAAAAGAAGGCTGCCTCGGGCACATCTCCGTACCATTGTTTTCCCAAACGATAGTCATCTTTATTGGGTTTTCCGGGCCACGGTACTGTGCTCACATATTGCCCTTTTTGGGCATTCAATGCGCTTATGGCGCTATGCGTTACATACGAACTCACTTCTGGTTTTTTGGAAGAATACCTTACACCATATACGCCATTCCCCAAATAATAGCCCGGCCACTCTTGTTTTTGGATTTCTATGGTAAAACAAACAGAGTCGGCGGGGAGATTGAGCAGCGGCCCTTTGAAGCGCCATTCTACTACTCCATAAGCAGGGATGGTATCGGCAGTGGTAGTATTTCGCTCAAAAATATGCCTCGAACTATACGCAATAGGCGTAAATCTACCTCCCCAACTTTCGCCTTTTGGATTAGACGGGTTGCCATTCATCAAATACGCTAAGGAAGGAGTATCTCCCATTTTAATATGACCTTTGTAATAATTGATAAAATCAGCTCCCATTGCCCCTTTTCCTTTGATAAAATTGTCGTAATAGGCTCCTTCACTCATGTTTTTGGGGGCGTTTTCGTCCTCCATAAACCAGCCTCGGTAAGTGGCATTGGCTTCAATCATCCACAAATTGGGATGATGCTCCACGATATAAGAGTAGGCATTGACACTCCACTTTTTGTTAGGCCCGCCAATCCAATACACTCTAATTTTATTTTCAATTTCGGGCGCATCATGCAAAGCTTGCGCTACATCTTCTAAGCCTCCCCAAACCAGCACCCAAAGAGGCTGATTACTTTTCTTTTTGGCACAGGTCACAATCCATGCCGACCCTTCGCTCGCAGTCGTGTAGCCCGCATAAGGAGCTCCAGAAATCACGCCTTGTTTACAAACTTGACGAAGTGCATTGGGTGGTGTTAGGTTTTTGTTGTGTGAGACGAGTTTCGGAAAATCTTTTTCATAGAGCGCAATCATGTCCAAAAGGTCTTTTTTTCGGCCATTACCATAGGGCGACGAAATCAAACCTTCGATATGAAACAAATCTGAGTACATCATCAAATGTATCATCGACTGATTGTCGTCGGGGTCGGTACCACCGATATCGGTACTGACAATAACGCGGGGCTTTTCTTTGGATTGACCTAATCCTACCAACGCGTTCATCATAACCATCAAAATCAAGCTATATTTCAAATAGAGCGGCATTGTTTTTACTTATTTTCGATTTATCCTTAACTTTCCTAAAAAATTATCTTATTACAATAATACATTTGATATTTTTTACAAATAAAGTCAAAATTAGAAAATTAACGAAAACAAAAATAAAAAATCGTAAAAACATGAACCTCATTAGCTCATATAGGTATTTTTACAATAGTTTATTTCAAAACCCGTATTTTTATATATATTTGTATGTATAAAAACATATACTACAATGAAAACAACCATTGACCTTCCTGAAGATTTGATTGAAGAAGCTATGAGAATCACAGGTTCAAAATCAAAAATTGACGCGATTAAAAAAGCACTACACGAGTTAATCGAAAGAGAAAAACGATTAAAACTGCTCAATTTTAAGGGAAAAGTTGATTTAGATATTGATTTGAATAGCTTACGTGATAGAGCTTCCAAACTATGATTCTAGTAGATACATCCGTGTGGGTAGGGTATTTTCGCAAGGGAGAAAACGCTGAGTCATTAGAAAAATTAATCACTTTGGATTTGATTTGTACCAACGAAATCATACTTTCTGAACTTATCCCTGCCTTACAACATAGACGTCAGAGAGAGCTCATCCAAAATTTAAATGCCCTACCTTGCGTGCCTTACACTATTTTTTGGGAAGGAATTAGAACTCTACAGGTTTTGAATCTTACAAATGGAATTAATAAAGTAGGTTTGCCAGATCTTATGATAGCGCAGCATTGCCTCGACCAGAATCTGGAGCTATGGAGTTTGGATAAGCATTTTCGATTGATAGCACAGCAAACAACATTAAAATTAACTGAATTTTAAAAGGAGGTGAAGGGTTGACAATACAACTTCAGTTATGAACTGGGTTTCAAATACTCCCAACACTTCACGCGATTTTTCAAGCAAAAAGTAGGGCTAACCACTAATCAATATCGCGAACAGAAAAGAAGTTCCCTCCGCTTTTAATAAAAATTGTGCCCCAAACTAGCTTATAAAGCATTTCTACGCCAAGTCTTTCAGCGCCTTCACCAAGGCATCCAAGTCCTGAGTAGTCGTAAACAAATGAGGAGTTACCCTTACACCGTGCACATTGGCGTAGTCGATAGCGACGGTCCAGATTTTGTAACGCTCCATGAGAGTCTTGGCCAATTCAGCCGGTTTCAGCTTCTCTACACCTACATTTCCAATAGCGCCGTGGCGGGCGGGATCGGAGGGAGTATTGACGACAATCCCCGGATGATTGCGCACCTGCGATGTCCAATACGTCTGCAAATATCTCAGTCGTGCTTCTTTACGAGCAATCCCGATTTTTTGGTGAAATTTTATCGCATCGGCCAAGGCCAAATCCGTATGAACAGGGTGAGTACCTGTATGATTGAGTTTTCGAATATCATCGTCAGGGTAGCCTGTTTCGCCCAAAAGGGGCCAAATCTGCTTTATTTTGTCTTTTTTGACATACAACATGCCCGCCCCTAACGGACATCCAAGCCACTTATGAAGACTACTTCCATAGTAATCGCAATGTAAATCAGGAAGTTTGAAATCAAAATGCCCCACTGCGTGAGCGCCATCTACCATCACTTCTACGCCTTTGGCGTGAGCCATATCAGCGATTTTACGCACGGGCAGGATATGCCCCGTCACGTTGATAATGTGGCATAGCATCAACAAACGAGTTTTGGGCGTAATCGCGTTTTCGTACAAAGCCACAATCTCCTCATCAGAAGAAGGATGATTTGGAATGGAAATGATACGGTTTACAATTCCATAACGCCGCGCCTGCTGCTTAAACATATCGACCATTGCACCATAATCTTGCATTGCCATTACGACTTCGTCGCCCGCTTTCCAATCAATCCCCGAAATGATAGTATCGAGCGATTCGGTGGTGTTGCGCGTGATAATCACTTCTTCGTAAGAAGCTCCTACCAGCTCGGCAAGTTGTTTTCGGACGGCTAGTTTGTCGTCAAACTGCCGCGTACGCATGTACCGTGACGAAATGGCGTTGATGTCGCGGATATGTTGAATATAGGCTTCCAGTACTTCGTTGGAAGCCAAGATATAATAGCCGTTCTCGAGATGAATAAAATCTTTGGTGACCGTAAATCCTTTACGTAACTCTCCCCAAAAAGCCTCATCTTGAGCCACTTGCTCGGGTGTTTGGGAGTAAATACTGCTTAGGAGAGCATCGATATTCGATTGTGACAGGCCAATCAAACCTGTTAAGGATTGCATGAATTGACGTTTGTTGAGAAGCATAGTGATTAAGAGCTTGATGAATCGATTACCAAAGAAACATTTTATTTTGAAGGGGACTTTGATTTGCGACTCGAAATTTTTGAACTATTCATGATTTAATGATTTAGAAACTTAGTCTTAAAATAGAGATAACAATAAACTTTCACCTTTGTGCGGTATTACAACCACCCATGATGTGAAAATCTTAATTACCATTATTAGTGCCATGCTTGCTTTATTTTTTGGATGGGCAAGCATGGATATAAATATTGTAAGCACTACCACGATTGATTCGCTTGGTGCTTGTCAAGGTGTAAGCTACCACCAAGGCAAAGTTTTTTTGTACGGTGACCGTGAAGTAGGAATGATGAGAGTGTATGATTTGCAAGCCAACCAACTGGTTTATACAGGCAAAGAAATCAAGTTTACGCAACAAAATCAGGATATTATCAACCACCCTACTGGAATTGCTTACAACGGTAGCCTCCCGACTTTCATCGGCAACAGCATCAGACTCAACCCCGAAGGCACGCGCTGGAAAGCGATGATTTATGCCGTAGATTGGAATGGTTTGTTAAAAACAGGCACATTAGATAACAATCTGCTGCATGTAATTGAAGACGATGCCTGTATACAAGGTACACGTCCTGAGTATGTCCAATACAACGGCAAATGGTACGTAGCCACCTCCGACTATGGCCCTCAAAAAAACGAAGTACGCCTCTACGATCCTACCCGTCTCAGCCAAGCTCAAAAGACAAGTGAGCCGGGCGTGGTGTTCAAGAAATTTAGCTGTTCGGCTTGGGTTCAAAATTTGCATTGGATTCCTTCTAAAGGGATTTTAGTACTCATTCAAAATCAAATCGAAGGCCGACGTTGGCGCTTTACTTTTTTGGATTTACAAAAATCCATTGAAACTGGTCAACAACATGTTGTGAATACCATTGATGTCGATAAGGCCGACGAACTAGAAGGTTTTTGCCTACTCAATACTCTCAATATAGGGATTGCGGTTACTTCTTCTCGCCGCCAAAATGTGCATTTCGTATCACTACCATAGTTTTTCAAAATCATCATTTTCTCACCTCTTTTAAACACCTAACATATTAGTAATGAACATTTACACAACACCAATCAAAGATTGGATGCGCTACTGCATTTTGTTTCTGGGGCTTATGCTGAGCACGCTAGCGCCAGCAGTTGCTAGCAAAGCACCCCAAAATGTCAAGCTCTCGGGCATCGTCACCGATGAGGCCAACCAACCATTGCCAGGCGTAAGTATCGTAGAAAAACAAACTCGCAAAGGAACGGTTTCTGACGCACAAGGTAAGTTTTCGATTGAAGTCGCTGATGGAGCTATCTTGGTATTTTCGTCGGTAGGATATGTGCCACAGGAAATCACAATCAACAATCAAAATACCCTTGTCATAAAACTCAAGGAAGACATCAACATGCTCAATGAGGTGGTAGCAGTAGGTTATCAAACTTTGCGCAAAAGTGATGTAACGGGCGCTATCTCCAACGTCAAAGCCCGTGAACTCAACCTTGCCGCTCCTACCCTTGGACAAGCTTTGGTGGGGAAATTGGCCGGTGTCCAAATTGCCCAAGTAAGCGGTGCACCTTATGTAAGTACCAAAATTCGGGTAAGGGGGATTGGCTCTATCAATGCTAGTTCGGATCCCTTATATGTCATCGATGGCTTCCCAGCAGGCAATGACGTATTTATCAATCCCAACGACATCGAAAGCATCGACATTTTGAAAGACGCTGCTTCGGCTGCTATCTACGGCTCACGAGCTTCTGGCGGGGTGGTGATTATCACTACCAAGCGTGGTAAAGACGGAAAAGGCAAAACTGAGTATGAATTTCAATATGGAGTGAGTCAATTGGAGAAAAAAGTAAAACTACTCAATGCCGAACAATTCACTCAGCTACTCATCGACGCCCGCAACGGCACCTACCGCGACTTAGTCGAAAACTCAGGAAAACCTTGGACAAACGACATGTACTCTGATGATAATGCTACGCGAGTTTCGAAAGTAGGAAATGCCAGTGCGGTAAGCATTCCTACGGATTTGTACGACTTTGCAAGCCAGAAGATGATTGCACCCAAATACAACACCGATTGGCAAAATGAACTTTATCGCAATGCTCCTGTGGCACGCCACAACCTGACTTTTTCGGGAGGGAACAAAGGGGGACGGTACTTGGTGAGCTTAGGCTATCAAAATCAACAAGGAATCATCGTTAGCACCAAACAAGAACGGCTCAATTTCCGCGCCAATGTGGACGGCGACCTCACCGACAAGCTCAAAGTAGGAGCGAGTGTTTTTGTGACTTCTACCAATGGTCGCGAAGTACAAGAAGGTCGTTTCAATCAAGGAGTTATTTTGGGTGCATTGATTTATCCTCCTACTTTCAGAGCATACGACGACAACGGAAATTTGATTAAAAATGCCGTGGCAGCCCAATCTCCACTCTATGGCTATCAAACCATCGAAAACCCCGTAGCATTGGCCATGGAAACCAATATCAATCGACGGGGATTGCGGGCCACTTACAACGGAAATATGACCTACGAACTCCTGCCTGGCTTATCGGCCAAAGCCAACGTAGGTTTGCAGACTTACAACGAAAAATACGAGTATTATCTACCCACAAGTTTGAGTAATGGCAATAACCCTCCTTATTCTACCCAATCTTATGCCGCTGCACGTGCTACTGCTCAAACTTTGTCTACTACGAATCTACTCGGTGAATTTACAGCCAACTATACCAAGCAGTTTGGCCAACATGGCATCAATTTGTTGGTAGGATACACCGCCCAAAAATACAACAGCGACCTTATCAGCGTATCGGCGCAAGGCTTCCAAAATGATTTGATTCAAGAAATCACCGCCAAAGGTGCCGACCCTGCCAACTTTTTTATGAATAGCAATACCGGCAAAGTAGAAGAGACACTCCTGTCTTATCTTGCCCGCGCCGAATATCGCTATGCAGGACGTTATTTCATCACTGCGGCTTTCCGTCGTGATGGTTCTTCGCGCTTTGGCCCCCTCAATCGCTGGGGAGCTTTCCCATCGGTATCTGCTGGCTGGAATATCTCCGATGAAGCCTTCTACGGCGATTTATTGGGTGAAACTTCTACCCTAAAACTAAGAGCAAGCTGGGGACTTACCGGAAATTATAACATCGGGAATTACAACTATCTCCAAACCATGTCAAATCCAGGCGGAACAGTTTTTGGAAATGGCAATATCGCTACCGCAATGTGGGCAAATTCTATCAAAGACCAACGTTTAGGATGGGAATCTACCTCGCAGTACAATGTGGGTCTTGATTTGGGATTGTTCCAAAACCGTCTTTCGGTAATATTCAACGCTTATTTGAGTAATTCTTTCAACCTGCTTTTCAATCAGCCTGTATCGGCGATTTCGGGGACTTCTACCATTCTTACCAACTTACGTGATTCTAAAGTTCAAAACAAAGGACTTGAATTACAGCTCGACGGGCGGGTTATTTCGCACAAAGATTTTAAATTAAACTTGAGCGGCAATATTTCACTCAACCGCAACAAAGTACTCAACATGGGTGGTGCCAATACCATCATCACCAACGGTGCCGAGCGCTCTTACCTAACTCACATTACCCAAGAAGGTCAACCCATTGGCATGTTTTATGGATTCAAGGTGATTGGGATGGTGCGCGAAAAAGACATGGAAAACATCGCTATCGACAATGCCAACTACAATGCCTCTAAGCAATCTTTTCCCGCAGGATACCTACTCAAAGGCCCTGCCCGCTCTACGGCTTCGAGCAATCCACTTCGTCCAGGTGATTTGATTTTTGAAGATGTAAACGGCGATGGCGTAGTCAATGATGCTGACAAACAAGCAATCGGCTCACCTTATCCCAAATTTACGTACGGGTTTTCGCTCAATGCTAGTTACAAAGATTTTGATTTCAATGCAGCTTTCAATGGTGTCTATGGCAACCAAGTATTGGACGGTCAGGATTATTATGTATACAACATGGAAGCATCTGGCAATCAATACGTAGATGTCATCAACCGCTATCGTTCGGAAGCTGAGCCAGGCAATGGCCTCGTGTATCGCGCATCTCGTGGAGGTACCCAAAGCAACAGCACCCGCTTATCAACTTTTTATTTACAAAATGGTTCGTTTTTGCGCTGTACCAATATTGGCTTAGGCTACAATCTTCCCACGCTTTGGATGACCAAATGGAAAGTAGCGGGCTTGCGGGTGTTTGCCAATATCAACAATGCCTTTACCGTCACCAAGTACAAAGGCTATAACCCTGAAGTAGATTACAACGGCGGTGCCAACCTCACACCTGGCGTCGATTATGGTATGTATCCTTTGGCTCGTGCCTACAATGTAGGACTAAAACTTACTTTCTAAAACACTGGATTTCAATCGAATCATAACCAATGAAAAATATACGTATCTGTCTTTTAAGCCTATCGCTACTGATAAGCGTTAGTGCTTGCAATGATCAATTTTTGGTCGAAACCGACCCCAACTCAGTCGCTACTTCTGACTATTTTAAAACCGAAAACGACGCTTTGTTGGCTCTCAACGGCGTTTACCAATCACTCCGCAACAACAACGGAATTGCCGAAAGCAGTGCCCTGTTTTCCGAAGAACGTTCTGACAATGCTGGCCGCAACGACAACCAATCTAACGCCGGAGAGCCATTTCAATTCAACGATTTTTCGTTGTTGCCCAGCAACACTTACCTCAAAACCCACTGGCTAGCTTTGTATCAAATCATTTCGAGGGCCAACTTAGTGCTTGAGGGAATCGAAAAAGTGAATTTTAGTAATCCTTCCATCAAATCCCAATACCAAGCCGAAGCTAAGTTTATTAGGGCATTGATTTATTTTCATTTGGTAAGAAAATGGGGCGATGTACCCCTTATCACCAAGACCCTTAGCTCAAGCGACGAAGTAAAAGCCAATACCGCCCGCCAAAAGAAAGAAGAGGTATATGCTCAAATCGTAGCCGACCTCACTGAGGTAGTCAATAGCCCACTACCCAATCATCAGTCAGTAGCCAACAAAGGACGAGTGTCTAAAGTGGCAGGTTTGTCTCTTTTGGGGCAAGTGTACCTTACTATGGCCACGACCCTTGCTAGTGCCAATCGCACCGCCAATTTGACCCAAGCCAAGACTTACCTCATGAGTGCTTACGACAAAAAAACTTTTGGTACGCTGAAAGAGATTCCTTACCAAGATGTGTTTGATGTTGCCAAAAAATCTACCAATCCCGAGATTATCTTCCAGATTGTGTATCGCCAAGGCGACATCAACTATTCGTCACGCATTGCGGCTAATAACCAAGCGCAAGGCGAAACCATCAACTCACTACGCGTGAACACAGGCGTGGGTGGTAATGTAAAACTTGATTTGGTGAAAGAATACGAAGAAGGAGACTTGCGCAAAGATTTTTCGATCAAATACGCTAATGCCTCCAACGTAAAAGATTATTTCATTACCAAATACCGCGACGCAAGCGCGGCAGCTACTGCCAACGGCTACGGTGGCAACGACTGGATTTTGATACGTTATGCCGATGTAATTTTGATGCTTGCCGAAGTAAATATGTACTTAGGAGACGAAACCGCCGCGATTGGGTTTTTGAACCAAGTGAGAGAAAGAGCCCAAATGCCTCTCTATGAAGCCTCACGCCTCAACACCGCCTATAGCTCAAAATTCCCGACGCTCAAATTAGCTATTTTGCACGAACGCCGCATTGAGCTAGCATTCGAAAACCACCGTTGGTTTGATTTACTACGTTTCTTTAGTCCTACCGAATTGGTCACTTACATGAGTACGAAAATCCAAGCTGATTATGGTGCGGCCAAAGTCTCTAATTTTGGTCTGAAAGACTACTACTATCCTATTCCCTTTGATGAATATAAACTCGACCCTCAAAAAATGTATCAAAACGAGGGGTATTAAATAAGGCTAACAGAAAATTTTTTGTTTATCATTCAAGGGTAGCATTGAAAATAGGAGCTAACTCAAAACTTACAAAGCCAATTCCTGTTTTCAATGTTACTCTTAGAAAAACAGATTAGCCCCTATTGACTTAGTTGTGGAGACCATTATGTTCTATGAACAACGATTTCGAACGCCGAACTCCAACGGCCCCTAGCCCTGACCGTCATTGGAGGAATGACCCTTGGGGTAATTGCCTCTTGGACATTGATTTCACTGTTGTATTATTGGGTTACTCCTAAAAAACGCTCCACTTGTACTTGAGCTGTTGCCACAATATTATCAAATCTGATTAATTTTCAAGCATTTAGTTGTCTTGTGCTATTTCCCATTTTCTTTGCAACTTCAACAAATTTTGTTAGCCATGTTGCAAAAAGATTTAATCGCATTTGAAAGCATTCTCGAAAAAGTAGTACAACAAAGTGTTGATTTTTTAGAAAACCTAGCTCAGCGCCCCACTTCTGTCGCCGCTCCACAGCTTACCTCTCCACCCCTCAATGCCGAAGGACTAGGAGCTATAGCCACTTTGGAAGAATTTAAACAGAGATTTGACACCTTGCTTGTGGCTGCGTCGGGGCCTAGGTCATGGGGATTTGTGACGGGTGGCGCTACGCCTGCCTCGGTGGCAGGAGATTGGTTGGCGGGGCTTTATGACCAAAACCCCCAAGGCACTCAGGGACAAGGCGATGTATCAGCACTGATTGAATTAGAGACGATTGAATTGCTCCTCAATCTTTTTGGACTACCTTCTTCTTTTGGTGGGGGATTTGTGACGGGTGCTACAATGTCCAATTTTACGTGCTTGGCCGTAGCTCGCCAATGGGCGGGATTACAGCAAGGCTATGATATTGCACGAGAAGGCATTCGTCAGGCTATTCCGATTCTGACAGCTACCCCTCATTCATCAGCGGTCAAATCACTATCCATGTTGGGCATAGGGAGTCAGAATTTTGTTCACCTCAAGACCCTGAGTGATAACCGAGAAGCGATTGATATGGAAGATTTACAGACCCAAATAGAAGCGTTGGAAGGCAAGCCTTTTATTTTGATTTCTAGCGCAGGCACCGTCAATACGGTTGATTATGATGACTTTAGAGCTATTTCTACTCTCAAAAAGCAGTATTCTTTTTGGTGGCACATTGATGCGGCTTTTGGAGGTTTTGCGGCTTGCTCACCCCATTATAAGCATTTAGTAGATGGTTGGGAAGAAGCCGATAGTATCACTATCGATTGTCATAAATGGATGAATGTACCTTATGAAAGTGCTTTCTTCTTGATTCAAAAACAACACATTAAATTACAAATTCAGACCTTTCAAAATTCAAATGCTCCTTATCTTGGCAATCCCCTTGATAATTTTAGCTTCCTCAATTTTTTACCCGAAAACTCAAGAAGACTGCGAGCCTTACCTACTTGGTTTTCATTGAAAGCCTATGGCAAGAAAGGGTATCAATGGATTGTGGAAAATAGTGTGAAAATGGCTCAACTTTTAGATGCATTTATCACAACAAGCAAAGGGTTTGAATTGTTGGCGCCTACGCGCCTCAACAACGTTTGTTTTACGCTTGAAGGAGACGAAAATCAAGAGAAAGTTCCTCTTTTTTTGTCAGAACTCAACAAACGGGCTAAAGTCTTTATGACGCCTACCATTTATCAAGGTAAAAGAGGCATTAGGGCGGCTTTCGTCAATTGGCGCACTACTGCCGACGACGTACAAATTGCGATTGATGAAATGACCGATGTCTTGCAGCACTTGTCTTAAAAGCTTTGATTTAGGCACATTTTTCCTAAATATTACGACCTTTGCGACGTTTATATTTTTCCAATTTTTAAGATTAAAAGTCCATGTTTAGTGTTACGCAACTCAAAACTTTTACCCAACATATATTTCAAAGCATCGGTTTTTCGGAAGTTGATGCTATTTTAGCTGCCAAAGTACTTATCTCTGCTGATTTACGCGGCGTTGATTCTCATGGCATTGCGCGTTTGGCCGGCTATGTACGTTTGTTTGACCACGGTCGTCTCAACCCCAAACCTAATGTTCGGATTGTACATCAAACCCCTAGCACTGCCGTGGTAGATGGGGATGCGGGCGTAGGCTTGGTGGTAGGCCCCAAAACCATGGAGATAGTCATCGAAAAAGCCAAGAATGTAGGTTCGGGCTGGATTTCAGTACAAAACTCTAATCATTTTGGAATTGCGGGCTACCATGCTATGTTGGCGCTCGAACACGATATGATAGGGATGGCAATGACCAACGCCGCCCCACTCGTAGCGCCTACTTTTTCGTTAGAAAAAATGCTTGGTACCAATCCCATCGCTGTAGCTGTACCGGCCAATGAGGAACCCGCTTTTGTGGCTGACTTTGCCAGTACAGCCGCCGCTTATGGAAAATTTGAAATTTTACAGCGCAAAAACCTCCCCGCTCCGCTAGGCTGGGCTCAAGATGCCACTGGCGAAATTACGACCGACGCCAACCCCATCAAAAATGGTGGAGCCTTGCTTCCTTTAGGCTCTGACCGCGAGCATGGTAGCCACAAAGGATATGGCTTAGGTGCCATCGTTGATATATTTTCGGGCGTATTGTCAGGAGCCAATTATGGGCCGTGGGTACCACCTTTTGCCACGGCGGGTTTTATGGCGGCTGCCGAAGGCGTCGGCAAAGGTACGGGTCATTTTTTTGGAGCCATGCGTGTAGATGGCTTTCGCCCAGCCGATGAGTTTAAGGCACACATGGATACTTGGATTAGACGCTTTAGGAACGCGCAAGCCGTAGAAGGCAAAAAAGTACTCATTCCTGGCGATCCCGAGCGTGAAATGGAAGCCGAACGCACCCAAAATGGTCTAGACTTATTGCCCCCCGTTGTACAATCTTTAGAGGAATTGGGGAAAAGGTTTGCGGTAACACTTTAAAATTCCAGTTATTAACGCAGGCGGCGTTTAGAACGCCGCCTGCGTTATACCTCTGAACGCCACTTTTCGTTAGACTTACTGCCCCACAAAAGCCAATTTATTGTTTTGGGGATTGATTGCCAACCGCGTGATTTGCTTGATTCCTTGGCTACTCCAATTAGCTACTTCCTGCCACTCAGTATTATACTTAGGATTCCATTTGTAGAGTTTTGCCCCCTGCGCCATCCATAGCGTACCGTCACTTGACCATGCGCAATCTTCACTACCTGCAGGGGTGGATATGAGCTTTTTAGGTTGTAAAGTTTTCATATCCAATGCCTCCACTTGCCACTCATTAGCCGAAACTTTATGCACAAAACTCACTGCCTCTTGAGAAGGAATCTTTAGTAATGAGCGACCTACATTGGTCGTAATCACCTGTCCTTGTCCTGTGGATACTCGTGCTACTTGAAGGGTATTGGGGTTTCCTAAAACAAACAAAACCAATGAATCGGTACCATACCAACAATGATAGCCCACGGGTTTGATGTTTTTCAATACTAGCTCAGGATTGCCTCCCGTCGCCAAATCAAACTTCCAAAGTCGCTGTGTTTGGTCGGCTTCTACTCTTATCGTAGAAACATGTTTCTTATCAGGCGTCACCGTTGCCGAATACTCACTTTCTTGGGTTTTGGTTAGTGCAGTATTTGTTTTTTTTGACAGGTCATACGCCCAAATATCCGTTTGCCCATTGGACTGCTGTGTATAGAGTATTTTTTTGCCATCAGTCGTAAAAGAAGGTTGATTATCATATCCGGGCCGTTTTGTAATATTAAGAGGTTTGCCGAGGGTTGCTTTATCGCCTGCTATTTTTAAGTCAGTGAGATAAATCTCAGTATCGGGTACGGATGGGGTAAAGGCCTCTAATACCCTTTTAACAATGCCATCAAGGGCATTATTTTCAATCCACCGCAACACCATTACCAGCTCATGCTCTGGGTCTACATATACAATATTGGTTCCATTTCCTACATGGTAGTATACATTGGCAGGCGCGCTCGGTAGAGGTTTACGGTCGGTATTCAGAAACCAATTCATGTAGCCATAAGTAGGTTGGGCCGCTGTAGGCGTAGTGGCTTGTTTTACCCATTGTTCCGACAAGAGTTGTTTTCCGTTCCAATTGCCTCGGTGCAACGTCAACAATCCAAAACGAGCCATGTCAAACGCATTGATAAACATACCACCTCCCCAATGCCCACCTCCACTGACCGATTGAACAGGCTGCCCGTCGAGTACAATCCACGCATTGCGATAGCCTGTCCAACGCCACGTATTAGAAGCGCCAATAGGCTCCATGATATACTCTTTCAATACTTGCGGTAAAGGCTTACGCCATACACCCGTAGCGGCCAAAGCCAAAGCATTGACTCGTACGTCATTGTATTCATATACTGTACCAGGAGTATTGCGCGGACGAGTAAGCCACGTAGAGGCATCCTTATCGGGACGGTCGGCCCAATCGGGCTTTCCCCAGAGAGTTCCTTCCCAATCAGACGTTTGACGCAGCATATCATCCCATGTAATACGGCGATTGTGCGGGGTATCAAACAGTCGGAGCAGTTCGGGTTTGCCCCATTCTTCGGCAGGTCGCATTACAGGCTGCCCATACACCTCAATTGGGGGTACATAAGACGCTACAGTATCTTTAACGCTCCTAATCAGACCTTTGTCTACGGCCACCCCTACTACACTTGACAAAAAGCTCTTGGTGACACTATTGGTAATATCACAACGCGAAGGCTCGCCCCATTGCGCCACAATGTATCCTTTATAAATAATCACGCCTGTTTGATCGCCTCGATCAGCAAAAGGCCCAATAGCATACCCATAAGGTTCTTTTCCAAAACTCTGATAATGAGAGTATTCAAGATTTCGAGGGTTTTTGGATTCGGCGGCTTGTGCAAAAGCAATCGCTTCTTGAATTTTGGCGGGATTGAGTCCCAATGCAGCGGGCGTTTGGGACGCCCAATCATGGGCTAATGGAAAATAGGAAGCAGCTTTATTTTGAGCACCTCCCAAAGCAGATACTCCCACCATACACAATGAGAATAGAAGTCTACGCATACAGGTTAGTCGTTTGAAGATGAAGCGAAGTATTTATTTATCAATGATTTTTTTGATTTCTTTTACATTTCCAATAATCAACAATCTATCCCCAGGCTTCAATTCTCTGGAAGGTGCTACTTCTACATCCAATTTTTTGACGTTGCGGGTATATCCCCATATACTTTTTTCAGACTGAATATTGAGATAGCCTACTACTTTCAAGCCTTTGATGTCGGTTAGGCCTGTTTCGTCAAGTCTTTGATAATAAAACTTAGGAGGAATACTCAACTCCATCATTGCCGACTGCTCGCATATTTCGTAAGAATTTTCCACAAAAGGCAAAGTCAAACGTTTGGCTACGCGCTCGGCGGCTTCTTGTTCGGGAAAAAGCAACTCATCTACTCCCAAAGCCTCAATCACCGTTCGATGCACTTCATTAAAAGCCCTCCCAATCAGCTTTTTTACGTTTTGTTGTTTGAGCAATGCCGTAATCAAAACCGAAGCCGCAAAATCTTCTCCAATGGCGACTATCACTACGTCCATTTCTTTGAGCGGCAAGCTGTGTAGGTTGTTGGCATCCGTACAATCCATACACACCGTATGAGTAATACGATTTTTGAGTGATTCCACTTTGTTGAGACTTATATCAGCCCCAATGACCTCATGCCCAAGTGAAGTAAGATTGATGCTAAGGGTGGCACCAAAATTGCCGAGTCCTACCACAAAAAATTTCATAAAAAGCTTTTTTAATTAAATAATCAGGTAATTCGACAATTTAAAAACTAGATTCAACCCCGTATTTACCAGCACATTATTCAGTTAAAATCAAACCATTACAGTCAATTCACACTCAATCAACACATTTTCAAATCAACACATTCCCCAATTCACACTTCCTAGTTGATAAAAACATTTTCGTTGGGGTATTGATAATTCATTGTTTTTACGCGCTTTACAAACGCGACCAACAACGTAAACGTACCTACCCTTCCAACAAACATAAGAACAATCAAAACCACCTTGGTCGCATCTGTAAAAGTGGGGGTAAGGTTTAGGCTTAAACCCACCGTGCAAAAAGCCGAAAAACATTCGAACGCCACCCCAATAAGAGATTGATTGGGTTCTAAAACAGTGATAATTAGGATAGCGGGCCCAATGACAAGCAGTGATAAAGTAATGACCGTAAAAGCTCTTCGCACTGATTCGGAAGGAATCCGGCGACCGGCAAATTCCACCCGGTCTTTTCCCTTTGCCAAACTTACGATATTGAGCATTGCCACCGCAAAGGTCGTAGTTTTGATTCCACCACCAGTCGAACCTGGCGAGCCTCCAATCCACATCAACAATAAGAAAATCAACACAGTAGCGGGCTGTAGCAAGCTCATATCAAAGGTATTGTATCCACCTGAGCGAGGGGTGACAGAAGCAAAAAAAGCAGTGGTGATTTTACCCCACCAAGTGGGATGATGCGCTAAGATACCTTTTTGTTCAATCATCAAAATCGCCACCATACCCACCAAAAGTAAGCAACCTGTCGTCAGCAGTACCATCAAAGAATTGATACTTACAATACGAGGAAGGTGCTGAATAGGTAGCTGAAACCTGAGCCAAAAATAAAGTTGCTTTGTATAATGCCTGAGGTATGCATAAAAATCAGTAATGATAAAAAAACCAATACTCCCCAAAATGATTAACGACGCCACTATCCATTGAAATCCATAACTTTGATTGATTTCATGGTTGAACAGCCCATTGGGAGTAATCGAAAAACCCGCATTACAGAAGGATGATACACTATGAAAAATCGCAAACCTCATTTGTTGACCTGGGGTTTGAAAAAGGCTGTCGTTGATGGTTAAATAAATCAACACCGCCCCCATCAGTTCCAATCCAAAAGTAATCATGATGATTTGGGACAAGGTTTTGAAAACATCCCCGATACGCTCCGAGGTCGCAAAGTCTTTGAGAAACAGTTGATTTTCAATCGAAAAACTACCCTGATACAGATAGCCAAAGAAACTTGTAAACGACAGCATCCCTAGCCCTCCCAACTGCACCAATACCAACAGAATAAGCTTACCCAAACGCGTAAATTCCACGGCCATATCGACCGTAGCAAGGCCCGTCACACATACAGCACTCACCGACATAAACAAGGCATCTACAAAACTTATGCCGTGGACTGTAGCCCGAGGTAGCATCAATAGCCCTGAACCTACCAACGCCAATAAAGCAAAACTCAACACAAAACTCAAGGCAGGATTGAAGCGTTTGGAATAAAGTAGGAGGATTTTACGCGAAACATCAAATAGTAACAATAATCCGCAAATGGCTAAACTTCCATAATAACTCAATGAATGAAAATCGGGCTGATACTTGAGTTTGCTATATTTATACGAACAAAAAAACATCAACCCCACCACTATTAACCACCTAATTGTGTTTTGTCGCTGACTAGTTGAAGGGAAAAGTAAAGAACGAAAGGCAATGGCAACGGTAAAACTTACCAAAAACAATAAATAAATAACAGAAAAATAAAAGTAACCGACCGTATGCGGAAAACCCAAATCATACACAATTACAAAAAAAACAAATACTCCTACATAAAAGGATAAGTCTTCAAAAAAATCATGTAAACGACTGATTAGACGATTTCTATAATTGAGGTATTTATAATATTTCCGCTTCAGACCCATTGGATTGTCCTAAATTGTAGGACGTAAAGATAAAAGCCCAATAGTTAATACATAACTATTTGAATTGTTTTTTCAGGAATGCTATTTATCCAATACGCTTCAATCATTAAACTCCGAGTTATTTATAAAGCCAACTTTATAAGCGCTCAACACCCTCATAAAGTTTTAATAATCCATATATTTGCACACAGTATCAACCACCGCTTACCCATCAAATTTCAATTTCCTCTTTGCAATTCATCATCAACATGAACAGATTTTTCGGGAGTCTCCTTTTAGTAATTGTCTCCTTGTCCCAAACTCTTGCCCAACAAGTTACTCCGCCTTTTCTACAAAATCCCAATCAGCGTTGGGTAGACTCAGTCTTCAATAGCCTCACCCCCGACGAACGTATCGCCCAGCTCATCATGGTGGCAGCTCATGGCTATCCTACCAATCCCAAAAGAGTGATTATTGATACCACTTTTACCAATCCTCGCGTGGTGGCTCAGTACATCAAAGACTATAAAGTAGGCGGGGTGATTTTCTTTCAAGGTGGCCCAGTACAGCAAGCCCAGCTCACCAATTATTATCAATCGATTTCGAAAGTACCGCTTTTGGTAGCCATGGATTCGGAATGGGGCTTGGCGATGAGGCTCGATAGCACAGTACGTTTTCCTTATCAAATGACCTTAGGAGCTATTCAAGGCAACGACGAGCTGATTTATCAAGTGGGCCGCTCTATTGCTGCTCACAAAAAACGCCTAGGCGTTCATATCAACTTTGCCCCTTCGGTAGATGTCAACAACAACGCCAACAATCCCGTCATCAATTTTCGTTCGTTTGGCGAAAATCCCCAAAAAGTGTTTGAAAAATCGTATGCTTATATGAAAGGGATGCAAGATGGCGGCATCTTAAGCTCTATTAAACATTTTCCAGGACATGGCGATACGGGCGTAGATTCCCACTATGATTTGCCTGTCATACCCCACAATCGTGCTCGTTTGGATTCGGTGGAATTATATCCTTTCCGTAAACTCATCGAAAAGGGAGCTGATGGTATCATGATGGCCCACTTGGCGATACCTTCACTGGATACCGCCAAAAACGTCCCTTCTACGCTATCCAAACCCATTGTAACAGGTGTTTTGAAAGACCAATTACATTTCAATGGGATTATCTATTCGGATGCCATGAATATGAAAGGTCTTACCAAATATTTTCCGAATGGCCTAGGCGATGCCAAAGGATTGGAAGCAGGGATGGATATTTTAGAGTTTAGTCCCAATGTCCCCGCCGCAATTGCCCAAATCAAAAAATCAATTGCAGAAGGCCGCATAAGCCAAGCCGAAATAGATGCGCGTGTCAAAAAAGTACTTGCCGCCAAAGCATGGGTAGGTCTCGACCATTATCAGCCCGTTGATACTCGGAATTTGACTACCGACCTCAACGATAAGCAAGCGGAGCTTATCAATCGGCGCCTTACTGAAAACGCGCTCACAGTACTCAAAAACGATAACAATATTATACCCATCAAAGACTTAGACAAAATCACGATTGCCTCTATTTCTTTGACTGATGCCCCTGCCATTACTACCACTACCAAAGACGGCGTAGTAGCCCTTGGCACTCGCAACGAAACCCTCAGCACAGGCGACATTACTACCTTTCAAAAGACCCTTTCGCTCTATACAAATGTGGAGCATTATGTAGTACATCCCCAAACCCCCGATAGCATTCAAGACCGCATCCGTACAGCCCTCAAAAGCTACGATATTGTGTTGGTAGGCGCCCATCTCAACAACATCCGCCCCGGCGCTAATTATGGCATTTCACCTACAACTGCCGCTTGGATTAAGGAATTAGCCAATAATCAGAATGCGGTCATTACTGTTTTTGGAAACGCGTACTCGCTCAACAAACTAGACGACATCGCCAATGCTAAAGGTCTTGTGATGGCGTATCAGCTTACCTCTTTTACTGAAGATCTATCGGCACAGCTATTGTTTGGGGCGATTGGAGCCAAAGGCAAATTGCCCGTGAGTGTCAACGCACAATTTAAATATGGGACAGGTATTGAAACTCCCGCCATTGGTCGCCTCAAATATACCATCCCGGAAGAAGTGGGACTCAATAGTCAATGGCTTTCTTTTAAAATAGATTCTTTGGCTTACAATGCCATTGCTCAAAAAGCAACGCCTAGTATCGTAGTACAACTCGCCAAAGATGGTAAAGTATTTTATCGCAAAGCTTACGGTACCCACGTATATCCGACACCTATTCCAGGCGTAACAGTTCCTCCCCGCCCTACTCAACTCACTGATTTGTACGATTTAGCTTCGGTCACCAAAATCGTTGGCTCTACTTTGGCCTTAGGTAGACTACACGGTGAAGGTAAATTTAACCTTGACGCCACTATGAAGGATTACTTACCAGAGTTTAAAAAATCTAACAAAGCAGATTTGGTATGGCGACAAGTACTCACTCATCAAGCAGGATTGCGGGCATTCATTCCTTTCTGGCGTGATTGTCTCAAGGCTGATGGCACTTGGAAAAAACGTACTTTTCGCTGGGGCAAGGAGTCAAAGAGAGCTTATTCGATACAAATAACCGACAGCCTTTGGTTACATAAAAAATACTATAAAAAGATGTACGAGGCTATCAAAGACTCGCCCCTCAATCCCAAGAAAGAATATGTTTATTCGGATTTGTCGTTTATCTTATACCCACTAGTGGTTAAGAATCTGACGGATGAAAACTTTGAAACATTTCTCAAAAGCCAAGTTTATCGCAAAATCGGCGCTAATTCCCTTACTTTCAATCCGCTTCGTTCGCATTCATTGAATACAATTTTACCCACCGAACGTGACACTTTTTTCCGTCATACCCTCGTTCATGGTCGCGTACATGACGAAGCGGCTGGCATGCTCAATGGTCTTAGCGGCCATGCAGGTTTGTTTGGCAATGCCAACGACCTCATGAAAGTAACCCAGTTGTTTCTCCAAAAGGGTCAATATGGTAGCGAACAATTTGTAGCCGAGAAAACCATGAATGAGTTCACAAGCTATCAGTTTCCTGAGTCACGCCGTGGGATTGGCTTTGATAAACCTTGCCGCGAATATTGCGGAAATGCCCCTCGAAGTGCAAGCCCTTTGAGCTATGGTCATACTGGTTTTACAGGAATTATGATTTGGAACGACCCCGCCTACAATCTCAATTATGTGTTTCTTTCAAATCGGGTTTATCCTACCCGTGACAACAGTGGTATTTCTACCCTCAACCTTCGCACCTCTATTCTACAAGTAGTCTATGACGGATTGGGCATAAAATAATATTTATTGGTAGGGGCAGGCCTTGCGTCTGCCCCCTGCGTCTGACCCTGCGTCTGCCCCCTTACATCTGGGTAGTATTGGGTAGACGTAAGGCCTACCCTTACAAAAACTTGCGTTTGCACCATTTTGTATATGGGGTAGTATGGGTCAGACGCAAGGCCTACCCCTACAAAAAACCTCCCGTTGGGGCAGGCCTTGCGTCTGCCCTTTGCGTCTGACCCTTGCGTCTGACCCCATTTCAGTATATAAAAGAGGTGTAAACCCTACCCTTGTCACAATACATCAAGCAAGGTATCGACCAATGCCTGCATATCTTCGGGTGTGTTATACAAGTGTGGAGAAACCCGAATCCCCTGTCCCCGCGCTGCCACGATTACTTTTCGTTGCTGCAAAGCTCGCTGTATTTGGAGGGTATCTGTTGCATGAGGTAATCTTACTCCTACCAAGTGGTGGGCTCTCACATTATCTGGCTCAAACCTAACTCCCTTTTCAGAAAGCTGTCTGATAGGCTTTTCCCACAATTCTTTACAATGGGCTTGTATAGTTTCACAACCCCATTCTAATTTCTCCTTAAGTGCCACTTCGAGCATAGGCATCTGAATAAAATGAGAATGTTCTCCCACATTATACCGATACGCTTTAGGACGATAATCTGGTTGATATTCCGTCAGTTTATAAAAAAGGTGACTATCTTGCCGTGCCATCCAACTTTCTTCAAGCGGTATACCATCATCGAAAAATGCCCCAAAGTAGGCCAGTCCCATTCCATAAGGCCCCATGAGCCATTTGTAAGCTGCACTTACCAGCATGTCTGGTTGAATCTTCTCTACATCAAAATCCAAGGCGCCTACGGATTGGGTACCGTCCACCACCAACAATGCGCCTTTTTCTTTGGCTCGCTGCGAAATTTTCTCCAAATCAAACCGAATCCCATATTGCCAATGTACATGGGGCACTACTACTAAGGCTGTATTTTCATTGATAGCTTCCAAAAAACGAGCATTCCATTCTTCTCCAATGACCTCCCCCTGAGGCATTGGGACAGTCTTCGTCTCCAACGATAATTCTTGGCAAACACGCTCCCATGCATACACATCACTCGGAAATTCGTCTTCCATCAACAATACATGATGCCCTGCTTTAAGGCCTGGCTTCCGGTGGAGGTTGCGCGCCACTATGGCCATGGCATAAGATACCGACGGCACAATCGCTATGCGTTCTTTATCAGCTTTTACCAATGTTCCAAACAACTCACGTACCCGCCAAGCCCCCTCAAAAAAATCTTCTGGTTTAATCGTATGAATGGAAGGTGTAAATTGCTCAATCGAAGTTATACCTGCTTGTACTACAGCCTTTGAAAAGGGACCTCTTGTAGCGCAGTTAATGAAATGTACACCTTCTAAAAGCTCAAAATGTGAAAAAAAGTTTTTTATTTTCATGTTTTATTAGGAGTAAAAAAACAGTTACTTAAACAAATTTTTTAAAAAAGAAATACCTGAAAACCAGTATATTTAAAGAAGTATGAAAAAAAAATTTAGAAAAAAAACAAGTTTGGCACACCTCTTGCTCAATGTCAAACATAATCCATTAAATAATTGCAAAAAGTATGAATAGTATTCTAGGAATCGGTTCAAGAGTTAGACATGCCGCCTTTGGAGATGGGGTGGTTATCAATCTCAAATCTACCGGTTACACTGTCACTTTCATCGAACACGGCACCAAAATTATCAAATTCGACACAGATTTTGATGTCGTAGAGGCCGTAGAATTGGACAATGACCTAGTAAGTTTATTCGACGTAGAACACACACTTACCAAAGTACTTCAAAAATGGTTGGATGTCACGGAGGTAGTTCCTTTGGGCGATAAATGGAAAGGCGGAAAGCTAATTCTAAAACCTGGACGTCACGATTTAGCTGCCAAAGAGATACCAATCGATACGTTTTTTCACAAAATAGTCATGACACGCGACCGCTTACGGGTTTTGGAGCAGCGTATCAATGCCAGTAATCTAAACGACGAAGAAAAAATTAATATACAGCAATATATCACGAAAGTGTATGGTTCTTTGACTTCTTTCAATTTATTGTTCAAAAACAGTGAACAGTATTTTGTGGGCGAAAAATCAACCGCTGAAGCTGTATGATATAACATTCATAAGTAGTTAAGTCAGCAATTAACTGACCTTAACACTTAAAAATCTTGAATCACATACTTCTAGTGTGATTTGAATAAGGGGTAAAGTAAAGCAGAGTTCGCGGAGGGCACTTCCCCTCCGCGACTTTTTTATGGTGGCAGCTCCAACGTCAAAAATAATACTGCGTTTCTTAAATACTAAGTAGCCCTTGGGTGATATTTGGTCACTACTTCTCTTAGATACTCTCGGTCGAGGTGGGTATATATTTCAGTAGTCGTAATCGACTCGTGGCCCAGCATCTCTTGCACCGCTCTCAAATCCGCCCCTCCTTCTATTAAATGAGTAGCAAAGGAGTGTCGAAAAGTATGAGGACTTACGTTTTTTTGCAGCCCCGTCTTTTCTACTAAATCTTTGATGATTAAAAATACCATCACGCGCGTAAGCTGCTTGCCACGTCGATTAAGAAACACAATATCCTCATGTTCTTTGTGAACTTCTATTCTACTTCTGACATGCTCTACATACAGCAGCGTATGTTTGATGGCATCTTGGCCGATGGGGACTAATCGCGTTTTACTTCCCTTACCAATCACTCTGATAAAACCCGCATCGAAATAGCAGTTTGTTATCTGTAAATCTACCAATTCTGACACCCTCAATCCTGAGCTATAAAGTACTTCAAGCATAGCGCGGTTGCGCGCTCCTTCGGAAGTAGAAAGGTCATTGGCTTCCAACAAAGTGACGATTTCGGGATAAGTAAGTACATCTGGCAAATGCCGTGACAAATGAGGAGATTCGATGAGCTGAGTAGGATCTACCGAGATGATATTTTCTAATAATAAATATTTAAAAAAAGCCTTGATACCCGACAAAATCCGTGCTTGAGAGTAAGCTGCTAAGCCCAAATCATGGAGGTATCCCAAAAAACCTAGTATATCAAACTCAATGACCTCAGGTATTTCTTTTCCGCCAAGTAGCTCTAAATATTCTGCTAATTTGGAAGCATCTCTTACGTATGCCTCTACCGAATTGTCGGCTAGTCCTCTTTCTAATAATAGATAGTCTTTGAAATGTTTTAGGTAGGTTTCCCACATATTTTGACACACTTAAAACACACCCGTTTTGAGGAATTTTACTATACTTAATGAATAAAAATTTAAAAACAAAAAGCTGCCCGAGAGTTCGAACAGCTTTCCGACGTTATCCACACCATTTCTATAAATTCAACTCTTTAGAGAGAAAATTGAATTCGCTAGCAATATTAATAAAATTTTATTTTAATGTAGATTAAAATCTGATTAAAACGCAAAAAAATCTTTTATGAAACTATCCTAAATAGCTTATCCTCTTATAAAGGGCTTTTTTAGCAGTTCTATCTACGAACAAAAACTTTGTAAAGTACAAAAGCTATTGCTAAAGTTCCACTATAATATACAGCTAGCATTCCATTTGAAACTACCACAGCTACCAAGGCCAAAACAGCCAAGCCAAGAGCACAAAGTGGCACCCAAGGGTATAGTGGCACTAAAAAAGGGCGCTTAAGGTCGGGTTCGACTTGACGGAGTCGCAAAACACTCACGGTTCCAAAACAATATAAAGTAAGAGCTCCCAATACAGATAGTACAATAATATCAGCAGCGGTATTGGATAGTAAGATTAATATTCCAAAAGTCATGTTAGCAATCAACGCATTTGCGGGAGTTTTGAAACTAGGATTTACCCCACCCAACCAAGACGGTAAATTGCCGATACGTCCCATCTCAAAAGTAGCACGCCCAGCTGCCATCAACAATCCATGAAATGAGGCAGTAAGTCCAAAAAGCCCAAACACAATCACCAATGAATAAAGCGTAGCTGACTCTCCTACTAGCTTACCCAAAGCCAAGGGCAAAGGTGAGTCTGAGACCGTACCGTCGGTCTTGAATACGACGGCTTCCCAGCCCCCTACTCCTACTGACCCAATGAAAGTCATGATGCACAAAATCACCAAGGTAAGCATCGCTGAACCAAACCCACGCGTCAAATCTTTTTGAGGATTTTGGCTTTCTTCGGCAGCATTAGCCAAACCTTCAATCCCAAGAAAAAACCAAATCGCAAACGGAATAGCTCCCCAAACTCCCGCCCAGCCATTGGGGAGAGAATTACGACTCAAATTTTCGAATGATATTTCGCCCATCGTGATTCCAGCAAAAAGTACCAGACCAACTACGGCCAAAAAGGTCACAAAAAACTCAAAAGTTGCTGCCAACTTCACCCCAATGATATTGAGCATAGTAAACAATATATATACACCTATCGCTACATAAATAGCAGGGATGCTCGGAAAAAAAAGATTTACGTGCGCCCCAATCCCCACCGCAATAGCAGGAGGGGCTAATACAAACTCACACACTTGAGCAATTCCCGCAATAAAACCCAAATCCTTGCCTAAAGCGCGCGTGGCATAATCCGAAACTCCACCTGCCTTCGGGATAGCACAGGCTAGTTCTGCGTAGCCCATTGTAAAACATACATACATAATCACTACCAATGCCGTAGCTACGGCCATACCCAATGTACCTCCTTTTTCTAACCCCACATTCCACCCAAAATACATTCCTGAGATAACATACCCAACACCAAGCCCCCATAGTAATGTAGGGGTAAGTGAAGTTTGTAAATGGTTTTGCTCTGACATAATTTATATTAAGTTCTTGCGCACAGTTAGTTGTGCTTTAGCATTTAACTATTATTTAATTTTTAGACTTGAAAAGTGGTAACGGTCACCAGTATATCGAATAAGATAAGTACCAAAGCGGCGATTAGAAAATACCTATATTTATTACTGACAACGGCAACTTTGCGACTATCAATCAAGCGATTTTCTACAGAATTGATTGCATCTACTACATCCGAGATCGCATTTGATTGATTATTGATTTCAAAATATTTGCCATTAGTTGCCATTGCGAGTTCTCTTAAATAAGTGGAATTTAGTCGTGATACGACCACCTGCTTTTGGTCATCTCTCAGCCATGTATTTCCGTCTTTGATACGTCCACCATTTGGAGTGCCGATACCCACTACCACTAGCTGCAAATCATATTGTCTAATGGAGGTCAATGTCTTGCGCTCGCAATTCCCAAAATCTTCACCATCCGTAAAAAGCAAAAGAATTTTTGAAGTATTGAGAGATTTGTTATGAATCAGTTTTTGTACCCCTAGGTCTATCGCGCTACAAATATCAGTACCGCCACTACTCATTTGGGAAGTATTCAAAGTTTGGGTAAAAAGCTCAAATGCGTTTAAATCAAACGTCAAAGGGACTTGTAAAAAAGGATTGGTAGCAAAAACAACAAGACCAAAGCGGTTGGTTTGTAAGGAAGCAATGAGACGCTGCAATTCAAATTTTACTTTTTCGAGACGAGAAGGTTGTACATCGGTGGCATCCATAGATTTTGAAACATCTACCAACACCATTACATCTTTACCCTCTGCAATAATGTCCCTCTCTGGCTCTCCAAAAAAAGGTCCAAGCAAGGCTACAATCAGCAAACCAAAGTAAGTAGTTCGGAGAAAAAACTTGATTACCACTGCCCGAGCAGTAGTACCCAATGCTCTAGCCACCCAAAAAGTACGCCCTACATACAAAGCATATAAGAGCAAAAAGGTACCTATAAAAAAATGCTCTATGGCGGTGAGCTCATAGTTAAAATTCATATATAATAAGTATAAAATATCGCTATAGCATAAAACAACACTCAAATAAGCAAAAAATCTCCAAACTTTAAAGGGGGATAACTGCAAACTCTAAACTAACTTTGCAGCATGGCAATCATAGGTACTGATATTGTTTCTGTCAAAACCCTCCTCGAAACGGGAGAAGTGGTGGGGATTCCTACCGAAACTGTGTATGGACTAGCGGGAAACGCCTTCAATGACGACGCTGTTCTCAAAATTTTTAAGGTAAAAAATCGTCCACAATTCGACCCACTCATTGTTCACACAGATAGTATCACCAAAATCCCTTCATTTGTCTCTTACTTCCCTGCCCAAGCACAGCAATTAGCCCAGAGATTTTGGCCAGGCCCTCTTACACTTTTACTTCCTAAAACCGATGCCATCTCTGACTTAGTCACCTCAGGACTGAGTTCTGTGGCGGTGCGTATTCCAAATCACCCTCTCACGCTAGAGCTATTGTCAAGCCTCTCGTTTCCACTAGCCGCCCCCAGTGCCAATCCGTTTGGTTATATCAGTCCTACTTCGGCACTACATGTGGATAAGCAGCTGGGCAAAAAAATCCCCTACATACTTGACGGGGGTGCAAGCCAAATTGGGATTGAATCCACAATTGTGGGCTTTGAAGGTGAAACAACCATAGTATACCGGCTCGGTGGTACGGCAGTCGAGGCCATTGAGGAGGTGGTAGGCCCCGTGAAAGTCTTGGCTCATTCTACTTCTAACCCTCAAGCACCCGGAATGCTCAAGAGTCATTATTCACCTCGTAAACCTCTTTTTATTGAGCATTTTGATAAAATAATCGCCAAATACCCTCCAGAGAGCATCGGAGCATTAACTTTCCAAACCTTTGTGAGTGGTTTACCTACCGAAAACCAAAGGATTTTGTCAGTCTCAGGAGACTATAGTGAAGCGGCAAAGCATCTCTTTGCATACATGCGTCAGCTCGACAATCTGCCTATTGAGGTTATCTATGCGGAATTGCTTCCAGAAAAAAACTTAGGCCGCGCCATCAACGACCGCATCCGTAGAGCGGCGGTAAGAGAATAGTTATACAATTTTTGTCAAACATTAGCTTTGACAATGTAGTTGATAAATAGCTATGGAAACAATTAATTTTAGTGAAGGGCACGTTTTTGCACAAACTACCCTTTTTATGTTTTTAGGGATTTTTGGGCGCTATGTGCTGATTGCCGCCCTTTTTCATTATTTGTTTAAAGTCAAATATGCTTCTTTATTTCAAGAAAGAGAAGTAAATGTCCGTGCGCGCCGACCTCAGCAGCACTGGCGCGAAATCGGATACTCGTTTATTACGGCTGTTATTTTTGCGCTTATCGGAACGGGCATGATAGTGGCTTGGCAAAAAAATTACACCAAGATTTACACCCACTTCAACGACTATCCAAGTTGGTGGTTTGTAGTAAGTATTGTTTTGGTGCTGTTTATTCACGAAACCTACTACTATTGGCTACACCGCTGGATGCACCATCCCAAAGTTTATAAATGGGTACACAAAGCCCATCACGACAGCATTACCACTTCGGCGTGGACTTCTTTTTCGTTTCACCCCCTTGAAAGCATACTCCAAGCGGTGGTTTTACCGGTATTGATGTTTATCATTCCTTTGCATTATATAGCTATTGGAATCATTTTATTATTGATGACTACCACCAGTGTCATCAATCACCTCAATACGGAACTGTATCCGCAAGATTTCCAGCGGCATTGGTTTGGCAAATGGTGGATAGGAGCCACCCACCATAGCTTACATCATTCTCAATTTAAATACAACTTTGGGCTTTATTTTACTTTTTGGGATAAATGGGCTGGCACCGAAAGTCCCGATTTTGTGAAGTTGTTTGATAAAAAAACAAGTAAAAAAGAGAAGCAATTAAATTAGCTGAGGGTTTGACTTCTCCAAAATCCTTTATTTTTTGGACTTGTTAATCACAAACATTGTGCCTCTCTGAGACGGCAAGGTTTTGTGATTTAGAAGAAGTCAAACCTAACTAGCATCTTGATTCCGCTAGGGTAGCTAATCTTCAGGATGATTTGTTTTTTTGCTTATCTATTTATTCTGCCCATCCGAAAGACCTTTCTACGGCTTTTTGCCAGCCTTTGTAGAGTTTAGTCCTTTGAGTAGCTTCCATTTGAGGAGTCCATGTCTGGGCAACGCCCCAATTTTGGCGCAAATCATCAAAGTTTTCCCAATACCCTACCGCCAATCCTGCGGCATAAGCAGCTCCCAAGGCAGTAGTTTCGGTGACGGCAGGGCATACCACAGGTACTTCTAGCATATCTGACTGAAATTGCATAAGGGTTTGATTAGCGACCATTCCACCATCTACTCGCAAAGATTGTAGCTCAATGTTAGCATCTTTTTCCATAGCATTCATCACATCCAATGTTTGGTAAGCAGTCGCCTCCAACACCGCACGAGCGATATGACCTTTGCTGACATAGCGAGTCAATCCCGCAATCACTCCCCGAGCATCGGCTTTCCAATAAGGCGCATACAGTCCCGAAAAGGCTGGCACAAAATAAGCACCACCATTGTCTTCTACCGATTTTGCAAGGACTTCTACTTCTTCACTTTTTTTGATAAGTCCTAGATTATCACGTAGCCATTGTACCAAAGCACCCGCAATTGCTACGCTCCCTTCCAGCGCATAATTAACAGGCTGATTACCAAATTTATACGCTACCGTAGTTAAGAGACCTTGGGTAGATTCTTTAAGCTCAGTCCCCGTATTGAGTAGCATAAAACAACCCGTTCCATACGTATTTTTGGCTTGCCCAGGTTCAAAGCAAGTTTGTCCTACCAAAGCCGCATGTTGGTCGCCCAAATCTCCCGCAATAGGTACATTGGGCAATACATCCAGCACCACACTACCATACACTTCACTGCTACTTTTGATAAGCGGTAGCATCAAACGGGGTATACCAAATATAGAGAGCAGTTCTTCATCCCAAGCCAAGGTTTTGAGGTTCATGAGTTGGGTACGACTTGCATTGGTAACGTCGGTTACGTGGACACCACCTTGCGCACCTCCTGTAAGGTGCCAAATCAGAAAAGTATCCATATTACCAAAAATCGCATCACCACGTTCGGCATCTTCGCGGAGTCCCGGAACGTTGTCGAGCAGCCAGCGGAGTTTCAATCCACTAAAATAAGTAGCCAGTGGTAGGCCAGTTTGTGCGCGAAAGCGGTCTTGCCCTCCTTCTTTCTCAAATCGAGTTACCAACTCACTCGTGCGAGTATCTTGCCACACTAATGCATTGTAATAAGGCTTTCCAGTTCGACGATTCCATACGGCAGTGGTTTCGCGCTGATTCGTAATACCTACTGCTGCCACATCAGTAGCTGATATAGATGCTTTGATACGAGCTTGGGCAATCACTTCAAAGGTATTTTTTCGGATTTCTTCAAGATCATGCTCCACCCATCCAGGTTGAGGATAAATTTGCTTATGTTCTTTTTGGCCTACGGAAATGATGTTTCCTTTTCGGTCAAAAATAATACAACGGGTACTAGTCGTACCTTGGTCAATAGCAGCTATGTATTTTGACATGAGGTTAAAGGTTATTTTTGGAAAGTGCCAAGTTAAGCGGAGAAATCTTGCTATACAAATTTGAACCAAAGCCAACCTACTGCCTATCACCAGTATTACAAAAATTAACGTAAGATTTAAGCATTTCCTTTGGAAAAAACGTTATTTTACTGCAACTTCGCAAGCTTTTTTATCATGTTTCACCAAACATTCCTTTTATGCTTTTAAGGCGAAATGAAAAGTACTTACACCAACCTAATTGAGCAGACGTTTGAATTCCCGACGCTGGAGTTTAACGTCCAGAACGACGAGCTGTCGTTCAACAATGTACCCCTCATGGACATTATTCGTCAGTATGGTACGCCTCTAAAAATCACGTATTTACCCAAAATCGGTGAGCACATCAGTAACGCCAAGCAGTTTTTCAAAAACGCATTTAAGCGCTTCAATTATAAAGGCTCTTATACTTATTGTTACTGTACCAAGTCTTCTCATTTTAGCTTTGTCTTAGAAGAAGCCCTCAAGCACAATATTCATATCGAAACTTCTTCGGCCTTTGATATTCCGATTATTCGAAATCTCTATCAAAGTGGCAAAATAACCAAAAGCAACTACATCATTTGCAACGGCTATAAGCTTCCCAATTATCAACGTGCGATCACCGACCTCATCAACGATGGTTTTAATGTGATGCCTGTATTGGACAACTTGCGTGAGATTGATTATTATGCCCAGAATGTAACCGCCGAATCAGTCAATTTTGGTATCCGAATTGCGACCGACGAAGAGCCAAACTTTGCTTTTTATACGTCGCGATTAGGAGTCAGATATAGCGATATCATTGAGCTTTATAAAGAAAAGATTAAACCTAATCCGAATTTCAAGCTCAAAATGCTGCACTTTTTTATCAATACTGGTATGAAAGATACGGCATACTATTGGAGTGAATTGACTCGGTTTATGTTTAAGTATTGTGAATTGAAAAAAATCTGCCCCGATCTTGATTCTATCGATATTGGCGGCGGTTTGCCGATTCAAACTTCCTTGCAGTTTAATTACGATTACCAACAGATGATTGACGAAATCGTCGAAAACATCCAATGGATTTGTAACAAAAACAATGTGCCTGTACCTCATTTATTCACGGAGTTTGGTAGCTACACTGTAGGCGAAAGTGGTGCGGTGATTTATCAAATCATTGATCAAAAACTCCAGAACGACAAAGAAATGTGGTATATGATTGATGGCTCTTTCATTACTCATTTGCCAGATTCTTGGGGCATGAATCAAAAATATATCATGCTCGCTGTTAATAATTGGGACAATCCGTACCAGAAAGTCAATATCGGCGGTCTTACTTGTGATTCGCAGGATTTCTATAATACGGAGGCTCACAGCGCTGACTTGTACTTACCAGTGTTTGATTTGCAAAATGAAGTACAGTACGTAGGATTTTTCCATACGGGTGCCTATCAAGAATCTTTAGGAGGCTACGGTGGGATTCAGCATTGTCTCATTCCTGCGCCACAGCATGTACTAGTAGACCGTGACGAAGACGGCAATATCATCACTCGTCTGTTTGCACCACAGCAAGGCAGTGAAGGTATGTTAGATATTTTGGGGTACGCCCCAAAACCTTCTGATGATCAGCAAGTCATCGGTGATCAAATAATTGATATTGAGGCCGTAGAAGAATTGGCTCATAGCTAACAATAAAATCGGCACGATTTTCGTAGTAAAAAAACTAGAATCTCCCTTGGGTTTCACACGGGGTGCGACCCAAGGGAATATGTCTAATATATATCATGAAAAAAGTCCTTTCCTTCGCATTGATTTTGGTCGTACTAGCTGCTTCTAGCTGCAACCGCAAAGGGTATTGCCCTGCCTATGATAGCTCCCTAAAATCAGTAAAAAAAGCTTAAGGAGTCTGTATCACTAACTGAGTTGCGGCCAAAAAATTGGTGGCATGCTTATCTCCTGCCGACTTATTCGGGTCAGGAGTAAGGTGTATTGTCTGTACCCCGGCACGTTTTCCAGCTTGCATATCTCTATCACGGTCTCCTACCATCCAAGAGGCCGTAATGTCAATGTCATATTTGGCAATCGCTTTTTCGAGCATAAGCGACTCTGGCTTACGCATCAACGAACGACTATCGTACTCTGGATGATGCGGACAATAGTACAGATCATCAAGCAAATACCCACATTGCTCTTGGAAATACTGATGACACTTCCAAACGTCTTCGCGGGTATAAAGCCCCCTTGCAATTCCAGCTTGGTTGGTGACTACAATCAATAGGTAGCCCGCTTTCTTCATCTGCTGAAGCCCTTCTAGTACTCCCTCTGGGATAATCATCTCCTCCACTTGATACAAATATCCGTCTAGGTCTTGGTTAAGAACCCCGTCGCGATCAAGAAAAACACATTTTTGTTTCATAACATACAATCAAATTTCAACGCCCAATAATAATACTATTTTGTGATTTTTTTGCAATTAAATCAGTTAAATAATTTTTATTTTTTTTTAAAATATTACTATTTATTTCACAAAAGTTAGTTTTTGTTTGGTTTTATTGAATAAAATTTCGGTTTTAATAAAAAATAATTCCACAATATCATTAGATTTGCAGTATATTATTTGTTTAGTGCCTTTTTTATTAAAATTCATTAATTCCCACATGAAATTAGACCAAATAGACCGCAAGGTTTTGGATATTTTGCAAGCCAATGCCAAAATCACTAATGCACAACTTTCGAAAGAAATTGGTCTTTCTCCCGCCCCTACTCTTGAGCGGGTAAAGAAACTCGAACAGCACGGTATTATCCAAAGTTATCACGCACAGTTGGATCGCGAAAAAGTCGGCCTCGGCGTTACAACTTTCATACAAGTCACATTGGTAGGTCACAAAAGAGACGTAACCGAATCATTTGTTAAAAGAGTCAATGAGATTCCCGAAATCATAGAATGTCATCACATTACTGGTTCAGGAGATTTTTTGTTGAAGGTAATTTCAAAAGACATTGCCTCCTATCAAAAACTGTTATTGGAGTGTATCAATGAAATCGAAGAAGTAGCCAATACCCAAACTATGGTCATTCTCTCTACTTTTAAAGAAAGTAAAGTATTGCCTATTCCTTACTAGTCAAGGTTTAGATACTTTTCAAAAAGCGCATCCCATTGTGGGTTGCGCTTTTTGTCATTCTACCTCTTCCTATTACCTTCTATCATGTTTTGATTGGTACATTGAAAGGTCTTTTCTAGATTGATATCCCCAATAACCTTCCCCTCCAACCATGACTTTCAAAGATTTCAATGTACTACTGATACGTCTCTTTTTGGGATATTTATTTACTTCTTCTGGTCTCTGCAAACTTACAGAAGGACAGTTTGGTCAGTTGATAGGCCCACCGCTCCTTATCCAACAACTCACCCCTCATGGCCTACGTACTTTTGGCTTTTTTGTTGCGATTTCTCAAGTCTTAGCAGGGGCGTTGGTATTGTCGCAGCGCTATTCACTGTTAGGGCTTATCATGCTCATCCCGATGAACTTAGGTATTTTGATGGTGACGATTTCACAGCAATGGCAAGGTACGCCCTACGTGGATGCGGTGTTTACGCTACTCAATATACTTGCGCTTCTTTATGAATGGAATAGTCTAAAGTTTTTTATTTTTCCAGAACAAAAGCCGCTGGTATTTCCTCCTAAAACCCATCAATTTTTTCCAAATGCCTTATTGCCTTTACTAATTATCTTACTTTTTGGGATATGTATCCTTCTGAGCAGGTTTGCGATAATGGCGACAAGTATGGTGGCTATTGTAGGTTATGGATTGGTATATTATCATGTTTTCAAAAGCCAAACTTTCAACGCTTTCTATAAAAGCATACTAGTCATGTCATTTTTGGCGATTGTGGGTCTCACCCTGATCACATTATTACATCAATCACTCCCCTTCAACCCTATGCTTATAGTAGCGATTCCTATTTTTGGGACTATTGCTTGCTACCTGATTACATGCGGTTGGCAGGTATACACTGCTAGAAATTCTTTTAAAGGGTAGAAGTTTCTACTCTGATAATGGTTCATATATAATTTTCAAATGAGTTTGTTTTGATAAAAATTCTGCTACACTATCAATGGGAGCATTTCCAGAAAGCCAACCATCCATAACCCAAGATGTACCGTTTTTAAAAGTTATTTGATACCTATCTTGCATAACAGTGTCTCCATTAGGTGCTTTTGTAGTAGATGAAAAGCTTATTTTTCGAATCTCATCAAAGGAGTACGTAGCAACACTTAAAGAAAAAAAATGTCTAAACTCAATCGACGTATCATTAACTTTAAAATATGCCCCATCCATTATCAATAATAACATCCCACCAGTAATACCCCAAAAAAGTCCAAAGCCTCTAGCAAAGGCAATCAAGCTAATATTTAGTTCTTGGTAAGTGTAGAAAAGATATAACTCAAAATCTTGAGCGTACTTGTTTCTTGAAGAAACAATAATAGCAAAAGGCAAAAATCCCAGTCCTAGCAACATTCCTGCCCCTGCTGCAAAACTTAATTGATTTTCACTTCCATAAAGTGCTGATAAAAAGAATTTTGCGTCAGGGTAAGAAGGTTCAAAAAATGCTAGTAAAACCCAAAATATGGCACCAAAAATAAGGGTTAATACAGGCCACCAGACTAAAATAATTTTAAATCCTAGAGCTAAATCATCCTTTTTAAAGATTGGAACCAACTCCTCCAAACGTTTCAGTTGCACTACGTTTGGAGGAGAGATTTTAGCAGTAAAAATAAAAGGCAACAATGCTATTATAATAGACGAAATCAAATGTTCCATGCTACCCCAACCGCTTCAAGGCTTCTTGAATGGTGGCGATTTTTGCTTCTGCATCCGCCAACTTTTGGCGCTCTTTTTCTACGACTTCAGCTTTAGCATTTTGCACAAAACGCTCGTTGGAGAGTTTGCCTTCTACTGATTTCTTAAATCCTAAGTTATATTCTAATTCCTTCTGGAGATTTTCGATTTCGGCAGCTACGTCTAGCTCTCCTGCTAAGTTGACAAAAAACTCATCGGCTTTCACCAAAAACGAGAGTCCTTCGGCTTGGTCGGTAGTATATTGAATATCAGACACATTAGCGAGCTTTATGAGTAAGCCTTCAAACTTTTGATAAAGTTCTTTATTTTCTGTTTTGATGGTCAGTGGCAGTGACGTCTTGGGGCTGATTTTTTTGGTACTGCGTAGATTTCGGATATTGGTGACGATGTCAAAGAAAATGTCAAAATCAGCAATCAATTTTTTGTCCGCTGTTTGAGCAGTAGGGAAGGCGGCCACGCACAAACTTTCTTTTTCGCCTCTTTGACGAATATCCTGCCAAATTTCTTCCGTAATAAACGGCATAAACGGATGCGTCAGTGCCATAATTCGTTCAAAGAAATCGATAGTGGCATCAAAAGTGATTTTGTCAATAGGTTGACCGTATTCGGGTTTGATCATTTCCAAATACTGCGCACAGAAATCATCCCAAATTAGCTTATAAACAACATTAAGCGCATCAGAGAGACGGTATTTGTTGAACAAATCATGTACTTCGGCTACGGTATCATTAAACTTAGCCTCAAACCACTCAACCGCCACAGCCGAAGAAGCAGGCAAATCGGCTACTGTCCAGCCTTTTACCAAGCGAAAAGCGTTCCAGATTTTATTGCAGAAATTGCGGCCTTGTTCGCAGAGTTTTTCGTCAAATAGCAAATCATTTCCCGCAGGTGAACTGAAAAGCATCCCCGTACGTACACCATCTGCTCCGTATTGGTCTATCAATACAAGTGGGTCGGGAGAGTTGCCGAGAGATTTTGACATTTTACGGCCTTTGGCATCGCGTACGATTCCCGTCAAGTACACATTACGGAAAGGAGGCTCACCTCTAAACTCGTAACCAGCAATAATCATCCGCATGACCCAAAAAAACAAGATTTCGGGAGCGGTCACTAAGTCGTTGGTAGGATAATAATAATTGATGTCTTCGTTGTTGGGGTCTTTGAAACCATCAAATACCGAAATAGGCCAAAGCCAAGAGCTAAACCACGTATCTACTACGTCGGGGTCTTGGGTAAGGTCGGCTTCGGTCAAGGCAAAAAGCTGCATTTCGTGTTGAGCTTTTCGCAAAGCCTCGCGTTTGTTTTTGGCCACAATCACCGTACCGTCAGAAAGGTAATAAGCCGGAATCTGCTGTCCCCACCATAGCTGACGGCTGATGTTCCAATCTCTGATATTTTCAATCCAGATTCGGTATGTATTTTTAAACTTAGGTGGATGTAGCTGAATGGTGTCGTTCATGACATTTTCGAGCGCGGGCTGACATAGCTCTTTCATTCTTACAAACCACTGTAGCGACAAACGCGGCTCAATGATGGCATTGGTACGCTCTGAATGACCTACGTTGCTTTTGTAATCTTCAACTTTTTCCAGATTGCCTGCTTCTTCGAGCAACTTGATGATTTTTTTACGAGCCACAAAACGGTCTTCTCCCACAAGAATCTGGGCTTTTTCGTTGAGCTTTCCGTCTTCGGTCAAGATATCGATGATTTCGAGCTGATGTTTCAGGCCAAGTTCATAGTCGTTTTGGTCGTGAGCAGGAGTTACTTTCAAAGCGCCCGTTCCAAAATCCATGGTAACATACTCATCCGTAATGATTGGAATCTCACGATTGATGAGCGGAATGAGGGCTTTTTTGCCGTGTAAGTGCTTGTACCGTTCATCATCAGGGTGAACACAAATCGCCGAGTCGGCCATGATAGTTTCGGGGCGAACAGTGGCGATAATGATGGCCTCATTGTCACTTCCTGCGATTTGATAGCGCAAGTAAGACAACTTCGACATCACCTCTTTCGTAATCACCTCTTCGTCCGACACGGTGGTTTTGGCTTGGGGATCCCAGTTCACCATCCGATGCCCGCGATAGATGTATCCTTTTTCGTATAAATGAATAAACGTATCTATGACGGCATCATACAGAGGTGGCTCCATCGTAAATCGAGTACGGTCCCAATCGCACGACGCTCCTAGTTTTCTTAATTGTTTTAGGATAATCCCGCCGTATTTGTCGGTCCATTCCCAGGCATATTTATAGAATTCTTCACGAGTCAAATCACTTTTCTGAATGCCCTGTTCTTTGAGCATCGCTACCACTTTGGCTTCTGTAGCAATAGAGGCGTGGTCAGTACCTGGCACCCAACATGCTTCTTTGCCTTCCATACGCGCCTTACGGATGAGCACATCCTGAATGGTATTGTTGAGCATATGTCCCATGTGAAGCACTCCTGTCACATTGGGAGGCGGAATCACCACCGTATAGGGTTCTTTGTCAGGATTGGGCTTTGAGTTGAAATAGCGATTTTCAAGCCAAAAACTATACCATTTGTCTTCAATGTCACGCGGATTGTAGGTCTTCGAAATCATGTGTTGATAAAATATTGACTTTAGACAGCAGCCCACTGGCATTCACAAAACACCACGTGGGGCTGGACCATGATAAAAATGTGTGCAAAGATAGGGATTTCTGCTTGAACCCTGTCAGGGTTTGGAAGGGAATAGGATTGTTGAAGCAAAAGTTGGTTAATTTAGAGGTGTTTATTAATTTTGACAACTGCCATTTACCACCTCTCTATAATACTACAATCTATCTTTAGACTGTAGTTAAGCCATCGTTACGAAAAGTTATCATCAGAAGCCCAAGCTTCTGACTATGAGAAACAACTTACTCGTGTTATTATAATGGGAAAACTCTGTACTTATTTTAATAAAATAAGTAAATATTGGATAGTGATGTTTTTGGGTGTTTTACACTCATCGATCGTATATGCCCAAGTTGAGCGAATTTTCACACTTTCTGAAGAAAAACGTATCCCTGAACTCATTTTATATACCGACAAAATAGGTCTTCAAAGCGACACTGTCAAGCTCTTCAAAATGTACGATACGCTACTGGCCGAAGCCAAAGCCCGTAATGAAATGCTTATTTATTGGTATGCCCAAATTTATAAAGCCAATCATCAACAACTTCTTAGGTTTAACAATGATGCAGCGGGGCGCACAGCCTTCTTCAAAAATAAACAAGCTTTTTTTGACCAAAGCCCCTACCCTATTATCAGGGCAGCCTTTTCTCTTTATCTAAGCTATGTGTATTTTAAAGCACTCAATTTTAACGAAGCCTTTAAGCTTCTATTAAGTGCCAACCAAACTTTTGAACAGATAGGCTACGAAAATATCCCCGAAGCCTCCCTTTACTTAAGCGTGTATTTTGAGTTTTACTATTACTTTGAAGATTATCCTTCGGCTATTAAGTATTCTATATTAGCCCAAAAATACAACAAGCAAAACCTAATGATGAATGAGTTTTTGCTCAATAACCGAGGAATGGCCTATCTCAAAATGAAGGATTATGCGAATGCCGAAAAAGCTTTCTTAGAAACCATAGAGGTAGCTAACAGCGTACATTCTCAAAGCTATGTTGGTATTGCAAGTGGAAATTATGGAAATACCAAAAGGCTCCAAAATCATTATGAAGCCTCGCTTCCTTACCTGTATGCAGATATTAAGGTCAATGAAAAAATACTTCCCGAAAACACCGCTATTACATGCTTATATCTTGCTTATTCTTTGCTGAAGTTAGACAGTGTAGCCAAAGCAAAGACCTTCATCGACAAATCCCTAAAATTACACCCAAGGTGGATTTGGACCAATTTTGGGGTGAATTATTATGATGTACAAACCCTTTATTACCAAAAAAAGGGAGATTATACTACCGCTTTATTGTACCGCGATTCACTATCCGTGTTGAAAGATTCGCTCAGGAAGGTTTTTGACAATAAAATCTTGCTGAAAGCTCACGCCCAAATCTCCGCTGAAAAATACATCAATGATTTGGAAGAAATAGCCTCCGAAAAAGACAAGGCCGTCTGGAAAAGGAACTTTATCATTGCGTTTATTTTGATTGTGTCGGCAGGGTTTATTTTTTATTTGAATCGACGTCGATTGCGCGATAAAGTAGTACAAGAATGTGAGAAAAAGCAAACGGAAGCACTGCTCCTCCAAGCCACCACGCAGCTCGCTCACTATATGGAATCCATCAAAAACAAAAATGAGCTTATTGAAAAAATGAGCGCAGAATTGGATTCACAGAAAGGGTTGCAGTATGACCCTGCCCTACTCGAAACTTTGCATCATCGTACGATCTTGACTGATGATGATTGGAAATATTTCAAACAACTTTTTGAACAAGTCTATCCCAATTTTTTTGACAATCTTCACCTCAAATACCCTGATCTCACCCCCGCCGAAATTCGATTGATAGCCTTGCTTAAACTAGATTTGACCTCCAAAGAAATGGCCTATATGTTGGGGGTCTCTACGGAGTCTCTACGAAAATCCCGTTATCGACTTCGCAAAAAATTAGAGTTTCATCAAGAAGACACTGATTTCAAATTGATTTTGGAACATCTTTGAGCGTATTCTTATTAAAATAGCCATTTTGTCCACGTTTTAGGCCATTTTGTCCACGCCACAAGATGGTTTTTTGAGGATTAAAATGCCTTATTTGTAACAGAATTACTCAACACTCTCTTTACTCAAATGAACACATCATCAGTTACCAACAAAACCAGCCCCAACGCTTGGTTACGCTTTCTGGATGTATTGTTGCCCTTGGTGATGCTTGTAGGGTTTACATGGCTTTATTATAGCTACGTTATGAAAAAATTCGAACCCGAAAAGTCGATTAAGTACCACAAAATGTACCAGGTATCTTTCAAAACCACGCGTTGTTGAGGTTTTGAAAATTCAGTCACCGTGTATGCTCTACTAACAGTGAAAGAAGACCGATGGCTAGAGTTCTTTTACCATCGGTCTTTTTTGAAACTACTAGATTCAATCTTCACGCCCTTCTTTCCGGTTGGCATCGGCCATTCTTACAATCTTAGGCGTAAATTTTGCCAACACCTGCACAAGGTCTTTTTGCGCCTCTATGACAGTTTCGATGTTTTTGTATACCATCGGAGCTTCATCTAAGTCTCCTCCAATCAGCTGTACTCCTGCCTCTGTTAGAGCCTTGTTGAGGTCGTGGCGAGTGATACTATTGAGTGCTTTGGTACGCGACATCACGCGCCCTGCCCCATGAGATGCCGACGACAGTGCCTCTGCTTTACCTTTGCCTCTCACCACAAAGCCAGGATGAATCATTGACCCCGGAATAATCCCCAAATCATCAACTCCAGCCGGCGTAGCGCCTTTGCGGTGCATAATGACTTCGGTACCATCAACCAAGGTTTCTTTCCACGCAAAATTATGGTGGTTTTCAACCATTTTTAGTGGCTTCTCATGTAAGGCTCGCGCTATTTTAGCGTGGATTTCGTGGTGATTGGCGGAGGCATATTCTCCAGCCAAGTTCATCGCAATCCAGTATTCTTGCCCTTCTTGCGTGTCCAAATCTAACCATGCCAAATGTGCCGCTTCTTTGGGAAGTTTGGTCTTTTGCATCGCCAATTTTGAGTAGTAATTGGCCACATTGCCACCAAATCCCCGCGACCCTGAGTGCGAAAGCAGCGCCATATAAGTCCCAACAGGCAATCCCAACAATGCATCCTCTTCCAATACTTCTACTACGCCCCATTCCACAAAGTGATTGCCCGTGCCAGAGGTACCGAGTTGGCGATAAGCTTTGTCTTTCAAATCTCTAATCACCTTGGTGGCATTCCACTCAGGCAAATCCATCACACTTTCGTCAAATTTGTCGCGGGTTTCGCCTCCGATTCCAAATTTGGTATGCTCAGCTAAGGTTCTTTTCAGCAAATGCGGCTCTCTCTTCAAGAAATCAGCAGGCATCTCAAACACCGACAGGCACATGCGACAGGCAATATCTACTCCTACCGCAAAAGGAATGACGGTGTTGGAAGTAGTGGCCAAAACACCTCCAATCGGCAAGCCGTACCCTTGGTGCGCGTCGGGCATCAGTGCCCCCGCCACCGAGATAGGAAGACTTGCCGCTGTTTGCATTTGGGCTAAAGCGCCGTCTTCGATGTAGTTACGTCCAAATACCGCATAAGGCAAGGGACCCGTACGTAAATCAAAGCTCTTAACACCTTGTTTTTCTCCTGATTCTAATACATAGAATTCTTCAGGGGGCGGTAGCAAAGTTTTCGCAGTTTCTGAAAGTACTATGCTTTGTCCTGTGCGATGCAAGTCCCATACAGCTTTGGCCAAGTTGGTTACTTTATTTTTAGAATAAGCGTATTTTTTGGGGTTGTCGAGCATCTGTGCCATCAATCCCAAGACTTTTTCGCGTGGGTATTCGGCGCGATGTAGCAAGCCATTGGCTACGCGTAAAAACGTAGCATGGAGGTTTTCGGGAATGTTTCCCAACGTTAAAATTTCCTCCAACGTAATTTGTGTTTCCATGTTTTGGTTTTGTTCCTCTGTTATGAGTTATTTTAGGACACCAACTACTCACCATATTTCAACAGAAATTCAGGGTTAATAGCTTTGAAACTAACTCGACCGTTGTCAAAGTTTTCGTTTAGCAAAAGCAAGTCTATCTTTTCGGTGTAAGGACGAATTACAATTCCTTCTGCCCAAACATCTTTTAATATTTGGCTTTTAATTGTTGCCATTTTAATTATTGCATCAATATCGTTTTCCAGTTCGTAATCCAATGCAACAATTGGTACTATTGGTAATTTAAGTTCCCCCATCAATTTATTAAAGTCAAAGAAATTCAGGTACTCAAATTTGTCAATGTCAAAAGCATTAAAAAACTTGACTGTCTGCCCTTTTAGTTTCAGCTTATTACCTTGTATCCCTTCCCCAATAAGTTCGCCTTGAATGGAAATATTTTTGCCGATTGAACGCAACTTGCTTTCAAGATCCATTTGCCTTGCAACTTTCCAAAAGCTATTTTCAGCATCTTCAATTAGTTCAAGGTTTCTGCTACATACACCAAACTCGCCATCCTTCACATAAAATGTTGCCGAACTACCATCAAGTTTTTCAGTTACATAACATTTTTCGCCTTTGTATTTATCTAATACTTTTTGAAGAACTTGAACCCTTGTTTCATCAGTTTTAGGAATAAAAGAAGGGAATTTGCCTTTTGCAATACCACTTAAACAAGCTGGCATAGCAGGTTCGTATTTTGTTATCCCTAAAATATCAGTGCAATCAGCATCTTCAACAACTGCAAAATCGTTTGGTAAAATTGATAAGGGGAAACAAATTCCTTGCGATACTTGACCACGAAGCCTTACGGTTTTTATTCTCATGCCTCGTGGTTTAAGAAATTCAAATTCAGGCTTATCGGGCATTAAACTATCTATTTCACAATAAACAGCCATATCTTCTACATTAAATTCGCCTTTCTTTACAACCAACTGCCAACCTAATACAGTCGCTTTTTCAATTGCATCAGCACCTTCAATTGGTTCTAATGCTTTAATTTTTTGAATACTTGCTAATTTTCTCATTTTATTATTGCTCAAAAGGGTTTGACTTGAAGAAAAACGGCGCATAACACTGCATTTCCACAACGTTATGAGTTATTTCTACTTAATGATTCAGCATCTTTCTAAAGATAGCGCGACAACACGAGCCTTTGGCGTACTGCCCACTGATTCAATAGGTCTTTAGCTTTATCACTGATTTTTTGATTGTAGCGGTATTTGGCCTGTACAATACGCCGCTGACGCACGTCAATTTCGATGGTAGCAAGGCGTTCTTCGGTGCCAAATTGATAGCTTCTTAGGGAAAAGATACGTGTTCTCCCCAAAAAACAATCTTCGGCATACGACCCTACACAATGGTGCATTCGCTGTCCTTCGTCATGCAACTCCTTGTTGGATAGCAACTCTACCATTTTGTAAGCAATCGTACATTCCTCTTTTCCTTCTACTACTTCAAAGGTAGGCCAGTCCATTCCTTGCCAAGCTACGAGCTGTTTTAAGCCTTTCACACGAGCTATTTGGTGATGCCACTCGGCACTTTGACGCAAAAGGGACTGCAAAGTTCGGCCTTTCAACGAATACGCTGGATTCTGCTGACAGCTTGCCCTTACGTAGTCAATCAGTTCGGTGGTTTTATCCAAATTAAACATCCCACCTTGTATCAAAATCCTGACAAAATCTTCCCAAAGTGCTTCATCACGTTTGGCATCATAGCCCAGTGACGAATAAGCCAATCGGTGGGCTAATTCATAATCGCCGCCCATGCCGCATACTTGAGCCCAACGTACCGCCTGCGTAACCCTCAATCCCTCAGGCGCGTGCAAAAAATAATATTGCATCCGTTTGGTCAATTTCACTGGAAAATGGACTTCTTTCATACTTCCGCCATTCCCCAAAAAAATGAATGTGCCGAGGTAGACATAATCTTCCGGATGAAAAAAAGCGTGATACAGAAATCGTGGTGCTTCGTATTTCAAAAACAAGTAAGATACCAATTCCATGAACCTGCTATAATCGTTTTTGGCTTTGGGGCGCCATGTTTCAAGCGGGTTGAGCCAAGCCTTGCGATAGCGACCTACCATCAACATCGCAATTAGATAATCCGTATCCTTAAACCACTCCGGGCATTTTTTCTCCAGAACTTCCGTCAAAATTGCTAGCCCTTCTAGCAAATTTGCTTTTATTTTTACCCAATTCTCATCGTTCAAAAACCCATTCAACTCGCTATAACGACGGTCTTGCTGCCCCAAGGCATGATTAAAAGTTTCTTTTTTGAGTTCTTGTACTACGTACAAAAAATTTCGGTGGCGTTTTGATGATTCCTTTAAAGCCCCCGCCAACGCCGCTTCTTGTTGGGCTTCTTCGTATTTCAAGTACATTCGGCGCTGTCTTGATATATGTTTATGATTGCTCATTTCTTTGTTAAAATTATTGACTATCAATGCTCTAAAAACAAAAACCCCCGACTTGCTCATCTGCAGGTCGGGGGTAAGTGAAGGGCGTATCGCTGACGCTACCTATCCACTTGTATTCGGACCTCCAGAATCATATTTTTTGCAACCTTGGTTGCCATATCACACACCCATTCCCACGAAATACACCGCTGACGCGAAGCATACGAATCGGACGGGATAGGGATGTGAATGAGTAAATTGTTCATGATTTTAATTGCATTGGGGGTGATTCAGTCAATAAAAAAAAGCCCGACTCAGGGGAGTCAGGCTGTATATTTTGAGGTTTGATAGCTACCTAAAATACGTCACAATCGACTCCTATATGCCCCCTGCACCCACGGATTCTCGCGGTGGTGGTGCTCAGTATGTCATAGGAAGTAAAAAGCATCGGACGTGTTTTGTTTAGTTTGACGCCACAAAAGTAGAAAAAAGTATTTTTAAAATTCCAATTTTTTGTTGGATTTATTTTCTAAATCATCAATAAACGCCAGATTCCGCAGATAAGAAAGAGAATCAAAGCCACGGGAGTGAGTACTTTCCAGCACAAAAACATGAGCTGATCTACCCTCAAACGGGGGAAAGTCCAGCGTACCCACATTTGTATCAAAATGGCAATTCCAGCCTTGGAAATCAGCCAAAAAGCACCCGTAACATTTCCCCAAATAGTGCCAGGAGCACCACTTGTCCAGTCGGCAAGGCGCAGAGGGCCGATATTGGGTAGCGGTGTATTCCAGCTCCCCAAAAACAAAATGGCTCCCAAGAGCGACACAAGCAACATCATGGCGTATTCGGACAAAAACAGCAGCGCCCAGCGCATTCCTGAATATTCGGTATGAAACCCGCCTACTAGCTCTGACTCACCTTCAGGAATATCAAAGGGCGCACGATTGCACTCGGCGAGCGTAGTAATAAAAAATACAATGTAAGCAATCAGCAAAAAAGGATTTTTGATGATATTCCAGCTCAGAAAACCACCAATCCCCGTGATGTCGATTCCCAAGGATTTGAGACCAAAAAGATAGACCGTTTCTTCTGAGTAAAGCCCTTGTTGATAGCTAATCGTCTGTAAGTCGAGCGTTTGGGCAGTCATGACTACACATAGCACCACCAAGCCTAGTGGAATTTCGTAAGATACTATCTGCGCAACCGAACGTACCGCTCCAAAAAGTGCAAATTTGTTGTTGGAACCCCAGCCCGCCATCAAAATACCTATCACATCCACGGAGATAATCGTAAGCAAATAAAAAATCCCTACTGCTGTAGTAGAGCCTTGTAAATCAGGACTTAATGGCAAGACTGCGTAGCCTGCAAAAATAGCCGTAAAAATCACCAAAGGCGCAATCAAGAAAAGTTTGCGGTCGGCGGCGGCTGGTACAATGTCTTCTTTTTGAAGTAGTTTTAGCAAATCAGCCACAAGCTGTAGCAAGCCCCATTTTCCCACTTCCATAGGGCCAAGTCGGTCTTGGATAAAGGCCGAGATTTTGCGTTCGAGATAGACTCCCACCACCACCGATGAAAGAGCCATGACCAAAAATATAGGAAGCGTGAAAGGCATGAGGATTGCGAAAATTTGCGCCCAAAACTACGCAAAAATCCTTTTTGCATAACCAATATTCTCCTAAGAGATACTACCTGTTTAAGAAATAGGTTCTAAACTGCTGCATTTCTTGCAATTCGGCTTCTACGTACTTTTCAAAAATTCTCAAACCTACTTGTGAACGCAGGGCCGAAATCCCCACGTCGATGAGGCGCAAGCCCTGTTCGGTAAGTAAGATATTGTCAAATGCCAAACCGCCTATATCAGAGGGCGCTTGAGGTCACGATGCACAAATCCCGCTTGATGAAGAGCACGGAGTTCATCTTCAAATACATCTAACCTGAGTTCGCGTATTTCGACTTCATAAGCACGGTAATCTATCGGGCGGATGCGCTCCATTACCAACATTTCGGCTTGTAAGTTTTCGTCATAATCCAACCTTACAAACCTGACCACCAACCCATTAACGCCATTAGCATATTTCATTTTCTCAGCCTCCGACCCAATATCAGAGCGAGTATCTTGCAAATACAGCTTGGCCACCTCCGTATCTGACAAAACAATGACGGTATTGTTGGCTCCTGAAGAAAGTTTACGCGGATATTTCATAGTCCGTGGCTTAAAAATGAGATACTACGGCACGGGGTCATGCCCATGCCCACCCCACGGGTGGCAGCGACCAATACGCTTGAGGCCCATCCAGCCGCCTTTCAATGCCCCGTGTTTTTGTACAGCCTCAATCATGTACTGCGAGCAAGTAGGCGTATAACGGCAAGAGTTGGGCAAATAAGGCGACAACATCACCTGATAGGCTCTTACCACAAAGACGAGGATGGTTTTCATAAGAATGAATAGTTGCTTTGTCATGCCGTAGGCATCTAAAATCAGCGGTTGATTGTAGATGCCTACGGCGTGACAAGACGGCATGACAAGACTACATGACAAGACTGCATGACAAATTTGTGTTCTTACCACAATCGATTGGGGTATTTTCCAGCTTCGTGTAGTTTTTGGAGGGCTGCCTGTACGGTAGGCTTGTCTTCGGGATAAGTCACCCCAAACCACTCCGAAGCATTCGGAATCACTCTCAAACGTCCGGCACCGCTTTTGATGAGATGCGTAGCCACCACGGGTATATAAAATTCGGCCTTAGGCGCATTGTAGTTTTGGTGGGCGTATTCGGTAAACAATGCCTCCGTAATCGGAAATACCGAAGGCTTAAAACCCCAAAAATTCATCGAAACAGGCGTTTCAGGCGTAAGTTCGGTCAGGTCACCGTTTTCTTCAAAGAAGATTTTATCTTCTTGCGGAAATATCTTGGTACGCTCCGTCACTACATCGAGATAGCCACTATCATTGACTTCACACACGCCTCTCGATACGGTTCCGTTTTCGGACAAGGTCTTTTTTACTTCGTATGCAATCAAAGTATGCTCGGTATCGTCGGTGCTATTTTTTAAGAAATCGGCCACTAATTCAAAGGCTTCCAATCCATAGAAATCGTCGGCATTGATAATCGCAAAAGGCGTATCCGTCTGTTGCCAAGCGCATAACATGGCGTGGCCTGTTCCCCACGGCTTGGCACGTTCGATTTGCCCCAAAGCCTCAGGCACGTAGCTCTGAAAACCTTGGATAGCGTAGTCGTAGTCTATTTTTCCTTGAAGTTTGGGGGCAAACACTTCTTCAAAATCATTGCGTAGTTCTTCGCGGATGATAAACACTACTTTGCCAAAACCAGCGCGGATGGCATCATAAAGCGAATAATCGATGATAGTTTCGCCATTGGGACCAAACTGATCGAGTTGTTTGATGCCGCCGTAGCGGCTGCCCATTCCTGCGGCAAGGATTAAAAGGGTGGGTTTCATTGGATAAATTATGGTTGCAAAATTTACTTCGTTTGAGTTTTAGACGGTAAGTGAGCCTCGGCTTTCTTCTTCTTTTCGGCTTCTAGTTCCGCAGGGATATGATGATAAGCTTTTAACAACGCTTGTTCTATCTTTTCAAACAAAGGGTCTCGTTTAAGAATTTTCATTATTGTTAATTTTTAGCCAAAGTTCAGCGTTTTCAACAATCATATCGCCTTGGGGCAATCGTTCTGCAATTCGCCAAGGATGCCCCTGCGTATAATCAGAGTTATCAAAGATGATCCATTTATCTACCAACGGAATAAATAGGTTTATTAGATTTTTCAGCCCTCTCCAGTAACGACGCACGATCACCTCACTTGCAATGTGGTGGCCTCCCTGTCTAACACGTCGTGCCACTCGTTCTATTGCGTGAGTAGGGCTTTCTAACCAAAAATAAATCAACACTACTTCGTATCCCATTATTTGCCCCTTTTTCACTAGGTTGACATATGATTTTGTGGCAAGAGTTGTCTCTATTACAAAAGTTACTCGATTATTTAAGCACCTTTCGATTTCAACTAACATCTGCCGACCTGCCTCCATCGCCACAGATTCTGGAAATTTTGGATTTAGCTTCACCGCTATTAAATCTGCATTAATGAAAGTATTTACTTGAAAAACGTCGGGTAAAAGCACTTTAACCGCAGTAGTCTTTCCTGCTCCATTGGGGCCTGCAATGATATACAAGCTAGGCATTCTACAAATTTTTGCTCATTTCTAGCATTCGCATTACCGAATCATAGGCTTTGAGGCGAATATCTTCAGGAACGGTGATTTCGGGTTGTTCGTACAAAAGTGAATTGTAGAGTTTTTCGACCGTATTCATTTTCATGTACGGGCATTCGCTACAAGCACAGGTATTGTTTTCGGTAGCTGGTGCTGGGATGATTTTTTTGCCCGTACCGGCTGCCGCTTGTTTCATTTTATGCAAAATCCCCGCTTCGGTTGCCACAATGAACTCGTCGTGTTGGCTTTCGCTCACAAACTTCAAAATAGCCGTGGTAGAGCCTACAAAATCCGCTTGAAGCAAAATATTGTCTTTACATTCGGGGTGGGCTACAAGCAAAGCATTGGGGTATTTTTCGCGCAAAGCTTTCAATTTTGCTTCCGAAATATCCACGTGTACGATACAGGCACCATCCCAAAGTACCATGTCACGACCCGTTTTTTTGGCCACATAGCGCCCCAAATTGGCATCTGGCGCAAAGATAAGCTTCTGGTCTTTAGGGATTTGTTCTACTATTTTTACGGCATTCGACGAAGTCACGATAATGTCCGAAAGTGCTTTGATTTCGGCTGAGCAGTTAATGTAAGAAAGCACGAGGTGGTCGGGGTATTGGGCTTTGAAAGCCGCAAATTTATCGGCAGGCGCCGAATCGGCCAGGGAGCAGCCTGCATTGAGGTCAGGAATCACCACCTTTTTTTCAGGGCTGAGGATTTTGGCGGTCTCACCCATGAAGTGAACCCCACAGAATACAATCATATCCGCCGGCGTACTTGCGGCTTGTTGCGAAAGCCCGAGGCTATCGCCAATATAATCTGCCAGGTCTTGAATGGCACCATCTACGTAGTAGTGAGCCAATATGACGGCATTTTTTTCTTTCCGCAAGCGGTTGATTTCGGCAACGAGGTCAATCTCGGGTGCGACCGTTTCGCGCACATAGCCGTATTTTTGTACTTGTTCAAGGATTTCCATTAGCTTCTGATATTTGGCTCAAACTTACACAAATTGTTTTTTGAATTTAAGTGTATCTTTGGGATTTTAGCTTGTGGTAGTGCCACAAGCAATCATTTTAAGCAATCATTTCACAAAATATTCCAACTACAATGCCGTGGGCCAAATATAGTTCGGTGATTTTAGCCAGCATGTTGAAGTTTTTTGCCGGGCCTGTCACGGGCGTAGCTTTAGGATTAGAGTGGTGGGAAACTACTATCTGTACCATCATAGGCATGATGCTGAGCGTCGTTTTGTTTGTATTTTTAGGGACAGCCATTCAGAACCTAATCGCGCGCTATCGTTCTCAGAAACCGCGTCTTTTTAGCAAGCGTACTCGTATGGCGGTCAAAGTCTGGAAAAGAGCTGGCATAACGGGGATTGCATTGTTGACCCCCCTCCTTTTTACACCCATTGGAGGTACTTTGATTGCTGTTTCCTTCAAAGTATCCCGTTTTATCATCATCAGTCAGATGCTACTTTGGGGAGTGATATGGGGCGTAATATTTACCGTAGGGGTCTATTGGATACGCAGTCTTGCCTAAAAACGTGAGTCATCATGGAGATTGGTGAGCGGATGCAAGGTAGAAGCCCACTATTTGTGGCTAAAACTTATGTTGGGCATCTCCGAAGCTATTTCCAGAGCAGGTTATATGCACTAAAAATAGCCTCGAAGAGGGTCAATATTGATAGAAAGCCCAGATTTTGTTTTAAGCTATTTCTTTTTCTAAAACGGGCGTTGGCTCCTTTTCTTTCAAAATCTTGGGCTTGATAATCAGGCGCAAAGACTGGTCATAAGTGATATAATTCCAAAGCCAGTTGATAAAAATCAACAGTCGATTTTTGACCCCAACGATTGAAATCAAGTGCACAAACATCCAAGTAAGCCAAGCAAAAAAGCCTTGAAACTTCCAGAAAGGCAAATCTACGACCGCCAAGTTTCGGCCTACGGTAGCCATAGATCCTAAGTCTTTATACACAAATGGCTTAGGCTCCTCGCCTTTGATGATTCGGACTAGATTTTTGGCCAACAATTCACCCTGTTGCATAGCAGGTTGGGCTAATTGGGGGTGACCATTGGGAAATTTTTCTTCGGTCATCAAAGCTACATCCCCTACGGCAAATACATTGGGCAGACCTTCGACTTGATTAAAACGATTGACTTTGATACGTCCCCCACGGCCATATACTTCCGCCGGGATTCCTTCAAGTCCATTGGCTTTCACTCCTGCCGCCCAAATCAGGTTGTTGGTACGAATACGGTCACCAGTATTGGTGGTAGCATACTTGCCATCAAAATCGATGATTCTTACCCCTAAGCGCAAGTTTACGCCCAAATCTGTCAGATACTGTTTGGCTTTTTTAGAAGATTGGTCAGACATTACTTCCAGTACTTCGGGCGAAGATTCGTAAAGATATATCTGCATGGAGTCGAAGTTGAGCTCTGGATAATCTTTCGGAAGAATGTGCCGTTTCATTTCGGCCAAGGTACCCGCTACTTCCACACCCGTAGGGCCGCCCCCTACGATGACCACATTCATCAATCCATGTCGCTCTTCGACGGTTTCGACACTGAGGGCATCTTCAAAATTTTGGAGCATCCGATTACGTAATGCCAAAGCTTCCGACACTGATTTCATCGGAAGGGCATTCTCCATCATATTTTTCATTCCAAAAAAATTGGTATCTGCACCAGTAGCTATTACCAAGTAGTCATACTCGACGGGGCCTAGTTTGGTTTCGATGACATTGGCAGTTGTATCAATCTTCAACACCTCTGTGACTCGGATATGAACATTTTTTTTGGATTGAAATACCTTCCTAAGTGGAAAAGAAATAGAGCTAGGCTCCAAGCCCGCCATGGCCACTTGATAAAAAAGCGGCTGAAATTGGTGGTAATTATTTTTGTCGATTAATACAATCTGTAAATCAGAACGTTGCGATAGCTTACGTGCAAGCATAAGCCCACCAAACCCCGCGCCTATGATTACGACGCGCTTAAGTTCAGTTTTTGGGAGATTGGGTGTCATATCTAATGGCTAATGGTGATATTTCATAGATACTAAACGAGACTTTCCAAATTTTAGCCTTAATCAATAGTTGTAAACTCAGGAAGTCCTAATTATCTAACGTTGCGTTTACCCTATTGGTTCGTTATTTTGAGATTACTCTCAAAGCATTTTTGACCCAATCCGCCTTTTGTTTTAAACCTTCCAAGGTGCTATCAGTGACGGTGATATGGCCCATTTTACGGAATGGTTTGGTGATTTTTTTACCGTACAAAAAAGGATAAATACCATGTACTCCAAGTACTTCTTCCATACCTTCATAATAGGCGGCTCCTGTATGCCCTTCTTCTCCCAGCAGATTGACCATTGCAGCAGGAGTATAAGCTGTAGTATCCCCTAAAGACAAATTAAGGATGGCACGCCAATGCTGCTCAAATTGAGACGTAAAATTAGCTCTAATGGTATGGTGACCGCTGTTGTGAGGACGAGGGGCAACTTCATTGATAAGCACTTGCCCATCTTTGGTCAAAAACATCTCGACCGCCAGAAGCCCTACAATACCGATGGCTTGTGCGGTGCGGATAGCTAATTCTTTGGCTTGTTTTTCAATCTCATCCGAAATTTCGGCGGGGGCAAATAAGTACTCCACCAAATTGGCTTCGGGATGAAACACCATCTCCACCGTGGGAAAAGTAACCACTTCACCTCTTTCATTTCTAGCCACAATCACTGCGAGCTCTTTTTCAAAATCTACGGCTTTTTCCAACAAGCCTGGCGCGTCAAATGCCTTAGATATATCTTCGACGGAGGCGATGCGTTGCACACCTTTGCCGTCATATCCGTCGCGGCCTAATTTGTGAAAAGCAGGTAAAAAATCGAGGTGGTTTTTGACATCTTCTCGATTTTGGGTCAATACAAAATCGGCAGTAGGTAAGCCGTGGTCACGATAAAACTGCTTTTGGGTACGCTTATCCTGAATCAGTCGGATTACATGAGGCTGTGGAAATACCTTTTTACCTTCTTTTTCCAGTGCTTCAAGTGCCTCTACGTTTACTTTTTCAATCTCAATTGTGAGGACTTCTACGTCTTGTCCAAACTGATACACAGCCTCGTAATCTTGTAAAGAACCCTCTACAAATTCGGGAGCAATGGCAGCGCATGGTGCGTCGGCAGCGTCTAAGATTTTGACGTGCAAGTTCCAGTCAACCGCAGCTTGCAAGAGCATCAGCCCAAGCTGTCCTCCGCCCAAAACACCTACTTTTTGTTTAATATCAAACACGTTATTATTGATTTGTTAGTACTTTATTTTCCTCCCTTTTTCAATCATCCAATTCGTCGGGGTCGTTGATTTCAAACCATTCATAAATAGCATCTTCGGCCATTTTAAGCGCGGCATCAAGGTCTTTGACTTTTTTGGGAGAAGCAAAAACAATCCCACTTTCGTCGATGCATCTTACTACTCCTTCCGCCTCTTCCAACCGTCCAAATTCCACTCTTCCGTAGGTCTCTGCCCAGCGGTAGAGATAAGGATATGATTTCTGTAAACTCATTGTTGTTTCTGATTTTTGGTTTGGGGCAAAGATAAAAATAAAGATTTGTCCCCCTCCAAAAGTTAACCGACTTTTAGAGGGGGACAAATCTTTCCATCAAAAAAAGAAATGATTTAAGGATTATATAATGAAATCAACTCCATCAAATTTGCTCTACTAAAAGGACATACGTGCCAGATTCCTTTAAAACCAATTGAAAAAAAACTATTGGTTGTGGTAATCACTTTTAGCGTAGCTGTCTGGACACCGCTGGGTTTATCAAATGTGAATATAAAATAGTTATTGTTAGGCTGAATCTCAACAGACGAAGTTGGACGTTTAGTAGGAACGGTACTCCGTGTTTCACTTATTAATTGTTGTATTTGAGCAGTCGTAAGTTTAATTTCACTGCTTTTGGGCATAGAAATTAAGATTTTTTCTGGATAGTTTTCACCGCTATTCCAACCTATCATAATACTAACCTTGCCTGAAATAGACGGGAAACTGGCAAGGGAGACAGAGGCTTCTTGCGCTGAATTTATCTTCAAAATGGTGGGTGAAAACACAATTTTTTTACGAGTGGGGTTTCCAAAGACTTCGAGTGTTGCCAATACTTTGGAGTCTGTTCCAACTCTTATATCAGGAAATCTGATATTCACTCGCCAAACAACTCCACACCCAAATTTACCAGCCGAAGGAGTCGAAGATACATTTAGAACCGTAATCGGGGCTGGTAATGATTGATCGGCGGGGTTTTCAAAAGTTCTTGTCCCACCTCCTACCATGAAGCCTGTATTATCAATCACTTCAAAAAAACAACGACTAGGTACATTGAGTTTGGCAGTGACACGCAAAGGGGTATTGGTCTCTACTGGAAATTCCATTGTCACAGAATACATACCACTTGTCATTTCTGCTCCTATTCCTATACTTCCCTCTTTAGAATAAAGCAGTTCTTCTTGTGCACATAGGTTAAAGCAATAGCATAAAAGGCTACATAAAAACAAGATAGATTTCATAGAGGTAACCATTAATTTTCGTGGAGGATTTTATTTTCTACGATTAGCAAGCATTGTTATCTAAAAATCATCTCATCATACAGGCAATACTTGCCACTGGAACCAATTGTTTAAACGAAAAACGCTGTCCGTACACCGTCCGTACACCATAGCTGAGCATAACATTCTTACCAAAACGCCAATCACCCCCATACGCAATAGTTACGGATTGAAATCGAAACAGATTCTGCCGATCACGATTAAGGACTTCTACGAAGAAATTGAACTTCGGACTTCCGTACCTAATACTAAGTCCGCCCTGTAGTTCCTGAGTATTGGGGCGGTGCGGTATATTAACCTGTGTAAAACGAAGCATACCAGTCATGAGCCATTTACGCCCTAATCCCAAGCATCCGTTGACCCACACGGCCACACCATCTTGCTGAAGGTTAAGACTATCGAGCTGGTCTTTTTGGTAATTGTACGATTTTCCTACAGCTACATCCAGAAAACTTGCATTCCAGTGTTCCTTTAAATAAGTATTGGCTAAGGTGGAGATTGTCTGTTTTTGCAGCTTTTCCAACATCGTCAACTGAGTCTCTAAAGCTTGTGCTTGTTGCAACACTGTCATCCGAATTTCCAAGTATTCGGACGTAGTCGGAAGCCTTTGAAGTGAATCACTTAATCGCTGTTGAACATTAATCAACTCCTGTCGTTGTTCGTAGTAGCGTTCGGTAGCTCCTCGCAATAAATCAGGTTCATCCATAGGATCATGGCTTCGGAATAGAGTGATTTTAGCAGCTATGGCCAACCTTCGCAATTGATTGTCGTCTTCAATAGTACCTGCCGATACGTCAAGGGTAGAGAGCAACTTCATCCATTTTGTGGCTCCTTGGTATTTTTGCAAGTTGGCTCGATTATAAAATATTTCCCAAATCGGCTGTGCCTGAATAGCGATGTTGGGTTTAAGTCGCCATGATGCAAACGACCAATCCACCTTAAAATCGCGGATATTGCCTGGCTTGGTGACTTGGGCGGGTGTCACTCCGAGCAAGTCAAAAGCCGCCGATGTTGGAATGGTAAATTCGAGCGGTTTGTCGGCGTTGAGTGTAGGGATTTCGGTCTGTGCACAAACACTACAGCTCATCACAATGAGTACAAAAATAATACGTGCATACATAAGCTAAACAATGTCGGCAAGGTACAGAAACGGTATGGCGGTTAAGTTTAATTTTCTAAATAGACTTCTGCACTTATCTCACTGATAGAGGTATTGGCTTCTGCATAACTAGAAAGTGCTACTGTAGCGCTTGCAGATGTATTAAATTTAATCTCTACTTCTTTGCCAAGAGGCAAGTCTATCCTTTCGTCTAATTCAAGCTCTGCATCTTCATAACCGACCCATGCAAAAACAAGCAAATGAGAAGCATAAATATCTTTAAAAAGCAAATTAATCCTACTTGCTTCTCCTTTGGAACCAATGGAGCAATAACCTGAACTAACACTACTTACAGACCCTCCAATGCATAGGGCATAAGCGTCACCCTTCAATTTGGCTTTGACATGTAAGGTTGCTTTTCGGACATTAACTGGTACAGCGTATTTTTTTTGATAAATGACCATTGTTTTATACATACCCGCCCCAACCGACATGGCCTTTAATTTAGCCGAATTATCTGTATAGGTTATCTCTTGGTGTCCTGCTATGTATCCGTCATAACTTAATATTCGTTCAAACTTACCAAGATTTATAACGGTTACTTGCGGGGGGGGCTGCCAAACACTCAAGGCCAGGTTTCCTCTAGTCGCCCTCAGAATCATTTCAATCGTATAATTTGCTGAAAACTTAAAAGTATAGCGTGGGGCCGCTGCTTCTAATGCTTGCTGCAACCCACTACGAGAAAGCTGCGCTAGGGTCATGGCCTCGTCCATGACCGAGCGGTAAGTGTTTTGATACTTTTCAACGGCGGCCGAGCGTTCTTTGGCTGTTTTAAGCATTTTCATCTTTTCCAACTCATTTTTCATCTGTGGATACTTATCCTGTTTCAGAAGCGCAACTTCTAATTTTTGGTTAAAAGCCTTCATCACATTTTCGATTGCTTTTTGCTCTTGCTCAGACAGCGAAGCTTTGTCGTCTTGCGCCCATGCAGAGGTGTAGTTAAAAAGCCCTATTGCTAACATACAAAATACAAACCCTTTCATAGAGGTATATTTATTAGTGATTTAGTATTCTAATAACGCTTCGATACGAATATCGCTGACGCTTGCTTGCGCACCTGCCTGCGAACCTATCCCAGCTACTATTGTCTGCGAACGGATGGCAAAACCTGTAGCAATACTTGTAGGATTCATGAGGGGATTGGCAGTTTCACCTGAATTTAGAGGTCTTTTTACCACATAGGATTCATTGATTGGGGCCTGAAAACCATCTTGTGAAACCCACCCAATGACCCCAAAGACATGTATAACCCTCGTATAAGGTGCACTAGGAAGGGCGATGGTCCCGGCAGTAATATGATTGAGTCCTTTAGGCCCAAAAGGGTGAAACACGATTTGGGTATAACTTGACGAAAACGCCCCTAACGTGTAAGAATAGGCATCAATAGCGACTGTCGCTTTTACATTGATTGTTATTTTCTTTGCGTCAGTGGGTAGGTTAAAATCTTTGTCTAATGCTATTTTTATTTCATTGGTTCCGCCTTGCTCCACTCTCACAAAACTTACAAGAGAATTTGAACTAAAGGCATGACTCGCTATTCCTCCTAGTTGTTGTTTTTCAACTGCTTCGGTAAAGCCTGTCAACGCAACGGTTTCTGTTCTGGAACTAGTAGCGATAGGCGTTAAGGTACCTTGTACGATTTTGTTATAAATAATGCTGTAATCGTTGTAAGTCCAAGTACCCATTTTTAGCACTGTCGCCAACGACGTATGCAGTTTCTTTATGTCTAGCCCTGCTTTAGCGATTGACTCGTCTAGCGTTTTTTTGTAGGTATTCTGATACGCTTTGACCGCACTTTTACTCAGATTTGGGTCTTTTATTCCCTTGAGTGCTTGTATGTCTTTGAGCATTTGTGGATACTCCGCCCGTTTTTTAAGCTCTACTTCAAGCTGAGTATTAAACTTAGTCATGATGTCGCGAGCCGCTTGTAGTTCCTTCTCCGAAAGAGTAGAACTTTGGTTGTTCGACGTTTGTCCAAAGATACGTAAGGAAAATACCCCTAGTACTGTCCAAAAAATGAGGCTCTTTTTCATATCGATTTAAAGAAAAGTAACTCTTTATTAAAAAACATCTACCGACCCAAAAGACACAGCCTAATTACCCCTTTCCCTGACCTATATTACCCACATTATACTGTCATAAAACTTGTCAATTTTCAGCCGTAAAGTTCTAAAAATCAAAAACATATAGAAATACCTATCTTCCTTGATTTTTCATTAGGGAATTCCCTGAGTCTCTCCTTCAGGGAATTCCCTGATTTTAGCAAACGGTATTGGAAATGTGAAAATTAGCCTGTTACTTAAAACACAATTTTTGCTGGTCTATGAGAAACGCTCTATTGCTGTCTTTATCAATACTATGCTGTACATACGCTTGGGGTCAAACGGGTACTGATTCCTTACGATTTGACACCTACGTACAACTATTTCAAAAATACAATAGCGAAACTCCCGACTTCAATACCGATTCTAGTTACTACTTCGCCTCTGGTGCTTTGCGCTTTGCCCAAAGCACCGGAGTTCCCTTCTTGATAGCCCAAGGGTATTATTACAAAGGCCAAAGTTTGGTCAATTCGCGTGTGCGGCTGACCAACAAAGCTGCCGGACGGGAAGAGTTTCATAAAGCAGCTGAATTATTCAAAAAACTAAACAAAAAGGACTGGTATCTATCGGTCATCAAAGATTTGTACATTCTTGAATCTGCCAACTATCTGGACGGCAAGTCAGAAAAAGCGGCCTTTTACCAAGCCATAACCACTGAAGGCCGTACCCAATCCAACTTTCACTATCCAGATAATCTGAAAATTACAGAACCCGACCAGCCTCTCACCAAAGCCACCAACCTACGAGTCATTAAAGCTAGTGAAGCTTATTTACAAACCTTAGAGGTACAACAAGACGAAGAAAAACTCATGTATGCTCATGAAGTGCTGGGCAAATATTGCCACTATTACGGAGATTATCCCAAATCCATAAATCACTTTGAATCTGCTTTTAAAATAGCACAAAAAATAGATAATAAGTGGTTTAGTATCATCATCTTGAATGGTTTGGTACCCGTCTTACTCAACAACAAAAAATTTATAGAAGCGGAAGAGTGGGTTAAAAAGGGGCTTAACTTACTACAAGTCCTCAAAATGCCTGAACTCAAGCGTGTATTTTTAGATTACCTGTACCGTACCCTCAAAGAACAAGGACGCTGGCAAGAAGCCTTTATTTATAAAGAAGAGAGTTATGCTTTGCAAGATAGCCTACGAGAAGAGGCATTGCTTAAAAATGGGGTTTTTATGGAAGAAAAACTAGCCGCCGAACGTAAACAATTTGCGGCAGAAAAAGAAGCCCAACTCCAACAGCAACGCCTCAATTATGCCATAATAGCTGCTGCCATTCTGCTCTTGATTGTGGGAGGGCTGGTTTGGTATAGCAACAATCTTCGAAAAACGAAGAAAGAACTAGAAGCCAAAAATGCAGAAATATCAACTGCTCTTTTGCTTGGACAAACGCAAGAACGAAAGCGTGTGGCCTCTGACTTACATGATAATCTAGTTTCCAAAATCACGGGTATAAGATGGCGATTTCAGATGATAGATAAACACGCTCTCAATCCTGCTAATGCCAAACTATATGACTCAGTAGATCAAGCTTTGGCAGAATCTTTGACTGAGCTTCGACTCATCTCACGCAATCTGATATCTACCAAATTTGAGTCTGCTGGGCTAATAGCCGCTTTAGAAAAATTAACTAATGACCTTAACGAACTCGGTCGAACCCGATTCACTTTGAGTGTTCCGAACTTACCCCTTAGATTTTCGCCTAATATTGAGTTTGAACTTTACAATATTGCCTTAGAGCTTACTACCAATATTTTACGCCATGCTCATGCTTCTCAAGCTCAATTGATTTTGGGCGCTACTTCACAAGAAATAAAACTCCTCATTAAAGATAATGGTGTGGGTATGCCAACGATACAAAATCACAATGGCATGGGATTGAAAAATGTGGAAACCAGAACTCATAATCTGCACGGTAAACTAGAGGTAAATCACGAAACAGGTACCAAGATAGAAATAACTATACCAATCCCCGCTTAACAGCATACATCACTACTCCTACCGAGTTTTTTACGCCTAGTTTATTGATAATATTACGACGGTGCGTCTCGACGGTTTTTTCACTAATAAAAAGTCTATCAGCCATTTCGGATGTAGTAGCTTCTTGGGCAATGAGTCGAATGATGTCAAGTTCACGATTGGTCAGAAGCGGCTCACCAGAAATGGGTTGTTGCAATAGGCGATACAAATTTTCTTGATCAAAATATTTACCTCCACTGATTACAATTTCAATCGCTTCTTTGAGTTCTTCGATTCCGACTTTTTTGAGCACATACCCAACCACTCCAGCCTGCACCGCTTGCCTAAGAGAGTCTATCTCATCCGACATCGTAAGCATCATCACTTTTACATTAGGATAAAATTGTTGGATGTTTCGGGCCATGCTGATGCCATCCATTCCCTCCATCCTAAAATCTGCAATTACCAGATCAGCCGTGTTTTCTCGCAAAAAAGACAATACTTCACTACCTTCTTTACAAGTTTTAACTACCTCCAAATGTGAAATACCATTCGTTAAAAGCTCTAAAGTCTCTAACACAAACTGATGGTCATCAGCAAGTATAACTCTGACAGGAAACAATCGATGAGAAGACGCCGTATTGAGTGTCTTTTTAATATTTTCCACAAATTGAGTAGTTATATATGCCCAAAATTACATACAAAATAAGCGAAAGAAGGGCATCTAAAATTACTAAATTTATCGACTTTTGTTCTGATATTACTATTTTTTATTACTGATAGCCCGAATAATAAAATATAAACCGTCCCCTATATGGTTTTTGGGCGAATAGGCGTTAGAAGGGATATTTAAAATAATTTGTTCAATTACAATCCACTCATATCTTCGTCAATGAGCCTCTCAGATATGATTCACCTTTAAATTTATTCTTCGTGGAGGCCGAAGAATTCTCTAACAATACTATGAAAATCTTAAGTTATCTATCACTTGCATTGATTGTTTTGGTATCAGCGTGCACAGGCCCTCAAGGCGACCCCGGTCCACAAGGCCCGCAAGGAGTACAAGGCCCTAAGGGCGACCCCGGTAGCAGTGGGGCGGCGTTTTATTCGACCAACTGGGTCTCTATCTCTAAACAATCTTTTGTGACCAATTACGACCAAAATGAGCTGTACACTTCAATCGGACTGCAAGGAGGGGCGATTCAGACGTATCTGACCCAAAAAACGCTTGATGGCGGAATGGTATTACTTTACAACCGCGTAGCTTCCAACAAAAGTTTTGTCAATGCAGTACCCTGGGATACTTATTTTGACGGTGCTCATGTAACTTACTCATTTGCCGCCGAACCTGGCAAAATTTCGGCTTTTATCTCTTTCTCTAAAGCCGTGAATGTGAGCAACTTTTTTACGGATGAAGAGTATCGCGCTGTGATCGTTCCTCCAGCCACGGGGGCCCGTTTGGGCAATGTCAATTGGAAAGATTATAATGAAGTAAAAAGAGTCTTGAATCTCGAAGATTAATTTCTCAATACTAATTAAATCCCCCAGAGCACTTGGGGTAGAAAGTTGCCTTGCTATCTTTGTAAAACCAACAAAAGCGTTTTTGAAGACAGCAATGCAACTTTTTTTTCGTCAAATAGGCGCAGGTCGCCCCATTATTATTCTTCATGGGCTGTTTGGCTCTGCTGACAACTGGCTCACTATCAGCAAAGTGATAGCCGAACATGGGTTTTCGGTTTATAGTGTTGACCAACGCAACCACGGGCGGTCGCCCCAACTCCCTACCCATTCTTATCCAGAATTAGCGGATGATTTGCACGATTTTATCCAACAGCAACAATTAGAAAAACCTATTTTAATAGGGCATTCTATGGGAGGAAAAACCGTAATGCAATACGCCATGCAATACCCCGATACTTTTAGTCATTTGGTGGTAGTAGATATTGCACCTAGATTGTACAAAGTACATCATGGGGATATATTGGCAGGCTTGAAAGCTATTCCGCTCGATACACTCCAAAACCGCAATGAAGCCGACCAAATACTAAGTCAGTATGAGCCTAGTCCGTCGGTGCGTCAGTTTTTACTTAAGAATCTCTACCGCAACGAAGAAGGAAATTTTGCGTGGCGCATCAATTTGCCCGTTTTAGACGAAAACATCGAAATCATTAGTCAGGACATTACCAATCAGCGAGTAGTAGAAGAACCTACCCTTTTTATGAGAGGTGAAAAGTCAGGCTATGTACGTGACAAAGATTTACCAAAAATAAAAGAGTTGTTTCCAAATTCGATAGTAGATACTATCGAAGGAGCGAGCCATTGGGTACAAGCCGAGCAACCCGAGGCTTTTGTCAAATCGCTTGTTAGTTTTTTACAATGAAATTATACTTAATTCCGACACCACTTGCACCCGATACTATGGAGAGTGTTTTGCCTATACTTATCCCTGAAGTGGTTAAAAAATTGGATATTTTTTTTGTTGAAAACCTACGAACCGCACGGCGTTTTATTAGTTCTCTCAAAACTGGCAAAATCATAGACGAGCTTTCTTTTCTTGAGCTTCACAAAGACACGCCCGAAACAGATACGTTGAATCAGTTAAAGCAGTTGTTGAAAGAAGGCAAAGATGCGGGAGTGATGTCGGAAGCAGGATGCCCAGGAGTGGCTGACCCAGGCGCAATTGCGGTCAAAATTGCCCATCAGTTAGGCATAGAAGTCATTCCCTTGGTAGGGCCTTCTTCTCTGTTACTTGCACTAATGGCTTCAGGAATGAGTGGTCAGTCTTTTGTTTTTCACGGGTATTTGCCCATTGAAAAGGCTTTAAAAATCAAAGCGATTAAGCAATTAGAAAAAGAAGCGATTACCAAAAAACAAACCCAGCTCTTTATAGAAACGCCTTACCGAAACAATCAGCTTCTTGAAGATTTGGTACTACATTGTGACCCCAGCACCCGCATCTGTGTGGCTTGTCATCTAACGGCGCCAGACGGATTTGTCAAAACCTTCACGGCCAAAGACTGGAAAAAACATCAGGTGGACTTACACAAAAAGCCAACCGTTTTTTTAATTGGTTAACCACCTACAAAATGAGCCCGCTCAGTGGAGCGGGCTCATTTTGTAGTCTTTATGAATAAAAAAACGCTTAGCGATTCATCGACACCAAAAACTCTTCGTTGGTGCGAGTTCCTTTCATGCGGTCGAGCAAGAAATCCATTGCTTCGTTGGGATTCATATCCGACAAATGCTTACGGAGAATCCACATACGTTGGAGGGTTTCTTTATCAAGCAGCAAATCTTCACGACGCGTACCTGACGACATCACATCGATAGCTGGATAGATACGTTTGTTGGCCAAACGACGATCCAACTGCAACTCCATGTTACCAGTACCTTTGAATTCTTCAAAAATTACCTCGTCCATTTTAGAGCCTGTATCAATCAATGCCGTAGCAATAATCGTAAGTGATCCTCCATTTTCTACGTTACGAGCTGCGCCAAAAAATCTTTTGGGCTTGTGTAAAGCATTGGCATCTACCCCACCCGACAGGATTTTGCCAGAGGCAGGAGTAACGGTATTGTGTGCACGGGCGAGGCGCGTAATAGAGTCCAACAAAATCACTACATCGTGCCCGCACTCTACCATGCGTTTGGCTTTTTCGAGTACAATCCCCGCCACTTTTACGTGACGGTCGGCTTGCTCATCAAAGGTAGAAGAGATAACTTCCGCCCTTACGCTACGCTGCATATCTGTTACTTCCTCGGGGCGTTCGTCAATGAGTAGTATAATGAGGTAAATTTCGGGGTGATTGCGCGTAATAGCATTGGCTATTTCTTTCAGCAATACCGTTTTACCAGTTTTGGGCTGCGCCACAATCATCCCACGTTGCCCTTTTCCGATAGGTGCAAATAAGTCTAAAACACGAGTCGAATAATTGTCGGCTTTTCCACTGAGCTTGATATGTTCTTCAGGAAAAAGGGGAGTTAAATACTCAAACGGAATACGGTCACGAATTTCTTCGGTTGTTTTTCCATTGACGGTTTCAACTCTAAGCAACGCAAAATATTTTTCACCTTCTTTGGGAGGTCTTACAGAACCTCGAATGCTATCACCGGTTTTAAGGCCAAACAATTTAATTTGCGAAGGCGAAACGTATATATCGTCGGGGCTAGCAAGGTAATTGTAGTCAGCCGAACGTAAGAAGCCATATCCTCCATCAGACATAATTTCCAGCACGCCTTCATTGATAATTAAACCATCAAATTCTTTGACGTAGTTGTTATACTGACGTTTGACTTTGTTATAGTATTCGTCTTTGTATTCGCGTGGTTTTTCTTCGGGCTTAGGCGGCTCAATCTCAATAGGTGACTCAATCTCAAGATTTTCAGTAATAAAAGATGTATCCAAAAATTCATCTTCTGGTAAATCTTCTATTTTTAAATCTTCAAATCCTTCATCTTCTGCAAACGCATTAGGTACAACTGCTTCCTCCAATACGGGTGCTTCCTCTACTGGAGGCGGAACATCCTCCAAAGCGCCTTGTGCTTCAAGTGCTGGTGTAGTGAATAATATAGGTACTTGAGGGTCAGCTTTTTCTTTTTGGATTCGTTGACGCTTAGATCGTTTTTCGGTATGGTCAGAATGGGTATATTCACGAACGGGAGGAATTTCGGCTAAAGGCTGTACTTTTTTCTCGACAGCGGCCGTTTCATTCCCCTTACGTGGTCGTTTGGCAGGAGTATTCGCTTCTGGCTGCGCAGCAGTCAATTGGCGTTCTAAAATCCTGTTTATAAGATCTTTTTTTGCTAATTTATTGTAGTCTTTGAGTCCGATTTGTTCGGCAAGAACTCTTAACTCCGACAGGAGTTTGTTGTTGAGATCGTCAGTACTGAGCATAAAATAGGGAGAGGTAAAGAGAGACTTTACACAAGGAATTCTTTTACTATTAGGTGTTTAACAATTTGAGAGCTAACCAAGAAATTAAATAGGATTGAAAGCTTGAACTGAACAAGGGAGGCGGTCTTTGGGTCTATCAGTATCAGATGGTACCGCGGTGTTGTCAGAAATGTTTTGCAATGTTAACTCTAAAACGTGATTGTGTCAAGAAAAATTTTCACCAATTATTCATTTTTTAAGCATTTGCGTTAAATTTTCACTAAAATATTACCACTCATCCCTTCTCCAAGTGCTATTTCTTGAAAACTCACTAACTTTGCACCCGCTTTTTGAAAAAAATGTTGAAGAAATCTATTCTGCAAAAACAACTATGACGCATCGACCCACAGCAGAATAGGACTCAACGAATAAAGATAACGTTAAAACCAAAATAATGGAGAGAAATCAAATTATTGGATTAGTGCTTATTATGACAATGCTAGCGGTATATGGATGGTTAGCTCCAAGTCCCGAACCCGCCAAGCCTACTCCCACTAGCCAAGCCAAAACTACCCCTAGCAATCCAGCCGCTACCACTCCTGCCCAAAGACAGTTAGACTCAGTCTCTGCCAAGGCTATTTATGGAGATTTTTCGAGCGCTGCTCAAGGAACTGCCAAAGATATTGTGGTCGAAAACGAAGACCTGCGTGTCACTTTTAGTACCAAAGGCGGAAACGTCAAAGAAGTTTTACTCAAAAAATACAAAACTTATGAGCAACAGCCTCTTTACCTTATCGACGACAAAAGCAGTAAGTTCAGTTTAGAACTTCCTACCACTAAAGGCAATATCAATCTTTCAGATTTATATTTCACCACCACTGCTGCCAATACCACTCTCACAGCAGGGCAATCTACGAAAGTTTCGTTTAGATTAGCCCTAGGTGCCAATCAATACATCGACCAAACCTATACCCTTCAAGGCAGTGGCTATCTGATTGATTATGATGTACAATTGGTAGGCCTAGATGCTTTAGTTAAAAACGACCCTACACGTTTTGTATGGCAAGACAAACTAAAACAATTTGAAAACGACATGGCCGAAAACCGTAAAGTAGTAACCACCAATTACTACTCCGACGGTAGCCTTTCTGATATAGGAAGAGGACAAGGTGACAATGTGGAAGAAAAAATTGAACAACCTGTTTCGTGGTTTTCACACAAAAACAAATATTTCGTGACGGCTTTTATTGCTAAAAGCTCTCTCCTCAACAATGTGACGCTAAAATCACTCGTAGACGCTACCAACAATGACTACATCAAAACGATGCAAAGTGAAGGGGCAATTGCTACCACTGATTTGAAAGCAGGCAAAGGAAATTTTCAGTTTTTCTTTGGCCCTAACGACTATCAAGTAGTAAAAGAAGTAAAAGCTGCGCCTGATTTTGGGGATAATGTAGACTTGGGATATGCGTTTTTGAAACCCCTCAACAAGTTTTTCTTTGTTCCGATGTTCAACTTTTTAGAGAAGTTTATTTCTAACTACGGTTTGCTCATCATTGTGCTAGTATTGATTGTAAAACTTCTCATGACACCGCTCGTTTATAAGTCGTATGTAAGTATGGCCAAAATGCGCATGCTTGCTCCAGAGCTGGCTATTATCAGAGAAAAAGTAGGCGATGACCCTACCAAAATGCAGCAAGAACAAATGAAGCTCTACCAGCAAGTGGGTGTGAGTCCACTGAGTGGATGTATTCCGGTACTGGCCACGATGCCTATTTTGATGTCTTTGTTTTTCTTATTTCCGAATCTAATTGAGCTTCGTCAGCAGTCTTTTCTGTGGGCTAGCGACTTGTCTACCTACGATGCGCCTATCAAATTGCCATTTGCGATTCCTTTTTATGGAGCACACGTAAGTATTTTTACACTTGCGATGACCGTGTCGCAGCTTGTGTATGCTTGGTACAACAATCAAATCACTCCTACTCAAGTACAGCAGCCTGGCATGCCCGACATGCGTATGTTGACGTATTTTATGCCGGTGATGTTTATGTTTATCATGAATACATTCCCCGCAGGATTGAGTTTTTACTATCTGGTTTCAAACGTAGTGACTATCATTCAACAGCAAGTGATTCGCCGTTTTGTAAATGACGACAAGATCAGGGGTATTTTGGAAGATAACCGTAAGAAAATCGCTTCGGGAGAGAAAAAGAAATCTAAGTTTTCGGATATGCTTGAACGCTCTATGAAAGCCGCTGAAGAAGCCAAAAAACAGGCTGACGACGCTAAAAAGCAAACAGAAGCAAAACGTCAACAGTTGAAGAAGAAGAACTAAAACCTTTTTAACTAATCATCAAAAAAGGCTTGGGGATTATCTCCAAGCCTTTTTTGATGAATGCTTCGCTTAGAAATATGGACTCTATTAGGGGATACTTTTCAAAAATTATCAATCTCACTGCGGTGGAAAGTGAACTCATTTTAGGTCCCAATGCTCAACTAACTCCCCAAAAAGACAGCATGCAGGATGATACCTGAATATACAGCGAATTTATACCGCAAAACTCACTGATAAAAACAGCACTTTATACTATGCTTTTGAACGTTTTGGTAATGTTGAAACCACCGATAAGTTGTTTGATTCGTTTGTTGAATCGAAATCCCTCTGGCTATAAACAACTCAGCGGCTTCGGTGATAAAGCTTTTTTCATAGTGAAAAGTAGCATTTTTGTATTTTTGTTGCTCGAAAAGGCAAACTTTTGGTTCGACTCAAAGTCAAGCCATTGACTTCAAGAACGGACATGGAAATAGTAAAAAAGTAGGAAAAGAGTTGATAACGAGAATCTAAGAAGAGTCTTTCATAACAGTAGTTACGAAAGACTCTCTAGCTTACATGCTTTGCGTCAGAGACGCGGCACCATTTTTGCCCCAAATAAATGATAGTTTGGGGTAAGTTATTGCTCGTCCAAATATGCTTGTCGGAAGAAAACAGTAATCAGAAAAACTCCCCAAACCAATAGCCAATAGCTTTCTGATTTATTCCATACTGACCTCGCCACAACCTAATTGGATAATCCCATTCACTCAAGTGGTCGTTTTTATACCGTTTATTTGGAGGTACAAAATTTGCAGTATACCCTCTAGCTTTTGGATGCTCAAGTATATTACAAAATCCTAATGTTTCAAGAAAGTGTCTCCTTTGCCAATGATTAGATTTAAACAATTTTTTAGCAGCTAAAGATTTTTCTAGGTCATTTGGTGTATCAGTAAACTTTGCTTGACTGATAACCTCAATAATGCCCTTAAAAACTTTTATATCTGCCTGAGAAGGCATGAATTCTGGTATTTGGCTATGCTGCTCAAGACAAAATGCTAGTAAACTAGCTTGTACTTCATTCCCACAAATTGCTATGCCATTTCGAAAACGAGAACTATTATAAAAAGATAAATCAATTTCTTCAAAATCATTAAGAACATACTCCCCACAAACACTGCAGGTAGATAACTCGTTGGAAGGCTCGTATGTATAAGAATGATGCGGATAATGCATACTCAAAACATAAGCTGATAAGCCACACCTCCAATCTAGCCTATTACTTAACAAACTAGAAATAAAGCAACTTGTGACATGAGTTTTCTTCACTTTTTTACGAGCCTCTATCAGCCAATCAACAGACTGATTATGAGAAAGCATGATTTTATCGAACATAAAACCTTCTTCTTTTGCTAGCTTAAATTCTTCTTCAGTGATTTTATTAAAAGATTGAGTAGCTCTAGAGTAACTTTTGTAGCGAAGTAAAATTTCCAAACCTTTTTTTTTCATAATCAAAGAAACGATTCAACTTTTACGAGTTAGAAATTTACCAAATATATTTTTCACGCTCTTATCAACCTGATAAAGAAGTTTTTTTTATAACCTTGGAAAGCATACAAAATTGAAAAATAGCTTTCACAGTCTATTTCTTAAATTTTGTAATTGTTGTTTTTGGTAAAATAATTCTGAATTTGAGAGCCGATAAAAGCAAATACAAATCCATTGATGACTGAAATAATAACCACTATACCCGGAGCTAGCTCATCTGATGGTGCAATCCTATCCAAGAAGACCAACTTAAATACTAAAAGAAAGCCCCCTACGCCCAAGATAAAGCCACTAATGACACCTGCTTTGTTTTTCATGAGTGATAACCATTTAAGTTTTAGAATAATAAAGTATACAATTATATAAAAAATACTTTTAAAAACAAAGTACTTTTTATATAATTTCTAAAACTTCACTAATATACTCTAACTTACTTTGAACAAACCAAGGTTTCTCCTCTCGGATTGTTTCATAAAGCACTGGAAATCTTTGAGATAATATCAGTAAGAAGAAGTTTTTCTTGCTCTCCTGTTTTCATGTTTTTGAGAGATAAAATACCCGTTTGAATTTCGTCCGAACCTACAATCAACACATAGGGAATACGCTTGCGGTCGGCATAGTCAAATTGTTTTTTGAGCTTGGCGGCATCAGGATATAGCTCTGCATTAATTCCTGCTTCACGAACTTGCCGTAATACCCCCAGACCATATGCTTCCGCTTCCGCATCGAAATTAGTAATCATGATTTGGGTAGAAACCGACTGATTTTCTGGAAAAAGTCCTAATTCTTCCAAAACATCATAGATACGATCTACCCCGAAAGAAATACCTACTCCAGATAGCCCCGGCATACCGAAAGTACCCGTGAGATTGTCGTAGCGTCCTCCTCCTGAGATACTTCCCATTTGGACGGGTTCGCCGTTGGGTTTATTGGCTTTTACCTCAAAAATAGCACCTGTATAATAGCTTAAGCCACGTGCGAGCGTGACGTCGAGCTGCATCAACGGAGAATCAAGTCCAAAGTTTGAGACCTTTTTCCATACCTCCTCAAGTTCCGAAATGCCTTTCATCCCAATTTCAGAAGTAGCCAACCACTCACGCAGTTTACCAAAAATATCCGTTTGCTCCTCGGCTAATCCGTAAATAGGTTGCAGTTTCTGAATAGCTTCTGCCGAAAATCCTCTTTCTGCCAGTTCTTCTTCCACCTTGTCTTTGCCAATCTTGTCCAACTTATCAATTGCCACGCACATAGGGCCTTCTTGTCCGGGGGCACCAATTATTTCTGCAATACCACTTAATATCTTACGGTTGTTGATTTTGACGGCAAAGCTTGCAAGCCCCAAGGCGCGCAGCACTTCGTGAATCATGAGTACGATTTCGGCTTCGCAAAGCAAAGAATCGGTCCCAACCACATCGGCGTCACACTGATAAAACTCCCGATAGCGCCCCCGTTGTGGTCGGTCGGCACGCCATACCGGCTGAATCTGATAGCGTTTGAAGGGCATCACCAGCTCTCCGCGATTCATCACTACATAGCGAGCAAAAGGTACAGTGAGGTCATAACGAAGCCCTTTTTCGGAGATTTTGAGCGTTAATTTTTTATAGCCTTCTTGAAGGTGGTCTTCTTTGAGGCCATCGGCAAAATTCCCAGAATTGAGTATTTTGAACAAAAGTTGATCGCCTTCATCCCCGTATTTCCCCATCAGTACCGACAAGTTTTCGAAAGCAGGGGTTTCGAGGGGTTGAAATCCATATTTTTGAAATACACGTCGAATAATATCAAAGATGTAGTTGCGTTTGGTCATTTGCGCGGGACCAAAATCACGCGTCCCACGCGCTAAAGAAGGTTTACTCATTATATTAGGAGTTAATAAGAATCGAAGAGCCACCGTTTGCGTACCTGTAGCCTGTTCAAAGAAACCACAAAAGTAGCACCTCCCCCGAAAAAAAAGCACAGAGCACTTACTTTTTTAAAAAGAAGTCCGTATTTTTGCGGCTCATTTTTTAGAACCATCATTTAAAGATAATACTACAATGGGCGTGACTAAACTTTTGCGTAAAAGCAAGCGCAACGTAATGATACCGCAAAACGAGCAAAAACTAATGAAGCAACGTTTGTGGAAGCCAGAAATCAAAAAAGTTGATGTAGAGGCTATCAAGGCTGAATTTGCCGCTAAAGCTTAACCAAATTTGCCGCCTTGAGCGGCATTTTTCTTTTTGAGGGCAGTCTCCCACTCTTTCTGCATTTTTTTCAATTTTCGGCGCATTTCTTGGCGATATTTATACTGAATGCGAAAAATGACGGCTTGCCCAAACATCACAAGGGCACCATTGATTACGATCAAGCTATACGTACCCATCAAAAACCATTGACGAAAAGGAGCATTGGTATGCTTCAGGTGCCCTGCTTCGCTAAATACGCACAACCCATACCCCAAAAATAGAGTACTTAGCGGGCCCAGTATCATCCATTTGGTACGGGAACTCATGCGTTTGACCAATTTTTGGCCGGGTGGTTTTGAGGTTTTTGGAATCATATTTGTAGTTGGTGTCTTTAGGTTTTGCTTTTAAGTCGAAAAGTAAAAACTTTGCAGTAATTGTTGAAAAAAATCTCATAAAATTAGCGAATGAAAGAAATCATTAGTTGGGTACTGAGACACGTCCCGCGCAAATACTTACAACTTGTGAGTCATTTTGGGGCACGTGCTTTATCTATTCTTTATTTAGGAAAAGGGGTTAAGTGTAGCGTATGTGGTAGCGAATTTCGTAAATTTCTACCCTATGGGCGTTCAGGACGCGACAATGCCCTCTGTCCTCATTGCTTATCACTTGAACGACACCGCTTGATGTACTTATATCTTCAGCGTAAAACAAATTTTTTTAAAGATAATCTCAAATTACTACACGTAGCTCCCGAATATTGTTTTATCGACCGTTTTGAGCGAATGAAAAACTTGGATTATATCACCGCCGATATTGAATCGCCTTTGGCGAAAGTCAAAATGGATATTCACCAAATTCCTTTTCCTGACAATACCTTCGATGTCACTTTTTGCAACCACGTCATGGAACACGTCGACGATGATATAAAGGCTATGTCGGAGCTATATCGTGTGTTGAAACCCGGTGGATGGGCGATTATCCAATCTCCCCAAGATTTGTCGAAAGCTACAACTTATGAAGACGCCTCTATCACTGATCCCAAAGAAAGAGAAAAGCATTTTTGGCAGGATGACCACTTGCGCCTTTTTGGGAGAGATTATGGCAAACGCCTCGAAAAAGGCGGATTTAAAGTAACCGAAGACCGTTTTGTGATGGACCAACTGACGCCGCAAGAAGTAAAGCTTTTTGCCCTTCCGGCCAACGAAATTATTTATTTTTGTCAAAAATAAGCTATTACTAATAAGACCATAAAAAAGCGCCCCGGAGAAAAATCTTCGGGGCTTTTTGTCTTTAAACCAGTTCTTTAATCTAAACAATAATAGTAATGGTGTGGAAGGAAAAGAATCGTTGCTACAATTTGGTTTGGGGCAATTGCAAGCAATCACCCCTGAGCAAAATTATTTGCTCACTGTATCTTTTAGCTGAGAAGGAGGTGTTTCCACTTTATAAGCTACTCTTTCTTCTACAGGCATTGGTTTCTGAATTTTGTAGTGATTAGGCGACAAAAAAGGATTTTGTGGAGCAGGTCCTATCACAGGTGTACTCAATACGAGTGTTGCTTCTTGCTCTATATTGGCGCCGCCTTGGCGCTTATAATTGTGCGCCGAAGCTATGTTGTTCTGCATCTTCAACGGGACTGCCCGCTCCTCGGTTGATACAACGAGAGAGCTCTCACTTTTAGCTACCTTCTGGCTTACTGGACGCTTGTAGTTGTGTGGAGAATTGAGACTGCTTTGGGCTATGGCCACAGTCGAACCTAAAAATACAAATGCTATAAGGGTATGAACGAACGTTTTCATAATAATCTCTGATTTTAAAATGGAATACTTCTCTGTTTTTGGAATACACAGTGTAGCTTTTGCTACTATCTGTTTGTCTTTTGACATTGCAAAGCTACGGCGACGGTATTAGAAGCAACTTAGGCTAATATTAGAAAGGTATTAGAATTTTTAAGGTGTGCCGCCGAGCTGCTGCAATTTAGCTTTCATTTCATAGAGTTGATAGTCGGCGTGTTGTTTGGCCGAATGAAGCGAATCATAACTCACTTTCAGTCTATTATGAGCTTTCACTAACGATAAATGAGAGTTTCGGAAATGAAATGCGGTTCCGATTCCTCCGAAAAACAAAAACGCAAACAACAACATACCTATCCCCCACATCAAGCCGTAATTACGCTTCTGAGGCGGGCTAGGAAATGTGTTTTTGAATGAATAATCAAGAGAATAGCGTGCCATAATTTTGAAAATTAAATGTGACAAAGTTATCTAGCCCTCATTAGACCCAACTTAGACTTACATTAGAATTTCCTTAGAAGCTTTTATACAATCTTCACATAAGCAAAGGAAATTTCGAAGGCATGACTGCCAAAAAACAGCCCCGAAGAAAACTCTTCGAGGCTGTTTGTCTTTAAACCAGTTTTCTAATCTAAACTAAATAACAATGGTATGGATGGAAAAAGAATCGTGCTTTTTAATTTGGTTTGGGGGCAATTTCTTGTGACCACCCCCAGGAGCAATTTACTTGCTCAAACTATCTTTGGGAGCCTCCGGCAATACTACCTTCCGCGCTACTCTTTCTTCTACTTTCATCGGCTTTTGGCTCTTGTAGTGATTAGGCAACAACAACGGATTTTGCGGCACAGGACCTATCACTGGACTCGCCAATACGAGTGTTGCCTCTTTCTCTACACTAGCTCCACCTTGACGCTTATAGTTGTGAGCCGAAGCTACGTTGTTTTGCAACTTCAACGGGACTGCTCGCTGCTCGGCTGAAACTACTAGCGCATTTTCGCTTTTAGAAGATTTCTGACTCACCGGGCGCTTGTAGTTATGAGGGGAGTTGAGGCTGCTCTGAGCTACAGCTACAGTGCTACCTACCAATACAAATGCTATAAGAATATGAACGAACGTTTTCATCGTAATTTCTGATTTTTATATAATGGAATACTTATCTGTTTTTGGAATACACAGCGTAGCTTTTTTGCTACTATCTGTTTGTCTTTTGACATTGCAAAACTAAGGCCTCAACATTAGAACCAACTTAGCTCAGTATTAGAATCACATTAGAATCTATTTTTACCTAAGTAATAGTCTTAGTCTGTCAATTGTTATCAATTAACTATATATCACAGATTATCAAGCGATTAAACTTACTTTCAGAATAAAAAATAATAGAAACTAATTTTTGCAATTACTTATCTAAAATACCTATAAACATAAGCTACCTTAACAGACTTGAGCTTTATACTCAAAAGCTAGTTAGGTTTGACTTCTCCAAAGTCTTCTGTTTTTTTCGGACTTGCTTGATAGAATTTTTTTGCCTCTCAGAGGCAGCAATGTCTTGTAGCTTCGAAGAAGCCAAACATCAAGCGAAGGGAATGGGCCTATCTAGCAAAAATCAAATCACCTAGATTCGGGATGTTCAGTGTTAGGAGATACTAAAACTTATGGGGAAGAACCAAGGTAAAAGTGGTGCCTTTGGGTTCTTCTGATTCTACTACCACTCTTCCTCGGTGTAGCCTTACAATACGCTCTGTGAGCGATAGCCCTATGCCATGTCCTGCTACTTGGCGGGCATTGGTAGCTCGCCGAAAAGGTTTGAAGATATGTGGTAGCTCATCGGCCGGAATCACTGGCCCTATATTGTGAAACTGGATTTCTAAAGTATTAGGAAGATTATTAAACTTTACATTGACCGTATGATTGGGCGAAAATTTACAGCCATTTTCCATAAAATTAGTCAATGCCACTCGCAGTAAAGGTTCGTTGCCCATCACCTCAAAACGTGCTGCATCATTCGAAAACCCTTCTAAATCGACTCTTACGCTAAATTTGGGATGCGCTTTCATGATTTCGCTTCGCACTTGCCAAAATATTTCGTCAATAGCCACTGGCGTAAATTTCACCGCCGATTCGTCCATACTCACCTTTGCCAAAGACAATAGCCCATTGGAAAGGCGATTGAGCTGACGAGCGTCTTCTAATACTGAGCGCAATGTATCTTGCCATTCTTGAGGATCGTTGTCCATAAGTGCTACCTCTATTTGCCCCGTGATAGCCGTAAGTGGTGTGCGAAGCTCATGGGATGCATTCGAAACGAAAGCTCTCTGCATTCGAAAAGCATCTTCCAAACGATCAAGCATATGATTGAAGCGCTCGGCAAGCTGCCCTATTTCATCTTGGCTATTAGACACTTCTACCCGTAAATCTAGTCGTGAAGCAGTGATATCGTCTACTCGTGCGATGAGTTTTTTGAGAGGCTCCAAAGCCCGATAAGCATATATCCATCCTACCACAGCGACCACCATAGTAGCCAAAAACCACCCAATTGCCATCACAAGCGCAAGGTTTTGAACCTCTCTAAAACCGTACTTGTCTATCCCTGAGCCAAAAACCACAAAGCGGTTTTGGCGATCTACCACATAAATTCCCACAATCTCCCGCTGTCCTTCGCGCCATCGTACTTCTTTTTCTACCCTGACCCGGTCGAGGGTAGCTTTATCGATATTGAGATAATCGGTTCCGCTCTCATAGCGAAGCTTATTTTGATAATCATAAACAATGATTTCCTCTTGATGAAGTACCGTCATTTGGTTGCGATCCAGCAATTTGAGCAATTCAGGACTAATGGTTTCTTTATCAAAAAGCAACTCCACCGTAGTTCGTGCCTCTTCTCGCAAGCGTTTAAAAAACTCCTCTTGCCGATGATATTCTGCAAAAAAGTAAATGACAATACAAAACAATAGTAGCAACACCGACACTACTGCCGTAAAAAGTGCCGTAAGACGATTTCGAATTGTCATTTTTCTTTAAGGGTATAGCCCATGCCCACTACCGTATGGATCAATTTGGAAGAGGCATCTTTATCGATTTTTTTCCGTAAATAATTGATATAGACTTCTATAAAGTTGGTACCGGTATCAAAATCAATATCCCATACTTTCTCGGCAATATCAATCTTAGATACGACTCTACCCCGATTGCGCATCAGATATTCCAAAAGCGCAAATTCTTTGGCCGTAAGCTCAAAGGCTTGCCCGCCTCGCCGCGCTATTTTCTGATCTAAATCCAATTCCAAATCGGCTACTTTCAAAATATTCGTAGATTCACTGGTTTTGATTACGCGTTTGAGCAATGCTTTGAGACGCGCAATCAACTCCATAAAGTCAAAAGGCTTCACCAAATAATCGTCCACGCCCGCATCAAATCCCGCTAGTTTGTCGGCAGTGGTATCCAAGGCCGTCAACATCAAAATGGGGATCTGAGTATTTTTGGTCCGCACATAAGCAGCGAGTTCTACCCCATCCATGTAGGGAAGATTGACATCAAAAATTAGCAAATCGTAGGTACGTTCATCAAAAAACTGTTTTCCAAGCCGGCCGTCTTCCGCAATATCTACTTTAAAACCCTGCCTTTCGAGGCCTTTTTTTATGAATGCTGCGACTTTAGATTCATCTTCTACTAATAACAACTGCGCCGTATTTTCCATTTTGAATGCGTTTGTGATTTTTGAAAGTCGTTTTTAAGGTTTAGATATAGGCAAGCTGGTATATTTCAAAGAGTGGTTTGGAGGATAACTAAAGGAATTTAGAACACACCAGCGTGCTTTATAAATTTTTAACCCTTCCTTCTGATAGATTCGTTTGCCATTCAAATCCTGTATTTCGTCGGTCCACCACGATTGCTTTGGATGACTAATCGCCACTTCATTATCTTCCTTTCGGGAGCTTACACTTTTGACATGTGCAGGCCCACTTACCTTTTGCAATGCTCGGCTATGGGTTTCAAAAATATACACATTTGTCAAATCAGTCAACCAAAGTTTGTCAACACCCTTTAGAGGAAACAAATCATGAGCTTCTGTACGGGTAGACGAAAACATCAACGAATCAATCTGCCGAAGCTGGGGAGTAGCACGATTAAAATTGTACTGATAAGCGTATAGGGTATTCATCCCAGCCGACCACAGCAAATGCTGGGTACGATCCCAAACCACATTATGGCCTGAGGGGATAAACAAGTCTTTTCGGTATACATGGTCGGGAAAACGTAAAGTGTCTATTGAAAAAACAGAAAGATAATTTCCAGTACTAGAAGCACTTACGAGATTACCATCGGGCAATACTTCTACCGAATGTGTATTGCCTCCTGCATAGGCATAGAACACCGTTTTTTTGTCTTTCACCCTAATCAAAGCAATTCCACCACCAGAGGCACAAGTGATAACATATTCGCCATTGTATACCACTTTGGCATCACTAGGATTCGAAAACCATTTGACGTGTTCGGGCTTTACATTTGAGGCTTCGGGTTTCCACTCCCATACCTCTTTTCCGTTGTCTACATCCACTACCAAAAGTCGGTGCTGGGATTGCTCAGTCAAAAGCAGCCATCGTTGGCTGGTGTTTAAAGTCGCTACTTGTCCATAAACTGCAAGGCTACTTCCCCAAACCATCAAAAGCACCCTTAGTTTTTTTATGTACTTCATTTTAAAAAGATTTTTCTATCCACTTTTTTAAGGACAAAAAAGGCAAGCCATACCCATTTTTTTGTGGATTGATTGTAAACTAAGACTTAAATAATTATGCAATGTTAAACTGGATATTATCAACAATAGGTGACTCCTTTCACTCCACGTCGCATCAGCGCTCCGACTTTAGGCTGGGGTGGGTAAAGCACAACGTAGGGCTTCAGCCCTGATTTTTACGCCTTTTTGTCAAAAAATCAGGGCTAAAGCCCCACGTAAAGCTCTCAGATTGTATCCCCAGCCTAAAGGCATGGGGTTAAAATAAAATTAGCTTTATACTCGCTTAATTTTGCTTAGTTGCTTATGTGATAAAAACCATTGCTTGGTTTAAAAATAGTACATTTTTGAAAAAAGTAAACAGATGTCATCAATCATAGTGAACTTCTGAGCCACAAATTCTCCTTACTTATACATGAAAGACATTAAACTGATAGCCACCGACATGGACGGAACTTTGCTCAATTCCAAAGGGGAATTGAGTGATACATTTTATCCACTTTTTGATGAACTAAAAGCTAGGGGCTTGTATTTTGCGGCTGCTAGTGGTCGCCAATATTACAATCTCCGCAAGCGCTTTGAGCCTATCCAAGACGACGTTATTTTTGTTGCCGAAAATGGTAGTTATGTAGTATTTCAAAACCAAGAACTATATGTGCAGTCGCTTGATAATCTCACTACCAAAGAGTTGATTCGGGTAGCACGTCAAATTCCAAATGCTTATCCTATCTTGTGTGGGAAAAAGAAAGCGTATGTCGAAAATACGGAAGACGCCTTTTGGGCACAGTTTACGAAGTATTTTGAACGCTACGAATTAGTAGATGATTTACTCAAAATCGACGACGACTCGTGCTTGAAAGTAAGCATCTGCGATTTGGCAGGCTCTGCTACCAATAGTTATCTGCATTTCAAACCATGGGAAGCACCGCTACAAGTAAAAGTGTCGGCGGGTATCTGGCTAGATATATCACACAAACTTGCCAATAAAGGCCAAGCTCTTGCCATATTACAAAAAACCTATGGAGTGAGTATCGATGAGACTATGGTCTTTGGCGATTATCTCAACGACCTCGAAATGATGCATCAGGCCTATTACTCCTACGCCATGGAAAATGCCCATGAATATGTAAAGGAAGCGGCACGTTTTAGGGCCAAAACCAACGATGAAAATGGTGTTTTACAAATCCTTAACGATGTACTCAAAGCACAGTCGGGAAATATACTCGGATGATTGTGCCGACATTTTTCTGACTTTGAGCGTCCATAAACCCGTGATGATTTTCCATAATTTTTTTACAAATCGACAGACCAATTCCTGAACCTCGGTATTGACTTGGACTATGAATGCGTTTGAAAACCTCAAATATCTGGTGTGCATATTCATTGTCGAATCCTATACCATTGTCGATAAAGGAAACTTGGTAGAAAGATTTCAGTCGTCCTTCTACTGTTTTTTCGACCATGGTACATCTGATTTGGATAGACAATGGGATGTGTGTTTTGCTAAATTTCAGCGCATTACCTATCACGTTAATCCATAGCTGTTTCAGTAAAAACGAAACGCCTTTTACCGAAGGCAAAGTATCCGATTCTACAACCGCATTTTTTTCGTTGATTTCGCTCGCCAACTCAGCCAATACCTCTTCATTTATCTTATTAAGGTCGGTATCTACAAGCTGGTTCTGACTTTTACTTACCTGCGAATAAGCGACCAAGTCTTGAATGAGCGTCTGCATCCTTACGGCAGCATCTTTCATCCTAGTCACCGACTGAATCACCATAGGTGCGTAAGTGTTGTGCTCATCTTCCAAAATACGCGACGCAAAAGTCTGTATCTTTCGCAATGGTTCTTTTAAATCATGCGTACTTATCCAGTTGATGTTTTCGAGTTCGGATACCGCTTTTTGGAGTTTATCGCTAAGCTGAGCCAGTTTTATTTTATCCTGCGTAAGCTGGTTGAGATGTATTTGTGTTTGAAGCGCATAGGATACCGTAGCAGCGGCTGTCAATTCGGGCTTTTCCCACAGACGACTTTCAAATCTTTTGATTTGCTTCCACAAATCAAAAGATTTGCGCGGAGAAAGACCGTTTGGATTATATTCAATAGATTTTGAGGGATCGCCCGCCCAATTTACTTCTTGAGGAGTCTCTGGTCTAAACCAAAGTATACAGTCCTGCAAATATCCCCCAAAAGGATAATATATTACTCCTGCCGCAGTAGTCGTAAGTTGCTCAGCCTTAGGATAGACGTCTACCAGTTTGTTGGTATAAAATACGTTTCCTTTTGAGATGTTGGACAATTGACCTATCAATTGATATACTTCCTCTTCGGTAGGTGTTGTACCATGTAGATATAGTTTGTTGTCGTACAAAATCGCCATTCCTCGGGCGTTTACGACTTTTAAGCTATGCTCATTTGTCAGAAACCTTGGAATAAAATCCTGATGAACGTGAGACGTCATATTTAAAATTACTTCCAAGCTCTGTTCCACATTTTTGGCGAGAGCATACTCTTCGGCCTGTTGACGGACGTTGATTTGGGAAGATAAAAAATGCCCTTGTAGCAGTGCCGAAAGGCGCGTATAGTGAGGGAGATTTTTGGGACTATAATGATGACAAGAAATAAGCCCCCACAGTCGATGATTGTTGATAATCGAAATCGTGAGCGTCGCACCTACGCCCATGTTTTTGAGATATTCAATATGAATCGGCGACACACTTCTCAATACCGACAAACTCAAATCCAAATCGCGGTGAGTGCTATGCTGGGTCGTTAGGATAGGCACTGGCTCATAATGTACATCGGCTATCATACGCATAAGGTTGCGCAAATAAAGCTCTCTCGCTTGAGGAGGAATATCAGTATGAGGATAATGAAGCCCCAAAAACGGCTCCAAATCCTCGCGCTTGCTTTCGGCAATCACTGCCCCATTATAAGCCTCATCAAACTTATAAATCATCACCCGGTCGTAGCCCGTAATGTCGCGAGTTTCGGCCGCAATCAACTGACAAAGAGACTGTAACGTAGCTGTTTCTTGAAGATAATGGACAAACTTCCGAGTTTGATTATACAAATCTGGAAGCCGTAAATGACCATCAGGAAAAGGCTCTGCTTCAAACAAATACCACTGTCCAGTAGGTTGTAGTGTGCAGTTGTATTTTTGATTTTGATATTCGAGTACAAAAGGCTGCGCCACCTGGGAGCCATATTGTTTGAGATGTGTTTCGAGAGCTACCTCTATCGCTGGAGAAAAAATCGCCCCAAAACGATTGTTTAAGATTTTTTCAATAGGAACTCCTATAAAAACGGAGCAATTGTCGCTGGCATAAACGACCTTAAACGCTGCATCAAAAGCCAAAAGAAATCCATGCGGCTGAATACTTCCTGGAATATGGATTGGTTCACTTTCACAATCCTTTAAATTGGCTATATCGCGATTGACAATGGTATTGATAATCATCGAGATACTAATAATTGGGTGTCGAAAAATGTTTGTATAGCTACAAACTGCTCCGCTGCGCCTTTTAGTATATTTGGCTCGGCATTTTCTACCAATGCTTGCGTAGTCAACACTTCCAAAAAAGCTCTCCACATGCCTGCTGTTTGGCTCCCATAGCCATAAAAATAACGCCCTCCCTCCTCAGGCGAAAATCCCAGTTTGGGTTGTAAGTGTTTATAAATAACAGCCCCTCCCAGTGCAGAGCCCTCCATAACGTACATTTTACCCAACAAATAAGCTGGGTTTGGAGAATATTCTAAAAAGGTGGGTACGGATATAGAAGAAGGTATATCGCTCTTGAGCAGTTGTAAATCCTGTGCAAGCCAAGGGGTTTTGCGACGGAGCTCAATAGCCGGTACCCAATCTTTCAAAATTGGATAATAGGCTTCTTCAAAACCAGCTACTACCCCATACATTGCCTTTAAATATCGTAGGTAATCATCTAAATTCACCTCTTCTTTGAAAAGAGAAACCGACAATGGGTGCTCTTCTAGCGCTGTATGTTGAGACTGCGTATGCATACGGAGTCTTTTTAGAAATTCTTTTTTTCTATCTTGAGTATAATCAATCGTTGCGTCTTGCATACGTAATTTATCAAAGTTATAGTGGTACAAAAAGATTTTGTCCCCTCCATTTTTCGCTCTGCTTACACTATATTATACGTATTTTATGCACACAAAGATTATATGCACTCACACTACTCAAATTATGGTGAATTAGTTGGCACCAATCACAAAGCCATGAGGGCTGGCGATATTCCAGTCCAACTTTAGGCATTTGTTCAAGATAGCTTTTAGGGACGCAAAATTGCTAGGCTTCGTAATAAAAGCATTTGCACCAAGCAAGCGAGCATTTTCGATAGCTTCTTCTTCAGCCGAAGTAGTCAAAATCAACACTGGAAACCTCCGAAATGATTGATTCGATTTAATTTCTTTTAGTAGCTGATAACCGTTTTTACGCGGCATGTTCAAATCTACAAAGATAAGATACGGGACAGGAGGAGGATTGTCCAAAATATATAGCAACTCATCCGCATCTTCTAAAGCAGTGAGAGCGATGCTCTTATCTACTTCCGCCAATGCCTCTTCAAAAAGCATACGGTCATCTGCATCATCATCAATATAGAAAATATTAACCTTTTCGTTTTTCATATATTAGCAAATATAAGGTTGGAGGTTGGAAAATCCTAACCCACTTCCTGAGACGTTTCTCTTCTCTTTTTTCCAAAACACTCCTTGCGCTTTGCTATTAGAATAGACGTAGGATTTTAACAACAAAAGGAAATAATATACCAAAACTACCTCAGGTAATTTTTTTTCGCCTCCTTTAGCTCCTCAAATATACCATTTCTTTGGTTTATCAAACTTTTCATCAAAGAAGGTTTATGACGGAATAATCGGAGAGCTTGCCAAGTATGCCTTAATCTCACGACCACATCCCAATACCACAATACAAAATAACCACTCAAGGGAAGCAAAACCGCAAAGCCCAAAGTAAGCCAAACATCTTGAAAAAATGAATGTATCACCCCTATCTGAAAAGCATAGACTACTGGAAAAACAACCACCCCAAGACTCATCATAAGAGGGGCACGATAGGTGGCGTCGGAAGTAATCAAACGAGCGATTTTGGAAGGAAGTATATAGGGTATATAATTGAAAATCAAGCCTAATACATAAATCGGAAAACCTATCACTAAAGGCAATATCGTCTGCCAAAGGTATGGATAGATGCGCCGCGTCTGTGCAAATACTTCGTCCGAAAGATGCAACTGTTTGAGATTGTCAAAGTAGTTAGTGAGTTGAGTTTGAAGTGATTTGTAAAGTTGAGGACGTTGCTCTTCAAAATGTCTGACGGCAGTTACTATTTGTTTAATCAGAAAAAATTCATCTTTTTTCAAACGACGATTCAGCAACAAATCTTCAAACAATTGATTTTTGTACAATGTCTCAATCTGACCTACCAAGGTATCTTCTTCGTCATCTTCGGTGATAATCACCGTATCACTGAGTCTTTTTTGAATCAAATCCGTTACTTCCTCCACTGTTTCAAAACTATCGGGTCGGTATTTTTCCTTAAAATCTGAAACAGCAATCGGTTGCCCTACATTAACAAACACCTCACTTCTGAAATGAATAGGATTGGAGTAATTGAGACCAATTGGCAAAATAGTGAGACCTAATTGAAAGTCGTTTTCGTACTCCGCCCCTAATGCAATCCTGGCCGTTCCGGTTTTGAGTTCACGCAGACGCCGCTCAATCTCACTCGTTCCTTCTGGAAAAATCAGAATTGTTCCTCGCGCTTCCAAATAATCATAGCACCGTTGGAAAGTTTGTTTGTTGAGTTCGGCGGGCGAAAGTGGCACATCCGAAGTATCTTTTTTGCGATAAACAGGTATGACGTGCAAGTACTTAAAAATCGGTCGGGTAAAACGGTTGAAAATACTGCCATTGGCAATGAAAGCTACCCGCTGTGGCATCAGTGTAGCCACGATAAGTGGGTCCATAAAGGTATTAGGGTGATTGACAGCCAATATCAATGGTCCTTTGGATGCCTTTAGCTTTTCTAGGCCATCTACCTGAAAACGCCTAAAAAATACCCTTAAAGCAACCCGGATTATCCATTTAAGAAGAATATAAAAAAGCATAAGTGAAGTTAGTTAGACCTTAAACGAAAACCTTCTTTCCTATCTTATCAAAGAAAGGAGCTACATTTCGCGACTCTAATTAAAGCTTAAATGAGCAAAGTCTACTAAAACTTTTATTATGAGGTCATTGGGTGGCTATCTAACTTCTAATTCCATCCCAAAGCACACTAAACGTCAGTTCCCATTCTGAGGGAGTCATTTCCTTTTGAGCATAGATAAGTTTTTTGGCTACCTCATTGAGCATTCCACAAATGAGCGTAACGAGCAGCACAGGATCTGCTTCTTTGATGAGACTCTGATACTGACCTTCTACCACCAAACTATGTAACGGCTGCGTTAATAGTTCCCTTTCGACCTGCATGGCATCGTTGGTTTCGGCATAAGGTGAGCGAAAATACTGCTCCAAAAAAGCGCCATATTCAGGATGACTTACTTGGTCGAGGAGGTAGTTACGGCTCATTTTTTTGATTTTTATTTTGAGCGGTTCACTCTCTCCAATGTCCCGCACAAGGTCGCGGGCGTGTGCATGATGCAAATACATATACAACTCCCGAATCAGGTGATTTTTGTCCTCAAAATAGATATAAACTGTTCCGGTAGCGACTCCTGCTTCTTTGGCCAAATCCGACATTTTAAGCCCCGCCAACCCTACCCTCGCAATCATTTTGAGCGCAGTGTTTAGAATCAACTTTACTTTGGTTTCGTCTTTGGTTCTCATATCGTAAGTCTTCTGCTTTACTTATTTTTGACCAATTCATACACTTTCTCGATGTCTAAATCTCGATTTTTTGCCACATCTTCATACGTATATTCCACGGGATAATCAGGCATAACGCCGTGCCCTTGGTCGCGTCCAGGAAGATGTAGCACTATCTTAAACATCGGAATTCGGACTTTGGCTTTGGTCTGAGGTAAGGTCAAATAAGGCGAAATAAAAGCATTGCAACCATAGCGTCCGCCACCCGTTTCGCGTCCAATTACTACCGCTCGTGGATTATACTGCTGGATAATCGAAGGAAAAATCGCCGCCGCCGAAAAAGACCCACCGTTGGTAAGTAAGTATACATTGCCCTTGAATCCCCACTTTTTCTTGGGATGATGGACTTTAGCCGTAGAGCGGTTGCTGAGAGTCCCCGTAGGTGTCTTTTTTGACCAAAAATTTCGTGCAAAGAACCGTAATAACTTACCTCCATAATGCCGATTAAACGAAGGACGTCGCTTGATGGCTTGAATAGTATCATAAACTACATAATCAGCATCCAACAAATACGACATCAGATTGACACTAGCATCCGACCGTCCACCACCATTGGCTCTCAAATCAATCACCAAGTTTTTGATATTGTTTTCTTGAATACTCCTAAAAGCCTTTTTATAAAATTTACGATGCCCATTGTCCCTAAATGTATTAATATCCAAAATCGCCACAGTACTATCTCTATTTGAAATCTTCAAATTATGACGCCGATCTCCTTTGGGCAGTTTGGGTCGTGGCAAAGGAGAAGCCGTAGGCACGGTGTTAGGTTTGGGAGAAGCTACGGGCTTGGGCGTATTTTTTCTTCTGAGAGGCTTAGGAGGAATGGTGTAGGTTAAGGTCAAATGACGGATTTTGCCAGTACTGTCTTTCGTACTTATTTTAAAGGTATCGTTGTTGCCATACAGATAGCGATAAAACGACCCAAAATTCCCGTTGATAAGATTAATCTTAAAAGTTTGATTATAACCATCCGACGGAATAAGGTCGCGCATTTCATTCATTATCTTATCAATCGGGCGATTGTCAACCATTATTATTTCCACACCGGGTACGAGGGTAGTATCGTCGGTACGGTTTTGGGTGATTTTGAGTTTGTCTTTGGCCCAAAATACAGAAAGAGGAAATTCTCTGGGTTTGTTTTTTTTGATATAGCGGGTATACTGTTTGGAAGGATAAATATCCGTATGACCGCAGCGTATATACGAAAAAACAGGATTTACGACCCTCCTAAACTCTCGTTCAGTCATGGGGTGGTCAAGTTTTTGCTCGGTTTTATCAAAAATCCAACGAATGCTGTCTGACGAAGTATAGCGATATATTCCCGGATGAGCTTCCAACAATGCTGCTCGCATCAGTCTAAAATCACTGCGGGTTTGTTCTACTGAATAGGTCCGTTGGGGGTCGAATTTAGGGCTACAGGCTATCAAAAAAAAGAAAGACAATACAAGTAAGATACTATAATATTTCATTGAGTGGAAAATTTCGAATGAGGCTTCAGAAGGTCGTTTTGTAGGCTTCCAAACTATATGTTTGAATCATATTTTTGCAAAAAAATACATAAATTGCTTGAAAACAAAAACTCTTAACAAGACGTTTTGCCAACAAGTACACAACTTAATGCTTCAACCAACTTAAACATTTAAGGGTATGGCTCGTCCCAATCTTGATCTTATCGCTGCACTACGCCGCACCGCCAAGAAAATCGAACAAGGCTCTCCTTATCAGTGGGGCCATATGGGTAGCTGCAATTGCGGCAACTTAGCCCAAGAAATCACCCAACTTACCAAAGCCGAAATCCACGCCCATGCACTCGCCAATGGACGCGGCGACTGGAACGAGCAACTCAACGACTACTGCCCCACTAGCGGCTTGCCGATGGATTTGCTCCTCAATGAAATGATGGCTGCTGGCCTTGCCCCCGACGACCTTAAACACCTCGAACGCTTATCTGATCCGCGTATCTTGATTCGTCTTCCTGAAAATAAACGATACCTACGTCATAATTTTAGGGATGATGTGGTTCTGTATATCAACGAATGGGCCAATCTACTCGAAGAGCAATTGCTTGCCCCTATTCAATTACCTTCTTTTGAGTGGAAATCAGAACTAGCTCATTCCTAATAAAATAAAGGATTGCTTTTTTTAAGAAGGCTTATTGAAGTCTCGCAAGGACTTATCGGTTGATACTGGCATGAAATTTTAAAGATATAATTTCAGACACACCAGTATCAATCGATTCCAAAATGAGCAATAAAATCACCAAATGGGCCATCATCGTAGGAGGGGCAGTCATCGCCTTGGTGCTGGGGGTGCGCCTTATACGTCAATATTATTTGGAGCCGTTGCTCGCTAAAACCCTCAAAAGCGCAGTAGCAGAAAGCTCCGATGGCATCTATCAAATCAACTTTGACCGCCTTCAATACGAACCTTTGGCAGGTAATGCCATACTCACAAAAATCAAACTTACCCTCGATACGGCTCTTTACCAACAACAAATCAATAAACAATCGACCTCGCATTTTACGTACAAAGGCACTATTCCAGAAGTAAGCCTTCGCGATATTAAACTACTGAAACTTGTTTTTAGTCGAAAACTTGAAATTGATTTAATCAAAATTAGTCAACCAACTGTAGAAATTATTCAACAAAAACCAGCCCCTCTGACCACACGCAGCAAGCCTTCACCTTACCGAGTAATTTCAAAATTTGTAAAATCTTTTAGGGTAAAAAAAATCGACTTTGAAGGCATTAAATTTACTTTTTCTGACAAAACTAAGCCTTATCCGCAGCGTATTGTTCTCGAAAAACTCAATGTCAATATCACTGATTTTTTGATTGATTCATTATCTCATCAAGATTCTACACGTTTTTATTATTCCAAAAATACCGCTTTTCAACTCTCCAACCTATCGATTCCGTCGATAGGAGCATTGCACGATTTTAGGCTTGATAGCATTTCATTTTCCTCCCAAAAAAGGCGAATTAGTATCAAAGGAATTCATTATACACCACAATTTAAGGGGCGCGCCTTCACCACCCGCGCAGACGGAAACGACAGAATCGGTTTTGTCTTTCACGACATCGAGGTCAATCAAGTCAACCTTGATGCATTAGTTTTTGAAAAAAAATTGATAGCTGACCAAGCCATCATCAAACGCGGCAACATTGATATTTTTGGAGATGGTACCTACCCTGCTCGTGGGTCGAAAGTGGGAAAGTACCCTCAGCAACAATTTCGCCGATTGCCTTTCAAAATGAAACTTGATACAGTGCAAGTAGAAAACTTTTTGATTTCTTATTCAGAATTCAATCCCGACACCGAAGCTAGCGGAGGCGTTAATTTCAATCTTACCCACGGCAAGCTCTACAACCTCACCAACGATAGCCTCGCGCTCCATCAAAACCCTATCTGTGAAGCACACATCCAAAGCGAATTTATGGGAGTAGCACCACTCACTACGCTCTTTAAGTTCAATATCGCTTCACCAAGAGGCACTTTTAGCTGCGATGGCCAACTAGGTGAAATAGATTTAAAACGTCTCAATCCAGTCACTCAGCCCCTCGCTTTAACCAAAATTGAATCGGGCGTGGTGAGAAGTTTTAAGTTTTCGATGAAAGGTGACGAATATAGGGTCAAAGGACATGGCACTTTGCTTTATAACGACCTCAAAACTTCAATTCTGAAAATAGACGAAGAAGGTAATTTGAGCAAGCGAAAGCTTATTACTGGAATTGCGGATTTGGTCTTTATTCAAGACAACAACCCTTCGCCCAATGCACCCATCCGAAGCGGCGCTATCGACTATACCCGCGATCCTAAAAAGTCTTATTTTGCTACTTTGTGGCGAAGCCTAAGACAGGCTATGGCCAAATGCGTACTAAAACGCAAAGGCTTGAAAAAAATTAAAAACCTGAATGCTAGAGTAGCAGGCAAATAATCATTAGCGGATATTTTACCTAAACCGGTATTGGGCGGTATATATTCCCTTGGCTCTAAACTGCTGTAATCTTTGGAAATGAGTATCAAAAAAGTAAATAAAAGCTTGCTTATGGGTCAAAGGAGCGGCGGTTTTATCCATTTCTGAATCTCCGGCTACCACTATCCAAAAAGTATCGGACTGTTGTTTGTTGAGATAAATTTGCCTTAAAATCTCCCGCTCATTCACAGGAGGAACTACATCAATCGTAAACATCTGATAAGACCAATTCAGGGCTTCTACTTTATTATAATAAGGCAATGCCGACGCTATATGATTGATATACAGCACCTCCTGTAACTTTTTGTGGGTTTTCAAAAAAGAAATCGCTGCTTTCATCTCTCTTCGTTTCCATCCTCCAAATTCTTTTTCGTAAACAACATCCTTTATCGCCGAAATCATCGGAGCTATCACAATCAAAAGCATGACAACCCACACACTTCGCAACCTTCTGTACATCGCCATTTGATAAAGTTGCTGCGCACCGATAGCCATCAAAACAAAAAAATAGGGTACCGCAAACAACATAAGCCTTTCAGCAAAAGGATATTTTCCTAAAGCAGATGCGAGATAAGTCAAGCCAATAGGCAAAATAAGCAAAAGCAACTCAGCTTTAGAGCGTTGGTACAACACCCAACTACCAAGTATCATCACACCCAAAGCAAAGACAGCAAATGTGAAATAATAAGGAACATGGGGTGGCAAAAACGACCAATTGAGCCCCAATGGATAATCGAAGAGAGAAAATAAAGTAATAAAGTGCCATTTCAAATCTGCTACTGATGTAGGTGGAAAAGGTGCAAAAGCATCAAGCCACATACTTTGTATTTCGCCTGATTGAAGGCTATTGGGAGCAATGATAAGTAAGTAGTTTAACAAAAAACTAATTCCCCAACTTGCATAAACTACCACAAAAATCCGCAATTGCACCCATTGTTTCTGACGTAAAAGTTGCCAACAATGTACCAACCCGATACTCGCTAATCCAAATAAAGATGAATATGAAAACCACAGTATCGCTACTCCTACGGTGGCATATACCAAATAATCGCGCCACGACGAAGTATTTCTAAAACGAAAATACATCAAAAGCCCTAAAATAGTACACAGCACCTCCACAATGTACTGCTTCGACTCTGACGAATAATATACCAAAGGATGTGCAAAAGCAAAAGCAGCAAAACCCACCATACTTCCTACTTTACCTACTCTAAAAACCTTTAATAGTTTTTCAAACAGTAAAAGTGCTACTAAACCTACCACTAAGGGAAAAAGCCGTAGTGCCAATTCGCCATTGCCCGCCCATAAAAGATTGAATTTTTGCACCCATAAAAAAAAGAGCGGCGCATGTTGGGCTGTGTCAAGAGGCTGGGTCAATTCTCCAAAATTACGCACAAGCAAGTTGTTGGCTAAATACGCTTCATCCGTATAGAGCGACCGATTACTGAAATAATGAAAAAGCCTAAAGAAGGCACCCAAGCCCATACAAGCCCATATAAAACGCTTGTATTGCTGCTCGGAAGGCTGCCAGAAAGACGGAGATTGACTCATATGATTTAAAAAAACTAAGCCCGCAAGAAAATTTGGATTTTCAGAATAAGGGGCGACAACCAACTCATCTCTGGGCCATATACGTAATAAGTAGGTACCAATACACAGCTTACCGCCAATCCCAATAGCGCCCGCTCCATTTGCACCGAACGCGATGGTGAATAAAGGTAAACCAAACTAAACAGTATCAACAAAAAACCATAACTAAAACTACGCGTGAGGTCAATGACAATCATACCTCCCAAAAAAATCGCCAATAAAGTTGTCATAAACAAGACTAAAAAAGCCCATTTCTTATCGTAATAAAGGGTCAAAATAGTCATCAAAATCACAGCCCAAGCTCCTTCGAAAGTCATAAATAATGCAATAGGCCATGTATTCATGTTTTGGAGAATAGGATTCTTACCTATCAGCGAAGTATCGACCTCAAGCGTTGTAAAACGTAACACCATAATACGAAGACTTATGACCAGCAATACTCCAAATATAGTAGCCCAAGTTGCCCTATATTTTTTAAAATCTGCTAGGTCTGAGATGTAAAGTTTACCTTTACTCTCTTGCCACAGCCACCACAGTAGTATCCCACCACTTCCAATCACAGAACGCTCATCTACAAAACCTGATATCACAACACTCCCAATAATAAGAAGTGGATTTCGGTACATAATAGCCACGAACATCAGCAAAAAAGCCGTAGAGTCGTAATAAAAAAAGTCGTAATAAAACCACTTAACCACAAACAAATTGGCCATCATGAAAGCGGATATCATGGCTATTCGCACATTTGTATATAATGTAAGCCACCTTATAAGTCCCCATAAAAACAAACACCCCAACAAATGCTGTATCCAAATATAATGCTGAGCATTCAGCCCTAAAAACCTACAAAAAAGCGGCACGGCAACACGCCCTGGACGCTTGGCAAAATGGGATTTCATACCACTACCTAACTCCTCAGAATTGAGATATTGGGCGGGAAAGTTTTGAAATGGATGAGCCGCTATCCAATCTACTAGTTTTAGGATATAGACTGTTTTTTTGCTATCGTTTCGATTACCACCTAGTAAGTAATAGTTGGGACAAGAAGTGATTAGAATATAGATTGTCAAAAAAGCAACATACTTCCACTGCCAATACTTAGTAGCCGTAAATCTATCAATCCACTGAGTAGTACCTGAATATATTTTATCGTATATCTCGAAAAACATTGAAAAGGCTGTAATGAGTTAAGATAGTCTTGGAAAGTATTAAAAAAAACTTCCCAAGACTTATTGGGCATTATAAATGACACAAAATCGGCAACGGTTATTTTTTACCTAGTGAAATCATATTGGCAAAAAGCCGATAGGCTCCCGGGACACCAGCGGGTAATTCTCTAAAAAACACAATACCTGTATAAATAAAATGCCCTTTGCCGTAAGGCGCATAAATAAGACTACCTTCTTTGGCCGCTTCTCCGGTGTCGTTGGCAGAGAAGAGGGTCACATAATTTTTGTCCCATTCTACCGCAAAATAAATCCCTCTTTCCTGAATCCAGCCTTCAAAATCTTTGGCAGTAATCTTGTTGGGAGTATTCAAAATCGGATGTGCAGGTTGTAAGATTCTCATTTCGGCATCTTCTTCCGTCACGCGGTCGCGGCCTACTTTGAAAGGATACGGCCCCATTTCTTTTACTTTGAGCGTATTCCCAAATCCACCTGCCGTCACGTATTGTACTACCATAGTACCGCCATTTTTGACGTAATCCATGAGTTTTTCTTGAAAATATTTTATGCGTTCTTCGGTATTGTAAGCCCTTACTCCCACTACAATCGCATCATACACGGCGAGATTTTTGCTCAATGCGCCCTCATCAAGCAAAGTCACTTGGCAGCCCATTTGACGCAAAGCCGCCGGCACTTCATCGCCTGCTCCGGCTATGTAGCCAATGTTTTTTGCTTTGTTTTTGATGTCAAGTTTTACCAAAGCAGTAGTTGCCGTAGGAAAAATCGTTTGTGTCGGAATATGTTTATACTCTACCGTTTTGAGACTATAGGCATTTTCTCCATTTTCGGTTTTTGTGATAACTTTTAGCTTCACTTCACTTTGCTCAGCCGACGGAAACACCTTCACTGTCACTATTTTTTCTTGGTATTTTTCGGGTAATTCAAACGGAATTTGCGCTGGTTCGACACGCCAGCCAGAAGGTACCTCAAAAGCCATCGTACCTTTTACATTGGGGCGATGTGCTTTTACCAATACTTCTACCGTTTTAGGCTGATTGTCTGCAAATACATACACTTTTTCAGTAACGTTGGCGGTCACTTCGGGTCGTATTTCATAAGGGCGATACACTTCTCCATCCACGGGGTCGGTAGATTTATAGACCCAAGGTTTGCTAAAAATAAACGCCTGTCCGTCTATTACAAAGGTAAAAGCGGTTTGGAGAGTTGGGATATTTTCGGGTGTACTTAGTTTGGATTGGTCATCTATCTGAAAAGCCCCATTTTTGATGGGTTTTTCGAGCCAATAAGGTTGTGAAATCGGCGTTGATTTAGGTACTTGAAAATTAAAAGTAAGGTTGGTTAGCTCATTGTTTTTAAGGTCTAAATTCAACGTCGAATCTCTATTGACTCCCAAAAACTGCAACTTTGTAAGTTTTAAAGGATAATCAGCTCTTTTCACTGCACTCACTTTGACCTCGGCGCGGTCGCCTTGAGCCACGGCATAGTCGGTAGGATTGGTTTCAAACCAAAGCCCTAAACAATTTTGAAGCAAGACTTCTATTTCGGCTTTTTTCTGCTGAACATATTTATTTTGACCATCTAATTTTCCTAGTTCTTGGTATATTTTCACCAACACTGGCACTGACGAAGCAGGATAATTGATATTGTAATTCCGAATTGCTTGGTCCACTAGCAACGCTACTTGTTCGCTACCTTTGACCCGACTCCATGACATATCAACACCGTCAAAAAGGTCTTTTTCGGCAGGAGAACCATCTTTATGCATCATAAAATCCACCCTTGCATTGCGATTAGCACCTGAACCAAACCCTTGGCTTTTGTGAGAACTACGGCTTTCGGCGGCAATTTCGGCATAAGATTTCCCCAAATATGTATTATATCCACCAATATCTACCGTGATAAAGCTCCCCTTGTCGGTGGGTTTTTGATTAGAAAAACCGGGCGAAAATGTATTCCATACGATTCGCTTCGGCTGCCAAGGTTTTACTTCCTTGAGTTGTTCGGGAAATTGGGTAGGGTCACCTGCCATCTTAAAAGCCAATTCAGCCAAAAAAGCGGAGGAATTATGATGACCATGGCCGGCGCGTGCATCTGGCGGAAAGCGCGTAATAAGCACATCCGGTTGGTTTTTGCGTATATGATACACTACATCCGAAAGGATATTGTTTTCTCCCCAAAACTTCAAGGTTTCTTCGCGGGTTTTAGAAAAACCAAAATCATAAGCTCTCGAAAACAACTGCTCGGCACCATCGATACGACGAGCTGCCAATAGCTCTTGGGTACGTATGATACCTATGTATTCCCCCTGCTCTGGCCCGATGAGGTTTTGACCTCCATCGCCTCGAGTCAAGGCCAAGTATTGCGTTTTAACGAGCCGTTCTTTCGACAAATAAGTAAGAAGCAACGTGTTTTCGTCGTCGGGGTGAGCCGCAATGTGCATCGCACTGCCCAACACGTTCAATTTTTTAAGATTTAACAGAATCTCGCTCGAAGTGAGAGGCTTTACTTGAGCTTGAAGAATAAGGGTGGAAAAGAGAAAAGTAAAAAGGAGGTAAAACTTGGTTCTTCTCATAGTTTGGCAAAATTTGCGAGTGATTTGACAAAACTACAAAACTTTGGATAAGAATAAATTTCTTCTATTTTTGATTATAAATTCTTCCACCATTTTTTAATCTCAAGCACTCATGGCATCTCTCAAATCTATTTCGTTTTGGGCTGCTAACCACCCCAAAATTGCCATTACGCTCATTGTAATGATAGAAATTTTCAATTTCTTAATTGGGATTATAGTAGGAAGCGAGTGGTGGGGGACTCTACCCGCAGGTGTGCTTTTTGTGGTTATTGGCGGAGTAATTATGCTGCGTTTTCTATGGAATCAATACAGTCTGTTAGAAACAAGCACCCAAATCAAGGCTCATCGATATAGATGGGAGAAACAATCTTTGGGAGTCATGTTTTGTCTAAACCTTATCGCTTATTGTATAGCCGGTGGTTTACTGGAGCGTATGTCGGCCTTCCCTACACCTACCGCCACTCTTCATGCTAGCCAATATACCCATTCCGTAACCTCCGAATCAAATAGCTTGCCAAAAGCTAAAAGGCCCTTATTGCACTTCAAACAAAAGGAGTCTTCCTCCACCGGCCGTCGCATCGGCAGCTTTGTATTGTTTGTGGTAGGTGTAGCCTTGGCTTATGTGGGGGCTCTTTTGGCCTGCAACTTAGCCTGTAGCAGTTATGGTTTTGGGGCGGTGATAGTGGGTTTGTTGAGCATTGGTATTCTGGCGGGAGGGTTTTACTTTTTGGGGCGCGGAATTAGCAAAACACTCATTCCATTCAAAGATATGACACCCGAGCAACGAAAGCGCGAACGTAGACGCTATTTACGTACTTTGGGAGGTACAGCTTTAGGAATTGCGCTATGGCTTTTGTTAGTAAGTTTTAATTGATAATTGCCCTTTTCTTAGCGCTTTGTTTTACTCACAGCCTCCATCAGCCCACGCATATACCCGATAGCGTAGAGCGTTCCGATTGTACTATAGCCAGGGTATTGATTGCTATCTCCTGCCATCGTAGGAACATGGTCAGGACGAATCGCGCCTCGGAATCCAATTTCATAATAGGCTTTCATGGCTTCATACATATCAATGATTCCTTCATCGTGAAAGGTCTCTTCAAAATTGTATTTATCTCCGCGCACATTTCTAAAATGCACAAAGTGAATACTTTTGCCAAACTCTTTGATAAGCTGTGGGATGTTGATGTTTTTGTCCATCAATGCAAAATTGCCTTGACACATCGTAATACCATTGCTCGGACTCGGATACATTTTCAATAGTTTTTTGAAAGAATCTACCGTATTCATGATACGCCCTATTCCTCTTACACTATCCACTTGCGGGTCGTCGGGATGCATCGCTAGCTTGATACCCACTTTTTCGGCTTCGGGCACTACCGCTTTCAAGAAATAGTCTAGGTTTTTCCACAAACTTTCTTTCGAAAATTCTCCGTATGAAGTAAGCGGGAGTGATTTGATAGCTTCATTGTCAAAAGCCGTTACCAATGCTCCTCCACGGCCAGGGCGGTCGTTTTGGGTACGGTACCAGCCTATCACGGGCATCCAATTGTAGCATATGGTATCTATTCCCACTTGGGAAAGATTTTTCATGAATGTAATAAAATTGGCGATTTCTTCGTCCCGCCCTTCCAATCCTAGTTTGGTTTTTTCGCCCAAGGAAGGCGGGCCTTCTATTACCCTAAGTTGAAGCCCCACTTTATCCCATGCTTCTTTCACGGCTTTGACGGCGGTCATTTCCCAAGGCTTGACCTCTTTCAATCCCACCATCGCGGGGCTGATGCCCCCCACTGCTCCTAGCACATCAAGCTGCTTAGTCAGGGCTATTTTTTGTTCGTTCATTCCAAAAAAATATGCCTCACAAAGCTGCATTCCTGCATCTTTTGTAAAAATACGTAAGTCTTCATTGGAATGTTTTTTGGGCGAAACTACCGAAGCTCCACCCATAGTGAGGATCGCAAAAGAAGTGCTTTTTTTGATGAAAGTACGGCGAGAGTGTGACATAGGTCTTGGACTTTAAGTTACATTATTTTCAAAGTCCAAGGCCGTCAGATACCTACTGTTTTTGAGATTGAGTTTTATCTTAAATAGGCTTATTACATCCATCCACGCCTTTTAAAATACACCAACAGCCCCATAGCCAGTACCAGCATTCCGCCCAAGGTATAAAAATAACCATCAGGGTGACGAAGCTCAGGCATATTATCAAAATTCATCCCATAAATCCCCACTATAAAAGTCAAAGGCATAAAAACCGCCGAATAAATCGTGAGCGTTTTCATGACACTGTTCATACGCGAGCTGAGGGTCGAATAGTGAATATCAATCAACCCCGTCAATAATTCCCGATTAGAATCAATGGAATCGATGGCATTGGTGACGTGGTCATGTACGTCTCTAAAATAAGGGAATACACTCTTGCTGATGAGTTTAGAGTTTTCGCGAAGCCCTTGACTGAGCATATCGCGCAAGGGCCACACATGCTTGCGCATCAAAGTAAGCTGACGTTTTAGGTTATAAAGTTGCCCGATGGGGTCTTTGTGTTTGCCTGCTAAAATCTTCCCTTCAAGCTCCTCCAACTCTTCACTTACTTTTTCAAGGATTTCGAGGTAATTGTCTACTATCAAATCTATCAACGAAAACAACAGATAATCCGCGCCATTGCGGCGGGTTTTGCCCACAGATGCTTTGATACGCTCCAGTACGGGTGTGAAAATATCGCCCGTTCTTTTTTCTTGAAAAGAAATGAGATAATTAGCTCCCAACACAAAACTCGTATGCTCGGCATCTATCTGCCCTTCTTTCTCATCCCAATAAAACATCTTCAGCGTCACAAACACATAACTATCGCCATAAAATTCGATTTTGGGCTTCTGCTTGGTATTCATAATATCTTCTAACACAAGCGGATGAATATTATGCAGCTTGCCCACGGTTTCAATGACCAGTGGCTCATGAATTCCGTCCACATCAAGCCAACTGATGTAGGGCTTATCTCCCGATATTTGGCAGTCTTTAAGGTGTTTGAGGGAACGATGTTCGTAGTATTGCTCATTGTACTCCACCAAAGTAAGGGTAGTATCATGTGCTACTTCGGGCCCTACATATACGAGTGTTCCGGGCGAAAGACCAAACCTAGAAGACGAGGGAGGTGTCATATCAGCGATTGTACTTATGATAAAATAGGCTTAAAGATGCATCATCCGAAGCACTTTTTCTACATCCTCTGGCGTATCAATGCAGTGACTTTCGTAAGAAGTAAGCACCATTTTTATTTTGTAGCCGTTTTGTAGCCACCGCAATTGCTCCAACGATTCGGCTTTTTCCAAATCTGAGACAGGCAATTGAGTGATTTTTTCTAATATATCCGCACGATAGGCATACATTCCCACCTGACGATAGTAGGTATGATGTTTGTGCCATTCTTGTGGGTCAACGCCTTTCAAAAATGGTATCACCTGACGGCTAAAATAAATAGCTTCGAAATCTTGATTTACAATCACCTTCGCTTCCCCCATATCAAACAACAATTCGTGGTCGCTAACCGGAATCATCTGCGAGGCCAATTCTACCTTGCCATCAAGCACTGCCCCTAATTCATCAATTTGCTCAGGTGCGACAAAAGGCTCATCGCCTTGAATATTGATAACATATCGTCCTTCTTTTCCGTAAGTCGATACCGCTTGAACTGCTTCCCAACATCTATCTGTTCCGCTTGGATGGTCGGGGTGAGTCATTACTGCTTTACCACCAAACGACTGGACATGCTTAAGAATACGTTCATCATCAGTAGCAACGATAACATCTGAAAGGCACTTTGCCCGCAAGGCCTGCTCGTATACGCGTTCAATCATGGTTTTACCTTGAATGTCGATGAGCGGTTTTCCGGGGTAGCGCGTCGAAGCATAGCGTGCGGGTATAATTCCAATAATCATTTCAAGTAAATATGTTATACTCTTAAAAAGAGTTCTGTCGAAAATTAACAAAGTTTTTGGCTACAAATTTCAAAAAACTTTACTCAAAAACACTCAAATCCAGCTCAAAACCTAATAACACTTCTTCGCCAGAGACTTTTTGGGCAGTAAACGGAACACGTGAAATCGTCCCGTTTTGTCGATATACCCATACTTCTTTGTCCGCAAGGTCGATAAGCCAGCCCAACCGTACATCGTTTTGAATATATGATTTCATTTTAAGTTGAAGTTTTTGGAGGCTATCTGTTTTGGAATGCAGCTCCGCCACAAAATCAGGGGCAATGTGCGCAAACTGATTTTTTTCACTATCGGGCAAGGCGTCAAACCGTTCTTTGAGGATAAAAGACGCATCTGGCGCGCGCATGGAGCCATCTTTGAATGTAAAGCCTGCGGAGGAGCTAAAGGTGTATCCTAGCTTTGCGGTATGATTCCATAGCTCAAGAACAAACAGCAACTTATTCTCGTAAAATCCTGATAAAGTATTGGTAGGTGACATGATAATGATATTTCCTTCGGCGTCTCTTTCGATGTTGAGCTCGTCGTTCATGCGACAAAATGCCAAAAACGTGGCATCGTCCCAACGAATTTCCTCAGGCAACTTCAATACATATTCATCCAAGGCGACCATAGTTTTAACCGCGTTTTTTTACCAAAAATAACAATTTCAGTTCCAAACCCCAAAAGTCATCGAAAACCTGTAATTTTGCGGCCTATTTTGTAACCGTTATCTGTTGAATTGTTAATAGTTATCCGTTGAAGCTATCATCAATCTCCAAATAACGGCTAACCGATATACTGATAACAGAAAAAAATGGAATACAATCACCGCGAAATCGAAAAAAAATGGCAGCAGTTTTGGGAAGAAAACCAAACCTTTAAGACCGAAATCGACCACAATAAACCCAAATATTATGTCCTCGACATGTTTCCCTATCCTTCGGGAGCGGGTCTGCACGTAGGGCATCCACTGGGTTATATTGCTTCTGACATTATTTCGCGGTATAAAAGACTTAAAGGATTTAATGTTTTACACCCAATGGGTTTTGATAGCTTTGGATTGCCCGCTGAGCAGTATGCGATTCAAACGGGTCAACACCCAGCCATTACGACTGAGCAAAACATCAATACATTTATTTCTCAGCTAAAAAACATTGGTTTTAGCTACGATTGGAGCCGTGAGATTCGTACCTCTGACCCCAATTATTACAAGTGGACGCAGTGGATTTTCATGCAGTTGTTCAATCACTACTATGACCGTACAGCCGACAAAGCATTGCCAATCAGTCATTTGGTTGAGCAATTTGCGCAAGGTGGTTCGGCAGCGGTGAATGCCGTTTGTGATGAAGACGTGACGGAGTTTAGCGCAGACGAGTGGAATGCGATGAGTGAAAAAGAACAGCAATTGGTGTTGTTAAAGTATCGCTTTACGTTTCCCGAAGAATCGTTTGTGAACTGGTGCCCAGGCTTAGGCACTGTCCTTTCAAACGACGAAGTGAAAGACGGCGTGTCGGAGCGTGGTGGGTTCCCGGTGGAGCGTAAATTGATGAAACAGTGGGCGATGCGCATCACTGCCTATGCCGACCGTTTGTTAAATGGGCTAGATACCATCGACTGGCCTGAGCCATTGAAAGAACAACAACGCAACTGGATTGGTCGCTCACAGGGAGCATCCGTAAAGTTTGCTGTTGATGGTCAAGATAAACTAATTGAAGTATTTACGACCCGCGTTGACACTATTTACGGCGTTAGCTTTATGGTCTTAGCTCCAGAACATGAGTGGGCTGCTGAACTCACAACTACTGCCCAAAAGGCCGACGTAGAAGCCTATATCAAGTGGGCGGCAAGTCGTAGTGAGGTAGATCGCATGGCCGAAAAGAAAGTGTCAGGCGTGTTCACGGGAAGTTATTGTATCAATCCGTTCAGCGGAGAAAAAGTACCTATCTATTTGGCCGATTATGTTTTGGCAGGATACGGAACAGGGGCTGTGATGGGGGTTCCTTCGGGTGATCAGCGCGACTGGAACTTTGCAACGAATTTTGGTTTGCCCATTATCCCGATTTTGGATACCCAAAAAGACACTGACCAACAAGCTGACAATACCAAAGAAGGTCATTACATCAATTCGGGTATTATCAACGGAATGACGTACCAAGAGGCGACCGACACACTTATCAAGTGGTTGGAAGAACGTAAATTGGGTAAGGGTAAGGTACAATACCGCTTGCGTAATGCGGTGTTTAGTCGCCAACGTTATTGGGGGGAACCTGTGCCTGCTTATTTCAAAGACGGTGTTCCGTACTTGATTGATGAGGCAGATTTGCCATTAGAATTGCCCAAAATTGACAAATACCTTCCCACCGAAACGGGCGAACCGCCACTAGGCCGCGCCGAAGGGTGGAAATACAAAGGAGAATACGATTATGAATTGAGCACAATGCCAGGTTGGGCGGGCTCGTCGTGGTATTGGTACCGCTACATGGATCCTCAAAATAACGAGGCATTTGCTTCTAAAGAGGCCATCGACTACTGGCAACGTATCGACTTCTACTTGGGTGGTTCCGAACACGCTACGGGGCACTTGTTGTACAGCCGTTTTTGGAACAAGTTCTTGAAAGATTTGGGCTTAGTACCTCACGAAGAATTTGCGGCGAAGTTGGTGAATCAGGGTATGATTCAGGGACGGAGTAATTTTGTGTATCGCTTGAAATCAAGTGATAATGCAAAACCCGTTTTTGTAAGTTATGGCTTGAAAGACCAGTACGAGACGACCAAATTGCACGTTGATGTAAATATGGTAGAAAACGATGTTTTGAATACTGAAGCCTTCAAAAACTGGCGTGAAGACTTTGCCAATGCTGAATTTATTTTGGAGGATGGCAAATACATCTGCGGTTGGGAAGTTGAAAAAATGTCAAAATCGAAGTACAACGTCGTAAACCCTGACGACATTGTTGACAAATACGGTGCTGATACCTTGCGGATGTACGAAATGTTTTTGGGGCCATTGACCGACGCTAAACCGTGGAATACCAACGGCATCAGCGGAACGTCGAACTTCTTGCGTAAGTTTTGGCGATTGTTCTTTGAGGACCAAACGGGTAAATCGAAATTGGTGGATGCCGAGCCAACCGCCGACGAATTGAAGGTATTGCACCGTACCATCAAGCGCGTGGAGGAAGACATTGAGCGTTATTCGTTTAACACGGTTGTTTCGACGTTTATGATTGGGGTCAACGAATTGAGTGATTTGAAGTGCCACAAAAAAGCCATCTTGAAAGAAATGGTCATTTTGTTGTCACCGTATGCCCCTCACATTACCGAAGAACTTTGGGTGGCTTTGGGCAACGAAGCAGGAACATTGACCACCGCTCCGTTCCCTGTGTTTGAGCCCAAGTATTTGGTAGAAAGCTCGTTTGAGTACCCAATCCAGATCAATGGTAAAGTTCGTGCCAACCTCGCTTTCCCTGTCGATATGTCAAAAGAAGACATCGAACAAGGGGTGTTGGCCAATGATACGGTTCAAAAATGGTTGGAAGGCAAAGCACCTAAAAAAGTGGTAGTCGTTCCAAAACGGATTGTAAATGTTGTTTTATAACGAAAATATCATAAACTCAACGTTGGCAAGGTTTTGAACCTTGCCAACGTTGAGTTTATATTCTTACTACAAAGGCATTCTAAAAGCAGAGTCTCTTCAATTCAACGGTAAAGTTTTGTGCTAATATTACTTTTCCTGTCAAAATAAGAGCAAAAAGATTTATAAAATGGGTTTACCAAGACTTATAAAACAAACCTAATTGACTCATGGAGGGTAAAAATAGGGAAACTGCTTTACTTTTACCTTAGCATAAAGCAAGAATTAAATTATTAGAAATGTTCATACTATCTCCCATACGCACCCGTACGATGCACAGCTATGTAGTAATCTACGCAGAATACAGCGTTTTTTTAGTGGGTATGCGGTTGATTTAGATCTGATTGCCCGTTGGTTAAGAGCTACGTAAATTCGAACTTAACTCGACAGGGTTATCAAAACCCTGTGCCAATCGTTCAAAATTAACGCTTTGAACTTTTATCCGTGCTGCATTTATGGGTAGTTCTTTACCCAAATAATCCTGTAAATCACTATGTTTAGCCAACTTTTTGCCTTCTTTGCCATATCTTTTGAGTTGTGGTGACCCACAAGATAACAACTCGGGGCGGAAAAGCCTTTTTTGTCATGTACTTATATCGCCCATAATAACGCGTTACTCATATGGCCGACTTACGGAATAATAAAAGAGGCTATGGAGGTCTTCTCTTCCTGATTATTTAGGGTGTGTTATTTTCGTTTGCAATGATGGTATTGTAATCATAGTCTGTAGTTGAGTGGCTTCACAAATTCAAAAGTCAGAAAGCATCTCAATCAATATACCCCATCTCAGTTAAAGCAGCACGGGCTTTACCATCAATCGTATTTTTATATTCATGTTTTTTGTAGGATATCGCCTGATTAAAGAAGTCTTTAGCCAACGGACGTTGCCCTTTTAGTTGATAAATATAGCCAATCTGCAAGGACGAACTTGCACCAAAATGCCAGTTTTCTTTCTCATTTAAACGAATAGCTCGCTTAAAGTGCTCAATAGCTTTTTCGGGTTGATTGTTTTTTTGAAAAATTCGGCCTACCCGAAAATTATATTCAACTTTCTCTTTCAATGTAATCAGTGCTTTCTCCGATAAATTTGTTGCTAATCTTGCGGCCTTTTCGTAGTATCCCCCATCAGTAGCTAACCGAATTTGAAGGAGGCTCTTATTAGGTAATTGATGGGTCTTGGTATAATTTTCATAGAACTTTTCGGCGGCTTTATCTGCTTCTGAAATCGTTTTTCCAACGACCGGAATTTTGGACAGTATTTGTGTTGCCTTTGATTCTTCCCCTGTTAGCCAATAGCAAAGAAATAATTTAAAATATGTTTCTTTGAGATAGGTGCTTCCTTTGAAGTTTTCTAAAAAATGAGCATATTCTCGCCCTGCTGATAAATAATCACCCCTGTATAAATGAACATCCGCTTTGTATAAATCTAAAATTGGGAATGTAGGATACTCCTCGCCAAATGAATATTTTTTCAATAGAAAAGCGGATTGGTCAGCTTGGCCGGTTTTAAGTAATATACTGACAGCAATGATGTAAAAACTCAAGCAGTCAGGGTGATTTTCAAGGACCTTAAGTAAATTTACATTTTCTCTCTCACCAAATTTCAATAAATATTCTTGCAAAAAAAAGGAGATTAAAGAGGCTTCCAACCCCCATATCTCATCTTTTCCAGCCAATTTTAACTCCTCAACACCCTGTTTAATATTACCCTTTATACCTAAAAGCTTAATTACCCAGTTATAATTTTCGGGTATTGATCCAATCAAAATATGCAAACAACCTAAAGATTTAAGTTGAGGCACAAAATTGGGAAAGAGCTTTTGATTTTCTTCTAATAAACGAGCCGCCTGAACGATATTCCAGGCCGCTTTAACTTCATTGCCAAATTTAATTTTGACCACTGCCAGTTGCATCTTTACTTCGGCCCTTAAAAATCGGTTATAGGGTGAGTTTTGATTCAATTGTTCAATGAATTCCAGCCGTTTTCCTTCTTTGTTTACAAATCTTTCATAAGCGGCTTCGCTATCCGAATTCAGCACTTCAATCATATCTATATAATTAGATAGATAAATTTTAAACGGATTTGATGGTTTTTCGGCAGCAATCAGCTTTTGGGATGTAGGAAGCTTGAGTTTAAAAACCTCAAAATAGGCTTTTTGAAGATTTGGTGTAAAATCAAAATCATTAGCAAAAACGCTTTGGAAAAGCACGACTAAACAGATCATGAAGGGAAAACGGAGTATCATATCAGTATTGATAAATGCGGTTTACCAGATTTTGGGTTCGAAAATGGAGGCAGCTACTTTTTCTGTCCAAATTTTTGGTACAAATAAGTATTTCGTACATTCTTATTTTCAATAGAGAACCGCCCAAATGGAATTGTATTAAGTAATTCCTGAATTATTTCGACATTTCACTTCTTTTATCTTTTGATTTAAAAATCGGATAGCCCAGTTGAACATACCAAGGCTCTTCATAATACTCTTCCAGCCCGATCGTCTCAGGATATTGGCGCGTTATTTTACCTGTCCCGAAAATGATGTCCCAAATAAAAAACATGTTTCCGTAGTTGCCGTTAATCACTCCAATACCATCTTTATCGCTTGCGGCATGATGAGCATGATGGGTAGCCGGAGTAGAAATGACTCTTTCCACTACCCACATGATGGGATGAAGCCATTTAATGGCGTACAGGGGTTTATCCCAACGAATACTGGAATGAGCCGAAATCCCGATCAGTATTTTCAGGAAATAACCGATAATAAATGCTTCCCCAAACCCAAGAAAAACCAATGTTGCAGAAACAATCCGAGAGGGAAAAAGCAGCAAATAAACCCATGAATTTCTTCCAGATAGAAAAACACTCATTTCTGGTGCGGAATGATGCACTCGGTGTCCTTTCCAAAGCCACTCATAAGTATGCGCTGCGCGATGCCACCAGTATTGAGTAAAATCCTCCAAAATGCAGGTAATAAGCACGCCGGCCCAAAGTGAAATCCCCGAAAAATAATTATAATAATCAGGGAAAAAGTAGTTGAGCACATAGGCCGTAAACAGAAAACTCAACGGGCGCGTAATGACACTTGACAGCGCCAATCCGGCAATGGTAATGTGCCATTCGTTTTTGTTCCATTTTCCGCTTTTAAAAGCTCCTGTCAAAAATTCAGCTATGCTGAACGCGATTAGCAAACCAAGAATCTCATAATAAATTAAGCTGTCGGTAAACTTCATGATTGAAAAAAATTAAAATGAACAATAATTAAACTTATATATCCTATAGATTTAGAGCGTATTTTGACACAAATTTTTTGAGTATTCTTTCCGCTACATTCACATCTGACCCTACATCAGGTACAAACCAGATTAGCGAAAGAGAAAATACGAAACTGCCAAAGTGATGAAAATATTAAAGATTTGGGCGATCAAAAAGGCATAGAGCGGTTTTTTGTTTTCAGCATTGAATAGATCTGAAAAATTGGTCTCGAGGCCAATGCTTGTAAATGCCAACGCAAACCATAGTCCCTGTAAATTTTTAAGACTTCCCTTGACATTATTGACCGTTTCGGGAGTAAGGAAAAACGAAAACAGTACCGAAGCAGCCAAAAAACCGATAACAAACTTGGGAAAGCGTTCCCAAATAATACCCGCCGTTGGTTTTGTATCTTTATCTTTGGCCAAGGGGTGGTTGGTATACGTCCAGTAAACAGAAATGGCAAAGGCAGCGACGCCTAAGAGAACATTTTGCGAGAACTTAACAATAGTACTGATTTTCAGGGCCGTTTCTCCCACCAACGTACCTGCGGCGGCTACTGCGCCAGTGGTGTCAATAGTACCGCCCAGCCAAGCTCCTGTTACTTCTTCCGAAAGCCCCAACCATTTGGCAATGTAAGGCTGAAAAATCATCATAGGCACTGCCACAATCAATACTAACGAAATAACATAGGAAAGTTTTTTTGAATCCCCTTTGATGGCGCCCGCCGTAGCAATAGCCGCCGAAACCCCGCAAATAGAAACGGCACTCGAAATAATGAGAGAAAGCTCTTCGTCGATGCCCAGTTTTTTGGAAACCCAAAACGCAAAATACCAGACCGAAATCACCACAATCAGTGCTTGAATCAACCCTAAAGAACCTGCTTTAAGAATATCGGAGAAGATAATGGTGGTTCCCAAAAGTACTAGTCCGATTTTTACAAATACTTCGGTAGAAAGTGCTGATTTGAGCCAATTGGGTAGTTTCACAAGATTGCCTATCACCAGCCCAATCGCCAAACTGAAAATCACCGCTTCCAGATTAATGGATTTTACACCGCTGTTTCCCGCAATGATGAGGGCAATAATGGTTAAAAAATAGACAACAGGCAAGCCGATCAAAAAAGGCTTTATTTCTTTACCCGTCAGTGAAGCACCGGCAATCGCGATTACCACAACTGCAATGAGTTGAATAAGAATGATTTGTAGATTTTTCAAAGAAAGTACTTTTTCAAACAGATCGGAAGTACTTTCCCAACCAAAGGTAGGTACGGGCAATACAAAGCCAGCAAGAGTAATCAATAAAATTGCAAAGCCCAATACTACTACCGTCCAGTCTTCGGAAAGTAAGGGATTTTTAGAAATCGAAGGCATTTTTTGAGAGATTAGGTTTAGAGATATGCTTTACGGGAATCGACAAAACGGGTAAAATTTGTACTGCCAAAACCAAGATGACTTAGCCTTGGCAGTATAAAAACGCTATTTGTTATTAGCTTGAGTAGCCGGAGACTGACGACGTGCAGGTTCTTTAATGACCTTACGGTTTAAAAGATCATATTTTTGACCGTTGCCCAAGAAAAAGAACGGGCCGTTGGAAGCCGTATTTACTTCCTGATTGTTCACGGTATGTTTATCCCCGTTTCCAATAATGGTATTGTAATCATAAATCACAACGTACGATTTCCCAAGTACCTCCAACGAGTCCTTTTGCACCACAATGGAAGTAGACTCATCCAAGCCAATGCCGATCAATTCTGGTGAATGTTTGATAAATTCCACCAAATCAAACTCACGATTTCTACGCAGCAAGTGTTGGTCAATGGCTGAATTTTTCAAAAATCCAAGCCCCTGTGTATGGTCTCCCACTAGAATATGCGGCCCTTTGGTATCGCCGCGCCAGAGGAAAGAACCCTGAATACTGGCCCCTGCCGATGAACCGGCAATCACACCTCCACGATCCAACACCTCTTGGAATGCCTGATGCGTGAGCGTATTTAGGTAAGAATCAGCAATACGCCACTGACGGCCCTCCTACAAAAAATACTCCCGTTGCTTCACGAAGTGGCGCTACAAAAGCCTCACTGTTTGCTTCTTTGAGGCTTTTAGTATGTAGAAGCGTAACTTTGGCTACCCCTGTATTTTTTTTTAGAGATTCCACTGCGGCTGGGTTCAAAGCGGCAGTGTCTCCGGCAGCAGCAGTCACGACCACCAATTTTGCTTTTTCTTTTCCGCCTGCTAGCTCCACAAATTTACTCCATATTTCGGGAGTGACTTGTCCACCACCAATGATAATGAGCGACCCGTTTTCAGGGCCATGTCGTGTGGAAGATTTTTCATTGACTCGAATCGGAGTTTGGGCTAGTACCCATTGAGTACTAATGCGAATCAAGAGTTGAAAAAGATGTAAATGCACAAAGCGGTAGCGATTTTACCAAAAATATGTAACAAAGTACCCTTATCAGAACGGCATTTAGCGGCATTTTGAATGTCAGTATGTTCAATA
>NZ_JARNTW010000019.1 GCF_029433105.1 Runella sp. MFBS21 | reverse complement strand
TTCTTCCTTGAAGCGCTCGAAATTAAAGGATTCGTCAGTTTTCATTGTGTCTATAAGTTAAAACTAAGTTACTTATTTTCCCCCTTTGATTCAATTTGGGGTGACACAGTTTAGTTTACAATCTCGATTTAAGGGTTAAATAGGTGCTAGTAATGTCTTCTATTACAGGTTATTATAAGTGCTTTGTATTCTGTTTGGTATACTTTCTATTGCAAATAGTATACAAATGCCTATCCAATAATCTATTTGCTTTTTTCGTTTTCTTTCTATTGGTTATGCCAAAAGTGCTTTTATTTTGTAAGATTGTGTTGCGTTTCTTGAATTTAACCCGCTATGAATTATGCGCAATTTAAGCGTTTTTTTATCCCTCTTCCTAACCTATGTTGGATTTGCACAAGATTTGCCCGATTGGGAAAACCCCGCCGTTATTAGTCGAAACACTGAACGGCCTCATACTACTCTCATTCCCTATGCCGATGAAGTATCTGCATTAAAATTTGATAAAACAAGCTCTCCTTATTTCAAATTATTGAATGGAACATGGAAATTCAAATGGGTATCTCACCCATCTAAAGTGTCTGGCGATTTTTTTCAATTGAATGTAAATACCTCTACTTGGGATGATTTGCCCGTTCCTTCTAATTGGCAAGTGATAGGTGCCAAAGAAGGGCGCCCTTACGACCGCCCCATTTTTACTAATATCAAGCATCCTTTTCCAGCAAATCCACCGCGTATTGTAGCTGATACCAATGCGGTAGGTTTGTATCGAACTTTCTTTAGTTTGCCTTCTAACTGGCAAGGACGCGATGTTTTTTTACATTTTGCGGGAGTTCAGTCGGCATTTTATGTATGGGTCAACGGCCTTCAGGTGGGGTATCATGAGGATGGAATGACTCCTGCTGAATTTAATATAACAAAAAACCTACGGGCGGGAGACAACCAAATTGCGGTTCAAGTAATCAACTGGTCAGACGGGAGTTATCTCGAAGATCAAGACTTTTGGCGACTTTCGGGGATTTTTCGGGATGTGTATTTATATACCGTTCCTACGATTCACATTAGGGATTATTATGTCGTAACAGACCTAGACGAAAATTATCAGAACGCTACCTTTAAAGTATCTACTTTCGTTAAAAATTTCTCTTCTCAAGTCCAAGATAAATATCAAGTCAAATTTAAGTTGTATGATCCCGACGGGAGAATTGTCCAGACAGAATGGATTAAAAACATCCCGATGATGGACCCCAAAGATGAATCCTACTTGAATCTGACCGCCACTATTCCGACCCCTGCACGCTGGACTGCCGAAACCCCCAATCTGTATAAACTTACGATGCAAGTAGTAGACGGAGAAGGCCGAATCGTAGAAGTTCTGAGCAATAGAGTAGGTTTTAGAGAAGTCAACATCAAAGGAGGACAATTGTTGGTCAATGGAAAACCTGTGTTGTTGAAAGGGGTAAATCGCCATGAATTTGACCCCAATACAGGTCGTACTATAAGCCGCGAGTCAATGATTAAGGATATTGTATTGATGAAACAGCACAATATCAATGCGGTAAGAAGTTCACATTATCCCAACGACCCGCTTTGGTATGACCTCTGTGATGAATACGGTCTGTATGTCATCGATGAAGCCAACATTGAAAGCCATGATTTGTGGCAAAACAAAGGAGTCATATTGGCCAACAATGCTGATTGGAAAGATGCTTTTGTAGCTCGTGGAAAAGTAATGGTAGAGCGCGACAAAAATCACCCTTCTATTATCATTTGGTCGTTGGGAAATGAATCGGGTATGGGACGAAACTTTCAAGATATGGCTCAAATCATTCGTCTTATTGATCCTACTCGACCCATCCATTACGAAGGGCGAGCCAACTACCCCAAGTCTTTTGAAGATCCAGAGCAGCCTGTTACAAATTTTGACATCAACGGCACCATGTACCCTTCAGTAGCAGTAATGGAAGCAATGGTAAAAAAAGACCCTAATCGGCCCTATATTATTTGTGAGTATGCACATTCTATGGGGAATAGCGTCGGGAATTTGAAGGATTATTGGGATGTCATCGAAAAAAATCCCCATATGCAAGGTGGCTTCATTTGGGATTGGGTGGATCAAGGGTTGTTTTTAAAAGATAAAAATGGCCGTTCTTACATAAGTCATATCAACCATATCGACGGTGCTAATGCTGGAGATGGGCTTGTAAATCCAGACAGGGTCCCTCAGCCCGAAATCAATGAGGTGAAGCATGTTTATCAGTATGTAAAATTTACACCTAACGATACGATTGCTCCTTCCAATACAATCGTGACGCTACAAAACAAATACGATTTTTTGAGTCTAAGTCCTTTTAAGTTAGTGTGGGAGCTCTTAGAAAATGGTAAGTCTATTCAAAAAGGACAAATCAATGATTTGAATGCATCGGCAGGAAATAGTCAAAAGCTATCAGTACCCTTTGTGATACCAAGTACGGGTAATGGTGCCGAATATTTCCTTAATTTAAGTCTCCAACTCAAAGCCAACACCGCTTGGGCTTCGGCAGGGTATGAAGTAGCTGCTGAGCAGTTGTTTGTAAAAGCCCCGATTTCGCCGAAAACTACCGTGACTTGGCCCTCTACTTCTACCGTAAAAGTTGGACTAGTGCGAGGTGGGGGAATCCAGCTCACCAATCCCCATTTTAAAATGATTTTTGACCGTAAGGTAGTAGGAATTAGTTCTTGGATTTATAAAAATAGAGAATTGATAGTCAGTCCTTTACAGCCAAATTTTTGGCGAGTGCCAACCGACAATGATGAAGGAGGCGGTAAAGAATCTTTTGCAGAACGCTGGCGTACGGCTGGCCTTGATAGCCTCCGACGGCTGGGTGGGGATATTAGAGTAGAGCAGATTAGTCCGTCTATTGCACGGGTACATACCCAAAGCACATGGGTCGGCAAAGGGGGTATCAACTTTGTAGTTAGAACTGTTTATACCGTTTTTGGTTCGGGAGATGTAGATATTAATAATTCAATTAGTATAAATGGTACTAATGTGCCTCCCTTACCCAAAGTAGGGATGCAGTTGCAGATACCTGCTTCTTTTAGAAATTTGACTTGGTATGGACGTGGGCCTTTTGAGAGCTATTGGGATCGGAAGTCTGCGGCCAAAATTGGGGAATACAGTGGTACAGTGGCTGAGCAGTATTTCCCATATATCATGGCGCAAGAAAATGGCAATAAAGCAGATGTTCGTTGGGCCGCCTTGACCGACTCATTGGGTTTTGGAATGATGGTAATGGGTGCCCCCGCCCTCAACTTTAGTGTGCGAGATTATACAGAAGAAGATTTGCTCAAAGCCAAGACGACTCAACAATTGGCGAGAGGTATGACTACAACCTTAAATCTAGATTACCAATTGATGGGGCTAGGAGGTGATGATAGCTGGACTCCGCGCACCCATCCAGAATATCTTTTGGCAGAAAAAGAATATAGCTATGGGTTTAGATTACGTCCCTTTGAGCCTAGTGTTTCTATTGCATCGATTACGCAAAGTTCTTTGCCCGAAATAACAGCTCAGTCTAAGGCTGTCTCGCAATTAGGCGCTCCTGCTGACATCGTAAAAGACGGTACCACTACGCAGTCAAATGATGAACAAGAGGCCGCCATCCAGAAAGCAGAAGCTCGTAAATACATTAAAAAGAAGCCTGTTAGACGAAAACCCGCACCAAAAAAGAAGCGGAGAAGATAAAACAAAAAAAGTCAGGGAAGCCTGACTTTTTTTGTTTTTAAAAGAAACTCATTCTATTTTTTCTCGGGGAGCAACACCACTTTGATGAAGTTGTCATTACTTAAGTATTTGTTGGCCGCCGCTTTGGTGCTAGCTACCGTGATTTTATCCAATTGCTTTTCCCAATCCAAAAGATGTTTGGGGTCTTCACCTTTGGTATAAGCATCGATGAGTTGATTTTGCCAAAAACCGTTTTCTTTCATCTGAACTTCGGTCGCACGGCGAGTTTCGGCTTTGAACTTATCAATATCGGCTTGCGTGGCACCATTTTTCTTGATTTCATCAATCACCGCCAATGTTTTGACGCCAAGCTCTTCGACGCGGTCGGGGCCAGTTCCGTAGCCAATACGCAAACTATAACGAGGTGCAGGAATTTTGCTGTAACTAGCACGAGCGCCAATACCATAGACCCCGCTTTCTTTTTCGCGAATTACCTCAATCAGTTTGATGTTCAAAATTTCTTCGAGTGCATCGAGTTGCCAGTTGTTGTCGTCGTTGTAGTCATAATCACCGCTGAATACAAAAGTCGCTTGGCTTTTTTGCTCGATACCTTTGTAAACTTTTTTATCAATTTTGCCTTTAGGAGCGCGGATTCCCAAATCACGGAAAGACTCTTTCTGGTTTTGGGTAGGCAACGCTCCCAAGTATTTTTCAAGCAAAGGCTTGAGTTGCTCTACTTTAAACGAGCCTGTAAAGAAGAAAGTGAAATCCGCAGGGTTGGCAAAGCGCTCTTTGTAAATCGCGTAAGCGCGGTCAGCATTGACCATGTCCCAGCGCTCCACACTGATAGGCAAGCGGCGGAAATTGTAATTGCCTAGCACCGTATTGAGGCTATCTTGGAATACCATCTCGGGAGAAGGCGACGCCTTCATGTTTTGAATCGCCGAGCGTTGAGTATTCAAAAACCCTTTGATAACATCATCGTCTTTGCGAGGTTTTGTAAAATAGGCATAGATAAGCTGAAGTGCAGTTTCTACATCCTTAGGACTAGTATTTCCTGAAAAACCTTCTTCAATTTCACCCACGAAAGGACTCACATTAACTACTTTGCCCGAAAGGTATTTTTTAAGAGCACTTTGGCTAAATTCGCCTACGCCACTTTCTTCTACTACTGCATCAGAAAGCCCCGCACTCATAAAATCTTTATCGTCATAGAGTGAAGTTCCACCTTGACTACGTGCACCAATGAGAATTTCGTCGTTTTTGAAATCGGTAGGCTTCAATACTACTTTTACTCCGTTGCTAAGGGTGAGTTCGGTAACACCGATTTCGGCGATTTCTTTACTAGAAACTGTGCGACCAGCAGCGGGTAGATTTTCGACCAAAGGTTTGTTTACCACTTTATCTACATAGGCAGTTACGCCTTTGCCGGCGGTATTAATCCATTCCAACACCGTGGCTTCGTTTGGTAATTTGGCTTTGTCTTTTTCTGACGACATCACAATCACCGTACGGTTGTCGTTGGTCAAGTATTTGTTGGCTAGGGTATTGACTTCATTTAGTTTGATACCTCCTAGCTGTTCTTTTACAAACTCATATTGGAATTCGATACCAGGCGTTGGATTTTCTTCTAAGAAATGAGCCATGTATTCGTTGACATAATTGGCCGAACGCGTTTTATCTTTTTCTTTGAAACGTTTTTCGACACTTGTCATCAATTGAGCTTTTGCCCGCTCAAGCTCGGTATCCGTAAATCCAAAGTTTTTGGCACGTACGCCTTCATCCAACACTGCTTTGACGGCGCGTTCGAGATTGCCGTCTTTGGCTACTGCGATGTTGAAGAAAGAATCATAGTCGCCTAAGAAGCCACTATAACTAGCATTTCCAAACAAAAACGGAGGGTCAGCTTGCTGCGTAAGCTCTTGCAAACGAGCTTGGAGCATTTGGTTAAACAAGTTGCGTTTGAGCGATTCGCGCGAATCATTCAAGGTTTTTTCCTCTGCTTTAGGGAGTTTGGTAATGATTTGAGCCATCATATAAGGGAACTCTGGATCGGTTACGATGGCTACGCGTGAACCTTTGAAATCTGCAATTGGAAATTTACCAAAAGGCTTGGGTTTCACTGCTTTGGGAATAGCTCCAAAACGCTGCTTAATGGTTTTTTCTACTTGGTCGATATCAAAATCTCCGACGGCAATAATAGCTTGCAAATCAGGCCGATACCATGTTTTGTAGAAATTGCGAATGGTCTCATGGCTAAAGTTCTTCAGGATATCTTCCGTACCGATGATATTGCGTTTTCCATATTTAGAATCTCCCACTAAGATAGGAAGCCACTTATCTCTCATGCGTTGTTGGGCACCTTTGCCACCACGAAGCTCTTCTAAGATGACACCCCTTTCTTTGTCAATTTCTTCGCCGTCCATGCTTAGGTTATGGGCCCAGTCTTCTAGTACCACAAAAGCCTTGTTAAAAATATCGGCTGAGTCGGTAGGGACTGGAAGCTGATACACCGTTTGGTCTTGGCCAGTGAAGGCGTTGAGGTCGTCGCCAAATTTGATACCCGCTCTCTGAAGAAAGCTTACCAGCTCGTTTTTAGGGAAGTTTTTAGTGCCATTGAAGGCCATGTGTTCGGTAAAGTGAGCCAATCCATTCTCTTTGTCTTCTTCTTGAATGGCCCCTACTTTGTTGACTAGGTACAGCTCGGCTCTTTTCTTAGGTTCTTCGTTTTTACGAATATAATAAGTCATGCCGTTAGGCAACTTTCCGTACCTTACCTTAGCATCAAAAGGAATAGGCTTTTTTAAGTCTGTCTGAGCAAAGGCTGCATTTACCCAAACGAGTACTACCGCAAAAAGCAGTAATTTAGGTTGTTTCATGGGTCAAATAATTTAAGATGAAAAATAGGATTGAAAGGTAAAATAAGTTCTTTGGATAAAATTTCACAATCACTAATGGATAAGTGGTTGTAACTAAGTTTGCGGTCAAATTGATAATTTTGTCCGAATTTAAAAAACGAAATACTTAGTTTTTTTGTGAATAAACCATATTGATAATTGAAATAGGATATTTAGATTGATAAATTCAACGAATTGACAAAGTTGGGATATTTTAAAAACAATAAATTGTAAGGCATATTATTTAACTATTTTCTAGGCCATGTTGTTTGACGATACATATAAAACGATAGTCACTCCAGTAGAAGGTTTTTTTCGTGACAGAGGGAGTAAATTTTTAGCATTTGCCTATCCTATTCGTCAGGAAGAAGATACTAAACCCTATTTAATAGCCTTGCGTGAACTTCATCCCAAAGCTGTTCATCACTGTTATGCGTATCGGCTCGGACTCGACCGGAGTCACTTTCGAGCCAACGATGACGGTGAGCCTTCGGGAACGGCAGGTAAGCCTATTCTAAACACCCTCTATGCTCACGACCTTACCAATGTTTTGGTAGTGGTGGTCAGGTATTTTGGTGGTACGTTATTGGGAGTACCGGGGCTTATCAATGCTTATAAAACCGCCACCGAGGAGGCTCTTAAAGAAGCGGAAATCATAACAAAACATGTCAAAGATGTATATCGTTTGGTGTATCCTTATGAGCAAATGAACGAGGTAATGAAAGTAGTCAAAAGTTTTGAGCTGATTCCTAAAAATCAGCATTTTGACAATCAATGTAGTCTTGAACTAGAGATTCGTAAAAGCTTACTTAATCAAGTATTAGGTAAATTAGAAAAGATTGAATATTTGGATTTATCTTATGAAGGGACTATTTAAAGAGAAATAGAGTTGCCCTTCCTATAATTTGGAATCATAGGAAGGGTTTTTCTTTCTATAAGTTTTTGAGAACCCAGTCGGTCATCATTTGATAGCGGTGCATGAGCGTATTGCCACCACTGATGCCGTGATTACGATTGGGATAATAAAACGAGTCAAATTGCTTCCCTGCTTTGATAAGCGCATTGACAAAATCCACCGAATTTTGGAAGTGTACATTGTCATCGCCCGTACCATGAATAAGTAAAAACTTCCCTTTTAGTTTGTTGACATGCTGAATAGGCGAGTTGTCATCATAGCCTGCCGCATTGTCTTGAGGGCGTTTGAGGTAGCGTTCGGTATAAATGGTGTCATAGTATCGCCAAGTAGTCACGGGTGCTCCGGCGATTCCGGCTTTGAAATAATCGGCTCCGATAGTCATGCAGAGAGAGGTCATATAGCCTCCGTAGCTATGCCCATGAATACCGATTCGAGAAGCATCCACATAAGGGAGAGTGGCCAAGTATTTTGCTCCTTCGATTTGGTCTTGGGTTTCGAATTTGCCAAGTTGGGCATAAGTAGCGGTTCGGAAGGCATTGCCACGCGCGCCCGTACCGCGCCCATCCACCGACACGATGATGTAGCCTTTGGTAGCTAGGAGTTTAAACCAAGCAGTGAGGGCATTAGTCCAAGTATTATTTACCGTCTGAGAGCCAGGTCCACCATACACAAACATCAAAACAGGGTATTTTTTATTGGCGTCAAAATCAGTGGGTTTTATCATCCAGCCGTTAAGATTTGTGCCTAGTGAGGTGGAAAATTTAAAAAATTCTTGTTGAGGGAGATTGTAAGCCGAAAGGCGCTCGCGTAAGGCTTGGTTGGTCTCTAAGGTTCTGACTATTTTGTGAGTTGGAGCTTCGTGTAAGCTGACCGTAAGAGGCTGTTGTGAAGATTGGTGATAGAGTAAATAGTAACTAAAGTCAGGGCTCATATTGATGGTATTAGAGCCAATTTGAGTGCTGAGTTTGACAGGCTGCGGGGAGGGGATTGGCGATGCTTTTTTTGATTTTTTGGCTGCAGGTAGGGCCAAATTCAAGCTATACAAATGCCGCTCCATGGGCGATTCCATTGACGAAGTAAAATACAACACTTGTTTTTTTTCATCAATTCCAAGCAAATCCGTTACTTCCCAATCGCCAGAGGTAAGTTGTTTGAGCAATTTTCCACTCATGTCGTATTGGTATAAATGCTTATAGCCACTTCTTTCGGACGATTGTACAAAAGATTTGCCATCGGCTAGGTAAGTGAGGTCGTCTGTAAACTCCAAATCCACATAAGTCTTGCTTTCTTCACTCCACACAGTTTGGGTTTGACCGTTGGTAGCGTCGGCGTGCAAAATATCCAAACGATTCTGGAGGCGATTCATGCGTTTGACGGAGAGCAGATTGGGATTTTGCGTCCATTTGATGCGTGGGATATATTGGTCGGTTTCGGTGCCTACGTCTATTTTAGTCTTTTGGGTGGTGGTCAAATCATGAATCCAAATCTGCACGATAGAGTTAGGCTCGCCTGCTTTGGGGTATTTATAGCGATAATCTTTAGGGTACAAATCGCCCCATATTTGCATATTGTATTCTGGAACAAGGCTTTCGTCGAAGCGATAAAAAGCAATTTTTTTGCCGTCGGGAGCCCATTCAAAAGCTTTCACAAAGCTAAACTCTTCTTCATATACCCAATCACAAGCGCCGTTGATGATTTCGTTACGTTTACCATCGGTAGTGAGGGGTTGTTCGGTCATGGTGGCGAGGTCGGTCAGGAAAAGATTATTGTCGCGCACAAAAACCACTTTGCTGCCATCGGGCGAAAGCGTTGCCAGCATTTGTTTTCCATTTTTGGAAAGCTGAGTGAGTTTTTTGGAGGTTAGGTCATAAATATAAAAATCGGCTTTGAACGAGCGGCGATAGATTCTCTCTATATTGGTAGCAAGAAGGAGTTTACGCTCGTCGCCGCTCAGCTCGTATGCTTCGAGTTGGATGGTTTGATTGGTGCCTTCTACGCGGACGGTACTTTGGTCAAACAGCGTTTCGACGGCTTCGCCCGTAGCGATGCTGTATTTGATAATTTTGCCATTTTGCTGAGTGGTATAAAATCCGCCAGCTTTCATCCAATTGACGCCCGATACAGTACGTGGTGTAAAGATGGAGCCTTGTGAGCCAAAGATGTCGGTGAGAGAGAGCGTTTTTTGTTGGGCGGCTAAGTGGCCTGCTACCAAACAAACAAGAAGACCGACGGCATATAGGTGTTTCGAGAAAGAGATAGTGGTTTTTGTCATGTACATTGATGAATAGATGAAGGATAAAACACAAAGATAGGCAAAACTTGTACAACCCTTAAATCCCCCATATTGCGGGATTATGGTGATAGGATAGGTTTATGATACTTTTATAGAAAAAACGTCAGAAATAAGAACCTGTATTTTTAGAGCTATTTAAATATACCATTATGTTGCCTCATCTTCTTTTACAAGAGCTTGTCAAGGCCAATGTTTCGTCAGATTCTGTAAGGAAGCTGTTAGGATTTATCAAATTTCAAGAAATAAAAAGCCAGCATTTGTTAGTAAAACCGGGCGAAATATGTGATAAAATTTTTTTGGTATTGGAGGGTGGGTTTGTGTGCCGATATGTGGATGAAGAAAACGAAATAGAAAAAACAATAAACTTTTACTTAGACAACTTACACCCTTTTATGAGTTGTGTCGATAGTTTTTTTTCAGAATTGCCTACGCGCTGCGAACTAAGAGCCATTAGTGGGGCTAAAGTATTGGTGTTATGTAAAAAAGACTTACAAATAGTGATGTCTGATGATATAGCTCTTTTCAAGTTTTATCATTCTATGGTTACTAAGGCATTACAGGAAGAAAATGACCTCAAACTCAAACTTATAGCTTATACTTCTGAGCAGCTTTACCACTATCTGATTGGTCAACTTCCGGTTGTTATTCAGCGGGTTCCTTCGCGATTTATTGCCGAGTTTATGGGTATCTCTCCTGAGTGGCTCAGCAAGCTCAAGCACCGCAAGTAAAGGATGTATTTCTTGAATTAATTCAAGGGTAGTTTCAGATGCGTCGCCGTAGTTTTGTGGCAAGATTTTGGAAATAATACCTAAAAAATTCAAGAAATGGGAAAAGAATATATTGGCTATCAGACCCTTGACTATACCGAAGTACATGCCAAATACTTTCATGAGGAGATTCAAACTCTCGCCGCATCCGTACAAAATGCGCTCTCTATCTCTCCTGTGGCACCCCCTAGTTTACCCACGTTTTCGGAGGCCTGCTATCTTGAAGGAGAAGGTTATACAGGATTTGAGAATGCCTATGTCCAATATCCCGATGGCAGTATTCACGTAGCGGTGCATACCTATATGCCGGGTGTAAGTCCTGCTATGTGGGATTGGTGGTTTGGGTGGCATAGTTCGCAAGATAATCGATACAAACTATGGCATCCGAAAGCCCACGTAAGTGCTCACTGGGAAGACAACCAGCCCAATGTAGCCTATATAGGGCGCAATTCGATTATTAAAGAATACATCGGCGAAGAGCTGCTTGAAGCTGCTATCCAATTCAAATCTCCTGTTGATTTTGGCTTTTCGTTTGATGCCATCAATCATCCTGAGAAGGCGGTTTATATCTGTGCTAGGCTTGGTCATGCTTCTTTGCCTGTGGATTATGGATATTTGGTACATCAAGTGCGAGCGGTAGAAGGAGGCTGCGAAATGCGCTCGCGTTTTTGGGTAGGAGGAGCCTATGTGAGTATTCGTCGGCAAGGTTTTTTGGCGGATTTGGCAACTGAATTTATTCGTAAGTTACGTAGTTTGCCCAAAAATTTTGCGCCTGATTTATTGAGACATTGTTCGGAAGAAATGAATCATCTCGCGGCTTTTCTTCCTCAACTTTATAAGGAATTTGGTACTCAAAGCCCTAGTTTACAGTTGTCAGGAACGTTAACCCAGTCAACAGACCAACACTTTGATAGGCTAGTATTAGGAACGTTGTTTAACAAAACCGACCCCAAACGGCGTCCTGATGCGGTAGTGGAACCTAAGACCATCGAAGATATCATAGCGACCCTCAAATATGCCAAAGCTATTGGTAAAAAAATCACGGTATGTTCGGGAGGGCATAGTTTTAGTGCCAACCACTTGCGTGACAATAGCATTTTAATTTTGATGAAAAACTTCAATCATTACGAAATCAACCCTGATGCTATGACGGCCAAAGCAGGGCCAGGAGTAGGAGGAAGTATTTTGATGCTAGAGTTGTACAAACATAACTTGTTTTTTCCGGCGGGGCATTGCAAAGGGGTATGCATAGGAGGGTATTTATTGCAGGGAGGGTATGGTTGGAATGGGCGAAAATTGGGGATTGCATGTCAAAGTGTAATTGGCATTGATGTCATTACGGCCGAAGGCGAATTGGTACACGCCAATACTACTCAGCACTCTGATTTGTTTTGGGCGGCGCGCGGGGCGGGACCCGGTTTTTTTGGGGTGGTAATTTGTTTTCATCTCAAATTGTACCCTTTACCTCCTTATCGAGCCATTATTGCCCACGATTTTCACCTTAAACACCTAGAAGATGTGTATCGTTGGGCTTATGATGTAGGTCCTGGTATTCCGAAAGCGGTAGAGTTTCAGATGATTATGAGCCGCAATATGCTCCATGTCTTAGGCCCGGGCATTGAAGCATTGGCGCCTATTTTTGCCGATACCAAAGATGAGTTTGAAGAAGCGATGGCTTTCATGAAAAATAGTCCTATCAAACACAAGGCTATTATCGCAACCCCTGCTTTCGATCCGGGTATAGACGCGTTATACAAGACAGCTATGACTCATTATCCAGAGGATAGACATTGGGGCGTAGACAATATGTGGACTCATGCCTCTATCGAAGACCTCCTGCCATTTGTCAGAGAAATCGCTGATTCGCTTCCGCCCGCTCCTTCCCATTTTTTGTGGCTCAATTGGCACCCCGGTAGCTTGGCTACTGACATGGCTTATTCCAATGAAGATAAGGTGTATTTGGCACTTTATGCCAATTGGATCAATGCCGAAGACTCTCCCCTATATGGCGATTGGGCGGCCAATATGATGCGCCGTATGGCACACTTGTCTACCGGAATTCAGCTCGCTGATGAAGGACTTCACAAACGTACAGCGCCTTTTTTATCAGAAAACCACTTGAAAAAAGTACAAGAAATCAGAGCCAAACGTGACCCTGATGGGCTTTTTTATGAATGGCATAGTTATCCTAAAATCTAAACGAATCAAAACATGAAAGTAATGGCAATCTTAGGTCTCTGGCTATGTTTAAAAGGCGGGATGATGATATATCCTCCGCACGATAATCTAGCTGGAACCTATAAAACCGAAGAGGAGGGGGTGACTATTGTGGTGACCAAAACAGCTACGGGTTTTGTAGGAGTAGACCCTCAAAAAAGAATAGTATTGAAGGATGTAAAGTTTTTGGAAGGATGCTGGAGAGGCACTGTCTATAATCCACAGAAAGATATAACGGCTCGCTGTGAAGTATATGTAGAAGGCAACAAACTGAAAATTGTGGCTTACAAAGGGCTTTTATCCAAAACTGTTTATTGGGTAAAAATATAAACGAGCGGTTTTGCGATTGGGGGGCATATAAAGAAGGCGGAGTAAATAAATTCGTTTTGCTCCGCTGCTTGCTTTTGCTTGAAAGAAAGTATCTTTGATACCTAAAAAGTATTGACTTCCATGCAGAAAAAAGAACGTTACCGTCGCCTGATTGAACATTTCTCCCAAAAATTTCCCGAAGCTGAAACAGAACTTCATTATACCAATCCTTACGAATTGTTGGTGGCGGTGATTTTGTCGGCACAGTGTACCGATAAACGCGTTAATATGGTGACTCCTGCTCTGTTTGAGCGCTATCCCGACCCGCAGGCGCTGGCCGATAGCACAGCGGAGGAGGTATTCCAGTATATACGTTCTATTTCATACCCCAACAATAAAGCCAAACACCTTGTGGGGATGGCAAGGATGCTCCTAGGGCAGTTTGGAGGGGAGGTGCCTAGTACAATAGAAGAACTTCAACAAATGCCAGGAGTAGGGCGCAAAACCGCCAATGTAATTGCGTCGGTCATCTACAATCAACCTGCTATGGCGGTAGATACGCACGTGTTTCGGGTATCTCACCGATTGGGTTTGGTATCTAAAACCGCCACAACTCCCTTAGCGGTCGAAAAAGAATTGGTGAAGTATATTCCTGATTCAGTGATTCCATTGGCGCATCATTGGCTTATTTTGCATGGCAGATATGTGTGCTTGGCGCGTAGTCCGCAATGCGATAAATGCGATTTGACTCATTTGTGCAAGTTTTTTGAAAACCTCACCAAAAAGGTCGCAGTTGTCAAAATAAGCACAAAAAGTAGTTGAGAAAAGGAGTTTTTAATAAAATCGTGCCTCAATAATGATACGATAAGCCTTTGATTTTCAAGGTTGTTAGCTATCGGTGCTCAAGATTTAACGAAAGCTTACTAGCTAAAAACTAGCTTTTTAGCTTAATTTTGCCCCCTCAAACCAAATGGCCTTATAGGTTAGGGGCAACAAATCAGATGAAACAAGTCTATTTTACGGCCGGACCGGCTGAGATGTATCCTACTTTTGAGAAACATTTGCAGGATGCCGTGGCACAACAACTCGGGTCTATTTCGCACCGTAGTCAGAAGTTCAGAGACATTTATAGGTTTACGGTAGAGCAGCTGCGTACTTTGATGAATATCCACGAATCGCACGCTATTTTGTTTACAGGCTCAGCGTCAGAAATCTGGGAACGAGTGGTTTTAAATTGCGTAGAGCATGAGAGCTTTCACTTGGTGAATGGGTCTTTTTCGAAGAAGTTTTTTGAATATGCTGTTTCCCTAAAAAAATACGCTCACAAACAAGAAAAGCTTTTTGGGGAAGGATTTGACTATGCCGAAGTAGAAGTACCCGAATATGCCGAGGTGATTTGTGTAACTCACAATGAAACAAGTTCGGGCGTGCAGATGCGGGAGCCTGACATTCACAAATTAAAGCGTAGCAATTCCAAAAAAATCATCGCGGTTGACATGGTGTCGTCGGCACCCTATCCTGATTTGGATTTTAGCGTAGTAGATACGGCCTTTTTCTCCGTACAAAAAGCCTTTGGTCTTCCTGCTGGTTTGGGCGTTTGGATTGTAAATGAGCGCTGCTTAGCCAAGGCCGAAAAACTCCAAAAGCACGAAGATTTGACGATTGGAGGGCATAATACACTCCCTATGTTGTGGAAAAATTTCAAAAACTTCGAAACCCCCGCTACTCCCAATGTAATAGGAATTTATTTGCTTGGAAAAATAGCCGAAGACTTGAATAACATAGGAGTGGATACAGTGCGTAAACAAACGGAAGAAAAGTATAAGCTGCTCAATAAATTTGTAGAAACAAGTCAAAACTTTACCCCTTCGGTAGTAGAAGAAAGACACCGTTCGCGCACCGTTATTGTAGCTAACACCAAACTGCCTTCGGGAGAGGTAATTGCTGAAATCAAAAAATCAAACATGATAGTAGGGAGTGGCTATGGGCCTTACAAAGATACCCAAATCCGAATTGCCAACTTCCCTGCTGTATCTTTAGAACAAGTCGAGACACTTATTCAAGTACTGAAAAAAATAGATGATTAATCTTCAGATGTGAGTCATCCTGATTTTAGATGATGCTTAAAAAACCTTCTGTTTGTGTTTGAGTAGCTACCAACTCTCAAATCTAAATGGAAGGTTTTTTATGTTTCCATCGGGTGCGTCTTATGTGTTAGTTGTTGCGTTCTTCTCAGGTTTAGTTGGTATCGTGCGTTAATAGCCTGATGATTTCGGCGTGTTGTGGATAAGTTGTTAATAACTCCTGTCGGGTAGCCATTTCGAAATCCTCAAAGTCAAAACCTGGTGCTACTGTGCAGCCCACTAAAGAATATTCGCTATCGGGGCTGGGTTTTGAACCAAACCAAGTTCCGGCAGGTACTACTGCCTGAAATACCTCTCCTTGGTCAGGGTTAGCACCTAATTTGATTGTTTCTAAAACGCCATCCGGGTGTATCACATATACAGAAAGAGGCTGCCCTGCATAAAAATGCCACATTTCATCGGCTTGAATGCGGTGAAAAGCCGAAAAATGATGGTTTTCTAATAAAAAATAAATACCAGTACTAAAACTACGATTTCCACCAAAACGAGAAGGAAGCCCAGCGTGAGAAATGCTCTCCGCCGACCGATACGTTTCTACAAAATACCCTCCTTCGGGATGAGGTTGCATCTGATACTTTTGTACCCAATAATGTGCAGATTTCATACTTAATTCCAAATCTCGTTGCTTTCTGTTAAGATAAGAGGTTTGCCATCGGTGACCATGATGGTATGCTCATGCTGCGCCACAAAACTGCCATCCGTAGTGACAAAGGTCCAGCCGTCGTTGGATTGATGAGCAAAAGACGCTTTGGTAGAAATAAAAGTCTCAATAGCCACCGTAGAGTTTTTCTTAAAACGATCAAGGTTGAGGCGGTCGTAGTAGCAAGGGATTTCTCGCGGGGCTTCGTGTAAGCTACGTCCTACGCCATGTCCCACCAAATTTTTAATTACCCGAAGACCTGATTTTTTTGCTTCGGTTTCGATGAGTTTTCCAATATCGGCGATTTTTACTCCTCCTCTGATATTGTTGATGGCCTTGCGCAAGATTTGCTTTGAAGCATCTACCAGAGAGCGGTGTTGATGAATATCTTTTCCTAATACAAAAGAGCCTCCATTGTCGGCCCAAAACCCGTCTAATTCGGCTGATACATCAATATTGACGAGGTCGCCTTCTTTCAATATCTTTTTTGGGGAAGGGATACCATGCGCTACTTCATTGTTGAGACAAATACAAGTCCATCCCGGAAACCCGTACGTAAGTTTTGGGGCAGATTTGGCTCCGAATTCTTGTAAAATACTACCGCCATATTCATCTAGCTCTTGAGCCGTCATACCGGGTTGGGCATATTCGCGCATTTTTTTGAGCGTAATTGCTACCGCTTCGCTGATTCTTTGCATACCGATAAGTTCGGAAGGGCTAGAGATTGACATAGGTTGTGGGATTTAAAATCAAATGAAAAAATGGGTGTAAGATTTAAGCTTTGACAGCTTCGTATTCAGTTACTAATTTTTCAAACTCATCGAGCAAAGCTAAAGTTCTTGGACCGGGTTTGCCATCGCCTACGATTTGCCTTCCAATCTGCACTACGGGCATTACCCATTTGGTGGTACTCGTGGTAAAAGCTTCATCAGCTTCTGCCAACTCTTCGACCAAGAGCGGACGGACTTCTACTTTAAATGTTTTTTCGGCCAATTCCAACACCACTCGTCTTGTGATACCATGCAAGATATTTTGGTCGGGTGTAATGAGTGTATCTCCTTTAAAAATAAAAAAATTGCTTCTAGTAAGCTCACTTACTTCTCCGTTTTTGTGGTATAGCAAATCTGCCGCGCCTTGCGATTTCATCTCTGAGGCAAGGCGTATCATATGCAGATAATTGGTGCTTTTGAGTTCAGGCAAATCTCTCACAAATTCAAACGGAAGCACTTTGATACCCCGTACACGCCCTTCAGGGTTGTCTTTAGGGAGATTTTCGGCAATAATAAGCAGATTGGGTTCAACCACGCTCACGCTATCGGGAGAGTAGCCGCCGGTCAGTACAAACCGATAGGCAATATCAGCTTGACCCGCGAGCGTGTACAACTCATTCAAAATATCGGCTGCTTGATTCTGATTCAGTGGAAGAGGTAACCGAAGCACTTCTGCGGAGCGCTGAAAGCGCGCCCAATACCAATTCCATTGGAAAGGAACACCATTGTAGGTTCGGAAATAATCAAACAAGCCATAACCGCGAAGCAACGCAAGGTCGTTTATTTTGACAGAAGCCTGTTCTACAGGCATAATAGAGCCGTTGAAATAACAATGCATGGTTTTAGAAAGCTAAGATGAGTAGCTACAAAGATAGGGACTTTTGGCATTAACCTTAATTAACATTGTTTCAATGACCTTTAACCTACTTCTCCAAAGCCCTGAATTAGTTTTGTGGCATCATAAAAACTCCATACAGCCATGATTTTGCAGCTTCTAACGCCGAGCAAACCACAACTAAAAACCCCGTTTGGGGGATTGAGAAAAAAATACTCTTTCTTATTTGTCCCTTGGGTATTGTTTCTGTTGTTGTTTGTTTCGGCGGGAGCATACGCTCAAAAATTCTCTATCAAAGGAGTATTAGTAGACACTACGCAGCGTCCCTTAGAAGGCGCTACTGTGATGCTGCTTGACGGGAAAGACACCTCGCTTGTGTCGTTTTCGAGGTCCCAATCCACCGGAACATTTGAGTTTAAAAATGTGCTTCACGCTTCTTACTTCTTGAAAGTGACTTACATGGGATTACAGCCCATTCTTCAATCTATCACACCTCCTTCGGGAGAGTTGTTGGAATTGGGAAAGCTCACCATGCTCCCCATACCCAAAGACCTTAAAGAAGTGGTGGTAAAAGGAGAACGCGACCCCGTGACAATTAAACAAGATACCATTGAATACAATGCCAGCTCTTTTAAGGTGCAGCCCAATGCCGCCGTCGAAGACTTATTGAAAAGATTGCCTGGCGTGGAAGTAGATCGCGACGGAACGGTACGTGCCCAAGGTCAGCAAGTGCAGCGGGTGACCGTGGATGGTAAAGAATTTTTTGGTCGAGATCCTAAAATGGCGACCAAAAATCTCCCCGCCGATGCCGTAGATAAAGTTCAGGTATTTGACCGTAAGTCAGACCAAGCCCAATTTACGGGCATTGACGACGGCCAACGCGAAAAAACAATCAACCTTTCTCTCAAAGAAGAGAAAAAGAAGGGAATCTTTGGTAATGCCACTGCGGGGGCGGGGCCTGATAGTCGCTATTCGCTCAAAGCCAATTTCAACCGATTTAGCAAAACCCGCCAAATGTCAGTGCTGGGAATGGCTAATAATATCAATCAGCAAGGATTCTCAATAAACGACTACATGAATTTTACGGGTAATGCCCAACGAATGATGACGGGAGGGGCGGTGAGATTGCAGTTCAATTCTGAAGAAGATGCGGCCATTCCGCTCAATTTTGGGGGGCGAAACAATGGCTTCGTGACTTCTGGCGGCGCAGGACTTAATTACAACAATCAGTTCAATAAAAAGACCGAACTACAAAGTAATTATTTTTATAATCAGCTAGACCAACGCATTGAGCGTGAAACCAATCGGGAGACTTTTTTGCCGTCAGGAAGTTTTAAAACAAAACAAAATACCGCCCAAAATACCCACAATGCTACGCATAGGGCCAATGTGACTGTGGACCATAAGATAGATTCGCTCAACTCCTTGAAGTGGACTAATCAGCTTAGTTATGCCAAAAACTCTTCTTATACAGGTAGTAGTAGTCGCGCTACCAATGCCAACAATATACTCGAAAATGAAGGTATGCGGCAGTCAAATACACAAGGCAACAATTGGCGCATAAACTCGGAATTGTTGTGGCGGCATAAGTTTGCCAAAAAAGGACGTACGCTATCTACCAATTTTTTATTAGGACTCGAACAAAGCGACCGCAACGGCACTTTGAATGCATTAAACAGTTTTTATAATTCAAGTGGTGAGAAAAATAGAGTAGATACTTTACGACAGACCAACACCCAAACCAACGACCGACAAACCTATGGGCTAACGGCTTCTTATACCGAACCTTTGGGAAAGCGACGCTATTTGGAGGTAAACTATGCGGTTAATTTTACTCAAAACGACGTCAATCGCCTCGTATATGATGTGAATGGCGAAGGGCGCGCACCCCGCATGAATGTCCAACTCAGTAATCAGTTTCGTAACGATTTTATCTACCAACGAGGTGGGATGAACTTCCGTCTCAATCAACCCAAATATAATTTTTCGACAGGCGTAAGTTTGCAGCGGTCGGCATTGGAAGGGGATTTGATTTTACAAAATACACATGTCAGCCGTACTTTCACCAACCTACTTCCTAACCTAAGATTTCAGTACAATTTTGCCACCAATCAAAATATTAACCTGACTTATGACACAGATGTACGTGAGCCAAGTATTCAGCAGCTATCGCCTATCGTAGACAATAGCGACCCGCTTAATATTTATACCGGAAATCCTGGTTTGCGCCCCGAATACAACCATCGACTCAATCTCAACTTTTTCCGTTTTAATCAACTCAACTTTAGTAACTTTTTTGCTTTTGTCAACCTTACTTATACTACCAACAAAATTGCTACTGCTCAGCAAGTAGACGCCAATCTCGTACGTACCTATCGGCCTATCAATGTCAAAGATGATTATAATCTCATTACCAATATTTCAAAAGGGTTTCGTATCAAAGCCATCGGTACACGAGTCAATTTTAGTACAAATCTATTGTTGAATCGGGGGATTACGCCAGTCAACGATACCGACAATCAAACTCGGCGATTAGAAAGCCGCAATACCCTACGACTCGAATACCGCTACAAAGAAGCATTTGATATATCTGCCAGTGGGTCTATGACTTTCAATCGCACCGCGTATTCGCTTAATCCTGCTCTCAATCAGTCGTTTATGAATCAAAGCTATGACGTAGAAGCCAATCTTAAATTGACAAAAACCTGGAACGTCAGTTCGGTCATGGATTACAGCATCTACAATTTTGCAGGGTCTTCTTTCAATCAAAAAGTACCTATTTGGAATGCTTCGGTCTCTAAGTTTTTCTTGAAAAACAAACGCGGCGAACTCAAGTTTTCGGTCGTAGATATGCTCAACCGCAACGTTGGAATCAGCCGTATGGCACAGGGCAATTTTGTTCAGGATGAGCGTATTCGGTCGCTTGGCCGCTACTTTTTACTAAGCTTTACCTACAGTCTCAACAATATTTTGGGAGGGATGCCCTCTGGAGGGGTGAGGGTGATTCAGAGAGGATAAGATGCAACAACAAAACCAATAACTATCAATAAATCAATGAAAAAGAAAATCTTAACTTTGCTAGTCGGAATAAGTACAGCAATATACGGCTATGGCCAACAAAATGAAGGAGTGGTGTTTTATGACCAAAAAATCAATATGCACAAACGCATGCAAGATGAGTCGATGAAAGCCATGATGCCCGAATTTCGTACCAACAAAATGCAACTTACTATACGGGCATCAGAATCATTGTTTAAAGCCGCCGACCAACAGCCCAACGAAGAAAATGAATCCTCAGATGGAAATGGGGCTACTGTAAGAATGGTATTAAGAGCTCCCCAAAACGAGACTTATCGCAATTACGAAACGCAGCGCTCCATAGAACTAAGAGAGCTAGCGGGACAGAAGTTTTTGATAGAAGACACGCTCCGTCGAATGCCTTGGAAACTCACTGGAGATACCAAAAAAATTCAGGGCTATGATTGTCTTAAAGCTACCATGACCAACAAAGCCACTAATCAGCCAATAGTGGCGTGGTTTGCGGAGGCGATTCCTGTTCCAAGTGGCCCTGTGGGCTTTGGAGGCTTACCAGGCTTGATTTTGGAAGTAGATGTCAATGACGGCGATATGATTTATAACATGACCAAAATCGATTTTAAAAAACTAAGTAATGCTGACCTGAGAACCCCCACCGGAGGTAAAAAAATAACGGAGGCAGAGTTTAATAAAAAAAGGGATGAGTTTATGAAAGAAATGGGCGGACAAGGCGGTATTAGAATCATCCGAAACTAAGATGAAGCTATACAAACCCAATACTATATCGCTTACTTTGATGGTCGCTAGCATGATTTTGCTAGCGGCTTTTCAAGCATTTTGGCTTTACAAAGAATACAGTGAACAAAAAACAATCCTTCAAAAAGAAGCAGATATTTTATTTAAGAATACTATTCAAGCCTTAGAAGATTCTTTGATTCAGAAAAAAATAAAGTTGTCTACTAAAAAGCCTTTGAAATTAAATATAGACTCCGGGGCTACAGTGGGTATATCTACTAAAGTATCGGTCAATTTTAGCTCTACTGTAGACCCTAAAAAGGGGAAGGACAAAAAAGTGGCTTTAGAGCCTTCCTCCAATGATAGTGTAGTGGTAGGGCACCTAGGGCAGTTGCTTCAACAACAGCTGCGGGATAGCTTTATTGCTTTTCAAAAAACGAGTCTCGCAAACATCGACCCCAAAAATATTGAGTCTATTAGAATCCATCGTGGCAATCCTATTGATTTTACAAGAGTTAAGTTGAAAGATACAGCTGCTGCTCCGTACCCACAAGTGGTGATAGTCCAGAGAGCTATCGAACATGATAGTGCCCAAAAACTCGTGGGTAAAGTGGCTAGGGTCATGCTGTATTTGCGAGATGCCAAAGATAGCATTCGGGGAAATGTGCGATTTTCGAAATCCGACAAACTTCAATTGTCAATCATAAACGACAGTTTAGCTTCACCACCTAGGCGGGAGGAAGAGATGCCGAAAACCAAAAGTCGTCATGTTGAAAATAATTTTGTGATTCGATTTGATGCAGATTCGCTCAAAATCCCCGAAATACAAGTCCAGTACAAAGGGCTAATCCAAAAATCCAAAATTGAAGTTCCTTTTCGGGTAGTCCGTCAAGGAAAAGCTTTGGCCGGCGATACTACTTTTTTGCCCCAAGAGCTTCTTACTTCTGAAGTGGCAAGCACTATGCCATTGGGAAGTACGTACAGGGCAGCGTTTAAAGATTATGAAGTTTTTTTGTTGAAAAAAATTGTCCCACAAGCACTTTTTTCAGTTTTCTTGTTAACGATTACCGCCCTTGCTTTTGGGGCGATTTATCGCAACTTACGACAACAGCGACGACTTACGGCACTTAAAAACGATTTTATCAGCAACGTAACTCACGAACTCAAAACTCCCATCGCCACAGTCAGTGTAGCGATTGAAGCTTTGCAAAACTTTGGCGCAGCTCAAAATCCGCAACTCACAAAAGAGTATTTGGAAATTTCTAAAAATGAACTCAATAGACTCACTTTGCTGGTAGATAAAGTATTGAAAATGGCGACTTTTGAGCAGCAAGGATTGACCCTCACCCGCGAAGAATTGGAGATGAAGGAGCTAGTGGGGCAGGTAGTGAATTCAATGAAATTACAGTTTGAAAAATGTGGAGCTACCGTACATTATCAAACCTCTGGAGAGAACTTTGTATTTTGGGGGGATAAAATTCATCTTACCAATGTAGTCTATAACTTACTCGACAACGCCATTAAGTACAGTGAAAATAAACCTCAATTGAAACTGCATCTGACGGAGAAGGATACTGAAATTAGCTTTTCGGTGAGCGATGAAGGCATAGGTATTCCAGCGGAATATCAATCAAAAATCTTTGAGAAATTTTTCAGAGTACCTACTGGCAACACCCACAATGTCAAAGGATATGGTTTAGGGTTGAGTTATGTGGCGTCGGTGGTAAAAGAGCACGCAGGAAGTATTAACTTAAAAAGTGAAGAAGGCAAAGGCAGTGTATTTGTCATCACACTCCCTCGCAAATCACTTTAAAAAACAATGGCTAAAATTCTGTACGTTGAAGACGAACCTTTTTTGGGGAAAATAGTAAAAGAAAGCCTCGAAAGTCGGGGCTTCGAGGTATGTATGGTTGCTGATGGGAGAGAAGTTATGGCGCAGTTTAGGGCGTTTGAGCCGATGGTTTGTGTATTAGATATTATGCTTCCGCATCGTGATGGCTACTCCTTGGCGCACGACATCAGACAAGTAAATCCAGCGATACCAATTATATTTTTGACTGCCAAAACCCAAACCGAAGATGTGCTAAAGGGCTTTCAGAGTGGCGGTAACGATTATATCCGAAAGCCTTTTAGCATGGAAGAACTCATCGTAAGAATACAAAATATCCTCAATCTTACGCTTCAAAAAAAGACAATGCCTACGAAAGAGGGAGTAGTGCTGGGAGCATACACCTTTTTTCCTCACAAGTACGAGCTACATCGGGCTGAAGTGATTCGTAAGCTTTCTCACCGAGAAACCGAGCTGCTATCTATTTTGGCCGAAAACCGCAATTCTACCGTTAGTCGCCGCGATATTTTGAAGCGCGTATGGGGCGATGATTCTTTCTTCAATTCCCGTAATCTGGATGTGTACATTACCCGCCTGCGCGATTATTTTCGAGAAGATACGGCTCTCGAAATAGTTACTTTAAAAGGGGTTGGGTATCTCTTCAAAGTTTAATAAATGTAGGGACTCCAAAATTCAAACGCCACAATTGGCGATAGTATCATAATTTTTCATAGTATTGGGATAGAAAAACGCTCTTATGTATAGAAGAGTTATTTTTCTACTATTAGGGATGTTTTCTATCATTAGAAACTTACCTAGTAAAGCCTTTCAAGAAAGACGTTATGAACAAAATACTTGTTTTAAAAAAGCATAATGATGTTTGCTATAGACACTTTGATGGCATTTTAATTCATTCGATAGGCGGCCTGTGTATGCTTTTGAAAAATCATTGTCATAAATCTTAATTTTAATTGGCAAAAATTAAATAAGCATTATTATTGCATTTTAAAATCTAAAAAATTGTACATTTTGAATTAAAAATTGTACATTAAAAACTTCGCTTTACCGTGGAAAAAAAAGCAAAAAAGTCCCTTTTGTTTGAAGTTGCTTGGGAAGTCTGCAACCAAGTGGGTGGAATTTATACCGTGATTCGCAGCAAGGTTCCGGCGATGGTGGATCAATGGGAGGACGACTACGTCTGTTTGGGTCCTTATTTCCCACAGCGGGCTCTTACCGAATACGAGCCTATCACTTCCGATGATGGTTCGGGGATTTATCAAACCGTCGAAAAAATGCGGGAAGCGGGCTTGGCGGTAGAATATGGCTATTGGCTCATTACAGGTAAGCCTAGAGTAGTATTGTTTGATATTCGTAGTATGATGGGGCAGCTCAATCGTATCAAATATGAGCTTTGGGAATACCACCAAATATCTACCGTAAATATCGAAGACTTAGTCAATCAGACTATTGCTTTTGGAGAGATGGTACGTATTTTCTTGACTCAATTTGCGGAAGATTATGCCCGTAAGTTTGAAATTACGGCTCATTTTCACGAATGGATGGCAAGCTCAGGATTGCCAGATTTGCGCCGCAACGACGTCAAGATTGCTACTGTATTTACGACTCATGCTACTATGCTGGGAAGATATATTGCCTCCAATGAGCGCGATTTTTATCATAAACTCCCTTATTTTGATTGGAAACATGAGGCTCGCTATTATAATATCGAAGCTCAGGCTACTATAGAGCGTTTGGCTTACTTGAGCGCGCACGTAAGTACTACCGTCAGCGATGTCACTGCTCGCGAATGTGAGGTGTTTTTGGGTAAATATCCCGATTTAGTTTTGCCCAATGGACTCAATATTCAGCGTTTTGCCGCAGTACATGAATTCCAAAACCTGCACATGAAATACAAGGAGAATATCCATAAGTTTATCATGGGGCATTTTTTTCAAAGTTATTCTTTCAACTTGGATAAAACCCTCTACTTCTTCACTTCGGGGCGTTATGAGTATGTCAACAAAGGCTATGATATTACATTGGAAGCTTTGGCGCGCCTCAATTGGAAAATGGTACAGGCTAAAATGGATATGACGGTGGTGATGTTTATTGTGACTCGCCAACCTTACCATTCTATCAATCCTGATGTGCTTCAGTCGCGAGCGGTATTGGGAGAAATCCAAGATACCTGTGAAGCTATCGAAAAACAGTTGGGTGATAAGCTATTTTTGGCCTCGGCTTCTTCTACAGATCATCATTTGCCTGATTTGAATCAGTTTGTAGATGAATATTGGCGTTTACGCCTTCGTCGAACTATCCAAACTTGGAAAACCAAACGCTTGCCTCCTTATGTTACGCACGATCTGAAATCACCTGATTCAATTACAGAATATTGTGAACAATCGGGATTGAAAAATCATGAACAAGATCGCGTCAAAATCGTGTATCACCCCGATTTTATTGCTTCTACTAATCCTCTTTTTGGATTAGACTATGGGCAGTTTGTTAGAGGATGTCATTTGGGAATATTTCCAAGTTATTATGAACCTTGGGGATATACTCCGCTTGAATGCGTGGTAAGAGGGATTCCTACGGTCACGAGCGATTTGTCGGGTTTTGGAGATTTTATCATGCAAATCATGCGTGATTACGAAAATCGTGGGATTTATGTCATTAATCGTAAAACCCAAAACTTTGACCAAGCAGCCGACCAATTGGCCAATATTCTCTTCAAGTTTGTGAGGATGAATCTTCGCGAACGTATCCAACAACGCAATAAAGTAGAAAATATGTCTGATGTATTTGATTGGAGTAACCTTCGCTCATACTATGACACCGCTCACGATTTAGCGGCTAAAAAGGCATTTAAAACCACGGTGAATTAAGCAATTTAGATAGACATTTCTACAAATGAGAGTACGAAAGTGCTCTCATTTGTTTTATATTTTGATGGATTCGCCAATATCTGCCAACACAATCAAATCTTGGTATTGAGGTTCTTTTTTTAGGTTTTTCAAAGCACGATAAGCATCACCTAAGGGTTCGTCCGACAAGTCGAAAGTACCATAATGCATAGGTACAAAACGTCGAGCGTTCATATCTTGGGCGGCTTTGAGAGCCTCGGCAGGTCCTGCATGACTTGCTGCCATAAACCACTCTGGCTTATAAGCTCCCACCCCCAATAAGGCCACATCTACTTCTTTAAAATATTTTCCAAAATCTTGATAGTGAGTGCTATATCCTGAGTCTGCTCCAAAATATATACTTTTGCCATTGGCGCGTATTAAGTAAGCTCCCCACAGGCTTTTGTTGGTGTCGTTGAAATAGCGCCTTGCCCAGTGCTGAGCAGGCAGATAAATAATCTCTATTTTTGATGTATCTGTCTGATAAGCTTGGTACCAGCCTGCGCTTTGGATTTTGGTACTTTTTGTAAAAGCAAACAATAATTTATCTAATCCCAAGCCCGTAAGATAGGTAGCATTGGGATTTTGAGAAGCCAGTATCTTGAGGCTTTTTTCGTCGCAATGATCGCGGTGATCGTGAGAAATGAGAATATAATCAAGGTTTTTTAACTCCGCTACATCCACAGGAAGCGCAGAATAGCGCTTCATAAGAGGAGAAGGACTTTCAAGTACAGGGTCAGTGATGATGTTGACACCATTGATTCGGATAAAAAAACTAGCATGACCTAGCCACATGATGCCATCATCATGAGAGTGCAAAAAATCATTGTTATGAATTACTTTTAGTCTAAAAGTATCGGCTTTCTTTTCTGCTTTTTGGGGATTGGTTTCGGTTTGCCATTTCCATAACTCTCGAAATCCAGGTAGAGGCTGTAAGTTTTCGTTTAGAAACCTACCTTCTGGATTAACAGGATTTCCTTTCCAGTCATCTCTTACAATGCGTAAGTCAGGGTTTGTACGATATTGCGCAACTTTCCATTCAAAGTTGTCATACATAAAAAAATAAAAAATAGTCCCCAAAAGTAGGAGTATAGCGAAAACAAAGAGCATATTTTTCAAAGGAAAATGGGTATAAAAGCAAGATTGGTAAGTACTATCAAAAACAGGATACTGGATTACATAGTTCGTTGGGGTATTATAAATGCTCATTAACGTACTTTTAGCGGTACTAAACCCTTTTTCATTTTATGGCTCCTACTATACCTACTCGTGTTTCGTCGGTAGATGTTTACCGTGGTTTTGTTATGTTTTTGATGATGGCCGAAGTTCTCGAATTTGGTCATGTTTCCAAAGCATTGCCTGAAAGTAGTTTTTGGGCATTTTTAGCCTATCATCAAGATCACGTTGATTGGGTAGGCTGTTCGTTACATGATTTGATTCAACCCTCTTTTTCTTTTTTGGTGGGGGTAGCCTTACCTTATTCGGTGGCTAGCCGGCTGGCCAAAGGACAATCGTTCAAGGATATGTTTGGGCATACCCTTAAGCGGTCATTGATTTTGATTTTTTTAGGAATTTTCTTGCGTTCTACGCATCGCGAGCAAACCAATTTTACTTTTGAAGATACCTTAACGCAGATAGGGCTTGGATATCCTATCTTGTTTTGGCTTGGTTTTCGTTCTTTCAAAACCCAAGTTATTGCATTGTGCACTATTTTAGTAGGATATTGGTTGGTGTTTGCTTTGTATCCACTTCCTGATGCTAATTTTGATTATGCCGCCGTAGGTGTAGCATCCGATTGGGAACACAATTTATCAGGCTTTGCAGCTCATTGGAACAAAAATACCAATGCTGCCTGGGCTTTTGACCAGTGGTTTATGAATCTCTTCCCTCGCGAAAAGCCTTTTATCCGAAATGGTGGAGGCTATTCGACGCTTAGTTTTATCCCTACGCTTGGTACCATGATTTTGGGGTTATTGGCAGGGCAGTGGCTCAAAGATGAAGAAGCTCCCCTTGAAAAAGTTAAGCGTTTTGGATTGATAGGAATTGGACTTTTAGGGACTGGACTGCTGCTCAATTGGACAGGAATATGCCCCAATGTAAAACGTATTTGGACTCCTACATGGACTATTTTTAGCGGAGGTTGGTGTTTTATTTTGTTGGCTTTTTTCTACTGGATAGTAGATATCAAAGGGTATAAGAAAGCTTTCTTTTGGCTGATGGTAATCGGTATGAATTCTATCGCTGCTTACATTATCTCGCACACAATCGTAGAATTTATCCATCATTCGTTTCAAATTCATATTTCCAAAACCTACGATCAAATCTTAGGACTTAACTACGAATCTTTGGTGAGAGGAACTGCAATACTCACTGTCGAGTGGCTGATTCTACATTGGATGTACCGAAACCGTATCTTTATAAGAATTTGACAAGTTTTTTAGCGTAATTTTTGGACTTTTTAAATATTGCCTCTACTTTTGTAATGCCACGTCACACGCGTGGCATTTAATTTAGGTCTTTATTTCTATAAAATCAATATAGTATATCTAGTTTTGGGTATAAATAAAAACATAGAAAACGATACCGTGGAGCAAGCCGCATGGGAAAGTGTACAGATAGCGTGTATTGCCACAGGTGATGCTACCGAAGACCGCCGTTTGGCAGTTTTGGCTCGTGAGCAAGGGCTCAAGGTTTTGTTGAAAGACTTACCGCAAGAGTCGGATGTTTTTTATACTACTTCAAGTCCTTCAAAGGTCGGTGCTCAACCCAAAGGGACCCTTCAGTGGGTTTTAGATAAGTTCCTAACTCCCATATTGCGCCAACGTACTCGCTCCGAAATCGCCATGAATATCTTTGCGGCTTTGGCATTGATGGTAGTGGGGCATTGGGTGTTCAGTTATTTTACGATTGAGCGTATCACCCTTATCGGACAAACACTCCAAATTACCGACGAAGTTTTTTATTTTCTTCTAGCAGGCTTTGTAGCTCAGATGATTGACGGGGCGCTAGGAATGGCCTATGGTGTGACAGCGACTACTTTCTTGCTGACCCTTGGGATTCCGCCTTCGGCAGTAAGTGCAAGTGTGCATTCGTCCGAAATCTTTACGAGTGGGGTGTCTGGCTATATGCACTTAAAGTTTGGGAATGTAAATAGCAAATTGTTTAAAATATTGCTTATCCCTGGTGTCATAGGGGCTGCTTTGGGGGCTTATGTACTTACCTCTTTAGAGCAATATGCCCATTTCATCAAACCTATCGTGGCCGTTTACACCTTGATTTTGGGGATTTTGATTATTCAAAAAGCACTACAAAAGCGTATTAAGAAAAAACCTATTAAAAAAGTAGGATTGTTGGCATTGTTTGGTGGTACTATGGACGCTATCGGCGGCGGTGGATGGGGACCCATTGTATCTTCGAGCTTGATTGCAAGCGGGCGGCATCCCAAATATACCATTGGCTCTGTCAACTTGGCTGAGTTTTTTGTGTCATTGGCTAGCTCTGTTACGTTTGTGATGTTGATAGGTCTCTCTCACTGGCAGATTATCGTTGGTTTGATTTTAGGCGGTACGATTGCGGCTCCTATTGCGGCTCATTTATCACGCCGCTTGCCCATAAAAGCTATGATGATTATGGTCGGATTAGTAGTAATTATCGTAAGTTTGCGAAATATTTTAACGGTTCTGTTGTAACCCTGTATATAAAACCCACTGCTAGCCGTAAAATTCCAAAGCAGGTATTCCCTTCTCGTTCTTGATTTTACGACTATCTCATGACTTATCTCAATTATGAAACGTCAGACTAAAGCAATACGCACCCAAACCAAAAAGACACAATACCGCGAGCATTCGACGCCTTTGTTTCTTACTTCTAGCTTTTCATTCGAATCGGCCGAGCAAGGCAAGGCACTTTTTGATGAAACAGAAGAAGGCAATATTTACAGTCGTTTTTCAAATCCTAGTGTTCAGGAGTTTGTGGATAAAGTATGTATGCTAGAAGGTGCGGAAGACGGGCTTGCTACTGCTACAGGGATGGCGGCTGTTTTTGCAAGCATGGCAGGGATTCTCAAATCGGGCGATCATATCATTGCATGTCGGGCATTGTTTGGTTCGGCGCATCAGATTATTACGCAGATTTTGACTAAATGGGGCATTACTTATACTTATTTGGACGCTGATGCATCTGAAGAAGCATGGGAAGCCGCCGTACAACCCAATAGCCGCATGATATATCTAGAAACTCCTTCTAATCCGGGGCTAGAGTTGGTCGATTTGGAAATGATTGGGCGCATTTGCAAAAAACATAACTTGATTTTTAACGTTGACAACTGCTTTGCAACGCCGATTATCCAAACCCCTGCCGATTTTGGAGCAGATTTGATTGTTCACTCAGCTACTAAATTTATGGACGGACAAGGACGTGTACTAGGAGGGGTTGTGGTCGGAAAAGCAGAATACATCGCTCCGATTCGCTTTTTCTGCCGTCATACAGGCCCGTCAATGTCGCCTTTCAATGCTTGGACTTTGAGCAAAAGCCTCGAAACGCTTGAGCTTCGCATGGAGCGTCATAGCCAAAATGCACTGCGCTTGGCCGAAGCGCTTGAAGCACTGCCCGAAGTCAAAAAGGTGAATTACCCTTATTTGCCAAGCCATGCTCAATATGAGCTTGCCAAAGCTCAAATGAATGCAGGTGGGGCGATTGTGACGATTGAACTTGAAGGTGGTTTTGAGCGAGTGAGTGCTTTTATGAAAGCCCTCAAAATCCCTACTTTATCATCCAATTTAGGAGATACGCGCACGATTATTACCAATCCTTTTACCACGACTCATTCCAAGCTTAAACCCGACGAAAAAGCTTCTTTGGGTATTACAGAAGGCCTTATTCGTATTTCGGTAGGTTTGGAAGCGGTCGAAGATTTGATAGAAGATTTTACGCAAGCAGCTGTAGTAAGCGCTGAGGCGATTGCGGCTAAAGTGTAGAAGATATATAAGCCTACAATTTCCTCACTTTCACTATCCATAAAGGCAATACGAGTCTAGGAAAAAATGATAGGTTGAGGAAATTGTATAAAACAAAACACTAACGAACCAATAAGTAGCAAAAGAATGTTAAGGCAGTACAAATCTCCTCATTGGTTGCTGGTTAGTTTTATAGTTGAAGTGGCTCGTCGTTTAAGAGACCCTTCCAACACTCTTGTTTAGAAATTAATATACAATACAAATTCGATAGAATTAAAATGCAGACAGAGGTATTTTCTCATACAGCTTCGTCGTTGCTAGCACAACTACAAGGCAAAACAGAAGTGGAATCATTGCGTTTGTTGGCAGAGATGTTTCCCGGACAAGTAGCTTTTTCGACTAGTTTGGGCTACGAAGACCAAGTAATAACAGACATGATTTTGGGGAATGCACTTGATATCCGCATTTTTACACTAGATACAGGGCGTATGTTTCCCGAAACATACATGACGTTGCAGAAAACGAATAATCGCTATGATTCAAAAATTGAAGTGCTTTTTCCGAAAAATGATGCCGTTGAGAAATTGTTGACCGAAAAAGGCCCATTGAGTTTCTATGAGTCTATTGAAAATCGCAAAGAATGTTGTTTTATCCGCAAAGTAGAACCGCTCAATCGTGCTTTGCAAGGAGTCAAAGTTTGGGTGACTGGTATCAGAGCGGAGCAATCGCCCAACCGTACAGATATGCAGGCCATTGAATGGGATGGGGGGCATGATTTGTTTAAGTTCAATCCCTTGCTGAATTGGACTTTTGAAGAAGTAAAAAATTATGTAAAATCTCACAATGTGCCCTATAACCCTCTACATGACAAAGGGTTTGTAAGTATTGGATGTGCTCCTTGTACTCGTGCCATTCGTGAAGGCGAAGATTTCAGAGCGGGGCGCTGGTGGTGGGAAGACGAGAGCAAAAAAGAATGCGGCTTACATGCGAGATAGTCAATAGAAGCCACTCTTTGTAAAAGTAAATTAGAAAATCAGACACGATATATCATGTCAAATACCCAAAATTTAGAGTCTAGTAGTCAGCGTAAAAATTATCTAGACCAACTCGAATCCGAAGCTATCTATATCATGCGTGAGGTAGCGGGGCAATTTGAGCGTCCTGCCTTGTTGTTTTCGGGCGGAAAAGATTCAATCACGCTTGTTCGTTTAGCACAAAAGGCATTTGCTCCGGGCAAAATCCCTTTTCCTTTAGTACATATTGATACAGGGCACAACTTCCCCGAAGCCATTCAATACCGCGATTGGCTAGCCAATGAAGTAGGGGCCAAACTGATTGTGCGTCAGGTAGAAGATACAATCAAAGCCAAAGGCTTAAAAGAACAAACGGGGAAAAATGCTACGCGCAATTGGCTCCAAACTTACACCTTGCTAGATACTATCGAAGAGTTTGAGTTTGATGCCTGTATTGGAGGTGCCCGCCGCGACGAAGAAAAAGCACGGGCCAAAGAACGTATTTTTTCTTTCCGTGATGAATTTGGGCAATGGGACCCCAAACGTCAGCGGCCAGAATTGTGGAATTTGTTTAATGGCAAAATTAGCAAAGGAGAAAACGTACGGGCGTTCCCGATTTCGAACTGGACCGAACTAGACGTATGGTCGTATATCGAACGTGAAAAAATTCCGCTACCTACCATTTACTTTTCACATCAGCGCGAAATGATTTTGCGCGATGGTAATTTACTAGCCAATGCCGATTTTATTTACAAAGATGAGGCCGATGTCATAGTGACTAAGACCGTACGTTTTCGCACGGTAGGAGATATGACTTGTACGGCAGCAGTAGAATCAGAGGCCGATACTATCGAAAAAGTAGTCAACGAAATCAAGGCTACGCGTATCAGCGAGCGTGGTGAAACCCGTATCGATGACCAACAAACCGAGGCGGCTATGGAAGACCGCAAAAAGGGTGGATATTTTTAAATTTCTTTCATTACCCCGCAGTGGCAGTTGTCTGGTAGGGTAGTTAAAAATAAATATTTAAAATAATAAAAAAATCCTCATTGGGGATTTAGGGGCTATGGACATTCTAAGATTTATAACCGCAGGTAGTGTTGACGACGGTAAAAGTACCCTTATTGGCCGCTTGCTTTACGATACAAAAAGTATTTTGGCCGACCAAATGGAGGCCGTAGAACGTGCCAGCAAAACCAGAGGCGATGGCGAAATTGATTTGGCATTATTGACCGACGGGCTTCGTTCGGAGCGAGAGCAAGGAATTACGATTGATGTCGCTTACAAATATTTTCAAACGCCCAATCGTAAGTTTATTAGTATAGATGCACCAGGGCATATTCAGTATACTCGCAATATGGTGACGGGTGCTTCTAATGCCGACTTGGCCATCATCCTGATTGATGCGCGTCAAGGGGTTGTAGAGCAAACTCGCCGCCACTCTCTTATTGCTTCGTTGCTGGGTATTCCGCATATTGTAGTGGCTGTCAATAAAATGGACTTAGTGGGGTATTCGGAGGATGTATTTTTGCAAATAGCGCAAGAATACCAAAAACTAGCTAGCAAACTCAATATCAAAGACCTCAAAATCATTCCTGTAAGTGCTTTGGCTGGTGACAATATCGTTGATAAATCTGAAGCGACGCCTTGGTATACGGGCGAAACAATGCTTCATTATCTCGAAAATGTGGACGTACTAAACGACCTTAACCTGACTGATGCGCGTTTTTCGGTACAGTATGTGCTTCGCCCTCAAACCGAAGAGTTGCACGATTATCGGGGATATGCAGGGCGGATTCAAAGCGGTGTTTTCCGAAAAGGAGACCCTATCACCGTACTTCCTTCGGAGCAAACCTCCAAAATTTCCAAAATTGAAATATATGGAGAAGAAGTAGAAGAAGCCTCGGCACCTCAATCGGTGACTCTTTTGCTTGAAACGGATGTAGATATTAGCCGTGGTGATTTGATTAGTGGCAATGGCAATCAGCCAGTGTTAAGCCAAGACGTAGAAGCTACGATTTGTTGGATGGACGACCGTAAGGAACTAAAAGTAGGTAATAAATACACCCTCCAGCATGGTACTACGCGCGTTCGTTGTTCTATAAAAGGAATAGAATACCGCATCGATATCAACAATTATGAACAATTGGAAGATGTTGAAAGCCTCAAGCTAAACGACGTGGCCAAAGTGGTGATTCGTACGGCAAAACCATTGGCCTACGATTCATATCAAAACAATCGTGCCAATGGTGCGGCTATCTTGATAGATGAAACCTCCAACGTGACCGTAGGAGCATGTATGGTGGAAGCTTAGACAAAGCATAAAAATTATAATATATAATATTGCAGAAATCCCTCAACTCAAAAAGTTGGGGGATTTTGTTTTTGGACAACAATAACTCAGAGTATCGTCATTCTTGTCATCTTCCTAAATTTCCACTACTGACTTTGGTCAATATTGGGGATTTTTTATGGGTAGCTTCAAAAAGTAATGCTCTCAAAATCAATTTTTTAAAAATAGATATTGATAAAATCTATCAATCAATAGAAAATATTGATTTGATATGAGAGGTGATTTAGTACAGTTTTGCATCGTTATCAAAATTATACTTTTCAAATATGAAAATGCGTAATTTTGATTAAAATAAATATTGAAATTGTACAAAAATAATTTTCACCATTAAATAAAAACAATCATGGCTAGCCGTATGTTGGGATTGGGAGCTCAGTTTCCCACATTCAAAAAGACTTCAGTCGTGTCTTTGGAAAAAGGCAATGAATTTTATGATATAACTTCAGAAGACCACAAAAACGCCGACAAATGGATGGTTATGTTTTGGTGGCCTAAAGATTTCACGTTTGTGTGTCCTACCGAAATCGCCGCTTTCAACCAAAAAGTAGAGGATTTCTCAGACCGCGATACTATTCTTATTGGCGCTTCTACCGATTCTGAGTTTGTGCATTTGGCATGGCGCAAAAACCACGAAGATTTGACAGGGCTTAAATTTCCAATGTTGGCCGATACCTCCAAATCATTGGCCGAAGAATTGGGAATTTTGGAAGCCAACGAAAAAATTGCTTATCGTGTTACGTACATTGTTGACCCGCAAGGTATCATTCGTTGGGTTTCGGCCAACGACCTTTCTGTAGGACGTAACGTAGATGAAGTATTGAGAGTATTGGATGCTCTCCAAACAGATGAACTATGTCCTTGCAACTGGAAACAAGGCGAAGCTACGCTCCAAGCATAAATTTTCAATAAAAAGGGAAGTGCTCCTTTTACTAACTTTCTACAACTATGTTTGGAACAATTAGTGAAACCAAAAAAAGCTTACTGGCCGAAGTAAATCTGCCTGCTGAGTTTGAAAGTCTTTTCTTAGATCGTCTCAATGAGGCCGATCATCGGTATATCAAAGACCTCAAAATCAACGTTGCCAATGCCTTGAAAGCGCCTTCTTTGGGCGAAAAAGATGCTGTATTGTTGGCTTTGGGTGTTGCTATCAACGAAAAATCAACCGCTCTCATCGCCTCTTTGGAGGCATTGGCGCAGCAGCGTGGAGTTTCAGAAAAAGAGCTCAATGAGGTAGCGGCTTGTGTATCGCTCATGAATGCCAACAACGTATTTTATCGTTTTCGGCATTTTATGAACAAAGAATCCTACAACAATATGCAAGCAGGAATTCGGATGTCTATCATGATGAATCCTGTCTTGGGGAAAGAATTCTTTGAACTGTTGAGTTTAGCGATTTCAGCGGTTAATGGTTGTGAAATGTGCGTCACTTCCCACGAAGCTTCCGTAAAATCGCATGGTGCTTCGGAGCAGCGAATCTTCGACGCAGTGCGTTTGGCGGCTGTTTTCAAAAGCTTCATTACGTTATTGTAAGTAGTTTAAGCGTTGCGTTATTTACATCAACGAACTAAAAAACAAAAATAGAGGTGTATATACGCACCTCTATTTTTGTTTATACTTATTCACAGTTATCAAAAGGTAATCCCTCGTGAGAGAAATAATAGAAGTTTTTTAGTTGTGAAGTGGGGGGTTGCAAATACTTTAAAGTTCTAATAAACTGCGTATGTTGTCGGAGAACGATTGCCCTGAGGTAAGTTTTGTAGATTTTTTGTCGTTGAGAACCAAGATAAATTTCCCGTCAAAATGTTTTTGAACTTCCTTAAGATGACGGCTATTAAGGATTGCTGCACGGCTAATTCTGACAAAGTAAGAGGGCAGTTTTTCTTCTAAAACAGAGATTGTATAGCTTGTGAGGTATTTTTGACCTTCTTTGGTTGCTAAAAATACATATTTGTCTTCCGCTTCAAAGTAACTGATTTCTTCAAAAGGAATGAGCAAGATTTTGTCAGCAAATTTGACCGAAATAGCATGAAGTTCTTTTTTGGGTTTGAGCTGTTCAATTAATTTTAACAAATTGGCATCAAAACCTGTGCTTGGTGTACTGTCGGTCGGAGCGGTGGCCCATCTACTTTTAAGTTTCTCAATAGTTTTAGTAAGTCTTTCATTTTCAATGGGTTTTAGTAGGTAGTCGATAGAGTTTTCCTCAAAAGCGCGGATGGCGTATTGGTCATAGGCTGTAGCAAATATTACCATAGGCATAAACGAAAGCTGCGCTAGCATTTCAAAACCATTTAAGAGGGGCATTTCGATGTCGAGAAAGATAAGAGCAGGGCGTAGACTTTCAATCATAGTAAGCCCTTCGGCTCCATTGCTTGCTTCTCCTATCACTTCAAAAGTATCGCCAAATTGGGAGAGGAGACGGCGCAAGCGTATGCGGGCGAGAGGTTCGTCGTCGATAAGAAGGGTTGTGAAAGTCATGGCTATTAGAAAAACAAAACTCCAAAAAACACATTACTAAGCATAAAGGGCAATTTACCAAATTTTGGCTTGAACCAAACATTAGCGCGCGGCGTTTTTATGGTGCTAAGGATAATGCACTAACTTTGAACCAAAAAATTGCGGTGAATCATAAACTATTTATTGGGTACGTATTAAGTTTTGGCTTGTTTTTTGTCGGATGCCATTCAGAACAGAGGCTGGAAGGCTCCAAAGAAGCAGTAGATAAAATCAAAAGTATGCAAATAAAGCGGGTTACTCCTCAGCAAGTAGTAGCCATAGTGGACGATTGGGGAGCACGCATAGTAAAGCAAGCTCAAGCCTCATGGGAATCAGCACAGCGGCAGTCTCCAAATGCAGAACTAGCCAAGCTGTGTAAGCTCGAAGGCGTCAAAAAAATAGATTCGTTGGAGGCCTTATATGGAGTGCAGATTATGTTGCTGGGACAAAAAGACGTCAAAAATCCTAATCTTTCTAGTAAAGAGCAGGAAGTAATAGATGCGTATGTATATAATGCCGAAAATAAAATTTCACAAATCACAAACATTCAAAAACTAGGAGATTCGGTATTGATATATACTTCTCCTATTCCCCAAGACCACATGATTTGTAAGGAATGTTTTAAGGACGACGCCACACATTTGGGGATTTGGCGTATTAAGTTTTTAAAGAATGAAGTAGTAAGAAAAGTAGATGCCAAATCGTTGGAAAAGAAAAAGAAATAACCTTCAGAGGAGCCAATTCCTAACTATGATATGAAAAAGACAATGGTAAGTAAGTTTATGAGACAGATTTCTGTGCTTTATATGCTTTTGATAGCATTTTCTCCCCTTTTTGCTCAAATCCAAAACCACGCTCAGTGGTCGTTTGAAGGCCCTAAAAAAGAAGTAAAAGTAGGAGAAGTGGTAGAAGTGAAGTTTACCGCTACTATCGACAACGGGTGGTATCTTTACTCTAGTGAGTTTCCAGCAGAAGGCCCTACCAAAACAGAGATTAAGTTTAAGAAAAACCCTACGTTTGAAGTAGTAGGAAAAATAAAACCAGTAGGATTTCATGAAAAATACGATGAAATCTGGGAAGGAAATGTAAGCATTGCAGAAGACAAGGCTTCCTTTGTTCAGAAAATAAAGATATTAAAAGAAAACCCAATCTTAGAGGGAACTATCGAAGGGCAAACCTGTACCGTGAAAGACGGACAATGTGTACTGACTAATGCTGATTTTAAAATTCCAGCTTTTAAAGTTATAGCCGCTACTGCCCCCGAAAAAACAGACGGTGTCGTTGCAGAAACCAAGACACCTTCCGCAGCAGTAGCAGACCAACCCGAAGTAGCAACTTCTAAAGAAGAACCTACTGCAAATGCTGAGGTGGCGGCGGCACCCCTTTCTCCCGCCCCTGAGCCGAGCAACCTAGCAGATGCTCCCGTCGAAGACCCCGAAGAGTCGCTTTGGAGTTTTCTTTTGGCGTGTTTTCTAGGAGGTTTGGCGTCGATTTTTATGCCTTGTATTTACCCTATCATGCCCATGACGGTGAGTTATTTCACGAAGCAAGAACACGGTACAAGCAAGGCGTTATTGTATGGCCTTTCGATTGTGGCGATTTTTACACTTCTAGGCTTTTTGGTATCAAGAGTAGGAGGTGCTCAAGCCGCCAATTTTATCAGTACCCACTGGCTGCCCAACGCCATCTTCTTTGTGGTATTTGTCCTTTTTGGCTTATCTTTTTTAGGTCTATTTGAAATTGTATTACCCAATTCTTTCGTCAATAGTGTTGACAAACAAGCCGATAAAGGTGGCTTGATTGGTATTTTCTTCATGGCTCTTACCTTGGTAGTAGTATCATTTTCGTGTACTGCCCCGATAGCCGGAACGCTACTTATTCTGGCTTCTAAAGGCAACGAAGTAATGCGTCCTGTGTTGGGAATGATTTTCTTTTCACTTCCTTTTGCGGTGGTATTTACAGGCTTGGCCATGTTTCCGAAGTTTCTGAAAAGTCTTCCTAAATCGGGCGGTTGGCTCAATGAGTTTAAAGTAGTTTTTGGTTTATTGGAGTTTGCATTGGCTCTCAAATTTTTATCAAATATCGACCTCGCTTACCGCTGGAATGTACTCGACCGTGAAATTTTCTTGGCACTTTGGATTGTGTTGTTTACGTTGATAGGCTTTTATGTGTTGGGCAAACTACGGATGGACAAAGACACTCCCGTCAAAGGCATTACGATTCCGAGATTGTTGATTTCGTCGGCTACTTTTGCTTTTGTGGTCTATATGATTCCAGGTATGTTTGGGGCGCCTTTGAGAGCACTTTCGGGCTGGTTGCCCCCTGAACAAACGCAAGATTTTTATTTGACTAATGCCGTAGGAAGCAGCACGACAAGCAGTTCCTCGGCGATAACAGATCGCAATAAGCCGCATTTGCCGCATGGCTTAGAAGGGTATTTTGAGTACGAGCAAGCACTTGCACAAGCCAAAGCCGCCGGAAAACCCGTTTTTATTGATTTTACGGGATTCAACTGTGCCAACTGCCGTAAAATGGAAGCCAATGTATGGCCTCAACCAGAGGTTTTGACAAGGTTGAAAAACGATTTTGTGATAGCTTCGTTGTACGTAGATGATAAGACGGAATTGCCTGATACTAAGAAGTTTGTTTCGACTTATGACCAAAAACAAAAAACAACGATAGGGGAGAAAAACGCTGATTTGCAAATTACTAAGTTTAACAACAATGCTCAGCCGTTTTATTGCTTAATAACCCCCGAAGGAGAGCTACTCACCCAACCCGTAGGCTACACAAGTGCCGAAGAGTTTACGCGCTTTTTGGATGAAGGGTTGGCAAAATTTAAACGTTAAAAATCCTTAAAAGAGGCAATCTTAAAGGAAATTCTATTATATTTTGCTAGTTTTGTAGCATTAATAATGCATATAAGCGATGGAAATTACAATCACCATTCCTGCTGGAAGCAAGTTAGAAGAGGTCGTAAGGAATATGATAAAAGATAAAAATGAAATTCATCAAGAATTGAGTAAAGGCAATACTTCTGTCATCACCCAAAAAGGCCGTAAAATTGTTCGAGTCTCCTTACCCAATCGTTGAAAATCCCGACGGTACTTATTCCTTTTTATCAGATTATGGCATTCATTATAGTATTGCCCTTTTTGATGCCTCTTTCCATTTCAACAACATTAGCATTCCCCATGGGAATATTGTAGAGTTTAGTTTCGGGGCTGATAAGGAACTTCCTGTTGACCAAAAGGTAACCGACACTATATTACAGTTCCTATTTGATTTTTTTCAAAATCCACAAAATGTACTGCTTTATGTGTGTGAGAGCATTGATCGTAAACAATTGCCTCGCAAAAGGGTTTTTGATAGGTGGTTTTTGAAATATAGTCATAGAGATTTAGAAAAATATGATTTTTCATTTTCTTTAGATGATGTTATTATAACGGGAGCGGTCATTATAGATGTAAAAAATACAGAGCGAGAGGTTCTGTTAAACGCTTTTTTAGAAAGCTATCAAGTTTATTCTGACTACAAATCATGAAAATCTTAGACAGATACATTCTCAAAAATTTTTTAGTTACTTACGTTTTTACAGTACTCATTACGCTACTGATTATATGCGTGATTGACTTTACGGAAAAAGTAGATAATTTTCGTAAGACCAATCCCTCGGCCAATGAAATTATCTTCAATTATTATCTCAATTTTATTCCGTATTATGCCAACTACCTTAGTCCATTGTTGGTATTTATTTCTACGGTTTTCTTTACGGCCCGTATTGCCGCTCGTACAGAAATCATCGCCATGTTTAGTAGTGGGATAGGGTTTTTGAGAATACTTTTTCCCTACATTATCGGTTCTACGATACTGGCAATCTTCACTTTTTATATGGTAGGCTGGGTGATTCCGCGTGCCAACAAAATCAGGCTGGCGTTTGAGTATAAGTACATTGAAGAACAATTTTATTTCAATCGTCGTAATTTTCATATCAAAGTTGCTCCCAAAACCTACGCTTATCTCGAAAGCTACAACAACTCTTCTCAGACAGGCTATAAGTTTACGCTTGAGCGTATTGAAGGAAATCAACTCAAAGAAAAACTGACCTCTGACCGTATCACGTGGGAGTCTAAAAAGAAAAAATGGGAGGTCTATGATTATAAGGTGCGCAAGTTTGAAGGTCAGAATGAGACCCTGACCCAAGGCACCAAAATTGATACCACTATCAATCTAAGTCCTAAAGATTTTGAGAATGATAAGAACCGATTTGAGGAGCTTACCCTTAGTCAACTCAATGACTATATTGATTTACTAAATCTACGCGGAGCGGATGGGGTACAGACCTATTTGCTCGAAAAATACACCCGTTTTACGCATCCTTTTGCTTTTATTATTTTGACGGTGATTGGGGTAGTAGTGTCGGCTCGTAAGAGTCGAAGAGGGTCAGGTTGGCAAATTGCGCTGGGTTTCATTTTAGCTTTTGTGTATCTGTTGTTCTTTATGTTGGCAAAAGGAATTGCCGAATCTGGGAAAATTCCGGCCGTAGCGGCTGTGTGGTTACCCAATGTGATTTTTGCAGGAATAGGTTTTGTCCTCTACAAAACGCTACCAAGGTGACAGAATATTTTATTAATTTTGATTATCAAAATACTCAGACCATGCGAATCATCATAGAAACCAAAGAACGTCACCGGAATTTGTTTTTGGAAATGGCGAAAGCCGTAAAAGCCAAAGTAAAAATCGAAGAAGACGAAACAGAGCGCCCTCCTACCAAAGAAGAGTTTTTGGATAGCCTCGAACGGTCTTTGTTGCAAGCGGAGCTTCATTCACAAGGAAAGATTAAGTTGAAAACGGCTAGAGAACTTTTTGATGAGCTTTAAAATCATAGCCGTTCAAGAGTTTGAGAGAGAACTTAAACGCCTTTCCAAAAAATATCAGTCTTTAAAATATGATTATTTGTCATTGGTAGAATCTTTAGAAGACAATCCACTTATGGGCACTTCTATTGGTAAAGACTGCTACAAAATTCGTATGCCTATCCGTTCAAAAGGCAAAGGGAAAAGTGGAGGTGCAAGAGTGATTACTTATGTTAAAATCGTAGATGAAACCGTTTATTTATTGAGTATATACGATAAAAGTGAACAGGCTTCTATATCAGAAAAAGAAATTACTAACCGACTTAATTCAATCAACAAACCCAAATGACTAAGTTATTTTTTTCTTTCTTGTGCTGTTTGTTAGGAGTGGTGGCACCGCTTATGGCACAGCCTCCCACCGCTAATTATCATGCTAATTCTCGTTTTGAGCAAATGGGCGCTCAGCTTCCTACTCCCAATACTTACCGGACTGCCTCGGGTGCTCCAGGGAAAGACTATTGGCAAAATCGTGTTGACTACGACATCAAAGTCGAAATCAACGACGAAAAACAACATTTGGCTGGTTCTGAAAATGTGACCTATTTCAACAACTCGCCTGACGAATTGAGGTATGTGTGGATGCAATTGGACCAAAATTTGTTTGCCAACAATTCGATGGCTTCCCAAACGCGCTCAAGTGCCGTCAATGAAAAAGGAATGCCTCTCAGCTCGGTGATGCGTACCATGATTGATAAAGACTATGGACACAAAATCACCTTGGTCAAAGACCTCAAAACTTCTCAGCCTCTACGCTATACCATCAACGAAACCATGATGCGTATCGAACTTCCTACGCCACTTCGGTCGGGGCAATCGTTTAGTTTTCAGATTGATTGGAACTACAATATCACCGATTTTAGATATGCTTCGGGGCGTTCGGGAGCCGAGTTTTTTGCTAAAGACGGTAATTTTATCTATGAGATTGCGCAGTGGTTTCCTAGGGCATGTGTGTATGATGATGTAAACGGCTGGCAAAACAAACAGTTTTTGGGACAAGGAGAATTTACTTTAGCTTTTGGAAATTATAAAGTAGCCATTACTGTTCCCAACGACCATATTGTGGGAGCATCAGGAGAACTACAGAATGCCAATCAAGTACTTTCGGCTACTCAACTCAAACGCCTTGAGCAGGCTCGTAAAACTTTTGATAAGCCTGTCTTGATTGTAAGCCAAGATGAAGCAACCCAAAATGAGTCCAATAAACCCAACGGTAAAAAGACATGGATATTCAAAGCGGATAACGTACGCGATTTTGCGTTTGCTACTTCTCGTAAATTCATTTGGGATGCCATGAACGTGGAACTTAACGGAAAAAAAATCATGGCAATGTCGTTTTATCCCAAAGAGGCCAACCCACTTTGGGGACAATATTCGACGATGTTGGTAGCGCATACCGTAAAAACATACTCTAAATTTACCTTTGATTATCCCTATCCCGTAGCACAGTCGGTACATGGGCCAGTGGGAGGGATGGAGTATCCAATGATTTCATTCAACGGTGCTCGCCCCGAAGCGGACGGTACTTATTCAAAAGGAACAAAAAATTTCTTAATACAAGTAGTAATTCACGAAGTAGGGCACAACTGGTTTCCGATGATTGTTAATTCGGACGAGCGCCAATGGTCATGGATGGACGAAGGCCTGAATTCATTTCTCGAATACCTTACTACCAAAGAATGGGACAGAGATATGGGGGGAGATGTAGCAGAGCCCCAAAATATCGTGGAGTATATGCGTACTACTCCTGATAAGCAAGTGCCTATTATGTCAAGTTCTGATAATATCATGGGTTTTGGGCCAAATGCTTATACTAAACCAGCAACAGGCCTGAATATCTTGCGTGAAACTATCATGGGACGTGACCTGTTTGATTATGCTTTCAAAGAATATGCTAATCGTTGGAAATTTAAACATCCTACTCCTGCTGACTTCTTCCGTACTATGGAAGATGCCTCTGGGGTAGACTTGGATTGGTTCTGGAAAGGTTGGTTCTATGGAGTGGAGCCCGTGGACCAAGACTTGGTAGAAGTAGAATGGTTTGCGGTAGATACCCAAAACCCTGACCTCAACAAAGCCGAAGCTAAAAAACAAGTCGACGAAAAACGCAATACTGTGGCTCGTCAACGCGACAAAGATTACATCAAAGAGTCGGTGGTAGAGAAAAATCCTGACATGAAAGATTTTTATAATACCTACGATCCTTACAAAGTAACCGACGCCGACAAGAAGAAATACGAAGCTTATCTGGCAAGTCTCTCACCTGATGAGCGTAAATTGGTGGAATCGGGCTTGAATTTTTATACTTTGAAAGTCAAAAACAAAGGTGGCTTGCCCATGCCTGTGATAGTGAAGATGCAGTTTGAAGACGGAACGGATTCGGTGGCTCGTTTTCCAGCGGAGATATGGCGTTTGAACGACCAGCAGGTGTCGAAGGTGGTGACGACGAAGAAGAAAGTGGTGCAATGGACGTTGGATCCCTATCGCGAAATCGCTGATATTGATGAAGAGAGCAATCATTTTCCACGTCAGCCAGCGCAGCCTACGCGTTTTCAGTTGTTTAAGTCTCAAGGTTTTTCACAAGGAACTTCAAATCCAATGCGTGAGGCTCAAAAAAGCCAACCGCCAAAGGCTGGGCAGCAAGGAGGTGCTAAAAATTAATCAATAACAACCATTTATTATACATGTCAAAAAGGGTAAATATTTCGTCAGGAGCTCCGTGGGAAGCGATAGTAGGGTATTCGAGAGCCGTAAGAGTAGGCAATATCATCGAAGTTACGGGGACTGTGGCGGTAGACGACAACGGGCCAGTAGGAGTAGGTGACGCTTATGAGCAGACTAAATTTATTATTCAAAAAATAGAAAAAGTCTTGGTTCAGGCTGGTGCCAACTTAACAGACGTGGTTCGGACTCGCTTATTTGTAACAGATATTGCCCAATGGGAAGCATACGGCAAGGCTCACGGAGAATTTTTTGGAGAAATACGCCCTTGTACTACGATGATAGAGGTGTCTAAGCTTATTGCACCAGAGTATCTGATTGAAATTGAAGCTACCGCGATTTTAGGGAATAACTAAAACAAAAAAGGGAGGCTAGCCTCCCTTTTTTGTTTAGATAAATTCACTCCCAAATTGCTTGGCATCTGCCACAAAATCCCTGACGCGTTGTTCGTCATCGATTTTACAAATCATCAGTACACCGCCGTGTTCGGCCACAATATAGCCTTCTAATCCCTGCACTACTACGAGTTTATCGCCAGAAGTCTTAATGATACATTTGGAGGTATCATAGAGCAATTGCTTGCCATTGACTACGTTTTGTTGATTATCTTTTTCCGATACATCATAGAGAGACTTCCAAGTACCCAAGTCAGACCAGCCCAAATCGCTTAACACTACGTATACATTTTCGGCTTTTTCCATAATGCCGAAGTCGATAGAAATATTTTTGCAAAGCATATAGGCTTTTTCAATAAAATCCTTCTCTTGCTCGGTATAATAATCTTTCTCTCCGGCTTCAAATACCTCTGCTACTTCTGGCAAATAGCTAGTAAATGCTTTTCGAATGGCTTTTACATTCCATATAAAAATGCCTGCATTCCATACGAAATCGCCACTTTCCAAAAATTTTATAGCAATATCTAACAACGGCTTTTCAGTAAATGTTTTTACTTTTTTGACGAGTCCATCTGCCGCCAGATATTGAATGTAACCGTAGCCTGTGTCGGGACGGGTAGGTTGGATACCTAATGTAATCAAAATATCATTGTTTTGGGCAGCTTCTACGGCTACTCCAATTTTCTCTCTAAATACATCTTCCTTCAAAATGATGTGATCAGCAGGAGCTACTATGACGGTTGCTTTGGGGTCTTTGCTAGCGATTTTATAGGAAGCATAGGCAATACAAGGGGCTGTATTACGTCTATTTGGCTCTAATAAAATTTGATCATCGGTTAAAAAAGGCAATTGCTCTTTGACTAGACCATAATACTCGGTACTGGTAACGATATATATATTTTCGGGAGGGCAAACGCCCTCAAATCGGCTTGCCGTCTGTTGAAGGAGAGATTTGCCGGTGCCTAATACATCGTGAAATTGTTTGGGGTTATTGTTACGACTAAAAGGCCAAAAGCGAGTACCTACCCCGCCTGCCATAATAATTACATAAGTATGATTCATTTGCCGATAGATTGATTTGGTAAATAAGTGGGATATATGTCGTAAAAAGCTTCAATACAAAGCTAATGCCTGTTGGTTTATTACGATTCAAAATGGTTAAAATCAGTATTTTATGGTTTAAAACGTAATAGCTAAAGGCGCTTTGCTGACTAAAAATAAAACTAATATCGGAAGTTATTCATTATTTAAGCGTTTTGTAGCAGTAATTTTTAAATTGTAAATCTACGCTTTCCGTTAAGGTTAGCCAAAAAAGGTTGACAGATAAAGTACCTCTGAGAAAGGAATTTATCAAAAAATGATATGAGACGTTTAACGTGGATGGTTCTTAGAATTGCTCTTTTAGGTATATTTTAAGAAAAGAGCCCATATATCCTTATAAAAAAAATTGGGGGATAAATCAAAATGGGAAGGCAATGCTCGTCTCTAAAGCACTTTTAGGAGTCTTTAAGTATGTATTGCCAGAAAAAACATTTGGATTTTTCAAATAAAAAAAGCCTATATAAAGATTTTTTATATAATGATTAAAATAAAAAATTGTAAATTATTTTTAAATAAGCGAATATTACGCAATAATATTATCAACAAGTAAAACCAAAATCAATTTTTGCACCTATGATTAAAATATTACGTAACACCGTTATGTATGTAGCGGTGTGGTTGATGGGCGCAGTTTCGTTACTGGCTCAGACCACTATCTCAGGCAATATTACAGATGCTTCAACACGCGAAGGCTTGGTGGGAGTAAGCGTACAAGTGAAAGGAAAAGTAGTAGGAACTATTTCGGATTCTAAAGGGAATTTTTCAATCACAACAAGTACGCCAGCCCCTTTTACGCTCGTAATCACTTCGGTAGGCTTTGAAACCCAAGAAATTCAGATTGACAATAGCCGCTCTGACCTCAAAATATCCCTGAAGGAGCAAGCGCTGATGGGTCAAGAAGTAGTGGTATCGGCTTCTAGGGTAGAAGAGAGCGTGCTGAAATCTCCCGTATCGGTCGAAAAAATGGATATTCGGAGTATTCGCGAAACACCAGCGGCTAATTTCTATGATGCCATCCGCAACCTAAAAGGCGTAGAAGTAAGTACCCAATCGCTGAATTTTAGCTCAGTAAATACCCGTGGATTTTCGGGCAATGGAAACGTGCGAGTCGTACAGATGATTGACGGTATCGACAATCAAGCTCCGGGGCTTAATTTTGCCGTTGGAAACGTAGTTGGTATTTCGGAACTAGATTTGGAAAGCGTAGAATTGTTGCCTGGAGCGGCTTCGGCTTTGTATGGTCCCAATGCCATCAATGGACTGCTACTAATGAATAGTAAAAGTCCATTTTTGTACCAAGGGGCGAGTGCTTATGCCAAACTAGGTATGATGAGCGCTGATAACCGCTCTACTAAAACGACTCCTTTTTATGATGTAGCTTTCAGGTATGCCAAAGCCTTTAATAACAAGTTTGCATTCAAACTCAATGTAAGCTACCTTACCGCCCAAGATTGGCAAGTAAACGATTATCGTGATCAGAGTTTTAGAGGGACTACTCCCGCCACCGGTACTCGTGCCAATCCTGGCTATGACGGTGTAAACGTGTACGGAGATGAAAACTCAAGTGGAGCAGGACTAGCTAGTTTGAGACCTACTTTTACCCAATTGTTAGGTGTACCTGTGGCTACTCTCAATGCCATTAATCCTTCTCTGGCGCAATTGGTAGGAGGCGTGAATCAATTTGCGGGAGCTACAGGAATCCCTGCTAGTCAACTAATCAATGATATTTTGCTCCCTAATGTCGCCGTGTCGCGTACGGGCTACAATGAGTTTGATTTGGTAGATTATACCACCAAAAGTCTGAAGTTTAATGGCGCACTCCACTATCGTATCAATGACCGTGTAGAAGCAATCTTGCAAGCCAACTGGGGTACAGGCTCTACTGTTTATACTTCATCTGACCGCTACCAACTCAAAAATTTTAGTATGGGACTCTACAAAGCGGAGTTGAAAGGCTCTAATTTCTTTATTAGAGGCTACTTGACAGCCGAAAACTCAGGCGATACCTATGCCGCAGGACTTTTGGGAACCTATATCAATGAAGCCTGGAAACCTAGCTCGCCACCTGCCTCGGCTGGTTTAGCAGGATTGGCACAAGGATGGTATCCTCAGTATGCGCTTACCTATGCAGGTGGAGCTTTCCAAGCATTCGTGCCTGCATTTCAAGCGGCTTTGCAGGCGGGTCAAAACCCCCAAGCAGCTTACGCTTCGGCTTTAAATGCAGTCAATACCAACTCTCAGGCATTTCATAATGCCGCCCGTGGCGTAGCAGATAATGGAAGGGTATTGCCAGGTGACCCCCGTTTCAATCAGATAGCCGACCAAATCAAAGCCAATCCTATCCCGAATGGCGCCTTGTTTGTGGATCGTACCAAGTTGTATAGCTTAGAAGGTATGTACAACTTTAATAAACTCATTGACCCTAAAGTTTTGGAAATCATTGTAGGGGGAAATTATCGTAAATATGCCCTCAATTCAAACGGAACTTTGTTCTTGAAAAAATCGGACGGAAGTGAATATAGTATTAACGAATTTGGTGGGTATGCTCAGCTAAGCAAAAACATCAACGATGTATTGAAACTAACTGGTTCGCTACGCTACGATAAAAATCAAAATTTTGCAGGACAATGGAGCCCGCGTTTATCGGCTGTTTATACCGCCAATAAAGTACATAACTTCCGTGCTTCTTACCAGACAGGCTTCAGAATTCCGACCAACCAAAACCAATACATCAACCTCAATACCCCGGTCTCGCTCTTGATTGGAGGCTTGCCAGCTTTGTGGGAAAATTATAAATTGAAAGAAGGAGGTGGCTCTATCAATATTGCAACTGGACAACCTTGGAATTTTCCTGAATTTAAACCTGAACGCGCCCTAAGCTTTGAGCTAGGTTATAAGGGGATGATTGCCAAAAAATTGTTGGTAGATGTGTATTACTACAATACTACCCTCAAAAATTACATAGGTGGTGTACTTCTGCGTAATGCCGCGATTCCTCAAGTGGTTTCGATGTCTTCTAATTATACAGGTGATATCAAGACCCAAGGCTTTGGTATTGGCGCTGATTATTTGATGCCTCGCAACTTTACTGTTGGTTTCAATCTTTCAAACAATACCCTCAATGCTGGTGGTGTGAAAATGTTTAGTAGCGAGAAAAACGTCAATGTTCTCGACGACGGCTTCCAGGTAGGTTATAATACCCCCAAGTACCGTTATAATGTGACGTTGGGAAATCGTAACATCAAAAATTCAGGATGGGGCTTTAATGTGGTATGGCGGCATCAGTCAGAATTTAATTGGGCCGATATTCTTCTACCTGCTTTAGCACGTTTGCCACAAAACAATACTCAAATTGTTATTCCTGCTTTTGGTACTTTGGATGCACAAGTAAGCAAAAAACTATCGGGCTTAAAGTCAATACTAAAAGTGGGAGGTTCGAATATCTTGGGCAAGCAGTACACCACAGGCTGGGGTAACCCAACAGTAGGCGCGATGTACTATGTATCACTTACTTTTGACGAACTGCTCAATAAATAAAAAAATAGGCTTTCTAAGATTTTGACTCATGAAACCTTAGAAAGTCTATTGACTACACAAAAAAGAGACGCACATCGGCGTCTCTTTTCGTATCTAATTACCTCCTGTTCCTTTTGTCCCATTGGGTACCGTGGGAGGTGGTATAGTCAGTGAAGTACCATTGTTGGTTTGGTCGGCGCCAATATCCGTTTTACTCCCTCTTGCGCCACCGTCATAATCTTTTTCTACCAAACTACCCAAAACCTTACCCGCGCCAATACAAGGACTTGTGGATGATAAGTGATATTGAGAATCAAGCTTTGGATCAGCGTTGAGGCTGTTGCCGTCTAGTTTTGATTGGGTTTTCCAATTATTAAAACCTTCAAAAGTATCATAATCATCCTCATTTTTATCGATTCGAAATTGGAGCGTTCCCGAAGAACGATAATAATAGTTACTGCTAAAATCATTAGAACCTTCCACCTGTCCCCTTAGGCGGGCCATGTAGCCTTTGGCTGAGGCTGCTTGAACTATGATGTTGTTGATTACTTTCAAATCTTTGCATTTAGGGTATTTGTCGCCCGTAGGAGTGCCGTAGATTTCACCTCGTGCTACCATTAAAGCAGCACTTCCTGCATCGCTTGCTACATTGACAAGGGTATTGTTATAGACTTGCGCTCCCAAGGCGGCATACAATCCAATCCCTTCGCGTTTGGTATTGACGACGATATTGTTACGAATAATGATGTTGATACTTTCATAATAAGTAGGGTTAGTAGCAAGATTAAACCATTCATTGTCAGTGTCTAAATAGCCCGCTATAAGCCCTCCTTCGCCGCAATTCATCAAGAGGTTTTGTTCAAACACGCAATCTTTGGCACCTCCTTTGGCATAAAGGGCGTTGGTCGCAATATCATGAAAATAGCAATTACGGACAATCATCCGGTCGGCGTTGACATTGTCGATACCTTCGGCGTTTTGGGCGTCTTTATTGGCTGGCCCTACTCCTGATCGGTAGATTTCACAATTAAGGACTTGAATATCTTTACAGCCCGGCGTAATCTTGATACAATCGCGGCCTGTATCATGGATTTTACAATTCAAAATTTTGACATTCGAAATCCCTTTTCTTTTATCATAAGGTACGCTACGGTCGTCGTCCCAATTGCTTTCTAGTTTGATACCATAATAATACCCCCCGATGATTTCGAGATTTTCGAGGGTGATATTGGAAGTTCCTGGCTCCCTAAACCACAAACAGCTACTAATATCCTCTACGTTGGTAACGGCCTTGATGATAGCCCATTCGCCAGGGTAAGAATGCAAATAGATGTTTGAAGTTCTAAATTTTATTTCCTTGCTTTCATAGGTACCACCCCGTAAAATGATTTCAGCACTTTTGGCAGGGTCAATTTGGTCGATAGCCGCCTGTAAACTTTTGAATGGCTTGCTTTCTGAGCCGTCGTTGGAGTCGTTGCCGTTGGGCGATACGTATATTTTCCCACTCAACGACCCCGTGTTGCCATTGTTGCCCTGACAGCTCGGCGGCTCTTGGGGACAGCCACAGGCGGTAGGGTCGCTGTCGCATTCGTCGGTCACTACTTCTTCCTTCTTGCAGCTTGTCAGGATAACCCAAAAAAATAGCGCGGAAATGAGGGCGTTTTTCATACCATAATGAGGTTGAGAAAAGAGTCAAAAACTAAATTTTGGTATAAACAATGGTGAGAGATTTGAGCTTACTCCCCGCCACATTGTGTTCTTTGGGGTTGGAAGCATAATCAAACACCCAAATCATGGTATTGCCTTGAGTCTTTACATCATAAGTGGCGTCGGGGATGCCCTTCATCGTTACTTTTACTTTATTGCCAGACGCTGTGCATTTTCCGGCACCGTTGGTGGCTTCGATTGCCTTTTTGATCGCGCCACATTCATCTGGTACGGTGGTTATAAAACTCCCGTCGGCTTTGAATGTATAAGTGATGTTTTTGGTACAAGGCAAGGTTTTAATATGCTCTTGGAAGTCATCGCTGGTTTTTCCTGATAAGTCAGTAGAAGTCATACCTGTACGTTTCCATGTGCCTGTCATGTTGCTGGGAAGTTGGGCCGTAGCAATATGTGCTAAACCACAAAAAATCAGTATAGCCAAAAGACGATTCAAGGGTATCATTGTGTTTTTGGGGATTAAGAGTTATTCTTTTTGCCGTATTAAAGTCACGGTTACTATTTTACTAAATCGAGGGTCGGCGCTACTCCAATGACTAGTACCATTGGGAAGGCGATAGCTAAAATTGATAGGGAGGGTCATTTGGTCATTGTTCCAATGGGATTTTTCGGCGATGTTGACATAAAAATTGGGTACTTTGAGGGACTTTTTTTCATCTGCCGTAAAGTCCAAATCAAAATCATGAAAATCTTCGCGTTTTACGTTTCCCCATAGTTCGTAGGTTTCAGTGCCAAGTTTGCTGCTGACGATAGCTATGCCGTCAAAAGCTCTTTTGGCGCTGCTAGTCCCACGGCGGCGACGTTTTTGTCCTGCTTTTTCCCATCGCTCTTCAGAAGTCATTGGCACAAAAATCTCAAGGTTGATTTCTTTTTTTATGCCATCAGGATCGGTAAAGTTGCCGTGCCATTTGCCCACCAAAAGGGGGGCGTCACTGTCGCGGCTATAAGCCCAAGGACGTTGGTACAAATCCATCCAATAGCTTCCATAATACCCAATCACTGTTGCTACTACCGAAAAAGCAACCAATGCGATTAAAATCGTAAAACAACCGTATTTCTTTTTCATGTGCTCACCTATTTTTTTCTCAATATCTAGCAAATTGTTGAGTTATGGAGCATTATCATGATTTGAAGTTATTTTCCAGCGTTGTAGATACTCATAAGTAAGGCTTTACTGATGCGTTGGCCCGCTTTTTTGCCGATGTGTCCTTGCCCGTCTGAACTATCTATGCCATTGACATCAGAAGGGTCTGATGCGGTGTTGCGGTTTTCGGTGCAGATGCGCCATACATTGTTTTGCTGGCAAGTGCCATTATTGCTTTCTATTTCTTGCAAATCAAAAATGACATCGGTGCCCTTAAAAGTGTCTTTCATCCATTGACCTACTTTCATTTTGGCGGCGTTGCCTTCGAAAGAAGTTGTGGAATATACCAGAGGCGGCGTCACGTGTACAAAACGAAGATTGGGTGATTGTGCGCGAAGCGCATCTACAAAAGCTTTATATTCGGTTTTTACTTTTTCAGAATTATCGTCCATCACATCAGCATATCCAAACTTAAAAACCGCGATTTGGAGTAGGTCTTTATTGCGGGTAGCATTTTCCCGAAAGACCCTGATTTTTTCATAAGGATTACCATTGGCAATGCCTCCTACATCTACGAATATACCACCGCGTAGTCCTTTGTCTGTTTTGTCGCCAGGACCATAGTAGTCAAAAGCGAATCCATTGCTTTTGGCCCCTTCTTCTAAATCTTGCCCTACCGATTGATGTAAAAAAAGCGTGTTCCAGTTTTTGATACGATTTTTTTCATTGCTTGCAAGTTTGTCCCACGCATCAATCCCTGCCAAACCTACCACTCCGGGTTGGCCTTTTCCCAAAGCGGTATTGCCTGTAGTGCCGCCACAACTAGCGGGTGCTTGCGGACACCCACAGGCGGTAGGGTCACTACTACAGTCGTCGGTAGAAATATCTGCTTCTTTCTTGCATCCCTCTATGCCAAAAATGCCTAAGAAGAAGAGGATAAAAATTGTTTTTTTCATAGAATAAAGACGTTTTGACGGCTATTTTTTAGGTAAAAATTAAAAACAACACCAATGCTGCTAGCAGTACATACAAGAAACCTTGCCAGAGGTATTGGCGAGCAGCAGACTTTTTCATGATGATGATGGCTTGGTTGAAAGATGAACGAAGCTAAAACAAAGACATACTACTTCTGGACGCCATTGCGTAAATAGCGGAAATGAGTGAGTGAAATGCGGAAATCAAAAAGTGGCTTAGTGGTGAGCTTGGAGGAGCTTGTGCTCTATGGCTTCCCAAGTATAGGTGTGCAGGAAAGAGGGGGTGAATACAAATTGATTTTTGAGTCGTAACAAATCGTTGGCTATTTCGGCGACCTGTTTGGCATAATAACTCTCCATCACGTATCCGAGGTGATTTTGGGCGACAAAATCCGCGATTTTTATCTCAGCATTGATGATTACGGGCGTGCGGGCCTGAATGGCATCATAGATTTTGTTGGGACTAGCATTGAGGTTGTTGTCGTTGATAGGCTCATATAGCGACAATATATAGTCACATGCTGAGGCAAGTTGCATGGTTTCTTGCTGGGTTTTGACACCCCAAAAAGTGACCTGAGGGTGTTGGCTGAGTTGGCGGGTAGGCTCGTCATACACCCATCCTACCATCCAAATTTTGATAGTAGGAGAATAGTGAATTAAGTCATTTAATAAATTCGTTCCCCGTGTCACGCCCAATGAACCGCTGTAAAGTATCAAAAGCTCTGTGTCGGGAGCTGCTTTGGACTGTACGTCTGCAAAAGCATAGGGGAAATTTTCGACTACCCATGTTTTATTGTGAAATGCTTGGGGAACTAAGGTTTTACGGTTGTCGTCGGTGACGATGATAGCTTTTGGAAGACTATAAATAATGGATTGAAGAGAGCGTACCCATGCTTTGTTGGTTCTTAAAAAAATAGAATCGAAGATGTCGGCTACGACTTTAGAGCGACTCCACCATAAAAAAGGAAAGAAAATCAACAGCAATTGCTCATTGATGACATGAATGCTTGCCAGCCGATTTGAAAAGTAAAGTTTGATAAACGTAAAAAAATACCGAAAAAGGGTACTTGGTGATTTGTGGTGGCCTTGCACCAAATGAAAAGAGCGACAGTAAGGTTTGGCGAAAGCCTTAGAATCATCGCGGCCAATTCCCAAATAAACAATATCAAAAGAAGTAGCTAACGTCTTGATTTCTTTGTTGATACGGGTATCGGAGCCGTCGTTGATACAGAGATAAAGGAGTTTGGGTAAAGGCATTATCAAACGTTTTCAAGTAGGTGTGTTGATTATTCGGGAATTTCCATTCTGATGCGCCAATCTTTGGGTAAGTAGTTGTTGAAGCGATTGCCGAGGCTCTTCATCCAGCCTATTCCCAGTCCTTGATAAGTGGCAAGCAGCCAGCCTTTGGGAGCTTCTAAAGGAAAGTTTTCTTTTTTCAAAAACTGCAACGCTTCGCTCTCCGATAGCTCTATCTGTGGTATATCTTTGGATAGCTCAACACTCAATGCTAAAGCATGAGAAGGAATAAAATCTTTACCTTTAAACACGCCCATTTCTAAACCTAGACCCTTGGCAAATAGTACATTGTCAAGGATTTTGAGGTCTTCTAACTGACTATCGAGTATGGCAATGATTTCGTCGTTGGGTTTGATGAAAAAATGAAAATCATCGGGGCGAGCAAGCCACCGTTTTACTTCGGTGGTTTCGCGAGGAAGCAGTGCTTTAAAAGACCGAAAGCGATAATCGCGACCTTTTTTGGCGAAATATTTGGCTTCGGGGTCAAATACAGGTTCTTTTTTCTGAAACACACTAAAGAAAAAACCTTCTCCCTGGACCCGGTGCGGATAGCACTGATAGCCGTGGGTTTTGGCCCACACTCCCCACTCCGCAGGAAGTCTAATTTTCAACTCTTCAAATTCCCCTGTTTCTATCACAAACTGCGCATTTCCCTGATTTTCGGTATCATTGTAAGTACAAGTACAGTATACCAAAATTCCGCTCGATTTGAGCAAAGGAAGGGCCGCACTCAAGATTCTTTTCTGACGCCCCGCGCACATTTGTACATTGTCGGGCGACCACTCATTGATAGCGGCGGGGTCTTTACGAAAAAGCCCTTCGCCTGAGCAAGGAGCATCAATGACGATAATGTCGAAAAAGTCGTCTAATCCGTCTAAACTCTGTGGGTCGTGGTTGCTGACATGTACTTGTGGCAGTCCCCATTTTTGAATATTTTCTTTCAAAATCGCTACTCTACTTTTGATAACCTCATTGGCCAAAAGCAGGCTGTCAGGGTGCAAAAGCGAAGCCAAAAGCGTGGTTTTGCCGCCGGGAGCCGCGCACAAATCCAATACCCGTAAAGGCTGCGTAAGGTCAGCTACCTGCGCCAAGGCGTGCCCAATGAGCATCGAAGAAGCTTCTTGTACATAATAAGCCCCTGCATGAAAAAGCGGGTCGAGCGTAAAAACAGGGCGATTTTCTAAATATTGGCCTTCATTGCACCACAGAATAGGGTCTTCGAAAGGGGAAGCGGCTACTTTGGCGGTATTGTGGCGAATGCTCACAGGTGCCGCTTGCTGCAGAGCTGCTTCAAAAGCGTTGTATTCGCTGCCGAGCTGTGCCGAAAGAGTTTGTATGAATGATTGTGGAAAAGACAAAACAGTAATCGATTTTTGAATTTTAAAAAAATACCTTTCTCAGGTTAAGCTTTCGTAAAGTGCGGTCAGCTGAGTGGCGATGCGTTGGGCACCAAACTGCTGAATGTGCGCTTTACCATTGGCAATGAGCGTCTGGCGAAGGGTTTCGTTGGTCCAAAGTTGCGCTAATTTTTCGGATAAATCATTTTCGTCCAATGGATTAGCATAAATTGCCCCCTGACCGCCGGCTTCTTCAAGGCATGAACCTGTAGCCCCCAAAGTGGGAACTCCACTGTGCAGTGCCTCTACAATCGGAATACCAAAACCCTCAAAAAAAGAAGGATAAGCAAAAACACGTGCCGCTTGGTACAAGGCAGGTAAGTCCGAAAAAGGTACGTTATTAAGAATCTTGACCTTATTTTCTAAATGGTTTTTGGCGATAAAAGATTCGATTTCGGCTTGAAATTTGGTTTTTCCCCCCACCAAAATCAATTGGGCTTCTTGAAGGTTGGCTTGGGCAAATGCCTTGGTAAGTCGCAATTGATTTTTACGAGCTTCGAGGGTGCCCACACAAAGCACATAAGGGGTTGAAATATTATGTTTCAGAAGCACTTCTTGGGTCGAAACAATACGCTGAAAAGCTTGGTGGCAGTCTTGATAAATAACGCGGATTTTTTGGGGGGAGATGCCATAAAAATCCACAATATCGCGCTTGGTTTGCTCACTGACGGCCACAATGGAATCAGACTGCTCGCACGCTTTTTTGAACTTTTGGCGATAAAAAAAACGGTCGATAGCGGGATACAATTCTGGATAACGCAAAAAAATCAGGTCGTGAATCGTGACTACAGACCGAATCCCCACCTTACCCAACCCCGAGGGAAGCTCATTGCTTAGGCCATGAAAAAGCTGAACATGGTCTTTAGAAAGGGTTTTTGGGAGTCCGTAGCTTCGCCACCAAGCACCATATAGTTTGTTTTGGGAAGGAGGCAGGTGAAGGTCTTTTGTTGGAAAATCATCAAAAAAGCCTGCTTTGATTTTGGGCGTATAAGCCAAGCACTCGTGCTGTGGGGCAAAGGTTTGGAGGGCATTGAGCACAAAACGGCTGTAATTGCCCAATCCTGTACGGTTGTTGAAAGCTCTCTTGGCGTCGAATCCGATACGCATCAATCTTCTTTTTCAGATTTGTGAATGTGTTTTAGCGTTTGGGCATCTATCCATTCATTACAATGTGGGCAGCGAATGCCTTTTTTTCGCTTGGGGCGGCGAATCTGCTCAATAAAGCCCGAGGCGATGATACCCGTTGGCAATGCAAATAAGGCAATTCCGGCTATTAATACTATGCCTCCAAAAAATTTGCCCGCCGCCGTCACCGGATACATGTCGCCGTAGCCGGTAGTAGTCATCGTAATCACACCCCACCAAAGCGTAGCCGGAATGCTCTTGAATCGTTCGGGCTGAACGCTGTGTTCTAGATAATACATCACGCTTGATGAAATAAGCAGCGTAAAAATGATAAACGAAAAACAAAGGAGGAGTTCTTCTTTGTGTTCCACAATCACATCCCGAATGAGCTTGAGGGCATGGGCATAGCGCGTAACCCGAAAAAGCCGAAACAACCGAAAAACACGTAAAATCCGAATGATGCCAAACTCGGAAGAAAACAGGGTAAAGTAGAAAGGAAAAATGGCTAAAAAATCAATGATACCCCAAAATGAAAAAAGATAACGTAGCCGCCCACGCCAACCGTCTTTATAGCGGGGGTTTTCGGGACAAGACCAAATCCGAAGAAAGTACTCGATAGTAAAAATAAAAACGGAAAAAATCTCAAAGTCTTGAAAAAGAGAGTTGTAAAGAGGATGTTGGGCAAGTTCGGGTACGGTATGTAGGATGATAGCAAGGGAGTTCAGTACAATCACTGTCACTAACCCCACATTGATATACAGACTTAGGCCACGTCGCCCAATAGACGAAAATTCAAGCGTGCTATAAACGCGTTTACGAAAAGTCACGGTAGATACGATTTTATGCAAAAATACATATTAAGTAGTCATGCAAAAATAGATTAGATACGGTTTTGTATTTTAACCCCAAGCCTTTAGGCTGGGGCTAAAAATATGTGAAAATCACATGGCTTTAGCCCTGATTTTCAACACTTATATGAAAAATCAGGGCTAAAGCTCTTAAAACGTACTTATTATGTCTTGACCCCATCTAAAGACGGTTCGCTACCACGATATGGGGTTTCAGGAGGCTTAGAGTATATCAGCAATATAATTTTTGTTACTTCTGCTTAAGTACTTAAGTAAATATGTCAATTTGAAAATCATACAATACATAAGTTAAAAGTAGTAAACGGAAGAGAAAAGAACGAAAGGGGGTGTGTTGTATTCTGTAGGAACGTAATATTACGCTCCTATGGAGCTTGGAGGGTGACATTAATACTCTCCTACTACAAATATTGAGCCTCTCTGAGGCTAATTTTAGGCTATTTAACCTACTCGTACCCCTATTAAGTAGCGACCTTTAAACCTATTTCTGCTCAAATACTTTTTCGCCCCCTACAAATGTTTTCCAAACCTTGATGTCGCGAAGTTGGGCGGCGGGGGCAGTCATAAGGTCTTTTTCTAAGATGATAAAATCGGCGGCTTTGCCCACTTCGATGCTGCCAAGCTTATTTTCTTCAAAGTTGCCATAGGCGGCCCAAATCGTCATTCCACGCAGGGTTTGTTCGCGGCTGAGGGCACCTTCCATTTGGTAGCCGCCGCTTGGGAATCCCTTCGCATCTTGCCGATACACTGCCGAGTGAAACGTATAAAAAGGCGAGACTGCCTCTACCGGAAAATCGGTTCCAAAGGTGATTTTTCCATTTTGTTGAAAAAGTGCCTGAAAAGCGTACCCATTTTTTTCGCGTGCTTTGCCCAGCCTTTCTCCTGCCCAATACATATCGGAAGTAGCATGAGTAGGCTGTACCGATGGCAGTATATTGAAGTTACCAAAAGTAGGAACATCGGCAGCATCTACGATTTGGGCGTGTTCGATGCGCCAACGGCGGTCGTTTTTGCCTTTGAGGTATTTGGTATATAGATTGAGCATCAGGCGGTTGGCAGAGTCGCCGATGCAGTGGGTATTAGCCTGAAAATCACTATTGGCAATTTGCTTGATGTAATTTTCTAGTTCGGAAGGACTCATCAACAAAAATCCCGTCGTTTCGGGGGCGTCGGCGTAAGGTTGGAGCAAACACGCTCCCCGTGAGCCAAGCGCTCCATCAGCGTAGATTTTGAAAGAACGGACATTGAGGCGGTCGGTGACGTAAACACCTTTTTTCAACATCTTATCCACATTTTCTTGGCTGATACTCACCATCGGATAAAGTCGAATCTTGAGTTGGCCTTTTTTCTGCAAATCGTCGATGATGTCGATGAGTTCGGGCGATAGACCCGCATCTCCCACGTTGGTAAGACCATACGAAAAACAGACTTCTTGGGCTTTTAGCAAAATATTTTTGGTTTCTTCGGGAGTAGGTTGAGGATTGGCGGTGCGGGCAAGACGCATCGCATTGTCCACCAAAATCCCCGTAGGTTGGCCGTTGTGGAGGGGAATCGCCCCACCTTCTACTTTGGTAGCGGCGGTGATTTTGCCCAATTGCAAAGCTTTAGAATTGACCCAAGCTGCATGACCGTCGATACGGGTCAGATAGACAGGATTGTTGGGAAAAGCTTTATCGAGAATTTCTTTAGTTGGGAATTTTTTTACCGCCCAGTCGTTTTGGTCCCAGCCTCGCCCGATAATCCAAACGCGGTCGGGATGAGCGGCTTGGTATTTTTTGAGCCGTTCTACTACTTCTTCGGCCGATTGGGTATCTACCAAATCGGCTTGGTCGAGCATTTGGCCTAACCCATAAAAATGCGCGTGGGCATCGTACAATCCCGGATAGAGGGCTTTGCCTTCGGCATTGATGACCGAATCGACGGTATATTGGCTAAAAACCGTAGCTGAATCCCCCACAAGGGCAAATTTTCCGTCTTTGACGGCTAGTGCGGTAGCCTTCGAAAACGTGGAATCGACGGTGTAAATCGTGGCATTAAAAACTATAAAATCTGCCTTATTTTGGCCTGAACATGACGCTAAAAAGGCGGCGAATAGCGCGTAAAAGTAGTTTTTCATCGTGTCGGAATTAAATACTCGCTAAATCTACATTTTAATACGCTATTTTTGAAAACTAGAGTTGTAATTGATTCAGATTTTCTACTGACCATGCGCCCATTTATTCTGTTGTTTGTTGTTGTTTTACAGCCTTTTATCTCTTTTTCTCAAGATTTACTCACCCTCGAAAATGCGATTTCGGCAGCGCTCGAAAAAAACTATTCCATCAAAATAGCCCGTAGCCGTGAGGCGATTGCCCACAATGACAATACGCGTGGAAATGCAGGTATGCTGCCAGTAGTATCGGCCTCCACCCAAGCCAACTTCACCACCAACAGTGTCAATCAGACTTTTTTCCCGATTGGTACTACCACTCGCGACCCATTGGTGCAAACAGGGGTGCAAAACCGAAATTCGAGTTCGGGTGTCAACCTAGTATGGACGGTATTTGATGGTATGGGAATGTTTGCCACCGCCGACCGATTGCGTGAAATTGAAAATTTGGGTAAAACCAACGTCAAAATCAATATCGAAAATACCGTGGCGCAAATAGCGGCGGCTTATTATGATGTAATTCGCCAAAAACAACGCCTCGAATCCCTCAAAGATGCCCTTGATATTTCAAACACAAGACGAGAATTGGCCAAGGCCAACTATGAAGTAGGTACTACTTCCAAGTCGGAGTATTTGGCTGCTCAAGTGGATTATAATGGCGACCAGGCGGCTTTGGTGGCGCAAGAACAAGTGTTAAAAAATAGCAAAATCAATCTCAATGCCCTGATGCTACGCGATTTTGAGATTGATTTCAACGTACCTGATACCATTATTTTCAGAAAAGATTTACAAATAGCACAGCTACAAGAAAACCTAAAAATCAAGAATCCTAATCTTATCGCAGCTGACCAAAACCGTAAAATCGCCTCTATCGTAGAGCGTGAAACCCGCGCCACACGGTTGCCACAAGTGGATTTGTTGGGAGGCTATACCTACAATACCCTCAACAACGAAGTGGGTTTTGGGGTGAAAAGCAGCAAAAATGGCTCGCTCAATTATGGGGCGCGGTTGGTGATTCCGATTTATGACGGACTCAATCAACGCCGCCGTGAGCAAAATGCCAAAGTCAATACTTACATTGCCGAATACCAACAGTCTGATGCGCAGTTGCAGCTTTTGTCGATGTTGGAGCGGACTTATAATACGTATCGGAATAGTCTCCAACTCTTTGAGTTTGAAGAGAAAAACCTTACCATCGCCCGCCAAAACGTAGATTTAGCTTTCGAAAGATTTAAGTTTGGAAACTCCACCCCGCTCGAATTCAGAGAAGCTCAGCGCAACGCCGTAGCTACCGAATCACGTCTGATTGAAGCGGCATTCAACGTAAAAGTAACCGAAATAGAGCTTCTTCGCTTAAGTAGTTCTATTTTGGAGGAAGTAAAATAAACAAGACCTCCTCGTTGTAGATTTTGGCGTGTATCTTTGCGGGCATACATCAATCCCCCTCATCGCATGGACTCTATCTGGAATCAAAAATTTGTGCGCGACTTACTGCTTACTGTTGTTTTGAGTGTGATAGTGGCAGCGGCTTGTTTTTATGGCCCCACTATTCATTTGCCTTTTTTAGTAGGATTGATAGTAGGTCTTTTGATAGGTTGGCTACAGCCGCGCAAGGGCTGGATTTTGGCACTCTTACAGGTAGTTTTGATTATTGGATGGTATTTTGTGATTGAAGCAGCGCATTGGATGACTCCCTTCGACGCCGATGCCACCAAGTTTACGGCTTTGCTTCAGTTTTTTCCGGTGTTGGTTGGCGGTTTTTTAGCGGGCTTTATCAGGCGTGCCTTCTCTTGATTTTTAACCTTAAATTTTGCCTTTTTCTAAAGCTTTGGCGGCGGTACTGCTCAGAGAATGTACCCCCAAGATAAGTCCCCCAAACCGCTTATCTTTGCTAAAACCCTGCTTCCAACGCGCGTATATTTGTTGGATGACTACGGTGTTTTTAAACAACCCAAAAACGTAGTAATATAAAATGTTGGCTACATCACGGCCACTTTTTTGGGCATAGCGGTCTGCAAATTCTTGGCGGGTAAGATTGCCGGGAAGCCACGTAAGATTGAAACTTTTTTCAAACGCGCCATCGCTTGGTTCAGACCAATACGAAAGCGAAGTACCCACATCCATAAGTGGATCACCAACGGTGGTCATTTCCCAATCTAGTACCGCTACGATGTCGGTAAGGTCGGTCGAATTGAGGACTAGGTTATCGTACTTATAGTCGTTGTGAATGAGGCTTGGCGGATTTTCGAGGGGTAGGTTTTTTACCAACCACTCATGAACTTGTTCAAATAAAGGCACTTCGTCGGTTTGGGCATTTTTATATCTTTTGTACCAGCCGTCTACTTGCCGTTGGATGTATCCTTCGGGTTTGCCCAGCTCAATCAGCCCCGTAGTGCGAATGTCGATACTGTGCAAAAGAGCGAGATTATCTACCAAAGCTTCTGCTATTTTTCGCATCGTAGGAGGTTCAATCCCCATTTTGGGGGCAGTGTGTGCCCGCAAAATCACCCCTTGGACGCGCTGCATCACATAAAAAGGACAATCAAGTACACTTTCGTCTTCACAGTAGATGATAGGCTGAGGGATTTTGGGATAGCCTGCCCTTTGTAGCATCGACAACACCCTAAATTCTCTGCCCATGTCATGTCCACCTTTGATATGTTTGGCTCCGAATGGAGGCCGCCGCAAAACATACTCTTTTTGGTGGGTAGTTTTGAGAAAATACGTCAAGTTAGAATATCCCCCGGGAAATTGACTTACCTCCGTAATATCTCCAAAATCAGGTAGTTGGTTAGCAAAATAAGCATTCAAATTAGCCACGTTGAGTTGTTCGCCTTCGCGTACAGTAGTGGGGGTGTCAGTTTTTGGGGAATTCATGGAATACAACCAGGTATAAATGTCAAAAACAAATTTAGTTTAAACTTTTGAGGTACTATTGTAAGTAAAAAGAAAAGCCAATAAGAAAGCATAAATTAAATAACAGTACAACACTCTGTCAGGTTCTTTATGCTTTCTAGGTTTTAGGATACTATATACTCTACGGTGTGTGCCTCCCAAGATGCTGGTACTTCCCACTTGTTTAAAAGCCGAAATAGCACAGTTTCTGGTACAGGATAAGTACGGTTTTTATTCTGTGAAAGCCATTGCCTATAAGGAACTTCTAAATATACAATTCGGGTTTTGGCACCATAAGTTACAAACAAGTCAATCCATAACTCTCGAATTGAGCGACTAATGTTTGTCGCATTAAATACAAAAGGTTGCTTCTTTCGCAGATACGTTTTTACTTCTTCTTTAGCTTCCTGAATCACTCTACCATTACCTTTCGAATCAGTAGGAGAGATGTTAAGACGGCGACGAATATCATCTAAGCTAACTACCGCAATCCCATTTAAGAACTTTTGAATGTAAGTATCTTTACCTGAACCAGGCAATCCTGATAATAATATTACCTCACATGTTGTGTTATCAAAAGGTTCATAGTCAGGAGATTGCTCTTCTTTGCGAAAATATAGGAAACGCCCCAAAGATGAGGAAAACTGAAATGGTTGATTCCAACAGTCAAGCTCTTCACAATAGGCACGGAATAGTCCATTATGATACAGTAATTCGGCTTGGTCTGTACATATTCTACCACGGCTGTCGGCTTCTGCTATCATTCCTAACTGAGACATTGAGACTTCTAGACTTGCTTGTAAGATAGCTTTTTGGGAGTTCTCTTTTTCAAAAAACCAAAGCGGAAGCCCATGATAGCTCACAAGTTTTGATATTTGTTCACGAATATCAAAAGGTACATCTGTATTTTGATATAGCCATAGCCGGGCACTTAATTCGCCTTTTTTAGCATGTCCTCTAGAAGTAATACGTCCATCGGCTTCTATGATAGTGGTCGAACGTTTTTCGAGGTCGTGCATTAGGGCTGCTGCCCATACGATTTCCTGAGATTGAGGATCCAGTTTTTGATAGTCTTTATTTTTGATTAGTTCTGCCAAAACCATTTGGGTATGAATTGCGACGTTGCCTTCTGCATGGTGGTAAGGGTCTTGCGGCGTGGAGGCCATGTCACGTACCCAATCAAATTGACTTTCCAAAAAACTCCATTCTTTATTTTGAGTGATTTTCCACATCCTTCCTCCTTTCCCACATCAGAGATGCGCGTTTCCAGTTTCTAGTCCAATGTTCGTCTGTTTTGACATGTCCCTTTCGAACGTATTTGTTAACATTCTGAGTAAAATTATCCGTTGAATATTGTGCCGCGTTACGTGTCACAACTCCCTCCATTGTACAAGGTTGGTTAGTTTGAATATCGACTGATACCAATTGGCTCGGCTGTAAGGCCCAATGCAATACACTTTCCTCAAACAGAGCTTGGGAGATGGGCATCAATATTTTCTCTAATACAGGTACTGTAGAAAAGTCGAAGAATTGAGCATAAAATTCTGTTTCTTCCCACGATAACCACTGGTCGTGCTCGCGCACTGCAAAGACATAAAAATGGGATTCTAATTTCTGATATTCAATGGAATGGATAGCAAATAGATTCTCTCCAAATATCTCTAAATGACCGAGGTCATCCTTCAACAATTGCCAACGTTGACGTAGGGTACTTGTCCAAGGTGAAGTAGTGGGGGCAGCATGTGAACGAGCAAAAACCCCATAGCGGCTCAAGCAATTGTTTTCTCCGTCCAGTTTTTCGGTATGAATTAATTCGGGTATTTGGGAAAAAGATTCCCAATAGTGATGATTAATACGGTCGTCGCTTGTAGTACCTGGTGAAAAAGGGTAATGATACGTTCGACCGTATTTGGTTGAAATAGCCATGATTAAACACTTTAAATAAACACAAAAAGATTGCTGCGCACTATAGTAAGTGCGTTTTTAGAAGAGAATAAAAGAGCAACCGATTACATGACTATTCACTATTAAAGCGTTAATTTGGTCACAAAGATAGCGGGAATATTTAAGTCATAAGGATTATTGTTCACTATCTTCTATTTCGATAAAAGCAGGTGCCACAAAATCGGTTAGCCATACGCCGTTAGACGAAAGATAAAAAGCGATACCAGCCTCCGACATCAATTTTGTGTTGATTTTGAGAATACTAGGTTTGCCATGTCGTATGCCTACTTTATAGGCGGTTGCTTTATCCACACTTAAATGGACATGATGGCGATTTCTCTTCTGAATACCTTGTTTGAGAATAGAACTAAGGTTTTTCTCGGCAGTGCCATGATATAAAAAAGAAGGCGGCAATTGTTTGTCATACGCCAAATCTACTTCGATGGAATGCCCTTGATTAGCGCGAATTTTCTGAAAATCCTGACTAAATGCAAAGCGCTGTTTATTGTTAGTGAGTACAAGGTGTTTTAATTCTTCAAAAGTAAGGGGATGCCCTTTGGTAGCAGTTTTGGCAAGTAATTCCTCTACTGATACCCAGCCATTTTTATCCATCTCAAGGTCCACTAAATCAGGGCGATGCCGGAGAATAAGACTCAGAAATTTACTGGTTTTAAATTCATCTTTCATTCTACAATAGATAAACGCATTAAAAAATAGGGTCAATGCGATTGAGGAATCATTTTTTTGCGTGCCGAGTTCCGGAGGAACGTGAAATTTGTAGCAAAAGAAATATGGCCTCCTTCCTTATTGGCGCTTGTAGGTTTGCTTACTACAAATATTTCGCTTCGACGAGGTTAATTATAATGCGTTTAACCTGATACTACGACATAACCATTTTTGAAACAACTTTCATAGCCCCAGCCTTTCCAAAAACCCTTTTTTTTCGCTGCGGGCGATTTCGACCTCTGAGCCGTCGTCCATCAATACCGTGCCTCCTTCGCCGCGGGTATATTCTTTGATGCGGAGTAAATTGATAAGCGCCGAGCGATGTACCCGCAAAAACTGCACCGGAGTCAGTATGTTTTCAAACTCTTTGAGTGTACGCGAAGCTACTATTTTGCGAACTTGAGTACCGTTGGGATGTGCCAAATGAAATACCGTATAGTTGCTGTCTGATTCGAGCCACACAATCTCCTCAATAGGCACAAAAGTAATGCCTTTGAGGGAGGGAATGGCGATTTTGTTGAACTGCAACACCGAAGGCGTATTTTGTTGATTTTGTCGCTTCTTTTCGAGGCGTTGGAGGGCGGCGCTAAGTTCGATTTCGCGGATAGGTTTTAGCAAAAAATCCAAAGCACTAAGGCGCAAAGCTTCAATGGCGTATTGGTGATAAGCCGTGGTAAAAATCACTTCAAAAGAATAAGGTTCTAGGTGCCTGAGAAGCGTAAAGCCGTCGATTTGGGGCATTTCGATGTCCAAAAAAACCACGTCAGGTTTGAGCTGACGAATCCCCACGATGGCTTCTTCGGGCGATTGGTAGGTGGCCAGAATGTCGGTATGAGGTGCTAGGCTACGTAGTTTGATAGCTAGTACCTCAAGACTCATGCGCTCGTCGTCGATCAAAATGACTTTCAACATGGGAAAGGGAGTGTTTGGCAGTGCAAATTAGAGCAGAGCGTTCGGATTTTCGTTACCGTTGACTAAATACAGAGGTAAGTTTATCACAACTCGCGTTCCGTACGGCGGTGGTAGGTCTTCAATCTCAAAAGCAGCGGGCGCCTGCCCCGTAGCCAAAGGTAGGGCTGCGATACGGTCGGCAGTTACTTTCATTCCCAATGATTGTTTTTTGCGACTTTGCTGACGATTGATTTCGGTGGCAGCCTCCCGACCCACGCCATTGTCTTCGATGTGTATCCAAAGCCTATCGGTCGTAGCCCATAGCTTAATGAGAAGCAGCCCTTGGCCGTCGGTTTTGTGCCTGAGACCGTGTAAAATGGCATTTTCTACAAAGGGTTGGAGCAAAAGCGGCGGGATTTGAGTAGTGAGCGGAAGGGATTGACTGAGTTGGATTTGATAGGTAAATTTGTCTTCAGCGCGTTCTTTTTCGAGGTCTAAGTAGAGCTGAAGGGTTTCTAACTCATGCGAGAGAAAAATCAAATCAAATTGAGAGTTTTCTAACACATTTCTGACCAACAACGAAAAGTTTTGTAAAAAAATAGAAGCTTTGTGTGATTGATTACTAAGGATATAATACTCAATGGTATTCATGCAATTGAACACAAAATGAGGGTTCATTTGCGCACGAAGGGCCTTGGTTTCGGCTTCGGTACGTTGCTGACGAAAAGCGGCTTCTTGGCGTTCTTGTTGGAGTTTGGAGCGATACACTATGTATAAAACCCCCAACAATACCGCAACCGCAAGCGCTCTAAACCACCATGTTTTCCAGAAGGGAGGTTCTATCAAGATTTTGAAGGCAATCGGACGATTCCATTGGCCCATTTTGTTGAGCGTTCGTACCCAAAAAGTATATTCTCCCCCGTCAAGATTGGTATAAGTCACGGTGTGTTTGGGAGAAAGAGCCGACCAATTCGGGTCAAATCCTTCAAGTTTATAGCTATAACGAGCTTTTTCGGGATTGAGAAAATCAAGGGTCGAAAATTCGAAGGTCAAAACATTTTGTTGGTATTTGATACGGAAAGGTCGCGTGGCGGTTTGGTCGCGGTCAAAAGGCATTTCTTGGTCAATCACCTTAAAACTTGTAAATGCCAAAGGGGCATCTTCGGTAGGAGATAAGAGATTTTGGGGGGTGAAATAACTAACGGCTCCGATAAAATTGACAAAAACGTTGGGTTTGACTACACTGATGCGGTCGTACATAAAACTCCCAAAAAGGCCGTCTTTGACCGAAAAAGAGCGGAAACTATGATTCTTAGTGTCATACACAAATAAGTCCCCTTGGGTGCTTATCCATACATTTTGGGCATCGTCGATGTACAAATCATTGCATTGGGAGGCATTGAATCCTTGTTTTTCGCCAAAATTTCTAAACCTTTTACGTTTTACATCCAGTACTGAAAGACCTCCTCGGGCCGCAATCCATAGTTGTCCTTTGTGGTCGAATGCCATCCCTAATCCTACATTGAGGTCGTTGTTGGCCGTGGAAGGATGCCGATAGTAGTCGATTTTGTAGGTTTGAGTGTCAAAATGATGCAGTCCTTTGCGGGTGGCTACCCAAAGTTTTTGCGAGGCGTCGAGCAAAAGCCGATTGACCACAAAATCAAGCAAGCCTTCTTTCATACTGAATTGTCTGACTTGCTGCGTAGTGGCATCAATGCGTAGCAATCCACTGCTAGAAGCTACCCACAGGTTGTTTTGGGAATCGGCTACGATATCATAAATTACTTTTTCGGCGCGTTGTGGAAAAGAGGGTAGCTTAAACTCCCGAAAAGTATCAGAAGAGATGTCAAAATAAAATAATCCATTTTCGGTACCAGCCCATAATCGCTTTTTTTTGTCAAAACATACCGAACGAACATTCCAATGGTGAACATCGGGGCTTTGGTTGAGATAAGAAGCTAGTAGTTTTTGGTTTTGAAAGTCATATTTGAGCACCCCGCCACCCCAAGAAGCCATCCACAAAATCGAGGAATCGCGCACATCGGGCTTGATTTCAAAAATACTGTTGTCGGAATAAGGGTTTCCTAACTCTTGCAAAAAAGGCAGCTTGAGCGAGTGGATTTGATGAGCGCCAAAAAGTGCTTTGCTGACACCAAGGTGGGTCATTATCCAGAGAATACCTTGATTGTCTAAAAAGAAATAATTGACAAAAGGACTGACCAGACCTTTTTCGAGCGGAGGATTGCGAAGGGCTTGGGAAAAAGTACGGGTACGGAGATGGAAGGTGTACATTCCCCGCCCAAACGTACCACACCATAGTACAGAGTCGCCCGTGAGAGAAGGTAAAAAAGCCGTGTGCTTGATGACGGCAAAGGGTTTTTTGAGATTCTTCTGGTCTGGGTAAAAGAGCTGAAAGGTGCGGCTTTTTAAATCTAAATATTGTAGACCACCACCTTCGCTTCCAAGCCACAGATTACCGTGTTTGTCTTCGGTGATGGAGTTGATGTGGTTTTTTTCGGTGTATTCTATGGTAGGGTCTTGGTGGGCGTATTCTTCATAATGATTGTTTTTGGGAAAATACCTAAACAAGCCACTGTGAATCGTGCCTGCCCATATTTCACCTGCTCGGCTTTTGTAGAGAGTGATAAAAAAATTGGTTTTCCGTTCGGTAAGCGGCGTAGGATATATTTTTTTAGTGCGTTGGTCGTATCTGACCAAGCCTAGCCCATTGGCTGCAATCCAGATATTATGACCTTCGGCCAAGATAGGCATGAATACCCAACGGCCATTTGTTTCTTTGAAATAAACATAGTGAAAATTGTCGTGGGCTTCATCATAATAGCACACGCCTGTTTCCATGCTAATCCAAATACGCCCTTGCGGGTCGGCTACGATATTGTAAAGCCTACGCCCTCGGATGCCGTTGGTATCGCTAGGATTGTATGGGTAGTTCTTAAAATGAAGCCCATCATAGCGGCTCAGGCCATGACGGGTAGCAAACCACACAAAACCCCGTTTGTCTTTGAGGGCATGGAGGGTAATATCAGAGGCGAGGCCATCACGTTGGGTATAGTTGTCAAAGTACCACTGCTGTTGGGCATATACCAAAGGCCAAAGCCCTATCATACAACATAGCAGTGGTAACAGTGCTTTCATTAGAAGGTTGGTTGGGCATTTCTACAACTTAGCTCCAAACGATAAGTCACCGGCGTCGCCCAGTCCAGGGACAATATAGTAGTGTGGGTCGAGCTTTTCGTCTACTGCTCCTATCCATAAGCGACATTCGGGCATACGTTTTTGGAGATAACCTACACCTTCAGGACTTGCAATAACGGCAGCGATGTGGGTTTGGGCCGGAATGCCAAATCGTAACAAAGCATGATAAACTTTCTCAATTGAACGACCTGTGGCAAGCATGGGGTCCATCAAAATCAAGGTTCGTTCGTGGAGGTCGGGGGCGGTAATGTAGTCCATTTCAACCTCAAAATCGTCATCTCCAATATGGTGTCCTCGATAAGCGCCGATGAAAGCGCTATCCGCATGGTCAAAAAAATGTAAGAAACCTTGGTGAAAAGGCAAGCTCGCTCTCAGAATAGTAGCCAATACGGGAGGTTGACGCAAGAGGCGTGTGTCTGATTTTCCGAGGGGTGTGGTGACACTTGCCGGGCGATAAGGCAAAGATTTGGAGATTTCGTACGCCAATAGTTCTCCCACTCTTTCTAAATTACGACGAAACCGCATTCTGTCTTGTTGGATGTTGACGTCGCGGAGTTCGGCCAAAAAATGATTAGCAATAGAAGCTTGTTGAGTAAGGACAAACATAAGAAAGTGGGTAGTTTGCGTTTAGGACGTTACATTTGTAGCAACGATAATACGAACTCATTCTTTGAAAAACAAAAACATTATCCTTTTACTGTTAATTGGGTTTTTGGGAACAATAGGTTGCCAAAAAAAAGGAGAGAAGCATCCTGCTGGAATTGCATTTTCGTTAGACGACCGCTACCTCAAAGAATGGATGCAGCTACGGCCCTTGCTCAAAAAATACGACGCTCATGTTACCTTTTATGTGACTCAGTTTGATAGCTTGTCGCCCCAAGAAATTCAGTGGCTTCATGAGCTGGAAAGCGACGGGCACGAGATAGGAGCGCACGGAGCAGCGCATATCCGAGTGTTGGATTATTGGCGAGGGAGCGGCTCGTTGGATGCTTTTTTTAAAAATGAAGTAGAGGCAGAGGTAGTTTCGATGCAAAAAGCGGGATTTCGACCCGTCACTTTTGCACACGTGGGCGGGCAGCAAACTTGGTTTACCGATCAGCGGTTGCTGCGTGATTATTTCATACTTCTACGGGATGTATCCATGACAGAGCGCGTGCTTCCTTATTTTACGCTCAAAAGGAGTGTGTTTGCAATGGATGAAATTTACTATCATTTTGACCAACCCGACCCTACGGTGCATTCGCTCTTGATTGACCAATTGACTCATATCACCGACGCACAGCTACGTGATGGCCTGATTCGGGCCAAAAATACCAATACCGTACTCATGTTGATGGGGCATCGCCCTTTGTTTGACGCTTCAGATGAGCCTTATGGTTTTGATGTCAAAAAATTAGAATATATACTGGCCGAGAGCCGTAAGTTGGGGCTTAAAACCTATACGATGGCTGAGTTGGTACGTTTATCATCGACCCGTTGAATGGCGACTAAAACGATTTTTGAAGTCAAGAAATGGTTTTTCAAAATACCGATAAGAAAGCCCCGCTACCAAAATAGTAAGCCCGGTAGCCAACGGATAAAGCAGCAGATTGAAACTCCAAGTGGACAAATCTTTGCCAAATACCCACTGAATCAAATGCACACCAAATACAATAAAGGCGGTTTGATAGATATAAACCCCGTACGAAATTTTACCCAAATACGAAATCCACGGGTATTCAAGATTGACAATAGAGCGTGGGTTGCTGGAGACATTCAGGATAAAAAATCCAAAAAATAAGCCATAAAACTCTAGGTTGATGTGGTTGATATGAAAGCCAGTTGCCAAACAAATCACTAGCACAGCATAGACTACCATCTGCACATCTTTGCGGAAGAGGATGTTTAATACTTTCTTTTTATCGTAATAAACCAGCATCGCACACGCGCCTCCTGTCATAAGCGTAATGATACGAAACTGACTAAAAAAGAAACGCACAATTTCAGGCACGTTGTTTGCATAGTAGGTGTTACCTATCCACTCATAATAAACATAAAAAACAAAGAAAGTGCCGAGGCAAAAAATGGTAACTGTGATGATGAGTCGCTTCCAGCTGAAGTTTTTGATAATCCACGGCCAAAGGTAATAAAACTGCTCTTCGACGCCGATAGACCAGGTTTGAGCGGCTAGATAGGGTGAATTGTAGAGAATAAAACCAATATTGGGTAGTACCAACAAGAAAAGTGATAGTCGCCGATAGAAGTTTTCGGACATAAACGAAATCTCGTTGTTTGGTGGTACAAAAAAGGGAATATGAGGAAACACAAAAAAGGCAAGCAATACGATTAGGAAGTACAGCGGCCATATTCTGAGGATGCGCCTGATATAAAAATCGCGGGTGTTAATCTTCCCAAACCGCCCCTTTTCGTGAAGTAAAAGATAGGTAATCAAAAACCCACTTAAAACGAAAAATAAATCCACCCCTAATTTTCCCATACTTTTTATGAGGTGGTTATCATAAAAATGCGGAATTTTGAACACCTCTTTTACTTGCTCAATGTGATGAATCAAAACCGAGAAGGCCGCAATAAAACGCACGCCATTGAGGTTAGGAAAATAAACTGTGTTGGAAGACTTACTCAAGAGAATAATCTATTTTATTAGAGTGTTGACAATTTTGCCAGACCAAACGGTATTACCATAAACCATTTTGATTGACAAAATTAGCTTAATTTGCTCAAGTCATATATAAATACTATGCAATTTAGACTTTACGTTACCCTTATATATTGTTTTGTGGTGCTGCAAAGTGCGGTAGGACAGTCGCAATATGCCCCACTCAATGATGATTATTATCACTTAATAGATCGTTTGGAAATTCGTCGCGGAAAGCTTAGCGAAGATTTTCACATTGGCGTAAAACCATTTGAGCGTAAAGCAATCATTGGTTTGTTGGATAGTATCATGGCCGACCGCACGATGCCACTCAATGATACCGACTTTTTCAACATCGAATACCTCCGTCAAGATAGTTGGGAGTGGTCAGCCGACCGAACGCCGATGAGTCAGAAGCGATTACTGAAACGTTTTTATCAAAAACCATCGGATTTTTATTATGTCCAAAACAAAAACTTTGACCTTCATCTTAGCCCAGTAACACACCTTATTTTGGGCACTGAAAATAGTTCCAAAGATTATTTATGGCTCACAGCCCGTGGCGTCGAATTAAGAGGATTGATTGGTAAGAAATTGGGGTTTTATACTTATGTGACTGATACACAGGGGATGTTTGGGAAGTATGTGCGCGACTATACTCTCAACGTACGTGAGATATACCTTAATTATCCACTCTATGTCGTACCTGGCGAAAGTCTCGTTAAAAGTGTACGAACTTATGGGGTCGATTTTATTTCGGCACGTGGGTATATTACGTTTAATCCCATCAAACAAATCAATATCCAATTTGGACACGATAGAAATTTTATAGGGAGTGGATTCCGCTCTATGCTATTGTCGGATTGGAGTTCGCCTTACTTATTTTTGAAAATGACTACGCAGTTAGGGCGTTTTCAATATACCAATTTGTGGGCGAATATGCTCTACAATCAGCCTGGTCGTTCGCCCGATGAGCCCATCAATAAAAAGTATGCCGCTATCCATCATTTAAGCATGAACCTAGGCAAAAACTTTAGTTTAGGGATTTTTGAGGCAGAAATATTTGGTCGTGAAAATGGTGGATTTGACCTAAACTATCTCAATCCTATTATTTTTTACCGCTATCTCGAAACCTATCTAGGCAGTGCCGACAATGCCATGCTAGGCTTTGATGTCCGCTGGAATTTTCTCAAACGCTTTGGGTTTTATAGCCAATTTATGTTGGATGAATTCAAAACTTCCGAATACTTTGGCAAAAAAGGGTCGTGGGGTAAAAAATTTGGGTTTCAGGCGGGACTCAAATACGTGGATGCCTTTGGTGTCAAAAACTTAGACTTACAAACCGAACTCAACCTCGCACGCCCTTATACTTATTCTCACAAGTCAGGCTTCAACAACTATGTACATTTTGATCTTCCTTTGGCGCATCCTTTGGCGGCCAACTTTTGGGAGGTGGTAGGTATTGCGCGCTATCAGCCTACTCGGCGCCTGACGGTCTATGGGACATTGGTGAAAGCTAAAAAAGGGCTTGACGTCGATGGGCGCAATTGGGGAGCTAATATTTGGAGAAGTTATGAAGATAATCGCCCACGAGATACCGGTAATTTTATCGGGCAAGGTACCCCTGTCGAAACTACCTTTGCCGATTTACGGATGTCGTATATGCTCAAACACAACCTATTTATTGACGGTCGTTTCTTTGTGCGTCGCCAAGAAAGTACTTATGAACCTTTAAATATGAATACCACTTCTGCTACTTTTGGCATAAGATTCAATATTCCATATCGTCAACAAATTTTTTAAGAGGGCATTTTATTGTTACTTTTGTGGCCATGTATAAGTGGCTCATCCTCCCGATTTTGTTCCGTTTTGATGCCGAGCAGGTGCATCATTTCATATGCGGAACCCTCAAGTTTTTGTTCAGGATTCCTGGCGTTTCGTTTTTAGCTCAACAACTTTTTAACTATGAACATCCCTCTTTAGAACGGGAAGTGTTTGGCTTAAAATTTAAAAACCCGGTAGGCTTAGCAGCGGGTTTTGATAAAAATGCCGAGTTGGTGGATGAATTGGCGGCTTTGGGTTTTGGATTTGTGGAAATCGGAACGGTCACTCCTCTGCCTCAAGACGGAAACGAAAAGCCTCGCTTGTTTCGCCTCAAACCCGACCGAGCGATTATCAATCGCATGGGCTTTAATAATAAAGGCGCTGCCGCTGCAGCAGAACGCCTACGCAAACGCAAAACCAATATTTTGATTGGAGGGAATATTGGAAAAAACAAACTAACTCCCAACGAAAATGCCCTTGACGATTACCTCAAAAGCTTGGATGCTTTGTATGAAGAGGTAGATTATTTTGTAGTCAATGTAAGTTCGCCCAATACGCCTGGCTTACGCGACTTGCAGGAAAAAGAGCCACTAATGAAAATTTTGGCGGCACTCAAACTACGAGCCGAAGCATGGGCCGCGAAAATGGGGGCGGCTACTCCCAAGCCTATTTTATTGAAGATTGCCCCCGACCTCACCAATAGCCAATTAGACGATATTATTGAGATTGTGACTACCACCCAAATCGCAGGCGTAATTGCGACAAATACCACAATTAGCCGCGACGGCTTACAGACTGACGGCGATTATGTGAAAAAAATTGGGGCGGGTGGATTAAGTGGAGCTCCACTTACGCATCGTTCAACGGAAGTTATTCGTTATATTTGCAAAAAGTCTGGTCGAGCTTTTCCTGTGATTGGGGTGGGTGGCATTTCTTCCCCCCAAGAAGCTCGCGAAAAACTTGAAGCCGGTGCTAGTTTGGTTCAGATATATACAGGTTTTATATATGAAGGCCCAGCATTGGCAAAGCGGATTTGCAAAACTTTAGTATAGCGCTTCATTTTTACCCCATAAAAGTGCATTCGCACATCCTATATTTAAGTATCTTTCTCTTTTGTGAAAAAGAAGAAAGTAATCTTATGTGTTTTATCCATGAAACGCTCATGAGTAAAATGCCTTTTCCTCAGCCTATTAACAACCGATAACGATTAAACGATGGCTAGAAATGTTATTCCGTCAACGCCCTCTTCCAAGCGCGAGCGTAAAAATACCAATGCGACTAGCAATACCTCCGATTCCAGACCGGAAAAAAATCCTCTCGGTGGATTCTCCTCTGATCCGCGTAATCGCAAAATGTGGGGATGGGTATTAGTAATGTTGTCTCTTTATATGATGGGGGCTTTTATATGGTATTTGTTTACGGGGGCTGCTGACCAAAGCGTAGTAGATTCGGCTTTTACTACTAAACTCAGAGTCCCAGTCCGCGAAACCCAAAACATCATGGGCTTTTTTGGATTAGTGCTTTCCCATTATTTCATTTTTCGATGGTTTGGCATTGCGGCCCTTGGATTTCCTTTTTTACTTTTTCTGATTGGGTGGAAGATTGCTCTCAATTACGAAATATTGCCACTAAAACGTACTACTCAAATCACACTAGTTTACATCGCTTGGCTGGGGATGTTTTTTGGCTTTTTTGTAGTACAAGCTGATTTGGCTCGTTCCCTCAGCTATTTGTGCGGGGGAATCGGCTATGAAATCAATCTTATGTTTGACCATTACATTGGTTGGGGAGGGATTTTTGTGGTGATTGGACTCCTAGCGGTGATTTTGGTGTATGTTCATGGGGTTGATTCTTTAGAAGAATTGGGCCAGTATTTCAATAATCCTATTAAAAGGAAAGTGGCTCCACCAGATATAGAGGTGGTATTGGAAGAAGACAAACAAGAAACTACCGAAGAACCTTCTTCTAAAGTAAAAACATCCGTTGAAAATTCGGTAAAAGAAAAAGCACTTGAGGCAGAAGAAAATAATGCCAAAACGGTGGAATTGAATAGCAATACTAGTGTAAAGCCTGCTCCGAAGCCGCAAGCACCCAATTTGACGCTGATTGTAGAAAATGCCGAAGAAATAAAAGCCTCTGCCGAAGAAGAAATAAATATTCCCCCTATTTCAGGAACAACGACCAAAATCCCGGTAGTTCCGTTTGTGGATGCCGAGCAAGCTGCCAACGAGCTATTGGCGCTTCATGGGCCTTATGACCCTACCCTTGAGTTGGGCAATTATCAATATCCTACTATTGATTTGTTGCACAATCGAGGCGAAAGTAATTCTAAAGTAACCGCCGAAGAGCTGGAATCCAACAAAGATAGAATCGTCGAAACTTTGGGGCATTTCGGAATCGGGATTGCAAGTATCAAAGCTACGATTGGCCCCACGGTTACGTTGTATGAAATTGTACCAGATGTAGGGGTACGTATTTCCAAAATCAAGGGATTAGAAGATGATATTGCGCTTAATTTGGCCGCTTTGGGTATTCGGATTATTGCGCCTATGCCGGGTAAGGGAACCATCGGAATAGAGCTACCCAACAAAAACCGCGAGATGGTTTCGATTCGGTCGGTTTTGGCAAGTAAAAAATTCCAAGATAGTACCTTTGAGCTGCCGATTGCTTTAGGAAAAACAATTTCCAACGAATTGTTTATTACTGATTTAGCCAAGATGCCTCACTTACTTATGGCCGGAGCTACAGGACAAGGGAAGTCGGTGGGATTGAATGTGTTGTTGGCTTCTTTGATTTATAAAAAACACCCCGCTCTGCTCAAATTTGTGTTGGTAGACCCCAAAAAGGTGGAGTTGACTTTGTTCAACAAAATAGAACGACACTTCTTGGCCAAGCTTCCCAACAGTGAAGAGGCGATTATTACCGATACCAAAAAAGTGGTTTACACCCTCAATTCACTTTGTATTGAGATGGACAATCGCTACGATTTGCTCAAAGACGGAGGCGTAAGAAATATCAAAGAATACAACGCTAAGTTTATTCAGCGACAGTTGAATCCTGAACGCGGACACCGCTTTTTGCCTTATATTGTGTTGGTAATAGATGAGTTGGCCGATTTGATGATGACTGCTGGTAAGGAAGTAGAGCAGCCTATTGCGCGTTTGGCGCAGTTGGCACGAGCGATTGGGATTCACTTAGTGGTGGCTACGCAGCGCCCTTCGGTCAATGTCATCACCGGTTTGATTAAAGCAAACTTTCCGGCGCGATTGTCATTCAGGGTTACATCCAAAATCGACTCGCGTACTATCCTAGATACGGGAGGTGCGGAGCAGCTTGTAGGTATGGGAGATATGCTGCTTTCGATGGGGTCGGATATGATTCGTCTGCAATGTGCTTTTGCCGATACCGACGAAATCGACGAAGTCTGTGATTTTATTGGAAATCAACGTGGCTATCCTTCTGCTTATCACTTGCCTGAGTTTAGTGGAGATGAAGATGACAATGAGCGTGAAAGCGTAGATTTGGCCGACCGCGACCCCATGTTTGATGAAGCCGCGCGGGTGATAGTGATTAGTCAGCAAGGAAGTACATCGCTTATCCAACGAAAACTCAAACTTGGTTACAATCGAGCCGGCCGTATCATGGATCAGCTAGAAGCAGCTGGGGTAGTAGGGGCATTTGAAGGCAGTAAAGCGCGCGAAGTACTTATAGGTGATATGGTGTCTTTAGACGCATTATTGAAAAATTTAAAGTAAATAAATCAACCTTATAGTATTGGAAGTGGTAGAGTATTAATAAGGTTTCGTCGATTTATAAGCCATCAACTCTACACTTGTCTTAACTTTGTGGGCTGTTTTTCGTTTATAATGGTACAGTTTTTAAACTTTTGTTTTTAAAAGCTGTCTATAATGAGTAATTAAACCAACGACAATGAGAAAAATTTTGGTAGTAATAGCATTGGGTATAAGTCAACTCCTTCATGCTCAAACTGATAAACGAGCGGCGGCCATTTTGGACGCTATGAGTAACAAGTACAAGTCAATGACAACTTTTAAGGTGGCATTTACTTATACTAGCGAAGGAACCGGCCCCAAAGAAACCTTGAAAGGTGACGCTACGGTAAAAGGTACTAAGTTTCGCTTAAAAATGGCAGGTCAGGAGATTTTCAATGATGGTAAAACCATGACCACTTACATCAAGGAAAGTAATGAAGCTACTGTCAACAACTACGACCCTAAAGAAGTAGGAGATATCGACCCCACCAAAGTATATACCATTTACAAAAAAGGGTATAAGTATGTTTTTATCGAAGAAGTAACCGAGAGCGGAAGAGTGTATGAAGTAGTGGAGCTTTCGCCCGAGAAGAAAGAAAGCAAGGTGGCAAAAGTCCAAATCAAAGTTGACAAAAAAGACAAGTCCGTAAAAAGCTGGAAAATTACTCAGCGCAATGGACAGCGCGTGGTATTTAGAGTAGATAAATTTACTCCTAATGTCAGCGTAGAAGATAAATTCTTTGCCTTTGATGCCTCACAGTACAAGGGCGTAGAGGTAATCGACTTACGCTAGCAGAACAGGATATTTCCTAAAGCAGACGGCGGTATTGGAAGTTATTTCAACTTTCCAATGCCGCCGTCTATTCCAATAATCTGCCCTGTAATCCAACTCCCTTCTTCTGACAAAAGCCATTTGGCAGCACTTGCTAGTTCTTGGGGTGTTCCTACTCTTCCCAAAGGGTGACGCTTGGCCGAAGCTTCTCTTTTTTCTTCATTAGATAGCAAAGACGCCGCTAAGGGTGTATCTGTGAGTGAGGGTGCAAGCGCATTGCATCTAATTTTGGCAGGTGCCAACTCTGCTGCTAGGGAGCGTGTTAGCCCCTCTATGGCTCCTTTAGAAGCAGCAATAGAAGCATGAAATCCCATTCCAGTCTGCACGGCTACGGTACTAAAAAGCACGATTGAGGCGCCGTTTGCTTTTCTTAGTCGCCCAAGAGTAGCCTGAATCGCATTGATAGCTCCCAACACATTGATTTGAAAATCGTTCTTGAAATCTTCATTCGAAAACCGTTGAAAAGGCTTTAACTGAATCGTGCCAGGACAATACACTAACCCATGAAGGGGTTGAGGAAGCGTATCAAATAGCCCGTCAGGAAGAGGCTGTGATACATCCCATGTAAAATGCTGACTTAAAATCCCTTCTACAGGACGGCGCGAAGCCGTGAATAAATGAGCTTCTTCTGCTTGAAGTGTCTGGGCGAGGGCATGGCCGATGCCTGAACTTGCACCAATGATTAAAATGTTTTTTCCTTGAAACGACATTAGAAATATACTTTTGTCTTTTTTAACTTTTTATAATGGCAAAAGGTTTGAGAAATTAATCCACTAACTCATATGAAATATTTTGAATACCAAAATGGTGATAAGATGCCTTTGTTGGGCTTAGGCACTTGGAAATCGTCCAAAGGAGAAGTGTATAAAGCTGTAAAAACGGCCATAGAGCTAGGCTATCGGCACTTTGATTGTGCTATGCTTTATGGCAACGAAAAAGAAATCGGGGAGGCACTCCACGATTCTATCGGAGAGGGGGTAGTGAAAAGAGAAGATTTGTGGATTACTTCCAAACTTTGGAACAATAGCCACGAGCAAAAGTACATTTTGTCCGCTATTCAGACCACGCTCCACGACTTACAGCTCGATTATTTAGACTTATATTTAATTCATTGGCCTGTGGCTCTAAAACATGAAGTATCTTTTCCGCAAGTGGGTGCCGATATGGTGAGTTTGGAGGATGTGCCTTTGTCAGAAACATGGCAAGGAATGATAGAGTTGAAAGAAAAAGGGCTTGCCAAGCACATTGGTGTTTCTAATTTTAGCATCAAAAAAATAGAAGAAATTGCGAGTGCTACTGGACAGTACCCGGAAGTAAACCAAGTAGAATTACACCCCTTTTTGCAACAATGGCCCTTGGTGGAGTTTTGTAAAACCAAAGGGATTCACTTGACAGGCTATTGCCCGTTAGGCTCGGCTGATAGGCCTGCAAATCGCATTTTGGAAGGAGAGCCAAAGTTGTTTGAAAATCAAACCTTGCAACAATTAGCCCTTGCCAAAGGCTGTACTACGGCGCAATTGATGCTGGCGTGGGCCGTAAATCGGCAGACTTCTGTCATTCCTAAGTCCGTTAACCCTCACCGTCTTCAGGAAAATCTGGCAGCGGCTGACATAGACTTGACCGACGTGGAAATGGCTAAAATCAAACAACTAGACCTGCAATATCGATATATCAAAGGCAATTTTTGGTGCTTAGAGGGTAGTGATTATACCCTCCAAAACCTTTGGGATGAGTAAAAAATCAGTGAGAAAGAACAGACTCTTCTTGATAGTGAGTGTCTGTTTCTTTCTCTATTTCTGGCTTGCTCAACATCCATACAATAAGCGTAGAAGCCAAAAAATACCCTGCCAAGACAAAAGTAACCCAAGGTAGGCTGGTACTCATACCAAACCAATCTGTTTGGTAAATGAGCCAAAGCCCAATGGCATTCTTGGCACCCTCCCACATCCAGGCATAAGGATTACGATCCATAAGCTCTGTATAGGCAAATACACTCAAAAAAATAAACCCACCATACACAAAAATCAACGGGGAGCCGATTTGGGCGATATTGAGGAAAAAATAATTGATAAGGGCAAAAGTGAATAAGAACTGAAACCAAGTCCACACCAGCAGTTTTTTGGAAGCAGGAGGGGCATATTTTTGAAAGTGATAAGGGTCTTCGATTTTAGCGACGGGATACTTCTCCATCACATCAGCAGGGCGCCAACCCGTAGGCATCCACCAAATCCTGAGTTTGTCGCGCCAGCTTTGGGTGCGATAAGCATCTTGAATAAGCAGCCACAAGTGCTGAAAATTGATTTTGATGGGATTCCAAGTATTGGCTGGACGAGTGATACCATACACGGGAGGCACATCGGGCAATTCTTCTTGAAAAGTACCAAATAGCTTGTCCCAAATGATAAAAATCTGAGAGTGGTTTTTGTCGAGATATTCGGGGTTGAGCGCATGATGAACGCGGTGATGCGAAGGCGTAACGATAATATGCTCCAAGATGCCCATTTTGCCAATATAAATGGTATGATACCAAAATTGGGCAAACAAATGAAGAGGTGCTACTACTGCTATAACTTGAGGGTCAACTCCGAGCAAAGCCGCTGGTAATAGAAAAATAGTGAACAAATTCACAAACGAAGAAATGCTTTGACGTAAGGCACAGGCCAAATCAAATTCTTCGCTGCTGTGGTGGATGGCGTGTTTGTTCCAAAAGAAATTGATTTCGTGACTCAAGCGGTGTACCCAATAGCCAGAAAAATCGAGGGCGATAAAAGCTACTACATACGCCCACACGCTCGACTCAATTTTGTAAATGGCCAAGTGTTCTACCATCCAGCCGTAGGTTAGGATTGAAATGCTTATCCCTAGTACATCTTTGATGATGTTGGTATAGCCTGAGCTCATGCTTGAGAGCGTATCCATCGTACGAAAGGGGTGTTTTTTTACTGCCCATCCGTACCATTTTTCGAGGAGCACCAAGCCCAAAAAAATGGGCATGGCGATTAGGAGAATTTTGCCGTAAGTTTCCATTTGTACAAACAGTATTATGCTTGCATACTTTTGTACAAAAGTAAGAAAAAACAACATCAATCCTAGCGAAAGAAAAAGGCAATTTTTCTTTCGTTAGGCTACTTCGCCACCGCATGAGCTACCCGCGCCGGCAGTGCATCCATAACAATGCTGATTGAGGACGATAGGGCGATTGGTGAGGACTTGAAGGTTAAAATCTCGTAAATGTTTGGCGGAGCCATTTACTTTCAAATCAAGCATTTGATTGAAATCACAATCATACAAATACCCCTCCCACCCCACCGAGAGGGTATTGCGACACATGACATTGGCAGCAGCTACAGGGTTGAAAGAATTGACCAACTTCTCCATGTAAGAGCTATAATTTCCGCTCACCAACAGATAATCTAAAAAGCGACTAATGGGAATGTTAGTAATACAAAAAAGATGATTGAAAGCGATACTGTATTTGGCTTTGAGAACCCGTTTAAACTCTTTTTCAAGCCCTGCTTGTCCGCTTGGCAAAAACGCTCCTGCCGGATTATACACTAAGTTGAGTACTAAGCCAGAGCCTTCTTGGCCATAGCCTACGGCATTGAGCATTTGAAGGGCTTTGATAGAATCCTCAAATACGCCATCGCCCCGCTGAGAGTCGGTGCGAGAAGCCGTGTAAAAAGGCAAAGAAGAAACTACTTCAATACGGTGTTTTTTGAAAAAATCAGGTAAGTCGTGGTATTTTTTATTGGCCAAAATAATGGTCAAATTACATCTAACAATGATGTTAATACTTGGGCTTACGGCTCTGATTTGCTCAATAAACCACCGGAAATGAGGGTTCATTTCGGGAGCACCGCCTGTCAAATCAATGGTTTTGAAGGAGTGTTTTTGTAAAATATCCAAACACAGTTGAAGCGTTTCTTGGGCCATGATTTCTTTGCGGTCAGGCCCAGCATCTACATGACAGTGCTTGCATACTTGATTGCACATTTTACCCACATTGATTTGAAAAATATCAAGCTGAGTAGGAGTAAGCGGAAAAAGCCCAATGGGTTTTAATTGTTCGTGAAAAAGAGGCAAATGTTGCCCCAGTTTTTCGTCGTCGTTTAAGACGCGAAGCTGAAATGCCGTATCTCCAAGTTGATGTTTTTGAGCTTTGAGCGATTTGACAGGATTCATGACAGAATGTTGATGAGCGAGAAAAATCAAACAACCAAGCGCCTTTACATGGTAAGCTCTTTGGCTTTATTAATCATTTGAGTACTATGTACCAGGGTGATACCAGCGGCCATGACGGCTCCCACGTGTACGGCTTCCATCATTTCATCTTCGGAGCAGCCTTTTTCGAGGGTATCGGTGGTATAGGCGTCGATACAGTAAGGACATTTGAGCACATGAGCTACTGCGAGCGCAATCAGCGATTTCTCGCGCGAAGTAAGAGCACCTTCGGCAAATACGTCGCCGTAATACTTAAAAAAATCATTGGCCAAATCTTTAGCTCCAAACGAGCCAATGCTTCCAAATTTTTTGAGGTCTTCGGAATTATAGTAGGATTGCATAAAGTGAGGGGTGTAAAAGTGAATGAATAAAATCTATTGCATATATACGACAGAAATCAGGATATTGTTCGGAAAAAGCTTACTATAATTTTTGCATTTAGTCTATCTTGATGGGAAATGCACAGACTCAAAAATCCCTCAGTTGTAATGATTTTTTGAAAAAATTGGTTTATTTAAGAAATAAATTCGTATATTACTAAGGAACGCCTTAGAAGCGCTCTTTAGTAAATACATTAGTGATTAACCGTAGTGGCGGCTTTGGGTCGCCAGCATTTATGAAGAAAAAACAAAATACGCGCGGGCCTAAAAAAACGAAAAAGACCCGCCCCCAAAAACAGATTGTTTCTTTTTTGGATGAATTCAAATCAGAAATTGCTACTTTTTTTGAAATCAATAACGAACAACCCTTCGAACTTCATCAACTTCACACTCATTTTGACGCTGATGACCATAAATTGCGTCTGATTTTCAATGGATTGTTGGAAGAACTTATTGAAGAAGGCCGTGTAAAACGTACCGAAGAGGGGCTGTATGCTACCAATGTAAGCGCCAATGTGTTGATTGGAAAAGTAGAGCATGTCAACAAAAATTACGCTTTTGTCGTCTTAGATACGTCACCTTCCGAAAAAACACCCTTGTCCGAAAATACGGATGTATGGGTAGATACCGACGACTTACGTGGTGCTATCGATGGCGATACAGTGCGTATTACGCTATTTAGCGATTATCGGAGTGGCCGCCGCAGAGAAGGGCGTGTAGAAGAAATCATCGAGCGTGGTCGTACGGAGTTTGTGGGAGAAGTGGAGCTTTGGCCCAAATACGGCATCGTAACTATCGACAATCGCCGTATCTATGAAGATGTGTACATTCCAGAAGCAAAACTTAAAAATGCCCAAGACGGTGATAAGGTTTTGCTGCGGATTACGCAATATCCCACGCGTTCGCGCCGAATGGAAGGCGAAGTACTAGAGGTCCTCGGAAAAGCAGGTACCCACGAAACCGAAATGCACGCCATTTTGGCGGAGTTTGGGCTACCTTACCATTTTCCGGAAGAAGTCAATGCGGAGTCGGAAGCGATTTCGGAAGCCATCACTGCCGACGAAATCGCCCGTCGGAGAGACATGCGCAAAGTCCTTACTTTTACCATAGACCCCGCTGATGCCAAAGATTTTGATGATGCCCTTTCGGTGCAACTTCTCGAAAATGGCAACTATGAAATCGGCGTTCACATTGCCGATGTGACACACTATGTGCGTCCTGATACTGCCTTAGAACGTGAAGCTTATGCACGGGCTACGTCAGTGTATTTGGTAGATAGAACGATTCCGATGCTGCCCGAAAAGCTTTCTAACAATTTATGCTCACTCCGTCCTCACGAAGATAAGCTTACGTTTTCGGTAGTGCTAGAAATGAATGCCGAGGCAAAAATCGTAAACGAGTGGTTTGGCCGTACAGTGATTCACTCCGACAAGCGATTTACGTACGAAGAAGCACAAGAAGTACTCGAATGGGCGACTCGCCCTGAAGGTGAAGCAGCCGATACAGCCCCGCCGCTTACAGAGCCGAGCGAAGAAGCGTTGGGATATATGCCTGCTTTGACCATGCTCAATGCCTTGGCTCATAAACTTCGCGATGCTCGTTTTGCCAAAGGCGCTATCAATTTTGAAACAACCGAGGTTAAATTCAAATTGGATGAAAACGGCAAACCTTTGGGGATTTATACCAAAGTAAGAAAAGATGCTCACAAGCTCATCGAAGAGTTTATGTTGCTGGCCAATAAGCGGGTGCCAGAGTTTATCTATCGTCAATCGAAAGACAAAGCCGCGCCCAACACCATGATTTATCGTATTCACGAAGAACCTGATATGGAAAAACTTCGGGTGTTTGCGGCTTTTGCGGGGAGATTGGGGTACAAGTTGAAGGTAGAAAACGAAAAACTTGCCGCTCAATCGCTCAACCAACTCATGGCTGATTTGGAAGGCAAACCCGAACAAAACGCTTTGGAGCAATTGGCGATTCGAACCATGGCCAAAGCGCGATATAGCACCGAAGACGTGGGGCATTTTGGGTTGGCGTTTCGGCGATATTCGCATTTTACGTCGCCCATTCGGCGGTATCCCGATATGATAGCGCATCGCCTTTTGCAGCATTATTTAGATCAAAAGCCCTCGCCCGAACGGGCAGAATATGAGCCTGCTTGCAAGCATTCGTCGGCCCGTGAGCAGCTCGCCGCCAACGCCGAGCGAGCCAGTATCAAATACAAACAAGTGGAGTTTATGGCTTCTATGGAACCCAACCGCATCTGGGATGGTATCATTACGGGGGTTACGGAATTTGGGATTTTTGTAGAAATCACCGAAACGGCCTCCGAAGGACTCATTCGGATGAACGATCTCACCGACGATTATTACGAATTAGACAAAGAGAATTATCGACTTGTGGGGCAACGCTCGAAGCGATTCTATACTTTTGGGGATGCCGTGAAAGTTAAAGTCAAAGAAACCAATATCTCGCGCCGAAGTATGGATTTGATTTTGGCTGATGCTACGCCTGTTCGTTCGGCTTCATCGGGTAAAAAAGAACGTACTTTTCAACGAAAAACCGCTAGTAAACGCAGCACTGAACGTAAGCGAAAATAGTTTTTAGGAGGTTGTTGGCCTTCGCAAAGCACCTGACAAAGTCTATCAAAAAGGCTAGGTCAGGTGCTTTTATTTTAGTGTAAAATGGTTGACCATCAGTCTTTTTTAGGAGGCTGTCGGTGAAAAAGCGACCTCCGCCGATTATGGATAAAAATCATTTTTTGGGGTATTCAAGAACAGTATCTTTGTTGAAGAAAATTTTTTTTTTATACCTAAATTTCTTCCAAAATCATGTTGAAAAAAATCTTAATAGGCTTAGGCGTTGTATTGGTAGCAATACAATTGATTCGTCCCGAAAGAAATCTTTCCGACGACCGCACGTATGATGTCTCAACCAAGTATGCCGTTCCTGAAGATGTCAAGCAGATTTTAGCCGTGGCCTGCAACGACTGCCACAGCAACAAAACGGAGTATCCTTGGTATGCCAACATACAACCTGTAGCGTGGTTTTTGGACCATCACGTAACTGACGGCAAGCGTCACCTCAATTTTTCCAACTTTACTTCGCGTTCAGTAGCCTATCAAAACCATAAGTTTGAAGAAACCATCGAAATGGTCAAAGAAGGAGAAATGCCTCTGGCTTCTTATACCTATTTGGGTCTTCATGCGGGGGCTAATCTTACTGAACTACAAAAGCAAAGTCTTCTCAATTGGGCGCAAGCCAACATGGATTCGCTGAAGGCTCAATATCCTGCCGATAGCTTGGTGATGCGTCGAAAGTAGCGACTACTCATTTTTCCTTGATTGGGTGAGTACATCTCGCTTATCTGTTTCTTTATAGAAATTATGAAAACCATTACACCGCTCTTTTCAATTCTCCAATCGCTCGGATTTTTGACTCTTCTTTTGGTTGGTAGTCTTCAACTAGAAGCTCAAAATGCCAAAAAAGCCACCATTAAAGGTAAAATAGTAGATACTCAAACCAGCGCACCGCTGGGCTATGCGACGATTCGGGTACACAAAACCACCGATAGCTCATTGGTGTCGGGGGCTATTTCTGATGATAAAGGTCAATTTTTGGTAGAAGTGCCTTATGGTCAATATTATACAGTGGTGGAGTTTATTGGTTATAAATCTTTGAAAAGTGCGGCCTTTGAATTGTCTAAAGAACAAGCTGCGCATGATTTGGGAGTACTCAAGATTGAGACATCGTCGCGTACTTTGGATGAGGTAGTAGTGCAGGCCGAAAAAAGCTCTATGGAGCTGTCTCTTGATAAAAGAATCTTCAATGTGGGGAAAGATTTGGCAAATGCTGGAGGAACTGCCATCGATATTTTGAGCAATGTCCCTTCGGTGTCGGTCGATACCGAAGGTAATGTAAAGCTAAGAGGCAGCGATGGTGTGCGCATTTTGATTGACGGAAAGCCGTCGGGTTTGGTGAGTTTCAAAGGAGGTGCAGGTTTGCAGCAATTACAGGGAAATCAAATCGAACGCGTCGAAATCATCACCAATCCTTCGGCTCGCTACGAAGCGGAGGGGATGTCGGGGATTATCAATATTGTACTAAAAAAAGAAAGAAAGCAGGGTTTTAATGGCTCTTTTGAAGTAGTAACGGGCTTTCGACCCAATTTTGGGGTGGCAGCCAATGTGAATTATCGCAAAAACAAGCTCAATTTTTTCCTCAATTATGGTATTGCGTATCGGATACCTATCAGTGCAGGGAGGATATATCAGGAAGTATACGGAAAAGATACAACGGCGATTTTGCAACAAACCAACAATGGTGAAGTAAGAACCGTAGCCAATACCATCCGTGGGGGGTTGGATTATTTCTTTAACGACAAAAATATCCTGACAGCTTCTTATCAATTTCGTCGCACAGATGTACTTCGTATTACCAACAATCAATACAAAGACTATATCAATACACTCTCAAACTTAAACACGATTACTGACCGCCAACAACGCGAAACAGAAGCAGAGCCTTATTCGGAGTATGCTATCACTTATAAAAAGACTTACAATAAAAAGGGACAGGAACTCATTGCTGATGTACGCTACTTGACTTATTGGGAGCGCTCTGATCAAACCTTTACCCAAAGTAGTGTTTTTGCCAATGGAAGCCCGAATAAAAAAGGGGATTTGCTTCAAAAATCACTGAACGATGAATACGAAAATCAGTTGATTGCACAGTTGGATTATGTACAGCCGATTGGGAAGGATGGTAAGTTTGAAACAGGGCTAAGAAGTAGCTTTAGGGATATGGTCAATGACTATATCGTGACCCAACGCAACGAACAAGGGGTTTTTGAGCCCTTGCCTGGCTTGGACAATTATTTTATTTACAAAGAAAATATCCACGGAGTGTATGGCATCATCGGCAACAAAACCAAGAAGTTTAGCTACCAAGCTGGTTTGAGAGCCGAAATGACGGACGTCAAAACCATCCTCCAAGAGACAAACCAATCCAATCCGCGCCAGTACGCTAATCTTTTCCCAAGCGCGCATTTTACGTATAATATCAACCAAGAAAATGCTTTTCAGTTGAGCTATAGTCGTCGGGTGCGGCGGCCTACTTACAATGATTTGAGCCCTTATGTAACTTTTTCGGATCAGAGAAATTTCTTCTCTGGCAATCCCGACCTTAACCCAGAATTTACAAATTCGTTTGATTTAGGGCACATCAAATATTTTGAGAAAGGCTCGTTTACTTCCTCGTTATATTATCGTCATACCAACGGTAAAGTACTACGTATTAGGCGAGTAGACGCAGAAGGGTTTTCTAATACTCGCCCCGAAAACTTGGCTACCGAAGATGCCTTTGGAGCAGAGTTTACAAGTACTTATACGCCCTTTAAGTGGTGGAAGCTTGATTTTAACTTCAACTTTTTCCGAGCTATTACCGATGGTCAAAATCTTGATGCTACTTTTAAAGCCGATACTTATAGCTGGTTTGCCCGTCAAACGTCGCGTTTTAATCTTGCCCAAGGTACAGACTTACAAATTCGCGCCAATTACGAAGCACCTCAGCAGCTTCCACAGGGCCGCCGCAAGTCGCGTACCTTTGTGGATTTGGCTTTTAGTAAAGAAATTTTGAAGGGCAAAGGAACCCTTACTTTCAACGTGATAGATTTATTCAACTCACGTTATATGAGGACAGTTACGGAAGGACTTAATTTTTATACCGATGCCACGATGGGTATGCGCGCTCGCCAAATCAACCTGACCGTAATGTATCGCCTCAACCAAGCTTCTGGCGCTAAAAAACAAAAGAGTTTGATTAGCGGTGAAGAAGGATAACGCTCATTTTTTTTAGTAAATAGTAAGCGCCCCTGCCTTTTTAAAATAAGGTTTTCTAATAGACGGGTTGTGTTATCCTATTTTCTACATCTAATGAATATTTCTATCTACACCTTTTGTAAACCATTTTCTTCAAAAATTTTCCTCAGTGTTATCATTATAGGAGTAAGTTTTTTGGGAAAGGGATTGGCTCAAAATACGGGCAAATTAAAAATTACTGGCAAGGCAATTGATGCTCAAACCACTGCACCTTTGAGTTATGCAAGTATTCGGCTGTTTACCAAAACAGACAGTGCTTTTGTAACAGGCGCTATTACCGACGAAGCAGGTATGTTTAGCGTAGATGCGGCGGCGGGGGTATATTCGGGGGTATTGGAATTTATGGGCTACAAGTCTTACAAAATAACCCATATCCAACTTGCCAAAGACAATTCTCCTCTCGACCTGGGTGTGATAAAGATGACGCCATCGGCCAATGTGCTTGATGAAGTAGAAATCAGAGCCGAAAAAAGCTCTATGGAACTTACCCTCGACAAAAAGGTCTTCAATGTAGGGAAAGATTTGGCTAATTCGGGTGGAACAGCCATTGACATCCTGACCAATGTCCCATCTGTGGCAGTAGACGTAGAAGGCAATGTAAGCTTGCGAGGAAGCGGCAGCGTGCGTATTCTGATTGATGGAAGGCCGTCGGGTTTGGTGAGTTTTAAAGGCGGGGCTGGCTTGCAACAATTGCAGGGTAGTATGATTGAGCGCATTGAGGTCATTACCAATCCCTCGGCAAGATACGAAGCAGAAGGCATGGGGGGTATCATTAATATTATTCTCAAAAAAGACCGTCAACAAGGATTTAATGGGTCTTTTGATGTGATTTTAGGGCATCCTACCAATTATGGCGTAGCTGCTAATGTGAATTATCGTCGAAAAAACCTTAATTTCTTCGTTAATTATACGCTTTCCTACCGCGATACTCCGGGGCGCGGCTCTCAGTACCAAGAAGTATATCGAAATGATTCTACTTTTTTGACTCGACAAAATTCTGATAATAAAATCCAAGGAATGAACAACAGTGCCCGGGCTGGATTTGATTATTTCTTCAACCCTAAAAATATTCTGACGGCTTCTTACACTTGGCGTACAAGTAAAGGCAAACGCTATACTACTATCAATTATCGGGACTATGTATCCAATCTCAACAATCAACAAAGCATCACGAAGCGGACCCAAGACGAAACTGAGACGGAACCTAACTCGGAGTATTCGCTCAATTATAAAAAGACATTTGCCCGCGAAGGCCACGAACTTACCGCTGACGTTCGGTTTTTGAACAACTGGGAAAACTCCGACCAAATCTTTACCCAAAATACTTTCTTGCCTGATGAAATTACGCGTATCTCGCGGAATATCTTGCAGCGGTCGGTCAACGATGAAACCGAAAAACAGTGGCTCTTTCAGATAGATTATGTACATCCTTTCCGAAAAGACGGCAAGTTTGAAGTGGGTCTGCGAAGCAGTTTGCGGACTATGACCAACGACTATTGGGTACGAGAACAAAACGAGCAAGGCGTATATGTGCCTTTACCAGGGTTGACCAACAACTTCGTATATGAAGAAAACATCCACGCCCTTTATGGTATTTTGGGCAATAAAGTCAATAAGTTTTCTTACCAGTTTGGGCTGAGAGGAGAATTGACAGACGTGAAAACCACCCTCAAACAAACCAACGAAGTCAATCCCCGAAATTATTTTAATCTTTTTCCTAGTGCCCACTTTACTTATGAGCTGCCTAAGCAAAATGCCTTGCAAGTGAGCTATAGTCGCCGTACGCGTCGGCCTCGTTACAATGACCTGAGCCCTTTTATGACTTTTAGCGATAGCCGAAATTTTTACAGCGGCAATCCCGACCTCAATCCCGAATTTACGGATGCCTTTGAGATTGGGCATATCAAATACGTAGAGAAGGGCTCGTTTACATCGTCGTTGTATTATCGCTATACCACGGGCGAAGTGGAGCGTATCCGACGCGTAGATGCGCAGGGCAATTCTATCACTCGCCCCGAAAACCTTGCTACCGAAAATGCTTACGGTTTAGAGTTGACAAGTTCTTATAACCCTTTTGATTGGTGGAAAATCGATGGCAATTTTAACTTTTATCGGGCCATCACAGATGGTAGCAATCTCGACGCCCGCTATAAAAGTGATACCTATACGTGGTTTGCACGTTTGACTTCTCGAATCACTATTTTGAAATCAACGGATGTGCAAGTAAGAGGAAACTATGAAGCTCCTCAACAAACTACCCAAGGAACACGCCGAGAGATTGCTACTTTAGATTTGGCGATTAGTCGTGATATTTTTAAAAACAACGGTACCATTACGCTCAATGTGACCGATGTATTCAATTCGAGGAAGTTTCGTTCTACCACCTCAGGCGCTAATTTCTACACGGAAGGGAATTTTCAAGGACGTTTACGCCAAATCAATTTGACTCTCAGCTATCGACTTCGTCAGACAAAACTATCAGGCAAGAAAAAAGATGGTGACGATGACGGAGAAATGTAATTTTATTTCTAAAAATAGATGCAGCGACGTAAGTTTATCCAATCGCTAGGAGGGGCTACGGGCCTGAGTTTAGTCAATGAATCTCAAGCCTTATTATCCCCAAAATCACTGGTATTTTTATTTCAGGGGGATTCGATCACCGACGGAAATCGCGGTCGAAACCTTGACCCTAACCACATCATGGGACACGGATATGCGTATTCGGTGGCGAGTAGGATAGGAGCTGATTTTCCAGACAGAGGTTTTACGTTTTATAATAGGGGTATCAGCGGTAACAAAATCACAGATTTGCAGAAACGTTGGGAAAGTGATACCCTCGCCTTAAAGCCTGATGTGTTGAGTGTGTTGATTGGTATCAATGATGTCAATGCGATTATCAATAATGCCCCTGAAGCTACATCCTTAGAAACATTTCAGGGTATTTATCGTACTTTGCTTGAGGATTGCCGCCGTGCTAATCCTGAGATTTTGTTTGTATTGGGTATTCCGTTTGTGTATGGAGTAGGCAAGCGCGCCGAAAATTGGGAACAATGGCGTGACCTTACCCAAGCACGCCAAGAAGTAGTGCGAAAGTTAGCGGGGGAGTTTGATGCAGTAGTGGTGGATTATCCTGCTGTATTAGACAAAGCAATGCATCAAACTCCCGCCGAGTATTGGATTTGGGACGGGATTCATCCTACCGTTTTTGCCCACGAACTGATGGCTCGCGAATGGCTAAAGCAAGTAAGAAAACGGTTACGGTTTTTGAAGAAATATTAGCTAAATGAGTGGGAACTATCTTTAAAAAGTAGTACCTACATGGAAGGCTATCATGCGCAAGAAACCGCTACTCGAACTCAGACCAGTATCATTTCCTAATCCATGATACCACCTTGCTTCTATAAACTTCCTGTTGCGCTTATCGCCATAGCTCACAAATCCTAACCCGCCCACAGCCCCATATTCTATTCTCCCTTCGCTACCCGAAAAATCAAGATCTTGTTTTCGAGTAATATTCCCTTTTTCAACGGTTTGCCGACCATTTAATAAATACGACCCAAACCCTCCACCTTGTACATACCAAGACTTACTTTGGCCAATATGAATCCCTAATTGTAAGGGTGCCAGTATTCGATTGACGTAGGTTTGGGTTTTTACTACTCCTCCATTTGCGATGATATTGGTGTAGTCGGTGGTCTTAAAACCAGTAGTTACTAGAAAGGCGTCCAATTGAATATTGATTCTTTTGGCGTAACCAAAAGTAAGCCCGAGATTGGCATTGCTAAACCAATCGGGCTTTTCGCTACCTGATGGTACCGAAATGGTGCTATAATTGTAGCCAAGAAATCCCCCAAAATAAACTTTTCCTCTATTTTCATCCGAATCGTAAGCGTCTATTTTCAGGTATTCTTTTGTATCGGAAGTCGAGAGCTTAGTGGTAAAGCCCTGCCCCCATATACTAAGGGGCAGTAAAGACCAAAGGCCTAAAATGAAACCAAAGTTTTTCATAGTCATGGTGATTGAGAGGTAAACTACCAGACTATTGACAATTTCCTGAAGCAGTAATGGAAATAGTTCGTGACCCAAAAGCTTCTCTGAAAGTAGCCGAACTCGAAATCTTCTTTCCGCTTACAGTAGCTGAGCCCGAAACAGACCAGTATATAGAAGAACCATCAAAATACCATGCAAAAGGTGCGGTGATATCGCCAGTTATACTGTTGTCAATCAAGGCTTCTAAGTCTCCTAATTGAACATTTCCTTGGCGCATATTATAAAATATAATGATTTGATTGTCATTGATTTGGATTCCGTATCCGCGTCCATAAGGGCCAAAGTCGAGGTCACATACGGCAGTTGCTTTTACTGTTCGGCCATTTACTGTAGCACGACCTTCTCCGCTTTTGAGAGGTTCGGTCCGGGTAATAGTAAATCTAATACGAAGTATATTGCTAACTCGTCCGCTTCTGTCATAGATACAGTAAACAAGTACAAAAGTGCCACTTCCAAAATTTTCGGGGATACCAATAGGGACATTGATAGTACCTGAAGTGCTATTGCCTCCTCCCGAAAGCGGAATGTTATAATAATTGGTAGCACCTTCTACTTGGGCATATACGCCTCCAATACCGTTGTTAAGATTAGAATACCGAATAGGTACTGTCTCTGTGCTTCCGTTGTTGGTAGGTTGTTCGGTTACTACGGGAGTTACTTTAGGAGCTTGAGTATTGGTACTGGGCGCAGGAGGTGTACCTTCTTTGGTTTCGGTACCGTCAGGCAAAATAAGGGCTTTGCCTACATTGACAGCATCTGAAGGGTCTATTAAAGGAGGAGTATCGCCACCTTTGTTACAGGAGATTGTAGAGTATAAGAACAATCCCCCTAAAAGGGCATACTTAAACAAACGGATTGGTAAAATTTTCATGATAATGGTATTCTTTAAGTAAAAAATGAGTTGATTATCGTAAGGCACTGTATTCTATCTGCTTAAAAGTGGGCAATTGCACCATGCAAACTTAAGATAAAGCCTTCCCCACAGCCAATGTGAAAAATCCCCTTTTGATGACCGTATTTTTCTCAAAATTTGTGTTTTGAGACCCTTATAGATTATTAGAAGAAATACTATAGTGAGCTACTTCAGAAGCGTAGATAATTATAGCGAAGAGGTAAAAGTGAGTCGAAGAGAATTTGAAACTTACCCGCATGATTTCGGGCTTTATGCCTCCTGTAGCACCAGAGGCATTTGGGTAGGCGGTATTGGCGATGTATGAAGCGGGGGTATCTGGAAGAAAGTGTGTCAGTGCTTCTCAGATAACTCAACCCTGTGCAACTTCCTCAATCAGAGGCGTGTAAAGGGTATAATTGGACTGTGATTTCCCACGACGCTCAGTTTTTTATGATTAAAAATCTATGTCCAAAATAGCAAAAAACAGCCAAGTCGCTGGCTTGGGCTTTGGAAGTTGTTTTTAAGTTGAAAGGAGTTAAAGGTTCGGTGTTGGTTGACGGGGAGAGTGCCGCTACTATTTTTGAATGGTCAAAAACTGATTGATAAACGAGTAAAGTGTACACATCTCCATACGGGTAATTTCACCAAATGACCCGCCATTTTTTCAAGATGTGTACACCACAGAGCATTACTTCTTACTTACAGTTTTGTTTTTTACCCCTACTCCCAGCTCGATCTCTTTTTTTGCTTGCGTAGCATCTGTATGAAGCAAGCGCACATTTTCGGAACGATTGCCCATTACTTTAAGCAAAACATCTTTTTCAGTACCATATTTGATACCATCGAGAGTGACATTTTTGCTGTTTTGGACTTGCATTACGGTTTTATCTTTGGTAAGTAGCGTTACATTTTTGAGGTTAATATTTTCCCCTTCTACACATACAAGCCCTTTGTTGGCTTCAATCATTGCATTCTCGATATTGATATTTTTGATGCTCATCTCGGGCAGACCACGTACCAAAATCGCCGTTTCAGCCCCTTTACATACGATATTTTTGATGTAAAAATCCTTGAATTGTGGCGTACCTTCACCGAGTGGCTCGGCTTTTATGGTAGGAAGTTCGTTGAATTCTCCTTCAAGAGGTACGGGATCTTTGGCAGCATAATACATATCAAAAAGTACTGCTTCGCCGGGGATTTCGGTCATGTTCACATCTGTTACGTAGATATTTTCCACGACTCCCCCACGACCACGGGCGGTTTTGAACCGAAGCCCGACGTCCGAGCCCATGAAAGTACAATTGGACACAAACAAATTACGAACTCCTCCCGACATTTCTGAACCAATCACAAAACCTCCGTGTGCATGATAGACTTTACAGTCACGAATGATGAAGTTTTCGGTAGGTATGCCTCGCTTACGGCCTTGTTCGTCACGCCCCGACTTGATAGTGATGCCGTCGTCGCCTGTATCAAAAGTACAGCCTTCCAATATACCATTACGGCATGATTCGAGGTCAATGGCGTCGCTGTTTTGGGCATACCAATGATTTTTGACATTTACATTTCGGACGCTTAAGTGCTCGCAGAGTAGCGGATGAAGGGTCCAAGCGGGTGAGTTTTGAAACGTAACACCCTCAATGAGGACGTTTTTACAACGAGTCAGACTGACCATATTGGGACGGAGAAAATCTTTGTAAGAGGCAAGTTCTTCCTGACTTGGATGTACTCCATTCAAAATACGTCCTGCATTGGGTGTGTTATTACCTTTTTTGGATTGCTCAGACGGATACCACATATCGCCTTTTTCGCTTACTACTCCGCCCGATTTGACGAGCGCGGCCCATTGAGCATTGGTTTGTTTGTCGCGTTTGATGGCACGCCACACTTCTCCACCACCGTCTAGTACACCCTCTCCGGTTATCGCAATATTGGTCAAATCTACTCCCCAAATAGGTGCTTGACAACGGTAAGATTCTTGCCCTTCCCAAGTAGTGATTACGATAGGGTAGTCGTCGTGGTTGCGGCTAAATTGCAAAAGTGCGTTTTTGGCAATATGCAGATTGACATTGTTTTTGAGGACAATAGGCCCCGTAAGCCACAGACCCGTTGGAATCATTACCGTGCCACCTCCAGCGGCATGACACACATCTATCGTTTGCTGGATAGCTTTGGTATTGACAGTAATGCCGTCGGCTTTGGCACCATAGCGAGCGATATTGAAGGTATCTTTACGAAAATACGGGGTGGCATATTTGGGTAATTCGTACTCGTATTTGTTAGTAAAAATGGATTTTTTTACAAAGCTCTTCAAATCAATCGGTAGTTCCATAATACCTTCCAAAACTAAACTTGCCATTACCGCCGCACCATAGCCTGAGAAATGAGTATTGTCTTCAATCCCTTCGGGAGATCTTGGAAAAACTCCTTTGGGATAATGTAAAAACAATAGCTTTGAACCCTCTACTCCATGCTTTTCAATGGCTTTTTGGCTTTTGGTGTGTAGGTCAATTATGGGGACTTTCAGCTCTTTGGCCACTTCTTTGACTACTTGAGGATAATCACCATGTTGGTCTACAAAAACCCCATTCTCATCAAATTTACGGCGCATCACGGGCGTAATCAAAAGGGGGTTGCCACCTTTGGCGCGCGTTTCGTTGACAAATTTGATGAGGTTTTGGCGATAAAGCGTTTGCGCAGGAGCAGAGCGGGTAGTATCAGCTACTTTTTGGTCATTGTGGCCAAACTGAATCAAAACCCAGTCTCCTTTTTTAACTTGTGAAATTACCTTTTGCCAACGGCCTTCCGTAATAAAGCTTTTGGTACTACGTCCATTGACTGCATGATTTTGAACCTGAACGGCTTCGTTGAAATAGCTTGGGAAAACCATCCCCCAGCCTTTTTCGGGAAAATTGGCAGGAAGTTTATCAGCAAGGGTAGAGTCGCCACATAAAAAAATGGTGAGTTGATTGGTGGCAGGACGGAAAGCCGTCATTGCCACCAAAAACAAAATCCGTAGGAGTGATTTCATGAGTTTGGGTTATGGATACGACAAATCTGTACGAGATTAGCCCTTAAAGTATAACAAAACAACTCATTTATTGGATTTTTTTATGCAATCGTTGTCGGCAACGTTGCCAAAAACTTATTTTAATCTCAATACTCCAAAAGCATCGGGGCGGTGAAAGCGAGGGGTAGCGCCGCTCATCGTAGCACTCCAACACGTAAAGTCGCAGTTGGAAGGGGTGCATTTCCAGTCGGGGTCAGCTTGGGATTGAAGAGAAACAATGCGGAAAAAATTGAGACGATATACCTCTTTCTTGCCCCCAATCAAAGCCCACGGAATGAGCATCTTGCCGGTCCATGTTTCGCCAGAAGCTTTTACTTCGTGTTTGATACCCGCTTTTTCGTAAGGAACAAAAGTTAGATTTTGAGGGGCTTCTTTGGTAGGATTGTCAATCCAACCTACGAAAAGGGCGTTGTTTGGATTGATTTCTAGTTCAAGATAGCGAACGGGGGTTTCTGAACCTTCGGCAATAAACACTTCAAACACCTCCTGATTCCACATTTCAGTATTGTGTTGTTGATAAGTGTTTTGTTTCCAATAAGGATTCTGTTGACACTCAAATTCTACCTCCAAATACTCGTCATCCGCTTTGAGTTTTACAATTGTATTTTGAGAAGCTTCTTTGCCATTGGTAGCAAAACTGAAGTGTTTATTTGGAAGAGTAATCCATTGGTTTTGGGGCAAAACAATCTCAGGAAGGTTATGTGACATGATTAAAAATAATAGAGGAAGGAATGGCATAAAATCTAATAATTGACGGCACCGTCTTTTTTGAAAGGTTTGCCCGACCACGCTTTTTGTTGCGTCCATTCGGCATCTGCCTCCGTCCAGAAAGGGTCATTGGCGGGCAGACCAAGTGGCAAAAAACCGAGTGTGGTCAAATACATACTTCCAGCATTGGAATAATAATCTGCAATATTAGGCTGATGTCCAGCAAATCCAAGCGTGAGCCAGCCTTCTTTGTCAAAAATTCCTGCTTGGGCAAACATCCTTTTCATTACTGTTGTGAGGGCGCAGCGTACTTGCGCAGGACTTACGCCCTCGGGTAGCTGATGAATAAGTGCGGCGTGAGTGAGTGATTGAAAAGCAGCCAACCGATAAGTTACACTTCGCCCAAAAGCTGGGAATGTGCCTTCAGGAGAAATGAGCCGTTCGAGAAAATCAGCATGACGCTGCATTCGTTTCACGGCCCGCTCATAGCGTTCTTGTAATGCTCGATGAGAGCCATTAGGGGATTGTCGTTTGCTGACATCTAGCCATGTTTTCAACACATCTACGAGCATAGGCTGAATCACAAATGAGTTATAATAGTCGGTATGAAATACCTCACCGTCTTTAAACCAACCATCACCTACGTACCATTCCTCTATTTTGCGTACTCCAAATTCGATACGGTAGCGGTCGGCATTTTCGCCAATCAACAGTAAAAATGCTTCTACAATAGCTGCAAAGAGCACCCAATTGTTGTTGGGTGGCACTACCCTTCTGAGCAAAGTAAACTCCTCAATCACCCGTTTTTTGGTAATATCGTCGAGAGGTTCCCATAAGGCATGAGGTGCTTTCAGAAAGGCTTGTGCCAAAAAGGCTGCATCTACCAGCGTTTGGCCTTCTTTGCGCCAAAGCATATAGTCAGGAGAGGAGGGATTGACGCTGTTTTTGATGCTTTTGAGTGCGGCTTCGCGGAGTTGCTTGCGGAGTTGTCCTTCTTCTGTAGCTTCATCGGGCAAACCCAGCCAAGGTGCTACTCCTACCATAGTACGTCCATAAGCTTCCAAATAAGCCACTTGAGGGTTGCGATTATCCCAATTGGGGCTGTATTCTACTTTCCAATTTTTGACTAAAGTCTCATCTCCTAAATTTTTCAAAACTGGCCAAGCGATTTTATACAGTAACTTGGCCCAATAAAGTCGAGGAGTATCAGCTTTGAGCTGAGAAGTCGGTAGCGATAGGCTCAACGTACCAAAGCCCCAAAAAGCGTTTTTTTGAATAAAATGACGACGATTCATTGTTTACAGTGTTATCAAACATACTGGCATCGACACCTTGATTTCTTTGCCAGTAGGGGTAAGTTTTCCCGTTTTTTTGTCACGACCAAAAATCACGATATTGTCGGTATCTTGATTGGCCACGAGTACCCATTTACCAGTGGGGTCAATCATAAAATTACGGGGAGTTTTTCCTAAAACATCTTGATGTCCTACATACGTCAGTTGTCCATTTTTTTGATTGATGCTATAAATCACCAAGCTCTCGTGGGCGCGATTGGAACCATACAAAAATTTGCCGTCGGGCGAGATATGAATATCGGCGCACCACTTACGTCCTTTGTAGTCGTCTGGCACGGTCGAAATCGTCTGAAAAGGAGCTAGTTGCCCTTTTTTATAATTAAAACCAGTAACGGTACCGTCTAATTCTTGAATGACATAAGCAAACTTACCATTGGGATGAAACGTAAAATGCCGAGGCCCTGCTCCTGGAGTAGCCGCCGTAAAAGCGGGCGTGCCGGGCGTAAGCTGCCCTGTTTGAGTGTTGAGCTGATAGGTCATGATTTTGTCGGTTCCCAAATCTGGCACAAAGATATCTTCATTGTTAGGCGCAATATTGATAGAGTGAACGTGTGCTTTTTCTTGTCGCTCTTTGTTGACACTACTCCCTTCATGCTGAATCGTTTGGGTGGCTTTGCCCAACGACCCATCGACTTGTACGGGCAAAATACTCAAACTTCCCCCGCGATAATTCCCCACAATGACCCATTTGCCCGTTTTATCAACTGCCACATGACAAGGCCCATCTCCTCCCGCCGATTGGGTATTGAGCATAGTCAAATAACCTGATTTTTGGTCGAACGAAAAAGAACTGACGGCGCCTCCGCTCATTTCGGCTACCGAATACAAATAGCGCTTATCAGGTGATAATGCCAAAAACGACGGGTTTTTGATGCCCGTGGCCACACTGATTGGGGTAAAATCGCCCGTGTTAGTATTAAATTTATAGACATAAATTCCTTCACTAGTTTTGGTGGTATAAGTACCCACAAATAAGTAGAGGTCGTTGCTTTGACCGTATGTTGTAGTGCTCATCAGGGATAAAAAGCCAATCAGGAGCAGGCAGGCTCTTTTCATATGAAAGATTGTTTTAGTGAAAATAGAAGTGGTTTGGCATAAAACCTACTTTTTAAAGTAATGAAAAAGACGCATTTACCCTAGAATCAAAAGGAGTTTGGAAAGATTTGAACTATATTTTGAGCATCATTTAAACTTATGAGGGATACAAATTAAATTTGCGACCCACATTCAACGGGAACTTCGTTATGAGCGGCATTTGCGGTATCATTTATTTTGATAAAAAACCAGTAGAAAATGAAATAGATATTATGATAGGAGCCCTAGCACATCGCGGTAGCGATGGAGTAGGAATTTTTAAAGAAGCTCATGTAGGATTGGCGCATTTGATGCGGCATATTACCTACGAATCATTCTATGAAAAACAACCTATTGTAGGACGTTCAGGGTGTATATGTATAGCTGATGCCCGCATTGATAATCGCGCAGAGCTGATTACCACACTCAATCTAAAATCCCCTCAAAATGAAGGTATCACTGATTCGGAGTTGATTTTAGCAGCTTATGAATATTGGGGAGAATCTTGCGGTGAGTATTTGATAGGAGATTTTGCTATTGTGATATGGAATCCTCAAGACCAGAAGCTCTTTTTATTGCGCGACCACATGGGCGTTCGTCCTTTGTTCTATTATTATAAGCAAGGGCATTGTTTGGCATTTGCGTCAGAGGTAGGTGCACTCCTACGATTATCGTTTGTTCCAAATGAACTTAACGAACCCAAAATAGCTCTGTATTTATGTTGGTTGTCTGACTTTCGAATGTATTCTAATGAAACCTACTACAATCATATTTATTCCTTAGAGCCGGCGCATCGGCTTCTAATCACTCAAAATCATCTTCACAAAAAGTTTATATGGCATTTTAATCCCCAAAAATACGCTCATCTCACCACAGAAAATGATTTTTTAGAAGCTTTTAAAGAAACTTTTATCGAGGCTGTTAGATGCCGTATTCGTACCCCCTTTGGAATAAGCTCTCATTTGAGCGGTGGGCTTGACTCTTCGTCGGTGAGTGTCGTAGCAAGAGATATTTTAAAAAAACGGAACCAAACTTTACATACTGTATATATGGATGTACAACATCCAGAAGCCGATGAGAAAGCATACGCTCAAAGCGTGGTAAACGGGGGGGGGATTTCCCATGAATGGGTCACGGCCAAGAATTCTTTTGAAGAAAGTTCTCGGTGGTTAATGCAAGCCAACGATACGCCCGATAGCAGCGTGGTACCCGCGATGAATCACCTTGCTATAGCCGATGCTATAGCAAACAATGGAAGTAGAGTAGCCCTTACAGGCCACGAAGGTGATACCATAGTAGGGCATGGCAAAAGTTGGATTATGGAAGTGCTGAGGCAGAGACAATGGCAAGCATTTAAAATAGCGGTGAGCAGCGTAGTGGATATTTTTGATAAAAAAGGCCCTGAAAGAGAGTTATTTTATAAGCAATATACTCACGAATACGTAGGATATCTACTTAAAGAATATCTCCATCAAAAAAAAAACCGAGCCTTATTTAGCTTGATAATAAGTGCTTACCAAAATTTAAATTATATTCCTTCATTAGAGGAATTAAACAAGGGCATAAAACGATTATTTTTTACAGAAACCCCTCAAGCTTCACTACCTCTACATTCTTGCCTGAGTAAAGAAAAAGCTAATTCTCTCTATCAATCAGATTTATTTTTACAACAATTTCAATGGCCAACCGATATGCATCCGGCCATCAAAGAAGTCTATGCAGGAAGTATCATCGAACAAAACGAAAGCTTTAATAACGTGAGCACTCGAAAGGGTTTTATATATACTCACCCTTTTTTAGATAAGCGTCTGATTGAGCTTTGTGCAGTTATTCCTACTGAAATCAACTTCGACAATGGAGCCCTTAGAGGAACTATCCGGCAAGGGTTAAAAGATTATTTACCCCCTGAAATTGTAAGTAGAAAAACTAAAATAAGTTTTTCAGGGCATCAGGTAGCACTTATTCGTTCTCTCTCTCCCTATACCAAGCATCCCCAAAAAGACGTACTTATAGACTGGATTAATCAGCAAAAATATTTTCACTTTTTAAGTAAAATACAAAATGAAGTTGCGTCCCAAGAAGCTTTAGGGGTATTGAGGGTAATTTACTTAAATGATTGGTTAAACAAAAATTAAGATTTTTAACTAAAAAGAAACCGACTCTATTTTTTTTATTTTATTTTTTTCTACTTTTGTGTAAGTAATAAAATAAATATCTCCTTACTTTTATGAAAAACTTGACTACTACTCCTCAAAACGCCAAAAAAACGTACTCACAACCTGAAGTAAAGGTATTTGGGCAAGTAAAAAATCTAACACTAGACGCAGGAAGCGATACCGCGGATGTGAATGGCTTGATGGGGATGGCAATGATGTAAGTCTAAATATCTATGCTCATTTCTATTCAAGACAAACTTCCTCCTGTTTACCATCATTTATTCGTTGATTTAGTCGCTAAGCCTATCCCTCAGGAAACCTTAGCGACTTGTCATGATTGTGTATTGTGTCAGCCTAGAGATAGTACTTTTGTCGGTACTAAATGCTGTACGTATTATCCCTTCTTGACCAATTATCTAATCGGTGGACTTCTAAGTGACAATGACCACACGCTTTTGGAAGGCCAAAAGCGTGTGGAAGCTATTATTGCTAGCAAACGAGGGGTTACGCCTTTTGGGGTGCTTAATCCACTCAATTATGAGTTGCTCGACAAAAGAATTAGGGATTCTGCCCAACGCCCCACAGATTTGTGGAGTGCCAATGAGGTGTCTTCTCTTAGATGCCCTTATTATGATAAAGGCCACTGTTCGGTGTGGAAATACCGAGAACACTGCTGTGTCACTCATTTTTGTGTATCTGTAGGAGGGCAAGAAGGTAATAACTTTTGGACAGCATTCGACGATTATCTTAAGTATGTAGAGTATTCACTTTCTAAGTATGCGATGCTTCAAATGGGATGGGATGCGAGTCAAATCCCCCTAGAAACACCTACGGCCGAATCACTGAGATTTGAAAATGCAGTAGGAGAAGTGATAGAAAACAATTATAAACAAATGTGGGGAGAGTGGTACGGGCGAGAAATCGAATTTTATAAGGAGACTTACCGTATCGTCAATGCTCTAACGGCTGAACAATTTGAGAATATTACAGGGGTCAACCAAGCAATCTTAAAAAAACGAGTATTAGCTACTCAATATACGTTTACACATCCTAGTTTTCCTGAATATTTGAAATTCAATTCCAATTTTGTTCTTAAACCTCTGGAAAATGGCGACTATCACGTATCAACAGATAAAGTAAATTTTATTGTCGATGAAATGGTAGTACGAATTCTTAAAAAATTTGATGGTACCAAATCCACTGAGTCAATATGCCAGAATATTAAACCGCTAGGGCTAGAGTTTGAAATTCAATATCTAAAACCATTGCTTCAAGCAGATGTTCTAATTGCGATTTAAAAGAAAATAATTTCTCATGGACTTTGAATTAACACAATACTTTAAAATTTCTAATCATTCTGTATCATCAAGTCTTGACAATGAAACTATCATTCTAAATTCCAATGCGGGAGTTTATTATGGGCTTGATGAAGTAGGGACTTTAGTATGGGAAGAGCTTCAGCAAAAACCTATGACTGTTGTAGAATTAACCGATGCCATAATGCAGGTTTTTGAGATTGATGAGCCTACTTGCACCCACGACATTTCACTTCTTCTAAAAAGGCTTTTAGATGAAAAATTGGTGGAAAAGGTATAAAAAATTTCGTATTCTAACGTGGTCAGATAAATATCTAATCATTAGAATTTTTTTTTATATCTGTCTTATTAAATTAGGATTAGTCTTCTTGCCTTTTCATAAATTTAGGCATTGGTTCAATCAACTTTTTATAGGTGTTTCACCAAAAACTTATTCTGATGCGTATGTTGAGAAAGTAGTATGGGCCGTAAAAGCCGTAAGCTACAACCTCCCTTTTTCAATATTATGCCTTCCCCAAGCATTGGCTACTAAATATTTACTACGTGGAGATTTCATGTATAAATTAACCATTGGAGTCAATACTGAAAATCAAAGTTTTAGAGCTCATGCTTGGGTAGAAAAACAACAGCAAATTATTATAGGAGATACTCCTCTAACTGCATATGTTCCTATTTGGATTTGGGAATAGTGGTGGTGTTTTATTGAACTCACACCAGATATTTAGCTTCTTCCATAGGCTCATAGATAAATGATTGTTAATGCTTTTTCGTGCTTATAGCTACATCATTGAGTCAGATTTCGACTTGCAGCTCCCTGAAGTTCAGGGTATACCTGATTTTTATATATCATCTACACCCTTGTCAGTACCCAAATTAACCTACGCCAATGTGTATCGCAAGGGGGTGCAAGCACAAGTAGGTCATGACTATTCATTGCCTGTATTGCACTGGGAAGACATCGCGACCTTTCAGGTACTATCCCCCAATCATTTAGGCTATAAAAGGCTCGGGGATGATGACGATGTATTTCGACTTTTTGTGTTGAGTGAAGCCATTGGGTTACTGCTCCTTCAAAAAGGACTTTTTTTATTACACGGAAGTGCCGTAAAAGTAAAGGAGCAAGCCCTGGTGTTTTTGGGACGTCCTGGGGCGGGCAAATCAACCACCTTGGCGGCATTTGCCCAACATAATCACCCTATTTTGAGTGACGATTTGACGGCTATTGCGTTTAATGCTACAGGTCAACCTTGTGTGTTACCGGGGTTTCCACAAGTTAAGATTTGGGAAAATAGCGTTGACAATCTAGGGTTTGACAAAAAATCTCTCCAACCAGCTTTTGAAGGACACAACAAATTCTTGTATCAGCAGCCCCTCTCGCTTTTTCCTACAGAGCCTGTTCCGTTAAAAAAAGTGATTATTCTTCAAAGACCGTATTCAAGCAAAACAGGGACGGTGAAATTCACCGAAAGTCCACTGGAGTTTACACAGCATTTTCCTTTGCCAAGTCATTTGTTAAAAGGCGATTGGCTAAAAAAACATTTCCAAAATTCTCTCTCTATTGCTAGCAAAGTAGCGATAGAAAAAGTAGCCCGCCCCAAAACTTTTAAAGCTCTTCAAAAGTGGATTCTTGACTTCACCTGTTAGCCGATGCGTTTATCTACCGAACTTCAAATACTGATTGAAGCCTGTAAAATAAGCTTATTAGATGTCAAACCTGATGTTTTGGAGGAGTTGGTAAGCCATCCGTCCGTCCATTGGAAGCGGCTCACTCAAATGGCAGCTTACCATAAGGTTAGACCTATTGTTTACGCTGCCTTCAAAAAATGCTCCCCTCACAAAATTCCAGTTTCTTATCTAGAGCAATATCAGCATCGCGCTTTGCAACATTCCATGCACAATCTGCTCATGGATCAAGAAACGGCACGGCTTTTAAATTTACTGAAAAAAAAACAAGTACGTGTTTTACCCTATAAAGGAAGCCTGTTGAGTCATAAAATCTACCAAAACAATGGCTTACGAGAGGTGGGCGACATTGATTTGTATTTGCCTAGAGAAGAAGCACAAGCAGGTTTAGAGGTTTTGTTGGAAGATGGCTATGAGTTTGAATTTAAAGGGACACTGCCCCCAAACATCTCTACGCCACAGCTCATCAAAGACGTATTGTCAATTTATGGATGGCACGAGGTAGCTTTGAAAAAACAAAGTCAACAAGGGATTACTTTTTACATAGATTTTCATTGGCGATTGTCTGAGGCTTTTTATTGGTATACAATCAAGGACAACACCCTTTTTCAGCATACCCAAACCCTAAAAATTCATCAGACAGAAGTTGATATTCCCTCCGACGAAAATATATTTTTAATGATGCTTGTACATCATGGAGGCAGAGAGGCATGGTTACAACTGAAAAGTCTTTGTGATTTGTTGATGTTTTTTAAAACTCATCAAAATTACATGGATTGGCAACAATTATTGCAGACTGCCGAAAAAGCCAAGATGAAACGAATATTGTTGGGGGGAACATGGCTAGTAGAGCATTTCCTAGGGTATCCTGTTCCAGCGGTATTCTCAAATCATTGGTCCCACGATAAAAGCAGCTATCGCGCTGAAGAAGTGGTTCTTTATTGGGAAAAAAGTGAAGTGTTTTGGAGTCAATTAGGACCCAAATGGCGGCATACTCGACTTATATTGAGCCAGCAAGACGCAGGCTTTAGTAAGTTGAAATACTTTAAAAATTACCTCCGCTTTTATGCTACACCCAACTTGCTAGAAGAGCCACGCCTCTTCACTTTTCCCGATCATATGCCCTATCTGAATTTTTTGAGCAAAGTCCTCACGTTTTTTTGGAGGAAGGTGCTGAAGAGGTAATAAATGGCAAAGCAAATATGAGTCATTGAGAATTTAGATGATTCCTAAAAAACTTCTAATTTGTGGTAGCTATCCTTTTTAAACTGTTCTTTAATTCTTTCTTCAAGCAATTTTATATTTGACTTCTCCGAAGTCGTTTGTTTTTGTTGGTGGGCCTGTTAGCTACAAACCTTACGCCTCTCCGAGGCAGAATACTGTTGTGAAAGAATAGCTTCGGAGAAGCTTAATCTTTGTAGTACGAGGTTTTCGTATTCAGACTCAGGACTTCGGAGAAGTCAAACTTAAACCTTTTTGACTATAAATTTTGAGTTTCTTCGTTCTATCGGACATCTAAGTGCTAGGCTTTCCGGTCTTCGAGATTATTTTGACGAAGAAGAGACTCGAACTCTTACAGGATAAAGCTCGCTAATTTCTCAAAGTAGCGTGTCTACCAATTCCACCACTTCGGCAAGGCTCTCAAAGCAAACCGTATTTGGTGAGTTCTACAATGATGTGTTTTATTCTCTACATAAAATACCCCTCATTTTGAACTGGGATTTCGATATTACGGAATCCTTCCGCTTGGAGTTTTTCTTTGAAGGCAATTTGGCTTTCGTAGTCCCCATGTACCAAAAACAACGTCTTTACTTGGGTGGGGTCTTGGCATTTCAAAAACTGAATGAGTTCGGTATAGTCGGCATGACCTGAAAAGGAGTCCATTACTTCCACGCGTGCCCTTACAGGGTAGGTTTCTCCAAAGATTTTGACTTCTGCATCGCCGCGTTTGAGAGCGCCTCCTAGACTATCGGGAGAGCAGTAGCCCACCATCAAGATAGTATTGTTGGTATCGAGAATATTGTTTTTGATGTGATGTTTGATACGACCCGCCTCGGCCATACCCGAAGCTGAGATAATGATACATGGCTCTTTGAGGTCGTTGATCGCTTTGGACTGATTGACATCCGATACATAATACAAATTAGGAAAGTTGAAAGCATCCCCGTCTTTTTCGATGTATTCCAAAATGTCAGGATTGAAATATTCGTCATGTTTACGCATGATGGAAGTAGCTTTAATCGCCAACGGACTATCAATAAACACCTTTAGACGTGGCAATGAACCCTCATTGGCAAGCTGATCGAGGGCATAAATAAGCTCTTGGGTACGGTCGATGGCAAAAGCAGGAATGATAAGCTTGCCCCCCCGCGTAACGCAGGTATCACGTACAATACGCAGCAAATGAGTTTTCACGTCTGGCTCAGGCTCATGCTTGCGGTCGCCGTAGGTAGATTCACAAATGATGATTTGCGCTTGCGGAAACGGCTCGGGGCTTCGCAGTATTTTGTCGTCGGGGCGACCCACGTCCCCGCTAAAAGTAACCTGCTTTTCGATACCTTGGTCTTTGATAGTGAGATGAATCGCCGCACTTCCTAAGATATGACCCGTATCAGTAAATCGCACTTTGACTTCATCACGATTGAGCCAGAAATCTTGATGATAGTCTACTGGCACCATCAAATCTAAGGTTTGACGAACATCATCTTCATTGTAAAGTAATTCTAATTCTTCATCGCCTCTTCGGCGCCGACGTTCGTTGATGCGTTCTAGGTCTTTTTGTTGGATAAAAGCACTGTCCAAAAGCATAATACCACACAAATCAGCAGTGGGAGGTGTGCAGTAAATAGGCCCTCTAAAGCCCTTTCGAACCAATCGTGGCAGTAATCCCGAATGGTCGATGTGGGCATGAGACAGAATCACAAAATCAATATCTTTGGCTGAAAAGCCTAAATTTTGGTTGAGGTCTTGGGTATTGATACCCTGAAACATCCCACAATCTAGCAATATCTTGGTGCCTTTTTCGGTCGTAATGAGGTGCTTGGTGCCGGTCACGCGGCGAGCCGCTCCGAAGAATTGTATTTTCATCTGGTTTGGAATCGTTTATGACCCAATTATACTAAAATTTCTGAACTAAAAAATTAACGCTGCCAACGTTTTAAATGTTGGCGGCGTTAATTCGCTCAACCTTGGCAACATTCCAAACGTTGCCAAGGTTTGTTATTCTTTCGTAACCACCTCATCTAGGTTGAGCATGGCGTTGGCAGTAGTGGTAAGCGCAGCAAGTTCGGGAGTAGCGTTGCCATCATGGGCCAGTAGTTTTTGAGTAGCTGTTGGGTCTTTGCGATATTCAATCAGTGAATTGTGATATAGTTTCAACAACACTTGTAGCTTTTTGGGAGAGATTGAACGATAAGTCAATCGTCGATAAGCTTCGCTGATTTGTTGTTGTGGGGTTTTGAATTGGGAGGCTATATTTTCGGAAAGGCAATGTGCCGCCTCTAAATAAGCTGGGTCATTGAGTGTTACCAAAGCTTGCAAGGGAGTGTTGGTACGGATACGTCTCACCTGACAAAATTCCCGACTTGGCACATCGAAGGTGACCATCGAAGGATAAGGAGCCGTTCGTTTCCAATAAATATAAAGTGCGCGGCGATAGCGGTCTTCGCCACCGCTAAGTCGCCATTTAGCTCCATCATAAGGTGATAGCCAAATATTATCGGGTTGCAGAGGCATTACACTTGGACCATACATTTTGGAAGATAATAAACCACTGACTGCCAACATTTGGTCGCGAACTTGTTCGGCAGAAAGCCTCACTCGTGCTCCTCGCGACAGCCATTTATTATAAGGGTCTTTGGCTAATTTTTCGGGTGTAGTGGCAGAGTTTTGTCGGTAAGTAGCCGATAAAACCATTTGCTTAAGCAATTTTTTAAGGCTCCATTGATGATTTTCCATTAGCTCCACTGATAGCCAATCAAGCAATGCTTGGTGCGTAGGTGCGATGCCCTGAGAACCAAAATCTTCGACCGTTTCGACAATCCCTATACCAAACAATTGCTCCCACAAGCGATTGACGGCCACCCGTGCCGTGAGCGGATGCTCTCGGGAGGTCATCCAATGCGCCAAATCAAGACGATTTTTGAAAGAAGTTTTGGCTTTGAAAATATGAGGAACGCTAGGCGCCACTTTTGTACCTTTTACAGTCCAATTCCCTCTTACAAATACATGGGTAGCGCGACTCAAATCACCGTGACCGTCGTACATGATAGGAGTTCCTTCTACGTTGCCCGTTAAGATTTGGGCGTAGAGTTTTTCGATTTCTACAAAACCCGGTTGATTACTTCCCGGTAAGGCTTGCTGAAAAGCAGCCCACTTGATTTGTACCCAATCTTTAGGAGTTTTAGGGCTTTTGAGAGTCCAGTAAAGGTGATGTTTGCCTGCGTCGGGACTTACCGGCAAAATCACCACTGTATCACGACCTGCGCCGCCTGTTTGGGGTACGTCCAATTTTGCCAAAACCTTACCATGAAGGCTATCTTGATGTAGCTCCACAACGGCGTTTTCGGCATTGGTTCCAATGGCTATCAAGAGACGGTTCTTATCGGTCAAGGTGACATTAGGCCAGCGTGCCGAACCATTGTCTTGCATTCCAAAGTACTTGGCATCCAGTAGAGAAGCATTGACATGTTGGTCAAAATCGTGCGAATTGACTTTGGGTTCTACGATTCTCACAAAAAGCCTAAAGTCCTCTAAGCTCATGGCCTTGGACGAAGAAGCAGAGTGGTTTTTAATCCAATTTTCTACTTTGACAATACGCAGCGAATCTTCGGTTTTGTAAAACCGCAAAGTAGGCGTCTCGCTTGTGACATCTTCATCACGGGTATTGTTGAAAAAGGCTAAATATTTATAGTATTCTTCGTGGGTAAAGGGGTCATAAGGATGACTATGGCATTGAATACAGCTAAAAGTCGTACCCTGAAACACATCCCAAGTCGTATTGACCCGGTCGATGACCGCCGCTACCCTAAACTCTTCGTCTTGGGTTCCTCCTTCGTCGTTGGTCATGGTATTGCGGTGAAAACCCGTCGCGATTAGATTATCGTCGGTAGCGTTGGGAAGTAAGTCACCGGCTAGTTGTTCTACCACAAATTTATCATACGGCTTATCTTCATTAAACGCCTTGATGAGCCAATCTCGGTATCGCCAGATATTGCGGCCAGGGTCGCGTTCGTAGCCTTTGGTATCAGCGTAGCGGGCGAGGTCGAGCCAAGTACCCGCCCAACGTTCGCCATAAGCAGGAGAAGCCAAAAGCGAATCAACCAGATTTTCGTAAGCTTTGGGGGAAGAATCTGCCAGAAATTGTTTGACTTGCTCATCGGTAGGAGGCAAGCCCGTAAGGTCTAAACTCAAGCGCCTAATCAGCGTGGCGCGGTCGGCTTCGGGTGCAGGTGTGAGTTTTTGTTCACGAAGTTTTTCCAACACAAAATGGTCAATTTCGTTTTTTACCCAGCTTGTTTCTTCATCCTTTACCAATCCTAGCCTCGCCCAAAAACTACCAATTGCAGGAACCTCAGGGCGCTCGACCTTATTGTAAGCCCAATGATTCCCCCAAGTAGCGCCTTGATCTATCCATTGGGTGAGAGTTTGTACTTCTTCTTCACTAAGCGGGGGAGCTTCTTTAGGCATTTTTTCTTCGTGCCCTTCGGGAAGTAAGATACGTCGCATCATTTCGCTTTCGTCGGCATCTCCTGCTACTACGGGAGGTTTGCCCGATTTGGCAGGCTGATACATATCTTTCTCAAACAAAAAACTAACGCCTCCCGCCTTTTTTACTCCTCCATGACAAGCCATGCAATGCTTGTTGAGAATGGGCTTCACTTCGGTATTGAAGTCAACTTTATGCTCAAAGATACCTAAAAACGAAAATGAACTCAGTAGCACAATCGCTGCTGCTCCCGTTAGCATCCATTTTGATTTCATTCCCATTTATCTAAATAATTCTTTAATGTGATTCAACTTATTATAAAGACAGAAGGTACGGTTTTCTTACCCTTTTCTTTAAGAAACTAAACGAACGGCTTGTTGGTAATTCTTGTTGGTATTTTAGACAACACAATTCTTTTATTTTAGCATGAATACCCAACATACGATTACCCCACAGCACATCAAAGAAGCGTACACATACGAGACCTACAAGGCACTGTCTGAAACTCTCTTTTCGGAAGGACGAACTACTGCCGACTCCCCTAAACTCAATACAGAAGCATATCTCAACTATACTAAAATGAATCTGCAACGTAGCAAGCGTTTGGAAAAAACGATACAGTTGACAGATACCCTAAAAACAACGCTTGATAAAATTCAAGAAAAATACGTATGGCTTGTACTGACAGAGTCATGGTGTGGAGATGCCGCCCAAAGTATTCCAGTTTTGGTCAAAATGGCCGAATATCAGCCTCATATCGAATTGAAGGTTTTGTTGAGAGACAAAAATCTGGATGTCATGGATGCGTACCTGACCAATGGAGGCCGTTCTATTCCGAAGTTGATTTGTTTAAAAGCCGATACTTTGGAAGAATTGTTTACGTGGGGACCTCGCCCTCAAGAAGTACAAGCGTTGATGATTGATTTAAAAGCCCAAGGAGTTTCTTCTGCCGAAGTAGCGGAGCAAATTCAGCGTTGGTATAATGCCGACAAAACGCAGTCAATTCAGGCCGAATTTGAAACCCTCATCCATGCAAATATTCCCGAGGTAGTAGATACAATAATAAAATAATCAAAGGAGGTTTTTTATTGATTTTTAGGTACTTTGGTGATTGATAATTCATAACTCCTATGACCGAAATTAATCAAACCCTTACCGCAAAAGACAAACTTCCGCTTTTTACTAGGGCATGGAAAATAGAAAATCCAAAAGCCGCTATTGTGTTGGTTCATGGATTTGGTGAACACAGTGGCCGCTATGCTCACCTTGCTGATTTTTTTAATAAAAACGGCTATTCGGTCTATGCACTTGATAATCGGGGACATGGCAAAAGTGAAGGTAAACGTGGGCATACTCCCAAATATGAGGCGTATCTGGACGACATTGAGGTATTTTTGGACTATGTTCATACCCAAAACAAAAACACGGAAATCTATCTCTATGGGCATTCGATGGGGGGAAATTTGGTTCTCAACTATCTCTTTCGTCGTAAGCCTGCCGTCAAAGGTGTGATTGTGACGGGGCCTTGGATACAATTGGCTTTTGAACCTAAGCCGATTTTGGTCACTATTGGTAAGTTGATGCGCTCGATTGTGCCTACTTTTACCCAAAACAGTGGTCTTCAGCAAGAACACATTTCCAAAGACCCTAAAGTAGTAGAAGCTTATAAACAAGACACTCTTGTACATGGAAATATTTCGGCGGCGGCGAGTTTGGGCTTATTGGAAGCAGCTTCTTTTTTGAATACTTACGAAGGTGAAGTGCCCGTGCCCTTACTTATCATGCATGGTGAAGATGACTTGATTACTTCTCAGCCTGCTAGTGAGGCATTGGCACACCGACTAAAAGGTAAAGTCACCTACAAAAAATGGGAAGGGATGTATCATGAAATACACAATGAGCCTCAGCAACTGGCAGTCTTTAACTACACTTTAGGCTGGATGGAGGCTAGTGTATAAAAAAGAGCGTACTTGTTTATATGTTTTGCGTCAGAGACGCAGTGCCATTGTTGCCCCAAATGATAGTTTGGGACAAGCACACAGCTCGTCCCGACATCTTGTCGGGACGCAATCGGCATAAAGTCTCTGACTTTATTAGGCATTATTAAGAATGGCTCACTATTAAGCCAAAGCTTTTCGGCAATAATAACCTGCTAAGCCCGAAAACCCTCCGACAATTCCCCCAATCAGCCCTGTGACAGTAATCAGCAAAAAGGCATTAGGAAGTTTGAAAATATCAGCGATTTTTTGACTAATGATGCCCTCATTGGAGATGTTTTGAAAGGTAGCAAAACCTATCCATAAGGTAGTGATAGCGAGAAAAGCTACTCCGAATGCACTCACTGGTTTGGAAGACTTCCAAAAGCAGAGCGCAAAACAAACGATTGCCATCAACCACCAAGGCCCAAAAAACTGAGCAATAGCGCTTAATACGATAATGAGAATATATAACATGGGATTGTTCAAGGTTGGATTAAGACACTGTAATTTATTTCTTCAATAAAGTTTCGGCAACGATTTTGGGATGTTTTTCATCTTTTGATTTCAAAAATACCAGCTCATTCAGCTCTCCCTTAGCCCACTTGTCAATCATATTGTCGTAGAAAATACTGCCGGGATTGCCCGATTGGCCTCCTGGATAAAGTCCATATGCTTTAGGCCATGATTTATCAAGTTCCACCACCATTCTCCACGACGGCCCATGCCCCTCTTTGGTAGCATTGACAATATTGCCACCACCGCCATTGTACACGCCTGTTCGAGAAAATGCCGAAAACAAAGGCACTAAATGCTTGATGGTAGTATTTTTAGCAATGCCCCAATTCCAAGTCGCAGGATTGATAGGGCCGTGTTTTGCTGCCAACGAATCAAGCGTTGCTTTGAAAGACGTAATCACAATTTCGTTCGCAGTTTCTACTTTATTAGGCGTACGATTATCGTCAAACCATTTGGCGGTAGGTTGTTTTTGGAGCATAGCCCAAGTACGGTCCCGTGTGGGGAGCAACATCGGCTTTTTGGGATCTTGTGAAGGAAAATCATCTTCCCAGATGGCGAGTCTCAATTCACGTACCCAACGCTCAAAAATCGTAGCACCTATTTGGTCAGGGTCATTTTTGAGGTTCCATTTCGCCAGTATCTCATAACCCTTATTGGATTTCAGGGAAGGGTCGGTAGCCAATATCTTCAACAAATCTGGCAAAATACGCCGTGCCTCAACGTTGAAGTTATCGTTTTGCATCAAGCGGAGACTATCGACGGTGGCTTTTTGCATGGAAGCCAGCATTTCGTTGATGCGAATACCACGCTCGGCAGGTGCAAATTTCCACCCCAAATAATAAGGATACGTGAGGTCGGCAGGAAACTGATTGGCCGAACTGACAAAGCCTCGCTGTGGATTACGTACATAAGGCGTTTGTTCTACGGGAATCCACGCCCGCCAATCGTGCAGGGGATTAGAACCATCCAAAATGAATTTGCCTTGCTCTTTCCATTTCAATGGCAAATGTCCCGCCGAAGTAATCGCTATGTCGTTTTGGTTGCTTGCAAAAACCACGTTAAAAGCAGGCGAAGCCAAAAATGGCAAAATCGCTCGATAATCTTCGTAATTTTTGCCACGATTGATGAGATAAAGAGCTTTTAAAGAATTGCCCTGAGCCACTGGCCCTACCCACGTAAGCGCATGACCTACGGGTGTATCATTAAAAAAGGGCTTTTGGCCTTCATCATACATGATAGGCCCATGATGCGTATAATGTACTGTATCGTGAAGAATACTGGCCGAGCCTTTTACTTTGAATTCATTGATTTTGGCGGTAACGGGGCGCCATCCTCCGTCGTATTGATATTCTTTGCGGGAAGCATCTTTGAATTTAATTTGGTAAAAATCAAAGACATCCGAACCTACGTTGGTCATTCCCCAAGCAATATCTTTGTTGAAACCAATCCCAATACCCGGCCAACCCGGTACGCATACCCCATATACATTGACACTAGGAGAAACCAGCTGCATCTGATACCAAATAGAAGGCAGCGACAGCCCCAAATGAGGGTCGTTGGCGAGAAGAGGCAGTCCCGTAGCGGTTCGTGAACCATGAACCGCCCAGTTGTTGGAGCCTATGCCGGGGTTTTCGGCTTCAATAGAAAGCCGTGTGTTTACTGAAGCTTGGAGCATTTCGGGGACTTTGGGAACGGCTACTGGCACAAAATCCCATTTAGTTCCCACCGGAACCACAGGCGACTCTTCTACGGGATAGTCCGGAAATACATCATCAATAGTGGCTTTGCCGTATTTCGAAAGTGCATTTGACATCATATAATCGTCAGAGCGTGCATTCATATCCTTACGCATCACCATCTCCACAAGAGCCGTTTTCAGGGGAGACCATGCCTCGGGCTTATAGCCCAGTATCTTGTATTCGATGGCATAGTCTTTATAAGTAAGTTGGTCGATGTAGGCGTTTACCCCAGCTGCATACGATTCAGCAATCATCTTGGAGGTGGGGTCATGCATGAGGGCTTCTGCAATTTTTTCGGCGCCTTCGGGGAGTTGTAGTCGGCGATTATATTTGTCAAAATCCAAGGCCAAAGGCCCCATTACTTCGCTCAATCGTCCGGCTGCCACTCGGCTGTAAAAATCCATTTGCCAGAGTCGATCTTGGGCCAATACATATCCTTGGGCAAAGTATAAATCTTCATCATTTTGGGCAAAAATATGCGGCACCCCATTGTCATCATATTTGACAATAACCTCATTTTTCAACCCAGTGAGGGTGAGTTGAGAAGGTGCGCTTTTGTTGTGACTTTCAGCATTTTGCCAAAAACCCGAAAAGGGATTGAAAAACGGACCTAAAGCCGGTGCAGGACCTAGGGGGCGATTTAGTACAAAAAGTAATCCAGCTACTACCGCCAAACTCAATAAAGCACGTAAGTATTTCATCAAAAAGTTAGGAAAGGATTTTAGTATTTTATTACGAAAAAATAGGCTTTAAAGCGTGCAATTTAGAATAAAACTAAAAGGGGTTTTATTCTGAACCCAAAAAATTATTTAAATTGGAAGTGACATTTTATTATTTCTTCGATTCAAAAATGAATACAGGATCAAAATTTTCCGACAAAAACCTAATTCAAGCTCTAAAAGCAGGAGATGAAAAAGCTTTGGGGGTGTTTTATCGTGAAAATTTTGGAAAAATAGCCCATTTAGTATTGAAAAACAATGGTACTAACGAAGATGCCAAAGATATCTATCAGGAAGGAATGATAGAAGTAATCACCCAAGTAAGGGCTGGTAAACTGGATGTCCTAACGAGCAAACTTTCTACTTATTTGTATGCAGTATGTCATCATAAATGGATAGATAAACTACGCCAACAAAACAAGGTAGCTGACCTGACATGGGAGTTGGAAGAAGCGGTAGTGATATTAGAAGAAGAACCTTACGAACGAGCCTTGGAAGTAGTAATGAGTCAAGTTGGCCAGAAGTGTCAAGAATTATTACACGCTTTTTATTACGAAAAATTACCGATGAGTCAGATTGCGTGGCGGTTGGGATTTAAAGATGATAATTCGGCCAAAAGCCAGAAAAACAAATGTATGGACAAAGCTCGCGAGTTGGCTAAAGAAATCTTGAGAACATTTAATCGCTAAAATGCCATGATAAATGATGAAAATAGAACAGAGCAGATTGATCGGTATTTAGATGAGGAAATGATGCCTGCTGAAAAGGCAACTTTTGAAAAACTTATCAATGAAAAGCAAGAGTTGCGCCGCGAAGTAGAAGCCCAAAAAGCGATAAGAGCTTACTTGAATAAGCAAGGTGAAAAGGCTGAATTACGACGCCTTATGGAAGACTTTCATCAATCAATAAACCAGTCTCAAAGAGAGGAGTTGAAGCAAACCAAAAAAATAGATTGGACTTATTGGGCAGTAGCTGCTTCTATTGGATTGGCGATTGTGAGTACTTGGCTGATAGTAAAAGAAAACAACTTACCTTCTGACAAAACCGAAATAAGAACTGGTAACCAAACTGAGGTGTTTGCTATTACGATGCTGGTATGGGAAACCAAAAATGATAAACGCATCAAAAAACAAGAAACAAAAATAAATACTGTTATCATCAACGACCTCACGCACCGCTTTCATTATCGATTTACGAATACCTTAGAATTGTACTGGAACCCTCTTCCTAAACCACGTCCCCAAATTAGTTTGGAATATGACAACGACACTCGTCGCTATAAGCTGTGGATAGACAAACGCCCTTATTTTATCCAAAAAACAGACAGTATCTTACCTTTATGATAGCAATATAGTTAGTGGTAACTATTGCCCTACTTTCTGATAATCAATACCTTCGCTGATAGTATGTCAGGGCAAAATATTTGCCATTCGTTCCAATAGTTTATGAAAACTCAAACGCTTCGGATTGGCCGTAAGCCCGACAATGATATTGTAATTGATGACCCTAGCGTGAGTGGGTATCATGCTGTAGCTACATTACAACCCTCTGGACAATGGCTCTTAGAAGATAATCATTCGACTAATGGGACTTTTATAGATGATTTGCGCGTCCGAAAAGCGATGATAAATCTCAAGTCCGCAATCATCATCGGAAAAGTCCACTTCGACGTTGCCAGACTCTTTCGATTTCATAAAGATGCCGATGATTTTAGGACTGAGTTTGAGGCACTCAAGCCAGTGTGGGAAGAAATTGAACAAACCAAAAAGACGATTGCTCAAAAACAGAAAAATGCTGATTTGGTACAAGCTTTACCTTATGTGGGGAGGCTGATTGTAGTAGCCTTTGAAAATCAATTTGAGGTCAATCTCTATCGCGAAAAGTTGAAGAATATATTTCGTAAATGGGTTTGCCCCAAATGTCAACAGCCATTGAGGGATTATGATTGGTTGTCGTGGGATGACTGCGAACGTCTCAAAAACTGTCCTCGGTGTAAGGCTAAATGGTTTTGAAAAAAAATAAAAAAAATTGGGTGACCTTCGGTAGGAGCATACGATAAAGAGGTAGAAGTGTCAGAAAGTGATTTATCCAAACAATTTAAAAACCTTACAACCATGTCAGAGCAAACACACATCCTAGACAGCGTAGCCATCAACACGGCCTCTTCAAAACCTACCAAACCTACCGCCACCGTCATAGGCGGAGCTATCGCCACTGGCTTGGGGGCCGTCGCTATTGACGCCTATGCCGAAGAATCTTCTACTGTGGAAGAAACTCAAAATGATACACCTCTTACATCTACCGATACCTCCGCTGTAGTAGAAGAGTCAGTATCTACGCCTTCAGACAGTACCACCACTACCACACCCTCCTCTTCTCCTCCTGTAAGTACCCTTGTCACGCTCATCCCAGACCATATTACGGTGGCCAATGCACCCGACCACTTGAGTTTTGGAGAAGCCTTCCAATTAGCGCGTCAAGATTTTGGGGCAGGGGCCTTGTTTGAATGGCGAGGAAATCTATATCATACTTATCATGCCGACGAATATGCTGCTTTATCTTCTGATGTAAAACAGCTTCACCAAGCGTTGTGGATTGCCGAATATTCACCCCTCAATCCCAACGGTATTGTTCCTGATGCGGAAGGACAGTTTGTGGTGATGAATATATCTCAATCCCCAACCGATGAACTTCCTACCGATATGTCAAGCCCTGATTCTAGTTATGTCCCTTCTTCTGCCCCAGAAGAGTATGTCTACAATACCGAAGAAATAGCGGAAGATGAATATGACAACGACTATGACGGTATTGAGGATTTTATGAATCCTGAAGATTTGGCCTAGCAACTCCGAAGCATTTATATCCATGATAGTCACTTGCCCTTCGTGTAATGCGAGACTGCGTTTTAATGAAAAGGCGTTATCATCCGACAACCCTTCCATTCAGTGCGTTCGTTGTCAGGAATTAATTCCAATCGTTCTCCCGTCAGGCTCTGCTCCCGATTTTGAGGAGCAGACCTTGATTCACCACCCTACCGAAGTCGGGTGGATTATAGTACATGATGAATATACCGAAGTCCAGACATTGCCTTTAACATTAGGGCTTCAGACCATTGGTCGAGCGTCGGTTTCTAAGCCATGCGAGGTCATGATTCAGACCCAAGACCGTTATATGAGCCGTCAACATCTGACGATAGAAGTTGTAAAAACCAAAGAGGGAAGCTATAAGTATTGGCTTTCTGAACACCCCAGCTGTACCAATCCTACTTTTATAAATACCCACCCCCTCCAAAAAAGTACAACCCTTGAGATTATTGACGGTGCTACCCTTCAATTGGGTAAAACCAAAGTAGTCCTCAAAACCTTAAGTACCGCTCAAAATGCCCGTAAAGCAACGGAGGAAGTAGCTCATTCTGATTATCTACAAACCGTTCTATTCTAATTTTTTTGGATATGAAGATTTTATTAGCTCCTCCATTTGGGTTGCATGAACAAGGCCAACGCGCCAACAATGAAGATAATCTTTACCCTTTGTTGGATAAAGTTTCGAATTCGGACACCCTCTTTTTGGTGTGTGATGGAGTTGGCGGCATCGACCAAGGAGAAATCGCGAGTGCTATTGTCACTCAGGCAATAAGTAAATATATCTTAAATAACAAGGCCCTAACGCCTTTACCCCAAATCATATACGAAGCAGTAGCTCATGCAGAAGCCCAGCTTCAAACTCACCAACAAATAGAACCCTCCACCCAAGGTATGGCTACTACTTTGGCGTTATTGTTTTTGACCGATTTTGGAGCTACCATAGCTCACATCGGAGATAGCCGAGTGTATCATATCCGAAACGGGGTGATATTGTGGCAGACCCAAGATCATAGTTATGTCAACGAGCTTGTCAAATTGGGTATCATCACTTCTGGGGAAGCCCAGAACCACCCCAAACGCAATATCATCACACGCGCCTTACAAGGAAGCCAAAGCAGTGTGTTGCCCGATATACATCAAATCGAAGAGATTGATGCGGGAGATTATTTTTTGTTGTGTACAGACGGAGTTTTGGAATCCTTCTCAGAAGCAGAACTCTTGGATATTGTTGGCAGTTCTCAATCCGACTCTCAAAAAATCGCCCATATTAGAGCAAAATGCCAGGTTCATAGTCGCGACAATTTTACGGCCTATCTTATCCCTATCCGTTCGGTTGAGCATTTGGCGGTGCAGCTTTTGTCTTCAGTACCTCCACCACGTCCTTCTCCTCAGCCTCTTGTCAGACAATGGATAATGGCCTTGGGAATAACAGCTTTGGTGCTTTTGGGGACTGTGGCTTGGTTACTGTGGTCTAAAAACAATTCTCCACACAAGGTTAAGATTACGTCTTCCCCTGCAGCGATTGAAAACCCTCTGCCGCCTAAAATAAAGGAAAAAATCAAAAAAATAGAGTGACCTAAGGGGAGTGAAAACGATAAAGAGTCAAATAAAACCTACAAAATCATGATGACTTACGATACATTTTTAAAACGCTACGAATTTGACACCCAAGACAAACGTGCCTTATTGGGAACAGGTGGATTTGCCTCGGTTTATAAAGCGTATGATACGGTTCAGAAGCGTCATGTGGCTATTAAAGTAGCTGAGGTAAAACACGAGAAATTTAATTTACAACACGAAAAACAACTTGTAGATGAGCTTGATTCGCACGAAAACATTGTTCGTTATGGCAACTGTTATCGATTTCAGTTCATGCCTCTTCGTTATGATTTTGCTATCTTGAAATATTATGAAGATGGCAATCTCAACGATGTTTTGAAAAAATATAATTTGACGCTTCCCCAAAAACACCAGATTATTAAGGGAATTTTGGAAGGAGTGGCGCATCTTCATCGGCACCATATTATCCATCGGGATCTAAAACCCCAAAATATTCTGATGGAGCGCCAAGCTAAAGGATGGATTCCTAAACTAACCGACTTTGGGTTGAGTAAACTTTCTGGTACCGATACTCATTCCATCGAAAACTCTGCCATTGGGCTTTCGATTGCCTATGCGGCACCTGAGCAAATACAAGCCCGCGACATTCGTCCCAACGTAGATTTGTGGGCAGTGGGGGTATGTGCCTATCATTTGTTAGTCGGCGAATTGCCCTTTGATGCTTCTCGTACCATAAGTCAAGAAAGCTGGAATATCGAAATCAGTAAATTGATTGTAAGTGGGCAGATTCCCGCTAAAATCAACACTGTACCCGAACCTTATCGTACGCTTATCAAAAAATGTTTGACCGTTGACAACGCAAAACGGCCTCAAAAGGCAGAAGAACTGCTCAAGTTGCTAGATGAAGAGACAAAAATAGAGAAAGTAGAGGACGAGCAAACAAAGCGTGTAGAGCACGATTTGAGTATAAAAGAAATGTTGGAAAAAGGGAATACTCATTTTGAAGCCTCCTTGAGTATGGTTGGTTTTTTGAAAGAGCAATCCTTGAAAGAAGCCGTCAAATACTACGAAGAAGTCCTGAAAATAGATGCCCAACATACCGAAGCCAAGAGAAAGCTAGAGAAGTGCCGGGCGGAACTGTTGGCTCCTGCTCTCCCTTTTAAAAAAAATAATTTCAAACGATATAGGGCTGTAACAGCAGTGATAGGCTTCATTCTGATTGGGTTCTATTATTGGAATTGGTACACCACTGGCAAAGAAGACATGAAATGGGTAAAAGCAACTTTTTATTCAACCATCCGATACGAAGACACAGCCAGGGTATATAAAGAAATGTTTTTGCGGATGGACAAGTACGCCAATACATGGCTTATGGACGATACCACCAACTATGCCTTAGGGCTATACTATGAAGAAGGAAGAGGCGGGGCTATCGCTAATATCGATAAAGCGATTGATTTTTATGAGAAGGTAGATGACTCCTATCCAGATGCTAATTATAGAATTGGGTGTATTTTTTTTAAAGGACTTGGCAACAAAATGCCAGATTCTGAAAAAGCTAAGAAGTATTTTGAGTTAGCTGCCAACAATGGGGTCGTTATTGCCAATAATTTCCTTGGTCTGATATACCTTGAAGGTAATCACAAAGATTTTAAACTTGCTAAAAAGTACTTTGAAACGGCTTCTAGTAAAAATGAAAAATGGGGACACTATAATTTAGGCTATATCTATGAACATGGATATGGCGTTACGGCAAGCCCTAGCCAAGCGGCTTATTATTATGAATTAGCAGCCAAACAAGGCATCTCAGACGCCCGAACTGCCTTAGCCCGAGTCCGACCTACTTCTTCTCCTTCTTATAGTTCTTATAATAAACCCAAAACCTCCGCTCAAAAACAACCGTTTGCGGCCTTGGATGGCTGGAATACTATTAATTCTTTATTGAGAAAACGTTAAATCCAAAATCCATGAACACCTTGAAAAGCATTTTCATTTTTGTAATAGTAGCCAGCGGAATTTACTTAGGCTATAAAGGGCTCAAATCGGCTATCGCTAGCGATACAACTTATAAAGGGGAGGGTCAAACCTACGCAGTAATTGTAGGGGTATCTGATTACCAATATTTTAACTCAAGACCATCGGTAGTATTACCCACCGATCCCAATACTTATGATTTGGAATATTGCGACGACGACGCCAATCTATTCTATGATTTTTTGAGGAGCCCACAAGGAGGAAGCGTCCCCCCCGAAAATATCGCCAAACTGCTAGATAGCCAAGCTACTAAAGCCAATATAATAGCTCAGATGCGAAGCTTGTTTAGCAAGTCTACCCCCAACGACCGTGTTATTTTTTATTTTACAGGTCATGGTACTTATCAAGTTTTATGTCCGCACGATATGGATTCAGATGCTTCGAGTCTTCTGGAATACAATGCTATTGCAAGAGCGTTTCGGGAATGTCGTGCTAAGGACAGGTTTTTTATAGCAGATGCTTGTAATACAGGGAGTATGAAAGTCCACAGCGATACGCATGGTAGTCCTGCCAATACCTCACCAACCGACAAAAACATAGTAGCTTTTATGGCCTCTAAAGCCAATCAAAGCTCGCGCGAAAACCAACGGATTGGTCATGGGTATTTTACTTATTATTTGGACAAGGGTGCGCGAGGTGAGGCCGACAGCGACAAAAACGGGGTTGTGACCATCAAAGAATTGTATAGTTTTGTGAGAGCCAATGTGATGAACATAACGGGCGCAAAAATGACGCAAAAAATGGAAAAAGACTATCAAACCCCCGTTATCTTCGGGAAGTTTTCGGATAGCTTGCCATTTTCTTACAGTGTAGCTACTCAATAGTTTTTATTCTTCTGTCAGATTTGGAATTTTGATTTTGATAGGTTTGCCATCTTCCGCTTCTCCAAGCAAATACCCAAAAGGTTTGAGTGGCTCGATAGAATCAAAAATTACTTTTACAATAGCCGTGGCAGGAAGGGCTAAAATCAATCCAGATACTCCCCATAGTTGACCCCCCAAAATCAAAACAATCATAGAAGCAAGGGGGTTAACACTCACTTTAGATCCTACGATATAAGGGGTAATGAAATTGCCTTCCAAAACCTGAATAACCCCAAACACAGCCAATACGCCCAGCGAATACATCGGAGAGTCAAGCGCTACGAGTGCCATCAGCGCAGGAAGCAAAGAACCAATCAACAATCCTATGTAGGGAATCAAGAGTAAACAGGAGGCAAAAAAACCAAAAAATATGGCATGAGGAACCCCAAGTAGCAACAACCCTGCTGAGTTGAGTACACCCACAATCAAAATCACCGATACTAATCCTACCAAATATCCTTGTACAACGGCGTAAATCCGTTTGATGGCTTGGTCGACCCGCCTTTTGTGACGACTATCGAAGACTTTGTAAAAAAACTGTCGAAAGAAATCTCGATAAAGTAAAAAGAAAAATACAAACAAAGGCACCAACGCCGCAGACGCCAAGGTACCAGTCGTAGTAGCGACGGCACCTGTGAGGATAGAGGCGCTATTTTTGAGAGCTTCGGTCAGATATTTACGACCTTCGGTGAGCTGTTTGCGGCGGCTCATTCCAAAATTGTCCGACAAAAAATCTTGTCCCTGGTCTATCCAGTAATTCGCTTTTTTCTCTAACCGAGGAAGTTCTTCGCCAAAACTGATAATTTGGATAGAAGCGACATAAATAAGTCCCATCAATACCGCAAAGAAAAGCACCTGAGCAATCGTAATTGCCAAAATCCTCGGAAAACGCCAACTCTCTAAAAATGCACAAATAGGATACAGCAACACCGCAAACAAGACCGAGAAAGTCAAGGGAACCAATGTTTCGCGGAGCATGTACAGAATGTAGACGATAAGAATCGCAGAAAGTAGCCAAGCGGCTAATCGTACAGAAAAAGAATAGGACTTTTGCATTGATTTAGGGAAAACTCACAAATAGCACGAAAATTTAGAAATAAAACTAACGGTAAAAAACACAACAATCAAAATAAATGATGCAACAACTTTTGTGGTGGGCTTTTACGCTCCGAATTGCCTTGTGCGATTGTCATAATGAAAGAGCTAATGAAGGATTTAAAAGAGGAAAAAGTTTGTATAAAGTATCTCAACTCGGCCAGCTTCCTGAGCATATTCGAGAAACTTCAGGATTGGTTTTGGGAAAAACACCGAACACCTTCTGGACTCATAATGATAGCGGTAATCCACCTGAACTATATGAAGTTACTCAAAAAGGAGAAGTGATTTCGACTTTAAAATTGCCTCATCTCAAAAACACCGATTGGGAAGATTTGGCCAAAGACGACCGAGGTAATTTTTATATCGCCGATATAGGAAACAATCAAAATCGACGTCAAGATTTACAGATTTATAAAGTGAATCAGCAAGACGCTCAATTGACCGAAACGATTCGATTGAAGTATGCCGACCAAAAGACCTATCCACCAGTGCCCAATGATCGTAATTTTGATTGTGAAGCCGTGACTTGGCATCAAGGTAGCCTTTACTTGTTTTCTAAAAACCGTAGTAAAACCAATCGTTTTGTAAAACTTTATGCAGTTTCTGACACAGCAGGAAACTATGAAATAGCTCCCAGAGATAGCGTTTACAGCAAAGCGATGGTGACAGCGGCGGATATAAGTCCTGATGGAAAAACGTTGGCCTTACTTACGTATGGTAAAGTGTTACTGTTTGATATAAGTGAAGGAGTTAATTTCCAAAAACCACTTTTATGTATTAAAGTGGCGAAAGGCCAAACCGAGGCTCTGGCTTTTGTGAATGCTACTGATTTTGTGATTACAAACGAAGGCAAAGGGAAAGTATACTTGGTGAAGAAAAAGAAAAACTAACGCGCCAACAGTCTTGGCGCGTTAGACCTTAGACGTTATGATTTTTTTTCAGGGGGCAGCGAAAGGGTCTGGTTCGGGTCATTGCCTTTGAGGTACTCAGGTAAGTTAAGGCCCGCCATGTTGAAAAGGTCGTTGAGAGGAGGAACCGACTTCATCATCCCTGAGATAAAATTGGCCGTGGTAGAGCCATCTGCGCCTCCACCGGCATTGTCCCAAACGGTCACTTTGTCAATCTTGATATTTTTCACGGCTTCTACCTGAATCTTCACAAGCTCAGGAAGTTTCTCAATCAACAACAATTGGAAAGCTTTAGAAGGGTCACCACCCGCCGCTTGTACTACGTCTTTGTAACCTTCGGCTTGTTTGGTCAGGATTTCGTATAAACCTTTCGCTTCGGCTTCCATTTTGGCATAGATAGCATCGGCTTCCCCTTTGGCTCTTTCGCGGATTCGTTCGGCTTCGGCTTGTGCTTCGATGATGGCGCGTTGCTTGGCTACTTCGGCTGGTACAATGGTATTGGCCAATTGCGACGAGCGTTCTCTTTCGGCACGGGCGGCTTCGGCTTTTTGTTCGGCCAAATATGATTCTTCAAGTGCCCTCGCTTGCTGTACTTTTTCGGCGGCATTGGCACGTTTGTTGGCTTCGGCTTCGCGCTCGCGGCGGAGTGCTTCGGAGTTTGCGATGGTGATTTTGGCTTCGTTTTCACCCTGAACGGCCAATGAGTTGGCTTCCGAAATTTTGATACGCGTATCTTTTTCGGCCTCTGCTTTCCCGATAGCCTCGTCTCGCAAGGTAGCAGCGATTACGATTTCGCGGTCTTTTTTTGTTTGGGCGATTTGAATATCGCGTTCACGTTGGGTTTCGGCAATGCGCGTATCACGGTCACGGTCGGCGGAGGCTTTTCCGATTTCCCCAATTTTTTCTTGCTCTGCTACGCTGATTTTGGCTTCGTTGATGGCTTTGGCCGCTGCCTCTTTTCCCAAAGCTTCGATGTAGCCCGATTCGTCGCGAAGGTCAGTGACGTTGACGTTGATTAGTTTTAAGCCTATTTTTTTCAATTCGGCTTCTACGTTTTGGGTGATATTGGTCAAAAACTTATCACGGTCAGAGTTGATTTCTTCGATAGTCATGGTCGCAATCACCAAACGTAGCTGACCAAACAAAATATCTTTGGCGAGTTCTTGGATGTCTTGCATCGAGAGACCTAAGAGGCGCTCGGCGGCATTGTTCATGCTGTCGGCCTCGGTCGAAATCGCCACCGTAAACCGACAAGGCACGTCGATACGGATATTTTGGCGGCTGAGGGCATTGGTCAAATTGGCTTCGATAGAAATAGGCTTTAAATCCAAAAAAGCATAATCTTGAATCACAGGCCATACAAAAGCTCCACCCCCGTGGATACAGCGCGCCGAAGAAGTCGAACCGTCTTTGTCAGTACCAGTGCGGCCATAGATGACCAATATTTTGTCAGAAGGGCAACGCTTATAGCGTGCCAAAAGCGCAGCGATAGTGGCAAAAATCACCACCGCAATCACGGCAATTGTAATCAAAGGACTCATAAGGAATACTTAGTTTTAGGGTTTATAGATAATTTTAAATTTTTTCGACCAGCAGTGTTCCAGCCGCAGTAGTTCCGATGATTTTTACCGACGCACCCGTAGGGATAGCAAAGTCTTGCAATGTAACGGCATCCAGTTCGCGAAGGGTGTTTTGGATGCTAATATGCACTTTGCCATGACTCTTTTGTTGGGCAGGAATGGTAAGATATACTTGTGCTGTTTTGCCGATGGCATTATCAAGACGCATCGTATTGTCTTGGTTGAGACGTCGGATTTGTTTGATGATAAAAAAGAACAGTATCACTAAGCCTATGCCCACTCCGCAAGAGACCACCACCAAAAGAGGTTTATTGGGAATAAGTTCATAAAAGCCCAGCCCCGTCCACCCAAATCCCAATAGAAAATGGATGAGATTGCGGAAGGTAAAAAGCTGAAAAGGTCCGCTTGTATGCGACAAGTCGCCGTCAAAGTCCGCATCCAAGCCATCGGAAGCGTCGCTACCTACAAATGTCATGATGGTTTGAATCAAGAAAATGAGCGTAGCGGGCAAAGTAATGTACCAAAGCCCCTTTACGAAAGGTTCGGCGTTTTCTATAAAATCCATGAATAAGCTGCTAATGCAGTAGTTAAAGGTTAGAGGATAAGATCAAAATTAACAATACAAAGTTAAGACGGCTAATCCCAAGGAAAGTAGTGATTTTAAGGTAGTGCCTTGTAATTTCGTGACGGCGCCTTGTAGAAGTGTGATGAGTGGTGAGGTAATGATTCCTAAAATCTCTTCCTCAAGCTAACTATCAAAAGATTGTGAAGTGGTTAGAAGGATAAGGTGAGTTGGTTTTCCTAAAATCTCCGATGAGCCGAAGCGTTAATTGGCGTTCTAACCTATCCAACCATGAAAATTGAAAGTCAAATTTACAATTTTCATGGTTGTGAGCTAAGTGGGTTGTTTAATCTTAGCTAAGGTTTGATAAAATGCTTCTTTGGGGCTAGATTCAAATACGTTCTTTCTCCAAAAACCACTTCAAATAATCCTCTAATCAAGCGGCTAAGAAGTAGGGGAGATTGAGGAGGCGATAGCTATTTTTAGTTGGTTTTTGTAACTGATTGTATATCAGGGTTTTGTTTTGATAGGTAAGATGTTTTGCCCAGTAGCGTGTAGGGGAGGTTATGGTAGGTATGAGTTGGGTTGGAGCAGGAAACTGTGAGAGGTGATTATAAGATATTTTGTGGTAAATGCTTGATTTTTAGTATTTTGGAAAATATTTAAACAATATATTCTTGTTGTTAGTAGATTTTGCCAAATTAGCACATTGAAATGATGTTGTAAATTTTCTTTGATGGCTAATAAAATTATAGGTATTGACTTGTTTTCTGGGGCAGGAGGTATGTCGTTAGGGGCGCTTGAAGCAGGTGTTGACGTGAAATTAGCAGTTGAAAATGATATACACGCTTGTACTACTTATCGTCATAATTTATCCCAGACAATCGTATTCGATAAAGATATACGTGCTTTGAATACGGTTCCTCTTAAAATCTCTTCAAAATCAGACATTGTATTATTTGGCGGCCCTCCTTGCCAAGGATTCTCTACCTCTAATCAAAAGACTCGAAACTTAAAAAATGATAATAACTGGCTCTTTGAGCAGTTTATAAGAATTGTTAGACTTTTAAAGCCTGCCCCAAAATGGGTGGTCTTTGAAAATGTTAAAGGCTTTTCCGAAACGGAGAGTGGTCTTTTTTTAGAAAAAGTAGTCGCCGACTTAGAAAGTCTTGGATATAAAGTATCATGTGCCAAATTAAATGCAGTTGATTTTGGAGTACCTCAAAAACGGACACGCTTTTTTATAGTAGGAAGCATTGATGGAATCGAATTTGAGTTTCCAACACCGACACATTTAACCATTAACACAGTTAAAGATGCCTTAGATGATTTACCAATTTTGAAAGTAGGTGCAAGTGAAAATTGGCAAAACTATCGAAAAGACCCCTCTTCGCCTTATGCTAATCAATTAAGAGGTAATCTTGAAAAGTCTGCTAATCATCAAGTTACCAGAAATTCAGAATTAGTAGTAAAAAGGTATAAGTATATCCCACAGGGAGGTAATTGGCAAAACATTCCTGCCGAACTAATGAATAACTACAAAGACTTTACTCGTTGTCATACAGGTATTTATCATCGTTTGCGTGAAGATACACCCTCTATTGTTATTGGTAATTATCGAAAAAATATGTTAATTCATCCAACACAGGATAGAGGGTTATCAGTAAGGGAAGCCGCTCGGTTACAATCTTTCCCTGATTGGTTCGAGTTTAAAGGCAGTATCGGATTTCAACAACAGCAGGTAGGCAATGCTGTACCACCACTTTTAGCAAAAGCAGTTTTTTCAAAAATTACAGAATATATAAAATGAGTTGGATTGAAAATGACTTTGAAAAAAAAATCAAAGAGAAGCTTTATACTCAATTTGATGAAATAAAAGGAGACGAATATTACGTAAGGTATAAGGAAGTTCGTAACAAGCTTATTAAAGATATTTATCCTGAGAATGCTGCTGCTGCTCCTAATTTATCGAGGCATGACCCCAGTCATATAGCTGATGTTATGAATAGTATACATAGAGTGATCGGTGATAAATATGGTTATTTGACAGGAATGGACTTATATTTTTTAGGTTTAATTGTGCTGTTCCATGATAGTGGAATTATTAAAGGTCGTAAAGAACATCATGTTCGATCAAGAATTAAGCATATTTACGATTCTATGCAAACTGAAGACAGAGCAAGATATAAACAAGAACGAAGACTTGTTCTGCGCGCAGCCTCTGCACATAGTAGCAGTGGAAAAGAAGGTCGTGATGCAGACACTATGCAACCATTGCCAGTAAATGATGGGATAGATGGTAATGATGTAAAAGTGAGAGAAATGGCTGTTTTACTGAGATTTGCTGATGAGTTGTCAGAGGGTCCACATAGAACATCCCTTTATAAATTGAATAACGGATTGTATGATGAAGAAAGTAAAATATATCATCAATATGCAAGTATTACGCATGTGCATATTGATAGAGGAAGCAATAGCATAAAGTTAACTTATAATATTGATTTTAAAGACAATAATAGCTTGAGAGAACTTTTAGAGTTTACATACGAGCGTATTCATAAACTTGATCAGGAAAGAAAATTTGCAAGACATTATAGCACTATATGTGATGTCTTTAAAGAAACGAAAGTGGTAATAAATATTGAACATGGAGAAGGAGAATTAACAATTGATAATTGTACTTTAACTGATTTAGTAATCCCAGGCGATTCGCATAAACCATTACAAGAACTGTTCAGGGATTATGATATTGACCAAATAATTGCAAAAATAAATTCAGAACAACGATCTTTGGAAAATGCGTAACCCTTTCGCATATGACGCAGCAAATAATCTATCTAGTGTTGATATATTAGATTATTATATAGAAGATCATAACTTCTCTCGCTTCATCGTTTCTCCTCGGAATATTTTTTTGACAGGAGAAAGAGGAACAGGGAAAACCATGACTTTATTGTATTATTCAGCAAAAATCGAATATTTAAAAGCCCAAAAAGAAAGTAAAAAATTTGATTTTCGCAATATTGGTATACATATCCCTTGTAAGACTCCACTGATTTATAAACAAGAATATGAGTTGCTCAATGACTTTAAAGCCTACTTGGTGAGCGAGCACTACCTGACATTATATATTGTGAAAGAGCTTGTTACAAATTTACATGAAATAAGAGAAATTGAAGAAGCTTTTTTGGGATATAATGAACATTTAAAGAGTGATTTTGAATATTTAACAGGAGAAAGCCTTTATCCTAATAAATCTTTTTTAGAGTCTATTTGAGATTGTAAACTAAACTGTGTCACCCCAAATTGAATCAAAGGGGGAAAATAAGTAACTTAGTTTTAACTTATAGACACAATGAAAACTGACGAATCCTTTAATTTCGAGCGCTTCAAGGAAGAAGC
>NZ_JARNTW010000018.1 GCF_029433105.1 Runella sp. MFBS21 | reverse complement strand
GTCAGTAAAAAAGCCCACAAGGGCATTAAAGCAACTCTGTCTAATTGTGTCATGTCGGCCATGAGATATAACGCTCATTTTAAGGCTTATTATGAACGAAAACTCAAAGAAGGCAAAAACAAGTTTATTGTTTTCAATGCCATGAAGAACAAGTTAGTTAGGCTTATTTTTTCTTTAGCCAAGCAGGGTAAAAAATATGACGAAAATTATTCATACTCTCTTGTTTGAATCATAGAAATCCCGTGCGGGTGAGATTCAACAAGCTAACGACTGACTCCTTATATTAGTTTTGTACAATCCAAAACATACTCCTAAAAGGAGGAGACGTTGTTCTTATCTTAGAAAAGAATACCCTATTTGGAATGAGAGGTTTATCGTAACAGTAAAAAGGAACCTCTTTGTTGATGAGTTTTAGAGGTTGTGCCATCTAGATATTGAAACTGTACTGTATATACATAATATCCACTTGAGCAGGGACTATTAAGATACTCACCATTCCATCCTTCTTTGGGGTTACTGGTATGATATAACACATTGCCCCAACGAGAAAAAACTGTAAAATAATAGTTTTTGACTAAATCCGGTTGACTAATTATTGGGTAAAAAATATCATTGAACCCATCCTGATTTGGGCTAAATACGTCAGGTACAAAAGTGGATAAATTGGAACAATTTGTTAATCGAACAATGAGTGAGTCTCTGTATTTACAGCCGTTTAAATCTGACTCTAACCAGACTATACCTGCTTGTTCAACCCTAATACTATCTTTTTGGCTAGCATTAAACCATTGAAATGAAACATTGGTAGGTGCGTTAGAAGGGGTAAATAAAGTAGTTTTTTCTCCAAAACAAAGTTCAAAATCATTTCCTATATTGAATTGAAAAGAAGGCTTACTTGTTACAATCAAAGTGTCTTTTATGTTGCATCCATTGATTTCAAATTGTGCACTATAAACGCCTGCTTGAGTGATAGAGCGCTCGGCAGCATTAGAGCCATCATCCCACACAATCGTCCACCCACTTTGTAAGGGTTTTAAGAGTAAATGTTGTCCTTCACATAGAGAAGTATCTTGTCCCAATGGATTAGTAGGAATGGAGTTGATGACTATTTTGAGAGAATCTGAGAAGGTGCTATCGCAAGAATTATAAGCTTTGACTTGATAAAAACCTTCTTGTGTAACTGAAATACGGGTTAGTTGGGTAGCAAATTTGACATTGTTTCTGTACCAATCATATTGAAGAGAATTTTGGGACATTACTTCTAATGTTACATTAGTCTGTTGGCAATTGTTACTAGGGCTTGAGGAAATAATTGTAGGTTTAGAAAGCGGAAGGTGTGTTATAGCCACTGTTGCAGAGGCTGTGGCACGTAAAGTATCACATTCTTTATTTTGTGTTACTTCGACTACAAACTCACCAGATTGTTTACTGAGAAAAGTAGAGGTAGTCTGACCAGAAATGATTTTTCCATTTTGGTACCATTTGTAGCTTACTGGCTCTGTAGTGTTGGCCTGCGCTTCTAAGGTATAATAACCACACGCATTTTGTGCTTGTTTTATATTTACACTGATAGTTTTAGAGAATAAACTGGGAATGAGATTAGGTAACCCAAGACTTGAGTTTTTGGATAGTCTAATAGAATTTTCTTGAAAATTACATGCTAACCCTTTTTGGTTGGGATTATTGAGGGTTGATAAAAATAAAGAACCATCTTGAGCAATATAGATACGACCATCTGAAGCAATCTGAAGTGCTCCAAAATCATTGTTGATGGAGCGTCCAACAACCGTCAAAGTACTCATTAGGTCAGTAGCATTATTAGCACCTAACTCAATTTGATAAATAAAGGCTTGGGTCTGAGCTTGAGAAAGATACAAAAATTTTCCATTAGGAGAAAACTCAATTCCATAGGCTCGATAAAAGCGATTGTCGCGAAGGTAAATGGGGTTTGATAGCTTTCCTGTTTTTTTATCAAAATCGAATAATTCATATGCGTTTTGGTCGTTTATGGCTAATGCGATTCGATTACCTTCTGGGGAGCTTTTCATATAACCGATGGCGCTACGGCTTGCGTATCCGTGGGTTTGTCCTACTGATGAGATGACTGGATTTGTCGCATCAATTCCATTTTCGGTTAATAACCATGCGTTGAATTTATTATTGCCAGTCTCGTGAGCTATGATCCAATAATGTCGGCCATTACAATGAGGGACTGTTGTGAGTTTTTCTACAGCACGTGGTAATAATCTTATATTCTTTCTGACAATTCCTCCTAGACCAGCGTTTGCATTCATGTCTATTTCGCAGTATTGAACTCCGCCGCTTGCACCTTCATAGTCGACTGATATAACATAGTATGAACTATTTGAAGAGGGTTTCGGAACAATAATACCTGATTGACTAGAGGAGCTATTTCCACCTAGATTGGTGGCGTTAGGTATTCGCTGATGATTTTTGTTCCATATTGTAGAACCATCCGTATACATCAATAAGCGGCCTTCTTCATCGCATATAGTGGCACATCCTTCCCAAGTATTAAGAGTGTTGTTGCTGATAGGTGTGGGAGGGGATGTATTGAAATCTAGTCCTGCATTTCTTCCAAAATACCAAATATTGGATCTTTTTAAAGATTGGGGGTAACCAGTATGCATTACTAATAATAGCCAAATCAAAATTAAATGACGTGAAATCATAATATTTTTGTTTGTGTTTATTATTTCCCTTAACATCCTTACTTTTTACATTATCTTCCTGAAGTTGTGTCAAAATTTAGCGAATTATCCATAATCATCCCTCAAAAACTTATCTAAGAGGGTTAAAAATTGTCAAAAGCAAGTTTTTGTTCAGGTTCTGAGCTTGGAGTGACTTATTAGCTCAGGTGAAATAGTAGTAATGTAGGTGCGGCAATGGAGAGTACAGTAGGGAATAGTAGATATACGTACCTTTGGCACCCAGATGATTGTAGGTAAGTCGAAGCTATATGCTATAAAAGGTATGGCTTCTCTGAAGATACTTCTAAAAAAGAAGCCCTGCCTCAGAGAAGCGCAAGGTTGGTAGTTAAACAAACGACTTAAGTATAGAGATAATGTAATGAGTTGTCCTATTTTTTCAATTGATTTTCAAACAAAAATACCCCGTTTTTATTGGCAATGACAATGTCGGGCTTACCGTCTTTGTTCATGTCTTGTACAACGATATTAAGTCCCGCCCCAGAGTCGTTGTCGATGACATGCTCTTTCCAGTAGGGTTTTTGGCCGGGCGTAAACTCAAACCACAACAGATAGGCTGCGTCGGCATCGCCAGGGTCGCGACCATGGTGAGCCAAAAAGCGTTTTCCGGTGATATACTCTTTTTTGCCATCGCCATTGATGTCGGCCATTATAGAAGAGTGAGTTTGGGCGGTAGTAGTGCTTATGAGCTGGGTTTGGAAATTGAGTTTTCCATTGGCGTCGGTGATTTGTTGGTGCCACCAAATTCCCAAGGCGTGGGCCGAAGCACTTATTACATCGTTTTTGCCATCGCCATCTACGTCTATTATGTGCATATGAGAGCAAGGCTCACCAAGATTGGCTGGATGAAATACCCAACTCCCTGATTTAATGTCTTTGGTTCCTTCAAACCACCCTTCGCGTACCACCACATCTTTAATACCGTCTTTGTTGAGATCGCCGTAGCCAATTCCGTGCGAAAAGCTTTCGGTACCCGGTACGTTTTCGGCACTTAATGGAAAGCGTTGCCATTCTGTTTGCCCGCGTTTGGTGGGGGCTTTGAGCCACACAATTTGTTTTTTTGCCCTGTCACCACATAAAATATCCAATCGACCATCATTGTCTATGTCCACAAAACCAGGGGATTCATTAGCCACTCCTACTGAATCTGCAATGATATGTTTTTTCCAAATGCCAGGTTTATTGCGTGGGTTTTCAAACCAAAAAGCGGGTTTGCCCGGAAAGTCAATAATCACCACATCGTCCCAGCCATCTAGGTTTACATCCATGCCAAGATTGAGGAAGGAGTTAGAATATTCTTTGCGGGGATTGAAAACCCGCGAAAACATGCCAAAACCAACGGTTTCTTGGTTTTTGTCTGAGGGAGTTGACTCAGCAGGAGCCATTTGATGCTTAGTCCACGAGGGTGCTTCAAACCAATAATACCCTGCAATGATGTCGAGTTTGCCGTCTTTGTTAAGGTCGGCTACGGCTACTCCTTCGGATATAAAATCGCCCGTGATTTTTGTTTTCTTAAAATCGGAAGAAAACGATTGAGCGTGTGAAATGCCTACTCCCCAGATGGCCATAAGCCCCAACAAGATACTAGTTTGATGCGTCATCTTTTGTGTATTTTCTGCTTTTGGTTCTACTTATTCAGCCGTATTCCCCAATACTTTATCAATTAGCATTTGAGTCTCGTGGTGTTCGTGAGAACTCCCCTGTCCCAATCTACTTCTTAGTTCTTTCAAGAGGTTTTTTGCCTCATTGGTACCGAGGGCAGCTATACGCTGAATGGTGTAAGACAGGTGATTGGGCATAACTGACTTTTCGGCCCATTGGAGCATTCTTTTTGCATCCACCGTGGCCAGAGGCTCGGTAGCATACCATATCATCAAAGGTAGATTATGGTCAGCAATGTCTTCCTCCTTTTTTGACAGCGCTTCTACTATATTCCAACGCTGCGCAAGTGGCAAGCGCTGTATGCCAGAAGCAAGGTAGAGGCGTACCAAGGCGGAGGGGTCTTTTTTAGCTAAGTCTTCTAATTTACGCAACGTTTCTGGTAAAATCGCCTTATTTTCTACCAATAACTGTACGGCCCAGCTTCTGACATACTCGTTATTGTTTGACAATAAAGCTGCCAATTCTTTTTCTGTAAGCCCTTTTGTGACGTGCAAAGCCCACAGCGCACGGAGTTTGCGGGTAGCATCAGGGTTTTTAGCAAGTATTTCTTTAAGAGCAGTGTGTACTTTCGGGTTGGGACCACGTTCTTGCAGAATAGTTCGCGCTTGTCTTACATACCATTCGTTTTTGTGAAGTTGATAATTTACTAATTCTACATCCGAAGCTTTGGTCAAATCTACTTTCACCCATTTGTCATTTTCGTGGGTAATTTTGAAAATACGCCCCATTGTTTTGTCGTGTACGTCGGGATTGGAGCTGTGGCATTGGTTTTTGTCATACCAATCAATGGCAAATACCGAACCGCTTGGGTCGTATTTGAAATTGAGCCACTGCGACCACGAATCGTTCATGGCCATAAAATCGTCGCGGTGGCGTACCACATATCCTGAGCCTTTGCGCTCAGGGTGGTCGCGGTTAAAGCGCGCGCCGTTGATATTGTTCATAAAGATTTCGTTGCGATATTCCTGCGGCCAAGACCCTCCTAGATAGACCATTGCGCCTGCGTGTGCGTGCCCGCCGCCTTTGGACGCTGAGCGAAAATTGCCCGCATGAGGGCCGCGTTCGCCCACCCAATGCACGTGATCGGCGGCAGTTTTGATGTCGTCATAAGTATAAGGATTGAAGTGCTTGCCTGCTTGTCGCTGATAGCGAGCATTTTGGATGATATGGTACATGTGTGGAATCACACAGGCAGTGATAAAGGGATGTCCATAATCGTTGAAATCAATCCCCCAAGGATTGCTAGTACCTTCTGCAAAAACCTCAAATTGATGAGTCGTAGGATGGTAGCGCCACACACCCGCGTTGATTTTGGTGCGTTCAGAATCAGGAGTGCCAGGCTTGCCTACATTGGAGTGCGTAAAAACCCCATGCGTGCCATAAAGCCAACCATCGGGACCCCAGCGGAGGCTATTTAGCGTCTCGTGGGTATCTTGCATTCCCCAGCCGTCGAGGAGTTTTTGAGGTGGGCCTGCAGGCTTGTCATTTTTGGCATCTATCGGTACGTATAAAAGATAAGGTGCCGCTCCAAGCCATACGCCGCCCATGCCTACTTCCATGCCACTTACTAGATTCAGCCCTTCCATAAACACTTTTCGACTATCAAGGGTACCGTCGCCATTGGTATCTTCAAAAATCAAAATACGGTCGCGGCCTTGTCCTTCGGGTGCAGGTACAGGATAGGTATGAGCTTCTACTACCCAAAGCCGCCCACGGGCATCAATCGTAAAACAAATAGGGCGCACTATATTAGGCTCGGCAGCAGCGAGGGTGATTTTAAAGCCTTTGGGAGGAGTCATCGCTTTGGCCGCTTCTATCCCCGAAAGACCCGCATTCAGGACAGGATCGAGCGGAGGAAGAATGATAATATCTTTTTGCTTGAGCTCATTCGGAAACTCAGGGCGGCTAGGATAAAACTGAAAATCGTCAAAGTTGATATGCGCCCATTTGTCATGAGCGATATAGGGAATTTGTGAAATACCCGTTTCATCGTCAATGATTTTGATGTAAATATCCTTGTTGAGATGTCCTTGCAAATCCACTACTACAGGTTGTAAATTGGAGCGTCCTTGTCCTGTGATGCTAAAAATGATTTTGTGGGTAGCAGCATCTAAAAGCTCCACTCGGGTATCTTGCAATGCTCCTCCCGAAACCCGAAAAGCGGCAAAAGGCTGGGTGATTTTGAAAGGAACGGAAGTAAGAGTACCGGTGGCCTTGGCATTGAGGGTGCCGCCGCTGCTCACAAAATAGTTACCTTCAAAACCAATTTTCATTTCTTTCTCATGCATCGGAGAGGGAGTCTGCGAAATCAAAGCATTGGCGAAAGCACTACCCGTAGCAGTCCAATCTTTTAGAGTGCCAGCTTCAAAATTCAAATTGAGAGGTTGACCGTCTTTTTGGGGAAGTTGCCCTGGTACGACTTTGGTGGTGATTTCCCCCATCACTACTTCAATGTTGCCTACCATGCCCGCTGCGCGGTGGCCGGGTACAGAGCAATAATAGACGTCGCTGTTTTCAGCAATGAAAGTGATACTAGTATGCGCTCCTTTTTCCATGATGGTCTTACTTTTGACGCCTTTTTTCTCAAGGGCAATATCATGCGTCATGAGTTCGACATTAGTAATGGAAATTCGAACGTTCTCACCTTTCTTGACGCGCAGGGTAGGATTGCGCGTGCCGTCGGGACCAAAATACCCGACCATAGAAGCTTCAAGAGAAAACTCACGGTCGATGGGGGCGTTGTCATTTTGCCCCAAAACCCATTGAGAGGCAAAACAACAAACCGCAAGCAAAGGTACAAGCAGACGATTTAGATGCATAATAAAAGAGAAAGGTTTGGTTTAAAGAACAGATATAATTATTTGGAGAAAATCAATTTGTATGGCGTTTTGAACGAGTAGAAAAAAAAAGATGTTTTGTTTATGTACTGATAGTCAATGTGCTGTTGATTCGTATTCCTTCTATGATTTTTTACAAACATTATTCAGTTTTCATACTACTTACTTGATTCAGAAAGCCCAATAGCTATTGCCATTGGGCTTTTTTGTATGCTAAATATGAAAGAGTAATGCCGGAGAGTAAAATCTTAAAAATCAGTATTAGATTTTGGAATGTTCATTTTCTGAATCCAAATATTGCGATAGAGTACATCATGACCTTCGGCTTGAAGTTTGAGGCCGCCAGGTACGTCTGTGATGCCTTTGCCGCCGTCGTTACCTCCATCAATACCCGAATTAGGTCCACCCCATACTTGGTTGATATGCTGGTTTTTATGTACTTTTTTACCATTGAAATACATGGTAAGCATGGCTTTTTCGACCAGTTTGCCCTCTTTGAATCTCGCGGCTCTAAATACAATATCGTAGGCGTTCCATTTGCCAATACCATTGTAGGCAAAGTAAGGAGATGGGGTTTCGTTGATAACTGCCGCCATGCCATGCGAAGTAGTATCGCCATCTAATACTTGAATTTCGTAACGATTTTGGAGATATACCCCACTATTGCCCCCTTTTTTCTGAATCAGAAATTCTATATGTAATCTAAAATCTCGGAATTGGTCTTTAGTCACAATGTCGGCAGCTCCGTATTTGCCTCCCGCAGCAGCAGGGTCGTTGGTATTGAGAACCGTACCTTTGTCAACAGGGTCATTGACAATAAACCATTTGATGGGCAAAGTAGCGGCTAAACGAGGACCCTTCCAGTACGTCCATTTTTCGTCGAGCATTTTGCGTGACCCATCAAAATAAACTTCGGCACTTTTAGGGGCTTTTACTCCTACCCCTACTTGGGCGTGAAGAGTGCCACCTATGATAGTAGCCATAAAAACCAAAATGATAGATTTGGAGGTGTTTTTTTGAATCATAAAAAGAATATTTTGGATAGAAGGACGATTATGTATGAAAGAATGAAACCTTAAATTCTACTCTCAACGAGCCTCATAGACAAATAACGTAGAAGCGTCGTCGTCGTCGGGAACAAAATAAGCCCGAATGCCATTAGTGGCTGTTTCTACCCAAAAGGGGTTGTTGGTCATGGGTGCGCCCGTGGGTGACCACAGTGGAAGAGGGATTTGAAATACGGGACGTTTGTCGATGAGATTCACCAATTCTAGCCCCCCCATCGCATATACGGGAGAGTCGGAAGAGGTACGGTATTTGCGCAATCCTCCGCAGAGCATTTGATGCTGCCCTACATAATGACAATCTTGGTAATCCACATAAAATGAGGGATTGGGGACACCTTTTTGAGAGACAAGCGACTTCATCTCAGGGTTTTGTTTGGAATCAAGCGGCCAGGTATAAAAGGTACGCGAGCCCCAGCTTATCCCCGTTAAGGCATGGGCTTGGGTGTCATGTACGATACCTCCGATATGGTCGCCAAACCGCATTACTTCTTCTACTTTTAAGCTCTGTGGGTTTACTTTATAAATGATAGCTTGGCTTTTGGGGCGGTACTCGGCTACCGGAACCCAGATAAATTTTCCATCAAAATCAATTCCTCCTGGATGATAAATGGTGCCTTCGCCAAGGGTGATTTGGGCGAGGAGTTTGCCATTGGCGTCAAACTTAAAAAGGTGTCCTTTGCCTTCGCCGCCGTCGTTGTTTTGGCGTTTGCGAGTCACTTCGACCGAACTCATGTAGAAAACATCTCCGATTTTGACCATACCTTGGGGATGAAATGTAGGGAAGGACAGGAGAGTGGAGCGTACTAGCTCCCAAGGAGTATCGGGACGGAGTTGCTTGATTTTGTCAACCAGTGCTTCTTGCGCTATTAATTGAATAGAAAAGAAGAAAAAAATAAAAAAGGATTTCATTGTTTGGGCTATTTTTAACCACCGCTACGACTAAAATAAAAAGCAATTTTAGCCTTAAATCTTTTGTTAATTTTGGCTTTTTCAAACAAATACTAATCAAGATTTTGGCGGTATGGTATCTACGCACATTTTTTCATTGGCTCAGACCCTCTGGGACTATCATCATGTAAATCATTTACTTCAAAAGTCGGATTGTATTTTGGTATTGGGTAGCCACGATTTGAGGGTAGCCGAAAGAGCGGCGGAGCTGTACTTAGAAGGATGGGCACCCTTGTTGATATTTTCGGGAGGACTAGGGCGGCTTACTCAAGAGATTTGGTCGGAGCCTGAAGCTGATAAATTTGCTTCGATTGCGGTGAAGATGGGGGTTCCGAAAGAGGCTATTTTAATCGAAAGCCAATCAACCAATACAGGCGAGAATATTTTGTTTACCCAACAACTCTTATCATCCAAAGGCCTTTCTCCAGAGTCGTTTATTGTAGTTCAAAAACCCTATATGGAACGGCGAAGTTTTGCGACTTTCAAAAAACATTGGGCCGATAAGCAGCTGATGGTTACTTCTCCACAAATCAATTTTGAAGATTATCCTACTACCGAAATTTCGTTGGAAGAAGTAATACACATCATGGTAGGGGATTTGCAACGTATCAAAATTTACCCCGAAAAAGGTTTTCAAGTGTATCAAGAAATACCCGCTCAGGTTTGGGTAGCTTACGAAGAATTAGTGGCTTTGGGCTATGATTCTCATCTGGTATAGCTTAGACTTTCTAAACTTGGAAAGTCTGGTTTATGACTCTTATTCTTATAGGGTGTAGTTTAGACTTTCCAAGTTTGGTTTACCCTTCTATCCAATCTTTGAAAGCGGGGGCTTTGTCGCGACTAATGATGACCTCTTGGGTGGTGGCGGGCAAAAGTTCTAATTTGAGTTTTCCATTAAAATAAGTATGAATTTTTTTGATAGAAGGAAGTGCTGCAATAAACTGACGGTTGAGCCTAAAAAAATGTTGGGTATCAAGCAGTTTTTCCAATTCTTCGAGGGTATAATCAATCCAAAAGGTGCGGCTATCGTTGCGAACCAAACATACCATTTCGTTGGTCGTAAAAAAATAGGCAATTTCTTGCTGATGAATGGGCAGCAATTGATCATTTTGTTTGACCAAAAAACGCGTTTTAAATTTCTTTTCCTGACGAGGAAAACTATCTAGCAACGACATCATTCGCATCTGATAATCATCGGGAGCAGGGTTGCCGCTCCATTCGCGGTATTTATCAATAGCGGCGGCAAGCTCGGTTTGTTTGATGGGTTTCAACAAATAATCAATGCTTTTGACCTTAAAGGCTTTGATGGCGTATTCGTCATAGGAAGTAGTGAAGATAATGGGGCTTTTGACAGATATTTCCTCAAAAATGCTAAAACATAGCCCATCTGAAAGCTGGATGTCAGAAAAGATAAGGTCTGGAGCGGGGTGAGTGGCAAACCAGATTTTGGCAGCCTCAATACTCTGAATTACCCCCACAATGTGGATAGTAGCATCTATTTTTTGGATGAGTTTGGTGAGGCGTTCGGCGGCAGGGTATTCGTCTTCGATGAGGAGAGCCTTCATGGCAACAGGGGTATTCGTACGGTAAAATTCCAGTCGTTTTTAATGATCTCAACTTGCTGATCAGTGAGCAATCGATAGCGGTTGATGATGTTTTGAAGACCTACTTTAGTCGATTTTTCAAAAGTTCTTTTTTCTTGAAGATTGTTGGCAATGTTTAGATAGTTGTTTTCTTGGAATATGCTGATTTTTAAAGGCTTTTCTTTTGATACTATATTGTGCTTAAGGGCATTTTCGACCAGCATTTGCAAGCTTAGAGGGGCGATTTGTTGTTGATAAGCGGTGACGTCGATGTGCGTTTCTACTTGTAAGTTTTCCCGAAATCGCGCTTTGTTAAGATAAATATAGGACTCCACAAATGCCATTTCCTCTTCGAGCGATACGGTAGTTTTGTCGCGACTTACCAACACATAGCGATACACGTCCGAAAGTTGTTCTAAGTATTTTTGGGCGGGAGTATTGTCGTCGCCAATAAAAGAAGCCAAGGTGTTGAGGCTGTTAAACAAAAAATGCGGGTCGAGCTGGTTTTTGAGGGCTTCGAGTTGCGACTGAACATTTTCACGGGCGAGGGCTTCGGTCTGTTGGATATTGTGTTTCCAAGATTGAAAAAAATACACACTTTCATAAATCAGAGTCACTACAAGTGTAGGAATCAGACTGATACGGAAGCCTAGCAAAAGGGGCGGATGGTCGTGGTAGTTGAGCAAATAGTCACAAAAAAAATAATCAACAAAAATGGTAGTGAGCAGCGTGTAACTCAAGCTTATCAAAGTCTGATAAATAAGCCTTTTGGTAGTTTGATTGTAGTTCGGAAAAAACTGCCGTGAACGGCTAAAAATGTAGCGATTGCCTTCCCACACCAAAAAAGTGTTGAGAAGGCAGGTGCTTATCCAATGGGCCATTTCTTTAAAGTCGAAAGCACTAAACGCCTCGTTGTGAACTATCAAAGGAATAAGAATCGCTAACAAGGGTATGCCAATCAATCGAGCTTTGCGGTCATTTATTACGACAGTTTCCATGCATTCAGTTTAAACTCAAAGATACGAAATATTTGCGCCTTTGAATTGAAGCGCAAATTCTTCTAAAGAGGTTTTAGGATGCCTCAAATCGTCCCAAGTAGTATGGGCATACAAGACTTCTTTTGATTTTTCATAAAACCCAAAAAGTTCGGCCAAATGTTTCATTTTCGGGCTGAAAAAACCAATAAATCTTACCAATACTACGGGTAATATCATCGTTTTGAGCTGCGGATTGAAGTCTGCTTTGAGGCGATTGACGATTTGGAGGTAGTCCATTTTTTCGTTGCCTTGCACGGCATAATGTTTATAAAAGCTTTGGGGATTGCCTACAGCTCTTACCACTTGGCGAGCATAGTCGGTGGAGTTGGTCCAATAGAATTTTACTGGTTTGCCAATCCACTGCAAAGTATTTTTGTTGATTCCCCAAAAAATACTATCCAAAAACCAACTAGGGTGAAAAATCGTAAACGGAATTTGGGATTGCTCTATGTACTGATGCCCTTGCCGACGAAGTTGGTTTTGTAAGGTGTCGCTGGGTTCTTGGGTGTGTGGGTAAGCTCCCAAAGCGCTGATTTTCAGGATTTGCTTTATGTTGTTGTGCTCACAAGCTTCCACGATGTTTTTGATGCCTTCTCGTTCGTTATAAAAACTCTGCCCTGGACTTACTTCGTCCGAACTCAAGTTGATATACACATAATCTACCCCTTTGAAAGATGCTATAAGGCTGTTTTTGTCGGTTACATTGCCTTGCACAAATGTTGCGGCAGAAGGAAGCGTTTTTTGGGCTTTGGCAATGTCCCTGACGATGGCTCTCACCTGAAAGCCTTGTAAAATAAGTTCTCTAACGACGGGTTGAGCCAAGCGACCTGTAGCGCCCACGACCGCAATGATAGGTTTGATATTCATGGTAAAATTGGTTGATTATTGATGAACCTTGCCAGCTTTTTGAAAAGGTCAAATTTGTGAAAGCTGGCAAGGTTTAAACTTTGATTTGATGAACTTTGCCAGCTTTTTGAAAAGGTCAATTGGTGAAAGCTGGCAAGGTTTAAGCCTTCGATTTGGTGAACCTTGCCAGCTTTTTGAAAAGGTCAAATTTGTGAAAGCTGGCAAGGTTTAAACTTTGATTTGATGAACCTTGCCAGCTTTTTGAAAAGGTCAATTGGTGAAAGCTGGCAAGGTTTAAGCCTTTGATTTGATGAACCTTGCCCGCTTTTTGAAAAGGTCAATTGGTGAAAGCTGGCAAGGTTTAAGCCTTCGATTTGGTGAACCTTGCCAGCTTTTTGAAAAGGTCAAATTGGTGAAAGCTGGCAAGGTTTAAACTTTGATTTGATGAACCTTGCCAGCTTTTTGAAAGGGTCATTTGTGAAAGCTGGCAAGGTTTAAGCTCTCCATTTGATGAATCTTGCCAGCTTTTTGAAAGGGTTAAATTTGTAAAAGCTGGCAAGGTTTAAAAGGTAGCTTTAAAAAGTCAAACGATAGAAAGGAATGGGCAAAAAGCCTTGTTGATAAGCCGTTCCGATGCGATTGACGCGTGGGTTGTAGGCTTGTTGAAAGATATTTTGGTGATTGGTAAAGTTCTGTAAATCAATCGCAATTTCGTGGGTAGCGTGGCGGCGGTTGAGTTTGTAGCCAATCTTGAGGTCGGTGCGGAAGTAGCCGTCTTGCTGTTGGAGAAAAGCGCGAGTATCGTCATAAATCGTATTTCGAGCATCGGCCGAGGCACTCAAGTTGATAGGACGGATGTATCGCCCACCCGCTGCCGTGAGTTTCCAGTTGATGGTGAGGATATTGGCTTTCCCCAAACGAATCTCCTTTCCCGCCAACGCATTCACTACATAGTGACCATTGAAGGGAGTATTACGTTCTATGTTGTCGCTACCTTTATATTTGGAGTTGAAGAGCGAAGTAGTCAGTAAGAAATAGTAGCTGTTAGAAAAATACTTTTCGAGAGTAATTTCTAGACCATAATTACGTCCTGTTCCTTTGTTGACTAAATTGCCTTTGTTGATAGGATTGAAATCGGCCCCTTCAATCAAAACAGAATAAAAACTTGGGTAACGCTCCACGGGCACATCAAACAGCGATTGATAGTAGGTTTCGACTTTTAATCGTAGATTTTCGGAGAGATTCCGCTCGTAGCCTAGCACAAAATGATGACTACGTGTAAAGTCTAAGTCTTTGTTGGTGAGGCTATAAGTGCCGTCTTGGTTTTGGGTTTGATAAAAATAAAGCAAAAGAGGTTGGAGATTGCTGTGAAGTCCATAAGCTATTTGTATGCTACTGCCGTCCGGCAGAGATTGAGATAGCCCTAGACGAGGTTCGAGAGCAGTGGCATTGTTGAGTTCATAATGCAATACCGTCGCTCCTGCATTGAGCGTAAGATTTTGGGTAAAACGATGCTTCCACTGTGCATAAGCTTGGGTAAGCATGGTCTCACCAGCTACGTTGCGCTGAAAAATATCCTCTGGATACAATTCCCGATTTTTGAGATTAAATCGGTTGAAATCAACAATCAACCCTACCGATAGTTTGTTTCTAGCATTGATTTTATGGTTGATGTTGGCGTTTAAAGAAAGTTTTTCGTTGGTAAATTGCGCGTTTTCATTCGGGATTTCCTGTAAAATTTCTTTGCTTTCGTTTTTATAAATCACCGTATCTCCCTCAAAATTTTGGTAAGTACGCGAGCCCGAAAGTGTGATTTTGCCGTAGGTTTTGTTTGTAAAACGATGCTCGTAAGAAAGCGCAGCCACGCCCGATTCAAAATTGACACGCGTATTGTTGTTTTCGTCGCCATAAGCATCCCCTTTTTCGGTATCTACATCTTTACCCAAAAAAGTAACATTGCTTTTTCCACCAATAGTCCAAAAACTCAAGTGCCCTTTTTTACCTACAGGAATGTCGGTCTTGAACGTAAAGTCTTGATAGTAAGGTGTTCCGGCAATCGTAAAGCCGATTTTTGACATCAATCCAAACAAAGAATAACGATAATTGGCTAAATAAGATGCCTTTGATTTTTTGCTAAATGGCCCTTCGGCTCCTATTTCTACGCCGTTGAAACCTATTTGGGTCAAAAACTCATGTTTTTCGTCATTGCCTTTGCGAAGGCGCAAATCAAAGACCGAACCTAGGGCGTTGGCATATTCGGCTGGAAAAGCGCCTGTCAAGAAGTCTGATTTAGCCAGAAGATTGGCATTAATCATGGATACTGGCCCGCCCGAAGTTCCCAAAGAGCCAAAATGATTGGGATTGGGAATATTTACTCCCTCCAAACGCCATAGGAGCGAAGCGGGGGAGTTGCCCCGTACGACTATGTCGTTGCGGGCGTCGTTGGCGCCACTTACTCCCGCAAAATTGGCTGCCATCCGCGAAGGGTCGCCTAAGCTACCGGCGTATTTGAGGGTTTCGGCGGGACTAAAAGGCCGTGCGCTCACGGTCGCCATTTCGTTGTTGGTGACCTTGTTGTCGTCGGTACGTTTGTAAGAAACCGTCACTTCATTCAAGTGAGTGAAGCTTTCGGTCATTGAGAAGTCTAAAATCACTTCTTTACCAGCGTTGACAATAATGTCTTTGGCAAAAATGTCTTCGTAGCCTACATAGGTGATTTTGAGGGCAATACGCCCAATGTTGACTTTGGGTAGATGAAATAGCCCGTCGGCGGCGGTAGTGGTTCCGATGAGAGGGGAGCTTCCTACCACCACCACCGTTGCCCCCGCGACGGGCGATTTGGAGGCGGCATCCGTGATTTTGCCTCTGACAGTTTGCGTGGGAGCTTGTGGCCAAGCTACATTGGATGTAAAAAAGACTGCTAATAGATAGAAAAGAGAACGGTAAATGGGTGTTTTCATGACGTGTTTGTGTTTGTTTTCGCTACAAAGCTGCTACAAACACGCCTTCTCAAAAATCTGAAAAAGGGCGAAACGTAAAGAACCAAGGTTGAAACATCAATAGAAGTGGGGTGAACTGTCAGGCTACCTAATAGACGAGTGCTACTCGTTGGGAGTCGTATAAATATAGGTCCTTCCGAGGTGTGTGTTTGGGAAAATTCATCAACAGTAAAAAAAATACTAAAAAGTACCAAGAATGTTTTCTTTCGTTGGCAGAAGTTCGACTAAAGAGATGAAAATATTTTCTATAGCTGATACATCGGAATTATAAAAATAAAATGAGCTAGTAAAAATAATAGAATCTATAGAAAATAATTTGAATGGGGAAGCCGAAAACCATATTTAGAGTAGGTATGATGTATAAATTATTGTTATTATGGCAAAGAACCAAACTGATGTTGGGGTAGAAAACGCGCAACTTAAACTAAAGCTCGAACAACTTAAAATTAAATCTACGGTGGGGCTTACTAAAATGGCGGAAACAATCCGTAAAATTAACCCGCACGCACTGATACCTGTCGAAAAACTGCCTGAAGATGTAAAAGCGACATTGCAAGTGCTTAAAACTGATAATAAAAGATTTCATGGTGCTAAAATAGCGCTCTCTTGGTTTCCACCACAGCTTATTTTTTCACCTTGTAGTGATAAATTTGGATATTTGACTTCGGCTACTGTAAGAGCGTCGAGTAAGCTGGACTTCAATGTTGTCAATGTTGGTTTGATGAATCAACTAGGTGATTTGATGGCTAACAATGGGCGTGAAAATGGCATCGCAGATTCTAACATCCCAGCAGGGTACACATACTTTGGGCAATTTGTTGATCATGATATTACCTTAGATGTATCATCGTCTATTGATAGTGCTACTGATGCCAATACGATCAATAACATGCGCACGCCCTCGTTAGAACTTGACAACGTATACGGAAGAGGGCCTGCGCTAGATCCTTATTTATATGAATTCCCGTCATCGGGGCCATCTACGGCCATTAAGTTTAAGCTAGGAACCAACCGAAATGCAGGTCCTGGCGGCCCCTCCACGTCAGGCGGCGGTGCGGCAGGTATGCAGATACAAACAGATTTTGATGTGCCTAGGATTAGCGGAACCAACACAGCGGTGATTGGCGACCCTCGCAATGATGAAAACCTATTTGTGTCACAGTTCCAATCAGCCATGCTGAAGTTTCATAATGCCGTAGTGGATATTATAGTAGCGGCGGGTTTTAATGGAGATATTTTTGTAGAAGTAAAAAAAATAGTGACACACCACTATCAGTGGGCAGTAATACACGATTTCCTCAAAAAGATTTGTGGTACTGCTGTCGTTGACAATGCCCTCACCAACGTGGCTGCGCCAGTAGGAAGTGCGTTTAGGATGCCGGTGGAGTTTTCGGTAGCGGCGTATCGGTTTGGGCATAGTTTGGTAAGGGAGAGATATTGGATAAACCATAATTTTATCAACCAACCTCTTTCTGATGCCTTTAATTTTATCAGAAATCCCAATCTACCAGTTCTGTCAAACTGGGTGGTTGATTTCAATGCCTTTTTCCCAACAGGAATACCCGTACCTGTGTTTAATATGGCTCGCAAGATCGATAGTGTGCTTGCCAACGGATTAGAAACTCTGCCCGGAGGCAGTGGAATTATGGCGATGCTGGCGGCTAGAAATCTACGTCGAGGGTTGGCGCTAGGTTTGCCTAGTGGACAGGCCACGGCGGTGGCATTGGGAGTGCCTCCACTGACTACGGCTCAATTGACGAGTGGTCTGCCTGCTAATGAAATAGCAATACTCAATTCAAATGGAGGAGTGCTTCTTAACAAAACACCACTGTGGTATTATATTTTGAAAGAAGCGGCAGTATTGGGAAATGGTAACACGTTGGGACCTTTAGGAGGGAAAATAGTAGCCGAAACTTTTGTGAAAATGCTTAAAAGAGATGCAAATTCATATTGGAATGTACCAGGAGGTTTTACGCCTTTTCTACCTTCACAAAACTCAGGTAATTTTACGGTAACCGATATCATTATTTTGTCAGGAGTATCTCAGCCTTGATACAATTTTAAAGTCGTAACTAACTGGCCTTAACCATTCAAATTCGAGTGGCTAAGGCTGTTTTTATTAGAATGAATTAAAAGTATTAAAAAATAATAATGTTTTTATTGTGGGAATAAATCAATATTATTGCAAGAACAACAGCTTGATAGTATTCTAATAGTTGTTGTGATGACAAAAACCTAAACCTCATACACATGCATTCTAACATTTATCAACCAAGTGGTAAATCCTCTGCTTTAATCTATGTGATTGCTTTCTTTTTCTTGCTTATTGGAGTTCCACTGTTAAGCTCCGTCTATTCACTGCTCCTTTGGTACATCCCATTTATTTATGTACACTTTCTTTTTACGGCTGGTCTCGGGATTGTTTTAGCCTTGACTTTGAACAAAATTCTTAAAATCGGAAAAGTCCGCAGCAAGAAACTAGCAAATTGTTTAGCTTTGATTGCGGCATTATTGGCGCTATATTTCGTTTGGACAAGCTATATTACACTACTTTTTAATGCAGGTGAAACTATTACCTCTAACTTAACTAGACATAAGCTTAGAGGAGGATTATCTATCACTAAAACTTTTTTTAACATTGAAGACTTCATTAATATTAGCCTAAATCCCCGTGTTGTATCTGAAACCATGTCATATTTGTATGCCGTAGGGGCATGGAGTATCTTTAAAATTACCGTCAAAGGATTTGTATTAGGTTTGATTTGGTTTTTAGAAGCGATTGTAATCGTAGGTTTTACATTTTTATTAGGAACAAGCCAAGCAGAAGAACCATTTTCGGAAGAAAGTAATGAATGGTTTGATAAAAAAATATTGCCTTATTTTATCAAACAACCTGAAAATCTTGAAGAATTTGTCGAAGATTTAAAAAATGGGAAAGCCTCAGTGTTGAGTTCATTGGAATATGATAGCCAAAGCAGCATGGATTATTATCAAATTACCACTTTCGCTCACTCTAATGAACCTGTTGCTTATATTAATTTTTCAAATGTTAAAGTATCTTTTGATGATAAGGGAAAAGAATCTCAAGATGTTCAGGATTTGGCAAAAAATGTGAAGGTATCTTTGTCTGACTTGCGAAGGTTAGAAGAACAATTTGCCTAAAAGAATCATTAGCTAAAAATTTTAAAATAACCGCAAAGAGTCTCGATTGTAGAATTTTTGCGGTTATCAATTACTTTATTTCTTTCCCAGTCGTATCAATCGTTAATTTTTTCATGCCTAACTCTACTTTTGCTTTGCCTTTTCGGAAATCGTTGGCTTTGGAGTATTGAAAAGGAATCACCAATTTACCTTCTTTATTGATATATCCCCAAAGTCCCACTCCATCTTGACAAACAGGGGCAAGACCTTCTTCTTCAGAAAACATCCCTATTTCACAAAAAGACGGTTGAACTAGAATACGTTTATCGTTGTCATCATCTTTCAATAATCCCCATTTTTCATCTATGTTGAATTTTTTTAAGAGAGGCTTAAGACTAATGATTTTTTGAGGTGCTTTGACCACTTCTGAGTTGTAATAATCAAATATTTGAGCTGATTCGGTATTGTCATTAACGATTCTTATATCATAAGTATTGTCATTGTCGAGGATGGGGTCAAAAAAAGCCAGTTTTTTAATATATACTTTCCATGCTTTTCTTTCTTTTTCTATTTGTAATAAAGCTGTTCTTTGTTGAGGAGACCGAAACGCAAACCCGTTGCGAGCTACCCCGTCGTAATAAATATCAAAAGTTGCTTTAATATATAAATAGTCTTGAGGAGATTTTTGCATTATTTTTTTAAAACCTATATCTGTTAGTCTTACTTTTTTGGTAGAGTTAGGGTTTTCTCCGTTATCACTTTCTCCAAAGTGTCTACTTATTTCTGAGAAATATTTTTCAACAATATAATCCCTCTGGTCGGGTCGTAAATTGGGAGTTTCGTCAATGAAAAAATCATTTTCAATAATCACAGAATCATTTACAAATTTACGCGCTTCAACAAAAGGCATTACTAAACTTTCTATTAACTTAGGTCGCTCATGGGAGGTAGAAAATAAGAAACTATTGTAATCATCTTCTAAGCTACGAATTAAATCATAAGCTTTTTCTTTGATTATTTTTTCTTCCGATTTAGTGAGTGTTCTTTCTACTTGCGCTTGCAATGAAAAGCTGCAAATGCTAAAAACTAAAGATAATAAAAACGCCTTTGTAGGAATAAAGATGTTGTCTAAAATAAAATAAAGAAAAATTGTACTGATTTTCATTTGGATTGGCTAACAGTGTTTTCTGAAAATTTGATTTCAACTCGCCTATTAAGCGCTTTTGACGATTCGTGGGTGTTGTCGGCAGCAGGAAAATTTTGTCCCATAGCATACCATTTTAATTGTGCTTCAGATACGCCATGTGAAACTAAATAATTGACCGCTACTTTTGCCCTAAACTCCGAAAGGGTTTTGTTTAACATACGGTCACCTACGTTGTCGGTAAATCCCGTTATTTGCGCTGTAATGGTAGGGTAAGTTGCTAAAAATAAGGCTATTGAGTCTAGCGATGTTTTGGCTTTTGGTAGGAGTTGATACTGACTTTGCTCAAAATGAATAACCATCATCGTCGGGATAGATGGCAAAGGCTGTGGGGCAACGGGCGGCTCGGGAACAGTAGTTGTTAGGCTTGTTTTGGGGATGTCTAACGAAATAAAATTAAGACCCTGCTTAGGTTTTATTTTTTGCTCAAAAGGCTGAGCGTTGAAATTGCCTTTTAGCGTATAAGTGTCGTCGGGTGAAAGTTCTAAAAAACCATTCGAGTTTCCGATTAAAGTAGGTCGGAGCTTTGCCCCTGTTTTGCTGATAAATTCGAGTTTTAAAAGGTCAGAAGATGCTTTGCTTTCAGTTGAGAATGCTACAAAAGTTTGCATTTTGCTCAATGCAATTTCATAGACATTACTTTTGTTGTCTAATTTATCAATAATCAGATTTCCGGTGTATGTTTGATATCCTTGAGCGTTGACGATGACCGCAATAATGTCTTCTTGATCAAATATTACTTTTTCGCCTTTGGAAGAAGGTAAATACGTAAAACATTTTTGATTGGCTACTTTTGTGTAAAGCAAACAAATTTCTCCCTTTACATTTTTTTTAGTTTGTACATCTATTAATTTAAAGTAGCGGGTGGCTGTGCCATTAGAGCTAGTGCCAGCATTTTCTAAAACAAGTTGACTTTGTTCGGATTGAAAATAAGGTTTATCACTCCCTTGCTTATCGACCGCATAAAGTTCTAGGTTGAGAAAATAAGCAGCCATTCTGTTGTTCCCAGAAATGGGTAACTCAAGCATTCTAAATTCACTTTTTTCTACGATTAAAGATGTTGCAGCGCAGGGTAATTGAATTGTAAAAGTGCCATCCTGAGTGCTAGTGCCTATGGATTTTCGATTTTCGCTGGTTCTGACCGAAAACCGTACCAATAATGGTTTTTTTGAAGATGCATCCACGATTGTTCCTTTTAATGTGATACATTGACCCAATATACGCGAAGAAAAATGTAGGATGATACTTAAAATTAGTACTGCTCGACCCATAGGTTGTTAATTGATTAATCGACCACTACATTTACATCACCAATCAAAATTTGATAGGTTCGTTCATTCTCTTTTTCTGCTTTTTTATAAGGTTGGAGTTTTATTTTATAATTTTTTTTGGTCACATCTCGGAAAACCCCTGCATCAAAAATCTGCTCACCCGTCACAATACCCCAGTGATTTCCTTTGTCGTCGGCTTCAAAATCTTCTACTACGGCTAGGTTAGCCATTGTTATTTCAATTTTGGGGTAATTCAATTTACTGAGTCGTACCAAATAATCTTCCACATTACGAGAAGTACGCTGCGAAGGGTCTTTTATTGAGCTTACCTGCATTTTAGAGCCAGGTACAAATATTTTTAAAGCTTCTCTGATAGCTTCATTTTTTTCTGATTGGCTCCGGCTTTTATCCACAATTTGATTGAGTAAGCGATTCAGCTCTTTTACTTTGTCAACGGACTTGGCTTTATAAAGTTTCTGCTCTTCGGGAGTCAGTTTTTGGGGTGATTTGGGTTCGACAACTTCGGCAATAGGCTGAGTAGGAACAACCGGTGGAGGGGTAGGAGCGGGTTTTGGAGTGATAGAAGGTGTTTTTTTTAGGGTTCGTAATTGCTGAATTTTGGCATAATTAGTCCTCAAATTCAAAAATACTTCAGGGGCTTCTGACTCCAATTGATGACTTCCGTCTTTTCTAATAATACCCAATAAATCCTCTTTGCTGATAGAAGCGGATTTTCCTTCCAAGGTAAGATAGTTGACCGCATCTTTTTCGCTTTGAATCGTGCAAGCAATGATTTCAAAAGGAGCTGCTTTTAGCAAAATATCATTCACAAATCCTTTCTTCTCTTCCCCATAAAAGGCATTGATTTGTTCTGCTGCTTGAGTCTCATCTGTGGCAAGGTCTCCAATAACTAAATAATTGCCCACTTGGTTGAAAGCTACTGCTACTTTGTCACGACCTGTATTCCAAGATTTGGTTCCTTCCAAGAGCATACCTATTTTCTCCTCATTGGCCGAAACCAACTTCCCAACGGTTTTAGAGCCTGTGTTGAAATATATATATTCCTGAGCTGAGCTTTCAGTCCAGAGACTTATAATGAGGAGAAGCCCGATGCTTATTTGTTGTAAAAATTTCATAATACATTTTGGGGTATTTTCAGTGGGTTATTTTTTTATTTTGAAGCGCCAAATTTGGTATTTTGAGGCTTTGGCACCACGGTCTGAACTAAAATAGATGAAGTCGTCGATAGACCAATACGGTGCAAAGTCATTGGATTTGTTGACGGTATATTGGCGTAGATTTTCTCCATTTACGTCGATGACATAGATGTCGGCATCGATTTTATTTTTTTTGGTTAATTGAAAAATGAGATTTTTACCATCGGGACTCCAATTGGGGTTGGTAGCATAGCCAAGACTAACATCTGTAATTTGGCGCGGAGAATCTCCTTCGATAGACATAATCCAGAGGGTTCCCATTTCTTTTGATTTATTTTTATCTAAATCGTATTTTACAAAAGTGATGTTTTTGCCATCGGGAGATATTTTGGGGAAGCTTCCTTCGCCAATCATTTTTAGCTCTTTAGTTTTGAGGTCTTTGATCCAAATTTGATTTTTTTTGACTGCTACGCCTTCATATCCTTTAGAGGTAGCCGAAGCGTAAGTGCGAGGGGTAGCGCCTTTCTCAAAAATAATCAGGTTGCCATCTGGTGACCAAGAAGGGTTGTATTCGTTTTCGTCGGTATTGGTTACTTGTGTGATAGCTTTTCCTTTTCCTGCTTCGATATAATAAATGTCGAAGTTGGTTTTATCAAAGTATTGAAACACGATGCGGTTGTTGGCATTACAAAAAGCGGGGGCTAAGTTTACATTTTTACCGCTGGTTTTTTGTACTACCGCTTTTGGGAGTACTTTTTCTTTCATGTAGAGATTGTAAGAACCGTCGTCTTCGCGCGAGACAAACACAAGATTTTCGCCCAAATCCCCTCCATAGGGATATAGACAAGGTTTTTCGGAGTCGCTTATTTTGGTAAGGGCGTCAAAATCTTCGCCTTCAGAGGTGATTTGAAAGGTTTTGGGGGCACACCCTACCAAGAGGGTAGATGTGAGTGCCACAGAAAGCACAATTTTTGAGAATAGCCGAGTGCAAGTTTGAAAAACAGGCTTGAGGGATAAAGGAGTCATCGAGCTTTGAGGTTGGTTATAATAGTTTGATTTCTAGGTACTTTAGTGTAAGGGATTCGTTGGGGGCATAGGCCTTAAAATAAAAGCCAATGTTCCAAGTTTTGGATTCTTTTTCGAACTGAGGGAACTTTACTTTGGCAAAAGGAAGTGCTTGGTCGTTGACCAAATAGATAAACTCATTGTCTGCTACTTTTTTCAAAGTTAATTTGAGGGAGGTGCTTGTTTGTTCGGGCAGCTGAGGCTTTACGCCTATCATCAAATTATCGGGGGTATTGTCGGTAATGTCGTTGATTTCGAAGGTTTTATTTTTTGTGTTTACTTTAAAATAGGCATAAGTTTTAGGGTCGGTGTATTGCCATACAATGCCTACTTCTGACATAGGCCGGGCATTAGACAATTCAAAAATGGCTTCTATTTCAAAGTTTTTTTTATAAAAATCGTGCGTTATGGGAGTATGCAAAAAGCCCACCTGCCCTTGTTGTCCGGGGGTACTGCGAATGGTGTATTGCTGATTGTCTCTAGAATGAGTAGTAGTAAAATAGCTGCTATTCGAAAACTTCCATAGTTTGCTGTATTCGGGATTACAGACAAAATCTTGAAATACAGCTTTGTATTTGTGGTCGTTTTCGGTCATAAAATCCCCTTGGTGATTGGGGCATCCTGCTATGTATTCGACAGAAGACCGAAGCTTGTTGTTCTGAAAAATTTGGCGAAGAGCTTTCTCTTGTCCTAAATCTGAATCATAACCTCCTATTAATGAGCCTATTTGCTTGCCATTGTTGTCGAAAATAAATTCTTTGAAGTTTTTTCGTTTCCCGTCAAAGAGGTACATTGCTTCAGCAATCTGCTGCCCTTCTTTATTAAATTGGAATTCTGCCTCTAGTCGTCCCTTACTGTATATACGAATGCTCTTGGCACCGTCTTCTTCATAAAACTCACATCGCCCGTCGTACTTGTTGTTACGGGCTTCGTCATCGTTGTTATAGCGTTCATACTGACCCTTAAATTTAGGCTTGTTGGTATCGCTATAGTAATCTTCCACCAGCCCTTTGGGTTGCTTTGTAATGGGGTCAAAACTTCCCTTCCTCACAAAATAAGCCTTTTCTTTATTGGTGTAGCGGTTTTGTTTTGTAAAGTACATGGTTTCTACCGCCGTAGGTGCCTGAAGTTCGGTTTTCACTCCCTCCACAGCCTGAAAAGCCAGGGTATTTTCAGTGACAATATTATTGACTTTGGGTTCTGGGGCTTTTTTCTTAGGAAGAACTACATTTTCATTTTTGACGGGCTGTGTAGGCTGTTTAGTCTCTGTACTCGCCAACTCTTTTGAATCACGGTTTTTTTGTTTTTTGGACGATTTTTTTGAGGAAATATTCTCTTTAGCGGGTGTTATATCTGTCGCTGGTTCAGCAGGAAGTGAGGTTGGATTTTCTTCAGTTTTTACCTCTGCCTTTGCTACTTGTGGAGAGGGATTTTTTTCGGTATTCGCTTTTTTTGCTCTTTTTTCAGGTTTGGGCACATTGTCGTTTTCAGCGTTTTTTTTGCTGACAACAGCAGGCGAAGTCTCGGACTTGGTTTCAAATAAAGGCAAAGTGTTGATTTGCTTCCAACCGCTGGTAGCAACCAATGTTTTTAGTTGCTCTTGGCCGATAGCCGAGTTACTAAAACACCAGATGAGGGTTACTATTTTGTAAAAAAGTTTCATTATTTTTCTATGATTCTAACATCCCAACAAGAGGCGTATAGAGCGTTTCATTGTTTTACAATTTTTTTGGTAACTGTTGTATTCCCGTCCTTGATTTTTAGATAATAGACCCCTATAGGAAGGTGACTCACCTGATAACTTTCACGGGCTTTTTGCTGACTAAAACGCTCAAGTTGTTGGCCATTTTCACTCCATAGTTCAATCGTAGTGGAGGTAGTATGCGCCTTATTTTCAATTGTTAGGGCTGTACTTATGGGATTGGGGTACACCTTCCAATCATCGTTGAGCAGAGGTGAGGCCGCCGTAGTGACATCCACATGATACACGAATGAGTACTTGGTGCCACAGCCGTTGCGATTGGCACGCACCATGTAGGCACCGGGTTTGGCACCTAAGAAGATACGACCCGTAGCTCCTGTTTCGAGGGTATAACCTGTGGAATCTGCTAAAGAACTAATACTGCCTGATTTATAATACCATTCATATTTACCGTCGCTGCTTTCGGAAGCTTCGAGGGTGTTGTAGTCTAAGACCGCAATGCTTGATCGAGCAGGTTTGAGGGTGAGTTTGTTGGTGGGAGAAGTGGCCTTGCAGCCGTCTTTGAGGATAGATACGATATAGCTTGACTCATTTCCTAACACGAGGGTATTGCCATCGTAGTTTATTACTTTGCCTGTAGTTAGGGTATTGGCTTTTAAGCCTTCATCCATTTTGACGGTGCGGGTATCTTGTTTCCATTCATATTTATAAAGCTCTGTATAACGAGGCTCGGAAAGTTGGGCAGTAAGCAGGATAGGGCGGTCGTCGCACAAGGCGGGTGGATTGGTAGGGGTGATATTGACGGCAAAATTGCTCAAGGCTTCGATAGCGATAGTATCGGGCGAAGTAGCTAGGCATATATTGTTGAAGTTGGCCGTGGCAAAATACCTTCCTGTTTGGGAGGGAGTATAGCTATTGCCTGAGTTGGTGCCAGGGGCGTTGCTGCCGTCGCGTTTCCAAGTAATGACCGCCGTGCTTAAATTGGAGGTGGCTTGGAGTACCATCGGAATGCCGTTTTCACCACTACAGACAATAATCGGCTTGGAGGTATTGGGAGGCGTAACGTTTACTTTTAGTTCTTCTTCTCGTGGGCTGACACTCGCCTGCGCATAACACGCGCCCCTCGTCAAATTGACGCTATAAGTACCTTCATTGGTTACAATATACTTAGAAGGGTCGTTGTTGGACTTGCCACCGCCACTCCATTGGTAGGTGGTTCCGGCGCTGCTATCACTCAGAACGGCGATTTCTAAGCCCGTAGCTTTGTTGCAAATAATGGCGGGATTGGGCGTGATTTTAACATTTTTGAAAGGAGGGTCAACGGCGATTTTGATGCTTTGGACCGTTTTTTTCTCCGCACAACCACTTCCTGTAAGGGTGACTTCTAGTCTATAAACCCCTGGTGTAGTGACCTGAAGGGTATTTTCTTTTTGATTGGTAAGTTCAGTATTGCTTTCTCCTCCCCCAAACCATTTGTAGGTAAAGTTTTCGGTATTGTTTGGAATATGGGTGCCTTCGATGGCTGTAGTGATGAGGGAAGATTCACCTCTACAAATCCGAATATCGGTAGGCGAACTAATGACCGTGCCTGTAGCAGCAATGCTGGGCACAAAAAATCCAGATTCAACTTTTACCGTAACGTCTTTGCTACATACGCCTCGATTGAAGATGACTTTATAATCTCCTGCTTGGCTTGCTTTAGCAACCGCCTCCACTGCCGTAACCCCCGGCCCTTGCCATTGATAAGTGATGTCGTTGGTGGGTGAGTCACTGACGGCTGTAAGGTCAATGGAAGTTTCGGGTGCTCCGCAGATGATGGCACGCGTTTTATTGGGGGGAAGTGTGATTTTTTGACCCGTAATAGCTCGGTCCACTCTTATCGCTACTTCAGATGAAATCTTTGCTTGACAGCCCGTTCCTTTGGTCGTAATTTCTACTTTATATTTAAAGGTACCAAGTTCATTGGGCAGAGTAAGGGTCGGGGCGTTGGTTCCGATATCGGCGTTGTCGCGTTTCCATTTATAATCAAATCTGTCGGGGTCGTTGGAGTTGGCGGTGAGTGTAATAGGGGCATCCGAACAAAATGCCTCAGGGGCCGACGCGATATTTTGATCGTAAGCATTTAACTCAATATGGATTTCTTTTTGCCTGAAGCAAGCTCCCCGATGCATGGATACCGCATATCGTCCAGGCTGACTTATGGTTAGGGTCTTGTTGGTGGCATTGCTTATACCAGGCCCCTCCCAGTTGTAGCTCACATTGTCTTGAACTGCGGTGAGTACGATAGAAGGTTCTTCTGGTGCTCCACAAATGATAGGTCTAGTTTTGTTGGTGGGGAGCAAAATACCATCATCTTTGATAGGCTCATCCGATGCGATGCGTTTGGGTTGGGAGGTCTTAGGCGAACACCCCGTACCCTTCGATTGGATTTCGACCGTAAAAGTCCAGGCACCGATTTCGTTAGGAGTGAGGGTTAGCGTGGGAGAATTGCCGCCTATATTATTACCATCGCGTTTCCATACATAATCGAAACGCCCGCCATCATCCGTATTGGCGCGTAAGGTAAGAGGCGAATCGGCACAATAGGCATCGGGTACAGAAGCGATGTTTTGGTCGTAATTGTTGTCTCGGATGTCAATGGCTTTTTGTCTAAAACAAAGCCCATTACGGTTCATGTTTACCACATATCGCCCTCCTTGCCCTACGGTGATGCTCTTGCTGTTAGGATTGCTTACGCCCGGCCCTTCCCATTGATAATTTACATTGTCTTGGGCAGCCGTAAGTACAATAGTAGAAGCATCGGGTGCGCCACAAATGATATTGTTGGCATTGGAGCTTTGGATTTCCCCGTCGGCAATGGGAGTTTCAAAATGGAGACTGAAAGAGGTAGAAGTTTGCTTAGAGGGGCAATTGACCGAAGGCTTCACCTCTACGCGGTATTGTCCGGGGTCGCGTGCTTGGATGGTTTGAGAATTGCCAACGGGCGTGCCGTCTGATTTTGTCCAAGCATAGCTAAATGAGCCTGAGCCATTAGGGTTTACTGTAAGGTCTATGGCCTCTCCTTGGCATTTGGCCGTTTGGGCGGGGGCGTTTATGGTAGGATTGAAGGTGAAAACTTCAACGTTAATGCTTTTGGTGACACTTGGACAGACACTATATCCATTTACCATTTTTTGAACAACTGCTCGGTATTCTTTCGTAGTGGGATTACTTATAGCAGCACCTCCATCAGGCCAACTGACGGTTGAATTGGCGGGATTGTTGATGCTCAAAGTAAGAGGTTCAACATTGCAAAGAGGAAGTACCTTGTTGGCCGTAATCGTCATGTTTGAAGGTAGGGGAGTACCTACCCATATGGTTCCACCTGAATTGCCATAAGGAGTTTCTATATCGATTGCAATTCCTTGATTATCAACATTGGGAAGAACGTAAGATACGGGTGTGAGTGCGTAGTTAAAACTAAAAGAATTATTGATGGGTAATGTTCCAATTTGACTTCCACGTGCTTTCACAATGGCATCACGAGGGCTATCTCCTGAAACATCAATAGTAACTACATTGCCTGCACAGCCAGCTACGTTAGATAAAATAATTCGAGGTAATGAACCAGCAAAATCTAAGGTAACAGTGGTTGAGCCACTTCCTGTATAAGCACCAGTCATTCTTACTGAAAGAGCACAAGTAATTCGGTTGGCTCCCGTAAAATTAATATTACTTAAGGTAGCTTGAAAATAACCTCTTCGCGAAGCATTGTCTGGGGGGCAATACACATAGCCGCTTGATTGTGAAAAAGTAGCGCTGTTGCCACTAATAGAACCTGTACGGTCATAATCCATAGGAGACCCAACACCGCTAATGGTAGAAGAAAATTCTGCCGCACTTCTGCTAGTAAATTTGACAGTGATATTAGAAATAGTTATGGTGGCATCAGTACAATCTAGCCCTCTAATCGTGAAACTAAAGGAGGGCGCACTTCCTCTATACTCTCCCGCAAGTGCTTGATAGCTTTTGGATAGGATGATTAGAGAAAATAATAGATTAACTAATTGAAGTTTCCTCGTAAACGTTTTCTTCATAACTATAAAGTTCAAAGCGAGTAAATGAGTAAAGTCGAGTGTGTATTTTATGATACAAGATTAGAGAAAAAGAAAAGGCCAAAAAATACGTCATTTGACGTATTTTTTGTTTTTAGGGATTTCTCGTATTTGCATTCACTTTGCCGAACTATGTTTTTTTTAATGTAAGTGTTGCGCTTTTTATGAAATATATAAGTAGATATAAGTCAGTTGTTTGGGGAGGGATGTTGGCACTTGTGGGGTGCGATACATTCCAAAAAGTGGATTTCCAAGAAGAACGCTGTAAGCAGGCACCCACAGGCGAAATTGTGGCGGCAAAAGGAGAAAGTTTACGCTGGGATTTTGAACTAAAAGATATAAGCAATACCACCGAAACAGAGGCTATCAGAGTAGTGTGGGACATCGACGGAAAAACTTTCGCGGCTCAACGCGTATCGTATCAGTTTGACAAACGCGGCGAGCAAAAAATTACAGTCATAATGACCAACCGATGCTTAATGCAAACTACCAAAGAAACCACCATAACCGTCAATTGATATGAACGAGTGGTTACTCTTTTGTATGGGGCTGTGTGTGATGGCGACGACCGTAATGGCACAGCCGCGTATCAGCAAAGTACGTTTTGGAATAGACCCCAAATCCAAAGTTGTTGAAATCAAATATGATGTATTTGGTATCAGAGCGTCTGATTCGGTGTATGTATCCGTGGCAGGAAAAAAATCTGGCAATATTGTTCCAAGGGCGTTGAGTGGGGCGATAGGACGAGGTATAAAGCCTGGTTCTGATCGAAAAATCGTGTGGGATGTGGTGGCCGATAGCCTCAGAATAAACGAAGAAATTGAAATCAAAGTCTTGTTGTCTTTAGGAGAACCTATGACGGTGGCATTGCGCGATACTACCAAGCGTGTGCCTAAGCCCGTAGTTAAAAAAGACCGAAAGCATCTCAACGGCGGAGCCTTGTTGCTATTGGGCGGAGGCCTTGCGGCAGGCGGGGGGCTTTATTATTGGAGTACATTGATGAAAACCAAAAGCATCGAATCATATGATCTTTACCAAGTGCGTAATTGGAATCATAAAGAAGACATAACGATTGGCTCTGATACCGAACTTCAACGACGACTCTCGGCGTCGATGGAGCAATCTAATGCCGATTTTAAAAAAGCAAAAACCCAACAAACTCTTTCTAAAGTAATGCTAGTAAGTGGTATTGTGATTGTGGTAGCAGATGCTTTTTTTACGATTCCTTCCCTGTTGCAAAAAGGCAATAATCGCGTCGGACTGCATCTAGAAATGAACTCGTGGGGAGTAGCCTCGGCAGGAGTAAAAGTTAAATTTTAAGCAGAATACCTATTTATGACCGCTGAAGAATTTTATAATCGTTTTGAATTTAATCCTTCTGTCTCAGGAAGTTTGCTGGGAAGAGGGGGCTTTAGTAGTGTTCATAAAGTGTACGATAAGGTTCGCAAAAGGTACGTTGCTGTTAAGCGAAGTGAAGTAGGCGTTTATCAGAAATTTGATTTGGAGAGAGAAGTCAAGCTTGCGCATGAGATAGATATTCATCCCAACATCATGCGTTATGAAAATGTCTATCGAATTTCAGATCGGGCGGGCGTTTTTGATTATGCTATCATGAAATTTTATGCGGAAGGAAATCTCGACGATGTATTGCGAAAATACCAGCTCAATGATACCGAACGTAAACAGATATTGAAAGGAATGCTGAAAGGACTGGCGCATTTGCACCAAGTGCCGATTATTCATCGCGATTTCAAAGCTGCTAACGTGCTCATGGACAGGGATATAAAAGGAGTCTGGGTGCCTATTATTACGGATTTTGGGTTGAGCCGCCTTATCGATCCCGATATGAGTTATGTCTCCAACAATTCTCAGATTGCCCACACGCCCAATTATGTTGCTCCCGAACAATTGCTAGATAATGCCGCAATCCGGCCTAATACTGATTTATGGGCGTTTGGGATAATTACGTATAAAATGCTCACGGGGCGTTTACCTTTCAGAGTAGAAGGGGTAAAAGGGGAATGGGATATTTCTAATAAACTGCGAAGTTTGATTCTGGAAAATAGGTTGCCTGCCGATATTAATACGCTTCCCGAGCCTTACAAAAGCATTATCTTGCGGTGTTTGGTAGCTGACCCTGAAAAACGTATCAAAGATGCAGAAGAAGTATTGCGTATGTTGGATAAGCGGCGTTTGCCTTCCGCACCCTTATCCACTCCTATTATTCCTTCTTCCATAGGAGACCAAACTGAGATTTTTATTGCCCCCGAAGAGCCTGTTTCCGCTCCCAAGGTTGTTGCACCTGAAGTGGTAAAGCAACCAAAACCCTTGTCGCCTCCCAAAAAGTTGTTGTGGAATTGGCTCGTTTTTGGGGGAATTGGAGTAATACTGCTAGGCGGGCTTGGTTATTGGTTGATTAATAGGCCAAAACCCAAAGAAGTAATACCTCCACCTATGATTGTAGAAGCAGACACTGTTGTAAAAACGGTGCCTGTCATTAAAAAAGATACACTAGCTCCCAAAATACAGCCTCTAAAGACTAGTCAAAAAGAAACGGATTTTGTCGGCCCTAAAAAACTAAAAGAAAAGGAAGAGAAACCAATTGCTAAGGGGTATTTGATTATCGAGACTGTCCATGATATGAATGTTTATATTGATGGACAATTACAACCCAAAACAGCGATGTCGGGTCTCAGAAATAAGTATGTTTTACCCGCAACGGGTCAGGGGACTTTATTGAAAGTAGAACGATTAGATCTGCCAGTAAGTCGTTCGGAAAGTATTACAATCGTAGCAGGAAAAACAACAGTCCGAAAATATGACGATTGATGAAGAGATTATAAAAAGTTGGCTGATACAATCAAGCTATCATTTCGGGATTCGTCTCACAAATTTGGCAATAGCTTCCCTACTTCCTTTTACTTGCAATTTTTCATAAATATGTTCTAAATGTTTTCTCACTGTTTTTTCTGAGACAAACAATGCGTCACTTATTTGGCGTACACTCATGCCTTTTACCAACAAATCTAACACGTCATTTTCCCGAGGAGATAGTTGCTCGGTTACGTTTATTTGTTTGGAGTTGTCGTTTTGTAATAATAATTCAAGGGCTTTTGAGGCAATGGAAGGCGACATCGGAATTCCGCCATCTAAGGTTTCGGAAATCGCATTAATCAACCTAGCAGGTTTTATATCTTTCAATAAATAGCCTGATGCGCCTGCTTTGAATGCTTCGAGCAGTTTGTCATCATCATCCAAAACCGTAATCATTAATATTTTGACGGAGGGGAATAGCCTTTTTACTTCTCTTGTGGTAGTAATTCCGTCCATGTTGTCCATTTCAATATCCATCAAAATCACTTCTGGTAAATTGTCATGGTCTAGGTAGTCAAAAAGTGATTTTCCATCAAAGACGTGAAAATTCAATGTCAACTCTTCGCTTAGGGCCAATTTGTCTTTAATGCCTTCGGCCAAAAGGTGATTGTCTTCAACGAGTCCTACTTTTATCATCATTAAGTTGCCAAATATTTTTTGTTAAATACAAAGATAAAACCTGTTATTATATGTTAAAATACGTCATTTGACGTATTTTAACATATTCGGGCGTTTGATTTCTGCCATCACATTGCGACAAAAATGTATTTATCTTTTTGTTAATTCCTGTGTTTTACAAACGCCTCTTTCAAAAGTGACGTTACTTTCCCAGGTGGTTCCGTCGTCAGCTACGGCTTTGAATCGGTAAGTTCCAGCGTTGAATTTTGCATTTACATTTCCGCTACCACAGTTGACGCCATTTGTGTGGTATTGCGTGATATTTCCTTGATTAACACCGTTGACAGTGACATTGATTTTTCCTACTTTTAAATCGCTCCTAGTCCAAAAAGTAATGGTACCGGTGTTGTCAACTTTTGTTAATTCTTGTGTTTTACAGACTCCCTTTTCAAAAGTTACATTACTTTCCCAAGTAGTTCCGTCGTCAGCTACGGCTTTGAATCGGTAAGTACCAGCGTTGAATTTTGCGTTTACATTTCCGCTACCACAGTTGACGCCATTAGTGTGGTATTGCGTGATATTTCCTTGATTAACGCCGTTGACGGTGACATTAATTTTTCCTACTTTCAAATCATTTCGAGTCCAAAAAGTAATAGTACCCGTGTTGTCAACTTTTGTTAATTCTTGTGTTTTACAAATACCTTTTTCAAAAGTTACATTATCTTCCCAAGTAGTTCCGTCGTCGGCCACGGCTTTGAATCGGTAAGTGCCAGCGTTGAATTTTGCGTTGACATTTCCGCTACCACAGTTGACGCCATTAGTGTGATATTGCGTAATATTTCCTTGATTAACACCGTTGACGGTGACATTGATTTTTCCTACTTTCAAATCATTTCTAGTCCAAAAAGTAATAGTACCGGTGTTGTCAACTTTTGTTAATTCTTGTGTTTTACAAATACCTTTTTCAAAAGTTACATTATCTTCCCAAGTGGTTCCGTCGTCGGCTACGGCCTTGAATCGGTAAGTGCCAGCGTTGAATTTTGCGTTTACATTTCCACTTCCACAATTGACGCCATTAGCGTGATATTGCGTAATATTTCCTTGATTAACGCCGTTGACGGTGACATTAATTTTTCCTACTTTCAAATCATTTCGAGTCCAAAAAGTAATAGTACCAGTATTGTCAACAACATTTGGAGCATTAACGGTAATGTCTATACTACTTGAAGTGGAGTTTGTTTTGTTATAGGCGGTAAGCTTTACTTTGAATGTCCCTGCTTTTGTAAATTCTTTGATAGGGTCAGTATTTGTGGAGCTAGTACCATCGCCAAAATCCCACAGATATGACTCCGCATTTTTTGAAGTATTGGTAAAATTAATTTTGATAGGAGCTGTTAAGTTTTGGGTAGGAGAATACGTAAAACTTGCGGTCAATTGGGGTGAAGTATTGGAGTTTGGGTCGTCTGCTACGGTAAAAGACCGCGAATAGGTGTCGCTCCCTCCTGCTCCTTTTGCAGTGAGAGTCATGGTATAAGTTCCCCCTTTTTTTATATTCCATACTACATCTTTGTCGGTGTTTGATAGTCCTGAGTTGGTTTCCCAAATATAAGTGTTGGCATATTTAGAGGTATTAGTAAATGTAATGTCAACTGGTGCGACTAGGTTGGATTTAGGGCTAAAATCAAAACTGGCAATAGGCTCTGGTTCAGGCTCTTTCTTGGATTTGCACGAAGCTAGACAAAGAGCAAAAATGAGTAGAATACTAAGGCTAGTAATATTTATAAAAGGCTTCATGAATTTAAAATTTTGAGTAGTTAATCATTTTTGTTGCCACTTAAATATGTTTCTAATTCTACTGGAGGAAGTTCAAAAAGAATGGCAGTGCCTGTGCTGTTTGAAACTAAAAATAGTTGTCCCCCCAATTCATCGCATCTCTTTCTTATGTTGTCAAGCCCGTAGCCTTTTTGTATTTTTGTTAATTCAAAACCTTGGCCATTGTCTTTTATTTCAATCCGTACTTTATTTGGCTTTTGATGGAAGTTGATTTCAATACAGTTTGCATTTGAATATTTTAAAGCATTGTTGACCACCTCTTGACAAATTCTGAAAATATTAATAGCAATGATAGGCGAAATCAGAAGTGATGAGCCTGTGTACATTGATATTTGCAGTTCGGGTTGTTCACGTTCTTGCCATAATTTATTTAGAAAACTTGAAATTCGTTTTTGAAGTAACGAATATTCGATACTTTTTTGGTTTAATACCCAAACTGTTTCGCGAAGAATTTGATTTGTTTCTCTTGCAAAATCACTTAACATTTCTAATTGCTTACTATCACTTGATTTTATGGCCAATATATCAAGTTTAGTAATAATGTGAGTCAACTGTGAGCCGATACCATCATGTAAATCTCTTGCGAGTCTTTCTCGTTGTATTTGTAATTGATTATAAATATTTGAAGATTCGTCTTTGTTGGACTTATTTAGGTTTGTTTTTAAAATTAAATTAGGCGTTTTGAGTAATATGTCCCGTGTTTTTATATAAATCCAATTTTGAGTAATAATGCTACTAATTGCCATCATCATAATAGTCACAAGAACAGTGAAAGATAGGGGTGAAGGTAAAAATTCAATATTGACTAATTTGGTATTGATAAATACCAAATTTATGACATAAAACACCAGTGTAGGTGTAATACTTAAAGTATAGAATGAAAGGGGAATAGATAAAAAATTGTATTTCTTTAGTCGTACATTTAAAAGAGGGTAACTTACTAAGAATAAAGATAGTGATTTGAGAAATGTGGCAGATAGAGGCTTGAGCGAATATCTTGAAAAGAGAAGAAAATGTTTGGGAAATAAAGGATATGATGCCTTTATATTTTCATGGAAAGCTATCATGAAAATATAGCTCTCATTGAAGAAATGCTGGGCTAGTAAGTAGCCGTTTTTTATGAAATATCCTTTAAATAAGCTTGAAGAAAATAAGTAGTAAAACTCCCCCATGATGCATCAGATAAGTTTATTGAGGCAAATGTATGAGGGGACAAATCATCATTCAACGGGAATTTTACCCTAGTTGGGGCGTTGTTTTCCCCTATTATATGAGGAGAAAAGCCTTTTGTAAAGTAGATGAGGTAAAACAAAGGGCAGTTAGAAGTTGTATTCTTTTCCACCTGCATTACATTAAAAGGATTAAACTTAAAGCCCTAAAGGGTATCAATATGAGTGAAAGCTGTCAGGCTAGCTGATGAATGGGGGCTACTCGTTGGGGATGCGTATAAACATTGAATCGTTGATGACGGGTAAAACCAATGAGGGTTTGTCCAAAACGAGCGGCTGTCTCAATCGCCAAACTAGAAGGCGCACCTACGGCGATTACGACAGGGATATTGATGGCTAAAGCTTTGTGTAATAACTCAAAACAAGCCCTTCCACTCAATACCAGTAGGTGGGCGTTGAAAGGTAGTTTTTTTTGGAGTAATGCCTTGCCCGCAATCTTATCGACAGCATTGTGCCGGCCAACGTCTTCGGCATGAAAAGCCAAACGACCTTCCCAATCAAAAACGCCAGCGGCGTGAATACCGCCCGTTTGTTCAAAAACGGATTGAACTTGGCTGAGTTGTTGGGGCAAGGAGGCAATCAATTCGGGCGACAAGGGCGGAAGTGTATCCACAAAGTTGAGATGTTCATACGAATATCCCAAGGCATCTAAGGAAGACTTACCACATACCCCACAGCTCGAAGTAGCGTAAAAATTGCGCTGAAGTTTCTGGAAATCAGGCTGAATGTCTTCTTTAAGTTTTACCGTGACAGTATTGTCCCAAGCTCCTTTGACGCTTTCTACTTCATTTGCTTCAATGATTCCTTCAGTTTTGAGAAAGCCTACGGCAAGGGCTTCGTCATCGCCAGGCGTGCGCATCGTAATTGAGACAGGTTTCGTAACCCAGCCCTTGTGAGAATCGTGGTATTGGAGTCTAATTTCGACAGGTTCTTCTATGACTACAAAATCGGTGGTGGCTTCGCTTGAATCGTTGAAGAAACGATTGATAGAGACAGATTGGATACTAGGATTTTGCATGGTGTTTGGGGAAATTCATGAACAATAAAAAATACTAAAAAAGTACCTAGAATGTTTTAGCCCTACCAAAAGTTTAACTTAAGGACGCAAGGCTCTTAAAACATCAGAATCGTAAAAATAGCAATGAGTGAGGAAAAAAACACCGTAGAAATTATTCTAACAACATGACACACCACAGAAGACGAAGATGTATCACAACGATTCTTTTCTTTCTCTTAAGGCTAGATTGCGGTATTTTGTGACTTCTCACTGGAATAGATGCCACAAACGTATTAGACTGTGAATTTTGAATTGAACCATAGGATATTCCGTCAAGTCGCTTAAATCAGCAAATTTGTCGATGAATGAGTGCCTTTTTTGAGAAAGTTATTATTTTTGGCAAAATGAGGTTCCAATGACTAGTGTGGCATTTCATTTTTTAAATACATTTCATCATCAAAACGAAAAACCTTTATTGCCTTCTCTACCGCGTCGATAAATCATTTCGACCGATAAGGTGTCAATAACCTTTCCAAACCAAATCACCCAAAAATAACCAAGTATGAAAAGAAGGGATTTTATTCAGCTTTCGAGTATGGGCTTGGGGGCTATGATGGGGGCTTCGATTCCCGTCTTAGGCAGCGTAGTTCCACTCGAACAAATGCTCGACCCTAAAGCTGATGCTGCTATGAAAAAGAAGATGGCCGATATTGCCCTCAATGCCGCCAAAGCCAAAGGTGCTACTTATACAGATGTGCGCATTGGTCGTTATCTTCAGCAGTATTTGTTTACGCGTGAAACCAAAGTTCAGAATATCGTCAATGCCGAATCGTATGGCGTGGGTATCCGAGTGATTGCCAATGGGACGTGGGGATTTGCTGCTACAAGCGATGTAAGTACTGACGGAATCGCCAAGTGTGCCGAAACAGCCGTGGCGATTGCCAAAGCCAATGCCAAGATTCAGACCGAACCGGTCGTATTGGCGCCCCAAAAAGGAGTAGGAGAGGTGGCTTGGAAAACCCCAATTCAGAAAAATGCCTTTGAAATTCCGGTACAGCAAAAAATCGACCTGTTGATGAAAGTCAACGGAGAGGCGATGAAAAATGGCGCTGGCTTCGTGACTTCCAATTTGTTTTTTGTTAATGAACAAAAATACTTTGCTTCTACCGACGGGTCTTATATCGATCAGGATATTCACCGCATTTGGCCTACATTTACGGTCACAGCTGTGGATAAGCAAGCCGGCAAATTCAAAAGCAGAGATGCCATCAGCTCCCCAATGGGCATGGGCTATGAATATTTAGATGGATTAGCAAGCGAAAAAATTGCGGGTCCAAATGGCTTAGTTGGTTATCGCAATTCGTACGATATGGTGGAAGATGCTATCATGGCCGCCAAGCAAGCCAAAGAAAAAGTAACGGCCAAGTCGGTAATACCCGGTAAATACGACCTTGTACTTGATCCCAATCACCTTGGGCTTACCATTCACGAATCGGTAGGCCACCCGCTGGAGCTAGACCGCGTACTTGGATATGAGGCCAACTACGCAGGGACAAGCTTTGCTACTTTAGATAAATGGAAAACCAAGAGTTTCAATTATGGCAGCAAACTTGTCAATATTGTGGCCGACAAAACCCAGCCCCATACTTTGGGTACGGTAGGCTACGACGATGAGGGCGTACCATGTAAAGAATGGGATTTGATAAAAGACGGAATTTTGGTCAACTATCAAGCCATCCGTGACCAAGTCAATATTTTGGGTGAAAACGAATCGCATGGCTGCTGTTATGCCGACAATTGGAACTCCGTACAGTTTCAGCGGATGCCCAATGTATCGTTACGTCCTGGTAAAGAAAAACTCAATGTCCAAGACATGATCAAAGGCGTTGATAAAGGGATTTATATCATAGGGCGGGGTTCTTATTCGATTGACCAGCAGCGTTATAACTTTCAGTTTGGAGGTCAGTTGTTTTATGAAATCAAAAACGGCGAAATTGTAGGGATGTTGGACGATGTGGCTTACCAGTCAAATACCCAAGAGTTTTGGAATTCGTGTGCGCAGATTTGTGATAAGGATGACTACCGTACATTTGGCTCTTTCTTCGACGGAAAAGGACAACCTTCGCAAGTGAGTGCGGTATCTCACGGAAGTGCTACCACACGTTTCAACGGTGTAAATGTCATCAATACTGGTAGAAAAATCGGATAACCCCCAAAACGACATTAAAAATGGCTATTTTAACCAAAGAAGAAGCTAAAAAAATCATAGATAAGGTGTTGGCATTTTCTAAAGCTGACGAAATGAGTGTAAGCCTCACAGGAAGCCGCACCGGGAATATTAGATACGCTCGCAATTCTGTATCTACAAGTGGGGAGTCGTATGACCTAGCCTTGGCTGTAACGGCCGTGTATGGAAAGCGCTCGGGGACTTCTACTATCAATGAGTTTGACGACAAATCGTTAGAAAAAACGGTAAGACGGGCCGAGGAGATTGCCAAACTTGCCCCCGAAAACCCCGAATATATGCCCATGCTAGGGCCTCATACTTTTGTAGAAAGCAATACTTTTGCCCAAAGTACGGCCAATATCGACCCCGATTATCGTGCCAAAGTGGCTTTTGATAGTATTGACCCTTGTAAAAAGAAAAACTTGACGGCGGCAGGATACTTGGAAGACACCACGGAGTTTGTGGCGATGGGCAATAGCAAAGGTCTTTTTGCTTACAACAAATCTACGTCGGTTGATTTTTCGGTAACAGTACGAAGCGCCGATGGCACTGGTTCAGGATATGTAGCACGTGATTTTAACGATAGCTCCAAGCTGAATGCAAAAGTTTCGACAGAAATTGCGATGCAGAAGGCCATGGCCTCGGTATCGGCCAAAGCACTTGAGCCAGGAAAATATACCGTGATTTTAGAACCTACGGCAGCTTTGGATTTGATTCAAAATATGATGCGCAGTATAGATGCTCGCAGTGCCGACGAAGGCCGTAGCTTCATGAGTAAAAAAGGAGGTGGTACGAGATTAGGAGAAAAACTGTTGGATGAAAGAGTCAATATTTATTCAGACCCTACCAATCCAGATGCACCTAATGCTGGTTTTTCAATGGACGGCCGTCCGCAAGAAAAAACGACTTGGATTGAAAACGGTGTTTTCAAAAACTTAGCATATACGCGCTATTGGGCGCAGAAACAAGGCGTAAAAGCCGTTCCTCCTCCTGGGAGATTTATTATGCAAGGAGGACGTCAGTCGCTTGAAGAATTGATTAAAAGTACCGAAAAAGGGATTTTAGTGACGCGTTTTTGGTACATACGCGCTGTAGATCCCCAAACACTCCTTTACACAGGCCTTACTCGTGATGGTACTTTTTACATTGAGAACGGTAAAATTAAATATCCTGTTAAAAATTTCCGTTTCAACGAAAGCCCTATCATTATGCTCAACAACCTAGAAGCAATGGGCGTACCTACTCGGGTAAGAGGGAATATGATTCCTCCCCTCAAAATCAGGGACTTTACCTTTACCAGTCTATCGGATGCGGTTTAGACAAATTCCAATGAGTCACCCCAAGCAAGACTTTTGTTCCCTTGCTTGGGGTTGTCGTTTGGCATTGATCTCGACCATTTATCAAAATCACCCCGATTGGGGGAGAAATTCGTCTATTTTTATCAAGATTTTTGCTTATTCTATAGACGATTGTTCCCTAGTGTCGTGAATAATCATGAATCCTGTGGCTTGCCACTTATTACCCATACAACCAACTTAAACACAAAAATTAGCCTTGAAAAGAAGAGATTTTATGCAACTCTCGGGCATGGGATTGGGTGCCATGATGCTCCCCAATATCCCTGTCATGGGGCGCTCAGTAGCCCCCGAAGCCCTCTTAGACGGTGGCGTGGATGTCGCCGTCAAAAAACGCCTAGCTGATGCCGCTCTCAATGCCGCCAAATCCAAAGGTGCTACCTATACGGATGTAAGGATTGGGCGCTATCTCAACCAATTTGTGGTAACTCGCGAAGACAAAGTTCAAAACATCGTCAATACCGAATCTTATGGGGTTGGCGTGCGAGTGATTGCCAATGGATGTTGGGGATTTGCTGCTATCGTAGATGCCAAAACCGAAGCTGATACCGCTAGAGCTGCCGAAGAAGCCGTGGCGATTGCCAAAGCCAATGCGCGTCTGATGAAGCAACCCGTACAGTTGGCTCCCCAAAAAGGCTATGGCGAAGTAAGCTGGAAAGCGCCCATTCAACGAAATGCCTTCGAAGTGCCTATTCAAGAAAAGGTAGATTTGCTGCTAGGAGTCAACGACGCCGCTCTTAAAAATGGAGCCAACTACGTCAATTCGGTGCTATTCATGGTCAATGAGCAAAAGTACTTTGCCTCCACCGATGGCTCTTATATCGACCAAGACATTCATCGGATTTGGCCTATTTTTGCCGTTACTACCATTGATCCTAAAACGGGTAAGTTTGAAACTCGTCAAGCATTAAGTGCGCCCGTAGGAATGGGCTATGAATACCTCCAAACCAATCCCAAAGATAAAATAACGGGCATCACTACCCGCTACAACAAAGGCTACGATATGTTGGAGGATGTAATTGCGGCAGCTAAACAAACCAAAGAAAAATTGGCGGCGAAGTCGGTAGAAGCGGGTAAATATGATTTAATCCTTGACCCTTCGCATTTGTGGTTGACGATTCATGAGTCGGTAGGACACCCACTTGAGCTTGACCGGGTGTTGGGCTATGAAGCTAATTTTGCCGGAACTTCTTTTGCAACTTTGGATAAATGGCAGTCCAAAAACTTTAATTATGGCAGCAAAGAAGTGAATCTTTTTGCGGACAAAACCCAAGTAGGCTCGCTAGGTGCGGTAGGTTGGGATGATGAAGGGGTACAAACCAAGAAATGGGATTTGGTGAAAGACGGTACCTTGGTCAACTATCAGGCTATCAGAGACCAAGTGCATATCATTGGCGAAAAAGAATCGCAAGGGTGCTGCTATGCCGATAGCTGGGGAACGGTACAATTCCAACGCATGGCCAATGTGTCGCTAGCAGCGGGCAAAACGCCTCTATCGGTCAGCGAAATGATTAAAGATGTAAAAAAAGGAATTTATATTATTGGAGATGGTTCGTTTTCGATTGACCAACAGCGTTATAATTTTCAGTTTGGAGGTCAGTTGTACTACGAAATCAAAGACGGACAAATCGCGGGTATGCTCAAAGATGTGGCTTATCAATCAAACACCCAAGAGTTTTGGAACTCCTGCGTGAAAGTATGCGATGAGCGCGATTACCGTTTGGGAGGGTCGTTTTTTGATGGTAAAGGACAACCTCAACAAGTAAGTGCAGTATCTCATGGTAGCTCTACGGCTCGTTTCAATGGGGTCAATGTGATCAATACAGCACGTAAAATCTAATCTCCAATCTCTAAACATCGAACTATCAAATGTCTGTTATATTAACTGAAGCAGAAGCCAAAGCCTTGTTGCAAAAGGTTTTGAGCTATTCTAAAGCAGATGAGTGTGAAGTGAATTTATTGGGAGAAACCCGTGGTAATCTTCGCTATGCTCGCAATGAAGTCTCTACAAGTGGTGCTTTGACCAACAAAAACTTAGCCGTTCAGTCTGCTTTTGGTAAAAAAGTGGGCGTTGCTACGATTGATGAATTCGACGATGCTTCCATCGAAAAAGTAGTGCGCCGTTCGGAAGAATTAGCCAAACTCGCCCCCGAAAACCCCGAGTACATGGGCGTACTCGAACCGCAGCAGTATATCAAATCGGACGGTTATTTTGAGTCAACGGCTAGTGTCACTCCCGACAAACGTGCCGATGCCGTAGCCAAAAGTTTGGCGCTATCGAGTGATAAAAAACTTACCGCCGCTGGATTTTTGGAAGATGCAAAAGGGTTTACGGCTTTGATGAATTCAAAAGGGCTCTTTGCTTATTATCGTAATACCAACGTCAATTTTTCACTCACCGTTCGTACCGACGACGGAACTGGCTCTGGCTACGTAGCTAAAGGATACAACGATTTTTCGAAGCTAGATACGGCAGCGGCTACCAAAATCGCCGTTCAGAAATCGCTGGGCTCGGTGGGGGCTAAGGCATTGGAGCCGGGTAAATATACCGTAATTCTTGAACCTACTGCGGCGGCGGTATTGGTTGAAAATATTTTCTTTGGCATGGATGCGCGTAGCGCTGATGAAGGTCGTTCGTTTTTTAGTAAACCAGGTGGGAAAACCAAACTAGGCGAAAAAATCGTGGACGAACGCGTTACTTTTTATTCTGATCCTACCCACCCAGACCTTCCGGCGGCAGCTTGGTCAGGAGATGGGCAGCCCCAAGGAAAAATGCTTTGGATTGACAAAGGGGTAGTCAAAAATCTTACTTATTCGCGGTTTTGGGCGCAAAAGAAAGGCGTTAAGCCCGTTCCGGGACCTAATAACATGATCATGGCGGGTGGAACAGCTACCTTGGACGAAATGATTAAAAGTACCAAACGTGGCATTTTGGTGACTAAATTGTGGTATATCCGTTCGGTGGACCCTCAAACATTACTTCTTACGGGGCTAACGCGCGACGGTACTTTTTATATAGAAGACGGTAAAATAAAATATCCAATCAAAAACTTCCGCTTCAATGAAAGCCCTATCATTATGCTCAACAACCTTGAGACTTTGGGCATTCCTGAAAGAGTAGTAAGTACCGAAACCAACCAAAACTATATCCTGCCTCCGATGAAAATCAGGGAGTTTACGTTTTCGTCGCTTTCGGATGCCGTATAACCATACCAAACCCTCCCGAAAGGGAGGGTTTTTAAACACCATTATTACACTTGAGACCTTTTGTTTTTACTCGGATTCAGTATGCCTCGGGAGATTGGGACACCGACCAACGGATGCCCTCTAATCTCCTCAATTCGTTGGTAGAATATACTACGATTCCGGTGGATGAAAAGGAAAAAATCGTACAACTTACCAGCGTCGAATTGTTCAGAAGTCCGTTTTGCTACTTAAGCGGTCATAAATTGGTGGAGTTTTCGGCGCAAGAAAGAACACACTTCAAAAAATATGTCGAAAACGGGGGTTTTGTTTTTGTAGATGATTGCAATCACGACATCGACGGCCTGTTTGCGAAATCTTTCGAACAAGAAATGGCAAGGACTTTTGGAGCACAAGCCCTTCAAAAAATCCCGAATGACCACCCCATTTACCATTCATTTTTTCATTTTGAAGGACCACCTACTACGAGTTTTGAACTCAACGGCTGGGGCGATGACTTGGTGCACGATTACCTGAAAGCCATTCAAATCAACGGTCGCATTGGGGTGTTGTATAGCAACAAAGACTACGGCTGCGAGTGGGATTATGATTTTCGAAATAAGCGCTGGCTCGCCGAAGACAATACTAAATTTGGAGTAAATATCATCAACTACGCACTAACTACTGTTTAGCTTTTGGAAACACAAGACTTAACCCACTTTAAATCGCTGGTATCAAAATTACCGCATCTCAAAAAAGAAATTGCTAAAATAATCGTTGGGCAGCAAGAGGTCATTGACGAAATCCTGATTGCGCTCTTGGCAGGTGGACATTGTTTGTTGGAAGGAGTGCCAGGACTTGCCAAAACGCTCATGGTCAAAACCATGGCCGAAGCTCTCGAAATGAAATTTAAAAGGGTACAGTTTACCCCTGACCTGATGCCGGGCGATATTGTCGGAACGGAGATATTGGAAGAAGACCACGAAACGGGGCGTAAGTTTTTTAAATTTAACCAAGGACCGATATTTGCTAACATCGTTTTGGCGGATGAAATCAACCGTACTCCGCCCAAAACCCAAGCGGCACTGCTCGAAGCCATGCAAGAATACAAGGTCACTTATGCCGGAACCAATTATGATTTGCCTCGTCCTTTTTTGATTATAGCCACCCAAAACCCCATCGAGCAAGCCGGTACTTATCCACTACCCGAAGCCCAACTCGACCGTTTTTTGTTGTACATCAAACTTGATTATCCTACCGAACAAGAAGAACTTGCGGTTTTGAAAAATACAACGGGCATGGTATCTAATCAGCTACAAAGAGTCTTGACTGACCATGAAATCATGGATTTGCAGAAACTTACCCGACAAGTACACATCAGTGATGAGCTAGTGATGAAAGTCAATCAGCTGGTAAGAGCGACACGCCCGCAAACTACCGCCTCCGACTATGTCAAAAAATGGTGTAGCTGGGGGGCTGGCCCTCGGGCAGGACAAGCCTTAATACTCTGTGCCAAAGCACGAGCAGTGCTTCAACAGCGTTTTTCGGTGATCCCCGAAGACATCCAAACCTTGGCTTACCCTGTACTGCGCCACCGAATCGCTCTGAATTTTAGGGCCGAAGCAGAAAACATCACCACTGACCATGTCGTAACCGAACTCCTTAAAAATGACGCTTCTAACCACCGAACTCATTAAACTCAACAATCTCCAATTGGCCGGTCGATTGGTTAGTGAGGAGTTGATGCTCGGGATTCATGGAAGTAAGCGCTCGGGTGTGGGAATTGAGTTTGAGCAATACCGTCATTATGAACCGGGCGACGACCCCAAGCGCATTGATTGGAAACTCTACGCCCGTACCCAAAAACATTTGGTGCGAGAATCGTCCACTGAAAGCAATTTTCACCTGCGTTTTGTGCTGGATTTGTCGGGCTCGATGAACTATGCCGAAAAGGGAGTTAGTCGGCTTGATTATGCCAAGATTTTATTGGCTTCGTTGGCGTATTTGGGCTACCGCCAAAGCGACCAAATGAGCCTTTATGCGCTCAAAAATGGGGGCTTACAGACGATTGTCCCCAGTGGGAAACAATCTTTCCAACGGATTTTGTACGAATTGGAAAAGGTAGAAGCGAGTGGTAGTTGGCAAAATGACAATCCCAAATTTCCGGAATTTCAACAAAAACAGAAGGAATTGCTGGTACTCGTGTCTGATTTTTTGCAAGTAGGCGACGAATGGCTCAAACTCATTCAGCAAGTTTCGAGTCCTCGTCGGGAGGTGCTTATTTTTCAGGTGTTGGGAGAAGAAGAAATGCACTTCAGCCTAAGCGGTTTTTATCGATTCAAAGATTTAGAGACCGGCAAAGAAATAGAACTTGAAGCGGCTACCATCCAAGCCGAAGTAAGAGAAAAAGCCCAAAAATATTTGGCAACATTGGAAGAAGCCTTGCTTATGCCCTATGTTTATTTGATTCGGCGTAGCCTCCAAACGCCTATTGCTCAGGTCATCATAGAGGCCTTGAGTAAACGCAAGTGATAATATAATGGTTGGAAAAAAGAGAAATTGAAGATGGAATTTTTAAACCCTTTGATGTTGTGGAGTGCTTTGGCAGTAGCGATTCCGATTGCCCTGCATTTTTGGCACCAAAAAAAGGGAAAACTACTACCTTGGGCTGCTACTCAATGGCTTATCGAAAAAGACCTGCAACCAGCGAAAGGTATTCGTTTGGACAATATTTTACTGCTTTTGTTGCGGTGTTTGTTGTTGTTACTGCTGGCGTTTTATTTGGCAAAACCTATATTAAAAAATACCGCTACTTCCGACCATCATTCTAAAATTCATTTGGTACAACCTAGTGAGTGGGTAGTAAATAACTTTCGATTTGAAATCGAAGGCGCTCTTACAAAAGGAGAAAAGGTATATTGGATAAGCGATGCGCCCACCCCGCTCGAAAATCTTACCGCGATACCCACGGTTTCGGACTTTGACCCTTTGGTACTGCAAACTTTTCTTAATGAAGTAGATGCTCTCCATAGTCCCGAAAAGGGAATCCAATATGAGCTTTATATGACCAATGATGTCAGCTTTGGTGATGCTTCCACTATTTACACCTCAAGCCCTATTTCTTTACATTCGGTGGTTGATTCTTCGCAAAAGGTGCTTCAAAATTATCTTTCATTAACCAATAATAAGAAGGTTTTTGTGAACAATGCGCAATTATTGACGGTGGGGGATGTGTTACCATCAAACCTGAAATTTGCAAATACAGCGGTTCATCAAGGAGTAATTGAAGTTTTGCTTGATACAAAAGATAGTCTTGAACGTCAGACGATTAAGGCCGCTTTCGAATCGTTGAAAGACGTATATCAGCTTGAATTTTTGGTGGATGAACACCTACAAAATTCCAAAAAATACGATATAGTTTTGACAGACAACAATGCCTTGCTTCAAAACCAAACGGCTTTTACGCCCCAAACGCTCTGTTTTGTATTGGGCAATGCCACAGGTTCTTTTGCGGAGCTGAATCAAGAGCGTTTTAGAGAAGTTGTTTCCCTTAGCGAACGTCTGACTCCTCAAACTTCTGAAATGGTTTATAACGGCCAACTTCCCGAATGGCTAGGGGAATGGCTAGTAAAGGACTTTGGATTGAATCGTTCGAGGGCTTTGCTTAGTGCAAAACAACTTCAGTCGATTTTTAAAGTTAGGTCAAAAGGAAATCAGGCACTACGGCAAAAATCAGCCGAAGGTGTGTTTTCAACATTAATTTTATTGTTGTTGGTATTGATAGTAATTATTGAACGTTGGTTATCCATTACAAAAAAATCATGAATCAACTTCAGCGTATCATTAGGCAAGCGATGTATCAGCTATATGCCAACGCATTGTTGAAATGCGTTTTATTGGCTTTCGCTTTTTTCTTGTTTTCATCTCTTATCACTTCTTCGATGGCTATTGCTGTCGTGGGGGCTTTGTTGGCTTTTGGCGTAGGGGCCTATTATACAGGCCTATTTCAAAACCAAAAACCAAGAGCAATTCGCTATATTCATCATCATTTGAGCGATACAGAATACAGCCTCGAACTGCTCGAATTACAAAGTCCCAACATCGCCGAGCAGCTTCAGTTGGAGAGACTAGGAGAAAAAATTCAGGAACAAAAATTGCCTCTTTTTGCCTTGGAGCGAATCGGGCTTTATATGTTGGGTGTTGCGATAGCGGGTGGGCTTTATTATGGAATTCCTTTTTTGAAAAAAGAAAAAGCTATTGAAGCTTTGAGTTCAGCTACCCAACTTCAAACTTCTGAAAGTCAGCCTCTAAAAGCGCCTACGTTTGTGTCAGCGACTTTGACCGTGACTCCTCCTGCTTACACGCAGCTGTCTTCCCAAACTACTACCGACCTCAATGCCACGGCAGTCAGTGGTTCTCAACTTAAGTGGGAATTGAAATTGAGTCAATCAGAAAAAGTGAGAGTTACGCTGACCAACAATCGAAACGAAGAACTGCCCTTTAAGCAGGTAGGCGAGCAATTTGAATACACTGACCAACTCTACAATTCGGGCTTGTACGGTATCAAAGCTTACTGGAAAGACTCATTGGTCTATCAATCAGACTTTTATCGTTTGGAAGCCGTGCCAGATTTAGCCCCCAAAATCGAGCCTGCCTCCAAAGAATTGTATCAATATCATTTTCTGAAAGACCCTAAAGTAATGCAAATCTCGGCCAAAATTTCGGATGATTTTAAAGTAAATCAGGCGTTTATTGTGGCGACGGTAGCGCGAGGCTCAGGCGAAAATGTGAAGTTTAGGGAGGTGAAATTTCCGATTGCACAAGCCAATTTTAAAGAAGCCAATATCTCCCAACGTATCGATTTGAAGGCTCTGAATTTTGCGCCCGGCGACGAATTATATTATTATTGGGCAGCTATCGACAACAAACGCCCCGAGCCTAACTTTTCAAAATCAGACACTTACTTCGTAGTATATAAAGATACCTCAAAAGTAGAAGAGGCCGAACTTGCCACGATGGCGATGAACATACTGCCTGAATATTTTAGAAGTCAGCGCCAAATCATCATTGATACCGAAAAGCTCATTGCCAAACAGAAAAAAATCTCAACGAAGGAATTCAATAGTACCTCCAACGAAATTGGTTTTGACCAAAAAGCGTTGCGACTGCGCTATGGCCAATACCTCGGCGAAGAATTTGAAACGTCTATTGGAGGAGGCAATGCCCTGCCCAAAGATGACCAAGGGGATGCGGTCGTAGGATTTGCGTTGCTGCATGGGTTTGTACATGCTCACGACCAAGGCGAAGGCGGCGAGTCGGGCGGGGGGCACTCGCATGAGGGGCATTCCCACGGAGAGGGCAAAAAAGATGACAGCGAAAAGGACCCCGTAGCGGCGATTTTGGAAGAATATGTCCACTCGCATGATGATGGCGAAGCCTATACTTTTTATGAACAATCGACTCGGTCGTTGCTGAAAATGGCGTTGGAGCAAATGTGGCAATCGGAGTTGCATTTACGTTTGTATGAGCCACAAAAAGCCCTTCCTTTTGAGAAAAAAGCCTTAGAGTTTCTGAAATCGGCGCAACAAAAAGCGCGCACTTTTGCCAAGAAAACGAGTTTTGACCCGCCTCCTATTAAGGAAAAAGAAAAACGAATGACAGGAGAATTGAAAAATTATAACGAGGCTTATCGGAGTCAAAAAAACTATACTTCTCAGCAAGCGGCTATTTTGATAGCGGATGTGATGGGGATAATCGAGACACAAAGCAAGGATGATAAATTAACTGCTTGGCAGAAGCGCAAAGTGTTGGAACTAAGCAATTATCTGACTCCTAAAGCCATCAACAGTGGAATGTCGCAGTGGGCTGTTTTGGGTACATTGCAAAAACTTGCCAGTGACAGACCTCTTTCTACTGACGAAAAAGTAGCTTTAAAAACAAAGTTACACGGACTTGTGTCGCAAAGCTTGCCGGCTAAAAATGCCGCCTCTAATACCTCTTTTTCAAGCGAGAAAAAACTTGAAAAAGCTTTTTGGCAGCATTTGAAATGAGTGTTAAAGCACAACGAGGCTACCTTGAATTCTGAAATTTCTTAATCGATGTTGGATTTATTTGTATGATGCTACTGGATTGGTTGATATATGGAGCTTTAGCGGTTTTGCTTGCGGTGCAAGTAGGGCTGATATGGCGCCAAAAAAATGTACTAAAATCTCGTTTTTGGATACGAATGGGTTTGAATGTACTGCTTTGGGTGGTATTGGTGGGGTGGGTCAAAAATCCGCAGTGGACCGTAAGTAGTAATACAAATCGGGTGTTGGTATTGGGAGAAAAATTACCCCAAGCGGTGATTCAAAAAAACAAAGATAGTTTGCAGATTACTGAAATTTTTGCCCAAAAAGACTTTGCCAAACGTCTAGCGCAAGACCCCATTTTTTCCAAACACCTAGGAGATGTTTATCTTTTAGGCCAAAGTTTTGACGGAGAATTGGTAAGTCAACTTACCCAAAACAAGTGGAAATGGCTTCCTTTTTTTGCAAAAGATAGCTTACAAACAATAAAATGGAAAGGAATACTCCGTAAAAATGAATTTCAAGAAATCACGGGTGCATTGGAATTGTCGGAGGCGGCAGTGCTTAAAATCACTTATGGGCAGCAAGTGTTAGACAGTGTTGCTTTGGAAAAAGGGTTTCAAAAATTTCGTTTACGATTCCCTGCTTTTGCCGTAGGACGTACGTATACTCAGTTGCTTCTGAACAACCAATTCCTCAAAAATGTCGCTTTCTATACTCGTAAGCCTAGTCCTTTAAGTGTTTATTTTGTTTTGCAAAATCCTGATTTTGAGAGCAAAACGCTGGCCGAATGGCTTGGCAAAAATGGAAGTAGGGTAGAGGTGTTGGCGACCGTTGCTAAAAATACCCAAAGCACCATTGCTATCAACAATGCGACCAACCAAAAGACCTTTGTGCCTGATATTGTGATCACCGACCCAAGCAATGCGTCACATTCCTTGGTGAAAAAAAATGTAAGTGAAGGCAGAAGTGTGTTGTTTTATAACTTGACCCAACCCGAATCCGAATTGAAGGGTATCAATCAAGCATTAGGTACCCAATGGTCTGTCCGAAAAATATCCAATGCCGAGCTTTTGCCACTTGAAAAAGGAATGACTGCTCTCCCTTTTGAACTGGTCAAACGTATGAATCAGAAAAAAGTGGAAGGATTTCCTATTGCCGTCCAAAAATCCGTAGGGCGGGTAGGCGTTAGTTTATTGAACGAAACTTTTCCACTCAAACTCAGTGGGGATACCCTAACCTATGAAAAGATTTGGGCGGGTGTTTTTCAACAATTAGCTCCTGCTTTGAAAGGAAATTTGGCAGTGGAAGCACCTATTTGGAAAGATACCAAAACGAGTTTTGTTCTTAATCAATGGAATCAACCGAGTATATCTCTAGCTAATGATACTGCCCAGCTCAATCCGTCTAATGTAAATCCTCAAACAGCTACCCTGTCGTATATTTTTAGAAGCACGGCCTGGCAATCTTTCCAAGATTCATTAGAAATATATGTAGAAACTGAAAAAGAGGGCCTTGGCAAGGTAAAGCAAATAACAGAACTTCTGGAAGCTCATAAAGTAAGTAATTTAGCTTCTCATAACACCACCCATCAAAATTTAATGGCTCAGTGGCCTGATTGGGTATGGGGAATGTTGATAGTGCTGTGCCTCAGTATGTTGTGGATAGAGCCCAAAATACCAACCCGTTTTTAGAAGACTTTCCAAGTTTGTATAAATCCATTGTCAAAACTTGGAAAGTCTAATCGGTCAAATCTTTCCAAGTTTGTATAAATCCATTGTCAAAACTTGGAAAGTCTAATCGGTCAAATCTTTCCAAGTTTGTATAAGTCCATTGTCAAAACTTGGAAAGTCTAATCGGTCAAATCTTTCCAAGTTTGTATAAGTCCATTGTCAAAACTTGGAAAGTCTAATCGGTCAAATCTTTCCAAGTTTGTATAAACTCGCTATTGTAACTTGGAAAGTCTAGTATAAAAAATAACCCCGCGTCTAAAAGCGCGGGGCATAGAAACGGCCGTAGATAGGTGAATGTTAATTTTTAAAGAAAAATTGACTAGGAGCAATTTCGGCTTTTACCGAGTCAACGAGCGTGCCATTTGATTGATAGCGAATTACATAACCTGCTTGTTTGAACGAAGGAACGAGTCCTGCATAAATAATGCCTGTTTGTGGATCAACTCCCAAACCTCCCGAAAAAAGACGATTGATGAAAGGCTTGTCGGCGGCGATTACTGTGGCGTCAATGGAGAAGCTGTAAGTTTCGCCTTTTTGCTTGTAGTCATCGGCCGGATCGTAGAAAGAATAGGTATAATAAATCGTTTTTTTATCAGCACTCAATATAAATGAGCTTGGCGATTTTGCGGCATTAGAGGATGTGATTTTAAGGCGAGTTTCGGCGGTTTTGGTTTGTGGATTAAATTTCACCAATTCGCTTCCGGCATAGAGCCAAAGTTTATTGTTGGCATCAAGACCAATAATATGCGGATTCCGACCCACTTCTACTTGCTGTTTTACGGCATCGGTAGTTATATCAATGACCGAAACTTGCGTTTTGCCGCTACCGGTATTCCCCACAAAAGCTTCGTTGCCTACCACTATGATGGTTTCAGCACCGTTTTGCACGGGGATTTTTTTTGATAATTTATTGGTAGTTGCGTCAATAACCGCTACGTAGCCAGGGTTTTTGTAGAAATTTGAATAGTCGCCAGTAGCATCCCAGCAAGTGACGTACGCTTTGGTATCACTTGCTTTGACTACTGCCCGAGGGTTTTCGATGTCGGTAGAAGGAATAGTAGCTACGCTCTTGAAAGTACGGGCATTGACAATTTCGATGAGGTCTTTTCCGGCGGTGGAATTATCGACCAAAATCACCCCTTTGTCATTGACTTCGGCGTATCCGCTCAAACCACCTGCCAACGAACGGCTGTTTTCTTTTTGGAAAATATCGTAAGAACCCGTCGTTGAGTTGCGTTGTAAGAGTGAAATAGAGCCGTTGTTGTCTAGAAAATTACCAGCGTTGATGACCAACACCCCGTTGTCGTAGGGTTGGGCAGGTTCTGGCTCAGAAGTACTACAGGCCGAAAACCCGATTACAAATACGCTAGCAAAAAGCAAAGAATTACGATTCATTGGATTGTTTTTTTGATTGAAAATAAAGAACAACATTGAGTGATACCGTCCGCAATGGCATGGCATTTTTCTTAAGATTAGGATAAACAGTATTGGTGAGATTACTGCCTTGAATGGCTATATCGGTGCGGAAGTTCCGTTTGTGTATTTGATAGTTTAAGATGGCATTGAGCAGATAGTAAGGCGCAAAAGGTCGCCCCGAATGGTCGAATGTGACGTAGCGCTTGGAGTTGAATTGCTGCTGAATCGTGAGCGAAGCTTTACCACGGGTGGCACTGATGGTACTTCCCAAAGCGTGACGAGGTACGTAGATAAGCTGCTTCCCAATAAAATCTTGGGTGTAAGGCCCGTAGGTTTTTTGTTGTGAAGAATGGGTCAGCCCATAATTGAGCAGCGCATCAAACTGAGTTTTGGCCCATTGTGCTTTGAGATTCCAACTGATTTCAATTCCTTTCGACAATACTTGCTGGAGGTTTTCGACGCGATAATTACGGTCGGGATTCCAATACGTCCAATCATCTATTAAGTTATGAAAACCATTGATTGTCAATTGCATTTGATTGTTGGAGGTTAATCTTTGTTTCCAACTAATGCCTACTTCCTTGTTAAAGCCTTTTTCTGGCCTTAAGTCGGGATTACCTAAATTGACCCAATAACGCTCATTGAGGGTAGGCACGCGGTAGCTCAATGAAGCATTGCCGTTTAATATTATTTTGGCATTTTTGAAAGTCATTGCGGTATATTCTACCCCTGCCGAAGGAGTAAAAGGAGGGCTAAAACGAGTGACCAACGCTTGGCGAAGATTGAGTGATGTACTGAATTTTGCCGAAAACTGATGTCGTAACAGTGCATAAAAGTCGGCTCTATTTTCACGAATCACTTCATTTCCATAGCCATCTACGAGGGCATTGTAATGTACTACTTCGGCACCTACTTTTAGATTGGTTCCTTTTTCGCAATCCCGAATCCACGAAAAATCATGCTCAGTACGCAAGATGAATCTGTCGATTTGGGTATGACTTGGTACTGCATTTTCACCTTTACTATAGTCAATCAGGTCACGAATAAAACCCGTTCTAATCAGGGTTTTACCAAGTTGATAAGACCCCAACACCCGATAAGCTTGCGTACGTGTTACTTCTTGCAGAGGTGGTTGTTGGGGTTGAATGGTGAGGTTATTGTCGGTTAGCCAGATATTTAGAGTTAATAAATTCCCCTTGTAATGTTGCCAATACAAATCTTGGACAATTCCTTTTTGGGTAGTTTGGGTGGGTTCAAAACTGTACGTGTCTCCTTGTCGATTACGACGAGGTTCGGCACTAAAGTGGTTGTTGAAAACACTTCCATAGAGCATGGTTTTGCCCGAAAATTTCCAATAATCGCTCAAGCTACGGTTAAAACGAAACCCTATTTGTGCACTATAATTTTCAGAAGTTTCAGCCCTGATTGCGGTGAGGAGTTGAAGTCCAGTGTTTCGAAATTCGGGAACCGAGCGCAGCTGAATACTTCCCCCTACGGCATCGGTGCCTACACAACTTGCGGCAGCACCGTATTGAATGCTCATCTGGTCAAAACCCGCAAGTGGAATGGTCGAAAAATCACTTTGGCCTAAAGAAGGTGCATTGATGTTGATGCCATTCCAAAGTACTGCCGTATGATTGGCCGAAGTTCCTCGAAAAGCAATACTTGTGGCTTGCCCTGGCCCGTAACTTTTGAAGGCTACGGGACTTTGAAATTGAAGGAAATCTGCTAAAGTGCTATAACGAAAACGCGTCAGTTGAGTGGAGTCGATGTCTTGCACTTTTTGCCCTACCATAAAGCGCTCAGGACGAACTCCCCGCACGGTGACTTCACAGAGACTTTGTTCTTTTTGAGCATAGCTGTGCACTATTACTCCTAAAAGTATAACTAAAGTCTTGAAATCGACAAACCGTAGAAGTTTGTTTATCAAGGTGTTGTGATTGAATGTGAATAAAAAATCGAACGCTCAATGAGGCTTCATTACCCGTAAAACTTCATTAAGAATGACATTTGGCAGGTCTCCTGACTTGTTTCATTGTCGCATGTCTTCCCATTCTTTTGATTAGAACAGTGACTAAGAGGTGCGCAACAACCATTAGAAACTTACAGTTGCGGGAACAGTTCCCGATTTTCACGGGATTCCCTTTTAAGCCATTCGGCTCGTGCTGAGACGAGCATCAGGCACCAAAAACTACGGCAAAGGTAAACGAAAAGTTTTCGCTTGTCAAACGCTTTTAAAAAAATAAAACCACCCAGAAACGGAGTGACACACAGCTAATAGGAGTGCTCTGAGTCTTGGTGGTTAGAAAACTAACATGGAAAAGGATCAAAAAAATTCTGATTAGCCTCCATTCTTTTGATTTCTTCTTCGGTGCATATGCAAGCGTTAAGTTCGGAGACAATCACTTCTTTATTAAGATCTTGGCCAATAATTACCAATTCGTTTTGACGGTCACCGAAACGCTTATCCCAACGAGATTCAATCAAAGACCGATTGTCGATGTAAGCCATATAACGAATCCTTTGGGCAAAAGGCATGCTCGCCCACCATACGCCAGCACTTTCGGCGCGGAGAGAGCCTCCCGCTTGACTCCAATTGAGGGCTTCGTCGGGGCGTGATGCAATCCAGAAAAGCCCTTTCGAGCGGATGATACCCGCGTGCCAATCGTTCGACAAATAATTCCAAAAACGCTCAGGATGAAACGGACGTCGGTCGCGAAATACAAATGAACTAATCCCGTACTCTTCAGTTTCAGGCGTGTGAGCAATTCCATTCTTTTGATTTTCAAGTTCTTGAATCCACCCCGCCGATTGTTCGGCTTTGTCATAATCAAAAAGACCAGTATTGAGTATTCGGGAAGGCGCTACTTGTCCAAAACTTGACTCGATGATTTGGGCAATCGGATTGAGCGAATGAATGATTGCTTTAAGTTCTCCTAAGGCAGTCTTCGTTACCAAATCAGTTTTGTTGAGAATAATAATATCGGCAAACTCAATTTGGTCAGTCAATAAATTGACAATCGTACGATGATCTTTGGGGTCTTCGTTGAGTTCTCTAGTTTGTAGGGTATCTACAGAACCAAAATCTTGTGCAAAATTATAGGCATCTACAACCGTCACCATGCAGTCGATTTGGGCAAAACGAGAGAGGTCGATTCCGTTTTCTTCGTCTTTGAAGGTAAATGTCTGCGCTACAGGAATAGGCTCAGAGATGCCCGTAGATTCGATAAGCAGATAGTCAAACCGTTTTTCTTTTGCTAGTTTTTCTACTTCTATCATCAAATCTTCGCGCAAGGTGCAACAGATACAGCCGTTGGACATTTCGACGAGTTTTTCTTCGGTGCGAGAGAGGGTATTTTCGCGTTCTACGAGTTGTGCATCAATGTTGACCTCACTCATGTCGTTGACAATCACGGCTACTTTTAAGCCTTCTTTATTGTGCAAAATATGGTTGAGAAGGGTGGTTTTACCCGCTCCCAAAAAGCCACTTAATACCGTTACGGGCAGTTTTTTAGGGTTCATTGTTCTGCTATTGGAGTGTTGAATGTTTTTGCAATAATGTTGCAAATATGGATTTGATTTATCTCTTTTGCAACATTGTTGCAAAAATAAAAACCTTTAAAAAAATGAAAATACTACTATGGGCAATGCTTGGACTGAGTCCAGTGTTGAAGGGGATTGGTCAGAGATGCGAGACCCATTCTGTGATTACTTGGGAGGCTTTAAAGGATGTCAAGTACAAAAAGAAGTTTAGCCTCGAAGTAGGGGATTATTATTTGTATCCCACTTTTGGTAAAAATGTGATGCAGCTCAATGGCAAACAAGTAAGTATTCATGGATACGTGATTCCTGTCGATACCGAAGGCAACTACTATGTGCTTTCTAAATGGCCGATGGCGCAGTGTTTTTTTTGTGGATTGGCAGGTCCCGAAACCATCATAATGCTCAATTTTAAGGGAAAACATCGCCGCTTCAAAACAGATGAGAAAATAACATTTTGTGGTCGTTTACGCCTCAATGCCAACAATCTTTATGAACTTAATTTCAACTTAGACGAAGCCATTTTGAGTGATTAAAAAGGCTTAGAATGAAAAACGATTTTTGTTAAAAAATGAATAAATTGTTTTGAATGAATCTAAATAAGGCTTATGTTTGTGTTTAATTTATAATTGTTCTAAATAAAAATAAACACTTCGGCTAACCTTACTAAATTCATTACATACCACTTTAATCTCAAAAACTTAAAATTATGTGCGAATATCGAACACTTCACTTAGACTCTAAGATAGGGTATGTTATTCAATGCGTTCATTGTAAGCGTATTACGATAGGATTTGGCATTTTGACGGTAAGTCGTACAGTGGATGAGTTTTACAAGTTATTGAGTGATGTCCATAGTTGTCATGAATATCATTCGTTGATTGTAACAGACCCCAAAGTCCGAACGATTCCATTTTGGCAGATGTCCGAAGCCACCTGTATGACCGTATCTCTGAACGACTTGCAGCAATTGGGTGAATTGTTGGATTTTGCCCATGCCAAATTGCAGCTTGAAAAAATGATTTCTTCCTTGCCTAAAAATTAAGCCTATGAAGTCATTGTGCTTTCGTACCAACATCGACTGTCCATTTCGGCTTCAGAAAGCTGCTTGTGGATTGGAGTGTTTACGGGGCCGGTATTGTCAGTTTAGCGTAGATTTGATGACCAAGCATCATTTGTTGACTATTAAATCTCATGAACTAAAACCCGAGGAAGTAGTGGAAGTGCTTAAGCGAGAGGGGATATGGTGTGAAGAACTCAAACAACCTTAATGAAGGCATGATATAGGTCATATTTTTAAGAGGCAATAATAGATATGTTTGCTGAAAACCCAATCTTAAAAACATGGCTGCTCTTAATGAATTTATTGACTCTGCAAAGGTATACCAATTGGTTTTAGAACGTTTTGAAGGCGGTTCTACAACTGGGGTATATTCCGAAAAAGGCCGGCAAGAAGTAAATCCTAGTATTGATATGAATCCAGAGCTGATTGAGCTTATCTTGGATTTGTACAATAATGATGAAGATTTTCCATTTGAAAAAATGCAAAAATTTTCGATCACAGAAATCCTAAATTATTTGCAAGCTACGCACCGATATTATCTCACAAAAAAACTGCCCGAGATAGAGCAATCATTGGTGCATATCTTTAGTAAATATGGACAAAGTCACCAATTGTTGGCGAGTTTAGCGTATTTCTTTAATGATTATAAGACCAAACTGATTGAGCATATTCGAATGGAAGAAAAAGAGCTTTTTCCTTACATCTCGACACTTATTCAAATTTCCCAAAAACCACAAGAAGACACAAACGTAGCTTCTATAAATGCAGCCTTTAATCTCTCTAAGTTTATGGAAGTTCATTCACCAATTGAAGATGAGCTGCAAGAGGTAAGCGAATTGATTAGAAAATATTCAGGAAATCAGTCGATGCCGTTGCCTTACAAAATCTTTCTGAATCAGGTGGAATTGTTTGAGATGGAATTGCGCAAACATGCCATTATCGAAGACCATGTACTGGTTCCTATGGCTTTAGAAATTGAGAAAAAACTGCTTGGCTAAACTTACACAATTGAGAGCTTCGTGCTTCTTAATAAGTAAATTTTAAGGGAAGATTGAGGGTATTTATTTGGCATGTAAATAAATTGAATTGGTGCTTGGTTTTAGAAACCAATGGTATGCAATTACTAAAAACAAATGCCTTTTTTGTGAATATCTCTATGGGTCTTAAAACGTAAACAATAACTCAGGCGAAAATCTAAAATCAGTTTAGATTCAGTTGAAAAGTAGAAGTGCACGTAGTTTTTGACTACTCAATCAAAACAATATCATTGTTTGGGTATACATGAGACTATTGTTGCACTTTCTCTATTTATGGATAGGCGATTTTTGTTGAAATCAAAGTGAGTAAGCTACATTTTACTTATCAAGACAAAAATGTGAATGCTAAAATATTTTCATGTCCACCTATTTGCCAGTAAATCAAGTTAATATCTATACTGTTTTATATAAATAATAAGTCTTATCAATGTTTTTCTAACGGCGTTAGATATTCTAATTGGTATATTTTTTGGTCAAAGACTGAAATTTTATTGAAAAACAATAAAAAAACCTGTGAAGAATACGCTCCACAGGTTATAATGGTCAAGGGTCTAAGTTATGCTTTTTTTATGAGTTTGTAGTCGATGATTGGGCGTCCTCTCGTACCTCCTTCGCTTGGGTGGAAACTAATAAACTTAAGTTTATAATAATTTCCATTGGGGTCTTTGATGACATAAAAGCGGTCTGTTTTGACGCCTACTGTGGCTCCACTTGTAGCCGTACGCCAGTTGCTTCCTATAGCCCAACGATTTTTGGAGAAGGTACTACTAGCGATATTAGCCTCGGCATAATTGTCATACGAAACGGTGCTTGTGAGTACTTCGGCTACTTCTACACCACCGAGGTAATTGATTGATACTAAATCAGAGAAATTGTAAGGGACATCACTTCCGCCAAAGGCAAACGTAAACACCGAGTAAGTCCATTGGATATCCCATGTTTTTTTCTTTGGTTCTACCTCTACAGCTCCTTTATCAAAAGAAACATACTTAAAATTGTAAGTGTCATCTTTGGCAATATCAATGGTTTTGAAAGTAGTTTCGTTGATGTTGGCATATTGTAAAGTATAGCCTCCCGAAGCATTTCTGAGGACTCTGATTTTTTTCCAAGCCCGAGCCGCAATACCCCCGCCAGTACCTCTGTTGATGATAATGACTTTGTTGTCGGCTTCGGTGGCCGACACTGCCGGAATAGCCGTCTTCGAAAGGTCTCCGGCTATATCGTCAAAATACGCGAAGTCGCTAGGAGAAGGGGCTGCTTGATTTACCGCCAAGGTGAGTCCCAGGGTATCGGCTGCTACTACGTCAGCAAGGCTAGTTTTGGTCAATACTTTTGCCCCTGCACTAGTGGTATTGTTGAGGATAACTCGGAAGTCGCTTCCTGAGAAAAATCCTAAATCCCAACTTGAGCGAGCTACTGGATATGCTTGGTTGTTGCTAAAATCAACATAGACAGCATTGCCAGCACTGGCACCACTTTCTGATCCTATGAGGCCATTCAAAGTGAAGTTTCCATTGCTACCAGATGATACAATGGAGGAGAATTTGACCGTAAGTTGTGATACGTCTCCAATCAAAATGGGGCTTGTTGCCGACGCAATTTTGAAAGTAATAGATTCGGTTCCGCTCAAAAATACATTGTCGGTTTTGCTTAATTGAAACGATGCTTCGCTGCTTTGTGCTGGAATGGTGAGCGAAATTGTATTGTTGGAAGCAGCTGGAGCAGTGGTAAACTCAGTACCATAAGTAAGACCTGTAGGGGTAATTTGTACTGAAACAGGAATGGCAACATCCGTAGCACGCGTTAGTTTGAGTTTTACCGTAAGGGTTTTGGTATTTGCATCTAAACCTTGTTCGGCGCTTTCAAATACAACTAGATTGTCGGGGAGAGGTGGTTCGTCTTCTTTGCACGAACTGACAACTCCGAGGAATACAAGGGTGAAAACAAAAGAATGAAATTTGTTCATAAAAATTAATTTTAAATAAAGAGTGGAATGTTAAGATTAGTGGCTCCATCGAGCATTAAGACCTAAAAAATAAGACCGTCCATAACTCATCGGTACAAAGCTGCCTCCTCTGTGAGCGCTTCCCGAATCGGTGGCCGTGTTGGTAAGTCGAGTTACATTGAGTATGTTTTTGACGCCTCCGTTGATGGTCAGGTATTTAGTGATAGGCTTGCTAAGGGTAAAGTCTGCCCAATGAAAATCAGCGACTTCGGCCAGTTTGACGTTGGGAGTTCCTGATGAAGAAAGGGTAGAAGTATAACTGGGTCGTTTGCCTGTATATTTATAAAAGAGATTGACCTTGGTGTTGATTTTGGGAATATCGTAAGTGATGTTTGAATTCACTTCAGGCGACCACAAAAAAGTAGCAAGGTTAGCATCGTTCTCAACCAGTGAATTGTAGCGCCCGATATAGCTGAAGCCCAATGTAGCTTGTAGATGTGGACGCACCAATGTGTTTTCTAAAGTAAGGCCTGTGGTCTTAAACTTATCGATATTGATTGTCATAGAGACTGTAGGCTCGTTGGGGTCAACACCGTAATTGATTAAGTTTCTAAATTCATTGTAAAAAACTCCTAATGTGCTCTTGAATTGACCATTGCCTTTGGTTTTTGATTGCCACGCTACCGAGCCATTGAAGCTGTTGGAGTATTCGGCTTTCAGGTTAGGATTGCCTTTAATGGAGTGACTTGCATCAAAAAAATTAAAATATAATTCACGCAATGCCGGAGAGCGAAAACCTCGTGCATAAGCAAAGCGAAGGTCGATGTGATCACTCAGTGTAAATTTGGTATTGAGCGACGGAATCGCGGGGGGAGCATCATACACTGAATTTTTAATGAATCGTAGGCCAGGTCGAATGCTTATTTTAGAAGTGGGAGTGATAGAAGATGAAATAAAAAAAGCAAAGTCGTTGATAGTAGGTGTACCCAAGATACGAGGCCCTGCTGTTGCATCCAGAGTAGCGTCAATGCCTGGTTGAAGAGATACCACCGAGCTTAGCTTATACTGAGCCGTTAGTCTTAGGGTTTTGGTATCGAAGGTCGATATGTCTTGCTCGCCCTGTCCCAAAGAAAGGGTACGCTTCCCAGTTTGAAAATCAATAATTGAGGTCTGGGTACGCCGCTGATAATCGGTATAGGAAAGTTGAGAATTGATTTGCAAATGCTCATTGATGCGCCAATCTCCTTGGAGTTGATGCATGTAGCGTTGGGTTATAAACTTCTGATCACGAGCTTGTTGTGTATTGGTGTTGATATTGCCTTCGTTGAGGATGGTTTCGTTAAGAGCATCTAATCGATACCAAATATTCCATTTTTTGCCCGTGTAGCCTATTTTGATATTGCCGAGCAATTGGTCTTTGGGAAGCCAATCTTTGGAGCGCTCGGTAGAATTGCCTTGCCATCCACCAAAATCATTGTTGGTTACCCCTGCCGAAATTCCCCATCCCTTTTTTTGCCAGCCTGCCGCAATACTATGATTGTGAAGTCCTTCTTTGCGCAACAGACGATAAGATTGATTGACGGTTTCTTCTTGCGCACGGGCATTGACCCAAATACGTTGGGTTTCTGATTTTTTAGTAATCACATTGATTACTCCGGCTAAAGCATCTGAACCATACGAAACCGACATCGGACCTTCTACAATCTCAATGCGTTCTATATTATTAATATCAATTTGGCTGAGGCTTTCTCGGGTGTCGCCTCGGTCTGTAAGAGGTATACCATCAAGCAAAATTTTGACATTACGACCGCTCATCCCCATCAATTGTACGTCTGTAGTGCCAAGTACCATATCATTCGAAAACCGAAAACCTAGCTCATTGTTGAGTACTCCCAAGATATTGGTAGCACCTCTTTGCTGAATTCTCTCGCTATTGATAACTCGTACTTGATAGACCGACTTTCTGATAGATTGAGGTTCGTATTGACCCGTCACTACTACTTCATTGAGTTGGTTTTGTTGGGTTTTTAGGGTAAGGGTAGGAATGGTGTGGATTTTGTATTTTACTTCAATTGGCTGTGAGACAGAGCGATAGCCAATCATTGAGAACTCAAGTTGATAAGTGCCTATCGGAACATTTGGAAATGAATATTCACCTTTTTCATTGGCTACGGCTACTCGCGTAGTAGATTTGAGCCGTACAATTGCAGCAGCTGCAGGCGAATTTTCTTCCAACATTACCACTCCTTTGATTTCGCTCAATGGAAGCTGAGCTATGGAAGTAGTGTATATTCCAAAGGTTATGATGATTACAAATAAATGTAGATACTTTACCATATCATTACTATTATAATGTATTTAGACTATTTCTAAATAATTGACAAAAGTAAAGTGTATAAAGTGAAAATGCAAGAATTAATTTAGACAAAATCTAAATTATCAAAAACTAGGAGCTTAAAGAGGTATGTGAGCCAAGCAATGAAGCAGAATTAAACTATACCGTTACTGTTTTGCGGTTTAACCCCGCGCCACATTGGCAATCCGACTTTAGGCGGGGGTTAGAATATAATACTTATTGTAACAATTAACGGTACATAAGCACTTCGTATTAATCTACTTCTTTTTCGATAGCTATGAAATGGGTAAATACACCCTCCTGGTTTTGCAAGGGATGAATCTTGATTTGACACCAATAAGGTTCACCGTTTTTTCGGTAATTAAGGAGTTTGGTTTCTGCTTCTGACCATGAAGCTAACTTATCTCTTACCATCATTCTACTTTTAACACTTGTATCAGGGCCTTGTAAAAAACTAGGAGTTTGTCCTAAGGCTTCCTCCAAATGATAGCCTGTCATTTTTTCAAAATTTTGGCTTGCCCATAAGATGTGTTTTTCTAAATCAGTAATAACAAGGGTGAAATTATTGCTCAACAAATGCCTAAAACTGAAAGGTAACTGCCAGCGATGTTGGGATTGCAGCTGCTCTAGGTATAATATATCTTCGGCAATTTGTTGCTTTTTCGCTAAAGAAGGATGAGCCACGTCCCAACAGAGTAATGGAGCTGCCTTGGTAATAGGCTGAAATTCATGAAACGAACGCCTTGAGGGAAGAGTAAACATAGCACATTTAGTTTTGGAGATAATACAAAACGTGCTACTTTTTTGTTTAAAAAAATATAAAAAAAGCATCCCAAGCCTTTTTGATAATGCTTGAGATGCTGCTTATACTATACTTTTTGGGCAACACTGACCCTTAGCGATTGAGCGGCTTGTACCATGTTTTTGAGAGCTACTTCTGTTTCGGGCCACTTTCTGGTTTTGAGGCCACAGTCGGGGTTGACCCAGAGGTTTTGGGCAGGGAGTACTAGCAGTGCTTTTTCGAGCAAGGCCACCATTTCTTCAACGGTAGGTACGCGGGGGCTGTGAATATCATACACCCCTGGCCCGATTTCGTTGGGATAAGCAAAAACCTTAAAAGCATCTAGGAGTTCCATTTGTGAACGTGACGTTTCGATAGTTATCACGTCAGCATCCATAGCAGCGATACTCTCTATGATGTCGTTGAATTCGGAATAGCACATATGAGTATGTACCTGCGTTTGGTTATCCACCGACGAAGAGGCAATACGAAAGGCTCTAACTGCATTGTCGAGGTAGGTTTTCCAATCACTCCTGCGTAGTGGCAATCCCTCACGTAGTGCTGCTTCGTCGATTTGAATGATTTTAATTCCTGCGGCTTCCAAATCTGATACTTCATCGCGGATGGCCAAGGCAAGCTGAAACATAGTGGTACTTCGCGGCTGATCGTTACGTACAAACGACCACTGTAAAAGTGTAATGGGGCCAGTGAGCATTCCTTTCACATAGTGGGAGGTAAGCGATTGAGCATAGGCTGTCCATTTGACCGTCATAGGGTGGGGGCGGTCAATATCACCATACAAAATGGGCGGTTTGACGCACCGGGAGCCGTAGCTTTGTACCCAGCCATTTTGAGTGAAGACATAGCCTTCGAGCATTTCGCCAAAATATTCGACCATGTCGTTGCGTTCAAATTCGCCGTGTACCAGCACATCCAATCCCAATGACTCTTGCCACGAAATGGCTTTTTGGAGGTGTTTTTCTATTTCTTTTACATAATCAGCCGAGGTAAGCTCCCCTTTTTTGAACCGCGCTCTTAGTTGTCTTACATCGTCTGTTTGAGGAAAAGAGCCGATGGTAGTGGTCGGAAACAACGGGAGATTGAGCAGGGCTTTTTGTATTTGCTGCCTTATCTCAAAATTGCTTTTTCGTACTGTATCACTAGGAGCAAGTGCCGCTAGGCGTTGCTGGACTTGGGGCTTGTGGATGAGCGGAGATACCTGACGTTGCTTAATAGCCTCTTGATTTGGCACAAGCAAGGCCTCGTCATGGGCCTGAAATATTGTGTAAAGATCGTTGACTTCGTTGAGTTTTTGCTTGGCAAAAGCCATCCATTGTTTAATTTCGGCAGAAAGTTGATTTTCGTCTTTTTCAAGTTCAAGATCGCAAGGAACGTGCAGTAAAGAACATGAAGGAGCAATCATGATACGATGTGAACCGAGTTTAGCAACTGCTTTCTTGATAAAAAGGAGCGATTGGGAATAGTCATTTTTCCAAATATTACGGCCGTCAATAATACCCAACGACAATGACATCGGCTCGCGGAGGGCCGTCAAAAGATCATCAAATTGGCTTGGAAATCTCACTAAATCTACGTGCAGCGCACAAACGGGCAAGTTGCTAACGGATAGAATATTGTCGCGCAGACCGTCAAAGTAGGTAGTAAGCAGCGATTTGAGTTGGGGGAAACGTTGACGAATAGCTTCATAGACAGTTCGTAAAGCTTCCTTTTCTTGATAGCTCAAATCTAACGCCAAGCAAGGTTCATCAAACTGAATCCAAACCGCTCCTGCTTTTTGGAGACGGTCGAGTATTTCAAAATAGACGGGTAATAGACGAGGAAGTAAGTCTAATCGATGAAAACCAGCTTCTTTTTCTTTGCCAAGCAGAAGATAGGTGACAGGGCCCAACAGGACAGGCTTAGTCAGAATCCCTGCCTTAAGTGCTTCTTCAAATTCATTGAATATTTTTTCGGAAGAAAGCTTGAACGTTTGGTCTTTCGTAAACTCAGGGACAATATAGTGGTAATTGGTATCAAACCACTTTGTCATTTCCATGGCCTTGATGTCAAGGTTATTTTTTTGATAGCCTCTAGCCATCGCAAAATAAAGGTCAAGATCGTTGTTGTGGGTATTGGCCGCCAAAATAGCTTGGTACCGCGCTGGGATTGCTCCTAGGCTTAGACTCATATCAAGTACATGGTCATAAAACGAAAAGTCGTTGGAAGGAATCAAATCGATTCCCGCTGCTTGCTGAATCTGCCAATGGTGAAGGCGGATACGCTGACCCACTTCAAGTAATTGATTTTGACTGACTTTGCCTGTCCAGTAAGATTCACAGGCTTTTTTGAGCTCACGGTGGCTTCCAATGCGTGGATAGCCAAGGTTGTTTTTGAGCATAAGAGTAAAAGGATTTTAGTGAAACAAAAAAGTTGAAAAACTTAATTGCTCTTTCCTTACCCACTGCTTGACCGTCGCTTTAATTCGTGAAAGCGCTAGTCAGTTCGTTTTTGGCAAGTGTCTCGACTCGTAATCTGGTGGTGATTACACACGGTTGCACGTCAGCTCGTGATTTACACACGATTCCTTTTTAATGCTGCCTCAGTACTTCTCAAAAATGTAGATGCCCTAAAATCATTGGAAAGCTAAGTGACAACAACCAAAAACGGCAATTGATTGAAAGAACTGCCACAAAGTTATGGAGTGTTATTTTAAGAAAGATATAATGTGTGTTTTTTGTTTCAATAAAAGTATTCAATATGTTTTTAATTTGTATTTATTAGATTATTTATCTTTAAAAAATATATATTTTTTATTTTTTGTCTTTTCAAGTAAGAGCTAATTTTTGTCTTTTATGGTTCATTAACTTGCTTCTTCTTTTGCTTATTTATAATATTTCTAAATAAATCCTTGCTTGTTGTTTTCTTGGTGCATAGTTTTGTGCGTTCTTTGTAATTAATCTAAATAATAATAATTTCATATGTACCTATTAGCTACATCATTGAAGAAAGTATGGAAAGTGGGGATTGTATTGCTGATTTCACATCAACTATACGCGCAGAAGGGGCTGGTAAAAGGCCAACTCACCACCACCGATGGCAAGCCCGCCGAATATGTAAACGTAAACTTAAAAGGAACTAATAAAGGTACTGTAACAAATGAAAAAGGAGAGTTTAGTATCGAAAAAGTCAAACCAGGAGCGTATGTTTTGCAGATGAGTTTTGTGGGTCTTGAAAGCCAAACCCAAAATGTGACCGTAACAGATGGTCAAACCACCGAGGCCAATTTTGTACTACGCGAAAATAGCCGTCAGTTGGATGAGGTGATTGTGTCGGCATATCCTAATAAATACAATGCTGATATGCCTTCAGTGACTTTACGATTGAAGACCCCCTTGATCGAAACGCCTCAAAATATCCAAGTGTTGACAAAAGCCCTCATCAATGACCAACAGATTTTTGATATGCTCGAAGGGATCACGCGCAATGTAAGTGGAGTGACCCGCCTAGAGCATTGGGATAATTACGCTCTTCTTAACATGAGAGGGTCGCAAATTGCCGCTTTCCGCAATGGAATGAATGTACAGATGCCCTGGGGGCCATTGGCAGAAGATATGAGCATGGTCGAAAGTATTGAATTTGTAAAAGGGCCTGCAGGTTTTATGATGGCCAATGGTGAGCCTAGTGGTTTTTATAATGTGGTTACGAAAAAACCAACTGGAATTACGAAAGGAGAGGCAACGATGACGCTGGGGAGCTTCAACACTTACCGCGCTACCGCTGATTTTGACGGTTTATTGAGCAAAGACGGCAAATTACAGTATCGCCTCAACTTAATGGGGCAGTTCAAAGGGTCGCATCGCGATTTTGAGTACAACAACCGCTATTCGATTGTGCCAGTCATTAAATACAAGTTCAATGACAAAACTTCATTGACTGCCGAATATACCTATCAATACATGCAAATGTCGATGATTGGTTCAGCTTATGCTTTTGGACAAAAAACGTACGGGGATCTTCCGGTCAACTTTACAACTACTGAACCTAATCTAGACCCTACCAATATCAATGACCAAAGTCTATTGTTGATTCTGAACCACCAAATCAATTCGCAATGGAAACTTACTGGGCAATTGGCCTACTTCAATTACAATCAAATCGGAAGTAGTATGTGGCCAAGTACTTTTACGGACGACAATGGTACCATGCAGCGTGGAATTAGTATCTGGGATGCCTTGGGAATCAACAAAATCGGGCAAGTGTTTGTGAATGGTGATGTAAAAACAGGGGGTATCACTCACCGTATTTTGGCAGGACTTGATATGGGACAGAAACAATATTTTGCGGATTGGTCGCAAGGATTTAATCTCAATGGCACCGTGCCTTTCAATATCTATAAGCCTGTATACGGGCAAGTTCCCGCTGATTCTTTACCAGTGTTTGACCGCTCGCGTAGTTTACGTAGTAGAGGCGTCAATTACAATCAAAGCTATTCGGCGCTGTATGTGCAAGACGAATTACGTTTTCTAAACGATAAAATACGCCTAACCTTGGCAGGCCGCTATACGACGGCGCAAGATGCTGATCCCTATTCTGGCTCAGTAAAAAGCAGCAAGTTTACGCCTCGTATAGGAGTGAGCGTTTCGCTCAACAAAAGTATGTCGGCCTATGCGCTGTATGACCAAGCTTTTATTCCGCAAGCAGGAGCCGATTTTACTGGTAAAGCTTTTGACCCTATCACTGGCAACAATACCGAAGCCGGCTTGAAAAAAGAATGGATGGGAGGACGCTGGAACTCAACCCTTTCTTTGTATCAAATCACAAAAAACAACGTACTCACTGCCGATCCTAATCATCTCAATTTTTCGATTCAGTTGGGGCAAACCAAAACCAAAGGAGTAGAGTTTGACATTAGAGGCCAACTCTTGCAAGGATTGGATCTTACTTTCAATTATGCCTATACCGATTCTAAAGTTACCAAAGATACCGACGAAAAGAAAGTAGGTGTAGCGGTAGCGGGAGCAACCAAGCACATCACCAACGCTTGGCTGTCGTATCGGGCAACACGTGGTGGACTCAAAGGTTTAGGGGCGTCATTGGGATACCAATGGCAAGTAGGACGCTCGTCTTGGTATGTGTTTGACGGTACCAACCAAGCCTTACCAGATTATTTTAGGCTAGATGGAGCTGTTTCTTGGCAAAGCAACAAGTTTTCGGTCGCGCTCAATGTCAATAATATACTTAACAAATATCTTTTCTCGGGAGCACCTTATACTTGGCTCAATGCCTACTACTGGCAGACAGAAGCCTTGCGTAACAGTAGAATCAGCATTGGTTATAAATTTTGATAAAGTATGAGTTTTAAAAAAGTCATTGGAAAAATCCACTTGTGGCTGGGATTAGTTTCGGGAGTGGTGGTATTTGTGATAAGTCTTACGGGGTGTTTGTATGCTTTTCAGGAAGAACTTCAAAACCTGACGCAATCTTATCGGTTTGTTGAACCGCAATCAAAGGCATTTTTACCCCCGTCGGTATTGAAATCTATCGCCGAAAAACAGCTTCCCGATAAGCACTTACATGCCGTTTTGTATATGGACAAAGGCAAAGCTGCCCAAGTAAGCTTTTTTCACTTTGAGCCGTCCTATTACTACATTGTATATCTCAATCCGTACGATGGTAAAGTGCTCAAAGTAAAAGATATGGATAATGATTTTTTTAGAATAGTATTGCAAGGTCATTTTTACTTTTGGCTTCCACCCGCTATCGGACAGCCGTTTGTAGCCTATTCTACGTTGGTGTTTGTGGTATTGCTTATTACGGGAATTGTGCTATGGTGGCCCAAAAACAAAGCCGCTACAAAACAAAGATTTTGGTTTAATTGGAAACAAAACCTAAAGTGGAAACGTAAAAATTATGACCTACACAATATCCTTGGGTTTTATGCATCGATTTTTATTTTGATATTGGCTTTGACAGGTTTGGTGTGGGGATTTCAGTGGTTTGCTGAGTCGGTATATGGATTGGCAGGAGGTAAAAAGTCGCTGCTATTTACAGAACCTATTTCTGCTCCAAAGCCTCAAAATCCGGTATTAAGTAGCCCTGCGATTGACCAAATATGGCACCGAATGCAAATAGAATATCCCAAAGCAGCGGTGTTGGAAGTGCATGTACCCGAATCAGATACTTCGGCGATTGCGGCAAGTGCCAATCCAGATCCTAGTACCTACTGGAAAACCGACTACCGATATTTTGACCAGTATAGTCTTCAAGAAATCAAAGTAGGACATATATATGGTCGCTTTCAAGAAGCTTCTGCTGCCGATAAGTTGCTGCGGATGAATTATGACTTGCACGTGGGCGCTGTGTGGGGCTTGGCAGGAAAAGTGCTTGCTTTTTTGGTAAGTTTAGTGGCTACGAGCCTGCCTGTTACGGGGTTTTTGATATGGTGGGGAAGAAGAAAAAAAGTGCCTAAAAAGGTAATGGAACCCACAAAAGCGACCAAAGCAAGTGATAGGGTAGTTTTAAAAAGTTAGAGTTCATGTTCAAGGAGGTTGTGGAAGGGTGCCTTTCCTTCCGCATAGATGAGACAGCGCTCGTGCCGAATCTTTCGGCGCGAGCCTTATTAAAAAGTGGTTAAGAAAAAGATGTTTATATAATTTATTTGTATTTATTCTAAATAAATCTAAATTTGCAATGATTATTACATTGTATTGTTTTTAGAAAATATGCAAAGCTCTCATTTACAGGCTGCTATCTTAAGACTTGATCAGTTTTTGGAACTAAAAGGCTACCGTCGTACGCAAGAACGGTATACTATCTTAGAAGAGATTTATTCGCATACGGAGCATTATCATTTTGACGCCTATCAGCTTCGTGAAATTTTGATGGCTAGCGGATTTCACATCAGTATGGCTACTATTTACAATACCCTTGATTTGTTTGTAGAAGCGGGGTTAATAAAGAAACATCAATTTGGAACCAATGCGTCTTTCAACTACGAAAGGGCGCTGGGAAGTGGGCAACATGACCATGTGGTTTGCTTAGACTGTCATCATATCAAAGAGTTTTGTGATCCGCGTGTTTCCAATATCGAAAATAGCGTAGGAGAGTGGTTTATGACCAGGGTTTTACAACATTCATTGGTGTTTTATGGACATTGTACCGACGAACTGTGCAGTCATAAGCTAGAGAAGAACCTTAACTAGTTATTTTTTTGGCTATTTATTTTTAATTAGTATAAATAAAATAAAAAATAAATTTATGAAAAAAGTAATTTTGCTAACGCTTGTTGGCTTTGGACTAAATGCAAACGCCCAAAAAACGGCTGATATAGAGGCTATTAAAGGGCAGTGCGGGTGTCAGGAAGTGACTTTTCAATATGCTGAGACATTTTCTCCCCAAAAAGATTATAAGTTTCAGGATCGTTATCATGCTAAAGGACTAGAATGGGTAGCGATAGATGAAGAATCAAAAGATAAGTTGGTATTGGTGCACTTGCTTGTTATCAACGACAAAACAGTCATCAAACATTGGCGTGAAGATTGGGAATATGAAAATACCAATGTGTTGGCTTATCAAAAAAACAAAGATTGGAAATCGGTAAAACTCCCCTCGTCGCAGATCAAAGGGCAATGGACTCAAAAAGTATTTGAAGTAGACGATAGTCCGCGTTATGAGGGTACAGCATCGTGGTTTCATAAGGACGGAAAACACGTCTGGGCCAATGTAACGGATGCGCCTCTTCCTCGTCGCGAGTATTCCAAACGCTCTGACTATCAGGTGATGCGCCGCAACAATCGCATTCATGTCACTAAAGAGGGATATTTGCATGAGCAAGACAACGACAAAATCATCCGAACCGAAAAAGGGGATGAGCTTCTAGCCCAAGAAAAGGGACTGAACGATTATCGTAAAGTCGATGAAAGTAAATGCGACGTAGCCAAAAGGTGGTGGGAAAAACACCGCTCATATTGGGGCGAAGTACGAGCGGTGTGGACAGAACTTATTGCACAAAACAAAGGAATCAGCCTGACAGACGAAAAAGTAGAAGGAAAATCGCTGGGACAAATGCTTGAAAACTTGTCGTATCGTTCCGACAATCCTGCTACTCGTCAAGAGATTAAGGCTACTATCCTCAAATTTGTCAAAAATCCAGAAGCCTACTCAATGCGCTAATGAGGATGGTTTTTCATCCATTCATCCATCGAAAACTTGCCTGACCCTGTCACTAAAAATACAAAGAGCAGCATCAAAGTGATAACGGAAAGCCACAACTCCGAATTAAGAAAAGAGAAACCTTTGGTAATGTTGACAAAGAAAACGGCTATGATCAAAATGGGAATTTGGAACATTACAGCCGTTCGGGTTTGGCAGCCCAGAGCAATCAAAAACCCGCCCATTAGGTGAGCAAAAGCTACATAATGAACCGCTATTACAGAACTCAAAAAGGAGTTGTGGTCGCTGATAAGTTGGGCAAGCCGCGACGTATCACTGATAAAACTCACTCCTTTCAAAAACAATAACAAGCCAAGAGCGATACGAATCACATCTAGCCAAGCTGGATGATGCGTATCGCCCCAATGTTCGATGCGTTGGAGCGTATTCATAGTATGAAAATGTTTGGTTTTCAGAAAGTTAAAAGTTTTATTTGATTTTGTCAAGAGTGATTTGTACTTTTTTGAATGTAATCAAAGAGCATTCTTATAAATTAAAGAAAAGCACGTCAGTTTTGATTATTGGCATTTCGGGCAAAGAAAAATGCACTTAATACAGGATAATGTTGAAACCACCGCACGGCTGTTTTAGCTTGCGGTGCGTTTTATTTTATCTTTACTCAAATGCTTCTTTTGTGGAACTACATTGATCAGATTGTTTTGCTGTTTTGCTTTGTGATTTCATATTTCACAACCATTCAATTTTTACGCCAATCTACCGTCCCGATTCGTAAAATGCCTGCCTTTTTTGTCGTGTTTGGTCCTGTTTCCATTGCTACTTTTATGGGATTAGGGCACCTTTTTGAAATAAGCTATCATGCCCTGGAACGGGTCTTGGACAAAAGCTTTGTGTTTGATTTTCGGTTTTATTCCTTGCTACTTTTGGGAGTGGTACTGCTATCACTTAGTGTACAAATGCTTCGTGAGATTAGAGATTTGTTTCGAGGTTTTCCGCGCCGACAAGCGATTTTCAAAACGGCCTTTTGGGTGATTGTTTTGAGTGCGCCAACAGGATTTTTTACGCCTATTGGCTATTTACCTACTATTGCTTGCCTGATTACCTTGGTATTTTTACCTGTTGTAATCAGAAAAGTGGAGAAAAATACGGTGGAACAAAATGTAGAAGTATTTTTTTGAAATAGTAAAAGTGGGTAGCAGGATGATTAGTAGATTTTTTGGGATTGCCTTTTTGGTAAAAATGCAGTAGGTAAACATGATAATTGTACCTTTACACCAAAAATCAATTTCCATTTATATATTCATATGTCAACACTTACTAAACCTGTACGAGTCCTTGTGGTAGGATGCGGAAACATGGGAGCTTCTCACGCTACGGCGTATCATACATTCGAGGGTTTTGAAATCTGTGGTATTGTCTCAACGGGAAAAAGCAAAGAAGTTTTAAACGAGAAATTGGGAGGCGGTTATGCTTTGTATTCCGACTATGCCGAAGCTTTGAAAGCCACTCAGCCCGACGCTGTGTGTATTTCAACTTACCCCGACACCCACGAAGCTTTTGCGATTATGGCCTTTGAACACGGATGCCACGTATTTATCGAAAAGCCAGTAGCCGATACGGTAGAAGGAGCCAAAAGAGTAGTAGAAGCGGCCGTGAAAGCCAATAAAAAACTCGTGGTAGGGTATATTTTGCGTCATCACCCCTCATGGGCTAAATTTGTGGAAGTAGCTCAAGAACTAGGTAAGCCGCTCGTAATGCGTATGAATCTCAACCAACAAAGCCACGGCTATATGTGGGATGTGCATCGCAACTTAATGAAAAGCCTAAGCCCAATTGTGGACTGTGGGGTACATTATATAGATGTAATGTGTCAAATGACCCGCTCGAAGCCCGTGTGGGTATCGGCGATTGGTGCGCGTCTTACCGAGGATATTCCAACGGGAAATTATAACTATGGTCAATTACAAATCCGATTTGAAGATGGTTCGGTAGGTTGGTATGAAGCAGGGTGGGGGCCCATGATGAGCGAAACCGCCTTCTTTGTAAAAGATGTAGTAGGTCCTAAAGGTTGTGTATCAATCGTGGCCAAAGAAGCAGGAGGCGCTGGTAAATCTGACAACGTAGACGCACATACTAAAACCGAATCTTTGCGAGTACACTATGCCGATTTGGATGCCAACAACGCTTTTGTGAAGGAAGATGAGTGGATTAATCTTACCGATGAGCCTGACCACCAAGAGCTTTGTAACCGTGAACAACAATATTTTTTGAAAGCAATCTTGGAAGATGTAGATCTTACCGACCACATGAATGATGCCGTAAATAGCCTCCAAATTGCTTTTGCGTGCGATGAATCAGTTCGTACTGGAGAAGTAGTGAGATTGTAAAAGTCTGTTAATCAGTGATTATATTATATTTTTTCCTAACTTAGGCAGACTCACTTGGGTCTGCCTAAGCTTTTTTATTAGCAATAGGCTTTATGCCATAAGCTAAAAAAGGTTTTGCATACGCAACAACTCTTCGGAGCCAAAAACATCGAAAAAAGCCTACTGCTTAAAGCTTATTGCCTAAGGCTAGTTGTTACGATAATTTTTTTGGACTTATGGTATCAGACAGAAACACTTCTTATGAAAATACAATTTGAAGAACTTCAAATAAACACGGATACGTCGTTTAAGATAATGCATAATCCTCGCATGAGTGACTTTTTCTTTTGGCATTTTCATCCTGAGTTTGAATTGGTGTACATCGAAGGCACCAGTGGTACCCGGCACGTGGGAAAACACATGTCGCTTTTTGAAGGAAGTGATTTGGTATTGATAGGTTCTTACATCCCTCATCTTAATTTTGACTATGGTGCCAAAACCCACTATGAAAAAATTGTGGTTCATTTTCGGGCTTCTTTCCTAGAACAGACCTTGGCAAATACGCCCGAATTTGAGCCCATATTTAAGTTGTTTGAGAGTGCCTCTAGAGGGATTGCTTTTGGGGCTGAAGCTAAAAACACGGTCAAAATACGTTTGCAAAAATTGCCTTATATGCAAGGAATTGAGCAGTTTTTGGAGTTGTTGAGTATTTTGTATGATTTGGCGGCTGCGGCGGAAAAGGAATTTTTGCATGACAAACCCGTTGAAAATCAATACAATCGCCGAGAGCAAGAACGGTTGCTGAAATTGTATCGGTTTATTGATGAGCAATACCAACGCAAAATAGACATTGAAGAGGTAGCGGAATTGTCAAACCTGAGCAATGCTGCTTTTTGTCGGTATTTTAAGAAAATGACGAGATTGACCTTTACTGAATTTTTGAACCACTACCGTATCAACCAAGCCAAAAAGTTGCTTTTGGTGGATAAAAACGTAACTGAAACCTGCTTCGAATGCGGGTTTGAGAGTCTTTCTTATTTTAATCGTACCTTCAAAAAAATAACGGGCCAGAACCCGTTAAGTTTTAAAAAGAATTTTATGCGTATCTCCTAAGAATTGGTTGTATCTACCGGGACATCAGGAATTTCAATTTCAGAATCAATAGTAGGAGGTAGCAGATAGAGTGAGTCATCGGCAACATTGGTTGAGTCAGACTCTGGTTCAATAGGCGATGATGGCAAACAATCTCGGTAGCTTTTCAGAATTGTAATCTTAGGTTTGGGGAAGGGGCCTCTTTTATAACCAATGGAGGCATCGTCATATACTTTTTCAAGAAAACGCCCTACCAATGGCAAAGCAGTCTTGGCACCTTCGCCTAGATTGGTACTGCGGAAGTGGATACTGCGGTCGTCGCCGCCTACCCAAGCACCCACTACTAAATCTTTGGTAACTCCCATAAACCAGCCGTCGGAGTTGTTGGAAGTAGTACCGGTTTTTCCACCAATCTCAAAGCCTTGTTTGAAAAGCCCTCCAAAAGTCCAGATATTTTGAGAGGTTCCGCCAGGCTCTTCGATACCTCCTTTGAGCATATGCACCATCAAAAAGGCGGATTCTTCGCTGATGACTTGCTTGCTTTCTGGCGCAAACTCTTCGATTGGAGTTCCATTAAAATCTTCGATACGAGCCACTACCACCGGGTCGGTATGGCGGCCATTGTTGGGAAATACCGCATATGAAGCCACCATATCATACAAGGATACATCGAAAGGGCCTAAGCCAATCGAGGGCACGGCTTTGAGGGGAGTGGTAATACCCAATTTGTGGGCATAGTTTACTACCGACTGCGCCCCGATTTTATTGGTAAGGTGGGCAGTTACTGAGTTGATAGAGCGCGCCAAAGCTCTTCGAAGGGTAAGTTCTTGATAACTAAAGCCTCCAGTTGAGTTTTTAGGACGCCATACCTTCACTGTATCTCTGCCTTTTATCCGTTCTTTTACCTCGATTTGGAAAGGTTCATCTACCATTTTATCGCATGGGGCCATGTCGAAAGCTGAGCTATCAATGGCTGCACAATACACAAAAGGCTTAAAAGTTGATCCGGGCTGACGTTTGCCTTGTTCTACAGCATCATACTTGAAAAACTTGTAGTTGAGTCCCCCGACCCATGCTTTGATCTGACCTGTGTAGGGGTCCATGGCCATCATACCTGCTCGTAAGATTCGTTTGTAATAATTCAATGAATCAATCGAGCTCATGACGACTTTTTTCTCACGGCCTGTTTTCCAGTCGTAGATAGTCATGGTGTCTTTTTTGTTCATATAATACAAAATCGAATCCTTTTGTACTGCTTCGGGGAGTTTGGCAAATCGCTTATACAGAGCTTTATAGCGGTCGGTACGTTTGGCTACGTCATTTAAGAAATTGGGGATTTCTGCACCGTTTTCATCGCGCCAAGGGTTTTGATTGAGCCAATGGTTCTCAAAAGTTTGCTGGAGCATCCGCATTCTTTCGGCTACGGCAGCTACGGCATGTTTTTGCATACGCGAATCTATGGTCGTCCGAATCTTAAGTCCGTCGGTATAAGGGTCATAGTCGTTTTCTTCTCCCCATTTTTCCATGAATTTTTCAACAGCCCCGTTGAAATACTGATAAATGGCGTATTCGTCGTCTCCTTCGTTGAAACGTTCGGGCGTAAGGCGCAGTTCAATAGGCAATTTGGCCAAAGAATCGGCAGAAGAAGATTTTAAATACCCATACTTGACCATCTGCGACATCACTGTATTGCGCCGGGTGAGAGAGCGGTCGTAGTTTTTGACGGGATTGTAGAGGGTAGTTCCTTTTTGCAGGCCTACCAATACTGCAGCTTCTTGCACCGAAAGTTCGTAAGAAGATTTGTTGAAATAATAACGAGCCGCTGTTTTGATACCGTAGGTATTGTTGGCATAATCTACCGTATTAAAATACATTGTTAAGATTTCTTCCTTGGAAAAATTGCGCTCAAGCCTGATGGCGGTCAACCATTCTTTGGTTTTGTAAACGAGCGTACGTACCAATGGAACATTGCCTAGCAGCCCTCTGGCGGATTTGCGACGCGTCCGAAACAGCTTTTTGGCAAGTTGTTGTGTAATAGTACTTCCTCCGCCACGCTCGCCACCCTGCAAAATCCCGAAAGCTACCCCCATGAGGGCACGAGAGTCGATGCCAGAGTGTTCATAAAAGCGAGCATCTTCTGTAGCAATCAATGCCTTGATAAGGTGTGGAGAAATACTGTCATAATCTACAGGAGTACGGTTTTCGGTGTAGAGTTTTCCGATTAGTTTGCCATCAATCGAATAAATCTCGGAAGCTTGGGCTACTTTGGGATTTTGGAGGTCTTCGACGCTAGGCATGCTCCCACAAAGCCAGAGGAAATTGGTTTCTACACAAAAAATATAGAAGGCAAGCCCGCTTATACCATACAACAAAACTTTCCAAGCCTTAACTACTGCGCGATAGTAGGGCGAGTTGACATCAACACGTTCGTAATACTTTTGCCAAAATAAGTTTTTGTACGTTTCATAGCCGTTGGTCCATTGATTGAGCCTTTGTTGGCCTACTATTTTTCCAAGTAGGGTGTACATTAGTCGCCCTAACCATTTGATTAATTTTCTAATGGGGCTGGTAATTGTGTTCCAAAAGCTGCTCAATTTCTTCAAAAAATCTTGCATAATTGAATCCTGAATGAGTTTTCGGGTCAAAGATAGGGTTATTGGAAGAAATCAAAAAATCATGTAGGTCAGTTCTTATTTTTGGGAGAAATAAAAGCGGGTTTTAAAAGCCCAAGTGCCTCAAGAAATCGTCTCGATAGCTATTCCCAATAGGAATTTCAAAACCTTGAACAAATACACGGTTGCCTTCAATATGGGTAATTTTGACTTGGTTGATGATAAACGAACGGTGTACTCTTATAAACATAGAAGAGGGTAGAAGTTCGTCTAAGTTGGTAAATGTCATGTTTGGCAGTAAAGTATGCTGCGATGTGACTAGTTTAGTATAATTTCCTTGGGCTTCAGCATACAGTAAATCATCAAACTGCACTTTAAAAATTTTCCCTTCAAATTTGATAAATAGATAATTAGAGGGTTTTTCTGAATCAGAGAAAGAACTTTGGCTATGGAGCGGAATGTTGTCGTGTGAGATTTTTTCAATGGCTTTGTCAACGGCAATGATGAAACGCTCCAGCGAAAAAGGTTTTAGTAAATAATCACAAGCAGCTAAGTCGAAAGCATCGACGGCATATTCCTTATAAGCTGTTGTAAAGATAACTTGTGGAGGCAGTTTGAGGGTTTTCATAAAGGCTATGCCGTCGAGGACTGGCATATTGATGTCCAAAAATACAATATCTACCTTATGGGTTTGGAGAATTTGTTTGGCTTCAATGGCATTGCCTACAGCCGATACCACCTGAAGACTAGGTAAATAGCTGCAATATGACTTGATAATTTCGCGGGCAATAGGCTCATCATCGACAATCAAACAAAGTAGTTGAGACATTTAAGATAGATTTGAGGTCAGCATTGATTCATTGCATCTTTAACTGTAGCATGACCGAATAAAATCTGTTTTGAGAGTCGATTTTTAAGTCATGAGCGTTTGGATAAAGCAATTCTAATCTTTTTTTTGCGCTTGTTAGGCCAAAACCGCTGTTTTGGGCGATGGACAGAGGTGTGTCAGTAGGTAATTCAAATGAATTTTTGATCGAGAATAAAATAGAATTAGCCCAAGTTTTGAGTGTGATTTCTATATATATATGTTGTTCGGTAGAGTTTTTAGAATGCTTAAAGGCATTTTCGATGAAGATAATCAGTAGCATAGGGGCAATTTTTGCATTTGAATCCTTGGCTTCTGCTTCTATATAGGTTTTTAAGATAAGCCTTTCGCCAAGTCTTATTTTCTCAAAGTCAATATAGTTGTTGATATAGGCGATTTCCTCTTTTAGGGGGACGTATACTTCTTTGGTATCATATACTGAGTATCTCAACAAATCAGAAAGTTTGAGCAAAAGAGGAGGGACTTTTTCATGCTGAGTAATCGACAACCCATACAGGTTATTGAGGGTGTTGAACAAAAAGTGGGGGCTTAGCTGCGACTGTAGCAATTGCAGTTCGCTTTTGCTCTGGGCGGCGTCTTGTTGGGCTGTAAGGATTTGATAACGAGCCATGTGTCTGACGGCCTTAATCAAGAAGCCTAATGTTAGTCCCAATAGCGTAAATGGAAGCCAGAACATAAGTGTAATGGCTTTTCGGTGTTGAAAGGGAATAGCAAATAGCCAAATAATACATACAATAAGGAGTATACTAGCTCCCATAAAGTATTCGTTGGGAATCATTTTATGGGGTGAAATCCAAAAACGAGACAAATATCTACCCGTAAAAACGCCTAAGAAAAGTATAAAAGTAACCGTAGTAGCCATGATTTCATCTTCATGAATTCCAATAGTAGATACGTAATTTTCTGCCCCAATAAAAATCGGAATACTAGCTAACACAGCTAAATAAATGTATATTTTCTTGCCAAAAAAATCGGTGAACCAGTCTTGTTTCAAAGCTTTCATGATTGTAAAGCAGTTGTGTATCTGTAAAACTTAGGGCTAAAAATTGGTCAATTTGTCAAATTTACTGCAATTGTTAGGGTGAACATATCCGAATTCTTGATAGACACCATTAAAATGACCATGAACTAATTTAACATCAAAAAACAATCGTCTGTCAACCAAGTGTTGGCTTTCGACATTATAATTTCTGAGAGAAAAGCTATAGCTGGACTTTTGAATCGAAATTATTTTTCGTTCGGTCAAAATTACAAATTCATGAAAGCAATAGCCATTTTCTTTTTTAGTCTTCTATCCTTGAAACTTTTTTCACAAATACCATTAACAAGTATTTCAGGCACGGTCAAAGATGCTCAAAATAAAAGTTTGCCGGGCACTACTGTTAGATTATTGAATGCCTCTGACTCAACCTTAGTTAGAGGAACGGTCACTGACATCAACGGGAAATTTGAGTTTAATACTCTTTCCAATGGAAGCTATCAGTTGCTCGTCACAGCTATCAATCAGCGGTCTTATCAAAGCAATATCCTGACCATCGACGATGCCCATAGCGCGGTGGTGTTGCCTTTGATAGTGATGACTCCTTCTAAAGACATAGAATTGAAAGAAGTAGTGGTCAAGGCCAAGCGTCCATTGATTGAGCATGAGATTGACAAAATGCTGGTCAATGTGGAGTCGATGATTGGCAGTAGTGCAAGTAATACACTTGAAGTATTGGAAAAAACGCCCGGTGTAGTTGTGAACGCCAATGGAGACATTAGTCTAAATGGGAGAAGTGGGGTTTTGGTGCTGATTGAGGGCCGCGCTACTTATATGTCAGGACAAGATTTGGCTGCTTATCTAAAATCTTTGCCGGGAGGGCTACTCGATAAAATTGAGCTTATAGATAATCCTTCATCTAAATATGATGCCGCGGGTAATGCGGTTATAAATATTCGCCTCAAAAAAAATCGAGAGGGTGGCGTTGTCGGAAATCTAGCTTTGGGGTACAGTCAGGGAGTATATGGTCGTCAGAATGGTAGCCTCAACCTCAATTACAACCATAAAAAATTTAATCTGTTTGGAAATATGGGTGTAAACAATGAGAAAAATTATGTAGATGATATTTATGAGCGAAGATTTTATGATACAGATGATACGCAAACTTCCATTGTTGCACTTGTCAACCAACAAAAGCTTCAAGGACAAGGTATTAGCCTTTTTATGGGGGTCGATTACGCAGCTACTGCCAAAACAACCTATGGAATGATGCTCAATCTGAACAATAGAAATGGGAAGGGAGAATTAGGTTATGCTAGTCGTAATTATAATGCTCAAAAACAAGTTGATGCCCTTAGCCGAGGCATGACAGATTTGTCTGATAAACGAAGAAACAATGGCTTAAACTTTAATTTTCAACATAAATTTGATAATGCTAATCGTGAACTTATCGCAGATGTGAATTATTTGCGTTACGAATCCGACGGTAGCCAACGTTTACATACTTTTAGCTCTCAACCAGAACAAAAATGGGAAAATGAAGCTGAATTTTGGTACCTGGTTCCGGGAAAAATAGACATCTATACCGCGAAAGCGGACTATATACATCCTCTAAAAAACAAATCTGTTTGGGAGTTGGGCGTCAAATCAAGTATTGTTAGGAATGATAATAGGGCTAATTATTATGATATCATAGCTAATGCAGCCCAAATAGACAACCGTAAATCCAATCACTATAAGTATCATGAAAATATCAATGGAGCTTACCTTAACTTTCGACAGGAAAGAAGAAGAGTAGGGGTGCAATTGGGATTACGGGCAGAAAATACCCAAGCCCAAGGATATCAATTGGGAAATGAAGTCATAGAAAGTAGTACTTTTTCTAAAAGTTATACCCGCTTGTTTCCCAGTGTATTTATCAACTATAAGCTAGATAGTCTCAACAAAAACTCTTTTAACCTCAGCTTTACCAGACGTATCAATCGTCCAAATTATCAGCAGATGAATCCCTTTGTGTTTTTTCAAGATGCCTATTCGTATACAGCAGGTAATCCTTTCCTGAATCCACAGTATCAAAATCGTATAGAGTTGAAATTTCAGCATAAACAATGGTTGCAGTTGGGGCTGAGTTACAATCACTTTACAGATATTATTTTGCAAACAACGGAGGTGGTGGATACGATTTTTATTGCTCGACCCAACAACATAGCGAAGGGTTTCATGCTCATTCTCAACACCACTTTTTCGGGAGCACCTACCGGGTGGTGGAATTTAATTTATACACTCAGACTATCTCATCTCGGCCTGAATGGGACAAGTTATACCGAGACATTGACACCAAGAGCTTATGTAGCTCGTTTTGAAATGTATAATCAATTTAGGTTTAAAAATAATTGGAGTGCCGATTTAAGTGGATACTATGCGAGTTCGGATTTGAGCGGACAGACTTACAGTCGAATGATGTATCGGGTGGGAGTGGCGTTGCAAAAAAAGATTTGGAAAAATAAAGGTAGCATTCGATTGTCTGCTGATGATATCTTTCATTCGTGGATACGTCATAGTTATTCTGTTGGCGTCAAGCAAGCCGAGTTCTTCCAAACCAATCAATCAGATACCCAACGTGTGGGAGTAGCATTCACTTATCGATTTGGTAAGGACGGTTTCCGACCTAAAAGACATCACCAAGACAATGCTGCCGATGATGAAAAAGGAAGAATAAATTAAATAAAACGGAGATTAAACACTATAAAAGCTTGAAGTTTATGAATGATTTTTTTGTCTTGAAACAACTTTTCTATCATATTTACGTTTCATACAAAGTCAAAATCCAAATCTAACAACAAACATGAAGAACCTATTTTTTGTCCTGTTTTTGTCAATTGTAACCCTCAATGTGGCGTGCAGCCAAAACCCTCCCGCAAGTCCTCGTATAACAGCCGAAGGAAAAGACGTAAAAGTAAGCTATGGCCAACCTTCTAAAAAAGGACGTGTTATTTTTGGGGCAGATGGAAGCCAAAGCCTCGAAAAATATGGTAAAGTATGGCGTACCGGTGCCAATGAAGCTACTGTAATTACTTTCAAAAAAGATGGTACTTTTGGCGGTAAAGCTGTAAAAGCGGGAGAATATGGTCTCTTTACAATCCCCGGAGAAAAAGAATGGATAGTGATTTTGAATAGTGAACCTAAGCAATGGGGTGCCTATAACTATAAGGTGGATAAAGATGTACTTAGAGTGACAGTGCCTAATATCGCTTTGAAAGAGCCGGTTGAAAAACTAAATTTTGAAGTCAAAAACAACGCTCTTGTGTTTGCATGGGATACTTCGAGTTTTTCGGTGCCTTTGCAATTCTAAAGATGTATTTTTTCTAAAAAGCTCAACTCAGCGGTTGGGCTTTTTTTATGGCTTATATTTCTTCTTGACTGTAATTGGGATGCAGATTTGCTTAAAACAACAGTTTTGGTTAGGCAAAATGATAATAGGACAGCATCCTTCGTCTGGGCAAAGACCATTTTGGGTGGTAAAAGTATAAGTTCCGGGTGTTTCCAGTAAAATAGTATTTCCCTCTTTGCCTTCTATAAGTCCTTGACCGTCGGTTTGGTACCACCCTGTTACCTGATATTGTGCTGGTACTTTCACCTCTACTTTTTCTTGGGGGCATAGTCTAAAGGGGACACTAAAGCAAACATTGTCACTGTCATCTTCACGAATATTACCATTGTTGGGGGTTGAATCCTCGTCTACTTCATTGCTGTAAATGACTTCGGATTGGCTAAACCAAACACCTTCATGCCCCACTTTGATTTGGGAGCGTATAACTAATCTAACTGTGTCGGAATCTGTGCCTATAGTGTCAATCTCCCACCTTTGGGTAAGAGGGTTGTAATTGCCTCGGGAAGCAAAACTGCTGATATATTTTAAAGCTGGCGGAAGAGAGCTACCAACTACCACACGCGACGCAGTTTGGATGCCTTCATTCCATATTTTGACAGTATAAATCACGGTATCGCCAATGGCTTTGATTTTTTTATCAATCACTTTCTTTAAATGTAAATCAATAGATTTATTACAATTAAACACAAAAATGTAGGAAGGGATACGAGTGCGAGGAAGTGTACAGGCAGGATTGATAGCTTTGAGTTCTACATAAAGTGTATCATTGACGGTGGCAATTCCAGGGAGGCGAAAAGCCGCCGTGTCGTGGGCGAGTGCTACACCTCCCTGTGCTTGGTGATACCAATGGGCAGTAGTACCCGAAGGAATGATAGCCTTTAACGTCGGGAATGAATCGCCTTGGCAAAGTCTTACACTTTGTACAATAGGCAAAGTAGTAGGACAAGGATTATTAGGAGATGTGTTGGTGGTATCGTTGCTAAAACAAGCGTGAGGAGATATTGCTCTTGTTTTGGTGATGATTCCAAAATATAAAACACATAATATCCACACAAGCCCTGAGGAGGCTTTTTTGGATTGCAAGAATGTCATAATTTTATAGAGTTGGTTTCGCATGCTTCCCAACGTCTTACGACATACTATTACAACCCGACTGGAATGTCAGTGGCTATTTTTCAATAAAAAGGCTCCTATCAATAATCGAGCCAAATAACAGCAGTAGGGTAAGTAAAAGTACTAAAAAGAAAGCAAGCGGCTTTAAAATAGACACTTACAGGATACTGAAATAGTTTTGACGCATTTACTATCCTTATATCCCATAAATATACCGCTTAGATTGGCAAAAATTATACCAAAATGATAAGTTGAATCCTTTTCAATCAATAAGGAGACGAGAAAGTAGAGTAGGTACAAAACATAGAGAAGGTAAGGGATTGACAGTTAGTAGATTAGGGAATGGGTAGGGCCGCCTTATAATAATATTTTAGGGGTAATACCAATAAATAATGAGTCTTACGGTCTTTAGTATTAAAAAAAGTAACATATGTCCATTTCTCGTCGTCAAACCCTTTTCACACTTGCCACTGCTAGCGCCGCAAGTGTATTGCCCCAAAACTCCTCAGCGTCTGTGACTAAGTCCCCTGCGTTTGTACCTTGTCTTAATATGAGCACCATCCGAGGACAAAAACTCGGTTTTGTGAAAGAATTAGAGATAGCTTCTAAGGCAGGGTTTCGTTCGGTCGAAATCTGGATTGATTCACTACAAGAGTACATCAAAAATGGAGGTACGCCCGCTCAAGCACTCAAGATTTTGGGGGATTTAGGGATTAAGGTCGAAAACGCCATTGGGTTTGCTCCTTGGATTATTGATGATGATGCCGCTCGTGCCAAAGGAGTAGACCAACTCAAAACGGAAATGGAGCTCTTAGCCCAAATTGGTTGTATGAGAGTAGCTACTCCGTCGGTAGGAGCGCAAGGGCCACAAGCTCCTCGTATTGATCTTCTCAAGGCTGCCGAGCGCTATCGGACCATTCTTGAAATCAGCGACCAAACCAAGGTGATTCCGCAGCTCGAACTATGGGGCTTTTCAAAAAATCTCAACAAACTGAGCGAAGTGATGTATGTCGCTATTGAGAGTGGACATCCTTCGGCGAGGGTGCTGTTGGACGTATACCATTTGTACAAAGGAGGTTCTAGTCTCGATACCCTAAAACTAGTAGGAAAACCTGGCGTTGAGATTTTCCACATCAATGATTACCCTGCCTCATTGCCCAAAGAGACCATTACCGACGCCGACCGCGTATACCCCGGAGATGGTATAGCTCCTATCGCTCAAATTCTCAAAACAATCAAAAATCCGGACCGCCCTATTGTACTTTCTTTGGAAGTATTTAATAAGACTTATTATGCCCAAGATGCACTCAAGGTAGCTAAAACGGGGCTCGAAAAAATCAACAAAGCTATTGCAGGGGTTTGATTTAAGGAGAAAATAAACGTTTTGCACGATATTTGCGTTAACTACCCATAAAAACGCCTAATATTGTTGTACAACGACTATAAAGCACCAATAATACCCAAGCCCGAATGCAGTTTCTCTTTCCAACCTTTTTGTGGAGTCTATTGGCGGTGAGTATTCCGATAGCAATCCATTTGTTTAATTTTCGTCGTACCCGACGCATCTATTTTTCAAATGTCTCGCTTTTGAAAAATGTTGAAATGGAAACGAGTTCCTTTCGGCGTCTTAAGCAGTATTTGATTTTAGCAACGCGCGTCTTGGCTATTGCTGCACTTGTTTTGGCATTTGCACAGCCCTATCTTCCTAGTCAAAACAAAACGGGAACCAATGCCCAAAGCGTGACGAGCGTATACATTGATAATTCATTTTCGATGCAAAATGAAGATAATAATCAACGTTACTTGGACATTGCTACTGGCAAAATAGATCAGTTGTTGACATTGTTTCGAAATGCTACTCGTCTTCAACTTCTCACCAACGACTTTAGCCCTGACGAGCAGCAGCTTACTACCACTGATCGTGTCAAAGATCGCCTTACTACTCTAAAACTGTCTCATACACCTCGTAGTTTGCCTAGTATTTATAAGAGACAATCAAATCTGATGGCTCGCTATACTGGAAGTGGCAAAAATCAATTGTTTTGGTTTTCAGATTTTCAAAAAAGTACATCAGGAGACTTAGCCAATTTGAAAATAGATTCACTCAATAAGCTTTACCTTGTGCCTGTTCAGACTACTGCGTCGCAAAATGTGTACGTAGATTCGGTTTGGCTCAATACGCCTTTTGTGAGAGAGTTTCAAAACAATATCTTGTACGTAAGAGTAAGCAATGCTGGTAACAATGATGTCAAAAATCTGGTAGTTAAGCTGTTTTTAGACGACGTCCAGGTATCAACTGCCCCCGTGAGTCTTGCCCCCAAAGGTTCAGCTACAACTGCTTTCAATTTCAATGTGCGCGGCAAAGGGTTTAAGCGTGGCCGGGTGACATTTGATGATTTGCCCATTACTTTCGACAACGAATATTTCTTTGTACTCAATGCATCGCCGTTGATAAGAGTGGTGCATTTTTCGGGACAAAGCAATCCTGCCCGTGCCGTCGAAAATGTTTATGCTAATGATAGCCTTTTTACTTTTCGTAGCCTCAATGCCAGCAATGCTGATGTGGGTTTGCTCAAGCAAGCGGATTTGGTGGTACTAGAAAGCTTAGAGCGAGTAGAGGGTACCTTACGTACTGAAATTGAGAATTTTGTAAAGAAAGGTGGAAGTGTATTGGTGATTCCACCTTCCAATCCTGATGTAGTCAGTTATGGTAGTTTGTTGGCAGCTTTGGGGATAGGAGGCTTGGTTGAGCGCCCGTCCAATGAAGGAATTCCCTTGGCAAACCCTGAACGTAATAGTCCGTTTTTTAGTGATGTTTTCGAACAATCTGTCCGCCAAGAAAACCTCGAATTGCCGATAGTGAAGCCAGTATGGCAGTGGCAGCCAAGTGGTGCTAAAATCCTCAATTTGAGAAGTGGAGATGTGTTTTTGAGTCAATCATCATTACAGCGTGGCAAAGTATATGTCATCGCCAATCCTCTCACGGATTCCTTTGGGAGCTTTGCACAAAATGCCCTTTTTGTACCTGTCATGTATAAAATTGCGGCTCAGAGTGTCAGAGAGCAGCGTACTGCCTACTCATTTGATGAAAACACCATTACCCTTACTGTACCCGAAGCACCTCAAAATACGGTTTTTAAACTTAAAAAAGGCAAAATTGAGTTGATACCAGTGCAGCGTTTGAATGGGAATCAACTCACTTTAGAAATGCCTAAAAGCAACCAACTAGGAACCGACCAAGAAATGGAATCGGGCTATTATGAACTTCAAAAAGAAGGGCAAATTTTGCAGCTATTGGCCTTTAATCACGACAATCTTGAATCCCAATTAGATTATTTTAGCCCATCTGAGCTGCGTCAGCTATTTAATAATCAGCCTAATGTACAAGTTTTTGATAATGTAGCCGATGGAGATTTTATCAAAGAATTTCAGAAACAAAATATCGGACTGAGTCTATGGAAATATTTTCTTTGGGCAGCCTTAGCGTTTTTACTAGCCGAAATTCTTATCATTCGCTTTGTAAAATAAGTGAAGAAAAATAATCAAACCCCGATAACGCTTTGGTCGTTGTCGGGGTTTGGTATTTCTTATAATTGAGTTTCGGCAAAATAAGTCATGGCTTTACTCAAAAATTGAGCATAAGCAAGGTTAGATTTACCATCAATCGTTGTATAACGTTCGTCAGTGAGGTACAATTCTCCTAATCCTTTATACGCCTCTGCCTGAGGGTCTTCAGAGTGTGCCGTTCCCCAAAATTGACGGATGTTTTCATAATGCCGGAGAATCAATGCCTGCACCGATACGCTCTCAGGAGATAAGTGCATCTTGGCTATTATGGCCTTCGCAATTTCTTGTTGTTCGGCTTTAAGCTGCTCAAAATTTCTTTTACCCATTTTTAATAAATGATTTTCAGCTTTGCTTATGACCTCATCGCCATAGGCATCTATCGCAGCTTTACGGTAGGTGTCTGCTGTCTCTTTAGACAGCCCTTCATATAAGTCTTCGTGATTAAGCATGTTTTTGTTTTTTAGTTCTAACATTGTTTTGTCAATCGTCTTAAGAAGGATTTCTAGTCGGTTTTTGCGAGTTTGGAGAGCTGCTTTATGAGTGGCAAACGCTTCAAACAAGTCAAATTTGGGATCGTCGAGGATTTGGCGAATCTCCTCCAACGGGAAGTCTAGCTCTTTGTACAACAATACTTGCTGTAGTCTCAGCAATTCTTTTTCTCCGTAGAGTCGATACTTAGCCTCTGTACGTAGCAAAGGCTTTAGCAATCCTAGACGATCATAAAGATGTAGTGTGCGCACACTCACCCCTGCGATTTTAGCTAGCTGTTTTACCGTATACTTTACCATTTCTATTGAAGATTGATGGTTCAAAGGTAAACTATGACCTAAGGTAAGAGTCAAATATTTTTTTGAAAAAAGTAAAGAAAAATCAGTGACTTTTTAAAAGATCAAAACGTCCTTAAAATAAGAAAAAGCTGTTTTAAAGTTGTATGTGCAATTATTTGCAAGAAAATGGCGTTAGTTTTACGGAAATTTTAAAAGGATTTATGTCGCGATTTTTTAGATTATTAATTGTTGTAATTACGGGAAGCAGTATAGTATCTCAAGCCCAAGATAGTCGCTTTACACTTAACCTAGCCGTGGGTAAAAGCCTTTCTATGCGCGAAGTGGCTACCAAAATATTTGGGGAAACGAGAGGTGGAGAACTGGCTGATGACGGTCTTGGAGCCCAAATAGTAGCAAGTTACTATCCTACTAGAAGAATAGGATTGGCCGCTCGTTTTTCTTATAATCAAAACAATACCCGAGAAGAGGGCATTAAACTCGTTGCTTCGGGGCAGTATGGGGTGGTCAATCCTGTGGTTGTCTCCTCAGAGGGATGGACGGCACTCAGTGGGATGATTGGGCCAACATTGCGCTTAGGGGGTGAGCGCCTTGGTTTAGAAGGGCGTCTGTTGGTAGGATATGCTACGGTCAAAAGTCCCAATTTTACGACCAAAGGAACATTTCAGAATTATGACATCCAAGTCATAACCAATTCACAAAATGCCCAAGATTGGGCTTATGGGGCAGGAGCGACTTTTCATATAGGTATTACGTCTGCGGTAGCATTGGTAATTAATGCTGATGCTACGCTGATTAGTACTACTTTTAAAAATGTAAGTAATCAAGTGTCAACCACAGGTTTTCCAGAAGTAAATCAGCTGGTTAACATTGAGCAGCATGTAGGGGTTATGAATGTAACGGGTGGTTTACGATTCTCTTTTTAAGCAATTAGTCGATTCTATAGCGACTAAACTTTGCTTGTATACAAATTTTGTCTCTTCCAAAAAGAGGTGATTACACTATTTATTGTTTAGTTTGTAATGCTAATCTAAGCCGATGAGAGAAACCCTCGTCGGCCTTTTGTTGTTAATACAATTAGGGAATATTTTAGATTCTCAAGTTTTTTTCTCTTTTGGAGAAAGTATTCATATGCTCTCAACACACAATTTTCTTACGTTATATCAGAACGATAGCTTCGTTCAAATGATTATTAATCAAATAGCTAGTCAGCAGGCTCACGTCCAAGTAAAAGGCTTGGCAGGTAGTTTGGATGCGGTATTGGCAGGGGCGGTTTATCAAAGTTTGCCTCGTTTGTGTCTCTTCGTAACCAACGACCGCGAAGAGGCGGCTTACTTGCAAAATGACTTGCAGAATTTACTTGGAAAAGAGGTTTTGTATTATCCCACTTCCTACAAACGCCCTTATCACTACGAAGAAATCGAAAACGCCAATGTATTGATGCGGGCTGAGATTTTAAATAAACTCAACGTATCGACTCCTGAGCATCTTCTGATTGTGACCTATCCAGAGGCATTGTTTGAGAAGGTAATCAATAAGCGTTCTTTACTTTCGAATACTTTTACCGTAAAAGTTGGGGAAAGGCTGGATGCTCAATTTCTACGTGAGTTTTTGTTGAGCTACGACTTTGAAATCACCGACTTTGTGTATGAAGCAGGGCAGTTTTCGGTACGAGGGGGGATTATCGACGTGTTTTCATTTGCAAGTGAGCACCCTTACCGCATAGAGCTATTTGGCGATGAGGTGGAAAGTATCCGTTCGTTTAATCCTGACTCACAACTTTCGGTTGAGACCCAAAAGCAAATCAATATCATTCCAGATATTCAAAACAAGCTTACGCTAGAGACGCGTGAGTCGTTTTTGAGTTTTTTTCCTTCCAATGCTCTCCTTTGGTTTAAGGACGTTGAACTTACGCTTGAGGTCATTGAAGAATGTTTTGAAAAAGCGGAAAAGGCCCTAGAAAATGTGAAGGGAGGAGATATACAGCTAGTATCGGATCCAAACGAAATATTTGAAACAAGGAGAGGGTTTTTGAATCAAATCAAAAATTTTAAGACGATTGAGTTTGGTCGGCGTTTTTATAGCCCTTTTACCATAAAGGACGATAGTAATTTGCCAATTCGTGGTACGTGGGGGGCTAAACCGCAACCTTCTTTCAATAAAGACTTCAAACGTCTTATTGATGACTTATCAGAGCGCCAACACCAAGGATTTACAAACGTGATTGTGGCGGAGTCGGTCAAGCAGCTCGAACGCCTCGAAAAAATCTTTGACGAACTCGACCCTTATGTGAAGTTTCGTCCGATGAATATCTCCTTGCGAGAAGGATTTGTGGATGAGCAGCTAAAAATAGTGTGTTATACCGATCACCAAATATTTGCTCGGTTTCACAAATACCACGTCAAAGAAAAATTCAGCAAATCCAAAGCCCTTACGTTAAAAGAACTGAAGTCGCTCAAATCGGGCGATTTTGTGACTCACGTTGATTATGGTATTGGTCGGTTTGCGGGTCTTGAAAAGGTAGATGTGGGCGGAAAAGAGCAAGAGGCGATTCGGCTCGTGTACCGCGACAACGACATCTTGTTTGTGAGTATTCATAGCTTGCACAAAATCGCCAAATACACTGGCAAAGAAGGTGGGATAGTGACAATGAGCAAGTTGGGCTCACAAGAATGGGAAAATAAAAAATCAAAAGTAAAACGACAACTCAAAGACATTGCCCAAGAATTGATTGGGCTATATGCCAAGAGGCGTTCGGCCAATGGATTTGCTTTTAGTCGCGATACCTATTTACAAGCAGAGCTTGAATCGTCGTTTTTGTACGAAGATACTCCCGACCAAGCCAAATCGACATCTGACGTCAAAGACGACATGGAAAAACCACATCCTATGGATAGATTAGTATGTGGAGATGTGGGATTTGGCAAGACTGAAGTCGCTATTAGAGCGGCTTTCAAAGCCGTAACTGATAGCAAGCAAGTGGCGGTGCTAGTGCCTACGACGATACTGGCCATGCAGCATTACAAGACTTTTAGCGAACGACTTGCAGATTTTCCGGCTAGGGTAGAATACATCAATCGCTTCAAATCCGACAAGCAAATCAAGGAAATTCTGAAAGAGGTAGAATCAGGAAGAGTGGATATATTGATTGGGACGCACCGAATCGTGAACAAAGATATTAAGTTTAAAGATTTGGGGCTGCTCATTATTGACGAAGAGCAAAAGTTTGGGGTAAAGGTTAAAGACCGACTCAAAGAAATGCGGATCAATATTGATGTATTGACATTGACGGCGACGCCTATTCCGCGTACGCTTCATTTTTCGTTGATGGGAGCACGAGATTTGTCAGTGATTGCTACACCACCTCCCAATCGCCAACCCGTGACCACAGAGGTACAAGTATTCAATGAAATATTTATCAGGGATGCGGTAAGTTATGAAGTAAACCGAGGAGGACAGGTATTTTTTGTGCATAATCGAGTCAATGATATAGAATCTATCGCAAACCTTATTTTGAGACTAGTACCAGAAGTGCGCATCGGCGTAGCTCATGGTCAAATGGAGGGCGAAAAACTCGAAAAAGTGATGATGAGGTTCATCGAAGGTGAATACGATATTTTGGTAAGTACCAACATCATCGAATCGGGTATAGATATTCCCAATGCCAATACCATTATCATCAATCAAGCGCATTATTTTGGAATGTCGGATTTGCACCAGATGCGTGGACGGGTAGGGCGTAGTAATCGGAAAGCGTTTTGTTATCTGCTTACGCCTCCTATTTCGCATCTAACTACCGATGCCCGTAAGCGTTTACAAACATTGGAAGAGTTTTCGGAGCTAGGAGATGGCTTTAAGGTGGCTATGCGGGACTTGGATATTCGGGGTGCTGGAAATTTGCTTGGGGCAGAGCAAAGCGGTTTTATCAACGACCTTGGCTATGAGCTATATCATAAGATTTTGGACGAAGCCGTACAAGAATTAAAACAAACTACTTTCAAAGATTTGTTTGATTTGGGAGAGGCTGTTGAGGTAGTCAATACCGACTGTCAGATAGAAACAGACTTGGCAATTTTAATTCCTGATAGCTATGTGAAAAATATTTCTGAACGTTTGTCGTTATATACTCGTCTGGACAACATCGATAGTGAAGATGAGTTAAGTGCGTTTAGAGGTGAGGTTACAGACCGCTTCGGCCCGCTCCCTGAGGAAGTGAAAGGGTTAATAGAGATGGTGAAAATCAGGTGGATGGCCGAAGCGCTATTTATGGAAAAGTTGACCCTTAAAAACAACACGCTCAAAGGTTATTTTGTCACTACTGGCAATGATGCCTTCTTTCAATCAGATAAGTTTGGGCATATTCTCTCTCATATTCAGCGCAATCCAAAGCGTTTTGCGCTCAAAGATCTCAAAAATAAATTATTAGTAACTTGCTCAGATGTCAAAACCGTAGACGAAATGCGGACTATTTTAGAAGCCTTGACACTGAAATAAAATAAAAAAGCCCGAATCTTTCGATTCGGGCTTTTTTATTCAAAGAGGGTATTTATCCAGGGTACTTTTCCAGAATTTTGTTTACCTCACGAGGAAGCCTTTCGGTAATGTTGGCGGGACTACTCACCGCATTTTGAATAGAACCTCGCCAAACCAGTTTCTTGGTACGGGCATCTACCATATCTACTACGAGGGTGCCATCTTCATATTTTTCGGTACGAGTACGTCCCCATCCCCAATACCCAGGAGCCCATCCTCGCCATCCCCAGCGTCCCCATCCCATATAGGGACCATAAATAGGCGGATCGGTGACGGTTCGGGTTTTTTGCTGCACAAAAAAGTGATAACCAATCAGCAAGTCTGGAGAATCTTCATCTTTTTGTAAGCCTTTTTCAGAAAGGGAATTGTCAACGACCATCTCTACATTTTGGGTGGCGATGTCATTATAATAAAGAGGATTTTTCCCTGCTTTTACGTCGGGCTCCATGAAAGCATACGTCTTGTATTTAGATAAATCGGTCTTTGAACGAGATACTTTTACGGTATTACAGCTCATCACTGCAAGTATAATCACTGTACTTATTAAGAGCGTTTTCATAGCGTGTTTTGATTGAATTAAATGTCAGTACTTATTTTCTAAGTGTTTTATTACTAATAATATACCATGTCTCAAATGGGGAAGAATGAGTACTAAATAGAAGCAAAAGAGGGGATATGCTATGCTAAATAAGAGAGTATGGGTAAAATTTTTCGCAAAAAAAATGTTTTTTAATTTGTACTTAGTCTAAATAATGTAGAAGTTTGCGTCGGTAAATGAAAAAGCCTAAAAACGATGTTAAACATTTCTTCATTCTCAAAATTTTCATTGGTAGCGGTTGTAGCTTTAGGACTAGGCGCTTGTTCAAAAGAAGACGAAACCGTACCACAGCTACGAAAATCAATTGATTATAGCACCCTTACAGAGACTACACCTTACAGTAGTTTGTTTGTGGACGAAACGGGCACAACCACCGTTGATTTAGCCAATGGCAATAATCGCTATAAGATGTTTCAGGCACTTAATACCTACATCAGCTCCTCAATCAGTGGCAATAAGCAGATTGATGCTACGGTCTTAAAAAATATGTATGCCAATACAGGCAGCCCCTTTGCGGACAGTACTAAACTAAATACTTCAGGGGTACAGTTACGTAATGTAACCGCCTCTTCTTGGTCTACTACAGAAGCAGAAAAAGTAAGGGCTCACATTGATACTTACATTAGTGCAGTAGCCGAAGCAAGTAAATCTGTAACCGCTACGGCAGAGAAAGGCAAAGCTGGAAAACTAGGTACTTACTTGGTAGATGCCAAAGGAATTGAACCTATCCAAATCATTCAGAAGTCATTGATTGGTGCTTTACAGTATGATTATATTGGCAATGTGCTCTTAACCAAAGGGTTGGATGCTGATAACTCTAAAGTATTGACGGGGGAAAATTACACCCAACTTGAGCAAAATTGGGATGAAGCTTATGGCCTTTTGACCCTCAATCAGGTATTTTTGAAGGGTTCAACAGATGCCCAAAGAGGAACTACCGAATTTGCGTTGGGTTCGTATATCTGGGAATACAACAAGGGCGCTTATGCTAAGATATTCCCTGCTTTTTTGAGAGGCAGAGCGGCGATTGTCAATAATGATAAAGTGGAGCTTAAAAAACAAGCTGACTTTATCAAAGCTGAGATGGAAAAAGCAATTGCCTCGGCGGCACTTGGATACTTAGGGCCTAAATACGTAAATGCCCAAACGGAAGCAGCTCGTGTACATGCGATTGGCGAAGGGTTAGGGTTTATTTATTCATTGCGTTTTGCCACAATCAACGGCGCTGACGCTACCTTCTCCGACAATATCCTCAAGGCTTTAATCTTAGATGCCCCTAATGGCTATTGGGACTTGACGCCTGCCAAAATCTCTGCTGCATCAGACGCGATTAAAGCAAAATTTAAACTTTAAAAAACTAAAATACAGTTGAGTGATGAGAATAGTCTTAGTTGATTATCAATCACTTATTCAAATATCCGTTTACCAAAAGGAGGACAGAGCATCCGTAGTTGCTTTGTCCTCCCTTGTTGCTTAAAAACCCTATGTTAAAATCGAAACATATTCTATTCAAAACAAGCGTTTTTGTGTTGTTCGGAATACTGATTTGGGCTTGTTCTAACAATGACACCCCTCAAGAACCGGAGCCTACCGATACCTCCAAAGACCGAAAAGTATTACTAACGCATTTGGCGGATAATATTATTATTCCTTCTTACGCCAATTTCAAAGTGAAATTTGATGCGATGAATAGTAAGTCGCAAGCTTTTACGGCTAAACCCGATGCTACTACCTTGGGCGAGTTTCGTCAGGCTTGGCGTGAGGCTTATATCGAATGGCAAAAAGTGGAGTTGTTTGACGTAGGGCCTGCCAATCGAGCGGCTATGCGAAATTTTTATAATATTTACCCCACTAGCGTAGCAGGTATCACGCAGTATATAGCCGATCCGTCGGTCAACTTAGAAGTGGCAAGTTCTTATGACAAGCAGGGATTTCCGGCATTAGATTATTTGCTCAATGGCGTGGGTACAACCGACGCCGAAACGGTAGCTTTTTATACCAATGCTACCGAGGGGGTTAAGCGTTTGGCATATATAAAGCGCATCGTGGATCACATGAATGCTTTGATTACCAAAGTAATAAGTGATTGGAACGGGAGCTATCGCGAAGAATTTACGACCAAAACGGGTCTAGACATTGGCTCGCCAATGGGAGAACTAGTGAATGGATATGTGCTTCATTATGAGCGTTTTATTCGTTCTGGTAAGTTTGGGATTCCATCAGGTGCTATGCTCAATGGGGTAGTAGCTCCCGAAAAAGTAGAAGCTTTTTATAAAAAAGATATTTCCAATGTTTTGGCCCAAACGGCTCATCAAGCCGTAGTAGATTTTTTCAATGGTAAAAACGTAAAAACGAACGCCGAAGGGCCTTCTTTCAAAACTTACTTAGATGCCTTAGGAGCCAAAGACAGTGCCACTGGCAAGACTTTGTCCGAAATCATCAATGCGCAGTTTGGGGTGAGCAAATCCAGAATGGATGCCCTCAAGTCTAATCTTTATGAAGAAGTAAAAACCAATAATACTGCCGTAGTCCAAGTATATACCGAAATGCAAAAAGCGGTTAGAATGCTTAAAGTCGACATGACCGCCGCTATGAGTATTGTGATTACTTATACCGACAATGACGGTGATTAGGAGGTAATTGATGAGAGCTATTTTTAGATTTTGATGTCATCTTATTTTCAAAAATCAGTATCAGCCGCTCCGCTTGCCGTTTTTAGGATTGTTTTTGGGTTGATGCTTTTGGGAAGTGTGGTGCGGTTTTGGGCTAAAGGGTGGATTGAACAACTCTACATTCAGCCGCGCTTTTTTTTCCCTTTTTATGGTTTTGAATTTGTCAAACCACTGGGTGAATATACCTACGTGGTTTTTGCTATTTGTGGACTTTCGGCTTTGTTGGTGGCGTTGGGGTGGTTTTATCGTTGGGCAAGTGTGGGGCTTTTTTTGAGTTTTACTTACATCGAACTTATCGATAAATCCACCTACTTGAATCACTATTATTTTGTGAGTCTGATATGTTTGATGCTTATTTTTCTGCCAGCTCAGGTCTATTTTTCGGTAGATGCGTTCCAAAATCGGGTTCGAGTGGCCGATAGCATTCCGCTGTGGTGTCTTGATGCATTGAAATTGATGGTAGGTATTTTGTATTTTTATGCTGGTTTGGCAAAGCTAAACAGCGATTGGTTGTTGCACGCGGTGCCCCTGAAGATATGGCTTCCTGCCCGCAATGATTTGCCCATTATTGGCTTCTGGTTTAATCACCCAATCGTCCCTTTTGTTTTTAGTTGGTTGGGGTGCATTTATGATTTAAGCATTCCTTTTTTACTCTGGAATCGCTTCACTAGACCTTGGGCCTATGGGGCGGTGGTTGTTTTCCATCTGCTTACGGCAATTCTTTTCCCGATTGGGATGTTTCCTTATGTCATGATTGTGACGGCGCTTGTGTTTTTTTCTGCAAAATTTCACCAAAAAATCATTGGAATAATAGGCAATGTCATTGGGGCATCAGAAGCTTTTATGTATCCTCGTCAAATTTTCAAATATACATTTTTGAAACAGGAGCTGTTAGTGGGAATGTTTGGCGTGTTTTTTTTGATACAGCTTATCTTCCCATTTCGGTATTTATGCTACCCTGGAGAGTTGTTTTGGACCGAGGAAGGGTACCGATTTTCGTGGCGAGTGATGCTGATGGAAAAGGCAGGTTATGCGCAATTTACGGTCAAAGATGCCTCTGGCCGGCAAGTCATCGTCAACAACAATCAATTTCTGACGCCTTTGCAGGAAAAAATGATGGCTACGCAGCCTGATATGATTTTGCAGTATGCGCACATTTTACGGGATTATTACAAAAACCAAGGCTTTCACGCACCGCAAGTGTACGTGGATTCTTATGTAGCTCTAAATGGCCGTTTGGGGCGTCCTCTTATCGATCCGCTTGTGGACTTAGCCAAAGAAAGAGAATCTTTTAAACACAAATCGTGGATTATTCCATTCAATGATGAAATTAAAGGTTTATAGCTATAAAATCTTTACGAGTTATTTGTTGAATATTTTTTGTAACTGTTTAGTAGTCAATGATTTTTGTCAAGATAATATTTTTAAAATGAGGAGAATTCTAATAATGAAATGGAGGAAATACTCATTTCCAAATTATCGAATTTTTAAATTAGTACCTCTAGCCAATCTCCTTGTTTTGAGTTTGTTATCAGCTACGGTATTTGCTCAATTTAGAGTGTCGGGCGTAGTGCTTTCCCAGCAAGACAGTAGTGCCGTCAAAGGCTGTGTCATTTATTTGGAAGGACGACAAGAAGGGGAACGCTCTACTATTACCAACGAAAAAGGGGGATTCTCTTTCGGAGATTTATCCAATGGTACTTATACATTACAACTCATTTCGGCTGATTTTAAAGCACTTAAATACACTTTTACGGTAGAAGGCAAAGACCAAACCTTGCGTTTACTATTGCAAGGGCGTCAGGAACGTCTCGACGAAGTTGTCATTAAAGACAAACAGACTGATTTTGGTTTTACGCGGATGAGAGGCGTAGAAAGCATGGGTATCTACGAAGGCAAAAAAACGGAGGTGATTATTCCAGAACAACTCGTAGCCAACCTTGCTACCAATAATGCCCGCCAAGTATATGCGCGGGTAGCAGGATTGAATATTTGGGAGAATGACGGCGCAGGTTTGCAGTTGAGCATCGGAGGGCGGGGATTAGACCCTAATCGTACGTCCAATTTCAACGTTCGTCAAAATGGATATGATATTAGTGCCGATGCCCTCGGCTATCCCGAAAGCTACTACACACCTCCTGTAGAAGCAATTGGACGAATTCAGATTGTGAGAGGGGCTGCTTCGCTGCAATACGGAACGCAGTTTGGCGGACTGCTCAACTTTGTGATGAAGAAACCCAATCCTACTCGCAAACTGGAATTGTTGGCGCGCCAAAGCGTGGGTTCTTTTGGATTTTATAATACCTTCACAAGTGCAAGCGGAACCGTCGGAAAATTGAGCTATTATTCTTTTTTTCAGTACAAGAGAGGCGACGGTTGGCGTGCCAATTCCCATTTTGATAATGTTACGCTGTATGCCGATGTAGATTATCGGCTGTCCGAAAAAAGTGTGGTAGGGATAGACATCACCCATATGAGTTATTTGGCGCAGCAACCCGGAGGCTTGACCGACGGGATGTTTCGAGACAATCCTCGACAAACCAACCGCGAACGCAACTGGTTTAAAGTAAATTGGAACTTGATGGCGATGCATTTTGACCACAAGTTTAGTATCAATCAAGAGTTTAATTTGAGATTGTTTGGGCTTTTGGCCAACCGTTATTCATTAGGATTTCGGCCCAACCGCGTTGCTACTATCGACGATAACTCTGAGCGGGATCTCATCAAAGGGGATTTTAAAAACTGGGGTGCGGAGGCTCGCTATTTGAATCGGTATTTTATCAAAAAAAGCCTTTCGGTATTGTTGGCGGGAGTACGCTATTATCATGGGTTCAATCATAGTCAGCAAGGGCTTGGTAGTACAGGAAGAGATGCCGATTTTAGTTTTGTAGAGCCAGAGAGATTCATCACTTATGACTATCGTTTTCCTAATCGAAATGTGTCTGTTTTTGTAGAAAATGTGTTTTATCTCAACGACCAATGGTCGATTACGCCGGGGTTACGTTATGAATATATCTATACTACTGCGGATGGTTTTTATGGAAATATTACCCGCGATTTGGCAGGAAATATCCTGAATATCCAACGCACTGATGAATACCGTACCAACGGACGACAGTTTGTACTGGGTGGGGTAGGGGTGAGTTACAAGCCTCATAGCCAGATAGATATTTATGGAAATGTCTCCCAAAACTATCGCTCTATTACTTTTAGCGACATGCGCATTGCGAATCCGTCGCAGGTCATCGACCCCAACATGAAAGATGAAAAGGGCTATTCGATAGATTTGGGCGTAAGAAGCCAACAAACCACTTTCTATAATTATGACATTGGAGTGTTTTATCTTAATTATAATAATCGTATCGGCGAAGTACAATTTTATGATGAAAACAACCGTGTTTTGCGGCTGAGAAGTAACATTGGTCAGGCGATTATTATGGGCGTAGAATCTTACGCCGAGGCCGATTTTTGGCGACTACTACGACCTGAAACCAAAAACGTAAGCGGGGTAATTTTTACAAATGTTGCCTACATCAAATCAGAGTACAAAGCGAGCCAAATGCCCGGTATCCAAGGAAATCAGGTGGAATTTGTCCCTAAAATCAACCTAAAAAGTGGCCTACGGGTAGCGTACAAAAACCTGAAAGCATCTTATCAGTTGACTTACCTTACTGAGCAGTTTGCGGATGCTACCAATGCCCGTGAGGGGGGAGTAGCGGGAGTCGTAGGCGTGATTCCGACTTACAAAATCATGGATTTAAGCCTTTCGTATGAATTTAGGAAGTACCGGATAGAAACAAGTCTCAACAATCTGGCCAACGAAATGTACTACACTCGGCGTGCCACAGGCTATCCTGGTCCCGGAATTTTACCTTCTGATGGCCGTAGTTTTTATTTGACTTTGCAAGTAAAGTTATAAGTTGGTTTGATCAAATGATGATTACTCTTTACTTCCATTGTGATTTGCCCACCAATAAAGAGGCGGGATGATAAGGGGTGCAAAAATCAAGGTGCTTGTCAGTCCCCCAATGATTACGGTGGCCAATGGTCGTTGTACGTCAGAGCCAATGCCGCTTGAAATCGCGGCAGGGATAAGCCCCAGAATCGCTAGCACAAGAATAGACAAAATAGCTCTTAATTGCTCTTTTGATATCTGATTGATGAGTGATTGCGAAACCAAGCCGCTACTTGCGGCTCTATTTAATGCCGAAACCAACAATACACCCGCCATCACTGATATTCCGAAAATAGACACAAAGCCCACCCCAGCCGATACATTAAAATAATACCCTCTAATAAGCAAGGCTATAATTCCGCCCGCAAGGGCAAACAAAACACAGCTTGTAGTAATGAGTGTATGCGTAAAATTTTTGTAAAGCATAAACAAGAATACAAATACCACGACCAAGGTGAGTGGAATGGTCAATGCCAATTGTTTTCCAGCTCGTTCTAGGTTTTCGTATTGACCGCCATAGACAATTTCGTAGCCTTTCGGAATATGGATTTCTTTTTCAATTCTCTTTTGAAGTTCTTTTACAAACCCGCCTTGATCTCTACCTCTGATGTTGGTTCGTACCGTGATCATTCGTTTGTTGTTATAGCGGTAAATGTTGGTTTGTCCTTCCACAAAATTGATTTCGGCGAGCTGTGCCATTGGGATAAGTGAACCATTGGCAGACGGAACAAGTAGTTTTTTTATTTCATCAATGTTATTTCGGAATTGGGGCAAGTAGCGAATTACGATATCGTAGCGTTTGGTACCGTCATAGAGTACAGAAATATTTTTGCCCCCGATTGCGGCCTCAATCATATTTTGAATATCCGAGACATTGATGCCATACCGGGCGGCATAGGCTCTATTGATTTTAATGGCAAGTTGCTCTTGTGTACCTTCCTGCTCAATATTTACGCCTTCGCTTCCTGACATTGATTTTACCACCCTCGCGATGCTATCGGCCTTAGTACGCATCATTACCAAATCATCGCCTATGATTGAAACGGCAAGGTCGGCAGCGCTACCCGTAACGATTTCCATCACTTGATCAATGATAGGCTGGCCAGAGGTGAATTTTACGCTGGGCAATGCTCTTTCTAATTTAGCGCGAACTTGTTTTACCAATTCTTTTTTTGAAATGGTATCACTCCACAAATGATAATCTTTTAATCCAACCAAAATTTCATTTCGGTTGGGTGGGAAAGGATCTGTGCCATCGTCGTTTCTACCTGTTTGGGTAATCACAAAAGATATTTGGGGGTATTGGGCAATAATACTACGAATCGCGGGAGCATATTTCGCATTTTCTTGAATGGTGATTCCGGCAGGAAAATTTCCGCGAAGAAATATGGAACCTTCATCTAGCTCGGGCAAAAACTCGCTCCCTAGCTTTAATCCTAAGGAGATTAGTAACAATACTACTCCAAAACCAACTAAAACTGTTCTTTTATAGTGTTTTAAAAGCTCAGAAAGAGTTTTTTCATAGAAATTTTCAATTGCTTCAAGAACTCTATTTTTGTGTTCTTGAAAGGGTTTGTCAGGATTGGAAATGGCTTTGTGATAAACAAAGGAAATCAAAACCGGAATGAAAGTTAAGGCTGCAATCATGGAGCCAATCACCGCAAAGGCCAAAGTCAATGCCATAGGGGTAAATAATTTGCCTTCGACACGGGTCATTAACAAAATCGGCATGTAGGCCAAAATAATGATAGTGACCGAAAAAAAAATCTCTCTGCTTACCTCCTGTGCTGAAAATAGGGTGATTTTTTGGATACCTTCTTTTTTTTCATTGAGGGTTGTCGTTCGATATTTTCTTATCAAGTGCTCCGTCATTACGACTGCGCCATCTACTATAATCCCGAAGTCAATCGCCCCTAAAGAGAGGAGATTGGCAGGAATACCCGTAAACCACATGATAATAAAAGCAAAAAGCAATGAAAATGGAATGGTAAAAGCCACTACCAATGCACTTCGCACACTTCCCAAAAAGAAAATCAAGATAATAATGACGATACTTACTCCTTCAAAGAGGGTTTTGCCAACGGTATGTAAAGAATGGTCAATTAGAAAACTGCGGTCGTAAAGCGTTCTAATTTTGACTCCTTCGGGCAATTCATGTTCTTTCAACTCAGCTATTCGCCGCTTAAGCTCTACCAATACTTCACTTGGGTTCTCGTATCTTCGGAGGAGTATGATTCCTTCTACCCCGTTGTTTACATTTATATTTTCATTCGTAACAGTATACCCCAAAACACCGCTTGGGGGAGGGGGCGTAATTTCTACGCTTGCTACATCTCGGACAAAAATAGGAATTCCGTTGTCGGACTGTAAAACGATGTTTTCGATGTCAATTTCATTTTTGATAGCGCCTAATCCGCGAACCGCAAATCCCTGTCCTCCTCTTTCGATGAGATTTCCGCCCGTATTTTGATTATTAGATTTAATGGCATTTTCGACGTCAGAAATTGTCAAGTTATATTTCCGTAATTGATCGGGGTAAGTAAGAATATGGAACTGCTTTAAAGGCCCGCCAAAAGTCACAATATCGGCGATACCGGCGGTTTGAAGTAAATAAGGCTTAATGACCCAATCTTGTAAATCTCTTAGCTGAATTGATGAAAAATTGGGGGGAGCTTCTACTACATAACGAAAAATCTCGCCTACTGCCGTTGACAAAGGAGCCAACTCTGGCGTTACTCCGTCGGGAAGTTGGGCAGTAGCCAAGCGCTCTATCACTTGTTGGCGCGCAAAATAATCGTTCGTTTTGTCTTTGAAAGTAAGTTGAACCACCGATAATCCAAAAATGGTTCGGCTTCTACGATCCAAAACATTGGGCGTGTTTTGTAAGGCTCTTTCAATCGGAACCGTTACTTGCTGTTCGACTTCTTCGGCAGCGCGCCCTGGATATTGAGCTACGATGATGACATTTGTATCAGCAATATCGGGGTAGGCTTCAATTTTGAGTTGGGTAAAACAAAAATAGCCAGCCACCATTAGTGCCACACTGAGACCTACTACCAACCAGCGGTTTTTTAAGGAAAATATGAGAAGATTTTTAAGCATAATTTACCATCGGGTTAGTAGCCAAAAGATAGCCCTTTGAGTTGCATTACACCTTCTGTAGCGATTTCGGTACCATTGGCGAGTCCGTTAAAAACAATGATTCGGTCGCCAATTTGTTGCCCAATCTGAATTTCTTTGCGTTCAAATTCATTGATTGATTTTTTGATAAAAACATACTGTTTGCCTTGAATGGTTATCAATGAATTTTTGCTAATATTTATAAAATTGGCTTCACTCAAACCAAATGAAACATTGGCAAACATCCCCGCTTTCAATTGATTTGTTGCATTGGTTACTAAGATTCTCACTTTCATCATTCGGGTAGTATGGTCTACCACGTCTGCCACGACATCTATTTTGCCGATGAATTTTTCGTTGGGAAATGCCGTAAAAACGATGTTACAAGATTGGCTCACTTTAATTTTCTCAATTTGATTTTCAGGTATCTCACAGATGATATAGGCCGTTCCTACTTTTGCTCTTCGTAATATTTCGGGATTGAATCCCCCTGATTTTAAGATAGATTCATGTTCGATAATCCCAGCTTTAGCATTCGATAATTCAGTTTGAGCAACTTGTAAGTCAGTTTGTGAAGATGTACGTTCTGTTTCTGCAATCAACAAATCCGTTTGCGCATCTGCTACTTCTTTACCCGTAGCCACTCCGTGGGCTGCTAAATCTTTAAAACGGGCTAGCTCGACTTGCTTTTGTTTAATAATGGCGTCTTTCTGCTGAATGATGCCTTGTTTTTGCCTGATAATCCCCGCCTGTTGTGTGATACTAATCTGGTGTTGGATGATTTGGGTATAATTGCTGGCCAACTCTGGATTGTCAAACAAAATGATATTTTGTGAAGCCCCCTCACTAGAATATACAACTGTAGCCGCTATTTTGCCCGGAGCTGTTAGTTCAGCCTCTATATTAGTCATGTTGACTTTTTCGGTTTTGAAAAAAGAAACAATAGTCGTGTCAGGAAAAATAATATTCGTTCCGCTATTTTTTAAAATAGGGGAGGTCTGGTTATTACTTATTTTTTGTTCATTCTTCCCGCAGGAGATGAACAAAAAAATAAATATAAATATAAATAGGTAAACTAATTTTTTTATCATTGTGCCAATTGATTAATTAAACCTGTTACGTAAAGTAGCTGAATGTAGCTTTGTCTATATGATTGGTTTGCTTCATAATATTGTTGCTGTGTTTCCAGCCAACTACGTTGTGCTTCCAGAAAATCTACGATAGTGGTGCCGCCTTTTAAATAAGCATATTTTACATTGTCCAAAATGGTTTGCGATTGTTGTAAAAGAAAATTAAAACTTTCAAGGTTTTGTTGTTGCAATTGAAAGTTTGCAAATGCAACTTTGATTTCGGTTTGGATTTTGGATTGAGTAACGAAAAGCTGTTTTTCTGCTTGCTCTTTTAGTAAATATGATTTTTTTATTTCGCCTTGATTTCGATTAAAAATAGGTAATTCAATAGTGGCAAAAATGCCGAAATAAGGAATGGCGTTTTGAGGGTTCCAAATGAAGCCAATTTCGGGCTGTGGAAAGGCAAGAGATTTTTGTAATTTTATATTGCTACTAGCTACTTCAATTAAAGACTTTATGGTCTGAATGTCGCTTCTACTTTGCAAAGATTGTGCGAGTAAATTATCAATATTAGAAGCTATAGTAAATAAAGTACTATCTCTAGTGTCAACGCTTATTTGTTCCTGAATTCCTAATAGCAATTTTAATTCATCGAGTCGGTTGATTACATCTTGAGAGGCGGTTTTGGCCTGTATAGAAAATTGTTTGGCTAATAGCTCCGTGCGGAATAAATCTGTTTGGGTAATCACCTCATTTTTGTACCTAATTTGATTTTTTATAATCAGGCTATCAATATTAGTTTTGGCAATTTGAATGATATCTAATTTTTTTTGAGCTATCCATACTTCAAGCCATTTTATGGATACTTCTGCAAAAAGATTGCGTTCGGTCTCAAAATAATATTGATTGGTATAAGCCACATTTTTAGTCGCAACCTCAATTTTGTAGGTACGTTGAGCAGTAGTTTGAAAAGGCTTGGTCAATTGCCACCAAACCTGACGATTTTTTGTATTATACCAATCTGTATTTGGGAACAATTGGGTGTGCTTAATCAGCTGTAAAGTCTGATTGTTTAAAATGGGATTAGGACGAAGTTTGGCCGAAGTGATTCCCGTCTGCGCAATACTTATATTTAACTGCTCAGTTTTGAGCGTAGGATTGTTGTTTCTAGCCGTCTGTAGTGATTTTTGTAGGGTATATTTGTCTTGTGCTATTGCTTTCAAGCAATGGCACAAGATACAAACCCCCATGAATATATGCCTTAACGAAAATTGCATTGTTTACGCCTATGAATTATTGGGCGCAAAAGTCGGCTTATTGTCAGTCAGTGTCTGTTAGAAAATCAATAGAAAAAAATTAGAATTTTATTAGAATGGCATCATAGATGAGGCAATTCAATCCGAAATTCACTCCCTTTCGACGGCACAGACGTTGCTGTAATGGTACCTTTGTGAAGTTGGATGATTTTTTGAGTCAACGAAAGCCCGATGCCATTTCCGTCGGCAATTTTTTTGTTTTCGCCGCGAAAAAATGGCGTAAAAATGCTTTTTAAGTCTTCTTCTTTAATCCCTACTCCTTTGTCTGAAAAAACAAAGACGATAGTTTTATCGACAAAAGAAACAGAAACCGTACTTTGATGGTCATTTGAAAACTTACAGCCGTTTTCAAAAAGGTTCACAAAAGCCGTTTTTAATAAATACTCGTTTCCATTTACTGAAATCTCATCTTCGTTTTCGAAATAGTAAGCAAAATGAATATCTATTTTATAGAGGGGGGTGGCTTGTTGTAGCTGTAGTCGGGCATCTAAAAGTACTTCATCAATCCTTACGGGTTTAAAAGAAATCTTAGAAGGATCATAACTAGCTTTGGCAAAATCAAGCAAACTATTTGAAAGACGAACCAATTTTTTAGCATCGCTCAAAGCGTTTTGAACGGCAGATTTATACTCTTCAATGCTGCGTTTTTTATGGATAGAAAGTTCTAATTCAGTTATGATTGCAGCGAGAGGTGTGCGTAGTTCGTGAGAGATATTGGATACAAAATGTTGCTGAGCATCAAAGGAGTTTTCCAGACGACTCAACATCTCATTGAAAGTGTTTGCCAATTCTGAAAGCTCATCTTTACTACCGTTGTTATTGAGACGTAAATCAAGGTTAGTAGCAGATATAAGTTTAGCTTGACCTATCATATCTTTGATAGGGTCGAGCGCTTTTTTAGAAAAAAAATAACCGGCTAGGTAAATAAATAAGATTGAAATTGTGAAAGCAAAAATGATGTTTTTGAATAAACTGTTGAGTTTTTTATAACCATATTGATCGTACGAAGCGGCGATAATAATATAATCTTTGTTGCTAAATGTGTGCCGTAATCCCACTACTTGCCAGTCGTCTTGATAAAACTCCTTTTCTTGGTTTTGATAAATTTCTTTTATCATTTGAGGCGTTTCTTTTACAAAATCAATGTCTACTGCATCATGATAAATGAGGTTGAAAGAAGTGTCGTAAATAGTAACTTCAACCTCATTCAAAATTTGACGATTGCTTTTGTAAATATTCTGTAATACTGCCGCGTCAACTTGTGCATCAAAAAATAAGTCAGATTTTGTAAGTGCTTCTTTTTTTAAAGAAGAGAAAAATGCTTTTTCCCGGTTTCCTTTGGCAGAATAATAGATAATAGAAGCAAAGGCCAGTAATATAGCGGCCATGATAAGTGTGAACAACAAAGTAAGACGTGTCCTAATTTTCATTGTTTTGCTCTTTCAATATAAAACCCATTCCTGATTTTGTGTGGATGAGTTTTTTGTTGAAATCTTTGTCAATCTTTTTTCGTAAGTAGTTAATATAAACATCAATAAAATTGGTTCCTGTGTCAAAATGGGTGTTCCAGACTTTTTCGGCAATTTCCACTCTTGACAAGACTCTTTCAGTATTGTGAAGCATATATTCTAAGAGATTAAATTCTTTTGGGGTGAGATTTATTTCAATGCCGTTTCGTTTTACCGATTTTGTGTGCAAATTCATTTCAAGGTCGGCATATTTTAATACATTACCATTATGATTTAAGATTTTGTTGTTTCGCTTTAATAAAGCACGGATTCTAACTAAAAGCTCTCTAATTTCAAAAGGTTTTACCAAATAGTCGTCAGCGCCAGCATCAAAACCCTCCACTTTATCATCAGTGGTGCCCAATGCCGTCAGCATGATGATAGGCATGTCAGGTTTGCTTTCGCGAATTTGTTTACACAAATCTAATCCGTCAATTTTGGGCAGAATAATATCCGTAATTATGAGGTCATAATGATTTTGCAAAACTAATTTTTTCCCAGAAAGACCATCATAGGCAATAGTAGTCTTGAAACCTTGCTCTTCTAGCCCTCTTTGTATGAGCTCTGCAACTCGCGCGTCGTCTTCTACAATCAATATTTGCATCTGCCTAGAAATGAGATGTTAGATATTCTATTTAATCTCCGACACCACCACATAATTGCCCGTTCGGGTGATTCCGTATTGGAGCCATTTGGATTTGTGGCTACGATCAAACGCAAAACCCTGGCCTTCGCTGATGGTAGGTATTTTTTTGATATACTCTAAAGTAGCTCCTCTGGAGGGTAATTTGAGTACGTATAGCTCAGGCTTGTCGTGGCCGGTGCAATAGAGCAAGCCGTCTTTGCCCCAAGTACCTCCAGAAGTACTTTTTGGTGAAAAGGCTTCTAAAAGCAAAGCAGGAAAAGCCCAAGAAGCAACTTGTTGCCATTGAGACGTAAATTTGACGAGGGTAGTCCAACGATTGTCGCGCCCACCGTCCGAATTTTTGTCGGAGTAATTGGCAAAAGCTACCCACCAATGCCCCTGATAAAAATCAATCCAAGTAGCTGAGCCCGGAAAAAGACCAAAACTGTGGGTATCAATATGTTTGAGGGTAGTTTTGTCAAAGATTTCGATGGAGCTATTCATGGGTTTGTCGGGATAGTTGGAATGCGCACAATAGAGCTTGTTCCCAATCACGATACCGCTATTGAGATGTTTGAGTAGTCCCGTCGAATCTTTCCACGCCGCTACCTGTTTGGCACTTGCCTTGGTATGTTTGGTAATGGAGGTGTTGTTGATGACATAAAAATGCTCCGCATCTACAGCTACTCCTTGTTTGACCTCTGCGAGTTGGAAACGTTGAATTTCGTGGGCGGTTTGAGCCTGTACAGTTAGAGGTAAAGTCAGCCCAGTGAGTAAAATCAGAATTTTATACATTGTTATAATAATAAAGACTATATTCAGAAAGCGGCCTCTAGCCTTCTCATACCTACTAGCTGTTGGTTTTGGGGGAGTAATTTTTAGTCTCCATTGTCTTATGCACAAGATAGATTTTTCTTTTCAAAACAAATTTGACATTCATGAGTCATTCTACAAAACTGCGTGCAAAGCGCGTATTTTCCTTCTTTTTTTCAGTGGCTATGTTTTTCGGTGCTACTACCTTTGCCCAAACGGCCACTTTGGCCGATGTGTCTTTTATGAAAGGGCATTGGCTAGGTACTTTCAATGGAGGGCCTATTGAGGCATTTTGGGCTGCTCCCGCCGGCGACAACCTGACAGGCTTCATGCGGATGATGAAAGACGACAAAGTAACCATGTACGAAATGCTCGTTTTTGAACAAACCGCCAAAGGACCCATTGTATTGGTAAAGCATTTCAAGCCAGGTTTGATTGCCATGGAGGAAAAAGAGATTTCGGATCGTTATCGTTTTATTGAAGCCAAGAAAGGTCAAGCTCTTTTTGAAAAAGAAGACGCTTCAGTGCGTATCATTTATGAGCATCGTAGCGAAAACCAGCTTGTCATTCAGCGGGGCAAACAAGAAAACGGTAAGTGGGTTTTTATGGATTTGTTTGTTTTTAACCGTGTGAAATAACCTACTTGGGGACTGCAAGCAGCACATTGCTGACTGCTCTTTCGCCTGCGTGGTCAAATTTTTTGTTGTCACTCGGATAGTTGACCACCCCTTGGTCGGCGATCCACATCGTAGTAGAGCCGCCTCCGTCGAGATTGAGGGCGTCGCGGCAGCCTAGTTGCCGCGCCAAAAAGGTAAGTTCGGGTAAGTTCACCCCAAAAGATTGGGACGAGCGCCCATCCACAGTGATAAGCAAAACCTTGTTGTGATGTGTAATACAGACACAAGTACGAGGATGCCGATTATCGTTAAATGCGTTTTTGTCCAGCGTTTCAGGCTGTCCATTAAGCAGGAGCAACGGCCCCGATAGCATTACATCTTTGTAAGGAAGGTGGTATTCCCAGCCTACTTGTGGTTGGCCTTTCAAAATTTTAAGTTTTTTGTGAGCAATGACCACGGCGGCTTTTCCATGAAATGCCGCCGTGCTTCCTTTGAAAGCTCTCGTTGTATCAGTGATATACCCTCGGCTTTTAAAAAAATCGACCGAACCACCATTTTTTACATCAAAAAATCCTCCGTTGACTCCCACAATAGCCCCGTTCTCTTGCGCTATTTTGCTAGCAGGGCGGAGTTGACCTTTGGTTTTGTCGGTTTTTTTGAGAGAATCGGCCGTAGCAAGTGCCCATGAAAATTGTCGGCTTTTGAGAGGCAATTCCAAGATATTGATGCTTTGATTGGCCTTAAAAAGCTCATTGTTTTGGAAGTGTATCTTCTTCCAAATGATACCCTTGGTTAAGTTTTGTATCTCCCAGGAGCCTTGTACCAAGGCAGTTGAGTCGCTGTCAGTTTGGGCTTGCAGATAGGAGACGGTTAGAAGTAATAAAAACAGAATCGGTTTCATTTTATTTTCTAATTTTGTGGCATAATTCGTTGGGAAGGTAGAAGTAAAAAGCTATAAAAACGGACAAAAGTAGAAACAAACTTAATCATAATCGCTTCGGCGACTCATAATTAACCAGCAACAGTTAACAAAAAAAATCAATGGCAAAAGTTCCCGTAAATAAACATCAGCCTGTCTATCAAATGCCTACCTCACCTTTGGCGGTGAAGACCAAGAAGTTTGGTTTGGATAAAAAACAATACGTAAATATCGCAATGCAACAACTCTGGGAGCAGCAAAAAGTGTGGACCTTGCTACCGCTTGGGTTGTTGTTAGTGAATGCAATTTTGGGTATCACGGGGGTCTATCCCAATATTTGGGCTTATATCGTTATTATTTTGGGGGCATTGTTGTATGTGGGTTTTTGGTGGGTACAATATACCGGTGTGACGCAGCTCGAACAGTACAAACAGTTGTTTGACAAGTATATGTACGAAATAGACAGCCGTCAGATTTTGGTCAAAACCAATGCCAAAGAAGGGGGAATCATGCAGTGGGAGCAAATCAAAAGTGCTTATAAACACAAAGATGCCTATGTGCTTGTGATGGGAAAAGGGCAATTCCTGCACTTCCCAACTTCGGTGTTTAATTCCGAGCATGATATTCGGCTTTTTGAACGGATTCTCAAACAAAAGAATCTGTTGGTAGAAGATAACAAGAAATAAAAAAAGCGGCACACGCCGCTTTTTTTATTTCTTGAAGATATCTATTACTGCCAATTATCATAGTTAGATTTCAAACTCCAAAAAAATCCAAACATAACCACCGAAAGTCCTAACCCTACGAAACCTCCAATAAAAAGAAGTACAATAGAAAGGAAAGGCACTAATAACATTCTTTTACCCACTTTTTGCATGTCTTCGGGTTCCAGTTGATACTCGGAAAGTTTAAATCCAAAATAGGCAGCACCGATACAAAAAATCCATTTGATGATATCGGTTCCAAAAAAACCGTACATTCCCGAAATGAGAGTGAGTACAATACCAATAGCAGAAATGACGATACTAATGATAGCAATTGACTTAATAGTAGTAGGTTTAATCATGATTTTGACTTTATTTTGAGGAATTGTTTTGGTTACTATTTCTTGTTTTTTTTCTAATTCTTCTTCAGGATTGCCTCTCAATCTATTCCCTAATTCCTGCTCAGATAATAAAAAATTAGTTGTTGGGATATTTTCAATCTTTTCTTGTTTTTTTTCTTTTGCCTCCAAATATTCTTTGACTTTGATTGGGTTATCGTATTCACTTGATAGAAGGAGGTATTGGTCTTTGAGGTTTTTTTCTATATACCTCGCAGGTTGTTCATAATCAATTTCTTCACTCCACTCATAGGCAATGCTTGTTAAATCATAATAGATATATATATTGTTGTCCTCAAGAGTTAAATATCCTGTTCCCGTTACAGTATCTTCTCCAGTGCTAGGTAGATTTAACTCTTCAAAAATTAGCTCTTCGAGATTGAAATAAAAATCGTCGTATTCTAATAATTGACCATCAACAAAGGGGGCAACATGCCCTTCATCATTACCACAGTCAAAATCAAGCTTGATTTTTTTTCCAGATTTAAGTAATTCATTTAACTCATGCTTTAGTCCATATTTATCAATTTCTTTCATTTTCTTGTTCTTGAAGCCAGATTAAATCAATTTTGCTAGGGAAAATTTGCCATTTATGAATAAGTCGAAAATCCTTTAAAAGATGATTGATTGTTTGTTGAGGTGAAATATATTGAGCCAGTAATAGAGCTTTTTCTAGGCCATAAATTTTTTCAACTAAATATACACCAAAATTACTACAAGTAATTATCATTGATGATTTACATGATGAGCGCAATAAAGGTTTGAATAAAAATTCTTTTAATTGTGAATCCTCAATATTAGGTATAATAAAATCATTTGGCAACTCAAAATCAATAAACCAATCATTTAAGGTTGGGATAAAACCACTTAAATCTTCCTTGCAATGTTCGGCGGCAATATCTCGAACTAAAATGGTTTTGTTATCAGTGTTGACAATATAATGTCCAAATAAAGAAATGCATAATTCGATACCGTAAAGATTGTGAAGCATTGCGCGGTGCTTTGCATGGAATATGAACAATTTGCTAGAATCGATGAAATCATGAATGCTAAAATAGTCCTCAGGCAGTCCTCCAAATTTTTTTGTTGATAATAAGCAATGCTTCCAAACGTTCATTTTACTTAGCTGTTTTAGTTTTTGATAGAAAAGCTACATACTTAATTCTCATACTCGTACCTCTGCATCCTCGGGAGCGAGGCTAATCTGTTTAGGGGTAAGATTAAACAGGCATTAAAAATAAAAATATTTTTAGAAGTTTAAAGATTGAAAAAGTACAATTTTGATGATGTTAAAACTTAATACTACATAGGCTTTAACCCGTTTATTTACAAATAGTTGACTAATTTGACTTTCGTTTAGAAAGTGTGGTATTATTTCTTGTTTAACGAAAATTTTATAAAACTCTTTCAAGAGAATAAACTATATTTGTAGCCATAGCATTTACAAATCAGTTAAAAATTTTTATTTTTCCTTTGATTTGTCCCATAAAATAAAACTTAATCCTTGATTATGAGCTACTTGGTAAAAGAATCTAACAATTACCGATACATCGATGAAGGGCAAGGAGAGGTACTGTTGCTTCTGCATGGCTTGTTTGGTGCTCTCAGCAACTGGGATGGGGTAATTAACCATTTCAAGAAAGATTACCGCATTATCATTCCTATGCTTCCTATCTATGAAATGAATCCTAGGGAGGCAGGTTTAGAAGCTTTGGTAACTTTTACGGAAGGGTTTGTAGCTTCTCAACAACTAAGTGATATGACGCTCATTGGCAATTCGCTCGGTGGGCATATTGCGATTTTGTATACTCTCACACATCCTGAGCAAGTCAAACGTTTGGTATTGACAGGCAGCTCTGGGCTGTTTGAAAATGGCATGGGAGGCTCTTATCCTAAGCGGGGTAGTTATGAATATATTTCTGAGCGTGTAGCTTATACATTTTATGACCCCAAAGTAGCCACTAAAGAGCTGATTGATGAAGTTTTTGAAACTACATCAAGTATTCCAAAATGTATGAGTATCGTAGGGATTGCCAAATCAGCTCAGCGAAACAACGTGGCAAAAGACCTGCACAAAATTCAAGCACCGACATTGTTGGTGTGGGGACTCAATGATACAATCACCCCACCACATGTAGGGCACGAGTTCAATCGATTGATTTCTAATTCGGAATTATATTTCATTGACAAATGCTGTCATGCTCCTATGATGGAGCACCCTGAACGCTTCAATGTATTGTTGGAACAGTTTTTAGCAAAACACGCTATAGCTGAGTTGGCATAGTGAGTAGTCAAAGTTTGTACGTTTTGGGTTCAAACTTTGGCTACTTTTTGTTAAGAAATTCCTATCTCTTGTAATTCTACGAGCTTCTATTACTTTTACATCCTTGAAAGTATATATAGCTTGTAATGATGACATTTCGTCGCCCGCCTTCTCGGTTTAGTTTTCTTCCTCAATGGCTCGCTTTCCTGGATTTTATGGGAATATTTGAGCGTGACCCTTTTGGCAACTCCCTGTTTATCAAGCGCATCTTAATTTCAGTCATTGGTTGGTTTACGTATTGGCGCTTTACGGTGGTCAACAAAATGCAAATCGAAGGTATCGAGCATCTCGAAAATCTTCCTGAAAATGGGGTATTGTTTTTGTCAAATCATCAGACCTATTTTGCGGATGTCATTTCCTTTTATCATATTTTTTCAAGTGTAAAGTGGGGGTTTAAAAGTACGATAGTACCGCCTCTGTATTTGTTGGCTCCAAGAGCGCGTAGTTATTATGTAGCTGCTAGTGAGACAATGAAAGCCGGAATTGTTCCTAAGCTTTTTGGATTAGGAGGGGCACTGACGGTGGAGCGCTCGTGGCGTGCCGAAGGAAAAAATGTAAAACGTGAGCGCGACGCCTCGGCGGGCAATAAAGTCGCTGAAGCATTGGAACACGGGTGGGTGGTGAGTTTTCCGCAAGGTACAACGAGCCCCTATGCGCCTATCCGAAAAGGTACGGCACACTTGGTTCTTGAAAATCAACCGATTGTCGTTCCTGTGGTCATCAACGGCTTTCGAAGGGCTTTTGACAAAAAAGGGTTGCGTTTCAAGAAACGTAATACCGTCTTAAGCGTAAGATTCAAAGCTCCAATGGTGTTTGATGATTCGATGTCGGTCGAGGATATTGTCGAAAAAATTCGTAAAGAAATAGAACAGGAAATTCCTGAAAAAATGGTTTGGATGAAAAAAGAAGGGGAATAAGATTATTTGATTTCACCCTTCACCGAAAATGTTTTCTTATCTGTCAACGTCAAATGTTGAAATCCACTTATTTCGTAAGTTTTGATAAGCCAAATACCTTCGGGGCGCATTGTACAAGTAAGCAATAGCTTTTTTTCTGACTCAAAAAGTTGATTTTCTTCTTTTAAAGTAGCTTCCACAGACGACGGTTTTTTAGAAACACCGTCAAGGGTGATTTTCAATAGCTTAACGGGTAAGTTTTCGCCTTGCTTGAGGGTATATACATAGGAAGTAGATGCGGGCTGAGAGACATCATAGCTTAATTGATAAGCTTGCTTGTTGAGGTCAGCTTTCAGAAACAGTTCTAATTCTTTGGCCCAATCAATTTGAGTAGTGTTGAGGACTTCTTTGTCTGCTCCTACAGACATTTGCTTGCTAACTAGCGGTTTACGTTTGTTTAGCTCGACTATTTGTTGGTCAATAAAACCTTTCAGGTCAAAATAAGAAAGTGCAGAGGTAGTTTCGGTAGGGTTGTTACAACCGAAAGTGCCTATGAAAATTAAAACAATAAAAAGTAGTTGTCTCATAAAAAAAGTGCTTCTTGGACTTAACCAGAGAAGCACTCGAAAAGTTCTAAAATTAGATATGTTGTATAGACTACAGCAGGCTTTCTCCGGTCATTTCTTGGGGTTGAGCTACGTCCATAAGTGCCAAGATAGTGGGAGCAATGTCGGCTAGTTTGCCATCTTTGGGCTGTCCTTTATACTCATTTCCTACAAATATACAGGGAACTAAGTTGGTACTATGAGCGGTATTTGGCGTGCCATCGTCGTTGCGCATATAGTCCGAATTTCCGTGGTCGGCAATAATAATAGACGTATAGCCATGTGCCATTCCAGCCGTAGCAACGGCTTCGGTACATTGGTCAACGGTCTCGCAGGCTTTTACGACCGCCTCAAAAACACCCGTATGGCCAACCATGTCGGGGTTCGCAAAATTGAGACAGATAAAATCGGCTGTTTCGGCTTCTATTTCGGGCAAAATGGCGTTTCTAATGTCAAAAGCAGCCATTTCGGGTTTTAAATCGTAGGTTTTTACATCCTTTGGTGAAGGGCACAAAAGCCTTTTTTCGCCTTCAAAAGGCACTTCTCTACCTCCCGAAAAGAAAAATGTCACGTGAGGATACTTTTCGGTTTCTGCAATACGGATTTGGGTCTTGCCGGCATTGGCCAATACTTCGCCGAGGGTATTGGAAAGATTGTCTTTGTCATAAATAACTTTGACTCCTACGAAAGCATCGTCGTAGTTGGTCATAGTTAGATAATACAGACTTAGTTTGTGGGTATTTTGCTCGGGGAAATCCTGCTGAGTGAGCATCTCTGTGATTTCACGACCACGGTCGGTACGGAAATTAAAGCAAAGTACCACATCTCCGTCTTCAATCGTAGCTACTGGCGTGCCGTCTTGATTCACAGCCACGATAGGCTCAATAAATTCGTCAGTAATATCGGCATCATATGAAGCTTGAACACTCTCTAGCAATTGGCTAGGGGCTACTTGTGTCCCTTCTCCTCTGACCATTGCGTTATAGGCTTTGGCTACGCGTTCCCAACGTTTGTCGCGATCCATGGCATAAAAACGTCCGGTGATACTGGCAATTTTTCCGGTCGTTTTAGTGAGGTGTTGTTCCAAATCGGTCAAAAAGCCTAAGCCACTTCTGGGGTCGCAGTCGCGTCCATCTGTGAAAGCATGGACGTATACATCGCTTAGTCCTGCATTTTGGGCCGCTGTACAAAGCCCTTTCAAGTGATTGATATGAGAGTGAACACCCCCGTCAGAAACCAGCCCAATAAAGTGTACTTTTTTTCCAGCGTTTTTGGCATAGTTGAAGGCTTCTATCAAAGTAGGTTCCTGAGCAAGCGTGCCATTTTCGACGGCAAGGTTGATTTTTACTAAATCTTGATATACGATACGACCCGCCCCAAGGTTGGTATGACCTACTTCTGAGTTGCCCATTTGTCCGTCGGGTAAGCCAACGGCCAAGCCACTCGCTTCTAGTTTACTATGAGGGTATTGTTGTAAGATACGATCATAAAAAGGAGTATTGGCAGCGATTACGGCGGAGCGATTTTCTTCGCCAACTTTGGCGATACCCCAGCCGTCCATGATGATTAAAATGACTTTTTGACTCATATTGTGGGTTTATTTTAAACTTCTAAAATTAAGTAATAAAGAGTGCTTTATTATTTATTCTTTTCTTTATATCAACAATTTTTAAACGATTATCGTCTCAAATTTTCAAATTATAGATGGTGTTCTTTGATAAGGTATTCTAAAAAAATCTCTCCACAACGTAGCACAATCTGATATACATTTTCAAAGGCCGTAATGTCATCATAATAAGGATCAGGAACATGGGAGCTATCGGCCTGTTCATCAAAATCGCGGTAAAGAAATACACGTCCTTCTTCGGGATAAAAACCCGTAGAGCGATAACTCTGCGTCTGAATATACTCTAAATTGGATTCATCCATGGCGATGATATAGTCAAAATTGGCAAAATCATCACTAGAAAGTTTGCGAGCTTGGTGGGTAAGTTGGATGCCGTAGTCGGCAGCAACGCGGCGTGAGCGGCGGTCGGGGAGAGAACCTATATGATAGCCATGTGTACCCGCCGAATCGCAGGCAATTTTGGCAGAAAGCCCTTTTTTTTCTATTAAATCTCTGAATGTACCTTCGGCAAGGGGAGAACGGCAAATATTACCTAAACAAACAAATAAGACATTAATCATACCGATGTTGGTATCGATTGTAGTTGTATAAACATCCAACAATCTGTGGGTTACTTTTCAAATGGCTCCCCTTTGGCATCCACAAGCACAAAAACGTCTTCGCTGTCTTTTTTCATAAAATATTTTTCGCGAGCGTATTTTTCCATGAGCTTGTCGCTACCTAGGGTGGAAGCTTGTTCTTTTTTCAAGGACTCTATTTGATCTAGATAATATTCTTTTTGACTTTTGAGCTCTTGAAGTTTAAACCAGTTGCCAATTTGGTCTGGAATGCTGTTGAGCTCAAAAAAGCCTAACCATGCAAACAACATTACTAAACTTGTAAAATAGAAATTTCGGAACAAACGAAGGTATTTCATAGGTTTAGTTTTGTTTGAGTAGGAAGAAAAAATAAGACTTACTCTTTAAAATATAACTATGTTGGTATCTATTAGCAGTTGGCTCAAGCCAACTGCTAATGAGACAATCCTTAAAAGTTTTTGCCAGGGAAGTAGGCTGTTTCGCCAAGTTCTTCCTCAATACGTAACAATTGGTTGTATTTGGCCATACGATCAGAGCGCGAAGCCGAACCAGTTTTGATTTGACCTGTATTAAGTGCTACGGCCAAGTCAGCGATGGTGCTATCTTCGGTTTCGCCTGAGCGGTGGCTCATGATGTTTTTGTAGCTATTGCGTTTTGCTAAGCTTACGGTATCGATAGTTTCGGTCAATGACCCGATTTGGTTCACTTTTACCAATACTGCGTTGGCTACTTGTTGTTCGATTCCCATTTGGAGACGTTTAACGTTGGTCACAAACAAGTCGTCACCTACGAGTTGGCATTTTTTGCCGATAGCCTCAGTGTGTAGTTTCCAACCTGCCCAATCGTCTTCGGCCATACCGTCTTCGATGGAGATAATGGGGTATTTGTTTACCCAATCGGTCCAGAAATCAGCCATTTGGGCAGAAGTCAATTCTTCTTTGCTTGATTTCTTGAATACATAACGGCCTTTTTCTTCGTTCCAAAGCTCAGATACGGCAGCATCCATGGCGATAAAGATGTCTTCGCCCGGACGGTATCCTGCTTTTTCGATAGCCGTTAGGATGGTTTCAAGCGCTTCTACGTTCGATTGGATGTTGGGAGCAAAACCACCTTCATCGCCTACGTTGGTAGAGTATCCTTTCGATTTCAATACACCTTTCAATGCGTGGAAAACCTCCGTACCCATGCGTAGGGCTTGAGAGAAAGTTTCGGCGTTGGTCGGCATTACCATAAACTCCTGGAAGTCGATAGCGTTGTCGGCGTGAGCGCCACCGTTCATGATGTTCATCATAGGTACAGGAAGGGTGTTGGCATTTACGCCACCTACGTAGCGGAACAATGATAAACCAGCTTCTTGAGCAGCCGCTTTAGCTACGGCGAGCGATACACCTAAGATGGCATTGGCTCCTAATTTACCTTTATTGGCAGTACCATCAAGCTCAATCATGATTTTGTCAATCTGATTTTGCTCATATACAGAAAGTCCTAATAATTCGGGATAGATAATTTCATTGACGTTTTGAACGGCTTTCAAAACACCTTTGCCCAAATACACGCTCTTGTCATCGTCGCGGAGTTCGACTGCTTCGTGAATGCCAGTAGAAGCGCCTGAAGGTACGGCAGCGCGACCCATGAAGCCATTTTCGGTGCGAACTTCAACTTCTACGGTAGGGTTACCGCGTGAGTCGAGAATTTGACGGGCATGTACCGATTGGATTGTACTCATCTTGTCAGGTAGGTTTTGTTTAATAATTTGAAAATAAGACGTTGACTGGTAGTCGTTTGAATTACAAAGTAAATCAAAAAAAGCGGGAGCTAAAAAGAAAGCTATTTTTTTAATTGAGCATTTGAAAGAGATAGGGATTGTGGAAGGAGTATCAAGTATATTTTTTTAGTTGTTGATGTGAATATAATAATAGTACAATTATATTTTTTTGAGAGTTTATTGTTGAAAACAAACAATATTCTATATTTATTGGAAATGATTATTTTTTGTATTGTGTTTGTTGTTATATTTGAAATATTAGTTTGGTTTGTTAGTGATATGTATTGTTTTTTTTAATACTATTATTGGCAAAGTTATATTTTACACACTTCATCCATTATTAGTTAACATGAAAAAAATTTTACTAAGCATGAGCTTAGTGGGCTATATGTTTATGGCCCAAGCTCAAAGCAAAAATGATTGGTTTAAAGGAGAAATCCTGCTTACCAGCGGCGAACGTTTGGAAGGCAGCTTGGTTTATGCCAACGACGTAGAAGTTGTATCTGTGAAACTACCAGAAGGTATTCAAAAATCATTTGGAAATGTGCAACTTCAGTCTTTTGAGTTTTTGGATACTAAAAATCAGCGACTTCGCCGTTTTAAGACCAATACCTTACCCGAAAATGGCCGTATGGCGGTTGTTGAAGTGGTATTGGAAGGAGAGGTTGAAGTGGTAAGATGCTTCAAAATGAGCAAAAAAAACTATGCTCGGTCATTTTACAATCATTTGCCTCTTCAAGAGACCGAACATAGCTTTTATCGATATTATGTACACGACGGGGTGAGTCTTACGACTTTAGAGCATTTCTTAAAAAAGAAATATCGCCATAAATCAGTCCATTGGCAGGGTGAGCTTGAGTTGTTTAGACTCCGAAACGACTTAGACAATGGGGTATCAAGCTGGTTAAAAACCTTATCTTTCTTTAATATTTTACAAGAAGATTGGAGGCGTCAGCAAAAGCCCCTCATGCTTAGAGATTCTTTGCAGTGGGCGCGCCAGGTTTATTAGGGAGCTAGCCGCTCAACTGCCTGCCAAATTCTTTCGGCTGGCATGCAAAGTGACAAGCGAATGTATCTTTGCCCTTTGGGTCCAAAAATAAAGCCCGGAGCGATAAAAATATGTTTTTGGTACAGTAAGTCATCTACCAGTTTCTCCGCAGATGCAACTTTTTCGGGGAGCTTGGCCCACAAAAACATGCCTTCTTGACTTTGATCATAAGTACAATTCAAAGCTTCTAAAAAAGCTTTGGCAGCATCCAAACGGCTTCGATACACATTGTTTTGAGCAATGTGCCATTCGTCAGCGTTTTGGAGAGCAGCTACGGCGGCTTGTTGAATTCCCAAAAACATGCCAGAATCTACGTTGCTTTTGATAGTGAGGATGGCATCTATGTAGTCTTTGGCTGCTGAGAGCCATCCCACACGCCATCCCGCCATATTGTGGGACTTCGACATAGAATTAAGCTCGATGGCTACTTCTTTGGCTCCTTCAATTGAGAGCAGACTAATCGGGGGTTTTTGGTTGAGAATGAGGCTGTAAGGATTGTCGTGGCAAAGCAAGATGCGATGCTCCAAGGCAAACTTAACCGCTTTCTCAAATAACTCGCGAGTGGCGGGTGCTCCCGTGGGCATGTGAGGATAATTAAGCCAAATGATTTTGGTTTTGGGCGTGACCAAGGATTTCATGGCTTCCCAGTCGGGTTGCCACTGTTGGTTTTCCAAAAGAGGGTATTCGATTACTTTGGCTCCTACCATCTCACTTACTGCGCGATAGGCGGGATAGCCTAGTTCGGGTACAAGTACTTCATCATCAGTATCTAAGAAGGTAAGGCTGATATGGGTGATTCCTTCTTTAGAGCCGATGAGTGGTAAAATTTCAGATTCGGGATTGAGAGCGACGCCATAGACCCGGGCGTACCATTGGGCAATCCCTTGGCGAAGCGCCGGAATTCCTTTATAGGCTTGATAGCCGTGGCTATTGGCAAGAGAAGCAGAGTCGGTGAGTGCTTTGATGGTCGCTTCGGAGGGTGCTTGGTCTGGATTGCCAATTCCCATATTGATGACATCATGGCCGGCTGCAATAAGTTTGCGGACTTCGGCGAGTTTGACCGAGAAATAATATTCTTGGGCTTGAGTGGCGCGTTGAGCGAGTTGGATAATCATTGACTAAATACTGGAACCTGAAAGAGTACAATAGGAAGGAAACCACCCAAACGTACCCATTTTACAATACAACAAACGGTTTGGGACTAAAACAAAGCACAAAGATAATGAGCGAAATCCAACCTAAAATTTGGCGCGTAAGATTTAGGGGCTTGGCATCGTCGGTAGGGGGGTGATAAACGCCCAAAATACGCCCTAACAAAAATCCAAAAACTAAAAAACCTGAATAGCCCTCTGCCTGAGGGAAAACGAGCGAAATGCCTAACTGAACCGTAACAGATAATAAGGCTAACATCCAACTAGTGAGGGGGTTGGATTCGGAAATTCGGCTAAAGCAGATTTGTAAAAATAAAATATAGAGCCCCAAATAACCTACTTTTTGCCAGAAAATTTCGTCGTTGGCAATCGCAAACTCTTCAGGATGATATACCCCTAAACCAGCGTAGGTAATAAAAATAAAAAATAAGATGGGTGCTACAATTCTAAACTTTTTGCCCCCAATCAGTCCATAAAGTACGTGACCGCCGTCGAGCTGGCCGATTGGAATCAGATTGAGCGAGGTGAAAAACAGCGCTAAGTATCCCGCTAAGAGAAGGGGATAGTGGATGATTTCTTGAGGGGGGGGAAGGCGAGTGGGGTCTGCTACATAATTTTTAAAGAAAGAAAAAAGCAGATTATCACCCAGCAGAATATTGCCACTCATATTTTGATTGGCATAGACAACTCGGGCAAATCCCATTCCAAATTTTTTGTATTCGGGATGAATTTTGAAGATATAATCTAAGGTGGGGAGGTTGGCAAAGCCGTACCAAAGTACGCCTACTGCTACTACAAAGCCAGCCAAAGGGCCTGCAATCCCAATATCAAAATATTTTTGACGCGAACGGATGAATTCTTTGATCCGAATAAAAGCCCCTAAAGTACCGATAGTTTGTCCAAATCCTAACCACAAAGGAATATAAAAGGGAAGCGTAACGCGGACCTTGTGTTTTTTGGCGGCAAAATAATGACCAAATTCGTGTACTGTCAAAATCCCTAAAAAAGGGATAGAAAATTGAAATCCTTGCCAGAAGTGTTCCCAGCCAAGTGGATTTTCAATTTTGAAAAAAGGTAAATCAAATGGGCGTCCAAACATCCACTCTGCCCCCGACAAAGAAGTGGTAATGAGCGTTGCAATAAACAACAGGAGTTGGATGATATGAATGCGTTTGATATTCATGCTGTGTTAGAAATCGCGTAAGTACTCAATCATCGAAACAGGTTTTTGGACATGAATCGTCTGAATCCCGCAAATAGAGGCTGCTTTGATATTGTCAGCATTATCATCCAAAAATAAGGTTTCGTGGGTTGCCAAACGGGCTTGTGCCAACACCTCTTCGTAGATAGCGGGGGTGGGTTTCATGATGCCCATTTCGTAAGAAAGAAAAAGTTTTTCGAAAAGAGTATCAAGTTTTTCGATGCCAACCGTACGATAAAGGATTCGGTTTACTTCTTCGACGTGAATAGAACTAGTGTTGCTCAACAAAAACAAACGATAACCTTTTTGGACGAGTTCTTGGAGTTTTTGGATGCGTTGGGGGGGGATGTCGAGCAAAAGTGAGTTCCAAGCTTGGTCGATGGTCTCATCCGTCCAAGTGGGTTGTTGGAGAAGTTCTCGGATATAGTCTCTAAACTGAACAGCGGATAGCTGTCCAGTTTCAAATTTTTTAAATACTTCGTTTTGATGAATCAGCCCTTGAATTTCGTTCAAGGGCTTTTGGGTCAAAGAAGCAAATGACTGAGCCGCGAGAGGTACATCAATATTGATGATGACATCACCTAGATCGAATATGATATTTTTGATATGTTTCATTTACTCAATAAAAACACCCATTGAACAAAACTTATCAATTCGTTGGTTGATACGCTCCTCGGGGCTTAGTTTTTGAAGTTCGTTGATATGCTCCAAAATTACTTTCTTGAGGGTGCTAGCCATGGCTTTATGGTCAAGGTGAGCACCACCTAGTGGTTCTGGTACAATACCATCTACCAAGCCTGCATCTTCCATGTCTTTGGCGGTGATTTTCATCGCTTCGGCGGCTTGCTCTTTAAAATTCCAGCTACGCCACAGAATAGTAGAGCAGTTTTCGGGAGAAATGACGGAATACCAAGTGTTTTCGAGCATCAGCACACGGTCTCCGATGGCAATTCCTAATGCACCTCCCGAGGCGCCTTCACCGATTACGATACAAATAACCGGTACTTTGAGCATAAACATCTCCTTGAGGTTGCGAGCAATCGCCTCCCCTTGGCCGCGTTCTTCGGCCTCAAGCCCCGGAAATGCGCCTGGGGTGTCGATGAGAGCCACGATAGGTTTATTAAATTTCTCGGCCAATTTCATCAGGCGAAGGGCTTTGCGATAGCCTTCGGGATTGGCCATGCCAAAGTTGCGTTGTTGGCGTTGTTTGGTATTACGACCTTTTTGCTGGCCAATAATCAAAAGATTTTGCCCATCAATGTTACAAAAACCTCCCACCATAGCGGGATCGTCACGTACCGTACGGTCGCCGTGAAGTTCAATAAACTCCTCACACATAAGCTCAATGTAATCGAGCGTGTAAGGGCGGTCTGGATGGCGCGAAAGCTGTACCCGCTGCCATCGAGTGAGGTTCTGGCTTATATCTTGCCTCAATTGTACGATGCTAGTTTCGAGTCTAACGACGGCCTCCGATACATCCACTTGGGTAGTTTCAGCTAATTTCTTAAGCTCTATAAGCTTGGATTCAAGGTCAGCCACAGGTTTTTCAAAATCTAAATAGGTTGGCATAGCGTAAATTGCTTACAATTCAAAAGTTTGTCCTTTTACAGGAATCTCAACATTCTCGTACCCCATAGAAGTCAAAGTATTTTTGAAAGCTTCCATACTTGGGGCTTCTCCGTGCACGAGAAATATTTTTTTCAGGGTTGTGGGAGATTGTTGTTGTACAAATTTGACGAGGTCATCGCGGTCTCCGTGGCCGCTAAATACGTCAATTTTTTCGATATTGGCCAATACTTGTTCGTCTTTCCCACGAATACGTATCGTATTTTGGCCGTTGAGAAGGCGCCATCCAAGGGTGCCTTCGGCACAGTAACCTATCAACAAAATAGTACAATAAGGATTACTAATGTTCTGAGCTACATGGTATTCGACGCGTCCCCCACGTACCATGCCGGAAGAGGAAATGATAATACACGGCTCTGTATGGTTTGATACTGACCGACTGGCATCGGTACTTTCAAGATAGATTAAATTTTCGAAATCAAACAAGGTTTCATTGTCTTCATAAAACTCTCGCGCTTCTCGATTGAGCATTCGAATATTGCGCTGATACACCCGAGAACTTTCAAACGCCAAAGGACTATCAGCAAACACTTTGATAGGAGGAAGATGATTGTCAGTGTAGATTTTGTTGAGGGTATACAAAAGCGCTTGAGTACGTCCCACGCTGAAAGAGGGAATAATAAGACGTCCAGGAATATCGATGCAAGTACGGCGGATGACATCTTCTAAGGCCAATTCGGGAGTGGTTTTGAGATCATGGAGGCGATCTCCGTAAGTACTTTCGCACACCAAATAATCTACTTGCGACAATGTGCCGGGATCATTGAGTAAGGGATAGCCCTGCCGTCCAATGTCGCCCGAAAAGCCAATTACTTTTTTTTGTCCATTCTCCCAAGTTTCTACCAAAATATGAGCAGCGCCCAATAAGTGTCCAGCTGGCACAAAAGTTACAAAACAATCGTCGGCAACTTTAAATCTTCTATTAAATGCTAGTGGTACAAAATTTTCAAGAGCTTCCTTTACTTGTTTTTCGAGATACAAATCTTTGGGAAGGTCTTTCTTTTTTTTGCCTTTTTTACGCTTAGGGCCATTGGCGTTGTTGATTTCGTTGAGGCGTTTTTGATTAAGAATCGCCGCATCTTTAAGCAAAATCGCTGTCAATGAGTAAGTAGAATCCGTACAGAGGATTTGCCCTTCATAGCCGTCGCGATACAGATTGGGGATATTGCCCGAGTGGTCGATGTGGGCGTGGGTCAACAGAACCAAATTGATACTAGAAGCCTCGAAGGGAAAAAGCGCGTTAGGAAAAGGTGTGTCTGTCTCGTTTTGAAGACGTTTGCGGTCGCCACTTTCAAAGTCTGAGCCACAATCTACCAAAATTCGATAATCGTTGTCTAATTCTAGGAGGTACATGCTGCCTGTAACCTGCTGAGCAGCACCCCAAAATGTTAATTTCATATATATTGCTCGCTCCTTGTCCCAAAGGGGGTTATTACATTCCTCTAACGAGGGGACTCAACCAAAGGTTTTCAATGTTTGAAGAATGATTGTTACAAAAGTATCAAAAATGATGACATATATCACATTTGGGACATTTATTGAACCAACAGAAAGCTATTTTGGTAGGATTTTGATTGAGTAAAGTTACTCAGTCAAAGGGACTGAGCGGGCGATACGCTCTTCGAGAGAAATGAAGGTTTCGGTACGTTGGATACCTCCTACTTTTTGGATTTTGTCGTGTAATACTTGACGGAGGTGTTCGGTGTCGCGGCAGACTATTTTGGCAAAAATACTATAAATACCCGTAGTATAATGAATATTGACAACCTCAGGGATACGTTCGAGTTCAATGGCTACTTCTTCGTAAAGTGAACTTTTGTCCAAATAAATCCCTAAAAAAGCGCTGATATCCCAACCTAAACGGGTTTGGTCTACTAATAATTGAGCTCCTTTGACAATGCCAAGTTGCTCAAGTTTTTTCATACGTACATGTACAGTACCGCCCGATACGTTCACTCTTTTCCCGATTTCGGTGTAAGCCAAATGCGCATCTTCCAACAAAAGTGCCAGAATTTTGAGGTCAGTACCGTCAATTTTGTCAATTTCTAAATTTCGGTCCATGATGAAGTGATAAAATTGAATTTTATTCAACAAAAGTCGTGTTTTATTAAATAAAATCAAAATTTTTAAAATTTTTGCTATAAGATTTGCAATGAAAGATGAAAAGTGTTAGTTTTGCATCGTCAATCTACTCAATTGAAATGTTTAGTAAATAACATTGAGTAAGTTTAAACGACAAAGTTCTTTTATACTGTAGGATGATGAAACTTGGCAGCCATGCCCTCCTGTCTCGGGGGTGGTGACAACAGGACAAACACGATATAATGCCGGCACTCTAGTCGACTGGGGTAGACCACCAAACTTTGTATCGCGGCTAACTGCACCGTGGGCGGTTCGAATCCCCCTCCTACAGCAAGATACTCAAGGATAGCTTGTTGGACCATTTCGCACTGCGAACTATTGAATCTAACAAGTTATCCTTTTAAAATATCCCAAGAGGTAGCGTCGATGACACAACCTCAAAAAATAAAGAAACTATTTGGTTTTTAGTTTGTTGATGAAGTGTAATTGCGACACGCAGGCTCAACTTGAGGCCTGTGTGTTTTTTTTATAACCTCCAAAACTATAAAATCTAGGAAAGATTGCCTTGATTTGTAGGTGTATCCCTATTTTTCTAAATCTATTTCTATGATTTTTACGTCTGACGCCGTGGTTTTGGGGCTCTTGATGATTACCCTTGCCGTTATTTTTTATACAGCTTCTCTTGAGCATCCTTTCTGGAAAAAACTTTATACAATCGTCCCTCCTTTATTGCTTTGTTATTTCATACCTGGTCTTTATAATTCATTTGGAATTATTTCGGGCGAAAAATCAAAATTATACTCCGTTGTTTCCCAATATTTACTACCAGCCTGTTTGGTCTATTTTACACTTGGCATGGATTTTAAAGCAGTGTTGAGATTAGGCCCCAAAGCCCTCATTGTATTTTTTGCGGGTACACTCGGAGTGATGTTGGGTGGGCCTGTTGCTGTTGGCATAGTCAAAAGCGTAGCTCCAGAGGTAGTTGGTGGGCAAGGGGCTGATGCTGTATGGCGGGGGCTATCGACGATTGCGGGTAGCTGGATAGGAGGCGGTGCTAACCAAACTGCCCTCAAAGAGATATTTCAGCCTAGTGACCGACTGTTTTCGCAGGTGATTGCAGTAGATGTGATTGTGGCCGAGATTTGGATGGCGGTACTTATCTACGGTGCTGGGCAGGCGAGTAAGATTGATTCTTTTTTTAAAGCTGATGCCTCTTCTATTGAAGAATTAAAACATAAATTAGAGAAGGAACAAAAAGTATCACAGCGCTTGCTCACGCTCAAAGATTTGGTATTGATAGGTGCGGTAGGGTTTGGTGCTACGGGGTTAGCGCACCTTTTTGCCGATTTTATGGCTCCGTGGATTAAAGAGCATTATCCTTCTCTCGAAAAACTAAGCCTTACCTCCAGCTTCTTTTGGGTTGTATCTACAGTGACATTGATTGGTATTGTGCTTTCTTTTACGCGTTTACGCCAGCTTGAGTTTGCTGGAGCTTCCAAAATAGGGAGCCTTTTTTTGTATATTTTGGTCGCAACTATTGGGATGAAAATGGACATTTTTGCAGTTGCCGAAAACCCTGGACTGTTTGCCGTCGGTATTATTTGGATGTCGATGCACGTGATTATTACACTAGTCGTTGCCAAACTCGTCAATGCTCCTTTCTTTTTTACCGCCGTAGGTTCACAAGCCAATGTAGGCGGGGCGGCTTCGGCGCCTGTGGTTGCGGCTGCTTTTCATCCTTCTTTGGCATCTGTAGGGGTTTTGTTATCTATACTAGGATATGCCGTAGGTACTTATGGCGGGTACTTGACTGGCTTAATGATGCAGTGGGTTGCGGAATAAAACCATATAAAATAAATATTTTGAAGAGTAGATAATCGACATATAATACTTTTCGAAATATTATATCATATTAAAGCATATACTACCTATAACCTGACCAACCTCTCTATTTCTATGAAAAGCAATATTTATATCTATTTCAAGTGCTGCTTTGTGAGTCAACTCCGCCACCGCTAGCTTACTTTCCATTTTTCTATTCTAAAAGCCATGGCTAATCAAGCAACCCTATGAGGGTTTTTAGTAACGTATATATATATGCTTGAGAAAAAAATCGACTTGCTTTGGCGTTCTGATTATTAGTATTTAGGGGGCTTTTGGGGAGCTGCCTATTTGCTCAACTTATATATCTTATGTTTTTTAAGTTTGTCATTATGAGGAACTTATTGGTTTTTCTGTATTGTCAAGCTGGTACTTGTTACTTTACTATTCAGCATTTTTATTTTTAGCTTACTTCTTTTTATATTATGTCTAATTATCCACACATTCACCCTATTGCACTATGGACAATGCAACACCTCTCCCTGTTTTTAATCAGAACCAAAACCCTTATTATGAGCCTATTGTATTTAATCGAGAGGTAATGGAAGCTCATTCTTCTCTCAATTGTATTAATATTTTTGAAGGATTTTATCTGCATTGTCCTTTGGCGACTATTCAGATTTCTAAAGAAGGTATTGGTTTGGTGATAGATAATGTTTTTTGTTCGGCAGCCGATACTGATATTTGGACGATAGATTCTATTCCTATTTCGTTGATTTCAATCGCTGTGCCTTGGGAGTGGGCGTATGCGCGGTATCCTCTTGAAGTTTTTTATAGTATCAGAGCAAAGTTAAATCTAGATCTTACCTTGACACCGCTCAGTTTTAGTAGGCAAGATCTGCATAATTTATTGCATATTACCTCCTTAAAAGACTCCCTATATGACAAAGGGGTGGCTAAAAAACAAATGATAGGGAGTCTATTAGATGGCTTCTTTGCGGATTATTTACCTGAACTGTTTTTTACGCGAAAAAATGTTTTTGTCGAAGCTACCACACAAGATGAAGAAAAACTTGCCCAACTCTACGATAAATACATCGCTCAACCGCTGGTAAAGCTACCTTCGCTTGAAGAAATGGCAAATGAGGCAGGCATGAGTGTGTCAAAATTTAAAAAAACATTTAAAACCAAATACGGAAGGCCAGTATTTGAATGTCATACCGAAATAAAACTGAACTACGCATTGGATTTACTCCAAAATGGATATAAAGTAGAAGACGTGTCAAAACTTTTGGGATATAGTCAGCCTATTAAATTTATTGATGTTTTCAAAAGATGGTTTCATATTACTCCCGGCAAAGTAAAGAAAAATGTCTCTTCAGACGCAGAATAACCTTTAAATACAAAAGAGCCTCCTCATAAAATGGAGAGGCTCAAAAAGTCATTACCACTACTTTAATAAGTTAGACAAATATATCAAAAGTATAATTATTTATCAAAATTTTTTTATTTTAAGGTTAAAAGAAAGTAATACTTGCAGTTTTCTATACCACGACTATGAAAGGACACGCTGCTACGCCACTGATCCGAAGCACTTTTAAAGCTTTTTGCCTAGGCTTTGAACACAGGGAAAACGGAGGTTTCAATCCTTGTTCTACTGGAAAGTGCTTTTAAAGAGCATATTCACTACAACTACGACTTTCTTTAATTCTTACAAACATTTTATAGTACCAAAACTTGGTCTCATAATCAAAGTTTCATAACTTGTTAAATAAATGACTGGTAACGTTATTGGGAATGAAACTTACGTTGACATTTTATCCGAAGTATCAGCCAAGTATCACGCTTACTGTGATATATGTTCCGGAGCTCGACAGTGCTGAGAAGCGCCCTTACTTACATGTATCTAGTAACACCGCTTATGTAGACTGGGAAAACTTTAAAATATTTAATAATACAGACATTAAAGCCAAAAAGGAAGCTTTTCAGCGTCTACAAAGGATTGATTAAGGGATAGAGAAACTGAGGTTATCACTATATATTTAGCCATTTTAAACCATTCTAACCATTCTATGGATAACTCTTTAGGATATTTTCTTATTGACTTCCTTTATGAAAGTAATGAGGGAAGTGATTCCATTGTAGTGTCGCAGGTTGTAAAAAAAGATGATACTTGGGGAAATTTAGTGAAAAATGCCCCTGTCGTGGAAAATTATAGATGTGTGGGTTTTTTTGCAGATATGATTCCCGTAGATTATGATCCTACAAAACATTCGATACTGAAAAAAAAACTTTAACTTATTCTCCAAAAACTTGCTTACTGGAGTCGTCGTTTTCTTTGGGTGTAGCCGAAAGTATGAAGACTTACTGATACTCAAAAGGCTTTTGAAAATATCTTGTGTAGAAAATATCTAAAGCTTCAATAGACTGACTATAAAAGCCCTTCGAAAATTTATTTTTCAGTGAGTTGTCGATGTACAGATTTTACAAAATCTACTGTAACACCAGCAACTTCTGCAATTTGCTCAAAAGGCAAATTTAGTTTTTGAAGTAAGTTAGTTACACACTTCGTTTGTGCTCGTTCTTGCCCACGGAGATAGAGAACGTCCCTTTCTTCTTTGATGTATTCTGCAATGCTGTCCATAGCGTTTTTTAAATTGAGCGACCCGCCGCAGCGGTTCTAAGTTACGAAGTTGAGCTAAAACACGCAACTGATTGAAGTACCTCTTTAACGAAAATTCTCCTTTGGTAGTTTCCTTGATGCGGACAAGTATCTGTTTTAGAGCATTTTCGGGGTTTTCTCCTTTGAAATTTGCCAAAATGTCTAAGATAATTTTGACACGCGCAGTCATATGCTCCTTGAACCTTGGCCATATCTCGATTGGGATTGCAGTAGCGAGTCTATTTTTTGCACTTTTGCTCGTAATGTTTAAATGATAGTTTCTTGACTTAAGCTATTTCTTCACTTATTAGTGAAATTTTTCCTGTATTTTTCGTTATATTTTCATATTAGGTACTAATTTTGCAGTATAATTTCATATATAAGTGAAACGTATTGTTATTATATGTATTCATTATAAACCTCCTCGTTAAGAAAAGTGAACTACGAAATTGTCAAAATGCAAGCTTTTAGTGGAGGGGAGGCAAGTGTCTATTCTATCATTCCACAGGGAGATAATGAGACATTGCTTGATAAGTTTGTGGGGGAATACGTATATGAATACAAAAATGAAATAAAACAAATACTTCAGCGGATAAAAGTGATTGGTCATAACACAGGAGCGAGAGAAAGCTTCTTTAAACAAGAGGGTGATTACGAATTTCAGAAGCGTTATGGAAAGTATGTTTATGCACTGTATGATGAGGAAGAAAGCAATCTTCGGCTGTATTGTATAAGGTTTAGCGGAATTGCAATAATACTGGGTGGGGGCGGTTATAAAGATAAAGCAATAAGAAGGTGGCAAGAAGATGAGAAACTATCGGAAGAGGTTAGGAGGATAATGAGCTATGCAGAATGTATCATAAAACAGATAGATAAGGGTGATTTGCATTGGGAGGGTATGGAATTGGAAGGAAATTTAAAAAACTACGACGATGAATAAAGAAACTAAGGCAAGGACGTATAATAGCTCTAGACTTCAGGAGTTACTAGACGAAGTCGATCCAAAAGAAATGGAAAAGACAAAAGTAAAAATGCAACTTGCTGCTCGGATTGAGGATTTGATGAGAGCTAAAGGTTGGAATAAGTCGCAGTTTGCTGAACATACTGGAAAAAATCCGTCTGAAATCACTAAGTGGTTGAGTGGAACCCATAACTTTACTATTGATATATTAACTGAAATTGCCTTAACCCTTGATGTAGAACTGATGACCTTGTTAGGTGCACCCATAAGCAATCAGGTGGTTTATCAGAAAAAAATCGAAGTTAAGGTTGTAGTTCAGCCTATAGTTTTACTAACTCCATCTAATGGGCAGGAGGGAAAAATGGTAACGGCATCAAGTCATCAATTCAGTTCTTCTTTTTCACAACCAAAGGTATACGAAGCATAAAATGGAAAAAGTAGAAGATACTCTAGACGTTGGGGTGAGAATAAATAGGATTGAGTTGCTAGCTAGTTCGTTGAACTCTCAACTCAATCCGAATTCTTTATTAAGAAATGCTAGTTTTGAGGTTCGTATTGAAAATAGTGTTAATAGTGAGGAAAAACTAATTTTTGTGATTGTACATACTAAAATTACTAACGAAGAACGAACGATTGTTTACGGGACTTTGTCAGTAAGTTGCATTTTTGAAATTCAGGGCTTTGAAAAGGCGGTTAGGGAAGCCGAAGGGAAGGTAGATATAAATTCGCAATTGCGAGATTCTCTAAATGATTCTGCGATTTCTACGGCAAGAGGGGTGATGTTTTCTACTTTTAGAGGTACTTTCTTGCATAACGCAATTCTTCCGCTAATAGAAAAAAATACGGATATGTGGTGAGTCTGGCTGTAATGAAAAATTAAATCTAAGAATCCCTAAATACAAGTTATTTTGAGTGATTTTTAGTTAAATCTAAGACTATATGATTTTAAGGTGTTATTTTACTGAGACTTGCAAGGATTGGGAGTGTACGCTGAACTGTGTCAGGATTTGGGAGTGTACGCTGAACTGTGTCAGGATTTTAGTTTTGCCTTTTCAGCCTCCGAGGTAATTTTCTCTGTCAGCTTGTAATCTATCGCCAAATTTAATGTACAATTGCGACATGGCCAACCCCCAAT
>NZ_JARNTW010000017.1 GCF_029433105.1 Runella sp. MFBS21 | reverse complement strand
GTGCCTACTTAATGATAGCGAGTTGCACAGTCCAATTAATCATGTATGATAATTTCACTAATCAAAGAGAGTTGGGCAGTTTAGAGAATTTTAAAGTCACTTTTCAATAATGCCCATCCCTCAATTAATTACTTCAGCTTTGGCATGAGTCACTAAATTTATATTGAAATAGCGTTCACTTCCCTTTTCTGCAACCGATCGGAGACTTCGTTCCAAAGCCCATAATAATGATGATTTACCTGTACCATATGCTCCTACAATATTGAACGACCTATTTCCTTTCTTAAAATCATCAGCAATCTGATTAACAACTCTAACCGCGTTGGGAGTTGGATAGTATACTAAATTACGATTAACATCGCGAAGAATATTGATAGAGGGGCTGTAACTATTAGCTTTCATAATAATTAGCTAAAATGGTCATGGGATCAGGTATAGATTTAAATGATAACTCACGAATACCTGCCTGATCACTAAACACTGCGTTATTTATCGTATTAGAGACAATGCGCTCCAACTTCGCATATAAACCGGAAGCATTCAGTGCAAAAACACTACCAACTTGATCGGGCTCAGTCAGTAAAGTATTGAAGTTAATTGAAAAATCAAATTGCCGGTTTGCTAAGATGCCATAGAGTAATATTGCATCCGGAAGGGTAGATTTATCAGTATTATCAATTACAAAGAAATCTTCTTCCTTCCTTCGACGAAATGATCGAATCAAATTCAGATCTGTCAATAGACCGGTCAAACTTTCATCACGATCCTTTACTTGTATGTCTGAATGAAGATACATTCGAACAAATACATCAAAATCTGTTTTTACAGAGTTTTCACTTAAAACAGTTCTACTCGTCTCTGCTTGCCTTTTGGCGTAATTGATGAAGTGGGATCTTGTAAACTCAATCTTATCTCGTCGAAGGCTGTTAAAAATAAGACCGTAAATTGATGCTCGATTAGTGATTACCAGTTGATAATGCAATAGCCATAGAGTAGCGATATCTTCAAGATATGGATCCCAGCCATCAATATCATTGAACAATTTATGAGCTAGATCACTTGGATCGTCACTGTCTGACTTTGTCAAACCAAACGCTCGCATCCAATAACGAATTGCGTTTACCATGTTTTTCCCAACTCCTAATTTGACAACAGCATTTTCATTACTGAAGGAATTACCAGCTTTTAGAAAATCGTATCCTTTTTTCAACCATAAACTACGGCACTGAAAAGATTCATGGCCGGAAAAAGACAGTTTTTTAGGTTCAGTAATAACTATCACGGATATAAATAAAATAATTATTCTAAATTACAAAATTTTTGAGCCTAACTAATAGGCGAAATGATTTTTATTTAGTAGTTCTTTTAAAAACATTCATATTCAATAGATTAACCTGCTTATTATATCTTTATTATACTACATAAGTTTTAAGGCAGCCAAAGGTTTCTCCAATTCAGATTCATATCGACTATGTTCTGATTTTTGTTTAGCCGTATCCTTATCAAGTGTGAGATTGAAAATAGTTTTCCTATTCAATAGATTAAGCCCCTCAAACTTTGGCTCTGATTTTTTCATTTGGTAATAATCTTGTGCAAATCTTGTGCAAATAAAAAAGCACTTACAAGTTTTATCTCATAAGTGCTTGATTTTCAGGCTCCCGAAGCTGGGCTCGAACCAGCGACCCTCTGATTAACAGTCAGATGCTCTAACCGACTGAGCTATTCGGGATTTTGAGGCCACCGCTATCGTTTCCGATTTTGGTGGTGCAAAAGTATCAGTTAAATTAATTACAAGCAAGACTTTTTTTAAAAAAAATCATTTTTCTTAGCCTTACTTTCATTAACTTACTCAAAATGAGCGAAATTATACACGTTGTAAAATCAATTCTTTGATACGCTGTGCATCTCCCTTGGAAAAGTTTTCAATGACAATCTCAGGACGAGCACGAGGAATTACCCGAATCGTGGCGAAAAACATACCACTGTCAATCTCTACCCCTGAAATATCACTGTAAAATACAAACTGCTCTGTGCCTCCAATCAACTTCTTTAGCTTGAAGCTCACTCCTTTTTCCGTCAAATGAACCTCATTGGGACGTACAGGATCTTTTATGCTACTTGATTTGAATATTTCGTTCATTGCGATGTATGATTAAATTTGTGTGTTGATATATCTAATTACTCAAAGGCACGTGTACTATCTTTTTTGTTTCAAAAAACTCTTCTTCAAAAAACTCATAAAGGTCAAAAATCCGATACTTACGCTTCAACTCGGCCATTTCTTCTTCCAAATCCCCCCCTTTCAACGCCAAAATACCATTCCTTAATGTGTGTACATGATTTGGACTTATTTTATTGCGTACCCAACCTGACAAAGGAGTGATTCGGGCTACTGCTCTAGTGACTACAAAATCATAGGTACCATCAGCTTGCTCGGCACGGCAATGCTGAGCTCTTACATTGGCCAGTCCTAAGGCTTTGGAAACCTCCTCCACTACTTTGATTTTTTTTCCAATGCTGTCGACCAAATGAAATTCGGCTTCAGGAAACATTATAGCTAAAGGAATACCTGGAAATCCTCCTCCGGTACCTACATCTAAAATACTCGCAAATTCCCTAAACTTTACCACTTTGGCAATACTTAATGAATGCAACACATGTCGCTCGTAAAGATTTTCAACATCTTGACGTGAAATGACGTTGATTTGTGCATTCCAGTAAGCATACAGTTCTCCCAATTGTCCAAACTGTGCTTTCTGAGTAGGAGCAAGTTGGGGAAAATATTTTTCTATGATTTCCATTCTATTAATTGACGTGCTTTTCTTTTGCACAAGTTACTCTTTATGTATGAAATATTAAAAAATCAGGCCACCTAGCGCCAGCGTACTTTTTTGCGGCGATTGCTCCACATCACTACCCCCATTATGATATAATACACAAACAATACCCAATCAAGAAAAGGAATACTAAACCATCCCACGGTTTTGTATAATCTTCGGGAAGCCAAGCCTAGTACAATCCATAAACTAAGCAAACGTATCAAAAATACGCCTCCTGCTATAATCAAATATCCCAATGAGGCAGGATACCATACAATCCCTAACGAAAAAATAACTAATCCCACTATCCACGTAAGCACTTGAGACGCCGATAAGCATGCCAGCCTAATTTTATGATGAATTTTATAATGCTTACTCACCGACAAGTGTCTCTTCTTCTGACGATACCACTCTTTCCACGTTTTCTTTGGGATTGAAACCATAAAAGTATCTGGATTGAGACAGACAGCCGTGTTGGTTTTGTTAGCAATTTCGTTCATTAACAAATCATCGTCGCCTCCTGTTACTTTCAAATGGCTATAAAATCCTTTATTGTTCAAAAAAGTTTTTTTACGATACAACAAGTTCCTTCCTACTCCCATATAGGGTCTTCCTGCCAAAGCAAAAGATAGGTATTGCACTGCTGTATAGAAAGTTTCGAACCTAATCAATAGGTTCAAAAAACCGCCATGTTTTTCATAGGGCGAAAAACCCAGCACAATTTCTTTATCTTCTGCTAGGCACTCTACCATTCCTTTGAGCCACTGATCTGTGGTAGGTCGGCAATCGGCATCGGTGAGTAAAACGATGTCGTGCTTAGCATTTCTTATGCCAGTTGTGAGCGCATATTTTTTGGGAGTCACATGCTCATACTCTTTGTCGATGTGCATAAAGTGTACGTGCTTAAAAGCTACCGCAGAGGTTTCGGCCCATTCTTCGGTATCATCCCAAGAGCGATCATTAATCACAATCACCTCATATTCTGGATAATCTTGTTCATCAAGCATGGGCAGCAACTCCTTGAGGTTGTCGGCTTCATTGTGAGCACACACAATAACACTTACTCCGGTCCATTTTTCTGGGGGAGTTATGAACGGCTTCCATAATATCCTTGTAAAAACGAAGAGAATAAAATATAACTGTATGATTACAGCAGCTATAAAAAGCGCTAGTAAAACATTTAAAACAGGAGAAGAGAACCAATCGATAGAGTAAAATATATCCATGCAGCATCAAAAAGTCCGCAAATATAGCAGGTGATTTTGTGATAGTAGATGCTCAAAACTAGATAAACTCATGAAGCTCACTATTTTTGTAAATATTTTTTGATTTCAACAGCGAAAGCAAATACTATTTTTTGATTTTAATTCGTTTACGGCTTCATAGCCACATCCAATCTACTGTATCTTAATGATATTTGAAATCACCCATAAAGACGCCCTCAGTAAAGCCCGAGCAGGTACTCTCCAAACCGACCACGGTACCATTCAAACCCCTATTTTTATGCCAGTAGGCACTGCTGGTACCGTAAAGGCAGTTCATCAGCGAGAGCTCAAAGAAGACATAAAAGCTCAAATTATTCTAGGAAATACGTACCACCTTTACCTAAGGCCTGGTTTGGATGTTTTGGAAAAAGCGGGTGGATTGCATAAATTTAACGGTTGGGACAAACCTCTTTTGACCGATAGTGGTGGCTATCAGGTTTACTCTTTGGCTGGTACAGGACGCAAAATCACCGAAGAAGGAGTCAAGTTTAAATCCCACATCGATGGGTCCACTCACTTTTTCACCCCTGAAAATATCATGGATATCCAGCGCAAAATTGGAGCGGATATTATCATGGCTTTTGACGAATGTACCCCCTACCCATGTGACTTTTCGTACGCACGTCAGTCTATGGAATTAACACACCGATGGCTCAAGCGTTGTTGTGAACGTTTTGATAATACCTTGCCTCATTATGGTTATCAACAAACTTTGTTTCCGATTGTACAAGGCAGCACATACAAAGACCTTAGGAAACAATCGGCTGAGACCATCGCAAGTATGGGTAGAGAAGGCAACGCTATAGGTGGACTATCGGTAGGGGAACCCGCTGAAGATATGTACGAGATGACAGAATTGGTATGTGATATTTTGCCGGTAGATAAGCCCCGCTACCTCATGGGAGTAGGAACTCCCGAAAACATACTTGAAAGCATTGCATTGGGAATCGACATGTTTGATTGTGTACTCCCTACTCGCAATGCCCGTCATGGAATACTTTATACAACCGAAGGTGTAATTAATATTCGGAATGAAAAGTGGAAAGCTGACTTGAGTCCTATTGATGAAAGTTTAGGAGGGTACGTGAGTAGTTTTTATTCAAAAGCTTACTTACGGCATCTCCTCAAGGCTGAGGAAATACTTGGAGCACAGATAGCCAGTATCCACAATTTAACGTTTTATCTATGGCTAATAGGGCAAGCTCGTGAGCAAATCTTGGCAGGCTCTTTCAATTCGTGGAAAAACGCGATTTTGAAAAAAATTACCCAGCGGCTTTGAAAGTTGAGGGAAAAGATTTTTCTTTAGTGAGGAAAAGATTTTTGAAATAAAAATTGAATCTCTACTTTTGTTGGCGAATATGGTCCGGAACGACTATTTTTGCGAAGAAGTAGATAGAATTTATAGTTATAGAGTGAAATGTATCCCCCTTATTCAAAATCACCAAAAAGGTTTATTATGAAAAAAGTATCTCTGCTTGTCACACTTTTACTGTTGGGAACATGTGCGCTTGAATCACAAGCACAGTACAACCCTAAGGCTCCCTATGAAGGTCCTTACAAGCTGAACACTTGGTCTTTGAGCGCCTATGTGGGTGCAAGCCAGTTTTATGGGGACTTGCGGCAGTATGATTTTTGGCCCGTAGGTACTAACAACTTCGACAGCCGTTCAGAACGCGGAACCATGCATGTTGGTTTATCGCTAGGAAAACAACTCACCTACCTTTTTGGAGCACGATTGGATGTGGGAGGTGGTAATCTCAAAGGTATGAAGCGCCGACTCTACCAATCATACTTTAATGCGAACTATTTCCAAGCAGATGTAGCAGCAACTGTCAACATAAAAGGGTTGCTTTTTGGGCCTACCAAAATGAAACGTTGGAAAATGGATGTGTATGGAGGTGCTGGACAAATCTGGTTTAGATCAACGGCTTACTCTTTGGGGTCGGGCCGTATTCAACGTCGTTCAGACGACTCTCCTAGCTTACGTAACAATACCGCAGAGCTAAACAAAAAAGCTTCTGCTTATACCCAAGAGTGGGTGATTCCGGTAGGATTTAATGTGTCTTACGAACTTACCAAAAACTTAGACTTAGGCTTAGACTTCCGCCTCAACAACGTCAATACTGAAAAATTGGACGCTACTGTAGGTGGAGACCCCTCAGCTATTTATGACGGTAATGAAGGAGGGCGCCTTTACGAAGGAGGAACTCCTAATAGTTTTCTAGGTACTCCAAAAGGAAACTCAGCTCTTGACAAATACGGATTTTTGGCTGTTAGTTTGACTTATAAATTGGGTAAAAACCCTCTTAAAGTTCAAAAGAAAAATGGCAAATGGGCGTATGATTTCAATGCTCTTGATGCTGGTAAAGGATTTTATCATTTAAGATATACAGATCCTAAATTGTTAGTAAAACCACCAAAAATCCTTTCTTTGGCCGAAATCGACTCTATCGCTAAAGCCAATAAGCCCAAAGAAATCGACCCACGCTTGTTGATAGATAGTGATAATGATGGTGTGTCTGATTATTTTGATAAAGAACCAAACACTCCAGCAGGTAGTATCGTAAGTGGCGCTGGTCAGAGAATAGACTTCGATAAGTACGTAAAAGATGCACTTCCTGGCATGGCTTGTACCGAAATCTTTGCAAACGTACTATTTGATACCGACAAAGCTATCATCAAGCCTGAGTTCTACGACTTGTTGAACAAAGTAGTAGAATTGATGAATAAAACTCAGTGCCGTCTGCAAATGGCTGGCCACGCTGACCGTCGTGCCTCTGACCGCTACAACGTAGCCCTCTCTGAGCGTCGTGTCAATGCTGTGAAGCAATACCTAAGCCAAGCAGGTTTGAAAGATCCAAACCGTATTGTAGTCGATGCCTATGGTTCATTTAAACCAATCGCTGACAACGGTACCGTGGAAGGTCTCAAGAAAAACCGCCGCGTAGAATTAAAATTGATGCCTTAATACTTAATGGCAAAATATAATGAAAAGACCTTGGCATGAGCGTCAAGGTCTTTTCATTTGGTACTCACCCTACTCATATGCTATCTTTACGGCCTGATTAAATAAAAAAATGTACCTAAAGCTCCTTAACAAAGAAAACAAAATAGCAGTCATCGGTTTAGGATATGTGGGATTGCCTATCGCATTGGAGTTTGCCAAATACTTTGACGTCATTGGGTTTGATATTAATCAACAGCGCATCGCTATGATGCAGCAAGGGCAGGATCCTTCTCATGAATTAGACTCGTCGGCTTTTACTAATAAGAATATTACTTTCACTTCAGATACAGAAGTTTTAAAACAAGCTCACTTTTTTGTAGTAGCTGTCCCTACTCCCGTAGACGATTACAAAGTTCCTGACCTCAAACCTCTCCTCAAAGCTTCACAAACTATCGGTAAAGTCCTTAAAAAAGGAGACTATGTCGTTTATGAATCTACCGTTTACCCTGGTTGCACAGAAGAAGATTGTCTTCCTGTTTTGGAAAAAGAATCAAACCTAAAAGCTGGAGTAGACTTTAAAATAGGTTATTCACCTGAGCGTATAAACCCGGGCGATAAAGAACATACTATTGATAAAATCCTGAAAATAGTTTCAGGAAATGACCCAGAAGCACTAGCTGAAATTTCAGCAGTATATGGCCAAATCATCACTGCAGGTATTTATAAAGCGCCCACTATCAAAGTCGCCGAAGCCGCAAAAGTGATCGAAAATACCCAACGAGACCTCAACATATCGCTTATGAATGAATTGGCGATTATTTTTGATAAAATGGGAATTGATACCAAAGACGTAATTGATGCAGCAAGTACCAAGTGGAATTTTATCAAGCTATACCCAGGGCTTGTAGGGGGACATTGTATAGGTGTAGATCCTTATTATCTTTTATACAAAGCAAAAAAAATTGGATACGACCCGCAGGTCATCCATAGTGGCCGTCGCATCAATGACAGTATGCCCGCCTTTATCGCCAAAAGACTTGTACAAATGCTTATTCATAAAGGAAAAAGCCCACAAAATGCCAAAGTACTAGTCATGGGGGTAACTTTCAAAGAAAATGTATCGGACATCCGCAACTCTAAAGTAGCTGATTTGGTAAAAGAATTGATGAGTTTTTCAATTAATGTCCATTTAGTAGATCCCTACGCTTCCCCCAATGAAGTCGCCCATGAGTATGGCCTTACCTTAATGGATAGCCCTTCTGACCAATACGACGCCGTGATTGTATCAGTGGGACATCAGCATTATAAAGAACTGACTATCGATTATTTCAAATCTATTATGAATGGTGCACCTATTCTCATGGATTTGAAAGGAATGTACCAAAATACTGACGACAAAATAACTTACTGGAGACTATAATATATTGATTTTAACTACTAAACAATAAACATGTACGATTATCTAATAGTAGGCGCAGGACTTTTTGGAAATGTTTGGGCGCATGAAGCTACCAAAAGAGGCAAAAAATGCTTGGTAATTGACCGTCGTAATCATATCGGTGGGAATACCTACTGCGAAAATGTAGAAGGAATCAACGTTCATTATTATGGAGCGCATATTTTCCACACCAACGACAAAGAAATCTGGGATTATGTCAACTCATTTGTAGAGTTTAATCGTTATACCAATTCGCCAGTGGCCAACTATTATGGCGAACTTTACAATTTGCCATTTAATATGAATACTTTCTACCAAATGTGGAAAGTACGTACACCAGAAGAAGCCCGCGCTAAAATTCAAGAACAAATTGAGGCGGCCAACATCAAAGACCCAAAAAACCTCGAAGAGCAAGCGATTTCTTTGGTAGGCACTGATATTTATGAAAAGCTTATCAAAAGCTATACCGAAAAACAATGGGGACGCAAATGTGTAGATTTACCTGCCTTCATCATCAAAAGACTACCCGTTCGTTTTACTTTTGATAACAATTACTTCAACGACCGCTATCAGGGAATTCCTATCGGAGGGTATAATAAACTCAATGAAGCTCTACTTGAAGGTAGTGAAGTACGGTTAGGAGTAGATTATTTCAAAAATCGCGCGCAACTAGATGCCTTAGCAAAGGAAATCGTTTACACCGGTCAATTGGATGAATATTTTGATTTCAAACTAGGATATCTCGAATATCGCAGCCTTCGCTTTGAACATCAAACCCTCAATACGCCTAATTATCAAGGCAATGCAGTAGTAAATTATACTGACGGCGAAACAGCCTATACGCGTATCATCGAACACAAACATTTTGAGTTTGGAACCCAAGAAAAAACAGTCATCACTCATGAGTATCCACAGGAATGGACTCCTGGTCAAGAACCTTATTATCCCGTAAATGACGACAAAAATGATCGCCTCTTGCGTGAATATCGCAAACTAGCCGAAGCTGAAACCAAGGTGATTTTTGGGGGGAGATTGGCCGAATATCGCTATTATGATATGCACCAAGTGATTGGTTCTGCCCTTGTAAAAGTTCGCAAACATTTTGGAGAATAAATATCACGAAAAACAAAAACGGGGCGCTTAACGTCCCGTTTTTGTTTTTAATGACCTTCTTTGTGATATACGAGAGGCTCATACTCAGGATGCCTCTGAATATAGGCTTTAATAAACGGACACAAAGGCCGCACTTTCAAATGATGCGTTTGGGCATAATCCAGTACATGCTTTGCTAAAATAGAGCCTATCCCCTGCCCTTCAAATTCTTTCGGAACTTCGGTATGATAAAAAGTGATGAGTTCGTCGTCGTGCTGGCCGTATTCTACAAAAGCAGCGGTTTCACCTAGCCAAGTTTCAAATCGATTTTCCTCGGTATTATTGATAATCTGATGATTCATTTTAGCGTTTTTTGAAAAGTAAAAATTTTTATCCTGAACATTATACCACTTCAAAACTTATCTAATGCTACTTTATTTGCCGGCTTAGCTTCCTAAACGACATCATTATTTGATATTATCCGCCCAATTGAAACGGTCGCTGGGCGAAAACTTCCAAGGAGCTTGGTTGTTTTCAAGGTTGCCAAACATCATATTCCAAGAAGCAGGGGCTTGGGCTTCTTCCATTATTTTGTAACGACGCAATTGCAAAATAATATCCAAAGGATTAATCAAAACTGGACATTCTTGCACACAAGCGTTGCAAGTAGTACACGCCAATATCTCTTCTTCTTTGATGTAATCACCAAGTAGACTCTTACCATCTTCCTTAAACTCTCCTCCATTGGCCTGCATATTTTTCCCAATATCTTCTAATCTATCACGAGTATCCATCATAATTTTACGAGGCGATAAGGCTTTTCCAGTAATATTGGCCGGACAAGCCGACGTACAGCGCCCACATTCGGTACATGAATAGGCATCCATGAGATTTTTCCAACTCAAATCCGTGACGTCTTTTGCGCCAAAGCGGCCAATTTCTGCTGGTACTTCATTGTTGTCGGCTTGTTCTAATCCTAGCATAATCTTAACTTCTTTCGTGACCTCAGGCATATTGTGCATTTCTCCTTTGGGGGTGAGATTGGCAAAATAGGTATTGGGAAATGCCAAAAAGATATGTAAATGCTTGGAATAAGTGACATAAATTGCAAATGCAAATATTCCCAAAATGTGTGCCCACCATGCTCCTCGCTCCAAGGCTATCAGCGCTCCGTCTGATATTCCAGAAAAAATAGGTTGTAGTAAACTACTAAACAAAAAATCCCCCGCAGGATAGTAATGCTCTACTCCCCGTTTTTGTAAAATACTATCGGCGGCATTCATGCTCAAAATCGCAATCATGAGCACACTTTCGATGAGCAAAATACTATTGGCATCCAAAGCAGGCCATCCATTAAGCTCACGGTGGCGACTAGGCTGCAAGCGTGCTACTTTGAGGATATTGCGACGAATCAAAAATACGATACACACTACAAGCACCCCAAAGGCCAAAAATTCAAAAAAATTGATGAGTACCGTATAAAAACTCCCCAAGTAAGGTACAAACAAACGATGAGTTCCAAAAAGACCGTCTAAGACAATCTCCAATACTTCTATATTGATGAGCAAAAAGCCTGCATAAATTACAAAGTGCATGATGCCCACCACCGGCTTATCAAACATTTTTTTCTGACCAAAAGCCACGCGTAGCATAGTACTAAGGCGCTGTTCAGGGTGGTCGGTACGGTCTTCAGCTTTGCCTAGTTGAATCGTTTTTTTTATAACACCCACTCTTTTGGCCATCAGCCATGCCGTAATTCCCAACGCCACGGCAAATAAAAGTTGTTGAATCAAGTGCATATTGGTTTATTGGGTTTTGTATTCTGCAAGCATACTATTAGCAAATATCGCGAAAATGAGATAGTATACAAATCAAGTTTGCCAAAGTTCTAAAACTTTGATAAAGTTGCCAAACTATTCCCACTTTAGGGCTGTTAATGTAGATACCCAAACAAACCAATTCTTACAATATGGCTTATCGAGATTTGAAGTCAAAACAACTGTTACAAATCCACACGCTTGGAGAATTAAAGGCGGCAGGCTATCAGCCCAAGTCGATTAAACAAGAACTTAGAGACAATCTTATAGAAAAACTTAGAGCCAAAGAATCGGTTTTTCCAGGTATTTGGGGATATGAAGACACCGTTATTCCCGAAGTAGAACGAGCGATCTTGTCTATGCATCATATCAATTTGTTGGGATTGCGTGGGCAGGCCAAAACACGTATTGCACGCCTCATGGTCAATCTACTTGACGAATATATGCCCATAGTAGAAGGCTCCGACCTCAACGATGACCCCATGCAACCATTGTCTCGTTTTGCCCGGGACTTAGTGACGGAAAAAGGCGACCAAACCCCTGTGGCTTGGGTACATCGTGATGAGCGTTATTCCGAAAAATTGGCAACGCCTGACGTTTCGGTGGCCGACCTTATCGGAGATGTAGACCCTATCAAAGCCGCCACCCTCAAGTTGCCTTACTCCGACGAGCGCGTTATTCACTTTGGGCTGATTCCTCGCTCTCACCGTGGCATTTTTGTCATCAACGAACTCCCTGATTTACAGGCACGTATTCAGGTTTCATTGTTCAATATATTACAAGAAGGCGACATTCAGATTCGCGGTTTCAAGCTACGATTACCTCTTGACATTCAGTTTGTGTTCACCGCCAATCCAGAAGATTATACCAATCGTGGCAGTATTGTCACCCCATTGAAAGACCGCATTGATAGTCAAATTGTGACGCACTACCCCAAAGACCTTGAAACCGGGAAGAAAATCACAACACAAGAAGCAATTGTCAAGACGGAGCAAAAAGGCATGGTCAAAACCAACGAAATCATCAAAGATTTGATTGAACAGATTGCCTTTGAAGCGCGCGAAAGCGAATACGTAGACTCTAAAAGTGGGGTGTCGGCGCGTTTGACAATTGCCGCTTACGAAAATCTACTCTCTACTGCCGAAAGGCGCGTATTGCTCAATGGTGAAAAAGAAACCTATGTCAGAATTTCGGACTTGTATGGCGTAGTACCGGCGATTTGTGGTAAGGTAGAGCTTGTATATGAAGGCGAAGTAGAGGGTCCTGTCATCGTAGCTCAAAATCTCATTGGAAAGGCCATTCGGACGCAGTTTCTGAATTATTTTCCCAATCCCGAATCACTTAAGAAAAGAAAAGGTGCCAAAAATCCTTTCCAAAAAGTACAAGATTGGTTTGGTGAAAATGAAATGGATATTTTGAGTGACCTCACCAACCGCGAATACGAAGCACGCCTCCGTACCATCGAAGGGCTCGATGATGTAGTGGATGAGTTTCAGCGAGGGTTGAGCCGTGAAGAGAAATTGTTTTTAATGGAATTTGCCCTTCATGGCATGGCCGAATATTCGCTCATTGGCAAGCAAGCCATTGACCGTGGTACTCACTTCAAAGACCTCCTTAGCAGTATGTTTTCGGGGCCCGACGAAGAAGGCGATGACGACGACGATGATATTTTTTAAGATAGCATTTTGCCCGCAAATACAATCGCAGGCAAAATGATTTAGGATATTTGAGCAGTTTGCTTTGTCATCAGCGACTCCAACACGGGCCGAATGCCTTGTTGGAGTCGTTTTTTTACGAATCCATCTCGCAGATAAGACGGCAATTCATCAATCCATTGAGTGTATCTTTCTACTCCTAGGGCTTTGACAATATAGCATTCATGTACAAAATTGAGGTATTTGACAATATTGAGCAAAGACTGATGAAATTGTACAACATTAACATCCGCTTCTACAAATCGCTCCAACTCACGTTGGTTGGCGGATATTTTCAAACGTGCCATCATATCAAAGTAAGTAGTAGCTCCCATACCTTTGGCGACTTCTTCCCAATGACGCGCCCCAAACTTAGATAGTACTTTACCCGACTTGGTTCGGAGGGCTTTGGCAGGATTGGCCTGAAGACGCTGACGAGAAATACGAGCCCGTTGGTTACGGGTTGTTTTCAAAAACTGAATTATATGCGCTTCTGCTTGCTTAGGTGTTTCAAGGGGTTGTAGCAAAGCCTGCTCATCTTGGTCTTCAATACGATGAAATGAATAATTTTCATAAGGCCCATCAGCATAAAAACCTATTGGTGTGGGATACCATCCTTTGACTACATAGCCATTGATAATTTGACGGACAAGTGCCTCCGCAGGTACATTGATTCCTTGAATCGCCAAGAATGCTTTTACACTGTACAACACGCTATAATAAGCCTGCGGAAAAGTCCAATGCAGGGCATATTTTTGGTAATTTTCGTCAGGATTTGCGGCCGTACTATGAAGTGTATATTCGGCATTCCAAGCATTGAGAAGCCATTTTTTGGTTGTTTCTACACGCGCCTCTTCCTGCTTGGGGCGAAAACGCTTCAAAGATTCTAGGTGCCGGACTTCCGACAACGGCATGGCATGACGAATGTGATAATCAATTCCACGAAAATGGTTCAAAAAAACTTGCGCAGGAATTGACTTTCGCCATTGCTCGTCGGCTTTGGTGAGGTGATTTTCAGGGCTGTTTATCATGGCTTTTTGTATTATTTTAACAAAGGAAAAATACATTAAAACAACAAAAACAAATCTTTAAAAGTTCCTAAAAACATCGCAATATAAAAATCACAACATCCTGATTAACAACAGACAAACCCCTCAAACAGCGACATATTCGCCCTTTTAAAACCAAGGCATTTTGAAGCAAAAAAAGAATATGATTTTTTTAAGATTACACATCAAATCAAAATATATCTATCCTATAAAAACCTCGTAAGAAGGCATTATCTTTGTGCCACAAAAGTTTATTAAGTATGACACTCATTTCTTCCACCTTCTCTTCTTTCCACTTTTTTATAAAGACGTTTTTTGCGGGGTTTATCTTGGCATCATTACTCATTTTTGCGGGATGCTCGAGCCAAGACGAAAGTGAAGCGGCGCAGTTTTTTCTTAAAGGTAATCTCAAATTAGCCGAAAAAGACTACGTAAATGCCATCAGATACTACGACGAAGCACTCGAAAAAAAGTCTGATTTTGCAGATGTGCATAGTAATAGGGGCATTGCTTATCTCAAATTAGGTGAAGGCGATAAAGCTTTGGAGGATTTTAATAAGGCTATTGAGCTTGATAAAGAATTTTACCAAGCTTATTTCAATCGCGTAGAGATTTGGATTGACAAACGCGAGCTTAATTTGGCAGTTAATGACCTCGAAAAAATCCGCAAAATCTACCAAGATTCATCAAACTATTATCTTAAATGGGGAGATTTGAAGTTTGAACAAGGCTACTACGACCAATCAGTAGCCGAATATGACCGTGCGATTAGTTTACGCCCAAACAATGTGCAAGCCTTGGTCAATCGCGGGGTGGTCAATTTTGAACGAAAGGATTTTAAAGCGGCTCAAATTGATTTTGAAAAAGCCCTTAAACTTGATCCTCAGCAGCAATTAGCGTACAACAACATGGCACTCATCCAAGCCCGCAATCGTCAGCTAGGAGAAGCCGAAAAATACATCAATCGCGCTTTGGATTTTGACCCCGTCAACCCTATTTATCTCAACAATAAAGGATACATTTTACTACTTCAAAACAAAACTAACGACGCACAAAAGCTCATCAGTCAAGCCTTGGCCAAAGCTCCACAAAACAGCTACGCTCATCGAAATTGGGGGCTATATCTTCTTAAAAACAATCAACCTAAAGACGCACTCGTATCCCTGCAAAAAGCTTATGATTTAAGTCCTGCCACCGACCAGATACATTTATGGCTAGGAGAAGCACTACTCCTCAATCAGCAAACCGATAAGGCTTGTAAAATATGGAAACAAGGGGCAGCATTGGGTGATGAGCTATCTGCCGAAAAAGTGAATACACACTGTCGATAATATTAAAAGTGAAAAATATAATTATTGGGATTTTTTTTGCTATGCTGTGGGCTTCCGCGTCCGTAGCCACCAAATTTGGGATTCGTTCTGCTGATCCGCTTATTTTGGCTAATGTAAGGTTTTTGGTAGCAGGTGTATTGATGCTAGGATTTGCTTATACCCTCGCACGCCCTAAAAGTCACTTGCCACAAGGAAAAGAATGGAAACAGCTTTTTATTTTTTCATTATTAAACACCACCATTTATCTCAGTGCTTTTGTGCTTTCTATGCGCGAGGTATCAGCGGGTATAGGTAGCCTTTCTACTGCTACAGGCCCTTTATTTGTGATTGTACTATCAGCTATCTGGCTTCAGCGTAGTCTGCGGTGGGATGAAGCCTTCGGAGTGGTCTTAGGGCTGTCGGGAGCAGCACTCGCTACCTGGCCTTTACTCCAAAACAGCCACGCAAGCCTAAAGGGATTGGCCATCTTAATGGGCGGTATTGTATCGGTCTCGGCAGCAAGTGTGTATTATGCACGGGTAGAGTGGAAACTATCAAATGTCGCTATCAATGGCTGGCAGGTGTTACTTGGCGGATTTATGCTTCTACCTTTTACGCTTTATTTTGCCGATTGGGAGCACTCGCATTTGGATATTCAATTTTGGGCTTCGGCGGGGTGGCTGATTGTACCAGTGTCAGTGATTTCGCTCCAATTGTGGTTTTACTTACTCCGTCAAGATGCCGTCAAAGCCTCTCTTTGGCTGTTTTTATGCCCCATTTTTGGTTTTACTTATTCTCACTTATTACTCCAAGAGCCGTTGTCTTGGCACACTTTTGTAGGAACAGGTCTGGTAATCAGCGGCCTATATGTAGCCCAACGAAAGAAATTTGCCTAAATTTTTGATTCTAAAAACTTTTGCGCCATCCTACCCCCAAGGCGATAGCGTTGTTTGGCATTGTCTCTACCGAAAGCCCCCATTTTGGCGCTCCCAATCGGCTATTGTAGCTCTTAACGGCCTTGCGCAATTGAGCACTTGAAATGTATCCTGAAGTAAGAGAAATAGCCACTCCCCCCACATAAGAAATCCAAAAGGCTTGCCGCGTGATAGTCTGCCCTGCCACCCGCGACGAAATCAAGAAATAAATACCCGGCAAAGCCGATAGCACTGAGCCTACGGTACGAATGACACGTGCATTTTTGAAGTATCGATTTACTTCAGGGTCATCCAATTCTCCAAAGGGAATCTCCAACGAATACTGATTTCGAAGACGCTGACCGCCATAATAATATCGACCATTGGCACCAATAATGACCGGTTGTAGATGAGAGGTAGAAAAGGCTTTATATAAGGTCGTGTCTTTCAATGTAGGCTGTTGCTGCGCATATAATGAGGCTGGTATTATGGCCAAGATACTTATTACTAAGAGAAAATTTTTCATTAACTAAATCTATCTTTTTAAATAAAACACTTTCTTTTTGGGGCTATGACCCCTTCCCACGTATTCACACCAACGTCTCAATTGGCAGTTTATTGATGCGAAATCTACTAACAAAAAATAGAAGCCAAAGAGGTTTCGTCCATTTTTTGAAGAACTAAGCCTCTTTTCAAGAACCTTTTGAAGATTAAAATAGGATTAAAAAAAGAACATAAACCTTATTCTATTACCTTATCGGCTCAAAAACTTTAACTAGAAAAACAAACACAATACACTGTAAAACAACAACTTAATTACCAAAAAACGATACATCACCTTATACTAATCAGCGTCTTACTCAAAAAACGTGCATACAATCAATTTGTATTTTAATCACTAATTAATCTTTCCAATTGTAGCATTGATTAGCTTTGACTTATCAAAAAAAAACGACGCAAATTTACTTCGCGCCATTACTCCAACGAGCGTCAGCTTTCTGTATAACACCGTATAGTACACACATGAAAACACTTAATGCAGACTTTAACGAACACGAAGTGCTTCACGAATTAAAGCACTTTTTACCTGCCCAAGCACCGCTCAAAGATTTTATCCATCACAATACACTTCACGCATTCCAACATCTCAAATTTTTTGATGCCCTCAATAGTGCGTCAGAGATATTTGGATACAAGGTAATGCTTTCATTGGAAGAATATCGCTCTTTTTATGCCTCCAAACGTATCAGTGACGAGGTTTTGCAAAGAATAGTCTACGAGCGGAAAGGCTCAAAGCACGCTACGGAATGGCTCGAAAAGCTACTTTCAAAATCCTACACTCATACCACCTTACCACGTATTGGTGCCTTAAGAGCTCATTGGAAAAAACAATATCATGTTGACCTTGATTCGCTGGTTCATCCTTTGCTTTTCCGCGTTCTTTGTAGCTATCTTGACCAAGGAATTTCGATTTGGAATTTTCCAGTGAAAGAACAAAGTTTTCTTTCATCGCTTCGTGAGCTAGAAAAAAATAGCCTAATGAGCATTTTTAGAGGCAAACGCGCCAAACAATTGCTATTAGACACTCCTTGCGACATCAAAACCTTATTGAAAATTCTGATTGGTGACGAAGCCTTGTATCAGGACTATCTTTTTGACCAGCAATTTGCCCACCAAGGATGGTCGGGGATGGTGTCGGCGATTGAAGACCAGCCTCAAACCCTGCTCGACCCTCGCCAAATATCAATCCACGATTTGATTGTAGTGGAGCTATTGCTCGAAATCGATGCCCTTGATTTTCATCATGGCAGTACAGATTGGCTTCCGTTGAGCGAAAAAGTCCATCATCCTCCTACCCCGCTTTTTGCCAAGGTACACCATAGAGAATTACATGAAGTGCTTACACTGTGGCAAGAAGCTTTTGAGTGGAATTATTATGATCAAGTATTGGCAGGTTTAAAAACGCCTAAAAAACAAAAGCTGCAATCTCCAAAGAAAAGCTTTCAGGCGATGTTTTGTATCGACGACCGCGAATGCTCCCTACGGCGTTATTTAGAGGAATTTGACCCTACTTGTGAGACGTTTGGCACGCCTGGTTTTTTTGGAGTAGAGTTTTTTTATCAACCTCAAGACGGAAAGTTTTATACCAAAGTGTGCCCTGCGCCCGTCACTCCCAAATACCTCATCAAAGAAGTAGGTATCAAAAATCGGCGACAAAAAGACATTCACTTTACGAAGCATTCTCACTCTTTTTATGGCGGATGGTTGATTTCGCAAACCATTGGTTTTTGGTCGGCCGCCAAACTTTTTGCTAACGTATTCAGGCCCTCAATGAGCCCGGCAACGGCGTCCTCCTTCAAACACATGGATAAGTTTTCAAAATTGACCATTGAAAACAAACACACCGACCACCAAGAAAATGGCCTTCAGATTGGTTTTACTATCGAAGAAATGGCGATTCGGGTAGAAAACGTCCTCAAAAGCATAGGTTTGGTCAAAGATTTTGCACCGATAGTATATGTAGTAGGGCATGGGTCGAGCAGTGTCAACAATCCTCATTATGCGGCTTATGACTGTGGAGCGTGCGCAGGTCGGGCAGGATCAGTCAATTCGCGCGTGCTTTCATTCATGGCCAATCACCCCCAAGTAAGGGCTATTTTGGCCGCTAAGGGTATTGTAATTCCTTCAGAAACCCAATTTGTGGGAGGTTTACATGATACTACTCGCGATGAAATCATGTTTTTTGACGAAGATTCCCTCTCTCATAAAAATAAAGAATATCATATCAAAAACGAGGCTACTTTTGAAAGAGCCTTGGATTTCAACGCTAAAGAGAGGTCAAGAAGGTTTGAATCAATCGATACGTCGTTGAGTCCCGAAAAAATCCATGAAAAAATACGGCTACGCTCCGTATCATTGTTTGAGCCACGCCCCGAACTCAACCACGCCACTAATGCACTCTGTATTATAGGACGTCGCTCTTTGTCGAAGGGCTTGTTTTTGGATCGACGCGCTTTCATGAACTCCTTTGATTTTCAGGTAGACCCTGAAGGCAAATATCTGCTCAATATCCTCAATGCCGCTGCACCTGTATGCGGAGGTATCAACTTAGAATATTATTTCTCAAGAGTGGACAATCAAAAACTCGGGGCAGGCACCAAACTCCCTCACAATGTGATGGGACTTTTTGGAGTAGCCAATGGCATTGACGGAGACCTACGTCCGGGCTTACCAAGTCAGATGATTGAGATTCACGACCCTGTGCGTTTGTTGATGATTGTAGAGCACTATCCTGAAGTAGTTCTGAATACTATCCAGAAAAATCCAGCTACTTACGAATGGTTTATCAATGAATGGGTAAATCTAGTGGCTATTCATCCTGATACTCAAGAGCTAATGGTTTTCAGAGATGGTACATTTGTGCCTTATGCTCCTCTTCGAGCGCAGCTAGAGGCGATAGAAAACCTATCTCCTTTATTAGAAATTCATCACGAAAACCTTCCTGTTTATTCACTTTCTTAAGATTGCACCATGACGGCGTTCTTGCATATTTTCATTGTTTTGCCCATTGTGGGTTTTGTTTTAAGTCTGTTTGTTCCGGCTCATAAAGAAGGCATTATGTCAAAAACGGCCTTTGGAACGGTGGGGCTTCATTTACTGTGTACGGTGACATTTATTGGTTTTTGGATACTGCAAGGGTATCCTACCCTCAACATCAAAGACATTGTACTTTTCAAATCGACAGGCTACGAATTTTTTATCGACTTCTGCTTTGATGCTATTGCCGCTACTTATTTGTTTGTAGGGTCTTTTCTCACCTTTCTAGTGACTATTTATAGCCGTGCTTACTTGCATCGTGAAAATGGCTACAAACGATTTTTCAATACTATTCTTTTCTTTTATTTAGGATACAACATTGCCATTCTTTCGGGCAATCTCGAAACTCTTTTCATTGGTTGGGAAATCTTAGGCATCTCTTCCTTTCTATTAATCGCCTTTTACAGAGACCGTTATCTACCTGTCAAAAATGCGGTGAAAGTATTTTCGGTGTATCGGATTGGTGATGTAGGATTGATTTTAGCAATGTGGATGAGTCATCATCTATTTCATGAAAACATTACTTTTTTGAAATTGAGCAATTATGAGCTTGTGCACGAACATCTTCAAAGCCATAGTTGGATTGGGATTTTTATTTCAGTGATGATTCTGATGTCGGCAGCTGCCAAGTCGGCACAACTTCCTTTTTCATCATGGTTGCCTAGAGCCATGGAAGGTCCCACGCCTTCTAGTGCAATTTTTTATGGTTCGCTTTCGGTGCATTTGGGTGTTTTCTTGTTGTTACGTACCTATCCTTTTTGGGAACATCAGCTTTCAGTACGTATCCTGATTGCGCTATTGGGCTTATCTACTACTTTTATTGCCACTGGTATCGCTCGTGTGCAGTCATCGGTCAAGAGCCAAATAGCCTATGCTTCTATTGCCCAAATCGGATTGATTTTTATAGAAGTAGCTAGTGGTTTTGAAGGTTTGGCTATGCTTCATTTTGCTGGAAATGCTTTCTTACGTACCTATCAATTGTTGGTTTCGCCTTCGGTAGTAAGTTATCTTATTCACGAGCAGTTCTATAATTTTTCCCCTCGCGAGTCTTCAATCGAGCGTTTCTTTCCAAAAAAACTTCAGTACACGCTGTATATGTTGAGCATCAAAGAATGGAACCTAGACTCATTGATGTACCAATCGCTTTGGAATCCGCTAAAATGGGCTGGCAATAAACTGAATTTTTTGACTGTCAATCGCACCTTGTTTTTCTTTATTCCGGCTTATATACTAGGATTGATTTGTTTGTATTTTGAAAATTCCATTCCTCAAAACGTTCATGCTTATTTACCCATTTTCTTTTCGCTTTTAGGATTGATAATGGTATTAAAGTCATTTACCGAAAGGCACAATACCCCCATGAGCTGGTTGCTTGTTATCATGAATCACTTCTGGATTGCACTTTCTATTTCTTTTAATGAACACTTTAAGTTTAATCAAACGCTGCTTTATTTGAGCGGAATCGTAGTAGCAGGAGTAGTGGGTTATTTTGGACTTTTGAAGCTCAAATCTCTGGAAGGCAATATTAATCTAGATCAATTTCATGGACATTCATACAAGCATCCCAAACTTGCCTTGATTTTTTTGTTGGCATGTTTGGGAGTGTCGGGCTTTCCCATTACACCCACTTTCATCGGAGAAGACTTGATTTTCAGCCATATACACGAAAATCAAGTTACATTAGCCTTCTTTACTTCGCTTAGTTTTATCATTGATGGTATTGCCATCATCCGAATCTACGCGAGGGTTTTCCTTGGGCCTCATGTAAAATCTATTTATGAAACCGCCTATCGTTCCTCATAAATAATTATTGAACCTTCCAAGTTTGTCGACAGAGGCAAACTTGGAAAATTCCTTTAGAAAAACTTATAGTTAAGTTTGTTTGTTAAGTGTAGAGTTATGCAAAAAAAGACCACTTAGATTAGGTGGTCTTTTTTTATGAATGCTTTTGAGTTTTATTTCATAATGGTAAGTAAGCTCGCCGATTCGGGTTCTAAGAGTAGCTCACACTGAGCATGCTGTCGCAATATACTCGCCGGAAATAGATTACTTATCTCATTTTCTAAGCAGTCTTTTACGGCTTTGGCCTTACGAAGTTCAGGCACCGAACAAATAATATTTGCGGATTTCATGATTTGTCTGACCGACATACTAATGGCTTGTCGAGGAACATCGTTCATGGTCGCAAACCACCCCTCATTCATTTGTTGCGTACGGCATTGCTCGTCCAAATCCACCACGATATACGGCTGCTCTGTATCAAAATCGGCCGGGGGATCGTTGAACGCCAAGTGGCCATTTTCTCCAATTCCCACCAGAGCCACGTCAATGGGATGTTGACTGATAAGATTTCCCAAACGCTCGCATTCGGCACTTGCATCTCCTTCGCCATCAATCAAATAACTGGCTTTTAACGGGGGAACTTTGGCCAAAAATCGTTCTAAAAGATACTTCCTAAAACTAGCGGGATGCGACACGGGGAGACCGATGTATTCATCAAGGTGAAACATCACCATCTTCGACCAATCGATTCCTTCGCTGGCAATCAATGTTTGAAGGGTCTCAAATTGGCTCGTGCCTGTGGCCAAAATCACGTTAGCCTGTCCTTTTGTAGCAATCGCCTCTCGGATGATGTGAGCGGCAATATTTCCGCCCTTTTCACCTAAAGCCGCGCTTGATTCTAAAATCGTGGTATTCATATATTTGTTTTTACTTATGCCGAACGTTTTTTTACGCCTGTATTGCCTCCTTTTTCCAAAGATATATCTACAGGATGATTGGTTTTCCAAGCCCCTCCCGTAAAATCAGGAATATCAATCGAATTGGAGCGATTTGCCACTGACCATTCGCTTAGAGGTGCTATCACACTCCACGACGCAGCGTCATATACGTCTTGGTCGAGCGGTAAGCCATTGCGAAGACAGTCTATCAATCGCCAATCCATCAAAAAGTCCATTCCACCGTGGCCTCCTACTTTTTTGGCAAGTTCTCCAATTTTTTTCACAATCTGGGGCTGATATTTTTCTTCTAATTTTTTAAACTCTTCTTCTGTAGCCCACTCATGTCCCGACGAAATACGCCCCGGTAAAGGGTATTTGAGAGCCGTGGCTTTGGTACCACTCACCAAGTGGATACGACTGTAAGGCCGTGGCGAGGTTACATCGTGCTGAAGCATAATTGTTTTCCCTTTTTGGGTACGAATCGTAGTGGTGTTCATATTGCCTCTAAAGCTCTTCTGGGCAAACTGCCCAAAATAATCGTCTTTGGTGGCAAGTTCTTTGATTTTGGGAGCAAGCATGAAATCATTGCTCGACATAGCTACCAGATAATCCATCTTATCGCCACGGTTGATGTCGAGTACTTGGCATACGGGACCCAAGCCATGTGTGGGGTATAAATTCCCATTGCGTTGATTTTCTTTTAATCGCCACAAATCATATCGTTTTGATTTATCGTACAATGAATCAAAAATATCGTGAATATACGCACCTTCTACGTGGACAATTTCCCCAAAAAAACCTTGACGGGCCATATTAAGGGTCAAGAGTTCGAAGAAATCATAGCAACAATTTTCGAGCATCATACAATGTTTGCGCGTACGTTCGGAGGTTTTGACCAATTTCCAACAGTCTTCTACTGTCGTAGCGGCGGGGATTTCGACTGCTACGTGCTTACCTTGTTCCATCGCATAGAGTGCCATAGGTGCGTGAAGATTCCAAGGAGTACAGATATATACCAAATCTATGTCGTTTCGCTGACAGAGACGTTTCCAATCATCTTCTTTACCACCATATACCTCAGGAGAATGGGTAGTACCTTCCATCAGTTTTTTGGCAGCTTGGGCTTTTTCGATTCTTATATCACAAAGGGCTTTTACTTCCACATTTTCAAGATACACAATCCGATTAATAGCCCCCGTACCTCGGTTTCCTAAGCCAATATATCCAATACGGACGGTATCGATTTTAGGAGCACCGTACCCACTCATATTAAACTTTTGGGGAGATGAGTGCTGGGCTTGTTGCTGAATATATCCCAACTGAGAAGGGACCTGTGCGGTAGCACAAGATTGCGACATTCCTCCTGCCATCACTCCTACGCCCATCAAACCAGTCCATTTCAAAAAGTCGCGACGTTCTTCGTTTATTTCTTTCATATTTTTTTGACGGTTAAGAATTGCGTAAGGAAACAAGCGTTTTAAAAGCAGTTAGCGAAATTATCTCGACATTTTCTACCTTACCCAGAGCCAATAACTTTCTATCTCCCGTCACTAAATAACGAGCTTTATGTTGAATAGTTAAATCGAATAAAAAGTTATCCTTAGGGTCAGGACTAGAAGTATACTTAATTTTAGGCTTGACAATAGTGACTAATTCTTGATGAAACTCTATATAATCGCTGATAGGCAAAGTCAGATATTTAGAAAATTTGTTACGTCCTAAAACTTCTGTTAATTCCTCTATCAAAGCATCGGAAGAATACACTAACAAATCGTTGTCAATGATTAAATCTACTAATTCACTGAATTTTGCTTTGATAAAATAACTTATCCAAATATTGGTATCCAACACAACCACTCTAGCTCTCATGACGTGCTTTTCGAGCCTTACGAACCTCTTCTACAATTTCACTCATATTGATATGATTGTCTTTGACTGAATGTTCTAACTTTTCAGCTTTAGCTAAAAGCAGTTGTTTCTTCAAAGCTTTCAATAAAGCATCTTGCTCATTAGCCGATAACTTCTTTATGAGGCTGGTGATTTGTTGTTCTCTATTGGCGATAGCTGACATGGCAAAAAATCGTTTTAAGTATTCAAAAATACAAATCTTTAGGCTGAAAATACATGCTATACACAAATGGCGGCAAAATTGTAAGGTAATTTGCCCTCTCGGCTGACTTTATAAAACTATAAATCTCATAACTTATGAAACGTTTTTGTTACCTTATAATCGTGTCCTTGGCTTGCCATTTAGCTTCGGCCCAATCTACTCCTGAGCTTTGTCAAGGAGCGTATTTTACGGAGCAGCAAGGCCGGAGTTTTTTGGCAGAACATGTTCCCACTTCTAAAAAAGACTGGGAAACACGCGCGCAGCAAATCAAACAACGTATTTTGGAGGGTGGCGAACTCACTCAGCTTCCTCCTCGCCCCAAATCAAAGCCTATTATCCATAGTAAGCGCGAAATGGACGGATATACTATCGAAAATGTGGCATTTGAAAGCATAGAGGGATATTATGTAACGGGCAATCTTTACAAACCTTTGAATCAAAAAGGGCCTTTTGCCGCGATTTTGTGCCCTCACGGACATACCCGCGAGCCCAACGCCCGTTTTCTGGAGCCTATGCAGTTTCGGTGTGGCAACTTAGCCCGTATGGGTGCTGTGGTGTTTGCATATGACATGGTTGGGTACAGCGATTCGCAGCTGAAAGAACATAAAATCCCTAAAGCGTTTAAATTACAAACTATCAACAGTATCAGAGCTTTAGACTTTTTATTATCCCAACCCAACATCGACAAAAACCGCGTAGGAGTCACGGGGGAGTCTGGCGGGGGAACTCAGACTTTTATGCTTACTGCACTTGACCCGCGCATCAAGGTGTCGGTGCCGGTGGTGATGGTGTCGGCTTATTTTTTTGGAGGCTGTGTTTGTGAAAGTGGAATGCCCGTTCATAAAAAAGGAGATTTTCAAACTAACAACGTAGAAATTGCAGCCTTAGCTGCTCCTCGCCCGATGCTTCTTGTCTCCGACGGGGGTGATTGGACCAAAAACAATCCGCAAGATGAATTCCCGCATATTCAAAAAATATATGCTCTTTATGGAAAAGCCAATAACTTAGAAAATCATCACTTGCCTGACGAAAAGCACGATTATGGTCCTTCTAAACGGGCAGCGATGTATCGGTTTTTGGCGAAGCATCTCGCACTTGATATTTCAAAAATTCTTAAAGCTGACGGGAGCATCGACGAAAGTCATACGCCACTTCTCGACCGTAAAGAACTGGAAGTATTTAATGATACTCATCCTCGCCCTGCCAAGGCTGCGACCGACGTGGAAGCTGTAAATGCACTATTGAAATAAAGTAACCCCGGCTGCGCTTAAAGCGCAGCCGGGGTTTAGGCTATAGTTTTTCCAAAGCTTGCGCCAAATCTTCGATAAGGTAATCGGCTTCTTCAAGCCCAATATACAATCTTACTAGACGATGCTCTTGATGGGTAGCATCAAAATCTTCGGGGAGCATCCCCGCACACTTAGGCATAATCAAAGACTCATGACCTCCCCAACTTACTGCCAATAAAAAATGTTGTAAATTGTGGGTAAAGGTTTCTATTTGTGCATAAGTCTGCGCTTTCAACGCAATCGTTACCAATCCACAAGCGCCTGACATTTGTTTTTGTGCCAATTCGTATTGGGCAAAATCAGGATCGAAAGGAAAATAGATTTTCTCAATCTTGGGATGATTTTTCAAAAATTCGACCACTTTTTGCGTACTTTCCGAAATAGCCTTCAGCCTGACAGACAGCGTCCGCAAGCCCCTCAGCAAAAGCCACGCATTGAAGGGCGAGATAAACGCACCTGTATTATGCGCTTCGCGGTCAAAAATTTGTTTAATCATCGCTTTGGTTCCTGTCAGTACGCCTCCAACGGTGTCTGAATGCCCCCCGATGTATTTGGTAGCCGACTGCAAGCATATATCAATCCCCAATCGATGAGGCTTTTGAAACAAAGGGGTACAATAGCTGTTGTCGATAATGGTCACAATTCCGTGCGATTTGGCCAATTTTGCCACCGCTTCCAAATCTTGTAAATCGAAAGTGAGGGTATTGGGTGATTCCAAATAAATCACCTTGGTGTTGGGGAGAATCGCGGCTTCAAAATTTTCAATTTTTGTCCCATCCACATAAGTTGTGGCTACATTGTAGCGTGGCAAAACATTATCAAACAGTTTCCATGCCCACGTATAAGGTTTTTGTACGCTTACGATGTGGTCGCCCGCTTGGACATTGGTCATTACTGCACAAAAAATGGCCGAAGCACCGCTGTTGAGTACCAAACAATCTTCCGCTTCGTCCAAGGCCGCTAATTTTTTTCGTAAAATATCGACGGTAGGATTAAGCCCCCTCGAATACAAATACGCCGACATTTCGTCTTCAAAAGCTTCTCGTAATGAGGCAAAATCATGAAATACAAAATTGCTAGTCTGTACAATCGGCGGACTTACAGCATTGAAGTAATTGTCGCGGCTTTCGGCGAGTTCGTTGATAATTTGGGATTGGTGCATTGGAGTAATCACTTTGTTTTTTTGCGAAAATAGAACACGAATGGCTAAATTTTTATCGAAGCACAAGATTTGTCTTAAAGCTGCATTTTTTAGTGTCTTATTTTCTAATAAATCCACTTATCCACTAACTTGCTCCATCATTATGTAGTTGGAATTTTATGAATTTAACATCTCTTATTTCCTCTTTTTCTCAGGCTCAAAAACGCGTGGGGCTTTTGTGTAATCAAACAGCTTTTGTTTTTGAAAAAAAACAATATTTAATTGAGCTTTTGGCCAAAAACAATGTTCTTAAAACTGTATTCGTACCCGAACATGGTCTTTTTGCCGAACTTCAAGACCAAGAACCCCTCGAAAATACTAATGTCTATCATTTTGGGGAGGGAATTGATTTTATCTCTCTGTATGGCCGCGACGAACAAAGTCTCAAAGCAGCTCCTGCTTTATTAGAATCACTTGATGTTATCATTGTTGATATTCAAGACGTAGGCTGCCGATACTTTACGTATCTTACTACGTTGGCTTATTTGTTTGAAACCCTCACCTGCTGCCAGCATCCGCCTCACATTTGGGTAATTGACCGCCCCAATCCTGCGGGCAGGCAAGTAGAGGGCAGTATGATTTCCAAAACCTTTTCGTCATTTATTGGACATGAAGGTTTGCCTCATCGTCACGGACTTAGTTTAGGTGAAATAGCCCTTTGGCTAAAGCATTATTATCAAGGGGATTTTTCACTTGACCTATTACCCTACCCGACCGACGAATATTTTATGCAAATCCTCCCTTCTCCCAATTTTCCTAGCCTTCAAACAGCCACCCTTTATAGCGGCCAATGCTTGTTTGAAGCCACTACTTTGAGTGAAGGCAGAGGCACTACACGGCCTTTTGAAATTGTAGGAGCACCTTCTTTAACTTGGGATGTCTTAAAAAACATCAAACACGACTTCGAAAACTTTACGGCTGACCTACCGTGGGTCAATTATATTTTACGGCCTTTGCAGTTTATTCCTACTTTTCACAAACACACCAACGAGCTTTCCGGCGGCTTTCAGATACACATAGCCTCTTCTCAACCCAATCACTCGCTTCTGAGTAGTTTGATTTTATTGAGAATTTGTAACGAATACATCCCCAATTTATGGCGACAAGGTCCCTATGAAAAAGGCAATACCAAAACCGCCCTTGAAATATTGGTAGGCGATGCTTTATTACTTGATTTTGTCAATGGAGAAGTAGCTACTCCTAGCATCATCGAATACTTAAAACAAACAGAGAATGAGTGGATTAACTCCTTAAAAAACATAGCAAGTATTCCCCTTTTTTCCGTACTAACTTAAAAAAACATACGCTTATGAAAACAGTCATTTATATCTTCGGATTCTTTTTACTGAGTAGTTTTTCAGTATTTTCCCAATCCAAAATCGTGGTTTTTCAAACAGATTTTGGTTTAAAGGACGGCGCCGTAGCTGCCATGAAAGGCGTTTCGATGAGTGTTAGCCAAGACTTAAAATTGTTTGACCTTACCCACGAAATCCCTGCATACAATATTTGGGAAGCAGCCTATCGCCTCGAACAAACCGCGTCTTATTGGCCACGAGGTTCGGTTTTTGTGTCGGTAGTTGACCCGGGAGTAGGCACTGAGCGGAAATCTGTGGTAGTAAAAACCAAAAGTGGACACTATTTTGTGGGTCCTGATAATGGTACTTTTACTTTGATTGCGGAGTCGTTGGGAATTGAGGAAGTTCATGAAATAGACGAAGCCCTCAATCGCCGCCAAAATTCGCAAGCTTCGTACACTTTTCACGGGCGAGATGTATATGCTTATACGGGTGCGAGACTTGCGGCGGGTGTTATTACGTTAGGGCAAGTAGGAAAGCGTTTGCCGAATGATGTGGTACGGATTTCTTATCAAAAAGCCAAGTTGGAAGCAAACAATATCGTGGGTAATATTCCTATTTTGGATATTCAATACGGAAACGTATGGACCAATATACCGGCCGATTTACTCAAAAAATGGGGCATCAAAGCGGGTCAAAAAGTAAAAGTTACGATTTGGGATGGCTCTCAGCAGGTATTTGAAGAAAACATACCCTTTGCCAATACTTTTGGTGAAGTACCCGAAGGGCAAAATCTCTGCTACCTCAATAGTCTTCTTCAATTTTCGTTGGCTATCAACATGGGAGATTTTGCGGGGAAATACGGCATCAAAAGTGGCCCTGACTGGAAAATCAAAATCAGCAAATGAAGCTTATTTGCTGCTTCTAGCATGCATATTAGCTCTTACTATTACACTTGTCAAAACAGCCTCGCTTTCATTGTGAAGCCGATCCAAGGCCGTGATAGCATACGTATAGACTTTACCGCGTAGTGCAGTACGGTCAAGGGCGCGTGTTTGCCCTTCATAACAACCGGCTAATAAACGTGGCTCTTCATCGTCAGCATAACGATATACGGCATAGTAACGCGCCTCATCCCCGTCTCTTGCTTTGGCAGGAGCAATCCATCTCAAATCTACGCCATTTCGAGTATCCTTGGCTTGCAATTGGCGAGGAGCCAAAGGCGGAAGTCGGTCTTTCCAAGGCATAGGAGGAGGAAAAGCGGCTTCTTTATAAAAGTTTTGCCGAAGCGAATCTGCATGACCAAACTTATTATTAACCAATGACTTAGAGCTATAAAATACGCTCCCTGTGATTTCTTTATACTCTCTGATAAATCGCATTTGTCGAGGCAATTCCGAATAGTCGGCCCATGTTTTATCTTTATCCTGCGTCCCTACCCGATACGCCCCTTGCCCAATGTACAAATGACGCCCATAAGTATGATCTAGCCACCAAAGCGTGAGAGTCCTGAAAGGTACTTTGTCAAACTTGGTAGAAAAGTAAATCTGCGGAACCATGTAATCTATCCATCCAGCCTTCATCCATTTTTTGGTATCAGCATATAGATTGTCGTAGGAAGTTTGCCCAGCTTGGGTAGGCGAACCGCTAGGGTCATCTTGTTTGTTGCGCCACACTCCAAAAGGGCTTACCCCAAATTTTACATAGGATTTTTGAGCCGTAATAGCATCACTTATTTGTTTGATAAGTTTATCTATATTGTCTCTACGCCAATCGTCTTTTGAGCGAAATCGTCGCCCGTATTCCTGATAAGCGGCTTCGTCTTTAAGGGTTTGCCCCGTCACGGTATAAGGATAGAAATAATCGTCAAAATGAATACCATCTACGTCATAATTTTTGACAATGTTGGTAGTAACATTGGTAATATAATCCCTTACTTCGGGTAAGCCAAAATTAAACAATCGATAGCCATCATATTCAAAGACCCACTCAGGATGTACTTTGCCGATGTTGTTGGAAGCGATACTTTTACTAACCCGGTGAGCCACGCGATTGAGATTCAGCCAAGCATGAAACTCCATCCCACGCCGATGACACTCTTCAATCATAAACTCCATCGGGTCATAAAAAGGCTCGGGGGCTTTGCCTTGCTTGCCCGTAAGCCATTCAGACCAAGGCTCTTCACTTTTGGCATAGAAGGCATCGGCAGCGGCACGCACCTGCACAAAAACCGCATTAATACCTGTTCGTTTGTGAGTGTCCAACAATCGCACAAACTCAGCCCGCTGTTCTTCAGGAGAAAGATTTTTACGACTAGGCCAGTCGATGTTATCGACAGTCGCAATCCATACAGCTCTCATCTCACGGCGTACCCCCATCGGTCCAAAATCGCGGGGAGATGTTCGAGGTTTTTTGGAGGTTTTACAACCTTCCAATCCCAAAAAGAGCAATAAACAAAGCCAAGCAAGATGTTTTTTCACAAAATATTCTGAGTTTGGATTAGGGCAAAAGAGGCGCTACTCTTCGTATGCGCCTCTACAAAATTATCATTTTTTTAACGGAACTTACACCTACCTTGGTATCTGCTACTATCAGATTTACTTAGCCTTTAGCAGAGGCAAGCGCACCTGAGAAGGATAAGCCGCTGAATGATGGATTTGATTATGCGCTACGATACCGTCTTTTTCGTCATAATTTTTACCACCCGTATTAAGATTTCTTTCAAAACGCGGGAAATTACTGCTTGATATTTCGATACGAATGCTATGTCCTGGTTCAAAGTAATTAGAAGTCACCATAGGGCTTAGGTTAAGTTTATACACTTTTCCTTTTTCCATCCATACTTCTTTGTCAAAGCCTTCACGATAGCGCGCTCTCAAGATTGTTTCATCTAAATTATAAGCACGTCCATCGGGATACACATCAATAACTTTTACTGTAAAATCGGTATCTTTTGCATCCGAAGATACATACAAAGTGGTTTCGATTTGTCCTGTCATTTCTACTCCGTCTTTAAAGGGTTCCGTAGTATAAACCAAAATATCGTGCCGCGTTTCCATCTGATGTTGGTCAAAAGAACCGCCTTGTACGGCATTTCCAGTACAGCACACATTTCCTCCATAAGAAGGCACCGGAAATTTAGGGTCATACGCAAACTCATCCGTTTTGTTTTCTTTGGAAGGTGCTTGAAGCGTAAGCTTACCATCTCCGTAAAGACTATTGGCTTTTCCGCCACTATTGAGATAGTAGGTTTTCATTTCGACGTCGGCAGGAGGCCAAGTTTCTGACGACTGCCACTTGTTAGAACCCATCGTATAGTACTGTACGCGTGGTGTTTTCTTGAAAAAATCGTTAGCCTCACTTTTGAGCCAATGGTCAAACCAAGCATAAATTTGTTCGTCATAGTTGAGCCGGGCATCCCCTACACTTCGCTCTCCGACGATGGTATTTTCGGTCGCTCTCTTGTAAGCACAGTGCAAAGTAGGCGCAATCACTAGGTACTGATTATCTCTTACTTGAGGGTCAGTAGCATTTTTTCGGACATGATTAAAAAGTGCCAAATTGGGTGCACTTGACACATCATACCAAGATACAAACCAAAAACTGGGCACGCCAAAAGGCATATTATCGTGATATAAGCCCCCTTTAAACCATTCAGGGTCATTGGGTTTGCGTACAATCATCTTCTCATAAACACCCTTCTGTCCGTTCACATTTTTAATAATATCCTGCACTGGCAAATGTCTCAATCCTTTTGACCAATCGACGGGCGGCATTTCAGTGGCCAAATCAAAATATCGAGACACCCGCTGTAATTCTTCTTGAGTAGCATTTTTGGGAAACTGCGGCCTAACCGCGTCATTTTGAGTTCCATACAGCCACGCCGTAAAAAGCATTTGTTGTACACCCCCTCGGTACCAGTTTCCCTGTTCCCAAAACTCCCCTACTTTTCCTACACCTGCCCCAAAGCCTTGCGGCACCATCGCCGCGTGAGAAGGGTGGTCGAGGGCAGCCACCGCCATCTGCCATTCTGCGGTAGAGGAGCATCCTATAGTACCAATTTTGCCATTACACCATGCTTGTTTAGTAAGCCACGAAAAAGCATCGTAGCCGTCGGTAGTAGGAGGCCCAAGAATGTCCCATTCACCTTCTGAAAAAAATCTACCTCTCTCATTCTGAACCACATACGCATATCCTCTAGAAACAGCCTCCAAGGCAGCTTGGTAAGTACGGGTATTCATTTCGCCGTTACCCCAAGAGTTGAAATTATAAGGAGTTTTAGAAAAAATGACTGGAACGGGCTTATCGGTTTTGGGGCGAAAAATATCGGTAGCCAAGCGCACTCCGTCTCGCATGGGCATCATCACTTTTTGGTCAACAACTGCAATATTTTGTAATTTTTTCAGAATATCTTCTTGAGCCAAAACGGCAGTTTTTCCCAAGAAACTAATCACAAATAGGAGTAATATCTTTCTCATAAAATAATAGTTTGGATGGATAGACAAGGTATTTTCCAAAACTACCTATTTAGATACAAACACCCAAAGGTTCTTAGAGAGAGAATCTCTTTACAATTTTTTTATAATGGTTTTTGTCCAAGACGGATTATGCTTTTTTGTAGACACAAATGTGTGTTAAATATACACATATTAGCAGATTTACCCTTTTTATACAATCACTACACAATAAATGAAATATTAAAAAAATTCAATTAATAGCTTGATAATGGATATTTTTTTTAGAATAAAGAAAGTAATTATTTTAAAATCTCCTCTTCTTAGGGTGCATTGTTTAATTAGTACAGTCGTTTTCAAACCTAAAACGCCATAGCAATGGCAACACTCTATGAACAAACCATTACATTCGCATGGTTCGCTCGCTAAGATGATGGGGATAGGCATCTTAGCATTTTTGAGCAGCAACATCTCCCAAGCCGCTCCTGATCGAGATGTACTCGACAAACTCACCACCACTAATGTGGATCAAAAATCAGTTGACAAAACTGTAACAGGAAAAGTGATTGACGAAACCAACTCTCCGCTTCCTGGTGTAAGTATTGTATTGAAAGGTACGCAAAAAGGTACCGTCACTGACGGAAATGGACAATTCAAACTTGATGTTCCTGACGCAAATGCTACTTTGATTTTCTCGTTTGTGGGCTATGAACCACAAGAAATTGCCGTTGGCAATCAAACTTCTATCAACCTTACTCTTAAAAGTGACAGCAAAGTGCTAGAAGAGATTGTGGTTATCGGTTATGGTACCCTCAAAAAATCAGATTTAACAGGTGCCGTAGGTTCGGTAAAAGCAGATCAACTACTCGAACGTCCTGCCCCTTCGCTCACCCAAGCGCTTGCAGGTCGTATGCCAGGGGTGCAAGTAAACACCAACTCTGGCCGTCCAGGCGGTCGTACTACGATTCGGGTACGTGGCTTTAGCTCTATCAACTCTTCTAACAATCCTCTTTATGTAGTGGATGGGGTGATGCTGCCTCAGGGTAATCAAAACCAATTTTCGTCAGCCATTGACTATATCAACCCCAACGACATCGTGTCGGTAGAAGTATTGAAAGATGCTTCTTCTACGGCTATTTATGGAGCTAGGGGTGCCAATGGTGTAATCTTGGTAACTACCAAAAAAGGGAAAGCTGGAGAAGGAACGGTCACTTACAACGCCGACTTTAGCGTAAATACCATCGGTCCAAACCGCCCTGAAGTACTCAATGCCAAACAATACCTTGCTGTGGAAGATTTGGCATGGGCAAACATGGCCAAGTATGACCCCGTAGGTTGGGCGGCTGGAAAATGGGCCTACTTAAACCCCAAACTTCGCCGTACAGACCCTCGTATTTTTGATGCTAATGGCAATCCTTTATACGACACAGATTGGTTCAAAGAAACCTCACAACATAAACTTTCTCAAAACCACCAATTAGGTTTCAGTGGGGGTAACGAACGTACTCAATACTCTTTTTCATTGGGTTATCGTGACGACCAAGGCCTCCTCAAAACTTCGTACATGAAGCGTTATTCTGGACGTTTTACGATTGATGACCAAATCAAAAAATGGTTAAAAGTAGGAGGTACTTTGAGCTACAACAATCAAAGTGAAAACATTGTGGATCAAGGAGATGCAGTAGCTCGTCAGATCGTGGAAGATTTCCCATTCATGCCTACTCAATACGCTGACGGAACATACGCCAACAACCGCGACTATCCGTATGCAGAAGGTACGATGAGCTCATTGCACCGCTTAATGGGTCGTAAATACATCTTAAATACGCAAACGACGATAGGAAGCATGTATTCAAACATTAACCTTGCAAAAGGGCTTGAAATGCGGACAGTGTTTGGTATCAACGTACAGACCCAAGAAAATAACCAATCTCAAACTCGTACCCTCAACATCGGTGGTAACGGTAATGCCTCTACAAGCAACCGTAAAGAGAGCTTCTGGTCGTTGGAAAACTATTTGACTTACAACAAACAAATTGGCGACAAGCATTCTTTGACTGCTCTTTTGGGGATTTCTTGGCAAGAAACAAATGCTTTTAGTATGAGTGCAAGTATCAACAACTTTGCTACTGACTACTTTGGCTTTAACAACCTCGGTGCAGGGGCTACCAACCCTAGCGTGGGTTCAGGTGCGTCTCGTTTTGCCTTTAACTCCTACTTTGGACGTATCAACTATACCTTGTCTAACAAGTACTTACTTACTGTGACGGGACGTGCCGACGGCTCATCTAAGTTTGGAGAAAACCACAAATTTGCGTTTTTCCCCTCAGGAGCATTGGCTTGGCGTGTATCTGAAGAAGAATTCATGAAAGACAACTCCGTAATCTCCAACTTGAAATTACGCACTAGCTTTGGTCTGACTGGTAACTCCGAAATTCCGGCATACTCTTCATTGTCACTTTTGAGCTCTAACTATGCTACTATTTACAACGATGCACGCGTATCAGGTACGGGTATTTCGCGTTTGGCTAACCCCGATTTGCGTTGGGAAAAAACAGCTCAAGCCGATGTAGGTGCTGAAATTTCACTCTTCAAAGGAAGGGTTTCAATCGAAGCTGACTACTACTACCGCAAAACAACCGACATGCTTTTGGATGCTCCTGTACCACGTACAAGTGGCTACGCTACCATCCGCAAAAACATTGGTTCGATGGAAAACAAAGGGTTTGAGTTTGGTTTAAATACAATAAACATTGACCGTGGCGGCTTCCAATGGAATACTACATTCAACATTTCATTTAACCGCAACAAAGTACTTTCATTGGCAACTCCTTCGGATATCTTCAACGTAGGTGGTCCTAACTTCACCAACCCTACCAATATTATCCGTATTGGCGAACCGGTAGGTTCTTTCTGGGGGCTTACTCGTTTGGGCGTATGGAGCGAAGCTGAACGCGAAGAAGCCGCTAAATTTACTAGCTACCGTAACGGCTTGACGATTCTTCCTGGTGACATCAAGTACCTTGACGTAAATGGCGATAAAGCTATCACAGATGCAGATCGTAGCATCATCGGAAACGGTAGCCCTAAATTCTGGGGAGCCATGTCAAACACCCTCCGTTATCGCAGCTTCGACCTTACTCTTGAGCTTCAGTTCTCGTACGGAAACGATGTCATGTTGATGAACCTTCACCCAAGCGAAGACCGCCAAGCCTTGGCCAATAGCTATACATCAGTATTGAATGCATGGACTCCACAAAACCAAAATACGATGATTGCGGAGATTCGTGATACACGTGCAGGATACGTAACCAACGTAGATTCATGGTGGATTAAAGACGGTTCCTTCCTTCGCGGTAGAAACTTATTGTTGGGTTATACTTTCCCCAACCAAGTAACAAGCAAATTGAAATTGAGCCGTCTTAGAGTTTATGCTACTGCTCAAAACTTCTTCTTGTTGGTAAAAGACAAAATTGTTGGTGATCCGGAAGTTACGCCTACCAATCAGGGAGACGGCAACAGCGCTTTCTCACAAGGTATGATTTGGCACAACTATCCTAAACCTACCACTTACATGCTAGGTATTCAGGTTGGGTTCTAATTAATTACTTAATTCAAAACGAAATTTGAAATGAAATTAAATATCATAAAGAATGTAGGCAAGGCAGCGTTGTTAAGTGCTGTTTTGTTGGGTCCGTCGGGTTGTACTGAATTCTTGAAAGAACAAGCTCCTTCTAACTTGACCCCTGATAGCTTTTATACCATTCCCGACCACGCCGAGGCTGCTTTAGCTTCTGTGTATGCTGATTTGAGATTTATGGGTGAGAGTGCGGGTATTTTCTCTTCAAACTGGCAATTGTTAGAAGCCCTTACAGGTACTTCTACTACTGAAACCGCCCAAAACTCTGACCTCAATAACTTGTACGGGTTGGTTCATGATGGTAACACCGCTCACGTAGTAAACTACTGGAATGGGCTTTATAAAGTAATTTCTCAAGCCAACCAAGTGATTGCGAAGGTTCCGCCGATTACCCCTATGCCTGAGGCACAGAAGAAGAAAATCTTAGGTGAAGCTCGTTTTCTTCGCGCTTCGGCTTATTTCACAGCGGTAAGACTTTGGGGAGATATTCCATTGATTACAGATCCTCAAACTGCTGGTTCCGCTGACTTCCAGCCTACTCGTGCCTCTCAGGAGGAGATTTATAAATTGATTGTCGCGGACCTCACAGAAGCTGAAAATGCAGGCTTGGCATGGATGGATGTAAGCGGACGCGCCAATCTTGCTGCTGTAAAAGCGCAATTAGCTCGTGTTTATTTGACAATGGCTGGTTTTCCTCTCAGTAAAGGAGTTTCTCACTATCAACTAGCAGCTAGCAAAGCACTTGAAGTAATCACCTATGCCAATGCTAACCCTAGTGTCATTAACTTGTTTCCTACGTATGAGGAAGTACATCAGGAAAGCCTCAAAAACAGAGTTGAGCACCTTTTCATGCTTCAATACAATACTGTAGTAGCCGGAAATCCAATGGACAACATGTACCCTAACTTCAAACCCGTTACTTACAACGGGCCTTCAGGTACAGGTAGTACAGTGCCTACTCCTGCGTTTTATAACTCATATGAGCCAGGTGATTTGCGTGCCAAAGACCAAGAAGGATATTTTTATACAACCTACTTCACAAACGGCAACGGAGCTCGTTTTGAGTTAGGTGCTCCTTACATCTTTAAGCACTTCAATCGTACGGCCAATGGTACTTCTGGCACCGCAGGTACACGCCAAAACAACCTAAACGTACCTCAAATCCGCTACGCTGAAGTACTCCTTACCTATGCCGAAGCCCAAAATGAAGTGGGTGGTCCTAATCAAGCTGCCTACGATGCGATGAAACGAATCAGAGACCGAGCCAAACTTACGACTCCTGCCCTTGGCACATTCACTCAAGCCACCTTCCGCGAAGCGGTTTGGAGAGAGCGTTGGCATGAGCTATGCTATGAGCAAATTACTTGGTTTGATATGGTTCGCCTTCGTAAAGTATACAACGAAAAAACCAATGGATTCGACAACTTCGTAGGCCACATCAATCTAAGTTCTAACAAAGCACTCGAAGCTAAGCACTTGTTGTTGCCCCTGGGAAGACAAGAAATGCTTAACAACCCGAATCTAAAACCACAAAATCCAGGATATCCTAACTAGTGTTTGTGTTTGTTTTTTTAGTATAGTTTGCTCCCCAACTGAAATAGTTGGGGAGTTTTTTGTTTTATTCACTTTGGCGGTCATGCTTCACCCACACTAGGTCTTCTGTTTGGAAGCCAATGGCCTTAGCTTTCTGAATATAATCCTGCTTCACTGACTCAGGAAGAGTGGTAGTACGCGAAAGAATCCACATATATTTGGTATTTTCTCCTACTACTAGCGCATACTGATAGTTTTCGTCAATAGCAATTACATTATAACCCGCATAAAAAGGTCCAAAGAAAGATACTTTCAATTTTGCCTCTTTAGGGTCACCCACCGGCTTGGCTTTGCCTATGCTTTGCTCCCATTTTTCTTTTTTGAAATTGTAGCCACGGTTTTCTACCCTGATATCACCATTGTCTTTGAGCGAATAATGGGCTGTCACATTATCCAAATTGCGTTCCCATTTATAGTCCAAACGGGCTATTTCATACCATTTTCCAAGGTATTTCTGCTGATCAAATGGCTTTACAGGCACTGCACCTTTGGGCAAAAAACGAAAAGACGTAAGCGCTACAAAGGTAGTCGCCGCTGCTGAGGCCAATAAGATAGAGGCCACTAATTTATTTTTATTCATAGCTCAATATTTTTATTCATTTTCTTCCTAAAAAAGAATGCCAACTAAATACAAATCAACATACGAGCCATTAAATATCAGTTAAAATAATTTTATTAAATACAATGGGTATGAGTACCTGAATTTGAGAAAAAAAATGCTTTATTTGAGGAAATATCTTCAAACAAAAACCTAGCTTTCGTATGAAAAAACCTTTCCTTCTCACGGTTTTATGTGGGTTGACATTAAGTCAGCTGCACGCCCAACGAACTTTGATTCATTGCGGTAAATTAATCGACGGCCTAGCCAATGACATCCAAAATCAAGTAACGATCATAGTAGAAAAAAATCGAATCACGGCCGTTGAAAAAGGTTATACCAAACCTCAACCTACCGACAAGCTCGTGGATCTTAAATCAAAAACCGTATTGCCAGGCCTTACGGATATGCACGTGCATATCGAAAGCGAAATGAGTCGTGACCAATATCTCAAACGGATGAGCAACAATCCCGCCGACATTGCTTTTGAGGCTCAAAAAAACGCGCTCACAAACCTCATGGCAGGTTTTACTGCGGTACGGGATTTGGGAGGTTCAGGAGTAAATATTGCCCTTCGCAATGCCATCACTAAGGGGCTTGTAAGTGGCCCTCGGATTTTCACATCTGGGCAAACTATCGCTACCACAGGCGGCCACGGCGACCCCACCAATGGACTCAGCCCAATGTATACCGTCCCCGACAAAGTGACCGACGGCATAGTGGACTCGCCTGACGCAGCTCGCAAAGCTGTGAGACAGCGCTATAAAGACGGAGTCGATTGTATCAAAATCACAGCGACGGGTGGTGTGTTGAGTATTGCCAAAAGTGGAAAAGCCCCTCAATTTACCGACGATGAAGCCGTGGCTATTGTACAAACCGCCAAAGATTATGGGTTTCATGTGGCGGCACACGCCCACGGCACAGAAGGTATGAAACGGGCTATCAGAGCGGGAGTGACTACCATAGAGCATGGTACTTATATGGACGATGAAGCCATTGAGCTTTTCAAAAAAATGGGAACCTACTACGTGCCTACGATTATTGCAGGACGTTCGGCGGCGGACTCGGCCAAAATTATCGGTTACTATCACCCTTTTGTAAGAATGAAAGCATTGGAAACAGGGCCTTTGATTCAAAAAACATTTGAAAAAGCATATAAAGCAGGCGTTAAAATTGCTTTTGGTACTGATGCAGGGGTATTTGCCCACGGCAAAAACGCCAAAGAATTTGAATACATGACCGAAGTAGGAATGCCCCCGATGGAAGCTATCAAAGCAGCTACCATCGTACCTGCGCAGATTTTAGGCGAACAAAATAATATGGGTAGCATCTCTCAAGGAAAATACGCCGATATCATCGCAACCGACGAAAATCCCCTTCAAAATATCAAAACGCTTCAAAATGTAGTGTTTGTGATGAAAGACGGAATTGTATATAAACAATAACTTTTGAAAAAATCACGTATATTCCAAAACCGTTAGGTAGGTAATTGAGTTAATATCAAAACTCAATACCATTAACTCAATTACCACTCTTACATCCTTGAAAAAAATAATTGTTATCGGTGCTGGATTTGCGGGACTAGCAACAGCTACAAGCCTAGCCGACAAAGGCTTTGATGTCACTATTTTAGAAAAAAATGCTACCGTAGGGGGGCGTGCTCGTCTTTTTGAGGTCGATGGCTTTCGATTCGATATGGGTCCTAGCTGGTATTGGATGCCCGATGTATTTGAAAATTACTTCGCCAAATTCAACAAAAAACCTTCTGATTATTATGACCTAATCCGCTTAGATCCTTCTTATGCGGTCATTTTTGATTCTAATACGAAAGTAGATATTCCAGCGGGTATCGAAAAACTAAAAGCACTCTTTGAAACTATCGAAGTAGGCAGTGGGGCAAGGCTTGAAGCATTTCTCCAGCAAGCCGCCTACAAATACGATGTAGGAATGAATAAGTTTGTGTGGAAACCCAGCCGCAGCATTTCCGAATTTGTAAGTCTAAAACTCCTGTATGATTTGGGACGAATGGATGTACTACAATCATTTGCGACCCATATCCGTAAATTTTTTACCGACCCTAAGCTGCTTCAATTGATGGAGTTTCCGATTTTGTTTTTGGGAGCTACTCCCGAAAACACTCCCGCTATGTATAGTCTTATGAACTACGCCGAAATTGCGCTCGGTACATGGTATCCGATGGGGGGAATGCACGAAATCGTCAAAGGAATGGTAAGTTTAGCGCAAGAAAAAGGTGTCAAAATCGTGTGCAATCAGAATGTACAGAAAATAGAAATCATTAACTCAAAAGCAAAAAAAGTAATCACTCAGCATGCCTCTTTTGAAGCGGATGTAGTAGTAGCAGGAGCAGATTATCATCATGTTGATACGCAACTTTTGGGAGAACATCGAAATTATTCAGACCAATATTGGGACAAACGTACCCTTGCGCCTTCTTCGTTGTTGTATTATTTGGGAGTCGATAAGCGAATCCCTAAACTCTTGCACCACAATCTTTTTTTTGACGAAGATTTTAAACAGCACGCTCACGAAATTTATACCCAACCTCAGTGGCCAAGCAAACCTCTTTTTTATGTATCAGCTCCTTCCAAAACCGACCCTACCGTAGCACCAGCAGGGCACGAAAATCTTTTTATTTTGATTCCTGTCGCCCCTGATTTAAAGGATGATGACGAAGCAACTCGGGAGTATTATTTTGACCTCGTCATGAATCGTCTTGAAGCATATGTAGGAGAGAAAATCAGACCAAATATCGTATATAAACGCACTTTTGCCCACAGCGATTTTCGGGCAGATTACAATGCTTTCAAGGGAAATGCCTATGGTTTGGCCAATACTTTATTACAAACTGCTTTTTTAAAACCAAAACTTAAAAACAAAAAGGTCACTAATCTGTTTTATACAGGACAGCTCACCGTTCCCGGGCCTGGCGTACCTCCTTCTCTTATTTCAGGGCTAGTGGTAGCCGATGAAGTAGCAAAAGAGTTTAGCTAAAAGCAGGAATCGTGGCGTATTACCATCTCGTAAGTGGCTTATCTATCAAACGTTTGAAAAACTAACGAATACAACGTTCAATCGCTTGTAAGTAAGCTTCTAAACCCTCAAAAAAGACATTTAAAACCCATGATGCAGTTGTTTGACCAAACAAATCTTGAGTGCAGCAAACTTATCACCGAACGATACAGCACTTCCTTTACTTTGGGTATTAAGACTTTGGATAAGAAATTCCATTTTCCTATCTATGCTATTTATGGGTTTGTACGGTATGCCGACGAAATCGTAGATACCTTTTACGATTTTGACCAAAAACTTCTTCTTGAACGATTCGTCAAAGATACGTACGAAGCGATTCATACGGGTATCAGTCTCAACCCTGTTTTGCATTCTTTCCAAATAGTAGTCAATCAATATCAGATTGAAAATGAGCTTATTGATGCTTTCTTGCACAGCATGTCCATGGATTTGGAAAAGCAAAATTATACTGACGACAAGTACAATGAATATATCTATGGCTCTGCCGAAGTGGTGGGGCTGATGTGCCTTCGGGTGTTTTGTGAAGGGGACAAAGAAATGTTTAATCACCTCAAAAATGGCGCCCGCAGCCTTGGGGCGGCTTTCCAAAAAGTAAATTTCTTGAGAGATTTGAAAAGTGACTTTGTAGATAGAGGCAGGGTATATTTTCCGGGAGTAGATTTTTTAAGTTTTACAAAAGAAGCAAAACGACAAATAGAAAAAGATATACAAGCTGATTTTGACGCCGCTTATTTGGCTATCAAGCAACTCCCCCGAAGTGCTCGTATGGGAGTATATTTGGCGTATGTGTACTATCTTACGCTTTTTAATAAAATCAAGGAAACTCCTGCCACACGAATCCAAGAAGAACGCATTCGAGTTCCTGATTTGCAAAAGGTAGCACTGCTTGCTAAAACCTATCTTCAATTTAGAATTTCAGATATTTAGTCTTTCTTACCTCTTATTCATAATGATACAAAAATGCCAAAGTGGATTAATTTCACTTTGGCGTTTTTGTTCTTACGATATCAATCAGCCTCCTACCTTACTCTTCGATAATGACCCGGTACCCATACATAGTGGTTTCTTCTCCATCGATACTGCCCTGATACCCACACATGACGAGGCGAAGGTTTTCGCGGAATTACTTCTACTCTTGCAACAGGTGGAGCAGGACGTACTACGGTAGGTCTTACGACACATCCCGACATCAAATAGGTCATTAGACCGAATAATGCAAATCCGAAAAATTTCTTGATTGTTTTCATAACTTTTTTGTGGCTTTAAAATAAAACAATAGGCTACTTGTAAACACTCTTTAGAAAAGCAAAACACTTAATGGTTTAATCAGACTTCAAACCCAACAAAAAACCCCCACCGATTGGGTGGAGGCTTTTGGCACAATTAGCGGTATTATAAAAATCAATAGCCCGTATTTTGAGTTAAGGTAGGCTTGCCATCTTTTTGGCTATTCAAAATCTCGTCTTGAGGTAGAGGAAAATAGTTGTTTTTAGTAGTAAAAACTTTCCCAGCCATATAGCCACGCTTTTTGAAAGTACGACCAGAAGGTTCTTTTCCATCAGCGGCTTCTTCTACCGCATATTTGTTGAGTACTTTTTCAGCAATCCCCCAACGTACCAAATCAAAGAAACGGTGACCCTCCATTGCAAATTCAAGGCGCTGCTCCATCCGAACGGCGTTTCTACCAAAGTCCGCCCCTTTCGTAGCGAAAGTACCAGTAGGATAAGGTTCTACTTTGTAGTTTACGGTAGCATCTTGTACCGAACCCGTTTTGGCACGCACTCTAATTTGATTTACATATGCCTCGGCAGCGGCCAGATTCCCTAATTCTACTTCGCATTCAGCCAACCACAAAATAACGTGCGACAATTTTAACAAACGATAGTTGTTGTTCACATTACGGCGGCTTGTAGAGTGCGTAGTGCTATTTTCTTCGGCCAAATAATACATCCATTTTTTTCCAGTAAAAGGTCCTGCATAAGTTTGGTCACGAATCCAAGTAGAACCTGGCATGGGCCCCCAATCTAAGAAATTAACTCCTCTACGGCCTACTGTCCAGTCCAAACGTGGATCTACAGGAATAGACTTGTCTAAAGTGAAGGCAGTACTTGCACTGATGCCTTGGTCGTTGGGCAAATCCACTTTGTTATAAGTATCGAGCGTTCCGTCGGCAGCAGTTCCAATCATCGGCAAACCATCTTCTGTTTTGAAAGCATTGACGAGATTGTGAGATGCCTGATAAAACCCGCAACATCCACGACCTGGTGCGGTAGAGGAGTAAGGCCAGTTGAGGTTGTCGCCCGCATTACCGTTGTTACCATTGGTTCCGTCATTGACCGAAAACTGTACTTCAAAAATAGACTCGGTGTTGTTATTACCTGAAGTTCTGTAATTGTCGTGGTAGTTGGCTACCAATTTTTTACCTGAGTTTTTCAATACATCCTCCAACAAAGTCTTGGCAGCGCTCCATTTTTTCTGAAAAATCAACGCCTTGGCTAAGTAAGTTTTAGCAGCCCACTGCGTAGCTCTTCCTTTTTGGGTTTGCGTAACAGGCAGATTTTTGGCGGCGAAGTCAAAATCAGCCTCAATTTTAGGCCAAATATCTTCACTGTTAGGTACCTTAGTAGAATTAGGGTCAGCAGCAACGTAGATTTTTTCGTCGATAAAAGGCACTTTATTCCACATTTTTTTGGCCTCAAAGTGATAGTGACCTCTCAAAAACCGAGCTTCGGCCAATACTTGCGTTTTTTCGGCGTCCGTCATATCTTTCACAGCCCCACCACTTACGAGTTGGATTACTTCATTACAACGCGCCACGCCATCGTACGAATGCCACCATTTACCCAAAAAGTAAGTATTGTCAGAAAGCCAGTTGTACTGTTCAATAAACGATTGTTCGGGTTGGTCACCAGCATCGGTTCCTTTTACGGCGTCATCGCTACTGATTCCTCCAAATACATAATTAGAAATAGTAGATTGGCGGCCTGTGTTTCCTGCCCCTACTCCATCCAGCAACGAATACGCCCCTATCAATAAGGCATTCACGCCGTTTTTGTTACTTAATTGCTCCAAAGACGCACGACCTTGCGGCTTGAGGTCAAAGAATTTTTCGGAGCAAGAAAAGCTCACCCCTACCAAAACTAATAATAAAGCTATTTTTTTCATGTTGATTTTCAATTAGTTTGTGTTACTGTTAGAATCCAAAGCGCAAGCCCACGATATACGATTTAGCAACAGGGTAAGCACCTTCATCAATACCCATGTGGATATCTTGGTTGTCGTTACCAGATCTTCTCAAGTTGATGTCAGGGTCAAGTCCTGAGTATTTGGTAAGGGTCAATACATTCTGACCTTGTACATATACTTGGGCAGAGGCCAAGCCCGCTTTTTTCAGAATAGAAGACGGAATAGTGTAGGTCAATTGAATGTTTTTCAAGCGCAAATACGAGCCATCTTCTAAGAAATAAGAAGATACTTGCTGACTGATGGCATCGCCAGAGTTGAGGCGTGGGAGTTTGGCGACATCACCTGATTTTCTCCAAGAGTTATAAAGCATATCTTTGGAACGGTTGCCTTGAAACACGTTGAAATCAGTCCAGTATCTTACATAATTGAAGATTTGGTTGCCTTGTACTCCTTGGCCAAACATTGTCAAATCCCAGTTTTTGAATCCAAAATTGAGGTTGATACCATATGTAAAGTCAGGGTGAGGATTGCCGATGATAGTTCTATCAGCTGCCGTAATGACACCGTCTCCGTTGACATCTCTGAATTTGAATGTCCCCTCTCTTGTGTAGGAACCAAACTTAGGTGCAGCATCGGCTTCAGCTTGGTCTTTGATTACACCATCCACAAAATACCCGTAGTAGCTTGCGATTGGCAATCCTGCTTTAGTAGCCGAAATAGCGGGAAGGCGAGTGGTAAAGCCAAACACGGTAGCATTAGGGTCATCGTTTAGTTTCAACACTTCATTTTTGTAATGTCCTAAACTTAACCCAACTTGATAACGAAAATCCCCTTTTTTGTCACGGAAGTTTAGACCAATATCAAAACCACGGTTACGTACTTCACCGATGTTGGTATAAGGAATTGTACCAGAACCCGCTGTTCTTGGAATGGCAATTTGGGTCAACATATCAGAAGTTACCCGATTGTACCAGTCAAAGACAAACTCCATTTTGTTGTTGAGCAAAATCGCATCAAGACCTAAGTTAGTAGAAGTGTTGGTTTCCCATTTTCCGTTGGGGTTTCCAAACTGTACCAAGTCAAAGCCACCCACGATTGACGAACCACTACCGTTGATATCGTAGGCATTGTTGAGAGGGTCAGCAGCATAGAGTGTATAGGCATTATACACGTTTGGAATGAGTTGGTTACCCGTTTTACCCCAACCTGCGCGGATTTTCAAGTCGTTGACAAATTGAGCTTGTTTCATGAATTCAAACTCAGTCAGACGAAGACCCACCGAAAACGCTGGGAACACCCCATAACGATTGGCTGCCGAGAAGCGCGACGAACCATCCCGACGCAAGGTAAAGTCGGCCAACAAGAAATCTTTGTAAGAGTAGTTGATTTTACCAAATTGAGAGAAAAGAGAACTCAGAGTAGCACCCGAACCTGCATTGCTCAAACCCGCCGCCGAACCTGCATCTAAGTAACGATACTCTAAATCATCGTAAGCAAAGTTGCTTCTACTAGCCTGAAAACCAAACGCGTATGTAGTTACCGCTTCGGTTCCTACCAACACATTGAGGGTATGATCTCCGAAGGTTGTATTGTAGTTTAAGGTGTTAAACCAAGTCAAAGAGCGGTCAAAGTTGTTGATAACGTTGAGGCTATTGGCGTTTCGTGCTTCAGCAGCTTCAATATCACGGTGGAAATACTCGGAGCGATTGTACTGATTATATTCAAGACCAAGGCTAGTACGCGCTTTAAGACCTTTGATGATATCTACTTCTGCAAAAGCATTTCCAAATACGTGGGTTCCTCTGGTAATATTATCTTTTTCACGATAAAGACGCGCCAAAGGGTTGGGAGCATTTCCGAGGTTTGTTCCTTTACTACCCGCAAATCCATTGTAAGGCGAAAGGTTGGTACCGCCTAGCTCAACAGGCCCCCCTGTAATATCAAACACTGGAATAATAGGATGCACCCGAATCGCAAACATGATAGGGTTTGACTCGTCGTTGTTGGTGATACCTTGTCTTTCATCATAAGAAAAAGTAAAGTTTTCACCTACCGTAAATCTGCCTTTTTTGAATTCGGTGTTGGCTCTGAGCGAATAGCGGTCATATTTGGTATATCTCAAAATACCGTCTTGTTTGAAATAACCCGCCGAAATAGCATATTTCCCAGAATTTGTACCGCCACTTGCGCCGATTTGGAAGTTGGCGATAGGCGCAGGGTCAAAAATTACATCTTGCCAATCGGTACCTTCTTTGTTGGCTTTGGTGATATTAAAAGCCGTTTTTCCTAAGTTAGGATCGGCGATATCGTTGGTGTAAGTATAGTTAGAGGGGAGTGTACCATACACGTTAGGATAGATATAATCAGCAATAGTTTGCGCTCCATTGGCTCCAAATTTATACTGCACCGAAGGAGAGGTTTCGGAAGGGTTTTTTCCAGCTCCTAAATCTGCCAAGTACAAATACTCCCCTAATTCTTTGGTATTCAATAGGTCAAGCATCTTACCCGGTCTTTGAGTACCTGTATAAAAGTCAAATGTAATACTTGGCTCGCCCGTTTTCCCTTTTTTGGTAGTGATAATTACCACCCCGTTGGCCGCACGTGCTCCGTATATAGAAGCCGCCGAGGCGTCTTTAAGCACCTGCATCGACTCAATATCGTTGGGGTTGATTTGGTTGAGAGTACCTTGGGTAGGAACTCCATCAATCACATACAGTGGGCTGTTGTTGTTGATAGAACCAAAACCTCTGATACGTACCATCGTACCACCACCAGGAGAGTTGTCGTTTCCGACTACTACCCCCGAGGCACGCCCTTGCAGCATTTGTGTAACACTCGCAGCGGGAGTGGCAGTGAGGTCTTTGGCATTGACAACTGTTACGGCTCCCGTAATATCTTGTTTACGTTGAGTAGCATAACCCGTCACCACCACTTCAGACAGTGATTTGACGTCTACCTTAAGAGCCACATCAATGTTTGAACGATTTCCCACCACAATTTCCTGAGGAGTATAACCAATGTAAGAAACCACCAATACACTACCCGAGGTAGCATTGTTTAAGACATACTTACCTTCTCCGTCGGTAGTAGCCCCTGTATTGGTACCTTTTAAGAGTACACTTACACCAGGAAGAGGTGAGTTGTCATTGGCATCTGTCACACGTCCTGTGAGACGATTTTGCGCCCAAGACATGAGCGTGCAAAGCCACAATAGCGTGGCTAAGTAGAAGTGTTTTTTCATATGTAGATTAGATAAATTAAGTGAGCGCTACGGGACTCAACATGCTGTAGCAGTACCATAAAGCAAGACAAAGGAATAATTTTACTTCATATATTACAAAAAAACCACATTTTTTTTCTCTTTCATTCTTACCATATCACCCCAATCTATTCTCAATCTTATTTTAGGTACACAAACCTCAAGCAGCTTAAGAGAGTATGGTATTATTATTTCAAACGTTTGCATATACTTTCAAGTGAGCTATATTTTTTATTTAAAAAATTCAATTATACTATTGCATAAAGTTTTCGGACTTATTTTTTACCAACCCATAATCGCTTCTAACATTATATGAAAAAACAACTACTTATCTCTTCCGTTTTTCAGTTTTGATTTTATTAATAATCAGCACTTTATCAATCCTCCTTTTACTTTTAAAAAAAATCAAAGCACTTTATTTCAAACAATTGTGTTGATGCCAAACATCACAGATAGATAATGTCTGCTTAACAATTTGTTAAAGACTTAGCTAGACCTTTGTGGGGCTGTTTTTAGAAACTTTCAAATTCTAATCTATGAAAACTTTTTACAATTTAATGCCACCTAAATGGCTTGTTTGGTCATTTTTGGTGGTGGCAATCGGGATTTTACCAGCGGTTAGTTATGCATCCGTCAAAACTACCGAAAAGACTGTTAAGGGGCGTGTCACTGATGCAGCTACTAATGAGCCACTTGTGGGCTGTAATGTAGTAGTCAAAGGAACACAACGCGGAACCAACACCGACGTTAATGGCAATTATTCAATTGTGGTCAATGACGACAATGCCGTATTGGTTTTTGGTTTTATTGGCTATGAAAAACAGGAAATTACGGTAGGAGGCCGCACCACAATTGATCTCTCTATCAAATCAAGCGCTTCTGATTTGGCCCAAGTAGTAGTCATTGGCTATGGTAGTGCTACCAAAAAAGACATGACAGGTTCGGTCAAGTCCATTAAAAGTACTGATTTCAACAAAGGTATTATCAACTCTCCCGAGCAATTGTTGCAAGGAAAAGTAGCCGGCGTCAACGTCACCTCTGCCAGCGGCGAACCGGGTGGTGCCCAAGGTATCACTATCAGAGGGCCTGGAGGGGTACGTACTGGCAGTACTCCACTGTTTGTATTGGACGGAATGGCACTCGACAACTCCAGTACGGGTGGTGCGACCAATCCCCTCAACTTCTTGAATCCTCAAGATATTGAGTCGATTGATGTACTCAAAGACGCCTCAGCCACTGCCATTTATGGGTCGCGCGGGGCCAATGGTGTGGTATTGATTACCACAAAAAAAGGCAAAGCGGGCTTTTCAAATCTCAACTTCTCTTCTAATGTAGGGGTATCTACTTTGGCACGTGCATTGGATATATTTAGTGCAGACGAGTATCGCCAACAAGTCCCTAAAGTAGGGGGTGTTTTGGAAGATTTGAAAGGCAACACTGATTGGCAAAAAGAAGTAACTCGCACTGCCTATACGCAGAATCACAACCTTTCTTTTGGAGGAGGTGCCGACAAGCTTTCATACTATGCTTCTTTAGGGCTCCAAAATCAAGAAGGTATCTTAAAAAACAATCAACTCAACCGCTATACAGGACGTATAAACGTTACTCAAAAACTTTTAGATGATCGCCTTACTGTGGATGTAAATTTGAATGCTACTTATACCATCAATGAGCGCCCGCCTATTGGGAGTATGCTAGGAGGAGCGATTTCGGCTAATCCTACTTACCCTGCTTATGATGCCAATGGCAATCCTTTCCAATATGCAAGTGGTGTAAACCCGCTCATTACCCTAAAGTTGGAAAAAGACATTACCAAAATCAACCGTGTGATTGGAAGTATTTCACCTTCTTTCAAAATCATCGATGGGCTAGTATATAAACTCAATTTTGGTATCGACAACTCCAACTCGGTACGTGATTTGCAATCATTGCCCAATGCCGTGCCTCTACAAGATGGCCGCCTCGAAACCTTCTATACTTACAACAACAACAAACTTATCGAAAACTACTTGACTTATACCCTTAACAAAACCGACCATAGTCTGTCGGCATTGGTGGGTCATTCGTACCAAAAGATTTTTATCCAAGGTCGAAACAATAGTATCAATAAGTTTCCGATTTCGAGTATTGAGCCAATTTATAACCCTGGTTTAGGACAAGAACTTACGCTTGCCAACAACAAACCCGGTGGATATGCCCTTATCAATGAGCTTCAGTCTTTTTTCTCACGCGTCAATTATCAATACAAAGACCGATACTTGATGACTGCCACTGTAAGAGCGGATGGTTCATCCAAATTTGGATCTAACAACAAATACGGAGTCTTCCCTTCTTTCTCTTTGGGGTGGCGGATTTCGGAAGAGTCGTTTATGAAATCGTCGCCATTTAGTGAACTGAAACTGCGGGCAGGTTGGGGTAAGACAGGAAATCAAGAAATTCCTTCTAAAATCACCCAAGCTTTGTTTACTTCTCAGGTATCGGGTACCACGAGCTATCCTTTATATGCTACGGGGTCGTATCCTCCAGGCACTTCTTACTCTCGTTTGGCCAACCCCGATATTCAATGGGAAGTATCTACCCAAACAGACTTAGGACTTGATTTTGGGTTGTTCAATGGCGCACTTTCAGGAACCGTAGATTTCTTCAACAAAGTATCAAACAATATCTTATTGGAGGTAATTCCTGCTGACCCCGTACAGCCGGCGGGTACTTTCTGGACCAACGTCAAAGACATGACCATCACCAATCGTGGTGTAGAATTAGATCTCAATTATCGGTATACTAGTTCAAATGGCCTTCGTTTCGATTTAGGAGGTAATATTACGTTCATTCATAATCGTGTCAAGAATTCTCCTTATTCAGTGATTCCGTCTGGATCGGCTTCTGGTTCGGGACTGACCTCTGCTACCATCAATGGCTACCTCAACGACCAGCCTATTGGTACATTTTATTTGAAGGAATTTACTGGATTTGACGACAAAGGTATTAGTACTTATCTGGATGCCGACGGTGATGGGATCGTTACGGACAAAGACCGGGTAGCTGCGGGTAGCGCCCTTCCTACCAAGCAGTTTAATATCAACGGAAGCATTGCTTACAAAGGATTTGATTTAGTAGCCAATTTTAATGGTGTTTCTGGAAACAAAATCTATGACAATACTGCCAACTCAAACTTCTATAAATTGAGGTTGTCGAAAGGCATCAACACCACCCCTGAAGCCATTGCTTATGCCAACGAATCAGTCAACAATGCTGCACCCGTTTCGACACGTTATTTGAAAGACGGTGCATTTTTTAGACTTAATAACCTCGCTTTAGGATACAATCTTAACACCAAAGCGCTGGGTATTAATAAATGGGTACAAGGTATTAGACTTTCGGTGACTGGTCAAAACCTCTTCGTCATTACCAAATATGACGGTTATGACCCAGAGGTCAATACTGACCGTACCATCAATGGTATCTCTTCATACGGGATTGATTATCTGAGCTACCCTAAAGCCAAATCATTCATTTTTGGTTTGAATGTTACATTTTAAATTTTGAATTTATGAAAAAGAAGATATATGTATTTTTGGCCGTATTGAGCTTATTTACGGTCAATAGCTGTACCAATTTAGAGGAGATTGTGCTGGACGAAACCTCTGCCACAGGCCTTTCTGACAAACAAGCCGCCGAAGGAATCATCGCTCCTGTATATGCGCTACTTCCTAACCTTTTCCAACATACCAATTACTTTGCCCTTCAAGAAATCTCCACTGACGAGGCTATCCTTCCATACAGAGGTGGTACCGACTGGGGCGACAATGGTATCTACTTGGCCATGCACATGCATACTTATACCAGCACTGACCCTAATTTAAGAAACACTTGGAATCTGATTTTGCAAGGTATGTCGCGGGCGATTACCGCAATCAACTCCTTGCCTACTCTCAACGATCCTTCTTCCAAAACTTTCTTAGCAGAGGCACGAGGGATGAGAGCATACTATTCGCTGCTTACATTAGACTTGTTTGGTGTGGTGTTTGTAAAAGAAAATTTAGGTGAGACTTCAAAAGTAATTCGCGGAAACGAAGCCGTAGAATATATCAAGAATGAACTCCTAGCCGTCGAACCTAACCTTGATGCCACTGTAGGCCCGGGGCGCTTGTCGAAAGGTGCAGCATGGGGGCTATTGGCACGTCTGTACCTCAATGCCGCTTTTTATCGCGACCCTTACGCCGCGCAGTTGACTTTCAAACCTGAAGATATGGATAAAGTGGTAGAGTACTGCGACAAAATCATTAGCTCTGGCCAATATCAACTTTCTAGAGATTATTTCTCTATTTTTAATGACGACAACCATACCAATAAAGAATTGGTTTTTGCTGTGGATCAACGTGCCGATCTCAATGGGCATAACCGTATGGCGTATTTTTCACTTTCTGGTGACCAATTTCCGCTTCCTGCTTACACAAACGCCAATGGCACTGACGGACCAGCGATTACACCCGATTATTATCGTACTTGGGTCAATGCTTATGCTCCTCAAGACCCTTCCGTAGACCCAAGATTCTACAAACAAAATCTATCTATCTATTCCAACCCAGCAGATTCGTGCGTGGCTGCCGAAAACTTCAATATCAACCGTGGGATATTGCGTGGTCAGCAATATGGCTTGATTCGTCGCAATGGCGTATTCTTGAAATGTGCTGATGGAAAAATGAAAGTTGCCAAACTTTTCCACGATACTCGTAACAAACCTACCCTTGCAGTTGATTTTACTGAAAAAGTAGACTTTACGGTAGAAGGTAGCAATTACAATACAGGATACCGTGTCGAAAAATATGAGTTTAGCAAAAAATCGGTGAGTGGTCGGAATTTTGGCGAGGCCGACATTGTCATTGTACGCTTGGCAGATGTGTATTTGATGCGCGCTGAAGCCAAGCTCCGCAAAAGCAACGATGCAGCAAGTGCCCTTGCAGATGTCAATACGGTTAGAGCGGCTCGCAATATTACGACTCCCCCTCCTCCACTTACAACCATGAGCTTAGATTTACTCTATCGCGAACGAGGATTTGAGTTTTATTGGGAAATGATCCGTCGTACTGATATGATTCGTTTTGGAAAATATGAAGATAAATGGACCGAAAAATCAAGTACAGACCGTAACAAAAGGATTTTCCCTATTCCTCAAACGGCTATTGATGGCGCTTCCAATTTGCCAGGCTATTTGGTTCAAAACCCTAGCTATTAATTTTTGAGAATTTATGATTGATAACGCTGGCGACTTTCAAAAGGTCGCCAGCGTTTATTGTTATCGGTGGAAACTCTGCCCCACAAATTTCAATACTTCGGGCAAAGCAGTACGCCAATACGACCAAGTATGCCCGCCATCACGTACTCTAAATTCATGAGGGATTTTTTTATCAATCATCATCGCATGAAGTGCCATATTGCCTTTGATAAGAAAGTCATCATCTCCACAATCAATATAATATTTTACTTTTTTCAAATCATCAGCATTCCCAGTTTCCACAATTTTAATGGGGGCATTTTTATAATAATGCGCCGTTAATCGGTCTTTCCCAGCCAGACCTTTTCCATATAATTCCCCAAATGCATTATCCCAACTTGCCTGGTCCCTGCTCGACGTAAACTCCTCGTCGGTCCATACAGCTGCGCTCAATGGAGCCGCCGCCACAAACATATCGGGGTGTTTGGTAGCCATCAGTAAGGTACCAAGTCCTCCCATTGAAAGCCCCGCGACCGCCCTAAACTCACGCTTAGATCGTGTACGATAAGTGGCATCAATATATGGGATTAGTTCTTGTACCATAAAATCTTCATATCGTATTTTGTTATCATGGGAATTCTGGTACCATGTCACTCCCGCATCAGGCATTACAATAATCATCGGTGGAGCTTCGCCAGCATTAATGGCTTTGTCGGCAATAATATGCGCTTCGCCAAACTGAGTCCAGCCTGTTTCGTCGTCAGTATATCCATGAAGGAGATACAAAACAGGATAGCTCCGATTATTTTTTTCATAATCGGCGGGAAGATATATACTATACTTTATATCTTTTCCCATGAGCTTACTTTTGACACTTAGGCTTTCTTTGAGAGTGCCGTTTTGTGCAAAAATCACACTACAAAAAAACAATAAGAAAATGGTGTTAAATGTTTTCATATAATTGTATGTTTTTTCACAAACATATCCACACGCATAGTTCGTTCCAAGTGATAACATAGCCTCGACGAAAAGCTTATCTATTAAAACCTAGTTAAAATTCTCAGGCAAATTTTTCTGAAAAAATTCTTATTTTTAAAATTGAAGCCAAATCGCTCCTACACTTAGCTATTCGACTGGATATGAAAGTTTTAATTGTTGAAGACGAACCCAAATTAGCGGCGTTTGTCAAAAAAGGTCTCGAAGAACAATCTTGGGAAGTAGATGTGGCTTTTGATGGACAAATGGGCAGCAGCTTGGCTTTATCTAATTCTTACGATGTAATTGTGTTGGATGTAAACCTCCCCAAAATCAATGGTTTTGAATTGGCGAATCTTCTGCGTCGCGAAAATCTCCGCACTCCTATACTCATGCTTACGGCTCTTGGCACGCTCAATGATAAAATCTCAGGCTTCGATGCAGGAGCGGATGATTATCTTGTAAAACCCTTTGAATTCCAGGAATTAATTATCAGGCTAAGAGCCTTACAAAAACGTAATTCGGAAAGTGGACCGACCAGTAACGTCCTAAAAATCGCGGATTTAGAACTAGACCTCAACGAACGTATTGCCCGGCGTGGGGGAAATCGAATTGAGCTTACAGCCAAAGAATTCGGTCTTCTTGAATATTTTATTCGTAATAAAGGGAGAGTCGTATCAAGGGTAGACATTGCCGAAAAAGTCTGGGATATTCACTTTGATACTGGTACTAATACCATAGATGTATATGTGAATTTTCTTCGAAAAAAAATAGATAAAGAATTTGAACATAAGCTTATCCATACGGTAGTAGGCATGGGTTATATTATGAAAGAATTTTAGGTTAAACTTCTTACTCCTGAGATGAATATCCGCGTCCGCCTTACTTTGCTTTTCGCTCTTTTGGTCGCGTCAATTATGCTGGTATTTTCTTTTTCAGTCTATTATTTATACAATCAGTACCGAGAACAGGAGTTTAAAAAACGCCTTCGTGACAAGGCGCTCACTACAGTTCGTCTTTTTGAAGATGTAGGGGGCATCACCGAAGAGCTATTACACGATATTAGCCGCAATGACCTCACCACGATGTACAAAGAGGAGATTACGGTGTATGATGCCCACAATCACGTGGTGTATGATAGTGGCGAAGAACCTTATCATATCAATGCTAATTTTTTGAATCAAGTAAGGCAAGGTAAGGATGTAAGTCTAAGAGATGGCGACAAAGAAATCGTAGGAGTAAGGTACATCGACCAGAAAAAGCAAGTCTTGGTGGTAGTAGCTTATGCTATAGATAAGTACGGCATTAGTATTCTCGAACGTCTCCGAACTATCCTTATCACTGGCTGGGCCGTAAGTTTACTAATGGTAGTACTAGCGGGCTGGTTGTTTTCGAGCGATGCCCTACGGCCTGTCTCGGATATCATCGAACAAGTAAAAAATATCTCCGCCCGTAATATCCACGAACGCCTTAAAATAGGGCGACAAAACGATGAACTTGCCCAACTGGCGGCGACATTCAATGATCTCTTGAGTCGTCTGGAAGATGCTTTTAGTTCCCAAAAAAGTTTTGTCTCTCATGCTTCCCACGAACTACGTACCCCTTTGGCTATCATGATGGGGCAGCTGGAAGTATCACTACTCCAAAAACGTACGATTGAAGAATACCAAGAGACCATAAAGGAAACGATCGACGAAGTAAAAAAAATGCGCGACTTGGTAAATGGGCTCTTAGAATTGGCTCGCCTCAATGATGAAGTCTCACAGAATCATTTTTCAGAACTTAGAGTAGATGATCTTCTTTGGCAAACACGCGATATTTTGATACATCACTGTCCAGATTATGATATTCAGATTGAATTTGAGGAATTTCCAGAAGAAGAAGCTTTGCTACAAATCAAAGGAGATTCGGCTCTTCTACAAACAGCCTTCCTAAACCTTATGGAAAATGGCTGTAAATATTCTCCTGACCATCACGTTAGTTTGACACTTCGCGCCCAAGAAGATCATATCAGGATTTCATTTAGCGACCGAGGCGTTGGTATTTCGGAAGCCGATTTACCTCATATCTTCGAGCCTTTTTATCGCGCCAACTCCACTCAGTATGTCAAAGGCTATGGAGTGGGGCTTGCTCTTACTCGACGTATCATCGAACTTCACAACGGTCGGATTTGGGTTTTTTCGCAAATAGGATTGGGGAGTCAGTTTGTGGTTACGATTCCATTTTAATTTCCTTTTAATCTGCCCTTAATGAGGGTTTAATGGGCTCTTAACACTTTTGTGCTGTTAAATTTCTACTTCTACACAATTGTTGTTATGAGATCAAAGCAAAGTATTTTTAGTAGCTTATCGCACCATTGGAGCACCGACCTCCTCTCTGGCTTCTTAGTTTCTTTGATTGCTCTCCCGCTGTGCTTAGGCATTGCAGGAGCTAGTAACTTCCCTCCTATTATGGGCGTAATGACCGCTATCGTTGGAGGTATGGTGGTTGCTTTTTTTGCTGGCTCGGAACTCACCATCAAAGGCCCCGCAGCAGGGTTGATAGTGATTGTAGCAGGAGCTGTAGATGAGCTAGGCAAAGGAGACATGGAGCACGGCTGGAAACTTGCGCTGGGCGTAATCGTAGTCGCTGGGCTAATACAAGTTCTATTAGGGTTATTAAAAGTAGCCAAGTTTGTAGATTTCGTTCCGCTTTCTGCCGTTCATGGCATGTTAGCCGCGATTGGAATCATTATTATGTCGAAGCAGCTCCACCTAGCCGTAGGTACAGCACCTGCCGAAATGAAGGGCAAAGAGCCCCTCGAACTGCTCGAAATGGTTCCTCACAGTCTCGCACATATGGAGTATCATATTGCGATTATTGGCGGTGTAAGTCTTTTTATTATGTTTGGATGGCAGTATCTTAATATTAAAGCCCTCAAAAAAGTCCCCCCTGCTTTGATTGTATTGGTAGTGGGTGTGTTGCTAGGACAGTATTTTCACTTGACTGAACCTTCTTACAAAAATCTTAAGCCACTCGTTAATCCAGGCGATTTTTCTTTTAGCTTCAACGCCGATTTTGCGGGGCTTACAGATTCTACCCTATTACCGATATTTTTGAAATACCTTTTGATGTTTGTCCTCATCGGAAGTTTAGAGTCACTTCTCACTGGCCGTGCCATCGATTTGATTGATCCCGAAAAACGCAAGTCAAACTTAAGTCAGGATATTACAGCCGTAGGAATCGGTAACGTTATTGCGGGATTGTTGGGAGGCTTACCTATGATTTCGGAAGTAGCACGTAGCTCGGCCAATATCAACAATGGCGCCAAAAGCCGATGGGCCAATTTCTTCCACGGTGTTTTTTTACTTTTGTTTGTTGTATTGCTTGTACCTGTCATCAAAATGGTGCCAGTAGCCTCATTAGCAGCCATGTTAATTTTTGTAGGGTTTCGGTTGGCTTCTCCTCGGGAGTTTGCGCACATCTACCACATTGGTAAAGAGCAGCTTACTATCTTCCTTATTACTATTATTACTACCTTAGCTACCGATTTATTGGTAGGGATTGCCGCCGGTATTATTACCAAGTTCATCATTCAAATAGCTTTTGGAGTCAAAATCAGCGACATTTTAAAGTCACGTTTTGATCTTACCGAAAAAGAAGTAGGAGTGTATCAGTTGAATGTAAACAATGCCGCCGTTTTTGCCAATTACCTTAAACTCAAAAAGATTATCGCTCAAGTTCCTGCGGGTAGTTCATTGGTGATTGATTTCTCAAAAGCAACTTACGTAGATCATACAGTAGCCGACAATCTCAACAACTTTAGAAAAGATTTTGAAGCTGCAGGAGGTGTATTGACTTTCCGAGGTTTAGATAAACACGAGGCACTTTCGGAGCATCCTTTGGCCGCACGACGTTTGCCAAAGCACCTTCGTAAAAGTAGAGTAGAAATAGCTTAAAGTTTTTAAAAGTTTCCAAAGCACAAAAAAAGCAGTGAATCACTGCTTTTTTTGTGCTTTGGAATGTATAAACGGGATAGCAAACCTACTTTTAGGTAGCAATCCAACTAAAATTGTAATTCAAATCTGGAATTTTGGTACGCTCGGCGACTCTTCTCAAACGAGCCGGAAGTGCCATCATATAATCTCTAGCACGCTCTCCCGCTTCATTGAGCCCACTTATTTTATCGATTTTCCACTCTTCCAACAACGACTCCATGATTTCGATATAATCATACGTAGTATATACTCCGATTCGTTGCGCAGCATCTGAATAATGACTAAATGTTTCGCTCAATTTTACACCCGTTTCACGCAAAAAATGAGCAGGCATTACAATCTTTTTACGCATCATATCTTCAAAAGCGAGCATCATCTCTGAAGGATCTACCTCAAAAATACGCTCTACAAAAGCTTTATAAGCCTTGGCATGACGCATCTCATCGGCTGCAATCACCCCACACATTTTGGATAAAAGCGCATTGCCATATTGCTTGGCCAACGTAGCCGTACGCCGATGCGAAATATTGGTAGCAAGCTCTTGAAAAGACGTATAAACAAAATTGCGATAAGGGTCTGTACCTGTTTGGATATCAAATCCATCCGCAATAAGGTACTGAGTCGATACCTCCATAGCACGCATATTGATGCGCCCCGACAAGTAGAGGTATTTGTTCAACAAATCGCCATGACGGTTTTCTTCGGCAGTCCAAGCGCGCACCCACTTTGTCCAGCCTTGATTAGGGTCTTGCTGATTTACTCCTTCTACGGTCATCAACCAAGATTCGTAGGTAGGCAATGCTTCTTCAGTAATAGCATCTCCCACCAACACAGCCATATAATCATAGGGTAGCTCGCGGGCGGCTTCTTGGAGGAGTTTGACATCATCCAAAAAATTTTCGCTAGTGGCATCTGGCAAAAAGTCAGCAGGTTGCCAAATATTTTCGATGGGTTTGAGAAATTCATCAAAGATTGAATCAATCTTCTGACCAATGAACTTCATAACCTCTATACGGGTGGAAGGAAGTTGCATAAAATATCAATCGGTTAAATAGAATATAACGAAATTTTGCCGAAGGTACGCATAATTTCAAAAAAAATGATTGCTAAGGTGTTTTAGGAATGTTTGATTAATTTTGACCCGAAAAGATTTTTTGCCACAATTACATGAAAAAAATTCTGGATTACATTCTTAGTGCCATATACTTGCTATACTTTGGGCTTACGTTGTTAGTATTTCACTTGATTCAGGTGATTTGTTTCAATTTTTTTAGTCGTAAAATTCATCAAAAATCCGTTCACCTGCTCAATGGCTCTCTCTTGCACGGCTTATGGATAGTGGGCACTCGCCTCCAATTTGTTTCTAAAGCTCCACTTCCTACCGACCGCCCTATTATTTTTATTGCCAATCACCAGAGTATGTTTGATATTGTAGGAATGATTTGGTATTTACGTAAAAACTATCCCCTTTTCGTCTCCAAAATAGAGCTATCAAAAGGGATTCCGAGTATTTCTTATAATCTCCGCAAAAGTGGTGCTGCCCTCATCGACCGCAAAGATGGTAAACAAGCTATCATGGAGATTGCTAGACTAGGAAAGCTAATTGAGGAAACAAAGTTTTCGGCAGCCATCTTTCCTGAAGGAACTCGCTCTCGTACGGGTGAACTCAAAACCTTTGCCACAGGTGGTGTAGGAGTGCTTATTAAAAGAGCTCCAAGTGCATTGGTAGTGCCTATCGCCATCAAAAATACCGCTAAACTAAACCCCAAAGGTATTTTTCCCCTTAGCAGTTTTGAGAGATTATCGTGGGTAGTGCTTCCTGCCATTGAACCCAAAGGGAAAACGCTCGAAGAGATAGTAGAAAGCTCAAAAGCGGCCATCGAAAAAGAACTAAAAACGATATAAGTCTATTTCCTACCTCTTCTTCCCCCAAGCATTGTGCTGACTATTTAAGGTTTTGCAATAAAAAATTTGTTGGGAATTAGAAAATATAGTATCATTTTTGCATATTACTAAAAGTTGTAGTTGATTCTTAAAGTCACGTCAGACCAATCAATGCATTACGCCAAAATCGTCATATTGCTATTTTTTAGTCTCCTGATAGGGTTAATGACAACGCTTAAACCTCTGGCAAGCGGAGGTAAGAAGGTACTCTCTACCGAAAATCAAACAAAAAGCTCCTGCCCTACTTCAGATTGCGACTTCCCTACCGACGAAGAAACCAGTGAAGAGACCAACGAAGAAGATAGCGAATGGGACGATGAGATTGTATTTCTACTGAATGATATTTTCAAAGTATATGCTTTAGCGGAAATTTTCAGCAACTTCACTTATTTAGTGCTCAACCCCGAGCCATTTAGTTCTATTTGTATTCCTCCTCCTGAGCAATCCTAAAGATTTTTGATTTACAGAAATAAAAGCATCCTTTTCTCTATAGACTGCTTTATTTCAATTATTGCTTTAAAACCACTTCAACTATTGTATCTCAATAGGATTTAATGACAATCACCTTATAGATTGTTCTCCTTTCTGAATACAGCTTATGTATGGTGGTCTTAAACATACTTTTACTCTCATATCTCCCCCTTAGTATAGATTTTCATATTTCAGACCTACAAAAATGAAGGACCTACTTAAAGATTTAAAACATGATTTACCGGCAGGATTAGTGGTATTTTTGGTGGCATTGCCTCTCTGTTTAGGGATTGCATTAGCCTCTGGAGCCCCACTTTTTTCAGGGATTATTACTGGGATAGTGGGCGGAATCGTGGTGGCATTGGCAAGCGGCTCCCCTCTAAGTGTTAGTGGACCTGCTGCTGGCCTCACAGTAATTGTCCTTAACTCTATCCAACAACTGGGCTCCTACGAAGTTTTTTTGGCCGCCGTGGTATTGGCTGGTATCTTACAGGTTATTTTAGGGTATTTGAAGGCTGGTATTATAGGGCACTATTTCCCGTCAAGTGTCATCAAAGGAATGCTAGCGGCAATTGGGCTTATCTTGGTTTTTAAACAAATCCCTCACGCTTTGGGCTATGATAAAGACAGCGAAGGTGATTTCGTTTTTCTACAGGTAGATGGTCAAAATACTTTTTCAGAAATCCTCAATGCCCTCAACTTTCTGCACCCTGGAGCCATTATCATATCAAGTATCTCGCTTTTGATTTTGATTTTATGGGACAAGCCTTTTTTGAAAAGATACGCCTTTTTCAAGTTTGTACCAGGAGCACTTATTGTGGTGATTTTAGGGATTGTATTAAACCAAATTTTTAAAGTTTCTTTTCCTAAAATGGCCCTTGCCAACGACCATTTGGTAAAGCTACCCGTGGCTAATTCGCTCCAAGAGTTTGTGGGACAGTTTACCCTTCCCGATTTTTCGGGTCTTGCCAATTATCAAGTTTATGTGGTGGCGATTACGATTGCAATCGTAGCAAGTTTGGAATCCTTACTCAGCGTAGAAGCCGCCGACAAGCTCGACCCTTATAAACGTAACACCCCTACAAATCGTGAATTGAAGGCACAAGGCCTTGGTAATATAATATCAGGATTGATTGGAGGATTGCCTCTTACGGCTGTTATAGTACGTAGTTCGGCCAACATCAACTCAGGAGGAAAGACCAAGAAATCAGCTATCATTCACGGGCTTTTCTTGTTTATCAGTGTAGTTGGATTTGCAAACTTGCTCAATCAAATTCCCCTAGCTTGCTTAGCTGCGGTCTTACTAATTGTAGGCTACAAACTTGCCAAACTATCTTTGTTTAAATCCATGTATGATTTAGGCTGGGAGCAGTTCATTCCTTTTGTGGTAACGATTGTTGCTATTTTGTTCACTGATTTGCTCAAAGGAATTATTATCGGAATCGCGATTTCTATCTTTTTCATCTTGCGCAACAACTACCGCCGTGCGTACTTACTGATGAAAGAGGAGCATCAAGAAAACGAAAAAATCACGATTCAGTTGGTAGAAGATGTGACGTTTATTAATAAGGGGGTTATTACACTGACTTTAGACAAACTTCCAGAAAATTCTAATGTCGTCATTGATGGTAGTAAATCTCACAACATTGATTTGGATGTGCTTGAAATCATCCACAATTTCAAAGAAACTGCCCTTTTGAGAGGAATCAGCCTTGAGCTACGAAATATTCCAGAGTTTAAAGGACTAGCAGCTCACTGAGAAGACCAAGGATCACACTTTTCATTTTTTTAGCCAATGACTCTAAAGCATTTTAATAAAGATTTTTCAGCAGGTTTATCGGTTTTTTTGGTGACCCTCCCTTTATGCCTCGGCATTGCCTTGGCATCAGGGGCACCTTTGTTTTCGGGGCTTTTGGCAGGAATTGTGGGGGGAATTGTGGTTACTTTATTCTCTGGGTCTGAGGTAAGTGTGAGTGGTCCTGCGGCGGGGCTTACTATCATCGTATTAGATAGTATTGCGGTACTGGGGAGTTTTTCTCACTTCCTTGCGGCAGTAGTATTGGCGGGTGCACTACAATACCTACTAGGATGGCTCAAAGCAGGAAGACTCAGTAGTTTTGTACCGTCGAGTGTCATCAACGGTATGTTGGTAGCGATTGGCATTGTGATTATCCTCAAACAAATCCCCCATGCTCTAGGCTGGGATGCCGATGTAGAAGGAGAATTTGATTTTTTACAACTCAATCATCACAATACCTTTTCTGAAATTATCGAGGCTATCAGTCACCCTCACCCTGGAGCTATTGCCATTAGCATCACCTGCTTAGCTTTGATGATAACTTGGGAATATTTTTCGAAAAAAGACTTTCGATTTTTCAAGATATTTCCTATCAGCCTGTTGGTAGTACTTACGGGAGTCTTGATGAACCAAGTTTTCAAATTATGGATTCCGTCGTTTTACTTAAGTGAGAGCAGTCACTTAGTAAAAGTACCTCTTATTTTAAGCCTTGAAGATGCTTCTAGTGCTTTTCATTTTCCAGCTTGGGAAGCTCTTTCCAACCCCAAAGTTTACTTGGCGGCTTTTACGCTTACACTTGTAGCAAGTATTGAGTCTCTTTTAAGTCTTGAAGTAGCCGACAAGCTCGACCCTCAGCGCCGTATTTCATCGCCAAGCCAAGAACTCAAAGCGCAAGGGATAGGCAATATGGTATCGGGGCTTATTGGAGGACTACCGCTGACCTTGGTGACTCTTCGTACTTCTGTCAACATATACAGTGGGAGCAAAACGCGCCTATCAGCTTTTATTCAAGGGATATTGATGTTGATTGCCGTCATTACCATTCCGCAATTACTCAATTTTATTCCTTTGGCCTGTTTAGCCGCTTTGTTGTTACTAATAGGATACAAGCTAGCAACTTCCCAAGAGCTTCCCCAACTAGACCTCAAAAGTCTTCCACAGTTTTTACCATTTTTTGTAACGATTGTTGGGATTATTTTCTCCGACTTGCTCTTAGGAATTGTATTGGGATTGCTGACGGGGATAGTTTCCATTATTGTTACTAACAATCGCTATGCAATCAGTGTAGCTCGTGACCAACAGAACATCTTGATTCTATTCATGAAAGATGTCACTTTTATGAATAAAGCTTATCTCAAAAGCCTCTTAGATTCTTTTGAAAAAGGGGATTCGGTCTACATTGATGGTACAAGAGCCGAATTTATCGACCATGATATTTTCCGACTCTTAGAAGATTTTAAAAAAGATGCCTTCTATCGAGGCATTCAAGTTGAATTTAAAGGAATTTCACCACATAAATATTCTTTCAAAAATGCAATCATATCAAAAACTCCTTTTAGCTAATAAAGCTTGGGCTTCCGATAAATTAAGAGTTAACGAAACTTATTTTGACGAACTAGCCGCCGATCAAAAACCCGAATTTCTATGGATTGGCTGCGCTGATAGTCGTGTGCCTGCCAATGAAGTAACAGGCACCGCTCCAGGCGAAATCTTTGTGCACCGTAATGTAGCCAATCTTATTCTTCACACCGACATCAATATGTTGAGCGTATTACAGTATGCTGTAGAGGTATTAGAAGTAAAACATGTATTGGTAGTCGGTCACTATGGGTGCGGCGGCGTAAAAGCTGCGATGACCAATAAAGACTACGGGCTTATCAACAAGTGGCTGCGTAATATCAAAGATGTGTATGCCAAACACGAAGAAGAACTTGAGAGCGTTCCAGAATTTAATGATAGATTTAACAAGCTAGTAGAGCTCAATGTAATGGAGCAAACAATGAACTTGGCCAAAACAACTATCATACAAAGGGCTTGGAAAAAACGTAATTACCCTCATTTACATGGATGGGTGTTTGACCTTCATACGGGTCTTATCAATTCTATCATGGAAATCCCTCCCAACTCTCCTGTGGAATCTATCTACCGATATGATTTACAAGAAGAGGAAGAATTAGCCCTTCATTATAGCAAGGGTTAAAAACACTCACAGGAGAAAGGCCCAGTCTTTCTCCTGTTTTTTTAGGTACTACTTCATTTCAAAGGTAAGCCCTCGCTAGATTTTATAAACGCTGCCTACCTCCCACGGGTAAAAGACTGCGACGACTATCCACTTTATAATCTTAATTAAAATTTGGTGCCTTCTCATCTAAAAAAGAAGAGAAGAATACCTATGTATTGAATAAAATGGGATATAGTCAACTTTTCTAAAAAAAAGGTTGTTCTGAAATAACAACCCATTTTAACAAACTAAATGAAACAGTTTTTTGCCACTCTCCTTGCACTCAGCTACTTCTATAGTGCAGTAGCACAAACCTCTCTACCCAAAAGCACTTGGCGTGCTGCCCTCCAAAGAGGAAACCATGATTTACCTTTTGGGCTTGAAATAACTCCCAAAACCAACGGCAAATATGAAGTCGTGGTCATCAATGGTGCCGAACGGCTTGCCATGGATGAGGCCTACATGGAAGGCGATTCTCTACACATTCCGATGTTGATTTTTGACTCCGACTTGGTAGCCAAAGTAAGCGGCAATCAAATGAAGGGTTCATGGAAGAAAAACCGAAATGGTAAATGGGTATCTGTATTGCCTTTCAAAGCAGAGAAGGGTAATGTGTATTGGTTTGCCAAGACACCCCAAGCTACTACCAAAAATATATCTGGCAAATACGCCACTTATTTTCAGCGTCCCGAACGTAAAGATTCTTCTTTTGCGGTTGGTATTTTAGACCAAAAAGGCAGCAAGCTGGCTGGGACTTTCTTGACTCCTACTGGCGATTACCGTTATTTGGCAGGCGACATCATAGGCGATAGCCTTTTCATGTCATGCTATGATGGTTCGCACGCCTTTTTGTTTAGAGCAGCCATTTTACCCAATGGTCAAATCAAAGGTGGATTGTGGTCGGGTATTTCAGGTTATCAGCCTTTTACGGCTACGCTCGACCCAAGCGCGGCTTTGCCTTCTCCTACGGCGCTTACCTACTTAAAACCAGGCTATGAAACCCTAGATTTTTCATTTCCTGATACCAAAGGCAATCTCATTTCTCTCAAAGATGACCGCTACAAAGGAAAAGTAGTAGTATTACAAATTTCAGGGACATGGTGTCCCAACTGCATGGACGAAACGCGATTTATGGTACCTTGGTACAAGAAAAATGCTTCGCGAGGAGTCGAAATCATCGGGCTTATGTTTGAACGCTCTGGTGATCTGAAAGTCTCAGGCCCCAAAATTGATTTTATGGGCAAACGTTTTGGTGTGCCTTACCCGTTACTTTTGGCGGGCATAGTAGATGCCAATGCTGGTAAAGCCTTGCCTGCCCTCAACAATATTTCAGGCTATCCTACTACGATTTTTATTGACAAAAAAGGGCGTGTCCGCGAAATCCACACTGGGTTTTCGGGACCGGGTACTGGCAAATATTACGATGAGTTTATTGAAGATTTCAATGCGCTTATCAACAAACTTTTAAGTGAGTAATCTGATTAAAAGACTCCTGTCCTATCTGCTTTGGGTAGGAGTCTTTGTTTATTTTTATTAACAGCCTCAATGTCTCAAAAAGAAAAATTACTTCTCTTCGTCTTGGCGTGTTTGAATTTCACGCATATCATGGATTTTATGATTATGATGCCCCTTGGGCCACAATTGATGCGACATTTCGATATTTCGCCTCAAGAGTTTGGACTTTTGGTGTCGGCATACAGTTTTAGTGCGGGTCTCTCTGGCTTTTTTGTGGCTTTCATTGCCGACAAGTTTCCGCGCAAGCAAATCATGCTCATCGCTTATACAGGTTTTGTAGTAGGCACGTTGGCGTGTGCTATGGCACCTACTTTTGGGTTACTCATGGCGGCCCGCACTTTTGCGGGGGTTTTTGGTGGCGTACTAGGTGCTCAAGTGATGTCGGCAGTGAGTGATGTGTTTGAATATGAGCGTCGTGCAAGTGCCATGGGTGTAGTTATGACTGCTTTTTCGGTGGCGTCGGTTGTAGGGGTTCCGTTGGGACTTTATTTAGCTTCCGAATTTAGCTGGCACGCGCCATTTTGGTTTGTGGGGATTGTGGGTATCGCAGTTATTGGATTGATTTGGCGGTATGTTCCTCGCCTCGACGGACACTTACAAAATCCGTCTCAACTAAAAACCCCTCCTTTTGCGGCCATTACCAATATTTTGTCAGACACCAATCAGCTACGTGCGCTGTGGCTGACGGCCACTATCATGTTAGGGCATTTTAGTATCATTCCGTTTATTGCTCCCTTCTTGACCGCCAATGCCCATTTTAGCGAAAACAAACTGTATCTAATATACGCCGTCGGTGGAGGGCTTACCCTTTTTACGGCTCCTTTGGTGGGCAAATTGGCCGACCGTCAAGGCAAATACCCCGTATTTGTGATTTTTGCTTTACTATCTATGATTCCGATGTGGCTCATTACCAATTCCACCTCCAATCGTCTCTTTTCTGTTTTGGGAACAGCCGCTATCTTTTTTGTTTTTTCAAATGGCCGTCTCATTCCCACTCAAGCCATGACCTCCTCTGTAGTGTTGCCTCAGCAACGTGGCAGTTTTATGGCTATCAATACCTCTTTACAGTTGTTGATGCAATCAGTAGCAGTATATCTGGCCGGACTTATCATTCAAAAAATGCCCGATGGAAAACTCCTTCATTATGATTGGGTCGGATACGGTGCGATGTTGTTTATATTTTTCAGCATTTTTATTGCCAAAACCGTCAAACCTGTGGATAAGATTACCCCGCCAATCGAAAAAAGTGAAGTGCTGGAATGTTGACCAATCAAATCCATTCCCCCTCAAATAGCACACGTTGATTGGCTCGATTTGAGGGGGCTACTCACTGTTATGTCCAACCTTCTCGATACTGACGTTTTACAAAAGCATTGGCTGCGTCGAAGTTCGTAATTTTCATATTTTGCCCATCCCACAAAAGGCGTTTGCGGCCCGTGAATTTGCCATTTTCGCGATGCAAGTAGCTACGGACGGCCAAATTGCCCATCAAAACTATTTCGGTCAAAGGACCTGATTCCGCAAACGACGAACTCGTATAAGTGCCAAAACCCGCTTTACAAGCTTTAACCCATTGCTGTTGATGCCCCGCAGTGTCTCCTTCTACTAGGGGACGAGTAGGAGCAGGAAACTTTACATTCTGTAATTGCCCTTTCACAAAAAGTTTGGGATTATTGCCAAAAAGCTCACAAGCCAATACGCCTTTGGTTCCTACAAAAAGCACGCCACCGTTGTTGTCGGCAAATACTTTTTCGTAATCACAGCCCTCGGGGAGCTTTGGTTTGATACCACCATCATACCATGAAAGACTCAATTCGCCTAATTTTTTGGAACTGGGATGCGGAAATTTGAGGTGCACCGCCGTAGCTTGTGGCCCAATATCCTGAAAGAATGATTCCTTGAAAAAATCGCCATATACGGAGCTTGCCGAACATTCTACTGAAGTAGGGTAGCCGAGTTTGAGCGTACGGAAAGGCACATCCATAAAATGACACCCCATATCGCCCAAAGCACCTGTCCCAAAATCCCAATATCCGCGCCACCGAAAAGGCATATACGCTTCGTGGTATTCGCGGTAGGGCGCGGTTCCTAGCCACAAATCCCAATCTACCTCCGCCGGAATCGGCATGGTTTCGTTTTTATCTTTGGGAGATTTTACGCCTTGTGGCCATACGGGGCGGTCGGTCCAAACCTCTACCGTATGAACTTCCCCAATCATACCCGATTGGACAATAGCTTCGGTTTGGCGAGTTCCTTTACCGCTTGAGCCTTGGTTGCCCATTTGGGTTACCAATTTTTTTTCTTGAGCCAATTGGGTCAGCATCCTTGCTTCCCAAATATCGTGTGTAAGGGGCTTTTCAAGATAAATATGCTTGCCTAGCTGCATCGCCGCATTGGCAATGACGTAGTGCATGTGGTCGGGGGTAGTTACGATGACCGCATCAATGTTTTTGGCTTCTTTCTCCAACATCTTGCGGTAGTCTTTGTAATAAGGTGCTGAAGGAAATTTCTCTCTAAACTTTTTAGACTGACGGTCGTCCACGTCGCAAAGCGCCACGATGTTGTCCGAGCCATTATTGTATGCCAACGTAATATTTACATCTGCCTTTCCTCCACATCCTATGGCAGCAATATTGAGCTTATCGCTCGGTGCTACAAACCCTTTGCCTAATACATGTCGAGGTACAATCATAAAGCTTGCCGCCGCTAAAGTACTCCCTTTCAAGAATTTGCGACGTCCTAAAGACGAAGTTTCATTGGTTTTCATTGGGTTTGTGATAGAAATTAAGTTTAGAAATAAAATCGTGAAAAATTACTAAAAACAATATTTAGAAAAACACAAAATCAAGTTTTTATACTCTTTAGGAAATGGTTTCAGAATAGAAGTCCAATGTTAATTCAATAATTTGAAAATGGTATAAATAGCACTATCCAACATTATATCATGGTAGAGGCAAACTGAGGAAGCAGGAGAGTACGGGTCATGGTAGAAAAATGGAAAATTTATCTTTCGAAGAATAATAATCCTATAACCTAATATGAAGCTAACCGAACTTACCGAGCAGCTCAACTCCGTTGAAGAGTTTGAGCGCGAACCTATCCCGCCCAAAGCTATCAAAAAATGGACTAGTTTTTTTGGACTCTACGCAGGCGAGCATACCGCTGGTACTGAATTTGTAATTGGCCCGTTGTTTGTGGCGCATGGCGTGAGTACGGGCGACTTGCTCGGAGGGCTTCTGGTAGGCAATATTTTGGCGGTTTTGAGTTGGGCTTTGTTGTGCGCGCCTATTGCGGTTAGAGAGCGTATTACGCTTTATTATAAATTAGAAAAAATCTGTGGCCCTACCCTCACCAAAACCTACAATGTGGTCAATGGACTCATGTTTTGTTTTTTGGCAGGTTCAATGATTGCGGTTTCTGCTACGGCAGTAGGGATTCCGTTTGATTTGCCTCTTCCCAAACTCACCGATTTTTATCCCAACAGCGCCACATGGGTAATCATCGTTTTAGTGATAGGTCTGGTAACTACCCTAGTGGCAATGCTAGGTTATAATCTCATCTCTTACGTAGCCAACTTAGCCGCCCCTTGGATGTTTTTAGTATTTGTAGCAGCCGCAGTAGCGGTTTTACCTGAATTAGGGGTTCATTCTTTGGGTGATTTTTGGGACGTTGCCAATACCAAAATATGGACAGGCACACCTTTAGAAGGACAGTCGAAGTTTACTTTTTGGCACGTCATGTTTTTTTCGTGGTTTTGTAATATGGCCATGCACATCGGAATGGCCGACATGAGTATATTGCGCTATGCCGATAGCTGGAAAGCGGGCTTAGGCTCCGTATCTGGTATGTTTTTGGGCCACTATATCGCTTGGACTGCCTCGGGCATTTTGTATTCCATATTTCTACTCAATGCTACCGACAAGTTGGCCTTTGCACCGGGTCCAGTTGCTTATTATGCCGCTGGTGTAGCAGGCATTGTGTGCGTGATTGTGGCGGGATGGACTACCGCCAATCCCACGATTTATCGAGCCGGTTTGGCATTACAATCCCTTTCTCCTCAATGGAAAACTTGGAAAGTTACGCTTGTAGTGGGTCTCATCACCACTATTGCCGCTTTGTTTCCAGCGCTTGTTATGAAGCTACTTGATTTTGTAGCCTTGTATGGATTATTGCTTATGCCTATGGGAGCCGTGATTTTTGCGGATGTATATCTCTTACCCAAACTCAACTTAAAAGTTGAAAAAGCTGAAAAAGAAAAATTATCCGTCAATTGGGCCGCGGGTCTTACTTGGATTTTGACCTTGGTTTTTTGTTTGGCTTTAAACTTGCTGGTGGGTATCGAAATCTTCTTTTTAGGCTTGCCCGGCTGGTTTGTAGCTACTGGATTGTATTTAGGTTTAAGCAAAGTTTTGAAATAAAATATCATGAAACTTCTCTGGTATCTATTGGGTGCTCTAGGTCTAGGACTTACTATCATCCCGGCCATTATGGTATTTAATGGCTCCCTTTCTTCTAGTGAAAACAAAAACTATATGACCATAGGAATGATTGTGTGGTTTGTGGCAGCTACCAAGCTCATTAAACGCTAGGGATAATACCTGCATCGTGAAACAGGTGAGTACAGGGTAAAAGCGAGAGCTATCAACTCTTATCTTTCGTCCCAAAACTTTTTTAACCTTTTCACAAATGCAGGTACTATTTGGTGTCATCTATCACTTTATAGGTGGCTTTGCTTCTGGAAGTTTTTATATCCCTTACAAAAAAGTCCGTGAGTGGTCGTGGGAAAGCTATTGGATTGTAGGAGGTATATTTTCTTGGCTGTTAGCTCCTTTTTTAGCCGCTTTTTTGACCGTTCCTCATTTCATGGATATTATTCAAAATACTGATAGTAATATTCTATTTTGGGTATATGTGTTGGGAGTATTGTGGGGAATTGGCGGGCTTACATTTGGACTTACCATGCGTTATTTAGGGATGTCGCTTGGGATGGCGATTGTTTTGGGGTTTTGTTCAGCTTTCGGGGCACTCATTCCGCCCATTTATCGCGATTTGTTTACCAACGATACCCACGGCACTTTTTCGAGTATGCTCCAAAGTACAGGTGGCCAAATCGTTTTACTGGGCGTAGCAGTATGCCTCTTGGGGATTTATATCTGCGGCAAAGCAGGGGTCATGAAAGAAAACGAACTCTCAGAAGAAGCGAAAAAAGAAAGTGTCAAAGAATTTGACTTCTGGAAAGGGCTTATTGTAGCTACTATTTCGGGCGTATTGAGTGCTTGTTTCAATTTTGGTATCGAAGCCGGTAAAAGCATGGCCGAAGCTGCGCTGGCAAATGGCAGTAATCCTTTGTTTCAAAACAACGTCATTTTTGTACCGCTGCTTTGGGGTGGGCTTACTACCAATTTTATTTGGTGTATGCTGCTCAATACCCGCAATCGCACTTTTGTAGATTATACCAACTCTAAAGCCCCTCTCAAAACCAATTATATATTTTCGGCCATTGCAGGTACTACCTGGTTTCTACAGTTTTTTTTCTATGGTATGGGTGAAAGCAAGCTAGGCAATGGCGCAAGTTCATGGATTTTGCACATGGCTTGCATCATCATTGTATCCAACGTTTGGGGGATTTACTTTAAAGAATGGAAAGGCGTATCAACTCCTACTTATCGGACCATTATTTTGGGAATTGCCACCGTAATTTTATCGGTAGTGATTGTCGGGATCGGTAATTATTGGAACTAAAACTAAACAGGACAGAAGGTGTTTAACACGCTCTGTCCTGTTTGCTATTTACCTTTAGGTTTATAATCCCCCACATTAATCACAGTATCAGCAAAATCATATTCGGCAGGGATATTTGAACAAATCAGCAACAGTTGATTTGTGCCAAGGCGCTGCACTTCTTCCCTGTACCAAGCCGACCAACGCGTATCAAGGTTGGAGGTAGGCTCATCTAGCATTACGACAGGTACATCCGAATAAAACGCCAATGCCAATTTAAGCCGTTGCTTCATGCCCGAAGAGAAGTTTTTGATGGCTTTATGTTTAGAAGACTCTAATTCTAGTTTATCCAAAATTTCGTCTTTGGCGTTGGGCGTTTTGAAAGGTTTGAAGCCTGCGTGAAAATCAAGCAATTCGAGCAAGGTAAACTCTTCAATCAGTTCTAAATAAGGAGCCGCTATGATGAGCTGCTTATACCATTTATCTTCTTCAATGGTTTGGTTATTAAGCCGATACTCCATTTTGCCTTCGGTAGATGGTATCACTCCCGAAATCACTTGCAGCAAAGTCGATTTTCCGCTTCCATTGGGCCCTACGAAGGTATAAGTTTGCCCTGCTTGTAGTTCGAGATTTAACTCCCTAAAAATCCACTCACGGTTGAAACGCTTGCCCAGTTGGTTGATAAGTATTTGCATGAATAAAACTTTAATCAAAACGTGGGCAAAGGTCACAACTAAACGCAGTGTTACCAAAGTATTTAAGAAAAATCCTTGTCTTTATTCCTACTAAAGTTTGGCCTCTACGAGCCATTGTTTAAACAGGTTCAAGTCTTTTTTCATCGCTACCACCAACTCTTCTTTGGAAATAGTGAGTTTCTTGGCACCATTTTCGGCTCCTCCGAGCGGGTATTCGTAGTGCATAGTGATGGGCACTTTAAAGTCATAAGGTTTTAGCACTTCCAAATACTTTTTCCAGTTGACTACCCCCTCTCCTAGCGGACATCCTTGCTTACCCCACTTATCATTTTTCTTGGTCCAATAAAAGTCTTTAATTGCAATCGACTGAATATGCGGTGCAATCAAATGAAAGCCCGCTTCCCATGAACCACCTGCTTCGGCAGTGGCGTGATTGATGTCGTATTGAGATCCTAGTGCCATGGGTTTGATGCCCTTGAGTTGCGAATGCAAATCCCAAATCGCCGCTCCAAAATAATTTCCAGAGTGGTTTTGGTATTGGCCTGTGATCCCGTATTTGTCATTAAGGGCCGCTATTGCTTTCAATTTCTGTCCAAAAGCTACGCTTTGCTCAGCTATGTTGTTTTGTTTTAAATTGTAAGGATACCATCCCATACGATAATGCTTGATACCTAGCGACTTTGCCGTTTTTAGGATTCGCTCAGTTTGGGCATCGGCTTCCAATATGCTGGTTACCATCAAAGGAATTTCTAACTTATGTTTCCGAAAAGCTTCCACCGCCTTAGGCAAATCCTGCTCTACGCGCTCAGGCAATACGTGCCCGCCCGGCCGCACCGTCAAATCAAGGCCATCAAAGCCAATACTTGCCACCGTTTCGGCCAACTGCTCATAGTCGTCAATCCATTGAAACATCTTTGAAAAAACAAAAATCTTTTGCTGACTTAGTTGAGCTGGCTGGGCTTGGAGCACCTCATGCACTAGAGTACTTCCGACTAAGGTGGTACCGATAAATTGACGACGGTTCATAATATTGTTTTTTATGGTGATTCAAAGACAAGTTAAAGCCCGCTTATCCAAACACTTCACGTACAAACTTCACATTCTGGGGATAAGCATCTTCCACGGTTTTTCCTTTGGGCACAGCCCCTTCTATTTGAGCCCACCCTTTATATTCAATTTCGTCCAAAAGCACTTTTACGTGCTTCCAATCAATAGAGCCTTGCCCTAGCAAAAATTCATTTTCTTTCAGATGGATTTCGCTGATTAACTTGCGTTTGCCCAGCATCAAAATCTCGGCATAAGGGTCGTGGCCTGCATCGGCAGCATTGCGAGGGTCGTAATAAACGCGCACATTGGGCGAGCCTACTGCTTCTATGATTTCTAAGTGTTCTTTGGCACTCAAGTAAGACTCTATTGCCAATATTACGCCTTGTTTTTCGGCTTTTGGCGCCACTTGCCGCAGCCGTTCTATGACTATTTTTTTGCCTTCGTCGTCTTTGCGCAAATCACCTTGTGAAAAAAAAGCCAATAATACGACCTGCACTCCCAAGGCATGAGCAGCATCGATACTTCCGCTGACCCAATCCACAGTTCGCGCTTCAGACTTAAGGGGAACTCTATTCAATTCGCCGATGGCCAAGCTTGCGATTTTCACCCCCGTTTGCAAAGCAGCGGCGCGCATTGCTTCTTGATTTTCGGGGCGTAAGAGATAGGTTTCATCCTTGCGCGAATTATAACTCAACTGTACTCCTTCAAGACCAATCTGCTTGGCAAAGGCAAATACTTCTGGATTACAGGCTCGATGCAGCGACCAGTCACATGCCCCTAAATGATACTTTTTTTTGGTGGGCTGCCCCCACAAAGTGGTACCACCTAACAAAGAGGCCGCAACCACAGGCAAGTGAATAAGAGCTTCTCGGCGTTTCATTTTTGGAATAAAATTACAGTTTTTGATAAAACGTAACTTTATTGGAAAAATACTCTTAATGGGTTATTTTTACTAAAAAATCTATCTTCTGAGTTTTTTAGCGGCTTTGCAGCTTCCGCCTAAGGAGAGCCTTTGAATGCCAGATAAGCGAGATAAACATCCATGAATCAAACAAGAACTACTACCAATTTTTTCGAAACTAAAATTGAATTTTTGAAAGGAGTAGGCCCCCAACGCGCCGAAACCCTCAATAAGCAACTTAATATTTTTACTTTCGGAGAACTTATTCAGTATTATCCTTTTCGCTATGAAGACCGTAGTCGTTTTCACCATATCAACGAACTCACCGAAGATATGCCCGCGGCTCAACTTAAGGGTCGTATCAGAGGAATGGTAGTGGTAGGAGAAGGCCACAAACGTCGCCTTACGGTAGAATTTACGGACGGTACGGGCGTGGTAGAGTTTGTGTATTTTCAGAGCATTGACTGGCACCTGAAGCACCTTAAAGAAGGTGGAGAATACATTGCCTACGGCAAACCCCAACGATACGGGCAACGCATCAATTTTAGCCACCCCGAAATCGAAACCCTCAACCCCGAAAACGAAAATGGCGGGTATTTTCAGCCTATCTATAACCTTACTGAGACTCTCCGCAAAAAGCATTTAGATAGTCGCTTTTTGAGCAAAATCATGCGCAATTTGCTCGAACTCGCTACTCCACATTTTAGAGAAACCCTACCCGAAGAACTTGTTCGGAAGTTTCGGCTGCTCTCTAAAACCGATGCGATGTGGAATATTCACTTGCCTGATAGCGACGCAGCGCTCAATCAAGCCCTAAGAAGACTCAAGTTTGAAGAGTTGTTTTACAATCAATTGCGATTGTTGAAAAACAAAATTCTTCACAAAATCGAATATCCGGGTCAAATCTTCCAGAAGCTAGATTTGGTCAAACAATTTTACCAAGGTGGCCTGTTGCCTTTTGAACTTACCAATGCCCAAAAACGCGTCTTGCGCGAAATCCATGAAGATTTTAAAACGGGCAAACAAATGAACCGCTTGCTGCAAGGCGACGTAGGAAGTGGCAAGACGATTGTGGCTTTTGTGGCGATGCTCATGGCTATCGACAATGGCGCCCAAACCTGTATCATGGCTCCTACCGAAATCTTAGCCGACCAGCACTATCGCGGATTGAAAGGATTTGTCGATGCCCTTGGGCTCAACATCGCCCTGCTGACAGGCTCTACGACCAAAAAAGGCAGAAAGTTGATTTTGCCGGACTTAGCCGAAGGAAACATTCATATCATAGTGGGTACACATGCGCTGCTTGAGGATCCCGTTCAATTCAAAAATCTAGGGCTGTGTATCATCGATGAACAGCACCGCTTTGGCGTAGCTCAACGCGCCAAACTTTGGGCTAAAAACCCCACGATTCCGCCTCACGTTTTGGTCATGACAGCGACCCCGATTCCGCGTACCTTAGCTATGACGCTCTATGGCGATTTAGATTTAAGTATCATTGATGAGCTTCCCGCAGGACGTAAGCCCATCAAAACAGTACACCGCTACGACCAGCATCGCATCACGGTATTTGGTTTTTTGAGGGAAGAAATCAAAAAAGGGCGTCAAATCTACATCGTTTATCCCCTCATCGAAGAGTCAGAAAAACTGGATTACAAAGACCTCATGGACGGCTACGAAAGCGTGACGCGCGCCTTTCCCGAATACCATGTGAGCATCGTCCACGGCAAAATGCTGGCCTACGAAAAAGACGACGAAATGCAGCGATTTGTAAGGGGCGAAACCCATATCATGGTAGCTACTACCGTGATAGAGGTAGGAGTCAACGTACCCAATGCCAGTGTGATGGTCATCGAAAGTGCTGAGCGTTTTGGGCTTTCTCAGCTCCATCAGCTCAGAGGTCGCGTAGGACGGGGCGCCGAGCAGAGTTATTGTATTTTGATGACAGGCGTCAAACTAAGCAAGGACACAAGGCTCCGCATCGATACCCTCTGCCAAACCAACAATGGATTCGATATTGCAGATGTGGACCTCAAACTACGCGGGCCGGGGGATTTGTCGGGCACGCAGCAAAGCGGTCTGCTTGATTTACTGATTGCAGATTTGGCCAAAGATGGCGAAATCCTGAAAGCCGCCCGCGCCGCTGCCGAAGCGATTTTACAAGAAGATACGGATTTGATTTTACCCAAAAACGAACCTATCAGAGCTCATATTGATTCGCTTCGCAAAGAAGAAACCAACTGGAGCCGAATCAGCTAGGGGCTTATTTGATGGTCAACTTAGCGAGTTCGGTCAGAAAATCTTCTTTTCGGCGACGAGCTACTTCGATTTGGGTGTCGTCGTTCATCACGATGATGCCCCCCTCTCCTTTGATGTATTTTTTTACGTGTCTCAGATTGACTAAATATTGATTATGCACCCTCACAAAATGATAAGGCGATAACAATTCTTCATACTCCTTCAGATTGCGAGAAACCATGATTTTTTTGCGCCCTACCATATAAAAAATGGTATAATTGGCATCCGACTCACAACGAAGTATCTCTCTAATAGGCACATAAAAAATACCTTCCTGTGTGGGCAGAGCAATCTGCATGGTTTCGGCTTGCCCTCCTCTCAAATTCTGTAAAAAAACTTCCAAATTTGGGATAACATTGGTCTTGCCCTTGATACGAGCAATCGCCCTTTCTACCGCCGTTTCGAGTTCATCTATATCAATAGGTTTTAATAAATAATCGACAGCTCCAATCTTAAAGGCTTTGACGGCATAATGATCAAAACCTGTCGTAAAAATGACCTCAAAGGGAATATGCCCCAAACTATTGAGCATATCAAGGCCGCTTTTGCTGGGCATTTGAATATCCAAAAACACCAAGTCTGGTGTAAGTGCCCGAATAGCCCTAATCCCTTCATCGGCCGAATGACAAAACTGCGCCACAAAAATCTGGGAACTAAAAGGCTCTAGCATTTTTTTTAAGGCTTGGCAGCCCATCAGTTCGTCATCAATAATGAGTGCTTTTAACATAACGTTGAGTATCTAAAGTATCCGCCCTAAAATCCATTGTCTACCAATTTCAACCCTTGTTGTGCCAAGTCAGGCAAGATTATTTTCACGCGCGTACCAGTGGGTTGTTGCTGCATATCATACAAATCATCAATGATAATCTTTGCCCCCTCTGTATTGTGTTGTCGATTGAAGGTTTCGATACTATCCAATACATTTTGAGTTCCTTTGGATTTACGACTAGGCGAAAGATGCTGCACTATTTCACGTGCTTTGGTCCTCCCTATTCCGTTGTCTTCGATGATGCACGACACGTAGTCTTTATTTTCTCGACAAAATTTTAGCGAGATTTTCCCTCGTTCAGCTTTGTGCATCAATCCATGCCAAATCGCATTTTCGACGTGCGGCTGAATCATCATCGTCGGAAAAACCGTTTCGTGAGCATTGAGCAAGGGATCGATTTCTATCTCAAAATCAAAACGATTGTTCACAAATCGCATTTGTTCCAGTTCGATGTAGAGATTCATAAAATTGACGATACGCTCCACCGACGCTAGCGGCGTATCGGTATTGTCTAAAATCTGACGAATCAATTTTGCAAACTTGGTGAGGTATTTGGAAGCCTGCCGATTTTGGTCATGCAAAATGAAATTGTTAATCGAATTGAGGCAATTAAAAATAAAGTGGGGGTTCATTTGCGCCCGTAACGCTTTCATTTCTAACTCGGCAATTTGTCGATTGAGGTTAATTTTTTCTTTTTCACGCTCCTTAATAAACCTGATTCGGTGGGTAAAGAAAAATACAATGCCGATCACACCTAAAACAATCGCTAGGGTTTTAAACCAATCTTTGACCCAAAAAGGAGAGACAACTCTTAAGCGAAAAGTAGTGGCGGTTTCATTCCATTCACCTGCCGAATTACTTGCTTTTACTTTAAAGGTATAGTCGCCCGCTGGCAATTGTGAGTAACTCACAAAGTGACGATTGCCACTATAAATCCACTTTTTATCGATACCTTCTAGTTGATAAGCATATTGGTTTTTTTGAGGTGCGGCAAAATCAAGGGCGGCAAATTCAAAAGAAACAAAGTTGTTTTTATAATCAATAATCAAAGGCAAATCCCTCTCAAACCCTACCGACTCGTTCATGACTTTCACATCCGTAATTGCTACCGGCGACAGATTACTATTGCGTTGTAAACCTTGTGGACGAAAAATATTGAAGCCATTGACGCCCCCAAACACCATTTCACCATTTTTTAAGAGCAAAAACGAACCTCCAATAAACTCGTTGTTTTGAAGACCATCGTATACATCAAAATTAGTAAAAGTCTCACGGACAGGATCAAAGCGAGAAAGTCCCGTATTGGTACTAATCCATACATAGCCTTGTGAATCAATCAAAGAGCCATAAACAATGCTATTGGCCAAACCTTCGGTGGGCGTATAAAGCTTGAGATGTTTGGTGCGTAGATTGTATTTACCCAACCCTACTCGATAACTACTCAGCCAGAGTATTGAGTCGCCTTGAATGTTTACATCACTTATGTCTTCAAATTTACTTTGAGTTTTGGGCAGCATCAGCCGAACTGACTCTATCAGCCCCGACTTAGCCACATACTTCTGCAACCCTATTCCTCTTCCTATCCATATATTTCCTTCTTGGTCTTCTTTAAAAGAAGTAACTATATCTCCCGCTTGATTAGCATTGGGCCATAGTTGCAGCCGATGCGTACCAAAATCGTAGGTAATAAAACCCTTTACTGAACCAATCCACAGACGTTGATGACTATCTTTGTATAGGGTTCTTAGATGAGATTGGGATAAATACTCAAACAATTCCCTCTCATGTGGAAGAGGCGAAAGGATTTTTTTTTGTAAAACATCCACTTTTATCAAACCCCTAGCCGTAGCGCACCAAAATACCCTAGGACTCACTTCCACCATCGAAAACACCCGATTTTGCTGCTGTTCGGGGGTTTCTACTACTTCAAATTGATTGGTATCACGATTCCATAAATTGATTCCTTTTCCATCTGTTCCTATCAGAAGCCGATTGCCAAACTCTCCAAAAGACAGGACAAAATTGTAGTTTAGTCCTTGGTCTTGGTTGATAGTCCTAAACTTACCTAGTCGCAAATTGATTTTATTGAGACCACTGTTGTTGCTTCCTACCCAAAACAACCCTGTCTTATCTTCATAAATACTATTGAGGGGAGCTCCTTTGAGGCTATTGAGACGCCGATAATCCAAATCAGAAGCCAAGAACTCTAGTTTTTCGCTAGTGGGGTTAAAACAAAAAATTCCTTCATGAATACTCACCCATATCTTTCCAGCGCGGTCTCTAAACACCTCTCGTACAGGAAAGCGAGTGAGCTTAGGAAACGACTCCCGCAAATCATACTTCTTGATTACCTTAAAAGTACGTGCATCTACTTTCCATAGTCCAAAATCTTCGACACCTATCCAAACAATATTGTTCTCTAAAATAATAGGTCTGATATTGGAATCCTCGGGAAGTTCTTTCAAAATTGGATAATATCGATTTTGTACCACATCCAACACCCATGTTTTTTCGGGAGTAGTAAAAAGCAGTCGTTGGGGATTTAAATATATGACATTGAGCACATTGAGATTAGGAGCTTTACAAAAAAAGGTATTGTTGGCAGTATTGAAATAGTAAAGGCCTTTGTTTGTTGCAAGCCATAAGCTAGCACTATCTCTGTAAGCAATACGCCTCACCCGAATATTAGGTAAAAAACTCCTGAGCGAATCAGTGGCTAGATGCAAACGAGAAAGCCCATTGGGAGTGCCAACCCACAAGACATCTGCCTGATTTTGGTACAAATACCGAACGCTATTGCTCGCCAAGCCGTTTTGAATTTTTCCAATCGCCGACCTATATACCTTAAACTGATAGCCGTCGTAGCGCAGCAAGCCATCATCCGTACCGAGCCATAAAAAACCCGAGTGGTCTTGAAGAATATCCCAAACGGTATTTTGGGTAAGTCCGTTTCGGTTATCAAAATTTTCGACCCATACATTTTGAAACACCTGCCCTATCCCTACCCAAGGAATCATTATTAAAAAGTAGCCTACAAAAATCCGTGACCAATAGCGCATTTAAAAGGGGCTTTAGGAGTGTAAGTCAAAGTACGTAATTACCAAAAATACATCAAAGCCTGCCAGCTTTTTATTGAAGCTGCCAGTTATTCATCGGTTGTTTTTGGAAAAAATACTAAGTCTTAGTTTTGACTAATCCTTCTAATTAAACCATAGCTCAGTCTCATGAATTCAATTTCTAACTCAACGCATTTTTTACAAATTCATCGTAGTAAATTTTCAAATCAAAAAATCATCCTTCCTTTCATGAATCGTTTCGTGTCGGTATTTATTACGGAGATTTTGTACATCAGAAGCGACGTCAATTATTGTTATGTTTATCTACGAGATGGCCGTAAGTTTTTGATTGCCAAAACCCTCAAAGAATACAATGACCAATTAGACGCTTTTCTTTTTGCGCGTATCCACAAATCATATCTAGTGAACCTCAGTGCGATTGAAAGCTGCAATTACGCAGGCTATGAAATACGTCTTTACAATGGGATTTGCTTACCTATAGCTCGCCGCAAGCGCAAAGTTTTTTTTCAACAATACACTCAAGCATTTGCTCTCCTTCCTCGTTTAGCAAGTTGAATATTCTATTTACGATTATCTAACCCTAAGCTCTCCAACATCCGATGAAAGAGTTTTTGATGATATTGGGTCTCTGCGCTGGGTGTATTGTGCTAGTTTCAGCTTTATGGTCAGGAATTGTTTTTTTGATGTCTTACCTAAGTGGATGGCAGCGCTTAGCCCTCAAATACAAAACTCCTCTCCAAACCAAGGGCCTTTATACTGGTATCTCAGGGCGCATCGGCATGGTAAGTTACAATGGGATTTTGCGAGTAGCATTTAGCGAAAATGGACTCTACCTACACGTCATGTCTCTCTTTGGTATGGGGCATCCTCCGCTGTTGTTTCCGTGGAGTGAGCTAAAAAACCTACATGAGACTGATTTTCTGATGAGTCATTCAGCAAAATGCACCATTGACGGTATTACGATTGCGTTGCCTGCAAGGTATTTTGCCACGCTTCAAAGCTACCTTAGTGCCTATACATGAGTGTCAATAAAGATAGCTCTCAGCACCTCACGTTTATGTCCAGGGCCAGGATGTTTCTGGATTTCAAAACCAGCCGCTTTCAAATTACGCTGTACATAGCCTTTTGAGCAATAAGTCGTTAGGTTACTTCCTTGTTTAAGCCATTGAGCTAGTTTTTCAAAAATATCTTGTGTCCACAGTTCAGGCTGCGCCGAAGTGGCAAAGGCATCGTAATACACCGCATCAAACCTCCACGAAGTCTGAAACGATTGTAAAGTAGTATGATGCTTTTCTAAAGAGAAATAAGGAGAAATCTGAACCTTTTCTCCCCAAGATGCTTCAAAAAGTTGGGAGAAATGAGCGGCATTTAGCACTCCTCCATAATTGAGCAGCTGATGCTGCTGAATAGCCACGGGAAAAGCCTCAACGGCTACATAATGCACTGGAATTTGAGATTTTTCGGCTTCTAGCCAAGTAAGAAGGGCGTTGAGTCCCGTACCAAATCCCATTTCAAAAATAGTAACGGGGCCGTTTTCGGGTTGGTATCGTTTGAAGGCTTCTCTGAGTCCTAAATCGATAAAAATATGCAGCGATTCTTGCAAAGCCCCATGAATCGAATGGTAATGAACATTGAGTGCTTCGTTCAATAAAGTATGCGAACCATCAGCCGTAACAACGAGTTGAGTAGTCATTACAAAAAGTATTTATAGCAAAATGCTGCTAGATTTAGTGCCCAAAATTATCCTAGTTTTCGATAAGCGACGATTCCTCCTTCCAAATTTTTCAGGTTTGTAAAACCATATTTTTCCCGCAAGAGTTGAATAGCTTTTTGGCTTCTCATACCGCTTTGACAATGAATAATTACCCTTTTTTCTTGCTCAATTTGGGGTACCCATTGCTCCAATTGAGACAAGGGCATGAGGATAGCTCCTAAATTATCAATAGCGTATTCGTGAGGCTCTCTGACATCGATAAGCTGAAAATCTGCCTTTTCTTCAAACAACAGTTTTAGCTTGTTAGGACTTATATTTTCATCGTCAGGTATTTCTTTTTTGACGCCACAAAATTCGTCGTAATCGATAAGTTTATCAATCACGGGGCGTTCGGGCAAACGAGGAATTTTGATAGTACGAGACAGAAGCGTAAGCGCATCCATCACGTAGAGCTTTCCCGTGAGAGGTTCTCCGATACCAGCCAAGAGTTTAATGGTTTCGTTGGCTTGCAAGCATCCTATGATTCCAGGCAAAATCCCCAACACTCCCGCTTCGGCGCAGTTAGGAGCAAGCTCTGGAGGAGGTGGAGCAGGAAATAAGTCGCGATAATTGGGTCCATTTTGGTAATTAAAAATGGCGACTTGTCCTTCAAATCGATAGATAGCACCATATATCAGTGGTTTGTTGAGTAGTACACAAGCGTCATTGACCAAATATCGCGTTGGAAAATTATCAGAGCCATCTACCACTACATCATAAGGTTCTAATATCTCAAGAGCGTTTTGAGAAGTTAGTTGTTCAAAATAAGGCTCTATCTTTATCGAAGGATTTAGGGATTGTAAACGGCGGGCTGTTTCTTCTACTTTAGGTTTCCCGACCGACTCAATGCCGTACAATATTTGTCGTTGAAGATTGCTCTCATCTACCCTATCACCATCAATAATTCCTAAAGTACCTACTCCTGCCGCGGCCAAATACAATAAAATAGGGCTACCTAGCCCGCCGCACCCCACCACAAGTACTTTGGCAGCCTTGAGGCGCTGCTGCCCTTCTATCCCGAATTCGGGAATCAGCAAATGGCGACTATAGCGGCGGAGTTCTTCAGTGGATAGCATTTGTAAACCCAATTTAGGATTAAAATAATATAAAAATGTGGACTATCTAAAAGTTCCAAAAATACACAACATTTAACTTCTGTTTAACTTTTGGGTCATATCTGCATCATACACCATGCCTATTTTTGTTTAAAAAAACTTCATGAAAAAATTACTACCTATTGTATTCATTACCTTATTTTTTGGCTGTGCTGACCACAACCTTGACTTTGTCAATGAAGACGCTTCGGCATTCAGCGAAATAGGCATGATTGATATAGGCGACGTAGGTGCTGCCGAAATCACCGCCTATGACCCTATCACAAAAAGGCTCTTTGTAGTAAACAATGGTACAGTAAATAAAATTGACGTAGTGGATTTTAGCAATCCTTCGGCGATGAAGGTCATCGGGAGTATCAGTATGGCGCCTTACGGAGGAGCAGTTAATAGCCTCAGTACTTTTAATGGTCATTTGGCCGCCGCTATTGAATCTCTTAATAAACAAGAGTCTGGAAAAGTAGTGGTGTTTAATACGACTACCTATGCCGAAATCAAAGTGGTAGAAGTGGGTGCTTTGCCCGATATGGTTACTTATTCAAAAGACGGTAACTTTATCCTTACAGCCAACGAAGGCGAGCCCAACGATGCCTATTCAGTAGACCCTGTAGGGAGTGTGTCTATTATTTCTGTCAAGGATAATTATACCGTAGTCAACTTAGATTTTAGTCCATTTGCCAGCCAACAAGCCGCATTGATGGCAAAAGGTTTGAGAATTTTTGGCCCTAATGCTAGCTTTGCTCAAGACATCGAGCCCGAATACATCACGGTGTCTGAAGACTCAAAAACAGCATGGGTGACACTCCAAGAAAACAATGCTATTGCCAAAATTGACCTTGTTAGCAAAACCATTACGGGGATTTTTCCGTTGGGCTTCAAAAGTTATAATACATCACCTACGGGGATAGACCCTAGCGACCGCGACAACGCAATTTCACTGAATGCATGGCCTGTATATGGTATGTATCAGCCTGATGCAATCGCCACCTATACGCACAATGGCGTTCCTTACCTATTTACGGCCAACGAAGGTGATGTACGTGAATATACTGGTTTTGCCGAAAATCGCCGTATCGGAGCTAATGCTGTTGCGCTAGATCCTACTATTTTTCCCAATGCCAGTACACTCAAACAGGAGGCACAACTAGGCCGTCTTAATATCACCACTACCCTCGGCGACACTGATGGCGATAAAGATTATGACGCCCTGTACTCTTTTGGCGCTCGTTCTTTCAGTGTATGGAATGGTAATACTGGTGCTTTGGTATTCGACAGCCAAAATGATCTTGAAGCCCGTAACATCACCGCCGGATTGTATGATGATGGGCGTAGTGACGACAAAGGTGTAGAACCAGAAGGTATAGCAATTGGGCAAGTAGGTGCTAAAAAAGTAATCTTTGTGGGCCTCGAACGCTCAGATGCCGTCGCTATTTATGATGTCACCAACCCACAAGCTCCCGTATTTTTACAACTTCTTAAATCTGGTGATGCCCCAGAAGGAGTGCTGTTTATTTCAGCCACTTATAGTCCTACGAAGCAAAGTTTATTAGTAGTAAGTAGTGAAAACGACGGTGTTATTAAAGTTTTTCAAGCCAAGCCTCTTTAAATTCTCCTTTGAAGCAAAAGTCATCTCGAAATTCGAGATGACTTTTGCTTTTTTAATAAAAACGAAAAGAGGCTTTTGAGGGTTACTCAAAAAGCCTCTACGACAACGGAAACCGAATTAAAGGGTGGGTTAATTAATCGCAAATTGAGAAATCTGGTGAACTTTATCGGCGAGTTGTGCCACATTTCCCAACACAATGATAGCTGGTGAACTAAGTCCTGCGGCTTGGGCTAATTGTAATATATTTCCTACTTTACCCGTGACAATCTTCTCGTCGGCTCGTGTTCCATTTTGGATAATGGCAGCCGGTAAGTCAATTTTTCCGAGCTGGGCGTATATTTCTACAATCTCGCCCAGTTTGTGCATTCCCATTAGAACTACAACCGTAGCGGTAGATTGAGCAGCAAGTTGTAAATCTGCCGAAAGTTTATGGTCTTTGGTAGTCCCCGTAATAACCCAAAAGCTTTCACTCATACCGCGATTAGTAAGCGGAATCCCTGCCAAAGCAGGCACAGCATAACTACTCGAAATACCCGGTACTATCTCTACTTCTATTCCGTGACGCTGTACAAACTCTAACTCCTCATAGCCCCGACCAAAAATAAAGGGATCGCCACCTTTTAGTCGTACTACGTGGCCGTATTGCTGGGCATACTCCACAATGAGATGATTAATCACATCTTGATTGCAGCTATGCTGGGCAAAACGCTTGCCTACATTGACAATCACACAAGATGGCTTACAATGTGCCAACAGCTCAGTACTTGCCAAGGCATCATGCAATACCACATCGGCCGTTTGTAAAGCTTTTAGCCCTTTGAGCGTAATGAGGTCAGGATCGCCGGGGCCTGCCCCGATAAGTGTCACTTTCGTCATAGGATTAACTATCTTTTCCAAATTCTACCAAAGACAGTTCAGGCTCGTCGTCTTCGGCCAATTGGGCTTTCCGAATTTCGTTAACTTTTTTCAAAAACCCAGCAGCTTTAGTCACAAAATCTTGGGCGAAAGCTTCAGTTGGCTCATTTTTATTGATACTAAACACCAACTCTTTAAAAGATTCGCCTTCACTGAAGTCAGTTCCAAAATTTTCTTCAAAATCTTTGATAATACCATATTGAGTATTTGTAGATACTCCTTTGCTTACCAAGAGCGCTTTGGCACCCGTCACAAACACATTGTAAGCATGATAGATAGCATCGGCCCAAACTCCTTTGGTGAGGGTTTCGGAAGCCCAAGTTAATTTTTCTTGTGCTTCGATGATAGTTGTGGCCACTAAATCAATCAACACACTTGCACACTCTCCTACCCCTACTTCGGTCTGATATGGCTCATCATGATCCCAATCCACATAATCGCTACTTACAAGAGAAGTCAAATCGGCCAAAGGCTTGAGCAAAGCATAAAAGTACTTATTTCCTTGACGCACGAAATAATCGTTGTAATACTCACCTTCGTAAGCATTGTTTTCATAGTCATTCAACAACACGCGCAATGCCTGAGGACCACGTTTGGCAGGAAGCTTGATTACTTTATCCCCAATCATCCCTTCGCCTGCACCATTGAATCCCCCACCCAACAATACCTGAATAGCTGGTAAAACCAGTTTACCGTTTTTGAGAGAGCTACCATGAAAACCAATATTAGCGGCGCTATGCTGCCCACAGCCATTCATACACCCACTGATTTTGATTTTGATGTCATTGTTGTAAATGAGGTCTGGAAATTCTTCTTTCATCATGCTTTCCAAGACCCGCGTGATTCCGTAGCTACTCGAAATTGCCAAGTTACAAGTATCTGTTCCGGGGCAAGTAGTGATATCAGCAGTAGTATCAAAACCTGGTTCGGCCAAGCCCAATTCATTCAATTTTTGGTAAACTGCCGCCAAGTCTTCGGCTTTTACAAAACGCAATAAATAGCCTTGGTTGACCGTAACGCGAATATCATCTGCTGCGTACTGACGTACAACATCAGCTAATTGGCGGGCAATCGAAGAATGAAAATCGCCTAATAATACACGAAGCTGTACGGCATACCATCCTTTTTGTTTTTGTTCAAACACGTTGGTTTTCAACCAATGTGTATATTGGCTATCTCCCTGAGTCAAGGATTGAGCTATCAATTCTTCTTTTGTGATTGTATCGATTCTTTCACTTTGATAGAGGGTATTATCGACCAAAAAAGCAGGCGTAGGAATACTGTACTGCTTATTTTTAACGGCGATTCTTTCCTCTTCAACTCTTCTTAAAAACTCTTCTAAACCAATATCTGCCAACAAGAATTTCATCCGTGCTTTGTGACGACGAACGCGCTCACCATAGCGGTCAAATACTCTGATAACGGCTTCAATAAAAGGAATCACGGCTTCTTCTTCCAAAAATTCGTAGGCTTGCTTGGCCAATAAAGGCTGCGCGCCCAATCCCCCTCCAATCAATACTTTGAAGCCATTGATAGACTCACCCTTTTCATTGATACGAGTCTGAGGAATCAATCCCACATCATGCATAAAAGCATAAGCAGAATCTTTTTCTGAAGAAGAAACAGCTATTTTGAATTTCCGCCCCATATCCTGACAAATGGGGTTGCGAAGGAAATATTCAAAAATAGCATGAGTAATAGGGGTTACGTCAAATGGTTCATCAGGATCAATACCTGCTTTAGCAGAAGCAGTTACGTTTCTAACGGTATTGCCGCAAGCTTCGCGCAAGGTAATACGAGCATCTTCCAACTCTGCCCACAGCGCTGGCGAATCGGCCAATTTCACAAAGTGAAGCTGGATATCCTGTCGAGTAGTAGCATGGAGATTTCCAGTAGCATATTTGTCTGAGCAATCAGCAATTCTTACCAATTGATCGGCGGTTACTCGTCCATAAGGCAATTTAATCCGAATCATTTGCACGCCAGGTTGGCGTTGCCCATATACTCCACGGGCCAAACGAAACTTACGAAAAGCCTCTTCGGGTACATCACCGCTGCGAAATACACTGATTTTACTTTCTAACTCAAGTATATCTCGGCGTGCGGCTTCACTAACATTAGGTGAGAATGGAATTGACATATCCTTATATTCTATCGATTTTATATTTTTTAATTCAAATGTAAGAAGGCTTTTGAGGCCTTGGGGGGATTACCAATACAATCCTATTTATCTTCTATGCAAATAGATTATAGATAAATATATTCTATTGAATTAGTATTGTTATGCAAATTTGGGTGATTATGAGCGAAAATCCTAATTGGTAATAATAAAAAAGAATAATGCCTCATAAAGAAAAGTTATCGCTTTTCTTTATGAGGCATTATCTGACCTCTCTCCGTATTAGTACTTAACCAAACGCCTTCGGTCGGCAAATTCACCTAATTGAATATCGATAAAATAAGAGCCAGCCGGATAGCCTTGCATATTGAGAGTATGCTTGAATATATCGCTTTCTTTTTCAAAGTCTCCTTTCCAAATTTCAGCACCTGTTATGCTACGCAATCGTACATTTACTTTTCCTCTTAAGGCATTTGTAAAACTTACTTCTACCAATCCATTGGTCGGATTTGGGGTAAGAGTAAAGTCTTTTTCGGACAGCTTTTCATTGGATAGCACCTGCGCATTTCTGACATATAAAGTTACACTTGCCGAATCTACACATACATCAGAACCTGTTCCTTTAAGAGAATAAGTAATAGTTCGGGTAGGACGAGCTACTACTTGAGGACCAAGCGTAGAACTTAGTCCTTCAGGTGGCGACCAGTTGATAATTCCCGCACCCCGACCTTGAAGTGTCACCGCTTGTCCAGGGTCTATAAATTGGGCAGAGGTTTGTATTTGTACGGATGGCTTCATCCCTACTTGGGCCGTGATAGCGTGAGCCACATTGAGACCTGTTCGTACAATATAACGATCCCAACTCCCATTCACATCCTGCTCCCAAGAAGTTGCATTGAGCGACTCACCATCTTTGGTAGTGACTAAAGCTACCGTATCCCCTGCCACATAGTCAAACTCTACTCCTATCAAAAACGCAAGGTTGTTTTGTCGAGATAGGTCAATATTTTGATCGAAAATCACATTTGTAGGACGGTTGTTGGTAACATCTTCTAGGATACGCCTAAGCGGGATTTCTTTGACCGTCAACTCCGAACCGGGCCCTCCTTGAAAGCCCCGAGCATTCCATACTTTTACCCTAACCACTGATTCGGTAGCACTACCACGGGCGGCTTTTGCCACTCCAAATTTCAAAGAAGCACCTCGAAGATTAGTATACCCCAACACATTTTCAAACAATTCGGCTACTGCCTTTGTACGTCGGCTATTCTGCCCTGCGACATAGCCTGTACCAGGAGTTTGCTTTATCACCGTACCAGTTCCTACAAAATTGGTTATGGTAGTACAAAGCCCTGCATTGATCACCTCAATATATTCTGTTTTGACGAGTGGCGCAGAAGCTCCCACTGAGTTAGATACAATCAGCGATACCTTGAATTTACCAGGGGATTTGTAAGTGACTGTCGGATTTTGAAGAGTAGAAGTAGCGGGGTCACCTCCTTCAAACTCCCATTGCCACGCAGTAGGAAAACTAGAAGAGAGATCCGTAAATTTCACTTGACCACCAAGCAATACAACCCGATTTTCGGCCTGAAACTCAGGAACAGGACGCGATACGACCAATTGACCACACACATTGGATGTGAGTAAAATAGCACGACGTGGACTTATTTCCATGACAGCTCGCATCCTTGTTTTTTGGTCGCGTGTAAAAATATTAAAACAGCCATCATCGGAATAATCCATGTAATTTTCGACCATATTGGTAGAGCCACAACTTACCCTTCCTTTCTGACAACCACGGCTTTCGGAAGCTTGTGGAGGAGTATCATCACAAAAATCATCTCCACAAGAAGCATCTCCCCAAATATGACGTAAGCCTAACCAGTGGCCAGTTTCATGAGTAAGCGTCCGACCTAGATTGTTGGGCGCGGCCAAAATAGGAAAACTACCTTTTTGAGCATTTCCAAAATTAGCGTAATTAATCACTACTCCATCCGTACTAGCAGCTCCTCCTCCTGATGGAATCCCTGCTAAATTGGAATTGCTAGGAAATTGGGCATATCCTAAAAGATTTCCATCTTGGCCACCAAAATCAAGTACCCACACATTATAGTACTTGTTGGGGTCCCAAGAAGTAGTAGGTTTAAGAGTTCCTTCAATATCATTACGCGCCCAATCGGCCCGATTGCCATTGATACGCTCAATGCCTGGCTCTGCCATCCGTTGACCTTGTGGATTTAGCTGCGCCAAACAAAACTCTATTTCGATATCTGCCCCACGAGGATCATTATTGAAGCCATTGGTGTTAGCCTTTCTTCTGAAATCCTCATTGAGGGTTTCGATTTGAGATTGCACCTGCGCTTGACTAATGTTACGCCCCGTGCCTATTGCTTCACCGTTGTGTACAATATGAACTATAATTGGAATCGTAATCACCTCGGCAGTACCTCTATTTGCGGCCATTTTAGCTTTGATTTGCACCATTTTTCGCTGCAAATCTCGCTCAAACTCGCTGAGTGAACCTTCTTCAGGATGCCGTAATCGTAACAAGCTATCCATCTCCATAGTGGCACATTGCTCTGGACGACGCTGCGCCTGAACCCAGCCCACTACCAGCATAAACGAAGCTAACAGGATACGCGTAAATACTCTTGACATGCTATTTGCTGCTTGAATTAAAAGTAAAACGATAACTGGCATCTATATCATCAAAAAATATCTCCAGTACCATTGTATTTTCAGTTAGGGTTTTGATTATAAATGGCAACTTAACGCCCCCAAAAATACGTGGAATACCAATTTCGAGGGTAGCATTAGCATTGGTCAGTTGCCAAGTATCAGTAATGAGAACAGCAGGCTCGCTTGCACTACATTTTAGCGTTCCGTTTGTATACTCCATTTTTTTCTCTTCATCGGCATAAAACACAAATTGGTCATCCAATGCACAAGGGTTAAGAACCTGATTACCTGGAAGATCAAAGGGATCTTTTTGATCCACAATAGTAACAGATGTAAGCCCCCACGACTTTTTTTCGGTACCTGTCAAGAGTTGAGAATAGGTAATGGGCTTCGGCTCCAGTTTCTCCGAACAGCTACTTGCGATAGCTATCATCAAGCCAAAAACGACAATATTTAAAATTGATTTCATATGACTCTTTTTAAAAGTTTTTTTACAGCCAGACTGTTTATAGCAACTAACCTCACTGAGGGATATAAGTCAGCGGAATAGTAACAACACTATCTTTACCATCAGCCAAGCGATAAATTTTCCACCTGATATTGAGGGTAATACGCTTATTGAGTGGATTCCATACCCCTGTTCCCGAGAGAGTGTCGTAGCCAGAAGCTAGTCCCGAAACTGCTTGAGGAGGAATCGTCAGGGTATTGTTGCCATTATCTATAAAATCAAGCTTCGGGCGCTCAGCTTCAAATCCTACAGGAGCATCCCAATTAAAAAACTGGGGAAACCCTAGCAAACCAATATTGATATTTGACACTGTATATCGCTTACAATCTGAGCTAGCAATATCGATATCGGTTACTTGATACACCCGATTGCCACCTACTGGGAGCTGCCCCGTAAATAATCCTTCCATAATGCAAGCATCGTGTATGGTAAAGGTCATTTTTGTGCCTAATCCTCCTTCGCCAAAACCCACTTTTATCTTATCGCTAGGAGATACGGAGGTAAGGGTAAACTCAATAGAACTTGATTCTAAAATGTTATTGGAATTATTGAGAAGATACAATGTAATCTCCCCAAAGCTTTGCCCTAGCGGAATAATAACCGTCCCTTTATTGCCTTCGATACGGTAATCACGGCCTTCGCGAGCTGTTCCGCCTACGGTATAAGATACATTGATAGATTCGTTCAAAATGGGTCCTCCGTTGTGGACTTTTATCTTAATCGCTTTGGGATAACTCTCCTTATAGCTCAAGGTAGTATCCGAAAATCTCACGAAGTTAGGCCCGTCATATACAATTACCTGCTCTTCACAACCTGCTAATCCAAGACCTGCCGCTACCATAAAAAGCAAGAAAAATACCGCTACGGTCCCGTTAAACAAATATTTTTTATTTCTCATAAGGAATGTATTTTGCTAAATACTAATTCGTTTCAATATTTTTAAATCTAATACCCTGGGTTTTGCTGACCTACCAGCGACGGATTGCGTTGTATTTCGGTCTGAGGAATTGGCCAAAGTTCATATTTCTGAGTCCAATTAGGAGAAAAAGCAGACATAACTACCTGTGCTCTCCCTGTGCGTACTAAATCATACCAACGGTGTCCTTCAAAAGACAATTCATACAATCGTTCTCTTTCAATAATCAAGAGTGCTTCTGATTGCGAGGCCGCTGTCATCAAGAGGGGTTTTTGATCGGTAGCTAAATTTTTGCCAGCCCGAGTGCGAAGCACATTAATGTCACTCAACGCCCCATTGGCACCTGTTACTCGTCCTTGTTGAGCCCGAGCCTCCGCCCGAATAAGGTACATCTCACCTAATCTGAAAATAACGATATTGTTGTTGTCTTCATCGGGTGTGCCATACTTATCTACTCTCCAGCCATTGTCCCCACCACCTTGTTCATTGAAATCAAACGAGATAGTTTGCTGCCTTTCGCCAGCATCACGGGTGATAAGCTGAGAAATATACTGATTTGAAGGAATCACCTCTCTACGACCCACGAGCAAGTTGTTCAAGCCAAAAGCACTTGTTCCAGGGTCATCTGATGCTGTATAACCTACTTCAAATATGGATTCGTTATTAAAATCTTTAGCCACTACATCAATGTAATTTACCAGCTCATAGTTTGCAGAATTAATAACCAAAGTAGCGTAGTTTTCGGCCTCTGCCCACTGTTTTTGGTATAGATAATACCGTGCCAGTGCTGCTCTCGCAGCTCCTTTAGTAGCATAACCCGCAAATACCGAACGTCCCTGCGTAGGGCTACCCTCGGGCAAGTCTGTCAAAGCAGCTTGAAAATCGGCAAGCGCACTCGCCAAAATCTCTTCTTTAGAAGATTTGGCAATTACTTTATTGGCATCTATATCAGTAGTGGTTACTTTGGGAATTCCACCAAAAGTAGTTGCCCCGATGAAATTGGCCATTCCGCGCAAGTAACGAGCCTCAGCAGTTACTGATTTTCTATCAGCTTCCCGAACGCCCGGTACCGTAGGGAGCTTCTCTATCAAAAAATTACATACATAAATTGTATTGAAAATAGCTCCCCATAAAGCTCCAGCTACACCATTGGCCGAAGTGATTTGTTTGTTTCCAAGTTCTTGATAATCCGTAAAAGTACCATTGTGCTGTATATAATCGGCCGTAAAATCTCCTACAATCACCTTAGGAGCAGCAGTGCTACGGAAAGCAGCATAAGCCCCTAAGCGCACTGTTGTTACATCTTTTGCTTCATTGAGTACAAACTGATCGGCCAAAATATCAATAGGCTTAGGTTCTAATATCTCTCGGCAACTACTTAGCCACAAGGCCATTACTAATGTAAATGAAATATGGTATCTGTTCATGTGTAATTTCAGTTGAAACATTTAAAAAATTCCCACGAGCCTTCTTCTATCAAAATCCGACAGTTAATCCTACAGTAATATTCCGAGTTTGGGGCAATGTAAAGAAGTCTATCCCTTGAGCAGAGGTAGAACCGTCCAAAGTACTTACTTCGGGGTCTGCCCCAGAGTAGGAGGTCAAAGTCCAAAGGTTAATGCCCGTGGCATACAAGCGTGCAGTTCTGACCTTTACTTTACTCAACCACTGCTGCGGTAAGTTATAGCCCAATGCGACGTTTTTTAGGCGAAGGTAAGAGCCATCTTCTAAGAAGCGACTGCTATGGTAATTATTATAAGTATTCCCCAACTCATAGCGAGGTACATCAGTAATATCGCCAGGTTTTTGCCAACGTCTCAAAGCAGCCCTCACCTGATTATTTTCTAGGTTTGCACCATTATCTAGCAAAGTAGTATTAGAGAAATTAAGAATTTTATTACCGTATGTAAATTGAAAAAATACGCTCAAATCAAAATTTCGCCAAGAAATACGATTGGTAAAACCACCAATGACCTTAGGCTGTGCTGTGCCGATTACTTGCGCATCATCAGGACTAATTCTGCCGTCTTTGTTGTAATCTTCATAAAGTGCATCGCCCGTGGCTACATCCACTCCCAAAAACTTCAATCCCCAAAATGTACCCAAAGGCTGACCAGGTAAAATGACGTTGGTAGCACTTACACCATTGGCAGTATAACCACGAAAAAGGGGTTGATCATTTACGAGTTGAACTACTTTGTTTTGATTGTGCGAGAGATTCAAATCAGTATTCCAACGAACCCCTCCATCTCCACTTCTATCGATGTTAACAGTAGAAAGGGTAAATTCTAAGCCGCGATTGGAGATAGACCCGATATTACCCTGAAAACCCCCAAACCCAGTAGTAAGCGGGAGAGGTTGGTTAAAGAGTAAATTATCGGTGAGGTTGTCATAAGCCTCTATAATAACACTCAAACGTCCACTCCAAAAAGAAGCATCTATTCCAACGTTTGCTTCACGGGTACGCTCCCATTGGAGCAATGGATTATTGAGATTGTTAGGGCTTACTCCCGTGGCACCACTATAGGTTGAGGCCGCCCATGTACCTAAATAGGTAAAGTTTCCGATGCGCTCATTTCCTGTATATCCAAAACTACCCCTTACTTTCAAATCTTGGAGAAAGTCCCAAGATTTGAGCCACTCTTCCTCAGACAGGCGCCACCCTAACGATAGGGAGGGGAAAAAGCCAAAGCGGCGATTCGGCCCAAAGCGTGATGAACCATCATAACGCGCCGTAAAGGTGGCCAAGTATTTTTCTTCAAAATCGTACCTAACTTCCCCAAAACCTGACATTAGGCCATTTTGGGCAAATCCAGAACCGGCGGCATCCTGTACGCCCGACGAGTTGATATAAGTAAAATCATCGCTTGGAAAAATTCTTCCTGACGCAAAAGAGCTACGATTTTTGGTTTGTAAAATTTCAGCCCCCAAAAGTGTATTGAAATGATGTTTTTCACCTATATTAAACAAATAAGTAAGGGTATTTGAATTGAGCAGTGTATAAAGTGTATTGGTACTATATACCCCATACCCTTGCCCACCTACTGCGGGCAAAAAGCCACCAATTGCCGTAGCCGAAGACTCATATTGATCTTCTTCAGAGTTGTTATAATCCAAACTAACTTTACTAGTGAGCTTTAAATTTTTAATGATTTCGTATTGGCCACTTACTCCCGCTAAAATTTTGGTTCCGTAGGTTTTGAAACGGGGCAAAACAGCTTGTGCGACGGGATTGAAATTGGGAAAACCTGGATAATTGGCATCACCCGGTGCGTAAAGTCGCCCTTGCTCATTGTAGGGAGAGTAATAAGGGAGACTCTTTATAGCTCCCGAGTACACCCCATCCAAGAAGTTGTCTCCTTTGACCCGGTCATTGGTTGTAAAGGTCAAAGCCAAATTTGAACTAATGGTAAACTTATTACTAGCTTTATGGTCTAAATTCAACGCCCCAGAATAACGCGTAAAACGGTTGTTGAGCTGCACGCCTTCTTCATCCCTAAACCCTCCACTTAAATAAAACCGCGTTTTATCGTTACCTCCATTTGCCGAAACTTGATATTGTTGATAAATACCTCGCCTCAAAATCGCATCCAACCAATCGGTATTGATTCCGTCTGTTACACCCGCTATGAGCCCTCTGCGGTCGGGGTCTTGCCCTGCATTGATGACCGCCTCTCTTTGTAAAGCGAGTAGTTCGCTGGAATTCAACAAATCAACCTTTTTGATGATATCTACGATACCTCGTTGTGCATCAAGCGTTACCGTAGTACGAGAGTTGGCTTTTCCTCTTTTTGTTGTAATAAGAACTACCCCATTGGCAGCTCTTGATCCATAAATCGCCTTGGCCGATGCATCTTTCAGGACTTGCATCGACTCTATATCATTGGGGTTAATAAATGATAGTGTATTGTCGTTTTGCCCCCCAAAACTACGCCCTGATACGGCATCATCCATTACAGGAATACCGTCAACTACAAAAAGTGGGCGATTGGAAGCAGAGATAGAGGTATTTCCTCGAATCCTCACTGCAACTCCTCCACCCGGCGTACCCGAAGACTGTGTCACTTGTACGCCAGCAGCTTGACCTTGCAGTGCTTGGTCAAAACCCGCTACCGGAATATCCTTAAATTTGGAGGTAGAAATAGAAGTAATTGACCCTAGTATATCTTTCTTTTGGGTGGAATTATAACCCGTGACCACCACTTCATTGAGTTGAGTAGGGCTTTCAACTAGTTCGACATTGATGGTAGTGCGGCTTGTAATATTGACTTCTTGGGTAAGCATCCCAATAAATGAAAAAACCAGCGTAGCTTTGCCACTTGGAATAGTAATACGATAGTTGCCCTCAATATCAGTGCTCGCCCCCGTGGTAGCTCCCTTGAGGGTCACGTTTACGCCTGGCATCGGTTCCCCACTATTGGCAGAGGTAACTTTTCCAGTCACCGTACGCGTTTGAGCTACAACTGCCACACTCAAAAGCATCGCACAAAAAACAGTAACACAATACTTAAGTAACGAATGATTCATGTATGAAAATTTTGAAAAATATAAGGAATTTCTAAAAGAGCTTTTGTAGGTGTGTGGTTCTAGGTCGAAAATTTAGAGAAAAAATTTGGCTCAAATGACACTCTACCAAATTATTTGCAAATTTAAAAACGAAACAGGAGGCTGATTGTTTTATAAAGACCTCTTTCTGATACCCAAATCTAAAAATATACAAAAAAATGACACTTCGTTCAACCCTTATTTTACTGCTTGGTATACTGGTCTTACCAGTCATAAGTAAAGCCCAAGGACAAGTATTCATCTTTTTTGATACGGAATGTCCTATCTGTCAAAAATCGTCTCAACGTTTACAAGAATTGTACGAGAAATATCACACAAATGTTGCGTTTAAGGTAGTTTTTTCGACCAAAACCCTTAAAAAATCTGCCGTAAAGCAATTCAACAAAGAGTATAACTTCTCCGTCCCTTATGTGATTGACAAAAAACATAAGCTCGTCGAACAGTATGACGCCAAAACTACCCCTGAAGTAGTATTGTTCAATGCACAAAATCAAGAAGTATACCGTGGTGCAATCGATAATCAGTTTTTTGGATTAGGAAAATATCGCCCAAAAACCACCGAATTTTATCTTAAAACTGCCTTAGAAGCACTTCTAAAGGGGGAAACTATTACGCCTAACAAAACAGAAACCGTAGGCTGTCTTATCAATCGAAAAAAAGCACCCGCAAAAATTTTGTGATTCTTAAAATGTGATAGATTCATTCAAAACATAAACCTTTGTAATTCCAGCTTATTTTACTGAGTTTGCGGAATGCCTAACAAATTTCTCACAATTGTCAATCGTCATTACCCTCCCAACCCTGGTATCACGGGAGAATCAGCCTGGGATTTGGCTCAATACTTAATCGAATATCATGGCTTTGAAGTCCGTATCGTCCATGTCAAAAGAAGTGATTTAGGGGGGGGGGCTGTACGAGTGCCTATTGGCCAAACATTCTCTATCCCAACCCTTTATAAAGGCAAAAAAGGGTTTTTAAAACTTGTCGCTGGTTTTTTTGACGGATTTTTTCTCATTATCAAAACCTTACAAGTTCGACGCGGCCCTGTTCTCTGCATGACAAGCCCTCCACTTCTACCTTTTTGGGCTTCTTGGCTTTTTCCATTGTTTGGAGTACGATGGGCCTTATGGTCGATGGATTTATTTCCCGAAGGTTTTGCAGCGGATGGTGTAATCAAAGCCTCAAATCCTATTTATCGGTTCGTACATTGGGTCACTTATCGTTTTGCCCCCTCTGCCCTGTTTGCCTTGGGTCCCAATCAAGCATTCTATGTCCAAAATAGCTATGGGAAGAAGATTGCTACTACTATTATACCATGTGGGGTGCTTCTCAATCAACCCCTTGACCCCCACCTCCCCTCATGGCGACTCAACGACGATAAAATTTACTTTGGCTATGCTGGGAATCTAGGAGATGCTCATTCTGATATTTTTCTTTTAGCACTTATAAAGCACCTCAATCCTCAAAAACATCATCTCATTTTGGCCCTATATGGTACCAAAGCCGATAAAGTACTCCAAATTGCCAGAGACCGTGCTGGTATTACGATTTTGGACAGTGTGCCTCGTAGTCAGCTACGCTATATTGATGTTCATCTAGTAAGTCTTCTCATTAAATGGACGCACATTGCGGTTCCTTCCAAAGCTATGAGTTCGATAGGGGCAGGAGGAAGTATACTGTTTTGTGGAAGCAAAGAAGCCGATACATGGGCATTACTCCAAAACGCAGGTTGGCACATTGACGAAAATGGAAGTATTGATAATCAGGTAGAACTGTATATGAAAAATATTACTCTTCAAGATGTAAAAAAACGCAAACAAGCCGCTGAACAAGTTTCGACCCAGCTCAAAGAGCTATTAATAAAAGGTTATGAAGAAATAGCCACTTTTACTCAAAAGTAGTTTTATCCAAAAAACTTACCCGCTTTTAGGCGTGACTTTTATTAATCTCTAGCGTCTAACCCAAAAAAATGACAGCTACATTTCACAACCCTTCACCTTATATCTCATTAACTATGAGATATTTACATTTTTTCACCTATCGCATTATAATTAAAAAATGCAAATTTCTTGTTTTGACGTATATACATAATTAAACACGAGATATAACTTAATTTTGTACTATTAACCTCAATTTCAAGTACGTCTTTAGGGAGTGATTTTGATGCAATTCATTGATATTGAGCAGATAACCGTAGTCATAGTCAGCGATCAAGAGTGAGTACATACTTTAAGATGTAATGATTGGTATCGTAAAAATTAAAAATAGCATAATTGTCCAGAAAAACTTTCAAAAAAATATCCTAAAACAACGTTACTTATATACCAATACAACGTCTAACGCGCGAAAAATGACAGACACACTCCTAAAATGGCGACTTTTTATAACAAATATTCACTAACATAACAGGTCAATAAAGACATTCTCCTTCTCTCAAATATATTTCTTAGCTACGTCCCGTTTTTATCTTCCTAAAAGGTTTCAAGCAGATAGATTGGCTTTCTCCGTCGGAAATCTCAATTTTGTACCAAATAAACTCCTATTCAAACATGCCACTCCTCAAAGTAGCCGCAGGAACTATCAATACAACGCCCCTGGCGTGGGAATCAAACAAAAAGATTATCATTGATGCCATAGAGGAAGCGCGTCAACAAAACATAAGCCTATTGTGCCTACCCGAATTGTGCATCACAGGCTATGGTTGCGACGATGCCTTTTATAGTCAAAACACCCTTAATCAAGCCCTTGAAAGCCTTCACGAAATAGTAAATCAGACGAGTGGAATAGTGGTCTCAGTAGGATTGCCTCTGCGTTTCAACAATAAAATTTATAACACGGCTTGTTTGATTGCCAACAAACGTATTCTAGGTTTCACGGCCAAACAGCATCTTCCCAACTATGGCTTGTTTTATGAAGATAGGTGGTTTCATCGCTGGCCAAGTGGAGCACGAGAAGAAATCAAGGTAGGCGATTTTAGCTATCCTATTGGCGATTTGGTTTTTGACCTCTCTGGCGTCAGAATTGCCTTTGAAATATGTGAAGATGCCTGGGTAGCATTGCGACCAGGACGCTCTCATTTTGAGCGAGGGGTGGATATTATGCTCAATCCAAGTGCAAGTCCTTTTGCCTTTCATAAATTCCTGACCCGCGAAAGATTCGTGATTGACGGTTCTCGTTCTTTTTCATGCAGTTACGTCTATACCAATTTGCTTGGCAACGAATCGGGCCGCCTTATTTTTGACGGAGATGCAATGATTGCATCTGATGGCACCTTACTAGCGTCAAGTCCGCGATTTGGGTATGCGGATTATCATCTTACTGCGGCTGTTATTGATACTGACCTCACACGTCTTTCTCACTCCCAAATTAAATCTTCTCTTCCAACGGGCAATTGGAAAGTCACCGATACTTTTGCATGGCCAGAAACTAGCCCTGCTTACCAAGTAGCAGAGTTAGAGCCTTTTGAAAGAGGTGGTTTCCTGAAAGAAGAAGAATTTGCGCGCGCGGTATGTTTGGCTTTGTTTGATTACTTGCGCAAATCTCGTTCGCAAGGTTTTACGATTTCGCTTTCAGGGGGAGCCGATTCCTGCGCTTGCGTGGCTCTGTGTGGTTTGATGATTCGGCTAGCCGACGAAAGCATAGGTCTGGAGGCTTTCAAACAAAAGCTAAGTTATATCAAAAAAATTCAGGCTGAAACCACGATTGAAGGCATTGCCAAACAATTGATTCACAGCATCTACCAAGGTACCGAAAATAGCTCAAAAGATACTTACGAATCAGCCGAAAGCTTGGCTGATTCGATTGGTGCTACCTTTTATAATGTCAACATCAATGGGCTCGTCGAAACTTATAAAGGACTTATTGAGCAGCAGATTGGACGAGACTTGACTTGGGAGCAAGATGATATTTCACTTCAAAATATCCAAGCAAGGGTACGTGCCCCAAGTGTATGGTTGTTGACTAACCTTTATGGGCATTTGCTCTTGGCGACTTCTAATCGCTCCGAAGTAGCGGTGGGCTATTGTACAATGGACGGCGACACGGCGGGGAGTATTAGTCCCATTGCGGGCATTGACAAGCATTGGCTACGTGAGTGGCTAGTGTGGCTCGAAACTATCGGCTGCCATGTCAAAGGGTATCATATCAAAATAGAAGGTTTGAAAAAAGTAAACAGCCTTCAGCCAACGGCCGAACTACGCCCTAAAGACAAAATGCAAACCGACGAAAAAGATTTGATGCCTTATGAAGTATTGGATGCTATCGAAGAGGTCGCCATCCGCGATAAAAAATCGCCTATTGATTGTTTAAAATTCATGGAGGTACGTTTTGAAGGAAAATACTCCCGTGAGATGTTGTTTACTTCGGTAGATAGATTTTTTAAATTGTGGAGTCGCAATCAATGGAAACGAGAACGCTATGCACCGAGCTTTCATCTCGATGACCTCAATCTCGATCCACGCTCTTGGTGCCGTTTTCCGATTTTGTCAGGAGGTTTTGAAAAAGAATTGGAAGAGCTAAAAGCTTATTATGAAGGTAAATCCAACACAGGTCGCAAAGGCAAAATTGGGTTTTAAAATTGTAGCCTAAAGACATCAAAAAGTTTTTCTAAAACTATTAACAAAATGCATATTCGTCAACTTGCCGCTCGAAAACGTATCGCATTGGTAGCCCATGACCACAAAAAAGTAGATCTTATTCAATGGGCTTCGCACAATAAAGACCTACTAATCCCTCATGAATTGTATGCGACAGGCACCACCGGCAAACTACTCGAAGTGGCTTTAGATACTCCCGTAACGCGGCTTTTGAGTGGCCCTCTCGGCGGAGATCAACAAATAGGCGCTATGATTGCCGAAGGTCGGATTGATGTATTGATTTTCTTTTGGGATCCTATGTCGGCACAGCCTCACGACCCCGATATCAAAGCCCTTCTTCGCCTTGTAGTAGTCTGGAATATACCGATTGCCTGCGACCGCGCCTCCGCCGATTTCCTGATGACCTCTCCTCTCATGAGTCAGCCTTACGAGAGCATTTTGCCTGATTATGATGCTTATCTCCAACGGAAGGTTTGAGGTAAGATAGGAAATGGTATTTTTGTGTTTTCAATTGAAAATAAACATATTTGGTTACCTACTCACTTTTTCATTAATCCACCAATGCGTATCTTAGTCCTTGACAATTACGACTCTTTTACTTATAATTTAGTCTATATTTTACGAGAGCTGCATGACGATGTAGAAGTCCATCGCAACGATAAAATATCTCTTGATGAGGTAGCTCAGTATGATAAAATTCTTCTATCTCCTGGCCCTGGCATTCCTTCCGAAGCAGGTATCATGCAGGATTTGATTCGAACATACGCTCCCACTAAGAGCATCATGGGAGTATGTTTAGGGCATCAAGGTATTGGAGAAGTTTTTGGCGCTACCCTCAACAATATGTCGGACGTATTGCATGGAATTAGCGATAAAGCAATCGTCACAGACCCTTCTGAGCCTCTTTTTCAGGGGCTTCCTTCCTCTTTTCAAGTAGGTCGATACCACTCATGGACGGTGGTAGGTGCGACCGTCCCTGATACCATGACTATCACCGCCGTCGACGAAAACGGGGAAGTAATGGCCCTTCATCACAATACTTATGATGTAAGAGGGGTGCAGTTTCACCCCGAATCGGTATTGACTGAGCATGGCAAACAAATGTTGCAAAATTGGCTCGCTATTTAAAAATACATTTCTACCATAAAAGTTGGAAGTAAGTAGCGACCCAAATACTTACTTTCACCTCGTATTTTTGATTGATAGGCAGCAATCGCCTTTTGCAGATTCTTCTGCCTTATTTGAAGTAGGGTGTTTTAGAAGATTATTCCAAATACACAAACCTCTTCATTAATCATTCATTTATCAAATTTGATTTTTATAAAATGACAGTTGATCAAATATTTGACTCTTTCCCCAACCTAAGAGTACTGATTGTAGGAGATGTGATGTTGGATGCGTATGTATGGGGAAAAGTAGAACGAATTTCGCCCGAAGCTCCTGTGCCTGTGGTAGTAGCACATCACCGCGAATACCGTTTGGGCGGCGCTGGCAATGTCATTCTGAATGTGCATGCGCTAGGGGCTGAGCCTATCATTTGTTCGGTGATTGGTACCGATACCCAAGGTCAAAATTTGTTGGAAGAACTAACTAAAAGAGGCTTGCGAACCGACGGCATCCTCCAAAGTCCCGACCGTATCACTACTATCAAAGAACGCATCATTGCGGGTTCACAGCAAGTCGTCAGAGTAGATACCGAAACTGATAAAGTCATCACTTTAGAAGAGCAAGCACAGCTCATCGACAAAGCGAAGGAGTTGATGAAAAACTGTGATGTAGTTCTGTTTCAGGATTATGACAAAGGCGTGTTGTGTCCCAATGTCATCAAAGAAATTACGGATTATGCCAATCTTCACGATATTCCGACGGTAGTAGACCCTAAAAAGCGGAATTTCTTGGCTTATCAAAATGTAACCCTTTTTAAACCTAATCTTAAAGAACTTAAAGAGGGCTTGAAAGTAGATTTTGATGTAAGAAAAGAAGAGGAACTCAAAGCGGTTGTCAAAAAATTACGCCACGAACTAAATGCCAAAGGCGCTTTTGTAACCCTTTCCGAAAGAGGGGTTTATATCGATTTCTCTGACCAACAACACCGTATTGCCGCTCACGAGCGCGAAATTGCAGATGTGTCGGGTGCGGGTGACACAGTCATCAGCATTGCCGCGTGTGCCCTTGCGCTCAAGCTCCCACCCAATATCGTTGCCGAACTTTCAAACCTCGGCGGGGGGCTTGTATGCGAGCACGTAGGCGTAGTGCCCATCAACAAAGAAACTCTAAAATCAGAAGCAAAAAAAAGCTTGGAATAATCAAGCAGCTATACCCATTTTTTCCATGACTCCTATCAAAATCGGAACACGCGGCAGCCGTTTGGCACTTTGGCAAGCTTATTATGTCGAAAATTTATTGCAAAAAGGAGGACTTCCGACCGAAATCGTACTCATCGAGACAAAAGGTGATCAAATCCTTGACCGTTCTTTGTCCAAAATCGGTAGTAAAGGCGTCTTTACGCAAGAGCTTGAAGACCAGCTCCGCGATGGCCGTATCGATATCGCAGTTCATAGTGCCAAAGATTTACAATCAGAGCTTGATGAGGACCTCAATCTAATCGCCTTTACTGAGCGCGAACAAGTCAATGATGTATTGGTGAGCCGTAATACTTCACTTTCTCTCAAAGGGGGCGATAGCTTTACGGTAGGAACTTCTTCTACGAGACGAGTAGCTTTGCTCAAACATTTTTATCCCCATATCCGCACAGTCGATATGCGCGGCAATCTGCAAACCCGACTTCGTAAATTAGACGAAGGCCAATGCGATGCCATTTTGTTGGCATTTGCAGGCGTTCATCGCATGGAATACGACGAATTGATTGCTGAGCACCTCTCTTTAGACGAATTTACACCTGCGGTAGGTCAAGGAAGCGTGGCTATTGAATGTAGCCAAACCCTCGACCCTACCAAACGTGATAAAATAAGGTCATTGCTCAATCATGCAGATACCGAAACCTGTCTTTTGGCCGAGAGGGCTTTTCTGCGACGGTTACAGGGAGGATGTAGTGTACCCGTTTTTGGGTTAGCTACTTTACAAGCCGACTCCTTAGTGATGACAGGAGGAGTGGTAAGTTTAGACGGAAACACCCTTCTCAAACAGACCCTCAATGGTTCACGCTCTAAACGCGAATCCGTAGGAACTCAACTAGCCGAAGCGCTTTTGGCCCAAGGCGCGGCTGATATTTTAGCCCAAATCAAACAAAACCAGTAATATTTGACCTTTACCCCACCAATGAAGGCTACGCTCAATCATCTCCTCAATTACCAAACCATCGACCACCAAACGGCCTATCAAACCTTGCTCGGCATAGGAAGAGGCGAATTTAACCCGTCTCAAACAGCGAGCTTTCTTACCATTTTTGCCATTAGAGGAATTACCGTAGAAGAACTAAGAGGATTTCGGGATGCGATGTTGGAGTTGTGCCTTCCCCTTGATTTTTCGGCTTTTGACCCCATGGACGTATGCGGCACGGGCGGTGACGGCAAAGACACTTTCAATATTTCCACGCTTTCGGCTTTTGTGGTAGCCGGCACGGGCCAGCGTATTGCCAAACACGGCAATCACGGCGTATCGAGTTTGGTAGGCTCTTCTACTGTTCTTGAGTATTTGGGGATTAAGTTTTCAAACGATGTAGATTATCTCACTCGAAAAATCGAAACTGCAAATATCTGCTATCTACACGCGCCACTTTTTCATCCTGCGATGAAATACGTAGCACCTATTCGGAAAGAATTAGGCATCAAAACATTTTTCAATATGTTAGGCCCTATTACCAATCCTTGTTTTCCCAAAAAACAGTTGGTCGGAGTATTTAGCCTTGAATTAGCCAGACTTTATGCCTATCTTTACCAGCAATCCAAGCATTATTATGTGATTGTTCACGCTTTAGACGGTTATGATGAAGTGTCTTTGACGGGTGATTTTAAAATAACTACAGCTCAAAGCGAGCAAATTCTTTCGCCGCTTCATCTCGGCTTAGACATTCTTGCGCCTAGCGAATTATCGGGAGGGAGTAGCCTCAAAGAATCAGCTGATATTTTCTTAAATGTACTTCAAGACGAAGCCACTCCTGCCCAAAAACAGGCAGTATTGGCCAATGCTGGTTTAGCTATTTATGCTGCTAACCCCTCTCTGTCGTTGTCGGATGCCATTGCCACTGCCCGCGAATCATTAGAAAGCAAAAAAGCACTGGCTTGTTTCAAAAAACTAATTGAAGATTGATATGGGAGTACTAAGTATAAAAGATTTAAATCCAAGCGGTATCTATACTTATGCCGACTATTTGAAATGGACCTTCGATGAGCGCATTGAACTCATCAAGGGGAAAATTTTCAATATGTCGCCTGCTCCTGCCCGACGGCACCAAAAGATTTCAGGAAGAATATTTACCCCTATCAGCCTCTTACTGGATGGACAGCTATGTGAAGTATATGCTGCTCCTTTTGATGTCAGACTTACCCCGCGACAAAGCAAGCACACAGACAATCAGATTTATACAGTAGTACAACCTGATATTTGTGTGATTTGCGATCCCACAAAACTCGATGAGCGCGGATGCTTAGGTGCCCCTGATATGATTGTTGAGATTTTATCGCCAGGCAATACAAAAAAAGAAATGAGCGACAAATTTCAAGTGTATGAAGAAAATGGGGTAAAAGAATATTGGTTAGTCGAACCTAACGACAATGTCATCATTGTATATGTTCTTAATGATGAAGGGAAATATATAGGTTTACGTCCTTATACAGAAAACGACATTATCAGATCCAGTGTGATTCCAAACCTTGAAATATCTGTCAGTAAAATTTTTGAACCTTAATGAATATTTTAGATAAAATAATAGCCCATAAGCGCACAGAAGTAGAAGCGGCCAAAGCTAAAGTAAGCCTCGAACAACTCGAACAAGCTCCTCTTTTCACGCGTCAGACCATCTCACTTAAAAATGCCCTTAAAGCGGAAGGCGCATCAGGTATTATCTCTGAGTTTAAGCGCAAATCACCTTCCAAAGGCATTATCAATGACCGTCTTTTGCCCGAAATCGTCACCAAAGGATACGTAGAAGCAGGGGCTAATGGCTTGTCGGTCTTGACAGATACAGCGTTTTTTGGAGGCACTTTCGACGACTTTGCCAAAGCGCGCGCGGCCAATCCTTACACTCCTATGCTTCGCAAGGATTTTATGATTGACGAATACCAGCTATGGGAAGCTAAGGCGATAGGGGCCGATGTGATTTTGCTCATTGCCGCCAATCTTACTCCTGCCGAAGTTCGGCATTTGGGTCAAAAAGCCCAAAGCCTAGGATTAGAGGTTTTGCTAGAAGTCCACAACCAAGAAGAATTGGAACAAAGTATATGTGAATTTGTGGATATGGTAGGAGTCAACAATCGAAATCTTAAAACTTTTGTAACCTCTATCGAAACTTCTTTGGAATTAGCGCAACTTATTCCAAATGATTTCGTCAAAATATCAGAAAGTGGTCTCAAAAATGCCGAAACTATTCAAAAACTCAGAGCTGCTGGCTACCAAGGGTTTTTGATTGGAGAATCGTTTATGACTACTGACGACCCTGGACTTGCGCTCAAAAACCTCATCGATGAGTTTCAAATGAGCATCAACTAACAACCATAAAGTACCTACTACTATGATGAAGATTAAAGTTTGTGGAATGCGCGACACAGCTAATTTAGCTGAACTACTTGAGTTGAAACCTGATTTTATAGGTTTTATTTTTTATGACAAATCTCCTCGTTTTGTGGGAGAAGCCCTTGATGAAGAGTTTGTAAAAAATATACCAAAACCTATCAAAAAAGTAGGTGTTTTTGTCAATGCCAATCCCGACTTTATTCTCAGAAATGTCAAGAAATACGATTTACAGTTTGTACAACTGCATGGTCATGAAACACCTGACTTTTGTCGAACCCTCAAAATGCGTGGTGCTAATATCATAAAAGCGTTTTCGGTAGATGAAAACTTCAACTTCGCAACCCTCAACAATTACAAACCTCATTGCGACTTTTTTCTCTTCGACGCCAAAGGCACTCAGCCAGGCGGGAATGGCATTACGTTTAACTGGGACGTTCTTAAGCGCTACGACAACGACAAACCTTTCTTTTTAAGTGGTGGGCTATCGCTCGAAAATATTGAAGATGTTTCTAAACTCGAAAACGCCATTTTTGGTTTAGACGTAAACAGCAAGTTTGAGACAGAACCAGCCATCAAAGACATTGAGAAACTAAAACAACTTATGGAAATGGTTAGACCTGCCGCCGAAGAAGTAGAAGCCTAAATCGCTCTTTATGTTACACCAGCCCACAAAATCGACCTTTGTTTTATCACTTTTTCAGAATCTAATTTAATAGAGCATCCCATGACAACGTTAGTAAACTCCCCTTTCCAAGTGGATACCCGTGGCTACTACGGGCAGTTTGGAGGGGCATATATTCCCGAAATGCTATATCCTAACGTGGAAGAGCTTCGAGAAAACTACCTCCAAATCATCGCACAGCCTGATTTTCAGGAAGAATTTCACGGATTGTTGCGCGATTATGTAGGCCGCCCTACGCCGCTATATTTTGCGAAACGACTTTCTGAGAAATACAATACCAACGTCTACCTTAAGCGTGAGGACCTTTGCCACACGGGTGCTCACAAAGTAAATAACACAATCGGTCAGATATTGCTTGCCAAACGCCTCGGTAAAAACAAAATCGTGGCCGAAACGGGAGCCGGTCAACATGGCGTGGCAACAGCCACTGTATGTGCGTTGATGGGCATGGAATGTATCGTATATATGGGTGCGATTGACATCGAACGTCAAGCGCCTAATGTGGCTCGTATGCGCATGCTCGGAGCAGAAGTACGCCCCGCTACGAGTGGCTCACAAACCCTCAAAGACGCTACCAACGAAGCCATGCGACATTGGATCAACAATCCTACCGACACGCACTATATCATTGGGTCGGTAGTAGGGCCACATCCTTATCCCGATATGGTGGCGCGTTTTCAATCGGTCATTTCGGAAGAAATCAAAAAGCAATTACTAGAAAAAACAGGCTCCGAACTTCCTAACTATGTCATTGCGTGTGTAGGGGGAGGTTCCAATGCCGCTGGTGCTTTTTTTCATTTTTTAGATGATACTTCCGTCAAACTCATTGCTGCCGAAGCAGGCGGACATGGAATTAGTTCGGGGATGTCAGCAGCCACCACATTTCTTGGAAAAATGGGAGTTTTGCACGGTAGCAAAAGTATTTTGATGCAAACCGAAGACGGGCAAGTAGTCGAGCCACACTCTATTTCTGCGGGTTTGGACTATCCAGGTATCGGGCCACTTCACGCACATTTGCATGATACGCATCGGGCGCAGTTTTATGCCATTACGGATGATGAATCAGTAAAAGCAGCGATGGAGCTTTCCAAATTAGAAGGAATCATTCCAGCCTTAGAAAGCGCTCATGCCTTGGCGGTTTTGTCGTATTTGAAAGCTACTTCCGACGAAACAGTCGTCATCAATCTCTCTGGACGCGGCGACAAGGACTTGTCAACTTATATGAAGTATTTGTAAAATGAAAGTTTCTCATATTTACATAAAAGACTATCACCAATTTAAAGACTTTGAATTGGACTTAACTTATCCAGCGGGGCACCCCAAAGCAGGGAAACCGCTGGATAAAGTCTGTATTATCGGCCAAAGCGGCACAGGGAAAACGAGTTTGTTAAATAAGCTTGCCAAGCCCAAGCCAGCTGAAAAAAAATATTATTCAGACCCTACTACCAAATCTGATTTGTTTAACAATAATCAGATTACTACTCCCTTGGATTTTAATAATAAAAATTTAAGTTTTATAAAATATGTAAATAGCGACAATGACATTCGGTTTACTTTATTTGACAATGGTTACTTAGTTTATAAGAATGGAGCTGAATACTCACAATCACGGTATTCCTTACCTATAATCATTGACGCTCATACAGGTGACAAAGATTTAGGAGAAAATTTACAGTATTGGCAAGATATAATAAAAGATATAATTGTTTTTAGAGAACAAGAAATTCAGAAAAAATTAGAAATAGCGGAATTGGTTACTACTAATCAAGAACTACTTCAGACCGAACTGGATAAATTTAACGAATGGCAAAAAAGCCGACCAAACCCTCTCAAAGATTTAGCAGACAACTACTTAGATAAACTTCTTTCTCAATTTTATTTGAGAGTGAAACAAAGCTTAGATTTTAAAAAGACAGAAGATATAAAAACTATTAAAATTGAGACAATCGAGGGAAAAGAAGTTCCAAACAATTTATTGAGCACTGGTACCAAACAGATTATTTTAACAACACTTCCCTTGTATGCTTCAAAGCCTACAAAAACGATAATTCTATTTGACGAACCAGAACGGTCTCTCTACCCTGATATTCAGACTAAAATCATAGATTTTTATACAAGCTTATCCACCGATTGTCAATTCTTTTTTGCTACGCACTCTCCTTTGATTGCTTCTTGTTTTGAACCTTGGGAAATCGTCGAACTCAAATTTAAACCCGATGGCAGTGTGTACAGAGAGCTATACTATGACTCACAAAAAGAAAATCACGTTGACAATTATACCATAGACCCTCGCTATCTTCGTTGGGATTCTATTTTGACTCGGATATTTGATTTAGATAATGACAGTAACGAGGCACGTACGCGTAAATTGATGGAGTTGGCAACATTACGTAGCAAACTTCACAAAGACAACGGTCAGCTTTCGATGGAAGAAAAACAAAAGCTGCAAGCCCAATTTGAAAAATTGGCGAATTTATTAGATTGGGAATACGATGCAGAAAATTGATAAAACACAAATCTTTTCCACAGCTTATAAAAATTGGGAGGAAGGTTTCTACGACAATCATCCCTTCTATAATTCTTCGAATGGCAAATACTATTATGATGTAGTTATGAACTTATTTCATTGCCAAAAAGGAGTATGTGCTTATAGTGAAATTAGTTTATGTGATGATGAATATTATCAATTTGAGCTTTGGGACAATGGAAAATATTGTTCCCAAAAACCAGAATTTAGCGGTGCTTTAGACCATTTTGACCCTAATTTAAAACCAACACAAGGCTGGCTATGGAGTAATTTTTTTATGGTTTCGAAAGACATCAATGATAAACATAAAAGAGAGAAAGCTGTAGATTATATCCTAAAACCCGATTTGAGCGACTACGACCCTTTTAAGCTTTTGGAGTACGACAATCAATTGCACGTTTTTATTGCAAATACCGAATTAGATGAAATACTTCAACAACGGATTAACGATATGCTGGTGGTGCTTGGAATTAATTTGTCGTGGGTAGTAAAAAGTCGTAAAAATCATTTACGTAGAATCATCGAAAAAATACAAAGTGGGCTAGGCAATTGGGAACATGAATCCGCAGTGAATCACCAATTTTTTACTGCTCTGGAAATGTGTCGGCAAAAAATGCAAGAAAGTTAATGCGTACGACACCCCTCATATATATTCTTTTCCTATTTTCAGTAGCGGCATTTACGCTGCTTATGTTTACCAAAATAATACCTTACCTTAGCTTCGAATCAGAAATTGGATTTTTAACAACAAAAACCAATGCTGTCTTAAGCAAAAAAAGCTTTACCACAGCCTTTTACGTACATATACTGAGCAGTGCATGGGTAATGACTATAGGAATATTTCAATTTGTTCCGCTATTTCTTAAAAAATATTCCAACGGGCATCGCCTCCTTGGAAAAATTTATGTATTTTCGATATTGATTTTGGCCGCACCCTCAGGTTTGGTTTTAGGATACTATGCCAACGGAGGCCTTCCTGCCAAAGTAGGCTTTTCGCTTCAATGTGTCGTATGGTGGCTTATCACTTGGGTCGCATGGCGCGAAATTGTAAAGCAACACTGGCAAAAGCACGTTGAATGGATGATGCGAAGCTACGCCGTCACTCTGGCTGCCATGAGTTTGCGCATAGGAAGTTTTGGAATGGTCTATTTTTTTTATACCAAACCTATCGAAACTTACCTCACAGTCACCTGGGCCTCTTGGGTGATCAATTTGATGATAGTAGAGATTTTGATATATAATGATTTAGCAAAAAAAATCCTGCAAAAAGCTAGATAAATAGTGCGTCGATGAAAAAAATTGCCTTAGGGATGTTAGCCGTTAGTTTGCTTTGGTATGCTTGCGCTCGCCAAGCTAAAGAAAATACCAAACCTACCGCCGTTCCGCTTAAGCTCATTACGCACAAAGAAGCCATAGACTCTCTTCGGCGTGATACCACTGCCCCCCTCAAAGCGCTTAAAATACAAAGATTGTCGGACGACAAAAGAGCGGCTTTTTTCAGCAATCATGACCTAAGTGGATTATTTTTTGATGCTACCCCCGAGGGAGGATATGCCAATCGCTTTGATGGTTTTTATGGCAATGATTATCATCGTATTGAATTTTATTTTTCAAACTTCAAAAAAGATTCTTTACAGCCTCATGTTTATCACGTGTCTGGCAAAAATCGCTTTAAAAACAATATTATCCCCTTTGAAGGCACGCTTACGTTTCACAATCTCAGTACCTTCAAAGACCCTAATCTTAAGGAGGAGCATTACGACGAAGGTGGGTTTGACCTTAAAGAAGCCTACACTGCCGAAGCTACTTTTGAGCTAAAAGAAGAACCAAGCACCAAGGCGTCGGGCCTATTTTCGGGCAAAATGTTGATTGACTTCTTTGAAAAAAAGGACGGAAATACAGAATTATGGTATTTTTCGCCAAATGCACCTGCCCAAGCTAGTGGTTTCAAATTTGAGGGTACGTGGCGAAGCTATCAGCAAAATCTCACCAAGCCTGTGGTATGGGCCAAAGATTTGTTTGCTTTTGCAAATCAAATTTTGACCGAATTTTCGATTGGCGAACGAGAAGTTGAAATCAATAAAAAGTATCGTCATTTAGGGTGGGAAAACTACTGGGAAAATGACGAATGGTGGTACAACAACTCCGTAATTCAATAAATTTTTCCGAACTTTTTTAGTAACTTTCGCATTAACACAAAACCATAATTTCATAATTTACTCCCAAAATATCTCATGGCAACTTTAACATTAATGGAAGTTTCAGAAATGCGCGTGAAACTCAAAACCCTTGAAAAAGAAATAGCCTCTGGCGAGCTTTCCCTCTTTGAACGCTGCGAAATTGAAGACGAAATCTTGGAATTGAAAGAACAACTCGGTGATTTTGAACGTAGCGTAAGAGATGAAAGTGGCGAATGTATCAACTGCTCAGGCTAGTTTTGTGGCAGCATCTCAATCAATTTTTTTCTTATGTATTAATTTCACTTACATGAAAATCAAACTCTTAGCCCTTTTTCTAACCTTTTTTGCCTTTGGCGCTATGGCCCAAAAAAACGACAAAGTACTACGACACGTAGTATTGTTTAAGTTTAAAGACAATACTACCCCAGCCCAAGTAAAACAAGTAGAGGATGCTTTTAGAAAGCTCCCTACCCAAATCAAACAAATCAAAGGCTTTGAGTGGGGCACCAACAATAGCCCCGAAGGCCTCGCCCAAGGATTTACGCATTGTTTCTTTTTGACTTTCAATTCTGAAGAAGACCGCGCCATATATCTACCTCACCCTGACCACAAAGCATTTGGCAAAGTGCTGGGTCCCTACCTCGACAAGGTATTGGTGGTTGATTATTGGACACAAAAATAATATTAGCTCTTTGGTACAAAAATTACCAAAGAGCTAATCTCCTCAACAATATATGATAGCTTATCTAAACGGTAAACTTGCCCACAAAGATCCCGCATATCTTATCATGGATGTAGGAGGAGTGGGCTATGAAGTAAAAATTTCTTTACAAACCTACAGTGCATTGCCTAACCTTGGTGAAGTGTGTAAAATATTGACTTACCAACAAATCAGGGAAGATGCTCATGTTTTGTATGGATTTGCAGAACTTACCGAAAAAAATCTTTTTCTAGATCTTATCAGTGTATCAGGGGTAGGCTCGGCTACGGCACTTATTATGCTTTCTTCGTTGTCGGCTCCCGAAATCAAACAAGCTATTGTCGGAGAAGATGTCCGCCTTATTCAGACTATCAAAGGAATTGGTAGTAAAACAGCCCAAAGAGTCATCATAGATTTAAAAGATAAAATCAAAAAAGAAGGGCTCACGGCTCCTCAGCCTAGCATATTCTTGGGAGCCAACAGCCAAATCCGAAACGAAGCGATTGCCGCTTTGGTGATGTTGGGTATTCCAAAACCTACCGCCGAGAAAAGCGTTGACACAATTCTCAAACGTGAAGGCGATCAAATCACCGTGGAGCAGCTTATCAAGCTAGCTTTACGCTAAAAAAGCTAGCACCCAATCATTTAATCTTCAAATTTATCGTCTATCACTTGGTCTTTTCAAAGAAAGACCCTAATTTTGCACTCCCATTTTTGGGGTGGTATATCCATTTTTCTCATAATCAGTAATATATAATGCCAACTATTTCACAGTTAGTACGCAAAGGACGTGAACAAATGACGTGGAAATCTAAGTCTCCGGCTTTAGATTCTTGCCCACAACGCCGCGGTGTATGTACGCGTGTATACACCACGACCCCGAAGAAGCCAAACTCGGCTTTGCGCAAAGTAGCGCGTGTACGTTTATCAAATATGAAGGAAGTCAACGCTTACATTCCAGGTGAAGGCCACAACCTCCAAGAGCACTCAATCGTATTGGTGCGTGGTGGTCGTGTGAAAGACCTTCCAGGGGTGCGTTATCACGTAGTTCGTGGTGCGCTTGATACAGCCGGTGTAAACGGTCGTAAACAAAGCCGCTCACTTTACGGTGCAAAACGTCCGAAACCAGGTCAAGCAGCACCTGTAGGAAAAGGTGGTAAACCAGCTCCAGGTAAGAAGAAGTAATCCGTCCTTTTTGTTTGCGTAAGACAGTACAATAGCATAAAAGGGTAGTAATTCCGAAGTTAGTTCGGGATGAATCAGTTAAAATCAGCGATAAAGCTGAACAAAACGAAACCTCCATTGATTAACAACTCAGTACAATGAGAAAAGCAAAACCTAAAAAAAGATACCTATTGCCTGACCCTAAATACAGGGATGTAATGGTAACCAAATTTGTAAACAACTTGATGTTGGAAGGCAAAAAAAGCATCGCTTATGATATTTTCTATGGTGCTTTGGAAATTGCCGAAAAACGCCTCAACGAAAATGGCCTCGAAATCTGGCGCCGCGCATTGAACAACGTAATGCCTGCCGTAGAAGTAAAAAGCCGCCGTGTGGGGGGAGCTAACTTCCAAGTTCCTACCGAAGTTCGTCCTGATCGTAAGGTAGCTTTAGGTATGAAATGGATGATTAAGTATGCTCGTTTGCGCGGTGAAAAAACCATGCGTGACCGTCTAGCTGCTGAAATCGTTGCTGCGTCAAAAGGTGAAGGTGCTTCTGTAAAGAAAAAAGACGATACCCACCGTATGGCCGAAGCCAACAAGGCGTTTTCGCACTTCCGCTTCTAATTTCAAGCGATTTTATATCATTCAAAAAGAGCCAACCACAAATTGGCTCTTTTTTTGTTTTTAGCTGTAACCTTTTCATAATCATAAAGTATATATCCGCAGCATTCCTTACTTATAAATTTCTATATATCTAACATTCTTAAATATATTTTTAATATTTCTTGACAATAAACTAAATCATTAGTACGTTTACGATTCAATAGCCGTATTGAGAAATACACCATCTAACCACATTTTCTTAAACCTCTATTCTAACAACAGTCATGCGAAAAATTCTCCTCCTGGCATTCTTGTGGCCATGCCTGAGTGCATTGTATGCCCAAACCACTCCCAGTCGTTTTCAGATTCAAGGTATGACTACCGATACAGTAGCCAATCCATTAGGCTCAGCCACGGTAATGCTTCTACAACGAAAAGATTCCTCACTTGTCAACTTTTCTCGTACCAACGAAAAAGGGGCATTTTCTTTTCGCAATATCAAAAAAGGAGACTATCTCCTCAAAATCACCTACGTAGGATTTATTCCACTTGAAAAAGACATTGTTTTTGGTGATAAAGAACTCATTGATTTGGGCACGCTTAGACTCAAGCCTATCACCAAAGAGCTTTTTGAGGTAGTAATCAAAACCGCTCGCGCCCCGATGAGTATCAAAGGCGATACCATCGAGTACAATCCTGCTTCTTTTAAAGTACCCCCAGGGTCAACGGTCGAAGACCTACTTCGTAAACTACCCGGTGTGCAAATCGACCAAAACGGCAATATCATCGCTCAGGGGCAACAAGTCCAAAAAGTAACCGTAGATGGAAAACGTTTTTTTGGAGATGACCCAAAAATGGCAACCAAAAACCTGCCTGCCGAAGCCATCAATAAAGTCCAGATTTTCAATGATAAAACCGAACAATCAAAAGTAACGGGAGTAGATGACGGAAAGCAGGAAAAAACCGTAAACCTTCAACTGAAAGACAGCTTTAAAAAAGGTGGTTTTGGAAAAGTAACAGCCGGTGTGGGACTCGACGGTAACAATAGCGCCAACCCTCGCGGCGAAATCAAAGGAAACTATAACAAATTTGACGACAAAAATCAGTTTTCAATCATCGGCCTTACCAACAACACCAACCAAACAGGGATGTCGTGGGATGATTATCAAGATTTTAGAGGAAGTGGTTCTTTTAATCAATGGAACGACAACGGCGACTTTGGATTTGGTGGCGGAGGCGGAGGATATTATATTTCTATCGGCGGCGACGACGACGGCGGCTTGAGTATTCCAGTAGGCGGTGGACTAAACCGCGGCTACTCCAACAACATCGCAGCGGGGATTAACTACAACCGTAACACCAAAAAAATCAAGACCAACGCTAGTTATTATTACAACTCCAATCGCCAAGTATTTGATGCCTTACGTACCCGCGAAAACTTCCTCCAGAATGGTTCATTCCAAACCAATGAAGAAAGCAATCAAGTGAATTTTGTAGGTAACCACCGATTGTCTTTTAGACACGAGCAAACCATCGACTCTCTCAACACTTTGATTTTCAGCAACAATAGTAGATTAAATGCTGGTAATACGCGTTTGAGTAGCTTTACGGAATATTTGAGAAGTAACAATTTTAAATCGAACGAAAGTACCATCAACAATTCTACTTTGGTAGACAAAATCGAGACGGCAAATACCCTTCTGTATCGTCATAAATTCAAGAAAAAAGGCCGGAGTTTTGCCGCAAGTGCTTCCTATAATTTTACTAACAACGACGGGGTAGCTGACCAAAATTCACTCAATTTATTTTACAATGCTACCAATCCCAACGACGTTATTAGACAATTACTGGATCTTACCAACAACACTGGTAGCCGTGTCAATTTGTTTAAAACAAGCCTACTATTTGTTGAGCCTATAGGTAAGCGTTTCTTTTCCGAAACCTTCGTCAATTTAAGTCATCGTTCTGATTTTGTAGATCGTAATGTATTTGATTTGGCCAAAGAAAATGGACGACGCATTCCAGTAGATAGCCTCAGTAGTTATTATAAAAACAATTATAACTACGCTCGACTTGGTAGCAGTATTCGTTATTCGTACAAAGGGTTGAATTTCTCAGGTGGCTTGGCGGTTCAGACTTTCCAAATCGACGGTAAATTTGGCCTTGGGCAAGAACCCAATACTTTTATCAATGTAAAACGAAACTACACAACGGTAATCCCCAATGCCTCCTTTAGCTATGACCTCAAAAACAACCGTTATTTCTGGTCAGGATACAATGTGAATGTCAATCAACCCAATACAAGAGACCTACAGCCCATCATCGACAATAGCAACCCGCTCGTGATTCGTCAAGGTAATCCTGATTTATTGCCGTCGCTATCACATGGTATCAGCATGGGGTATAATATGTTTAACCCCGCTAGTTTTACAAGCCTAAATGTGAACCTTTATTACACTTACAATATCAATCAAATTATTTATAATCAACAAGTTGACCCTAATACACTGATTACTGTCACCAAACCTGTTAACATTTCAGGTGGTCAAAATTTGGGTTCTTACATTGGTTTTGGCTTTCCTCTGAAAAAAACCAAAGCGACTATCAACTTCAATGCTAGTCCGGGCATCAGCAAAAACTTAACGCCTATCAATGGCATTATGAATGAGACCAATACCAATAGCCTCCGTTTTGGGGTGCGTCTTGATCTTACACCAAGCGATGTGTTTACGTTTTATCCCAATGCCAACTGGAGCATAGGCAACACTAAGTACTCAATCAATACCACACAAAATCAGAAGATTGTGACCCAGACCTATGGAGGTACGATGAATATTCGTTTGCCCAAAGATTTTTATATCAACTCCAATTTCAATTACCAAATTTACACCAACGACCGATTTGGGTTTAACCAGCAAGTACCTGTTTTGAATTCTTCGATTTATAAGGTTTTGGGAAAATCTAAAAAAGCAGAAATCAGACTATCGCTATACGACGCTTTCAATCGTAACTTGGGAGTAAATCAGTTTGCCAACCAAAACTACGTATCACAAGAACGTATCCAAACATTGGCTCGCTACTACATGCTTAGCTTTACCTACAATATGCGCGGTATGAATACCAACATCAAACGTAGAGGATGGTACTAAACCCGACTTTGTAAAAAGCACAAAATACTTTTAAATTCATTTTTTATTCGACTTTTCGAAAATTATGAAAAAGACCCTTTTTTCACTAACGATTCTCTGTTGTGTAGCCTTAGGAGCACTTGCCCAACAAACCGAGGGCATCATCACCTACGACCACAAATACAATTGGATTAAGGTAAACTCACGGCTCACCTATCTTAGCAAGGAAGAAAAAGACCGTATGCAGCTCACTTGGGGTAACGAAGATAATGGGCCTGGCACTAAAATGAAGCTGATTTTCAATGACAAGCAGAGTATCTATACTTATGGCAACGAACAAGGCCAAACCGAAGACGGTCGATACTCGTGGCGTCAGGAAGACTATCTCGTTTATCGAAATTTTGAAAAAGAAAAAATAATAGAGCACTACGAAATGCTCGGAAAAACTTTCTTATTAGAAGATTCTTTGATGAGCTACAACTGGCGTATCCAAAACCAAATCAAGGATGTGGCAGGTTATGTGTGTATGAAAGCTGAAACGTTTGACCCTATCAAAAACCACAAAATTACTGCTTGGTTTGCGCAAGATATTCCCGTACCAGCGGGGCCGGAGCGTTATTTAGGTCTTCCTGGGGTCATTTTAGAATTGGATATCAACGATGGTGATGTTGTTGTTTCTGCTCAAAAGGTAGAACTCAAAAACGTCGATAAAGACTTGACCTTACCTAAAATGAAAGGTAAGAAAATCAAAAACAGTGACTACGACCAGTTGCTCAAAAAACACATTGCAGATAGTATAAAAGCCCAACGAAACCCTTATTGGTCTATTAGATACTAAAGACCAAGATGATGAGGACCTTACGTTGTAGATTTATTGTCGTTTGGGTGCTTTGGGCAACCGTGTCATTGGCCAATCCACCCAAACGACACACCAAAGTTAGCATCAAAGGAGAGAAGTTTTTTATCAATGGAAAACCCACCTTTCCTAAGCGAATATGGCAAGGATACAGCATTGAAGGATTACTTCCTAATTCGCGGATGGTACAGGGGATTTTTGATGATACCAACCCCGACACTCGCACTCAATGGGCTTACCCCGATACTCAAAAGTGGGATGCCGACCGTAATACAAACGAATTTTTAGCAGCCATGCCCGTCTGGAAACAGCACGGGCTTTTGGCTTTTACGCTCAACTTACAAGGGGGTAGTCCACAAGGGTACTCCAAAGACCAACCTTGGCACAACTCCGCCTTCAATGCCGACGGCTCATGGAATCCTTATTATTGGCATCGTCTCAAAAAAATCTTAGATAAAGCCGACGACCAAGGTATGGTAGTTATCCTTGGCTTCTTCTATTTTGGTCAAGACGAACGCCTCCGAGATGAAGCAGCAGTGGTACGGGCGGTAGACAATGCCACTAAGTGGATTTTGGAAGAAGGCTATGGAAATGTAATCATCGAAGTCAACAATGAATGTAACATTCGTTACGACCATCCTATTTTACAGCCCGAACGGGTGCACGAACTTATCGGTAGGATTAAAAACACTAAACATAAAGGCAGGCGATTGTTGGTAAGTACCAGCTATGGCGGCGGAGCTATTCCTCATGAAAATGTTGTAAAAGAAGCAGACTTTCTTCTTCTTCATGGCAATGGCGTAAGCGACCCCGCCAAAATTATAGAAATGGTGGAAAAGACCCGTACTTTACCGAGCTATCGCCCCATGCCTATTGTTTTTAATGAAGATGACCATTTTGATTTCGACAAACCGATGAACAACTTCGTGGCAGCAACTAGTGTCTATACCTCTTGGGGATTCTTTGATTATCGGATGAAAAACGAAGGTTTTGAGGAAGGCTATCAATCCGTACCTGTCAACTGGCAAATAAGTTCGCCTCGCAAAAAAGCCTTTTTTAGCAAACTCAAGGAAATCGTAGGATTATAATCCCGAAGATTGGAGAATGCAACAGATAACCTGCAAGACGTACCAGATAGAAGCAGAAGATTGTTTAGGTTTGTTTGACTTCTCCGAAGTTCTTGGTGTGAAGCTGAAAACCTCATACTATAAAGGTTAAGCTTCTCCGAAGCTATTCCTCTCTAATAGCATTCTCATATTCTGCCTCGGAGAGGCGCAAAATTTGTAGCTAACAGATTCTCCACCCAAAACAAACGACTTCGGAGAAGTCAAACATAAGCTTGCTTGAGGAGAGAATCAAAAGAGATTTGTAAAAACGATAGCTGCAATCACTACTTATGATAAGCATAAAAAAACCTTCCATTTACATTTGAGAGTTTGCACCTACTCAAACACAAATCAGAAGGTTTTTTTGGGAATCATCTAAATTCGAGATGACTCATGTTTATGATTCTTACAAGTGCTTACAGCTTTCTAACCCAGATATTACGGAATTGAGTTTTATTTCCGTGATCTTGGAGGTGAAGTACATCATCACCGTGCGCTTCAGGATAGTGGTGTAAACCAATGTAAAGCGTTAATCCATTGATAGTAACGTTGTTTTGAACCAATACCCCGTTCAAAAACACAGTAATACGAGCTGGATAATCCAAACGTCCATCAGGCTTGAAACGTGGTGCTGTATATACTACATCATATACATTCCACTCAAGAGGGCTACGCATAGGATTGACGAGGGGAGCATGGTCTTTATAAATACTTCCCGCCTGACCATTGCGATAGGTACGGTTTTGGTACGAATCCAAAATTTGGAGTTCATAACGGTCTTGGAAAAATATCCCACTATTGCCACGACCTTGGCTAGCTCCTTCTACTTGGTCGGGTGCGCTAAATTCGAGGTGAAGTTGGCAATCACCAAATTTCATTTTAGTTTTGATATCTCCACTCTTAGGGACTACTTCCAAATGATCACCGTTTACGATTTTCCAAGGAGCCGGCCCACCGTCTCTAGCCGAAACCCATTGAGAGAGGTCTTTACCATTAAACAACACGATGGCATCTGAAGGCGGGTCACCTGCATTTTTGCCTGGAGTGACGGTAGGCACTTCAGGTTCCCAGATTTCGGTCATTTCGGGTTTCATAGGCATAGGCGAAACCGCTGGAGGCGTACCGCCTGGCGTTTGTGCAAACCCGGCTGCTGCGCAAGCCAACAAGGAAAGGGTCAAAAACGTTTTCTTCATCGTAGTTTTATAATAATTAAAAGTTTGGTTACATAAATTTTGATGACTTCTTACGAAAGAATAGATAAGTGTTTTTTTAACGTATCAAATCTACTAATCGCACACAAAGATGCTTAAATAATCGGGAGATGATGAAGTGATTTGCTTAAGTGCCAAGGTTACATCCTGAGGCAATACCCCCGACAGACGCTTCTGAAGCTGATTGGCTACGTCTTTTTCAAGTACTTCGTATCTGATTTGGCTATTTTTAATTTTCAATTCTTTTTTCTTGGTCGGCCTCAAAAGTATGATTTTAGCATCATATTCTTGATAATTTCCCAACTCCCTCTCTAGCTCTTCGGCGAGTGGTTTAGCTCCTGCATCATAAAATATCTCTACTTTCCACACTTTAGGAGAAACTGTTTTCTTTTGAACATAGCTCAAACCCGACGATTTAACAGGCTTACGGGTCGATTTGGGAATTTCATGGGTCGGATTCATGATGGCCGCAATACCCGATACTACCCCCAACACCAACGCCAGTACCATAAACATTCGGATAGAACGCAACATTTCGGGACGAGGCTTGGTGCGGCTACTCTCTCGGCTCAAAAGAAAAAACGACAGGATAAAAGCAATCGCACTTAATCCAGAAATACCGTATTTGAGAAATTCCGCCAGTTCGCTGACTTGGAATTGGGCAATAATCATTTCAAATTAATTTTGTCATACCGACACTGCAGCAATGGCCCATCGATATGACAAAGAACAGGCTTTTAAGCCTTTTTTACAAAACAGATTTCACAAAGGCTATCATCCATTCGGCCATCAAAGTACTGTGAAGTGGATTTGATAAACTTTCCAAACCTGCTTCAATTTTTGGCATACCGATACGCTCTACTCTGGATAGCATCAATTCCTTTTCATAAGCCAAGGGAAACTCTGGATGCGCTTGTACACCTAGCATCCGGTCGCCTACCCTAAACATGGCAATAGGGCAATCAGACGCGGTTGCTAATACACAACTATCAGGCGGTAAAGTATGAACTTGGTCTTGACACATCATCAGTAGATTGAGCGTTGGCTGGGCAGGTTGCATCCACTTTTGAGGCTCCACAATGGTGAGTTCATGAATACCTACGCACCACCCTACTGCCGATTTTTGTACCTTTCCTCCCAATGCTTCGCCAAGCATCTGATGCCCAAAACAAACGCCAAGATATATTTTTTGATGAATGTAAAGCTCTCTGACAAAAGCTTTTAAGGTTTGTATCCATGGTTCTTGGTCATATACCGAAAATTTGGAACCGGTACAGATATAAACATCACATTCATCAATAGACGCTGGAAAATGATGATTGACAACATCATAAAAGGTAAACTCCCAATCACTCGCCAACGGCTTAAACAACGCAGGGAACATTTCGCGATAATCGCCCGCAATAGGACGAAAATCGTCTCGCACATGGTCACATTCTAAAAGACCAATTTTCATAATTATATTATACCAAATTTAAGAAAGTAAAATATCTGCCGGAATCCCCAGTTGACGATTTAATACACGCATGATTTCAGCAGTAAGGGGCTTTTTACGATTCAAAATCTGAGAAACATATCCTTTTGAACCAATCAAACCAACTAAATCTTTAGCTTTCATACCTTTTTCTTCCATTGTCAACTTAATGGCTTCAATTGGATCTGGAGGCAACACAGGATGATACCTTGCTTCATAATTTTTAATTAACAGTACTAATAACTCTGCTTCATCCCCCTCGGGAGTTCCGGGAGCTGCATCAAAAATCTCTTCAATTCGACGGAGACTTTCCAAATAGTCTTTTTCAGATTTCAAAATACGATTCATATGCCTCACTTTACTATTATTTATAGATATACTCTATGGTATTTGCATCAATTTTATCATACTCTTGATGTGTACCAAACCACTTTATCATCATTCTTTTATGTTGAAAATTGACCCTCACAATTAATCGATACTTGTTCCCAAGTATATTGAAAATGACTCTATTATCACCCACAATACTTGCATTCCCATACACGGTCTTCAACTCATTAAAATTCTCAAAATCTGATTTCTCAATCTCTTTATATAATTTCCGAAGCGCATTAGCAGCTTCAGGATATATTAAAATATAATGATTTAATGTTTTGGTAGATAAAATATTAAACATGCACAAATATCCTGATCAAGTAAAGGATTTAGAGTAAATATAGCCAAAAAAGTTTTCCAAAAGTAAACAAATTTGTTTACTTTTGGAAAACTTTTCATGATTTTAATACCCCGATACTCTCAAATGAAATGACTTAGGTCTCGTAAGCGATTCGTAGCCCAAAGCTGAAAGAGTACAGCCACGCCCCGAATCTTTGACGCCTGTCCATGCCAATTCAGGGTCGAGATAGTCGCAACGATTCATAAACCATGTTCCGGTTTCGATTTGATTTCCGATGTGTAAAGCTGCGTCGGCATCACCTGTCCACACAGAAGCCGTAAGACCGTATTCGCTATCGTTCATCAATTGAATTGCCTCTTCATCGCTACTTACTTTCATAATTCCCACCGCAGGTCCGAAAGTCTCCTCGGTCATGATACGCATACTATGATCCACATTGACCAAAAGCTGGGGGGCTAGATAAGGCGTACCGGCTTTATCAAGGGCAAAAGAAGTAGAATCGATAAGTGCTTGTGCACCTTGAGTTACGGCTTCGCTGATTTGTCCTCTTACAAACTCAGCCGCTGAAGTGCGAACCATCGGCCCTAAATGTACACCTGCATCCAGAGGATTTCCTAGAATGTATTGGTTGACCAACGCCACTGCACCCTGCACAAAATCATCATAGACTTTTTCGTGTACATAAATACGCTCAATGCCACAGCAAGATTGCCCTGAATTGAAAAGTGCCCCGTCCACCAAGTTTTCGACGGCAAAGGCCAAGGGAGCATCGGCACGTACATAGGCGGGGTCTTTGCCTCCTAGCTCTAAACCTGTGGCGATAAACCGCTCGGCGGCTGCCCGCTGCACCGCATGACCACCCGAAACTGAGCCAGTAAATGCGACAAAATCAATGCGCGAATCGCCGATGATACGCGCTACATCGTCGTGAGTAGTATGCAAATATTGAAATACTCCTTCTGGCAGACCTGCGGCTTTGAAGGCTTCAGCATAGCGTTCTGCACATAGAGGCGTTTGTTGGGCGTGTTTTAGAATCACGGTATTGCCCGCCAACAAAGCCGGAATAATCACATTTACGGAAGTCAAATAAGGATAATTCCACGGAGCTACCACAAATACAGTACCGAGAGCATCGCGACGAATAAAACGACGAAAACCTTCTTTTTCCGAAACGGACACCTCGGCTAAGGCTTGCGGAGCTGCTTGCATCATATAACGTGCCCGCTCCTGAAAACCTCGACGGATTTCATTAGGTGTATAAGCGATAGGCCGTCCCATTTGCCAAGTAAGCTCTTCGCCGATAGCATCGGCATGAGCTAGAAAATACTCAACGGCTCTTTCACAAATAGCCATTTTTTCAGAAAGAGGCACTTTCTGCCAAGTTTTTTGAGCAGCTGTGGCCGTTGCCAATAAGGTTTCTATTTGGTTGGAAGTGATGTATTCACGCTCAAGATACACTGAGCCATCTACAGGAGAAATAACTTGAAATGTTTTCATTAGTTTGAGAGACAATAAGTCCGAAAAATACGGCTATTTTTTGAAATTTTAGAGTTTGGTATCAGATATGAGTCTTTTTATAGCTACTGCTATTGAATACAGTTTCTAGGAAAAAAAGGCTATCCTTCTCTCCCTTTTTACAAACGTTTTTTAGTAAGTTTGAATTTCATCAACTTCATTTTCATGAAACTTCCTCTACACCTTATTTTGGGTTTGTGGTTGACAACAAACCTTTTCGTTTGGTCACAAAACGGCCTGCCTCTAGAATCTCTCAAATCTTACCCCTTTCCTAATGAGCTTACGGCTGCCGCTACAGGTACGCGCATTGCGTGGGCTATCAATCAAGAAGGAAAGCGAAATATTTATGTAGCAGAAGGGCCGATCTTTCAGGCCAAACGCCTTACCAACTATCTGCAAGATGATGGTCAAGAACTCAGCAGTGTATCACTCTCAGCAGATGGAAAGTGGGTAGTGTATGTACGGGGTGGTGACCATGGTTCTAACTGGAACGACGACTTACCCGTCAATCCGACTTTTATGCCTACTCCTCCAAAAGTACAAATTTGGAGTATACCCTTTGAAGGAGGGAATCCTCGTCTTTTGGGAGATGGCGAAACGCCCGTCATCTCTCCCAAAAGTGATAAAATAGCCTTCAGCAAAGGAGGTCAAATTTACACTGCACCCGTTGATGGCTCACAAACTGCTACATTGCTGTTTTCAGCCCGAGGTAGCAACAGTTCTCCTGTATGGTCGCCCGACGGAAGCCGTTTGGCATTTCAATCAAATCGTACCGACCATAGTTTTATTGGTGTTTTTACGGATTCTCAAAATCCCATTATTTGGGTAGACCCTCAGTATAAACGTGATAGCTCTCCAAGGTGGTCACCCGACGGTAAGAAATTGGTATTTGTACGTACCAATGGACTAGGTGGAAAACCAGATTCAGTTTTAAGCCGCCGATTAGTGCCGTGGCACCTCATGACTACCGACTTATCCACCGGTGAAACAAAGACATTGTGGAAATCTCCCAATAGGCTCAATGGCTCGCTGCCCACTACCCACGGAGGAACTAATTTGCATTGGGCCGCCAATCGCATCGTTTTTTTATCTTATCATGACGGTTGGCCGCATTTATACTCCCTTCCCGAACAAGGCGGAAGCCCCCTTTTACTAACATCGGGGAATTTCATGTGTGAGCACATCAAACTTAGTTCAGATGGTAAATCCCTCGTTTTTTCAGCCAATGCGGGCAATACTCCCCAAGATATAGACCGCCGTCACGTAGTAAAAGTATCAGTGGATAAAGCTGATATGCAAATACTTACTCCCGGAGAAAGCTTAGAATGGTCGCCTGTGGTACTGGGCGATGCTCAGTCGGTGGCTTATATCAGCGCCACAGCGCAGCGCCCACCTTTGGTCAGTATTATTGCTTTTAAGGGAGGGTCGTCACAAAACATTGCTTTGGAACTCATTCCTGTCAACTTCCCTACCAACGATTTGGTCATTCCTAAACAGGTTACTTTCAAAACTCCCGACGGGTTTACTATTCACTGTCAACTTTTTGAGAAAGCAGGAGGCGCGGCCAAAAAGCCAGCTATCGTTTATATACACGGTGGTCCTCCGCGTCAGATGCTTTTGGGGTGGCATTATTCGGATTATTATGCCAATGCTTATGCCATGAATCAATACTTGGCAAGCAAGGGATTTGTAGTACTTTCGGTCAATTACCGCTTAGGTATTGGTTACGGATACGAATTTCACCAACCCAAAAATGCTGGTTCAAACGGTGCCTCTGAATACATAGACATCAAAGCTGCGGGCGAGTGGCTTGCCAAACAGCCCCAAATTGACCCCAAACGCATAGGCGTATATGGAGGCTCATACGGTGGTTTTCTGACCGCCCTTGCCCTAGGGCATGACTCAAAACTCTTTGCGGCGGGGGTAGACGTACATGGGGTACACGACCGCACTATCGAACGTACCCGCAATCTGATGCTGCCCGACCAATATGAGAAAGCCCCCGACGCTGCCCGTGCGCTAGAAGTAGCTTGGAAATCGTCGCCCATAGCTTATGTAAATACCTGGAAATCCCCGGTTCTTTTTATCCACGGCGACGACGACCGCAACGTCCGCTTTAGCCAAACCACCGACCTTGTGAGACGCTTAGAAGACCAAGGCACCCCTATCGAAACCATGGTGATTGTGGATGATACGCATCATTTTATGCTACACGCCAATCAAGTCAAAGCCAATAAGGCAATTGCGACGTTTTTTGAGAAGAAACTGTAACACTAACCCCGGTGACGTTTTGAACGGCGCCGGGGTTTACTTACTTAGAAGTAGGTGAAAACTTCAGAATATAGCCATTTCCACCATCGCCTTCACTTGCAATATACAAAGTACCATCAGGCGAAAAGGCAATGCCTTCTGGTTGCTTCAAAAGCTCTTTATCCAACTCAATGTTTTTTAAAGGAACCCCACTACGACTCATAATGATGAGACGATGCCCCGCCGAGCTTATCAAATATACTTCGCCAGTTTGGGGATGAAACGCAACTCCCGAAGGCTTAAAATCTTTCCAATCTTTACCTTTGAGTCCTACATTCTCAAATTGTTGTTCTTTGAGTTCGAGTTCTGTAAAAATCCTCCTGCTTTTCAAATCAAAAGAGTAAATCAGCTTATCGTCACCTTTGGCTGCTTTTTTGGAAGGGTCTTTCACGGCCAACCAAAGTCGTTTGTTTACTTTATCATAGGTCAGCCCTTCAAGGTCATTTTTTCCGGGCAAACTCGTTTCAATTTCTCGCGTTTCTTTATCCCCAAATTTAAAACTAAGGAGTTTGCCATCGCTGCGCATTACGTAGATTTCATCTTCTACTTTCTCAATGCCCTCATAGTCGTCTGGTGGGCCAAATTGATGTTGAGCCGTGACTTTTTTCTGATTGAGATCATACACAAACACCTCTCCGTCTTCATCTTGCACACATACAAGCTGCCCGTCGGCATAAAAAGAGATGCCCGAGATTTCTTTTAAAATCTTGGGCATCTCATATTTTTCGTCAGATTTAGTAAAATCATACGAAAAGGTAGCAATTGTATCTTCGCTGCTAGCTTCTTCTTTTTTTTCGGTTGGATTACAAGCCCAAAAGCTCGCCAACATTGCCGTTGCTAATACTCTTTTAGAAATGGTCATATATGTGCGTGTTTTTTTCTCAACTAACACAAAGTTTTTGAGACAACCAAACCCGTGACCATTCCTTTATCCAAATCTCAAGGCTTTTTTAGAGACTTGCCAAAGGCTTAAATTTTTCCGGCACTGGATTTTTGATAGGCTTCAACGACATCAAATAAGTATAAATCGCTCCTAAATCCTGTTCAGTCATGCCAGCATACATCATCCAAGGCATGAGTGTCTGCATTTCTTTAGGACCTACTTTGTGAGGAGTATAGGTGCTATCCGAAAAAGCTTTAAAACGAGCCACAAAAGCATCTTTGGTCCAGTTTCCAATACCAGTTTCTTTGTCAGGGGTGATGTTTGGCGTAATCAGCGTACCGTTAGGAAGGGCAAACTCACGCCCACCGGCAAACATTTTCTCAGCGATAATTTGTCCTTTATCAGCTTGTGTATGACACTCTACACAGCCTGCGATATTGACCAAATACTTGCCCGAAGCTAGTACATCAGTGTCAGCAGGGCGCTTGGTAGGCTGGGCTTTTTTAGGAATAGTATTCAGAATAAAATTAAACGGAAAATCAGCTTTCGACTCAGCAGGCTTGTTTTCGATAGGTTTTAGGGTACGAAGGTAAGCAATGATACTTTTGGCATCTTCTTCGTCCATGCTTCCATAGTAAGGATAAGGCATCACTGGGAAAAAAGCGTGACCGTCGCGACTAACACCCGTCGTGATGGCGCGGTAAATTTCGCCATCGGTCCAGTCACCAATCCCGTAGGGAGTGATATTTTTGGAAGTAAATGCCCCGGGAAAGCCAGCCCTTTGATCAAACAGCTCGCCACCTTTGCCGAGGGTACCGGGTACCAATGGCGCCGAAAACAAAGTATAATCTCGCGTACTGTGGCAATCCATACAAACATTGACGTGATTGGCCAGATAGTCTCCTCTTTTGATACGCTCAGGAGTGAGCTCGACTTTCATATCAGGTGCATCGCCTACATTAGGCAGAGCCAATTTAACATACGCCATAGCGCCCAAAAGGCCAACAATACCGATACCTAAAACGATACCGACGATTTTGAAGAGTTTTTTCATGTAGTTGAGGTTTTTGTAAATGAGTTACGCATCAAAGATACTGTAAAGCAAAAGCTAACCTCCTGACTGCAAGTTTTTTTTATTTATCGTTTGTAGGTTCTACACATCAAAATATTCACTTTCCTTAAAGCCCCTAGCCTTACCGCTTAACCCCTCAAAAACTCCAGTTATCCTCAATCGCTTGAAACTGTAGCCACGAAGGCTGTATTTTCCCATCCTAGTTTACAGTCATCCACTACGAAATACCATTACAGAGGGCGGTTTGCTCTCTTTTATCTTCTTAACCTTAAGCCATATGTCCAATATTCTCGAAGCTCACAACATCGTAAAACAGTATGCCACGCATCGCGCCCTCGACAACGTGAGCGTGAGTGTTCCGAAAGGCAGTATTTTTGGTTTACTTGGGCCCAACGGCGCCGGAAAAACGTCACTTATCCGTATCATCACGCAGATTACTGCTCCCGACGAAGGCTATGTACTTCTCGATGGTCAACGCCTCAAACCTGACCATATCGAAGATATAGGATATCTGCCCGAAGAACGCGGCTTGTACAAAAAAATGAAAGTTGGCGAACAGCTTTTGTATTTAGCTCAGTTAAAGGGACTTTCGGAGAAGCAAGCGATGGAAAAACTCAAGATTTGGTTCAAAAAATTTGACATCAAAACTTGGTGGACCAAAAGTATCGAAGACCTTTCAAAAGGGATGCAGCAGAAGATTCAGTTTGTGGCCACGGTCATGCACGAACCTAAACTCATTATTTTGGATGAACCTTTTTCGGGCTTCGACCCTATCAATGCCAACCTCATCAAAGATGAAATCTTGGAACTCCGCGACCGTGGCACCACCATTATCTTCTCGACGCACCGCATGGAATCGGTCGAGGAGCTTTGTGACCATATCGCTCTTATCAACAAGTCTAAAGTGATTCTTAACGGGAGCAAGAGTGAAATAAAAAATCAGTTCAAAGACAATAGCTATTCTGTCAGATTCCACGGTAGTTTAGACTCTTTGCCTTCTGATTTTGAGGTTATTTCCCAAAAAAATATTGAAAATAATCTTAACCAATTCAATATCAAGCTCGTAGGCGATGCGTCTGTCAATCAATTAGTAGGACATCTGATCAATCAAGTAGAGTTAGTTTCGTTTCACGAAAACATCCCTTCTTTCAATCAGATATTTATCAAAGCCGTAGGGGGCGAAATTCCCGATGAAGTAGGTAGTATCTCTTAAAAGAAAATCATTGGAAGATTTCCCTAAACCAAGAAGTTAATTATCAACCATTACGACTACAAATTATGAAAAATATATTCCTTGTTCTCAAACGTGAGTATCTGGTTCGGGTACGTAAGAAGTCATTTATTATTATGACTTTCCTGACTCCTATTCTCATCGCAGCGTTTTATGGTATCATTGTATGGTCGGCTGTTGGTTCATTCAAAAACGAACACAAGACCATCCAAGTGATTGACCAAAGTGGATTGTTTAAAGACAAATTTAAAAATGACAAAAACACCACCTTCGAATTCATCAATCAACCTATCAGCGAAGCCCAAAAAAAGCTCAAAGGTAAAGAAGGTAATCTACTGGTTTTTATTCCTGCCAATATCATGGAGCAACCAAAAGGTTTGCAGATTTATTCTGAAAAAAACATAGGGCCTATGCTTCAAGGACGTATCGAAAAGATTGTCCAAAAAGAACTTCGCAATATCAAGCTTTCTAAGGCAGGAATTACACAAGAGGTGATTGAAGAAGCCAACCAAAACGTAGATGCCCAAACTTTCAACCTCGACGATGAAGGTAAAACGCGTTCGAGTAGTACCATGGCGGCGTATGTAGCGGGTTATGCAGCGGCCTTTTTGCTTTATATTTTTATTCTGATTTATGGCGCGGGAGTGATGCAGGGTGTAATGGAAGAAAAATCAAACCGTATCATTGAGGTCATCATCTCGTCGGTGAAGCCTTTCCATTTGATGATGGGCAAAATCTTAGGTGTTGCTGCCGTAGGGCTTACGCAGTTTTTGCTTTGGGGAGTTCTGACTTTTGGCGTGACAAGCGCTACCCAAACGCTCTTTGGTTTTAATCGATTTACTGCTACGGAGGAAGTCTTAAACCAACAAACGGCCCAAGCCGACCCCGAACTCAAAAAGGAGATTGAGAAAACACAAAGCAACACTCTCAAAACCATCAGCGATTTTTCTGCTTCAGCCCAATCATTGCCACTTATTCAAATCTTCGTTTGTTTTCTATTTTATTTCTTAGGTGGATATCTGCTTTATAGTTCACTCTATGCTGCGATAGGTGCCTCAGTCGAAAACCAACAAGAAGCAGGTCAATTTACGTTTCCGATTATGCTGCCTATCATTGCTGCTATCTTTTTTGCGCAGTTGGCTATCAATCAACCCGACGGGGCCTTGGCTTTCTGGACTTCGATGATTCCTTTTACCTCCCCCGTGGTGATGATGGCACGCATTCCTTTTGGAGTACCTGCTTGGGAAATTGCGCTTTCCATGGTGCTGCTTGTATTAGGTTTTGTAGGTACTACATGGTTGGCGGCGCGCATCTACCGAGTAGGTATTTTGATGTACGGCAAAAAAGTCAATTACAAAGAATTGTCTAAATGGATTTTTTATAAAGGCTAATTAACTATCTCTACGAGACCTGCTAAGTTGTGAAAACTTAGCAGGTCTACATGCTCACCGATAATTTATTCTAGCCTGGAGTTACCTTACGTACTATGAACCCAACGCCCTCGGCCACTGCGCCCCAAAAGAAAAAGAAATCTGCTTTTAGAGAGTGGATAGATTCTATAGTTTTTGCCGTAGTGGCAGCCACTTTCATTCGTTGGTTGTTTTTTACGCCCTATGTGATTCCTTCTTCGTCCATGGAAAAAACCTTGCTTGTGGGAGATTTCATTTTTGTCAGCAATCTTCATTATGGCGCGCGTACTCCCGTGACGCCTCTGCAAGTACCGCTTACTCATCAGACTATTTGGGGAACGCGTATCCCCTCTTTTTCAACTTTGATTCAGCTTCCGATGTACCGCTTACCGGGCTTTACTGATGTCAAACGCAACGATGTAGTGGTTTTCAATTATCCTGGCGACCCTGACGAACCTTTTGAAGATGTAATACGAGGTGACGGAGGCTATAAACATTTTCCAGTAGATTTGCGTAACAACTTCATCAAACGGTGTATCGGTGTCAGCGGCGATGTGATAGAAATCAAAAATGCGGTTGTGTACGTAAACGGTCAACCGGGCGCTGTTCCGCCTCATGCCGAATTTTATTATCGTTTAGAATCTTCTGACGCTCTTGATGACCGTTTTTTTGAAAATGAAGACATCCAAGACCACGGTGCCTACCCTGCGGACTCTTCAAAACCAAATTTGTTTTTGTACCAAATTCGCACTACTCCCGAAATTGTAGAAGGTCTAAAAAAACACGATTTCATAAAAAATATTGCTCAAGTAACAAGATATGCTTCTGCGGCGTCAAGCCCCGAAATGGGTATTTTCCCGGCGGCGATAAAACAAAATCAGGAGTTTTGGGGGCCACTTCAAGTACCCAAAAAAGGCTGGACAATTCAGCTAGATTCGGCTAATGTGGCTAAATACGGAAACGCTATCAAGTACTTTGACCACAATGATACAGAAAAGGTAATCATCGCCAATGGCAAAATCAGCATTGATGGCAAACCTCTCAATAGCTACACTTTCAAACAAGACTATTATTTTATGATGGGCGACAATCGCTACGAATCAGCCGATTCGCGCTTTTGGGGGTTTGTTCCCGAAGACCATATCGTAGGTAAAGCAATTTTTACGTGGATGTCTATTGACCCCAATCCAAAGTCATTTTTGCATAAAATCCGTTGGAATCGTCTGTTGAGGCCTATCAACTAGCTTTCTTATTAAGAGCAACGCCCAAACTTCCCAAGTTTAACATAAAAACAACTTCGAAACTTGGTGTATATCCCTGAAATAGCTTGACACAAATTGTGTAAAGTTATGAAAGTGAGCAGCTTTATTAATTTAAAGAAAAAGTACAAAACAGGTGCCTTTCGATGGCATGTCATTGAACTGTATCGATTGGA
>NZ_JARNTW010000016.1 GCF_029433105.1 Runella sp. MFBS21 | reverse complement strand
GCAATGCTTAAGTTACGAACAAGGTATGAGTCGGATAGGTGGTGCGAAGTCAAAAAGAAAGTGCTCCAAATCAATTTTAAGCATCTAAACAATGCGGCATGAAGGCGACAATTTGCAATGCACCCCAACTAAACAGACATAGCATTTTTAGTGTAAAATCACCTATTTTACTATCATTTTGTATTTGTAAAAATTTAGCATCAGCTGAAACTTTATAAAAAATGCTATCAAAATCATTGTCCAGGGACAAAAATTTTTTAAGCCTGGGTATGTGTTCTAAAAACCCAACAAGCTGCACTCAGTGAAATGGGGCTGGGGCTGCCTGTTGGGTTTTTAGAAGTTGTCTTACTTGTTTTTATAAATAGGATTGTATATATCTACGAAGTTGTTCTGGCTTCTATGGGATACTCGACTATCAAACAGACAGAGGAAAGTTACACAATTGTGTTTGTGAATACATTAATCCATGCTTTTAAGTCAGTGGGTTTAATTTAAGGTCAAAATCATTGCTCAGGAAGGCAAGCTTTGCAAATAGAGCTTAAAATTTGCTATCAAATAGTCCCGTAGTATATTAGAGTGGTCTATAGAGCTGTTAGCAGGATACCCGATTGTCAGTTGCTATTTAATAGGTGTTTTTTGTCTACCCCACGCTACAAAGATGGCCATAAGAAGCATGAAAATATTGAAGCTAATATCTTTTGCTTCACCCCTTGAAATATGGAAAATACTTGCAAGCGTCATTAAAGTGGTCATTCCGTAAGCTGTATAAATTGTCAGTTTAGGGCGAATACGAAGTAATGCTGGCAATACAATTCCAAGTCCGCCTAATAAGTCCACAATGCCTGTTATCAGAACAAGAGTTGCATTGTCTTTTACCCAAGGAAAGGACAAATCTTCGGGTTTGAAAAGTTTCATAAACCCTGCCCAAAGAAAAGTGGTGGCTAAAATCCCCTGTACTATCCAAAGGATAGTGTTCATTGTTTTTGATGTTTTTTGTGATGCTGTCATAGCTTATATTGTCTTGAAGCTTCAAATTTAGGTACCTTTGCTATCGAAATGATATTACTTCCTGTTTGGAAAGCGCTTTCCAAACAGGAAGTATCGTAAAAAACGAAAATATGTTGTCCAAAGCTGGTTGTCCCAAAACGATGTTGTCAATTCAAGATGCTCTTGAAGCTGTCGAAGGAAGATGGAAGTTGCTTATTTTGTTTGTCTTGGCAGAAAAGCCAAAACGCTTCAAGCAGATTGCAAAAGAAGTGAATGGAATAACGGACAAAACGCTGTCAAAAGAGTTAAAAAGTTTGGAAGCAAATAAACTTATCCGCAGAGATGTGTATGATACTTTTCCTCCCACAGTTGAATATACCATTACTCCACATGGTTTGTCGCTTGAAAAAGTCTTAGACGAGCTTCATTTTTGGGGGCTGGCTCATCGTAAAAAAGTCATAGGAAAATAGGTGCGAAAGCAATGCATTAATCCGATTTTGTTAATGTATGCTAGGGCGTGATGCTAATCGTAGCATATATTTAAAGTTGAGCATGTATTCGTTAATTAAATGACTGTCTGAACCCCAAGGGGGATTGATTGGTTTTGGTCTTGAAAAGTTTGCTGAATGATTGTGAATGCTCAAAACCAAGTTCGTATGCAATTTCGCTTACTGAAAGCGCTGTGGTTGATAATTTTTCTTTTGCTTTTTCAATCAACTTGTCGTGGATGTGTTGTTGTGCGGTTTGTCCTGTAAGTTGTTTTAGGCAATCACTCAGATACTTTGGGGATAAGTTAAGTTGTGAAGCAAGATAATTTACGGTCAGCAAACTTTTATCGGTAGTTGTGTCGTCAAAATAAGTGTCGATTATTTTTTCAACTTTGCTTAACATACCGCTATTACTCGGTTTTCGTGTAATGAACTGCCGCTTATAATATCGATTGCAATACGTCAGCAGTAAATCAATGTTTGCAATTACAAGGTCTTGACTAAAATTGTCAATCGGAAAGTTATATTCTCTTTCTATTTGCTGAAAAATGATGTCGATAGATTTCTCTTCGTCTTCAGAAAGGAGCAATGCTTCGTTTACTGCATACTCAAAAAATCCGTACTCTTTTATTTTCTGTCCTAGCGTATAGGTTCTAAAAAAGTCGGGATGAATGTTGAGCAACCAACCTGAGGTTGCCAACACATCACCTACTCCTAAAATATGTAATTGTTTTGGTGCAAAAAAAGACATTACACCTTCATCAAAATCGTAAATAGTTTGTCCATATTGCAATTTGCCCGGACAATTTTTTTTCAAAACAATTTGATAATAATCAAAAATCAATCGCAAACGATTTGGGTTTGTAACCTGAGCTAGGTTTTCAAATCTCATTACGCTAAATAAGGGGTGTTTGGGTTTTCCAATACCTATTAATTGATGACTTTGTGCGATTGATTTTATCTCAATAGTTTGTAATGCCTCTTTTGCCATGATTAAAGTTGAAAATTATAAATTCATTTCCTTCCGTTTTTGATTTGCGAATACTTTTGCGATGATTGCATTGGGTATTAAAGCGGCCATTTTCGTTGTAAATCGATTACCTCTCCCCGAAACGTGAAACGTTTTTTTCTTTTCCAAGGCTTCTACCATTTCAAACGCCACCTGCTCTGATGTTTGTGTGTAGGCACCTTTTACTAGTGTTTGCCCCCACTCGTTGTTGTTTGCGGGTGTATTCATAAAGTTAGTAGTCGTAAAGCCTGGATTAAACAACATAACGGCTATTCCGTAAGGCTTGCATTCTTCGGTAAGTGCTTGGGTAAACGAACGAACAAAGGCTTTTGAGGCTGCATAGGCTGCCATATAAGGACTTGGAACAAATGCTGCTAATGAGGCCACATTAATAATACTCCCCTTTTGGTTTTTAATCATTTCTGGTAAGTATAAATGACAGAGTGCTACTAGCGACGCATTGTTGAGGTATATCATATCCAATTCTGATTGCAGATGGTTTTTTATAAACTCACCTGATGAGCCAATTCCCGCATTGTTTACCAATAACGTTACTAATAAATTTCTTTTTTTACTTTCGTCAAAGACTTCATTTGCTGCATTGGGTTTGCTCAAATCTGCTACAATATATTGAGCATGGATGCCATAGGTTTTTGATAATTGATTGCATTGTTTTTGCAGTTTATCTGCATTTCTGGCAACAAGCAATAGGTTGTGTTTTTTTTCTGCCAATTTATTAGACAGCGCTTCGCCTATTCCGCTCGAAGCCCCTGTAATTAGTGTTACTTCCATTTTTTGAACTAGTTAAATTTTCTGCAACAAAATTACAGTATCTTATCACCTGAAAAGTGTTCAAAAAGCGGTTTGTTGTGTTCAAATGTCCGTTTTAATATTTATACTCACAGAATAAGCGCAGTAGCGCCCCTATGCGAGTTGCACACAAAATAGTAAAAAATTGGGTAGTTTGAAGTATTTATAATAAAGCATGCAAATAATTTGCAGTGTCTTTAAGTTTGTTGTATGCAGTTTCATATCAGGGTCAAGCGACCCACTTACATACAGGGTATTGCCTGCCCAAACTGCTTGAGAAGTTCCTCTGGGAAGCCGAATCGTAGTATCTGAAACATTTTTAATCAAAACCTTTTCAGGTTGTGGTTTAAACGACTTTTGATTTGTCTTCTTTGCGCTTGAACAACCTATGCTCAAAAGGATTAAAAATAAAAATGTAATCTGTTTCATATTATTATTAATTTCAAAAACAGTACTACAACTGTCGATTGTTATACTTCTAGCAGTCTTGCGGGATAATACCTATTGTTGTACCGTCGTACCTTGTTTTCATTGTCAAATTATTCGCTGCACTAAAGGGATTTTACGAATTAACCCAACAAGCATATAGGAAAATACAATACTTAAAATACAAGCTATAATATATTTAATAGTTGGGTTAAAAGTCAAAGATTCCAGGATCATAGTAATGCCAACTACAACAGCAGAATGGAAAATATAAACCCCATATCTATTTTTTCTCAATATTGATAAAATAGAGTTTGTGTCGTTGAATCTTTTATTAAATAGGTGAAGAAAAAAGCCAGAGAAACCAATACACAAAAAGACTTGGGCTAATGAAAGAGAAACAGATTCCCAGCTAAATCTCAAAAATTTATGAATTATAGACGGATTCGTTATAAGAAGATAAATAATCAAGCCAAAGTAGGCGGCTGCTATAAGTGATATGGGAAACCATGTAATTGCCACTTTTCTGGATAAATCATCAAGCCAATGTTTTCTGTATACCAATAGCCCGATTGCATACATAAAAATGTAAGGAATGATATTGGAAAACTCTATGCCAATAAAGTTTTGTCCAAGTGGGAAAAATTGCCGCATGAGGAGTGTAAGACCACTGCATATAATAATAATCGTCAGTATATTTAAATGTGAGGGGGTATTGTCAGATATATATTTTGAAATTGAAAAATGAGGTTTTATAAATTTCCAATAGCTAATATATACTAACTCAAAAATTATCAACACCAGAATAAACCACACATGAGAGGTGTATGGTTTGGCATTTTGTTGTAATACATAATTCAGCCATGACAAGTGAGTAGTACTATTGTGGATTTCAATATAATATAAAATACTTGGGGCAAGAATAGTCATTACAAATAATAGTGGTACCACTAGGCGTACTAGTCTTGCTTTTATAAATTTTCGTACTCCTTTTTTCTCTAATGAGGGAATTGTTAAAAAAGCTGAAATGAAAAAGAAAAGGCTCATTGAAAATGATGCCTCGATTCCAGTTAATGCCGAAAGGAAAATTTGAGTTGTACCTGTTAGTTTTTCTGATGTAACATAACACCAGCCGCCCATTGTCCCATAACCTATACTAACATGGTGAAGTACAACGAGGACGGACAAGAATATCATAAGATTATCTAAATAATAAAGTCGCTTCATTTGTTACATCTAATTTTGTTAATGAGTTGGGTATTTCACAGCCCTGCAACAGTTTGCGTATTGGTGCAGTGGGGACTTTACACCTACGGCCCCCACGAAAGCTTAGTTATTGGGGTTGTTTTTCGTCTTTATACAACTTTACTTTCAATTTTTGTTTCGTATCCAAGTCTGCCCTGTGTAAATAGCAATAACAAAACAACAAGAAACACAAAAGACAATGCTAAAAGTAGTTCAAATGAAATCAGGTCTTTGGTTGCTGAATTGGCAAGGAAGTCATTTAGTATAAAAGGGCTGCTATTGAATATGCCGTGCATGATGATAGCAACTACAACATTTCCTTTGGAAATGTTATAGATAAATGTCATGACAAAGGAGAGGCTAACAACTAACATTGCATAAATATACATTGGGCTTGATGTCCAAGTTGGAATTAAAAACAACGGTAAATGCCAACAAAACCACAAAACACCTAGAATAAGCGAAGCTAAAAATGGATTGTATTTTCTTAATAGTCTTGGTAACGCAAATCCTCTCCAGCCGGGTTCTTCACCTAACGGTCCTGCTGCCAAAAAAATGCTATGAATAATGGCTGATGGATATGCAAGAAAAGCTTTCCAATTCCACAAACTAAGAGGGGGTTTGGTTAGAATTGCACTTGGAATGAGTATAAAAGCAGAAGCAATTAAAATAAATCCAACAATTAACCCTAACAATAGGTGTTTCCACCGGACCCGAAAACGAAAGAATTTCAAATTGTGCTGTGTCAACCATTGAATTAAGAAAGCGGCAAATAAGGGGGCAAAAGTTCCTATTATTACATACGGCATAGGAATTTTTATAGGCAAATAGCCAATTCCTGTTTGTGAAAGAATTAACGGTAGCCAACTTAGCCAGGCAACCAGATATGCCAAAGAAAAAAATAAGACAAGTGGATGCTCTCTTGCAATCTTTTTTATCGTCATTGAGAGTGGTTGTTTAAAATGGTAGGCAACGGTTTGCCGCTTTGCGAAGACAGGGCTTGGAAAACCGTTAACCTGTAATATACTCAAGCTAAGAGTTGCTCTAATGAGCAATAAAGGACAGATCCTCAAAAACGTAATCCTGCGTAATGCCGCCTAACATTGAAATACACCCCCTTTAACTAGGATGTCTACACTCAAAATAGCTGTGAGTTTGGCGTCACAAACAGTCTCTTCGATATCAATCATTGTGTCAAAATTCAAAGTCTATTGTAAAATACCTTGTTGAATTCTTTCTGAACATAGCAATGTCAAACTTTTAGCCAATTCGGTGATTCTTCAGTCGGCTGATTGACTCTAACTAAATAGCCATCAGGGTCTTTAAATTCAATTGATGTCATACCCAAGTGAGATTTTTTTGGGCCGTTGAAAAGTATACCATTTGCAGAAAGTCTGTCAATAACATTTTGCAAATTATCTGTAAGAAAACTTGTGACTATAGTTTTAGATGGCAAATGTGTTGATGTATTAAAATCAACCCCTGTAATTCCTGATTGAAAAACATTTAGCCCAGTTTCTTCAACAGAAGTTTCTAGTCCTAAAATCGAACTATAAAATGATTTACTTTTGCTTGGGTTGTTTGTGCCTAATTCAATTTCTTGTAGTCGTATTTTCATTTTATTTGAATTGTTTAGATAAAATAGGGATGGATGATTAGATTATAATTAAAATTTTGTCACTATAACTTTTGAGATTAATACTGTTTTGGTATAGCACATAACGGTTTTCGGCTTGGCGATGGGCGGGATTTTTAGGACTGAACTTCAATCGAAGAACGAAAGTTAAATTTTGCACTTCCGTTGATACGAAGCCATTCAGTCCGCCTATTACCAATGCGATGGTGGCGGTTTATTGTTTCCTTTTCTATATTTCTAATGTTTTTGGTAGTCCGTAAAATTTAATGCCGTTTATATTTTTTATAAAGATTGGCATTTCGTCTTTTCTACGCTTACTTAATGCCATTCCTCTGTCAGCTAATTCTGCCCAAGGTTCTGTCGAGCCGTATATGCTGTTCATAATTGCTGCTTCAAATCGTGCTCTTTCTCTTTTTTCAGGAATTTGGGCAACAAATACCCTAAACGATTTTAACTGTTCTTCTACGGCGCTTAGAATTTCGTCCTTTCGTTCGTTAAATTCTTCACGATGTGTTCTTGCGTATGACCAACCGTGCCAAATTTCTACTCGTCTGCCTTGCTCTGCTTCATTTATGTTAAACACTGTGTAATTGCCGCTTTTATACCCTAATGTATGTTGTCTAAATCTTTTTTTAGTAGATTTTGTTATTCCCGCACAATAAACCAAGTAGCCGTCTTTATATTCAAATGTCCAAAGATAAATGCCTTCTGTTTCAGGAATTGTGTCAAGGTTGTTATGATTTTCGTAACCTGTCCACGAAAATGGCCCTTGCCATTCTATTTCTCTAACTTCAATTTTTGATATGTCAGTTTGTTGTAATTCCACGCTTAGTTAGTCTTTCTTTTAAGAGCCGTCCTACAATGACCACTAACGGGCCGCGTATTGGCGATGGGCGGGATTTTTAGCACTGAACTTCAATCGAAGAACGAAAGTTAAATTTTGCACTTCCGTTGATACGAAGCCATTCAGTCCGCCACTTGCCAATACGATGTTACAGGCTGACGTTCTTGTCTTTATGCGTTTTTTAATTTGCATATTGTCCACTTGTTATGGTGTCCAAAATTCGTCTATTTCTTTTGTTCATTAAATCTAAGATATGGTCTTTATATTGTTGGTACTCGTCAATTGTCTGTGGTAATGGTGGTCTATTAAAATTGTCGAACGGTAATGAAAATTCAATTCGTTGATTTGGGTCAACAAAGTCTTGCAAATGGAAAAAGTCTACATAACCATTAAAGTCAATAAACAAGTCAAAAAAATCTTTGTAGTTTGTCAATGTCTTGGAAAGTGGGCTTTCTTCGTTTTGATAAAAACGTCTAATACACTCCAATGTCAAATCGAACCTGTCGCAAATTATTCTGCTTACACCTCTGGCTTGATTAACTGTAAAGCCATTTTTTTTGTGGGCAGGAAAAATTATATGCCCGCCAATTGTTCGCACTTTTTGTTTTAGTTCTTCTCGTTCCAAGTCTGAAAGCCAACCGTCAAATTTATTCCTGTACTTTCCGTCAAAATGTGGACACATACGGTCACTTGACAAATTTATACACAGATTATTTTTTAAAAGAAACCTGCCATAACTGTCGCCTTTAATTTCCAAAGTAAAAGTCCTACCATTTGGCAATTCTTTACTCCATAATAACTTATGAGCTTCATATAGTTTATGGCTGTCAGTGTCAGGGTCTCCACACTTACTGTCTTGTCGAAAGTCAAAGTCTATGTCAATTAAATTCATTTTTTAATGGTTGCTTTGTTAGTACATAAAATACGTAAACTTTCAAAAATTCAATAATTATCATAACCAGATTGCCAGGACTAATTGGTCGTTCATTTATAAACAATCAATCTAATTCAAAAAGAAATGCCCCCAAATAGATACTTGCAAAAATTCTATTTTTAAGTCCAGTGGAAATGGTCACAAGCAATATAAATAATTCAACGAAAAAATAGACTGAAAAAATTTTATGTGAATAGTCTGTTGTCCTAACATGAAGGAAGTATGATTGAAGCCCCTCAAGTCCAACAGTTAAAATTGTCAAATATGATGCTTTGTTGAAATATTTCTTCATCGCTTTCTGTTTCGTCTTTAAAGCTGACCGCTAACGGTTTGTTGCTTGGCGAAGGCAGGGCTTTGAAAAATGTCAGTCCAACTATAGTAAAAATGTGGATAGAAGTACAAATGCTCAATTGTTTCCGCACAGCTACCATATTGCTAAACCGATGTTAGCGGTTCGGGCCTTTCTCAACTTGTTCTATACGTACATCGATTGTGTGAGAAGCTCCAATTTTCCATTTTCCCTGTTCTTTCACATATATGTCTGCCCAACTGATATATTCTATTTCAATTTCATTTGTTTTTACGTTTTCATTAGTGACTTGATTTCTGTAAGTCAAAAGACCAATACTATCGAAAAATTGAAGTGTAACATTATCATACTTCACAAATGTGATTTTCCAATCAGAAGTCGTCAATCGATCTTGGATATACTCTTCTCTATTCAGTAAGCGGCCTTCACCAAAAAAAGTAAAGTTCTTAGACAGGATCGTATCGAAACCTACCCGATTCGGCGATTGCATGACTTGTGGCCATTTACGCTTCAATTCAATAATGTCAGCCGCATCTTTTTGTCGTTCACCTTCCTTTGAGTTGATAAGTGTGTACTTGTCAATTTTGATTGTCGATAGAAATGAATCTAGCTGATTAACTGTTAAGTTTAAAGGTTTGGACAACTCACTCTGTTTATTGTCTTTTGTGTCCTGATTAATATTACAGGATAAAACAGATAATGAAATAGTAATTGCAATTAATAGTATTCTCATGCCTCAGTTAATGAATAGGAAAGTCCGTTCCGGCCTGACCGCTAACGGATAGGACTTGGAGCTGTGGCGGTATTTTTAGCACAAAAGTTCATTAAAAGTACAGAACTTGGATTTAGCACTTCACTTTCATAGAAGCATTGAACCCCCACTTGCGTGTAGGTGCTGTTATCGGGTCGGCCTTCTTTCATGCAGCCAATGTTTTAGGTGTCAAAAGCAAGCAGATTTCTTTGATTCCAATGTTGATTTCAATTAAAATCGTGAAGGTGTCAAAGTCCCAAAATCTACCTTTCCAAGTTCCGCTTTTTATTTCTTCAATTTCTTTCTCCCAGTCAAATTCACCTTTGTTGTCAAGGTCAGAACCAAAAAGTTTAAATGCCTTATTTATTATTCCTTTATATTGTCTGTAAAAACTAAAATAGGAATAATTCTTTGTTCTACGCCTTAGCAAAATAAAGTCTTGATTATTTTCTTTAAAGCTCTCAATCTGATTGAAGAAGCCAAAATAACTGTGAAAGGGTTTAATGACTGTGGTGTTCCTGTTGAATTTAATTGATTGGTAGTTATCTACTACTAAACCATTTTTTATGTCATTTATAAGTAAGTCAAAAAGCATTTTAGGACTACTTTCGATTGAGTTTGATAGCAAGTAAAAAAACGGTATGAAATCATCAATATGGTAAACTTTCGTCTCTATTCCCAGAAGTCTGTATAATGCTTTTGTCTTTTTTAGAAATCCTTGGTCATCCGAAACTACATAATCACAAAAAGCACCATAGTAACTGTGATAACTATCATTCAGAATAGATCCGAACTTTACTTTTTTAGAAGGCTCTTTGCTAATTCCTAATAGGTCAAGGGTGAAATATGCATTAGTATAAAAATCATAATCTGTTATTCCCTTATCTCCATTCGGATTTAAATTGCCGTTAACATATTCAATAAACGTTTTCTGCAAGACTGAATTTTTAAGGTCGTCATTAAAGTCTATTTCATTAATGTCGATTGTGAACTTTCCATTATTTATATGCTTGTCAACCACATTTCGTAATCCCTTGTAAACTGATTTGTCATCTTCCATTGATTTGAGCATTCCCATAAAATGCTCACTCCATTCTAAAAGAGTCATTGGGTCTAAACCAACAGGAAGGATTTTATTTAAAGGATTTTTTATTTCATCGGGTATATCCTGAATTTGAGAAAATTCAAAATCAATTTTTTGATTTTCAAATAGGTCTTTGGCAAGTTTAATTTGTTCTTGTTGTTCGGGTGTTGCAAATTCTAAGTCTAAATCGTCGAACATTGTTGCAAATGATATTTCCGTATCATCTTCAATATCATTAAATGCTTCTCTTGGTTTAACTAAATAACAAGAAGTTCTCTTCTCTGTGGCGTGATATGAAAGATAGTTATCATCTACAATCGTTTCAATGAAGTCTAATTCTCTAAACTTAATTTTTGATTTGTCATTTTTTAAGTCAAGTAAATGTCCGTGAGAATAACAGAAAATAAAATGGTCTTTGTTTTTTAATAGGTCATTATATAGCTTTTGATATACAGGCTTGTCCCCTTTGAATAGGTGGCTAAATATCTGCTTATCAAAATATATTCTCTCCATTTGGTTCTGTTAGTTATTTCGCCTTTTAGGGTGCCCGATAACGGGTAGGAAATAGCCGAAGTTCCCTGAAATAAAGACCGGTTAGGTCGAAATGTAAGGGAGTTTCGCCTATACCCCAAATATACCTACTTTCTCTTCAATATGCCTTATGATTTTTTGTATTTGTAGGGAGATTTTTTTTCAATTGGTAAGGGAGTCGCTTGGAGTGAAGAAAATGGAGGTACGCCCGAGCGTTGTGCTATTTTTTGGAAACTACAAACTTCTAATTTCCCCTATAGCTGAAGGCCCAAATACGGAGATGTTGATTTTGAAGAAAATGAGGATAGCGCTGACCCTAAAGTGTATCTTCTACTTTTGCCCCCCTATTCAAATAAATAAGGAAGCAAAAGTAGAGGGGGCTTTTCTGCTGAGTGGTTGCAGTGGGAGGGAGCCACTTCCAAGAAGGAAGTTCTATTTCTTTGATGATTGCCTATTTTGTGCTTGTCGCGGCCTGTATTTGGGCAGGATAGCGCTCACCTACAATTGTGATGGTTGCTAAGGCAGCATTTATATTGGTTAGTTCGTCATGAGTCAGCGATACATGAATAGCGCCTATGTTTTCTTGTAAGCGATGTGATTTGGAGGTTCCGGGAATAGGCACAATCCAGGGTTTTTGGGCCAGCAACCAGCCTAATGCGATTTGGGCAGGCGTGGCGTTTTTGTCGGTCGCTATTGAAGTCACTAAGTCTACCAATGCTTGATTGGCTTCGCGGTTTTCTTTGCTAAAACGAGGCGACATGTTTCTAGTGTCGGCTTTGTCTAATGTGACATCTGCATTGATGGTGCCTGTCAGAAAGCCTTTGCCTAGTGGGCTAAAAGCCACCAATCCAATGCCTAATTCTTCTAAAGTAGGGATGATTTCGTGCTCTGGTTGGCGATAAAACATCGAATACTCGCTTTGCAAAGCCGTAACGGGCAAAACAGCATGTGCCTTGCGGATGGTATCGGCGGAGGCTTCCGACAGCCCAAAGTATTTTACTTTTCCTTGCTGGATTAAGTCTTTTACCGTTCCCGCCACTTCTTCGATAGGGACATTGGGGTCAAATCGATGTTGGTAAAATAGGTCAATCGCCTCGATTTTCAATCTTTTCAGGCAGGCTTCGGCGGTAGCTTTTATATTTGCGGGACTACTGTCTAAGCCCAGCATCATTTTACCTTCTCTAAAACCAAATTTGGTAGCAATCGTCACCTCGTTGCGGAAGGGGGCGAGTGCTTCGCCTACCAAAAGCTCGTTGTCGCCGTAGCCTTGGGCCGTGTCAAAAAACGTAATACCTTGCTCAACCGCCCCTTGCAATAATTGTATGCTTTCCTCTTTGGTGGGTGCATTGGGAAAGCTTAGTCCCATGGCACCAAAACCCAAAGCCGATACTTCTAAGCCGCTAGTTCCTAATTTTCTTGATTTCATTTTTTTGATTTTAAAATTTAACAACCCTGCAAAGGTTGTCTTAGAAAAAATGAAATCATTTGCCATTTGGCAAAAAGCGATTTTAGCGGATATTTTTTCTTATTCTACTCAAAGAAGATTGCGTAATTCCCAAATAAGAAGCAATGAAAGACAAAGGAACGCGATTGGCCAAGGTGGGAAACTGTTCGATAAAATCAAGATAACGCGTAGTGGCGTCTTGGGAAACTAACTCACTTCTTCTCTCCAGTTTTTCTCTATGATGTTTGGCCATTATTTTTTGGATAATAACTTCCCAACCCACAATGGTTTCTCCGATTTCTTGCCAATTATTTTTTGAAAACACCACTATTTTACAGTCTGTAATGGCTTGTAGGTATTCTGAAGGAATGTATTCGCCTTCGTACATAGGCCCATCCAAAATCAGGTGGTTTTCATCTACAAAATACCGAGTATTTTCTTCGCCACTATTGGTATAATAATACACCCGCAATACTCCTTCTGTGATGAAACCAATCTGCCTTACCATTTTTCCGGCTTTCCAATAAAATTCGTCTTTACGAAGCTCTAAAGTGGTGGCTTTGCTCATAATAAGGTCAATTTGCTGCTTATTCAAATGACCAAATTGTAATATGTATTCAATAAAAGGTTCCATTTAGTGCGTTCTTTGATAGATAGTGAAGGCGTGGAAATTATGAAATAGCAGAAATAGGATAGAAATCGAAATAAAGAACCAACGTCTAAACGGCCAATTGAAATAAAAAGAATCTCCAATCAGCCCGATACCTATTAACCATAACAAGGGAGTGTAAGAAGGAGCCGTAAATCCCATACTACTATTGCTCCATTCACTATCGGGAAATAAGATTAAAACTAGCCAAGAGGTAAAGTACAATAAAACGCCGCCTAAGTATATATACAACCCTCTTTTCTGTGTTGGGGTGGAAATACGGAGAGGCATCAGAAAAGTAAGCATAAACACCATTGCTCGTGAAATATTTTCTCCATAGGTCAGCAAAGTTGGAATGTCTTTCCAGAATATTTCTGGCTGAAAATATTTCGGCAATTGATTGGTCAATACCATATTCCAAATCATGATTGGAATAGTTAACACAAAACAGTTGGTAGCGTATTTCTTGATTGTTTTTAAGCTCATTCTTGGGTTTAATTAAACGATTGCCTAAATTCTAGGGGAGACAATTGCGTTTTTGTTTTAAACAACTTACTGAACGATTGCAAATGCTCAAACCCCAATTCATAAGCAATTTCGCTGACCGTTAAGTCGGTGGTTGAAAGTTTCTCTTTGGCTTTTTCGATTAGTTTTTCATGAATGAGCTGTTGGGTACTTTGTCCAGTCAGGGATTTTAGCAAGCTCCGCAAATAACTTGGCGATACAAGCAGGTGCTCAGAAATATATTGAACCGTGGGCAAGCCGTTTGATATTAAATCATCATCATTGAAATAGTCGGAAAGCAAAGTTTCCAAACGGTCAAGTATCTGATGACTACTTTTTTTTCGGGTAATAAACTGACGTTGATAAAACCGCTCGGCATAGTTGAGCAGGGTTTCTAAATGAGAAACGATGATGTCTTGACTAAATTTGTCGATATTGGATTCGTATTCGTTTTTGATGTTTTCAATAATACCATTGATGAGCGTTTCTTCTTTGTCCGACAAAAACAAGGCTTCGTGGGTGGCATAATCAAAGAAGTCATATTGCTTTATTTTTTTTGCAAGGCTTGTACTCCACAAAAAATCGGGGTGTATAAATAGCATCCATCCTTCCAGATTTTCGGAAGGGCCGTTTGCTTCGCCTCGCAATAGCTGTCCGGGCGACATAAAGGCCATTAAGCCTTCATCAAAGTCATAGCGTTGTTGGCCGTAGTGAAGTTTGTCGCAATTTCTTTTGAGAGAAATAACATACAAGTCAAAACACACCGCTTGTATGTCGGGATGAGCCTGTAATCCTGCTAAATTTATGGTGCCAATAAGGGGATGCTGAGGCTTGGGTAAGCCCATCAACCGATGAATTTCGGTGATGGACTTTATTCTGTAAGGTGTTGAATGTGCCATAGTACAAAGTTAATACTACTTTTTAAAAGGATATTTTAGCCAAATCATAATGAGTGGCATTATCAAAAAAGGAATTTCTATCAATACCATTTTTAAATTCCCAGCTCGCAACGCCAAGGCTATTATCAACACAATGCTCATGGCGTTTAGGACATTGCCCCAAAAGAATGTTTTAGGAATAAGCAGCAAAATCCCAACCAAAATCGTCAATGCGCCCATTAGAGGAATGACCGATTCACTGATGCCCAACTCATCCATCATTTTTAAGGATTGGGGATTGTTTTTATAATTAAAAGTATCCCACCCGTGCTTGAAACTGAGGGCTACCGACACGATCAATAGCGCCAAAGAAATAAGGTTCTTTATCATTTTTTGTTTGCTTTAAATTTTTTAAACTCTCTATGTCCAAATTTCAAAAGTGTATTGGGTATAAGCCTGCTTAAGATTTTTATTACACTAATTGTTGCCGGTTTGAGTTCTGATTTATCTTTCAACAGCCCTTTAATAGCAACACTTACCATTTTATCTACGTCCATCATCATACCGGGATTGGGCTTAACGGCCCAGTCATTTTGTAGGTTGGTATTCACACCAGGAGGTATCATTTCAAATACTTTCACATGGGTATCTTCTAGTTGTAATCTCAAGGCTTGCGTATAGGCACGTACGCCTGCTTTGGTGGCGCTATAAATAGGAGCCGACGAATAAGCCATAAAAGCAATGCCTGAGGATACATTGACAATCGCCGCCGATTTTTGCTTCAACAAATGAGGCAAAAACTGATGCACCATTTGGATGGTACCCGTAAGATTGGTAGCGACTTCACGGTTTATATTTTCCAAGTCCAAACGGCTGTCTTGCAAGTCTATCAACCGCATCAGGCCGGCGTTATTGATGATGATATTGAGCTGAGGGAATTGTTGGGTGACGTCTTTGTAAAGTTGCTCAATGTCTTTAGGATTGCTTACATCACTTTGGAAAGTATGTACATGGGGAAACTTGTTTTTGGTTTCTTTCAATGCGAGCGAGTTACGGCCTGTCACGATGATGTTGGCTCCTTCGTTGGTAAGTTGTTTTACAAACTCTAAACCGATTCCGCTCGTTCCTCCTGTGATAAGGATGGTGCTATTTTTTAGTTCCATTTTTTCTGTTTTAAATTGATGATACAAAGGTCGTCAGCAATCATAAGACAGATTTAGTCAAAACAACTTTTGGTTTAGTCAAAAAGAATAAAGTCGATTTTGAACAGAAATGCCTTCAAAAATCCGTTCACATGGCTGATGTGAAAGCAGAGAGTCTGCTAGTTGGATGAAAAGAGGTAATAATTAAGAAAATGAATGCTGAATTGTATGGATAGGAATCGAAAACATCCTAAAATACGCTAATTTAGCGGTTCTAGTGCTGTGAGGCCTAGAAACCTCAACCAACCCAGAAAAACTTTTAAAGATGACACACACCAGTCAGCGAATTCAGGTGATTGATGCAATTCGCGGCATAGCATTGTTTGGAATACTTGTGTTTAATATTCAGACTTATGCCCTGTTTGCCTTTCTTGAACCATCGCAAGTCGATCAGTTGCAGCTAGACCAGCCCCAGTCCTATGCTCCTTTGCAGTTTGTATTTCATGTGTTAGTAAATGCTCAGTTTTATACCATCTATAGTTTTTTGTTTGGTCTTGGGTTTTATATGCTGACTCAGAAAAATGAGCAATTAGGACTCAATAGCACTAAAATATTCAAAAGTCGTTTGTGGATACTTCTGCTTTTGGGGCTCATTCATGGACTTATCTTTTGGTTTGGAGATATTCTGCACAAGTACGCTTTGTTTGGATTTACGCTCCTTTATTTTAACAAGAAATCCACTAAAACCCTTTACCAATGGATGGCAGGAATCATGCTATTTTCGGCGGTACTGCGGACTGTCATTATCTTTTTGACTCCCCCCAACACCGATAGCCACGAAATAAGCCCCGTGATAATGCAAGTCCTAAATACATGGCAACACGGTTCGTTTGCGGCGGTGGTTGGTATGCAGAAATTAGGAGTGGCGATGCTTTGGTTTATGGGTCTAAAAAATGGATTATCCGGAATTGCTCATTATCTAGTGATGTTTATACTTGGACTGATCGCTGGTAAAAGTAACTTCTTCTTACGTATTCCAGCACTAAAGCAAAAGATGCTGAAAATAGCCTTTTTTGTTTTTCCGTTAGCACTTTTACTCAAAGCCTTTGCCAGCTTAAATATATTGGGCATACAAGTACTCGAAGGTCTGCCTGAACCTTGGCAAGAATCCATTATTTCGTTGGCCAATTTTATAGCCGTTCCTTTTATCGCGGTTTGTTACCTTATATTTCTCTCTGTCTTTTTGTTTGAAAGCACCTCCATAATTTTTAAGTGGATAAGCAATGCTGGAAAGATAGGTTTGACCAACTATCTGATGCAGACCGTTTTGTGTATGATATTGTTTTATGGCTACGCGTTGGGTTTTTCAGGAAAATTGACGCTACTAGAGACTTTCATCTGGGTAATTCCGATTTATTGTTTCCAACTTCTTTTTAGTACTATTTGGCTTAGATACTACAAAACAGGTCTCGTCGAAAATCTGTGGAGAAAACTTTCAAGTGCTTTGGTGTCAAAGACCTCCTAGGAATGACTTGCTGATGGTGTGGGTAGTTTTTTTAAAAAAACGGCTTCATGTATTCTATTTGGGAAATATCTTTTTTTTTATGCTCTCTCTTCAGCACGAAATATTTATGGAAGTGGCTCGTTCGTTAAGTTTTACAAAAGCTGGGCAAAGTCTCTTTTTAAGCCAATCAGCTATCAGTAAACACATCAAGTCACTGGAATATCATTATAAAACAGGTTTGTTTGAACGACATGGGAATACGATTTCGTTGACACTTGCTGGCAATATCCTGTATCGGAAATTGTTGGAAGCCACACAATTGAAGGAGGAGCTTCACGAACAATTGCGTCAAGTCAACGAGAATTTTCTGCCGATGACCAAACTGGCTATTGGTGCCAGCACCACCATTAGTTTGTATGTTATTCCACCCGTATTGTCGGCCTATTTACGTTTGAAATCTAATTTGCGAATAAGTGTTCTCAACCGAAATTCAAATAATGTTCAAAAAGCTTTGATTGAACATGAAATCGACGTAGGGATTGTGGAGGGGCTGCATCGTATCAATACGCTGACTTATACTCCCTTTCTTCAAGATAAAGTTGTGGCAGTTTGTTCAAAAAATAGCCCCCTTCGCTACCGGAAACTTACCCTTGAGGATTTGCCTTCGATACCCTTGGCACTTCGCGAGAATGGGTCGGGTACCCTAGCCGTAGTCGAAAACGAACTCAATGCACATGGAATCAAAATAGCAGATTTGCGTATTTTGATTCGATTGGGCGGGACAGAAGCATTAAAAAATTTTGTACTAGCCGATCATTGTTTGGCTTTTATGCCACAGAGGGCAATTTCCAAAGAGCTGACAACGGGTGAATTGGTAGAGGTGGAAGTTGAAAAACTTACTATTGAGCGGACTTTCTTTTTTATCCAGCGTAAAGGCACTGAAAATCATACGTCGGTCAATGAGTTCATTCGCTTTACGCAGAGATACTATGCAAAAATGGAATAACTCATTACAAAAAAGCGTTTGACGGGGTAGAGGTGAGGTACTAATTTTCGGAAAAAATCCCTCATGCAAATGATACACACCTCGTCGCTATTGGAAGAATTGGAATGCTCTTCTTGCGGATGTACCTATCTACCTTCCATTGTTCATACTTTATCCGTTTGCTGTCAGGCTCCTTTATTGAGCCGCTATCAACTAGCACCCATTTCTAAAGAACGGCTTTTGACAAGACCCAAAAATCTTTGGCGTTATCGAGAGCTATTGCCTGTGATAGATGAAGAAAATCAAGTAAGTTTAGGGGAAGGGTATACGCCTATCCTATCTCTTCCGCAATTGGCCCGCCGTTATGACCTGCCTTCGATGTGGTTAAAAGACGAAGGGCTCAATCCTACAGGTTCGTTTAAAGCAAGAGGATTGTGTATGGCTATTTCAAAAGCCAAAGAATTGGGCATACAAACTTGTATTGTTCCGACAGCAGGCAATGCTGGAGTCGCGATGGCGGCCTATTGTGCACGTGCGGGACTGGAAGCAATCGTCGTGATGCCTGACCATACTCCCGAGGCTTTTAAGGAAGAATGTCGGGCTTATGGCGCGCAGGTCATCGTGGTACATGGCTTAATTAATGATTGTGCTGCTAAAGTACAAGAGCTCAATCAGGACGGTAGGTATTTTGACGTATCTACTTTGAAGGAACCTTATCGCTTGGAAGGTAAAAAAACAATGGGATACGAGATTGCCGAACAGTTTGATTGGAAGTTGCCCGACGTGATTCTGTATCCCACAGGGGGAGGCACGGGTTTGATAGGCATTTGGAAAGCTTTTCGTGAAATGCAAACCTTAGGTTGGTTGTCAGATACACAACGCTTACCACGGATGGTTGCTGTGCAAAGTCAAAATTGCAGCCCGGTTGTGGATACATTTTTGGGAAAACAAACCAATAGCCGACAATACGTCGGTAAGCCTACTTTGGCGAATGGCCTGGCAGTGCCTCGACCTCTTGGCGAACCTCTTATGCTGCAAACTTTGACAGAATCTAACGGAACAGCAGTGGCGGTATCGGAAGATGAACTTGTAGATGGTGTGGGGGAAATTGGTAAATATGAAGGGATGTTTGTAGCGCCGGAGGGAGGGGCTATTTGGGCTGCTTATAAAAAACTAAAACAACAAGCTTGGTTGAAGTCCGATGATCAAGTCCTTCTTTTAAACACGGGTTCAGGACAAAAATACTTGGACAATCTCAAAGGAAAATGGAGCCGTAGACCATAAATATAGCGAAATATAATAAGAGTATGATTATGTAAATATCTGATAAATAGTGCTTTGGGTGTTTTTTGGTAATTTTTTTTTTAGGATGAAATCTGTGGGGAAGCAGATTCACGTAAGTCTGTTCGTAATGAAAATTACCACAACTAACCAATTGTAAACACTAATTTTTATCAAAAACAATCATGAAAAAAATCGTAATGTTTTTCGTTTCGGCGTTGTTTGTCAGCGCGTCTTTTGCCCAAGAAAAAACCGTAGAAGTGGGTGGTGCACCCATGTACCCTTCCAAAAACATCGTTGAAAATGCCGTTAATTCTAAAGACCACACTACATTGGTAGCGGCTGTGAAAGCGGCAGGTCTGGTAGAAACTCTCCAAAGTGCAGGGCCTTTTACGGTGTTTGCACCTACCAATGCGGCCTTTGATAAATTGCCAGCAGGCACGGTAGAATCACTGGTAAAACCCGAAAACAAAAAAACATTGACCACCATTTTGACCTATCACGTAGTAGCGGGCAAAATGGATTCAAAGGCTATCGCAGCGGCGATCAAAGCAGGAGGAGGGACCGCCACTTTCAAGACTGTACAAGGGGGTACGCTTAAGGCCATGATGAAAGGTAAAAAATTGGTGCTATCTGATGAGAAGGGTGGTATGGCGACCGTCACTATCAAAGACGTATATCAAAGCAATGGCGTAATTCATGTGATTGATACGGTAGTAATGCCAGGAGCGGGTTCGTAATGTATGTAGAACAATCGTGAAGTGAGCAATGTGAGGTCAAATAGCGGTAGAGGTGACTTGGTCATTTTCTGCCGCTATTTTGTATATATGAAGAGCTAGGTGTGGTTGGGAGAGAGTAGGTGGTTTCAAAACAAACTTCCTTGAAGGCCGCCTTTTTCGTATTCAATGAGCCATTTTTTGCGCCAAAGTCCCCCAGCATAGCCCGTAAGACTGCCATCTGAGCCAATGACGCGGTGGCAGGGCACTATCAACCAAATAGGATTTTTTCCATTGGCAGCAGCGGCTGCCCGAATCGATTTTTCGTCCCCCAAACGACGCGCTAACTCTAAGTAGGAAATAGTACGGCCAAAAGGAATTTTTAGTAATTCTTCCCAAACTCTTTTCTGAAAATCGGTACCTTGAGGATTGAGCTGTAGGTCAAAGGTATTGCGCTCTCCTCTGAAATATTCGCTTAGCTGCTGATGGGCTTGCCGTAATTCGGGCGGAATCATATTCGTCAAAAGCTCAGGAGAGGCATCTAGAATACTGACTTCTCTAATACCGTCGGCATCACCTTCAATGTAAGTTACTCCAAGGGGTGTTTGCAAATATGCAACAGACATAGGGGTAGTTTGATAAAATTAAAATAAAAGTAGGAAACTCTTGCATGGAATTGTAATTTTGCGGGCAAATTTTTTAAAACAACTAAATATGTCTGCTGTCGTCGAAACGGCCAGTTTATTGGCCGACCGCATTAACGCGCTTGAGGAATCTTCTACGTTGGGGATGACCAAAAAAGCACGCGAATTGGCCGCACAAGGTCATAAAGTGATTAGCTTGAGTGTCGGTGAACCCGATTTCAAGACCCCGAAGCACATCTGTGAAGCTGCGAAGCAAGCGATTGATGAAGGATACCACGGATACTCGCCCGTGGCTGGTTATGCTGATTTGCGTAAGGCAATTGCTGATAAGTTTAAGAATGAAAATAATATAAATTGGAAGCCTGAAAACATCGTTGTATCTACGGGAGCAAAACACTCATTGGCCAATGTGATTCAGGTATTGGTAAATCCCGGCGATGAAGTGGTTATCTTGTCGCCTTACTGGGTGAGCTATTCTGAAATGGTGAAGCTTGCTGAAGGCAAATCGGTGATTGTGGAAGGTAGCTTTGACAATGATTTCAAAGTAACTCCTGACCAGCTTCAAGATGCCATCACTGAGCGTACACGTGTAGTGATGTTTGCTTCGCCCAATAATCCTACCGGTTCGGTATATTCGGAAGCCGAGCTACGGGCATTGGCCAAAGTCATCGAAAAGTATGATAATATTTTTGTATTGGCCGACGAAATCTACGAGTACATCAATTTTACACCCCAAGGTCACTTTAGTATTGGGTCTATTCCTGAGATTCATGACCGCGTGATTACAGTCAATGGAGTAGCAAAAGGCTATGCCATGACAGGCTGGCGGATTGGCTACATCGGTGCGGCTAAGTGGATTGCAGATGGCGTAGAAAAATTGCAAGGCCAAGTCACTTCGGGTACGGGTTCGATTTCGCAACGTGCCGCGCTTGCCGCGATAACAGGCCCTAAAGATGCTGCCAAAGAAATGTGCGAAGCCTACGAGCGTCGTCGTGGGTTGGTGGTAGGGCTGTTGAAAGAAATTCCTGGTTTTAAAGTAAACATGCCCCAAGGTGCTTTCTATGCCTTCCCAGATATTAGCTATTATTTTGGTAAAAATGATGGCAAAACGGCTATCAACAATTCGGACGATTTTTGCATGTGGTTGCTCAACGAAGCTTTTGTTGCTACGGTAGCAGGTTCGGGTTTTGGCGCCCCAAACTGTATGCGAATCTCTACCGCTGCTTCTGACGAAAATCTCGTAGAAGCATGTCGCCGCATCAAAGAAGCGGTTGCAAAATTGCAGTAGTAGTTTGTGGTTGACCCAAAAATCAAAAGGGCTGTTTCAATCAATTGAGACAGCCCTTTTGTATGGGAACAAGATGGTTGAAAATTTTACATTCCTTTCAGCACATTCCACATTTCATCAGCTACAAGCTGATTGCCGGCGTCGTTGAGGTGAACGCGGTCGGTGGTGAGGATATTTTTCTCGTCGTTGTTGGGGTTGTTTTTGAGATTATAATCCAAAAATGCTTTACGCAAATCTACCAAAGGTAAGTTGTGCTTTTTGGCAAGATTTCGAATCATCTGGGAATATTGATTGAGGTCGCCGTCTTGTTGGTTAGAAAAATCGGTACGTTCGCCAATCGCGGCAGGAGTGCATAGGGCTACTTTGATATTGGCCGCTTGGAGTTTTTTCAAGATAGCTTCATAAAATTTCAGGAATTTGTCGGGGTCGGTGCCGGTGCCGTGAGAGGCCTTGTGCCATACGTCGTTGACGCCTATATAAATAAGAACAATGTTGGGTTTTTTGGCGAGTACATCTTCTTCCATCCGCAGATAAAGGTCATACACTTTGTTGCCGCCGATACCTGCCCCTATCAGCTCATATTTGTTTTTAAGGCCTTGTTTTTCGAGCATTTCGCCCATTTTGACGATGTAGCCGCCGGGTCTTACCCCTGCTTGGGTGATAGAGTCGCCAAAGAAAATGATTCGGATAGGGTTGTCTTGTTGGGCAGCCAAAAGCGGAAGTGTAAAAAAGCTAAGTTTGAGATAGCGAAGGAATTTTTTCATGATCGACATCGGAAAAATGGATAAGTAAGTATTTATTTTAAAGACAAAAGACCAAATGAACTCAATTCTAACAGCTACAGAGCTTAACTAAAAAGCCCCAGGATATCGTCTTTGGTGAGTTTTTTGAGAAAACCTGCTTCGGTCGAAATGAGGTCGTCGGCAAGGGCACGTTTGCGATTTTGGAGTTGAATGATTTTTTCTTCGACCGTGTCTTTACAAATCATTCGATAGGCAAAAACGCGTTTTGTCTGACCTATGCGGTGTACGCGGTCGATGGCTTGCTGCTCTACGGCGGGGTTCCACCACGGGTCGACAAGATAGACATAATCAGCCTCCGTGAGATTGAGACCTACGCCCCCTGCTTTAAGGCTCATCAAAAACACCCTACATTGGTCATCTCCCTGAAAACGGTTGACGCGTTCGGCGCGGTCTTGGGTTTGGCCGTCGAGGTATTCGTAGGGGATGCGGTCTCGTTCAAGTTTGACTTTGATGAGGTCAAGCATTTTGAGAAACTGACTGAAAATCACAATTTTGTGGTGAGAAGCATTTTCTTCGATTTCACGCACTATTTCTTCTAGTTTGACCGATTCGTGTCCATAATCTTCGTCGTCCGAAAGCAGGGCAGGGGAGTCGCAGATTTGGCGTAGTTTGAGCAGTCCTTCTAATATCAAAAAAGAGGCTTGTTCGCGGCCCACTTCGTCCATTTTTCCCGCAATCATATCACGGTATTTGTCCCGAAAAGCATTATAAACTTTACGTTGACGTTTGTCCATTTCGCAATAGAGCACCGTTTCGGTTTTTTCGGGTAAGTCTTTGGCTACTTCTTCCTTGGTGCGTTTGAGCATAAAAGGATAAATCAAACGACGAAGCTCCGTAGCGCGACCTTTGTCTTGGTATTTGTCGATAAGCGTGGCGTATTCGGTACGGAAAAAATCTTCGTTTCCCAAAAAGCCAGGGTTTAAGAAATCAAACTGAGAATACAGGTCAAAAGTATTGTTTTCGACAGGGGTACCTGTCATGGTCAGACGATTTTGGGCGTTGAGCAGTTTCACTGCCTTGGCAATCATCGAATCAGGGTTTTTGATGGCTTGCGCTTCGTCGAGTACCACGTAGTGAAACCGAAACTTTTGGAGCATCTCAATATCTGACCTCACCGAGCCATAAGTGGTGATAATGAGGTCGTAGGCATTGAAAATATGAGTCGTGCGGCTGCGTTGGGGGCCAGTATGGACGTATAATTTCAAATCTGGACAAAACTTGGCAGCTTCTGCTTGCCAATTGAAAATCAGGGTTTTGGGAACGACTATTAAGTGGACGCCTTTGGGGTTGCGGTTTTTTTGTTCTTGCAAAAAAGTAAGCATTTGCAAGGTTTTTCCTAATCCCATATCATCAGCAAGACAGCCACCCCAGCCAAATTCATCTAAAAAATGCAGCCATTTATAGCCTTCTTCTTGGTAAGGTCTTAGTTTGGCATCAATGTTTTTGGGGAGTTTAATCTTCTTGATTTCGGTAAAATTGAGCAGTTTTTCGCGTTTTTCATCCAACTCTCTGAGTAACTTAGGATTTTCGATGTACTCTTTGTAGCGTTCCAAAATCGTAAAGTGTTGTTTAGAAAGCCGTAATACGCCTTTTTTGTCGTCTACTTTACTAAATCTAAACAGCTGGGCGTACTGCGCGAGCCATTCTTCAGGCAATAGCCCAAAAGAACCGTCTTTGAGTTCGATGTAATTTTGTTTTTTGAGAACAGCTTTGCGCACATCCGCCAACGAAACAGATTGGTCCCCAAAAGTAATTTCAATCTGTAAGTCAAACCAGTCGATGCCCGAAGAGTTTCGGATTTTGAAACTTACTTTGTTGGGGTTGTACCGAAACTTCTTGAGGTTGTTAAAGCCAAAAAGTTTGGTTTCGTTTTGGTGCAAAGCCTCGTAAAATTGAAACAACCAATTGTTTTCCAACACTTTTTCGGAAGGTAGATAGAAATATTCGTCGGTTTGGTGGGCAAAAAGCGGATGTTGTTTTTGCAGAAACTGCACAAAATTTTCTTCGGCGTCGTGGTCACGGTATTGAATTTGTACGGTATCGTTGAGGGCGTTGACGCGGGCTTTTCTAAAATCACGAGAGAGTTCTACTTCGTCGTTGTCGTCGCTGTTGTAGGCAAATACTGGCACAATCATCAAATTGTCGTCGGCCTCTTTTAGATACACTCGGCCTTCTTTCCATTCAAGCTCGGTTTTGACAATGGCTTGGTTGGGGCCAAAATCGAGCGAAAACTGATCGGCTAGTGGGATGACAAACCCGTTAAAAAACGCATCATCACGCACGGTACGTAGCTTAACTGCACCTCCTAGTTCAAAAAAATGTCGCGCTACTTTTGCCGCCGCTGCCGAACGAAAGCGGCACAACTGTTGATTGGGTAAAATGCAGAGCCAATACGTACCTACATCTTTTAACTCCTGAAAAGGGATAAGGTCATCGTTTTGGCGTCTTACAAAAGCCTCTAAAGTTGTTTCTTGCTCATTTCGATTGAGTTTGAAATGTAGGTCAAGGGGTGCTTCGTGGATTTCGACATTTGTACCAGCAGTGCCATAAGAATCTGTTTTTGTATTGATACGAATCGCTCGTCCCACCATCAAAGGAAAAAGCTTTTCGAGAACTTTCCCCGTGATTTCGATAGCATCATCCATCGCTTCACTACTGTATTTGAGGTTCCATGAGGAGTTTGAGATTTTGTGGCCACGCTGCCGAAGGGTGTCATGCAAAAACGTTTGAGTCAATAATCGACTAGTTTTGAGGATTTCGGCGTCGATGGCGTCTCCTACGGGGCGATCCTTATCATTCCATCCAATACGCTGGATATTGGTGATTTTTCCTGTTTTGCTATTGAGATGTCCTTGAGCCAGTTCTATTTCAAAAAAGGGGAGTTGTTGGGTGCTAAATTGTTCAAATAAATAAACAAAGACCTGTGTCCCAGGATGATTCTCAATGGGTACAAATGGATGTGGGGACTTAATAGGTAGGGTACTTTTGAGAATATTTTCCCATTTGATACCCGTAATTGGCTGAATACTTTTGTCTACCACAATGAGTTCGAGCTGCCCATACGGAGAGAGTTTGAAATCAAATTTTCCCGATAGGTTGTCGTTGGTGGAATAACCGTATTTTGCCAAAAGAGCATTTTTTTCTAATGTCCAATCTTTGAGCAGCTCTAGTGCGAAGGGGCCGCGTTGTTTTTGGAGCCAAACTAGCACGCCCATCATGTGTTCGCAGAGTGGGGAAGTGAGCTCTTGGTGGCAGGTGCACGAAAACTGGTATTTGTGTTTTTCGAGCCGTTGGATAGCTATCTGGTAGGCACCACTTTTTTTGAGAGATAGCTCAAACTTTTCATAGCTTGCACGCTGCTCTAGGGAGCTTATATTGAGATAATGCCGGCGACTAGGCCAAAAGCTTATCGGAACCTGAGGTTGAATTTGGCTATCTTCGATGTTTCTAAGTACCATCGTCGATGCTTTCATTTGAAAAAGGGTGGGTTTTAGAAACTCAATTTTTTTCTTGGGTGCTTGGCGTGAGGCTTCCGATATATCGATGATGATTTTTTTGAGGTCTTGTACTGTACTAGATTTGGCTTGACCAAAATCACGATTGATATGCTCTTCTAAGGCTATCGCGGCGGCTACACCATGCTTGCAAGGATAGTTTTCGGAAGGACAATCACAATAGCACTCTATGGCTTCGGGGTCGTCCATGCTGGAGAATTCTACTTCGTATTTTTCGGAGCTAGATTGGCTAGTTACTTTGAACTTGGCGCCGTAGAACTCCCCGTCAAAACTCACAATCTTTACGCCGCCATTTCGGTATATTTCATGGGCGCGCTGGCGAACTGCGCTCGAAGCTTCTTTTTTGAGAGCGGCCAAACTTTCTAAAATTAAGCCTTTATAATAAGCCATAGGTAGGTTTTGTCAGGATGTCGATGAATTTTATGATACGCTTTCTCTTAAATACTCTTCCGGAACATCATAAAGTTCATTTTCGACTTCTTTCATTTTAGGGAATTTGACAGTGTCGGGCTGAATACCGTATCTAAATTTAACTTCTGAAAGCGTAAACGAAAAGCCCCGTTTGGTGGTTGAAAGTAGAGGGAAATCTACGCGTACTTGGTATACCACTCCCTCCACAAACTCGTAGGGTGGCTTGCGATAGAGGGTAAGTATATCGACTTGTACGCGGTCGCCGACTTGAAAAGGCGACTTGATTTCGGAATATGGAAAGGATAATATCATAATGTGCGCGAATTACGACAAAACTACCCACCTTTGCAACGGTAAATGCGTCTTAGTCGTATATTGAAAATGAAACAAGAACGCTGAAATTCATGATTCGATTTGTACTATTGGGGTTATTGTTAAGTAATTTGGGAGTAGTCGCTTTCGCTCAAATAGAAGATTATTATCGCCCTCAAAAACGATACATAACCCCCGTCCTTGTGACCCATCCAGATTTAGTATTGAGCAAAAACCATTGGTACATGGGAATCGAGGGAGGAGGTAAATGGAATGGCGCGTCAGCAACCAACAATTTGCTAGGCTTGCTTTCTCCTCAAAAAGGATACACAGATAGCTATGCAGGAGCCTATGTGGGCTATTTACACAATCTTAAGTGGGCACTTGAATTGGGATACACCCGAAATCCCTCCAATGCCCTGATGGGGGTAAGGGCCTCGCCGTCGTTTCGGTACCGAATAACGGACTTACAGCATTCTATCCCTTTACGTTTCAAATGGCGGGTCGTAAAATTAGGATTTGTTCAAAAACGCTCGGGGATTTATGTGTCGGGTGGGATGGTATGGACGCCTACCCGTAAATTACAGACACTCAAACAATTTCAGCTTTATGGATTATCGCGCTCCGGAGCTCATAATGGCGTCGATACCCTGATCGTTGAAAATGAATCGTACACGACAGGACGTGCCAAAGTCGAACTCGAAGGCGGGGTAGAGTTTGTGGGGCGTATTGGAAAAAAATTTGAGATAGTGGCGTATGGTCGTATGTTATATGCCAAATCAGCCGCCTTGGAATCTACAACGCAGCTGTTTGTCAACGGCGTGGAAGAAAACAAATCAGTCTTGAGCCTACAGCCTAAGAGTTATCAGTTTGGGGTAGCGCTTAGGTACTTATTTGTGCGTGATACTTACCGTAGCAATTATGATTTATGACCTCAAAACTGTTTTAAATAGCTTATTTTGGCAATCACATGGTCTTCGGTGCGTTTGAGGTTGGTGATAGTATCAAACCCTCGGTGATTAAATACTACATAAATATAAGAAAGAGGCTGGTATTCCCACGAGAGCCTAATGTTGTAGTTTTGGGAGTTATTTTCTGAATTTTTTTGGTAAAAACCTATCAGTTGTAAGCGGGGATTGAGTGCAAAACGCCCTTCTACACTGTACAAATCTACGTTGGTAGTGGTTTGATTTTCTCCTACTTTATCAAAATGATTACGGTTAAATCGCCCAGTAATAGACAAATGAGGAAGTGGGGCAAATTGTAGTTTTGCATCAAGGTTATTGAGTTTACCATCAAAATAACTGCCCCAATTATAGTCGGCACTGAAATTTAGAATCTTAGATTGGTCGGTGCCGATATAAATTTGATGACGCACATAGTGGTAATCACCAAGCCCGATTTTAACTCCCAAGGGCTGGAAGGGCTCAGTGAGCCGCTGGAAAGTGGGATTGATAAGGTACCCAAAAAATCCCCCGCGCTGAAAGTTGAGCCAGATAGGGTTGATGTTGATTTGACGCTCGATAAGCTTTCCAGTAGATGCTTGATGGTAAAACTCAGTCATAAGCCCTGGCTCAAAGGCGCGAATGAGTTTTTTGAAAGGAAGCCACTTGCCTCGGTTATAAAAGAAAATTCCGGGAGTGGTACCAATCACATCAGTACGTGACACAAATCCCATTTCGGGATTAAAGTCTTTGGTCACGATTGATTGAGTCCACCAGATTTTGTATTGGTTTGTGGTATAGTAATACTGCGCAAAACCAGCGAATCCTTGCTGACCAGTGGAAGTGGTCGTAGAATGAACCAGCATGGTATTGAGTGAATGCGATTCACTGAGTCTGAAAAAACCGTCGATAGTACTGGTCATATTGGTACCATCGGGTCGATTTTTGAGCGTAAAAATTCCCCCGATTCGGTTTTGTTTGCCGAAATTTTCAGAAAAACGTCCCACAAAAAAATGAGTAGCTGGCGTATCTCCCACGCCTCTTTGTCGCATCAGCAAAGCACCATAATTTCGTTTGAGGGAGCGATACACAAACCTTCCGCCAAAGTCAATCGGGATAGGGTTGCCGCTGTCGTCGAGGCCGATACGACGACTAAAAAAAGGCTGAACCCGCATGTTACCGCCCGACAAATCATCATTAGGCCCCACACCCGCGCCAAAGAGGGAAGCGTTTTCTAAGAAAAACTGACGTCTTTCTGGAAAAAAGACCGAAAACCGCGTAACATTGTTGACTTGCCGGTCGGCGTCGGCTTGGGCAAAATCTGTATTGGCCGTCAAATCTAACACCGTATTGGGGTTAATCGCCCATTTGAGTTCACCTCCGAGTTTATAATTGGTGTCTTTGGGCTTTATGCTGGGGTCAAAATTGCGATAATGGTCGTAGGAAGCCAGCAAATAAGGTTGAACTCTGATGTTGGGTTTGGGTGGGGGAGGTTGCAAGTTTTTCAAAATACCTGCATACTCCATCCGCATGGCCGAAAACGAACGCGGATAAGGCGATAAGGAAGATTGCTCATTGGTCAAGCGACGACTTCGGAATACATTGAAACCCCAATCCTGAACGGTAGAGGTCGTTTTGGGATAGCGTAAGGTAGACCACGGAATCGCGATTTCGGCCACCCAACCCGAATCTGAGCGGGAAGTTCGCACGCGCCAAAGGCCATCCCAATCAATATCATAAAAGAGATCATCAAACGACAACAAATCGCGCTGCACTCCGTACGGGTTGGTGATAAGCGCCATGGCGTTGCGCTTATCATTGAAACCGTCGAAAACCAAACCTGCAAAATCATGTTGACGCGAGTTGAAATCACGCTTAAAATCCGTCGCTCGCAGGGCTTTTTTGCCTAGACTATCACGAGAAAAAATGGCAAAATAGAGATATTGTCGATTGTAAAGGGCTTTTACTTCGGTATGCTGCGTAGGTTCTTTTCCTTGAAAAGGTTCGATTTGGGTAAAGGAAGGAGAAGCGAAACTGCCTTGCCACTCTGCCTCTGACAAGTGTCCGTCTAGGCGTAAAGAAGTGGAGATTTGCCGTGCTTCAATGGTTCTTTTGGCCGAATCAGGTTTGAAAATTTCGGCGTCTTGCGCCCACAAAAAATTAGGATAGAGAATCAACAAAGAAAGTAAAAAACGAATCATATAAATGGCTGTCTATCAATAAGTGGTGCAAATTTATAAAAATAATCAAAGACCACAGGTGACAAACAGTAGAAGATTATGAGGGGGGATAAATGGTGTGCTAAAATTTGGTTAGATAAAAATCCCTTAACCAGTCTTATATGACTTGAAGGCGTCAGTCGGAGCGTAGCCAAAGTGTTTTTTAAAGGCAAACGAAAAATGCGAGAGGTTTTCAAACCCCGTTTCGTAACAGGCTTCAAGCGGCTTTAATTTTCGTTCGGCAATTTGAAAATGGGCCAATTCTAGTCGTTTTTGCGTGAGCCATTTTTGGGGAGTAGTGTTGAACGCTCGCTTAAAATCGCGTTTGAAAGTCGTTAAACTTCTGCCTGTGAGGTAGCCAAATTTCTCAATGGGCATGTTGAACATGTAGTTTTTTTCCATAAAACCAATCAAATCGACTTTATACGGGTCGTCAAAATTGGCGAGTATGCTATCTACTTCTGGGTCAAGGGTTCTTAAAATACTGATGGCTTCGGTCAGTTTCAACGACGCCAGATAGTCGGGAAAGGGCTCTTTCATCTCAAAGTAAGGAATCAATGACGCCAGACAGCTTTCCAACAAAGGATGATGCGTAAAACTGCGAATTTTGGGGACGGCCGTTATTTTGGTTTTTACGTCAATGTGTTTGTAAAAATCCCTTAGAATTTGAGTAGTCAAAAGCATCACAACCGTTTTGTGGGGCAAGCCGTCTTTGGGGTAGTTGATAATGGTGGCGGGTTTATTTCTCGGAATGAGAAAAATATCTCCCGTTTGAAAGCGATGTGTGGCTTCGGCCTGCACAATCTTGGTTTCTCCCGAAATAAACCACACCAGCATGTGTTGGTCAAAGACAATTTCAGACTTAAAAAATTTGTCCTCGTAACACGAGAGTTTTATTTCGGGGGTTAAATGTTTCGATACGTGTTCCATTGCTCGATTGGGTTTATGCGCTTACTAATTCAAAGAGTGTGATTTCGGGAGGCATCCCGACTCGCCCAGGAAAGCCTAAATACCCAAATCCACGATTGACATACAACTGCTGATTGCCCTTTTGGTATAAACCTCCCCACTGTTTGTATTGCCACTGGGCGGGCGAATAGGTCTTATCGCCAATCGTTACACCCAATTGCAGCCCATGCGTATGGCCGCTAAACATGACATCAATATCGGGGTATTGGGTGTTTACTTCCATGTCCCAGTGGGTAGGGTCGTGGCTCAGTAAGAGCTTGACCGAAGCCTCTTCTGTGCCTACAATTGCGCGTTGTAAGTTACCATTATTTGGGAAAATTGACTCGTTGGCCGAAATGTTTTCTACTCCAATGATGGCTAACTTTTCACCCCCTAGCTGGATGGTTCGACGGTCGTCTGTTAGCAAGTCGTAGCCAAGTACTTTATGAGCTTTCTTGACGTCGTCTAGGTTTTGTTTTTTGGCTTGAGGGCTTGACCAGCCAGCATAAGCTCCGTAGTCATGGTTGCCAAGCGTGCTGTAAACACCCAGCGGGGCTTTTATTTTATCAAAGAGATGTACATAATCGTTTACTTCCGTGGCGCGGTCGTTTACTAAATCCCCCGTAAAAAATACCATATCGGGCTTTTCTTTGAGCAGTAGCTCTATGCCTCCTTTTACAGCGATTTTGTTAAAAAAAGACCCTGAATGAATGTCTGAGATTTGCCCTATCGTCATGCCTTCAAACGACCGAGGCAGGTTTTTGATGGCTAATTTTACCCGACGAACACGGTAGTCGTGCGCCCCTGACAAAATACCCCACGTCAGGGCTGCGGCAGGAACGGAGGCCGCAACCAAGGCTGTCTTCATCAAAAACTCCGAACGAGTGATTGTGTCAGGACTTTCGGAGAGTGCCTGTGGCAGTTCATTGTTTGGGAAGAACTGCCCTTTTGCCCAAGTAAAAAAACGAGCGGTATCTCCTAAAAAAATGAGGGTAACGGATAGCAGTTTGGAACCATAAACGGCAAACAAACTGAATAAAATCGCGGTTCGCAAGCGGCGTCCCAAGGCGTCGGGAGGGGCAAAATTATAGAGCCATAAACCGAAAATAATGATTGCAGTAAGGCTCCAAAAAGCCCATTTAACAAACTGCTGTACTTGGGCTGTGTTGTGTTGAAAAACTATTTTTACGGCTTGCCATACGTACCAATCAATGAGTAGTAATAGGCAGGTAAGAATAGGGATAACGATGTATTTGCTGGCAGTCATGGTTAAAAATCAGGAATTTGGGTGTATGTATTTATCCATATAATTACTGTACGCTGTCAGCAAAAATGCCCAGGCTTCTTTACTTATTTCTAAAGTGGGGAAAATCACTTCAAAAGCATGGTAGCAACCTTCAAATAACCTGAAAGTGACGGGGATATTCGCCTTTTTCAGGTTTTCGACATAAGCAATGGTTTCGTCTCGGAATGGTTCTAAGTCTCCAACAAACGTAATGGTTGGTGGTAGTTTAGAAAAAATAGTGGCTCTGGCGGGTGCGGCATAGACAGGAATTTCCTTGTGTTGTACATGAAGGTCTCGCAAATATGCTGTCCAGCCCATTTTGTTGGAATGGGAATTCCACCCCGCAGAGTTGTTATCTTTGGCTGATTCAGAATTCTGCCTGTCGTCTAGCATGGGATAAATAGGAATCTGAAACGCGATTTTTACGTCTTGGGTATCAGTGGCTTTTAGCGTAACAGCCGTAGCAATTCCTCCTCCTGCACTATGCCCTGCCACAATCAATTTGTCAGGAATAATGCCCAAAGCATTGGCGTTTTCATTCATCCACAGTAGCGTATCATAGCAGTCATTGAAGGCTGCTGGATAGGGGGCATCAAATGCCTTGCGATAATCGGGCGCTACAATGACACACGGTTTGGCATGTATGTAGTTTTTGATTATGGCTAAATAATCTTCAGGATTGCCCAGTACCAGCCCACCTCCGTGGATGTAAAGCATACCTGGGAGGGCCGTGTGGTGATTTAAAGGCTTAAAGAGTCTTACCCGTATTTTTGGGCCGCCGTTCCTACTTGGGATATAATGTTCTTCTCCTTGAAGTCCTTCTATATTTTTACCCTTTGACCTAGCACTGTTTGCATTCAATAAGCGAACCCCAACGCGGTTCATTAGCAATCGCGAAGATAATTTCATAACTGCATAATTAGATTGCAGTTCTTTATGGTGCATTTCTTTCGTTACTCGCATGGTTGTATTAATTTGTGGTGATTAAATCTTTTAAACCGTTAGGGAAAAATGCTTCTACAAACGAGATAGTGTTCAGAAACTCCTTGTGACAAATAATCTTGCCGTCTTTGGAAGTGATGTGCCCCATGTATAATTGTTTGTAGCTCCTTCCATTTGCCAAAACAGCCTCGCTCTCATATTCGGCAATGGCCTCAGTAGGTGTTTCCATCAGAATTTTGATACTTGTAAAATGGAAATTAGGGGCATTTTGCAATAGTCCTTGCATGGTAGCTTCTATGGCGGTTGCCCCCATGATTTTTGACGGCATTCCTAACGATGCTATATAAGGGGCATCGATGTATCCGTTTTCAGCGAAAAAAGAAGCTGTAGCCTTGGGGTTGCCTAAGCCAACACTTTCTAAATAGCCTTTCAATAAGTCGGAGGCTGATTTTAACTCTTGATTCTCCATGACTGTATCGTCGATTTGAAATTTAATGCCTGTTAACGTCTCGCTTAATTCCCAAAGGCGTTTGGCATTGGTCTCGTCTAATGAGTAATGCTGAACGCCGCTGGGCATGGATGGCTCATGTGATACATGGGCAATGTCTGCATCTTCGCAATACACGCCACCAATATCGTTGAGCATCGGACTGGTAGCGCACCAAACCGTGGTGGCGGCTCCTTGGGGAATGGTCTTTAGCGAGGCGACTATTTCGGGAAATAAATTTCCTTCTGCATCGCAAAAACCCATTTGTTGAAACAACTCTATGGGGGCTTCTCTGCCCAATTCTGTGCCATGGATAGAGCCTGGGTGGAGGGAGTATGCACGTACCTTAGACGATTTGCCACGATGATCTAACTCAAGGGCAAAAAGATTACTGGCCGTTTTGGATTGACCATAGCCTTGGAGGGTTTCATAATCGCGGTGGAGAAAATTGGGGTCATCAAAGTGAAAGGGGGCAAACCGATGTCCGTCGGACGATACATTGATGACCCTTGCCCCACGGGCGGCTACCAGCGCAGGCCATAGCCTTGCCGTAAGCTGAAACTGCGCCAGATAATTGGTCGCTAGTTGAGATTCAACACCCCGACTGTCTCTGCGAAGTGGCACCCACATAATACCTGCATTGTGGATGAGTAGATGAAGGGGGCGACCCGACGCGACGAATTTTTTGGCAAAAGCATCAATGGACTCAGGGTCTATCAAATCCATTGTTTCTAATTCGACATGGGGGATGCCTGCTAAATTTCGTTTTGCCTTTGTTACGTCTCTTGCGGGTACGATGACAGTGGCACCTGCGGCAGCGAGTGTTTTGACCGTTTCTAAGCCGATGCCCGTGTTTCCCCCCGTCACAATGGCAATTTTTCCCGTAAGGTCAATTCCTTTGATGACATCATTGGTTGTAGATGCGGCGTCAAATCCTGAACCTATCGGTTTCTGTAACGCTCCTTGATAATTGTTGTGTCCCATTTTTTTGTTGTTTTTGTTGGGACAAAGGTAGGGCAGTGATTTTTGGGAGACTTTGTTTAAAAGACCGAATATGCTTTGTTTAAAAGGCCGTTGTAGAGGCAGTGTACGGATTAAAGTAGGTGCTAGTTACTTGGGGAGAAAGAAACGAATATCTAAAGAAAACATTTTGAGGCGTATTTTTAGAATCGGTCTCGAAAGTGCTTGGGCAATGTTCCGTACTTTCTTTTAAAGGCAGCCGTAAAATGTTGGGCATTTTTGTAACCTATCAAGGAGGCTATTTCTGCAATGGTATCAAATTGTCCTGCCAAAATCATTTCTTTTGCCTGTTCCATACGTATATCTGTGATGTATCCAAATATAGTATTGCCAAATATTTCCTTAAATCCTGCTTGTAACTTGGTACGATTCAAACCTACCATTTTGGCAAGTTCTTCGATAGAATAGGGTTGTTCGAGTCGCTCCAATAGTAACTCTTTCGCCTCATAAAATTTATCTAAATCCCTTTGTTTTAGGGTGTTTTTAGGAGGATTTTCGAGTGTTTGTATTTGAGCGATTTGTAAACAAAGAAGCTCAATGACTTTGGCTTCTACAAATATTCTTTTCAAGCTACCGATATACTGGCAATGGGCAAGCTCCGATAAAATATGATTCATAAGAGGAGTGACAGGGTAGCTTTTATGGCCCAAAATGGCGGGGCGGTTAGTTTCGATACTGTTACCAAAATATCCGAGCTGCTCCAAATCTCCATTAAAAAGACGGCGTAAAAAATCCAATGACAATTCGATTTCAACGCTTTTGGCTTGACTTGTTTTCAGGTATGAGAGTTTGCCATTCAAAAAAGGATAAAATAGCAGTGAATGATGCCCATATCCAATGGTTGTTTCAGGTTCAAAGCATGCACTAGGTTGATAAATACATCCTGTACTGGTAAGTTCAAAGTGCATTTGGAGATAAGGAAAATCGCTTTCTAGCTCATACGTAAAAGTATCACCATGGCTTGCAATATCAAAAAAAGAGGCAGCTACCCCATCAATATAGATACGGAGCGCTTTAGATTGTATCCTATATGCTCCTTCGTAAAGAAATTCTGTTTGTATTTCGGTCAAACCCACTGGATTACTGACGGTATATCCGTTGTCGTAAGTGCGTACGTGGTTGTGCTCTTTTATATCATCAGAGCGAAATATGATTTTCATCCTAAACTATGTTTTTGGCGGCATTAATACTGCATCATGCGGTACTCTTACTGCAATTGTATCTTTTAATTTTGTGCCTTTGTTAAGAATTAGTCTTAATAAACAAAATTACAAAAATAATGATAGTACGCATACTCTTTTTGGGAATGCTTCTTGTTTCGTACGGAGTATACGCTCAGTCCAAAGGAAAAATTTGGGAAGGAAAAATAAAAGATGCAAACGGGGAGTCTTTACCAGGGGCGATTATTAGAATTGACAAAATAAAAAAATATGCAGTGGCTGATAGCAGCGGGCGGTTTTTAATAGGACCACTTTCTGAAGGCCGGTATCTTTTGGAAGTATCTCACATTGGTTATAAGCCATTGGTTCAAGAAGTGACATTAAAGGAACCACTTTTTGAAATCGTGCTAACATTGCAGCAAGTGGAAGGATTGCTATCGGAAGTAAAGGTGATGGGCAAATCTGAAACTCAACAAGCCAAGCTTCAGCCGATTAAGGCCGAGATTATCAATACCAAAGTAGTTCAGGAGCAACCGGCTACGTTGGTGGAGCTGATGAATCGTTCGGCAGGCATTAGAATCAGACAAACAGGTGGGCTTGGATCAGATGCGGGTCTGATGATGAATGGATTCCAAGGAAGAGCTATTAAGAATTTCAAAGACGGCATTCCAATGGATTACTTAGGGGCCGCTTATAATATTGCATTGGTACCTGTCAATATGTTGGAGAGGGTAGAGGTATATAAAGGCGTTCTGCCGACGAGTTTGGGAGCAGATGCTTTGGGAGGAGCTGTCAATATGGTCACTAAAAAAGCACTCTACCGCTATGCAGATGTATCGTATGAGGTAGCATCTTTTAATACGCATCGCTTGTCGCTCAATGCTCTCTATACCGATACGACGCGTAAGTTTTTTGTAGGTGCAGATGCCTTTGTCAATAGTTCGGACAATAACTACAACGTGAGAGTCAATGTGATTGACCAAGAAACGGCCACTCAGAGACCAGCTATGGTACGCCTTTTTCACAACCATTTTACCAATTATTATACAGAAGTGTATGGCGGTATTAGCAATGTGGGTTGGGCTGATGAGCTTCGTGTGGGTATTACGGGCTTTTATATCCACCGCCAAAATCAGTATGGAGCAAGTATGTCGCAGCCTTTTGGGGCGTCGGTCAGTCGCCAATATTCAATCATTCCAACCTTACGATTTCGTAAGAGGCTAGGTGCGGTAAATATCGACCAATTTTTGACAGTGAGTACTATACACACCCAACAGACCGATACCACCAAAGGAACGTATGATTGGTATGGTAATTTTATCCCGAGTCCTTCGCGCTTAGGGGAAATTTCGGTAAGGGGATCATTGGCTGATATTGATTTCTCGTATTTTACCTCACGTACGCATGTGTCCTACGATTTTCAAGAAAACCATACCTTGGAATTTAATATGATTTCGGCCAAATCAGGTCGTGTTGGTCAAGATACCTTAGCGTTGCGTTCGAAGAGTGGGAGAGACTTGCTTACGGTTCCGGCTCATTACTACAAGTTTATAGCAGCAGTAGGATTAGCATCAAAAGATATATTCAGTCGATTCTCCAATCACTTGATTGCTAAGGTTTTTTATTATAAAACCAATGCCTTGGATGCCGATTGGGTGGGTAATGAATTTCCTCGTTCGTTTGTTTCGACACGTTGGGGTATAGCAGAGGCTCTCAAAATGGATTTGAATAAGGGAGCATTTTTACGCTTTTCGGCCGAAGCGGCCACACGCTTACCCGAGCAAGATGAGTTGTTTGGGGACGGAAATTTTCACTTATCTAATTTTGAGTTGCGTCCTGAGCGAAGCACTAATCTCAATTTGGGTTTTCGGACCGATAAGCCCGGAAATTATAGTGTAGAAATTAATGCATTTTATCGCCTCACCCGAGATTTAATTTTAAAGGTACCAGTCAATATCTTTTTTACCCAAAATCAGAATGTAAATAATGTAAAAGGGTGGGGGATAGAAGCAGATGCCATGCTTCCCCTAACACACTGGCTGAAAGTCAATGCTAATTTTACGTATCAGGATTTTCGCCTTTTTGATACAGGAAATCGCGTTTTGGAGGGGTCGCGCCTTCGCAATACACCTTATTTCTTTGCCAATGTTGGTATCAATACTTCTTTTCAAGACGTATTCTTAAGTCAAGACAAACTACAGCTTTATTACTTCTACACCTTTGTGAGGGAGTATTATTTGGACTATGTCCCAAAATCGCTTGAACCAAGCGGGGTGTTGGGACTATGGGGCAAAGCCCAATTTGACGCTCCCAATATTATCCCAAATCAGCACATTCATGTAATAGGAGTTACATACCGACCCAAAATCAGCCGCCTGACTCTTGGTTTTCAAATCAAGAACCTCTTCGACACGGCACAGTATGACCATTTTCGAGTTCAAAATGCGGGCCGTAGCCTACATCTGAAGTTAAATTATACACTCAAGTAACCGTTAAGTTTTATGAAAAATACCACCTTAAAAATTTTCGCTTCTTTGCTAGTAATTATACTACTAGGCAGCTGTTCTGAATCATCAACTTCAGACCCTACACCTACCGAAACCGGTAAATATGTGCTGATGACTGATGTAGTGCAATTTCAAGCTCCCGGGTATTTGACTGCCTTTGGCAGTATGCCTTCTGGAACTATCACAGATATAGCTCCAAAATCATTGCAAATCAAATCGGCTTTTGGTTTTCGGACATTTGGTAAATGGCTCTTTTTGAGGCAAAATGTGGCAGGAGATGCTGGCCTTCAAAAATATACAGTTTCGGACGAGGGGGCACTCAAAGATGAAGGGTTTATTGTGGGAGCTTCTCAATTTTTGGTAGTAAGCGAAACTGCGGGCTATTATCTGGATGAAACCCGTGGAACGCTTAAACTGCAAAAATTTAACCCAACTACTATGCAACGTACGGGGGAGATAGACCTATCTTCACTTCAAAAAACAGGCGTTGAATATCAGGCAATTGGTAAGCATACCTTAGCTTCAAAAGAAGGGAAATTGTACGCAGGTATCTCTTATGGCACTAAAGCAGCGGCTGGATACGGGGATGATCTGTACGATTATGTGGAGTTGGCAGTAATCGACATGGCTACCGATAAGCTGGAAAAAACAATCAAGTACGACGGTGTGAAAGGCATCGGGTGGGGGTCGTCTGCCAATAAAATGTGGACGTTGGGAGACGACGGGGCGTTGTACCTTTATAGTACAGGGCTTGGTACAGGATTTGCCAAGTCTGCCGTGATACGTATTAAGAAAGGTGAGACGGATTTTGACCGCAATTGGATATTTAAGGCTACTGATATTCAGGCGGGAAGCTCAATTTGTACCAGTGTGATAAAAGAAGGTAAAATGTACGTTGAAATTCCTTCTACGCCTTTGTTGGCTGATTTTTCTAACCTGACTTCTATCATTTTCGATTACTACGTCATTGATTTGGCAACGGGGCAAAAAACAAAAATTGGCGGTATGCCACAGCACCATTATGCTTATTGCAACGAGCAGGCTATTACAGAAATCGACGGAAAAATCTATTTCTGGGTGCGCAACAAAGAACAAAAAGTGGACGGGTATTATGTGCTGGAAGGGACAGCGGCTAAGCAGGTCTTCAATGTCAATCATGATGGGTTTAGTTGGGGATTTGCTAAGTTACAATAGCCGTTGGGTTACTTCCTTTTGTAAGCCTATCATGTTTAGAAAAGGAAGTATGGTTTTTACGTATCTCATTTTTTATTTTAACATCACTTCTTATGAGTACCACCAAACAAGTTAAAGTATGGTTTCAGGTTCATAAATGGACGAGCCTGATTTGCACGGCTTTTCTGCTGATGTTGTGCCTTACTGGCCTACCCCTGATTTTTCACGAAGAAATCGAAGAATTGGAGGGAAAACCTAAGTTGGCAAAGCAAGCTCGGGAGGGTACTCCTAAGACGAGCCTTGATAAAATGGCAGAGGTGGTACTGAAAGCATACCCTCAAAAAGTAATTCGATACGTTTTTTGGGATGAACACGAACCCAACACCACTACATTTAGTTTGTCAGATTCGTTGTCTGCTCCACCAGATAATTTTAAAAATATCATTCTAGACGATCACACCGCCGAGATTCTCGACGAACCCAAAATTCAAGAAGGGTTTATGTATATCATGCTACAGTTGCATATCGATATGTTTATGGGGATTGGCGGTAAGCTTTTTCTGGGTATTATGGGGCTGCTGTTTGTGGCGGCGATTGTATCAGGTGTGATGCTGTATGGTCCTATCATGAAACGTTTTGATTTTGGCACGGTGCGTACCGAAAAATCGTCTCGTCTAAAATGGTTAGATTTGCATAATTTGTTAGGAATCGTGACCCTAACTTGGGCCACCATAGTGGGTTTTACAGGAGTGATTAATACCCTCTCAGAGATTGTGTTGGGACTGTGGCAAATGGGGCAATTGGCCGAGATGACGGCTCCGTATAAAAATGTAGCTCCCCTCAAAGGTAGGTTAAGCTCTTTAGATGAAGCAATGCAAACAACTCAAAAGGCAGCTCTCGAAATGGAACCCCAAATTATCGCTTTTCCAGGTACTATATTTAGTAGTAAGCATCACTATGCAGTTTTTGTTCATGGTAACACCCCCCTTACAAAACGCCTCATCAAACCAGCACTCATTGATGCCCAAACTGGAAAACTGACCGATATGCGTGATATGCCTTGGTATGTTAATACCTTGTTTCTTTCGCAACCCCTACATTTCGGTGATTATGGTGGACTACCTTTGAAAATCATATGGGCTCTATTTGATATTATTACCATTGTTGTTTTGGGAAGCGGTCTTTACTTGTGGTTTGCTCGCAACAAAGCTATCAAAGCACAATTGAAAAGGATAGAAAAGAGCCAACAGCGCCCCACTCAGCAGTTGGAAGAATCAGAAATTTTAACACTTACAGCGCAAAAAGAAATCTCTCATGAATAATTCATTTTGGCATATTTGGAAGCATCCTGTTTTGTTGGGAACCCTAAGTTTAGGAGGGCTTATTTCCGCGTTGGTAGGCGACTTTCTTTGGGATGTGATGTCGTGGATTGCTTTGAGCATTCCACTGGTTGTTATTGGAAAATATACTTCACCTGTAGCACTAAAAAAACATAATCAGGGAAATTAACTGTAAGCTTATTATTTTGAATCCCACACAGTACCTGCATTGTGTGGGATTTGTTTTTTGGCATTTATTTGGAATAATTATAAATAACGACTTTCTTTGTAAATCATCTTAACTAAGCCACTACTCTCAAAAGACGTAATACGTGGGTGATTATTAAACAATTCCTATCGGTTGTGAGAGTGTAAGATGATTTCATCTATCAATAGTAGTCGAGTTTGTTGTATAGGGAATTCATGCCAAATCAAGGGGTTTAGCAGAGAATTGTTGCATCAGAGCGATAGAAGGCTAGTTCTGAATCATTTCGAACGGTGAATATTAAGAAGCGATGCTCCGTCAGTATTGCTATGCTAGAGCTATGTTTAAAAATCAGTTATAATGAAAAACTACAAATACATTGCATTGGGGTTCGTGATGATGTTTGGCTGGGGAATTGGCCCGACATCGGCTCAACAAGTGGGTCAATTGCGGGGACATTTGAAAGCAGTTGAAACTAGTAAGCCTATTGAATTTGCTACCGTCGCTTTGTTTCGGGAACGAGATTCTTCGTTGGTAAAAGGGACATTAAGTGATACGTCGGGGGTTTTTATTTTTGAAAAAATCGTCGAAGGAAAATATTACCTGACAGCAAGCATTATAGGATACAAATCAATGATAGTGCGGAATATAATTGTCTCGGAAAAAACTCAGATACTGCCCGTTATTACTCTTGAATCAGAAGCGCAGATGATTGAAACAGTGACGGTTACGGCTAAAAAGCCACTCGTAGAACAGCAGATTGACCGTACGGTGCTAAATATCGAAAACAGTATTTTGGCAGAAGGAAATACCGCTCTGGAATTGCTGGAAAAAGCGCCAGGGGTTACGTTGGATGATGATGGTAATATTGCACTAAAAGGCCGAACAGGGGTGGCTGTTATGCTAAACGGAAAGCTAACCTATCTGTCGCAACGAGAGCTAACTACTCTTCTGCGTGGTACGCCTTCGGGGGCGGTTTCTAAAATTGAGATTATTGCCAATCCCTCGGCCAAGTACGATGCTGCTGGCAATGCCGGAATGATCAACATTGTGTTGAAAAAAAGTGATAAAGTCGGGGCTAATGGTAGTATATATGCCAATCTGGCGCGCAGCCGGGCAAATAGATACGGAACTGGGATAAATCTTAATTATCGAAACGGGGGTTTTAATATATATGGGAGTTATGACCATGCCTTTAGAGGAGAGGTAGAATATGTGAGTTATACGCGGCGTTTTCACGATGGTAAAAGCGGTAATGTCCCACTCCGAACATCTTACCAAAATACCACTACCAACGAACCCCTTTACACAAACAACTACAAAGCAGGAGTTGATTTCGCTGCCAATGAGAAAAATATCTTTGGGCTCCTGATAAATGGTAGTTTTGGAACATACATTAACGATAATATGACCACCAATCGCCTTGTTTCGGCGTCGGGGCAGTTGTTAAGTCTGCCTCAAACTTACAATTATAACCGAGAGCAGTGGAATAGTGCTGCTTTTAATTTCAATTATGTACACAAACCTACTCGAAAAAATAGTGAACTGTCAATGGATTTGAACTATTCCGTCAATCACAATCGCTCAGCATTGACGATGGATACACGTTATTTGACGCAAGAAAATACTTCAAGTGGAGTATATTCGCTAAGGCGAGGGAATGCCCCTTCGCTTACTTATGTGTATGTCGGCAAAGTGGATTATGTACATCCTTTTGATGAAAAATCAAAACTGGAGATGGGTTGGAAAAGCAGTTATGTGGAGGTAGACAACAACCTGAAATACGATACATTAAAAAATGAGCAATGGATTCCTGACCCTTCTTGGAGCAATCATTTTAAGTACCAAGAAACTATTCACGCTGGTTATATCAATTATCAAAAATCGTTTGGTAAGTTAAACGTTCAGGTCGGTTTACGTGGGGAGAAGACCCAAACGATTGGGGCTCAGGTAACGACCGATTCGGTAGTGAAACGTTCTTATTTTCAGCTATTTCCGAGTTTATTTGTATCAAATACGTTTAATGATGTCCATAGCGCGCAGTTATCCTACAGTCGCCGTATTGAACGCCCCGATTACGCTGACTTAAATCCGTTTCGCTTTTTTAGAGACCCATTTTTGTACTATGAAGGGAATCCTTTTTTACGACCCGAATTGACGCATTCGGTCGAAGTAAGCCACATTTACAAAGGGCAATGGACGACAACGCTTAACTACAGCTATACTTCCGATGTGATGAATTGGATGATGGGGCAGGTAGATTCGTTGAATACAACTTTCCAGAGTCCCCAAAATTTACGGAGTTTTATCAACTATGGTATCAGCTTTACAGCCTCAGTACAGCCTACTCATTGGTGGAGTTTAAATAGTTTTGCCAACGTATTTCGAAACGAATATCGCGGAGACCAAAAAGGCGGTAACTTAAATAACGGAATTTGGACTTTTTCGTTGAATATCCAAAACACCTTCCAACTTGGGAAAGGCTATTCTGCCGAGCTGAGTGGATATTATAATTCAAAATCGGTATACGGCGTTTTTGTGACAAAGGGGTTTTATGCAGTGTCGGTAGGAGCACAGAAAAATCTATTTAATAAAAAGGGAACGCTCAAAATAGTAGTAAATGATGTATTTCAAACCCGTCAGAGGCGCCAGACGGCCCGTTATGAAAATCTAGATATGAATGGGCATATACGCTTTGATAGCCGGATGGTAACTTTCTCATTTTCTTATCGTTTTGGTAAAGATATGACGCCTGCTCGTAAACGCAAATCGGGTAGTGAGGATATTCAGGGACGAGTAACAGGTGGGTAATCTCTTTTGCAAGGGCATCAAACCCTTATATGGATTTAAGCATAGCCATGCGAGAAGGCTTTCGTTGGAATTTTTTCTTCTTACATACCTAAAAACCTATAATCGGTAAACTAACTGCCTATGGTTGGTAATTATTTTAACGTATATTGATCAAGGTAAATAGCGCAACATGTACTGTACCCTTCCAAAAAAATAAAATTCATGAAGGTGGGGTAGCTGTGCCTTTGCTTGTCAGAAAGCTGAGAGTCCCCAAACCGTAGAGAGTTTCGAATCAGCGAAAATCTTTTGGAACTGGGGCACTTGCAGGTTTTATTGTCGCTATAATATGTTCAAAATATCGAATCTTTGTCTGGTTGCTTTCTTGCTTATTGTTTGGGGGTTTCAAACATTAGATGATCACAGCGATTGGCCCGAATACAATGGTGACGGCGCTCGAAATCATTATTCTCCTTTGACCCAAATCAATAAAGCCAATGTAGCGCACCTGAAAGTAGCTTGGAGTTATGCATCGGGAGGAGCCGATACCCTCCAAAACCGCACCCAAATGCAATGCAATCCGATTATTATCGACGGGATTCTCTACGGCGTTTCGGCCAATACACAGGCTTTTGCGATAGATGCCGCCACGGGGAAGCAACGTTGGAAAACTGATTTTACTGACAATGGCGGTACTACGAGCCGAGGGGTTACGTATTGGGCAGACGGTTTGGACAAACGAATTTTTTTTGGCGCAGGAAAATGGCTTTACGCGTTGGAGGCCAATACCGGAAAACTTATTGAGAGCTTTGGCAATAATGGCAAAATTGATCTTAAAATAGGCATTGAGCGCCCCGGAGCCGACAATTACGTGGTGTCAAATACGCCTAATACCATCTACAAAAACCTGCTCATTACGGGTACACGCGTGTCGGAGAGTGAAACGGCATTATTAGGAGATATCCGCGCTTATGATACTCGAACGGGTAAGTTGGTTTGGACTTTTCATACCATTCCCCAAAAAGGCGAACCCGGTCATGAAACTTGGTCTCCCCAGAATCCAAGGCAGCGAATCGGAGGAGCTAATAACTGGATGGGCATGGCTATCGACCGAGAAAGAGGCATCTTGTACGCTCCGACGGGGTCGGCAGCTCATGATTTTTATGGAGCAAATCGAAAAGGAAATAATCTTTATGCTAATTGTTTGTTGGCGTTGGATGCTGCTACTGGCAAACGACTTTGGCATTATCAGCTTGTACATCATGATATTTGGGATCGTGATCCACCCGCTCCTCCTAATTTACTAACTATTACGCGCCAAGGTCCTGGCGGTCGGCCTCAAAAAATAGACGTAGTAGCTCAGGTTACTAAGCAAGGCTTTACGTTTGTTTTTGACCGAGTAACAGGGAAACCCATTTTTCCAATCAAAGAAACTCCTTTTCCGCAGGAAGCGGCGGTGGGCGAGCAACCAAGCCATACCCAACCGATTCCGCAATTGCCTGTGCCTTTCACGCGTCAGTCATTCACCGAAAAAGACATCAATCCGTGGGCTTCCAACCGCGATTCTTTGAAAGTAATGATTCGTAAAGCCCGTACCGGAACGCCTTATATTCCGTTGACTGAAAAAATGACTGTTTTTTTTCCTGGTACCGACGGAGGGGCGCAGTGGGGTGGTGCTGCTGCTGACCCTGAAGGAATCTTGTATGTTCCTGCCAAAGAAAATCCCGTTCATATGACGTTGATTCGGCGAAATAAAGAAACAAAAAATACAAAAGAAAGCAACAATTCTTATCGGTTGTACTGCTCGGCTTGTCATGGATTAGATCGCAAAGGCAACCACGATGGTTCGTATCCTTCTTTGTTGCAATTAGAAAAGCGTTTGTCTAAAGCACAGGTAAATAAGCTATTGATGACAGGTCGAGGTATGATGCCTTCTTTTTCGCATATTTCAGTTGCTGAACGCAACTCTATTATTGCGTTTTTGTATAACAATACTACCGATAAACAAGTAGCTACGACTCAGAAAGAGGTTATACCTTACCAACATACAGGCTATAATCGCTGGTATGATAGTGAGGGGTATACCGTTAGCACACCACCGTGGGGAACCCTGACGGCCATTGACCTAAATACGGGCAAACACCGCTGGCAGGTACCGCTGGGCGAGTATCCCGAACTGACTAAAAGAGGTATCGTTCCTACGGGCACTGACAATTATGGAGGGCCGTTGGTGACAGCAAGTGGCTTGATATTCATTGCAGCAAGTCGCGATGAGAAGTTTCGAGTGCTTGACAAAGACACGGGCAAAATCCTCTGGGAACATCCGCTACCTGCGGGGGGCTATGCCTCGCCGAGTACGTATGCTGTGAATGGGAAACAGTACGTCGTCATTGCCTGTGGTGGAGGAAAACTCAAAACCAAATCGGGGGATAAATACGTCACTTTTGCGCTGCCATGATAAAGAAATATTAATTTTAAAAGTATATACTCTTTAATCTGAACATCTTATGAAAAAGGTATGGTTGGTTGTTTTCTTAGTGAGCATTATTGAATTAGGATACACACAGCAAAATTCGCAATTCAACATTGTTTTTATTCTGGCTGATGATTTGGGATGGAAGGATTTAAGTTGTTATGGTAATCCGTTTAACGAAACTCCCAATTTGGATAAACTCGCCCAAAATGGTGTGCGTTTTACGCAAGCGTACGCGGCTTGTCCTGTGTGTTCGCCAACGCGAGCCTCAATCATGACTGGTAAATATCCCGCACGATTACGCCTGACGAATTATATCGCAGGTAATAGAGTAGATAAATCCTCGTCCGTTATCCCGCCGAAATGGGAGGCAGAACTAAGTTCGGACGAAACGACCTTGGCGGAATTGCTAAAAAACAAGGGATATACCACAGGCATGGTAGGCAAATGGCATTTGCATTCCAAAGAAGCAGGAAAACTTCAGAGTCAGGGGCCATGGAATCAAGGGTTTGACTATAGCCGTATGATTGGTAAAAATGGACTGGATTATTACAATTATAGCATTCTCAAAGATGCCCCTAACCAGACTGATTATGAAGACAAAGGAACGACCTACTTAACTGATAAGCTGACCGACTACGGTGTGGAGTTTATTCAACAAAATGCCCAACGAGCGTCGGATACTCGCGCTTCGAATCGCCCCTTTTTTCTGTATATGGCATACTCGGCGCCGCATGTTATGATGATTCCGCGTGCCGACAAACTGAGTAAATACATGCAGAAATATGAAAAATTTAAAGGTAAATATAATCCTAATTACGGGGCGATGTTGGAAAGTCTCGATGACGGGGTCGGGCGGCTAGTTCAAGCTTTAAAAGAGCAAGGGGTTTTAGAAAATACGCTCATTGTTTTTACCTCCGACAATGGAGGATTGGGAATGGAAGAACTAGGGCCTGCCCCTACTACCAACGAACCATTGCGCAAATGGAAAGGTCATGTGTATGAAGGGGGAACTCGCGTCCCGGCCATTATGAGTTGGGAAGGAAAAATACCCAAAGGCATTACTTCCGATGTGTATTACAGCAGTATAGATTACTTGCCTACCTTATGTGAATTGACAGGGATTACAGAATTGCCCGCTGATATTGACGGCATTAGCCAACGTTCTTTATTCCTAGAACCGCAAAAAGCATTCTCATCTGAGCGTCCGATTTTTTGGCATTACCCTCATTTTTCCAACCAGATGGGGCGTCCAGCAGGAGCCGTACGTGTAGGGGATTATAAGCTAGTGGAACTTTATGAAACCAATACCTTTGAATTGTTTAATCTTCGGAACGATATTTCGGAGGAAAAGAATTTGGCACTCCAAATGCCCGAAAAAACACAGAAAATGCGGCAGTTGCTGGCCGATTGGCGCTTGCAACTAAAGGCACAAATGCCTCTTCCAAATCCAAATTATATTCCTAATAACACCGAAAAAAAATAGCTATCAGGCATTGTTTTCGGATACTTTTAGTAGCTTGCCTCAAAGGCAATAGTGCGGCTCAATAAAACTGTAAACACAATGAACTATCGCATGAAACTTCTTTTGAAATGTTTACTTTTAAGTGGGTTTTTATTCCCAAGCAGCTACGTTGTTGTGGCACAACTATCAGATACTCTACAGTTATCCCAACGTGTATTGCCAGGGGCGCAGGTAGAGATATACAAGCAGGTGGGAGAAAGCCAGCTTCGTATAAGTATATTCTCTCCGCCTGCTCATCTCAAAAAGAACGCATATCCAGCGGCTATATTTTTCTTTGGGGGTGGTTGGCGGCGAGGTAGCGTCAAGCAATTTGAGGATTGGTGTCATGTTTTAGCGGAGCGGGGCATGGTGACCTTAGCGGTTGATTATCGGGTAAGTACACGTCACAAAAGTACCCCTATACAATCGCTGCAAGATGCCAAATCGGCCATGCGTTGGGTGCGCAAAAATGCAGCAAGACTTCACATTCAGCCCGATAGTATTGTAGCTTTCGGGGGATCGGCGGGGGGGCATTTGGCATTGGCGGCGGCAGTTTTAAGTGGCTTCAACGAACCTAGCGAAGATACTAGCCTAAGTGAAAAACCGAATGCTCTTGTTTTGTTCAATCCCGTCGTAAAAACTACTCTTGGTGGGTATGGGCATGAATGGTTGGCTGAAAACGCCGGAGCGCTTTCCCCCGTTGCGCATCTTCAGAAGGGGGTTCCGCCGACTATTATTTTTCATGGTGAAGCTGATACTACAGTGCCGATTACGAATGTAGAAGAGTTTTGTCAGAAGATGCACTCGTTAGGCAATGATTGCGAGTTGTATCGTTTTGCAGGACAAAAGCACGGTTTTTTCAATTCTTTGCCCAAAGATTCCTTTATTTATAAAGAAATAAATACCCGTATAGAACAATTTTTGATAAAATACGGGTATTTGAAACCATAAATAGAAACTACTCGTAATACTCTTTCATCAAGCTTTTACGTGCTCCTGTTTCGAGATTGAGGCAGTCAAACTTTTTGTATTGGCAAAATGAACCCATGTCCTTGTCGCCATTGATAAAAATAGCTCCCACCAACAACACATATTTGCACAGATAGTGAGTCTCTTTTACTAATACTTCTATGCGGTTATCAATCGCTTCGTACATCACCTCGGTCGCTTCATAAATCTGGTTTTCAGCATTCAGAATACGGTTTTTCTGATGTAAAAAAATCTGCTCAATGGTATTCATCTGAAAGTCCAGTGAGCTTATGTTGCCTTCGATTATTTGTCCGGCTGCCAATTTCCCTAAGGCACCTTTAGCAGCACCACAACAGGCCGAGTTGGTACTTTGACCGATTCTCCCTATTTCGCCGATTTTTCCGTCTTTGGTAATACCAATGTGAGGTGCATAGAAGATAATCACGGCTCCGTCTTCTGGTACGTGGTGCGCAAAGGCATTCATCCCCGTAATGCCCGCAAACGGAAAGCCATTCAATCCTCCCATGTGAAAAGGGCCCAGCATTTCCAGTGCTCTGGGGGGATATTGGATAGCATTTACATCGTCACAGCACATACTATCGGCGTGCATCAATTGATGGGGGTTTAGATTTAATTGGCGCTCAATGGTATCTAAAAGCCGGTTGACGGTGTCAATGGAGCTTAAGGCGGTAGGGTACCATTTTCTTACGGTATCTAAATGCGGATTATTCATGTTTTTCTTACAAAATGATGTTGTTAATGGGTTGAATGGCGGGAGGTAGGTCTTTTTCACCTAACATTTCCCGCAAGTCGATTTCAATGTTTCGGCTGATTTGAGTAATCGGAATGTCATTGGCACTTCCTTCAAATGGATTTTCGGTACTTTCTCCTACCTGCTCCAGCACAAGGAAGACCCAACCTATCAATACGCTGAATGGAATTGTGAACCAGATAACCCAGTCACCTGATTTCTCCATTAATTTTGAAAATTCGCCTAAAAACCCAAATGGAATGATGTAGCAAAGTGCTTGCGTAAAGTACAAGTTAATGCTCGAAAACTGCCTTGGGTAGGGGAAGTTTTTGATGCGCTCGCATTTTCCTTGTTGGTCATACAGTTCTTTTAACTGACTCTCAAGAGCTACGTAGTTATAGTCTGTTATCAAGCCTTGTTCGTTGAGTTCTCGGAGCTGCGACGATTGAGTAGCTAGTAGTTGTGTAGCTCTGTTTTTGGTGGCCAGTATATACTGTCTTTCATCTTCAGATAAGAAAGGGATGAGTTCTTCGGCAAGTGTTTTTTCCCATTCGGGCACCTTATAGTAATTGAGATACTCACGATTATAACTTTTGGTTTTTACGTTTTCCCAACTTTTTGTTTCTCTTAACTGAAAACGCAACGCTGTGAGCCAAGCGAAGTGTCGATACATTAGTTCTTGGTGTAGGGCAGCTTCTTTTTCTTTCTCTTTGGTACGTACAAAATCCTTTATCATAATGCCGAAACTACGACTGCAATTGATAATAGCTCCGTAAATTTGCCTTGCTTCCCAGGTGCGATTGTAAGTCTGTGTATTTTTAAAACCAGAAATAAAAGCGGTTGCTGTTCCTAATAAAGCCACTGGAACCCACGGAATAGCCAACCACTTCCAACCTGTAAAATAAAACAATAACGTTGGTAAGGTGCTAATCAAGAGCATTTTGTACACATGGTGCCTCGACCACGGTAAGAAATGGATTAATTTGTAATGGGTCGAAATATTCATGGAGAAGTTGATTAGTGGCTGTGCCCTGTTATTTTTAATTCATTCAAATCTAATTGCAACTCGGCTTTTCGAATTTCCTCATCGCTAAAGAACTTTTCTTTTCGAACTTGGAAGAGTTCTTTGCGCTGCAATGCGTAGATTTCTAGTAAGACGTTATGGTAATGCTCAATTTCTTGGTGGTCAGTTTCGCGGCATTCCAACGATTCCAGACGGTGTTTTGTACTGCTAATTTCGCTTTCTAAATTGTCTTTTAGAAAACTGACTAATTCATTTTCTTTGAGGGAAGAAGCGTATTTGTCATTCAATAATTTCAAGGCAATCGTATCCAGTCGTAGCCGAATGCCCTCCTGCTGTTGTTCTTCGGGGAGAATGAGATCAATTTCTTGCAGTTTAATGCCTTTGATGATGAAAGGTAAAGTCAATCCCTGAAACACTAGTGTCACAAAAATGACAACGAACGTGATGAACACAATGAGGTTCCGATGCGGAAATGGGGTACCATTGCTCATCACTAGAGGAATAGAAAGTGCCGTGGCCAACGATACCACACCGCGCATTCCAGCCCAGCTAATTACCAAAGGGCCTTTCCAACCAGGCGAAGGGTCTTGCCTTGCTTTGGCACTCAGCCAACGAGGAATATGAGCCGCTGGATATACCCAAAGGAAGCGTAACGCAATGGTAATGACACTGATAATCAACCCATATTTGATACCTTCTGCAATGGAGTAGTTGCCTAGTCCGTTGATAATTTCGGGGAGCGCCAGCCCTATCAGTATAAATACCAAAGCGTTCATGACGAATATCATCGTGGTCCATACTCCGAGCATATTTATCCGCGTACTGCCCGTTTGGAATACTTCATGTGAGCGATATGACATAAACAGTCCACCGCTTACTACGGCCATAACTCCCGAAAAATGAAACTGCTCGGCTACCAAAAACAAGATGTAAGGTGTCATTACGGTGAGGGCCGCATCAATGGCGGGTGTCGTAGGCAAAAAACGATGTACGGCGTACATGATATGGGCACCCGCCAGCCCGACAACAATTCCCATGCCAGCTACAAGGAAAAATTGCCCTGTGGCTTCCTGCATCGAAAAAGTACCAGTCAAAACCGCTGTCAAAGCAAATTTGAACACAATGAGCGAAGAAGCATCATTGACCAAACTTTCGCCTTCGAGTATGGTCAAAACCCTTTTGGGGACGCTCATGCCTTTAAGCACCGTAGCGGCGGCGACCGCGTCTGGCGGTGATATGATTCCGCCCAATAAAAAACCTAAAGCCAATGTAAAGCCTGGAATAAAGGAAGAAGAGGCATAGGCAATGACCGTAGAAGTAAAAAATACTAAACCGAATGCCAATAAGGCAATCGGTCGTTTCCATTTCCAGAAGTCATTCCATGAGGTATACCACGCTGCTTCGTACAAAAGAGGGGGGAGGAAAATCAAAAAAATTAATTCGGGATCAAGATGTAAATGTGGTATCTGAGGAATAAAACTTATGCCTAACCCTGCAATAACAAGGAAAATAGGATAGGCCACTTTTATTTTTTTTGCCAACAATACTAGTAGCATTATGACAAACAATAAACTTAAAATGAGGAGTAAAGTGTGATGCATTTATAGTTGTAAATTAATATGTCGCTTGCCCTATATCAAGTCGGTCAAACTTACCTTCCGCATTTTGATGAAATTTGAAGAAAACTTTAAACGTGCCCCATTGTCCCGCTTGAAAATTTCCGTAGATGTCTTTTCCGTCATTTTCTACTTTGTCGATTGTTAGAAACTTCTCTTTTCCTAGTGCTTTGGCAAAGAAGCTTTTGAAGTCCATTTTGTTGCCGTCATCGGTCATAACCACTTTGTCGGAAAAGAAGTCGTACCAAGCTTTATCGCCCGATTGCAATGCTTCTATGGCCTGTTTTACTGTTTGGTTGGTGATTTTTGATAAATCCATGGTGGTCGATTTTGGGAATTGATTTTTAGGTTGTGCGTAGCTTGCACTATACAGGCTAAGTACTAGTGCCATTAGGATTGACGTATATTTCATTTCAATAACTGTGGGAGGCTTTACCTTCACCCCTTATTCAAAGGATGTTGTAAATAGATAATGATTAGATTAAGAAATAGAAAGGGAAGTTCTATGGCTACGCCCTTGATATCCTTATCAAAGAGATGAAAACAGATAATCAGTAGTATCCCTGCGGCCATTAAAAAATTACCCCAAACGAATGTTTTTGGGTATAAAATCAACAAGGCCGCGATAATAGTGACAGCGCCGTTTATCATCAGACCTGACTTATTAAAACCCCATTTGCCAAACATATCCAGCATTTCAGGTTTTGCAGAGAACATAGCGTAGCCCTGCTTAAAGCCCATAAAAACGGCAACAAGTATAAGAATGGAGTTGACGATTTTGAGTATCATAAAAATGAATGGTTAAGTGGGACAAAAATCTGTATAACAAACGGCTTTATAATGGTGAACTTTTCGCTTTTTTTACTTCCATTCGATATTCAGAGGGTGTTTTTCCTTCATATTTTTTGAAAAATTTGGTAAAATTAGAAGGGTCGTAGGTAAGTCGGTGAGCTATTTCGGCAATGCTCCAATCGGTATCGGAGAGCAGCAGTTTGGACTGTTCTAAGATTTTTTCCATATAAAAATGGCAAGGATGATTACCTTTTGCTTTCTGTATGATTTTGATGAGATGCTTCTGAGATACGCACAGGATGTTTGCAATATCATTTAATTCAAACATATCATTTGTTTTGCCACTGATCAGGTCATTTAGGTGAGAATCCAACAAAAAGAAATAGTGCGTCACTAACTGGTCACTTCTTTTTAGGGTTTCGTTTTCAGTATTTTTCATAATAATCGAAGTAGGTTGCAGGTGTAAAATATAAAATTATCTGATATGAAAATTAATGGTGCTTTAGCCATTGAGTACTTACGCACTATTGGCTGTTGTGCGTTGGTTAGCAATTTGTTGGTAATTAGGAAATTAGCAAAATGTTTGCCAGTGCGATTAACAGTTGACGAATCACAATTAACGTTGCGTAGGCACTTAATTTGTGAAACCCAATAAAAATATATTTTTAGAGTGTGGGGTATAATAATACAATTTTGTCTTGGTGTTGTTCAATAATAGCTTGAGATAGTGTTATGACACGACCTTTTACTCCAAATCCAAAAGAGACAGTTCCCGGAATACAACTTTCTTCTGATGATGATACGACTGTGATTAATCAAGAGGAGTTTCTTCGAAAGCTTTTTGAGCAAGATCCTCGAAAAGGATGTGAGCATTTGTTTAGATGTTATTACGCCAACCTTTGCAATCATGCCATACGGTTTGTGTATGCCAAAGACATCGCAGAGGAAATCGTCGCGGAGGTATTTGCTAACTTTTGGCAGAAAAAAATCTTTGAAAATATCACGATTTCTTACGAAGGATACCTCTATAAGGCGGTTCGTTATCGTGCCTACAACTACCTTAAGTATGAACTGAACCGATCGACTGAACTGGAATCGGCTAGTCATTTTACCGAACAAAGCCTGCCGCCAGATGCTCAGCTACACTATAATGAGTTGGCAAATAAGGTAGATGATTTGATACAGCAATTGCCTCCTCAATCTCGTAAGGCTTTCCAACTTAATCGCTTAGAAGGGAAAAAATACGTTGAGATAGCCGAAGAATTAGATATTTCGGTCAGTGCTGTCGAGCGACTCATCAGTCGAGCATTGGCCAAGCTACGTCAAGGTTTAAAAGGAGAATGGCTAGTTATTTTTTTGGTAAATCTCTTCCCGTTTTACTAAGCCGTAGGGTGAGGTAACTCATGTTTTGTTTGTCTAATGAAAAAACTTTGAGATGAAAATGAATTCGTCGATTCCTAAAAGCGTATTATTTGACTTCTTTGAAGGGAGAGCCACCACTATGCAACGCAAAATGATAGAAGAGTGGTTGGGTAATCCTCAAAATGAAGTGTTGTTTTTTCAGTGGCTTAATGAGTGGGAAAGCCAACATCCTCAGTATATGCCCAATACAGAACGGGCGTTGCAAGATTTTAAAATTTTGCTGGACGATGCTACACCACCAGCAATACGCCCTCTCTCTTTGGAAGTAGAATATAACGAACCTAAAGTGCTTTGGAAAAAATGGATTCTTGCGGCTTCTATACTTCTACTGCTAGGCATTAGTGTGGTTTTTTTTCAACGCGACATACGTTACGAACATTTCCAAACGGGCAATGCCAAAACCCAAACGCTTCGACTGTCGGACGGTACGGTAGTAACCTTAAATGCCAATTCGAGCTTGTTTGTCCCACGTTGGGGTTTCGCCAAAACCCACCGTCAGGTGGTATTGGAGGGAGAAGCCGAATTTGTAGTTTCGCATACCTCTGACAATAAACGTTTTATCGTTCAAACCAACGACGACTTCAATGTAGAGGTACTTGGTACTGAGTTTGTCATGTTTTCACGTAAACGAGGAAAAAAAGTAGTTCTCAATAAAGGGAGTGTAAAAGTACACTATGAAGCAGGGAAGCAATTGGCCATGAAACCTGGTGATATAGTTACCTACACTACCCAAAATAACCACCCTGAGCTTCTCAAAACCCAGGGTACTCAACCGCATAATGCTTGGAAAAACCACCAGTTTTATTTTGATAATACGCCTCTTTGGGAAGTCGCACAAGTGATAGAAGAACACTTTGGGGTGGAGGTGGTTTTGACGGATAGTAGCCTTAATCAGCGTCGTTTGTCGGGGTATTTTAAAGCTGATACGCCCAAAGATGTTGCCGAGACAATATCACTTCTGCTTACTATTTCTATTGAACAAAACGGACAAAAGATAATCATTCATAACCCTTCAACAAAAAATTTATGAAGAACAACTATACCCTAAAATGCAGGTATGTCTTTTTAGTACTTGTGTGTCATCTTGGCTTGACAGGGAGAGCACAAGTAATGGCTTTTGCAGAAAACAAGTCGGTGTTGCAGGTGGACTTCTCGGCGAATCATCAAGCACCTAAACGTCTCAAAGATTTGTTAAATGAATTAAGTCGCGCATACAAAGTCAGTATTTTGTTTGAGGAATCGGTTATACAAGGTATCACAGTTGATGTAGTTCCCCCTCAAAAACGCAAACTTGAGCATCAGCTTGAAGATTTATTAAAACCTTTTGGACTCAATTATAAAAAAATCGGTCAATCACAGTATGTTGTCTTTCCTATAAAATTAGAAAAAAAACAGAAAAGTAGTGCTAATGAGTTGCTGCTAGAAACTAAAACTTCGCTTGAGTTACGGGACGAAAAAGAGCTGCAAATCCCGACTCTTACGTCAATGACAGTCCCCAACCCTGCCATTTTACAGACCAAACAAGTCGCTGATGTTTCCATTTCGGGCAGAGTCATTGACGAAAAAGGAGAAGGGTTGCCGGGAGTGAGTGTGATTGTGAAAGGAACTCAACGCGGTACGAGTACTGATGGCAACGGCAAATATACCCTCAGTGTGATGGATGAAAAATCAGTCTTGGTATTCTCGTTTGTGGGGTATTTGTCCAAAGAAATAATGGTAGGGAAACAAACCCAAATCAATGTGTCAATGCAAATAGACACCAAAGCACTCGAAGAGGTTGTGGTGGTAGGGTATGGCACACAAAAAAAAGTAAATCTGACAGGAGCTGTAGCCACCATTGACATGGCCAAAGTGGCCGAAAGTCGTCCTATCACTTCCTTATCCTCAAGTTTGTATGGATTAGCACCTGGTTTGTCGGTCAACCAAGGAAATGCTCGCCCAGGGGGCGACGGAGCCACCTTGTTGATTCGAGGTGCAGGCACACTCAACAACGCCAGCCCACTGGTGATTGTCGATGGGGTGGAGTCAAATATGAACAACCTCAACCCGCAGGATGTGGAAACCATTTCGGTACTAAAAGATGCGGCCTCAGCGGCTATTTACGGTTCGCGAGCGGCCAATGGCGTGATTCTGATTACGACCAAAAAAGGCAAAGAGGGAACAATGAAAGTTAATTATAACGGCTACGTGGCCGCTCAAAAAGCGACACGTTTGGTGGAAACAATCAGTGATTACGTTACTCATATGGAGCTTTATAATGAGTCGGTGCGTAATACTACCCCTGGGGTAGCCATGCCGTTTCCGCAATCGTCGATTGATATGTGGAAAAACGATGCGGGTCAAAACCCACTGATGTACCCTAACACTGATTGGCGTGATTTGTTTGGACAAAACGTGATTTCACAAAACCATAATTTATCTATAAACGGTGGTACCGACAAAATCAAGTTTTTCAGTTCGTTTGGCTATTTGAACAACCCTGGTATTTTAGAAAATACAGGTTTTCGCCGCTATTCAGGTCGCGTAAATCTGGAAGCCAAAGTAAAACCTTATCTGACGCTCGGCGTATTGGCCAGCGGTACCAATTCAAGCACCGATATTGGGACTGATGCACTTGATAATAATAATGCTTTTCGCTGGAGTGCTTCCACGTCACCTGCCATGGTGTATCGTTCGCCTGATGGACGGTATGGAGCCTCAAACAGCCCCGACGGGAGCGGCGTGACGAATAACGCTTTGGCTATCGTCAATTCTCGTAAAGGGGATATTAGTCAGAATCGGCTGGCAACTCGGTTTTTCGGAATTTTCAACCCCGTTAAAGGACTCACCATTGAAGGCTCTTACAACTACGAACAAACGGGCTATCTAAAAGAACAACAACCCGTATTTTTAGACCGCTGGAGTTTCCGTACCAACAGCATTGTAGTGGCAGGTACTGGAAGAACCTATGTGCTGAACCGGAGTGAGCGAACATTGCGCAAGTACATGGACGGAATTATGCGGTATCAAAACACCTTTGCCAATACTTTCAATGTACATGCCATGGTAGGAGTCAGTCAGGAATATTATAAGTCATCGTGGTTTGAAGCTCAGAAATATGATTTGACAGACCCTTCTTTGACCGTTATAAACGCTGCTACTATCGATGCTGATGCCTCTGGAAATGCTTCTGATTGGGCTATGAACTCTTACTTTGGACGCCTAAACTTAGGTTGGAAAGATAAATACTTACTAGAAGGAAATCTCCGCTACGACGGCTCATCACGGTTTAGAGCAGGGGATACGCGCTGGGGGCTTTTTCCTTCTATTTCAGCAGGATGGCGTATCACAGAGGAGAGTTTTATGAAAGGAATGGGCTGGTTGGACAATCTCAAACTTCGGGCGTCGTATGGAGCTTTGGGTAATAATAGCATTGGCAATTACGATTATCAGGCACTCTACAATTCTTCCAACTATATCTTGAATGGAACCTTACAAACGGGTTTTGCTCAAACTGCTATCGCCAACTCTATCATCACGTGGGAAAGTACGTATGTGAGTAATATTGGGATTGATTTTGGCATACTTCGCAATCGTTTGAGTGGTTCGTTGGAATTGTTCAATAAAGACACGCGCAACATTTTGATTGGGTTGCCAGCCCCCAACGTACGCGGAACCGCCTCTTTGCCCCAGCAAAACGCCGCTCGTGTGCGTAATCAGGGAGTTGAATTGAACCTCGCATGGAGCAACCGAGTAGGAGAGTTGAAATACCAAATCGGGGGAAATATGGCTTTTGTGGACAACAAAGTCACGAAGTTCAAAGGAGACGAACGGACCATTTCCAACGAAAACCTGTTGCAGGAAGGGTTGCCTGCTAATGTCCTTTTTGTATTGGCTACTGATCGGATTCTACAAACACCCGCTGATATGGAAGTAGTGCAGCAAATTATTGACAATGCACCTGTAAATGCCGCTGGACAGAAACAAAATCCCTTTGCTGCTTTTGGTACACCGCAATTGGGCGACTTGCTTTATAAAGATTTGAATGGTGACGGCCTTATCAACAACGACGACAAATACGTAGTGGGTCATGGTACCTCCCCTCGCCTTATCTATGGCATCAATCTCAATCTGCAATGGAAAGGGTTTGATTTTGCGTGTCTGCTTCAGGGCACGGGAGGGTTTAAAGACTATTGGCTTGATGATTGGCGAACACCTACCCCAGCTACTCAATTTTTAATCAACAAGGAGGTAGCCGATGGCCGTTGGGTATTAGGCCGAACCGATGCTACTTATCCTCGGCTTCTAACCTCAACAGCTACAATTAATAAAGCCCTTAGTGATTTTTGGATTGTAGATAAGTCGTATCTGCGGGTCAAAAACGTGCAGTTGGGATATAGACTTCCGAAAGCCATTACCCAAAAAATGTCTATTGAAGGAATTCGGGTCTATTGTAGTTTGGAAAACATCCTGACGTTTACCAACTACAAAGGGTTTGACCCAGAAATTCGGGGAGGGAATTCGGGGATTGATAGTTTCAACTACCCTACCATGAAACAATCGACTGTCGGCTTAAGTATTGATTTTTAAGTATTAACCGAAATCAACATGAAAAAATATACCAAATTTTTATTCTTTATCTTACCATTGACTCTGCTCAACGGTTGTATCAAATTAGATACTACTCCCTACGACCGTATCAGTTCTGAAACGTTTTGGAAAACCCCCGAACACGCCAAACAGGCTATCATGGGTGTCTATGGCGGGTTAAGGCGCGACGATGCCTTTGGAAAAAAATGCCTACATGATAACATGGGCGGCTTGGCATTTGGCTGGCAAGAAAGTGGCTATTTGAGTTACATGGTAGGAACTTCTACAGAACAAACTACTTTTATCAGCAATTACTGGCGGACGATGTACGATGAAGTTCAACGGGCCAATCAGGTCATTCGTCAGGTGCCTCAAATGGATATTGCGGAAACCATTAAAAACCCTATTGTGGCAGAGGCCAAGTTTTTGAGAGCATTTCATTATGCCGAATTGTTGAGCTATTTTGGGGGAGTTCCATTATATGACGAATCGGTCGATTTGAATGCTGATTTCAATAATCTAAAAAATCCTCGTAGTACGCCTGAAGAAGTACGGGCCTTTATTCTAAAAGATTTGGAGGCTGCCATTAAAGACCTACCTATAGCCTGGCCCCAAGCCGACTACGGACGAGTCACTAAAGGAGCAGCCTATGCACTACGAGGTAAAGTACATTTGTATGCCAAGAATTGGAAAAATGCCATTGCTGATTTTGAGGAAATTGTTTACAATAAATCAAACAATTATGGCTATGCTCTGTATCCTAAATACGCTGATATTTTTAAACTGGCGGGTCATAAAAGTAATGAAATGATTTTTGCGATTCAGACCCTTGCCGGGGTGGGCTTAGAGTACGGTATTCCGTTTGCCTACTATCTCGGTTTTAGAGGCTCTTTTGGAGGCGGAAATTTTAGTATTCCTACCACCGAACTGGTAGATAGCTATGAGAATAAGGACGGATCGAAGTTTAATTGGAATGATTATATTCCTAAATTTAATGAAGACAATGCCGTAAAGCGAAAAGCTTTTTGGGCAACGCATACCAATGGAAAGCTTACGTCGATTCCAGATACGGCACTATTGGGCAAAATCTACCGTGGTCGAGACCCACGCCTAAATGCGGCATTGATTGTGCCTTATTCGTATCACATTGGTTTTGTGGCTAACAACGTTCGGACATTGCAATTTGTGGTGGCAGCGGGGGTGAGCGAAAATTTCGGGCAATGTCGCAACAATTCAGGGTGGTACACCTACCTATGGCGTAAATTTGTGCCTGAAGGCAACGAAAACGGTGCCATGAGTGTTCGTGAACATACACCTTTCAACTTCCCTTTGATTCGTTTTGCCGATGTGTTATTGATGCTTTCAGAAGCCTATAACGAAGACGGCCAACTCGCTAAAGCCATTACAGAACTCAACAAAGTACGGGCTCGCGTCGGAATGCCTGGTCTAAACAGTGGAGCGGCTTGGTTGCAGGTGACAACCAAAGCCCAGATGTTTGATCGAATTGTACACGAGCGTAAAGTAGAATTAACCTGTGAAGGGCACCAGTTTGCGGATGTTCGACGCTGGGGTATTGCCAAAGCACAGCTCGACGGTACCGTGATTCGCAATCTGTTTGGTGAAACCCATTTTATCCGCAAGTTTACAGATCGTGATTACTTATGGCCCATTCCCCGTACTGAAATAGAGATGAATTCGGCACTTACCCAAAATCCGGGCTGGTGATAGCAGTTCTAATCCATAGGTGAATTAAGTAAGTGAATTAGGAAAGCCGGAAATCTTTTCCGGCTTTCCCTTAAAATAGCACTGTCAGTTTTTTATTACCTTACTCTATATTATTGGATTTACATCAAACAGATAAATCAAGCTCGATGAAATCTATAAACCGTCCTGTTGTTTTATGCCAACTCTTATTATGGGGGTGTATTTTTTTCTTTATGTCAACAGAAAAGGCAGAGGCTCAAAAAGAATACAATGTTTTGCAAAATTGGTTTTTGTTGCGCTCAGATGATAATGGGCTTTTTCGACATCTGCTCCAACAATCTACGAATTATCTTGAAAAACGCACCAAGACCATCGCCCAAATCAATACCCTCAACGACTGGAAAAAAAGACAGCAATGGGCGAAAAAAACACTCCTTGAGGCCATCGGCCCATTCCCCGAGCGAACCCCATTAAATGCCAAAACGCTTCGGGTAATTCATAAAATGGGATACCGAGTGGAACACATTTTGTTTGAATCTCAGCCCGGATTTTATGTTACTTCTACACTTTTTATCCCTGAACCCCTGACAGGTAAAGCACCAGGCATTGTGTATTGCAGCGGCCATTCACCTACGGGCTATAAAGCTGCCCCTTACCAACAGGTATTGTTAAATCTGGTTCAAAAAGGTTTTATCGTCCTAGCATTCGACCCTGTTGGACAGGGAGAGCGTTTAGAGTATTTGGATGAACAAACGGGAAAGTCAAAGGTAGGTAGTCCTACACGTGAACACGATATGCCGGGCCCACAAACGTTTATAACGGGCAGCAGTCAGGCTCGCTACATGATGTGGGATGGAATCAGGGCGGTGGATTACCTTCTGAGTCGTCCCGAAGTTGACCCTGCTCGCATCGGTATGACGGGGCGGTCGGGGGGAGGCACTCAAACAGCTTTCATCGGAGCACTGGACGACCGAATATTGGCTACTGCCCCTGAATGTTACATCACTAATTTTACCCGATTGCTACAGGCACTTGGCCCGCCCGATGCTGAACAGAATTTGCCGAATATCATAGGAAAAGAGTTTGACGAGCCTGACTTTCTCATTGCCCGTGCGCCCAAACCTACGTTAATGATTACGACGTTGAATGATTATTTCAATCATCAGGGTTCTCGCGATACCTATACGGAAGTGTCGCGTATCTATAAATCGTACGGCAAATCGGAGAATTTTGGCATGGTTGAAGACATCGCTCCGCACGCATCGACCCGTAAAAACCGTGAAGCGATGTACGCTTTTTTTCAGAAAACCCTTACGAATCCCGGTAATTCAAAAGAAGATTCCGTTGAATACCTGACAGCAGACGAAATACGTGTAACGGCTACGGGGCAACTGTCAACTTCCCAAAAAACAGAAACGATTTTTAGCCTCAATGCCCGCCACGCTGATAAACTCGTAGCCGATTTAGAGATTGCTCGAAAAAATCCAAGCGTTCATTTGCCTATTGTGGTTCTACAAGCTAAGAAACTTTCCGGTTATATCCCACCCTCTCAAACTGATAAGCCTGTTTTTGTGGGGGTTATTCCCAAAAAAGGGTTTCAGATTGAAAAGTATTATATCAAGGGAGAAGGCGATTATGTTATTCCGTATTTGCTTTTTATTCCATCAAAAGCCAACGGTAAAGCTGTTTTATATTTCTCACCAAAAGGGAAAACCAAACTTGCCGAAAGTGAAGAGGTATTAGCTTTGGTCAATGGCGGATGCCATGTACTCATTCCCGACCTGATTGGAACGGGCGAAACCGGACCGGGGCAATGGGCTGGAAGTAATTATTTTCAGCACTTCAAAATGGAAGGGTTAGGCTATGATTTGTGGTATGGATTGGTATTAATAGGCAGAAGTTTGGTTGGAATAAGAGCGGGAGATGTGGTCAAATTAGTGCATCTACTAAGAACGAACGGTATGTCAGAAGTGGGGGGCGTTGCAGTCAGAGAACTTTCACCAGTGTTGTTGCATGCCGCTGCTTTTGATCCATTTATCTCGCGGGTAGCACTCATCAATCCATACGTTTCCTATCATTCCTTAACAAGGCATCAGTATTACACCCTTGATTTTATAGAGGGGGCAGTCCCTTCTTCACTTACGGCCTATGATCTCCCCGATTTGGCGGCAAGTTTGGCGCCCCGTAAGTTGTTGATGACATATGTAACTGATGCAATGGGTAATGTGGATACAGGTGAGACGATAGTCAGACCCCAAGACAGCAAAAGGTCAACTGAGCCTCAGAATGTAATTCAAAAGGAGTTGTACTTTGTAGAGTCCATTTATCAACAAGTAGGCAAGAAAGAGAATTTAACTTTAGATAGGAATAACAGTAAAGAGAAGCCCCTAATTGATTTTTTTTCGGATTGGATAAAATAACAACCGGTGAATAAATAAAGATGAAATATACGATTGCTTTTTTGTTGTTACTTTTTTGGAAAATATCCGTAGGTCAGGAAAAACGAAACCTGCTTTTGGATAACTTTTCCCGAAAACTGGTCAGTTCTGTTGTTGTGAAAGGCCAAGAATGGGTCACCTATCCTTCCTATTCTGACCGAGAGGCATGGGCCAAACTCCCCGAATCAGTAAAAACAAATGCAATCAAAGAAGGCGAAAAATACCTTGGATATGGTTGGCCACTTACCACCGCTACCTTATACCTGACCTACAGCCGAACGGGCAATAGGGAGGCAGCCGATAATAGTAATCGGGAAAAACTGAATGCGTTACGTGCCTTGGCATTGGCAGAATTAATAGAAGGGAAAGGGCGATTTTTGGATGATTTGATTAATGGGGTATTTGCCTATTGCGAACAAACAGTATGGAGTTCTCCTGCCCATTTTTACATGTACGGCTACGAAGGCTCCCTTGGTAACATTACGACTTTATTGCCCGATAAAAATAACCCAATCATTGATTTAGTAACGGGTGATACTGCCGCTGATTTGGCTTGGATTTGGTATTTCTTTCATACTGAATTTGATAAAGTCAGCCCCGTCATTTCGCAGCGGTTGCAACAAGAACTATACGCCAAAGTACTCGACCCGTTTTACCAAAGAAACGATTATTGGTGGATTACGGGTTGGGGAGAAGGTCGGGTCAACAACTGGACGCCTTGGTGCAGTTATAATGTGTTGACTTGTGTTTTATTATTGGAAACCGACCCCCAAAAACGAGAAGATGGCATCTACAAAACAATGGGTGCCATTGACCATTTTATCAATTCTTATCCCGAAGACGGCGGCTGTAGCGAAGGCCCGGGCTACTGGGGTGCTGCCAGCGGTCGGTTGTTTAGTTACCTTACCTTATTGCAAAAAGCCAGCCAAGGGAAAATTGACATTTTTAGTAACGAGCTCATCCGAAACATGGGTCGGTACATTTATCGCGTCTATGTCAGCAAGGGAGAGTATTACGTCAATTTTGCCGATGCGCAGGCAAAACTTCATCACAATGGCGGGCTGATTTATCGCTTTGGGAAAGCAATTCAAGAGCCTGTCATGCAGCAATTTGGCGCGTATCTGTCAGGCAAATCCAATGGAACTGAAAGGATGACTGGCGGACGATTGGGAAGTAATCTGGAAACGTTGTTCAGTCCTGAAGACTGGCAGAACGTTCCGAAAACAGAGCCACTTTTAAAACAATATTATTTGCCCAATCTGGATGTGGCAGTAGCCCGTGACAAGGAAGGCACTGACCAAGGATTTTATTTTGCGGCCAAGGGCGGTCATAACAACGAACAGCACAACCACAACGATGTAGGGTCGTTCATTTTGTTTTACAATGGGATACCAGTGCTGCTAGATGTGGGCGTAGGAACTTACACGCGTGAAACCTTCAGTAAAGAACGATATACTATTTGGACGATGCAGTCCAACTACCACAATGTACCACTCATCAACGGCGTTGCGCAGCGTCAGGGGCGCAATTTTGCGGCTCAAAAATCCACCTTTACCGATACCAAAAACGGCGTTCGTTTTTCGACCGACATCAGCGGGGCCTACCCAAAAGAAGCACAGGTGAAAAGTTGGGAGCGAGCGTATCAGTTGGAACGTGGAAAGCGATTTTTCATACAGGATACGTATCAGTTAGCAGCAAAAACGGGCGAAACTCGCCTGCACTTCATGACAACCTTGCCCAGTCAACAACCCAAGGAGGGAGAATTACTCCTCAACGGTGATAACTTCGACCTCCTGATGCGGTATGACCCCAAAATAACGATGATTACTGTGGAGAAGAAAGCGACAGACGACCCGAAACTGGAAAAAGCAATTGGGAAAGTTGTATATCGCATCGTTTTGGAACTGAAATCAACCGCCCTGAACGGAATTAACTCCATTGAAATTACGGAGGTTAAAAAATAAGTTTGCCTTTATGATGCTAAAAAACGGTCTGAAAACGAGAGACTTAATTCGTACAATGTGTACTTTTAATCTGTAAAGCTAAAAGGGAATAAAGGGGTTGTACGAGTGGCCAATGCACTTAAAGAATTGCCGCTTTTGCCGTTTAGAACCGATAGGTGGCCAATCAAAAAAGTAGAATAAGAATTTGATTATAAACGAATTATGAAGTATGAAATTGAAGTCTTTTACTATTCTAACGGGTATTCTTCTGTTCCTGACAACGGTATCGCAAGCCCAAGATGAATTGGCCGTACTCCCTTATTGGAAGTACTATGGTGCTCAACCGATGGCGTTGTACCATCATTTGTGTGACCAAGCTTTTGCGCAGTTGAATCAACGAAAAAAGGCCGTGCAAGCACTAAAAAACCCTCAGGATTGGCAAAAAAGACAGGCTTTTGTTCGTCAGAAATTACAGGAAGCGGTGGGGGCGTTCCCCGAAAAAACGCCCCTCAATCCTGTCATTACGGGAAAAATAGAACGAAATGGCATCACCGTCGAAAAGTTCTATTTTGAGTCTATGCCCAATTATTTTGTAACGGCGGCTTTGTTTTTACCCGCTCGTGAACGTAAAAATCTCCCTGCTATTGTTTTCTGTAGCGGACACGGAGCTACTGCTTTTCGGACTAGTGTTTATCAACAAATGATACTCAATTACGTCCAAAAAGGCTTTGCTGTACTTGCATTTGACCCCATTGGACAGGGAGAACGTATTCAATATGCCAAAACGAATGAGCCAAAACGATTTGGTAATCTCAAACCAACTTTAGAACATTCGTATCCTGGAGCGCAATCGTTTGTGGCGGGAATATCTCCCGCGATGTATTTTATTTGGGACGGTATTCGGGCAGTGGATTATCTGTTGACGCGTCCCGAAATTGATGCCAAACGCATTGGTATTACAGGACGTTCGGGAGGGGGGACACAAAGTGCGTATATCGCGGCTATGGATTCACGTATTGCGGTTGCAGCACCTGAATGCTACTTAACTACGTATGATAAGCTGCTGAAATCCAATGGCCCACAAGATGCCGAACAAATACTGGCAGGTATGCTGGCCAAAGGGTTGGATTTGGGAGATTTAGTGGAGGTTCGTGCTCCTCGTCCTACTTTAATGGTGACAACTACGCGTGATATGTTCAGCATTGACGGTGCGAGAGAGTTGTATGACGAAGCCAAAAAGTCTTTCAAAGCCTTTGGGGCAGAAGTCAATCTTGATAAAGTTGAAGATGATGCTCCCCACGCTTCCACGCCCAAAAACCGAGAAGCAACCTATGCTTTTTTCCAAAAACACCTTCAAAACCCTGGTTCACACATCGATGAAAAGATTGTGCCATTTACTGAAGAAGAACTGAAAATAACGCCTACTGGCAACGTATACACGTCCCTGAAAGGAGAAACGCTGTTTACTTTGACACAAAAAAGGGTAAATGACAGTAAACCAAAAATCAATCCGAAGAATTTAAGTCAGCAGCTCATTTTATTAACGGGCTATACGGCACCTATGTTGGAGGAAGTTGTTTTTTCGGGAAAATTTCCGAAAGAAGGTTACGACCTTGAAAAGTACCTCGTGAAAGGGCCTGGTGCTTACTATTTGCCGGTTTTATGGCTTCGACCCCACGCCCAATCAAATAAAACGGTGTTGTATATTTCTTCAAAAGGCAAAGCCGACATTGCTAAAAAGAACGGCCAAGGCGAGCAACTTGCTCAAGCAGGTTATCACGTAGTAGTACCTGATTTGAGTGGTGCAGGAGAACTTGCCAATGGCTATTTGTCGGGAGGAGATTCGTACATCGACAGCACATCGCTGAATTTGTGGTATATGGGGATTTTGACCAAAAAAAGTCTGGTTGCTATTCGCATGGAGGAGATTCAACTGATAACGGAGTTTATCAAGACAAAAGTACCAAATACCAGAATGTCAGGCGTTGGAGTTGGGACATTTGTCCCTGATTTACTTCATGCTGCTATGATGATACCTTCGTTGAGTCGAGTTGCGTTGGTGAATGGTTTAGGTACCTATCGCTCATTGACCGAGCATGAACAATATTTGCCTCGCTACATACCTTCTGTCGTTTCGGGAGCCATTTCAACCTACGATTTGCCCGATTTGGTAGCGGCTCTTTCGCCTCGTCAGGTATTGATTTCGGGGGTGCTAAATGGGGCGGGTCAACCGCTTACCGCGTCGGAGCAGGAAAAAGGGTATCCTTCTGGAGCCAAGCATCTACGTTTATCTCCTAACAACGAAATTTTGCTGGAGTGGATTAAGCAGGATAACTGAAAAGAGAGATGTTTTTTGAATAAGTGCTAAATCACATGTAATCTTTATTCTTACTTACTTGAATATATCATTGATTTATTTTGTGGTAACATTTTGGTTGTCAGAATTATTTCCTGTGCCTATACCCCTACATGCTCAGGAGTTTTCCCGTAATTCTGATTTGTTTAATCAGCAGATAGCAGCTGTTTTGTCCCACATTAAGCCACCCATTTTTCCCAAGAAGGAATTTAAAGTACAGGTTAAACAAGGCCACTCTTTCCAGCAGGCGGTCAATCAAACCATTGAAGCCTGCCACAAAACGGGCGGAGGACGGGTGACTGTTTCCAAAGGAGAGTATGTTTGCAACGGCCCTATCAGGATGCTGTCAAACGTCAATCTGCATCTTTCGGAGGAAGCAATTATTCGTTTTGGCACCAATCCTGCCGATTACCTGCCTCTTGTCAAAGTACGTTGGGAAGGCACCGTTTGTTATAACTATTCGCCGTTGGTTTATGCCAATGGACAAAAAAATCTGGCCATTACGGGCAAGGGAATCTTCGACGGGCAAGCCGACAAATTCTGGTTTGTCTGGAAAAAACAACCCAACGGCGATGACCAGGAAAAGGCTAAAACCATTTTGCGAAAAATGGGCGAAACGGGTGTTCCAGAATCACAACGTGTATTTGGGGAAGGGTACAAATTACGGCCTACGTTGCTGGAGTTTTACGATTGTGAAGGAATTTTGTTGGAAGGATTTACGGCACAGCAAAGCCCCTTCTGGACGATTCACCCTGTTTTCTCCAAAAACATCACGATTCGTAACCTGACCATTCATCACGGCACTACCAACGACGATGGCATCGACCCAGATTCGTGCGAGGACGTACTGATTGAAAATTGCGATATAAACACCGACGACGACCCTATTTCTATCAAAGCAGGACGCGACCAGGATGCCTGGAGTCGGAAAGGTTCGCGCAATATAGTGGTCCGGAAATGTACCCTTCGGTCGCGTATTGCCAACGGATTTTGCATCGGGTCGGAGATGTCGGGAGGGGTCGAGAATGTCTGGGTCGATGACTGTAGGATTCCAACAGCCAACTTGGGTCTTACGCTCAAAGCTAATCTCGACCGAGGAGGATTTGTCCGTAAACTGTGGGTACGAAATATCATGATTGATAGCTGTCGTCAGGCCGCGATTCGAATGCAAATGGATTATCACAGTTATCGGGGTGGCAATTTTCCGCCTGATTTTGACCAGATTACACTCGAAAATATTCAAGTTCATTCTGCCCGTGATTATGGGTGGTGGTTAGTGGGCGTACCTGCTAAACCTATTGGATTTGTGCAAATTCGTAATATTAAATTTGATTACATAGGTAAGGGAAACAAGGCTGAATTTGTCAATCTAAAAACGAACGATTAAATGTCTTGAGTTATGCAAAGAAGAGATTTTTTATCAGCAACATTAGCGGGGGCTGCTTCGGCCTCACTTCCTTTGACGGCATTGGGTCAGACGACCGCACCGAATGTAATGGCAGGCAGTTTGAGTGAGCCCGCCCGCGATATACCCGTGGTCGATAGCTACGATGTCATTGTGTGTGGGGCAGGACCTGCGGGAGTAGCAGCAGCCATTGAAGCAGGGCGTACGGGGGCCAAAACCTTGCTGTTGGAAGTGCATGGTTGTTTGGGAGGAGTCTGGACATCAGGCTGTTTGACGTGGATTATCGACAACAAAAACAAAGGTGGGCTGGTCGCTGAAATCAAAGATAAACTTCGTGAGCGCAAAGGTAGTGCGACCATTCCCACGGGTAATTCGTTTTCGTTTGATGCCGAACAGATGAAAATCCTATTGGAAGAATTGTGCCTACAGGCAGGGGTTACGATACGGCTTTTTACCCGAATTGTAGCTACGTCACAAAAAAACGGGAGATTAACGCACGTCGTTACCGAATCTAAATCAGGCCGTGAAGCATGGGCAGGAAAAGTTTTTATTGACTGTACAGGCGACGGCGATTTGGCTGCCCGTGCGGGTTGCAATTTTGACTATGGCGATAGCGCAGGGCAAGGTCAACCCATGAGTATGCTTTGTCTGATTACGGGTGTTCATTATGCTGAAATAAAGGAGTTTATCCGAGATGAAGAAGACAGTAAAATAGGCTCACGTTCCAAAAAACGGTTAGAGGAGGCAATTATTAAAGGTGGTCATAAGCCTTCCTATACACGTCCCAGTTTGTTTCCTATTTATGAGGATTTACATATGCTCATGGCCAACCACGAATACGGTTATTTGGGAACCGATGCTCGTCAGGTAACCGAGGCCACATTGAAAGGACGAGCCGAAGTCCACAAGATTATTCATAGTTTGCAGTCACTCGGGGGACCGTGGACCAATCTGAAAGTGGTTGCTACAGGTGCTCAGATTGGGGTTCGGGAAAGCCGCCGTATTCATGGTTTATATACCGTTTCGCGCTTGGATTTGATAAAAGGCGCACGTTTCGAAGATGCCGTTTGTCGAGTCACGTTCGGAGTGGATGTTCATTCGGTGAAAAAAGAAGACGAAGCGGGAGCTTACAACAGAGGTACCAACATCAAACCCTATGATATTCCGATTCGGGCGTTGATTGCCAAAGATGTGCAGGGATTGATGATGGCAGGCAGATGTATCAGTGGCGACTTTGTGGCGCATTCGAGCTACCGAGTTACGGGCAATGCCGCCATTATGGGACAAGGCGCAGGGCGAGTAGCGGCATTAGCTGCTCAAAAAAATATACTACCTCAAGACGTAAAATGGGCGGAGGTAAAGTGGTCGGTGGAGTGATAAACAATACAACTTTGGGTGAGAATTAGGTCACAATAGACGTGATTGCTAAAAAAAGATAACGTATGATCGAAGATAGTGACAGAAAGAAAAGAGAGAGTCTTTGTACCTTCAGTTGATTTCGTACATCGCCATTTTCAACAAAAAGCAGTTACGACTAGAAGTTGTAACTGCTTTTTGTTGTTAAGTGTTTGTTTTACAATAGTTTGAGTATTTGTCTTGCCTGGATTAATATTTTAGATGTTCTCAAATTGATTAAAATAAGGAAAGAACGAATAGGGAGAGGAGTCAATTTCTAAGTGTCTGTTTCCAAAGCCCAAGATTCTGCCATTTACATTCTCTAAAAAATCTTTAATTGGACTCCGAACTTTTAATAGATAAGTGGTTAAGCCTGATAAAATAGCCTATCAGTTGCATAAATAATTGCTTGGCGGTAGTAATGAAAGCGAAGAAAACCTAAAATTTTTTAGATAGTTTAACAAGGCAAAAGTAGACAAAAAGGGATATTCTCTTGAGCCTTTGTTTGTACTTATGTTGTAGCAAATAAAAAAGCCGCTACGAAAAGTCTTCGTAACGGCCTATTAATCAGTGTAGCGGGGAGCAGGATCGAACTGCCGACCTTAGGGTTATGAATCCTACGCTCTAACCAGCTGAGCTACCCCGCCATCGTTTTGGTGGTGCAAAAGTAGAATAAATAATTTTATTATGCAAACAGATTTTGAATAATAAAAGGAAGTTTCTATTTTGCCGCTATCGTAAGAGCGATGAAAGGATGAAGTAAAGATACTGATTTGTACGTTTTTATCCCTAGTCTATAATACTAACCATTAACCAAACCCAAATACTATGCAAAAATTCAAATACACCGACGAATACGAGCTTAGAGCTTCTCCTAAGATGCTATTTCCGTATGTGAGTACGGCATCGGGGTTGTCACAATGGTTTTGTGATAAAGTCAATATTAGGCCTGACCATACCTTTGACTTTGTATGGGATAAGGAAAGTCATATTGCAGAGCAAACGTCGTTGCGACTCAATAAAAGCGTGAAATTTGAGTTTCTTAATACGAGTGAGAGTAATCGCGACAACAATTACATCGAGTTTAAAATAGATGTTAGTGATTTGACAGGCTCTACCTATTTACGCATTACGGATTATTCACTCAATGCTGATGCTGAAGAACTAAAAGACCTTTGGGGTGGTTTAATAGAAAGTCTGAAGGAAATTGTCGGAAGCTGAAGAAGGGGTAGAAGTCATGAGTTGATTGATGAAACAAATTATTTATTAAATTTCATTAATCATTAACGCCTGACTATTAGCAGCCCAAGTCGAATGCATGAAAAAGATTGATAAGTTAGTTTTACGGTCGTTTTTAGGGCCGTTTGTGTTGACGCTGTGTATTGTTGTCTTCATTTTCTTGATGCGTCTTATTTCTCAGTATCTCAACGAACTTGTAGGAAAAGACATTGATTTCATAAATTATGTTAAATTATTAACTTATTTTAGCCTAATTACCATCCCTATTGCACTGCCCTTGGCAGTTTTGCTTTCGTCGTTGATGACCTTCGGAAATCTAGGGGAGTTTTTTGAACTGACCGCCATCAAAAGCGCAGGGATTTCTACTTGGCGTGCTATGCGCTCTGTGATGGTTGTAGTGATGTGTATTACGCTTTTTTCTTTTTGGTATAATAATGAAGTCGCTCCTTGGGCTAACCTTAAAGGGTATAGCTTACTTTATGATATCAAAACCGCCAAAGCAACCCTCAATATCAAAGAGGGGATTTTTTATAACGACTTGCCAGGCTACAATATCAAAGTAGATAAAAAATTTCCAGCGCCCAACGAACGAAGCCTCAAGGGGCTGGTCATTTATCGGCACCCTACCAACGACTACAATGCGGGCAACCGAGAGGTGATTTTGGCGGATTCAGGATTGATGTATACCATTCATGACAAAGCCTACCTCGTTTTTGAGCTTTATAATGGCAATCAATACAGCGAAAGTGCGCAATCGGGTGGTGCTTATTCCTCAGCTGATAATCGTCAATTTACCCGTTCTCATTTTGGGCATTATAAAATGGTGGTGAGTTTGGAGTCTTTTGGACTAAAACGTACCGATGAGACACAGTTTCAGTACCATGAATACATGAAAGACGCCGTAGAATTGAGAAGAGTAGCCGATTCGCTCAAAAAAGAGTATAAAAAATCAAGGGATGGGCTTTTTACCCAATCAAAACAGTACTTTAGCTATGCCTTCAGAGCAGAGACTTTACCTAAGCAAACAGCCCCAAAGTATGGAAAGTGGGTGGATTCTTTGTTGAAGAAAAAGCCTATTATAAGTGCTTCAGAGAAGGAGCAGATTGTAGCTACTGCCCTAAACCAAGCCCAAAACGTAAAATCTTATGCCGAAAGTAACAAAACCTACATTAGCGAAAAAGGCAAAGCATGGTATCGGTATGATTTGGAAATGCACCATAAATATACCCAAGCGGTTTCGTGCTTTGTAATGTTTTTATTGGGAGCACCTTTGGGAGCTATTATCAAAAAAGGAGGCTTTGGAATTCCGGTTTTGGTATCGGTATTATTTTTTATCTTGTCTTATGTATTGACTTTACAAGGTGATAAATGGGCGAAAGATGGCTTGGTAGTGGTACCGATAGGAGCTTGGTTTTCAAACGCTATATTATTACTGGTTGGATTTTACTTTGCAGATAGGGCTATGAAGGATTCTAGACTATTCGACAAAGACATTTACGTGATTTGGTTGGAGAAAATAAAGAAAAAATGGGACAATGGGGCCGTATTAAAAAAATGGCGAAAAGATAAAACAATTTATTCAAATTAATTTAGTATCTTTGCAGCCGTTTTTATAATTATGTTTTTTCTTTTAATCTGAGGTTACAATTATGTATTTAACATCGGAAGTGAAAAAAGACTTGTTTCAAAAATATGGCAAGTCTGAGAGCGACACTGGCTCACCCGAATCACAAATTGCTTTATTTACCCACCGTATCAACCACTTGACAGAGCATTTGAAGCAGCACAAGCATGACAATGCTACCCGTCTTGGTCTTTTGAAATTGGTAGGAAAGCGCAGAAGATTATTAAATTATCTTCAAAAAAATGACATCAGTCGTTATCGCTCTATCATCGCTGAATTGAACATCAGAAAATAAGCGATACTCAAACAGGGAATTCCAAACAGTTGGATTCCCTGTTTGTCATTTTCTTCCTTGATAGAACGAACTACGCTAGTTTATTTTATCCAAAAAATATTTTACAAAAAATCATTTAGGAAGAGCTAAAAGTAAAGTAGCAATAAGCTATAAATGACTTATGCACTTAAATGATAATATCAATAGCCCAAAGGGGGCAAAAAGCGGTTTATTAATTCTTCTTTCATGTTTAACATCATCACTAAGACCATTACGCTTCCGGATGGTCGTACTATCACAATTGAAACTGGAAAGTTAGCCAGACAAGCCAACGGCTCGGTAGTTGTACGTATGGGCAATACGATGCTGCTGGCAACGGTTGTGTCCAATCCAGAAGCCAGACCCGGTACTGATTTTCTACCATTGTCGGTCGATTACCAAGAGAAATTTGCCTCGGCGGGTCGAATCCCTGGAAGCTTCCAAAAAAGAGAAGGTAAGCTCTCTGACCACGAAGTATTGGTGAGCCGTTTGGTAGACCGAGCACTCCGTCCGATGTTTCCAGACGACTTTTATGCAGATACACAAGTAAATGTATTTTTGATTTCGGCCGACGCCGAAGTATTACCAGATGCCTTAGCTGCTTTGGCAGCGTCATCAGCTTTAATGATTACAGATATTCCGTTTAATGGCCCTATTTCTGAAGTAAGGGTAGCCAAAATAGACGGGCAGTATATCATCAATCCTCCTACTTCTCAACTCAAAAATGCAACCCTCGACCTCATTGTAGCTGCCTCTGCAAAAGATATTTGTATGGTGGAAGGTGAAATGAGCGAGGCTTCTGAAGAAGAAGTGGTAGAAGCCCTCAAAGCTGCCCATGAGGTGATTAAGATTCAATGTGCAGCGCAAAAAGAATTTGAAGCAGCGGCTGGCAAAACCGAAAAACGCCCTTTTGAATATGTGACGCACGATGAAGAGTTGCGTCAAAAAGTAAGAGAGGCCTGTTATGACAAAATTTATGCTGTAGCTCAACAAGGCTCGGCCAACAAACAAGTTCGTAAAGAGGGATTTAAGGCTGTCATTACGGAATACCTCGAAAAATTCAAAGAAGAAAATCCAGAAACATACGAAGAAAAACTTCCCCTCATAAAGCGTTATTACCACGACTTAGAATGGGAAGCTTCACGTAGACTTGTGCTCGATGAAAGAAAACGCCTCGACGGAAGAGCCTTGGAGCAGATTCGGCCGATTGAGAGTGAGGTAGATTTTTTACCTGCTCCGCACGGATCGGCGCTTTTTACCCGCGGTGAAACCCAATCGCTCACTACTGTGACCTTGGGCACTAAAATGGACGAACAAATCATCGATACAGCGATGGCTTATGGATACGGACGTTTTTTGTTGCATTACAATTTTCCAGGGTTTTCTACAGGAGAGGTAAAACCTAACCGTGGACCTGGTCGCCGTGAAGTAGGGCACGGCAACTTGGCGCATCGTGCATTGAAAAAAGTATTGCCTCCCGATGAAGAAAATCCATACACAATTCGTATAGTTTCTGATATATTAGAATCAAATGGTTCCTCCTCAATGGCTACTGTATGTGCTGGTACGCTTGCGCTTATGGATGCGGGTGTGAAAATAAAAGCACCAGTGGCCGGAATTGCAATGGGATTGATTACGGATGAGGCTGGTAAATACGCCATTTTGTCGGATATCCTTGGGGATGAAGATCACTTAGGTGATATGGATTTTAAGGTAACTGGTACCGAAAATGGAATCACGGCTTGTCAGATGGACTTGAAAGTCAATGGACTTTCGTATGAAGTATTGACCGAAGCATTGGCTCAAGCTCGCCGTGGTCGTTTGCATATTTTAGGTGAAATGAAGAAAGCCATCACTGAGCCGCGTGAAGAACTCAAACCTCATGCTCCTCGTGCAGTAGTGATTCAGATTGCTCAAGACCAAATCGGTGCCGTAATCGGGCCAGGTGGTAAGATTGTGCAGGAGATTCAGCGTGTATCTGGTGCTACAGTGACCATCGAAGAGCGCGACAATGCGGGCTTTGTGAGCATATTTGCAACCAATGGGCAAAGCATGGATATCGCTGTGAAGCGTATCAAAGGGATTGTTGCTATTCCAGAGGTAGGCGAAGTGTACACCGGAATCGTGAAGACCATTCAGCCATTTGGTGCATTTGTAGAGTTTATGCCGGGCAAAGACGGGTTATTGCATATTTCTGAAATTACGTGGGAACGCCTCGAAAATATGGACGGGGTACTTCAAGTAGGTGAAGAAGTACAAGTGAAATTGGTAGAACACGATAAAAAAACGGGTAAATTCCGCCTGTCAAGAAAAGTGCTCTTGCCCAAGCCAGAAGGCTACGTAGAACGACCTCCTCGTGAGGATAGAGGAGACCGCAACGACCGTGGAGATAGAGGAGAACGCCGTAAGGATGATAACCGCCGCCCACGGTAAGTAGATTTTTGGTTTTTTAACTTAAAAATCCGAGCGTTTTTTAACTTTTAGTCCTCTTTTTTCGTTACCAAATAGAAGTAAACAGCACCAAAGTATAAATAAATGAGACAGCTTAAAATCAGCAAGCAGATTACCAACCGTGAAAGCCAATCACTCGATAAGTATTTACAGGAAATTGGTAAGGTAGATTTGCTCACCCCCGATGAGGAGGTAACTTTGGCGCAACGAATTCGGGAAGGTGATCAGCAAGCATTGGAGAGATTGACAAAAGCAAACTTGCGTTTTGTGGTATCAGTTGCAAAACAATACCAAAACCAAGGTTTGTCGCTTGGTGATTTAATCAATGAAGGAAACTTAGGTCTTATCAAAGCGGCACAGCGTTTTGACGAAACCCGTGGTTTTAAATTCATTTCGTACGCAGTATGGTGGATTCGTCAATCCATCTTGCAGGCTTTGGCCGAGCAGTCCCGTATCGTGCGTCTTCCACTCAACCGTGTAGGATCTCTTAATAAAATCTCAAAGACATTTTCGGATCTTGAGCAGAAATTTGAACGTGAGCCTTCGCCCGAGGAATTGGCCGAAGTACTTGATATTTCTGCCAATGAGGTCGTAGATACTCTCAAAATCTCTGGACGTCACGTCTCCATGGATGCTCCTTTCGTACAAGGTGAAGAAAATAGCCTTCTCGATGTACTCGAAAACGACATGGAGGAGAAACCAGATCAAGGGCTTATCAATGATTCGCTACGAAAAGAAGTAGCGCGTGCGCTTTCTACGCTTACTCAACGTGAATCAGATGTCATTGCCTTATATTTTGGCTTAAACGGTGAGCACCCAATGACCCTAGAAGAAATAGGGGAAAAATTTAATCTTACTCGTGAAAGGGTACGCCAAATCAAAGAAAAAGCGATTCGTCGTTTGCGTCATACCTCACGTAGCAAAGCCCTCAAAACTTATTTAGGGTAGATTTTTCGGTAAAAAGCAAGAAGGGGTTGTCTCGCAAAGACAACCCCTTCTTGCTTTTTAAGGAATTGAAAACTAAATACATTCAGCCAATGAATAACACCATAGATGATATACAAATGACGAAGAGAGTCCTGCCTATAGTGTTGGCCACGTCTATTTTTATGCAGATGTTGGACTCTACCATTCTTAATACTTCTTTACCTTCGATTGCCAATTCATTGCACGAGTCGCCCCTACATATGCAAAATGCGATTGTGAGTTATGTACTTACTTTAGCGGTATTTATGCCAGTGAGTGGTTTTTTGGCGGATAAGTTTGGAACCAAAAAGATATTTATTCTTGCCTTATTATTTTTTAGCATTGGTTCATTTTTTTGTTCACTTTCTCAAAACTTAACCCATTTGGTCATCGCAAGGGTGATACAAGGAATAGGGGGAAGCCTGATGACACCAGTGGGGAAATTGGCACTTATTAAGACATTTCACAAAAATGAGATAGTAAAAGCGATGAATTACGCTATTGTCCCCGCACTCATTGGTCCTGTACTTGGACCTTTGTTTGGAGGTTATATCGTTGATTTTTTGAGCTGGCATTGGATTTTCCTAATCAATATTCCCATGGGATTAATTGGCATTTTGTTGAGTCAAAAATACATGCCAAATTATAAGGCTCCTTCTACTCATTTTGATTTGAAAGGTTTTTTAATCTTCGCCTCTGCTTCTTTATTGATGTCCATTTCGTTGGAGTGGCTAGGGAATGCGAAGAATCTTACACCTGTACTTCTCGTTTTTATTTTGAGCTTTTTATTGTTATTTTTTTACTATAAGCATGCCTTGTTTGCGCAGTATCCCATTTTTCCTCTCAATTTGTTTAAAGTAAGAACATTTCGGGTAGGAATTCTTGGGAATTTAGCAACGCGCTTGGGCATTAGCTCTGTACCTTTGTTGGTCCCTTTGATGATTCAAGTAGATTATGGCAAAAGTGCTGTTCTTTCTGGCTGGATTGTGGCGCCCATGGCTGTTTCGGCGATGTTTGGAAAATCGGTAGTTATTAGAATTCTAAACAAATGGGGCTATCGAAAAACACTGATGTTCAATACGTTTATTATTGGTCTCATGATTTGTTTATTGGCTATTCCAGCAGTGAATAGCGCTGTTTATACCTTTATGCCTATTTTGATGGTTTTAGGTTTTTTCAATTCTATTCAATTTACGGCCATGAACACCATCTCAATTGCTGACCTTAGAAATTATCATGAGAGCAATGGCAACTCCTTACTTTCAGTCAACCAACAGTTGGCGATAGGGTTTGGGATTTCTTTTGGGCTACTTTTATTAAAAATATTTCAGGAACATTTACCAGCACTCCACTTACATGAGGCTTTTCGATATACCTTTCTAGCTATTGGAATACTTACAATTATTTCTGGATTTGTTTTCAGACGGTTACATCCCTATGATGGAAACAATATGAAAACAGATTAGTCTTTGAGAAATAGCAACAAGAGGGACTTGAAAAGAGGTTTAATAAAAATCCCAATTCATGCTATTAAATCATCGATTACGTTTAAACATCCGTATATATGTTGGTAAAATAATTAAAGGAAAAACTTTTTATACTAAATTTCCATTAGTATGCCAACAGCAAAAGATGTAGCTCAGCTCAAAGAAATACAAAAAAATCTAGAATTAGGAAGGCAAGCGTACGATCTAAATAATGAAATGGATGATGATCGTTATTTAGTAGTCAAACCAGTAGGCATTGCGAACGATAACAAGGAGGGAGAAATGATAGTGTGGGATATTGTAGAAAGCAATGTTGGGTTCAGTAAAATTAAAAAGAAAAAAGATAGCTCAACCTAACACAACGCCCTTTGCTAAAATTTGGCAAAGGGCGTTGATGAATAGAATAGAATCGTGTCTTAAAACTCACGGTGGTGAGTTTCTTCATATAAACGATCTTCGGGAAGATTCTTGAAGTATTCGTAAGTGATTTTTAAGCCTTCCGCTCTTGATACTTTTGGCTCCCAACCCAAAACTTGCTTAGCCAATGTAATATCTGGTTGACGCTGTTTTGGATCGTCTTGTGGAAGAGGTTTGTAGATTACTTTTTGAGTAGTTCCAGTAAGTTTGATAATTTCTTCAGCAAACTGCCCAATGGTGATTTCGGCGGGGTTTCCAACGTTGACAGGCATGGCATAATCGCTCATAAGGAGGCGATAAATACCTTCAACTAAGTCATCGACGTAACAGAAAGAGCGAGTTTGTGAACCATCACCAAATACCGTAAGGTCTTCTCCACGCAATGCTTGGCCAATAAAAGCTGGTAGCACTCGGCCGTCGTTCAGACGCATGCGAGGTCCGTAGGTGTTGAAAATACGTACGATACGTGTCTCGACACCGTGGTGGCGGTGGTAAGCCATCGTGATAGCTTCTTGGAAGCGCTTGGCTTCGTCGTAGCATCCGCGCAATCCTACTGGATTGACATGGCCCCAGTATTCTTCATTTTGGGGGTGTACGAGTGGGTCGCCATATACCTCAGAAGTAGAAGCTACCAAGATACGGGCTCCTTTGGCTTTGGCAAGTCCAAGACAGTTTTGAGTACCCAACGACCCCACTTTAAGGGTCTGAATAGGGATTTTTAAGTAGTCAATGGGGCTAGCAGGAGAGGCAAAGTTGAGGATATAATGCAGCTCACCGTCAATGACAATGTGTTTGGAAATGTCGTGGTGAATAAACTCAAATTTGGGGTTTGAACGCAAATGCTCTATGTTGCGCAAATCGCCTGTGATGAGGTTGTCCATTCCAATGACATAAAAACCCTCTGCAATAAACCTATCGCATAAGTGCGACCCTAAAAAGCCTGCTGCGCCTGTAATTAAGACTCTTTTCATGTATCAATTATCAATTTATCAATTATCAAAACTGGGTAGCTACCAAAGCTACGACAAACCTACACTATTGAAACTTACTGGGTTACGGTTTCGCGTCCGATTGAATAGTAAGTGAAACCTAATTCTTTCATTTGATCCAATTCGTACACATTACGGCCGTCAAAAATAACTTTATTTTTCATCAATAACGCCATTTTTTCAAATTCGGGAGTACGGAATTGGGGCCATTCAGTAAAAATCATCAATGCATCGGCGTCATCTAAGGCAGCGTAAGGAGTATGTGCATAAGTGATTTTGTTGCCAAACACATAATTTTTTACGTTTTCCATACCTTCGGGATCGTAGGCAATTACTTTGGCCCCTTCTTCAAGCAAAATCTTGATATTTTCCAAAGCTGGGGCTTCGCGAATATCATCGGTATAAGGTTTAAAAGAAAGTCCCCACACGGCGATGGTTTTTCCTTGGAGCTCCCCATCAAAATGCTTTCTAAGTAAAGGAAGCATTTTGGTTTTTTGGAGTTCATTCACTTCCATTACTGACTTCAAAACCTTGAAATCATAGTTATACTCTTCAGAGGTTTTGGCCAATGCTTGTACGTCTTTGGGGAAGCAGCTTCCGCCGTAGCCAATACCTGCAAACAAGAAACGTTTACCAATACGGCTATCAGTACCAATACCTTTACGCACATTGTCTACGTCGGCACCTGCAAGTTCGCATAGGTTAGCGATTTCGTTCATAAACGTAATTTTCATAGCCAAAAACGAGTTAGCGGCATATTTGGTCATTTCGGCTGAGCGTTCGTCCATGAAAATAACGGGATTGCCTTGGCGTACCAGTGGTGCGTACAGTTTTTCCATTACTTTCTTTGCTTTTTCTGAACGTGTCCCAATCACCACGCGGTCGGGTTTCATAAAGTCTTCAACGGCTACACCTTCTCGTAAAAATTCAGGATTTGAGACGACGTCGAAATCTACTTTGGCGTTTTTGGCGACAGCAGCGTAGACTTTCTCGGCGGTACCCACGGGTACGGTGCTCTTATCCACAATCACCGCATACTCTTCCATAATGTTTCCGAGGTCGTCGGCCACTTTCAAAATATATTTCAAATCAGCAGAACCGTCTTCACCTGGAGGCGTTGGCAAAGCTAAAAATATAACTTCTGCATCTTTAATACCTTCTGCAAGGTTGGTCGTGAATTTTAGGCGGCCTTCGGCTACGTTGCGGTGGAAAAGAACATCGAGGCCTGGCTCGTAAATGGGAATAACACTGTTGTTGAGTTTTTCAACTTTTTTTACATCGATGTCGATACAAGTTACTTGAATCCCTGTTTCAGAAAAACAAGTACCTGTTACAAGTCCTACATATCCAGTTCCTACTACTGCTATTTTCATGCCTTTATATGATGATTTGGTTAGTAATCTAATAATTTACTGAAAAAGTTTAAAATTGTATTTTTTTGAGTCTATACAAATCGTCCCAAAATTAGAAGAATTTTGTCAAACCCTCTAAACCAATCGCATATTTGTCATACTACTAATGATTTTACGGTGAATACGCCATTTTTTCTAAAAAGAATAGTATTATAAAATAGTTGTTGTGACAAATTTTTTCTATCTTTTGTAATACTTTAAGAAATACTTGAGCCACTAAATCTTTGGATAACAAAATTTTCCTCTTCATGGCTGTTGGGATTAGTTCCCAAACCTTGGCATAGTCGTTGTATTTTTATAAATTAGGAATATATAGTCAACAACGAAAACCAATCTATTTTACATCCATGATTACAGAAATTGTAGAAAATCAAGAATTGATTGCACAGGCTGTGCGAGATTTTGCCCTTAAAATGATTAAACCCTACGTGCGAGACTGGGACGAAAAGCAGCATTTTCCTGTGGATGTGTTTCATCAGTTAGGAGAATTAGGTGTGATGGGAGTGTTAGTGCCCGAGCAATACGGTGGTGCAGGGTTGGGGTATCGAGAATATGTGACGGCGATTGTCGAATTGAGTAAAGTAGATCCCTCGATTGGGCTTTCTATGGCAGCTCACAATTCGCTCTGTACCAATCATATATTGATGTTTGGGAATGAATCACAAAAACAAAAATATTTGCCTAAACTTGCCTCTGGTGAGTGGATTGGAGCGTGGGGCCTTACAGAGCCCAATACAGGCTCGGATGCGGGCAATATGCGTACGGTGGCTGTCAAAGAAGGGGAGTATTGGGTACTCAATGGCTCTAAAAATTTTATTACGCACGGTAAAAGTGGCAACGTGGCCGTGGTGATTGCGCGTACGGGAGCACCTGGTGATAAGCGCGGAGCTACGGCTTTTGTGGTAGAGCGTGGTACTACGGGATTTGTGGCAGGCAAAAAAGAAGATAAACTTGGAATGAGAGCTTCCGAAACGGCTGAGATGATTTTTCAGGATTGCCGTATTCATGAGAGTCAAGTATTGGGCGAAGTAGGGGAAGGGTTTGTACAGTCGTTGAAAATCCTTGATGGTGGACGGATTTCGATTGCCGCTCTAAGTTTGGGAACGGCGCTGGGCGCTTATGAAGCGGCACTGGCTTACTCTAAAGAAAGAGAACAATTCGGTAAGCCTATTTCTCAGTTTCAAAGTATTGCTTTTAAATTGGCTGATATGTATACCGAAATAGAGGCAGCAAAATTGCTTATTTACGACGCCGCTGACCGTAAAGATAGAGGCGAGAAGGTGACTTTACAGAGTGCCACTGCCAAATACTATGCTTCAGAAGTGTCGGTGAGGGTAGCCAATGAAGCCGTACAGATTTTTGGAGGATATGGTTTCACCAAAGACTTTCCGGTCGAGAAATTTTACCGTGACTGTAAACTTTGTACGATTGGCGAAGGAACGAGCGAAATTCAAAAGTTAGTGATTTCGCGAGAAATTTTGAAATAAAGCAACAAAAAAGGGCGGAGACTCTCTCCGCCCTGGCTTGATATGAATTAATCTGGTGTACCGTCGTCGGCGATATTGGGTTCGAGCGTATCAATCAAAGCATTTTCATCTTCACTGACTTTGGCTCGGATTTTGGCCTCAATTTCTTCTGTCAGTTCAGGGTTGTCTTTGAGTAGTTGCTTTACAGCATCACGGCCTTGTGAGAGGCGGTTGCCATCATAGCTAAACCAAGAACCTGATTTTTTAACAATCTCTAACTCAACGGCCAAATCGATAATTTCGCCTACTTTAGAGATTCCTTCGCCGTACATAATGTCAAATTCAACTACTTTAAATGGAGGAGCTAATTTGTTTTTTACCACTTTTACTTTGGTACGGTTTCCGGTGATATTGTCGGCACTTTCTTTGATTTGACCAATTCGACGAATATCCAAACGTACCGAAGCATAATACTTGAGTGCGTTACCACCTGTAGTAGTTTCTGGGCTGCCAAACATAACTCCGATTTTGTCGCGCAATTGGTTAATAAAAATGCAGCAACAGTTGGTACGGTTGATAACCCCTGTTAATTTACGAAGTGCTTGCGACATCAAGCGGGCTTGTAGACCCATTTTACTGTCACCCATTTCTCCATCGATTTCGGCTTTGGGCACAAGGGCTGCTACTGAGTCAATCACAATGATGTCAATGGCTCCCGACGAAATCAAATGTTCGGCGATTTCGAGTGCTTGCTCACCGTTGTCGGGTTGTGAAATAAGAAGGTTTTGGGTGTCGATTCCTAACTTTTGGGCATAGACACGATCAAAGGCGTGCTCCGCATCAATAAACGCAGCCAATCCTCCTGCTTTTTGTGCTTCGGCAATACAATGCATGGCGAGGGTCGTTTTCCCAGACGATTCAGGGCCATAAACTTCCACGACACGTCCGCGGGGTAAGCCACCGATTCCCAATGCTAGATCGAGACCTACGGAGCCTGTAGAGATGACTTCTACGTCCATTACTTTGGTGTCGCTCAGACGCATTACGGTACCTTTACCATAGGCTTTGTCTAGCTTTTCAAGAGTGGTTTGCAGGGCTTTGAATTTTTGTTCTTTGTTGTCGGCCATTTTGTTTAATTAATTGCTTACCTAAAAAATATTAGATTAGTGAAAGAGAGATGCTATTCGTTATTGGGAAGCATTATTTACATGGGCTGTTAATACTCATTAAGTCCTTTAACGACTAACTGAAGGGACTTCCTTCATAGGGGTAAAATTACGGTTTTTGTATGAGTTTACCAAGTGTTTTTTTGAACAAAATTTGGCGTTTAGAGGGTTTATTTTTTATAAAAATAAAAAGAAATAAAGGGGATATTTAGGAAGGAGTATCTATGCTAACATTCCCAAAATGCGCTTCGTAAAAGAAGGCATAGGCATGGTAGCTTAACACTTATTTTCTCAAAATCTTGGGGGGATAGGTATTACTTTTGCGGCAATTAGCGTACCTTTGCACTCGGAAACACAAGCAAGTTCTTTTCCTTGCTGCTTATTTGCACAAACTCTCAGGACTGAATGTTAAGTCGAAGACATCTTCGTATAAAGGTATTACAATCCCTTTATGCACTTCAAGCTGCCCGTGAGGCAGACTATCAATTGGCCGTAGATTTCATAGTGGAGTCGTTTAAGCCGGATCTCAATTCTATGACTCCCCAAGATCCAGTAAAGCTGGAAGGTATGCGTAAAATTACGACGATGCTTCTAGAAGAAAACTATCGTGGTGGGGATATTTCGAAAGATGAAGATGCGCCCGCCGAAGCAATCGTAACAGCCAAAAATGCCCTAAAATACTATCAAGACCTTTATCGAAAAGATAAGCAGCGGATTGCCCGACAACTTACTCCTGAGGTAGAAGCGATTTATAATTCGTACTTATTGTTGTTGCAGCTATTTATTGAGCTGGGTAGCTTATCTCAGGGCGAGCGTGAGCGCCAATACGACGATCCCGATAGTAATCCTTTGTCCAAATTGTCGGGTTTTGATACAAACCAAGTCGTAGTTGCCCTTACCCAAAGCACAGTTTTACAAGATGAATTTATTCGTCGCGGAATAAGCTGGGGAGAGCATGCTACTGGGATGGTACGTAAGCTTTTTAGGGAGGTTTTTCGGCAAGATGAAGTATACCGTGCCTATTGTGCACAGAAGAAACATACCGTCGAAGAAGACCAACAGCTGATGCAACACGCCCTAAAAGAGGTGATTCTGAAAAATGAAGAAGTTATCAATTTTTTTGAATTGAATGACTTATATTGGAGCGAAAATGGGGATTTGGCGCGTAAGATGACCAATAAAACCCTGAAATCAGCCACGGAGCCAGAGGGCGTTCAGCTTTCACCATTGACCGACGATTGGGAAGAAGACCGTTATTTTATGGAAGAGCTTTTTGAGCAAACCGTGACTCGAAACGATGAATACGAGCAGCTTGTTGCTGAGCCACTCAAAAATTGGGATTTGGAACGATTGGCACCGATGGATTATTTAATCCTGAAAATGAGCGTTTCGGAGATGGTCAACTTTCCTGGCATCCCCGTAAAAGTGACCATCAATGAGGCAATTGAAATCGCAAAAGAATATAGTACGCCAAAAAGTGGTAAATTTGTGAACGGAATTTTGGATACCCTTTCCAAAAAACTTGTCAAAGAAGGAAAAGTGCGTAAGAGTGGAAGGGGCCTTTTGGACAACAAATAGGTTGAAAAGCCAAGCATATTTTAAATGAGCCTTAGGCAATAAGTTTTAAGCCATAAGCATTTTTTGCGATGTTTTAGGCAATCACAGCCGAGGTTCGTTGAGTATACAAAATCATTTTTAATAAAAGGCTTATGGCTTACAGCCTAAAGCATATTGCTAAATAGTGACAAATAATCATTAGTAATCGCAGGATTACAAGAAAACATTCCAAAACATGAGCAATTCATCAAGAACATTAGTGGCTTTTTTGGCTGGAGTAGCTACAGGAGCTGCCATTGGGGTATTGTATGCCCCCGAAAAGGGAGAAATCACTCGTGACAAACTGTCGTATCGGCTTTCAAAATACCGTGAGCAATTGCAAGGGTTGATTTCTGATTTGCTAGAAGGAAAAGATTTGCCAGAAAGTTTGGCCAAAACAGAAGGCCAAAAAGTGGTAACCGACGCACGCGAAAAAGCAGAACGCTTGCTCGAAGATGTAGATCGTTTGATGGCTCAAATCAAAAAACAAACCGTATAAACTACCTGCCCTCGTGTAGCTCATACGCGAGGGCATCCTTATTTTTTATATAAAAAAAGGTATGTCTTAAGCTTTTTAATTTTTGCTCACTTAAATTATCCTTAAAAAATTAGATCAAAATGCGGATTCTTTTTTTTATCCTTGTAAGTGTTGGTTTGTTTTCGTGCGGTAGCAATCAAGACAAAACTGCTGCCAACAATATGGATGATAAACTCCCAAAATTTGAGTTTGCTGAAGACATAAAAAATTTTGATTTTGGGACTGTCAAAGAAGGGCAGGAAGTAGAACACCGATTCAAATTTAAGAATGTGGGTGATTTTCCGCTGATTATCAATAATGTAAGTGCTTCTTGTGGCTGTACCATTCCTCAATGGCCCCGCGAACCAATCGGCCCCGGAGAAGAAGAGTCTATTTTGGTACATTTTAATAGCAAAGGTAAAGAAGGACAGCAGTTAAAAACGGTGACCATTTTTGCCAATACCAATCCCGCTACTAGCGAAATTCAGTTTAAAGCCAATGTGGTCGCTACCAAAGACACAACCGCTACTCCCTAACATTGTATTTTTAATAACCTAATCCTGTTTATTTGATTGAGTAAAACTCAACCAACTGATTCAAAACAATCAACTTTTATGCAAACTATTCTTTTACAAGCCCAAGGAGGGCAATCATCTATGATATACCAACTTGTTCTTTGGGCAGGTATCATTGGCGTTTTTTATTTTTTTATGATTCGTCCCCAACAAAAAAAGCAAAAAGACCAAAAGAAATTTTTGGAAGAACTTAAAAAAGGAGACGAAATCGTCACTATAGGGGGCTTACACGGAACTGTAGTATCGGTATATGAAAATACAGTAACTGTGGAAGTTGATGGTAAAGGAACTAAACTCAAATTTGAAAAATCGTCGATTTCGCGTAAGGTATCTACTCCTGCCGCATAACATGGTAGGTTTAGACTAAATGGAGAGCATGACTCTCTCATAAGACACTAACCTGTTATTCACATTGGCACAGATTCCTCTCTCGTCACAACCTTCTCGTAGCCGCATTGCTATCTTGTGTATGATTGCGGCTACGGTAATTTGGCTCTTCAATGAGCTCAATAAAGATGGCTACACCCTGCAAGTACGCTATCCTATCCATATTACCTACAACGACTCATTGTACATTCCTACTACACCGCTTCCCAAAAGTGTAAGTGCGGTATTGGTAGGCAATGGATGGACACTACTGCGAAAATCTCTTTCGTTTACGGTACCGCCAGTTTCATACCCTCTTACCAATCCGCTTGCGACTTCGGTACTTAATACTAATGCACTAGTAGCCACGATGCATGAGCAGGTGAAGGATGTTCGTATCTCTAATATAGTGCTTGACTCAGGGGTATTGGATTTTGAGGAACGAATGATAAAAACCAGCGTGCTGAAAGTTGATAGCATTGGGCTCAATCTTGCACCTCGTTTTGTGGTCTCAAGTTTTATTAATCTTAATCCATCTACTGTTACTTTTGATGGCCCTACGTCGCTTATTGTGGATATCCCTGATACCATCGTTGTGAAAGTGCCCGCCCAAAAGATTCAGGGGAATTATGATGAAGAACTGCCTATCCGATATCCCCAATCGCCTTTATTGAAGGCAAGTGCAGAGCGGGTTTTTGTGAGCTTTGAAGTAGGCGAACTTCTAAGAAATATCAATCCCACCCCAGCCGTTAAAGCCGCACAGCCCGCCAAAGAAACATCTTCAAAAAACAAATCAAAAAAGAAGAAATAGAGAGGAAATACTTTTTGAAAAAGTAAGTTCCTTTTTTGTTCTTCAAAACCGTAAAATTTTGCACTACCCCCCAAAATGGCACTTCAAATCGGAATTACGGGAGGAATTGGTTCTGGCAAAAGCTTAGTATGTCGAGTTTTTGGGGCGTTAGGAGTGCCGGTGTACTCGGCTGATGAGCGTGCTAAATGGCTTCTTAATCATGACCCTAAACTCCGAAAAACCGTAGAGGCATTGTTAGGAAACGAAGCATACACTGCTGAAGGTAGCTACAACCGTCAATGGGTAGCAGGGCGAGTGTTTCAAAATCCCGTGCTTTTGCGTGAACTCAATGCTGTGGTACATCCACGTGTGGGTGAAGATACCTTACAATGGATGGAGACCTACCAAAATGCGCCCTATGTTGTGAAGGAAGCAGCTATTATGAGCAAAGCGGGTAGCAACAATTCTTTGGATAAAGTGGTCGTAGTGCAAGCACCTGTGGACTTGCGGGTGAAAAGAGTACAACAGCGCGACCCTCACCGCTCCGAAACCGAAATTAGAGATATTATCAATCGGCAAGTGTCGGAAGAAGAACGCTTAAAAATCGCTGATTTTGTGATTCATAATGATGAGCAACAACTCCTTTTGCCCAAAATATGGCAGTTGCACGAGCTATTTTCGCAACAGAAATAACGGTGCCCAAACTACGCTGAGCACTTCTTCGTTTTTTCTTATTCTTCCAAAATTCTAACTTCCTAGAAACGCAAATGCTTTTTATTTGGTTAAAAAAGTAGCGAAAGCTACATAGCCAAATTGAAAAAACAACGAAATTATACATGAAAGCTATTGGATTTAAGAGATCGCTTCCTATTGTTGAGCAAGAAAGTTTTATCGCTTTTGAAACCGAAAAACCCACACCTCATGCGCACGATTTATTGGTGAAAGTACAAGCTGTGAGTGTAAACCCTGTTGATTACAAAATCCGTCAAAACAGCGCCAAAGAGGTAGTTTTGGATACTCCCAAAATCATAGGCTGGGATGCGGTGGGAATCGTAGAAGAAGTAGGCGAAGCGGTAACGTTATTCAAAAAGGGCGATGAAGTTTATTATGCCGGAGATATTACGAAGCCAGGGAGCAATGCTGATTATCAGTTAATTGACGAACGTATAGTAGGGCGAAAACCCAAAAACTTGAGCGTGGCTGAGGCGGCAGTGATTCCTCTAACGGGACTGACGGCCTGGGAAATCCTCTTTGACCGAATGCGGATTAGTACCGAAAAAGACAAAGGTAAAACGCTTTTGATTATCGGAGGTGCTGGTGGTATGGGCTCAATCGCCATTCAATTAGCAAAAACGGTAGCCGGGCTTACTGTCATTGCTACGGCCTCGCGCCCCGAAACCGTAGAGTGGTGCAAAAAAATGGGTGCAGATGTAGTAGTTAACCACCAAGATTTGGTGAATGGAGTGCACAATGCAGGCTTTCATTATGTTGATTTTATCGCTGATTTTGTAAATACGGGTGCTTATTGGGATGCTATGGTGGAGCTTATCAAACCTCAGGGGCATATTGGATCTATCACGGCAAGTAGTGAACCGGTAGCTCTCAACAAGCTGAAAACCAAGAGTGCTAGTTTTTCTTGGGAATATATGTATACGCGAAGCATGTTTCAGACCGAAGATATGATACAACAGCACCATATCCTAAACCAAATCGCCGACCTTGTAGAAGCCGAGGCACTTCAATCTACCTTATATCTGACGCTAGAGGGATTGACGGTAGAGAATTTTAAACAAGCACATCAACTTCTTGAGTCGGGTAAAACCATTGGAAAAGTGGCAATTACTTTTTGAGCAAAAAAAAGAGTGACTTTTATTAAATTGGCCTGCCAAACAACCTTTTTGTTTGGCAGGCTATTTTTTATTTATCTGATAATTTCTGTTCGGCTTTAATAAACTGTTCCAACAAAGGAACAATTTCGGGAGAGTCGGGGCGGGGAGCGGCCGTTGACTGTAATTTTCCTTCTCGGTCGAGTAAGGCATACCGAGGAAAGCCTTCTCCTATCCCAAAAACCTCCTGAAAGTAAGCTTCATTTTCTTTCTCAGCTTTCAAATGTAGACCTGTCAGTTGCCTTTGTTGTAGGGTTTTAAGCCATTTTTCTTTAGAATCATGGAAGTTGATGAACAGAAAAACTACTGGTTGATTTTTAAACTTTTGTTGCAACTTCTCCGAACTCGGTATCAAAGCTATACAGGGTTGACACCAACTCCCCCAAAAATCAATATATACTACTTTGCCCTTCAAATCTTTACTGGCCACTAAATTGCCTTGTGAATCGCGTAGTTGAAAGCTTGGGCTAGAAAGCATCGTTTTTGTTTTTTTTCTCCATTCTTTTTCCAAAAAAACAACATAGGAAGAACTCGGGAAATCGTTATACAGGGTATGGATAGCTTTTTGAGAAAGCTCATTCAAATCTGTATATTGAATCAAAAAGCGGATAGCCTCAGCCTTCTGTCGCTGAAGTGTGAGAGGTCTGCCTTTTAAGAGCGAATCCATCAGCGCAAATTCGGTTTGATATAGCTCATTCATATCTGCAGAATGTCCTACTTTACTTTTGGCTTTAAACTCGATAAATGCCTGCAAACTTTGATGATAGATATCGCTCGGTGTTGCATCGTCTAACAATTGAAACCCCTGCCAAAAATCATAATAATTCTCAGGAATATCTTCTATCCGTAGGGTCTTGGTCATGTAAATAAAGCGTTGGGGATATTGGTTTTTTTGTAAAAAAGTAAAACCGTTGATTTCGCCAGTCACAAATGACTGGAAGATTGGTGATACATTTTGATGGGCAATTGTGTTGCGATATTGGTCCCAACGTTCTTTTTCTAGCTGAGACAAGTAAGTGATTTGTGAATCAGGCTCAAAGTGAGTCGAGGTGGCTACTGGATTGACAGTGTAAGGCTGCATCAATCGAGTGTCAAACAAAAATTTATTTTCAAGGGCATTGGTTCCATTAAACTCAAATCGGCCCTCCGCTTCTTTGAAGTGAAGGGATGCTTCGGGAGTGAACCAAATTTTAAAAAACTGATTCCCAATAAATAATAATAGGGGCTGTGGAGAAGTAATGGAAAAAGAAACGGAAAACGTTCCATGAATGTCCGATTTGCCTTGGGCTAGTACTTCTCCTCGATAAGCATTTAGCATGTTTTGTTGATAAACGAGGCGGTACTCGGCGGAGGGAAAAGAAGCCAGTTGGGCTGAAAACGTGCTTTTTCCCCAAATCATAACAGAGGAAAGTAGAAGTAAAAATTGGGTAATCGCGAGGATTTTAATCATAAGTGAAGCAGATTAGAGATGGCATTTGTAAAAGATACTTCACTTGGGTGTGTAAGTTACAGTAAGGCGGTAATTTATTAAAATTGTGTTTTGGAATTAGTTTAAAAAGTTTAAGCTTGTATTTCAAACGCTACCGTTTTGACGCGTTGGCTCAGAGTGCCGTCGGGCCAAGTTTCTTCCAAAATCATGGATTGTGCAGCAGGGAGCGTAAATACCTGCTGCATATTGCGAATGGATGCCGAAGGAACTCCTTGTTTTTCAAGATTTTGCAACAAAATAGAGGATTCCTGTACAGAAATTTTCTCAGACAATAGGGCGTTTAGTACTACTGCCCGATTTTTCACTCTAGCAGCATTGGTGTCAAATCGTAGGTCTTCCAATAAGGCTTCTAGCTTTAGTTGATAGCACAAATGAGCAAACTGTTTTTCGGTGCCTACGGCCAATACAATCTGCTGCCCATCGCTACAAGTATATAGGTCGCCGTAGGGAGCGATATTGGGATGTTGAGTTCCCATGCGTTGAGGGATATATCCACCCATGAGCCAGTTGGTAGCTTGATTGACCAAAGAAGCTACTGCGGCTTCAAACAAAGAGGTTTGTACGAAGGCTCCTTTTCCGGTTTGGGTGCGGCGAAGTAGGGCGAGTAAAATCCCTTCTTTGAGTTGGTGAGCTGCTAAGACATCAATCAAAGCAACGGGCATCTTGATAGGAGGCCCGTCAGCTTCGCCATTCATGTACATAAAACCCGCTTCGGCTTGGAGTACTACGTCGAAAGCGGGGCGTTCGCTTTCGGAATCGAAGGCGTTGAGTTGGGCAAAGATAAGAGACGAATTTAACGCCGAAAGAGTGGCATAGTCTACGCCTAATTTTTGGGCAACTTGTAGGCGATAATTACTAATGACGATGTCGGCGGTTTCAATAATATCATAAAGCTGCTGCCGGTCAGTGGGGTTTTCTAAATCTAATAAGAAGCTAGTTTTGTTCCAATTGACGATAAATTACAGGCGACGCAAGCCCCGGTCCTTTAGGCCGAGCGCACGAATCCGATTTTATTTTTGCAATACTTTTTTTGTTTATTGCAAAATGCGTATCTTTGGGTATGTTAAAGGCGTTTAAATACGAGTTGGCTCCGACCCCTGAACAGACTAACCACCTGAATCAAATCATGGGGTCATGTCGATTCGTGTACAATCTTGCCTTAGAAACCAAGATACACGTTTATACCAAAGGCGTGTCGGTTAACTGCTTTGATTTGATGAAACAGTTAACCGAGTTGAAAACCGAATTTGAGTGGCTCTATGAATCACCTACTCATGCCCTTCAACACGCCATTTCCAATCTGGATAATGCGTTCTCCAACTTCTTTAAGGGTCGGGCTAAATTCCCTCGCTTTAAATCAAAGCGACACAAACAATCTTTTCACGTTCCACAAGGCGTAAAGGTTGATTGGGAAGCCGGGGCATTGTTTCTGCCCAAGTTGAAATGGGTAAAGTTGATTGTTTCCAGAGGATTCAATGGTACTATCCGCAATGCTACCGTTAGCAAAACACCACCAGGCAAATACTTTGTCTCTATTCTGGTTGAGACTGGACAAGCTGCTGCCGTAAAGAATCCAATGGTTGGCCATACTGCCGTTGGAATTGATGTGGGTCTTAAACACTTTGCTACGCTGTCAGATGGAAGCAAGATTGATAACCCTAAGTTTCTGTTTCATTCTCTAAAACGATTGCGGGTTGAGCAACGAACGCTTAAACGTCGGTTCCGCAAAGGGGCAAAAGAGCAAAGTAAAGGCTATCAAAAGCAAAACTTAGTAGTTGCTAAACTCCATGAGAAAGTAAGCAACCAACGCAAAGACTTTCTCCACAAAACATCAACTGCGATAGTCAAGCAGTTCGATACAGTCGTGATGGAAGATTTGAATATTGTCGGAATGGTTAAAAACAAGAACCTATCCCGTTCGATTGCCGACGTGGGATGGAGTATGTTTGAAAACCAAGTCCGGTATAAATGCGAGTGGTATGGTAAGAACTTTGAACAGATAGGTCGCTTTGAGCCAAGTTCTAAAATCTGTTCAAGCTGTGGTCAACACAAAGGCGAACTCGTTCTTTCGGAACGGGAGTGGACTTGTGCAAAGTGTGAAACCAAACATGATAGAGACCTGAATGCGGCAATCAATATCCGCAACTTTGGACTCTCTAAGATATTCCGGGTGGGGACTCATCCGTTGCGAGCTAAGACGGGGCAGTAGCTCGAATCTTTCGCAAGAATCCCCCGTCATTCATGCGGGGGAGTAGTCAAACTTGCATAGTAAGCCGAGAAAGAAAAGACTGGATTTTCGGAGGGGAGTTTCCAAGTGCGAGTCATATCACCTCCCGTTTTTTTGTTTTCGATTTTGATAACTTCTGCCCCAAGTTCGGCAAAAAACATGCCCACTGCCGGCCCTGCCAACACGCTAGCAAGCTCGACCACTCTAAGGTTGTCTTTAAAAAAATCTTTCATGGGTATCAACTGCTTATTTGCTCCAAATTTGTCATATATTCTTTGATTTCCCCTAATGATTCGGTTATTTTACTTCATCAATAAAATCAGACAATATTATGAATGACGGATATAGTCCCGAAGAAATAGAACTTCTCAAAGAAGAATGCCGCGAAGCCGGTACCAATTTTGTTCATTGTGATGATGAAGAAGATAGTATGGCCGACCAAGGCGAGCTGGCACATGTGCAGTTTGTTGGAAATTATAAAGGCCAAGAGGTTATTTACGATGCAATTATTTATACCCTACGCTTACATCATAGTAGTTTGGTATATGAAAAAGCCGTAGAACAAGCCCAAAAGGTATATCCTAAATACTTGCCTCTTGATGAGCGTGGTCCCGGTTTTAACATGAGCCCTGAAGAGGAAGAAGAAGCCGAAGAGCTAATCACCGAATTGATCGAAACCTTCGAAGAAGAAGAAGCGGTAAAAGTGAAAGAACACTTGGAGATTGAAACCGATTTTGAATATGGCGTAGGACTAGATGCTAGTTTGAATGTAGAAGCCATTACGGACGACGTAGTTTCAAAATTTATCGAGGATTTTAACAGTGGCCGTCTGAAATTGGACACGACTCTTTATTCGTTTACGAGCGACGAAGACGACGAATAAACCCATCGAGCAAGCCAATACAAAAGGGGGAAGTCCGTAAGGGTTTCCCCTTTTCTATGAATAGCGTTAGGAATTAGCCTTTTTTGCAAAAGCCAAATAGGCCCCTAAGCCAATCATCATGATGCCAGTAATTTTGTTTTGAAGACGCGCAAAATGGGGGAGTTTGTTGAAATAATTACCAGCTTTTCCAAACACAACCGCCACTAAACCGTTTACCAACGTCCCTGATAAGTTAAACCAAACTCCCAAAAATAAGATTTGCCATTTGAAGTTTTCGGCCTCTACGTGCGCAAATTGTGGCAAAAAAGCCAAGAAAAACAACGCTACTTTGGGATTAAGGGTATTGGTATAAACACCCTGCCAAAAGATTTTTTTGAGCGGAATTACTTCTACTTTAGTGCTTGTTGACAAGTGACTTTTATCTAACAAAGCAGTGATACCTAAATAACACAAATAGCCCACTCCCAGAAACTTAACGATATTGAAAGCCACCGCCGACTTTGCGATGAGTACCGATAGTCCCAAAACAGCAGCTAAGGTATGAATTAAACACCCCCCTGCAATCCCCAATGCCGATACGATTCCTGCTTTAGTGCCTTGGGTCGTACTACGCGTAGCGACGTATATCATGTCGGCACCGGGGGTGAGGTTGAGCATTAGGGTAGCAAAAGCAAAAAGCAAAAAATCGCTAGCATTCATCTGAAGAGATAGGAGTTAATAGTAATTAGGAATATTTTTTCCTAAAGTTATATCTCTTTTGCCAATCCAGATACCTTTTTCATTTTTGGTTAGTTTGATAATGCCCGAACCGCCGCGATTTTGGGCATTTTGTAAGTCTTTTTGGGTAAGGAGTGGGTCATCTTCAAACTGATATTCGTCAATCCAATATTCATTTTTTTTCGATTCCTTGATGATAGGATGGATATGGGCCGCAAATCGCTGATTAGGATACGCCGCTGGGCGAATCGTACTAAACTGATAGCGCCCTTGGGCGTCGGTCTTCATCCATCCACGAAGATGTCCATGCCGCCGCCCGTGCTTTTGGGCAGCGGCAGGTTTGTATTCACCTTTTACATCCGTATGATATACGTACAAGATAACGCCCGCCGCTGGTGTTTTACCGTCTTTTTGGTAAATCGTACCGCTAATCATCATACGTTCGCCTTCTTCTTTGGGAGAGGCGAGGGTGGTTTGCCAATGCAGCTGCTCAGGAATACCTTCAAACATCAGCTCGCAATCTTCGCAACCACCCCCTATTTTTTGACAATAACCTACTGAAATGATAGCGGTACACATCAAAGTTAAGGTCAGCTTTTTCATTTGTTTTTTTATAAATAATCTGAAAATCTCCTCTCAAGAAAGCGTATTACCACAAAGGCGTCTTAGTTTTCGCCGCCTTTTTTATCATCGTTGTTGATGCTTTTCTTACTGCGCTGAGGTTGGCTGCTCATTTTTCCAAATTCATAAGAAAAACTTACTCGCCAACCCCGATTGAAGAACCGACTCATACCATCTTGGACAAAAGTAGGGGAGGAAAATTGAATTTTTTGTTCGATATAAGGGGCAAAAAAGTTGTCTAGCCCTAGACTAACAGAGCCTTTTTTCTTTAAGATTTCTTTTTGTAAAGCTACATTGTAATAGGCATAGCCTCCGATTTTGCCTTGCAGCATTACCCTTGGTGAATTGAAAAAGCCAAAGAATTGCGCTTTTAAGCCTTTCCCAAAATCGTAGGTAGAATTAAGGTTGAGGCGGTACATCCAATTGGAGTTTTGAGCCTGTAGGGCAGGACTATTGAGGATGTTATAATACAAATTGATAGAGCCATTAGAAGTGAATTTTTTCTTGATTTTGGCCGAACCACTCAGCGTGAGTCCGTAGGAGATATTTTGAGAAATATTCTGGAAAGTCAAATTAGACACTCCTTCGCTATCTACGGTACGGATGCGTTCGATGGCATTGTTGGTTTGGCGCATGAAAAAGGTGGCATTCACCGATGACTCTTTGATATAAACGTTATAGCTTGCTTCAGCGCTGTGGGTTAGTTCGGGGTTGAGATAAGGATTGCCCGAATAGGTTGACTGAGGCTCACTCGCATTTACGTAAGGATTTAAAAACCAAAGCATAGGGCGCTGGATTCGCTGTGAGTAGCTGAGTTTTAATTTTTGGTTTTTTGGTAAATTTCTCGAAATACTGACATTGGGAATGAGGTTGCCATAATTGTTTGAGAAAGGCACCTTACCCGCCAAAAACTCTGCTTGAATAAAAGTATGCTCATAGCGAGCGCCGGCATTGATACTCCATTTGTTTTTGGAAGTACGCGAGTAGGCAAGGTAAGCAGAGGCTACTTGCTGGTTATAATCAAAGACATTGGCAAGTGCGGGCACATCCTGAAAATCATCACTTCCGTCGAGGGCAGTGGCTACCCGATAGTCGCTTTTTACATTTCTCAAAATACTTTTGGCCCCGACTTCTAAGGTACTGACGCTATCAAGCGGATTGGTAAAATCTATTTGGATAGTCCCTTCATAATTGCGGCTTACATTAGGGCTTTTTTCGCGGTAATAAATAATGTTTTCGGCGTTGAGCTGATCGAGGTTGTAATAACTATCTTCTGCTTCTTTCGAAAACATAGTCAGAACGTTAAATTCTTTTTTAGGCTTTTTGAAAGTCTTATTATAGTCAATGTTGAGCGTGCCCCCGTCCCAATCATAAATGCGATATAATTTTCGGGTAAACAAGGATGGAGTGGCAGTACCGCTCGAAAATTCATTGAAGTAGTCAAAATTCATAGCATTTTTGCCATCATAAAAGTTGAGTCCTGCACTTAAACGATTGAGGGTATCAATATCCCATTCCGCCGAAATATTGCCATAAAGGTTTTCGCCACCGCCCCTAAATGAAGTATTTTGGATAAGTTTGGTTTGATAACTTTCGACGGTGGAGAGACGAGTCAGGCTGTTTTCGCCTAGGTTACGCCATTTGTTAAAACCCCCTCTTGCCGATACCCCAAAGCTTTTTTTACGGTAGTTGAGCGAGCCGTTGTAGTTATCATTCCAGCGACCAAAAGACGTATTGGCCTTGCCATTGATGCCTTGTAAGTTGTTTCGTTTAGTGATGATATTGATGATACCCGCTGTGCCTTCGGCGTCGTATTTGGCAGAGGGTGAGGTGATTACCTCAATCTGCTTGATGTCGTCGGCGGGGATAAGTTTCAATACATCGGCAATACTCTTCGCCATCAGATTGGAAGGCTTATTGTTGATGAGTACTTTGATGTTTGAACTTCCACGGAGTTCGACGTTACCGTCCAAATCTACCGCAATCGAAGGGATTTTGCGCAATACATCCCCCGCATTTCCTCCCTTGATTGTGATGTCTTTTTCGGCATTATACACCAAGCGGTCGGGTTTGTCTTCAAACAAAGCTTTTTGTTCTACCACCCTTACTTCATTGAGTTGTTGGGCGGTTTGTGAAAATGAAATAACACCTACATCTAGGTCATTATCTTGGCTTACTTTTAGTCCATTTACTACCTTATCTTGATAACCTACGAAGGTAATTCTGATTTCGTAGTTTCCATCAGCTACTTTCGAAAACACGAATTTGCCAGTTACATCAGAAGTTGCTCCTTCTAAAATTTTGTTGTTTTGCAAGAGTGCCACCGTTGCAAATTCAACAGGTTTGCGAGATGCAGAATCAAGGATAAAACCCGTGATTTTTGATTTTTGGGCAAAAGCATAGCCCGTAAGCCCTAAAAATAGGGCCAAGCAGCATAAATGTTTCATGGTTTAGATTATTTGGCTGTCAAAAAGAGTGAGTGAATAGATTTTGTGGTTAGGATGGATGTTGTCGTGAATACTCTATTTTTTTAGATTGGTTACAGCAAGGAGACATTTTTTTAGAGAATGTTGCATCAGCTTTCTATTTTTTGGGCTTTAGTTAACTTTTATGACCCTGACACTTTGATGATACAAAAGAAATAAGCGTATGCAAAGGGAGATAATTTCTTAGGTGAGAAGATAAAAATACTTGATAAAAGGCACCCTAAAAGCACTCGTCAAGTGATTTAGATGTTTGACGTAAATTATTTGGGCTACAACCCCGCAATTCCCTAACTTTCAGCATGGAAATACTTTTTAGATATCGTATAGACCACGTCTTGTTTTGGCTGGCAACGATTTCATTTCATGCCTACAACCGCAGCTATATTATTGACAAGCTGAGCTGGGGTGACTTTGTGGGAGAGTTATTGGTACGAAATCTCCTACTGGCGGGCGTTATTTATGGTAATTTGTGGATATTGATTCCAAGGTTGTTCAATGCCAAGCGTTATGGAGGATATTTTTTGAGCCTAGCAGGATTGGTTCTGGCCTATGTGCTGTTCAAAAATCTCCACGATATGTATCTATATGGCTATGTATTGGGAGATACCGAACGACAAACATTGTGGGTCAATACCTTTTATAATGTCTCTATTGCGGTATTTTACGCTATTTTTAGCATGGCTATTTGGCTGAGCAGAGAGTGGTTTTATCAGAGAGAATTGGTACAAAAAATCAGAAATGAACAACTGGCAACAGAGCTGCAATATCTCAAATCACAGATGAACCCACATGTGGTGTTTAATACCCTAAATCTTATCTATGGCTCTATTCATAAAACCAACCCTATAGCACGACAGCTAGTGGTGCAGTTTTCGGATTTGCTACGGTATCAGTTGTATGAATGTAATGCAGAAAAAGTAGGCATCGAAAAAGAAATAGAATACCTCCAAAACTACATTAATCTTCAGCGTTTACGGAAAAATGACAATTTGAAGGTTGAGGTAAATTTTCATCAGGATATACAGGGTATTTTGATAGCTCCCTTGCTTTTTTCGCCTTTTGTCGAAAACGCCTTTAAGTTTGTAAGTGATCATGTCAGTGCTTTAAATGTGATTGATATTCAGATGTTTACAGAAGAAGGTGCTTTGGTGTTTTTGTGTAAAAACACTAAAAATGAAAAACAAATGAAGCCTAAATCATCGTCAAGTGGCATTGGCATTGCCAACGTAAAAAGGAGATTGGAATTACTTTATCCTCGGTGTTATCAACTCGAAATTCGGGAAACAAACGAATTATTTGACGTTTTTCTAAAAATAAACTTGAAATCAAGCCTATGAAAATCAATTGTTTGATAGCGGATGATGAGCCAATAGCTCGTCAGATTTTGCGAGAATTTGTGGAAGATTTGGAATGGCTGTGTCTAGTAGGTGAAGCCGAAAGCCCCTTAAAGGCCATCAATCTATTGGCCCAGCACCCGATTGATTTGCTTTTTTTGGACATAGAGATGCCCCAAATGAGTGGGCTAGAGCTTCTTAAAAAAATACCAAATCCTCCCGCTGTAATTGTGACGACGGCCTATCCACAATATGCTTTGGAGGGGTTTGAGTTGGATGTGTTGGATTATTTATTAAAGCCCATTTCGATTGAGCGTTTTATAAAGGCTGCTTTGAAAGCCAAAGGTTTTTATGAGCAAAAAAATAAAAGTTTGACTACGAGTGCTGATTATTTTTTTGTGAAGTGCGACGGAAAAATCGAGCGAATAGAAATAAAAGATTTGCTGTATGTCAAAGCTTTAGAAAACTACATTGTTTTACAAACTACTCAGCGAAAATACATTACCTATTTGACCATGAGAGGTTTAGAAGAGTATTTGCCTACTGAGCAGTTTGTCAAAATTCATAAATCTTACCTCGTGCCGGTAGGTAAAATTGACCGTATAGAGGGCAACGAAATCCACGTAGGTGACGAGAAGCTACCCTTAAGTCGCAACCTACGAGCCGAAGTATTAGAAAAAATAGAATCCAAATTTGTTAAAAGATGACTTTACAATGGAATATTGCCATGTTTCTTTTTGGGGAGATTAGCGACTTTGTTTTCAAGCATTTTAAAAGCTCTTAACAATTTCTCCCGCGTTTGTTCGGGATAAATCACTTCATCAATATATCCGCGATGAGCAGCTCGGTAGGGGTTGGCAAACTTAGTGGTATATTCTTGAACTTTTTCTTGAAGCTTCGCTGCCGAGTCATCTGCTTCGGCAATCTCTTTTTTGAAAATAATTTCCGCTGCTCCACTCGCTCCCATCACGGCGATTTCGGCCGTAGGCCAAGCGTAGTTCATGTCAGCTCCGATGTGCTTTGAGTTCATGACATCATAGGCACCACCGTAGGCTTTACGAGTAATGACCGTAACGCGCGGCACCGTAGCTTCACAAAAAGCATAAAGCAATTTGGCGCCGTTGGTGATGATAGCATTCCATTCTTGGTCGGTACCAGGCAAAAAGCCGGGTACATCTTCCAATACCAACAAAGGAATATTGAAGCTATCACAAAACCTAACAAATCGAGCCCCTTTGGTGCTTGAATCGATATCAAGTACGCCCGCCAATACCGCAGGTTGATTGGCTACAATGCCGATACTCCGCCCACCAAGACGGGCAAAACCGACGACGATATTTTCGGCAAAATATTTATGAACTTCCCAAAAACTTCCCTCATCTACTAGCTCATCAATCACCTCTCTCATATCATAAGGTTGATTGGGGTTTTCGGGGATAAGAGTATTGAGTTTGGGCCTTTTTTCATTGCTTGCTTCGTAAGGGAGCATGGGAGCTTCTTCTTCGCAATTTTGGGGAATATAACTCAACAAACGACGTAGGTCACGAAGGCATTCTACTTCGTTGGCACTTACAAAATGGGTCACGCCTGATTTGGTGGCGTGGGTCATCGCCCCCCCAAGTTCTTCCGAAGTTACATCTTCATGGGTGACGGTCTTTACTACATTGGGACCTGTCACAAACATATAGGAGGTGTTTTCTACCATCATAATGAAATCCGTAATAGCAGGCGAATACACTGCCCCGCCCGCACAAGGCCCCATAATCGCCGAAATTTGCGGAATGACCCCCGAAGCAAGGGTATTGCGGTAAAAAATATCGGCATAACCTGCCAACGACAATACACCTTCTTGAATACGAGCACCGCCTGAGTCATTAAGCCCAATAACAGGCGCTCCATTTTTCATGGCCAAATCCATGATTTTGCAGATCTTTTCGGCGTGGGTTTCAGAAAGAGAACCCCCAAAAACGGTAAAATCTTGCGCAAAAACATACACTAGGCGTCCTTCAATAGTACCATAGCCCGTGATAACGCCGTCGCCCAGATAGTACTCTTTATCAAGTCCAAAGTCTTTACAACGGTGCATGACAAACTTCCCAATTTCTTCAAACGACCCCGCATCAAGCAGCAATTCAACGCGCTCTCTGGCGTGAAGTTTGCCTTTTTTGTGTTGTTGCTCGATACGCTTTGTACCACCGCCTAATAGCGCTTCCTCATTTTTTTTGTCCAAAATTTCTGTTTTACTGGGGGATGTTGGGGTTGTTGCCATGTAAGGGTAAGTTCATTGAAGGTTTGTATAATCTTTCACAAATTTAAGAGACTTTTGGACTTATTCTAATGTCATATGAGCTTCTTATATTGCTAAAAAAGTATAGAATTTGTCAAAAAACGATGCAAATCCTGTACCTATCTTGGGTATTAATTATAATGCTTTGAGTAGCATAAAGGCATTCGCAAGGGCTTGATGATAAATCGTGGCGTGGTTTTTATTTTTTAAGTAATCAAAACCTACTTTTAGCTGAGAAGAATCCTGATGTTTGAGAAATTGGTAGAGTTTTTTTGCATCTCTCTCCATGATTCGCCCTTCCTTTCCTACTGCTATTATTACCTTAGTGGGCTGAGTAGGGGCTACGGGAGAAAGCTTCAATAAGGATTCTTTATCCCACCATAAGCTCGGACTTACGATGATATATTGGTCAAACATCGAAGGTTTTTTGAAAAGAATTTCCGTAGCTAGTAAACCTCCAAGTGATTGACCAATAAGCATTTTGGAGGTGCTGGTTTTGTAGTTTTTTTGAATATAAGGCTGAAGTTCTTTCTCCAGAAAAGAGATAAATTGAGAAGAACCCCCAGTGGTTGGAAAATCTTTTTTGTCTTTCTCGATAGTAGTAGGATAAGTAAAATCGCGTTTTCTGTCTCGATTGGCAATCCCTACGACGATAGATTTGGGTAAAACATCAATCCAAGGAAAATTATAAAACTGAACTAAGCCCGATACATGGATGAAATCTTCGTCGGCCGAACCATCCAACAGATAAATAACGGGGTATAGCGCCGCCGAATCTGGCGAATACCCCTCAGGTAAATAAATATTGAGATACCGTTTTTCTTTTAATTCGTTTGAATAAATTTCTTCAATTACCCCCATTACAAATGGTTTTTTTGCTGTGCTTTGACTTAAAGCAGCATGGCTTACAGACAATAGTAGCAGTATCCAAGAGTGTGAAAGAAAACGTTTCATCATACCGTTATTTTTTATCAATCCCCGAAAGTACCCTGCGAATGTCGTTGGCACGCTGCATAAAGCCAAAGCTTGCATTGACATCGCGTGTATCAATGTAAGTTTTGTACTCCTTCAAAAATTCAATATAATCGCCTAATGCCCTAGAAAGATTCTCTCGGTTTTGGTCAAAAATAGGTGCCCACATAGCAGGTGAGCTTTTGGCGAGGCGTACAGTGGAGCTAAATCCCGTACTTGCCATATCGAAAATATTTTGCTCGTCTTTTTCTTTTTCTAAGACCGTATATCCTAAAGCAAAAGAAGTAACGTGACTTAGGTGCGAGACATAGGCAAGATGCAAATCATGTTCTTCAGGCGACATGTAATGTATTTTCATTCCAATGTCTTTAAACAATGCTTCTACCAAAGCTAGGCTATCAGAAGCACTTTTTTGAGTGTCACACAAAATGACATTTTTTTCAGGAAGAAGTTCACGAAAAGCGGCTGAGGGACCTGAATTTTCTGTTCCAGCCATAGGATGAGCCGCTACAAATCTCTGGCGATTGGGGTGCTTATCAGCAGCTTCACAAATAAGCCGTTTGGTAGAACCTAAATCAACAACCGTAGCTTTGGGTGGTATGAGGTCAAGTACTTTAGGTACTAAATCAACGATATGATTGACTGGCACCGCCAATACCACCAAGTCTGATTGAGGGACAGCCATTTCGAGGGGAAGAACTTCATCGATAATGCCCTTGGCCACTGCCAACCTACCATGAACTTCTGACGCATCCACTCCGATGAAATGCATTTTGGGGTATTTGTCGCGTAAAGAGAGGGCATACGAGCCTCCTAGCAGTCCTATTCCGATGATAGAGGTATTCATTTTAAATAACAATTTTGGCAACTAATTAGAATAACACAATTTAAGTAGGATGCAAAAGTAGGGACTTCTCTAAAATAAGTGTGGAGAAGTGATAGAATCTTAGATTTTATAGTAAAAAAGTGCAATTTCATACAGTTTATTGTACATGAGTTGGAGAGGCAACTATTTTTTATATTACTTTTAAACTTTAATTAAACTAATGTTAAGCGATAATTTGTACATGGACCGAGCACTAGAACTAGCAATGCTTGGTAGTGGGCACGTCAGTCCAAATCCAATGGTAGGATGTGTGATTGTGTATGAGGGTCAAATCATTGGAGAAGGATGGCATAAGAAGTACGGGGATTGGCACGCAGAAGTCAACGCTATAAATGATGTAAGTCAAGAAGATTTGTTTAAGCTTGAAGATGCCACGGTATATGTAACTCTAGAGCCATGCTCTCACTTTGGAAAAACACCCCCTTGTGCAGATTTATTGGTAGCCAAAAAAGTGAAAAGGGTTGTGGTTTGTAATGATGACCCTAATCCATTGGTGGCTGGTAAAGGTATTCAAAAACTCAGAGCTGCTGGAATTGAGGTTACTACAGGAGTTTTAGCTGAAAAAGGTAGACAATTAAACATACGTTTTTTTACTTTTTTTGAAAAAAAACGCCCCTATATTATTCTCAAATGGGCAGAAACAGCTGATGGGTTTGTGGCTGATGAAAATAAACATCCGCTTAGTATTAGTGGCAAACAATCTAGGATGTTGGGTCATCAATGGCGCGCCCAAGAAGATGCGATTTTGGTAGGAACTAATACCGCTCTTAACGATAATCCACAGCTCAATACACGTCTTTGGACTGGCCCTAATCCTACTAGGGTGGTTTTGGATCGCACCTTACGTTTACCTACTACTTTGAATTTGTTTGACAATTCTCAAAAAACGTTGTGTTATAACGCATTTAAGAACGAAGAAAGTCAAGAAACGAGCTTTGTACAGATAGACTTTGACGAAAACTTTTTAGAACATTTTTTACAAGATCTTTATCAACGAAAAATACAGTCTCTTTTGGTTGAGGGGGGAACCGTGCTACTCCAAACCTTTTTAAATGAAGGGAAATTTGATGAAGTGCGAATTTTTAAGAGTCCACTTATGATTACACGGGGGACAGAAGCCCCCTTGCTTTCTGCAGGTTTGAAGTTTGATAAGCAAATAACGGTAGGTGATGATATTTTTTGGCGTTATATAGCATAAATTTTGTTACTTTTTGTTTAAATGTAAGTCTATACATACAGTGTTTATACATAATTGAAATAGTTGTTTTAGGACAATAACTTGGAATTAGGAAAGCATTGTAGATAGAAAGTGATTGCTGCTTGGTAAGTCCGTATTTTAATAAAACACTAGCAGAGATTTTAAATACTATTTTGTCTATATGCTCAATAATTTTTATTCACAAAATGACCTATCATATTGCTGTGGATAATATTTAGAGATTTAGAAGCCGTATATTTTAATGATTGTATAACCAACCAAGACAAATGTGGATACCTGCCCTATACTTAACCAAAATTGACCAAACAATGACTGTATCTAGTAAAGTTCTATTACTAGAAGGTGGAAATACAGACATCACTGAAGTAGAAACGGCCTTGGAAGCCTCTGCATATGATGTTTTTCGTGTTATTCCAGCCTCTAGTAATGAATTTCTTCAAACTGTATTAATCTATCAACCTAGCTTGATTGTTTGCGATGTGGCACAAGCGTCGGTGGTAGAATGGATTAAAAAAGAATCGGGTTTAGACTTGCCAGTCGTTTTTTTGGCTTTGGATAGTTCGATAAGAGTGCCCGCTAATATTGAAGGGAAAGTGGCTTTTCTAATGGCTCCCTATTCAGATAAGATACTTTTTTCTACCATTGAATTGGCGCTTGCGTAGTTTTTTGATAAAAATCTGTCAATTACTTTTCTAGGATTTTCAGATTTTTATTGTATTTCTTCTTTGTGGATTTGAGCGGCTTTTACCATCTTTGGGCAAATCTATTCTTTATATTTGACCCTATCTAAACACTTATGTCTCGAATCGCCCTGATTACGGGAGCCACGTCCGGAATAGGACGAGCTACGGCCGTCGCGTTTGCCAAAGTAGGTATAAATCTTATTTTGTGCGGGCGTCGCCAAGAACGTTTGGAGGAATTAGCTTCCTTTCTTAATTCACAGGTAAAAACTACTACTTTGTTGTTTGATGTGAGCAATAAAGAGGCGGTTTTTACTGCTATTGAGTCTTTGCCCGAATCCTGGCAGGCTATTGATATATTGGTCAATAATGCTGGAAATGCACATGGCTTATCATCTATTCAAGAAGGTAGCTTAGAAGACTGGGACGCCATGATTGATGGCAACGTACAAGGCTTACTGTATGTTTCGAAAGCTGTCATCACAGGTATGGTGGCACGTTCTCGAGGGCATATCATTAATTTGAGTTCGGTAGCGGGTAAGCAAACTTATGCCAATGGAGCGGTGTACTGTGCTTCAAAAAAAGCTGTTGAGGCCATAAGTGAAGGGATGCGTCTAGACTTGACACAGCACGGGATCAAAGTCACCAATGTGGCACCTGGCGCAGTCGAAACAGAGTTTTCGTTAGTGCGTTTTAAAGGAGATGAAGAGCGAGCTGCCAAAGTGTATGAAGGGTTTGAGCCACTACTAGCAGAAGATATTGCGGATGCTATTCTATACGCCGTCTCAGCGCCTGCTCGTGTAACGATTGCGGATATGACTATCTACGCTTCTGCTCAGTCGGCTCCTACTACGATTTATCGAAAATAGCAGTTAAAGTCATGAATATGTCTCTTTGGGAAATAAATTGCCGTCAGCACGATAGCCGTACCCAAAGAGAAAAACCCTTTAGAGTGGTAAGGTGTGAGTTTAACTACAAAACCAATGTCACCGATAGTCACTTACTCAATAGTATTTTAGAAAAAGGAAAAGAATTAGCGGCATTGGTCAATCCCAGGGCTGCTAATTATGCTATTACGCCACGTAGTTATGACAAAATCCTAAATAGCTGCGTGGCAGGCTTGTTGTCGGAGTGGCTCTGGAAAAAATTGTTGAATCGCCGGGGAGAGATTGTGGCCGAGACCGAATTTCATCATTCTAAGACTCAAATCGATTTGCAGGTATTAAGTTCTCGCCAAAAGATAGAAGTACGCTCTTCTTTTCCTCGCAACGGGATTCCTTTTGCAATTTGTAGCCACAGTCATGAATTTGATGTGATTGGACCTTATGCCAACCATTATAAGCCTCAGGAAATCCAGAAAGATTATTATGTACGTACGCTCTTTCATTTAGCAAAGGTAGGAGAACAAAAAGATATAAAAGGAAGGACTTGGCCTATCGTGGAGCGGTTGATTGATAAGTTACAACAGGATGGATTTGAGGCCTACCTGACGGGAGGCGCTACTTGGCAAATGATGAATGACGATAGTATATCTAAAAATAAAGATTTTATTCCAGAGGATGAAATAAGTCTTCAGCGCTTGGGTGTGGCTTCACAATATCGCGTAGTACCCTTTCACAAAGCATTGGATACAATAGAGGTATGTGATATTATACGCGAAAATAATTTAAAAAGGTAAGTGCCTTGAGTTTCAGAGAGATTCGATTTTTTTGTAAAAAAAGTTAAAGAAAAGTTTGGAAAAGCATTTTTAGACCTACATATTTGCACTCCCAAACGACGCCGACGGGCGGGAAATTAAAAAAATAATCGGGAGTTTAGCTCAGCTGGTTCAGAGCATCTGCCTTACAAGCAGAGGGTCGGGGGTTCGAATCCCTCAACTCCCACACTGAAAATCAGATAGTTGTAAGTCATAATAAGTGTCTGATTATTTTGAAAAATAATAACAAATCGGGAGTTTAGCTCAGCTGGTTCAGAGCATCTGCCTTACAAGCAGAGGGTCGGGGGTTCGAATCCCTCAACTCCCACTTCAAAGAAAGAGCGATGAATTTCATCGCTCTTTCTTTTTATTTTCTATCTTTCTGGCTTCTAAGGAATACTTATGCCTGAACAAATAGCCTTTTTGGACGAGTGGGGGAATACCGATCTCGATTTTACGAAACCTGCTACTTCTACGCATTATATTGTGGCGGCGCTGCTGCTTTCCAAAACTGCTTTGCCCGAAATAGAAGAGCGGTTGGAAGTAATCCGTCATCAATTCTTTCCCAATGCCCACATTCATGCTTCAAAAGTAGGTAATGATGACAAGCGTCGCTTGCAGATTTTGACTGAATTACTCAAACTTCCATTTCATATCTTTGGTTTGGTGGTTGATAAGCGGCAACTTCGTACCGAAGGATTTCAGTACAAAGGCTCTTTTTATAAGTTTTTGCATGGCTTGGCCGACCGAGAGCTGTATCGGACTTTTCCTAACTTGGAGTTGGTTGCCAATCTACTCGGTAGCGATAGCTTCATGGAGGGTTTTGTGAAATACGTGTATGCCAATCATATCCCTAATTTGTTCAATCAGTCTAGCTTTGGTTTTGTGCAAGATGCTTCGCAGCTAATCATGCAAGCGGCGGGCTTTGTGGCTGACACACTGGCACGATGTTATGATGAAACGGTTTTGTCGGAGCATCGTCAGGAATTTTCGTCTTTGCTCAAATCCAAAATGCTTACATTTCGTTATTGGCCTGAGGCATTTCAGCCGCTTTCGGTTCAAGTACCCGAAGAGGCTTTTCTTTATAATCGAGAAATTGCGGAGCTGAGTTTGCAATTGGCACAGGATTATTTACACCGAAATCTAAATTATACAAGTGCGCCGCAGAAAATCGACCAAATTCACTGTTTGGGTTATTTGATTTTTCATTTTCGGCACGTCAATCCAATGCGCTATATCTCAAGTCGCGAGTTGATGAATCATATTCAAGCAGGGCGTAATACCAATATCAGCTTGCATTATTTTCAAGCGAAAGTGATAGCGCCTCTTCGTGATGCGGGGGTGTTGATTGCGAGTAGTTCTAAAGGATATAAGTTGCCCGCAGGAGAGCAGGATTTATATAATTTTATCAATCATAGCAATACGATTATCCAGCCTTTGCTGTCACGAATCCAGAAGTGCCGTGACCGTATTTTGTTGGCTACCAATGGCGAACTCGACTTGCTAAGTCAGTCGGAGTATAAATTGTTGAAAAAGCTACTGGATTAATAGGAAAACTACTAGAATGAAATTATCCGAATATATAAAGAAGAGAAATGGTGTTCCTTTCGGACATCCCAATTCGCTTCGTTCTAATTTAGAAAGGTCGCTTGGTGCACATAATTTTTCAGCCTTTTGGAATTTCTGGAATCCGATTTTTGGTTATTATTTAGGAACAAAGATATTTCGACCGTTAAAGAAAATATTTCCAACAGGATTTTCTTTAGTGTTAACGTTTGTTTTCTGTGGACTTATCCACGATTTAGTAACGACTTTAATAAGAGGGAAAATCTCGCTGTTTTTTTCGGTTTGGTTTTTTTTGATGGGAATGGCTGTTTTGATTGCAAAACAAATTAACTACGACTTATCAAATCAGAAATGGATTTTTAGAGCTTTAGTAAATCTATCAATAGTTGGTGTGTGTGTATATATAACAAACCAACTAAATACAATATTTAGTTTTTATTGAAGTTTGCAGAGAGAGATGAGCGAAATATAAGTATAAAAAACAAAGCGCAATGCTATTAATATAGCATTGCCAAAAGCAGGGTGAGACGTCTTCTATGAAATCCCGAAAGCTTTCGTAATACTAAAAATCCCCGCCTACGGCAATCCTAGGCTGTTGTTAAATAATTACTTCTTGCATTATACATTATAATATAGAAGCAAAATACACTGCTAAATGTGTGTACATTGCTTTTCGGAACTCTTCGACAGTACCCGTTTTCAAAATCTTGAATAAATCGTAGTGCGTTACGGGATTAGGGATTTCTATCTTTTTACTTTGGTTATAATAACCCGTAAACACGTGGTCGAAAGTCGGCATTAAAAGCGTTTGAAATCTTTTGAAGGTATCATTGCCAGTCATTTCGTATAGCTTTCCATGAAAGGCAATCTCTTCTTCTTTCGAAACAACCGTCGCGTCGTTTTGACTTGCTACAATCGCTTCTAATTCGTTTAAATCTTGTTCGGTTTTACGAGCAAAAAGAAATTCGGCGATTCCCATTTCTAAGATGAGCCGAAGTTCAAATACATCTTTGAGATTGTCTTGACTTAAAAGCGACGGATTCATTACTTTTTCTAAGCCCACTAGCAAATCGGGCTGGGCGATTACCATGCCACGGCGTGGACGTGCTTCAATCATGCCCAACATTCTTAATCTACTAAGTGCTTCTCGTACCACATTTCGGCTCACATTCAGTTTCTGAGCCATCTCTTGCTCATTGGGCAAGGAATCTCCTGGCTTAAACCCACTTTCGGTAAAATACAATCGAAGACTGTTTTCGACGCGGTCGGTCATCGACAGACTCCCAAGAGGCTCTAGAGTATCTAGTTTGTTTGTAGTCATATATTTTCTATCCCTGTACAATGGTCGTGCAAGTTAGTACTTAAACAAGAAAAGTAGCAGATAATTATATTTTTTTTTCTACAATTATGTTGATAGTTAAATCCTATCATTATATTTGTCCTACAAATGAATTTTAGAATTAAATTTGGCTATTCTAAGTGCCCGTAAAAGAAAAAATGCATGAATCAAAACTTTATCAGGATGAAAAAGAAGCTAAAGTCGCCTTGGAGAGTATTATTTTTGGTTGCCCTATGTTGCGCCAGTTTTACAGTCTTATTTGCACAGCAAAAAATCGGCGGTGTGGTGCGGTCAGCCGAAGATTCCGCTCCTATGCCTTTTGTGACGGTGGTGGTCAAAGGCACTCAGCTCGGAGTAAATACCGACGCTAATGGCAAATACACCATTGCGGTGCAAAGTGGGCAAACCTTGGTTTTTAGTTTTGTGGGTTACAAATCACAGGAAGTGATGGTGGGTACCCAAACCGAAATCAATGTTTCATTAAATCAAGATTTGCAGACACTCAATGAAGTGCTTGTGGTGGGATACGGAACCCAATCGCGCGACAAAATAACGACGGCCGTATCGCGTCTTGATAATAAGGTATTAGAAAACGTGCCTTATCAAAACGCGGCATCGTCGTTGCAAGGGTCGATTGCAGGGGTACGCGTACAGACGGTTTCGGGACAGCCCGGCGCAGCACCACGGGTGGTATTGCGGGGTGGTACTTCTATCATTAATCCCAATGGAGCAGCACCTCTGTATATTATAGATGGTGTAGTTCGTCCAGATTTGAGCGATATCAGCTCTGAAGAAATCGAATCTATTCAGGTTCTAAAAGATGCTGCTTCGACGGCTATCTATGGAGCGCGGGCTTCTAACGGGGTAGTGATTGTAACTACCAAATCAGGTAAAAGTGGTAAGCTGAGAGTCAATTATCAGTATAATCTGTCGATGTCGCAATTGGCCAAGGGTTATGACCTTGCTTCGGCGCGAGATTATATTGATTACCAACGTCAAGGAATATTGGCTACAGTAGCGGTGTCGGGCAATTCGACTTATTTGACTCAGTTGGCTGGAAAAACGGGATACGGAACGGGTAACGATTTGACCAATTTGACACCTTATACTACCCAATATTTGACCGATCAAAATAGACAAAAACTCAATGAAGGCTGGCAGAGTATGCCCGACCCCGTAGATCCTACCAAAACGATTATTTTTCAGGAGACTGATTTTCAGAAAGTATTGTTTCAGAATGCGCTTTCCCACAACCACCACGTTTCATTGTCGGGTGGAAGTGAGAAAGCTACCTTCAATGCAGGTATTGGCTACATGAATGCACAAGGCATCGCCATTACGACCATGTACCAGCGTCTCAATTTTGACTTGAATGGAGATTTGATGGTCAACGACCACCTGAAGTTTTATGCGCGTATGATGTACTCGCGCTCAGGAAACAACCAAGTATTTTCAAACAACAGCATTTTTGAGCGCTCTATCGACATTCCTCAAACCACCAAGTATCGTTTTGAAGACGGTACATTGGCTCCTGGTTTGGCACAGTCGATTGGTAACCCAGAATATTTTCTGAATAAACTAAAAGGGAAAAACGCTTTCGCCAATCTTTCGATGGCGATAGGTAGTCATTGGCAGATTTTACCAGGGCTATCTTTTGACCCACAGCTTTCTATTTATGAAACTACGGGAGATGGCCGTTCGTTTCAGCAAGGATTCCTAAATGGCCCTACCTCGTTTGTTTCCACACGTACGGCCACGGGGTCGTTTGGCAAACGGACGCAATACCAAGCTGACGGAGTATTGTCTTATATCAAAAGCATCGGCCAAGCGCACAATCTTGATGCGAAGGTGGGTATTTCTTATTTCCAAAGAGATACTACTGGGCTAGGAGCCGTCGGGCAGGGGGCTTCTTCGGATTTGATTCCTACGCTCAATGCTTCTGCTACGCCTGTGTCGGTGACAGGTTTTGAAAGCCGCCAAGTATTAGTAGGGTATTTTTCACGTATCAATTATGACTACATGGAAAAATACCTTGTTTCGCTCAATGCCCGCTACGACGGTGCTTCTAACTTGGGAAAAACGCATCAATGGGGCTTTTTTCCGGGAGTATCTGTGGGCTGGAATCTTCATAAAGAAAATTTTTGGAAAGGAATCAGTGAAGATATGCTACGGGTTAAGTTGAGAGCAAGCTACGGTGTAAACGGTAACATTGCGGGACTCACTGATTTTCAATCACAAGGACAGTACAGTGTGGGGAATTTGTATAACACCAATGCCGCGATTACTAATACCGTATTGGCCAATTCAAGTTTGAAATGGGAACGTTCTAAAACAGTCAATATTGGTACTGACATCGCTGTATGGAATGGCCGAATCAATATGCTAGTGGATGTTTATCGCCGTGTGACTGACAATCTCTTAACCGATTTGAGCTTACCACTTTCGACGGGTTTTTCGAGCGTTCGTACCAATTTAGGAAGTCTTGAAAACAAAGGGATAGAGGTAGAACTTCGGGCCAACGTACTACCTTCAACTTCGCCTTTGGAATGGGTAGTATCGCTCAATGCGGCCAAAACCAAAATGAAAATTCTTAAACTACCTACCAATGGTAATATCAACAACCGTATTGGTGGTATCGAAATTTGGGATCCTCAGACTCAATCTTACGTATATTATGGCGGATTGCAAGAAGGCGGTCGGGTAGGAGATATGTTTTCCTATAAACAACTCGGAATTTATGCTACCGACGAAGCAGCCGCGAGTGCACCAATTGATTATCTAATTTCGAGAGCAAATCGTACCAAATACGGTGGAGATGTGATTTGGCTTGATGCCGACGGCAATGGCTCTATCGATGCCCGCGACCGCGTTTATGTAGGCAACCCTTTCCCAACTTTGACAGGCGGTATTTCAAACTCTCTTAGTTACCGTGGTTTAGGATTGTATGTACGTGCCGATTATACCACGGGTCATACGATTTTCAACTATCCTCGTGCACAGATGATTGGGCAGTTTCAAGGAGATATTAATATCTCAAAAGAGGCACTTTCGTCATGGAAAAAACCGGGTGATATCACCGAAGTTCCCAAGTACTACTGGGCCGATCAGTTGGGGCAAAACAACCTTTTCCGTAATGCTACCTCTGCCAATGGTAGTAATTCGAGATACTACGAATCAGGCGATTTTCTATGCTTAAGAGAGGTTTCACTTACATATAGTGTACCAAAAAAATACACAAGTCGCTTGAAAATAGATGGTGTAAGACTCAATCTAACTGCCCAAAATCTAGGGTATTTTACAAAATACAAAGGGCTGAATCCTGAAGAAGGAGGCACCGACCGTGGACGCTATCCTGTTCCTAGAACATTCATGTTTGGTTTAAATGTTTCGCTTTAACCCTTCCGAATTATCATGAAATCGAAATCCATATTTTTGAAATTGGTACTTTTGAGCCTTCTATTTGCCTCTTGTACCGAAAACCTAAATGTGACGCCGACGAGTGTCATCAGTAACGAATCTTTCTGGAAAACCCAAGACGATGCCAACGGCGGGGTATATGGCATGTATGTGTATCTTCGTACGCAAGCGAGTCGTAATATGTTTTTGTGGGGAGAAGCCCGTGGAGAGACGATGGGTTCTGGGATTCAGGGCCTAGACGGGCGTGATCCGTTTTATCTCAATCAGTTGGATGCCACTACTTCGGGTCCAGATTGGCAGGGGATGTATACCATTGTTCACCACGCCAACCTCGTTTTGAAAAATGTACCTAACATCAGCTTCACATCGGAAGCCGCTAAAAACAAGATTTTGGCGCAAGCTTATGCTATGCGGGCTTTTGTGTATTTTTCTATGGTCAGAACTTGGGGGGAGCTACCGATTGTGACCGAGCCTACCGTTCAATTTGACCCTGCATCTATCCAAAAAGAGCGTTCTTCTGTAGCAGATGTTTTCAAACTTATCAAAGACGACATTGATAAAGGTATAGCACTTTTTCCTGACAATACTTTCCCGACAGGGCGTAATATCTGGAGCAAGCCCGCTCTCAACGCCCTCAAAGGAGACGTATATCTTTGGACGGCCAAAAAACTAGGCGGTGGCAATGCCGATTTGACAAAGGCTTTGGAGGCTCTCAACCAAGTTAAGACTTCCGATGTGACTTTGTTGGATGATTATAGCAGTGTGTTTGATTATGCCAATAAAGGCAACAAAGAGATTGTGTTTGCCGTCAATTTTCGTCGTAATGAATTTACCAACAACGATTATCTAAATATGCACTTTGGGGCACCTTCTATACCTGTTGATATAAGCAGCGAAATATCGGCGGCCTTGGGAGTGGCTGGCGGGCAAAATTTCTGGGCACCTTCACAGACCTTTCGCAGTCAATTTACGGATGATGACCAACGTAAAAATGGGACTTTTCGCGAAATATACACCTCTACAAGCGGTACTCGCCGATTCTATGCTTCATTTGCCGTCAAATTTGACGGGATGGTAGAGCTAGGTACCCGTTATTATTTGGACGATTATGTCATTTATCGTTATGCCGATATTTTGTTGATGATTGCTGAAATCAAAAATGCCTTAGGACAAGACCCCACGGCCGAAATTATGCAAGTCAGAACAAGGGCTTACGGTAAAAATATTGCTACTCATGGTTTTGTAAATGGTACGCAAGCCCAGAATGATGAGGTTATTCTCAAAGAACGCTTGCTAGAGTTGGGCTTAGAAGGGAAGCGCTGGTGGGACCTTGTGCGTTTTGGCAAAGCTTTTGAAAAAGTACCTTCGCTCCAAAGTCGCGCTGGTAAAGATTACTTGTTGTTGTTCCCGATTTCAGCCAATACCCTTAGCTTGGAAAACAAAGTCAAACAGAATCCTGGCTATTAAGTACATCGTAATTTCGATTTTTTACCCGCAGAGATTCGCCGAATTATAAAAGCGCTGATTGCTGCTGAAAAAAGGTTTTGTATTAACAACAATCTGCGGGTAAAATTAAATGGCTGTGTACTAAATAGCTGATTACTAAGAATTTTGAAATTAAAATTTATCCATAATGTATAATAAATCATCCATCGGAGGGCTGTGGCCTGCTTTGTTTACCCCAGTTGACCAAGAAGGCGCACCTCATTTTGCGGAGTTAGAAAAAATTACTCAATTGTGTCTTGACCAGCAGCTCGACGGTATCTATGTGCTCGGCTCGACGGGGCAAGGGGTGTTGTTTAGCGAAAAACAAAGAATTGAAGTTACCCAAAAAGTAATGGAAATCGTTGGCAACAAAATCCCTGTGATGACTCAAGTAGGTGCACTGAATACCCGGGAGTCGATACGTCTGGCGCAAGCCGCCGAAAAAGCTGGCGTGTACGGAATATCTTCGGTAGCACCTATCTATTATCAAGGAGGTACCGAAAATGCCCTCGCTCATTACCGCGCCATTAGTTCTTCGATCAATATCCCCTTTTTCCCTTACCATGTAGGAAATCAAAGCATTTTTGCGGGCGACGCTCGCGCTTATATTGACAAACTGCTCACCCTGCCCAATATTGAGGGTATGAAACTGACCACCCAAAACCTCTACGAAATCAGTCTAATGCATATCTTGGCAGGCGATGATTTGATTCTTTTTAGCGGAGCAGATGAGTTGTTTTGTCAAGCTACTTTGAGTGGAACAGTGGGAGCTATCGGTAGTTTTTACAATCTATGGGGTGAAGAATGCCGCTATGTACGCAATGCTTTCATAGCCGGTAATTATGAATTGGGACAACGATTCATGCTCACTTTACAAGAAATCATCCATACTGTTTTGCCGAATGCGTGGTCGTTTTTTGACAAAGCAATGCAACTCAAACATGGTATTCGTATCGGTATGCCCAATCCGCCGTTGGGTATGCACAACCAACCGTGGGAGGACGAACCCGTGCTCGAAATTTTGGAAAAAATGGCATTGACCGTTGGGACGATTAGTAAATAAATCACGACAAAGGAGAATGAAAAAAAGAACTATCGTAGGTTTGATGGGTGGCTTGCTACTTTCGGCTACCCTTACGCAAGCACAAGAAAGCGTTCCTGTTTTTAATGAACAAAACGGAAAAATAACAGCCTCAGATGCGTGGATTCCCAAAAATGTGGAAGAACTGAAGGGGCAATTGATGGGGCCGTTTGTAAGAAACAAACAAGGGCATATCGTGGCTATTGATGGTCAAAATAGCAAAATCAGCAAAGATGAAGGCAAAACGTGGGAGTCATTCCCACTTTTTGCCCAACCCGAAAAATTCAACGTTTCGGGAGAAAGGGCGATGATTACGACCCGTAGCGGCGTTATTATTTTTGCTTTTCTCAATCTGGCGGAGCGTTCGGAATGGAAATGGGACCCCAAAACCTCCGATTCGCCGGGGGCTATTTTGCCTACTTATGCGATTCGTAGCCTTGACGGTGGCCGTACTTGGCAAAACTTGAGGCGACTTCATACCGAGCATACGGGCGCGATTCGGAGCATGATTGAAACCCAAATCGGAAATGTCATTTTTACGTCGATGATGATGCGCCACAATCCCGGTCATCATACGGTATTGACTTACACCTCGCGCGACGATGGCGAAAATTGGGAACGCTCAAACGTCATTGATTTGGGAGGTATTGGTCACCATAGTGGGGTGACAGAATCGACTATCGAGCAGCTCAAAGACGGGCAGATTTGGCAATTGATGCGTACCAATTGGGGCACTTTTTGGGAATGTTTTTCTGACGATGAAGGCATTACGTGGAAAACCATCCGTCCTACGGCTATTCCGGCGGCTTCGGCTCCTGGACAGCTCAAACGCCTGGCGTCTGGCAAACTCGTTTTGATTTGGAATCGACGTTTTCCCGAAGGAAAAAATACTTATCCCCTTCGTGGAGGCGATGGGCAGTTTTCGGAAATAGCGGCGAGCAATCACCGCGAAGAGCTATCTATCGCTTTCTCAGATGATGATGGCAAAACATGGAGTAAACCGAGAGTGATTGCGAAGTCATACAAAATCCAAAACAGTGATACTTCGAAAGCGTGGATTGCGTACCCTTATATTTTTGAGATAAAACCCGGCAAACTTTGGGTGACTACCATGCAAGGTGACCTGCGTATTTCATTGAATGAAGCTGATTTTTATTAATAAAATGCCTATGAAATCTATAAAAATGATTTTTGTCTTGGTGTTTTTGCTGAGTCAAACATTTATGATTCGTGCTCAGTTGGCAAAAGAAAATGAGGTGGTATTGAGACTTGAACCTGGGTCTAACAATCCTCGCAATAGTGAGGGGGATTTTGTAACCCTCAAAGATGGGCGTATCTTGTTTATATACAGTCGTTTCACGGGCAATTCGGCCAGTGATTTTGCCCAAGCCGATTTGGTAGCTCGATACTCTTCTGACGGTGGCAAAACATGGACTGACCAGGACCGCATGATTGTCAAAAACAACGCTGGTATGAACGTGATGTCGGTGTCTTTACTGCGCTTGCGAAATGGTGACATTGCCTTGTTTTATGCGGGCAAAAACTCCATTGATGATTGTATCCCGATGTTGCGTATCTCGAAAGACGAAGGCGAAACTTGGAGCGAAGCTACTACTTGTATTACGGACAAAAAAGGCTATTTTGTATTGAACAACAACCGCATCATTCAGCTCAAAAATGGTACGCTGCTCATGCCCGTAGCGCATCATAAGACTCCCGATGGAGGCGATTTCAATGACCACGGTGTTATTTACTGTTATCGTTCGGACGACAACGGAAAAACCTGGACTTCGAGTCTAGCCTTAGAAAATCCCAATGCCGTGATGCTACAAGAACCGGGGCTGATTGCGCTCGGTAAAAAAGAAGTCATGATGTTTATCCGAACAGATGCGGGAGTACAATATGCTTCTTTTTCAAAAGACGGTGGCAAAACTTGGAGCACCGTAGCGCCTACCGAAATCCGCTCGCCCCTTTCGCCTGCTTCGGTGGCGCGTATTCCTTCTACGGGCGATTTAGTGTTGGTTTGGAACGACAACAGTGCCGTAAAAGAAGGCTATAAAGGCCGCCGTACACCGCTCAATATTGCCGTTTCGAGCGATAACGGTAAAAGCTGGAAAAATCAACAAGTGCTTGAAAATGACCCCGATGGTTGGTATTGCTATACGGCGATTCATTTTGTTGGTAAAAAAAATCTATTGCTGAGTTATTGTGCTGGCAACCGCCCCAAAGGTACGGGGCTTTCGGTGACCAACGTGAGGCGATTGAGTATTGATTTTCTTTATCCATAACTCTTTTAAGTATTCCTAAACCCATGACTTATTTTCGAATTTATCGCTTATTAATTCCCCTTTTGTGGGCTGTGATTGGATTTACGGCAACAGCGCTAGGTCAGACAGACCCTGCTGTGACTTTACAACTTCGTCCCGGAGAAAACAATCCACGAAATAGTGAAGGGGATTTTATTACGTTGAAAAACGGCAAAATTCTCTTTGTCTATTCGCATTATACAGGCAAATCTACCAGCGACCATGCACCTGCTTATTTGGCGGGGCGTGTTTCCGACGACGGTGGCAAAACTTGGTCTTCTTCCGACCGCCTGATTGTGGACCGCGAAGGAGATATGAATGTGATGTCGGTATCGTTGTTGAGGCTAAAAAATGGGAAAATTGCCTTGTTTTATTTGAAGAAAAACTCCGAAATGGATTGTATCCCGCTGATGCGTATTTCGACCGACGAGGCGCAGACTTGGAGCGAACCCATTCCTTGTATTACTGACAAAAAAGGCTATTTTGTATTGAACAACAACCGCGTGATTCAACTTAAAAATGGACGATTGCTCATGGCGGTCGCTCTACATCGTACGCCCGAAACGGCTTGGCAAAATCGGGCCACACTTTTTAGTTATTACTCAGACGACAACGGCAAAACGTGGACTTCTAGCCCTGCGGTACCCAATCCTGCTCCTACAATCACGCAAGAACCGGGGCTCGTAGAGCTGAAAGACGGTAAAATCATGATGTTTATTCGGGCCGATAGTGGATTCCAGGAGCTTAGTTTTTCCGAAGACCGAGGTCAAACGTGGAGCCCTATTAAACCGAGCGATATTCTCTCGCCCCTTTCGCCTGCTTCAATGGCGCGTATTCCTTCCACGGGCGATTTGTTGATGGTCTGGAATAACAATAAAAAATCGGAAGAAGGCGGTCGTTGGGGCAAACGTACACCGCTGACCATTGCAGTTTCGCGCGATGAAGGCAAAACTTGGCAACATATCAAAAACATCGAAACCGACCCTGACGGCTGGTATTGCTACACGGCTATTCATTTTAAAGGCAAAGATGTATTGTTGGCTTATTGTGCGGGAAGTCAGGCGGCCAAAACCCACTTGTCGGTAGTCAATATTCGTAAAATGAGCATCAAATCGCTGTATCAATAGTATTGTTTTCTGTGATGAATCTTGTTCAGTCATATACTTTAAAATCCGCTCAAAGTGGCCCTCACGTTTTGTTGATAGCGGGCGTGCATGGAGATGAGTATGAGCCTATGAAGGCGGTATTGGTTTTGAAAGAAATCGTATCCAAACTACTCCATAAAGGCTCGGTTACGATTGTTCCCACGGCCAATGAAAGTGCATTTCGCAATGGTAGCCGCTGCGGAGAAGACGGATTGGATTTAGCCCGTACTTGTCCTGGTTCGCCCGACGGAAGCATTACGGAACGCATAGCCGACGAAGTAAGTCAGTTGATTCGACAAGCCGATTATTTGGTCGATATGCACACCGGTGGAGTGATGTTTGACATTGCGGCCTTAGCAGGATATATGCTTCATTCTGACTCTTTTGTGCTTGAATGCCAGCGGACTATGGCAAAAGCGTGTCAGTTGCCGATTGTATGGGGCACCGAGCCTACTCCCGAAGGTCGCACTTTGTCGATTGCCCGCGATGCAGGGGTTCCGGCCATTTATCTTGAATATGGCGGAGGAACCAATTTTCGGCCACAGGTCGCAGAAGCCTATCAAAATGCCTTTTTGAATATCCTTTCTTGGCTAGAAATGATAGAAAATAAAGCTACCCCTGTTTTTGAAGAACCCGTCTTTTGGGTAGAAGACCATCGGGTTTTGTCAGGCTACCTGCAAGCCATGCTTCCCGCGCCTACGGATGGCTTTTTTGTAGGAGAAAAAGTCATCGGAGAGTTTGTCAAAAAAGGAGAACGGTGGGGGTATGTAGTAGATCCCATGAGTGGGCTACAGACGGAGGTGTTTTGTGACAAAGACGGCTTGGCTTTTCTAAAAAGGGCGTTGATTAAAGTGCAAAAAGGCGACGCGTTAGGAGGGATTTTACCCATTACTCAACCCGGAAAAATTGTTATTTATGAATCCTAAAAAAGTGGCTATTATCACTGGCGCAGCTGGCGGGATTGGTAGTGCCACCGCCAGTGTTTTGGCGGAGGAAGGTTTTTGTCTTTCGCTGGTTGATACCGACGCCGAGCGACTTACACAACTCGACGAAGTGTTGCAAAAACATACCCAAACACTCCTTTTAGTGGGGGATTTGGCCGAAGCAGATTTTCTCCAACACATAGTGAAATCAACGATTGAAACTTGGGGGCAGATTGATGTGCTTATCAACAATGCGGCTTGGCGTACCTTAGAAAGTCTGCGTACCATGCAAGTGGAAACATGGGAGCGTACCTTGAAAGTATGTTTAACCGCCCCCGCTTTTTTGACCAAATGGGTGGCCGAAAACATGGAGCAGCAAGGCCGTTCGGGGGTCATTGTGAATGTGTCGAGCGTGATGGCTCATCGCCCTTCGGGTATGGGACCTGCCTACATTGCGGCCAAAGGAGGTTTGGAAAGTTTGACCCAAGAAACTGCCACGACTTACGGGCGTAGCGGAATCAGAGTACTGGGCATTGCGCCCGGTTTGGTCGAAACGCCCTTGAGCCGTGATTATAAAAATGACGAAGGCAATGACATTAGCCAAAAGCTAATTGACGAAATGACCGATTTTGTGCCATTGGGTCGCGGCGCATCGCCCCAAGAAATTGCCGAAGTGATTCGCTGGGCGATTTCTGATAGTGCCGCTTATATCACTGGTACAACCTTGCCCGTTGATGGTGGGTTTCATTTCAATTTCAATAAATATTCTATTAAAAAACTCCAACTGCCCAACGAATTTTGAAAACCATCTGGAATTATGCCGCGTACTTACCCGCTATCCCCGAAGCGCATCGCGTGTTTTTGGGTGAAGGACAAACCCCGTTGGTGAAATCTAAGTACATTGGCAAGCAACTAGGTCTTGAAGCCTTGTATTTTAAAACCGAAAACCTCAACCCAACAGGCTCTTACAAAGACCGTTTTGCGGCAGTACTAGTCAGTCAAATGCAGGCGGCAGGTCAAAAAGTATGTATTGCTACTTCAAGCGGAAATACAGGCGCTGCCTTGGCTGCTTATTGTGCGGCGGCGGGGATTGTGTGTATTGTGGTGGTGGTTGACGGCGCTCCCTTGCCCAAAATCAAACAAATGCAACTCTATGGTGCTGAGATATTGATGGTTAAAGATTTTGGAAAAAGTGCGTCAGTCACGGAGCAAGTCTTTGCTGAATTGGCTATTATTTGTCAAAAATCTGATTTACCGCTTCCTATTAGCGCGTTTCGTTATTGCCCGGCGGCTATGCAAGGCGTACAGACGTTGGTTTATGAAATTGCCGAACAACTTCCCGCTGCTCCGACACATATCTTCTCGCCCGCAGGAGGTGGGGGCTTGACGCTCGCTATTACCCGAGGTGTGTTGTCGGCAGGACTTGCCACCCGCGTACATTGTGTACAGCCCGAAGGCAATGACACGATTGCGTCGGCCTTACGTCAGGGACGTGATAAGGCTACGCCTGTCGGATACTCTACAACCCTTGTGAGTGGCTTGCAAGTAGCCAATGTCATTGATGGAGACCAAGTAATCGAAAACTGCCGACAACTAGGCGGTAATGGCTATACTGTTAGTGATGCTGAGGTATTTGAATGGCATCGCCAATTGGCTCAAACAGAAGGGGTTTTTGGCGAACCTGCGGGAGCAGTGGCTTTGGCGGGAGTTGTCAAAGCGCTTCGATTGGGCGAAATCGCTCCCACCGACGTGGTTGTTTGCCCTGTGACGGGTAGTGGTTTCAAAGACATGAGTGCAGTAGAACGAAATTTCGGCCTTCCGGCCATATCCACTATGGGTGTTGCTGATTGTGTTGCGGCTATTCAACAACATTTTGAGTAATACCTTATTACATCATTATGAAAAAAGTATCTTTTCTTTCCTCTGTATATCCTTGGGTAATTGTGGGCTTGCTTTGTGTAGTAGGCTGTCTCAATTACCTCGATCGAATGATGATTACCACCATGAGGGGGTCTATCATGAGTTCTATTCCCATGAGCGAATCCCAATTTGGCTTGCTGACTTCGTTGTTTCTTTGGGTGTACGGCTTGCTAAGTCCCTTAGCGGGTTATCTCGCCGACCGCTTCAATCGTAGTCGCGTCATCATCGGGAGTTTGTTTGTGTGGTCGTTGGTCACGTGGATGACCGCCTACGTATCGACTTTCGAAGAATTGCTCTTAACGCGCGCTTTGATGGGTATCAGCGAAGCCTGCTACATCCCGGCGGCCTTGGCATTAATCAGTGATTATCACCGAGGGAGTAGTCGCTCCTTGGCTACGGGTATCCACATGAGTGGTATCATGATTGGCCAAAGTTTGGGGTTTGTTGGTGGTTGGCTTGCCGAAGACCGTACTTGGAATTACGTCTTTTTGGTTTTTGGCATCATCGGAATTGTGTACGCGATACTGCTCACTTTTTCGCTCAAAGACCGCAAAGAAGACACTACAGTCGAAAACGCGATTTCTGAAACTACCTCTGCTATTGGGCTCAAAGACGCCATTAGTGTTTTGTTTAGTAACCGAGGCTATTGGCTAGCGTTGACCTTTTGGGGAATAGCAGGAGTTGTCACGTGGATGATTGTGGGTTGGCTTCCGACCTATTATCAAGAGCATTTTGGACTTACCCAAAGTGTAGCAGGTATGTACGCCACTGCCTATTTTCACCCCGCTTCTTTGTTTGGGGTGCTAGTAGGAGGCTATTTGGCCGACCGCTTCAGTCGTCAGAATCCTAAAGGAAGGATATTGGTTCCTATGATTGGACTAACCATTGCGGCGCCTGCTGTTTTCATTGCGGCAAGCACTTCCGTTTTTGGATTGGCGATCGCGGGCTTTACCATTTATGCTTTTACGCGTACTTTTTTGGATGCCAACATGATGCCTATTTTGTGCATGATTGTGGATCGCCGTTATCGAGCTACGGGTTATGGCATCATCAATATGCTTTCGTGTATTATCGGCGGTATTGGTATCTACGCTGGCGGGGCTGTTCGTGACGCTCACTTAGATTTGAGCATACTGTTTCGGGGAGCGACGGTCGTATTGTTGATTTGTGTTTTTCTCCTATATCGACTTTACCTAACAGCGCATGTTATCGACGAAAAAGAAGCTTAGATGAAAATGTTGTCCCTCTTTACGGGTCATTTTAAGGGGATTAACCTACGATTTATTAAAGGATAAATGATAATTAACAATTAGCAGTGGCTTGCCACTTAACAGATTTACATGAATTTCGAAGAACTCAAAAATCAGTTGTACGTAGCCGTTATTTCGGATGTATTGGACCAAATGGGCTATACGCATCAGGCTACGCGGATTGCGTTTACGCCTTATACGGGTATTAACAAAATCATGGGACGTTGTAAAACTACGCTTTGGGCCGATATGTATCATACCGATTCCAACCCTTATGAACTAGAGCTAAAAGCCGTTGATAGCTGCCAACCCGATGATATACTAATTGCGGCAGCGGGAGGCTCGGAGCGCTCAGGGATTTGGGGAGAGTTGCTTTCTACGGCAGCTCGCAATAGTGGCTGCGTAGGGGTGATTGTTCACGGAGCGATTCGGGACATTGCCAAAATGCGAGAAATGGCGTTTCCAGTATTTGCGACGGCTCGCAATCCTTATGATAGTCAAAATCGCCAACGGGTAGTTGATATAGATGTGCCCGTAGAAATCGACGGCGTTCGGTTTGCGCCCGGCGACATTGTAATGGCTGATGAAGACGGGATTGTGGTGATTCCCAAAGCCATAGAAGAGGAAGTGATCAAAGCGGCCTTGGCCAAAGTTTCGGCTGAAAATATTACCAGAGATGAGATTAAAAATGGAATGAAGGCCACTGAAGCCTATTTAAAATACGGAGTATTATGAGCACCAAAAAACAACCAATCACAGGAAGCGACGTTCCTCAAAGTCATTTGCCTTTTTCGCCGGGTATTATTTCTGGCGGTTATCTTTATATTTCAGGCCAAGCTTCGGTCGATGACAAAGGCAACATCGTCACTGATACCTTTGAAGGAGAGTGCCGCCGGTCATTTGATAATCTAAAACGCATTGCCGAAGCGGCTGGAACTACCCTTGACAATGCCGTTCAGGTACGAAATTATGTGGGTAAACAGGAATACTTGGCCGAATTCAATGCCATTTATCGCGAGTATTTCAGTGCGCCCTTTCCTGCTCGTACTACTCTCATAGGGTGTTTGGGAGATATTCTAAAATTTGAGGTAGATGCGGTCATTGCGTTATGAAAAAGCGAATCGCCCTATTAGGGATTTATCACGAAACCAACACTTTCATCGAGCGGCCTACCACGCTCGATGATTTTCGAAATGGGTATTGGCTTGAAGGACAGCAGATTTTGTCGGAGTACCGTGGCGCTCATCACGAAATAAGCGGGGTAATAGACGCCGTGGCAGAGGCCGAAGATATGGAGCTAGTGCCCATACTATATGTAGCGGCTACTCCCGGAGGTATCATTTCGGGTAAAACGTATGAAGCAATTCTCACTCAAATGTGGAATGCACTCGCCCAAGTGAGCCACCTCGATGGCTACGTGGTAGTGCCCCACGGAGCGGGAGTGTCGGAAAAATATCCTGACATGGATGGGCATTGGTTAGGCCAACTGCGTGAGAAAGTGGGGACTGATGTGCCTATCATCGGAACCCTCGACCCTCATGCCAATGTGAGTCCTGCGATGGCAAAGGTTACCAACGCCCTCACTGCATATGGTACTAATCCCCACATCGACCAATACGCAACGGGGTTGCGGGCGGGGCGCTGGATGGTAGAAACACTGAGAGGTAAGTTAAAACCTATCCAAAAATTAGTACAATTGCCCTTGGCGATTAGTATTGAGCAGCAATATACTTCGCACGACCCTTGCAAAAGCCTATTGGCTTTTATGAATGCAAAAGCGGCTGAAAATGACCTGATTCATGCAAGTTTGTTGTTAGGGTTTCCTTACGCAGACGTACCTGAGATGGGTTCTAGTTTTTTGCTCATCGCTAATGGGCTTGATACGCAAGAAACTCAATTAGAAGAAGTAGCAGAGCAGCTTACAGCCTATGTATTGAGCCGAAAAAGTCTTTTCAACGGAAAAAAAACGGGCATTGAAGAGGTTTATGAACAATTGTCTGATTTGCCCAAACCCATTTTGCTGCTCGACATGGGCGACAATGTAGGTGGGGGCTCTTTGGGCAATAGCACTCATTTGATTGAGTTTTTTGAAAAAAAATCTTTTGCCAAAGTATTTACGTGCCTAGCCGATCATACCGCCGTAGAAGAGGCTTTTCAGCATAGTTTGGGAGAGCGATTTGGGCTTGATTTGACTACTACCCAAGGCAGATGGCATGTCTATGTTACTTTAAGACAATTGTCAGACGGGATTTTTAAAGAAGATACTCCCAAACACGGCGGTTTTGTCAATTATAATATGGGCAATACGGCTATCGTCGAAACCGACCAAGGTAATATACTCATGCTTACGGCGCGTCGCACGCCGCCCTATAGCCTACGTCAGATGACCGCTTTTGGGTTAGAACCTGCTGCATTTGAGGCGATTATTGCCAAAGGCGTCAATGCGCCCATTGCGGCCTATTCGTCGGTATGCCCTGCAATCGTGCAAGTGGATACCCCCGGAGCAACGCAAGCCGATATGACCCTTTTTACGTATCATTGTCGGCGCAAGCCCTTATACCCATTCGAAGACCTCAGCTGATTTTGTCATGCAGATTACAGTCCAAAAATTATTTAATCTTCCTTTTTATACCGAAGGACCCGCCGTCGATTCGGAAGGCCATCTTTTTTTTACGGCCTTGACGGGTGGCTGGATAGGAAAGGTTGACCAACAAGGCGAAGCCATACAATGGGCCACTGCCGTATGTCCTAATGGACAGGCCATAGCAGCTGACGGCTCGCACTGGTTTTGTGATAGTAAGCAAGGCGGGATTTTGCGTTTTGATATCAATGGAAAGCCTCTGCCTGAGCCCGTTAGGGAGCAAATTGCGGGCGAAAAAATCCATACCCCCAATGACCTTATTCTTGATAGTAAAAATAACCTCTATTTTACGGATTCTTTGCTTATCGATGGTAAAGTGTTTTTCAAAGGGGCGGATGGTGATGAAAAAGTGGTGCTGCGAGGTATAGAATATGCCAATGGGTTGGCGTTATCAAACGATGAGCGGTATTTATACGTAGCAGAGAGTTATAAAAACCGAATCTTGCGGGTAGAACTTGCCGAACCGGGCATAGTGAAAGCCAAGGCAGAGATATTTATTGACTTGCCTACACATTCGTCGGGTGTGATTAGTCAAAATTTACCCGACGGCCTTGCCCTCGACCCCCAAGGTAATCTTTGGGTGGCACATTATGGGATGCAGGCTATTCAAGTTATAAATTCTCAAGGAGAGTGGTTGTTTAGTATTGATACACAGCTTCCTCTGACAAGTAATTTGTGTTTTATCGAATATCAGCCTGAGCGTCAAGTACTGCTTGTGACGGGAGGCTACGGCGAGCCTGGCCCCGGTGCTGTGATGGTAATTACTGTTTCTCATTCCTTCTGATTTAGTATGAAAAAACTCGCTTTGTTTCTTTTGTTTTTTACTATGAATTTTCTTCATGAAGTACTTGCTCAGTCTAAGGTAGAATGGGTAAAACTTCCCGATTTGCCCGATGTCAAAGGGCGTGCAGGGATGTTTGCGGGTGTAAGCCATAACGCTTTGATTGCTATTGGTGGGGCTAATTTTCCCGACAAGATGCCTTGGGAAGGAGGCAAAAAGCGTTGGTACAATGATGTTTTTGTGTTAGAAAAAGGCGGAACACCTAAGCGACTCCCTACGCAGCTTGCGGCAGCCTGTGGATATGGAGCTTCGGTTTCGTACCAAAACCAATTGCTGCTATTTGGGGGAAGTAACCAAGACGGGCATCTAACGCAGGCTGAGGCTCTGGAATGGAATGGTACGGATGTGGTTCGTAAATCCCTACCTGCACTTCCGTATCCTTTGGCTCAAATGGGAGGTTTAGTGCTAAACGATATGGTGATACTGATAGGTGGAAATCAAACACCTACCGCCGCACCACTCAAAACGTGTCTGGTGCTTGACCTTAAAGATACTGCCGCTGGTTGGAAAGAAATATTGTTTCCTGGAGAAGCTCGTATTTTTCCAATGTGTGGTAAAGACCAACAATATGGGTACGTATTTAGCGGCGAAACGTCAGGACTAAATCGTTTGGGACACAAATACCGTCATATTTTGACCGATGCTTATCGTTTTGAGTTGATACGCGAAAATGGTCAGCCTGTAGCGCGTTGGGAATCTCTTGCTCCTATGCCTCGTGGCGCGTCGGCAGGCGGGGCTACGGTACCTTTACTCAAAGACGGAAGGTTCTTTTTTTGGGGTGGGGTAGATGGCATGACGGGCGCATGGCGTACTCCTCCCAAACATCCAGGTATCATCAAAAGCCTCATGGTGTATCATCCTACCGACGACACTTGGGAGTACGTGGGGGAGCAAAAAGAATGGCCATCTAGGGTGACGCTTCCCGTAGTAGAGTGGGAGGGGGTTTGGGTATATGTGAGCGGTGAAATATTGCCAGGGGTACGTACGCCTTCTTTGATGGGTGTTCGCTGAGTGAGTTGGGTTTTTATAATTTGCGTCGGAGACGCAGCCTCATTTTTGCCCCAAATGGTAGTTTGGGGAAAGCTATCATTTTTGTAATATCTAAAGGATACAATTATTATTTAATCGTTTGTAAAATAGCGACCATTGCTGATAATATCACTAGCCAATGAATTGCAATATTTATAGTGAGTTTTTTGAGTAACAAAAAAAGTGTCCCAAATACAACTCCCCACGCGAAAAACCACCAAAACTGATTTATAGATTTTAATCCGTGCTGAAAAATAAAAGGAATGGTGGCAATAAAAATACTTAACCACTTGTTTACTTTGTTGCTTTCTAAAGCTCTGATGGCAAACCCTCTATACACTATTTCTTCTGCTAAACCTGCGACCAGTCCCATAAGAATGAAAATAAATCTTGTAGAGGTTGTTTTAGGAGTCAATGAAGATATTGATTTTAATTTTTCTGTATCTATAGAAGAGTTTGATAATAAAAATTCAATAAAGACAAGTAAGGTGCATGAAAAAAGTAAATATCCTGTAATAAGATAAATTAATTGCTTTTTTGAAAGTGTAAAACCAATATCTGTCCATTCCCAACCAGACTTTTGTAGTATTTTTGAGATAAAATATATTTGAAGTAAATACCATCCAATAATAATTGACCAAAATGTACTTAAAAAATCAAAACCAATGTTTGTAATTAAAGAGCGATTTAGAAGTAATAAAGAAATTAGAGTAGATATGGCTGGGAATCCAATAAGTACTACGATAGTTTTTGAAAAAGGTATGGCTTTAAGAACTTTCTTGTTTTGCATCATTCAAAGCATTTAGTGATTTGATGATGCAAACATAAATATAGCTTTCAAGAGAGGAGTTACCATTTGGTAAGTCTCAAATTTTTTCTGCTCTTATTCTGCTCAAGCTCTGTGGCGTAATGCCAAGGTAAGAGGCCAAATACTTTAAGGGGGTTCTTGCCATCCCTTTTCTACTCTGCAATTGTTCTAAATACCTTTCTTTGGCTGTTTTTGTCAGTAAGTCGATTTGCTGCTGTTGTTTGTCAATAAATGCCGCTTCTGCCACAAGCCTAGTAACCTTTTCGCCATGATTGCCACTAAGCAACGTCTGTTGGAAGTTTTGATGCGAAATGCGGAAGAGGGTTACATCTTCAAAAAGCCTAACTTCAATAGGTGTGGGTTGTTGCAGGGTAAATGACATATAATCACACAAAAATTCATTTTCAAAGGCAATATCAATACACACAAAGTTATTCTTATTCCAAATCAGATTTCCTCCACTTCCTTTAAGTAATAGACTTAAATATTTTTCTGTTGTATTTGAGGCTTTCAATACACTTTCTTTAGGGAAATGATGTACTCCTCCTAATTTTTCGAAATTTTCCCAGACCTTAATGTCAAGGCAGACAAAAGGATCAAAAAATTGCTTCAGAAGGTCTGCTATCATTAGTAATTATTTTCTACTTATAAATCTAAGAAACTAACTTTGCAAAAGTTGTGTAAAATTCAATCTCGTTTTTGCTCAAAATAGTAGATATCGGCGAAACTTGCAAAGTTGTTTCGCTTTATATTTAATGTGAGTCAATCTGGACATTAGGGGTGAGATTGTATCAGTATAACGAGAATGGTTTTTCTGAAGGGTTGTCTGAGTTAATTTTTATGTCGATATTCTAGGGGAAGAATACCCGTTTTTGCTTTGAATAGCCTTGAGAAATATTGAGGATAGGTGAATCCTAATTTATAGGCTAATTCACTGATGGATAAATTGGAGTTTAACAGTAAATCTTTGGCTTCTTCAATCAGGTAATAATGAATGCGCTCTTGGGCATTCATGCCTGTTTCTTTTTTTAATAGGTCACTCAAATAATTAGGAGACAGGTTCACTTGATCAGCTAAATATTTAACGGTTGGTAAACCCTTCTCACTTAACTCTGTGGACTGCATGTAATTCAGTAACACGGCTTCTACTTTTGTTAACAGGTCATTATTAACGTGCTTTCGAGTAATGAACTGCCTCTCGTAATAACGAGTACAGTAGTTGAGTAGTAACTCGATGTTCGAAACAATCAGTGTTTGGCTATGCTTGTCAATATTTTCCTGTAGTTCAGCATTGATTTTTTGGATAATATCGGCCAATACATTCTTTTCCTTTTCAGAAAGGTGAAGTGCTTCGTTGGTTTCATAGGAGAAAAATGAATACTCCTTGATGCTTTTTCCTAGAGAGGTGCCCCGGATTAAATCAGGATGGAAGAATAACCCCCAGCCTGTTGCATCGATGATTGGTTCTGTGGGCTCATCCATGGTGATCAACTGTCGAGGAGCCATGCAAATTAGACTACCTTCTTGGAAATCATAGGTCTGCTGACCATACTTCATTTTGTTGATGCAGAAGTTTTTGAACATGACCGAGTAAAATCCCAACGTCATTTTCATACCAGAGTTGATCTGTTCCTGATATTTCGAGAAATCGACCACGGCCACCAATGGATGCTTTACTTCCGCCTTTGGAAGCATTTTATACATCTCAATAATCGTTTCTATATGATGGATATTGCTCATAACCAGTGTTTTTTATGAATACGAATCATGGGTAAAAACGGTAAATCGTATAGGGTCTATTTTTCTAAGAATTAAGGAGCCAAGTGCCCTGCCAGTTGTTATAGATAGGTGGGAATGTGAATTTTTAGGTTGTACTCTAAATATTACCAGATCGACTATAAATCGAGCCAGATAGCGATTTGCTTTTTTCATGACTTTAGTTATTTAGCCTTTAGTATTTGTACATCAACCAATACCTGAAAACGGTCTTCCATGGTGGTTTTGAGGGGGAGAAACGTTAATTGCAGATCTCGCTTTATTTTGGAATTATCCACGCTAAACGGAATGTCAACGTTAGTTATTGCGAATCATTTGTCGAGTAAAAAATTTATTGGCCATGGGGCCTACGATCATCAACAACCGCAAAACCAGGCGCGCCAGTTACCAGTACTGGTTTTGATTGATCCATTTGAACCATTGTTTTAAAATAGGAAGGATAACGAATGTTTTATTTTGTTAATGTAATGCGGCCAAAATAGCGTTATAATACGTGTCGGCTCGTTCCTGGGAGAAATAGTCAATTGCCAAACCTGCTATAGCGAAATACGATAACCCAATACCGATGCCCATCCAGGTTGGATTTTTGGTAGTCCAGAAAATGAGTAACGTGGCGGCAAAAAAGATAGTAGCCACGATTTTGGACACCTTATAGCCATATTGAAAATCATCTACTCGTTTCTTCTCAGAGACAATAAACGCTTTTTGGTCTTGCTGATAACTTTTAGGCAATTCTACCATTCGTTTTGGGTTAGAAACAAGCATTCCTCCTCCAACACCTATATAAATGACCCCACATACCAGAAGTGGCCATAAAAGGGCATGAGAATTAGGCGTATTGCCCAATTTCCAAAACAGAAATCCCACAACTGCGGTTAAAATTCCGAAGGAAACAATGAGTTTAGCTTCAAATAATTCTCCTTTAATCCAGTTGGTTGTGTGTTGTATCAACTCCATAGTCTTTTATCTTTTAATCGTATATTTTATTTACTTCCGTGCTTCTTCTAGTATTCTTCCTGACTCCAGAATTGTATATATCAAAGGAGGCTTTGTAGCGTAACGGAGCATCAATGTGGCAAGGTCTTTTACTTCCAATGGTGCCATCTTGCAGAACAATCCAACTTTATTCAGAAAAGAAATAACAGTTACACCTATCTTTTCGCCTGTTCGGTCAGTTTCGGGTCTTATCAATGGACCAGGGCGGAAAACGACAACGTTTTTAAAGCCTAATGCTTCTACAGATTTTTCCAACTCCCCCTTCATTCTTGAATAGAATATCAATGATTTCGGATTAGCGGTAGAAGATGAAATCAGGATAAAAGTAGGGATATGATTATCTTTGGCTAGTTTGGCAAATTCGTACTGGTACTCATAATCTACGACATACTGCGCTTTCTGACTACCTGCTGCTCGCAACGTAGTGCCAAGGCATGAAAATGCTACATCGCCAGAAATGTGCTTTTTCCAATCACTTAATTTCCCAAAATCCACAACTATTGTATTCAGCTTAGGATGTTTTATAGGAAGTGGTTTGCGAACTAAGGCTACAATTTCCGAAACGTCCTTACTTGCCATGAGCAATTGCAACAATTCCTTGCCCGTTGCTCCTGTTGCCCCTATGATGACTGCTTTCATGTCAACTGCGTTATTATTACCAGACAAAGTACTGAATATTTTTAGAGACAGTGATTAATCAAATCCACGATTGTTGTATACAAATCCACGTTTTCAGTTAGTAGGATGAGTGCTGTATCTAGACAAGTATGTTTTGCTCAATAGCAAGCTGGTGCAGGTTGGTTTTTAGGCAAGATATGATGCAGCATTTTGTCAAACATAACAAGAAACCCTCACGGGCTTTGAAGCCAATGAGGGGGAAATGCCAATATTACATTTTGAAAGAAAGACGTTTTTTATCTCGCTGTCCAGCCTCCATCTGCCGTGATAACATCTCCATTTATAAAACTGGACTCATCAGATGCGAGGAATAGGGCAATCGTAGCAATCTGCTCCGGAACGCCCATAATGGATTCGCCAGTACTCAAGATAGCTTTGTATCCCAATTCACTAGGGTCTGTAATGGTTTGTCCTATGTTCGTTTTTACGCCGCCTGGGGCAATGGCATTGCAGCGTATTTTGCCAAAAGTGCCATAAGTGGATGCGATATTTTTGGTGAGTCCTAAAAGCCCATGCTTTGAGGCTACATAGGCAGCTCCACCGCGAGCTCCAAATAAACCTCCGATAGAAGCATTGTTGATAATAATTCCACCCGTCTCTTGCTTCTCCATAATATGTATCGCAGCACGGGCAGCTTTAAATGGCCCCGTAAGGTTGATACCTATCACCCTCTCCCAAGAGGCATCGTCCACTTCACCGACGGGTTTGAAATTGTCCATAATACCCGCATTATTTACCAGAATATCAAGCTTTCCGTAGGTAGTTACGGCTGCCGCTACCATCGCCTCAATGTCGTTTTCATTGGCCATATTTGCTTTGACAGCTATTGATTTCCCTCCTTCTTGTTGAATTTCGGCAACAATCGTTTCTATGGCTTCTTGGTTGATGTCGGCCAGTATTACATTGGCCCCTTCTTTAGCAAATAATTCTGCAATGGCTTTTCCCATTCCAGAACCTGCTCCGGTCACAATCGCTGTTTTGTTCAATAATTTTTTCATATGCAAAATGAAAGATGTTAAAAGACATTTCTTTTTTTGTAGTTGTCCTCATTCCATTACCTACTATCTAGTTCCAAAGGTACGAAGCCTGACTTGGTATATTGGTACTACGATAAAAAACCTCACAGGCTTTTATAATCTGTGAGGGGATGCACATTGGAAAAATGTGCAAGGTACTACCTAATAAAATGAAATTCTTCGCATCTTCTTGGGCATCACGATTTCTGCCATTTTGAGGAGTTTATGTCAACTGTTTTCAATTAAGTACAGAATAAACAACAACTATGGATAAGCACTCTACTATGGTTGTCTTGACCTAGTGGTTGACCATTTTACATCTGACTCATGACAATTTTATCGAATAGTTCATCACCCAGATAAGTCCGCATCCAGACCATTGGCTTGGCAAATTTCCCGACTCGGTAACGGGTTTTAGGATTGTTGCTATTGACAATCTTACTGATGGCATCGGCAATGACTGAAGGTTTGGATGAACCATTGCCTTCTGCCGATTTTTTTGTTCCTTCAATGATTTTATCCATCATCTCCCGATAGGCACTGTCGGGGCGGATTTTGGCGAAATTGTTTAGGAGTACCGATCCAAATTCAGTAGCAATAAAGCCAGGTTCCAACACGACTACGTTAATATGGAAGGGCTTCAATTCTAGGCGTAAGCAATCGCTTAATCCTTCCACTGCGTGTTTTGACGCATGATACCAGGCTCCCATCGGAAAATACATCTTTCCTCCCATTGATGAGGTATTAATGATTGTACCTGACTTAGTTTCCCGCATGTAAGGGACTACTTTCTGGGTCATGGCTGCCATTCCAAACACATTTACCTCAAACTCCCTTCGAGCTTCGTCTAAAGGAACATCTTCTACCGAGCCGTATAAACCAAAACCAGCGTTATTCCACAGTACATCAATTTTACCTTCTTTTTTGATGATGGTATCCACTACCTGTTGAATATCGGCTTCGTTTGTGACATCCATTTGTAGGGGAAACCCACCCATCGCTTTCAGGTCTTGCATTTGGTCAATTCGGCGGGCAACAGTATAAACGCGGTGGCCTTCACCAATTAGTTTTTTAGCGGTTTCTTTGCCCATTCCTGAACTGGCACCCGTGATTAAGATTACTTTTTTCATGATTGATTTTAATTGTCTTGATTTGATTACAAAATTAGCGTAGGCCTATCGTTGGGGAGTAATACGAATTCTGGTTTTCTGTATACATTTTCTCTTTCTTAAGCAAGTGTCAATGAAGGGAGCTTGTTCAGTCTTGATAGAAATGGCCGTTCCTAATCCTTTTCTACGTCAATATTTTTCTTGCAGAGTCAAAAAATGTGTATCGGTACGGCATTCGCTAATATTTGCCTACTATAAAACACGATTAAACCAATCCCAATAGCTATTTCGTGAGTGGGGAGTCTTGATTACTACGTAGCTTAGAACACGTTCTATCTTTCCTTCGAGACAGATTGAAGGAATTGGATTTTTATTGTTTTGAGTATAAAGGCAAGGTATAACTCTGTCATATCTTTTAATTAGACCTTATTGTCGGCTTTTAAATTGTCTGAATTGCGAGGATATTTATGCCATGAGGTATAACCTATCATTAGGTTAATTTAACAAAAATGTATTTGTCTAAACGACTGTATATCCCTGAAATAGCTTGACACAAATTGTGTAAAGTTATGAAAGTGAGCAGCTTTATTAATTTAAAGAAAAAGTACAAAACAGGTGCCTTTCGATGGCATGTCATTGAACTGTATCGATTG
>NZ_JARNTW010000015.1 GCF_029433105.1 Runella sp. MFBS21 | reverse complement strand
TTGGCCTTGATTGACTATCAGGTAATCACTGTACAAATCAAATATTGGAGATAGAAATTCCATTTCGCTTTTTTTCGTAAATTTAATTACTTTGAAGAATTAGCTAACTCTTGTGCGTAACATGAGTTAGTAATCTCAAATTCGTTAGCGATATTTGTGCTTTAAGTTTTTATTTTTTTCTAACAAACATGAAATCAATCGTAGTGTATTGCGGCTCCAATGCGGGCAAACGTCCTGAGTACCTTCAGATGGCAAAAGAAGTAGGAATGGCTTTGGCCCAAAGAGGTATCAATTTAGTATATGGAGGAGGAAATCTCGGCCTGATGCGGGCCGTGGCTGATGGTACACTTGCCGCAGGAGCACAGGTGACAGGTATTATTCCCAATTTTTTGGCCGAACTTGAAGTAGCTCACCAAACCCTCACCGAGCTGCATTTTGTGGATACCATGCACGAGCGCAAAGCCAAGATGGTTTCTCTTTCGGACGGTGTTATCAATTTGCCTGGAGGATATGGTACGCTCGACGAAATGTTTGAAATTTTGGCTTGGGCGCAGCTAAAAATTTTTCACGGCCCCGTAGGTGTTCTTAATTATAAGGGTTTTTATAACCATTTATTGGCCCATATAAACGTGATGGTAGAAGAAGGCTTCTTAAAACCCGAAAACCGAGATTTGCTCATTGTCGCTGACAATATCGAAGAACTGCTTGATAAAATGCAGGCTTTTGCTCGTCAAGAAAGTAAGTTGGAGTTAAAAAACATACAGCAAGGGTAGGGCTAGAAATAGCCTTTCGCTGAACCTTTTTTTTATATTACAAAAAGCCAAGAAAATGTCAAAAATCCTTCAAGAGGTATTGGTTGGAATTGAAGCTGTTACTGTCAAAGGGAGCCTCACCACCGAAATCAAAAATATTGAATTTGACTCGCGTAAAGTCACTGCCGGAAGCTTGTTTGTAGCTCAAAAAGGTACGCAAGTAGATGGTCATCAGTTCGTTCCAAAGGTGATTGAAATGGGAGCGGTGGCGATTTTGTGCGAAAATCTTCCTGAGGACTTGGCCGAAGAAGTCACTTATATACAAGTAGCTGATACGGCGCGGGCAATGGGTAAAATGGCGAGCAATTTTTATGATAATCCTTCCTCGAAACTAAAGCTGGTAGGGGTGACGGGAACCAACGGAAAGACTTCTTCTGTGACGCTTCTCTTTAAGCTATTTCGCCAACTTGGGTATCATGTAGGGCTACTTTCCACGGTTCAAAATCAGATAGATGAGGAGGTTATTCCTTCGACCCATACTACGCCTGATTCGGTCAAAATCAATGAATTGTTGGCGGAGATGCTTAGGAGAGGTTGTACGTATTGTTTTATGGAAGTAAGCTCTCATGCAGTGGTGCAGGAGCGTATTGCAGGATTGACATTTGCGGGAGGTATTTTTACCAATATTACCCACGACCACCTCGATTTTCACAAGACTTTTGATAATTATATCAAAGCCAAAAAAGGATTTTTTGATCAATTGCCAAAACACGCTTTTGCATTGGTCAATATCGACGACCGCAGGGGGGGGGTGATGGTTCAAAATACCGTCGCCTGTAAAGAAACATACTCACTTCAGACGATTGCGAGTTTTAAAGGGAAGCTCTTAGCAGATAGCCTTTTTGGCCTTCAAATGGAAATAGATGGTAAAGAGGTATGGTTCAAACTGATTGGCAAGTTCAATGCTTACAATTTGCTGGGAGTCTATGGCGCTGCCTTATTATTAGGAGAAGACCCCGAGCAAGTGTTATTATCGCTTTCGGCGATTACACCGCCTCCGGGGCGATTTGAGCAGGTAATGAGTGCCAACGAAATCGTGGGTATTGTGGATTATGCCCACACACCCGATGCGCTACAAAACGTACTTGAGACAATCAATGACATCAGGGAAGGAGATCAGCAGGTGATTACGGTGGTAGGCTGCGGAGGCAATCGCGATGCTACCAAACGTCCCGAAATGGCACGCATTGCTTGTGAATTGAGCAGCAAGGTGATTTTGACCTCCGACAATCCTCGTAATGAAGACCCACTGTTGATTTTAGAACAAATGCAAGCGGGGGTTTCGCCGATTGATTTCAAAAAGACCAAAACCATTGAAGACCGACGTGAAGCTATCAGATATGCGGTGTCATTGGCGCAGCCGCATGATATTATCTTAGTAGCAGGTAAAGGCCACGAAACGTATCAAGAAATTAAAGGTGTAAAACATCATTTTGATGACCGGGAAGAATTAAGAGCAGCGTTTGAAAATAGTTGATTGAGAGGGATGCTATCAGGATTTCTGATAAAAAATTAAAAGTGTCAATAAAATTGAAAAATTATAAAACTATTTTTCTGGTCGCAAACTATTTTTCTCCCTTTGTCGTTTAGTATGTTATAAGTTTATTCGCGAAAAGCTCTGGCTCTCCCAAGTCAGGGCTTTTTTATTTTAGGGCTTGGCGCCGAAGGTCAAGTATGTCGGTTTCTTCAATCAAATTAGCATAACATCCCTAGAGAACTTAAATTTGTGCTTTCGCTGAAGATTTCGAAAGCTCACCAATGACTCACCTACCACTTGCTGATTTAGCTACACGCCTCAAAGGCGAACTGTACTACGACACTACCATGCGAACGCTTTACGCTACTGATGCGTCGGCTTATCGCGAAATGCCACAAGCAGTGGCGATTCCCAAAGATTCAGAAGATATAAAAACCCTCATTGCTTTTGCTCGTGAGCATCGCACTTCCCTGATTCCCCGTACGGCTGGTACGTCGTTGGCAGGGCAGGTTGTGGGCAACGGAATCGTCGTAGATGTATCTCGTACCTTTACTAAAATATTAGAAATCAACCCCGAAGAGCGCTGGGTACGCGTGCAGCCGGGCGTAATCCGTGATGAATTGAATATGGCACTTAAGCCGTATGGACTGTATTTTGGCCCCGAAACCTCCACCGCCAATCGTGCGATGATTGGCGGAATGGTCGGCAATAATTCCTGTGGTTCTAATTCGGTCGTGTATGGCTCTACTCGCGAACATTTGCTAGAGGTAAAAGCTATTCTAGCTGATGGGAGTGAGGCGGTATTTAAATCTACATCTCTTCAAAAAAATACTCTTCCCAAAGAAGGATTAGAGGGGGCGATTTATGCAAAAACCTTTGACATTCTTTCAAATCCTGAAAATCAGGAGGAGATTCGTAAAAACTTTCCTAAAAAGTCAATTGAACGACGAAACACGGGCTATGCACTCGATATGTTGTTAGATTGCGAGCCTTTTACAGACGGCGGGCCTGATTTCAACATGTGCCGTTTAATAGCGGGTTCGGAAGGTACTCTTTGTTTTTTGACCGAAATCAAACTCAATATTATCCCTCCGCCGCCCAAAGCACAGGGATTAGTGTGTGTTCACTTCAATAGTATCGACGATGCGCTTCATGCGACGATTGTAGCCCTAAAATACAAACCACAGGCGGTAGAGTTGATTGATAATTATATCTTGGAATGTGCCGCCGAAAATGCCGAACAGCGTAAAAACGCCTTTTTTGTGCAGAAAAAGATAGATGGTTCGTACCCTATTATATTGGTAGTGGATGTATCTCAAGATACCAAAGAGGAAGTAGAAAAAGTAGCAGCTGCTTTGATTGAAGATTTAAAAGCACAGGATATGGGCTTCCATTATCCATTGCTTCATGCCGAAGATACCAAAAAAATATGGACGCTTCGTAAGGCGGGCTTAGGACTACTGGGCAATCTGCCAGGTGATGAAAAAGCGGTAGCGGTGATTGAAGATACTGCCGTGGATGTGCACGACCAACCCGCTTTTATCCGTGATTTTAATCAGATTTTGACCAAAAATGGAATGTCGGCGGTGCATTATGCCCACGCTGGGTCGGGAGAGATACACCTACGACCTATCATCAATCTTAAGACCTCAGAAGGACACAAGCAGTTTAGGATGATTGCGGAAGAGATTGCGGATTTAGTAAAAAAATACGACGGCTCTTTGTCAGGAGAGCACGGAGACGGGCGTTTGAGAGGCGAATTTATTCCCAAAATGGTGGGCCCTAAAAACTATGCTTTGTTTAAAGAAATCAAACAAACCTGGGACCCTTACAATATCTTTAATCCTAATAAAATCGTAGAAACGCCTCCGATGGATACATTTCTGCGCTACGAAGCCAAGCAGAAAACACCCGAATTTAAGACCTATTTTCGGTACCCTGACCAAAATGTGCTTCAACATGCCGAGCAATGTAATGGCTCTGGTGACTGCCGAAAAACACACTTGAGCGGAGGGACGATGTGTCCGAGCTTTATGGCAACGCGCAACGAGAAAGATACCACGCGCGCCAGAGCCAACGTATTGAGGGAGTTTTTGACTCGTTCCGACAAAGCCAATCGCTTTGACCACAAGGAAATCAAAGAAGTATATGACTTGTGTTTGGCTTGTAAAGGATGTAAAGGCGAATGTCCTTCGAATGTGGATGTGGCCAAACTCAAAATGGAATTTTTACAGCAATATTACGATACCAATGGTGTGCCATTGCGATCGTGGCTAGTAGGCAATTTCTCAAAAATGACAGGAATCGCTAGCTACATTCCTTGGGCTTATAATCTTATTTTTAAAAATGCCCCTTTGCGTCGCATTGCCAACCAAGTGGTAGGTTTTCATCCCGACCGTACCATGCCTTTGTTGCATAATACTACATTGCGTGCTTGGGCAAAAGCCAGAAATGCTACTGTTCAAAATCCTAAGTCTAAAGTTTATTTTTTCTGTGATGAATTTACGAATTATAATGACGTCGAAATCGGGAAAAAAGCGATTTTATTGTTAGAAAAATTGGGCTATGAAGTCATCATCCCTGAACATGCCCCAAGTGCAAGGCCGCAGTTATCAAAAGGATTGTTGAAAGATGCTAAGAAAATTGCAGAGCAAAATGTGAACATGCTTAAGGATTTGATAACAACCCAGACTCCTTTGGTGGGTATTGAGCCTTCGGCGATTTTGACCTTTCGCGACGAATATCCCGACTTAGTGAGTGAAGAGCTTGTAGTCGCGGCCAAAGAGCTAGCGCAAAATGCCTTGCAATTTGACGAATTTATTGCCCGCGAAATCGACAATAAACGCATCACAAGTGCACAGTTTACAGCTCAAAGCAAAAAAATCAAATTGCATGGGCATTGTCAACAAAAGGCTATCGCATCACTAGTATCCACGAAAAAAATGCTCTCCTTGCCCAAAAACTATGAAGTACAGCTTATCCCTAGTGGCTGCTGTGGTATGGCGGGGAGTTTTGGGTATGAGAAAGAACATTATGATATCTCCATGAAAATTGGTGAATTAGTCTTGTTTCCGACAGTACGCAGTCAGTCAGAAGAGGTAATCATTGCAGCGCCGGGTACCAGCTGCCGTCATCAGATTCATGACGGAACAGGCAGAAAAGCACTACATCCAGTAGAGATTTTGTGGGAGGCATTGGCTTAAAAAAAAACGTCGGGGAGGTTTAAGACCTCCCCGACGTTCAATGTTTTGAATAAAAACAAAAAAAGGCAAACCGAGAATCTCACCGCTACGACCACCTACCCTTGCTTCGGTCAAGACCTGGGGGATTCAGCAGGAGCTGGTAGTTCCGATTTGCCGGTGCAAAATTATGAAATTGTAAATTGATAAGCAATATCTTTATCATTATTAGTTGAGGGGTGTTGAGTAAATAGCTGATAAATAGGTGTTAATATTTGAAAATAAACTCAAAATTTAGTAATTAAAACATGAAACCATGGCTTGAAGCGGCGCGTTTGCGCACATTACCTTTGGCATTATCGAGTATATTGATGGGCTGCTTTTTGGCAGCAGCCCATGGGAAGTTCAGTTGGATTATTGCGATTTTATCAATAACAACCACGATTCTTTTGCAGGTTTTATCCAATTTCGCCAATGACTATGGAGATGCTGTCAATGGCAAAGATACCGAAGCACGTCAAGGGCCTAAGCGTGCAGTACAATCGGGTGCTATTACCCCCGCAGCGATGAAAAAGGCCGTGATTTTGTTTTCATTACTTTCGTTGGTAAGCGGAATAGGGCTCCTGTATGAAGCGCTAAAAGATGCTACTTGGCATACATTTGTGGCTTTTTTGGGATTAGGAATTTTGGCTATTATTGCTGCCATTACTTATACCGCTGGAAAGCGTCCTTATGGATATGTGGGGTTGGGTGATTTATCGGTTCTGATTTTTTTTGGTTGGGTAGGAGTATTGGGCGTTTATTATCTTCATACACAACACCTAGATTGGACGTTGCTTTTGCCTGCTACTAGCTGCGGCTTGTTTGCGGTAGGTGTATTAAATATCAATAATATCCGCGATATAGAATCAGATACATTGACAGGTAAGCGTTCGGTGCCTGTGCGTATCGGAAGAGAAAAAGCCGTAATATACCATTGGAGTTTATTGGGCATAGGTATGCTTTGTAGCGTGCTTTATTTAGCCTTTCAGTCAGCTAGTCTTGTGCAGTGGCTTTTTGTGTTGAGTTTTCCTTTGTTTATTCGTAACGGATGGGCAGTTAGTCATCTTACCAATCCTCGAGAACTTGACCCTTATCTCAAACAAATGGCTCTTTCTACTTTGTTATTTGTGCTGCTTTTTGGAATAGGGTATTGGGCCGGATGATATGCCTTTTAATATAAAATAATTTTACATCTAAGTTGGCAAGCCGTTTAAAATTAGGTAGTTTTGGCCTCCCAATCCCATATTCATTTAACTCTCCTCAAGAATTGCTATGAAGCAAAGGTCAATTTTTTTATTTGTTTTTGTTATCCTACTTGGGCTTTCCTCATGGTCTGTTGCCCAAAAAACTGCCGCTGAATATTTTGAAGAAGGTGTAAATAAGAGTAAGGCAGGAGATTTTGTATCCGCCCTTCAGGCATTTAATATGGCTATTACAATGAGCCCCGACAACGCCCCGAGTTATTATAACCGTGCAATGGCCAAAGCCAATTTGAAAGATAATCGTGGCGCTATTTTGGATTTTGATCGCTCAATAGAACTTAATCCTAAGTATTCGGATGCATATTTGTACAGAGGAATCAGCAAAGCGAAACAAGATGATTTTCGGTCAGCAATTCAAGATTTTTCGCGTGCCATAGAGCTTAACCCTGATGATGCTCAAGGGCATTATCAACGAGGTATTAACCGTGCTAGGGTAGAAAACTATAGAGGAGCATTGCAAGACCTCAACCGTACGGTCGAATTAGAACCCAACAACGCTGGGGCATTGTATGCTCGTGGTAATGTCAAACTAAAATTAGAAGATTATCCTAGTGCTTCGGCTGATTTTGGAAGAGTCATAGATCTCACCCCCAAAAGTCCACTTGCTTATTCGGGAAGAGGATACGCCAAACTGAAGTTGAATGATTTTGTAGCAGCAGTGGCTGACTATTCAAAAGCACTCGAATTGAAACCCGAAGATTCGGAAGCATTCTATAATCGGGGATTTGCGCGTAGCAAACTGGATAAATTTGAAGAAGCAATTGGAGATTTTGATCAAGCGATTCGGATTGATCCCCAAAACTATCAGGCTTATTATGGAAGAGGTTTTTGTAAGAGTAAACTCGGAGTCCAAAAAGAAGCGATTGCTGATTTGACTAAGGCCGTAGAAGTAAACAATACTACTGCTCAGGAAGGTAAAATCGTATATGCTGGCAAAATCAATCGTAGTGTATTGGATCAGTTGAGAGAAGTGGTTCAGGAAAAGGGTAAAATCATTGAATTGTCAAACGAGCGCTCGGAAGCATTTTTTGCACGTGGTGTGGGTAAAAACAAACAGGGAGATGGTAAAGGTGCCATTATAGATTTGAACAAAGCAATTGAATACAATCCTACTTATTTTGAAGCATATTTCACCCGTGGGATGGTTAAATCTGCTCTAGGTGATCAGCGTGGAGCGATTCAAGATTGTACGAGTGCTATCAAACTAAACCCTAAGCATGCCGAAGCATATTATGTGAGAGGACTTATCAAGCATAGCTTAGGTGACGAAAACGGCGGATGCTTGGATTTGTCAAAAGCTGGTGAATTAGGGTATACTCAAGCCTATAAAGTGATTAGCGATTATTGTAACTAAGCGCAACGAAAATAGTAACAAAAAAGCCCCAAGACGCGTGTCTTGGGGCTTTTTTGTTACTATGGCTAAGTTTATTCAAATCTTAAGTGTTTGACGGACTCGCCCGAATTTGCTAATTCTACCAAAGAATCGATACCTATTTGAAGGTGCTTTTCTACAAACTGAGCCGTCACTTTTTTGTCGCTTTCTTCTGTTTTGACTCCCTCAGGTACGAGAGGGTTATCTGATACCAACAAAAGCGCACCATGCGGAATTTGATTGACAAAACCTACCGTAAATATGGTGGCTGTTTCCATATCGATAGCCATGGTTCTGATTTCTTGTAAATATGCCTTAAACGTTTCGTCATGTTCCCAAATCCGGCGATTGGTAGTATAAACTGTACCCGTCCAATAGTCGAGTTGGTGTTGTTTAATCATAGACGAAACAGCTCTCTGCAATCGGAAAGAAGGTAAAGCAGGGATTTCGGGACGCATGTAGTCGTTGCTAGTACCTTCGCCCCGAATCGCCGCAATCGGCAAAACCAAATCGCCAATTTGAGTCTTTTTGAGACCGCCACATTTTCCCAAAAATAAAACGGCTTTTGGCGAAACCGCCGATAGCAAATCCATCACCGTAGCGGCCATAGCACTACCCATTCCGAAGTTGATGATGGTGATGTTGTTGGCGGTAGCAGTCTGCATGGCACGCCCTTGTCCCAAGATTTCTACTTGATACTTATCCGCAAACATCTGTACATAATTGATGAAATTGGTAAGTAAAATATATTCGCCAAAAGTTTCGAGTGGGGTTCCTGTATATCGCGGAAGCCAATTTTCTACAATTTCTTCTTTGGTTTTCATTTGTTTTGTGTTGATTTTTGAGGAGAATAGGTTAAAAAAAAGATTTGTAAGAACGAATGCATACCGCAAACCTTACAAATCTCCCTTCAAGCATGGTCGAACTTAATTTACCACCTTTTGCTTACAAAGTTACGAAAATTGATGGTAAACCCTTCATATTCGATGTGATACGACGCAAATACGTCATGATTACTCCCGAAGAATGGGTGCGTCAGCATGTGTTTCATTGGTTGACAGGAGAGCATCAATACCCCAAATCACTCATCAGAATTGAGACGGGGATGCATTATAATCAGCTTTTGAAGCGCACGGATATTGTAGTATATGATAGAGAAGGAGGCCCCTTTTTATTGGTCGAATGTAAAGCACCTCATGTAAAGCTTACAGACAATGTTTTTGACCAAGCGATTCGTTATAATGCTGTTTTGCGAGCAAAATACATACTAGTAACCAACGGACTCGAACATTTTACTTTTGGAGTAGAGACGGGCGTAGCCGTTGTTCTAGGGCAAATCCCTATTTATCCATAAAATTTCTACAATGTTAGGAGGCTTTGTTGCGTTTGTATACAAGCTAATGAAAACAACCAACAAAAATCCTAAAAACGAAAACGCCTTATGAATACTCAAGAAAGCCTACCGTCGATGGACCGTAAAGATTTTTTTCGGCTCGTAGGAGTTAGTGTGGGAGCTATCATACTCCAGCAATGTTTGTCGGGATGTAGCACAGGCACCAAAGATCCTGAGCCAGATCCCACCCCAATTTCGGATTTTAGTTTTAATATTAATAGTTCTAATGCGGCTCCTTTGAAAAACCTAGGAGGTTATATTTATATAAATGGCATCATTGTAGCAAGGGCTTTGGATGGTAGTTATTTGGCCGTGGCGCAGGCCTGTACTCACGAAGGAACCCGCCTCAACTACGAAAGCTCTACCAATACTTTTGTATGTCCTAATCATGGCTCTGTTTTTTCTAACCGTGGTGTTGTACAAAAAGGCCCCGCTACCAAAGACTTAGTAGTATACCGTACCGAGTTCAATGCCTCTACAGGCGACTTTCGGGTATTGGTCTAGTTGGCAGTAAATGATATGTATTTTAAGATTGTTCCTCAAGATATTTTAGAAACTCCTCCGCCATCTGATGCGTATTTTCGGCAGGCGTGGGAGTTTTGTCGATTATGGGCGTTGGGACAGCAGGCTTTTGTATTGCATACATCAGGGTCTACGGGAGAGCCAAAACCTATTTCTCTTTTGCGCGTACAAATGCAAGCAAGCGCGCAGCTTACTCAGCGGGCATTAGGGCTAAAATCGGGCTATAAAGCTCTTGTTTGTCTCAATGTAGCCTATATCGCTGGCATCATGATGCTAGTACGGGGCATGGAAATAGGGATGGAGATGTATGTAGTGGCTCCAAGTTCATCTCCTTTGGACGCTATACCAGAGGATATTGGTCTAGATTTTGCGGCTTTTGTGCCCCTCCAATTGCAAACCATGCTAGCCGCCAATCAAAAAAAACGCCTCAATACCTTCCAGACTATTATCGTAGGAGGAGCCGCAGTATCGCCGTCGTTGCTAGGGCAAATTCAGGAGTTAGAGGTTCCTGTTTATAGTACTTATGGGATGACAGAGACGGTCTCTCATATTGCATTAAAACGATTAAATGGAACATCCGCCTCGGGATTTTATGAGGTGTTGGAAGGAATAGATATAGATGTAGATACAAGAGGATGCTTGAAAATAGGTGGTAGTGTGACTAATCACGAATGGATTCAGACCAATGATGTAGTCGAATTGAAAGCACCGCGCATGTTTGAAATGATAGGTCGAGCCGATAATATCATCAATAGCGGCGGCCTAAAAATACAGCTTGAGAAAGTAGAGCAAGCTATCGGAAGTTTTTGGGAAGGTACGGAGCGGTACTTTGCTTGGTGGAAACCTGATGAGCGGTTAGGACAAAAACTCATTTTGGTCTTCGAAACTACCCAAGAAGTAAACTTAGATTGGATAAAATCAAGATTGAATACTTTGTTGAAGCCCTACGAAATTCCCAAAGAAATAGAGACCATTGAAAAATTTGCAGAAACTCCCACGGGGAAAGTAGATAAACAAGCTACCTTTGCAATCATCTCCTAAGAGGGGGATTGTCATTCAAACGCTAAATTTTTCTGTTGCCAATGGCTTCTTTTCGCCAACTTACCCTTCATTTTGAGACTTCGGCGCAGCTACCTCCGCCTTACTCTTATCAGTATGAACTTAGGCTAAAGCCTTCTTTCCAGTTTCTTCATGCACAACTCAAGCTCTCATATACACACCGTGAAGATTTGGATATGGATGAGATTGAAGCAGAAGGGTTTACTCCCAACGATGATTATGAATGGGAAGGAAACCTGGAAAAAGTGTGGCGAGACGAAGTAGAAAAATTACTCAATAAAACCAAGGTTGACAAAAACAAACAACCTGACGAAGAGGCAGATTTTCTGGCTTTGGCTTGGGAAAGTGACCAAACGATAGAAGGTATTCCTCAAAATTTGGAGGAGTGGTATTATCTCGCCCAAGAATTGTTACAAGCGATTTATGAAACCTCTGGCAAAGAGCGCGCATTTGAGCTGCACCTGCTCGATATTACTTCTCAGGAGGTAAAAGAATCAATCTTAACGGCCTCTTTCCGCACCCGAACTGCCCAAGTCAAAAAAATAAGCGGTGGAAAATCGACCCTCCGTTTTTATCCGTGGCACGAGCTTCCTCATCTTATGGAAGTCCTGTATGCCCCCAATTGGCTCAGTGAAGGAGCACAGGAACAAAAGCCAAAGCGGAATGGATTGTATTTCAGTCCGGGCGATGGCATATGGTATGAGTATGGAAAACAAATCGTAGAACCAGGAAAAGGAGCAGCTACTCTATCAAAGCTGAAGCAATTTGTGAATCGGCTTTTGAGCTAAAAACGATAGCTTTCTATGAAAATTCGGACCAAAATAGCACTTCAATTTACGCTCATTATTGCGCTAATTTTGGCGACTTTTTCGGCTTCCTTTTATTATATAGCGGAGCAAAATAGAAAAGAAGAATTCTACAAAAACCTATTAGACCGTGCCCTTACGCGTGCCGATTTGTTGGTCAAGAATCAAAAAATCACAAAGAGTCTTCTCAAAGTGATTGATAAAGAGACACTTTCGAAGCTGTATTCAGAGAAAGTCTTGATGTTTAATGCCGACAACAAGATTGAATATGCAAGCTACGATCCCGATAGTAGTATGATTTACTATTATTATAATGCCGATTTATTGAAATCGGTTCGGCAAAGACAATACGTCGAAACGGTCAACGGTAATTTGCTGGTAGTGGGTGCTATGTACCCGCAAGATACGGTCGGTAAATATGTCTTGATGGCTTCGGCTGAAGACAAATTTGGTAATAGTCAATTGAGCCAATTGCGCGAATCCCTTGCGTATAGTTTTCTTTTTGGGGTGCTGATTACGACCGTCTTGGGTTTTATTTTTGCGGGACAATCGCTCAAGCCTATTGCAGGTATGAACAAAGAGATTAGCACGATTACGGCCTATAGTCTTCGCAAACCTCTTAATGAAGGCAACGGACAAGATGAAATTGCTCAGCTAGCCATTAACTTCAATCAAATGCTCAATCGCCTTGAGCAATCGTTTGACTTGCAGCGAAGTTTTGTCTCCAATGCTTCTCACGAACTCCGAACACCTTTGGCAGGTATTAAGTCTGAAATCCAAGTAGCTTTAGAAGAAGAACGAACCCCCGACGAATACCGCAAAGTGCTGCGGACATTGCTTAACGATACCCAACGGCTCGTAGAGCTTACCAATAGCTTGTTGCAATTGGCACAATCGGAGAAAAAAGAAAGAATGATTAATTTTCAAGAGTTTCGGCTCGACGAATTGATTTTTCAAACCCAAGAAGAACTTCAAGAACAACATCCTAATTACCAGATTTATATTGATTTTGACGGAATTCCAGACCGCGAGCAAGACATCACGGTGTCGGGAAATCTAGTACTCCTCAAAACCGTATTTAGTAACCTCATTGATAATGCTTGTAAGTATTCGTCCGACAAACGAGCCGAGGTGAGAATTGGGTTTGATAAAAAAACGTGTTCCGTCCGGGTGATTGATAAAGGCATTGGGATTCCTGAAGACGAGACGCAGCGTATTTTTGAGCCGCTTTATCGTGCCAAAAACGCCACAAGTTTCCGAGGGTATGGCATAGGGCTTTCTATCTGCCGCCGAATCGTGGATATGCACCGAGGTACGATTCAAGTCAAAAGCCAATTGGGGTTGGGAAGTACTTTTGAAGTCACTTTGCCTCACATGTGATTAGAAAAGCGGCCTTTTGCTCTTTACCATTCAAATTGATTTTATTTTCATAAGCCTTAAACCACCTTTTATATGATTCGTAGAGATTTTGTAAAATCTGCTTTCACTGCTACTAGTGCTACACTGATGGGAGGAGCAGCTATGGCTGCTAACCAAACCACGCCTACGACGGGCAAACACAATTTTAAGCTTGCTTATGCGCCTCATTTTGGAATGTTTCAGAATAGCGCTGGTAAAGACCCCATAGATCAGCTCAAATTTATGGCTGATATGGGTTTTACTGCTCTTGAAGATAATGGCATGATGGGCCGCCCCGTAGAATTACAAACCAAAATCGGTGAAACTTTAGCCAAACTAGGCATGACGATGGGGGTGTTTGTAGTAGACAAAGGTGGTAATTCTCAAAATACCCTCGCAGCTGGCAAACAAGCGCACGTCGATATATTTTTAGATGGTTGTAAACGCGCCGTGGAAGTAGCAAAACGGTGCAATGCCAAGTGGATGACGGTCGTGCCGGGGGATTTTGAACGGAACCTCCCCATCGGAATTCAGACAGGTCACGTAATAGATGCTCTTCGCCGAGGTGCCGAAATCCTCGCACCCCATGGATTGACGATGGTACTAGAGCCTCTGAGTGATAGTCCTAATTTGTTTTTGCAAACTTCTGATCAAACCTACGAAATCTGTCGGGCGGTCAATAGTCCCGCTTGCAAAATCTTGTTTGATATTTATCACATGCAAAAAACCGAAGGGCATATCATCCCTCATATTGATTGGTGCTGGAGCGAAATCGGGTATTTTCAAATCGGTGATAACCCCGGACGTAAAGAGCCTACCACGGGCGAAATCAACTACAAAAATGTATTTAAACACATCTATACCAAAATGAAAGCCAACAATCAAAACTTTATTTTTGGTATGGAACATGGCAATTCTAAACCCGGTAAAGAAGGTGAAGAAGCCTTGATAAAAGCTTATGTAGAGTCAGATAGCTTTACGGTGTAAGCTTGCTATAAAAAACTTTGCAAACGCTGGAGGTTGGATATTAGAGAACAGACAAATAGTTTTGTGCTACTGTCAAATCTCTTATCGCAAACCCTCCAGCGTTTTTTCATTGAAAACATTCCTAAAAAATATAGTCGGCCCGTCGGGACGAAAAAAACTCCGAGCACTCCAGGCTTCGGCCAGAGCCACAGTTTATGGTTTAGGAAACAACGTCGAATGCCCTATTTGTGGAAGTACGTATAGTCAGTTTCTGCCCTTCAATCGTCCCAATGCCTTATGCTATACCTGTAAGTCGCTAGAACGCCATCGGTTGGTTTATTTATACCTAAAAAATCGCACTGATTTTTTTAAAGGTAAAAAAGAGATACTTCACTTTGCTCCTGAAAAGTGCTTGCACGATGTGATTCGTACTTTCCCAAAACTACACTATCAGACCGCCGACCTCATGACTACCTACATGGATGCCATCGGGGTGGTACCTGATTTGGTGATGTCGGTGACAGATATTCAGTTTCCTGCCGATACTTTTGATGTCGTGATTTGTAATCATGTTTTTGAGCTTGTCCCCGATGATGCCAAAGGAATGCGCGAAATCTACCGCGTACTTAAGCTAGGAGGCTATGCGATCATTCAGGCGGCGGTCAACAATGCAATAGAAAAAACAATCGAGACCAAGGATTTGAGTGCAGACGAACGCAAGCGTATTGCGGGCGCTCATCAGCATGTGCGTCGATACGGAAAAGATTATCGACAACGATTGGTTGCCGCAGGATTTGAGGTCGAAGTAAGCAAGTATGTACAAGAGCTGGATTGGAAAAGATACGGCCTTATGCCTGATGAAGATGTGTATCTATGCTGGAAAAAATAATGAATTCCCACAAAAATGAGTTTTAAGCATTCGGTTCGGGATAGTTGGTTGGCTGCATCTTATGCCGTGGGTGTAAGTGAACTATATAAAAAGCTGTGGGGCAGAAAGCGGGGCATCATTTCGTATCACAACGTGCTTCCTCTTTCAAAACTACCTCATTTTGATACCTACAATGTAGACCAAACGGTGGAGGTGTTTGAAAAACAAATCCAATTTCTTCAAAAGCACTTTCGAATTCTTCCAATACAAGAATTGGGTAATCCAAAGGCAGAGGGATTTTTTATCACTGTAGACGATGGAATGGCCAACAATTATAGCCTTTTGGCACCTATTCTTGATAAGTATGATATAAGTGCGCTTTTTGCAGTGTGTCCTGCTTTGGTAAATGGGCAATATCCCCACATCTGGCGTGACCACCTGTTTTTATTGCTGCGCCAATACCAACATCAGCCTATTTGGTTGCCTTTCAACCATTATCGTGAGCCTCTTCAAGTGGGTATCAATGGAGAAACGCTCAATAAACTTACCCGAAAACTTAAAAAGAACGTATATGAGCAGCAGGTGGCAGACATCTATGGATTATTGAAAGAAATATGCCAAAAAAACGAATGGTCGTATGAGTTGTCGGACGACGAGCCACTTCGGTATCAGTTCATGAATTGGAGCCAAATCCAAGACTTGCATCGACGTGGGCATAGCATTGCTTCTCATACAATGACGCATAGAGTGCTAAAATTTTTGCCAGACCACGAAAAACAATATGAACTAATAGAATCAAAAAAGCACCTTGAAAATCAGCTAGGAACATCCGTAGATACGATAGTGTATCCTTACGGAAGCCTTGCCGAAATCGATGAGTCTACTATCGCCATCGCACAAGAAGCAGGCTATCAGCTAGGCTTGATGAATATCCAAACTCATTCGCTTTCCCATCCAATGCTCGCACTTCCTAGATTCGCTTTTCCACCCATTGATACGCCCGCTCATTTACACGCGATTGCGTCGGGATATAAGTTTTTGTTTCGATAGTGATTGGAGCTATATTTACCTTCTCAAATCTCGTCTATCATGCAAAAAGCGCTGTTTATATTTATTTTAGGGATAAATGCTGTTTTGGCTCAATCTTCCTCTCAAAAAGAAATAAATGAACAAGTGTGGAAACGCTTTGTAGAAGCCTATAGTGGACAAAATACGGAGGCATTTATGGAGATTCATTCTTCAAACCTAGTACGAATGCCGCTTGGCGAAGGTAAAATATCAAGATTTGAGCAATACAAAGTGCAGAATGAGCAAAACTTTGTCTATCAAAAAAATACAGGTACCAAAATCAGCATAGACTTTACTTTTGCGTATCGTACCGTCACAGGTAGTGTTGCCTACGAAATCGGGTATTACAGGGTAACGAGTCAGAAAGACAACAAGACGAATTATTACTACGGTATGTTTAATGTGATATTGCGTAAAGAAAATGGCACTTGGAAAATTTTATCTGATGCCGATACTGGTGAAGACGTAACTGAAGCAAAATTCAAATCTGGTAAAGATTGGAGTTATGTTTTTTAATCAACAATGACCAATCTCTTCTTTCTTGTCTTGTGCCTTTCGTTTGGGGTATTTCTAAAAAAAATCCCCGCATTGAGCAAAGATGCACATCTTGTTATCAACAATTTACTGTTGTACATATGCCTTCCAGCAGCTACCCTGCTTTACACGTCTACCACACAATTTAGCACCCAATACGCGCTACCTATTCTGATGCCTTGGTTGTCTTTTGGGTTTTCTTTTTTCTTTTTTCATCTTTTAAAACGATTTATAAAATTTCACCCTCATACTGAAGCGGTTTTGATTCTGACGGCTGGTATTCCAAGTGTGTCTTTTGTAGGTTTTCCCATTTTTGAAATGCTATATGGCGATGAAGGAATGCACATTGGGGTATTGATGAGTCAAGCGGGGTCTTTTTTGGTTTGTAGTACAGTGGGTATCGTTACGGCATCTTACTATGCTCATGCCGAAACACAAGGATGGGGCTTTCTAAAAGATGTTATTCGCTTTCCCACTTTCATTGCTTTTTGTGTAGCGATTATCATCAACTTGTCGGGTATTTCGGTGCCTAATATTGCCATAGAGCTTCTACGAAAATTTGCTTCGCCATTTAGTTTTTTAGCCCTTACTTCGATAGGAATGCAGATTGAACTACAGCCCAAAAATATCAATTGGAAAGCGTTAGTGTGGGGCTTAGGTTATAAATTGATTCTGGCCCCTGTCTTGATTTTTGTACTTTTCGTGTTAGTTTTGAAACAGAGAGGTATTGTAGTCGAGATGTGCGTTCTTGGAGCAGCCTTAGGACCCATGAATACCATCGCAGTTATAGCCTCTAATTACCGACTCAATCCAGTTCTTGCAGCTCAGATGGTAGGCGTTGGCATTCCGCTATCGCTTATTGTGGTGGCTTTGTTAAACCTTATCATACACCTTTTGTAAATGAAAAAACTCTTTACCAACCTCACCTTTTGGGTATTGACCGCCATTACACTTGGTATTTTGTTGGGGCATTTTTATCCCGAAGTTGCCCTCAAAACCATACTTGACAAACCTATCAAGTTTAATCTTTGGATTTCGGAATTTGAAATTAAGACTACTTTCAGCGAGTTTTTGAGTAGTATTTTTATCAGTATCGTAAAGCTTTTTATCAATCCTATCATTTTTGTGACTATCACTTTGGGGATTATCAGCATGGGTAACCTCAAGAAAGTGGGTAAAGTAGGCGCAAAAGCACTTATTTATTTTGAAATAGTGACTACGATAGCACTGGTAATAGGGGTTTTGGTAGCCAATATTATACAACCAGGAGCTGGTGTGATAACGGACACTATCAAAGGGGGAGATATTTCTAAATACACCAAAAGCGCTGGAGATTTTAGTTGGTGGAAGTTTTTTTGGGACAATGTTACCTTGCAAGTACTGGTGGTAGCTATCACATTGGGAGTGGTGATTAGCAACTATTCGGTGCGAGAGAGAGTTGTGGATTTTTTAACTCCTATTTCTAAAAAAATCTTTTGGGGATTGCACAAAGTCATGTTGTTAGCACCTATTGGGGCATTTGGTGGAATGGCCTATACTATTGGCAAATACGGCATTGATACGTTATTGCCTTTAGGCAAACTCATGCTTACTGTTTATATCACAATGGCGCTGTTTGTGTTTGTAGTATTGTATTTTATACTGCGTTACTATCAGGTCAATTTATTTAAGTTTTTGCGTTATATCCGTGAAGAGCTACTAATCGTTTTGGGGACTTCGTCGTCGGAGGCAGGGCTTCCTTCACTTATGGAAAAACTCGAACGCATGGGCTGTTCCAAATCGGTGGTGGGCTTAGTCGTTCCGGCGGGCTATTCTTTCAACCTCGACGGGACTACCATATATCTTTCGATGGCGGTGATATTTTTGGCTCAGGTTTTCAATGTTCATTTAAACCTTACACAGATATTGACCATTATTGGGATTTTGATGGTTACGTCCAAAGGCGCCGCCGGTGTGACAGGAAGCGGGTTTATTGTCTTAGCGAGTACACTTACGGCTATCAAAGTGATACCAGTAGAAGGGCTGGCTTTGCTGCTGGGAGTGGACAGGTTTATGTCAGAAGCGCGTGCCATCACCAATTTTATCGGCAATGGCGTAGCTACTATCTGGATTGCCAACAACGAAAAAGAATTTGACCGCCGTAAAATGGGCTATGCGTTTGGACACGTAGAACATTTTGAAGACATCAAAACCGATAATCTGCGTTAAGCTAAGCAGGTCTAATCATAATAACGTGAGGAATACCGTCTTCAAGGTATTCTTCGCCCGTTGATTGAAACCCAAACGACTCATAAAATCTTAAAAGGTATTTTTGAGCACCAATCTTGATAGGATGAGTGCCGTAGAGTTTTTGACATTGCTCTATGGAAAAAGTCATGAGTTTTTGGCCTGCTCCTTGCCCTCTGACTTTCTGAGAAGTAGCTACGCGCCCAATAGAAGTAAAACCTTCGAAAGACAAATCTACGTCAAAAAGACGGGTATAAGCCACCAAATCTCCTTCTGTATCATAACCCACACAATGCCATGCTACAAAATCTTTTCGGTCGGCATCATGGAAGGGACAGTTTTGTTCTACAACAAATACATCAATTCGAAGGGCTAATATATCATATAGCTGACGAAGGGTGAGTTGATCAAAAGGAAGGCATTGAAAAGAGATATTTGCCATGACAATTATATTTTTAATAACTTTGGCAAAGTTCTAAAACTTTGTCAAAATTGAGGCATTTACTTAATTTTCATACGCACACTTTATCTAAAGGGGAGAATGAAAACAGTATCTACAATCTTATGATTCATGATGCTGAGACGGTAAATAATGTGCGTCATCAATGGGTATCCATAGGGATACATCCTTGGTATGCTTCAGCTACGGATTGGCAAAGTCAAGTAGAAGTAGTAAGTAAGATAGTGAGATCGCCTTGGGTAGTGGCTATTGGCGAATGTGGCCTTGATCGGCTCATTGAAATGCCTTTGGATACTCAAATGCTAGTTTTTGAAGCACAAGTAGCTCTCGCCGAGCAGGTACAAAAGCCAGTGATTATTCATTGTGTGAGAGCCTTCAACGAATTGTTAGCGTGGAAAAAAAGAACCAAATTGACGATACCGCTTATTGTGCATGGTTTTAATAATAATCCTCAGATTGCAGCGCAGTTGGTACAACATGGATTTTATCTATCACTTGGTGCTGCACTACTAAAATCAGGCTCAAACGCACAAATAACTCTTACAACTATCCCTTTGCATCGCTTGTTTTTGGAAAATGATGATAAAGATATTTCGATTTTTAGTCTCTATGAAGTAGCAGCGGGAAGGTTAGAAATATCAATTTCTGCCTTAGAAGCGCAAATTTGGCGTAACTTTGCAACGATTATTCCCGCTGTAGCTCCGTTTATACCATATGGAGGGATTAAATGAAAACTCAAAATTCATAATTTTTATGTCTGATTTGGCTTGGCTTTCGCGTACGCAGCTTTTGGTAGGAGAAGCGGGAGTGAATAAACTTCAAAATGCTCATGTGCTGGTAGTAGGATTAGGAGGCGTGGGGTCGTTTGCGGCAGAGTTTATAGCACGAGCTGGTGTAGGTACGATGACAATTGTAGATGGTGATGTGGTCGACCCGTCTAATCGTAACCGACAGCTTCCTGCTTTGGCCACTACTCATGGACTTCCCAAAGCTGATTTGATGGCGGAGCGTCTAATGGCTATTAATCCTGAGCTGAAATTGAAAGTAGTAAAGGAATTTTTGACCCCTCAGAAAGTGCGCGAAATTTTAGAGGCAGGCCCTTATGACTATGTCATGGATTGTATTGATAGTATTACCCCTAAGCTCACACTCTTGGTAACTACCCTCGAATACAAATACCCGCTCATTAGTTCGATGGGAGCAGGAGGCAAATACGACCCCACTCAGCTAAAAGTCGCTGACTTATTTGATACTTATGAGTGTTTGTTGGCGCATTATGTGCGCAAGCGCCTTAAAAAATACGGGATTTTATCAGGCGTTAAAGTCGTTTTTTCGACCGAAAAAATGCAAAAAGACTCATTGATGCTGACTGATGGCAACAATTTCAAACGCTCTGCCTATGGCACTATTTCTTACATTCCGGCTACTTTTGGGAGCGTCTGTGCTTCGGTGGTGATTAGGGAATTGTTGGGCCAAAAAGTAGAGTTACACAAAAATCCGTTGAAAGAATTAAAGAAAAAACAACGAAGAAAAAAGGCCAATAAACCACAATAAAGACTAATTTTGAAAAAAGTACCAGCGTATGTCTTTCACTCTTCTATTAAACCACGACGCTAAAACCCCTAAATACAAGCAGATTGTGAAATCTGTGATTGGCTCAATAGAGCGTGGAGTCTTGAAGCAGAACGATCAGCTGCCCTCTATCAACGAACTGAGTGAAGAATATTATCTAGCCCGCGATACGGTCGAGAAGGCCTACAAAGAACTAAAAGCCTTGGGGGTGATTGATTCGGTGCGCGGAAAGGGATACTACATCTTGAATGAGAAACCCACGCAGCTGAGAGTACTTTTGGTAATGAATAAAATGAGCGCTTACAAAAAGGCCATTTATGAGGCTTTTGTGAGTACACTGGGAGACCGAGCCACCGTAAACTTGCATATTCATCACGGCAATACCCGAGTTTTTAAAGATATTATTAAAGAAAGTTTAGGGCGCTATCATTACTATGTGATTATGCCGCATTTTTATAGCGAAACGGATTCCAATGCTTTATTAGCTATCCTTCGGCAGATTCCACCCCAAGAGTTGATTTTATTGGATAAGGATTTGCCTGATTTATTAGAAACACACCCAAGTGTATATCAAGATTTTACGCATGATTTGTACGATGCTTTAGAAGCAGGAAAAGAGCTGCTGGATAAGTATGAAGAGCTCGTGCTGGTGTTTCCGCAGGACGTAAAATATCCCCCTGAAATTGTAACGGGTTTTCGTAACTTTTGTGCACATCATAAAAAAGCGAGCCGTATAATATCTACTGCCAAAGAAGAAAATGACCTTGCGGGGCGTGCTTATGTAGTTTTTGAAGATTCTGACTTGGCCGAACTTGTCAAAAAATCTAAGCAAAAATCGCTCGTACTAGGTAGCAATATGGGAATTGTTTCTTTCAACGATACCCCCCTTAAAGAAGTACTTGCGGATGGTATTACGGTAGTTTCGACCGACCATGAGCAGATGGGAACCTCTGCGGCAAAGTTGATTTTAGAAGCTAAAATAGCCAAAATCAAAAATCCATTTGGGCTTATTCCCCGGAAGTCTTTATAATCAGAAGATTTTGTGACGTCAATCGTTCCAAAAATGCTGGATAAGTTGTAAAATTGATAATCAATCAACAATCTACAACTTATCGTTATGCTGCGAATTCTGCTTCTTTTTACTTTTTTGTGGGCTTCTTTTGCCTCTGCCCAAACTCAGTTTTCGGTTAGTTTTCCCAAATCTAAGGGAAGTACGTTTGACGGGCGTTTGATGCTGTTTTTGGCTAAAGACAACAAATCCGAACCTCGTTTTCAGGTAAACGATGAGCCAAGTTCTCAACAGCTATTCGGCCAAAATGTGGATGCTTGGCAAGCCGATAAACCGGTATTGGTAGCGACGTCGGCCTATGGGTATCCCGTCAAATCACTCAAAGATTTTCCCGCAGGTGAATATTGGGTGCAAGCACTTTTGCACAAATATGAGACTTTTAAACTCAAAACCGGCCATACCGTCAAACTACCTATGGACCGAGGAGAAGGCCAAAACTACCGCACAGCACCTGGTAATTTGTATTCAAAACCCTTCAAAATTAAGTACGACCCTACGGCCAAACAAGTAGTAAAAATTGTACTTGACCAAGAAAATCCGCTTCTTCCCGAGCCTAAAGACACGAAGTACATTAAACACATCAAAATTCAAAGTAAGCTTTTGACCGAATTTTGGGGACGTCCGATGTACTTGGGAGCGCATATCCTCTTACCGCACGGTTTCGACGAACACCCCGAAGCCAAATATCCCATTTGCATCAATCACGGACACTTCCCTGCCGATTTTGACGGTTTCAAAGAAACTCCTCCACCTGCCGACATGGATACGACCGATTACATTGCGCGATTTGGAATCTATGGGTACAAAAAGTTTGTGTGGCAAGAGGCGTACAATTTTTATAAACAATGGACGAGCAAGGATTTTCCTCGAATGCTCATCGTCGAAATCCAGCACGCTACGCCTTACTATGATGATTCTTATGCCGTCAATTCGGCCAACATGGGGCCTTATGGTGATGCTATTACGTATGAGTTAATTCCTGAGATTGAAAAGCGTTTTAGAGGCCTCGGACAAGGTTGGGCGCGATTCCTATACGGAGGAAGCACAGGAGGCTGGGAAGCCCTTGCCGCACAAGTTTTTTATCCTGACGAATACAACGGCTGTTTTGCCGCTTGCCCCGACCCCATTACGTTTGAAGCTTATACAGTCATTAATATTTATAAAGACGAAAACGCCTATTTCTTGCCAAGCGATTTTAAGAAAACGCCTCGCCCCGGAATGCGCAATTATTTGGGGCAGGTCAAATGTACCATTGAAGAAATCAACCACCGCGAATTGGCTATTGGTGATAATTCTCGCTCGGGCGACCAATGGGATATTTGGCAAGCCACTTACTCACCTATGGGAGAAAATGGCTACCCCAAACCTATTTGGGACAAAGAAACGGGTAAAATCGACCATAGTGTGGCAAAATACTGGTCTGATAACTACGATTTGATGCACATCCTCAAACGTCAATGGGCTACAGTCGGCAAAAAACTTCAAGGCAAAATCCATATCTACTGCGGTGATATGGACAATTATTACCTCAACAACGCGGTGTATCTGATGGAAGATTTCTTAAAAACTACCAAAAATCCTCACTACGATGGCGAAGTAAAATACGGTGATCGTTTTGAACATTGCTGGAATGGCGACCCCAACGTGCCCAACTATGTATCGCGGCTTCGCTACAATACCATGTACATTCCTAAAATCCTGAAGCGTATCGAAGCGGAAGCACCCGTAGGTGCTGATTTGAAGAGTTGGCGGTATTAAGATTCTACTTTCACTGATACTGGTATTGTTGCTTACTAAAAGAACGACCAGTATCAGCGATTATCTCACAATTGTTTATCCAATCAGTTGTTGCTAACTTGCACTACAAACATTTATACGATGCATTATCTTGAAAGAATTACGATTGACCCTGAAGTTTGTCATGGGAAACCCTGTATACGGGGTATGCGGTGGCCTGTTGAAGTTATTATAGATATGCTAGGAGCAGGAATGTCTTTTGATGATATTTTAGAAGACCATCCCAAATTAGAACGAGAAGATATACTTGCTTGTCTTAGTTATGCCAAAGTATTAGTATCTGGTCGTTCACTTAGAGACGCTGCCTAAATGAAATTTATTTGTGATGTACATATCCCCTTTAAGCTTGTCAAATTTTTATCGAACAACGGTTTTGAGGCATTTCATGTCAACTCATTAGAAAATAAGTGGTACACCAAAGATTCAATAATTTGTCAATTTGCTGATAACAATGATTAATTGTTGTCACAAAAGATGAAGATTTTCGCAACTCCTTTTTTCTTCAGCATACTCCCCGCAAATTAATTCGTATTATTTTAGGCAACATTTCTAACCAATAATTGCTTACTCTATTTGAACAGCATTTACTTCTCATCGGAAAATTGAACGAAGACGATTCTTTTTATCTTGAACTAGGTCGTAGCGTTAGTATCTACAAACTTCCAGAGTAAATTATTATAAAATACACCTGCATGAAGCTAAGTTGGATAGGGTTACTAGTATTAGTGATAAATAGCAATTGTCAAAGAGGAAGCAACAGCCCTAAACACAATCCCTATTTTTCGTTGACGGACACCACGGAGGTACGTCTACCAAACAGCGTTTGGAAAGAAATTCTTACCGACGGGGTCTATACTATCACGCGGGAAGGCTCTACGGAGGCTCCTTTTACTAATGAGTACCATGATTTTAAAGGAGAAGGCAACTACCACTGCGCGGCCTGTGGCAATTTGCTTTTTCATTCGGCCCAAAAATACGACAGCGGAACGGGGTGGCCCAGTTTTTGGCAACCTGCTACGCCTAGTTGTCTTTTATACAAACGAGATTTTTCAGAACGAGAAGAGCGAATTGAAGTACGCTGTAGGAGATGTAATGGGCATTTAGGGCACCTTTTTTACGACGGTCCTTCGCCTACTAGACAGCGGTATTGTATGAATTCGTTGGCGTTGAAGTTTTATAAATAGCTAATCCAGCACACTGTACAATAAATACTATTTGGAATAGATAGGAAACTCTTCTTCACCATTTAATATTGTGTTTGTTGGAACAGACTTGCCATATTAAAAATTGGATTAGCTTAGCTAACCCAATTTTTAAAAGTACACTTACTACGGACAACCACCAGGGCCACAAGGTAGTTTTGGTGGAGGTGTGTCATCACCATCCGCTGTTTTTAAAGAGTCAGATTGAACTTGTAACAATGGGTTTACATTGTCATTTTTAGTACTACAAGAAGCAACTGTCAAGGCCGTAAAAAGAGCAAGACATGCCCCTGTCAAGTAGCTATAAGCTACTCGCTTAACTTTCTGATTCATACGTTTTTGATTAAAAATTGACGATAAACTCAGAATAGGTAAGTACGTTACCCTTTCCTTACTTAAATATATTAAATCGCTTATGTCTAAAGCAAAGTTTACTTAAAATATAATTCAAAATGGTTGTAGTTATACCGATTTTAAACAATCCCTCACAAAAAAAGCCGCTCCAAAGGAACGGCTTTTTTTTACCAAGCTTCTCTAAACCTTCAAAAATCTTAAATTTCTACTTCTTGTTCTACATGATTTCCATTGCCATTGGCTGTGCCATTTGAGAATGAATAAGCAGGTTGCTCGGCTGGCTTTTTGCTCAAACGAGCCTTCAAACGTTCTACTATCCAGTACATTGTGGGTACTACAAGTAGAGTAAGGGTCGTACTGAAAATCAAACCGTAGATGATAGTGTAAGCCAATGGCCCCCAAAATAAGGCGCTAAAACCTCCAATGAAGATTTGGGGATTGAACTCTGTAAATAGCGTCACGAAGTTGATGTTCATCCCTAACGCCAATGGAATCAAACCTAAAATACAAGCCGAAGCGGTGAGCAATACAGGGGTCAAACGGGCAGCTCCTGCTTCGATAAGCGCTTGACGAGTAGGGTATCCACGTCCTTTGAGCTCGTCCGTAAACTCAATCAACAAGATACCGTTTTTAATTACAATCCCTGCCAAGGCAAATATCCCAACCCCTGTCATGATGATAGACATAGTTTTGCCAGTAACCATAAATCCTAAGAATACCCCAATCAAACTAAACAATACCGTAAAGAAGATAATGAATGGCTTACTGGTAGAGTTGAATTGAGTTACCAAAATTAAGAAAATCAACAAGATAGCACCCAAAAATGCAACACTTAAAAACTGCATCGACTTCATTTGTTCTTCTTGCTCACCTCCTAAGCGGATATTGTATCCTTGTGGGATATCAAGGCCGTCTACTACGTCTTTGATTTGTGCGTTGACATCGTTGGCATTGAAACCTCCCAATACATCTGATGATAATGTCACTACACGTTCTTGATCTTTGCGGTTGATACCACTATAGGTAGTGGCATAACGGATGTTTGTGAGAGTACTCAACGGAACTTGGCGCAATACTCCACCCAGATTCATGTCACGATACACCACGTTCATACTCAAAAGCTTTTCAATCTGATTGCGATCACTTTCTTTCAAACGTACCATGATAGGATAATCGTCTTTATCATCGCGGAATTTTGAAACCTCTGTTCCAAACAGGGCTCCTCTAATCTGTAAGGCGATTTGGGCCGTACTGATGCCTTCACGAGCGGCTTGTTCGCGGTCAATATCAATGATAATTTCAGGCTTGTTCAATACCAAATCTGACTTTAAATCCTCAATTCCTTGGATGCCAGATTTAATAATGGCATTCTTCACAGTAGCGGTCACATTGACAAGTTGGTCAAAATCTTCACCTGCAATCTCAATCGTTACTGGTTTTCCGGTTGGAGGCCCATTACTTTCAGGCTCGGCGGTGACTTGAGCACCCGGAATCCCCTTTACTTTTTCCCGAACTTTGGCCAAAATGTCGGAAGTCGAAACGCCATGATGTACCCGCTCCTCCACACTCTTAAACGCCACGGTAATTTTTCCTTTATGCGGTACTACGGTGCGGTCAGGATTGAAGGGGTCGCCAGCGTTGATACCAATGTTTGTAATGACAGAGGCCACTACGGGGCTGTTTTTGCCAATGACACTATACACGCGGTCTTCTAGTTGCTTCATGACCTCGTTGGTTTTTGAAGCATCTGTCCCTTGAGGCATTACACAATAAACGTACACAAAATCTGGGTCACCACTAGGGAAAAAGACTGATTTGGGAGGGAAGGCACCCATCAAAATAAATGTTCCGATGAGTAGCCCAATGACCGCCGCAAAAACTCCATACGGACGCCGTCCTGTAATAACCCAAGCGATGAGTTTCCGATAGCCATTTTTAAGACGAGGAAATACATTCTCTTGGAATGGTACGATGATATGAGGCGTGAGGATATAGTGATTGAAAATATACAAAAGCGTAATGAGGGCGAGCAAGTTGCCAATACCAAAATTGATAAGATAGCCCACAATCGATACCCCTGCCAAAATCAGAACAGGCTTCAAAATCGCTCTGAAAGATTTGTCTTCATTGGCATGTTCTTCTACTCTTTTGAGTGAGGATGATGCAAACACGGGGTTCATAACATAGGCTACAAACAACGACGCAAAAAGCGTAATAATGAGGGTCAATGGTAAGAATTTCATGAATTCACCCACAATACCCGGCCAGAATAAAAGGGGTAAGAAAGGCGCAATCGTGGTAAGAGTCCCTGACAATACCGGCACAAATACTTCGCCCGCCGCATAGGAGATAGCCTCATTACGAGTCAGTTTTTTGTCTTCGTTATAAACGCGGTGGGCGTTTTCGATAACCACAATCGCGTCATCTACCACAATTCCTAGCCCTAACAAAAAGGCGAAAAGAACGATAGTGTTGAGCGTAAAAGTGATACCCGTAGCCGAAGCAATTACAGGAAATAATACAAATGCTACCAAAGTAGAAAGAGGAACCGAAAGCCCTACGAAAATCGCATCTTGGACTCCCATAAAAAACATCAACACCAATACCACGAAGATAAAGCCTAAAATAACCGTATTGAGTAAGTCATTTAGCTCTACTTTGGTGCGGTCGGAGCTGTCGTTGGTCAAGCTGATTTTAAGGCCATCAGGGAATTTTGTTTCTTCGTATTTTTTCAAAATTGCCTTGATTTCGTCGGCAGCCGAAATCAGGTTTTCGCCGCCGCGTTTGATGACGTTGAGGGTAATTACCGTTTTTCCGTCCAAACGGGCGTAGCTTTGTTTTTCGGCAAAACCGTCTTTCACTTCAGCAATCTCGGCCAAGCGGAGAGTAGCTCCCGTAGAAGAGCGAACAATGATATTTTCTAGCTGACGAGCATCTTTAAACTCACCTACTACGCGCAGGTTTCGCCGAACATTGTCAACGTTGAGCTCTCCACCCGAAATATTGATATTTTCTCCCTGAATTGCATTTTGAATTTCGTAAAACGACACTCCCGCTGCTTGCATTTTATACAAATCCAAGTTGATTTGGATTTCGCGGTCGAGCGCTCCTACGATGTCCACGCGGGTAATTTCCGGCAACGACTCGATTTCGTCTTTCAATTGCTCAGCATAGTCTTTCAATTTTTTCAATGAGTAGTTTCCTGCCAAGTTGATGTTCATGATTGGAAACTCCGAGAAGTTTACTTCTTGTACCGAAGGGTCTTGTTTGCGGTCGGTGGGGAGGTCTACCAAGGCTTTGTCGACGGCGTCAGCTACGCGTTGTTTGGCTTCTTGAGCTTTGATTCCTGTCGAAAACTCAACCGTAATAAGAGAGAAATCTTGAATCGAATTGGATTTGATTTTTGTAACTCCACTTGCTGCTTTGATTTGCTTTTCGATAGGTTTGGTAATAATTGTCTCAATATCCGAAGGACTAGCCCCTGGATAGATTGTCGATACAATCACCGTTGGAACGGCGATTTCGGGAAACTGCTCTTTGGGCATGGTGAAATATATAAACAAGCCCGCCAACGAAATAATGGCTGTAAAGAGATATACCGTAGTCTTGTTTTCTAAGCACCAACGGGTAATTTTAAAGTCTTTTAGGGTTGTCATAACCTTACGGTTTAGGTTAATCGCTGTTAGTTAATGGCTAGCTGTATGTTTGCAATAGCCGAAATTAACGAATAACAATTAACGATTTGTTAGAAACTAATTGCCTGTCCATCCACTAAATCTTGATAACCTTCCGTCACAATCAAATCTCCAGCTTGGAGTCCTTCTATGATTTCGATTTCGCCGTTATATGACACTCCCGTTTTTACTTTGCGAGCTTTTGCTATTTTTTTATTGCCTTCGGTTTCTGCTACATATACTACATCTCCAAACTCGGTGCTTTGAATATAATTTTGAGGAATCACGAGAGCGTTGGATTTGTTGATGTCAGCAATGTTTAATACAGAAAGCATATTGGGCTTGATGTCGCCGCTTGTAGGAATCGAGGCTTCGATTTTGAAGGTACGATTGGCGGGATTTACGAGCTTACTAATAAACGTAATACGAGCGTTGATTTCGCGGTTTAAATCAGGCAAAAGTACCTTTACAGCGTCTCCCATTTTGATGTTGCTCACATACACATCAGGTACATTGGCAGTAGCTTTGAGACTTCCAAGGTTTACAATGCTAGCAAGAGGCATACCAGGGGCAGCTATTTCGCCTGTTTTGGCCATTACTTTTTCTACCGCACCATTGATAGGAGCATACACATTGTACATGTCTATTTGGGTATTCAATACAGCCAAGTTTTTTTCCAAAGATTCTTTATTGTTTTTGGCTTGTAAGTACTGAATCTCCGTACCGATTTTTTGGTCCCAAAGTGATTTTTGTTTTTCAAAAACCGTGTTTGCTAGTTCAAGTTGTTGTTTGAGAGCGGCGATTTGGTCTATCAAAATCGCATTGTCTATCTTAGCTAACAGCTGTCCTGCTTTTACACTTTGGCCTTCTTTGACGTACACAGTGGTATAAGTACCTGCCATACGAGGAGTGGCTGTGGCCGTATTTTTGGTTTCGATAGTGCCCTGAATTTCAATAAAACTTTTGAAGTTGCGGGTTTGAAGCGCAGTCGTTACCACGGGCATTACTTTTTCGGCAGCCTTCATTGTAGGGTCGGCGGCCTTGAGTTCGGTCTCAAGAGCTGAAATCTTTTCAGTCAGTGTTTTGGCTTCGGCTTTCAATTGGGCCAAGGCTTCTTTTTTCTCTGCTACTGTATTGGCTTTCTTTTCGCCTCCGCAGGCAGTTATGAGCAATGTGGCTGTTAATAAAAGAATGTATTGTGTTTTCATAATGACGATATGGTTTTGATTGTCTGTCTCTTATGTTGGAGAAAAGTCAAAGCTTTTTCCAAGACAGATGGTTTTTAGTAGTTTAATTTCCCTTTGGCTTTGTCTAAGTCTATTTTTGCCAAAAGCAAATCATAGAGTGAGGCAAAATAATTGGTTTGCGCTTCTTTGAGTGCCGACTCGGCATTGATAACTTCAATGTTTGAGCCAGTACCTGATTGGTATTTGATTTTGGAGACCCGCACTACTTCTTGGGCCAAATCAAGATTACGCTTTTGAGTTTTGAGGGTTTCGAGGCCATTCAAAATCGTAATGTTGGCACTACGGATTTGTAAATCAATGGATTGTTCTACCAAGCTCAAACTCTGTTTTACTTTGTCAACGGTAAATTTCGCTTGTTGGATTTTGTATTTTTTTGCAAAACCATCAAAGATTGGAATGCTGACATTAATCCCAATATTTGAGTTATTAAACCAAGGAGAGCTAAACAATTCTGAAAATTTGTTACGACCCGTGTTGTACCCATAACCCGCAAAAGCAGCTACCGTAGGATAATACCCCCGCTTATTGTTTTCTACATCCATTTCAGAGAGTAGTAGGTTACTTTTGAGAATGGAGTAATCGATACGTTGGTCGTAGCTGAAAGGGGCGCTGTTTTCGGCTTTTACCTCTGATTCGATGCGGGCTACCTCGTTTTCGTTGATGCGGTCGGTAAGTTCGATAGCTTCATCTAGCTTCATACCCATCTGAAATTTGAGCATGTAATAGCTTAAATCTACTAGATTCTGAACTTTAGACCGCTCGGTTTTGAGGTTGTTAAGCGATACTTCCAAACGATCTACATCGAGTTTTTCTACAAATCCTTTTTGGTTCATAGCACTCATTTCGCGAGTGAGGCTATCGAGACGTTGAATATTCAAATCCAAAAGTTTGGCTCTTTCTTCGGCTACCAAAACACTGTAATAAGCTTTTGCAACATTTTCGGCTACTTGAATCTTGGATTGTGTTACGTTTTTGATAGCCAACTCTCGATAAGCTTGTGCTGCCTTTAATCCCAACAACCATTGAGCGTTGAAAATGATTTGGTTGAGCTGAGCTGCTGCTGTGCCAGAGTATTTCACACCAAAGGGAATCGCCACTGGAGGATCATCAGCCGAACCTCCCACAAATGCGGCCGGTAGAATCGCCTTTTGGATAATTAAGTTGTCTAGAATATTTACGGATGCACTTACTTGTGGCAATCCCACCGACCGAATCTCACCAATGCGCGATTCGGCGCTTTGGGCATCAGTTTGGGTATTTTTGACGTTGATATTGTGCGTTATGCCATATTGAATAGCTTCTTGAAGACTATAACGCGTTTGGCTGTAGGCAGGAAAGAGCGGCAACAAAAGCATTACCAGCCATTTCCATTTGAGTTGAAGGTGTTGCATATAAATGTTTGAGAAATTGGATTGTTAAGAAATTGGGCTGTTATTAGAAGATGTATAGTGGTTTGATAATCATAGTTTTAGAGGAAGTTAAGTAGTGAAACAATTTAAGATAGCTGTTAATAGGTACTTTTATTGTTGAATAAGTGTGCAGTAGATTGGGGTAGGGTAATGTGTGTTTTGTTATATTCTTCATACAAAATCAGTCCCTCATCCGTAACGATACCTCGCAAAAAATGGTCAAGCAACTCAAGCTGAGTTTCTAAAGGATTGAATTGACCCAATGGAAAAATGTATGGATCAAGACCCATTTCGATTTGTTCGAGTCGTAGGCGTGCAATCACTTCTATGTTGATATTGGCTCGGTAAAGCCCCATTTCGATGCCTTTGTTTAGATTACGGCGGATTAACTCTAGTACAAATCCTTTTTTGTATTGTGAAAACATATCCCAAGCTTGGGGATAATACTTCTTGATATCGAAAATTGCCGAAGGGTTCAATCCTGACATCGTTTGGCGCATCATTTCGGCACCCATTACCGCTTCGGCGATAGGGTTAGGGGCTTCGTTGTGGATTTGTTCAGAAATAAAATGGTCACATTCAAAATGATGTTTTACCCCGGCACAAACCATCGAATTTTTGTCTTCAAAATGCTGATAAATGGTCTTCTTCGATATCCCTAGTTCTCTAGCAATATCGTCCATTGTAACACTCTTTACCCCAAACCGAAAAAACAGTTCTTGGGCTTTTTCAAGGATTCTTTCTCTCACTATCTATTTTCACTTTTTTTAGGTGAAAACTTTGGAAACTATAAGAAAGTTCAAAGTTTCCAAAGTTTTTTTTAGGTTTTATTGAAAGATAATATTTGGAGAAAGGGCTGTTAATAGGCTAAATATTTACTACAAATAAAATATTCTACACTGACAACGGTATGTCAGTAGTGATTGGGTCAAAGAAAAAAACTTTTAGAAACTCAAAAATAGTGCTGCGCGGCACTTTCTAGTTTGGTACTTTTTTTAGAAAAAATTGTTTTTACTATTTCTTTTAAAATAAGTATTACAAATGTAAAAGCAGCAGTTGTGGTAGGCTATTGAAATAGTGCGAACTGGGAGAAAAAGCGGACAAAAGGGAAGAATCAGGGTATAAAAAAGAAAAAGAAGAGTTTAAAACTCTTCTTGTATCTGTGGCTCCGCTTTGATTTTGTTGTTTTCTTCATCTACAAGTCGGTTAATTTCTTTGATAACTTCAAAAAATATAACCAATTTTTCGAGGGGGATTTGCTCTCGCAACATAGTATTGAAGGAAATGACTCCTTCGCGAGCCATATCACGCTTTACCCGACCCTCTTCGGTCAAAAACACTTTCACAAAACGTTTGTCATTTTCGTCAATTTCGCGCCTAATCCAACCTTTTTCTTCGAGGGTTTTAAGGGTACGGGTGAGGCTGCGAGGTTCCATCCCAATCGAAGGGCCAATCTTAGTAGCAGGAGTACCGGTTTCGGTATCAATATTTAGGAGTACATACCCGATAGCCATCGTCATCCCATAGCGACGCGAAGCGTAGGTGTTGTACATGCGTGAAATAGCATGCCATGCCCATTTGATGTGAAAGTCAACAGTTTTTTCTTTACGCATTGCCTATATTGGATGTCAAATGATATGTCTTAAAGTTAATAAAAATATACTATTTAGCTTCAAGAAAGTTGACATATATCAACTAGGCAAATATAGTTTTTAATCTTGATATGTTTATATAGCGTTTAAGTAGTTGATACTTTACGCTTTGATAAATATTGACGTATCACTCTGCCAATGATCATACCACCAATCATCCCCGGCATAATCCAAGTAGCGATATACACACTACTAGGTGCATCAGGAAAAACATAGCGGACATTGACCAACGCAAAAGCCGTAAATGTAGCAATATAAGAACCACCCATGCGCTCAATATGAATAAAAAACCACTCTTTGGGGCCATATTTGGCAGAGGAGGGTTGGAGGTATTTCCGAAAATCATAACGGGCACTTGAGCCACTAAAAACCCCGAATACAATGAATAGAATACCCATCATATTAACAGTTTCGTGTGTAAGACTTTGAAAAAGTAAGCTAATACCATACATAAGCATGGCTAGAGCAGTAAGAGCCATAAGTCCTGAAATACCCCAATCATACCAACGGGTAGGAGCTCCGTTGCGTTGTGTTAGGGATCTTTTACCCGTAAAACATAAGTAAAAACTAAAAATAGCAATGCCTGTTAAAAACAAACGCCCGTCGTTGAGAGGGGAAATGACTACCAAAAGCAACGCTGTGATAGCCACAACGACCATAGACCAGTAATAGATGAGGCCGGTGACGTTGTGTAGACGTCCTCCTTTTTTTGAAAACATAGGGATAAGTCCTACAGTAAGTGCTACAAAACCAATGAATACGTGTGCGAAGATGAGAAAAGGTTTCATGTCTGTAAAGGTTTAAAATGATGAACCAAATCTCGTGAACAGTGAAGTATAAAACAGAGGATTTCAGATGAATCTACACCAGTGAAGAGTCAGAAATCAGAAGAAGAGGTTGAAGTGGTAAGACAAAAGAGGGTTTTATAAACTTATTTTATAAATATCTAACCGCAAATTCATGACAAGCACTACTTAGCTTAGCTATATCTTCGGTGGTATGCCATGCACTGAGTACAATACGAGTATTGGCTTTGTCGGTGGGTTTGGGATAGGAAAAACTATAAATGAGAATGTTTTTCTCTAGTAAAAAAGCATACAGCTCGTCGTGGGGCGTATAAAAAACGGGGTAGTTGTCTGTAAATGGAAAAAGAGAGAGCGACGTTACCGACGATGAAAATTGTTGAAGATTTTGCTGTAACTGAAGATAGGCCGATTCGTATAAAGAATCTGAATGAAGGTAAGCATATAAATTGGTAGGAGCGATAGGAGAACAGCCGCCAAAATAAGCCGAATGACGAATGTGTTGGATACTATCTATATCAGAAAAAATAATTCCTCCTGCTAAACCCATACCTTTGGCCAAAGAGGCAGTTACGATTATGCGAAGATGGTTAAGTTTTGGCAACCTCCCCCAAATCCCATTTCCCTTTGCTCCACTGACTCCAAGCCCATGTGAATCGTCTACCACCACTACAATTTCATGTGTATTTGGAAGGGATTTGAGCCATTCAAAATCGTAGGCTTTACCCCGTAAAGCATCTACAGAATTGGTGACAATCGCCACTTTTGAACTTGAAATAGTTGCCAATATTTGAGTAATAGACTGACTCCACTCTTCAAAAGAAAGCGTAGAAATTTCGACTTGGGGTAAATGCCAAACCGCAGGATGAGCATCGGGTGAATACACAAAAGTGTAGCCTTCGAGCATTAATTGCCGAATTACCGCTTGCCCAGCCAACATGCCCGAAGACAAGGTAAGTGCCTTAGGTGCTCCTACCCATGTAGCGAGCTTTGCTTCTGCTTCTTCATAAATACCTAGCTGTAAGTTACCGTTGCGAGAGCTACCGTATACATTTCCATAATCATCCACTCCATCTTTGATAAGTGCTTGAAAGTGGGGGTTTTGGGGGAGACCTAAATAAGAGGTGCCACTGAAATAGAGGTATTCTTTCCCCTCAAGTAAAATAGTGCGATTGGGAAGGTGTGTTGTTTGATAAAAGTGGTTCACGTTCAGAGTTTTGCCTATATGATAGTTTTTAAAGAAGCTCCTGTACCATTTTCGTTGGCAAAGATTATTTTGCCATTGTCAAAAGTGACTCCCGTGGCGGGGTCGTTGGCGATGAGTAATGTACCATCCATGTCTACATAGTCTAACAGTGGTAATAAATGTGCAATCGCCGAAATTCCCACGCTGCTTTCATTCATACACCCTACCATTGTTTGCATTCCGAGTCTTTTGGCTTCTGCTAGCATTCGACGGGCAGGAGTGAGTCCCCCGCATTTGGTAAGTTTTACGTTTACTCCATGAAAATACCCTTCACATTTTGCTACGTCGCTTTCTACAATACAACTTTCATCAGCAATGCACGGTAATGCACTTTTAAGATATACTTCTTTCATCCCCTCCCAATCATGCGCAGGAAGTGGTTGTTCAATAAATTCTACCCCCCATTTTTTGAGTTCAAAACTATATTCTATGGCTTGAGGGGCATTCCACGCACAATTGGCATCCACTCTGAAAACCGCATCTGTGTGCTTTCGTAGTTCTTTGATAATCTCCAAATCATGAGCGGTACCAAGTTTTATTTTATAAAGCGGCCAAGGAAATTCGTTCATTTTGGCAATCATCTTTTCAATACTGTCTATCCCAATGGTATAATCGGTAATGGGTAGCGATTCTCCCGAAAGCCCCCATGCATCGTATAATTTTTTTCCTTGTTTTTTTGCCCACAAATCATGAGCCGCTTCATCAAGTGCGCATTGTGCAAAGGGGTTATCTAGCAAAAAGGGATGAGTAGTTTCCCATAATTGTTCGGGAGATGATAGCGAATGATTTTCGATAAGCTCGCGGATATTTTCTAGGGCACTTATCATGCTATCAATAGTAATCCCATAATACTTGTTGGACGTAGCTTCTCCAAACCCACTGAAGGCGCCATCTTTTAGTTCAACAATAAGAGTAGGCTGTGAATCGCGCGAGTCGTGAGCGATAGTGAAAGTATGACGAAGGCGTAAGTCGAATTGATGAAAGAAAAGTTGCATAGCAATAATATAAAAAGCCTACCGAAAGATAGGCTAAAAGGTCAAATACAAACTTAGTATTATTTTAATCAGTCGAAAAGCCAGGGGGGCAAATGATGGAGTAAAAAGTATAACTTATCGTAATCGACGTGTAATAATACATGTCTTTGGTGGTTGGATTGCCTAGCTGAGTTTTTTGCGATAGAGGAACATTACTCCCCAAATCATCTAAGTAGTCTGTAAACAGCTTACGAGTTCCAAACTCAAACTCTAGGCTCCAGGGACGTTTAAATTCCCATTTGATACCTGCTCCAAAAGGAATATTGAGCTGGGTAGTTTTATAATCACTTGTTTTGGTACGAGGTTTGAATTTGTAAAAGCCCAATCCTCCAAATAAGTAAGGGGTCCAATTTTTGGCCTTTCTTTTCTGACTATAATTTAAAAAATTATACTCCGTAATCAGACTTCCTTCGGTAATACGGGATCTAAAAGAAGCATTACGCGCTTGATTGAAAGGATCTGCTGAGCGGCTGTCTTTTGCACCAGTGATACCCAATGTCCCGCCTGCTCTCAGCGATACCGAGGGGCTGATGTTGTAACGAAAAAAGGCGTGCCCACCTGGCAAATAATTTTGTACATTAAAAGCAGGTGATAGGTCCCCTTTGTAGTTAAACCCGCCTAAACCAGCACCTATATTGATACGTTGAGCGATTGTTCCTAAAGAAAAGGCTCCCCACAGGAAGCCAATAAAGAGGATTTTTATGCTATACTTCACGGTTTTATCTCGTCTCTTTTGAATGATTATCAACGAATAGGAGGACACTTTATTTTACTTGGAATTACGTAACTGACCGTGATACTCGACAAAAGGTATTGATCTTTGCGAGAAGAACTGCCTCTATAATCACCTTGTTGATACCCACCTAAAGGTTCGGCAAAAGGATCGACTGAAGGATCAGCATTGGGTTGAGTAATTCTCCTCACCATTTCAGTACGATCTTTGCCGGTACGTGCTGATACACGCTCTAAGGTACGATTTGACATGGCGCGAGCCAAATCGTTTTTGAGGACATTAGGATCTGGATATAAACCGCCCACATCATCAAGATAATCAGAACCACTGAAGCGAAACCCGCCTTCGAAACTGATATTCCAACGTTCGTTGTACTTCCAGCTGAACCCCACTCCTAGAGGAATCGCATACGTGACCAATGAATAAGGCTTGGCATAGCCAGGCTGTCCTTGTCCTTCGGTACCTAATGGTTGGAGGGCCACCCACTCATTATTAAAAGGTGCTTCGTTGGGGCTTTTGGCTTTGGGGTTATGCGCCAAAACAGCGATACCGCCAAACAAATAAGGAGTAAAAGTAGCACGTCGATTAGGGCTACGGCCATCTCCTCTGAATTTATAGATACCCACCAAACTCAACTCTTTGACATCATTGCGAAAATGTAAGTTGCGTACATAAAAACTAGGATGTGGCTCTCCTCCTCGATTGTAGTATTCGTCATCTCCCGCAATACGTGCCCACGTAAGACCTAGCCTAGCCGCCAAATGAGGTGTAAAATGCCTTGTGTAGCCAGCATTTACATTCCAACGCATCATCTTGAACACTGTTCTGACGGGAGTGCGGTAAGGAGCAAGTTCACCCATGTAACTAGAAGTACCGAGTCCAAAATTGACCGTGGAGTATTGCTCAAAGAGATTTCGCCGACGGCGTTGGGCTTCGGAAGTGTACGTCAATAGTAGCGTGACCAACACAGAACCTAAAAATACTTTGAATTTCATTCGCTTTACTGATTGATGCGTGACTTTTGCTTTCAACGCATAAATGAACACATTTATTGAATACCCTTACAAAAATTGCGCCGAGAATTAATTTCGGGCATCCAAACCCCAATGTAGTTTTGTGCGTAATGTCTCCACGAAGTTGTCTTGGTTGAGTTTGACCAGACGGGCATTGAAATTTTCTCTTTTTACCATCAAGGTCACAGTTTCGTCTACGATTCGGAAGCGAGAATCAAGAGATACCAAAAAATTGTTACTACGACTTTCTACCCTAAAACTTAATTTACTAGCATCTGGGATAATCATGGGACGCACGTTGAGATTGTGAGGGCTAATAGGGGTGATAATGAAAACGTTGTTGGTCGGTAATACCACCGGCCCTCCGCAGCTTAATGAATAGCCTGTAGAACCTGTAGGAGTGGATACAATCAGGCCATCAGACCAATAGGAGTTTAAAAATTCGCCATCTAGATATGCATGAACGGTAATCATCGACGACGTATCAGTTTTGGTAATGGTAAAGTCATTGAGGGCAAAATTGTAATCTTCAAACAAATCTGCGCTTGAATGCAGGCTCACAAGAGTGCGATCTTCGATTTGAAACTGTTGATCAAAAAAAGATGCAAGGGCTTTTTGTATACTAGCGGGTGATACGGTAGCCAAAAAACCCAACCGCCCTGTATTAAAGCCCAGAATAGGAATTTGACGAGAACGAGCCTGCATGACGCATTCAAGCAAAGTACCATCTCCCCCAATACTAAAGATAAAATCAGTGTCAGGCGCTCCGTGCGGATGGAGGTAGGTTTTTTCAGAATAGGAGTTAATACCTACGCTTTGTAGAAATGAATAAAAAGAAGACGAAATCGAAACTTCGACCTGCTTTTGATGGAGGGTATCAAACAGGGTTTGTACAAAAGGTGCCGTCTCTAAGGCAAAATTGCGTCCATGAATGGCGATTTTCATCTGTATCGCTTCGGGGATAGATTTGGACGCAAAGGTATGATATTACTCTTTCAAACAATGCGTTTGAGCACAATCTCCCTCCAAAAGACTCTTTAGAATAGATATTGGGTCCTAAAATTATAAAATTAAAGACCTTATTGCGTTTTGTCAGAAAAGAAAAAGCGCCTTGAGTGGTTAGGTTTCTAAATATCTCATCAGTAAATCCAATCGATGGCGATCTGGACTATCGAAAGGAGTACTTCCAAATACGTTTTCGACGGTGTACCCAAAACGTTCGAGTGTAGCTACTACTGCCGAAACTTCGGAGTGATTGAGCTTAAGGGTTAGGGTAGCTTGGTCGAGAGCACCGTATTCTGAACCAGAAAAATAAGTGCTTATAATTTTAGTATTGTTTGATTCAACAAGTCTGCTAATGTCGGTCAGTGAGTAGTCTCGATTTGCCATTTTCAAAACTATAATCGCCCCTGTCTCTTGACTGCCGAGTAGCGTAGCAAACTTAGCCATCATATCACTGACCAGAATAGTACCTGCGTATAGATTGTCTTCGTCCAAAACGGGTACTGTATCGAGCTGATAGCGATTTGCAATTCCTATCACTTCATAGATGTGCTGAAATAGATTGGCATGGATAGGATTAGGAGGTAAGTTTAGCTCCGAAAGTGTTTGTGTATCGTCAAGAAGGTTTAACAAAGTATCCTCACTTAGCAAGCCTTTGTAGATTTCATCATCTACTAAAGCGAGCTGTCTTGTACCGTATTCGTCCATTAAGTCAACGGCTTGCCCTACTGAGTCAAATGGTCTCAGTATCGGGGTGGTAGGGTTGATGAGTTCTTCGGCAAGCATGGGTGATAAGTGTTTTTTGTGAAAACTTAGAAAAGTTATTTAAAGTTTCCAAAATTATGGAGTGAATTCTTTGATATTAAGCGCATTTTAAATTTCGAATTACAAAAATCGTGCCTTGTGCCTAGGAAAAATCTATTTTGAAATTACAAAAACTACATTTTGATAATGATAAATTCTACACGTCGATTGCGTTGGCGTTCACTTTCTGAATTGCCTTTCGTGACGGGTCGTGTAGGACCTAAGCCTCGCGCTTCTACGCGGCTCGAATCGATTCCTTTGTCCACCAAATATTTTTTGACGGCATTGGCACGATTTTGGGAAAGTTCCACATTTTTGTCAAAATCACCAAGATTGTCAGTGTGCCCTTCTACTCTGATTTCCATATTAGGGTTTTCCTTCATCAATACCAACAAATTGTTGAGCTCAGAGGAAGAGGCAGGAAGAAGGTCATATTTTGCGACATCAAAATAAATATTGTTGAGTGTAATCGCTTCGCCTACCGCAATTGGAGTCAGCAAAATATCGTTACTTATTTCTTGGCCTGCTTTGGTTTGGGTTAAATCAAAGGCTCCATTGGCCGGAAAATACCCCTTGGCCGACGTAGAATAGGCATACTTGTTGCCAGCATCTAAGCTGATTTTGAATTTCCCTGAACTTGCCGATAGTTGCATTGAGTCTAGCCCATTGTTTTCACTTGGAACTATATAGCTGATTTTAGCGGCAATCGGAGCTTTAGTTTTGGCATCTATGATGCTGCCTTTTACTGTCACTAAAGCTGGGGCGGGAGTTTCAACAACAGGCGGCGCGGGATTAGTTTGTGGTTTTTCTACCACTACAGGTGGTTCTTCCTTTTTAGTTTCGGGTTGGGGTTTGGGTGTGGCAGGAGGGGGCGTTTTTGGGTTTCGGATATGAATTCCATAAAAATTCCAAAACTGCTGAGAGCCACGGTCATCCCCTTCAAACATATCAAAAACCTCAATACCGGGGTCGAGTCGTCGAAAATAAACCCTAAATTTTACTTCCATACCTGGTTTGACCACCAAAGTATCGGGACTAATAGGTATCCCTTCAGCTCTTACAAACCGAAATTTTTTGGTGGCATCCCCAGGTTTGTAGAGGCGACTGCGTGGGTCAATATGAATCCATTCAGTAGAAGTGCCTCGTTCCATCAAACCCCTAAACTCAGGAAAAACTTTGTAAAGTTCTTCCATATCTCGGCCACCTCGGCGATTAGAAATACTGCGCGTATTTTTATAGGTGAAGTGCATAATGGTATAACTATCAGTGAGTTCTACTTTGGTGATAGTTACATAAGCCTGAGATTGCCGCTCTACATAAGGACTAAGAGTCGTGATTTTTTGGGAAAAAGCCTCAACGACCATCAGGCAAGAAATGGCAAATGAATATAAGATTCGTTTCATGGTCAAAAGGAGTAGTTACTCTCTCGCCCCAATAACGCCCTTAGGAAGTGATTAGTGCGAGCAGTTTGTTAAAAATAGTTAATAATCGGCCGTTCAACATTCCTTTTGACCAATTACCTAAAAAATATTTAATTTTTCAAATCAATATTTAGATATTTGTCTAAATACTTAAATGAGATGAATACACTTTTTCGGGCATTAAACGACCCAACCCGCCGCCAAATCCTAGAAATACTGCGTGAGGGAGACCTCACTGCTGGCGAGATTGCCGAACGCTTTGAGATGACTAAACCTAGTATTTCGCATCATCTGGATTTGCTCAAACAAGCGGCGTTAGTGGTAGCCGACAAACGTGGGCAGTTTATTTATTATAGCCTCAATACTACCGTTTTAGATGAATTAATGTCTTGGATTTTTAACCTTAAACAATCATGAAAAAGAACATTGCCCTTTGGACTTGGGGTGTAATTGCTGCCCCTATGATGTATTTGGCTTTTGTCTGGAATCAGCTGCCAGATATAGTCCCGACTCATTTTAGCCCTAGTGGCGAGCCTGATGGATTTGGGTCAAAATGGACGTTAATGATTTTGAGTGCGATTTCGATTGGGATGTATTTTTTTATGAAATACGTACCCAAAATCGATCCGCGCCTTGATCAAGCTCAGCTTTCGGAGCACTATCCTAAGCTTATATTACTTATTTTAACTTTTTTGAGTGCGGTTCATGTGTTGGTGATTCGGTCGGCTATCCAAAGAGTAACCGACGAATTGTTCGTTAATTTGGTGTTTGTGGGGGTGTTTTTACTGTTGGCTGGAATCGGCAATTATCTCAACAATATCAAATCAAATTATTTTGTAGGAATACGTACCCCTTGGACTTTAGAGAGCGAGTCGGTTTGGCGCAAAACCCATCAAATGGGCGCTCGTCTATTTTTTGCCATAGGTATTGTAGGGGCGTTGGTGGTGGTATGGCTGCCTGAAGTCTGGAAAATTGTCTGGACAGTAGGTCTTACAATGGTAACTACGTTTGGTTTGTTGATTTATTCGTATGTGGTATACCGCCAAGAGAAAAGTAATTAAACTTGATTCATTCAAATGTCGTACTCATGAACGCTAAATTCAAATATTGTTTATTCCTAATAACATTTTTAGTGAGTTGGTCGGCCTCTTCTCAAGGGCTATACGAAGGAACCCTAACTACGCTGAAAGTGGGGTTAGAACTTAATCCTGCTACTGGAAAGGCCCTTCTTTATATTCCTGAGCAGGGGGTGTTTGCGCATGATATTCAGAATCCTATTTTTCGAAATGATAGTTTGATTGCTGATTTAAAAGCTTTTAATACAGTATTGACAGGAAAAATAAGCGACAGCAATTTTGACGGAAGCTGGAAACAAAATGGATATGGAATGCCCTTGAAACTTCAAAAAGTGTCCAATTTATCTTTTCTAAGGCGTCCTCAGCATCCTGCTCCTCCTTATCCCTATGCGGTAGAAGATGTGAAATTTACTAATGTTGACAAGTCGATTACGTTTGGCGGAACTTTTACTTACCCTCCTAGCAATCATCCCTCAACTACGGTGATTTTGATAAGTGGGTCGGGGCAGCAAGACCGCGACGAAACCCTCTTTGGCCATAAACCTTTTTGGGTAATCGCCGATCATCTAAGTCGCAACGGTTTTGCGGTCTTGCGGGTAGATGACAGGGGGGTAGGGCAGACCACAGGCAGAGTAGGTACTTCGGCTGATTATGCCCAAGATGTACTTGCTGCTATGGCCTACCTCAATACTCGTAAAGAAGTGAATCCTCGAAAAATAGGCTTGATAGGACATAGTGAAGGCGGAATTATTGCTCCTATGGCAGCCGTGGCTTCAAAGCAGGTGGCTTTTATGGTGTCGTTGGCGGGGGTTGGAGTCAAAGGATATGATTTATTGCTCCAACAAAACGATGATATGTTGAAAAAAACAGGAGTGGGAGAGGCTTTTAGGGAACATTATCGGTCGCTCAATTCGGCCTTGTATGATGTAATACTTCGTAATTCTTTAGAAAATGACCTCAAAGATAGCTTGCAAATCGCTTTCGATAATTGGCTCCAAAAACAACCCGACGCAGTGCTAGGGCAAATAGGATTTAAGAGCGAAATAGGTAAAAAATCAGTAACTCGACAATTTGACACGCTCAACTCCAAATGGTATCGTTATTTTTTAAAATACGACCCACAGCCTGTTTTGACCCAGCTCAAAATTCCAGTATTGGCACTCAATGGCGGCAGTGATTTGCAAGTGTCGGCCAAAGAAAACTTAGCAGGGTTTGAGAAAGGGTTGGAAGCTGCGGGCAACAAAAACTTTAAAATAGTAGCGCTGGCCGGGCTCAATCACCTTTTTCAGAAATGTCAAAAATGCACCGTTGCCGAATATGGCCTTTTGGAAGAAACCTTTTCGACGGAAGCATTAGACCTCATTACTGATTGGCTAAAAAAGCAGTAGAATCTATTTCAGAAACCCGTCCCATAGTAGCTTGAGTGCCACTGCTATAAACACTAAACCTGTAGCGATATTGATATAATGAATCACTTTGACCGTAATCATTCGGCGGAGGCGATGGGCATAAATAGCAAGCGCAGATTCGGTACCGCCTACTCCTATGAGACTCATTCCAAAAAACAAAATCATTTCGCTCAGGTCGTAGCGGCCTTTGGTACGGAGATAAGTAGCAATGGCTGCCCACGACATAAAATTGACGGGATTGAGGGCGTTGAGGGCAACACCTTTAAAAAAATACTTAAGATGAGAGCGGCGACGACTACGGTCGTCACTGTGAGGTTTGGGCTCTAAAGAGGGGATTTTAAAGAAGTTTTTGATACCTAATATTACCAAAAAAACAATGCCTATGGCACTAACCCATTTATCAAAATGGTTGATTTGAGGTAAAAAAGAGGTTCCAAAAATGGCGGTAAATATAAAAAAAGCATCGCTTGCTACTACTCCCAAGGCGATTTGGACGCCGCTACGGTAGCCTCGTTCGATGCTAGTTTGAATCAATGCAAAAAAAACAGTCCCAAAAGTAAGACATAACAAAATCCCAGTAATGAGACCATATAAAGCGGCTAAAAACATGCTATCGGTTTATCATTAAAACATTAAATTCCTCTCAAACGGGCTACTTTTAGCAAACCCATGACGCTCAACGAATCGGTGATTTCGGAGCGCATCACCATCTCAATGGCTTCTTGGAGAGGGATACGAGCTACATGGAGCTGCTCGGTGTCTTCGGGCTGTTGTTGGGCTTGGGTGAGGTCTTCGGCTATATACAAAAAACCTTCTTCATCGCCTACGGAATTGGAAAGGTGTACACGGGCGATTTTGGTCCATTTAGCCGCCACTAAGCCCGTTTCTTCCAACAACTCGCGTTTGGCACCTTCGAGCGGGTCTTCATTCATGGGTCCCCCTCCTTCGGGGATTTCCCACGAGTATTCTTCTAAGGGATATCGATATTGGCCTACCAAATAAGTATAACCTTCATCGTCGATAGGGATTACGCCAATGGCTTTATTTTTATAATGAACCACACCATAAATCCCGGGCCCACCACTAGGATTGAGCACTTCTTCGTGTCGGACTTGAATCCATTTGTTGTCATATACTACATTGGAAGTCAGGGTTTTCCAAGGATTGGTATGGTCAAAAGGTAATGACATAATCGTAAAAATGAGTAATTGCTTCTAAATAACTTCGTAACTTTGGGCTTCATCACCCCACTTGAAAAGCTGTGCAAGTTAGCCAAAAATCTAAATTTCGTTGGATAATCGTTTCCCTTACTTTAAGTATTGTTTTGATGGTGATTAAGTTTGGCGCTTATTATCTGACTCATTCCAACGCCATATTGAGTGATGCTTTAGAATCTATTATCAACGTTATTGCTAGTGGTTTTGCTTTTTATAGTATCTATCTTTCATCTCAACCCAAAGACCACGATCATCCCTATGGTCACGGCAAAATTGAATATTTTTCTTCGGGTTTTGAAGGGGCTTTGATTATCATTGCGGGCGTTTGGATTGCGGTCGAAGCCATCCAACATTTTATTCATCCCGAGCCTATTCAGCACTTAGATTGGGGTGTTTGGCTTATTTTGTTGACCGTGATTCTTAATGGTGGCGTGGGATATTATCTCCAAAAAGTAGGTAAGCAGACCCGCTCAGAAGCACTGATTGCGGATGGTAAACACCTCATGACCGACAGCGTGAGTAGTGTCTTGATTTTGGTAGGATTAGGACTTTTGATGCTTACTGGGCTTCAGTGGATAGATAGTGCTGCTTCGCTTGTATTGTCGATGATTATATTTTATAATGGATTTAAGCTTATAAGGCGGTCGGCGGCAGCCCTCATGGACGAAACAGACCCCGAATTGATGGAGCACATAGTAGAGCTAATCAAAGATCACAAAAAGGAGTATTGGATAGATGTACACAATATGCGTATTCAGAAATATGGTTCTGATTTACATATCGATTGCCACTTGACATTGCCTTATTATTGGGATTTAAAACAGGTACATGAGGCTGTTCACGAATTTGAAGATGCACTCGAAGCTGATGCTGAAGGAAATGTAGAGCTTTTTATTCACGCCGATCCTTGCTTACCAGCTTGCTGTAAGTATTGCCGGGTGGCAGAGTGCCATGTGCGTACCAAGGCATTCAAAAAGGACATTGATTGGAGCATTCACAACCTTGCCAAAAATCAGAAGCACTTTGTGGAGGCAGAGTAGGATATAGGGTTTTATTTAATTTTTTTAATAAACTTTTTATAGTTTAATAAGTTGTAATACAGGTGTTTAATGTTTTGGTTGTAAACTTTCTTAAAATTTAACATGAAGTTTTGGAATCGGATTTCTTAACTTTGTGTTAACAAATCGTCACACACTTCATACTCCCTGATGAGCGACGTCATAAAGCACGAATGCGGTATAGCCCTCATTCGACTCCGCAAGCCGTTTCAATATTATATTGACAAATACGGCACACCCCTCTACGCAGTTTATAAGTTGCACACTTTGATGGAAAAGCAAGTAAACCGAGGCCAAGATGGCGCGGGTGTTGCCAACATCAAGCTGGAAGTCCCGCCCGGACACCGCTATATCAGTCGGTATCGGTCGGTTGATCAGCAACCTGTGGCAGAGATTTTCAAGAAGGTTCAGAAGAAATTCAAAAAAGCCTTCAAAGAACTCAAAGGCGATGACAAAGATCTTCGCTACGACGCCAAGTGGCTACAAGAAAACGTCGCCTTTACGGGTGAGGTTTGGCTGGGGCACTTGCGCTACGGTACACACGGTGCCAACGAAATCGAAAACTGCCATCCGATGTTGCGCCAAAATAGCTGGCGTAGTCGCAATCTAGTGGTGGCCGGAAATTTCAATATGACCAATGTTGATTCACTTTTCGACAAGTTGGTGTCATTAGGTCAACACCCCAAAGACCGTGTAGATACAGTCACGGTAATGGAAAAAATCGGGCATTTCTTGGATGAAGAAAACCAACGTGTTTTTGATCGTTTCAAAGGAATTTACGAAAACCCAGATTTGTCGGATGTCATTGAAGACAATATGGATATGGTACGCGTACTTCACCGCTCTTGCCGCGATTTTGATGGCGGATTTGCGATGTGTGGTATGACAGGCTCAGGACAGGCTTTTGTGGTAAGAGACCCTTCGGGTATTCGTCCGGCGTATTATTATGCCGATGATGAAGTGGTTGTAGTGGCTTCCGAAAAACCTGCCATCAAAGCGGCTTTTAATGCCAATTATGCTGATATTAAGGAGATTAATCCTGGTCATGCCCTTATCATTGACAAATATGGTGAGTATGACCAACATCAAATCCTCAAACCACTCGAAAAACGTTCGTGTAGTTTTGAGCGTATTTATTTCTCCCGTGCTTCTGACCCTGATATTTATCATGAGCGCAAAATGCTCGGTAAATTGTTGATTCCTCAAATTTTGGAGGAAGTAGATTACGATCTTGAAAACACTGTTTTTTCGTATATCCCCAACACCGCCGAAACCGCATTTTTTGGGCTTATCGAAGGCTTGGAAGATTATTTGGCCAAGCAGCGTAAAAGTGCAATACTCAACCGAGACCTTTCTCCCGAAGAATTGGAAAAGGTGCTTTCTTTTAGACCTCGTATCGAAAAACTAGTGTCGAAAGATGTAAAGCAACGGACGTTTATTACCAACGACGACGCTCGGGAAGAAATGGTATCGCATGTGTATGATATGACATACGAGGTAGTCAGAAAAGGAGTGGATACGATTGTGGTAGTAGATGATTCTATCGTAAGAGGTACTACTCTAGAGAAAAGTATCTTACGCTTGCTCGACCGACTTGGGCCTAAAAAAATCGTGATTGTGTCTTCGGCTCCCCAAATTCGCTACCCCGATTGCTATGGTATCGATATGTCGAAAGTCAAAGATTTTGTGGCGTTTAGAGCGGCCTTACAGCTTCTCAAAGAGAGTGGTTTGGACAATCTTCGCGATGAAGTTTATGCTCAATGTGTAGCTTCGTTGGAAACGGGCAATGCTACTCAACAAAATTTTGTGAAGGCATTGTTTGATCGTTTTACTCCTGAAGAAGTATCCCGAAAAGTAGCGGAGATAGTACGCCCTAAAGATTTGAAGGCCGAGCTATCTGTTATTTTCCAAACAGTCGAAAACCTCCATGAAGCTTGTCCCAATCACAGTGGAGATTGGTATTTTACGGGCAATTATCCCACTCCTGGTGGCAATAGAGTAGTAAACAAAGCCTACGTTAACTTCTACGAAGGTAGAGGTATTGTAAGAGCTTATTGATAAAAAACGTTTTTCTTTAATCCAGCTAAAAGTCAAAGCTTTAGCTGGATTTTTTTGTGCTTATATACCAGGGAATTGGTTATAAATCAATGTTTGGGCGCTTATACAATAGGTCTCAAATGTATCTTTATGAAATCAATTTCACGTCGTGATTTTTTACAATCTTCGGGTATGATTATGGGGGCAGCTCTATTGCCTTCTATGAAGTGGAAAGGGCAAGCACTGCGGCTAGGTGGCCCTATTTTTCTCAAAACAGAAGACCCCGTCGAACTAGCTAAAGAACATCGGAGATTGGGATACAGTGCGGCCTATGTACCCAAAGTCGAATTGAAAGATACCGACCGGATAGCGGCCTTGCGTAAGGCATTTGCCGCCGAAAATGTGATAATAGCCGAAGTGGGAGCATGGGTGAATATGCTGGATACCGATGCTCAAAAAAGAAAGAAAAATCTCGATTATGTGACCGAACGCTTAGCTTTGGCCGAAGAGATTGGCGCTTTGACTTGTATCGATATCGCGGGTTCGTTCAATCCCAAAAGCTGGGATGGTCCTGATGCTCGCAATCTCAGTAAAGAATTTTTTGATGTTACGGTCGAAAACTGCCGTAAGATAATAGATGCCGTCAAGCCCAAAACGGCTAAGTTTTCTTTAGAAATGATGGGATGGAGTTTGCCCAACGACGCCGATTCGTGCTTGCAATTTATCAAAGCCATTGATCGGTCTGCTTTTGCTGCCCACGTGGATATTGCCAATATTATCAATTCTCCCGAGCGTTTTTACAACAATACGGCCCTTATCAACGATACTTTCAAAAAACTCGGAAAGTGGATTGTATCATGTCATGCCAAAGACGTAGTAGGAAAAGATGTGCATTTTGCCGAGACCATGCCCGGTCGTGGTGGAATGGACTATGTGGCGTACTTGCGTAACGTAACTGCGCTCCCGCGTCAGGTACCCTTGATGCTTGAACACCTACGTACCCCCGAAGAGTACGACGAAGCACGAGGGTATGTGATGAAAGTGGCCAAAGAAACTCAAATTCCACTTGCTTGATTTTTAGGGGACACGCTCAAATTTGCTTCTTGCTCCGATTTTACATACATCCAAAATGAAAGAATCGTCGGTGAGCGCAATATCCCATACATCACAACCAACACAATCTACTAAAAAACAGGTTGGATTCACAGGTAAGTTTTCCTGTGGGCTGATTTGGTAATTTTCTCCGTTGATACTAAGAGAGATAGGGCCACAGCAAACAGGAAGGCCGTCTTCTTGTAAAATGACTCCGTCAAAGCGAAAGGAAATGATGTAGGATTGCTTGCCAGCATTGCGCCATATTTTCTGCCCGTTTTCGAGGTACTCATTAGCTACCAAACGCCACTTTCCTACTAGAGGCTCCAAAATAGGAGCTGGAATGTTTTTTTCTTTACAACTAAGGGTCACTACAAAAATCAAAAAGTAAAAAATTGTTTTCATATCATGACGCGTTTTTGTGGCTATACGAGAGAATTTATTTAATAAGACGCTTTGGATGAATATTTCGTTGTAAATCATCCCATTTTTTGAGGGATTCGTCACAGATTTTCCATATCGCCTGGCCTTTCGGGTATTTTTGGATTGTCTAACCTAAAGATAGCCTTTTTTTGTTACTATGATTACACTCTCCCGCTTTCGTCAAATTGAGTTTTGGTTTATCACCTCGCTCGCCCTTTTATTTTTGATTATTCTGATTGCCGACAACTACAGTCATTATGCTCAAATATTAGTGCGTATCGACCGCTTGGAAGAAGACCGTATCTTTTTACGGTACAATTGGTGGCAAAATGGCTGCTGGCCCTTAATCAGCGTTTTTCTTACTACCTATGGCTGTTGGTATGTGCTAAACAATGTCATTTTTCCTCGTTTTTGGCCTCAAAAACCATTTCATTTATTGGCTTTTTGGGGGCTGTTAGGTGTTTTTTTGATGACTGGCATTTGGAATTACTTGTATTTTAGCAAAGAACTGGCATTGCGGCAAGATAGTAATTATCATACTATTGGGGCTAAAGTGGTATCTAATTATAGATTGTTGTACGTGGTTGTGAAGACCGTGGCTTTTTTTGCGATATTATCCGTTTATACCATTTTATCACAAATGTATCAGTGGACTTTACAACTATCGAATGACCAAAAAAGCCCACAAACCAAAGTCATGGAAGAGGGAAGTTGGTTGGCGATTTTGGGCTTTTGGGTGGTGTTGGCCTTTGGGTTTTTACGAAATAACGGCGGACAGGCAGTACTATTGCTTTGGATTCAAGGGGCTTTTATTCATGCGTATTTGTTTCATAATCAATTGATAGAATGGCCTTTTCGCACCAAGCGGACAGATCTCAGACCTAAGCAAATTTTTGTTTTGGTAGTTAGCTTGGTGAGTAGTTTTGGCGCGCTTATTTTTTCCCAATTCTTCAATATTTTGAATGGCTATCGTCGAATTTATTATTTCTTGTATTCAGTAAGAGCCGATGATTTGTTTGCATTTTGGTCTATATCGTTGGCAGGGGCTGTGGTGGTGACGATTGTTCGGCAGTTGTTGATAAAACCCCTAGAAGTAAACTTGAGCCGCAATCAAGCCGAACTTTCGGCGCTACGGGCGCAGATTAATCCTCATTTTTTGTTTAACGCCATGAATACGCTGTATGCGACGGCTATCGAAGAAAAAGCCGAAAAAACGTCGTTAGGAATTCAGCAATTGGCCGATATGATGCGGTTTATGATGCACGAAAACAACCAAGACCAAATCGACATTAGGCAAGAAGTACAATACCTGCGAAACTATATTGATTTGCAGCGACTTAGAATTTCGGAGTCAGATAAATTTGAACTTAAAATTGATCTGGATGATTCGCTTTGCTTGAAGTCAGTAGCGCCTATGATGATGATTCCGTTTGTTGAAAATGCTTTCAAACATGGCATAAGCTTACGTAATCAATCTTGGATTTTTATAAAGCTAAATTGTGATAATGAGAGCTTGCACTTCAAAGTTCATAATAGCCTACATCCTCGCCACGACCAAGACCCCGAGAAGCATTCATCGGGGATTGGGCTAGTCAATGTCAAAAAAAGATTAGAGTTGCTTTATCCTCATACCCATCAGCTTTTGATTCATCAGACCGAAAAAGAGTTTTCGGTGCATTTGGTGATTGATTTTCGAGGAAAAAGAAAGCGAAAAAAACTAGATTCTGTGTTAGTTAAGTATGATGAAATGACTTGATAGTATGGATAACCACGCTTTTCTGAGAGCGTGTTTATTTTTATATTTAAGTAAATTTATTCGTTTTAAGGGTACTTTGTTCCTCTGTTTTTATACTATTGAAAGAAAAATGTATGATTGCTATTGCTATTGATGATGAGCCAAAAGCGTTGGATATTATGCGGGTTTTTGCCGAAAAAGTCCCTTTCCTTGATTTGAAAGCTACCTTTCAAGATGCGTTTGAGGCATTAGATTTTCTCCAAAAAGAGCCCGTTGATCTCTTGTTTTTGGACATAAAGATGCCCGATATTTCTGGTTTGGAATTTTTGAGGGCCCTTCCTAACCCTCCCTTGGTGATTTTTACAACGGCTTATGCCGAGCACGCTGTTCAGAGTTATGATTTTGACGCGGTCGATTATTTACTCAAACCTTTTGCCATAAGTCGATTCTTGAAAGCCTGCACCAAAGCCCATGAAGCTTTTAAGGTGAAAGAATTAACTATCTCCGCTTTCACGCCGGCTTCTGAGAGTATTTTTGTTAAAAATGGATACGAACAAGTCAGGGTAATGCTGGAGGATATTTTGTATCTGGAGGCAGGCGGGAATTATGTATTGTTTGTAACAAAACAACAAAAAATAGCTTCTCGCATGACCATGAGCGAAGCAGAGGCCATGCTTGCGCCCGAGCGGTTTGTGAGGATTCATCGCTCGTATATTGTAGCCAAAGATAAGATAGAGCGGTTTGACCGCTACGAAGTAAGGGTAAATGGACAACTCATCCCTATTGGAGCTAATTATGGGCCTTTGCAATTGGCGAAAATTTAAAAAAACATACCGACTTACACGGAGCATGGCGGGTATTTTTAGTCCTGCCATGCTTTTTTTATTATTATTGCAAAAAATCAAAAACCCCCTTAACCAATGTCTAAACCTTCTAACCAAAATTCCCTTTTTGGGCTTCCCGTAATTGTGGCCGCACTTGGCTATTTTGTCGATATTTATGATTTGCTATTGTTTGGTATTGTGAGGGTACCAAGTCTCAAAGATTTGGGGCTCAATGAGCAGCAAGTGTCGGAAGTAGGGGCTTCTATTCTCAATTGGCAGATGGGGGGGCTGCTCTTAGGAGGGATTTTGTGGGGTGTTTTGGGCGATAAAAAAGGCCGTTTATCGGTTTTGTTTGGTTCGATTGTAACCTATTCAATTGCTAATATTCTTTGTGGATTTATTCAAGATACAAGCTTTTTGCCTGCTACAGAGCTTTATAAGTACTTGCGTTTTGTGGCAGGGGTGGGTTTGGCAGGTGAACTTGGCGCGGGGATTACTTTGGTTTCGGAGATTTTGCCCAAAGAACTACGAGCCATAGGTACATCACTCGTAGCGGGGATTGGGCTTTTTGGAGCGGTAGTAGCCTACTTTACAGTCGAAGTTTTTGGGGATTGGCGAGTGGCTTATTTTGTAGGTGGAGGGCTTGGCATTGGTCTATTATTATTGAGAATTGGCGTAGTGGAGTCGGGGATGTTTAAAGGCGTAACCGAACAGAAGCATATTGCCCGAGGCGATTTCTTATCTTTCTTTACCAATGGCGAACGTTTTGTAAGGTATCTAAAATGTATTGGAATTGGCTTACCTACGTGGTTTGTGATTGGGATATTGGCTACTTTCAGCAATGAATTTGGCAAAGCTTTGGGTATAGAAGAACCCATCAAACCGGGATTGTCTATCATGTGGTGTTACGTCGGTCTGGCAGGAGGCGATTTAGCCAGTGGTTTTATCAGTCATTATTTTCATTCTCGTAAAAAAGCCGTGGCACTTTTGATGGCTTTTGCGGGAGTATTTAGTTTAATTTATCTTTTTGCGGGCGTAAAGTCAGCTACTATGCTGTATGTGCTTTGTTTGGCGATGGGCTTCGGCATTGGGTACTGGGCTATGTTTGTGACGATTGGCGCTGAGCAATTTGGTACCAACCTCCGCGCTACTGCCGCCACCACGATTCCCAATATGGTGCGTGGAACAGTTATCTTTATGACAGGGCTTTATGGCTATTTCAAACCTTCTGTCGATGTGATTTATGCAGGTGCTATCGTGGGGCTTATTTGCTTTGTGCTAGGGTTTTATTCGACGCTTACCGTGCCCGAAACCCACGGTAAAGACCTTGACTTTATTGAATCCTAACTCACTGGGCTCATTTGATTATTCATGAAAAACTCTCCTTACAGCGCGCTTTTTCGATTGCCAGTCATTGTCTCAGCGCTTGGTTTTTTTGTGGACGTATATGATTTGCTGATATTCAGCATCGTACGAGTTCCGAGTTTGCAGTCATTGGGGTATTCTGAAGCGGAGGTTTCTCAAATTGGCACTTTTATCTTTAATTCTCAGCAAGCCGGTCTATTGGTGGGCGGAATTTTGTGGGGAATTGTGGGAGACAAAAAAGGGCGTTTGTCTGTTTTGTTTGGGTCTATCATTATGTATTCTACTGCCAATATCGCCTGTGGATTTGTAGAAGACCCCAATATGTATGCCTTGCTGCGGTTTGTAGCAGGGATGGGCTTATCGGGGGAGATTGGTGCTGCTATGACCCTGGTAACAGAAATTGTTCCTAAAGAAATCAGAAGCCTTGGCCCTACCTTAGTAGCGGGCGTGGGGTATTTGGGGGCGGGTGTTGCTTATTTGACCCAAGAATGGTTTGATTGGCGAACGGCCTATTTTGTGGGAGGTGGTATGGGCTTGATGTTATTGTTTTTAAGAATCAAGGTCTTTGAGTCGGGATTGTTTTTGCAAGTGAAAGAGCAGGGAATAAGTCGAGGTAATTTCCTGTACTTTTTTAGTACTTGGTCGCGATTTATCAAGTACCTGCGTTGCGTTATGATAGGCGTTCCGACTTGGTTTGTGGTAGGTATTTTGGGAACGTTTGGTAATGAGTTTGGTAAAGTATTGGGTATTGAGGAGGGAATCTCGCCGGGCAAATGTGTCATGTTTATTTATTTTGGACTCACAGCAGGCGATTTTTTTAGTGGACCCTTGAGCCAATGGCTGCGTTCGAGGCGCAAAGCTATTGGGTATTTGATGTTTTGTGGAGCTATTTTGGCCGGTGTTTATTTGTATGGTAATGTTTCTACTTCGGTAGGATTGTATATTGTCTGTTTTTTGTCGGGATTGTGTACGGGCTATATCGGATTGTATTTGATGATGGTGGCCGAATTGTACGGAACCAATCTTCGAGCTACTGCTACTACCTCCGTACCGAGTGTAGTGCGGGGCATGGCGATTCCGATGACGCTTGCTTTTCAAGGCTTCAAGCCTTCTTTCGGTACCATCGGAGGTGCAGCGTTATTAGGGGTGATTTGTTATGGAATCGCTCTTCTTTCTCTTACCAAAACCGACGAAACTTTTGGTAAAGAACTGGATTTTGTAGAAAAATAAACCAACAAGATGCAAAAGCTTTTCCGCTGGTTTTTTGATAAACCTTATTTGGCGATTGCTTGGACTGTATTGATATTGATACTTTGCCTAATGCCCAAAGACCAAGTCCCGACGGGGCTTGGATGGGATAAATTACATCATTTTGGCGCTTTTGGCGTGTTGGCGGCTTTGTGGTACTGGAGTAGTCTTAAGGTGTGGGTGGTGATTTTGGGTGGTGTTTTATATGGTGTTGGTATCGAAATAGCCCAAGGTAGCATGGGAGTTGGGCGGGCTTTTGATTGGTATGATGCCGTAGCCAACTCTTTGGGCATCATCATTGCTATTCCGATAGCGATTTGGATAAGGCGTTGGGTGGGGATAAGTACTTAAAAAATGGCGTCACTCTTCAAACCTGCAAGAAAGAACGACGCCATTGGGTTTGGTTTTAATAAACTATCTCAAACTTACTTCTCCGTATCTCGACACGATTTTTACTTTTGTGCCATTACCTTTGCCGATTTTACCTACGTATTGTTTGGTCATACGAGGGCCACGGTGTTCGTTATCTTTGCGTTCGTCGTCGTTTTGGGTAAATGTAATTTTGCGGTCGGTGGGATACTTAAATCCGCCATAGCTTACGGTGACATCAAAATCGCACTCATTGCTTTCGAGGGGCATAATTACCGACGAATAGTTGGCTTGAATATCCACATTATCAGCCGATTGGTTGAGTTGGTCTATGCGGAAGCCACCAGAAAAATCCAATTTAATTTTGCTAGAACCTTTGAGCAATCCGATGCGTCCTCCCGAATAACTAATGCGTCCGTCAAGCTTATCAACTTCCCCAATTTTCATTTTGCCAAACTTATTATTAAGTATGATGCTATTGGCTTTGTCAAGTTCTAAAGTAGAATAAGCGATATCGAGGTTTCCGTTGATTAATTGCTGAATTTCGGCTTTACCAAACGATACGTCAATGTCATTTCTACTGCCTACGAGTTCGTCAGCCCTAAAGCTTCCGTGTTCAGATTTTACAGTAAGTGGAGCCTTGAAGACGGGGATGGTGGTGGCACCAAATTTATTTTTGACATTCAGAGGCATGTTTTTGGGCATGGATACCTGATAGTCGATTTGAACAAAATTTTTCTCGCCATTGCCACTTTTCCAGCTCCAATTAGAGCTTCCATTTTTTCGGATAATGGTCCGAACCGAAATTTGATTCCCGTCTTTTTTATCTTCAATCTCTACGCCGTCGAGGTATTGTTGGGCGCGTTCGTCAGTATTGGAGTTGGCCGTAATGCTGATGTCAATCCGCACTTCATTTTTATCCCAAAGGTTGATTTTTACTTGCCCAAACTGATTGTCGATGTTTAGATTGTCTTTGGCTGATACGTCATAAATCTTGATGACCGACTTTTTCTTTTCGATATTGCCTGATTCCTTGGCATAGGCAGTAAAGGTGAGCAACAACACAATGACCGTCAGCCAAGGGTTATTGTACTTATGTGAGTTTATTATTGGTTGCATGGTTATTTTTGCTTTTGATGCGTTGGATAATATCCAACTGTTGGTTTAATAAATCAATCTGCCATTGCAGGTTTTGGATCATAGCCTGAATCACCGTTTCTTGATTGGGGTTTTTGGGAAGGTCGGCTTTCAGGTTTTTGTATGAGCGCTCAAGTTCGTCCAATTCCACTGCAAATTCTTTGTATAAGGCGGGGTCACTTTGGGTCATTTGCCGCAGTTCGGCCCGTTTAGTATCTATCAAATGGGTATATTGACTGACTTGTTTGGCGTAGTCTGTGGAAGTAGAAGAAGCTACCTCTGTCGGTATGGAAGGCGTTTGGTTTACTTTGTATCCTATCCATCCAAGGCCCATGACCAAGGCTATAGAAGCCGCAATACGCCAATTCAAATTTTTCCAAGCTTTAGTGAAGAAAGGTGAATCGCTACCTCCTTTTTGAGGAGTTATGTTAGTTATGATATTTTCTTCACTAAGTGTTGAACTTTCGACTTGGGGTAATTTTTCACTCAACCGACTCCAAAGGTCATCAGAAGGCTCATGCACATCAAATGCCTCGCGGTTGTCTCTGACGAATCGTTGCAGTTTATCTTTCATTGTATTGGTATTTTGTGGGGACGTAAGAGGCTTATCTTATATTTTAGACGCTCTACGTCTCACTAATGTTTAATCGTTTCTAATAATTTCTTTTTTCCTCGCATGTACTGAGTACGAGAGGTACTTTCGCTAATTCCTAAAATCTCCCCGATTTCTTCGTGGTCATATCCTTCAAAGAGATATAAAGAAAGTACGACTCTATATCCTTCGGGCAGCTGTTCGATTCCTCGGCGAATACGTTCTACATCCATTTGGATTCCTTCTTCATCCAGCGACTCTTCATCGGCGATATCGGTATCATTATCTCCAGAGCCATAGCCTTCGATATCTACGAGTTGCATTTTTCGTTGTCGAAGGTGATTGATGGCTTTATTGACCACAATCTGTTTCAGCCACGCCCCAAACGTGGACTGTCCTCTAAACGAATGAAGATTGCTAAAAGCATCCAAAAATGCTTCTTGTAGTACGTCTTCGGCTTCTCCATTGTGGTTGACCACCCGCATACACACGTTCATCATGGATTTTGAATAAAGCTTGTATAGTTCATACTGAGCTTTTCGTTCTCCCTGTTTGCAGCGTTCTACGAGTTCGACGTGTTTGTCTATGTAAAGTCTAGGTTCCAATTGGCTGTAATTTCAATGTAATGACAATGAACAAAAAGGAATGTTGCATCTACATCAAAAAAAATATATGTTTTGACAATTTTTTTGGTAGCATTTCACAAAATGCAGTACAAAATCTACAAAATCTGCGTAAAATCCTAAAAGCAATTGGCTAACTTTGGCACAAATGAAGTAGTAAGTGGTATGGTTAGGATATATTATCGTGAAGGAAAGCAAATCAAACGTGAAACGGATGTGCGCGAAATAAGCCATTTGAAGGCTATTTTATGGATAGATTTGCAGTCGCCTTCTCAAGAAGAAGAAGAATGGGTAGAAACAAAATGTGACATTAGTTTTCAGACACCCCAGGAGATTGTGGAGATTGAAAGTAGTTCGCGGTATTTTGAGCAAAACAATACCATCAATGCCAACTCAAATTTCCTAAAAATCAATGCGGAGGGCTACGGGATTTATCCAGTATCTATTTTGATTAGAGAGGGCGTTTTGTTTACTTATCGCAGTGGTGATTCTAAAACCTTTGCGGATACAGTTCGGAAGATGAAGGTAAGCCAAGAGACCTTTCAAAGTGGGGTAGATATGCTACTACTCCTGCTCGAAACTCGTATTGAAAGCGATGCCGATGTACTGGAAGGTTTGTCGAGGGATATTTCTAATATCAGTAAAGACCTCAACCGCGAACAAAAAGCCAAGCAAGAAATCCTGTTGAAAATCAACATGATGCAGGAAAACACCATGCTTTTGAGAGAAACTATCATCGACAAGCAGCGCGTATTATCGGGGATTTTGCGAAGTCAGTTTTTTCCAGAGGATAGAAAAGAAAGGTTACGGATAGTGTTGAAAGACATTAGCTCTTTGCTTGAGTACAGCACTTTCAATTTTGAGCGATTGGAGTACCTCCAAAATACCTTTATGGGTTTGATTAATCTTGAACAAAACCAGATTATCAAAATTTTTACGGTCTTTACTATCATCTTTATGCCTCCTACGCTGATTGCGGGGATTTTTGGGATGAACTATACCGTACTACCCAGCAGTTCTCATCCTTATGGCTTTTGGTTTTCGCTGCTGCTGATGGCCTTTTCGATGGCAGGAATGTGGTTTTTCTTTAAGCGAAAGCATTGGATTTAAAGACAAAAGGCGCCGTGTACACGGCGCCTTTTGTATGTTAGGTAAGGTAATACCCTTATTAGTTTTTCTTAGCAGGAGTTGCAGGCTTGTTAGCTGGTGCAGGGTTGGTAGCAGGAGTTGTAGGCTTTTGCTGTTGTTGCAATTGTTGAACGGCAGCTTCAGCAGCGGCTTTCTGTTGTTTTTCAACTTCTGCGGGATCTACACCCAATTTTTTCAATACCAAGTTGCTTACATTTAAGTCATCAGAGCCAGCATACAAAATGATAGGGGTAGTTTGAGCACCACCGTCCATGTTGAGGATGTAGGTATAATTGTTTTCTTTTCCTACTTCATCGATAGCGGTATTGATTTTTGTCAATACTGGTTGAATCAACTGTTGTTGTTTTCTTTGCAAAGATTCTTGTGAAGTACGTTGAAACTCTTGGAAATCTTGCTCAAGACGCTGAAGCTCTTTTTGCTTATCTGCTAGAATAATCTCCGACCATTTTGTAGCGTTTTGTTGTAGTGCTTTGTACTTGTCTTCAAACTCTTTTGATTTTTCCTGCATCACTTTTTCGATTTGTTGCTGCTGAATTTGGAGTTCGTTTTGGATTTTTTTGCTCTCTGGCAAAACAGACAAGATATAATCTACATTGGTCCAACCGATTTTGAGGGCGGCGGCCTGCTGTGCTTGGGTCTCTTTTCCGATTAAAGCTAGAATGGCCATAACAGCCACGATCAATTTGCTTTTCATTTTTATTTACTGTTTTGGTTTGATTGTTTTGTTATTAGGGGTATTTGTGGTATTGGGTTTGGATGCAGGCGTATTAACGTTTTCGGGGGTGGTTTTATTATTTTTATTGTCAGTCCCTAGCCCCAACTCCTCTAATACATAGTCTGTATAATCATGAACAGGATTGGCATAAATAATTACAAAATTGCTTGATTTGTCTACCAGTAAGTCAAGTCTCCGCTGACGACAAACGCGCTCACTAGCTTTGTACACTTGGTCGGTGATAGGTTTGATAATTTCTTTTTTCTTTTGAAACAACATCCCTTCAAAACCGAATATTTTATTGTTATACTCTCTTGCTTCTTTTTCTTTGTCGATGATTTCTTGCTGACGTTTACGTTTCATATCATCTGTCAACAACACTTCTTCGGCTTGATACAATCGTTGAAGTTTATCTATTTCGGCATATTTATCCTGAATTTCCTTGGCCCATCTATCTGAAAATTTGTCTAATTCCGATTGAGCTTTTTGATAATCAGGCATTTTACTGGTTATGTATTCCAAATCCATATAGCCCCATTTTTGGGCTGATAATGAGTGCGTTATCAAAACGAACTGCAAAAGTAGTAAAAGCCAACGGGTTTTCATATTTCTTTTGGTTTTTGGATATAAAGATTCGCCATTGGTTTTGGATGCCAATGGCGAATATACCAAATCTTTATTTTATCTGATTTGTTGCCCGATTGTGAAGTGGAATTGAGGTCCGCTCCGTTGGGTTTGGCCAGGAACTGCATCAAATCCATATGCCCAGTCAATCCCGATAAGTCCAAAAGCTGGCATAAAAATACGAGCTCCTACCCCTGCCGAACGTTTCAGATCAAAAGGATTAAAGTCTTTGTATTTTTTTTGAGGGGCATCAGTACCCCAGTTGTTACCGGCTTCAGCAAATACCAACCCGAAAATAGTAGCAGAAGGGTTGAGCGAAAGAGGATAGCGAAGCTCCATGACGTATTTGCTAAAAGCAACACCTCCAAGGCTTGAAGCACCAGTTATAGTAGTAGTAGTGGCTTGTGAGGCATCTGTAGCACTTAATGTATTGTAGATAGGTACTAGGGAGCGATCAGTATAACCTCTAAGTCCTATGATGTCTTGTGCTAAGGCAAACATACCATATCCTGCTAAACCCGAACCCCCTAATACAAAACGCTCAAAAGGACTGATAGAAAGATTTTTGTTGTAGCGTCCTAAGAAACCTAAGTGAGCTCGTGTACTCAAAACCAGTTTGCCTGCCACGGTTTGGAACCAACTGGCGTCAAACATCCACTTGTGGTACTCTACCCATTTATAACGGCTTTCATTGCTTGAGAAACTTGTTTGACCAGTGATAGCTGAGTAAGGAGGCGTAAATGTCCCACTCAAAGAAAACGACGAGCCAAGACGAGGGAATTGAGGATTGTCGATTGTATTGCGAGACAACGTAAGATTGAACGTGAGGTTGTTGGATACACCGTTGGGGTAGCCAATATTAAACAAATCCAAGCTATCCATACGATATCGCTGATAAGAAAGAGCGGTACTTAACACAAAAAAGCGATCGGGTACTTTAAGTCTTTTTCCAAGAGATATGGTTACGCCGGTATTGTGATAAGCCCCTAAAAACTTCAATTTACCATTTGAACGGGTGTACAAGCTAAACTGGTCAACAGTTCGGTATACTGTACGGCTTAAGTTAATTCCGAAAGTGACAGGTTTTTTTCCTCCAAGCCAAGGTTCTGTAAAGCTAATCGAATAAGTCTGAAATTGACGACCACTAGCTTGGAATCGGACGGCGAGCTTCTGCCCATCGCCTGCAGGAAGAGGCTTCCATGCTTTAAGGTTGGTGATGTTTCGGGTTGAGAAGTTGTTGAACACTAACCCTAACGTCCCTACAAATCCGATGTAGCCGCCCCAGCCACCAGAAAGTTCAATTTGGTCACTTGGTTTTTCTTCTACTGTATATTCAATGTCTACGGTTCCGTCTTCGGGGTGGGGAACAGGGTTGATTCCGATTTTTTCGGCATCAAAATATCCTAACTGAGCTAGTTGGCGGTTGGTATTGATGATTTCCGTTTTACTGAATTTTTGCCCTGGCAAGGTAAACAGCTCCCGCATTACTACGTGGTCACTCGTTTTAGTGTTTCCGTTAAGGATAATTTTGTTGATGGTAGCTTGTTTTCCTTCAAAAATCCTCATTTCGATGTCAATCGAATCACCTTCGACGGCTTTTTCGACAGGACGGCAGTTGTAGTAAAGATAGCCGTCGTCCATATATTGTGAACTTACATCTTGTCCTGGATTAGCTTCTAAGCGTTTTTGAATTTCTTCGGGATTATAGATGTCGCCTTTTTTAAGACCAAATACTCTCCCCAATTGATCGTCGGTGTAGAGATAATTGCCTTCCCAAGTTACGTTTCTGATGTAGTATTTAGGACCTTCTTCTATATTGAGAACTACATCTATGGTCTTGCCGTCTGGATTATGAATGATTGAATCTGAGATAATTGTCGCATCACGGAAGCCATTTTTATTATAAAATGCAACGAGTTTTTCTTTGTCTTCGTCATATTTTTTGGGAATAAACTTTGAAGGAGTAAACAAACGACCAAAACGCATTTGTTTCGTACTTTTCATTTTATTCCGAAGTTTTTGCTCATAAATTTCTTCTCTACCATTAAATACAATTTGACGAATTTTTACTTTAGGCCCTTTTGTGACAAATATCTTGAGGGTGGCATTACCCCGTGCGGTATCAGCGATTTGGGCAATTTTGACTTTTACATTCAAGAAGCCTTTGTCCATAAAAAAACGTTTCACTGCCAACTGTGTGTTTTTCACCATAGTATTGGAAATGATACGTCCTTTAGGAAGCTTGATTTTATCGTTCAAAGATTCTTGCTCGCCTTTACGAATACCATCAAATGTTACCTTGAATAAACGAGATTGTTCTTTGATTCTTAATTCCAACCAAATTTTGTCGCCTTCTATTTTTCGGGCCAAGATTTCTACATCTTCTAAGATTTTTTGGTCCATCAATTTCTTGATAGCAGTGGTAATAGCATCGCCTGGAATTTTGATTTTATCACCTACTCTAAGCCCCGACATCGAGATCATGGAGTTAGGGTCAAGGAATTGATTGCCCGTTACGATAATTTCTGCCAAGACATAGTCTTTGGGAGCAGCATAACTAAGTAAATCCTCGTTTGTTTGGGTAGGGGTAGTAGGAGCAAGGCGACTTCCCAAGCCTAATTGTTGGGCTGATGCAGATATAGCAATACTTACTAACAAAGCAACGAAAATTGCTAATCTGGCAGGTTGGTTGAATTTTTTCATAGGTTCACGGTTCTTTCCCACAGGGTATAACGCAAAAAAAAGGGGTTTATTTCGCTTCACTTAGAATCTGTTCACTGGTTTTTCCAAAGCGGCGTTCGCGGTTTTGGTATGAAAGAATGGCTTCATAAAGATGTTCACGACGAAAGTCTGGCCAAAATACGTTGTCGTAGAAATAAAGCTCTGCGTAGGCAAGTTGCCACAAGAGGAAGTTGCTAATACGATGGTCGCCGCCCGTACGAAGCATAAGGTCGACTTCAGGACGATCTCCAGTATTTAATTTAGTATTGAATAAGTCTTCAGTAATATCTTCTGGGCGCAATTCTCCAGCTTGTACTTTACGCGCGATTTGCTGGGTAGCTTGTACAATATCCCACTTACCACTATACCCCAAAGCCAAAATTAAGTTAAGGCCAGTATTGTGTTTGGTGCGTTCTATCGCTTCATGCAGTTCGCGTTGGCAAGAGGATGGAAGACTTTGCGTATCACCAATAGAATCAAGTTTTACATTATTTTTCAATAAAGTAGGTAGCTCATCTCCAATAGTATACACAAGCAATTCCATCAAAGCCCTTACTTCGGCCTCAGGTCTTCCCCAGTTTTCGGTAGAGAAGGCATATAAGGTCAAATATTTGACTCCTAATTCGGCGCAGCCTTCGGTAGCTTCTCTTACAGCTTTGATGGCATTGCGGTGTCCAAAAACTCGCATAGCCCCACGCTGTTTGGCCCAACGACCATTGCCATCCATGATAATGGCGATATGTTGAGGAAGTTTAGTACGGTCTATTTGTTCTTTCATTCGCACGTAAAAATGGGCAACAAAGTTAGAGAAATTATCAGTGATTCAAAAGGATACGCCTTTGGCATAAGCATTAAACCTTTTTCATTTTCCATTTTCCTCTTCTAAACAGGATAACTCCAATGATTGCGAGGAGAGATTCACTAAAAGCCACTGAAATATAAACACCTTCGGGACCTAATGCTAATTTCTTTGCAAGTAAGTATGCCAAGGGGATTTCGATGGCCCAGAAGCATACCAAATTCATCAGGGTAGGTGTAAGTGTATCGCCTGCACCATTGAACGATTGGCTGATGACCATACCGTAGGCAAAAAACAAATATCCAAGGCATACAATCCGTAAGCAATTGACCCCCGTTGCTACTGCTATTGGGTCATGGTTAAACCAGGAGATGATTGGTTTGGCAAATACAAAGAAGATAATAGCTACTGCTACCAAAAATAAAAAATTAAAAAAAGCAGCGCGCCATACCGATGTTTCAGCGCGACTGGGTTCGTTGGCTCCTAAATTTTGGCCCACAAGGGTAGCTGCGGCGTTGGCCATACCCCAGGAAGGTAAAATCGTAAAGACAATAATACGGATAGCAATGGTATAACCTGCGACAATAGAGGGACCAAAATCTGACAAAATGCGAGTCAGGAATACCCAACTTGCCGAAGCGATTATAAACTGCCCAGTACCTCCTGCTGCTACACTTATGAGATTGCGAATGATTGCAAAATCAGGGCGTAGTTGAGACCTCAGGACTTGGACTGCACCTTTGCTACTTGCCAAAGCAGACAATTGATACAAGACGCCTGCGCTGCGACCGATAGTGGTCGCAATTGCCGACCCCGCTACTCCAAAGGCTGGAATAGGACCCCACCCAAAGATAAATAAAGGGCATAAAGCGATGTTGAGTCCATTGGCAATCCAGAGCGAACGCATCGCTACAGCCGCATCGCCACCACCGCGAAGTACTCCGCTAAGTGTATATAGTAAAATAATAGCGGGACTACTTGCAAAAATAATACGGGTAAAGTTACTACCCGAAGCAATAAGCTCTTCACTACCACCCATAGCTCTCAAGATATTTTCGGCTCCCAAAAAACCGCTAACTCCTACCACAACCCCCAATATCACCGAGACCAAGATTACTTGCGCGGCTGCATGACCTGCTTCTGCCAATTGCTTCTCACCAATCCGACGAGATACAATCGCGGTGGCAGCCGTGCTGAGGCCAATAGCTATCGAATAAACTAGCGTAAGCACAGATTCAGTAAGCCCGACTGTGGCTACGGCATTGGTATTGATTTGGGAAACAAAAAAAATATCTACTACGGCAAATAATGATTCCATTACCATTTCCAAAATCATGGGGACAGACAATAGAAAAATGGCGCGATTGATACTTCCTGTAGTATACTCTTGTTCTTCTCCTTTAAGGGCTTGTAATAATAATTGGAAAAATTTTTTCATGGCTGTCTGTCAAAATAAAGCGCTCAGAAATATGTAGTTAGAGAATGGATGAGCGTTTGAGAGACAAAGTTACGAACTTTTTATAGACCATACCGAAATTCGTTTGTCGTCGCTACCCGAAACAAGCTGCTGCTCATAAGGTGTCCACAGTAATTTATTGACCGATGTACCATGCCCTGCATGACGAGCACGGTCAATGACTTTTTTGAGTTTGAAGGTATCGGCCTCCCATATTTTGATAGACTTATCCATGCTGCAAGTTGCAATCCACTGTTGGTCGGGACTATATACGATGTGATTGATAGCAAACAAATGCGCTACAATATCCTGATGAAGTGCGTAGTGGTTTTTTACTTCCCAAATTTTGAGATGAGCATCGCGACTACCCGACAGCAAAAAATGGCCATCAGGCGAATAACAAACCGTAAATACAGAATTGGTATGAGCCTGTAATGTGTGTTTGAGTGAAAAATCGTCTGTATCAAATATCCGAATAGAATGATCACTATAGCCGACGGCTATTTCTCTTGAATAGGCATTTATCGCAATACATCTGGCACTTTGGGTACTGGCTTTGATATGTTTACGTACTGCTAAATGAACCTGATCTAAAACCAGCAGAATACCGTCTGAAAGTGCTAAAAATGCTTTCTCCTCAAAAAATTGAATGTCGAAAATAGCGGCATTGGTAAGGTTGATAGAGCTTACAATTTGCTTATTTTGAGGATTGATAATTTGTATCCCTTCGTAGTTTTGGCCTATCCACAAATGCCCCGTAAGGTCGTGATACGAAAGTGAGTAAATGGACGCGGGCACTTGTGCCACCACTTCTCCCCAATCAGGGCGGGTAAGATCCCACTGAACCACAAGCCCATCGCCTCCTGCCGAAAAAAAACGCTCAGGTGTAAAGGCGGGCTGCAGAGCATATACACTGTCTCTATGCCCCGAAAAAGTATCTATTTTTTGGACTTGAATCATTTTTGTCTTCTTCTATTGAAAATGGCGTAAAGGTATGGTTTTGATAGTCAGTCAATTATTTAGAGAATATTCATGCTGATGAAATATGGATTTTGACGGCTTTTTTAAATTACTTCGCTATCAAATGCTATTTGGGTATTTTTGCGCAAATTTAATCATAACATTGCTTCTATGCCTATCGTTCGTGAGTGGGGCGTTTTTGAGGATTGTAAAATTCTAGTTTGGCAAATCGCCGAAAATATCGAAACTTTAAAACAAGACATCGTAGTCACTTCGGAGGAGTGGCAAGAGTACATCACTATTTCACATCCCCAAAAACAACTTGAGTGGCTAACAGGACGCCGGGCTATGCAAGCTTTGGTCCAAAACCAAGGCCTCCATTACGAAGGTATGGTTAAAGATGAGTATGGAAAACCATATTTACGGAATCGGGTAGCCGAAATTTCGCTTACCCACACGCTTCGATATGTAGTGGCGAGTTTGTCACTGTCGGCCCCTTTGGGAATAGATTTAGAGCGAGTTGCGCCGAAGCTTTTGCGAGTCGCACCCAAATTTTTGTCGGAAGAAGAAGAAAAGTACGCTTTGACTGATTTTAGGAGACTTTGTACTTATTGGTGTGCCAAAGAGGCCATTTATAAACTATATGGCACTAAGCAATTGAGTTTCAAACAAGAGATATTCATCCATGATTTTGCTGACCAAACCGAATTTTGGGAAGGATATATATGCCACCGTAATCAATCACAGCGATATTATTATCGTTTGCATCGATTTGAGATTGAGGACTTTGTGGGAGTGTTAGCAGTCTAAAGCGTTTGGTCTTCCAAAGGCTCATTCAAAATAGCAGACATCCGTTCAATTTCTTTGATTTTTTCGCTATCGCCTGTTTTTTCAAAAGCAAGTGCAAGATTTCGCAAAACTCTTTTCAAAATATCAAGATTACTACACGGTTGATAAAATGTTTCGTTGGATTTGATATTGAGTTGAGCAATATAATGGTCAATATCAGACCGCATAAAAACCAAACCTTTGTTGAAGACATTGATATAAAACTGAATGCTATCTTGCTTGTAGGTAAGCACAAAAAGATTGGGTAAGTTGACCCCGTATACGGGCATGTTGAGCCGTTGGGCTATAATCATATAAATACAACAAAGCGAAATGGGGTTTCCTTTTCGGGTGTCGAGTACTATATTGAGCATAGAATTACCCGCCGAATGGAAGCTTTTGGTGTTTGAACCAAATTTTAGTTTAGTAAAAAAAACATGGTTTAAAGCCCGAATCTGGTCTATAGGGTGCATATCTACTTTAAACTCAAGCCATGTTTCATAATAAAACTGTTCAAATTCTTTTTTTAGCTTTTCAAAAGGCAAGTCTGGGTATTGATAGGTAGCTATAATCCATAGACCTTCCAGTAGATCAATAGCTCCACCATGATGCCAAAGTCCCAGTCGTTCGAGGGTTTGTTCGTATTGTAATTCATGAATTAACTCCTCTATGCGGCGCTGGACGGCCGGGTTGAAGCCGGCACTTTCCCACTCATTTTCCAAAAAAGGAATAATTTTCTCGCCTTGCCTCTTGATTTCCCCCTCTACCAATCGCGACACTTCCTTGTCGTCGTCGTCAAGAAGAGAAACTAATGCTTTGATTTCTTGCTCTTTCATGAGATTGTATCGCTATTCTGAGCTTTAAATAAAAACAATTTTTTTTCAGCACCCAAATTTTATAGTTTTGTCACTCATTCTTTCTACACACTGCATGAAAATTCTAGTTACCGGCGGGGCTGGATTTATTGGCTCCCATACAGTTGTTGAGCTCTATCAATCGGGATTTGAGCCAATTATTATCGACAATTTTAGCAATTCTGAAGAAAAAGTTTTGGAAGGTATCCAAAGTATTATTGGAAAGTCGGTGGTTTGCTACAAAGCAGATTGCAATGATGCTGAGGCGCTACGCCAAATCTTTCAAAAGGAACAATTGGCAGGAGTAATTCATTTTGCCGCAAGCAAAGCCGTAGGCGAATCGGTCGAAAAACCTTTGATGTATTACGAAAACAATTTAGGCTCGACCATATTATTACTCAAAATTATGCGGGAATTTGGGGTGAAAAATTTTGTGTTTTCCTCGTCATGTACAGTGTATGGTCAGCCAGAACATCTACCAGTGACCGAGGCCACCCCTCGCCAAGAAGCGGCCTCTCCTTATGGAAATACTAAGCGTATTTGTGAGGATATTATCAGAGATGTAGTAGTTTCTAAGGCAGGATTAAAAGCCATTGCTTTGAGATATTTTAATCCCATAGGAGCGCACGAGTCGGCTGTTATAGGTGAACTTCCTAGGGGAGTTCCTAGCAACTTGGTTCCTTTCTTGACCCAAGCTGCGGCGGGCCTTCGCGAAAAGCTGATAGTATTTGGAAGTGATTACAATACCCCTGACGGTACTTGCATTCGTGATTTTATTCATGTGGTAGATTTGGCCAAAGCCCATGTAAAAGCCCTTTCCCTGTTGGCAGGAGTTGATAAAGAGGATTATTATGATGTCTTTAATGTAGGGACTGGAGAAGGAGTGACAGTGTTACAACTTATTCAGACCTTCGAAAAAGTCAACAATCTTACATTGAATTATACGATTGGGCCACGTCGCCCCGGTGATATCGAACAAATCTACGCCCAAGTAGATAAATCAGAAAAAGTAATGGGCTGGAAAGCCGAAAAAACTTTAGAAGATTCTTTGCGTGATGCGTGGAGATGGCAACAGCGTTTGTCAAAATAATCTTAGAAATATTGACTTAAAAATATGCAAAAAATACTCATCACAGGTGGAGCTGGATTTATTGGCTCACATGTAGTACGGCGGTTTGTGAACCAATATGCAGATGTGCAGATTGTCAATTTAGATGCTCTTACGTATGCAGGTAATTTGGCTAATTTGACCGACATCGAATCTGCGCCTAATTATACTTTTGTGAAAGGGGATATCACGGATGCTGCTTTTATCGAAAATCTATTTAGAGAACACGATTTTACGGGAGTAGTTCATTTGGCTGCGGAGTCACACGTGGATAGATCTATTTCTGATCCGATGGCTTTTGTCATGACCAATGTCATCGGGACTGTTAATCTACTCAACGCTGCACGCGTAGTTTGGAAGGGCAAAGAAGAAGGTAGAAGGTTTTATCACGTATCTACCGATGAAGTCTATGGGGAGCTTCATGATCCTAAGGAGTTTTTTGTGGAAACTACCAAATATGACCCTCGGTCTCCTTATTCTGCCTCTAAAGCTTCTTCTGACCATTTTGTAAGAGCTTATCATAATACTTACAAACTTCCGGTTGTTATTTCCAATTGCTCTAATAATTATGGTCCCAACCACTTTCCAGAAAAACTGATTCCTTTGATGATTAACAACATTCGTCATAATAAACCATTGCCCGTATATGGAAAAGGCGAAAATGTGAGGGATTGGCTCTATGTAGAAGATCATGCCCGAGCGATAGATTTGATTTTTCATAAAGGTGAAAATGGTGAAACCTATAACATTGGAGGCTGTAACGAGTGGAAAAACATTGACTTGGTGCACCTCTTGTGTAATATCATGGACGAAAAATTGGGTCGTTCTCAAGGTACATCGGCAGAGTTGATTACCTATGTCACTGACCGTGCAGGTCATGATTTGCGCTATGCTATCGACCCTTCTAAACTTATGAATGAGCTAGGATGGAAGCCTTCAGTTACTTTTGAGGAAGGGTTAGCTAAAACCGTCGAATGGTATTTAAGCAATCAAGAATGGCTTGATAATGTTACTTCTGGGAATTACCAGAAATATTATGAAGGTATGTATGTAAATCGTTGATTATGAGATAATAATAGGTGTTTCATAAAATAAAAATAGGTGCGAGCAATCGCACCTATTTTTATTTTATGAAATCTGGTATGTTTTACTTTATAGCCGATTTCGATTTGGAAATAGTGAAAGGAATACAAATGTTTTCTGGGCAACAATTGTCACCAGGTTCGATGATAATAGGACAACATCCTTCTGCGGGGCAATTGTTGTTTGTTGCGGTGAAAGTATAGTTACCCGTCTCACTAAATAAAACGGTATTACCAGCGTTGACAGGTTGTCCGTTGAGGAACCATTGCACATTGGTATATTTAGCAGGCACTGAAGCTTCAACTACTTCACCTGGGCATAGTTTGACGGGTACAGTAAAGCATTGACGGTCGATGTCATCCTCGGTTTCGTCGTTGTTACCCGGAGTAGAATCCTTGTCTTTTTCGTTGGTTTTAGAAACCTGCGCGGTATTGAAATGCAAACCTTGAGAGACGGCTTTGATTTTGTAAGTCAAAGTGACGGTATCTCCGTTAGCGGCGATGTTGCCGATGTTCCAAGTGATGACATTGTTAGTGAAAGATGCACTACCTCTTGAAGCGAGAAACGAGCCATTGACAAATGCGACGGTATTAGGCAGCGAGTCAAGGACTTCGACGCCTGTGGCGTTGTTGTCGGCTTGATTCCAGACTTTGATAGTAAAAACTAGCGTATCGCCGATGGCTGCTATTTTTTTGTTAACGAACTTTTTGAGGGTAATATCTACTTGACAGTCAAGGGCTGCTACCACTATAGGCATTCTATCTAAATTGGTACAAGGACTTGTTGAGCTATTAACTTGGACGTAGAAAGTGTCATTTTGAGTAATGAGTCCAGCTGGTTTGAAAGAAAGTCCAGTAGCAAGCGCCGTTCCTCCGGTGCTAGAGCTATACCATTCTACAGTAGCGCCGTCGGTGTTTGATCCGACAAGACTCACTTTGAGCGTAGGAAGAGTATCGCCGATACAAGCGGAGGCATTAGGTGTGAGTGGTAATACTTGTGGACAGCTACAATCAGGCGCTGTGATAGTAGTATCAAAAACGCAAGAAGCGTTTAGGCTATCAGTGATGACGAGGTTAAAATTGTTAGGGATGTTAGTGACAGAATAAGGGTTACTACCAGTGAGTGTTCCGTAGTTGGTTTTGATGATACCGTTTTTGTTGTTTACAAAGAACGATACGGAATAAGTCTGTGATTGAGGAGCACAGGCTGCTGGGGTTGTAATCTCCCAATTTGGTTGTTTACAAGGATTTACTAGTCCTGCATCGATAGTTGGATTGTCTTTATTGATACCCGAGCCAGTAGCTGTGATAGTGACGATTTGGCTAAGACCGTTTGAGTCGAAATCTGAATCTAGGCTATCAGCTACGCCAGCGGCGTTTTGCAAAGGCGAAATAATACAGCTATCAGGCAATGAGCTTAGTAAAATCTTGACTTGATACGCCCCAGACGATAGATTACTGAAACCATACTTACCGTTGGCATCAGTTGTGTCGGTTGCGATGACATTGCTATTTTGAAGAAGTTGAACAATCACTCCTGCTACCCCAGGCTCGATGGCGTCTTGTTTTCCATTGTTGTTGAGATCTTTCCATACAAAATCTCCAAGGCTACCTTTAGGAGAGAAAAGACCTGCATCGATAGTTGGATTGTCTTTATTGATACCCGAGCCAGTAGTGGTGATAGTGACGATTTGGCTAAGACCGTTTGAGTCGAAATCTGAATCTAGGCTATCGGCTACACCAGCGGCGTTTTGCAAAGGCGAAATTAAGCAGCTATCAGGCAATGAGCTTAGTACAATTTTGACTTGATAAGCCCCAGACGACAGATTATTGAAACCATACTTACCGTTGGCATCAGTCGTGTCGGTTGCGATGACGTTGCTATTTTGAAGGAGTTGAACAATCACTCCTGCTACCTCAGGCTCAAGGGCGTCTTGTTTTCCATTGTTGTTGAGATCTTTCCATACAAAATCTCCAAGGCTACCAACTGGCTCAATAACGCCGATGTCGAGGGTGTGGTCATTGACACCTTCACTGCCTGTTTTATAAACAATAGTTCCATCAGGGTTTACATCACTATCAGCCACATCAGCTACGCCTGCGCTAGGGGCATCTTTGATAGAGAAAGCCGCACAAGTAGCCAGCGCCCCTGTTCCCAAAGCAGTTTTTACTTTAATGGTATAATCAGTATTAGGTATGAGTGTAGTATCAGCACCTGTACCTGTCCAAGTTACTCCAGCCGCGTTTTTGTCACTAAAATACCATTGGCCACCATTGGCGGTAGTAGCAGTAGCAATAGGGCTACCAGTAGCCGACGTACCTTTGTACAATTCAATCTCTACCCCATCTACTCCGACTTCATCACCATCTTGGATGCCATTTTTGTTGGCATCTTTCCATACGCGGTTACCGATTTGGATAGGGGCCAAGTCACAAATAAACTCAATTTCGCCTAACCCATAAGCTTTTCCGAAGGGGAAACTACCTCCTGTAAGAACAGTAATGGCCTTAGTCTGAGTTACGCCCGCGGTGGATAAATCATACCAATCAATTCCGTTGGAAAAAGCAGCCGTGCGAGGGTCCATGACCGTGGCTACGAGTCCATTGCTTCTCAATAGTACCCCAAGTCCTCCCATTCCTGTCTCTTCATGATAATAGCCCTGTACTGGACCATAATTATCAGTTCCAAAAACAGGCTCTGAAGTACCACTCGCAGTGCTAGGATCAGTAAAATTGGCCATGTCGATAGTCCAAGAGTTTTCGCCATTGGTGGTAGCTTTTAGAAAGTCTCCAAATGCATCTCCTCTACGAAGTGTGAAAGGAGAAGTAGGCTCTGCAGATTCATTACCTTCTTGTTCGCCAAAACGGTCGCGGAGTCCCAAAATCATATTTCCTGCGGCGTCAAATTCAATATCGGACAAAATAGGCTGTGGATATCCTTGCTCGCCTTGACCATTTACTGTGGGAGTAGGGCGCGTATTGGCATTGTGCCAAGGTTGCCAATTGGCACTTCCATAACACGTAGAATTTTGGCCAAATCCACAACCACGGTTGTAGTTAAGAGAAAAGTCTAGTTTCTTTTGGAATGCGCTATTGGTAGGATTGAAAGTATAAACCAATCCTCTTAAAGCTCCTCCTGCTTGCCCATTGGTTACTAATCCAATGTACAAAAGACCTTTGTAATATTTTAGGGCAAAAGGGCGAATTTCGGAATTGTCGGAGATAGTAGGTAAATCTGGCAAAGGATTGCCAGCATCTGCCAAAGGCACTACCGTTACTTCGGCCGACGAACTAGGGGGCGTAGGGTTGGTAGGGTCATTGCCAAGTGGAATAATGTACAACGAGCGGTCGTTGAGGTTGATACCATACAGGGTACGTTCGTCTGCTGAAATATCGAGGTCTCCGAATGCAATCCTTGTTACTTGGTTGTAAGAGTTGGCATCAATAATATCTCCTCCTGATGTCAATGTAGTGAAATCGTGCGGGTCAGCACCAAATACATCGGAACCAAAAAGAGTGTTTAAATCAACAAACAATGAACCCGAAAGTGAGCCATCATAAGGATTGTCAATTTTATAGATAGCTCCAGGTCCATTCGGGCCAAAACCTGTGTATCGCTTCATATAAGCAGAAGCAAAAAGAGTTTTGGAGTGTCTTTGATACGCTAGCCCAAAAGTAGTACCTATAGCACTTGCTACCGCTTCGTGAGCTATTAATACGGCATCACCAGCGTCATTAGCGGTGGGGGTTGAATTGTAATGCATCGAAATCAAGACGTCATCATTGCCTGTGTTGGCACCCTCTACAAAACAGCTAGTGACAAACTTAGGTGCTGCTTGACAATAAAAGTCAGGATTGGTTAAGGCAAGGTTGATATTACAGCTGTTGGCTGCTGCAAACTGTACCGAAGTCCCATTGTTGGTTCCTGCAAAAGATTGTTCATGCCCTGCGGGGAAGTTGCTAAACTCAATTCGATAACTAGTCCCTGTGCTTAGTTGAGCACTCTCTATAAGATAAGTCCCATCAGCAATTGAAGTAGCTGTACCAACGGCCGCATTGGCACTATTGTAAGCCGTGACGGTGACTCCCGCAATAGGTTGGTCGATGTTTGTAGTAAAAACCCCGTCGTGGGCATAATCCAAAAACACTTTCCCGCCTATGTAGGGATTAACAACGTTAGAGGGTGGGCAGACCTGAGCCAAGGCAGGTATTGATGCAAGGCTCAAAACCAGATAAACCAACAGCTTGGTCCCCACCTGAGAAAAAAGAGAGAATACTCCCTTGCTAAAAGGAGCCTCTTCATTCTCAGAAGCAATAGAGCTATTTTTCATAATGTTAATAAGATGAGATTGAAAAAGAAAAATTATTGGAAAGAGGAAAACTTGGCTTGTTCTAAAGTCACTATCGGTGACTATTAACTAGTTATTCTATATTAAAAATATGGTTTTGATAAATTATCCACAAAAGCTAAAAATGTGAAAATGATTTTTTGGGATAGTTTATTCCTTAATTGATAGGAAATAGGGGAAGTATTGATAAGTTTTTAAAGGATTATGATAGATTTTAAGATATCACATTACGATTTGGCACGAAATATTCGTTGCCCTAATTTTATTACGCTCAAAAAATATGCCAATCGTAGGAATAAATAGCCTTAAAGGTTTTATAATTTATTGTTAGGGATATAAACAATCAGGTAAAACTGAGAGACTTAGCTTGTCTTTCGATTTTACCTAATTATTTAGTAGATGGGAATTATAACCTAAATAGGCTTTTCTCCTTATTTCGATTTAGAGATAGTGAAGGGAATACAAATGTTTTCTGGGCAACAATTGTCACCAGGTTCGATGATAATAGGACAACATCCTTCTGCGGGGCAGCTGTTGTTTGTTGCGGTGAAAGTATAGTTACCCGTCTCACTAAATAAAACGGTATTACCAGCGTTGACAGGTTGTCCGTTGAGGAACCATTGCACATTGGTATATTTAGCAGGCACTGAAGCTTCTACTACTTCACCTGGGCATAGTTTGACCGGTACAGTAAAGCATTGACGGTCAATGTCATCTTCGGTTTCGTCGTTGTTACCCGGAGTAGAGTCCTTGTCTTTTTCGTTGGTTTTAGAAACCTGCGCGGTATTGAAATGTAAACCTTGAGAGACGGCTTTGATTTTGTAAGTCAAAGTGACGGTATCTCCGTTAGCGGCGATGTTGCCGATGTTCCAAGTGATGACATTGTTAGTGAAAGATGCACTACCTCTTGAAGCGAGAAACGACCCATTGACAAATGCGACGGTATTGGGCAGCGAGTCAAGGACTTCGACGCCTGTGGCGTTGTTGTCGGCTTGGTTCCAGACTTTGATAGTAAAAACTAGCGTATCGCCGATGGCTGCTATTTTTTTGTTAACGAACTTTTTGAGGGTAATATCCACTTGACAGTCAAGGGCTGTCACGACTACAGGAGCTCTATCAAGGTCAATACAAGGTCCAGAAGTATTGTTGAGTTGAACATAAAAAGTATCATTCTGAGTAATAATTCCAGCTGGTTTGAAAGAAAGCCCAGTAGCAAGCGCCGTTCCTCCTGTACTAGAGCTATACCACTCAATAGTGACACCGTTTGTGTTTGATCCAGCCAGACTCACCCTAAGGGTAGGAAGAGTATCGCCGATACAAGCGGAGGCATTAGGTGTAAGGGGTAATACTTGTGGACAGCTACAATCAGGCGCAGTGATAGTAGTATCAAAAACGCAAGAAGCGTTGAGGCTATCGGTGATGACGAGGTTAAAATTGTTAGGGATGTTAGTGACAGAATAGGGGTTACTACCAGTGATTGTTCCGTAGTTGGTTTTGATGATACCATTTTTGTTGTTCACAAAAAATGATACGGAATAAGTCTGTGATTCTACGGCGCAAGTAGCGGGTACGGTAATTTCCCAACTTGGTTGCTTACAGCAATCCTTGACATTGATACTGACGGTATCAAGACAATAGAGCGTAGTATCTACTAAATATACAAACTTATATATACCAGGCGTATTAAGACCTGTAATGGCTCCTGTAGAAGGGTTTATGACTACACCAGGGTAGTTTGAAACGCTTGCCCAATTTCCTCCCGACACATTCACGGCAAGTTGGGCATTACCTTCATCTGCACACACCTCAGCATTTTGGGGAGATGTAACGGAGATTTCGACATTTGTACGTATGGTTACATTGACTGTATCAGCGCAAGTAGATGATCCTTCATATAATAAAATGAACGAATAAGTACCCGGAGTATTGAGCGCTGCGCCTGTGATTACCCCTGTAGTGGCGTTGATGGTTAAAGGATTACCCGCAGCAGGAATCCAACTTTCGGGAGATACAACACTTTTTAACTTGATTGATGATACACCAGCACAAGCACTGGTATCGTTTCCTGCATTTGGTTTAACACAGGCAATAAAGCCAGCATCTATTTTAAAATCGTTTTCGCCAGCACCTCCTGTAATTAAAGTAAATTTTAGGTTACTATCTTCTATCTCAAAATCAGAATCAATATTGTCATTACCTGCGTTTGCTGTGCTAGGGATGCAGTTTAGAAGAGCGGTTTGGGTAGCGTAGTTTTCTATTTTAATAATATACTTCGTGTTGGTTTTTAAGGGAACTTCATATTGGACATAAGCAGGCCCTCCAGAAGTGTTGGCAGAAGAAAAATAATACTGACCTCCATTGGCAGTTTGTGCGGATGCAATAGTAGCACCAGTAGAGTCACAAAGTGTAACTGTGACGCCATCAATACCAGGCTCATTGGCATCTTGGATACCATCTTTATCCAAGTCTTTCCAGATGCGGTTTCCGATTTCGATAGGTTGAGGAGCACAGAGGATTTCCAAATCACCTACTCCATTGGCCTTGCCGTAGCCGAAAGCATCACTTGCGTACAATACGACGCCTCCATTTGTATTGACTGAGGTTCCAGTGGCGTTACCGTCTTTATTTCCATTCGAGTTGATGAGGCGTTTGATACCACCAGTGTTAAATACATCAGTAGGGTCTACTGCTGTCATAGCGAGTTTACCACTTCCCGCTAATATTGCTATACCGCCTTGCGAACTCATACGGTGATTGTCTCCGTTTTGGACACGGTCTCCCCAGTAATATTTCCCATTGCCAGGGCCATTGGCTGAGCTTTGGTTAGAAGAAGGAGTACTACCACAGACAGAACCATTTTGTTCGATGAGCCAAGTGCCATTTGGACCACATGGACCCGCTCTTAATACTTCTCCAGGGGTAATTCCACTTATAAAATCAGGGTCGTCTTGGATAGGTTTCCTGTTTTGATAACCTACTTGATCCCCAAAACGGTCACGAATACCGAGTAGCATAGACCCATCTACATCAAATTCAATATCTGTCAACCAAGCTTGAGGGAAACTGACAGGCCCTGTGCGGTCTGGATTATAATCTTGAATCCAAGGGCGCCACAATTCTGCTCGCGCAATTCCTGAGACATCGGCATTACTTGCGCCTTTAACATACGTAAGAGGAAAATTGAGAACCGGACTAAACGTGCCATTTTCGAAAGCATAGACCGTGGCGGCTAAACCTGCGCTATCTGTTTTAGTAGAAGCATCTTCACGCGTACATACGACCCCTACGTACACTTTGTTTCGGTAAAATTTAGTAGCAAAAGGCCGATAGCTTTTACCGGCACATGGGTTAGGAATCGTATATGATACTGTATCTTTTGTCGCGATGTCGAGTGAGTACAATTTTCGGTTGGAAAGGTTGGTGAGCCATAGCGTTTTGCCATCATCCGAAATATCAATATCTCCCAAACCAACCTTTCCGACGGCATCGTAGGCAGGAATATCATAGCTATCGAGTCTTCCACCGCTTAGTTCAGTGGGTACATCAGTATGCATATCTACTCCCGCCACAGTTCCGAAATTAAAAAACTCAGTAGTAGTCGTGTCTAGGCTATTAATATTTGTAACAAAAATAGCACCAGGCCCTTTGGGCGTAAATCCAATATGACGTTTTGTAAAAGCTGTTGAAAAAAGTTGTTTTGTTTCTCTTTTATAAGTCAATCCCCATGCAGAGCCGATATCATTGACGGTAGCATAGTGAGAGATGACTTTGTTATCATCTGTTGCATTGTAAGCTGCACCTACCAAGGCATCACGATCTCCCAAGGAAGAGCTCCCAATAGCAGTGTTAACGGCGACAAAACAGGTCGTTACCATTTGAGGAGTTTCCGTTTCACAATAATTAGCAGGGTAATTGATGCCTAGATTTATTCCTGTACTTCCTCCATTGACGAATTGTACAGAAGTGTGGCTTCCTGAAACTGCAAAAGGACCTTCAAAATCACCGATTAAAAAATCTTTAAATTCGATACGAAAAGCGGCCGTGCTACCTACTGTAAGAACATAGCTACCATCTGAAGCTGTACGGACAGAGTCTGCCAAACTACCATCGGCTCTAAATGCACTAACCAATATATTAGGCACACCTATTTCATTGAAAGTGGAGGTGTTAGTGATTTGCCCATCCGCATTGAAATCTCTAAAAACTGTTCCTTCCACAGTTTGCCCAAAGCTCTTTCCTAGTAAACCTAAAAGTAAAACTATAAGGATAGAGAATGTGTTTTTGGGAATGTAAACTACATTGATTAAGGACGTACGCTTGTATAGAGTGTACATAGTTTTTTGAATAAATGTGCTATTGAATAGATTGACTTGATTATCGGAAGAAATAGAGAACCTATTTAACATGATAATGTCTATTCTAGTATCAAAAAACATACCAATATGTCCACTAAATAGTCTTAAAGGATAAATAAAGGTAAGGTATGTAATATACTTTTGCGATAAGTGACTGGTTTATAGGAGATTGACTAGTCTTCCCTTCATGGAAAAGTACCCATATGAAGCTTTATTGGGAAGGATTTTGTCTAAATGGGCAATAATTGAGCCAAAAACAAAGATTTTTTCGAATAGGTATATAAAACAACATGACCCCGCTCCAAAGGAGCGAGGTCAATGCTACACACTTTACCCTACTTTGAAAATATTTTTATAATGCTTTAAGTCTGTTTTTGTATGTCTTTCAAGAAACCTATTTTCTTCTTGAAAACTTCATTTTGATTTGGGCGTTTTTTTTACTTCCAAATCGATGCTCGAAGGTACAATGAATTTTATACAAGTTATATGCCCTTTTTTAGGTGAACCGGTGAAATCTAACTATTGGACGGTGAAATGACTATAAATGCCGGTGAAATGACTATTTTGCCCGGTGAAATGACTATGAACTTTCCTGAAATAAGGGTGAAAAAAGCCTCTAAACGCAAAAAATCTCCAGCATTTAGGAGATTTTTTGCGTTTAGAGGCTTAGAGACAAGCTCTAAATGAGAATTTCTTGCCTAACAAGTTCTTGAAAGATAGGTTTTCCGAGTACTCGAATAGGATTGACAAAAGGTGATTTCATCAAGTATTTTCGAAGACTATCAGATATTTCGTAAGTCGAATAAAACCTACGATCAAATAAAACGGCGGCATCTTTCAATTCGAAAATGCTATAGCGGCTAAAGTTGAATTCATAGCTAGACCGTTTGTAGGCTGCCGGAGGCGGTACTGCGTGTACTTTTTCGGTATTGACTATTGCATTTTGTATGTAATTCCAGCCTTCCCATTGTTCGGGATAGGAAATAAGATACTTGGCAAAGAAATCAAACAACGACTGAAGTGTGGTGTTTGAAAATTCTTCTCTCGTAACTGTCTTATCGGGCGAAATAGGTTTTCCTACATACATTACATTGCTATAATCGGGCTGACGATAAGATATCACAGGTACCAATGGCACTCCAGATATATAACTGAGGTAGGTCATCCCCTTTCTTACGTTGATTCTTTGGCTTAAAAAGTTGAGTTGGTCAAAGTTTTCTTCTCCCGACCCAGTATTACCATCTAAATAAACCAATACTGATCGCCCATTTTTAAGCTCGCGGGCAAGTTTGAGCACAATACTTGGATCTTCGGAATTAAGCACTCTTACATCACTTTCGGTATTATACCTTTCTTTCATACGAGCTGTATAACTCATCATCGATTCAAGCTGTTGAGTATATACATCTTTTCGTACAATAGTAGAAAAGTTATAACCAAGGCGAATGAGCAAATTGGCAATGATACGGTATGAACCTAAATGAAAAGTACAGAAAATTTTAGGTGTCGTCGGCGTGCTAAGTACAGATTTATCTCCCTGTATGCTGCATAAATCACCAATATTCAATACATTGCGGTCAAAACTTTCAAAAGCAAGATTTACTAGCAATTTTTTGAATAAAGAGGCGTGTTCATCTAATGGAATCTCAGGGAGGAAATTGGCGAGATTTGCTGAAAAAATGGCAAACCTCACCAGATAACCTTCTTCTTGAAGCAGATTTACTCGGTCAAGCGCACCTTCACAATCAAGAAGCGCACTTTTATACTTAGCAAAATCCGAAGAGTTCATAACTTGCTAATGTTTACTGTACAACTAGATTTTTCTCAGCTTGCGAATTGATAGTAATGCCCCAGCAAGATGCATATGGATCTTTATCTCCGAAGTTAAGTACTTTGCTGAATTCATTTTTGGCATAGAATTTGCCATCACGGATAAGTGTATCCAAAGATTTTTTTGCCTTGATTTCAAATGAGCTTTTCATGATAATTATAAATTTTTGATAAGTGAAACATGAGATAGTTTGAGTGCACACAAAAGGACGATGAAAGTGCAACGTGTTGTTTTTTAGACACTTTCAACGATACAAAGGTACACCACCTATGCATGCTAGTAAATCCGCATTAATGGCTATATTTGAAAAGGTTTGTAGTAATAATTGACTAATTTGTATCTTTGCAAAGTGATTTTATCAGCCTATGTCTGATAAGAAGGTTGTTTAGAGGTTAAGAATTTTATGTTATTTGAGGAGCCATGAGGTCACTGGTACTTACACGCTCGTTTTATAGAAGCCCCCAAAATGGTTTGATTTTCCTTTTGGGAGTGGTATTGTTTTGCGAAATTATAGGATGGGCAACCTCTCCGGAGACAAAATGGTACGTGTATAGCTCTTATCAGACGCTCTTTGATTATCTCAAAAATCTGTTCTTAGGGATTGTAGCTCCTGAATTGTTTACATTGTATATATTGGTGTTTTTGATTGATATTTTTCACCGATTCATGGGAATTAGACAAGTCAACACCAACTTCTTTTCCCTTATCAAATACGAGGCTAAGTTTTTACCGCTTTTTTTGATAGCATTCTTTCTTTTCTTCCCTATTACTTTACATGTTAGGTTCTTGTTGAGAGAGTTTCCTAACTATTCTTTTAATAGGTACTTAGATTTGTACATATTTAATGGATTTACTTTCCAAACTTATTTTTTATACTTACCCTTTGTCACTTTGTTAGGGTATATATTGATCAACGTATCCTTAGTAAAGGATTTTTTAGAGAGTAATGCTTCGCTCAAAAGTATCTCTAATAACGTTTCGTTTTTGAAACCTGAAACAGAAACCACCCCTGCGCCGCCTAAAGTTGAGATAGCTACCTCCAAAGCTTTGCCTAAGATAGAGAAAGTGGAGCTCGTAGCACCGCCTCGTTCTGAAAATTACTTACGTTTGATTGAAGCAAAAACTAGCACGGGTGAACTCTATCTCAAAGTAGAAGAGTGCTATTTCTTTGAAACTATTGAAGAAAGGTATTATGTAGAGCACCCTAAAGGGCGTTTTAGGATTACAAAATCGCTAACGATTTTAGAAGAAGAACTTGACCCGCTACATTTTTTTAGAGGCCATAGGAGTTTTATCGTCAATCTAAGCCTTTTAGATAGTTATTTGTATTGGGAAAAAGGGAAATACATACTTTACATTAAAACACCCACTGAAGTGCGTGAGCTCGTCATGTCTAGAAATCGTTTCAATACTTTTAGAGATGCATTCACAGCCAACAGAATGAGGCTCTAAAGAATACACTTCCCTTTTCCAATAGGCTACTTTTAGATACTATCTAAATACGATTTAATCTGCAATCCAAATTTCAATAGATGGCGATTGCTATCAATACCTAGTTTTTGAATTAAGTTTTGTTTGTGATTTGCTAATGTTCGATAACTTATACAAAGCGAATCCGCAATCTCATAGCCTGTAAGGCCTTCTGTCACTAAGTACAGGATTTGCTTCTCTCTTTTTGTTAGAGATTTGAGTCTTTGCTGGGTATCGCTATCTATTTCTTTAAGGCCTAATTTCTTCATTAAATCTTTAAATCCATCACTATAGTATTTAGATTGCGTTTGAATATAAAGTAGGCATTTGTAAAGTTCATCGAGCCGGTCTTCCGAATATAGATAACCGTTAAAGTTTGCATCGAGCGCTTTTGACAATTCCTTAGAATTTGAAGCATTAAAATAAAGGACTAGCTTAGGTGGGTGAGTAGTACTGGCGAGTTCCTTCAATAAATGATTCGTTTCCTTTCCAATAAGATTGGCTTCAACAATAACACATTTAGGTTTTTTTGTGTGGATTTTTTGGATTAGATCATCTAGTTCATTTGCTCTGCCCACTACATCAAACCCTTCTCTTTCAAGGAGCTTACTAAGTACCTCACATGAAAAAGGCTCTTCTTTGGCTACCAATACTGAGGAGTCAAGTTTGCGAATTCGCATCTCATTATTTTTCATAATTATTTATGGGGATATGTATAAAATGTGTGGAATGAAGATACATCACAAATGCCTACTCAAACAAGAAATTTCCGTGAATCCTACTTTTTGACCCGTGAAATGACTATAAAATTGATGTTCCACGAAAAGTTAACAAAAAAAGCCTCCATATCAAAGAGGCTTTTTTGAAATATTTTTTGAATCAAAAAACTAGAATTGCTCTGTCTGAGAGAAATAAAAACTCCCTTCGATAGCGGCATTTTCGTCTGAGTCCGAGCCATGTACGGCATTGGCTTCTATCGACTTAGCAAACAACTTCCGAATCGTACCTTCGGCAGCTTGGGCAGGGTTGGTAGCGCCTATCAACTGACGAAAGTCTGCTACTGCATTTTCTTTCTCTAAAATAGCAGCAACGATGGGACCCGACGACATGTAAGCACAAAGGTCATTATAGAAAGGGCGAGCTGCATGGACTGCATAAAATTCACCAGCACGTTCTTTGGTGAGCAAGGTTTTTTTCATGGCCACGATTCTGAACCCTGCCTCTTCAATCATTTTTAAAATCGCCCCTGAGTTTCCTTCTGCTACAGCATCGGGCTTAATCATAGTGAATGTTCTGTTTGTACTCATTTTAGATTTGTCCGTTATATATTATACGTTTACTATAGAATGATTGTCTCGTTTTCTTAAGAAGAAAAATCCACGACTCAAAAGCTAACTTACAGCTTTACAACGCAAGAAGATTCCAAAAAAACGTCTCAAAATTAGGAAGTCTGTTTGGCTTTCCGAAACATTTCGATGAAAGTTACTAACTTTGCAAACTATGCAACAGTGGAACGCATTTTACGAGCTTATCAATTCGGCCTCTAAGCGCTTTGTGATATTGACCCATCAAAACCCCGATGCCGATGCGATAGGGTCTTCATTGGGATGGAAAATGTACCTTCAAAAAAAGGGGCATATTGCTACGGTAATAATCCCCAACGAATGCCCCGCAAATCTCAGGTGGATGCCTCAATTTGAAGAGGTGATTACCTATGATGCTAATGCCGCTAGTCAACTTCGCTCAAAAGAACTATTACAGCAAGCAGATGTGATTTGCTGTCTTGACTTCAATGCCTTACACCGTATCAAAGATTTGGGCGCCTTAGCTCAGAATGCACCGGCCACTAAAATATTGATTGATCATCATTTAGAACCTGAAGATTTTGCCAGTTTTGTTTTTTCGGATACCTCCAAAGCAGCTACGGCTCAGTATATTTTTGATATCATAAACCAACTGGGAGACGGTATTTTGGTAGATGAACCTATGGCAGAGTGTTTGTATGCTGGTATTATGACTGATACGGGGTCCTTCAGGCATGGTAATACTACTTCTGAGGTACACTTAGTGGTGGCAGAATTGATGAAAACTGGCCTCAATGTGAATCATGTTCATCGGTCAATTTTTGATAATAACTCCTTCGCAAGAACAAGGCTGTTGGGATATGTATTGTCCGAAAAATTGGTGGTATTGCCAGAGTATCGTACCGCCTATATGTCGCTTTCGATAGAGGAGCTCAAGCGCTTTAACTCCGAAATGGGTGATACCGACGGGATAGTAAATGTGGGGTTATCGATCGAAAATGTCGTCATGTCAGTGTTGATGATTGAGCGCCGTGATGAAATCAAATTATCTTTTCGTTCAGTAGATCAATTTTCCGTGCGAGATTTAGCTCATAAGTACTTTGCAGGAGGAGGCCACAAAAATGCCTCAGGAGGTCGTACACAACTTACTTTGCCCCAAACCTTAGAAAGGTTTTTATCCATTCTTCCTGAATACCAAACCGAACTTTTAAACGTTGAAAAATAATCGGTTTGGATACAACAAGGAACCAGTTTTTTATTATAAATCAGTAAATCAACTAAATATAAATAAAGAAGTAACAATTAAATGTGCAATAGCACCTATTTCATGAAATTTAAAACCATTCTTTCTGTCTTTGTCGCAGGCGCCTTGCTTGCCGCTTGCAACAACCGCGTGAGTGTTAGCGATACAGGTTTAAAATATCAATTTCACGACAAAAATGATGAAGGTCGTAAACCTAAAGTAGGTGACATCCTAACCTTTCATTTGGTTTTGAAAAACAGCAAAGACTCTGTCTTGCGTGATACTTACAAAGAAGGACGCCCAATGCAGATGATGCTTCAGACGCCTCCTTTTAAAGGAAGTTTTGAGGAAGGATTGGCGATGTTGTCAAAAAAAGATAGTGCTTCGTTTTTTGTAAGTGCGGATTCTCTCTTCACTCGTATGATGCAGCCACTTCCTCCTGGCATTGCCAAAGGTTCGGACATTCAGTTTACCGTAAAATTGATTGAAGTTCAGAACGAACAAGAATTCCAAAAAGCACAAGCAGCAGCTCGGGAAGGCCAAGTGAAGAAAGATGCTAAAATCATTGATGATTATGTTGCTAAAAATTCTTTGAAGGTAGTTGAAACGCCATCGGGGTTAAATTACGTAATTGTAAAAGAAGGTGATGGCATAAAACCCGTAGCAGGCAATATGGTATCTGTTCACTACGTTGGAAAATTATTGGACGGAAAGGAATTTGACAGTTCTTACAAAAACCCACAAAGTGGAGGTAAACCAGTAGATTTTCCAATTGGACAAGGTATGGTAATCCCTGGCTGGGAAGAAGGTATCATGAATATGAAAAAAGGCGGGAAAAGTACTTTTATTATTCCCTCAACTTTGGCATACGGAGAAACGGGCTCGCCAGGTGTAATTCCGCCAAATTCGGTTTTGGTATTTGAGGTGGAATTAGTAGATGTGAAAAAAGGACAAACACAACAATAAAAAGGAAGGGGAGTCACAAAAATGCTACTTTGTGACTCTCCTATCACACATAATTTCAATCAATTAAGAATGAGGGGGAAATTAATATTAGGAGTAATTGCGAGCCTAACGGTCACGATGATAGCTTGTGAACAAACCGAAGAAGCCTTTCAGGATCGTAAAACCCGTGAAAATAAAGCCGAAATTCGTGCCTATTTAGAAGCAAATCAAATTGTAGCAGATAGTTTACGGACGGGTTTGTATTATGCAATCACAACGGCTAATCTAACGGCCCAAAAACCGCAAGTCGGCGATGAAGTGACTTATAGCTATGTGGCTAGACGACTCGACGGGACGATTGTTGATAGTAGTCAAGTAGGGAAGAGTGATGTATTTATTCGGTCATACAATTCGAGGGATATTTCTACCACCGACTATTCCACTTCAATGGCTTTTCGGTTCAATCCTGTTCCTTCTTTTGAAGAACTATTAGCACCTCCTCAAGAGAAGGTAAGAGAGGGAGATAAAGTAACACTTTTTGTTCCGTGGTCGTTGCGCGGGACGGGTGATGTGTCGCTTTTGGCACCACTTTACATCCCTATTCGCTATGATATCAATATCCTCAAAGTACGTACCGAAGAAGAACAAATTGATGATTTTGTAGCGGCCCAAAAAATCCAAGGGCTAGAGCGGAATACTGACAATGGGTTGCGATTTTTGCGTACTCAGGCTTACCCTGATTCCGCCACAATTGCCTTTAATACTACCGTAAGTGTAGTTTACAAAGGGATATTGGTAAGAAATGGTAAGCAGTTTGATGCCGGCACGATTGATGTAAATGTCGTAGACCCGAATGGTACAGCCTCGGGAGGAGTAGTAAAAGGCTTTAATGATGGTATTGCCAAACTAAAGTATGGTGAAAAAGCTATTGTTATTTTTCCTTCTACTTTGGGATATGGTATCAATGGTACTTCCTCAAGTACAGGCACTTCGGTACCCATACCACCTTATTCTCCGCTTTATTTTGAGATAGAAGTTAAACGTAAATAAAAAATTAAAGCGGCCTCAAAAGCCGCTTTTTTAGTAAAAATAGTCATGCAACTTTGTTTTGCTACCAACAATGCCCACAAGTTAAAGGAAATCAAGGCACTTTTGGGCACCAATTTTGAACTCAAAACACTCCAAGAAATCGGCTGTAACGAAGAACTTCCCGAAACCACCGATACTATCGAAGGTAATTCTGCCCAAAAAGCCGAATATGTGTGGGAACACTACGGTGTCAACTGTTTTGCCGATGATTCGGGGCTAGAAATAGAAGCACTTAACGGCGCTCCTGGAGTTCATTCAGCTTATTACAGCGGCGAACGCAACCACGCTCGTAACATTGAACGCGTTTTAAAAGAGTTAGCCAATGAGGACAACCGGAAAGCGCGCTTTAAAACCGTTATTACCCTTACGCTTTCGGGAAAAAGTTATTCTTTTGAAGGAATTGTAGAAGGCGTCATCATCGAGACGCCTCGGGGTACCGACGGTTTTGGTTATGACCCTATCTTTGTACCTGAAGGTTATGACCAGACTTTTGCCGAAATGACCTTGGAACAAAAAAGTAAAATCAGTCATCGATCAAGGGCTTTTGCTAAATTGGTACTTTTTCTGAAAGATCACTCATAAAACCCCAACTCTATAGACAGGTATATTCATACGCATTGGTTTGAGTAGTGATGATACCTTTGGTAGTGGTAGATTTTTCGATAAGTGATTTTACAAAACCGTTGGCATTGAACTCATAGGTATATTCGTACAAATCAGCGCTCTTGTCGGCGTAAGTATATTTTATACTTTTGATGAGATTTTTTGAAAATTTGCCATACAAATCAGGCTGATTTTGATTTGAAATCAAATCCCCTTTGCTGAGTTTGTCTTCGTAATAAGTATAGTCAGCGGTGTATTGAAGTACATTGTTTTGAAAAGTTTTGGCTTGTACCAAATTCCCGTTGGTATAACTAAAAACAGTATTGCTGTTGAGTTTTGCATCTACATACGTACTAACAAGCGAGGTCTTAAAGCCATTGGCATCATAGCTATATTGATTGGTATAGCCATATTGCCTGTCAACTAGCGAAAATTTCTTGGCATATCCTTGAGGTGTGAGAATCACATTGAAGGTATTGCCGATGCTACCGTCTGCAAAATTGCGCGTAATGGTAATAGTGGTGTCGGAAGTGTAATTATAGTTTTCGGTCAAGCCTCCCCCGTCAGCACGGTATACTTTTGAGAGCTTGCCATTTTTATATTCGAATATGATCCCCAACGTACCTAAGGTCTGTTTGGCTATTTTGGTGGTTTTGTCACAATTAAAATCAGGTGAAACTGACTCTGCTTTTTGACAAGAGATTCCACACAAAACGATTATAAGGATAGCGTAAATAAGAGAATGTTTCATGAGTGGTATGTTTATAATAGTTGAAACAAAATTCCTACAAACCACCCAAACCCACAATCGCACAGATATGTGAAATTGGCGCAAAAAACATAAAAAAGATGTGAAAATAGAGGACAAAGCTTTATAGCCAGTTGTTTTTAAGGGCTTTTGCTACTGCCTCTGATCGCGAATGCACTTGCAGCTTTTCGTAAATATTACGAATGTAAGTTCTGACAGTATCGGTAGAGATATGATGTTTTTCGCCAATCATTCGATACGATAATCCCTCTACTAAGCCACCCAATACCTCTTGTTCACGTTTGTTGAGGTCAATTTTATCAACTGGCTTTTTTTGATGAGTTTTGATAAATCCAAATACCTTTCTAGCAATAGAAGAAGACATGGGAGAGCCGCCCGCTACTACTTGGCGAATAGCATCGAGGATTTGTTCGGCAGAAGCGTTTTTTAGTAAATATCCCGACGCTCCTGCTAGGATGGCATCCATGATTTTGTCGTCACTTTCAAGCACCGTCAGAATGACGATGTGAGTATCTCGATAGCTAGCTTGGTTTTTGATGTAAGCGGTACAATCGAGGCCGCTCATGCCAGGCAAGTCAATATCCATCAGAATCACGTCTGGGAGGAGATGAGGGGAATTTTCGAAAAAACTTTTACCATCTTCATAAACCCCTATACAATTGACATCCGCCGAAAAATTCAATAAATGCCGTAATCCTTCGCGGAAGATTGCGTTATCTTCTACGATTGCTACATTGATAGCCATAGGTGAATGGTTGAATATTACCACAAAATTGATAGAATATTTTGGGCTTCACAATCGCACATATATGTGAAAATACGTTTTTTACCAGCATAATTATGGTAAAGGGCACATAAGTTTGATTTCGGTTCCAGCCAACGGTGCCGATACAATAGACAGATGTCCCTTGATTTCTTGTGCCCGTTTTTGCATATTTTTGAGACCATTTCCTTGCTTGACGGTCTCGGTATCAAATCCTTTTCCATTGTCTCTGATCAACATTTGAAGCTGTTTGTTAAGGTAAGATATGTGTACCGAAACATGCGTTGCTTCCGCGTATTTAGCGGTATTGTTGAGGGCTTCTTTGAAAATAAGGTAGATATTTTTACGCTGAGTCATGTCGGGGATTAGCGATTCGATGCTAGGATTTGTGATGAACTCAAAGGTAATGGATTGATTTTCAAGTAAAGGAATGGCAAAGTCTTTCATTCGTTGAACGACGGTAGTCATAGTGTCATTGTCAGGTTTGATAGACCAAACCATGTCGTTCATGGCGGTAACAGTACTGCGAGATGATTCTGCAATCATTTTTAAAATGGGCTGGATTTTTTGAGAATTGCTCCCATTTTCGTGCGTGGCAATTTCGCTATAAATAGCAATACTGCTCAGAGTAGCCCCCAATTCGTCATGAAAATCAGCGGCAATGTGGTTGCGAAGAGCGAGGGTTTCTTGCAAGCGCTGTAGCCGAGCGCGATTAAGAAGCCAAGCCGTAATGGCACTCGCCAGTAGAAGTACTAGTACACCGCCTGCTAGCCAAAACTTATTTTGAGCGAGCTGTTGCTCTTTGATTTGAGCATCTTGTTGTAATAGCTTGATTTGTTGTTCTTTTTTTTCACTTTCAAAACGGGCGTTCAATTCATTCATGTTAGCGAGCTGTTTTTCACTTAAAAGAGAATCATTGACTTGCTTAGCTACTTTTTGATTCAAGAAAGCACTTTTGAAATCACCCTTATCTACAAACATCTCAGTAAGAGCTTGATACAAATATCCCTGATATTCGAGAGAACCTATGTCTTCAAAAATTTTTAGCGCTTTTCGTAGATATTCTTCCGAAAGCCCAAATTGTTTTTGATGTTGATAATACTGCCCCATATTACCATAAATAGCCCCCAGCTGATGAGTCGTATGGATTTTCTTGCTTATTTGTTCAGCTTTTTTGAGAGCTTTAATATCTTCAGCTGGCTGATTGATAGCCCGATAGGCATTAGATTGATTGATTAAAATATCCGGTAATACTTGCATATAACCCACTTTTTCGGCGTATTGCTCAGCTTGTTTCAAGTAAACAAGCCCTTTTTTGGGGTCTCCTTTTTGATTAATGGTATTTCCGAGTCGGTTGGCCGAGATAGCCATTCCGCGATAATTTTGGTCTCGCGTCTTAATCTCTAAAGTTTTTTTGAGGTATTCAATGGCCAAATCAATCTTGCCTTGAAGCGCAAATACCGAAGCTGCTACATCATAAGGGGAGCCTGAGAGTTTAGGAAGATGATTGTTTTCGTAAATTTTGATAGATTTTAAAGAAAACTCCAATGCTTTTTCGTTGTTGCCAGAGAGCTGATTGATCATGGCAAAATTGGCCAAGGCATTTTGAAGGGTAGAGAGCGGCAATTGATACTTTTGAGCTATTTGTAAGTTTTTCTCGTATATTTTCAGGGCTTTAGGGTACATCCCTTGGATATATGCCGAGCGGCCCAGCGTATTGAGGCTGCCATACTCTCCAGCCTTAAAGTGAAGTTTAATCGCAAGATGTTGGCTTTGAGTGGCTAGAGAATCGGCCAAATTGTATTTTCCTTGCTCGACCAAAAGCCAACTGTAATCGTTGAGGGCTTTTACATAATTGGTATCTTTTGGTGCTGACTTTAGGTAGCTCGCTAACGAATCAGCACTCTGGGGAATTTGAGCGAATAGGTGTAGGCTATAAAAAGCGACTAAAAAGCAGTATAAAAGTATCTTTTTCATAAAGAATAGCTATCTGCTAAATTGTGATTTAAAGGAAACAAATCGTTAGAAAAAAGCCAATAGGGTACTATTCGTCGTATCTTTTTAGTATTTTTACTATTCATGTAATAGAAACCATCTACCGTTTTACCTGTTTTCCCCGCTCTTCATATGCAATATCGCCTGTTTAGTCAATCTCTCGAAAGCCGCTTTATTGAAATAGAATGTCACATAGAAAATATTGTTGAAGAGGTAGTTGAGATTCAGCTTCCGGCTTGGCGACCAGGTAGGTATGAGCTCCAACACTTTGCCAAAAATATTCAACAATTTGGAGTTTTTAATAAAAATAACGACCCACTTACTTTTCGGAAAATCACCAAAGATCGCTGGCGTGTAGAAACTGCTGGTGAAACTGAAATCAGTGTACGATACAATTATTATGCCAACGTTCAGAATGCAGGGAGTAGCTATGTTAGTCCTGAGTTTTGGTATATAAATCCCGTCAATTTGTGCGTGTATATGGAGGGGCGGTTAGCCGAACCATGTACGCTGACGCTGGATATTGCGGACGATTTTCGGATTGCTTGTGGTTTAAAAAAACAAGGTAAACAACTCCTTGCTAAAGATTACTATGAGTTGGTAGATAGTCCCTTGTTGGCTTCGGCCACCATCCAGTGCCAAGCCTATCAGGTGAAGGATACGATGTTTTATGTATGGATGCAGGGAAACATAAAGCCCAATTGGAATCAAATTTTAATAGATTTTGAGAAATTTACCAAATCTCAAATCGAAATGATGGGAAGCTTTCCCGAAGCTGAATATCACTTTTTAAATCTAATTTTACCCACGCCCTACTACCATGGGGTGGAGCATCGGCATTCGACGATGATTGTGCTTGGACCGGATGATGAAGGCGAAGGATTATATACCGATTTGTTGGGAGTAAGTTCTCATGAATTATTTCATGCTTGGAATATTATTCGTATTCGACCACAAGAATTACTGCCCTATGATTTTACCAAAGAAAATTATTTCAGTACTTGTTTTGTAGCAGAAGGAGTCACCACTTACTACGGGGATTTGTTTTTGAGGCGGTCGGGAGTATTTGATGACGCGGCCTATTGCCGTGAGTTACAGGTATATATGAAACGACATTTCGAAAATAGTCGTGATGCTGCACAATCGTTGACGGAGTCTTCGTGGGATTTGTGGCTAGATGGCTACGAAAAAGGTATACCAAAAAGAAAAGTATCTGTATATCATAAAGGAGCTTTGGTTGCGTTGATTTTAGACCTTACCATTCGAAAAATTCATCAACACCAGCGTTCGCTTGATGATGTAATGCGTCTATTGTGGCAGCGATTTGGCATACCTTTTGTGGGATATTCGCTCGAAGATTACCAGTCGATTGTAGAAGAAGTGGCTGGTCAATCATTAGAATGGTACTGGAATGATTGTATTTTAAGTAATTTGCCCCTCGAAAATCACCTCAATCATGCCTTAGCTTGGGTTGGACTTCAGATGATTACCTTTACTGACGGCACTGTGCATTTACAGGAGCTAGAAAATGAGAGGGCGATTTTGCAACGTAATAAGTGGTTAAATCCTTAAATTAACCAACAAAAACGAGCGTTTTAATTGATTTTTTATAACTTTAGCACCTAATTATCAGGTATATAACCAAATAAACAGATGAAAGTCACGCCGATTGAGATTCGCCAGCATACTTTTCAAAGGGTATTAAGAGGTTTTGATGTTGAGGAAGTTACGGCTTTTTTAACCTCTCTCTCTAACGAATGGGAGCGCGTCCTGAATGAAAATAAAATGCTTAAAATGCAATTGGAAATCGCGGAGAAAGAATTGGGTAAACTTCGAGAAGTGGAGCTTACGATGTTTCGGATGCTCAAAACAGCCGAAGACACCAGCGCCCAAATGACCGAGCAAGCCAAAGTAGCGGCGGAGGTGTATATCGAAGAAGCACGCCAAAAAAGTGAAGAGTTGGTAAATGAGGCTCGCAAAAAAGCGAATATGCTCATCATGGATGCCGAAAATCAATCCAAATATGTGCGCGAGGAAATTATTGGAGAGTTCAAAAACCATGAGCGAGACTTTAAAGCCATGGAAAAATACCGTGACAATCTCATCGTTCAGCTCAAAGCATTGGCCAACAATACGGTAGATAGTATCGAACGTTTTGAAAAGAAATTTTCTCAAACTACGGTAATAGAGAAATTTGAAGATTTAAAAAGCCAAGTAGAAGTATCTCTCAAAACGGGAGAAGAATCTCAAAAAGCTAGACTCGAATCGGAGCAAGTGGTAGAGGAAGTAGTAGCCGGAACAGCCGATGAATCAGCAGCACTCACAAGCAGTGAAGTAGGAGAGAGTGATACTCAAGCTGAGGCAATAGTAGCGGATGTGGAAGCCACTCCTGAGGCCGAAACCCCACCAAAAGAGGAAACGGTAGAGCAAGAAAAGAAAGATAAGAAAGGACAAGAAGAAGGCTCATTTTTCGACCAAATTTAACATTACTACCTTTTGGGAACCGTTGCGCTTGAAGGAATAGAGTTTTTCGCTTATCATGGAGTATCTGACGAAGAACAAAAAATAGGTAATAGATACACGATTGATGTAAACATCACTACCGATTTTACGGAAGCAGCTCGCTATGATCGTTTGGAAGGAACTGTAAACTACGCCATAGTGTACGAAATCGTGGCTAAGCAAATGCAAAAGTCAACTCGCCTGCTAGAGCATATTGCTCACCAAATTATTGAAGAATGCCGAAAAGTGTATCCTGAGATAGAGACCATAGAAGTAAGTGTCTCTAAACACAATCCACCGATTGGGGGTGTGTGTGCTAGGTCAAAAATTACCATCAAGGGGTAGTTACCAACAAAAAAGCTCGTTTCGCAGAAACGAGCTTTTTTGTTGGAGACAATGAATCTACACCAGTTTCCAACCATCGCGGTATTGGCGAGTGACAAACTGATTGGCATCGTCGAAGTTGGTAATCTTCATATTGGTACCATCCCACAAGAGCTTCTTGCGGCCATAGTAATCAAAGCCATTGCCTTGTTGTTTGCGAAGCATATAGCTACGAATTGCTAAGTTACCCATCAATACTGTTTCGGTAAGGGGGCCTGAGTAATCAAACGAAGAAGTCAAGGCTTTGTGCTTATCGCTACCAAAGCCTGCTTTACATGCTTCAGTCCAATAAATTTGGTGACCATACTCTGGTAAATTCACTGGAGCACCATATTTGCTATCCTTTGCCATTACTACTTTATCCCCATTTTTATAATAAATCTTAGGATTGTTGCCATACATATCGCAAGCGATGATTCCTTTGCTACCAATCATCAATACCCCATTGGCTCCGTTGCCATCGGTGCTGAGTGGTTCGTTGGCAGGAATCCAATCGGGGTGGAAAGGACGCAAGCCGCCATCCATCCAGATCATTTTCATCGGAGTTTTGTTTTTGGCAGTGGCCGGAAACTTAATTTCTACAGCTGCCGAAGGAGGGCATCCTTCTGGAATCCACTCAGGGTTCCAATCTTTCAAGAATACCGAACCGATACTACATTCTACTTCGGTGGGGTAGTTGAGACCCAACACCCGGAAAGGTGTATCGATAGTATGGCATCCGATGTCGCCTAATGCACCCGTTCCAAAATTCCACCATCCACGCCACTTAAAGGGGTGATAGCCTGGGTGATAGTCTACCCACTGAGCCGGGCCTACCCATTGCTCCCAGGCGATGCCTTCGGGCATATTAGGCTTACCGCTTGGTACCGGAATACCCTGTGGCCATACGGGGCGGTCGGTCCATATCTGAACAGTATGTATAGGGCCTACCAAACCTTTATTAAACCACTCCACCATTTGAAGCTGTGCGGGGTTTGATGCACCTTGGTTTCCCATTTGAGTCACTACTTTGTATTTACGAGCTGCTTCGGTGAGCATACGAGCTTCATAAATATTGTGTGTCAAAGGTTTTTGTACATATACGTGTTTTCCCAACTGCATGGCCGCCATTGCAATGATAGCATGGTTGTGGTCAGGAGTAGAAATAGTGAGAGCGTCTATATTTTTCGCTTCTTTAGAGAGCATCTCTCTCCAATCTTTGTATTTAGTGGCATTGGGAAACCTTTCGATTGATTTGGCTGCTCTGCTCAAATCAACATCACACAAGGCTACTACATTATTAGCACCGTTGTTGGAGGCATTGAAAATATCGCCTGTTCCTTTTCCACCTGCGCCTATTGCGGCTAGGTTGAGCTTATCAGAAGGTGCGGTATAGCCTTTCCCTATGACGTGGCGTGGTACAATGAAAAAACTACCTACGGCCATCGCACTTTTTTGCACAAAATCGCGTCGCGACACCGATAAGTTTTTGTGTTTGGGTTTCATTTTTCTCTAAAAGGTTTGAATGATACTAAAATTTTAGAACAGATGACTACAAAAGCATCGAATAGGGGCGTAGTTACCCTTGTCTAAAGCGGTTTTTTAAAAATATAGACAGAAAGTTATCTCTATTTTTGAGTTTTAACAGTTATAGATAGACATATCGAAAGCATTTAATAGAGAGAGCTAGGATTTTTTCCGGAGATTTATCCGTAATTTGTAACTTTTGAAGAATCCTAAAAAAATTATCAATGACATTGAAGAAAACGTTGACTTGTGTCAAAACAATCATTTTTGGAGGAGGAGTCTTACTTGCTTTGGCGAGTAATGGGCAAAAAAACAAGGTTTCGTTAGAAGAGAAGTTTATTGCGCATGGCTTGGTCGATATTCAGAAGTTAGACCCTAGTATTTTGGTTGAATTGAAATACTCTACTACCGACAATTTTATCAAAGAAGACGTCTATGGCGATTTGGAGCGGGCTTATCTTCAACCTATGGCGGCCGACAAACTCATCAAAGCAAATCAGTTTTTGAAACAAGAAAAGCCAAAATATACGCTTTTGGTATATGACGGAGCCCGCCCTCGGAGTGTTACAAAAATATTTTGGAACCGGATGAGCCATATGCCCCCCAATCGGCGCGAAGATTTTGTAGCCAATCCTACCAAAGGTTCCATTCATAATTTTGGCTGCGCGGTGGATTTGACCATCGCCGACGATAAAGGTCGCCCTCTCGACATGGGTACTATTTTTGATTTTTTTGGTGAATTGGCGGAGCCACGCCGGGAAGCTGCGATGCTTAAAGCTGGAAAACTTTCAGCTCAGCAACTCGAAAATCGGAAACTTCTTCGGAGGGTCATGCTGAAGGCGGGCTTCACCTCTATCCAAACAGAGTGGTGGCATTACAATGCTACCTCGCGCGAGAAAGCAAAAGCAAAATATGGGTTTATTGAGTAATATATGCTTCTAATTTCGCTCTTTCATGCTTTTTGGATGTCGGTTTGGGGTGGCACACCTGACACGACCCAGAAGGTTGTGGTCAGGCAGGTTCAAATTATTGGTAATTTTCGCACCAAAGAACGTATCATTCGTCGTGAAATGGATGTAAAAGGAGGTGATACACTTACCGTATTTCAATTGGACTCTCTGCTTGAATACGACCGCCGAAAAATCCTAAACACTAACTTGTTTCTTTCGGTAGAGCTTAAAAAGAAAGTAGTTGTCGATACCACTCAGCTACCTTTTTACACCGCAGATGCCAAATGGATGGGAGGGCTTACTATGGTAGATATAGAGGTGGTATTGAAAGAGCAGTGGTATTTGCTGGCTTTTCCGGTATTTGAGCTAGCTGACCGTAATTTCAATGAGTGGTGGTATGAACGAGGGCGTGATTTGAGCCGAACAATTTATGGCGTGTATGCCCTGCATCAAAACCTTACTGGCAACAACGACCGTCTACGCTTACGGGCTGAGTTTGGTTTTATACCTCGGTTGGATATTTATTATTCAATTCCTTATTTAGACAAAAAGCAGCGTACGGGTCTTACTATCGGTATCTTGAGAATCACCAATCGCTCTTTGGCTTATCGTACCAATCGAGACAAACTTTCTTTTTTGGGAAGCGACGAACGAACCCGTGAGCGGATAGTCCCTTACTTGACGCTTACGCACCGTCCGAAATTTTACGGATATCATTCTTTCTCTGCCCAATATTCCATGACAAACGTGGCTGATACCATTGCTCGCCTCAATCCCAATTATTTTTTGGGAGGTAAGAGTCGCCAACGGTATCTGCAACTCTCCTATTCCCATTTCTATGATCGCCGCGACCGAGGGCAGTATGCACTCAGAGGGTATATTTATGGATTTTATGTGAGCAAAATAGGTGTATTACCTTCCGAGGACGTTGATATATTGGAGGCTACTTTCAACTGGGGGCAATACATACCTTTGGCCAAAAAATTATATTTTAGTTATCTGACCGAACTTAAAGTAGCTACGCCTGCTCGGCAGCCTTTCTTACAAACCCGTGGTATGGGATATGGGGGGGATTTGGTACGTGGATATGAGCTATATGTGATTGATGGGCCTCATTATAGTTATCTCAAAACTAATCTTCGGTATCAGCTGCTTAATCGGACATTCAATTTAAGCAAATTTATCAAGCTACGACAATTCAATGCTTTACCTATCGCTATTTATCCCAATATCTACGCTGATGTAGGCTATGTCCGAAACCCTTATCCTGAACTTAACAATAGTCAGCTTGCCAATCGCCCATTGTTTGGGTTTGGGGTGGGAATGGACGTAGTGACGTGGTACAATTTTGTGGGACGTATCAATTATTCTTTCAATCATTTGGGCGAAGCAAGGCCGTATTTTGCCATAGGAAGGGAGTTTTAGGATATTCCAATTATCAAATTACTTCATTTTCAAACTATACTATCATCATAATTGACACAAAACTCCTAACTTCGCAAGAGTATCATTTTTTATAACTATGACTATATCATATACTAGATCAGTATTGGCGGTGATTTTTATAGCTTCGTCGAGCATTTTGTTGTTGTCGTGTGGGAAGAGTGCGGAGCAAACTACCGAACAGCAAAGCGTTAAAAAAGACAGCGTAATATCTAGTACTGAGCCTATTGTTAGTACAAATCACTCACAGTTGTTGACCACAATCATTGGACGTCAAGGAGGTGTTTTTCGTGGCTTTCAGCTAGGAGACCCTGTGAGTAAAATCAAGACAGAAGAGACATTCGAGCTTTTTGAAGATACCACAAACCACGTGGGCTTTACTTACGAAACCGAAAACTTTGAGGCGATAGATGTACTTTATTATTTGGATAAAAACAAAAATCTCAGTGGGGTAAAGCTTGATGTATATCTCAATGATAGCAATGCCGTGAAAAGTCTGCTTGAGCAATTTGATACTTACTTATCAGGCAAATACACCCCTGACAAAAAAGCTAATACTGACAAAACCCGCTCTTGGAAAGGAAGAGGGGGGATATTGGTAAGACTAGAAGACGTGAGCAAAGGTAAGGATTTTGGTTTACGGTTGAGTATAGGGCCTAAAGGGAATCCCGCAATGGCGATTTGAATGCTCTCCATTCATATAATTGGTTATTTTTGTGAAACTTGAACCTTCATGTAGTTATTTGGTAAGTGGCTAAAAGTCAGGTTATTTGAAGGTAAACTATTAACGTATAACAATTAATACCGCTTTAACCTGCTGTTTATGCGTATTGTTATTGTAGGAAACGGAATTGCAGGTATCACTGCCGCTCGGCACATCCGAAAGCAGAGCGACGCTGAAATTGTGGTTATTTCCAAAGAAACAGACCATTTCTTTTCTCGTACGGCGTTGATGTATGTCTATATGGGGCATCAGCAATACCATCACCTCAAGCCTTATGAGGATTGGTTTTGGGACAAAAACCGCATCAATCTTTATAGAGCCACGGTAGAAAATATTGATTTTCTCCAAAAGACAATAACTCTCTCCGCAGATAGCTATCAAGTGACCTATACGCCTTCACTGCTAGAGCGACTTACCAAGGTAGCCCCTAAACATACGAATAAACAGGCTATTGTTAGTAAGGTCTTAACCTACGATAAACTCATTTTGGCGACGGGCTCGGTGCCTCGTTGGGGTGATTGGGAGGGACAAAGCCTGAGTGGTGTGCAGGGATTATATAGTTATCAAGATTTGGAATTGCTCGAAAAAAATACTGCTGGTATCTCAAAAGCCGTGATTGTAGGGGGAGGTTTGATTGGGGTGGAACTTGCCGAAATGCTGCATACTCGTCATATTGAGGTTACTATGCTTGTCAGAGAAAAAAGCTATTGGAGTAGTGTGTTGCCCAAAGAGGAGTCTGACCTTGTGACAAAACATATTCAAAAACGAGGTATAGATTTACGCTTCAATACCGAACTCAAAGCAATCAGAGGTCAAAAGAGAGTAGAAAGAGTAGAGACAGTGCAAGGTGATAGTGTTGATTGTCAATTAGTTGGGCTAACTATTGGGGTAGCGCCCAATATCTCCTTTCTTTCTTCAAACTCCAATAATCTATACCTCAATAAGGGAATTGTGGTCAACAAATACCTTGAAACAAATCTTCCGGATGTATATGCCATAGGAGACTGTGTAGAGCATCAGCAACCGCTTGAGGGTCGTAAATCAATCGAACAAATTTGGTACACAGGCCGTATCATGGGCGAGACTGTCGCCCAAACTATCTGTGGTAAGCGTACAGCCTATCAACCAGGAGTATTTTTTAATTCTGCAAAATTTTTTGATTTAGAGTACCAAACTTATGGAGTGGTGCCGGCCTCTTTGCCTGAAGGTGTAAGTAGTTATTGTTGGCAACATCCTACCAAAGAAGTACTCCTTCGGATCAATTATGATTCAAAGAGCGGTGCCGTATTGGGCTTTAATGCTTTGGGTACTCGCCTTCGTCATGGGGTGTGTGAAGAATGGATTAAAGACAAAATAACGATTGAAAAGGTGTTAAATAATTTCCAACAGGCAAATTTTGATCCTGAGTTTTTTGAAAAATATAAACTTTCTCTTCACTGATTGCAGCCTTTGAAAAGGTACCCAGGCTTGCCCCAAATTATAGTTTGAGGCTAGAATGGATTAGCGTCTTCGACGCTTTTTTGTAGGGCACCGGAGACGTAATGCCCTAAAAGTCCCGAATGGCTAGCTCCAAATTATAGTTTGGGGCAACACTGGATTAACGTCTGCGACGTGCTAAAAAGCGTCTCATACGCAATGCCCTAACACTCCCGAATTACAGAGTAGTTTGCGGTATAAACCTTCCAAGTTTTGAAAACTTGGAAGGTCTTTCATGCTAGCCCCAAATTATAGTTTGGGGCAATACTGGATTAACGTCTGCGATGTTCTAAAAAAGCATCTCATACGCAATGCCCCAAAAGTCCCGCATTACATTTCTGGACTTATTCGGGTGGTTGTTTTTTTAAAACGACAGAGAAGCAGAGAGAACCACTTCGACAATCCCTAAAAACCCCTCTTCTGCAATGAGGGGGGCAGGGGAGAGGTTCCCATGCTAAACCTCTTCAATTTTATTTTTTTATCATTTTTATAAAAAAATATATGTCTAATATATAGGTTTTTGATTTGGTATATTATTGCTGGTATTATGGAATAAAAATAGAGAAATAATTCTTATCAAGGATATTGGTTTGATATAAAATATTGATTTTTAAATAGTTATAAAATTGGCAAAAAACGCTTCAATACTCTCTCTTGCCTTTATTTGTTCTTCTTTGGTACAGTTTTTGACTTCAAAAGTATATGGCTAATTTAGAAAACTATATGATTAAATCTTATAGCCATAGAAAATCCAATTAACTATACAACCGATGCCAAAGCGATCTATCTCCCACCTTCAGAAAGGCAGCCCTCATGGTGCTACCATCCTGCTAGGATGCCTTATTTTGCTGCTAAGCTCTTTTAGTTTGCATGCTCAGACCTCCCCTTCGGGGCAGCTACAACTGCTGACTCCCACCACCTTATCGGCCTGTAATACCGATACGATTTACCTGAACCTGACCAATCTGCAAGGTGCCAAAGGGGTGACTTATGCAGGTACGGCCAACATTGAAATCTCCATACCGGGAGGAGCTTTGTTGGAGTATATCAACAACTCCGTAAACTCTACGCCTGCAGGGGTGCAGCAGCAGAGCTACACCAACAAAAAACTGATAATCACCGTGCCCTTACCCGCTACGGGTGCAACTACGCGCCTAAAGTTTGTATTACGGCCCGATTGTAACGTGGGTAGTATCAGCGGTTTGCCTCGCTTAACGGGTAGCATCACCTATCCTACAGGTTTCCCCTTGGGCAGTGAAACGTTCAGCTCCTCGGCCATGAACATTGGTAAAAGCGTGATTGCTCATTCCTTGCTCAACCAAACTACCAATGGCAATCCGACACCCACGCTTTCGACCGCCTTTAGTATTGCAACCAATATTCTTAATACAGGTTATGGTTTTCAAAATGAATTGATCTATACCACTATTAACCATAAAGACTTGACTTTTACCAGTGCGGCAGTTCGTAATTCCAACGGTATCTCTGCCAATGGAACCGCGGTGGCAGTGACTCCCGTGAGTACCACCACCGTGAGTAATTATGTGTACCGTACCTATCGCTTGCAGGGGACGCAGCTAGGAGGTGACAAGCAGTTTACGCCCAATGAAACCATTCGGGTGGATGAAACGTTGACCTCACAGGAGCCGATACTACCACCAAAAACCGTCTGATTATACAGTATAAAATTGTATTCACGGCTTGTCCTACCGCGAGCGAAATCCCTTATACGCTACAAGGAACCAATTATTGCGGCACTCTTACACGAGCTATGGGCGTGGTGCCTTTGAATTTGGTCGGTACCGCAGGCACGCAAAACAACTACAGCTTGTCGTCAGTACTAATTCCTTTGCAAGTGTGTGCGGCTAAAAACGGTACTCAATCTGTCTATGACCAATTGTACATCAAAAACTTGGGAGGTTATGGTAGTGCCTCAGGAGCGAGTTCAGGTCAAGATTCGGTCACGTTGACTTTGGCAGTGGATCATACCTTATTGCAAGTGAGCAATGTGGTGTTTGCCGCTCCTTTTGCCAACCCTGTCGTGGGCACGGATCCGCAAGGCCACCCCACTTACCGCGTACTAATTCCAGCGGGTCTAGCCGTAGGCGATTCGTTGGCGGTTTCTATTAACTACACCATTACTCCCAAAGTAGACAATGTCTGTTTGAAAGACCAACAACCTGCTTTGTGTTTCTTTGGCTTGTTTAGCTCTCCTGTATTACTATCGTGTCCCGCCAAAAACATCAACTGTGGAGCCGTGACTCGTCACTTGAGAGGATCAGGTGTCAGCATCCGCGATTTGGTATGTTGTTATGGTTCAATCGGCGATTATGTATGGGTCGATACCAACAACGACGGTCAGCAAGGTAGCACTGCCGCTGAGCCACCGATTGTGGGTGCGAAGGTTTATTTATTAAATGCCTCAGGTGCCAAAATCGACAGTACTGTGACGGACGCGCAAGGCAAGTATTTGTTTGACAGTTTGTTGGCGGGTAGCTACCGCGTGCAGTTTACAGCGCCAGCGGGCAGCAAATCTACCACTGCCAATACAGGTGCCGATGTCTCCGACAGTGATGCAGGTAAAAATGGAATCACCCATTTGATTACCATTGATGTAAGCAAAGCAGAGAGTGATACGCTTCGCAACAACCCACAAATTGACGCTGGGTTTGTACCCTTTGGAAGCTTGGGCGACTATGTATGGTTCGACAATGGCGACAATGTACAAGGCAGTGGTGATACCCCAGCCTCAGGCGTGAAAGTGTATTTGTTGAATGCAGCAGGCACCAAGATTGACAGCACAGTGACCAATGCGCAAGGCAAGTACTTGTTTGACAGTTTGGTAGCAGGGACTTATTCGGTACAGTTTGTGGTACCAGCGGGTTAGAGTGTAGTTACTCCTAACACCGGCAGCGATGACGAAAAAGACAGCGATGCGGGTGTAGACGGTAAAACAGGCACTTACACAATAGACACGACCAAACCATTAGGTGACCCTGCACGTAACATCACCTCGGTAGATGCGGGCTTGAAAGCTATCTGTCCAATCTTGACGGTTCCAGTCACAACCTTTGACGTATGTCAAGGAGAAAGCTTCCCTACTTTGCAGGCAACTGTAACATCGGCAATAGCAGAGGTAGCGTGGTACAACAATGCCGCTGGCACAGGTACCCCCTTAGCCACTACGACGAGTTTTACCCCGTCGGGTGTTGTCAACAGTGCTACTACCTTCTACGTTCGTCTGCGTAATGTGCCAGTAGGTTGCGACTCTAGCTTGCATGCCGTGACAGTCTCAGCCAAAACCTGTATTGATACTGTTGATTTGGCATTATCCAAGCATATCGACAAGAAGATAGCCCAAGTTGGAGATGAGCTTACTTATACTATCAAAGTTTGGAACGAAAGTAATAAAAACGCTACGGGTGTAGAAGTGACCGATAGTTTGAATGTAGGAGTCTCTTATGTCAGCAGCACCGCTAGCAGAGGAAGCTATAACCCAACCACTAAAATCTGGACGATTGGGAATATTGCGGCCAATGGTGACACGGTTACTTTACAAATCAAGGTAAAAGTGCTAGCAGAAGGTATTTGGTTCAACACGGCTGAAATCAGTAAAACCAACGAGAAAGATAAAGACTCGACTCCTAACAATTCAAAAGAAGACGAGGATGATTTGGATCGGGAGTGTTTTACGGTACCTTTCAAGTTGTGTACAGGCCAATCGGTGCAGGTAGTAGTGCCTGCTAAGTACACCAACGTAGTGTGGTCAGATGGCCAAACAGGCAATGTTGTACTCTTCAACAAGGCGGGTAGTTATACATTTACAGCCAGCAATGGTAGCTGTCCATCAGGAGGATGTTGCCCTGTGATTGTAACCGAAGTTGATTGTTGTCCACCTACGATTTGTGTACCATTCACGATTAAAAAGGTGAAGAAGAATTGATGTGAATAATAGACTTTCCAAGTTTTCAAAACTTGGAAAGTCTGACTACCAGTTATCCCCTTACCCTAAAGGCAATGTGGGTCTAACTGGTTGAATTAAATTTCATTTTATCCTACTTGTTTGCAAGCCGTCGGACGACTTTCGTTCGGCGGCTTTTTTTCGGGCTAGCCCCGAATTACTCAGCCTAGCCCCAAATTATAATTTGGGGCAACAATAGTAGGGGCAAGCCTCGCATCTGCCCCCTTTTTGATTCAGGCTAGCTCCCAAAACAAAAACCCTGAGAAAGCACAATGGCTATTCTCAGAGTTTTGATGTTAAAAAAGGAAATGATTAGGCCAAAACGTGAACTTCCCCTAACAGACCCGAATTACATTTCTGGACTAGCAATCAGACTTGCCTCTGAATGTAGGTGCGGGCTTGCGGTTTTTTTATGGGTTTATGATTTCTAGTCCCCTGTAAAGCCGTTTGAGAGACAGTGGGCATTGTTGAATGGCGTACAAAATAGCAGTGGCATCGTCGCCGTCGTAATCGCGGACAATCCAGGTGGCATCGGGTTGTTTGGTATAGACCGATACGTGTTTTCGGTCTTGATGTACCAATACGTATTCTTTGAAACTTGGAATGGTACGGTAATACTCGTATTTGAGGGTTCGGTCGTACTCTTTGGTGGAGTCGGACAGTACTTCTACGACGACAAGAGGGTTGGTAATTGTATCTTTTCGGTTTTGGTAAAACTCTGGCTTTTCACAAATCACTACTGCATCGGGATACACAAATTTGTTGTACTGCTCAATTCGGATTTTAGTGTCGCTGTTACTTACCACAAGATTTACATCATTACTTTCCAAAAAAGAATCAATGAGGTTGGCTGCTTTTTGAGCCAATCGATTATGAGTTAATTGTCCTCCTGCCATTTTCTTGATAATGCCGTCGTGGTATTCATGTTTATAAATGGATTTGTCTTCTGCCCTGAAATATTCTTCAATAGACACCTTTTGGGGGGGCAATAGTGCTTTTCGACGAGAGGTTTTCGTTAACATGGTCAGTTGATTTAAAAAGTATCTTTGGTAAAGATAAATTAAAACCCTGAAAAAGATAGGTTACTTTTTCAGGGTTTTAATGGCTGGTAAAACGTCGGAGACGTTATACCGTTGGAGTCCCGAATTGTATTTCGGGACTAACTGAATTAAGCCAAAACGCGAACTTCTTTGCTCAACGCTTCTAAAAATAAATCAGCTTCTTCTTTTTTGAGTGCGAGCGATGGCAACAAACGAATGGTGTTTTTGCCTGCTACGCCCGTGAATAATTTATAGTCGAACAACAGCTTGTTGCGGAGGTCTTCAATGGCGAAATCGTATTCGATTCCAATCATCAACCCACGTCCGCGAAGCTCTTTGTAGCCACCGATTTCGGCAATGCCTTTCATCAAATAATCCCCGATTTCTACGGCGTTGGCCATGAGGTTTTCGTCTTTCATGATGTCGAGTACAGCAATACCCGCCGCGCACGCCAAGTGATTTCCACCGAATGTCGTACCCAACATGCCGTATTTGGCTTGGAACTTAGGCGAAATCAAAACCCCCGCAATCGGGAAACCGTTGCCCATGCCTTTGGCGGTGGTGTATAGGTCGGCGTGAAGATCGGTGTAGTGTTGGTTCGAGAAAAATTTCCCCGAACGTCCATAACCGCACTGTACGCTGTCCAAAATAAAGGTAGCGTTGCTTTCGTCGCATTTCTGACGGATGGCCCGCAAAAACTCTTCTGATGCTACTTGGATACCACCCACGCCTTGGATACCTTCAACGATGATGGCACACACGTCGGTCATGTCGTGCTGACGAACGGCTTCGGCGTCGTTGAACGGCAAAAACGTGACGTGTTTGTTGTAGTTGACAGGCGCAACAATCGACGGGTTGTCGGTCATCGCAACTGCCCCTGCCGTACGGCCGTGAAACGACTTCGTAAAGGCGACTATTTTGCTACCGCCGTTGTAAAAAGAGGCCAACTTAATGGCGTTTTCGTTGGCTTCGGCACCAGAGTTGCACAAAAAGAGGGTATAATCGGGATAGCCGGCGAGGTCGCCTAGTTTTTGGGCCAATTCATCCTGTAACGGTATCCTGACAGAGTTGGAGTAGAAGTTAATTCGTCGCAACTGTTCCGTCATTTTTTCGACGTAATGGGGGTGACAATGACCCACCGAAATCACGGCGTGACCGCCGTAAAGGTCGAGGTACTTCTCGCCTTTGCTGTCCCAGAGCCAAGAGCCTTGCGCTTGGACGGGTTCGATGTCGTAAATCGGATAAACGTTAAACAGGTTCATGATACTAAGTGGCAAGCCACCGTTAATTGTTATTAGTTAGTCGTATAACAAACACGTTATCAAACTAGCTTGAAATAAAAAAACTCCGCAAAGATACCGAATCTGGCGGAGAATGTGGTGGAATAGGTGAAATGTCTTTTAAGGGATAGTACGCTCTCTCATCTTGTTTTTTAAGAAAACCTTATTGAGCAACATCAGATGTTGGAACTAGACCGAACAGGGCAGATGTGGTGGTGCTCAATATTGTCTATGTTTCTCCAAATGAAGAAGAATTTAATGGAATCAAAAGTCAGTTACTGAATTTCAGAACTGTTGCTATGATACCTGTGGTGGTTTCTCCAAAAGGCCAATTTGAGTTACAAGATTGAATTTTAAAGAGAAAATAGGGCTACCATCAATTTGCCCTAACCTTCTTTTTGAATTTTGTTAATGACCACTTAGCTTTTCAAATTTTCTGTCAATTGTGCCTTTACCTCGGCATCTGCCCATTTGAGAGCTTCTTCTAACAATCTGAACGTTTGCTCGGCTTTATCCCTTTGGCCTTGACTGACTTGTGCTTTATAAAGACCTGACAAAGCCCAGCCATTGTTGGGAAAGTGGGTTAAGTCTTTGGCAAAAACAGCTTCTGCTTCTTTATAGCGATTGGCTTTTTGTAAAACCAAACCCAAATGATGACGAACAGAGAAAAACCAATCAGGAGGCTCGTTATAATTTAATTGGTCTTCCAGATTTACGGCTTCTTCAAGAAGCTTAATACTAGCGGAAAGTTGCTGCTCTTGAGCCAGAATTTCTGCTTTTAGCACCCGACGAGCTATTTCTAAAATAGAGCGCATGGAGTTAATGGACCAAATGGTCAAAGAAGCAATATCGGGGTCGTTTGTTAATTTATCAAGTTGTTGAAGTTCCAACTTAGCCTCGGCGATTTGTTTTTTGCCTACCAAAGCCATTCCACGGGCATAGTGGCGGATAGCAGTAGGGTATTTTAGCTGAACAGTATCGGCTTTGCACCTATTGAGGAGTTCGTCCCATTGCCCAAACTTAATCGCTACGTGATAAGGGATGGTATAATAATGTTGTAATGTACTCCAGTTGAGGTCGGCCATCAATGTTTTCTGAGTATTGTCGGCCAATTTCTGCGCCGAACTCATGGCCCATTGGTAATTACCCTCTAAGGTGGCAGTAGCTACCAAAAAGTGGTAGTTGTGGGGAAAATAGCTAAGCGGAAAAGCTCCCTGCGCATACTCGCCCATGAGATAGAGGCTATCTGCCTTGACTGCATTCCAGTTGCTGAGGGAGCCTTCATGGTAGTGGCCTGTACGAATATAAATGTGGGAAGGCATATGTACCAAATGACTGGCTTTGGGAGCTACTTTACTGAGTATTTGGGCACTCTTTAGACCTCGTTCGGGCGTTTGCGAGGCTTCTACCGCATGAATATAATAATGGTTGAGAGCAATGTGGTTGGGATTTTGTTGGAGCAAGCTTTCAAGTGTAGCAACAATAGCAGGAGTCCACGGTTTGGGTGTGCCGTCATGTTCCCACAAATCCCAAGGATGTAAGTCCATAAGCGATTCGGCATAGAGGGCTGCAATATCTGCATCGTCTGGAAATTGTTTGTGAACTTGCTCCATCGCCTGCGAATAGGCTACATCATACGGTTTTCGGTCTTCAACGGGCTGGGCCGAGTAGCGTTTTGCAAGCGCATTGATTAATGCTTTTTCTTTGGCCGTACTATTACTCGACAGTTGACGAGCCTGCTGAATAGCTTTATAAGCGCGTTCATAATTATCGGCTTCCATGCCTGCGTTATAATTAGGCCCCAGCACATAGCTAAATCCCCAATAAGCCATAGCACAAGTAGAATCTAGCCGAATAGCTTCATAAAAGGAACGAGCAGCTTCGGCGTGGTTGAAGCCCGCTGCGAGCATTAGCCCTTGATTGAAGTAACGTTGCGCTTCTTGGCTGCGTGTAGTAATGGGGAAATTCAAGTTTCCCAAGCTATCAAAAAGCGCTGCCTTCTGCCCTGAGCTGTACCAAGCTTTGTCAATGGGCTGTGTACGACAGATGAGTTGAGCGGTGGTGAGTGTACTGGTGGATTCCGAACGAGGCTGGCAAGACATTGCTCCTCCTATCAGTAATGACATCCACAACAAGTGTTGGTAATCTTGGCGTCTGATTATCATTATTTTATGCGAGATATAGAAAGCGTGTAAAGATGACTTACATTGCTCTATATTACCAAAAGAAAGCCAGAAATCCAAAAAATAAAAATACCGAGTATGTATAGAATTATAACTTCATTTATGGTCGTTCTCCTCACTCATACTTAATATCAAAGCGCCCTTCGGTAACTTTTACGGTTTCTTTAGAAACAACGAATTCGGCATCAAACGCAAATCTGCCTGAGACGATTCGGTTCACGGTATCCAATCGGGAGATGACCACTTGTCCAGGATTGGATGATTTTGTCTTGAAAATCTTGAAATTGCTGTCGTAATAAATCCCGAAAGGTTTGTCGTACAAATCTTCCAATAAATTAGTACCCACGACACCTTTGGGCAGCGTTAACTGAACGCGATCTTTGGTGCTGGCATTGGTATGGATAAATAAATAAAAAGTAGTGGCGCTCAACCGCTTAAACTCTACCTCGATGGCCTTCGCGGCGGGGCCTTGGTCGTTCCGAATGCCGTCTGCAATCCATACTTTTCCATTGATTTTACAACCAAAAGTATTGAGCCCCTCGGTCGTAGGAGCGGGTAAGGTGTCTTCTTTAGATTGGCAGCTACTGAGAAGGAGAATCCCAAAGATTAGACGTGTTAGTGGCTGTAGGAGATGCTTCATGAAGGTCGTGGAACAAATAAGAAACAGTGTAAAAATCTTCTAAAAAAGCCCAAAATATATTTTTCATACCTACTTGTAACCATTTATTAAGCTGTATAGTCCAATGCCGACAAATTTATAAAACGGTATTGCTATGAAGTTTTTTTATTACAGCCTTTTCTTTTGGACTTTGGCGCATTTTACGCAAGCGCAAACCCGTAACCGTTCTATCAAAGCCGTCAGTGGGCGGCCTGTGAAAATCAGCGAACTGGACAAACTTATTACAAAAACAATGGATAGCTTGGATATTCCTGGTGTAGCTATCGGCATTATCAACGATGCGGAGTTGGTGTATCATCGTATGTTTGGTGTTGCCAATACCGAAACTCAAGCCCCTGTTACCCATGAAACGTTATTTGAAGGAGCTTCGTTATCCAAACCACTTTTTGCCTATTTTGTCATGAAAATGGTTGAAAAAGGGGTTATTGAACTCGATAAACCTTTGTTTCATTATTTACCGCATCCAAGTATTAAGGATAATGACGAGCGCTACAAACTGATAACAGCACGTATGGTACTTGGGCATACAACGGGTTTCCCTAATTGGGCACATGACAAACCAATGGAAATTAAGTTTCAACCCGGTACTGGTTTTTCTTATTCTGGAGAAGCATATCAATATTTGGCGGCTGTTATTGCGGTTCAACATAAGACCAAATGGGAAGCTGGGTTAGACTCGGTGTTTCAGCAAGAAGTAGCACGACCGCTTCAAATGCAACATACAACCTACATGGAAGGAAATGATTACGTGAGGCAACACAAAGCAAGGGGACATAAAAAGGGGAAAATGACAGCCTTAGATCGACCTGGTAAAGCTTTTGGCGCAGCCTATAGCCTTCATACAGAAGTGGTCGATTACGCTAAGTTTTTGATTGCCATGATACAACAGGAAGGACTCAAAAAAAGCACATTTAGTGAAATGTTGACCGAACAAATTCATTTTTCGGCAAATGACGAAATCACTCAAACTGGGCAAACCGGTTGGTGTTTAGGGTTTTCGATGAAACCTACGCCGTACGGAATGCGCTATCTTCATACAGGTAACAACCATGACTTTCAAGCATATTGTTGTTTCAATAAAGAAAAAAAGTACGGATTGGTCTTTTTTACCAATTGTGAGAAAGCTTTTGAATTGTACAATAAAATTGGAAAGTACTTAGACGATGAATTTTAATTATTTGTAAATCTTTGAAAATCAATTGTATGGAGCATTTTGAGAGTATTTTTATGGGACTTTGCGTCTTTGGTTCGGGGGTTTTGGTGGTATTTATACTTGCCAAATACAACTACTTAATTAAAAAGACCATTCTTGAAAAAGGGGATTCACTTCCTGAAAACAAGGTTAGTTACCGCGACATCGGCTGTATTGTTCTCGGAACGGGGGCAGGGTTAGGAATGTCTGCTGTTTTTACGGAAATGAATTTGTCGGAAGATACTACCGATTTACTGGTTTATTCTGTCATTCTTATCGGAGGAGGAATAGGATTGCTAACGGCTCATTTTCTGCGAAGCAAAGATGAAAAAAGAGGATGATGCTCTTTTAATAGCAAAAATAAAAGCAGGGGACACGTTGGCTTGTCGGATGTTGGTAGAAAAACACAAGGATGTATCGTTCTCGTTGGCTTGTTCGATTCTTAAAGACGAACATTTGGCTCACGATGCTTTACAAGAAGCGTTTTTGCGGGTTTTTACCAACCTTCGACATTTTCGTTTTGAATCCTCTTTCTCAACGTGGCTTTACCGCATTGTAGTGAATACCTCTTATACCCTTCGAGATAAGAGCAAGAAAGAGTATTTTGAAGAAATAGATTCTACCACGCAGGAAACAGCACAGGATGCAACTTCTGGTTGGGAGGTTCTTTTGAGCAATGAACGAAAAATATACATTCAACGCGCTTTGGCGATGCTTAAAGCGGAGGAAGCCTTGGTTTTAAGATTATTCTATTTGTGTGATTTGGGGATAAGTGATATAGAGGAAATCACCGAATTGAGTCAGACCAATATAAAAGTGCTGTTGCACCGAGGGCGAAAAAATATGTTTATCTTATTGGAAAAATTAGCTGGAGATGAACTCCGTAACTTATTATGAACGAAGAAAAAACACGAACGCTGCTGAAAGATAGTTTGCTACATACTTCCGCATTTTTTACCGATGAACTGATGCAAAAATTAGAGAAACAACTGCACTTTTATCGTGTTTTTAAAAGATGGCTGATGATTTCTTGCGTAGCCTGTTGGCTGCTGATGATTGGAGTTTGGTTTATAAAACTTCCGCCAGTCATAGAAATCTACCAGTTTCATTTGCCAACGCCGCCGTTGCCTGTCAGAGTAGCGGTAATCATCTCTGTTCTAATTATTTTAAACCGAATGATTACGCTAAGAAGACAGCTGAAAAAGCTCTTTTTCTCTTAAAACAAATGCCCCCAAATCACGTCATATACATCCGTAGCTTGGAGTTCGGACTGCGTTAGGGGAGTGTCTGTAATACAAATGGGATAAAATTCGCGGGGTGCACTGATACCTCCGTGTGAACCTTTAATGAGCGTAGCATCCAGCGGAATAACGTCCATTAAATAACGGAAACCGAGCAGCTTACGCGCTAATTTATAGCCCGCTCGAAGTTTGATAAACGGATTTTTGGGATCCATAAACATCTCAACGGGGTCGTAGCCTGGTTTGCGGTGGATGTCAACCAAATGCGCGTAATCGGGCGCTTTGGCGTCGTCGAACCAGTAGTAGTAGGTAAACCAACTGTCGGGCTTGGCTACTGCGACCAAGTCGCCCGCCCGCTCGTGGTCGATGTGGTGCGCTTTTTTACCTTCGTCGTCCAGTACAAGCTCAATTCCTTCGGTTTGTTCGAGGCGCTTTTTTACCTGCGCTTTTACGGCAGGGTCGTTGATATAAATGTGGGCAATTTGGTGGTCGGCAGCGGCAAATGCTTTCGAAGCTCCCGCGTCCAAAAGCTCGTACCAACGCTCCGTACGCACTGAAATCAACCCTTCCTCGCGCAAAATACGATTGATATGAACAGGACGGTGAACGGGGTTAATGCCGTATTCGGAAAGTAAAATAATGCGGGTATTTTTGGCTTCGTAATGCCGTACCAAATCGGCCACGACTTGGTCTATTTCGTTGAGCTCTTTGCTGATTTTTGAAAAATCAGGGCCGAATTTTTGCAGACAATAATCCAAATGCGGTAAATAAATGAGCGTCAGCGTAGGGTCGTGTTTGCGGTCAACCCAGAGCGAAGCATCCGCAATCCACTTCGTTGATTTGATATTGGCATTGGGACCCCAAAAATTAAACAACGGAAATTGTCCCAAATCTTGCTGAAGTTCGTCGCGCAACGACGCAGGGTAGGCGTAACAATCGGGCGCTTTCACCCCGTCGGCGTGGTATTGGGGGCGGGGCGTGACCGAAAAGTCGGCGGTGGAGTACATGTTGTACCACCAAAACATCTTGGAACAGGTAAACGACGGATCTTGACGTTTGGCGGCATCCCAGATTTTTTCGGCCTTCACGAGCTTGTTGGATTGCTTCCAAAATTTCATTTCAGCATCCTCGCGGTCGTACCAGCCGTTGGCCACAATCCCGTGTTCCGATGGCCATTTACCCGTTACATAACAACTCTGCGAAGTGGTCGTTACGGCAGGCAGCACGGGCTTAATCGGCGTTGTGTGGCGTGATTTAACATACTCACTCAAAAAAGGAGTATGCTCTCCAATCAAATTGGCACTTAGGCCAACAATATCTATGACAACGGTTTTGTTCATTTGAGTTGTTCTTTTACCCATTCCATTTCGCGGACAATAGACTCGCCGATGGGTTTTTGCATAGCGGTAGGCAACACGCCCCAGGTGTAAGTTTCGACTTCGAGGTGTTGGGTGAACGGGGTAGCTTTATGCACCGCGAGCGTTTTGACGATTTCAGTTTGGGTCGAGTCGAGCAAGCCGTACGAATCAATAAACAGCGGCACGTGAAAGTGAATTCGCCATTCGTTGTGGGTACTTGCGTCGGCTTGTAGCGCTTCTGCCAAATCAGGGAATTTCTGGAACGTGCCTTCTTCGGTTTTTGCTACGACTTGGTGCAAATACACGGGTTCGTCGAAGCTTCGAATGGCAGCTAATTTTTCGGCGCGTTGGTCATTCAATGTCATTTTTATGGCCGAACTAATCTGAATTTTTCCGACTCGGATTCCTAGTTCTTTGAGCTGGTCAACAATGACTTGCGGCTCTTCGTAACTCACCGCAAAGTGGCAAACGTCGTAGCAAAGTTGGATGTGAGTAAGCAATGTTTCTTTGGCCTCTTCGGGCGTAAAATTGTGGGATTCTTGCAAATGAGCAATGCCTTTAGGCAAAAAATAATCAGCATACCACTCAATAAACTCCTGCCCATTTTCCAAAATTCCGTCAGGCTCAGGCTCAATGTCAAGGTGCATTGTTTTGCCCGTGGCTTGGCGGAGAGCTATCAATTCTTCTACCACATTCAGTATATTTTCAGTGGCGGTTTTGATGGCTTGTTGTTTTTCTTCTTCGGTTTGCCACCAATAGCGATAAGATAATGGAGAGGTAGAAACGCCTCCTTCGATGTTAGCGGGAAGCAGTTGTGCCAAAATCCTAAAGAGACGCTTAGTATATTCGGTACGATTGTCGGTGGTCCAATCGGGGGTATGCACATTGTCTTTGACACGCGTGGCATGAAAACCTCCGTATGGGAAGCCATTCATGGTAAAAACGTAAATATCGTTTGCGGTCAACCATTCTTTAAATTCTGTCAACTTTTCAGGTTCCGATAGCTCAATAGAAGCATCATTGGCAAGCCGAAGCCCTAGGGCAAAAGGTTCGTTGGGCGAGAGTTTTGATTTTATATAAGGAAGGTTGTCACGCAGGGCTTGAAAATGATTTTCCCATTGTTCGCCAGGGTGAATATTGCTACAATAAGTGAGGTGTCCGTGAGGGGTTTGCATTATGGTGAATAGTGTAGAAAAAAATCTGTTTGGAAAACATTGTTTTACCTAAAAAGGTGTTTTTCAAACAAAAATACTTTCTTAGGCCACACCTCCTGTCATAAGAATTTTTGGCCTAAGAAAGTATCAGGGAGTTTTTTTAATTGATTAACAGACTTGAAAAATGTCCTTCTAAATAATCTACTGCATCTGCGATAAGGTCAGCGTCCATTTCGTGGACTTCCACACCCTTACCGATGCAATCGAGGAGCATAATAGTCAGGCGACCGCCCAAATGTTCTCTGAACTCTTGTAACCCATTGCGAAGGTTTATTTTATCATTTTCGGCAAGTTTGGGGTGGTACAGATCAAAGCCCAACTTTTGAATTACGGCCAAAATTCGTTCTAATTCTTCTGCACGGAGTTTGCCCACTTTGGTCGAATACACACTGTCTAGCGCAATGCCAATGGCAACTGCTTCGCCGTGGCGCACTTGAAAATCGGTGAGATACTCCAGTTTGTGAGCAGCCCAGTGCCCAAAATCCAATGGTCGTGACGAACCAAATTCGAAGGGGTCGCCACTGCGAATGTGCTCCACGTGCATTTCGGCACATCGATGAATCAAATACGCCATCACTTCGTCGTTGCGTTGGGCTAGAGCGTTGGCGTTGGCTTCAATCCACTCAAAGAAAACTTTGTCTTTGATGAGAGCTACTTTGATAGCTTCGGCAATGCCCGAACGCCAATCGCGGTCGTCGAGACTATGCAAGAAAGTGAGGTCATTAAAAACCGCAATAGGAGGAGCAAATGAACCCAAGAAATTTTTCTTTCCTCGGTAATTAATGCCGTTTTTGACCCCCACTCCTGAATCGTTTTGAGATAAAACCGTCGTCGGAATACGAATATGTTTGACGCCACGGTGTGATACAGCAGCAGCATATCCCACCAAATCAAGAATAGCCCCACCGCCAATGCCGATGACAAACGAATGACGGTCGATACCATATTGGTCGATTGCTTCCACAATTTGGTCAAAGAGAGCAGGGTCATTTTTGGCTTCTTCTCCCCCAGGTAATACCAAAATAGAAGGTACTAATTTTACGGTCTCTTCTAAAGTTGCAAAATAGGTAAGAATATCTTGGGTAAGATTTGGGTAGTGAGCTACAAAACCACTATCTATTACACACAGTGCTTTACGCTGAAAACTGGCGTCGTCAAAAGAACGAAAAAATGCGCCTAGGGTATCGTTGGCAAGATGAAACAGGTCTTGGGTAAAAAATATGGAATAACTATAAGAGACCTGAAAGGATTGTTTTAGGGGTTGCATAATTTTAAAAAACGCTAAGTTACCGCAAACACACGGGCTAATAAAATGGAAAGTGGCAATAATAATAAAACAACAAGTGCGATAGGCCAGTTCCCAAAAGCTACGCACCAGGCCGCGTTCATGACAATGAGTGAAAGAACGCCTGCTTTGACGGCCTTGCCGATATTGGGGCCGATGGGGTTTTGAAAAGCTTTCCACAAAGGATGACCTATCAACAAAGCGTGTAAGGCAATTAGGAGTAAAGCCATAGAACCATTGCCTTGCTGGAATGCGACGATGAATTGGATGGCATGGACACTCATATATAGCGAAGCTGCAATATATAGCGAACGACGTTTGCCCCCGTGTACTTCGTCTTGGCTTATCAGGGTGATAGCGCCGATGTAGGCAATCGGTACTAAAGCTACCCAGCCCCATTCTATCAATGATTGGCTCACGACACTCATTCCCAGAAGTAAATTTCCGCCACGGCAAAGGCCCATTGTAATAGGGCCGAAAACGGCGCTATGTTTGGCATAGCGGTCATAAATCACCGCTAAAGCAGCGATGATTAAGGCTAATTGAGCACTCAAAAGACTGAACATGCCAGCGGCTATAATCCCCATCACCAAAAGGGAAATTCCTAAAAGAGCAGCTGCATTAGGTGAGACTTTGCCACTTGGAATGGGTCGTTCGGGACGCTCGATGGCATCAAGTTCAGCATCAAATACATCGTTCATCACTACACCGCCCCCGTACAATCCTATGGTAGCAAGAATCAGCCAATAGGCACTGTGGGCAGAAGGCTCAAAAATAAATTGAGTAATGGTCATACCCGCCAGTATATCAGCGATTGCGGTGACGATATTGGCAGGGCGCGCCAGTTGAAAATAGGGTTTGAGATTGCTCACGTTGGGACTACTTCAAAATTTTGAAATGACAGACCTTCCAAGTTTTTGAAACTTGGAAGGTCTCTTAACTCTTAACTTTCCAAGTTTGGTTTTCTACGTATTCAAACTTGGAAAGTCTTTTGTACCTACTTGATTAAAAGTGTATTTTTCTTTTTTGCATCCGGTTCTTGGCCTCCGCGTAAAATCGTATTACCATTAAACTTCTGACTTTGGTCAATGGTAAGACCGTTTTCAAAGTCATTAATATCGATTTGTCCACTTTTGGCAAAGGCGTCAATGGCATTTTGGTAAGTTACCAATCGAATCGCTTCGTCAGAAATACCATTCAATTTCATCAAGACTGCCGTTTTGGGAATCGCCAATGGGTCAGAAATCCCCCAATCGGCGGCAGAATTGACCATAATGCGCTCAGGGCCGTACTGCTCTACTATTTTCACCATGCGTTCGTTGCTCATTTTAGTGAACGGATAAATCGTAAATGCCGCCCAAAAACCTTGGTCCAGCACACTTTTGACGGTTTCTTCGTTGTTGTGATCCACTATCACCCACGACGGATCAATACCGTGTTCGAGCGCAATCGCCATGCTGCGTTCGGTACCGCGTTTTTTGTCGCGGTGTGGCGTGTGAATCTGAACGGGTAACTTGGCTTTTTTTGCCAATTCCAACTGCAGCCGATAGTATTTTTCTTCGGCGGCGGTCTGGTCATCAAAACCAATTTCCCCTACGCCTACCACGCCTTCTTTGTACAAGTACAAGGGTAAAATCTCCATTACTTGTTCGGCAAGAGGCTCGTTGTTGGCTTCGCGAGAGTTAAGTCCAATCGTGCAGTAGTGTTTAATTCCAAACTGCGACGAACGAAAACGCTCCCAACCAACAAGGCTGCTAAAATAGTCTTTAAAAGTAGAAAGACCCGTCCGGGGCTGTCCTACCCAAAAGGCAGGCTCAATCAGGGCAACAATACCTGCATCGCGCATGGCTTCATAATCGTCGGTAGTACGCGATACCATATGGATGTGGGGGTCAAAAAAGCGCATTCCTTGAATAAGGCTACGATGCGATTCCCAGCTCAAATCGGTTTGGGCAACCACCTCCTCCGATTCTTCGAAATGAGAAGGATTTTGTTCGAATTCTTTATGGTTTTGACACATAGGTATTCAGGTCAGAAAATTCAAGATTTGCCCACGTAATGTGGTGGGTGTTGACAACTTTTTCTAAATGTGGATAATTAGCCAATAATTCCAATGCAGGCTCGTGATTAGAGTGATAACACGTAAGGGCAGCTGCTTGTTGGTCGTATTCGGAATTTGACTCAAACAAGAGCTTCATGTCAGCAAGTAGAGTTTCGTTCAAAAATCGCGTAGCCAACCGCCATACTTGAGGTGCCACCCATCGGCCCGCTGCCCAGCGTTCGTGGGCAAAATCCGAAAGAGTGAGTACTAGCTTTTCATTGCTTCGCTCTTCGAGCCCATAGATGAGGTGAAGAGGCTTATCATTAAAAATTCCCTTCAGTACCAACTGATTCCATGCTAACTCAGAAAAATGATGGTAGGGATAGGGATTGCGCAGTGCAATTGCTTCGTACACTACGCCCATGTTGGAACGTACGGCATCGGTGGCGCGAAAAAGCCATTGTTGGGGATACGCCAATAAGGGCAATGCCGAATACAACGCTACCAACTCATTCATTTCGGCAGTGTCAAAAAGCGTCTCGATGTGTCGGCAGTATTCTTCCTTATTGGTACTATCCAAACAACTCAACAACCATACGCGACCCAATCGCACAATTCCCCAATCTTCTACCGAAAACCCTTCTAAGGTTTCATTCAATTCGATATTTTGGGCTACGGTGGGTTTGATGGTTCGTTTGGCCAAAAAACGAGGTGCTGCCACAAAGGCAGTCATTAATTCTAAGGGAGTTGCATTTCCTTGCTCTTGCAGCCAAGATGCCTCGGCTACGGTGAGGTGGTCGTTCAGAATTTCCCAAAGAAGACTATTAAGCTGTGCTAACATACAGATATCTTGGTATTTAAACTTGGCAAGGTTGTAAAAAAACACCTTGGCAAGCTCTACATAAATGGTTAAAACTCGCCAAGTTTTGTAAACCACATTTGATTAACTATAAATTACTTCAATTGTTGATTACAAAGTTACAAGGTAGCCAATGGGGAAGTACCATAAAATGATAAAAATTAGAAATTAAGTGAAACTACGCGAAGCTTTCGTGTTACTTTGTGTTATTAGTATTTAAAACAAAAGAAAATATGTCTCTTACTCATTTAGATGTCGAGGGTAATCCAAGCATGGTGGATATATCGGCCAAAGCCGTGACGAAACGTGTAGCCAAAGCCCGTAGTATCGTAGTTTTGGGGGATGAAATCATGAACCTGTTAGAAAACAACGAAATCAATACAAAAAAGGGACCCGTGTTTCAGACTGCAATCATCGCTGGAGTGATGGCCGCCAAGCGTACTGGCGAACTCATTCCGTTGTGTCACCCTTTAGGATTAGAAAATTGTCAGGTAGAAATTAAAGTCAATGAAGCAAGGGAGGTGGTGATTGAATGTACGGCCAGTGTGACAGGAAAAACAGGCATAGAAATGGAAGCATTGACAGGAGCAAGTGTAGCGGCTCTCACTATTTATGATATGTGCAAAGCCATGAGTCAGCAGATTGTCATCAAAGAAACCCGCCTCATTGCCAAGAGTGGGGGAAAGAGAGATTTCGTATCGCCATAAAAATAGTAACGGTAGTAGATTTATAAATGAAATCTGCTACCGTCAACAAAAACTGCTTTAAAAGCGTCTATTATTTCTTCTTCCTCAAATACACATTGCCGCGACTTGAGCGAATCGAAATTTTGGTTTGAGGCTCATTCAATACGTATTTAGGAGCATTGCGGTCGCTATCCCAGTATCTATATTGGCCATCAGAAAAAGAATATACCACGCCATTGGTGCTACCTATGACCACATTGTTTCCCTCTCCCGACTGATTGATATAGGCTCTATTGCCCGGTGAGTAGGTACTAGCAGTGCCCGAACTTTGGCTCCTAACAGCTACTCTTTCTGAAGCGGCTCTGGCGGCATCTGACTCCATCGCTTTGCGGCCGATAGTTCGCGCTTCTTCGTAGGCTTTTTTCTCTTCTTCTAATGCTTTAGGGTCAGGGGTATAAGGTTTGAGGTCTAAATCAGTAAACATATTGCCGTCTGAAGCGCTAATGCTAAAAAGTACCTTGGCTTTTTCGGGAACACTGATGTCCACATTATCACTATAGCTCACGATTGATGAAGGTTTTTCGGGCATTTTATCGTCAAAAACGATTTTTATTTTTCCTTGATTAGAGTTAGCTACAATAGGCCCTGATACATTGTTGAGGGTAATATCTTCGTAGTTGGTATTGACTTCGATGCTTCCTTTTACGCCCGAAATAGACATTCCGTTTTCATTACATGAGCAAGAGTTGCGTTTTTTGATGATGAGGTTTAAGTCCTGTGGCATTTTAACTTTATAAGTCGCTTTACCTTTCAAGACTACGTTGATTTTTAGCACATCTCCATTAAGGTTGCTCGACAATCCAATGTTGGTATTGTCAACTCCTCCCGCCGATAAGGGTCGCAAACCGTCGGCTTCTTGCGGAACTTTGGGTAGGTCAGAGGCTTCGATGATTACTTCATCACCACTGTAACCTTCGATATCAAGCTGCTTAGCATCAATATCCATCACTACTTGTTTGTTGGCTCCGGTAAACTTCGTTTTGTATGTTTGGGCGTAAGTACTGCTTGCAATGGCAAGCGCACCTAGAAAAAGCATGTATTTGCGCATGGCTCTTAGATTGTTTTGTATTTGTGAGGTTAGTTTAATACGTTATTCGGTAATCATGGAAAGTTCTCCGATACTATTTTTAGCCAAAATTCTTACAGATTCGTCCACTTTTTCGTCTTTTTGAATTTGTTCAAATACTGGCAGACTTTCTTTAACGCGCATCCTTACGAGGGTTTCGATGAGCGTACTTTGTTCGATAGGTTCATTAGTTATAACTAGCTGATTAACAAGTACTTTTTTAACTTCGTCGGTTTGCCTAAATCGTTCGAGTGTTTCGATAGTCGATAGGCGGACATTGAGACTTTCGTCTTCGCGGAGGGTTTTGATAAGTGCCTGAATCACCGCAGGCTTAGGATTATTGAGTGCCGCTGCATAGTTAAGTCCTTTGATTCTTTCTGAAGCTGAGCGTTCTTTCAACAAACTCAGAATCACAAGCTCTTGGGTCATTTTCATTTCTTTTCGCAATGATGCGATTTGCTGGTCAATTGACTCTTGTTTGCCTTTTTTATGCGGGTTTTTGGTCTCAATAAAATCGTCGTCACTTGATTCTGCTTTTTGCAAAGAGGCTGTATGGGTAGGAGGCGGGGTGGCTGGGGTAGAAGCAGCCGCAATAGTACGGTACTCAATTTGAATAGGAGCTGTCTGACGGCCTATCCAAAACGTAATTGCGATACCTGCCACGGCAGCGGCATATTTAAAATATTGCCGCCAAGGGCTAGGAGAAAGTTTAACGATGGTAGTAGCAAGGATTTTCTCTCCTTGTAAAGCTTTATAAAAAGCCTCGTCCATTTGAGAGTCCGTATCAGCCTCAGTGTTTTGGAGCATTTGCCAAACCTGCTTCAACTCTTCTACTTCTTTCCGCAAGAGGGGATCGGTAGAGAGGCGCTGCTCAAAAACGACACGCTCTGCCTCCGAGAGGTGTCCTAGCAGATAGTCGGTGATGATTTGTTCGTTTAGCATCGTCTTTCTGAATTTTATTTACTACTTACATCAAAGTACAAATCTCTCAATTTTTGCATGGCTCTAAATACCCTTACTTTTACGTTGGCTACCGAGAGCCCTAAGGTCTGTCCTATTTCTTCATAACTCATATTCTGAAATCTGCTCAATACCAATACTTCACGATATTGGTCGGGCAGCTGTGTCAGTGCCTGGTGCAAATATTGGTGTTGTTCGTCGGCTTCGTCGTAGGTATCTCCTACATCGGGTATTTCTGTCAAATCCGAAAATGTAGGATTTTGTTTTAAATGATCAAAAAACACATTTCGAGCAATCTCCAATACCCACGTTCGAAACGAAGCACCTTCTCGATAGGTATGCCGATAGCGCAACATCCTGAGAAATACCTGCTGAGTCAAATCACGGGCATTTTCACGGTCGTGTTGTCTATAAAGGAAGAAATTGAGGAGCGACTTCTTGTAGCGTTCATACAAGATTGCCGCCTTATCTAAATCTCCCTGACTTACGGCATACATGGCCTGTTCGTCGGTCATGGAACTGTTTGGGTTTTCATGGAGAGATTACTGGGTGATAGGGAGAAGGTTACAAAGTAGGAGAAAAATATTTCAATTTTTTATTTACTAGCGCTGCGGTTATTGCTTCTTTCTACAAGAACTCCTACCGTTTGATAAATTTTGAGACTTCGCTTGGCTGATTTAATATTAAAAATATGTAAATTTAGAGATGTTATTTATCATCCATTCACACAATAAATGCTTCTGGACGAAATACTGGAATTATATTTTATTAATTTTTGCTTCTTCAAATTTCTGTATTCTAAAAGCCCAAAGCTTAATTGCATATAGGTTTGAGCATATTACTCAAAAAGAGGGTCTTGAACAAGGTAGTGGCTATGCTGTATCTCAGTTCGATGATTTTATATGGTTTGCGACTCAAGATGGACTTAGTAGGTATGATGGCTATTCATTAAAAACATTTAGAACTACTACCCAAAATGGCATCAATAGTAGTTTTGTGCAAGCGTTATTGGCGGACTCTAAGGGGCGTTTTTGGGTAGGTACTCGTAAAGGCATAAATTTTTATGATAAGCGTATAGAGGGTTTTAAAAGTTTTAGGCAGGAATTAAATATGACCCATTCGTTGGATTCTGTTTCAATTGAAAAATTTATCGAAGATTATCATGGGAATGTGTGGATAATGACTGATGAACAAGGGGTGTTTAGATACTCTTACATCACAAAAAAACTAGCTCATTACTTACCTCTTCAAACTAATTTATATGACTTTTGCCTAGACTCCTCAGGTAATCTATGGCTTTCTACCTATGATGATGTATTTTATTTTGACTACCATAATGATGTTTTTGTGCCTACGAATATCAAAACAAAATTGAGGATAAATTCAAAATCCGTCATTCAGGCCATTTGTTTTGATGCCGATAATAAGCTGTGGATGTCGATTTATAACCAAGGGGTTTATCAAATAGATACTCCCAAAAATTCCAAGAATTGGAAGTGTTTTACCAAAGGAACAGAACCTCTTTATATAAGCGACAATGAAATAAGGTGTATGATGAAAGACCGAGCGGGTAATCTCTGGCTGGGTACGAAGCAAGGTGGTGTTTCTTTGTATAGACATGACCTGAAGAAGTTTGTACATATTCGTAAAGAATTGGCCAACGAAGCGAGTTTAGGAGAAGATTTTGTATTAAGCCTATTTCAAGACCGACAAGGCATCGTGTGGTTAGGACTTGGAAGTAGTGGGTTCAGCAAATATGATCCTTTGCGTTTTCCTTTTCGGACCATTAAAAAGCAGACAAACCTCTTTAACACCATGCTCGATGACATGGTTTTTACAATTTGGGGGGATGATTCAGGGCTATACTTTGGAACCAACAAAGGAGGGTTGTCACACCTTAACTCCTCAGGGCAGTTTCAAAATTTTGTAAATGACCCCCGTGATCCCAATAGTTTGCAACACAATGAGATATACAGCATCTCAGCCCAAGGGTACAATTATTTGTGGCTAGCTACTTCTACTGGATTAAATCGTTTTGATAAAAAAACTCGCCACTTTAAGTCTTTTTTACCTAACAAACCCTATTATTTGTATGCTGTTTTGGCTACTTCGTTTGGTGAGATATGGACGGGTGGTGAACGAGGATTGGAATGTTTTAATACCAAAACTGGGCAATGGAAAAAAAAGGGTCAGTTTGAGAGTTTAGAGGCCTATAAATCACACACAATCCGAACCTTTTTTGTAGATTCAAAGCAAAGAATTTGGATAGGAACCCTAGGCCATGGGATGCTTTGCTATGACCCCACCAAAAAAATAGCGCTTCAATTTGATAAGAGACAGGGATTGACTTGTAACAATGTTCGTAGTTTTTATCAAGATTCCCAACGTCTTTTTATCGGGACTGACTGTGGTCTTTATGAAATGGATTTGAGGAGTTTTAAAATGAGTAACCACTATTCATCGGTGATTGGTGAGCCACCTTTTCGACTACCAAACGACGTTATTTATGGTATATTGAAAGATAGAAGAGGGGATTTGTGGTTAAGTTGTAACAAAGGGTTAGTCCATTTTTCATTGACAAAAGGAGTAATCCGTAACTATGATAGCCGTGATGGATTGCAAAGTAATGAATTTAATACCAATTGTAGTTTTCAAGATACTTACGGGAATCTCTACTTTGGGGGAGTCAAAGGCGTCAATTATTTCAATCCTGACAGTTTGCGTAAAAATACCTTTGTCCCACCCTTAAAAATGACTCGGATTAAGGTAATGGATAGTCTGTATTATCCCTCCCAAAAACATTTGGAATTAAAATATGACCAAAATTTTTTGGAGTTTGAGTTTGCTGCGCTCAACTTTTCAAATACTCCCAAAAACCAGTACTTATATAAAATGGAGGGTATTGATGAAAATTGGATAGCTACCCAAGAAAAACGGACTATCAACTATACAAAACTGCCCTCGGGCGAGTATAAGTTTATGGTAAGGGGCAGTAACGGCGACGGGGTATGGAACCCTGAGCCTCTTTCTCTCAAAATCAATATTATTCCCCCTTTTTGGGGATATTGGTGGTTTTGGCCGCTTGTATGGCTTTTAGCCTTTGGTGTATTGGGAATGGCTTACTATTTCTATTTAAAAAACGAATTTAAAAACAAACTCAAAATTCAAACTCTCCGTAATGAAATCGCTTCAGACCTTCACGATGATGTGGGAAGTACGCTGGGGAATATTAGTTTTTTGGGCGAAATGGCAAAAATGAAATTCCATAAAAAACCAGAAGATGCCTTGCCCATTCTTGAAAAGATCATCGAAGACTCCAAAGAAATGATTCAAACCATGCGTGGAATGGTCTGGACGATTAATCCCTCCAATGATAATGCACAAGATTTTGCCGAGAAAGTACGAGCTTTTGCGGAAGCTATGCTGTCGAATCGAGGAATGAAGCTGCATTTTAAGAACGAAATGGAAGAAGCACAAACATTGAGCATTGAACAGCAACGTCATCTGTTTTTGATTTTTAAAGAAATCGTTCACAATATTGCTAAACATTCACAAGCCAAAGAAATACAGATAACTATAAAAAAATACAACGCTTCTATGTGGGTAAAAGTAATCGACGATGGCGTGGGTTTTGATATAAACAATGTTGCTGATGGCAATGGCTTGCGCAATTTGCAACAGCGAGTAGCGCATCTTTTGGGATTGATTGAAATTAACTCTGAAAAAGGCAAAGGAACCGTCATTAAACTAATGATTCCCCTTTAAAATCATCAATATTCGCTATTGATTGTTCTGACAACCGAAAAGATATTTGTAATTGAAACTTTAGGTAATCAATCACATGATACGAGTCGCTATTTTTGATGATAATGTGGCATTTACAAGTAGTATGGAATTGCTTCTCAAAGATAGCGACGACTATGTATTATGCGGTGCTTTCAACAACGCTACACAGGTACTTATCAAAATAGCCAGAGCCAATCCTGATCTAGTTATTATGGATATCAAAATGCCTGACGTATCGGGCATTGAGGCCGTTATTGCAATTCGAAAAGAGTATCCACATTTGCCTATTTTGATGCAAACGGTCTTTGAGGACGATGATAAGGTATTTGCCGCGATTTGTGCGGGGGCATCGGGTTATATCTTAAAAGGAACTACCCCTCAAAAAGTCTTGGAAGCAATTGCCGAAGTGTATGCGGGTGGAGCTCCGATGAGTCCGAGCATTGCTCGCAAGGTGCTTCAATTTTTTAAAACCCAGCAAACAGCTCCTGCGGAGTATTTTGATCTCTCAAATCGCGAAAAAGAAATCTTAAAATATTTGGTGGATGGCTATAGCTACAAAATGATTGCCGATGTGTGCCACATTAGCTTCAATACAGTCAATGCGCATTTGCGTAAAATCTACGAAAAACTTCACGTCAATTCATCCCAAGAGGCGATCAGTAAAGCACTTCGGCAGAAGATAGTATAGAACACAGATACAATAGGGATTTAGTGGAGGCTAAAAATAGCAAAAATTCGCTATTTTTTTATGCCCATTTATGGCGGAAATTTGAGCTATCAATCATTCATAGTTATCATTTTCATTAGTATGAAAAGACTCATTCTACCCTCCACGCTATTAAGCCTAACAATGTTGTTTTTTTGTGATTTCTGGCAAAAAAGACAATGCAGAACCAGACACTGTTCAAGTATTTGGTTCTACCGAAAAAATAGGAAACATTGTATAAAAAGCTTACCTCAAATGACTTTTAGTAAACCCTGTTGTTTCTTGGATGAAGTAGGACACTCAAAGTCAAGCGTCGAAGCAGTTCCTATCGGGCTTTACGCTTTTGCCCAGTGATTTGGAGGGCAAAATCACCCATATTTCATCCTTCCAAAGACGGGTCAAAGCCTCAAAGATTTTTTGTATCAAGAACTTGCGGCCTCTTATGATTTAATAAAGGCCAGTGCCTCCGTGGTAATTGACGGGACGGAACTTATGACCGATAAAACAAAATTTAGATGGCAAGCGGAGGTATTTGATATCCTAAATATTTACAAAGATTTTAATACGCCCGATTGTGATTATAGCAGCCAAACGACCAAAGTAATTAATGACAATATGCTGCTCAAATTACCTAAAGGTAAGCACACACTTGTACTGAAAGGTAAGATTCCTAATGATGATTCTATGCTGGTTTCTGAGGCTAAAGTAACATGGAACTTGACGGTGGAGTAGGTGACAAATAACTATCTTTATGCTTAATTATCATGACGTTTCTGACAATACCGCTTCCGCGTAATCTACGACAACGCCCTAAGTTGGAAATTTTACAACAGATTTCTCCCGAAAATATTGTCGTTTTGGAGGGGGAGGGAAACTACACCAAGGTAGTATTTAATGACGGCCCTCACCTGATTTTTAGTAAAACCCTCAATCGGATGCAGGCGGTTCTTCTACCAACTCTGTTTATTCGTATTAGTAAAAGTATCGTTGTCAACCGGCAATATATTCAGTATTTGAGTAGGATAGACAAAGCATGTGTGCTCACGAATGGCAGTCGATACTCTATAGCTAGGCGGAGATATCGGCAGGTTAAAGGTAGTTATTTAATACAAAATCAATGAGACCTATATCTGTACGATAATAGATGCTTGGTTGTGAGGGGTCAATGGGCAGAACTCTAGCCAAAGACGCAGCTTTCTGATAAGTGATTAAGTAGTTAAAACGCATTATTAAAATGAAAAAAATCATTAAAATTTTATTTTTAGGAGCAATATCTTATAGCTTATTGTATGCCTGTAACTCCAAAAAAAAAGATACTGTCACTCCTACCAAAGAGGTGACAATTGTAGAATTTGATGCCGCTTCTACGACCGAAAACATTACCTTGAATAGTTTTAAGGTAACTAGTAAAATAACCAATGCAGGCAATGGCGACATTACCGAACATGGTCATGTATACTCTTCAAGCAGCGATACGCCTACACTTTCTGATAGTAAAAAAGATTTGGGGGCAAATGGTGGCCCTTTTCCAGCGGTTTTTGCAAGTACCATTGGAGATTTAAAACCAGAAACGAAGTACTTTGTGAGACCATTTGCCAAAAATGAAAAAGGTGTAGTATATGGTAAAACGGTAGAAGTACTGACTCTTGCTGAAGACAAAAAGTTTGCCCCTGCTATTGACGACAATACCAAAATAGAAGAAATAAAAACCGATGAGTTTAAGATTACCAACACCCTTGCTAATGATGGGGGTTCTAAAATTACCCAATATGGTCATGTTTATTCCGAAATCAACCCAAGTCCGTCTGTTAGTGATTTAAAGACGGAATTAGGCGGTACCGATGGCCCTTTTCCTTTCTCTTTTTCTAAGACTTTTACGGGGCTTAAGTCAAATACGAAGTATTATATTCGTGCTTATGCTCAGAATGAAAAAGGAATTAGTTATGGAAAAACGGCAGAAGTGACTACGGCAGCCGTAATTGTGACATCGACTCCGAGTATAGATGATAACTCTAAAATAGAAGATACTCAAATAGAGTCATTGAGAATAAGTAGTACGATTAGCAATAGTGGTAATTTAGAAATTATTCAACATGGACATGTATATTCTTCTACGGAAAAAATACCCACTACTACTAGTTCTAATACCCAGCTTAATGCTACCAAAGGGCCATTTCCCCTTAAGTTTACCAGCGAAATAAAAAGTCTTAAGGAAGGAACAACCTATTATGTAAGACCTTATGCAACCAATGCTAAAGGTACAGCTTACGGTAAAGTGCAAGAAGTAAATACACTTGCTATTAAACCACCTGTTATTAGTAATAGTAATGTCTCAAGAGCGATGACCTATAATTCTGTTACCTTAGAAAGCGCGCTTGGCGGCGATGGTGGAGCTCCTATTACTGACTATGGTCATTTGATAGGAACCTCAGTCCCGACATTGGCGTCCAATACGGGTAAAATAACATTGGGGAAATACGAAGGGAGTTTTCCGAAAAATTTCAAAAGTACCTTTGGTGATTTGAAGGAAAATACCATTTATTATGTAAGATCATACGCTACCAATATAAAGGGTACAACCTATGGAGAGTCGATTATACTGCCTACTCCTGAGGCCGAACCTACTTTTACTAAGCCTGCTAGTATAGAAGATGTACCTATTTATAGTTTGGAATTGGTCATAAAAACCGCAAATACTTCTGATGCTGGTACAGATGATAAAGCGTACGTAAAACTCAATGACGCAATGAATAACTATTATCTTGATTTACCGAAAGATGACCGCGAAAAAAATCAAACGGATAGTTATTATATTCTTGATCCTTCTCTCAAAACCATAAAAGACATTAAATATCTCACAATAGGCAAAGAAGGAACTGATGCTTGGAGCATGGAAAATATTACAATTCGAGTAAACGGCTACCAAATTTATGTCAATAATTTAACTTCTAATCCGCTTACTATCGATGGTAATGATGGCTATTCGCCTAAATATACGATTTCATCTGCCGATTTACGGAGGAGTTCTCAGTGGTCATATACTGCTAACCCACTGATTTATCAATCCTCCCGTACAATTTCTAATGCAATGCTAGAATTAATGATAGCCAGTGTTTTTGGAAATGAGCTCAATGGAAGTTTTCAAGCCTCAAAAAAAGTAGCCTGGGAAGAAAAAGCAAGCGCAGTAGAAGTTACATATAAAGGAGCGGATCGTGTTGCAGTAAGGATAAGCTTGTACGAGAGAACCCAAAAATCAATCATTGATTTTGTATTAGCCCTACCATGTGTTTCGGGGATCATTCAGTTTGCAATTTTGAGCCCCGTAGGTAGCACTAACAATCCGGCGGTCTCTACTTCTATTCATACTTATTTTGACTATCCTTCTATACAGAGAAAGTTAGCCGTGCATCTAAATCGAACTTTGAATTTGCCAATGTGTAAAACCAAAGTCAATGCTGATGGTAGTATTAGCTATTGGTGATTCTCTTAAAGCATTTATAACTTCTGAAATCTTAGCCTCATGATCATTTTTGGAACAAAAGCTAAACTACTTCGAACTGATAAAGTAGAGCAAGAAATCTGTGCTCATTGTGGAGCACAACATAGTATTTATGTCAGTATATTTCAACGCTATTTTCACATCTTTTGGATACCATTTTTCCCTATTGGGAAGGCTAAGGTGTCGCAGTGTGGGCATTGCCGGCAAACTCTTCAGGCTCATGAAATGCCGTTGTCGCTTGAGACAACCTCCAAATTGATTGCTGCCCAAGCGAGTACGCCTGTTTGGACGTTTGCTGGTTTAGCGCTTTTGGGTATTTTCACCACTTGGGGGATTATTTCGGATCAACAAAAAGACAAAGAAACATTGACATTTGTGACTACTCCTCAATATGGAGATGTGTATGAGGTCAAATTGGGAGACAAAGCCTATACGCTCTTTCGGGTAGCAGAAGTACAAGCAGACTCCATTTTGTTTTATCCACATCAGTACGAAACCACCAAATCTACTGGCTTGATTGATTTGAGGATTGACAGTGATAAGAAAAATCAATATGATGCTCGACGCATAGCTTTGGCTAAATTATCATTAAAAAACATGATTGATGAAGGTAAAATATTAGGTGTTTATCGTGAAAATTGAAACAACTATAATTCTTTAAAAATGGATGAAGATAAAATAGACAAAGCAATACATGTCATAAAAAAAGGCATGGCGATTTGGGATGCTTGCCAAAGACTAAAAGCGGCATTGGACACAACAGCAGATTCGGCAGGGTTTGTGATTGGGAGGGTATTCAATCGTGGAGCTCCTGCCTCAAACTGTGAAGTTTATATTTGGGACGTACTTCTTGGTGATGTTACTCCTTTACAAATTACTACTTTGGGGAAAGTAGAAAAAAACAACAATGCTTATATAGTTCGTACAGACCATGAGGGGTATTTCTGTTTTGCTTTTACATGGGGGGGGTATCAGATAGGCTCTGATGTGTCAAGTGTTACTGCACAAACGGCGGTTTTTTGGGAAGGAGGAACTCCTGTGGTAAGGTCGGCTCCCAATCGAAGATTACTTATCAAGCCCATTGTAGATTTAAGTAGTTTGGGCAGTATGATAGATGACCGAAGCGTAATCAGTGTAATTGGGAACTTAATAGAATCTCAGAAGCGAATCCAACTTGTAGGCTATCGATGTTTTGATATAGGGTTTGGAACGTATCGTCCATAGTGTTTTGAGAGATACAGGATTGAGTTTAATCAAAATATTACTAAAATGAAAACAACATCGACAGATACAGTATTGACGGAATCACATGTTCATTCTTTTCAGCAGTTTATTGTTGCTCTTGTGACCATACCAATAGTAGGTTGGCTATATGCATATGCACTTTGGTATATACCGGTAGTGTTCCTGAGAATAGTTGCACTGGTATTGATCTTAGTGCCGGGAGCTATTTTAGCCACAAGTTTGGTAAAAATCCGTGCCCTTACCAACCAGCGGCTCGTAATGGTAGGTAGCTTTTTGGGCAGTGGATGTGCTTTCTATATTAGTTGGGCCATCTGGTTAAGTTTGGCATTAAATCTCGAAAGCTTTTCTTCTTTTTTGGTGTTTACGTTTCCAATTACGCATGTTGACTATTCGGGGGTAGCTCATTTAGTGTTCCACCCTTCAGAAATGTTTAGCCTGATGACCAAGATTGCGACAACGGGAGTCTGGGCAATAAGGGGGAACAATGTGTCAGGAGGGATGCTTTATATAGTCTGGATTGTTGAATTCTTCGCTGTTTTGATTGGTACGTGGATGATGGTTATAACTATATTGACTGAAACAGGTTCTCCTCAAAAATAACATTCTTTTAGTATGACAACTCCTTTAGAATTTATGATGATGCGCCCAACACAGGGCGCTAGAATAGACCCTCAGAGCAATGAATTTGGGGATGTGAGAGTTGGAAGTAATGGCAAGGCAAAAGCGCATTATGGTTGGGACTTATTTGCTAGAATTGGTACTCCTGCACGTGCAATCGCAAACGGAACGTTGACCTACAGGAATGATCCTGGAGGCTATGGGGAGCAATTAATTTTAAAATTTGGTTACTTAGGTACTACCTATTATGCTCAATATGCTCACTTAAGTAAGGAGATTTCAAAGGCTTCGGTTCAAGTAAGCGAGGGTGAGATAATTGGATATACGGGCAACAGTGGAAATGCCAAAAGCAAACATCTAGGAGATATGCATTTACATTTTGAGATTCGGTATAAAGACCCTGTTCCAAAAGGAAGTAAGTTTGAATTTCGTAAAGATCCGCAGGAAATACTAGGCCGTTATCCGTTTTTACATTCTAAAGATAATGCTACTGAGATCTTCTTTAAGGCAGTAGATTTCCTTAGTCAATAAATAAAGGAAACGCTCCCTCATTCAATTATAGAAGACGATTGCCGCTTTATACCAACTGCTCAAAGTCGAGCGAATACTTTTCCGTTTGAAAAGCTACTAAAATAGAAGCCGTCTGTTTTGAACAAGGATACATAGGTATTAAAAATGGAAAATTTCTACTTCACAGTTTGCCTCTTCATGTAAAATCAAAACAGGTGCCTCCAATTTTAAGGAACAAAAAACACTATCCCAAACACAGATAGATTCGCTTTTTAGGATTCTATACTACTTAATCACACTGGAAGCAGAGCGTCCGCAGATTGCTATGAGCCTCAGCATGCATTGTGGTTTTATAAATAGTATCCGCCAATAGCCTTTTTAGAGATTTGTTTTTACTTGCCAAAACCATAACATATCTACTAATTCTAACTTTGGTGTATTTTGTAAGGGCAAGTATTCGTTATTGGGAAAATGGTTTGAATTCATTGAAAAACAGCCCTAAAACGTAAAATGATCATGAAAAAAACAGCTCTTATTTTTGCTCTTCTTGCTGCTTTTAAAAGTATAGTAGTTGTAGCTTCGGTTTCGCAAACAGCTCCTAAAATCCAAGTAGCTCTTCTGCTCGATACCTCTAATTCTATGGATGGATTGATAGATCAGACCAAAGCTCAATTGTGGAAAATGGTTAATCATCTTATCAAAGCAAAACGAGGCAATGAAAGCCCAGTGATTGAAATAGCGCTTTATGAATATGGGAATAGTAACCTTGCCGCAGGAGAAGGCTACCTCCGCATGGTCAATGCCCTGACCACCGATGTGGATGATATTTCAGAAAAACTTTTCGCACTTTATACGAAAGGTGGAGAGGAATTCTGCGGTTGGGCTATCGGGAGTGCTACGACTAGCTTAGCATGGTCGGAGTCTAATGTCGACATGAAAATTATCTTTATTGCGGGCAATGAACCTTTTAATCAAGGACCAACCGATTATCGAAATGCATGCACAACTGCGCAAAACAAAAGCATCCTTATCAATACTATTTTTTGTGGTAATTGGAAAGAGGGTGTCAGAACCCACTGGCAAGATGGTGCTAGTCTTGGTAAAGGACTGTATTTTAATATTGATAAGGATCGCAAAATTGAGCATATACCTACTCCCTATGATGACACTCTTTTTGCGCTTAATCGCCAGCTCAATGAGACATATATCGCCTATGGAAAACACGGTGAGAGCAAATTGAAAAAACAAACAGAGCAAGATGCTAATGCTGCCAACTATGGAAAAGCTAATGTGTCATTGCGTACATCTTATAAAGCAAAAGGTGGATATCGTAACGAAAGTTGGGATTTGATCGACGCTTCTGAGCAGAATCCTCAATTGATAGAAACGCTTAAGGTAGAAGATTTGCCCGAAAAGATGCGCCTTATGTCTACCGCTGAACGGAAAAAATATATTGGTAGCAAACAAATAGAGCGCAGTAAGATCAAAAAACAGATCATTGACCTAGATACAAAAATGCAGGCCTTTCTGCTCGAAAAACTGCCTAAAAGTGAAAGTACTAAAACACTTGACAAAGTCATGTTGGAAGGGCTTACAACGCAGCTAAGAGAACATGGGTTTGAAATAAAACCATAGTTAGAGTCTATCAAGTGTTGGTTTTGATTGACTAAAACAAAAAAACTTTTATATAGGGCTGCGTAACATCAGTTAGTTATTGAAATGGGGGCAGAAAACAATTGGAAACAACGAACGCTGGAAGAACTGGAAAATGAGGTTTGGAGTGACGAAATGAAAGAGGAAACCTATTTGATTCAAACATGCGCTCAATTACGAAAAAAACGGTTAGTAGATTTTACAACCGAAGACCTCAGAATCATGATTGGACAAAGGATCGGTTTACTGTATTTGATTCCCCTTGCTCTCGAAGTCCTCCATTCAAATGTGCTTGCTGCTGGCGATTTTTATGAGGGCGACTTATTAGTGTCTGTCTTGAGAAGCGATGAAACGTATTGGCAACGCGAAAAGAAACAGTGGCAACGGGTAATTGCCCTGATTGAAAAAAATCGGAATATATTATCAATAACTCACATTGCCCCTGTTATCGAAAAACGCTAGATGGAAGCGTATGATGATTTTGTGAAGATAAACCCCAAAAAATAAGTTTGTTATCCCAATCCCTCCAAAATCTGCTTCAATACCGCCTGAGCCGACCAGAGGCGGTTGCCTGCCTGCTCTACTACGATAGACTGCGGGCCGTCAATCACTTCGTCGGTTACTTTGACGTTGCGACGGACGGGCAAACAGTGCATAAACTTGCCGTGGTTGGTCAAATCCATTTTTTGTTGGGTAATCATCCACGACGGGTCTTTGGTCAGTACTTTACCATATTGTTGGTAGGATGACCAGTTTTTGGCATAAATAAAATCGGCTCCCGCAAACGCTTCGTCCTGATTATAAATCACTTTTGCATTGTTCAAGTACTCAGGATTCAGTTCGTAGCCTTCGGGATGAGTTACTACAAAATCCACATCGCGGCGGGTCATCCATTCGCAAAACGAGTTGGCTACCGCTTGAGGAAGTGCTTTAAAATGAGGTGCCCAAGTCAGCACTACTTTGGGGCGTGCTGTGGTTTTGTATTCTTCTATCGTAATACAATCAGCCAAGGATTGAAGCGGGTGGCGCGTCGCCGACTCAAGGTTGACGATAGGAACACCTGCGTATTTTTTGAATTGATTCATGACCAATTCGGCATAGTCTTTCTCGCGGTCTTGCAGCCCTGCAAAGGCTCTAACGGCCAAAACATCGCAGTATTTACCCATTACGGCAGCGGCTTCTTTTACGTGTTCGGCATTACCACCGTCCATGATTACCCCTTCTTCCAATTCCAATCCCCAGCTGTCTTGCCCTACGGTCATTACCATGGTGTTCATGCCAAGATTTTGAGCAGCGCGCTGCGTGCTTAGTCGGGTACGGAGACTTTGATTGAAAAACAATAACCCGATGGTTTTGTTTTCACCAAGGTGTTTGTGAGAAAAAGGTGACTTTTTAAGCTGAAGTCCCTCGTTTACAAGGGTATCAATGTTGGTTACATCATGTACCGAAAGAAAATGTCGCATTTCTGAAATGAAGGTGGTGTTGTAGAAAAAACAAAATTGCAAAATTGTTTTAATAACCACCTCTTTTAAAGGAATAGTTATAAAAAAAGGGACAATAAAAGTTATATTGACTTTTATTGTCCCTTTTTTAGAAAATATGATTTAAAATTCCGTAGGGGCAGGCCTTGCGTCTGCCCCATTTATGTCAGTCAATAACGCAGATCAGGGGGCACACGCAAGGCCTGCCCCTGCGAAATACTATGTGGTCACACGCAAGGCCTGCCCCTGCGAAATACTATGTGGTCACACGTAAGGCGTGCCCCTACGAAAAACTATGTGGTCACACGTAAGGCGTGCCCCTACGAAAAACTATGTGGTCACACGCAAGGCGTGTCCCTACGAAATACTATGTGGGCACACGCAAGGCGTGCCCCTACGAAATACTATGTGGTCACACGCAAGGCGTGCCCCTACTGAATGCCTACTGCCTTTTTAAACTCTTCGTCAGTTGGTTTAATTTTTGAAGCAAAAAAATGCGTCAATTTTCCATTTTCATCCACTATGTATTTGCAGAAATTCCACGTAGGTGCTTTGTCATTCCAGCCGTTGAGTGACTTATCTGAAAGCCATTTGTAAAGTGGATGTTGATTTTCTCCTACAACGTCGATTTTAGAAAACATTTGGAAAGTCACGCCGTAGTTTTTCTTACAAAAGGTAGCAATTTCGTCGTTGCTGCCTGATTCTTGTGCACCAAAGTTGTTGGCAGGGAAGCCCAATACCACGATTTTATCTCCGTATTGTTCGTGGAATTTTTGCCAGTCAGCATACTGAGGAGTGTAACCGCAAGCAGAGGCTACATTGAGCAACACAATCTTCTTGCCCTTATACTTGTTCAATGATATTTCTTGATTGCCAATAAGGGTCTTCATTTTGTAATCATACACAGAAGCGGCAGGTTTGATGTTTTCGGTGTTAGTTTTGATTTCCTTTTTGTTGGCAAAAATGCCCGTAATGAGTGACAAAAGCATAACAAACATGGTTTTGATAGTAGCCATTATAGATAAGGATTAGAGTTAAAAACTGTACTGTTAGTAACGAAATGGGTTAGATGATTGTTCAAACAAACAAAGCAAGTTTTAGAAGGAAGCTAAAATTTCTTGATATGAAATCAGAAAGATAGCAATCACCGCTACTAGAAGTCCCCATTTGTTGAGAGACTGTAGTTTTTCTTTGAAAAATAGCCATGCCAAAAATGACGATACCAACATGCTTGACACATTGTAAATCGGGAAAACAAAGGCTGCACTGTTGCCGAAAGCACTGAGGGCTTTTAACAAAAAATAAAAAGAAAGGAAATTGGGTAGCCCTAAAATAAGCCCTCCTACAATGCTCCTTAGGCTGAGTTGGTCGTTGGTGGTCAGTATTTTGATGATTAAGAAAATAGTGCCAATCAAAATAGCACCTGTACAGGCAATTGCCGTAAAAAGGGCAGATTGGGAAGGCTCGTAAAAAGTGGCACTGATGTAATTGATGAGGGTATTGTTGGTACCGCTCGCTAAAAACAACAATACAGGTAAAAATAGTAGCAGCCCACTGCTTGAAGTTTTTGTTTCTCCTTTTTTGAGTGTACTCAAAGCTAAGGCGACCAAAGCAAGCAATAGTCCTAAATAATTTAAAAATGTGAAGTCTTTGTTGTTGTTTTTGAAAATAAATAATCCGAACAATACCGGAATCACTAACGACATATTGCTGGCTAATGCGGCTGTTGTAACACCCACTTGGGTAGTCGTGGAGCCTATCAATACAAATACTACCACAAACATAATCCCCAATGCCAATGTAAGTAAAGTAGGGACGCTGGTCCATGCGGCGTGAGTATATTGGGTAGGGTCGGGCATGAGTAGCAGCCCCATCGCCACACAAGTATAATAATTGAATATTACCGCATGGAGCGAATTGACTTTATATTTAGGAAAAGACCTCATTATCAAATATAAAGCCACAGTAAAGGCGACAGCAAGTAGAAAGTAAATCATCGTAGCAAAGAAAAATAGTGGGTGTTGGGTAAGAAAGTTCGGAAGGAAGTTGAGGATTACGAACGCGATTTTAGCAAAAACGTTTATCTAAACAAAAACAGTCCGTAATATTGCACTCTTAAATTTTGACCACCAATAAAGTATGCAACTAGATAGAACTCAAGCACCCGATTTTCGCACCATTGAATCGGTTCAATTTCCTACTCCTCAGGTCGTGACTTTAGACAATGGTCGGCCGCTATACGTAGTCAATGTGGGAGAGCAGCCGGTGGTGAGGCTTGAGGTGCTTTTTGAAGCAGGAACTTGGCACGAACAAACCGAAGGAGCATCATTTTTTACAATAAAAATGCTAACTGAAGGTACCAAAAACTTTAGTTCGGCGCAGATTAGTGGGCATTTTGACAAAATTGGCGCCTTTGTAGATTTAAGTCATACCCCCGACCGCGCCAATGTCATGGTGTATGGGCTTACCAAGCATTTAGGTTCCATTTTGGAGATGGTGTCTGAAATGCTTCAAGAGGCAACCTTTCCTGAGAAAGAGTTTAACGATTTGCGGAATATTACGCTTCAAAATCTTCGGATCAATCTTGAAAAAAATGCGTACGTAGCCACTCATCAATTTAAAAAGCACCTTTTTGGCACCGCCCACCCTTACGGGCGTAGCCAAAATGAAGCAACTATAAAGGCATTACTAACTTCAGACTTGCAAAATTTCTACCATCAACGCATCAAAGGGCGACCTTTTCGCGTATTCTTATCTGGGCAGGTGGGAGAAAAAGAGATTGCGCTCGTAAATCAGTTTTTAGGCCAACAAAAAACAGTCGAATCGATACTTGAGCTACCTTCGCGCGAAATCACTCCTCAAACCGAACCTCTATGGTTGGAAAAAGAAGGGGCGGTGCAGTCGTCTATTCGAGTAGGGCGGAGACTTTTCAAGCGACAACACCCCGATTTTTATCGGATGATAGTTGCCAACGAAATCCTAGGAGGGTACTTTGGATCACGCCTGATGAAAAACATTCGCGAAGACAAAGGCTTTACTTATGGCATCTCTGCGAGTTTGGTGCCAATGCGCCAAGAAGGATACTGGGTGATTGGGACCGATGTAAAAAAGGAGTTTGCCCAAGTTACTTTGGATGAAGTACAGAAAGAAATTACCTCCCTCCAAAATGAACTTGTACCGGCTGATGAGTTGGAAGTAGTTAAAAATTATATGGCGGGAGAATTTGCGGGCTCTCTCAATACTCCCTTCGAAATCGCAGATAGGGTCAGATTGATGGTACTTGAAGGATTGGATGTTGATTTCTATTCCAACTATATCCAACGGTTACGCGTCGTAACAGCAGAGGAGATTCAAAACATGGCGCGTGAATACTGGCAATGGAATGAATTGCAGCGAGTGATTGTAGGATAATCTCTAATTAAATTGAGTGATAATTAACTAGTGTACAAACACTTAAAAAGAATGAAGCAAATTGTATTAGCGGTAATGGCCGCCGTGTTTTTGGTATCGTGTCAAAATATGTTGGACAATGAAGGGCAGAAGAACCTCGAGCTCAACGAACAAGCAATTCAGAATTATATTACTTCCAAAAAGCTCACAATGGAAAAAAGCCCTTCTGGGTCGGGGCTTTATTATACTTACTTAAAGTCTAATTCTGGCGGTACAAAACCCAAAGTAGGTGATGAAGTAGCGATTCATTATACACTTTTTACGCTTCAAGATGTAAAGTTTGACAGTACGGAGCGCGTAGCCAATAAGCCTCTGACTTACATTTATGGGGTCAACTCGCTAATTGCTGGTATGGATGAGGCCATGTCGATCATGCGTACGGGTGATAGAATGTTACTTCTTATGAACCATTTTTTAGCTTTTGGTAGTCAGTCTGACAATATACTTCCGGCCTATTCGGCAATAGGAGCCGATTTGGAATTAATGAGTGTACGTACGGAAGACCAACGTATTGAAGATTATATCACAACCAAGCAACTTGCCGTGACAGAACTGTCATCCACAGGGCTTCGTTTTATTCGTACAGCTACCACTACTGAGAATAAAGTAGCCGCAGGAGAGGTGGTGAAAGTGAAATACACTGGCAAACTATTGAATGATAAGCAGTTTGATTCGGGCGAAATTCAAGTACGTGTAGGCGGAGGGGGTGTTATCAAAGGTTTTGATGAAGGCGTGAGTAAGATGCGCTACAACGAAAAAGCGATTTTGGTATTTCCTTCTTCCTTGGGCTACGGAACTCAAGGCTCAGGCACGACTATTATGCCTTATGCGCCTTTGGTATTTGAAGTGGAGGTCGTGAAATAGAAAAGGTTCTCGATTGTCTTTCATAACGCTGGCGATGTTCTGAACGTCGCCAGCGTTTTTTTTAGAATCTTTTGAGGGCAAGTTCTGCTACTGTTTGCCCAATCGACAGGGAAGAAGTAGCGGCTGGCGAAGGGGCATTGCACACATTGATAGTATGCGGACGCTCAATGATGCTGAAGTCATCCAAAAGCCCTCCTTCGCGGTCGCAGGCCTGTGCTCTGACACCCGCCCCGCCGGGGATAAGGTCAGAAGATTGGATTTCTGGAATCAACTCTTGCAATGCTTTCGTAAAAGCCGCTTTCGAAAACGAACGGTACATTTCTCCTAAACCTGTTTTCCAATATTTGGCAGCTACTTTCTGGAAGCCAGGCCAAGTGAGGGTTTTCCACAATTCTTTAAAATGAATGTCGAGCTTCTCGTAGCCTTCGCGTCTAAAAGCCAAAACAGCATTGGGACCTGCTTCTACCCCGCCTCCTATCATTCGGGTAAAGTGTACGCCTAAAAAGGGAAAATTAGGGTCAGGAACAGGATAAATCAGGTTTTTGACTAAGTGTTGCTTCTCAGGTTTTAACTCAAAATACTCTCCTCTAAAAGGAATAATGCGTAAATGAATCGGTTCTTTTTGGGTAAACTGAGCCACTTTGTCGGAATATAAGCCTGCGCAATTGATTACCAACTTGGCTTCATAATAGTTTTGCTCGGTGATTACCATCGAGATTTTCTCATTTTGCCTTATTTCGATGACGCGTTGTCCCAATACCAATTTACCACCAAGTTTCTGCACTTTTTCGGCGTATTTTTCGCATACTACTTTGTAGTTGATAATACCCGTTTGAGGAACAAAAAAACCTTTAAGTCCTTGTACATGAGGTTCATATTCGCGTAGCCCATTGAGGTCAAGCATTTTGAGGCCAGTCAGACCGTTTTGTTGGCCTCTTTCATACAGGCCGTCGAGAATCGGAACTTGCTCGGGACGAGTAGCTACTACAATTTTTCCACAGAGTTCAAACGGAATATTTTCTTTCTGGGCAAAATCCACCAACATCTTATAACCATTGATACAGTTGGTGGCTTTGAGGCTACCGGGTTTATAATAAAGCCCCGAGTGAATCACTCCACTGTTGTGGCCCGTTTGGTGCATAGCCACCTCATGCTCTTTCTCAATGATTACTAAGCTTAGTTTAGGGTTTTTCTCCTTGATTTTCAGGGCGGTAGCGAGTCCTACTATGCCTCCTCCAATCACTGCAATGTCGTATATTTTCTCCAATGTAATTTTGCGTTTTGTGTACTGCAAAGTTAGATTAAACTCAGTAATTTTGACGCATGAAGAAGACCATAATCAATTTCTATACGGCGTTTTTAGGTTTTAAAGATTATTTGTTTCGGGAAGGGATAATGAAAGTCCCTTTTTACGCTTTTCGCAGGATATTTATCAAACAAACCGTGAAGAAACTGGGCGAGGGAGGATTTGTAATGATGAATGTCGAATTTCGAAATGGAAAAAATATTGAAATTGGGGAAGGGTGTTTTATCAATAAGCATACGTTGCTCGATGGTCGTGGCGGTAAGCTGCTCATCGGCAATCATGTAGATATAGCGCAAGAAGTCAATATTTGGACACTCTCACACGACCCACACGACGATTTTCATAAGGTATGGGGCAAAGAGGTGATTATTGAAGATTATGCCTGGATTGCATCACGAGCCACGATTATGCCAGGCGTGCGGATTGGTCGTGGTGCAGTAGTTGGAGCTGGTAGTATAGTCACCAAAGACGTTCCGCCAATGATGATGGTAGCAGGCGTACCCGCCCAAATAGTGGGAGAGCGCAAAAGCAGCTTAAAGTATAAACTAGACTGGCAGCCTTGGTTTAAGTGATTGCCCAAACTTCCCATGTATCACCCTGAAATAGCTTGACAGATTTAGGATTCATTTTTGGTCACTGAAATAGTTTCTAAAATTGTACTTTTTGCTTTTTCTCACGTTTTGATGCTCTCCATCTTTTAGTTAATGGTCCCTT
>NZ_JARNTW010000014.1 GCF_029433105.1 Runella sp. MFBS21 | reverse complement strand
GAAGGGACCATTAACTAAAAGATGGAGAGCATCAAAACGTGAGAAAAAGCAAAAAGTACAATTTTAGAAACTATTTCAGTGACCAAAAATGAATCCTAAATCTGTCAAGCTATTTCAGGGTGATACATAGAGACGTTGCATGCAACGTCTCTACACCAACAATCCGCAGATTCACCATAAATATCGCAGGATTAGGGAATGATATATTGAATTGCTATACAACCTAATCCCATTACCAGAAAAGACTAATTAAACCTGATTTTCGTAATCAAAATCAGAAAGAAGTTGGATAAGATGGGTTTCTGCTTTTTCGAGAGCATCGTATGTTTCTCCTTTTGTCTGGATAAAACCGCCTGCCTGTAAAGTAATAAATGTGTTAACCCCTTTCAACGATTCGTCTATGATTGGATTTGCCTTATCAGAATCCTCTTCTGATAGTTTAGCCCGAATACTACCTGCAATAAGATTCGCATTATCACTTATGGAAATAGCCAAAGTATCCATCAAACTAAATGTTCTGGCTTGATTAGATGTTATTTTCCAATCAATGAGAGCTTTAGCCAAACCTTTTATCCATTTTTCACGAAGAGATTTAGGAGCTACTAAGCATTTCCCAAATACATTTTCAGACTCAATCCACCCCTCTGAACGAAGTTTTTCAATAGTAGAATCTGACATTTCAGGCTCAAATGAATTAACTGAAACGGAAAAAAGTCGTCTTAAATCAATAGCAATATCAGAAACAAACAAACCTGTTGCTCTTTTATTATCTGGAATCCATTTACGACTCAAGCTTCTATCTTTGTCCTCTAAAAACGCAACAATTTCATTGTCATTCAATTCGTTACCTTTTTCATCACGCACTATTACCAAGTTATTAGGTCTTTCACTTCTGTCAAAAGACGCATTTTCGGCATAAGTACCAGCTAATAAAGGATGTAATGCTCTCATTGCAGAAATTGATAAAGGGCTTCTTCTTTTGAGTGTTCTATCTTTTCCTCCCTTAGCTGCTTTCATCCAACCACCAAATAGTTGGTCTGCATAAGTAGGGTCGCAAGTACCATAAACCTCACCTTCTTTTAGTTCCTTTTGTTTTGTAACATCAAATAAAAAAGTGGTAGGTGATGGCGTTTGTTTAATTTCAGCACACAAGGAATCAATCAAGGAACGTTTTATCTGTTGTCCACTTGAATAAGGGATTCTTCTATTAAATTGGGTGTCATAATAGTATTTTTGTCCATCAGACACACAAAACACAGTATGCTCTGCTCTTTTTAAAGTTCTAATATAAATCATTGTCATTATTATGGTAGTTTATCTTTTTAAGATTTTTTTTCAAGAAATGCGTAATCAAATTTTAATAGAGTACAGAAATACCCAAATTCTTCATTGGTCATTAGATGTATTTCGTCTTTTAATTTTTTTATTCGCTCCAAATCATTGGTATCTAAGTCTTTAACCATAACAGTTAAAGCATCGATGAAACCTCTTTTAGTTTTGGATGCAAATAATTCCTTATTAATCAAGGTAGGTCTCTCCATTCCTTTAGACCCATTTCTATACCTCTGAATAGTCTCCGCTATCTCAAGTGTATAATCTGTTATTTCTTCTTTGTTTTTTGAAAGCATTGCTACTAACCAAGTTTTATATGCGAAATAATTTATTGTATCTTCTTCTTTTTTGAATGATATAGTTTTGTCACTACTCATGAAATCTTTTAACTTTTCAGGACGTAAAGCTTGTAAACCAATACTTCCAAGTTCGCAAGCACGTTTTATGTGCATGCCAAAAAGTGCCTCAAACTTCTTTTTATCTGTGTTTGTCGAACCAAATAGCTCTTTATAAACTTCTATTATTCTTGTCCCTGATTTGAAATAAAAAGGTATAAATCCAATGGTTTTGTTGGTCTGCCCCAAACCATAAACATATCCTGTTAGTTCTCCTTTTGGATAAAGTTGAGAAAGACTGAAAAATAGCTCTGACCAATTCACTGTATTTACTTCTACCAATGTAGAACTAACTTCAAAAATCTTATTGTTGGTTAGTTCTGCAAAATCAAAATCTTCTCTAAATAAGTCTTCGTCAAGAGAGTATCTTAGCCACTGTCCATTCCATGTACTTATTTGGTTGCCCCTAAGTTTATCCAATCCATCGTCTTTTAGGTATTTACGATAAACTTTCCATCCTTCAAATGTTTGTAATGTAATAGTAGGGTCATCAAACAAAATTGTAAAACCTCCTGCAACGCCAATGCCTAAGCCACTACCTATCCATGAGAGGTAAACATCATCAACCGTAGTAGGAATAATCAAATCACTAACTAATCCCGACGTACTTGCATACTCTTTGGATTCAGACGCAGGAAAACCAATAGCAAAACTTGCATCTGGTTCATTATTCTCTACCTTCTCGAATAAGTTTTCAAGTTTTTCCTTTCTTTCAGTATAGGTTAAATTTTCAGGTTTTTGTCCAGTTTTCATCTGTACAAAAGGAGAATTTGTGACCCATTGCATATACTTTGAATGATTATAAAACAATTCAAAATATACCTCTTCAAAAAACTCTTTTGGCGTTTTTTGGGTCTGATATTTTTGATTATATGCCTCTAAAAATGTCTTTCCAACTACTGTTATTATCATAATATTTGATATTTAGAGTTAAAATTTCCTTCCTTTATTTCTCTTACAAAAAGCCCCATTTCTTCACTATAAGCTTTGTCTGGTATAAGGAACGGGCGGTTGCCTTTTTCAATCTGGTTCATTTTGCACACAGAAAAATATCGTACAGGAATCTCTAATTCGAGCCTTCTCTCAAAATAAGATTTCTCATACTCCTCTTGGTCTGCTTCTCTGATGCAAGCAACTGAATCAATATCAAGTAATTCAAACAGAATGGATTTGCTATTGTGTGTAAGACAATCAATAGTAATTCTACCGTCTTCTTTGAATATGGCGTGTTCTTCAATTTTCATAAAATTGATTTCTGTGAAAACTTGGTCTATTTTTGCTTGTAGATTTCTTTCTTTAAGTATCTCTCCATCTTCGAGTACTTCAAATGTCCGTTGCAGCGCCTCTAACTCATACGGTTTAGCTTCTTTCTCTGTGTCAGGCGGAGCAATCACATAAACATCCTTAATTTTACCAATCGTGTCTTCCGTTCTTTTTCTATTAATTCTGCCAAATCGTTGAACAAGTGCATCCAAGGGTGCGGTTTCAGTCACCATTATGTCAAAACTAATATCTAAGCTAACTTCTACAATCTGAGTAGAAACGACAATACAGGCTTTATTTGATGTATTGAATAAATTGATAGAAGTACCTTGTTCATCTAAGCCTAACAAGTCTTTTTCTTTACTATTTCTATCACCTCTTCTAAATCTACTATGCAATAATAACGTTGGTGTTTTTGGGTAAAGCTCTCTAATCAAGGCATATACCTCTTGTGCTTTGTCAACGGTATTGAGAACAATTAGAACTTTCTCATTATTATTCACAGCATTGGAAATCAATTGTTTAGTGGAATCAAAAGACTCTACTTTGTGAACTCTATGACGGTCAAATTTATCTAATTCGTCAGGTGGCAAGCTTGTTTCCAATACATTATCTCCTAATAACTGAAGAATTCTGGTATAGAGTATAGTTGGCATAGTAGCCGTTCCAATGTGAATTCTGCAATCAATTTTATTTAAAACCTCAATAAGTTTCAAAACAATGGCTTGTGAAATACCTGAGTATGTATGAATTTCATCGAGAATAATATCACAACCTTTCAAGTCTAATAATAAGGCTTCATAACCTTTCAGCCCAAAAGCAACAGCCGCTAATTGGTGAGGAGTCAAGATTTTTACGGATGAGCCAAATAATGACTGTAAAACACTTTCTTCTTCCTCTTTTCCTCTCTTTACAACACTTGAAGCAGCGTGTAAAACCCTAATATCCAAATCAGGATTAGTATCTTGAAGTGAATGGGCTACTCTTTTAAACATCGCATTGATAGATGCTTGAAAGGGTAACGTATAAAAAACTCGTCCTCTACATCTTTTAAATAGATAGTCAGTTTTTCCTGCTCCCGTACAAGCTACAACAATCGTATGTCTTTTGTCAGAAGTAAAGTTTTTCACTTGAGATAATGGATATAGTTTACTTTCTCTCTGAAAAAAAGATAGGTTAGGTGACTTGAATAATCTATCTAAATTCTTTTCTGTATCATGAATCAGTGCAGAGGCAAAATGGTCTGCTCCCATTAACACGCCACGCCATTCAGAATAACCACGTTGCTTTACTCTCTTTTTACAATATTTGATAACGTATTCGATATTTTCTAATGCTTTTTCTTTAGTAATAGGATGTGCAACTATGCCAAATTGATTAAATAAAGCAATACCTCTATCGCTCCATTCCTCCCATTTCCCTAAATGATGGTCTAAATAATCATAGCCATTGTCTAAATCAAGTAATCCTTTTTCTCCACTATCATTTTTAACTGATTTGTGATGTCCAACAACCATTTCAATCAGGATATTCCATTCTGAATCTTGAAATATAGATAGAAAGAAAAGAGAACCTATTTCGTGTCTATAGGTTTTTCCTTTTACACCATTACTTATCAAACGTTCTTGAAAAGCAGGGTGAGCTTTTCCTATATCGTGAAGAATTGCTCCTTTATAGGCTAAATGTTGGTCTAATCCCAAATGATTAGCAAATTTTTGAGCAGCAATAGCCACATGATGTAAGTGGTCTTCTAAGCTCGTCCATTCTGGACCTGACTTTGCATATAGCTTTTCCATTAAAATTGTTTAACAGGTGTTCCTACTATTTTTAACCAGCCATACATGGGTTCATTTGTAACACGATGATACCCCACCATAAACGATTTTTCGTTTTTCTCGAACATTAACTCATAACCAGAAAAACGCTCAGTATCTTCATCAAATTGATTGATGAAAATTTCTTCTGTTGATACAGGAAATAACAAATCTTCATTTCTACACAAGCAAATGTGTTGCGTAAATGCTCTTTGGGCATCTTCCTTTGTGTTGAATACCAGAAATAAGTCGGGTTCAAGTAGTACTCCTCTCAATAAAATGGCTTTGGGTCTATCGAATAAAACCTGTTTTCCCTGACGAGTAGAATTCCATCCTCTTGTTTGTATTACCTCCTGTTGTGCATTAATTTGAGCGTAGGAAAGTCTATATCTTACAATTTTTTTGATTCCATTTTCCCCCAACAACTCAGGAAACAGCTTTTTCTCGATACCTTCAACAATTGAAGGAGTAAGAAATTGTTGCGAAAATGTTTCGCTATCTCTTACCGCAGTCCACGGCTTTATAAAACCGAATTGTCCGCTGTATTTAACTACATAATATTTTTCCATTGTATCTTAAATTAATGAGCCAAAGCCAATACCTGTTGAATTTCCTACGCCAACATTCCATGCAAATGCCAGTTGTTCGGGAGTTCCGTTGATGATTACGGGACATATCGAGCCTTTGTTAAAAATGCCTTTGTAGGTAACTCCTTTAGTCGTTGGATTTTGATAAGATTCATCAAACTGAACAAAAACGTCTTCATACGACAATCCAGCATCATTAAGCTTATGCTGTAAGCTTTCGGTCAAAAACTGATTCGCTTCTTTATCATTATAATAGAAAAACTTAGCCCCTTTTTCATTTGGAGTTGACCGTTTGATAAAAATAGGACTACCCACTAAAAATCTGTGTTCAGATTCAAAATCTGGCTCTTTTTCAAGAGCCAAAGCCGTGATTTTCATTCCCCAACCAAAGTCATTATTTTGCTGTATGCTCTTTATTAGTTGTTTTATGAGTAAACTATCATAACAACTAATAAAAAACTGACTTCCAGTTCTAAAATTTAAACCTTTACTTCCCTCTTGACGACCATTTTTTAGCCATGAAAAAGAATAAAGAGATAACTTATCGTGTATCTCATTTTTGCCAAGCCAATAATGTAACTTACTGACTTGCTGTTCCTGATAGTTAAACGGAACGATAGTTGTATTTTGTGTAAGACTAATGTGTAACCTCATTTTTTTCTTTTTTTAAGACTCTTTGGTGAAATGAAGCCCAAGGCAAATAGCACAATCTCCTTGCAAATCAGTAAAAAAGCAAAGGCCACAATTCATACAAACTGTTTTAGGGCGATTAATTAATACTTCTTTGTTGCTCATATTGATAGTATCTTATGATTATGCAACAAAGGTAGCACAATCATAATTTCCAATACAAGTAAATCGTTAAAATATTTTTATTTTGTAATTAATATCGTTCCTATTTTATTTCTATTTATCACCTATAACACCTAATTTCGAACTGGTTTTTACCTTCAGGGAATTGAAAAATACAAGTAAATCGTTAGATATTAATCGTACTCGACAGGTAAAAACCTTTTTTCCTCTACAGATTATAATGTTATAATCTATGCCCCAAACCTACACCCCTCCCCCCTCATTATCTGCCCTACCCCTCAAAATTTCTAAAAATTTATTTTTGCAATGTGCCTTCGGATATGCTCAATGAGCGATTCTGGTTCTACTATTTCTACAATATGCTCGTGATATCCCAATATAAAATTGGTTAGTCCGAAAAACCTTTCATTCACATTACACTCAAAATCATACACACTAGGTTCCTCCGCCGAGGGTTGTAGATAGGCTTGTGTCAACGGAAAACGCTCAATCAGCTCATTGTATCCTCCTACCTTCAATCGAATGTGCACCCTTACTTTATGGTCGTTTACAATCCTAAATGGGTCGGTAGCGGTCACATAGTGTAGCGTTTCGTGCTGCCACGTCATTTCTTGTAATTCTACGCGCTCAATCCTCGAAATCCTGTAATGTCGAATATCCATACGGTCTAGGGCAAAGGCGTGAAGAATATCTTCTTTGACATTCACCGAAAAGGGTTCAACCAATTTATTGGAAACTTCACTGCTATTCGTCGAACGATAATTGACAAGTTTCACAACTCTCTTCTGTTGCTTAGCTTGTTGGAGCAAGTTGACTTTTGAGAGAAAAGTCCGCGAAAACAAACTACTCCCTAGCTTCGACACATCATAAATCATATTGAGCTTTTCCTGCATTCGCTTAGATCTTTTCTCGGAAGCTTTTGGATTGACTGAAAGCGCCTCCATTAAAATTTCTTTTTCGGTTTCGGTAAAAAATAGCATATCCTCTAAGTGTTCTAAAGGTTTGTTGGGCACAATAGCATACCTATATTTATTATCATAATCAACATTAAAATCAGCATCTCGAAGCTCCTCAAAGTCTTTTTTAATTGTATCAGGGTCAACGTTGTACTTAGTAGCCAATGTCTTTTTAGTATATTGATACGGACTCTCAATCAATAGCTTAAGAATCGCTAACAAACGGTATTTGGGGCTATTATCATTAAATTTATTCATAATTCAAACCAATAAAACAACCTATTTTGGGTGATTATATATATCTTTTTACGAACCTTTATGCTTTAACCTTAAAATTGAAAACAAAAGCTGTAATTTAAAACGATGAGTTAGCAAACGGTCTTTCGCAAACCTCCACACACCCACATCCCATCGCGCTATAGCGGCCAAATCCTCCCAAATACCCCACTTCAATAAGTTCGGGTGGAGCCGTTAACGCAAATGTAAAATTGTGATAACCAATCACTTTCGTCTGTAGCCTTTCTTTCCCCTCTTTGGTCAAAATACCTCGTTTTTTGATGCGCTCAGGGTCGCTCAAGAGTTCAAACTTCACGAGTCGCTCGGCAATTGCTACATCCATGTGCATGGAAGGCTGTATCGAACGTAGTTTATCGACCAAATTGACCGCAAAAAATCGTCCAAATTCCGCATCTGTCGGGGCTAAATACTGATCTAAACTGTCTGTTTTTTTGGCCACTACCATCGGCGATAACGTACGAAAGGCCATGGTCGCATCTATGGGCACCACGGGTAGCGTCTCTACCCGCTCTACCACAAAGTCGGCGCGATACTCACGGTTGTAAATACAAAGCTGCTGCTCTTGAAACAATCCTATGATAAAACCCTCGGCGGCTTTGTCTACATAAAACGAAATAACAAGACTCAATATATCCGAACGAAGCACCATATACGTATCTCCTTTTCGAATGGGCTCCGTGCGTGGAATCACCAAACTCGAAAAAGTGAAATGCTTAAATGTTTTTCGGGTGGCTGCCAACTCATAGCCCTGCTGATGCAAAAATGTAGCATAATCCGCATCTGCCCGCGCCAACAACCCATAAATCCAAGCCTGTAAAGGGTATTGGTAATTAAACAAAAGTTTTTGTCGGTCACGTAGAGGTTTTAGGTATATCTTAAAGCGCATAATAAAGCTGTATGTATTTTGGAACACGGTAGGGTTTAAAATCTCAAATTAAAGAATCTTTTTATCATAAAGACTGATAGTTATCATAAATTTATCAAGTGGTATCAATGACTGCAACAAAGTAAATTACCTTGCGTGCAATCTACATGCACGCCTTTTTAAAAAGATGAAAAAAATTATTCCGACTCAGTACGAACGTTTTCAAAAAATCAATCAGAGACTACAGGCTTGGGGTGGAAAGCCTGTTTCCAAACTAGAGTTGATGAACTATTGCGGAGCCAAAGAACGTACCCTAAAAGAAGACATTGCGATGATGCGAGAGCTTTATCAAGCTCCTATCAAATATGATTACAAAATCAAAGGCTTTTACTACAGTCAGCCCTTCGACCTCGAAATGCGCGTCCACCTTACCAAAAGCGAATTAGCTGCCTTGGATGCAGCCGTCCAAACCCTACGTCAGTTTAGTCACCTTGAGCCTTTCAAAGAATTGAATTCGGCCGTGACCAAGCTCGACCAAGCCGTCAAATACCGATTTCAAAGACCCAAAGAAGAAAACAACTACCTTCAATTTGAGTACGTCCCGGTCATTCCAGGGGGAGAGCTCATCGCACCGCTACTCGATGTGATGCGGGGAAGACAGTGGGTCACTTTCAAGCACCGCAAGTTTGAGGCCAATGTCAGCAATACCTACCACCTGTTTCCGTATCTCATCAAAGAACACCGCAACCGTTGGTATGTGGTAGGTTGGGAAAAAACACGCCAACACATCCGCGCCTTTGGCCTCGAACGCATCGAAGAAAGCTCCCTTACCGCATTTGAAAACGCTGACGAAGTGCCCGTTTTTGACTCCAAAGCTTATTTTGAAAAAGCACTTGGTATCGCCATTTATGACCAAGAACCTGTAGAAGAAGTGATTTTGAGCTTTACCCCTTTCCAAGCCAATTATTTCAAAACGCAGCCTTTTTTTCCTTATCATCCTGAAAATGTAATCTGCGACAACAGCATAGAGTTTAGGGTAAAACTTCACCTCATCATCAACAAAGAAATTGTGTACGAACTAGCTCGCTTAGGAGCTGAAGTACGGGTAGTATCACCTGCAAAACTAATTCAACAAGTATGTCAATACCACCAAGCTGCTTTGGAGCGTTATCAATGATAGCACAAAACTCTTTATAATAAGTTTTTGAGTAGTTGAGAAACTTATTTTTCTTTTGAGTTTAAGACCTTAATATTCGTTGTAATGCGCCATACCCTTTTCATATTAGGCACTTGTGCTGGCTTGGTAGCTGCCCTTTCTTTTACCGGAACCAACACCCTCCAACAAGCGTATCAAACAGTAACCCAAGGAGATTCTAATCAAGTATATGTACCCGAAGACCTCGAAGCGACGCTCTGGGCTACCACACCTTTGTTTCATAATCCTACCAATATGGACATCGACGCCAAAGGCCGGGTATGGATTACGGAGGCGGTCAACTACCGAAATTTCAATAACAAACCTGACCAAAAACTCAGTTTTGCCGAAGGCGACCGGGTGGTGATTTTGGAAGATACCGACGGCGACGGCAAAGCCGACAAGTCGAAGGTGTTTGTCCAAGACAAAGATTTGGTGGCGCCCTTGGGGATTGGAGTCATTGGCAACAAAGTAATCGTAAGCTGTGCGCCTAATCTCATTGTATATACCGACGAAAACGGCGACGATGTGCCCGACAAAAAAGAAATCATATTGACGGGTTTTGGTGGACTCGACCACGATCACTCGCTGCATTCGCTTACGGCAGGGCCTGATGGACTTTGGCATTTCAATACTGGCAACGCCGGCTCACATCTCGTCAAAGACAAAAGCGGCTGGACGCTTCGCTCAGGAAGTATTTATATTGGCGGTACTCCCTACAACAAAAACAACCAAGGCAATCAGAAAAGCGACGACGGACGCGTGTGGGTGGGTGGCTTGGCGCTTCGTATGAATCCCGATGCAACGGGACTCAAAGTAATGGCGCACAATTTCAGGAATAGCTACGAAACCGCTATCGATAGTTATGGCAACTATTGGCAAAACGACAACGACGACCAAGTCGTAACTTGTCGTACAAGTTGGGTCATGGAAGGCTCTAATGCGGGCTATTTTAGCGCCGACGGTACACGCTACTGGCAAGCCGACCGCCGCCCCGATCAAGATATGTTTACGGCTCATTGGCACCAAGAAGACCCTGGTGTGCTCATCGCTAGCGACAATACCGGCGCAGGCTCTCCTACGGGTATGCTCGTGTATGAAGGCGACGCCCTTGGCTCCAAATACCGAGGCACGGTACTGAGCTGTGAAGCAGGTCGAAATGTAGTATGGATGTATTGGCCCAAACCCAAGGGCGCAGGCTACGACCTCAGTCAGCGCATTGATTTGATAAGTTCGTTTCCTAAAGTGGACGAACATTATATTTGGCATGAAACAGGTCAAGACAAACGGAAATGGTTTCGTCCAAGCGATGCTGCTACTGGCCCTGATGGTGCTATCTATGTGGCCGATTGGTACGATGCTGTCGTGGGAGGCCACCAAATGCACGATAAAATCGGCTATGGTCGCATCTATCGGATTACGCCCAAAGGTAAAAAACTTACCACGCCCAAAATCGATTTGACCACTACCGCTGGACAAATCGAAGCCCTCAAAAATCCCGCTATCAACGTAAGAAACCTCGGTTTTGTGGCACTGAAAGCACAAGGAGAAAAGGTAACACCTGAAGTAAAAGCCTTACTCAATGCCCCCAATCCCTTTGTACAAGCAAGAGCGGTGTGGCTATTGGCGCAATTGGGGCCAAAAGGAAAAGCTGAAGTAGCTACAATTCTCAAAAATAGCCCTAATAATCAACTCAAAATCACCGCTTTCAGAGCGCTGAAACAGCTCTACCCTGCCAACGACCTTTCGTGGGTGCCCGCTATCAATAGCATCACAGATGTGGCTTTGCTACGCGAAATCGCCATTGCATTGCGGGATGTTCCTTACGAAACTTCCAAAAATCCTCTCAAAGCGCTCATTGCTAAATTTGACGGTAAAGACCGCTACTATCTCGAAGCACTTGGGATTGGATTGGACAGTAAAGAAGAGGATATCTACCGTGACCTTCGCCCTTCTTGGCCTAAAAATCCGGTTCAATGGACACCTCAGCAAGCTTGGCTCACGTGGAGAATTCACCCCAAAGCTTCTCTTTCTGATTTGAAAACAAGAGCAACCGCGGCTACCCTGCCCGCCGACGAGCGTAAAAGGGCTATTACGGCTTTGGCTTTTATCAAAGACAAAGAAGCTGCACTCACGATGCTTGAACTTTCTAAAAATCAGCTTAAAGATGTAGCCGAGCAAGCATTCTATTGGGTCAATTTCCGCAAAACCAACGATTGGCAAGACCTCCTCAACTGGCAAGAGGCCGCTGCGGCACAACTGACTCCTGAACAGAAAAAAATGCTCGAATGGCAAAAAATAATGCTCGATACCTTAGCTTCCAAACCTGACCGTGAAAATGCCGCAAAAAGCCTCGCCGCTGATGTGTTTGGGGGACAATTGATTTTGGCGACCGCAAGCGAATATAAAATTCCTAAAGAAGTACGTCCCGTCATTGCCGAGCATATTTTCAACAATCCCGACCGTAGTATTCGTATGATGGCGGGCGATTATTTCCCACGTCCAAGCGGCAAGGGACTCTCAATCAATTTGGCAGCAAGCTTTCCAAGTGACGCTGCAAAGGGGCAGAAAATTTTCCAAACCAATTGCGCCATTTGCCACCGTTTTGGTAAAGACGGCAAAGACATCGGCCCAGATTTGTCGTTGATTGGCAAGAAGTTTGATAAACCCGGCTTGCTTGACGCCATCATCAACCCAAGTGCTAGCATGGCTTTCGGCTATGAACCTTGGATTATCCAAACCAAAGACCAAAATACTTATTATGGTTTTATTGTAGGTGACGGCGCCACGGTGGTGCTCAAAGATGCAGGCGGTCAAACTACCGCTATCAAAGCTACCAATATCGCCTCTCGCAAACAACTTACCAATAGCCTTATGCCAGAGCCGTCGTCGCTAGGACTCAAAGAGAAAGACCTTGCTGATTTGGCCGGTTATTTATTGAAACTACCAGCTACCAAATAAGCTCAGCATTCATTTATTTGTATAATTTTCAACAATTACAAATTCAATATACCCTTAAAAAATCAATATAGTTCAAATTTTGGCAATTTGAAGGCTAGAAATTGACTTTGAGGTTCCATTATCTTTGTATTATTATTTCAATCAAAAATATTACAAAACATGGAAGCGCAAACAATGACCCCTACCATGATTCCGAATCAGAATCACAAAGAAATACCCGGTAACCCCTCTACCGCTACAAGCAGTCATATCAAACTCAGCGACCGCTCCAATGGACAGTCTTTAAGAGTTTTGACCGAAGAAGATTGGACATTTTGGATACATAACGGTTACGTAGTTGTCAAAAATGCAGTACCACGCGAGCAAGCCCTAAAAACCGCAGAATTTTTGTGGGAATTTGAAGAAAAAGACCCCAACAATCCCCAAACGTGGTATGCTCCACCGCGCGCCGAAATGAAAATGAAGGAGTTGACGGGCACCGGAATGGTAGAAGTATACAACCATCAACATCTCTGGAACAATCGCCAAATGCAGCGGGTCTATGATGCCTTTGTGGATGTGTGGGGTACAGAAAAACTATGGGTCACCATCGACCGCGCCAACCTCAACTTCCCTATTCGTCCGGGTTTTGAATACAAAGGGTTTATTCACTGGGATTATGACCCCGAAACCAAACCCCAAAATGTACAGGGGGTACTCGCCCTTGCCGACCAAACCGACGAAAATATGGGTGGGTTTCAGTGTATTCCTGAGCTTTTCAGAACTTACGATACTTGGAAGCTTACCCAACCCGCCGACCGCAATCGCTTCCAGCCCGACATCAGTGGTTTGGAAGACAAACTCGTAAAAGTAAAACTCGAAGCGGGTGATTTACTGATATTTAATAGCAGTCAGCCGCACGGTATTCGGCCCAACTTGTCAGGAGATAAAGTCAGAATCGCCCAGTATATCTCAATGATGCCCGCCGAAGAAGACAATGATGCCATGCGCGAATGGCGCATCAATTCATGGAAAAACCGCATTGCCCCTGAAGGCTACGCTTTTCCGGGCGACCCTCGCCGTTGGGAACAAATCAAATATGACCGTGCCGAACTCAACGAACTAGGCAAGAAATTGTTAGGACTTGAAAAGTGGTAAAAAATAGACAAGCCTGCTGAGAGAAATCCTCAGCAGGCTTGTCTATTTTCAATGGTAGTACTTAATTGCTTATTCAGAAGTTTTAAACTGCCCTTGCCCTACGCCCATTTTCCCTGCACTGGTCATACCTTCTACTTTTAGTTGAATCGTAGATTTTGCATCGGAAGTAAAAAAGGTCACTTTGGCCTTTCCTTCTTGGTTGGTCTGGATGAGAGGTGCCCAAAATACAGTAGGACGAAAATCAGGTCGAACATGCTCAGGAGCAGGCGTATCGTATTTAGGAGCGTAAAATTCTATTTCTGGGCTGTATCCTAAGATTTTGGTGACTAAGGTGCCTGGAACCGCTTCTTTTGACCAATCGTAGTTGCTACCACCACGCTTTGTCAATATCGCAATCACTCCTCCTCCGCCACGGCTCCCATAGATAGCCGCCGAAGCACCTTTCAAAATATCGACCGCATCTACGTCCGACGGTGGGAGATTCATGATAGCTTGTTTGTCAACGGGTGTGCCGTCCAACACAAAAAGCGGTTCTACTACGCCACTAAAATTGGCCGCTCCCCGAATTTGGACTGTTCGGTTCATACCACTTCCCGTGATAGTAACCCCCGCTACTCTGCCCTGAATCACATCAAAAATATTCATAGCTCCCGCTGTATTGATTTGGTCAAATTTCACAGTGGCATCAGGATTACCATAAAGTGCCCTTCGTCCATCATCTTTTAGTGGGTCAGCTTTTTTTGCTTTTACTACCACTTCTTGTAGCATTTGCTCTCGGCTTGCCCGTATTTGCCGCTCAATGCGCAGGTATTCTTCGGTTCGTCTGAGATACTCCGCCAATTCGTTGGCGTCAAATTCGACTGGATTGTAAGGTACTTTAGTCACCGTCATTTTGGCAGGCTGAATGGGCGTAAGACTAAGAACGAGGTTTCTATTGCCTTTTTCCGTAACAGCCTGTACCAACAGATTGGTAGTATCTCGCAAGTCTACGTCATATACTGCAAACTCTCCTGTTTCGGTGCTTTCGCCCGTCAAAAACGACTGAGCGCTGTCTTTTTGCATCATCATGAAAGTCAGTTTTACCTTACCGGGTTGCTTTTTATTGAGGCGCGTTACCTTGCCTTGGAAACTTATACCCTGCTCTAAGAAAAAGGGATGAGTGCCCAAAGAATCACCCAAAACCGACGCCCAATTGAACCGTCGCCAGCCTTGGGTCATCATCAACAAATCAAGTTGCGCATTTGAATTGGTATTTTGGGTACTAAAATACCTTGCAGGTTCTTCAATATTTCCTTTCAAATCAGAAGTCAACAAAAAGTACGAGCGGATGTTGTTAGGGTAAAGTTCTTTGTCAATGATTTGACCAGCATCAACGGCTGCCAACGAAAAATTACCGCTCACAGGCTGTCCATTAGCGTCTTTGGCGGTAATTTCTACCTCTACTTTTTCGCGCGATTTATAGACTTGCTTATCAGTCGCAACCTGAATATTTAATTGTTGGTTTTTATTGATAAAAGCCAAACGCTCAGCTACGGGCTTTGCTTGCTCATCAAACAACGTAAAATGAATAACACCTTCGGGCAATTCAGCGCGTGGGACGCTAAAAAGCAGCGTTTTTTTTGCCATTGCCCCTTTGGCACCGTATACTACTAGTCCCCTTGTGTGTGCAAAAAGTGCTAATTCTCCTTGAGTCACGTTTTTATTATGCCTCACAATCACCCTTATGTTATCTTTATTCGAGAGATTATCGACGGTCAGTACAAAGCCTTCAGCCACTATCTCGGGCATCGGATATTTGACGTATTGTCCATTAGGTTTTCGAACTTCTATTCTATATTGTTGCCCAGACTCAGGTTTTAGATTAAAAAAGCCCATCCCTAAATGCCCAGTATTAAAACCTGCCACAGTATCATTGGCTTGGTTCAATACTGCTCCTGTAATATCGGTTCCTTTTCCCAAGGTATTGAGTGCTTTAAAAGCAACTCGACTTTCTAAATTGACTACAAGATGCCCACCTTCTGGCATAAACTGCACATCAATATCATCAGGGTTTGGTGGCAATGACGACGCTTTAAAATCGGGACGCAGAATTTTTATATCTCGTTGAAAAAAGAAAGAATCGTCGTAATTACGCATCCAATTGGTATACGCTCTTAAACGGTACTCTCCTACTGCTAGCGAGTCTCCAAGAGCCAACTCCCCCCTTCCTATTCCACCCGACATAGCGACTTTTTTCATCAAAATGATATTTCCATTTTGCTTGTTTACCAAATCCACATAAAGCACTCGGCTGATGGAATCGGCTTCGTGAAGCATAGCCGTTACAAGGTAGGCTTTAAACCAAATTCGTTCTCCTGCCGAATAATAGGGCCTGTCTAGATGCAAATAGACTTTTTCTTGAGGATAGCTACGCTGGTAACTTTGAAATTTACTCACAATTTTGTCAAACCAAGCATCGTCCATTTGGAAGGAGCTCAACAAAAGACTTAGTACAATAGTAAAAGTTAAGAGGCTGTAACGGGTCATGACTTTTGTTTTTATTTATATGAAGTGCTAATAAACAAAAAATGAGCTTACAAAAAGCTCATTTAATACAAAATAACTAACTTTTTAAGTATATCATTTTTTTATGTCTTATTCCTTTGGTATATAGTAAAGAATTTTACTTGTTTGTTTTCCAACTGAATTTACGTTTTTTCCTCCCAAATCTGGCACAAATTCACAATCACTTCAACGGCCTTCTGCATATCTTGCACCGATACCCACTCTAGTTTGGAATGGAAGGCATGTTCACCCGCAAAAATATTAGGGCAAGGCAAACCCATAAAAGACAAACGCGAGCCGTCGGTTCCTCCTCGAATACTTCTTCTTAGGGGAGTCAAGGCTGAGCGTTTGATGGCTTCTAGGGCGTATTCGCTTACTTGGGGATGCTGGTCTAACACTTCTTTCATATTTCGGTACTGCTCAATCACCTCAAAATCAGCCCTAGAGTGAGGATAGTTGACGAGTATATTGTCCAAAATATTTTTCAAAAAAGTTTCTTTTTCGTGCAAACCTTCTACCGAAAAATCACGAATGATAAACTCCAACACTACTTTTTCGAGAATGCCTTCTATGTGTGTCGGGTGAATAAATCCTTCCTTTTCTTCGGTGGTTTCGGGCGAAAGGCGGTCTTTGGGCAAAGCGGCCAACACATCGCCCGCTATTTTAAGGGCATTTTCCAATTTCCCTTTGGCAAACCCAGGGTGAGTACTAACGCCATAAATTGTGATTTTGACCGCATCGGCGCTAAAAGTCTCATCTTCGAGCGTTCCGAGGCTTTCCCCGTCAATCGTATAGGCAAAATCTGCCCCCAATTTCTCCAAATCGACCTTGGCAGTTCCTCGCCCTATTTCTTCATCGGGCGTAAATAGGATTTTGATAGTGCCGTGTTTTATCTCAGGATGATTGACAAGCTGATAAACGGCATCCATGATTTCGGCTACCCCTGCTTTATTGTCAGCCCCCAAAAGCGTAGTCCCACTGGCCGTCACGATATCATTACCGATTTGGGCTGCTAAATCTGGATGGTCAGCTACTCTCAAAACTTGCGATATATCCTCCGGCAAAACAATATCTGAGCCATCCCATTGCTGATGCACAAGTGGCTTTACACCTTTTCCCGAACAATCTGGCGCCGTATCTACGTGCGAGCAAAAGCAAATCACGGGAACATTAAGCTTGGGAGTATTGGCGTGTAAAGTAGCATATACATAGCCATACTCGTCCAAATGAGCATCTACAAGCCCCATTTCAAAAAGCTCATTTACCAAAACCCGACTTAAATCTTTTTGTTTTTCGGTAGAAGGTTGAGTAGAAGAATGAGGATCTGATTGAGTATCTATTTGCACATAGCGAAGAAAACGCTCCAAAACAGTAGAAGACATGACTATCGGTTAAGAGGTGAAAAAACAAAAACCGCTTAGTGCGTACACACTAAGCGGTTGCTAAGTTACCAAAGTGGTTTATTTTGGCAAAATTCTAGCCTAAATCGTTGATAATTTTCAACGAGCACTAATAGGGACCTTTTGGTATCTTCCCCAAGCCACAAACAACGCCAAAGCTCCCAATACGAAATTGAAACCAATAGCCGCAAATTCACCTTTAAGCGCATGATAAACCGCCGCTGCAATCATCACCGTAGCCAGTCCTAAGGCAGCAAGGGGAGTCAGAATAGGCTTTATTCTCAGAAGCGAAGGCAAAATAAGGCCGATTGCTCCAAGCAGCTCTACTGCTCCCACAAATCGTACCATACCTTCCGAAAAATCATTAACCCAGGGCATTTGAGGTGCCAACTCGGCGATTGGAGTCGTCAGTTTCATGAAACCAGCCATCAAAAACATAGCCGCAAGCAATACTTGAACAATCCAAAGCGTAATTTTCATGAGATTGGTTTGATAAAGATGTGAGTTATAACAATTCTATACAAGACTTCAACGGGGTCGTTTTACGACCTAAGATATTTTCCAAGGCAGCATCTGTGGTACTTAGTTCGCCATCTTTGATTGCTTCTGCTATCCCTCCAATCATCCCTATGACGGGTTCGGGCAGACCCGCTTGTTGCAATCCACCCACAAAAGCTTCGGTCGGAATACTTGTATAAGTAATCGTCTTGCCCTTCGCTTCGGTCAAAAGGGCAGCAATTTGGGTAAACGATAACGACTCACCCGAGGTAATTTCATATACCTGATTGAGGTGCTTTTCGGGGGCTACGAGTACCTTTGCCAATCCTTCAGCTATATCAAAACGTGCTACTAAGTTGATCTTGGCATCTCCCACAGGATAATACCAATCCCCTGTTTCGAGTGCATTACCCAACAACATCGGCAATACTTCGGCATAAAAAGTGTTTCTAAAAATAACATAATTTAGCCCTGACGCTTTGAGGTATTCTTCGGTTTTGATGTGATCAAGACCTGGCAAAAACTTGGTTTCGTAAGATGGCTTCACTACACTTGTATATACAATGTATTTTACGCCCGCTTTTTTGGCGGCATCTATGGCATTGGTATGCTGTAAAAATCGGTTTTCCATTGAACTTGATGAAATCAACAACAAAGTATCTATTCCCTCAAAAGCCTTTGATAGTGAATCGATATCCGAATAATCTCCCTGACGAACCTCAACCCCTTTTTCCGTGAGGTTGCCTGCTTTAGCTACATCTCTCACCAATGCTGCTATTTGTGTACTAGGCGTTGTTTCTAATAAAAAATCAATCGTAGCTGAACCTAAATGCCCTGTCGCTCCTGTTACTAATATCATCTTTGTAATTTATTTTATGGATACTCTTTTTATCAACAGCAAAGGTAGCTACCTTTACTATACAAAAGTAACTACTATACCAAAGTATAGTAATATACTCTATTATAGCAACTAAACGATTTATATAAAATGATGAAAGAAGAATTGCCCAATTGTGCAGACTATGTAGTACCCGTTCGCGACTGTCTTGACATCATCAGTGGCAAATGGAAACTGCCCATTTTGGGTGCCTTAATACAGGGCAAAAAGCGATTCAAAGAATTAGAAAGATCTATTCACAACATTACCCCTCGGATGTTGTCTAAAGAATTGCGTGAGTTAGAAATCAATCAAATGGTCAAACGTACCGTGTACGACACTGTTCCTGTCACCGTAGAATATGAATTAACTCCCTACGGGCATTCATTACGCAATGTTCTGAACGAAATGAGAGCATGGGGCATACAGCACCGCAAGCGTATTATGGGTGCGGGTATATCTAATGAAGTAGTACACGCTGAAGACTTTGCTTTAGTAGAAGAAGATATACAATCCTAAAAGCTTCGCCTTGGAGCTTTTAGGATTGTTATCAAGTCTATTTTATTTTTTTCAAATCTTTGACACTTACCGTACCTCCAGGATAGCTAAAAGTAAGATTTTGAGCACTGTTTGATTGGGATTGCTGCACTCCTGAAAGCGGATAACCTTTGGTACTATACTTTGTAATTTTACCTTCATGCTCAATCTCTAACTTATCCTCTGAGGAAAAATAAGCATAATGATACCCATTTTGGCTTCCCCGAAATGAGGCAGAAGATTTGGTATTTGTGCTTTCAGTTTTTGGAGGCGATTTGGTTTTGGAAGTGGTTTTAGTGGGAGTTTTAGGCGTTTCTTCCTCTGAACGAACTAGTTCCGATAGCTCAGTGCATAATCCGTCTACTTTGTATTTCAAACCTATGTCAAACATATCTCCTACCATGATCATTCCGGGTTGCCATTGACCCATTCCGCCCAGTTCGCCTATGTTAAACTGTACTTGTCGTCCACCAGTGACTTTCAGCCCCATCAGCAGAGCTTGGGCAGTTTCTTCACTTACTTGGTATTTTTCGGCAATTTTTTTAATTGTTTTCATGTGTTAAGTATTTAATTGGTTATCAAAAACTCAACTCCAAACATTCAGTGAGAACTATGGCACAGTTTTTACCTCTTACTCATTTTGCTTGTATTGAGTACTTCTTGTTATACTGATTCAAAAAACCATGCCAAGACCTTACAGTTTTGCCATCAACTCCCAATCACCAATAGCCTTTAGATATAAAAAGTCCAGTAAAATACCATTGACATTGTTGATAAGTCGATGACCCTCTACAAAAGGCAACACACAAGTCACGATGCGCTCATGCTCAGAGGCTTCTCCCATAAATTGCTCATCGTAGGCTTTGATTTGAGCTAATGGAAGTTCGATTTCACAATAGAAATAGTGCATTGCTTCGTCGCTCGTACCTGTAGAAGGGTAAGTGGGAAAATCTAACAGGCGTACCAATTGACTTCTGTCTAATTGAATCCCTGTTTCTTCCCACACCTCTTTTGCGGCCACTTTATAGGCATCCGATTCACTATCGAGCATACCTGCGGGATGCTCGTACGTCATCGAACCATCGCAGATGCGGCGCTGTTTTACCAGCAAGAGGTATTTGTCTTTGGTTTGCTCATCTATCAGGCACACCAACACACAAAGTACTTCACCTTTCAAAAAACAAATAGGGGGGATTTTGTCGCCTTCGGGCGTGGTAGCATCGAGCATTAAAAGTGAAAAAAGAGCTTCGCCATTGCTATTATGACGGGTATATTTTTCATCAATATTATGGATTTGAAGGCCATTACTTAACAAATGCCCCTTCCAAAGTTTAAATTTGTGGGAATCAAAAACGTTTTCTTTCATTGTCAAAATTTTGGACAAAGGTAATTTTAATCCAAGTTGAATTTGAGCCAAAAACTAATTTTATTGTGTTTATTCCAACTTTTTCGCCGCTTAGTTGGGATAGATATATTAAGTAGTTGGGGGATATTCTTAACTTGGTATATTTACATTGATTTTAAGAGATTCAACCGATAGCACATAGCGGCTTCTCCCTAGCAAATTACAATTTCAATAAAAACATGGAACTCGCCATAAGTACCCCAGCCATTTTGTTTTCTACAGTATCTTTGATGATGATTGCCTTCACCAATCGTTATCTAGCGATTGCGAGCCTCATTCGCGAATTGCACGACAAATTCAGAATCACCCCCGACGTCAACTACGTCGAACAAATCAAACACCTCCACCGACGTGTGCATATTATTAGAAACATACAGTTTATCATCGTGACGAGCTTGCTGTTGAGCGCAATTTCCATGCTTTTCATCTACTTACATTACCAATCTGCCGCACAAATGTTATTTTTCGTTGCTTTATTGCTCCAGATAGCTGCTTTGGGGCTTTCGGTTTGGGAAATTTCGCTTTCCATTCACGCGCTCAAAATCGAACTTAGCGATATGGAAGAACAACTCGGGAAACGCTCAGGCTTCTTTGGACGCTTTAGAGTAGATGAATAGTAAAAGTAGATTGACACACTTCAAAAACAACTAAAACTCATGAGAAAACCACTATTGTATTTGCTGTGTCTAGGCGGGTTTACAGCCTTTGCGCAAGACAATGTCGGCTATCAAACACCACCCAAACCGCTGGCTGATTTGGTGTTGGCTCCACCTACTCCTACGGTAAGTGTTGATAGCAAAGGTCAATGGCTGCTGATTTCTGAACGAAACACAGCGACTACCACCATCGAAGAGCTTTCTGAGCCAGAGCTTCGAATAGCAGGCTTACGCCTCAACCCTGCCAATAGCGGTCCAAGTCGTGCAGTATATGTCAACAATCTGAAATTGAGACAAATATCTGCAAGCGCTACAGACATTCAAATCAAGGGTTTGCCTGCTAACCCTAAATTAGCCAATATTCAGTGGTCGCCCGACAACAGTAAAATTGCTTTTACTAACACGACCGAAAGCAAAATTGAATTGTACGTAGCCGATGTGGCCACTGCTACCGCTGCCAAACTTTCTGATGTAGCTCTTAATGCCACTTTACGAGGTCCATATCAGTGGGTTTCAGACAATCAAAGCATTATTGCCAAAATCATTCCTGCCGAGCGTGGTAGCGCTCCCGAAATCAGTCGCGTACCTTCAGGGCCAACCGTACAAGAAAACTTGGGCAAAAAAGCCCAAGCAGCAACCTACCAGGATCTGCTCAAAAACCCTACCGACGAAACGCTTTTTGAGTACTATGGTACTGCCCAAGTGGCTAAAATCAGTTTGACGGGTGCAATCCAAAAAATAGGTAATATGGGTGTTATTGCAAGTGCAACCCCTTCGCCTGATGGAAGCTATGTGATGGTTGAAACCATTCACCGTCCTTTCTCCTATCTGGTAACTGTCAATCGCTTCCCTTCCAAAATTGACATTTATGGTAGTACAGGAAGTTTTGTAAAAACCCTTACAGACACCCCTTTACACGAAAACGTACCTTGGGGACCAGATGCAGCGCCCATGGGGCAACGCAACCACAACTGGCGCAACGACGCTCCTGCAACTGTCTATTGGGTAGAAGCCAAAGACGGCGGCGACCCCAAACGCAAAGCTGATGTTCGCGATGTAGTATACGCTTTGGAGGCTCCTTTTTCAGGAACGCCTAAAGAATTGTACAATGCCGCCTATCGTTTTGCGGGCGTTACTTGGGGAAATGACCAAGTGGCTTTGTTTTCAGAACGCTGGTACAGTACTCGTAAAACCTTGACAAAATGGGTCAATCCAACTAACCCAGCCAATCCAGTGGTACTATTTGACCGCTCTTCGGAAGACCGCTACAACAACCCAGGCTCGCCCGAATTGAAAAAAAATGCGTATGGTGAATATGTTTTGGACCTTACCCCCAACAATGAAATTTACCTCACTGGCCAAGGAGCTTCTCCCGAAGGAGACCGTCCTTTTGTAGATATTTTTAATCTTACCACCAAACAAAGCACCCGCTTGTGGCGTTCGGAAGCGCCTTATTTTGAGCGCCCTATCAGCATCCTTGATGCCCAAAAGGGATTGATTCTTACCTCTCGCGAATCCCAAGAAGAGCAACCCAACTATTTTATTCGTAACCTCAAGCCTGCTCCCAAAAAAGGCAAAAAGCCTGCCGAGCCGGCTTTGACTCAGATTACGTTTTTCCCGCACCCTTACCCACAATTCAAAGGGATTCAAAAACAACAACTCCGCTACAAACGCCCCGACGGCGTAGATTTGACCGCTACCCTTTTGTTGCCTCCTGGCTATAAAAAAGAAGATGGCCCGCTACCTACGTTTTTGTGGGCTTACCCTGCGGAGTTCAAAAGCGCAGCAGCCGCTAGCCAAGTCAATGGTTCGCCTTACCAGTTCAATCGTATTAGCTACTGGACGGGTGCGGCTTTTGTCACTATGGGATATGCCGTACTCGAAAATGCCTCTATTCCGATTGTGGGTGAAGGCGACAAAGAGCCCAACGATACTTACGTAGAACAACTCGTGGCCAGTGCCAAAGCGGCTATCGACGAAGGGGTAAGACTTGGGGTGGTAGATGCCAGCCGTGTAGGAGTAGGTGGTCACTCTTATGGAGCATTTATGACAGCCAACTTACTATCACACAGCAATTTGTTTAGAGGAGGAATTGCCCGCTCAGGTGCTTATAATCGTACTTTGACTCCTTTCGGTTTCCAAAATGAGCAACGTACCTACTGGCAGGCTCCTGATGTATACAACAAAATGTCGCCTTTTATGAATGCGGAAAAGATGAAAACACCGCTTCTCATGATTCACGGCGAAGCCGACAACAACACCGGTACTTTCCCGATCCAATCAGAACGCTATTACAACGCTCTCAAAGGCATGGGTGCCACTGCAAAATTGGTATTCTTACCTTACGAAAGCCACGGCTATACTGCCAAAGAATCGCTTTTGCATATGCTATTTGAGATGAACGGCTGGCTCGACAAATATGTCAAAAACGCCCCCGCCAAAACCTCTGGTAGTAAAACTGGACAGATGTCAGGCGAAAAATAAAATCATTTTATTCTTTACAAACCAAAAAAACCTAGCTCATGAGCTAGGTTTTTTTGGTTTGTAAATACAGGTGTTTATTTATCTACGCTCCTTAAGGTGATTGACAATTAGTTTTCCCCTAGGCCGAGCAGTGAACTAAGTTTGGTTGATTTTAACATGGAAAGTCCTGATGAAATTTTCCATGTTTAGCTGTATTTTATTCTGTTACAGCAACATCTATTCAACTTTTACAATGCAATATTCACACTGACTATCAGCCACTTAAACCTAAAAAATCACTCTCAACAAGGGATAAACAGACTCACAAAAGTTAATGTTTTTTTAATGTGGTTTGGATTACATTTGAGATTTCTAATCTAAACTTAAAATCTCAATGAAAAACTTGTTTTCCTTCTCATTTACTTTAATAACCATCATTCTGTTTTTATCAAGTTCTACCTTTGCTCAAAGATGGGAGCAAATAGGAAAAAAAGGTGACTGGGAAAATACAATTGATGTAGTAGCGATGAACGGATACCTATATAGTATCGAAAAAAACGGCACACTCTTTAAAACTGATAAAAACGGAAGCTATGAACAAATCGGCACCAAAGGAGAATTTGATAACGTCAATTTTCTAGTCGCTATGGGCAACGAAATTTGGACAGTGGAAGATGGAGATTTATATCACACTAACCCCACAACAGGAACTTGGGAAAGAGTAGGAAAAAAAGGTGATTGGAAGAATACCATAGGCATGGTAGGGCTAAACGGCAAACTTTATAGTATTGAGACAAACGGCACACTCTACGAAACAAACAAAGATGGAACTTGGTCTCAAATCGGTGACAATGGAGCGTTTTCCTCTGCTGAAATGCTAGAATCAATGGATAACCACCTTTGGACTGTCGAAAAAGGTACTCTTTACAAAACCAACATGCGTACGCTTCGTTGGCAACAAGTAGGTGATGAGGGAGATTGGGAAAATACAGTTGCAATGGTGGCCGATGGTGGTTTCCTTTGGAGCGTTGAGAAAGACGGTACACTTTTCCGTACTGACAAAACTGGAACTTATGAACAAATTGGCCCTAAAGGTATCCTTAGTGAAGTCAGTCTTATGACTGCCATGGGAGGAATGCTATATGTAGTCGAAAATGGAACTCTTTACCGTACGAAAGGGTAATATGATTGTATAATCTGCTACACTTTATAAAATTCGTTTTTATTCAAATGACTTCTTTAGACATCGTAAGACAGTACTACGCTTATTTTAATGAAAAAAACTGGGAGGGAATGTTGTCTTTGCTAGACCCCGAAGTGCGCCACGAGCCCAACCAAGGCGAGGTCAGAATCGGCAACGAAAAGTTCACGGAATTTATGCAGCACATGGACGAATCGTACGAAGAAACCCTGACCGACATGGTATTTTTTAGTGCTTCAGACGATAGCCGCATCGCCGCCGAATTTGTGGTCAATGGCACTTACAAGCAAGCTGAAGAAGGCCTTCCTCCCGCTCATGGACAGCAGTATGTGTTGCCAGCAGGGGCGTTTTTGGAAGTAAAAAACGGCAAAATCACCCGCGTCACCACCTATTACAACCTACCTCTTTGGATTAAATTAGTTTCGTAATCTGACGCATGAATCTATCTTTTATCAGCAAGCACGGTGGCGAAATCGCTACCGTGTTTGAAGACCTAGGTCAGCTCCGTATCGCTGTTTTTCGAGATTTCCCCTATCTATATGAAGGTACACTTTCTCACGAAAAAGAATACTTACAAACCTACGCCAATGCCGAAAGAGGGTTTTTGTTTGCAGTATATGACGGCCCACAAATGGTAGGAGCTACCACCTGTATTCCACTTCTCAACGAAACCCCCGAAGTACGTTTGCCCTTTGAGGAAGCAGGTTATGATTTAAGTAAAATATTTTATTTTGGCGAAAGCATTTTACTTCCTGCCTATCGAGGGTTAGGACTAGGTCATCGTTTTTTTGACGAACGCGAAGCTCATGCCCAAAGTTTTGGCACTTATACTATTACCTGTTTTTGTGCCGTAGTAAGAGTAGAGAACCACCCTGCTCAACCCCAAAACTACCGCTCCAACGATGTCTTTTGGCTCAAAAGAGGCTATCAAAAAGACCCAAGCTTACAAAGCAGTTTTGAATGGCTTGATGTAGGCGATACCTCTCCTACTGTAAAACCGATGGTTTATTGGAAAAAAGAATTATAAAATGAACGTTACCGTAGCCTCTGCCCAATACCCTATCAGTCATCATATACATTTTGAAGCATGGCAACAGCACACCTCTGAATGGGTCGCTCAGGCTGTGAAGCAACAAGCGCAGCTTTTGGTATTTCCTGAGTATGGCTCGATGGAATTGGTGAGTATCTTTCCCGACGAAATTCGCCTTGATATTAGGCGACAAATACTAGAACTTGACACCATCAAAAACGATTTTTGCGCAGTTTTTGAGAATTTGGCACGTATGCATCAAGTCGTGATTGTGGCTCCGAGCATCCCTGTTATCGAAAATGGAAAAGCACACAATCGCGCATTTGTCTTCTCGTCCAAAGGATTGGTAGGCTATCAGGACAAATTTTTCATGACTCGTTTTGAAGATGAAGAATGGGGTATCCAAACCTCTCCTAAAGTGTTGACGCTTTTTGAAGCCGAATGGGGCAGTTTTGGGATACAGATATGCTATGATGTGGAGTTTAGCATTGGAAGCCAGAAACTTAGCGAAGCAGGCGCGTCACTGATTTTGGTGCCAAGTTGTACAGAAACCATCCGAGGGGCTACGCGTGTACATGTAGGTGCTCGCGCTCGTGCCCTCGAAAATCAAGCCTATACGGTAGTCTCGCAAACCATTGGCGAGGCTACGTGGTCGCCTGCCGTGGATGTGAACTATGGCTTTGCAGCTTGTTATTGTACTCCCGACAAAAATCTCCCCGAAGAAGGTATTATCAATAGCATGACTCCCCAAAAAGTAGGATGGCTGGTAGAAACCCTTGATTTTACCAAAATCGACCAAGTACGTATGGATGGTCAAGTCTTCAATTTTAAAGATCACGCAAGGCTACAAGCAGATTTTCGTAGCGAACAAATTAGCATTTGTAGAATAAAGCTTTAAACGCGGGCGGCGTTTTGAACATATCAACGCAGGGAGCGTTCAAAACGCTCCCTGCGTTAAGTATGCACACACAAGGCTATAAGCAGATTTTCGTAACGAACAAATTAGCATTTGTAAAATAAAGCTTTAAACGCAGGCGGCGTTTTGAACATATCAACGCAGGGAGCGTTTTGAACGCTCCCTGCGTTAAGTATGCACACGCAAGGCTATAAGCAGATTTTCGTAACGAACAAATCAGCATTTGTAGAATAAAGCTTTAAACGCAAGCGGCGCTAACATTTAAACGCAGGGAGCGTTTTGAACGCTCCCTGCGTTAAGTATGCACACACAAGGCTATAAGCAGATTTTCGTAGCGAACAAATTAGCATTTGTAGAATAAAGCTTTAAACGCGGGCGGCGCTAACATTTTAACGCAGGGAGCGTTTTGAACGCTCCCTGCGTTAAGTATGCACACACAAGGCTATAAGCAGATTTTCGTAACGAACAAATTAGCATTTGTAGAATAAAGCTTTAAACGCAGGCGGCGCTAACATTTCAACGCAGGGAGCGTTCAAAACGCTCCCTGCGTTAAATTAAATTACTTAATCATTTTTTAATTTAAAAATAAACAAACATTCATTTATCTTTGTACCCATCATGAGAACACGTGACGAAAACAAAGAAATACAAGTACAACAAAAAGCCATTGAGCTAATCGTAGCTCACGGATTAGAGGGTTTTAGTATGCAAAAACTGGCAAAAGCGGCGGAGGTCTCCCCTGCCACTTTGTATATTTACTATAAAGACAAAGAAGACCTCATTACGAGCATTGGGCTAATCATCGGCAAAAAATTCAGTGAAAGTGTTTTGAAAGATTTCCACGCAGATTTGCCTTTTGCCGAAGGGCTCCGCATTCAGTGGCGAAACCGCGCTCAGTACGCTATCGAAAATCGATTAGAATCAGAATTTTATGAACAGATTAGAAGTTCTTCTTTCAAAGAAAAAATTATGGAAAACTTTGTAGAAGATTTCAAAATCTCGATGGGGATGTTTGTAAAAAATGCCATCAGGCGTGGCGAGCTTACTCCTATGCCCATAGAAGTATTTTGGTCAATAGCCTACGCACCTCTTTACAATCTGATTCGGTTTCATCACGAAGGGCGCAGCATCGGAGGACAGCCATTTAAAATTTCTAATGACATCATAGAGCAAACCCTAGCACTTACCATCAAAGCTTTAACGCCTTCTTGATTATCTATCTTTTAACGTATGAATCGTCTTCACTACAAAAATCATGGAAATTCCATTCGAAATACTCATCTTCAAAACCGACATCAAAACCGAGGCCCACAAACATAGCATAGGACTGGTATTGGATGCAGTAGCTGACATTCGGCGCTGGACGGTCGATTGTGAAGATTGTGACTGTGTATTACGAATCGAAACAACGCAGCTCATAAGTACTCAAATTCAAGAATTGGTATCCAACGCTGGTTTTATTTGTGAAGAACTAACCCATTAATATATGCAGCCTATCCATATTGCAACCCATCGGCTCCTGTCCCAAAAAATTATCAATAGCGATTTACTGACTCCCGCCGAGGTAGTATCACACTTGGGAGCGGTGCAAGCGCAAGATTATACCATGTCCAAATGGGGCATTGGGCTGCGTATTCCACAAACTACCAACTCGCAAGTGGAGCAGGCTATCACAGAAGGACAAATTGTGCGCACACACATCATGCGTCCTACGTGGCATTGGGTAGCAGCGCAAGACCTCCGATGGATAATGGCGCTTACGGCTCCTCATGTACAACAGTTAGTAGCGTCTATGAATCGTAAACTAGAGCTAGATGATCTAATACTCCGTAAAGCTAGTGAGGTAATGACCACGGCTTTAGCGGGTCACAACTATCTTACGAGAAGTGAGCTGATGACCCAAATTGAACAAGCAGGTATCATTACCTCCGATTTGAGAGCGGCGCATCTGATGGCGTATGCCGAACTCAATTGCTTGGTTTGTAACGGACCTATGCGCGACAAACAAATCACCTACGCACTTGTCGATGAGCGTATTCCTGCTACGCAATCTTTGTATCGGGAAGAAGCACTAGGAAAGCTAGCCCTCAAATATTTTACAAGTCACGGCCCCGCTACTGTACAAGATTTTGCGTGGTGGTCGGGACTCAAAATCACTGACGCGCGAAAGGCTGTTGCCTTGGTGGAATCTAGTTTTATCAATGAAAAAATAAACGACCAACTTTATTATTTTCTCAACTCTTCTTCTATATCCACTCATAGCGTGCATCTGCTCCCTGCTTTTGATGAGTTTATGGTCAGCTATAAAGACCGTACGGCATCGCTTTCGCCCAACAAACACCAAGAGGCGATTACGGGAAATGGCATCTTCAAACCTATCATCGTAGTGGATGGAAAAGTAACAGGCATATGGAAAAAAGTCATTTCCAAAAAACAAACAAAGGTTCAAACCTCCTTTTTCGACACGGACTTTGAATCAGACTTATTAGAAAAAGCCCTCAAACAATATATCCACTTTTTAGAGAAGTAAGACTTTCTTCTCTCTGACAAATAAAAATCGATAACAACCATGATGCAAGACAAAAAACCGCTTTTTTCGAACTATCAAAAATGGGTAGTCGCTCTACTCGCACTCACCCAATTTACCGTCGTGCTAGATTTTATGGTTATGTCTCCTTTGGGCGACCAACTGATGAAATCCATGAAAATCACTCCTTCTCAATTTGGCTTTGTGGTATCGAGCTACGCCTTTAGTGCGGGAGTATCTGGGCTACTTACGGCTGGCTTTGCCGACAAGTATGACCGCAAAAAATTACTCCTATTTTTCTACATTGGGTTTATCGTAGGCACGCTCTTTTGTGGCCTCGCTCCTACCTACGAAACCATCGTAGCGGCTCGCGTTCTGACGGGTTTGTTTGGGGGTGTCATCGGCTCAATTAGTATGGCAATTATCACTGACCTTTTCAATCTTGAGCAACGAGGCCGTGTCATGGGCTTTGTACAAATGGGCTTTGGGGCAAGTCAGGTATTAGGGATTCCTATTAGTCTTTATTTGGCTAATATTTGGGGGTGGCAATCTCCCTTTTTAATGATCGTAGGATTAAGCATTATTTTGACCATAGTCATCATCCAAATGATGCGCCCCGTCGACCAGCACCTCAAGCATCAAAGTGAGCGTAAGGCAGGGGCTCACCTTTGGCATACTCTTACCAAACATGATTATCGAATAGGCTTTTTGGCCACGGCGCTTATGTCTATTGGGGGATTTATGATGATGCCTTTTGGAAGTGTATATGCTATCAACAACCTTAAAGTAACTCCCCAACAACTCCCCCTTATCTTCATGGTAGCGGGCATTAGTTCGCTGATTATAATGCCGTTTATTGGTCGTCTTAGTGACAAAATAGACAAATACAAACTTTTCACTGGCGCCTCACTTTGGATGGTGGTCATGATTTTGATTTACACCAATTTGGGTATAGTTCCCCTTGGCATTATCATCTTTTTCAACGTCTTGATGATGGCTGGCATCATGAGTCGGATGGTTCCGGCTACTACGATGATTTCTGCGCTTCCTGTACTTCAAGATAGAGGGGCATTTATGAGTATCAACTCTTCACTTCAACAAATAGCGGGCGGAATTGCCTCCTTTGTAGCAGGTTTGATTGTGGTTCAAAAAGACAATTTCAGCCCTTTAGAACACTATAATACCCTTGGAGGAGTAGCCGCAGTGATTACGCTTCTGTGTATATTGATGATGTATCGTGTAAATCGCTTAATTAAAAGACAGCAAAATCAAAGCGCTGAAATTCAAGTAGTTTAAATTTACAACAATTAATAAACAGAAAAAAAAGGGTAAAACTTAACAAGTGTTAGATTTTATACCACTTGTTAAGTTTTACCCTTTTCCAAAGATATTCCTGTCTTGGGCATCCGAGTGACGACTGACGTTTTTTTTATCCTCTCACCAATTCCAGAATCGTAATCTCAGGCAAAATCCCTACTCTGCCAGGGTAGCCAATGTACCCAAAACCTCTATTGACATACAAGTGCTGCTCACCTTGCGTGTACAATCCACCCCATTGTTTGTAACGATACTGAACCGGGCTCCACTGAAACCCTCCTACCTCTACCCCAAATTGCATACCGTGCGTATGCCCTGCAAAAGCCACATCAATATCCTTAAATCTATCGGTAGTTACTTGAGCATTCCAGTGGCTTGGGTCGTGCGACAACAAAAGTTTAACAGGAAAATCTTCGGTGTTTTGAGCAGCCCTTTCCAAACTACCATATTGGGCAAAACCACCCATTCCCCAGTTTTGAATTCCCAACAAACCAATCTGCTCGTTACCTACTTTGATTGCGCGATGTTCGTCAACCAACAAGTCCCAGCCCAATAGCTGATGTGCTTCTTTCAAATCTAGTAAATTTCGGCGTTTGGCTTCGGCACTTGGCCATTGGTAATAATCCCCATAATCGTGATTACCAAGCACCGAAAAGGTCCCGAGGGGGGCTTTAATTTTTTTGAAAATATCGATGTAGTCTTTTACTTCATCAGCAGTGTTGTTAACCAAATCACCCGTAAAGAAAAACAAATCTGGCTTCTGTTCCATCAACATTTCTACTCCACCTTTTACTGCTGTTTTATTAAAAAAACTACCAGAATGTATGTCTGATAATTGTGCGATTTTGATACCTTCAAAAGCCTTAGGTAAGTTTTTCAAAGGTACTTTTATCCGACGAATCCGGTAATCATGCGCTCCTGAAATAATGCCATATGTAAAACCAGCAACGGTAGTTCCGGCAACAGCCAAAGCAGATTTCATCAAAAATTCTGAACGCGGAATTGTAGGCTCTCCCACCGCCGGACTTGGTGCGGCAGCTTGGTCTCCAAACAAACTTATGACCCACTTTCCAAAGCGTACGACATCATCGAGCAACACAAAAAACAAAGCAAATACCTTGGCAAAATAAGGAATCAATAGCCCCGTCCAGATGAATTGGCGTGTCATGCGACTGAGCGAGTCGGCAGGCATCAAAAACTGCGTCACAATCCAAATCCCTAAACTGACAATAGGAATAGCCCAATAAATAGCGTGAATAAGGCGGCGGGCATCAAGAGATAGGCCGCGAGTTAGGGTACGAACAGCTTGAAAAACATACAAGTCCAACAAAAAAAAGACGCCTATAGTTATGAGAATAGAAGGCAAACGATTCATGGTTAAATGATTAGAATGGATTTGGAAGTACAACAAAATACATCATCAAAAAGTGTATTATCTGACAGAGATTTGTGGGAAACGGAAGATTTTTAGGATGAACCTGCTATTTTTGGCTTTTATCCCTTTTGATTCGACATGATTGACATACAACTTTCTGATAAAACCCTCAATCCACAAACTTGTTTTGACTCCGTAGTTTCAGAAGCTGCTGGCGGAATTGTCACCTTTGTAGGTACAGTCCGCAATCAGACCAAAGGCAAAACAGTATTACGGCTCGAATTTGAAGCCTATGCACCAATGGCCATCAAAGAAATGCAAAAAATTGCTGAAGAAGCCGCCCAAAAATGGCCCGTTCTTAAGATAGCAATTTATCATCGCGTGGGTATTTTGGAAGTGGGCGAGATACCCGTAGTGATTGCCGTGGCCTGCGCGCACCGCCGCGCCGCCTTTGAAGCTTGTCAGTTTGCAATAGATACTCTTAAAGAAACTGTACCTATTTGGAAAAAAGAATTTTTTGAAGATGGCGAAGTATGGGTAGCAGCTCATCCTTAATGCCTGTATCTCTTTATCACATTTAAAGCTTGGTACCTTTAAACAATACCGAAGCTTTGATGGCCTGTTCTTTTAGACTTAAAAACTTTTTCCGCTCTTCATCTTTCATAAAATCTTCAAAATCTTGCTGAGTCCCAAATTCAACAAGGTGAATCTCATAGGGATTCTCTATGTGAGATGCAATATAAGAATCGTCCGAAGGGCGTACCCGAAACAAAAGCTTCCCGTGGTATTTGGCAATGAGAGGAATCGCCACGCTTTCAAACTCATCAAAAACCTTTTCTTGGCCTGGCCTTATATAAATAAGTTGGGTGATATAAATCATTGTGTTTATAATATACTGATGGTTATTATTATCAATTATGTCTATGATTGAGTAAGATTTCTCAGTTATTTTTTACAATTAACTGACCTGCAATCATATAACTTTACAATTTTATCAATAACTTCGGAAACAACCACAATTATAGACAAAAACTATATCGATATAAAAACAATCAATTTGATTTATCAAAAAGCTTATTGTAATTTTGAAAACCAATCATGGAAAAATCCAGATACAAGTTGGAAGAATTTGAAGTAAAATATACATTTCACCCTACTCTTCTTTCATAAAACCAATAAACACAGAGTTTCTTAAATAAATAATCAATATTATAAAATGGAACAACATACCCCCTCAAACCCCTCCGTTTATGATGTCAACAGTGAAGGTGGCAAATGCCCATTTTCAGGTGCTTCTTTAAGTAAAGGTGCTGGTGGTGGCACACGCAACAGAGACTGGTGGCCCAATCAATTGCGATTGAATATCCTTCGTCAGCATTCCTCATTGTCTAATCCGATGGGCATTGACTTCAACTATGCAGAAGAGTTCAAATCGCTTGACTTAGCTACCGTAAAAAAAGAAATTGTGGAGTTGATGACTACTTCACAAGACTGGTGGCCTGCCGATTATGGTCACTACGGCCCTTTCTTTATTCGTATGGCGTGGCACAGCGCAGGTACTTACCGTATCGCTGATGGTCGCGGCGGAGCAGGTTCAGGAAGCCAACGTTTTGCACCACTCAATAGCTGGCCCGACAACGGTAACCTCGACAAAGCACGTCTTTTGCTTTGGCCTATCAAACAAAAATATGGCAAAAAAATCTCATGGGCCGATTTGATGATTTTGGCAGGCAACTGCGCTCTCGAATCTATGGGTTTCAAAACCTTTGGATTTGGCGGTGGTCGCGAAGATATTTGGGAACCCGAAGAAGACATCTATTGGGGCTCAGAAGGCAAATGGCTCGACGATAAAAGATACTCTGGCGACCGCAATCTCGAAAATCCCCTAGCAGCGGTTCAGATGGGGCTTATTTATGTGAACCCAGAAGGCCCCAATGGCAACCCTGACCCTATTGCTGCTGCACGCGACATCCGCGATACGTTTGGACGTATGGCCATGAACGACGAAGAAACAGTAGCACTCATTGCGGGCGGACATACTTTTGGTAAAGCGCACGGTGCCGCCGACCCTAGCAAATATGTAGGCCCTGAGCCCGCCGGTGCAAGCATCGAAGAACAAAGCCTTGGCTGGAAAAATACTTTTGGTACCGGCAACGCTGGCGATACTATCACGAGTGGTTTGGAAGGTGCTTGGACTACCACACCTACCAAATGGAGCAACAATTATTTCTGGAATCTATTTGGTTATGAGTGGGAATTGACCAAAAGCCCTGCGGGTGCACATCAGTGGAAACCCAAACATGGCATGGGAGCTAATACCGTACCCGACGCCCACGATCCTGAAAAGCGCCACAATCCCATCATGTTTACGACAGACTTGGCCTTGAGAATGGACCCCGCCTACGAAAAAATCTCAAGACGTTTCTTCGAAAATCCCGATGAATTTGCTGATGCTTTCGCAAGAGCATGGTTCAAACTTACCCACCGCGACATGGGCCCTATCGCTCGTTATCTGGGACCAGAAGTACCTAGCGAAGAGCTTATTTGGCAAGATCCCGTGCCAGCCGTAGACCATGAACTCATTGATGACAACGATGTGGCAGCCCTAAAAGCCAACATTCTTGCATCTGGCCTTTCGGTGTCTGAGTTGGTATCTACTGCTTGGGCTTCTGCTTCTACTTTCCGTGGCTCCGACAAGCGCGGTGGTGCCAATGGTGCCCGTATTCGCCTGTCACCGCAGAAGTACTGGGAAGTCAACAACCCTTCGCAGCTTTCTAAAGTACTCGGGATACTTGAAAGCATCCAAGAAGAATTCAATGCTATCCAAACAGGTGGCAAAAAAGTATCCCTCGCCGACCTCATCGTTTTGGCGGGAGGTGCTGGTATTGAGCAAGCCGCTAAAAATGCAGGTGTAGAAGTAAGTGTACCATTTACGCCTGGCCGTACCGATGCTTCACAAGAGCAAACTGATGTAGAATCTTTTGCCGTACTTGAGCCAATCGCCGATGGTTTCCGCAATTACCAAAAGAAACACTATACCACCACTGCCGAGGAGATGCTGGTAGATAAAGCGCAATTGCTCACCCTCACTCCTCCCGAAATGACCGTGCTTGTGGGTGGATTGCGTGTACTCAATACCAACTTTAACCAATCTCAACACGGAGTGTTTACGACTCGTCCAGAAGCACTTACCAACGATTTCTTCATCAATCTCCTAGATTTGAGTACTACCTGGAAATCAACCTCTCCGCATCAAGATGTGTTTGAAGGTCGCAACCGTGCCACTGGCGAACTCAAATGGACAGGGACACGCGTGGATCTTATCTTTGGCTCAAACTCGGAGCTTCGCGCCCTTGCTGAAGTATATGGCTGTGGCGATTCGCAAGAAAAATTCTTAAAGGATTTTGTAGCCGCTTGGACCAAGGTTATGAATCTTGATCGTTTTGATTTGGCTTAATTGCTAAGTATCAAGGCTTACTAATAAAAAGCGGTGGTTTGATATCAACCACCGCTTTTACTTTTTTAGCCTAAGTCGCACAGCATTTTTTATATTTTTTACCGCTCCCGCAAGGACAACTATCGTTGCGATTAATCGGTATTATTTTTCCAGAGTGATAAAACCACTCATTTTGTTGCTTCACAAAAAGCGAGTGTTCATAATGCACGCGGCTTTTTTTCTGCTCATCTTTATAAAAAGCCTGAAAACTTACCTCTCCTTGCTCATCTACGGCTGTACCTTTATGAGTTGAGATGATTTTTAGCCCCTTCCATTCCGACTCTCTCGCCCAAGCTTCTATTGATTCTTGGTGATACTGAAATCGTGTAGCAGGATGCGTAGTGGCCATCAGATAGGCTCCCGCCACTGTACAATAGGCCGAGTAACGCGACTTCATGAGTTCTAAAGCTGTTTCAGCTTTGCGTTTTCCATTGATAATACCCTCACAACAATCTTCGAATTCCTGCCCCGACCCACAATAACAAACTGATGACATACAATAAGAATATTTTAAAAGAAAAAGGCCCAAATATCTTGATTACTTTCTGTTAATGAAAATTCCGACAGGGAAGACATTGCACACAACATCCCTACTAATATTTTTCTTAACTCACTTTTAGTCTTCTCTCAACTTATCCCTCACTTCCATCAAAGCAAATCCCAGCAGATTGAGTCCCTTCCAGAGTTTAGGATTTTTCACTTTTTCGTCATTCGCTGCTAGTCCTATGCCCCAGATTTTGTCAACTGGGCTTGCTTCCACCAAAATTCTGTCTTTGGTATTCAACAAAAAAGCCTTTAAATCTTCATTTTGAGAAAATTTGTGCCACGACCCTTCTACCACAATGCGTTCCCTCTCCCTAAGCCATATTTTTTCATCAAAATGACTCACTTTACGCCCTAACGCTTTAGCTTCCGCTGGAGATTGAGTATTTATAATCTTGTGATATACCTCAATATCATCAAAGAGTAGAGCTTTTTGAGCCATCATCCAATGCTCTGCCGTATTATATTTCACGCTATTGACGACGAAAGGAGAAAACCACCATTGGCTCAGACACGATTGGGTAATGTCTCCATTCTTACTTGGGTGATGCCCCCAGAAAAATAAATATTTTAACCGTTTTCCCTTCTCAAAATGGGAAATTAACTCTTCAATATTATACTCGCTTAATTTTTCTTGCATAATTAATCTGAATTCTTTGATTTCTGTATTGAGAAGTTCTAATTGGTTAAGCTGCTTCAATACAAACAGCTCCATAGCTCTTTTCTGCCCCTTTACTTAAAATATACCCTCGACTTTAGGATAAGCCGAGGGCAAAAAGGGTTTGATATAAGCCCTTACAAAAGCGAGCTATCAAATACTGTTTTTACTAAAACAGTTTTTCATTTGGGGGTTTAATACCTTTCAAGCGAAGGTAAATAGTGGTTTGACCACGGTGGTGGGTTTGGTGTTCAAAACACTTGGCAAAGGCTACTTCGCGGGTCATATCCCGTCCAAAAAGCTTCATAGTCTCTCCGAGTTGGGCATCGCTCATTCCTTTCAAGCCATTGATAGCAAAGTCATAGCTATCCATTACGGTTTTGATTACTTGTTCTTTAGAACTTGTAGCAGCAGCTTTTTCGGCAGCTCCTCTCTCCATAGGGCTTGCTTTGCCAGTAGCCGCAGCCGTAAATCCGAAATTTGCATCCGCAAGGTGCATCATTTGCTCCGCAAAAGAACGAATCTCTGGGGTGGGTTTGAGTTTGTAGCCATCTTCAGGCATCGCATCCAAATACTCTTTGGTGTACTCCTTGGCACGTTCCCAATCTTTCACGGCTTGCGCCACGTTGGCTACAGGCTTGGTGGTGGCGTTTGCCAAAATCAGCAAAGTGGCCAAGCCCAATACGATACATAGTTGTTTCATGAGATAAAAGTTAAGGTACAGATTAAGTTATATTAGTAATATCTTCCAAAAATAAAAAAACTCTTTTCCTAAAGATGAGGGTATTAACATTTTAAACTGTCATTAGAAAGAAAATCAACAAAAAAACGTTATATATTTACATACCAAACTCTGACATGCTATGAAATCGCGAATCACTCTTTTAGCTACCTTTATCGCATTAACTACTTTTTTGAGTAGTTGTTTTTACGGAGGTTATCGTGGGCGTCCCGATTATTATGGGTCGCGCTATTATGCTCCTCGGCCATATGCGCGGGTTGTACCGCCTCCTATGGTGGTCCGGCCAAGGGTATATGTAGCTCCTCCACGTTATAATTATCGCCCCCGATATGAAAGTAGACATCGTCATCGCGACTATCGTTCGGGACGTAGACGTTGGTAAAAAAGCATATTAACTTTTTGAATTAGACATAAAATATCATGAAACGTAGCGTTTGGCTCATTCTGACCATTGTCCTTTTGCAAGTAGACGCCCCTGAAGCAGAGGCCAAAGTCAATACAAATCAAAAAGCGACCGTAGAAGCCGCTTCCGAAAAGTCTTTGCTTCGAAAACGTAAGCGTAATCGTCAGCGCAAAGGATTTATGTGGGGACTATTTCGTAAGCGCAATGCTTGTGATTGTCCCAAACATTAGGAGTCTCACAGCTGTTATCATCCAGTAGCTGTATATCTGTTATCTGTATGTGGGTTGTCAGGGAATCAAACTGAAATAGGCATCCTAAAATTTTGAAGAAAAGCCGCTTGAATTAGGCTGTATTTATAAAAAAATCCCCCTCTTGATGAGCAAGAGGGGGATTTTTTATGTGGATGAAAAAGCCTAAGCCATTTCCAAATCTTTTGAATAACGCTTACGCTCGTTTTCGTCAAGATAAATCTTACGGATACGAAGCGTAAGAGGGGTTACCTCTAGGTATTCGTCTTTTTGGATATACTCCATTGATTCTTCCAATGAGAAATTGATTTTGGGTGCAATCCGAACGTTGTCGTCTGAGCCAGAAGCACGCATGTTGGTCAATTTCTTAGTTTCTTGCAGGTTTACCACAATATCTCCAGGACGGCTATGTTCACCTACTACCATACCCATATAAAGTTCTTCGCTTGGATCTACAAAAAACTTACCACGCTCTTGCAAACGGTCGAGGGCATAAGGAGTAGCAGGGCCAGTTCCTTTCGAAATAATCGAACCATTGATACGCCCAGGAATCGCCCCTTTATGAGGTTCATAAGATTTGAAACGGTGAGAAATTACCGCTTCTCCCTGCGTAGCTGTCAATACATTAGAACGAAGTCCAATCAACCCGCGCGACGGAATATCGAACTCCAAATGTTGCAAATCGCCCCGTGGCTCCATCACAAGTAAATCTCCTTTGCGTTGAGTCACGAGCTCGATTACCTTTCCAGCCGATTCTTCGGGTACATCTACCACTAGCATCTCAATCGGCTCGAGACGTTGTCCACGATCATCTTGTTTGAAAATCACCTGTGGCTGCCCTACTTGTAGTTCATAACCTTCGCGGCGCATGGTTTCAATCAATACCGACAAATGAAGAATTCCGCGCCCAAACACCAAAAATTTATCTTCAGTATCGGTTGGCTCTACGCGCAAGGCAAGGTTTTTCTCCATTTCCTTAAACAAGCGATCGCGCAAGTGACGTGAAGTTACAAACTTGCCTTCTTTACCAAAGAAAGGTGAATTGTTGATGGTAAACAACATATTCATCGTAGGCTCATCTACTGAGATACGAGGAAGCGGCTCTGGATTTTCGTAAAGCGTGATGGTATCTCCGATTTCAAAATCCTCCAAACCTGTCACGGCACAAATATCACCCGAAGAAACTTCACTTACTTTCTGACGGCCTAGCCCTTCAAAAGTCTGTAACTCTTTGATACGAGCGCGTTTTACACTTCCGTCTGATTTGCAAAGACCCAGTTGAGCACCTTCTTTCAAAGTACCACGATGCACGCGACCAATGGCGATACGCCCAACAAAAGAGCTATAATCTAAAGATGTAATTTGCATTTGAGGCTCCCCTTCATTGACAGGTGCCGCAGGGATATGCTCCACAATGACATCCAAAAGATAAGAAATATCATCGGTAGGTTTTTGCCAATCAGGCCCCATCCAGCCTTGTTTTGAAGAACCAAAAACGGTTGGGAAGTCAAGCTGATCTTCGTTGGCCTCTAAGTTAAACATCAAATCGAAAACCGATTCGTGTACTTCGTCGGGGCGGCAGTTGGGTTTATCTACTTTATTTACGACCAATACCACTTTGAGTCCCAATTGCAAAGCCTTGCCCAATACAAAGCGAGTTTGGGGCATAGGTCCTTCGAAAGCATCTACTAAAAGCACAACGCCATCGGCCATCTTGAGTACACGCTCTACCTCACCCCCAAAGTCGGCGTGGCCTGGCGTATCTATAATGTTGATTTTTACGTCTTTGTAGCGTACTGATACGTTTTTAGAGACAATAGTAATACCCCGTTCGCGTTCGAGGTCGTTGTTGTCCAAAATGAGGTCGTCAAACTGTTGGTTTTCACGGAACAGTTTTGAAAAGTGGATAAACTTATCCACAAGAGTGGTTTTACCGTGGTCAACGTGCGCAATGATGGCAATGTTGCGGATGCTTTGCATTTGAGTTGTTTTGTTAACTGTGTTATTGTCAATTGTGAAAGATTCGCTTTAGGTTAGCTAAACGATTAATTTTCAACAATTAACTTGTCTTCAAAAAGACCCGCAAAGGTACAACTATTTTATCAAAAACACAGATGAGTACAATATTAAGTACACAAAATAGAAGAAAATAGCAGTTTTTTATCGGAATAATTCAAATATACAAATAACTTTTCACCTTCCTCAACATCGCTTCTACTTTTACCTTAGGGTCACCGGGGCCGAGGGTTTCGATAGGTACATATCCTTGATAATCGGATTGCTTTATCATTTTAATGACTCGCTCTAAGTCGGTATCTACTTCTTGCCCCTCTACAAAGATTTTTTCTTTCAGTTGCCAGTTTACTGCGTATTGTATGGTTTGCTGTATTTGCTGGTAAGGGTCTCCGATACGGTAGCTACCCGTATCCAGAATAAGCCCAAACCATTCGGACTCAATCGCCTCAAAAACAGAAATAACATGCTGCGCTGTTTGAATAAAATCAGCATGATTTTGTAATCCGATAATCACCCCATTTTGCTTGCCATAGGCTACGCAGGCGTCAATAGATTCCAGCATCCATTCTTGTACCTGCTCTCGCGCTACGCCTTCATTTTTTTGCACTCCTGAAAAAATCCTCAATACGGGGGCACCTAGTTTGGCGGCTACTTCAATCCATGCTTTTACAAGTTGTACTTCTTTTTCTCTTTTTTCCTTGTCGGAAAGGGTAAAGTCATTTCTCACGCCCGCTCCGCTTATTTCTAATCCTTGCCGAAATGCCCTTCTTTTGACATGATATATGTATTCGTTGCTCGGTACTTGAGGATAACCTCTAAAATAATATCCCGTGATGTCTACCGCATCGAAGCCAATTTCTGCACAAAAATCAATGAGGTCATCAAGATTCATGCTGCCATTCATGAGAGGCGCATTGAAAGAATAAGCATTGAGACTTGTCTTAAGACGTTTGGGCGTAGCCACCGTATGGGCTTGTGCCGCTTCACTACCAAGCGAACCTAATGCACCTATTGCCAACGATTTGATGAAATTTCTACGCTGCGATTGTGTGTCCATTTTTTGAGGGGGAATTGGTGTGTAACTCATGTTTTATCCTACTTTTGTCAAAACATCAATTGTATTCGAAAATACTCTATGAAAACCCTTTTATCCGCTTTCTTCTTTTTTATTTTGTTGGCAAACAGCCATGGCCAATCTTCTAATTTTGTAAAGGATAATTATACAAAATGGGATCGACAAATTACGATGCGTGATGGCGTGAAGCTGTACACTGTCATTTATATTCCAAAAGACAACAGTCAAAAATACCCCATTTTGATGGAGCGTACACCTTATTCGGCAGGGCCTTATGGCGAAACAAACTACACCACAAATGGCCCCGGCCCAAGTCAATTGCTTTCGGAAGAGAAGTATATTTTTGTGACCCAAGATGTGAGAGGACGCTACATGAGCGAAGGAAAGTTTGAAGAAATGACACCTCATCAGTTTTCCAAAAAAACACCCAAAGACACCGATGAAAGCACTGATACCTATGATACCGTAGAGTGGCTTCTCAAAAACATACCTCAACACAACGGGCGCGTAGGGATTACGGGAATATCTTACCCAGGGTTTTATGCTTCTGCTTCCTTGCCCGATGCTCACCCTGCCATCAAGGCAGTATCGCCCCAAGCGCCCGTTACGGATGAGTTTGTGGGAGATGATGCCCGTCACAATGGTGCTTTTTTTCTCATGGACAACTTTAGTTTTTTGAGCTATTTTGACGCCCAACCCAGTCAACCCGTTGCCAATTATAATCCTCTGTTTAGTGCCAAAATCAAAGATGCCTATGATTTTTTCTTGAAACTTGGCCCGCTTAAGAATGCCAATAATGCCGCGTATTTCAACAATAAAGGGCGGATTTGGAACGAATACCTCCAACACGAAACCTACGATGAGTATTGGAAATCGCGCAATATCCGTACAGCCCTCAAAAACGTCAAACCTGCCACTTTGGTAGTAGGAGGATGGTTTGACGCCGAAGATTTGTTTGGCGCTTTACGGACGTATGAAGCTATTGAAAAGCAAACTCCTTCTAATAAAAATCAGCTTGTTATGGGGCCGTGGACGCATGGTGCTTGGTCGCGGCCAGATTGGTCTAGTTTTGGCAATCTCAATTTTGGTTCCAACACCGCCAAGTACTTTCAGGAAGAATTGGAATTGAAGTTTTTTAATTTTTATCTAAAAGACAAAGGACAATGGAACGCCGCCGAAGCCACGGTTTTTGATACAGGCACCAATGAATGGAAAACTTTTGAGACGTGGCCACCCAAAAACCGCGAAGCCAAAGAATTACATTTTCAGGCCAATGGCAAACTTACTTGGGAAGAAGTTGCCAATGCGGAGGGATTTGATGAATACATCAGCGACCCGCACAAACCTGTTCCTTATACCGACGGAGTTTTTGCACGTCGCAACAATCAATATATGATAGAAGATCAGCGTTTTGCCGCTCGTCGTCCCGATGTGCTTACCTATGAAACCGAACCTCTCACCGAAGATGTTACATTGGCAGGCCCGCTTACGGCTCATTTTTTTGCCTCTACCACGGGGAGTGATGCCGATTTTATTGTAAAATTGATTGACGTACTTCCCGACGATACACCTGCCCCAAGCCCCAACCCTAAAAACATCACCTTGGCTGGTTATCAGCAACTTGTAAGAGCAGAAGTACTAAGAGGAAAATTTAGGAATAGTTTTGAAAAGCCCGAAGCTTTTGTCGCGAATCAAATCACTGACGTAAAAGTGCGTATGCCAGATGTGTTACATACTTTTAAGAAAGGGCACAAAATAATGGTACAGATTCAAAGTTCTTGGTTTCCGTTGGTAGATAGAAATCCCCAAAAATTCATGAATATCAGCGAGGCCGATGAAAAAGATTTTCAGAAAGCAACCATCAGAATCTACCATGCCCCCAAAAACGATTCGCACTTGCACATGTCGGCTATTAAACCATAGCATTGATTATTAAGCCCTAAATCATAATGAACACACTCAACGTATCCCAAATCAGTCATTTAGAAAATATTGTTTTTCCTGTTTATTTTAACACCTGCCGATGGTTTGCGGGCAAAGCACGCGCTCAGGATAGCTTTCATATCCGTCAGCAATTGCCTTTGGGTAATGCCCTCATTCTGATTGTCGAAACTACTTATCATGACGGTCCCTCGGAGTTTTATCAGCTTCCATTGAGCCAATTAAGTGCGGCGATAGAGATACCAGAGAAAGGTATCCTCGAAAAATCGGAGCAGACTCAATTTATCGATGCCATTTATGATGCACAATTTCGGCACCACATTTTTAGCAATATCTATCATAACCACAGCCTTCCTTCATCAGAGGAAGCCAATAGTTTGTTTTTTGAGCGAGGCAAAGGACTGTCGGAGGCGGATTCTCATGAAGTAGAAAGCAGAGTGCTGCCAGTAGATTCGAGCAATTCTGCGATGCTTTTTGATGGCAAATACTTTATGAAGTTATACAGAAAGCTATTTGACCAGACTAACCCCGAAGTAGAAATGGTAAGTTTTTTGACCCAACATTCCGATTTCAAACACATTCCAGCTTACGCGGGTAGTGTCACTTGGAAACGCCACGACTTACCAGACATCACTTTGGGCATGATGCAACAGGCCATTAATACCAACAAAGACAACTGGGCTTTGACGGGCGATTTCCTCAATGACTTTATGTATGGCGTGCCGCAGGGGCTTTTTGGAATCAAAGAAGAGGTATTTGATGAAGTAGTTTTGTTGGGCAAACGTACGGGCGAAATGCACAAAGGGCTTTTTGCGCCCGAAGCTTCCGCAGAATTTGCACCTGAGCCTTTTGATGAATTTTATCGGCATTTTTTGGTCAATCGCCTTACCGATTTGCTCGACCGCCGCTATGCGTTATTGATTGAAAACTACCAAAAGCTCGACGAATCTACCCAACAACTTGCGTGGATATTCATGGAAGCGCGCGAGTTGATTGACGAATTTGCCCATGAAATGCTCACCCGCCCTCTCGAATCACTCCGCATCCGCATTCATGGTGATTATCACTTAGGACAAGTATTGACCCAAGACGGTGATTTTATTTTGATTGATTTTGAAGGGGAACCCGAAGCAAGCATTGCAGACCGTAAAATCAAACATAGCCCTCTCAAAGATGTGGCGGGGATGATCAGGAGTTATCATTATGCAGTAAGCGCTAAACTTTTTGAAAGTAGAGAAACGCAGGGTATTTCATCCGAAAAACTACAGATTGTATCCGACCGGTGGTATAAACTTATGCGCGATACCTACATCGAATCTTATTTAGAAACTTTTGGCTGGCCTCATCCACTTTTTAAAAGTCAAATCGAAATCAACTTTTTGCTGCTCTTTTTCTTGCTCGAAAAAGCCGTTTACGAACTAGGCTATGAAATTAGCTACCGACCGTCGTGGGTCAAAATCCCGATGCGCGGTATCGTAGAAGTGATTCGAGAAATCGAAAAATTAAAAGAATCTTCGGTAAGAATTAGCCGCTTAGGAGCTGCTCGTAAGTTTTAATCTTTCGGAGAGTTCGCAATTTTGCTATTTTTGCCCCCTGATTAAACAACGTATTTTAATGACCAACATCCAAGCTATCGTTCAAGCCTCTATTGATACTAAAATCCGAGTTATGGCCGACGAAGCCCTCCTCGGTACCGTTGCACAAGTAGCAGAAGCCATGACTACTGCCTTCCAAAACGGTAAAAAAGTGCTTTTTTGTGGTAATGGTGGCAGTGCCGCCGATGCCCAACACCTCGCCGCAGAGTTTAGCGGAAGATTCTACTACGACCGTCCGCCCTTGTTTTCGGAAGCCCTTCATGTCAATTCTTCTTATGTGACGGCTGTAGGAAATGACTATAGCTATGATGTGATTTATTCGCGCCTTGTACAAGCCATGGGACGCGAAGGCGATATATTGGTAGGTATCTCGACTTCGGGCAATTCTACCAACGTAGTCAAAGCCTTGGAAGTAGCCAACGAGCTAGGAATGATTACGGTTGCGATGACGGGCGAAACAGGCGGAAAAATGAAAGATATCAGTAAGTTTTTGATTAATATTCCTTCCAAAGATACCCCCCGTATCCAAGAATGCCATATCTTGCTCGGACACATCATGTGTGAGATTGTGGAGGCCAATGTATTTCCGAAATAAAGGGGCGAGATTTATGATAAAAAGCGTAAACTATATATATAGTGCTCCCTAAGTTAAATATCACAACCCGTAAAAATAAATAAATGTCTCTATTACAAAACAAAGTAGCTATCGTTACAGGTGCCTCTCGGGGTATCGGCAAAGCTATTGCTACTCGATTTGCCCAAGAAGGCGCACAAGTAGCTTTTACTTATTTATCAAGTGTAGAAAAAGGCTTGGCCCTTGAAGAAGAGCTACAACAATTTGGCACCAAGGTAAAAGGATATCGCTCTGATGCCTCTGATTTTAAAGCAGCCGAAGAGCTCATCGCCCAAGTGGTGGCCGACTTTGGCACAGTAGATGTAGTGGTCAACAATGCGGGCATTACACGCGATGGCCTATTAATGAGAATGACCGAAGAACAATGGGATGAGGTAATTCGCGTTAATCTAAAATCAATCTTTAATTTAACAAAAGCCGTAACGAGGGTGATGATGAAAGCCAAAAGTGGGTCAATCATCAATATAACATCAGTAGTAGGACTTACCGGAAATGCCGGACAAGCCAACTACGCAGCCTCCAAAGCGGGTATCATCGGATTTACAAAATCAGTTGCCAAAGAACTAGGCTCGCGCAATATTCGTTCCAATGCCATAGCTCCTGGCTTTATCGAAACCGAAATGACGGGTGAACTCAACGATAAAGCTGTGGAAGAGTGGAAACAAAGTATTCCGCTCAAACGCGGCGGTCAGCCAGAAGAAGTCGCCAATAGTGCCGTATTTTTGGCATCAGATTTGTCTAAATATATTACAGGACAAGTACTGCAAGTGGATGGTGGAATGGTAATGTAAACTTATTGACCCTTAACGCTGGACATTGGACAGCCGAAGCGGTATTTGCTCAGTTTGTCCAATGTCTAATGCCATTATAGAAAATGCTCTTAAACGAAATTATCTTTCAGACTTCACCTTGGTACGTAGGGCTTTGCCTGTTGTTGGGAGCGGCTTATGCATATTTCCTTTACCAACCCAAACCCATTTGGAGCAAAAACCTCAACATCCTGTTGGCCATTTTGCGGGGGGCATTGGTAAGTATCATCGCTTTTTTGCTGCTCAATCCTCTCTTGCGAAGCATTCAAACCCTTACTGATAGCCCCAAGGTCGTATTGGCGATTGATAATTCTGAGTCTGTCAAAAATTATGCTCCTACGTTTTTAGAGGCTTTAGACAAACTTCGCGAAACCCTAACCGACGAGGGAATAGAGGTGGCTGTCCAAACGCTCAATAGCGAAAATTACCAAGAAGACATTACCAAACTCCGTTTTGACCGTCCCACTACCAATCTGTCGGGCTTACTTAGTGGGGCAAAAAGCAACTACGAAGGGCGTAACCTTACCGACGTGATTTTGCTCACCGATGGTATTAGCAACCAAGGTCTTTCGCCCACTTATGGACAATACCCGTTTCGAATTCACAGCGTGGGCGTGGGTGATACCCTTCCCAAACGTGACTTGAGTATCAAGGCTATTGCCGTTAATAAAATCGCCTACCTAGGCAACCAATTCCCGATTCAGGCTGATATAGTAGCTAGTGGTTTTCAAGGACAAACAGCTACCATATCTTTACGTCAAAACGGCAATACTATTTCAAGTCAACGCGTGACTTTTGGACAAAAAGAAGATTTTAAACAAATCACCTTCCAAACTACTTCTACCCAAAAAGGCGTTCAACACTATGTGATTGAGATTGAGACCCTTAAAGGCGAATTCACCCCGCGCAACAATCGCCGCGATGTGTATATCGATATCATCGACGGCAAAGAGAAAGTACTTTTATTGGCCCTTGCTACTCATCCTGACATTAAGGCGATTCGTACGATTTTGGAGAAAAACCTTAATTATGAGGTAGATGTGAAAATATTTGGGTTGAATCCTTCTTCGGAAACCTATCCTGAAAAAAAATACGATCTAATCGTTCTCCACCAACTCCCCGATTTGTTTAATGTAGGTGGTGATATTTTACAGCGCTATCTTCAGCGCGACAATACTCCCGTATTTTTTATTTTAGGAACTCAATCCAATACTACCAAAACAAGTCAGCTCAATTCGGCTTTAAGTATCAGTGCAAATCCAGGTCAAATCGACAAAGTTTCGGGAAGGTTTAACCCCAATTTCCGATTGTTGAATTTGGACCCTGAAAAATTAACTATTTTAGAAAAAATGCCACCCCTTACCGTACCTTTTGGCGAATATCGTCTTATGCCAGGGAGTGAGGTGGTACTATACCAAAATGTAGGAAATCTCAAAACCAACAAACCTCTTTTGGTGATTAACACAGGTGGTGCTCGCAAATCGGCCGTGTTGGCAGGAGAAGGTATTTGGCAATGGCGTTTAGAAGAATATGCCCTTACCGACAAACAAGAAGCGGTTGACGAGTTACTTCAAAAAATCATCCAATTGATTTCGGTCAAAGACGATAAACGAAAATTTAGGATTTACCCACTTGCCAACGAATACAATGTAGGCGATAAAGTAACTTTCGAAACGGAAGTGTATAATGATATTTATGAGAAAACGTACGGGCAAAGTATCCGCCTCGAAATTACGGACGAGCGCAACAAAGTACAAGCCTATACTTACACCAATGCAGAAGGCAATTCGAGATTTGAATTGAGTGGGCTTACCGAGGGAGTGTATCAATACAAAGCTACCACCAGTCTCAACAATAAAATCGAAAATGTAACCGGGCAATTTATTGTGAGAGATTTAGCCCTCGAATCTCTTAACCTTACCGCCGATTTCGGCATGTTGAGATCATTATCACAGCAGTCGGGAGGACAGTTTGTGAGAGGAGAGCAAATCGAAAGTTTGAAGGATTATTTAATAAAAAACAAAGCCCCTGATCGCTTAGATAGTACCGAAGACCTCTCCGAGCTGATTCAAAACAAATGGTTGTTTTTCTTACTCTTGCTTTTAGCGACGTTGGAATGGGGCATAAGAAAGTATCAGGGCAGTTATTGACCGTGAGAAATATCCACTATTTTTTTTGTTTTCTTCTGTTTTTTCTAGTTTGTAACAACAGTGTTAAAGCACAATCCGACAGTCTTCCACGTCCCAATTACCGGGCTTTGCGGTGGATATTGGCGGGGGAGTCGTTGGCTTATAGTGCTTCTATTTATGGTTTGAGTCAAGCTTGGTACAAAACACCTTTCACAAGGTTTAGTATCAACGACGACTCTCACGAGTGGTTGCAAATCGATAAGGTAGGTCATTTTTTTACGGCCTATCAGATTTGTCGTCATACGGCGGTGATTTATAAAAAAACTGGGATTACCAATCGCCAAGCAGCCTTGTATGGTGCCTTGTCGGGTTTTTTGTTTTTGACCCCTATCGAAATACTCGATGGTTTTCAATATCCTACTTATGGGTTTTCGCCCAGCGATATGCTCGCCAATATCGTAGGTCCTTCTATGTATTTAGCTCAGTATGCCCTTTGGGGAGAAGAGCGTATTCAACCCAAATTTTCTTTTTATCCCACCAATCTCGCCAAAGTCCGCCCCGAACTGCTAGGACGAAACTTCAGTGAGCAGTGGCTCAAAGATTACAATGGCCAAACGTATTGGTTTTCAGTGAATGTATCGTCGTTTGCGCCCAATACCCGACTACCCAAATGGCTAAGTGTATCGTTGGGCTATGGCATCCACGACATGGTAGGAGCCGAAATTGAGAAAAGCCAATCCTTAGGCTACAATCCATATCGGCAGTTTTATTTGTCGTTGGATGTGGATTTTCGTCGGATTCCGACGCGTCATAAAGCCCTTAAGACCTTGTTTTTTATGCTTAATACCCTTAAAGTACCTGCCCCAACCCTTGAATTTAATCAGAGACATGGCTGGAAAGGTCATTGGTTATATTTCTAAAAAGTCAACAATTTTTAGCTGCTTTGAAAGATTTGTACCAATTTTTTAACCATTTTTCACCGCTATCCGACAATACGTGGAGAGCAGTACAACCTTTGTTTGAAGAAACATTCCTCAAAAAAGGTGCTTTTTTTCTGCAAGAAGGGCAAATAGCTACCCAAATTGGTTTTCTCCGCAAAGGTGTGGTTCGGGCTTTTTATCGGACGAGTGAGGGTATAGAATACAACAAACATTTTTTTGTTACCCCTTCGTTTATAGGAGGTTATGCTTCTCTTATTACCCACAAGCCCACTACTATTGTACTACAGACCCTGACAGATTGTGAAATATTGACAACCGATTTTCGGCAACTCACCGCTCTATACGACAATCATGGTGATTTGGAGCGAATCGCTCGCAAACTTGCAGAAGCTTATTTTGTACAAAAAGAAGAAAGAGAGATAGACCTCGTATTGCTCGATGCCGAAAAGCGATACGAAATTTTCCAAAATCAATATCCTGGATTAGAGCAAATGATTCCTCAATATCACATTGCTTCTTATTTGGGAGTCAGCCCCACCCAACTGAGCCGCATTCGTAAAAAAATATCGGGTAGATGATTTCTTTACCTATGTAAATGCTTTTGGCAAAGCAGGTCGATAGTTTTGTGATGACATCATAACTCATCCAAAATCAATCTCTTATGCAAACCCACGGCAACACAATCTTACTCACAGGTGGTACTTCGGGTATCGGTCTTGAGCTTCTTACTCGTTTTTATGAATTAAACAATGTCATCATTGTAGCGGCTCGTAACCAAGCCCAACTGCAAGCAACCAAACAACGTTTTCCCAAAATCGATACTATTGTATGTAATTTGGCATCGGAGCGTTCTGTTCAACAACTTATCATTCAGTGTAGTAAGCAATATCCGTCGCTCAATCTGATTATCAATAACGCTGCCGTTCAGTATAATTATTCCTTTATTTCTGAGAAGGTAGGATATGACAAAATTGCTTCTGAAATCCATACCAATTTTACGAGTGTATTTCAGTTGATTGAGGGGCTTTTACCATTGTTACTTAAGCAGCCTAGGGCGGCGATTGTCAATGTTTCTTCGGGCTTGGCCTTTGCACCAAAAAAATCGGCGCCGATTTATTGTGCGACCAAAGCCGCAATTCATATCGGTACCAAAGCACTTCGGTATCAACTCGAAGAAACCTCGGTCAAGGTTTTTGAAATCATTCCGGCCTTGGTCGAAACGCCCATGACCGCAGGAAGAGGTAAAGGAAAAATAAGTCCACAGCAACTAGTGGAGGAGTTTATGAAAAGCTTCCAAAAAGACCAGTTCGAAATCAATATAGGCAAAACGAAACTGCTGCGATTCTTACAAAGAATCGCGCCCTCAGTAGCCGATAAAATATTGAAGAATAGTTAGAGGAGTTTTTTCAACGCCATAATGTATCCAAAATGAATTCCTTCATGAAATAGCACATATTGGAGTGCGTCGTCGATGCTAGCCATTTCACCATAACGGATGGATGAAACTGGGTAATTGTCAAAAACGCCATTGGCATAATCTACTTTGAGCGTATCAAGGGTACTCAACATCATGTCCTTGATTTTTTCAATTTCATAGGCATCTACCAATCCTTCAGGTTTAGTACCAGGCTTATAAAGAGGCATATATCTTTCGTCAATGACTACAGGTTGGCCAGCCCGTAAATAACAAAGCGACTGCTGCGCCACCACAAGATGCGCCAAATTCCAGATTACATTGTTGTTGAATCCTTTCGGAATTTCATTGAGTTGTTCGGGCGACAAATCACTAATTTGATTCAATAGAAAACGACGTACATTGCCAATTTTTTCAATAATAGCCATCATAAGGTGTATGTTAAATAGATAGGTTTGTTTGGTTTTAAGAAGATAAAGGAGATTTTCCCACAAAAGTTCAAATCTAATCAAAATGAAGGGATTATGAACAATGTTGGTAGCCACTAAAATTAGTCTTATCAATAAGCAAGTAAAGCTTTTTACTAAAAAAGCCTATCGCCTACCGCCTAATGCATATAGCTAATTAGTGTGCTTTTTTTGTTTCTATTCAAAGAAAAAACATAACTTTACCCAAACAACAAATCTTTAACCAATCCATGATTCAGACCAGAATTGTTCCCCGTACGCCCTCGGCCTATGACCCGCCATTGATTATAAAAATGCTCTTTGAGCAAGTAACTAGGTACAATCCACAGAGAGAGATTGTTTATCGTGATTTGTATCGCATGGATTACCTTGCCTTCGATAAACGTGTGCGTCAGCTTGCCAATGTACTTACCGAAGCAGGTGTAAAGGCTGGCGATACCGTAGCCGTAATGGACTGGGACAGTCATCGTTATTTGGAGTGTTTTTTTGCGATTCCTTGCATTGGAGCAGTACTTCATACCATCAATGTACGTCTCTCTCCGGCTCAGATTCTTTATACAATGAATCATGCCGAAGATAGATTCGTGATAGTACATGAAGATTTTTTCCCGATTGTGGAAGCAGTAAAAGACCAACTGACCACTGTCGAGAAGTTTATTGTGGTGAGTGATAAAGTATACCAAAACCCAGAGGCTTCACTTACTCCCACTTCTTTTAAGACGATTGGTGAATACGAAAACTTGCTCTCCAAAGCATCAGATCAATATGATTTTCCTGATTTTGACGAAAATAGCCTAGCCACTACTTTCTATACGACGGGTACAACGGGCAATCCAAAAGGAGTGTATTTTTCGCACCGTCAGTTGGTGATGCACACCTTCTGCCTGATGTCGTATTTTCCAGGGTATCGAGCTTTGCCGCTTGATAACCGTGATGTATATATGCCGATTACGCCTTTGTTTCACGTACATGGTTGGGGATTTCCGCTATTGGCTACGATGCTCAATTTCAAGCAAGTATTTCCGGGAAGATACGAGCCCGAAATGTTGCTGAAACTTTTACTTAAAGAAAAAGTAACTTTCTCGCACTGTGTACCCACGATTTTGACCATGCTAGTCAATAGCCCTGTGGCCAAGCAAGTGGATTTGAGTCAATGGAAAGTACTCATCGGTGGCTCAGCACTCACCAAAGGGCTTGCCAAAGCTGCTTTAGAATTAGGCATCAATATCACCCAAGGCTATGGTATGTCCGAAACAGCGCCTATCATGTCGGTGGTGCACCTTAATGATGAACAGCTTCAATTGAGCATTGAAGAGCAATTGCCTTTCAGAACCAAAGCGGGGAAAGTGGCTCCATTTGTAGAGTTAAGAATCATGGACGATGAAGGCAACTTCCTGCCCCATGACGGCGAAGCCGTGGGCGAGTTGGTGGCTCGTGGCCCGTGGATGACCCAAGGGTATTTCAAAGACGTAGTAGCCTCCGAGACCCTTTGGAGCCAAGGATGGCTCCATACCGGAGATGTTGCCTCTATTGGCCCAGACTATTACGTAACGATTTCGGACCGCGTAAAAGACGTCATCAAAACGGGTGGTGAGTGGGTATCGTCACTTGATATTGAAAACCTTTTATCACAAATAGAAGGGGTAGCAGAGTCGGCGGTGATTGGTTTTGCGGATGCAAAATGGGGCGAGCGTCCACACGCCATCGTCGTTATCAAACCAGAATATGCTGACAAAGTAACGCCTGAGACTATCAAAGCAAATTTGCAAGCCAAAGTAGAGGCAGGCGAAATCAACAAATGGTATGTGCCTGACCACATCAAGCTTGTAACAGAGATTCCCAAAACTTCAGTCGGAAAGATTGATAAAAAACGCATTCGAGCCGAAATGAAAGAAATGATTTTGGGGTAAAAAAGAAACGCCTCTCTTCCTCCCACCCATTCCCTGAGGTGGGGGGAAGAGGTAAGACTATTCAGCTCTCTGTTTCTTTTTCGATACCCCAACCAACTACTTTCTCAATTTTGATGCTTAAATCTGGTGGGGTGAATCCTTTTTTCTGCTAGTTTTAGAGGAGATTCTGATACACCTAAACCAGCCTCAATGTCATCTTCTAATAAATTCACTTCATCATCACAGCAAAATACTATTTGGGGAGCCGCATTTCTGATGGCCACTTCTGCCGTAGGCCCTGGATTCCTGACTCAAACTACGGTTTTTACCCAACAACTCGCGGCTAACTTTGGATTTGTAATTTTACTGTCTATCCTTCTTGACTTAGGAGCGCAGCTCAACATCTGGCGCATCATTGCCATTACCGAAAAACGCGCCCAAGACATCGCCAATGACTTGCTTTTTGGACTTGGGTATTTCTTGTCGTTTCTAATCGTAATTGGCGGATTTGCCTTCAACATCGGCAACGTGGCAGGCGCAGGGTTAGGAATTGAGGTCATGAGTGGACTCCATGTGAAAACAGGTGCTATATTGAGTGCCTCACTTGCCATATTGATTTTTTTACTACCTCAAGCCGGCTACCTCATGGACAGCATTGCCAAATGGCTCGGGTTATTGATGCTAGTCATGATTGCTTACGTAGTATTATCGGCTCATCCTCCCCTAGGAGAAGCTATCACAAAGACACTTCTGCCTCAACAATTTGACCCGATTGCCACTATCACCCTCGTAGGTGGGACAGTGGGTGGATATATCACTTTTGCCGGAGGGCATCGTTTGCTAGAAGCTGGTATCAAAGGAAAAAATGCCCTTCCCCAAGTCAACCGAAGTGCCACTACCGGTATATTGGTGACTTCTATCATTCGTTATTTTTTATTTTTGGCCACTTTAGGAGTCGTCGCGACGGGGTTGGTTCTTAGCAAAGAAAATCCACCTGCCTCCGTATTCCAACTCGCTGCTGGGCCTCTCGGGTACCGTCTTTTTGGGGTATTGATGTGGAGTGCCGCCATTACTTCTGTGATTGGGTCGGCTTATACTTCTGTGTCTTTTTTACGTACATTTCACCCTATTTTAGAAAAAAATCATCGTTATCTAACGGTCATTTTTATTAGCATTTCCACCCTTTTATTTGTTTGGATTGGAAAACCTGTTCAAGTGTTGGTATTTGTCGGTACACTCAATGGGTTTATTCTCCCCATAGCCCTAGCGGTGATGCTTGTGGCTGTCCGTCAAAAAAGACTGGTCGGCAATTATCGACATCCCTTTTGGCTCCAAGCAGCGGGCTGGCTAGTTGTTTTTATCATGACTGCAATGGCAATACGCAGTGTAATGGCATAATTTTTAACAAAAGCGTTTTCTTTATATGACTCATATTGGCCTTTTATCTGATACGCATTATTATTTGGACGAAGCTATTTTTGACTACTTCAAAAACTGTGACGAAATTTGGCATGCTGGTGACGTAGGTAATGTAGAAATTTTAGAAAAACTCGCAAAATTCAAGCCTCTACGAGCAGTTTATGGCAATATCGATGCCAAAGAGGTACGCTGGCAAGCACCTGAGCACCAGCGGTTTGAGCTTGAAGGTTTTCGTATCTGGATGACTCACATTGGCGGAGCACCTCCCAAATACAACCCTCAAGTAAGACCCGAACTCAAAAGCCAAACTCCTGATATATTTGTGTGTGGGCATTCGCATATCTTGCGAGTAATGCGTGACCCACAGCTTCACAATATGCTTTATCTCAACCCTGGTGCAGCCGGCAGAGAAGGTTTTCATAAAATACGCACAGTGCTGAGGTTTAGCCTCGACCAGCGCAAAATCTCCAACCTTGAAGTAATTGAACTAGGGAAAAGAGGGGCTTTGTCGTAATTTTTTTACACTCAATGCTAAAAAATGATTCAAGAAATTCAAAAAGAACTTCTTCGCCTCGAACAACAGCACAACATCAAGATTTTGTACGCAGTAGAAAGTGGAAGCCGTGCTTGGGGATTTGCCTCTGTCAACAGTGATTGGGACGTGAGATACATTTATATTCATCGTCTTGAGTGGTATCTAAAAATAGACTTACCTAAAGACCATCAAGAAGAAATCTTAGCCAATGACATCGACTTGGCGGGTTGGGAACTAAAAAAAGCATTGCGGCTTTTTAGAAAGTCTAACCCTCCCCTTATGGAATGGTTAAGAAGTCCGATTGTTTATGCAGAGCCGTTTTCTACTGCTCAACAACTACGTGATTTAGGAAACGAATACGTCAATCCGCACTCGTGTTTGCATCACTACTTACATATGGCAGAAGGCAACTACCGCGATTATTTGCAGAAAGACGTCGTTAAAGTAAAAAAATACTTTTATGTGCTACGTCCTATTTTGGCTTGTGATTGGATTAGACAGTACAAAACTATGCCTCCGATTGCGTTTCAGCAGTTACTTGATAGCCAACTGTCCGATGAAGGTTTATTAGCCATAATTCAAACATTATTGGATAGAAAAACCAAGGGAGAAGAGCTTCATGAATCTCCTAAAATCCAAGCACTTAATGACTTTTTAGAAGATAAAATTTCTTTTTATAATCATTACCTCAAAACTTCTACTAACATTCATCCGCCTGAGTATTCTAAACTCGACGCCCTTTTCAAACAAACTTTGGAAGAAGCATGGAGTAACTAATGACATACTTACTAATACAAGAAGCCCGCTGAGTGAGCGGGCTTCTTGTATTAGTGAAAAACGAAAGACTCTTATTCTTTTTCTCCATTCAGATCATCCGTAATCATCTTTCTAATCATCTGATGAGGACGCAGTCCGTTGGAGCGGCGAGCGTTGTTGGGACTTCCATAGTTGATACTACGATCAGAAGACGATGAAGCTTTTACGGCCAAATTGTGCGTATTGAGCATGGAATTTCTGAACTGCGTAAACTCTTCTTCGTTCATCATTTCACGGGCAATCTCTCCTTTGGCATAACCATCATTGAAAGAGGCAATGCGGCTATCCGTTTGAGCCAAGCGCGTATCTTCTATCAGTTGATCTAACTCGTCTCGCTTCTTAGTACGGTCTGCTCTTAACTCATCCAGATTGGGCAAGATAGCTATTTCATTCTCCAAAATATCACGCTGTGTGGTATCTTCGGCCAGTTCTTTTTCTATACCTTCTATTTGTTTGACGACTTTTTTGCGACGACGGCTCAGTCGCCACAAACGAGGGTCAATCTGTAGCCAACGATACCAGAAATTTTGCAATACTGGCAAGGCCATCCCCAACGAAACAGCCCCCGCTAAGGCAAACAAAATCCCACTCAATACAAACGAAGCCAAAGCCCACGGACTATTGACAAGCCCTAAATTCAACTCATCTGAACGCAATAGCTGCTGTTCAATTTTTTGCAACAAAGCCTGCTGTTCCTGAGGAGAAATAGTACTTGTGGGGTCGAGCGGAGTTGCCCCAAGTTGTAAGTTTTTGACCGACTTGTTAATAGCTTCTTTGAGCTTATCGGTGCGATACGCCTCGTAGCGAAACCATCCTAAAATCCCCAAAGTCACAATGGCAAAACCCGCCAACCCTACTTTAAACCAAGCATAGCGTGTACGCGACTGCTGGGTATGCTGATCTACGTAAGGCTTTTCGATAAGACGGTCATAAGCAGGCTTTAACAAAATTGAAATCATCGCCAAGCCAACCGCAAACGCCCAAGCTTCGTTCGAATTTCGGATGTTGAGGGCATAAGCCACGATTTCGTGGGAGATAATAAGGTCACCAAATACAAATGCTAAACCCGCCGCAAAAAAGAACAAACCCGCCAAAAGCGAATATTCAGATTGGGTCTGTTTGCGTCGTGAGCGTAGATTGTCGGTTTCGGCATCGATGGCATCTCTTTGCTGAGTAAGTTCAGTGAGTCTTTTGGTGGTTTTAGCTACTTTTTGTACAAACTCTTGTAATCGGTCAAATGCCGTTTTTCGTTTTACCACCGTCTCATCTATCTCACGTTCAATGCGTTGAATTTCATTGCGACGATCAGTAATACGTTGCGATAGCCAATTATAGTGAATTTGGCTCGACAAATAGCTCTCGTAGGGATTCCGATTTTCAGACCCCTCTATACCACTATGATAACCATGATCATAGTCTTGTTGATTGGTATGCTGATTTTCTTCTTGCATGTTTTCAATGACTAAGTTATGATATTAAAATCTATCATTTATTGTCCTCGGTTGATGGAGGAATGTATATCTCTCACCTGACGGTCAGATAAGCGTTCACGAAGTTGACGAGCCAAATTAAACTCACTTTCAAACATCTTAATCAAAGCATCTCGGCGCGCATTGACTCGCGCTAGTTCTGCCTCTGCACGGTTGAGATGCGGTAAAATCTGCCACTTCTGCACCCGCAATTCATCTATTTCAGACGTAAGGCGGTTGATTTCGGCATCCCATGTGTCGGTTTTACTCATTTTTTCCTTTTTTAAGCTAGACCCAGTCAACCAAATCCGTAAGTCATTGCGAAGTACGGTCATGTTGCTTAAAAGGAGTTTGCCGGCAAACAAAAACAAGAAAAACACAAAAACAAACAAAGCACCCGCCCGAACTAAGTTTTGGTTTTGGAGTGCTTGCACAAATACAAACAAAGCGGCAGCGAAAGGCATTCCAACCTCCTCAAGCCCTCGACGCCATGAAACTGGACTGTCAGTGTCATGAAAGAACGATACTCTGCCAAACAAATTGAACATTCCGGCCAAAAACACCCCAATCGCAATCCATTGACTATTTGGGTACAATGGGCGTAGGGTGTCATCAATCAGAAAATAATTGCCGACACACATAGCTATCGAAAAAATCGTACCAACGACCGTACGAAGCAAATAATGCTCTCCTTCTGGCCTACGATTTTCGAGCTGATACGTTTTTTCTTTTAATTCGTTAATGCGATTTTCTTTTTGTTCAATAAACAAATTCAATTCCTGAATCTTTTCGCCATGGCGCTCTACTTCGCGCTCTAAACCAGCGGTTTGATGCACAAAATAGTTTTTAATAATGGCCACTTTTTCCTCTGGTTTAGACTCCGACAGCCCAAATATTACTCCTTCATCGCGCAAAAGCGTCTCATCTTCAAGCCATGCTGGCCACTCTACGGGTGTGGCAGGTGGCGTAAAGACCCACGATTTGGTTTCGGCGGGTGTTTCTTCTAAATATTCGCTACGCTCAGTAGGCATAGAAGAAATTGAGGAAGGTATCACGGTAGAATCCGTAGGGGTAGAAACAGTCGTAGGAGGGGTAAAAGCCCCCACAGATTTTACCACCGACGCCGATAAGGGCGATTGGGGTGGCTCCAAATCAGAAAATGACACCAATTCGGGATCGGATTTGAAGTTTTCACGACTGAAGTAGTTTTTGATACGATCAATGAGGTTCATAGACTATGAATGAGGGGCTGTTAGGTTATCCGCAGAGGCGGTTATTTGTTTTTTGTAAACTGTCATAAGATTGATTACTAAATGATTGGCGACCCAATTATTTTCTTGCAACAACTTCCAAACAATTGCTACTAAAACTGGAAGTTGGTTAAAATTATTGTACATACGATTGAAAATGGGACGAAAGGCGCAATTTATGATGTAGAATTAAAAAAACGATATTATAGCTTAAAACTATATTCGAAAGTGAGGCGTTTTTTCCACAAATTTTGACCCTTATCACTCATCTTTCCGTTTGGGTGAAGAATGTATCCCATTAAAAAGCAAAAACTCCTCACCAAAATGAGGAGTTTTTTAAATGATTATAGGATTACAATTTCATTTTAAGCTTTTGTCGCAATCTTGAGTTCGTCCAATTGTTTTTGGTCAATCGGCGACGGAGAATCAATCATGACATCCCGTCCAGAATTGTTTTTAGGGAAAGCAATAAAATCACGAATCGAATCGGCTCCGCCAAATATTGAGCACAAACGGTCGAATCCAAAAGCAATACCTGCGTGCGGCGGTGCACCAAACTCAAAGGCTTCCATCAAGAACCCAAACTGTGCCTTGGCTTCTTCGGGGCTAAAGCCTAAAAGTTCGAACATCTGCATTTGCAAAGGACGCTGGAATATCCGTACAGACCCCCCTCCTACTTCGGTACCATTGATTACCATATCGTAGGCATTGGCACGTACTTGGCCAGGGTTGGTAGTGAGTAGTTCGATGTCTTCGGGTTTGGGGCTAGTGAATGGGTGGTGCATCGCAAACCAGCGGTTTTCTTCTTCGCCATACTCCAACAGCGGAAAATCCAACACCCACAATACTTTATACTCATTAGGATTGCGAAGTCCCAAACGGCTTCCCATTTCGAGGCGAAGTTCATTAAGTTGCTTACGAGTTTTGTTGGCTTCTCCGGCCAAAATCAACATCAAATCACCCGGCTGCGCCCCAAAAGCTTCTGCCCATTTTTTCAAATCTTCTTCGCCATAAAATTTATCTACGGACGATTTGATGGTACCATCAGCGTTATAACGAGCATATACCAAGCCTTTGGCACCGATTTGAGGGCGTTTTACCCATTCTGTCAGCTCGTCTATTTGTTTGCGGGTATATTCGGCACAGCCTTTGGCACAGATACCCACCACTAATTCGGCTGCATCAAACACCCCAAAGTTTTTACCAGATATGACATCAATATCACCTTTCAATTCTACAAACTCCATCCCAAAACGCACATCGGGCTTATCAGAGCCGTATTTTTTCATGGCCGTGGCATAAGTCATGCGCGGCACTTCGGGTAAATCAACATTTTTGACAGTCTTAAACAAATGACGAATCAACCCTTCAAACATTTGCAGTACGTCTTCTTGGGTTACAAACGACATTTCACAGTCGATTTGGGTAAACTCAGGCTGACGGTCGGCGCGAAGGTCTTCATCACGGAAACACTTTACAATCTGAAAATAACGATCAAAACCCGATACCATCAACAATTGTTTGAAAGTTTGGGGCGACTGCGGTAAGGCATAAAACTCCCCCGGATTCATACGGCTAGGTACCACAAAATCGCGTGCTCCTTCGGGTGTTGACTTAATCAACACGGGAGTTTCGACCTCAATAAAGTTTTGGGCATCCATATAAATACGCGTCTGCTGCGCTACACGGTGGCGTAGTTCGAGGTTTTTGCGAACTGTATTCCGACGCAAATCCAAATAGCGATATTTCATACGGAGGTCGTCACCGCCGTCGGTTTCGTCTTCTATCAAGAAAGGAGGTAGCTTGGCGGGGTTCAGTACTGTTAAGCCCGTTAGTTTGATTTCAATATCTCCCGTTGCAATTTTATCATTTTTGGCAATACGCTCCGCTACCACACCCGTAGCCTGTACCACAAACTCCCTTCCTAAGCTTCTGGCTTGAGCGAGGATATCGGCACTGGTTTTTCCTTCTTCTAGCATCAACTGCGTAATTCCGTAGCGGTCGCGCAAGTCAATCCATATCATCCCTCCTTTGTCACGAATCCGTTGTACCCATCCACTGAGGGTTACTTCTTTGTTAACATCTGAAATTCGGAGTTCTCCGCAAGTGTGCGTTCTGAGCATTTTTAAATCGTTTTTTGGATTCTCGTTAGATTTTAGTAAATCAAGCATCGCTTCAGGAAAGCCATCTTTCCCTACGCTCCTTTATTTAATTTTGATAACTACTTAGCACTACGCTTTAGGCCATAAGCTTTTTATTAAAAATGATTTTGCTTACTCAACGAGTAAAATCGCAAAAAATGCCTACTGCCTACTGCTTATTGCCTAACGCTAAGTAGTACTCCTCTTTGAAAAGTGCCGCAAAAGTAAGGAATAAATAGCAGTTAGTCATTCTTTTCGCGGCCTTACTTACAGAAAATTCGCTTTGCATACTATCGTTTTGCCTAGTGCGGTTCGGGATGCTCGACCCTCAAAGGAGGCACCTCGGCACTTTGTCTTAAATTTTTGGCTTGGATGGCTTTGGTGTAAGCATTATATACAAAAATCAAAATGCTACCGCTATTGAAAGGAAATCCCAAGCTTCCATTCTGATACCTTAAGGCATTTACAAACAATACACAGGTGATATTTTGAGGAAATTTCATCCAGATAGTACGCAATCCCCGGCCATTTTGACCCAAGTATTCATACCACCAGCCATCATGATAATAATAAGTACCAGCACTAGAAGTAGCCTTATAAGACCCCAGATTTTTGATTAAAAGAGAATCTGCCAAGGCTGGACTCAACACTGTATTATCAGTCGACGATAAGGCCGAAGCATATACACTTCCGGCTTCAGCAGCCGTCAGATACAACCCATAACCGCCCATAGTAGCACTAAAATTCCCTGGATTCCAGCCTGATTGGGAAGCCGTAAGAGGATAATTATAGGTGTACGTTATCTCTCCTGTTGGAAAAGGAGAAACGTTTTGAAGGTTTATTTTCTCAAACAATTCTTTTTGTAAAAAACTTAGGTAAAGTTTCTGGGTTTCGGTATCATCTACGTTGTCATCGCCCGTAAATTGATAGCCCATTATGCTCGGAATCAACACTCTAAACAGACCGAAATTGGCATTTTGGTAGCAATAACTACCTCTGCTAGCTCCTTTCCCAATCAATTGTTTAAGACCCGAATAGACATTTTCGCTAAAAGCTCCATTTTGGCAATTATTTCCCAAACCGCGTATCCCACTTTGATGCGTCAACAAATCTCCAAAAGTGATTTGGTCAATTCCTGCTCCTTTGGGCCAATTTGACGGCAAATAATTGGCTATTTTGTTGGTAGTTCTCAGTCCTTTCTGCTGAGCAGCTTTCAAAAAAGCCATCGCAGTCAGGGTTTTGCTCATACTTGCGATATGGAGTTTAGTATCGACCGTAAATGCTTTTTGCCCACCTGCATCATTGACCGTGGATTTTAAACCCCCACTGCCTTGCGCCATGATTTTAGTACCTTCATATATGGTAAAAGCATAGCCAATTCCGCTGTTTTTGAGGGTATCTTCGAGTTGTTTGGCCATCAATACGGGCAGCGTTTGTTTGGGTTCTGTTACGGCGTTTTCTTCTCCACATCCCCACAAAATCATTGCTACACCCAGGCCTCCGATGATTGATTTGATTGCCCATTGATGTTTGTTTATATTCATATCGTTTATTTTGAATGTTTTCACAACTGTATTACTCAAATTTTCTTTTTCAAATCATCAAAAAGGCTCTTTGTCCCAATACCTCTCCCATATAATTTTCACCTCTTCTACCAATTCATCAATAGGTTGTAGCGCATCTAACCAATGAATTGCTAATCCGTCACGTTCCATTTTCCTAAAAAAAGTCATTTGTCGCTTCGCAAATTGATGAATAGCCACATTGAGTCGCTCAACCATCGTGCCATAGTCGAGATTACCTAGGAGGTGTTCGGTGATAAATTTGTATTCTAATCCGTAGTAAATCAGTTTTTCGGGCGGAATGCCTCTATTGAGCAATCCTGCTACCTCTTCTATCATACCTTCTTCCAAACGTTGGTACAAACGCTGCGTGATTCTGTCCCGACGTTGTTCTACCGGAATATCAAGCCCTATGATTTGATAGTGCAATTCCTTTTTTGAAGAAGAAGGCAAAGGATTTTCTTGCAAAAAAGTGGCAATTTCAATCGCACGAATCAGTCTCTTGCGCGTGGAGGTATCAGCCAAAGGCGTATAATCTGAAGGCAATGACTCAAATCTATGTCGCAATTCGTCGTCGGTCAGGGCAAAGAGTTGTTGTCTCAAATGCTCGTCAATAGGTACACTTGTAAATTGATGTTGATTCAGCACCGCCTCGATGTACAGTCCCGTTCCACCGCACAAAATAGGAACCTTATGCCGCGCCAGAATGTCGGTAATCGCAGCCTCACAGTCTTGTTGGAAGCGATGCACATGATAGGCTTCGCCTGCCTCTACGATATCAATGAGATGATACCGAATCGACTGCCCCTGCACTTCATATTCAGCCAAATCTTTGCCCGTACCGATGTTCATATCACGATATACTTGCCTCGAATCGGCGCTGATGATTTCGCCGCCAAAGGCATAAGCCACGTGCGTCGCCAAGCGAGTTTTGCCACAAGCCGTCGGGCCAAGTATCACTAGCAAGTTATTTTCTGTTTTTTTTGACATCCAACAAATACTTCAAATTTCCTGAGTTATATACCTTTATGTCATTCTCTTTCTTATCGTAGTGTCGCTCAAAAGTGAGTGAATCAACCCAAAAGTCTTGGGGAAGCGTAGCGTTTTGGAACAAAAACCCAAGACGTTCGTAGCTTTCTCCGTTTGACCAATCGCGGTCTGCATACGTCATAATATCGTCAGGATTCATTTCTTTGATAAAAGCTTTCAGCAATTTGTCCACTCCACCTACCACGGTATAATTGAGCAAATTGGCAAACCGTATCAATTCAAAAGAACGATAAACTTCATAATCTCTGGTAATTTTTTTTGCCCCACTAAACGACGCCACCGCCACCAATAGCTCTTCATCTGTACGAATGTTGTCTTGGGCGGCTAGTACTCTAAAGTAACGATTTGGCAAAAACAACCCATATTTGAATTTCCCAAAAGTAGGTACTTGTAAGTGATTTGTTTCTAAAAAAGTCGTAAGTGTAGGTTGGTCAATACGCCGAACTTGGGTCAGGCGAGCAGGAATGCGGTGCGTTTTCCCGAGTAAGGCACGCAAACGAGATTTGACAATATCGGTTTTGGTACGCCACACATCTTCCCACACAAAAACGTGCTTCATACCTGAGGGATGGGTTAATACTTCTTTTTGAAAAGGTAAAAAGATATTTTCTAACCAATCAGATGAAAGCCCACTCAAAGATACGCTATGAATAAGAAGCGAATGAGAAGCGAGCCTCCAAGTCTTTATCATAAGCGGTGAAGCAATCTCCGTAAATCCGTCATTTAGCTCCCATAAAAATTGCTCCAAATCACGCTTCCAATCTATCATTGATGTATATTATTAGAAAATATTCTTAACAAGCAGCTTTCCGCATAAAAAACATTTAAACCACTCATTATAAGAATATTAAATCCAATTCAAATTTATTAAAATCTATTTCATTCTTCCCAAGGAATCATTTTAACTCAAATCTTCTGTGCGATATCTAATAATTTAGATTAGAAAAAATGATTTTCAACTTTTTATAATAAGTTTAAAAAACTCTCCATTTTTTTACCAAAAATAGTGATGAATCCTGACAAATGGCTCGACAACAAAACAATTGTAATCATGGGTGGAACCACGGGGTTGGGATTGTCGGCGGCCAAAGCTTTCGTAGCACAAGGTGCTAAAGTAGTGGCAGTAGGTCGAAATGCAGAAAGCTGTCTACAAGCGCAAAGCTCATTGGGCAATGCCGCACACGTATTGGAAGGAGACGCCACCGAAAGTCACACTGCCGACAAAGCCATCCAAACAGCCCTCGAAAAATTTGGGAGTTTTGAGGGGCTTTATCACGTAGCAGGTGGAAGTGGTCGTAAATACGGCGACGGGCCATTGCACGCGTTGAGCTTAGAAGGCTGGAACAAAACTTTTGAGCTTAATCTTAACTCGCTGATGCTCTCCAATCAAGCAGCAGTCAAGCAATTTTTAGCCCAAAATACGGCGGGAACCATTCTCAACATGAGCTCGGTTTTGGGGTTTTCACCTTCGCCTCGCTATTTTGTGACACACGCCTACGCCGCCGCCAAATCAGCCATAGTAGGATTTAGCAAATCAATTGCGGCCTATTATGCTTCTCACAATATCCGCATCAACGTGCTTGCTCCCGCTCTCGTCGAAACTCCAATGAGTCAGCGAGCCTCCCAAGACGAAGTCATTATGAAATTTGTAAAAACCAAACAGCCCCTCGACGGTGGACGCAACGGGCAAGCAAGTGATTTGGACGGCGCAGCAGTGTATTTTATGTCAGATTATTCCAAATTTACCACTGGTCAAGTGCTTTCGATAGATGGCGGTTGGGAGCTTTCGGAAGGTCAGTATGAAGTTTAAATTAACCTGTGCTTTAGCACTTAAATGTAAAGTGTCAAACCTATGAAAATCGCAATGGGCATCGACCTAGGTGGAACCAATGTAAAAGGTATCTTGGTCAATGACGAAGGAGAAATCCTAAAACAACATTACATCGCCACACAAGATGACTTCGAAGGCAAATGGCGCGCCAATGTGCTCGAAATGGTCAATTATTTGAGAAACTACTGGCAGCAGCCTATCCATAGTATCGGTCTTTCATCCCCTGGTCTCCCAGACGCTCACAATAGATGTATTTCATTTTTACCCAATCGCCTTGCTGGCCTCGAAAATTTTGATTGGGGTGAGTATTTTCAGCAAACCACCCACGTTATCAACGATGCTCATTCGGCGCTTATGGCCGAAGCTACTTTTGGCGTCGCCAAAGGCTACCGTCATGTAGTACTACTTACATTAGGTACAGGCGTCGGTGGGGGGTTATTGATAAACGGTCAACTCTACCAAGGACTTAGCCAAATGGCAGGGCATTTGGGCCATCTATCGCTCCATGCCACCGACGATGAAGTCAGTATCGTGGGTACACCGGGTAGTCTGGAATATGCGATTGGGAACTACTCAGTAGCTAAACGCTCCAAAAATCGTTTTCAATCTACCTGGGAATTGGTAGAAGCCTATCGCCAAGGAGACGCTTGGGCTGCGCTAGTATGGCTCACTTCTGTCCAAAAACTTGCAGTAGCGCTTTCATCCATTACCAATGCCCTTTCGCCTGAATTAATTGTATTGGCGGGTGGTATTACCTTGGCCGACGATGCTCTTTTTGGCCCTTTAAAACAATATCTGAACCTTTATGAGTGGCGTCCGGGAGGTAAGCAAACGCCTATCGTTCAAGCTCATTTTGGCGACATGGCTGGGGCAATTGGGGCGGCAGGTTTTGCCCTTACTCGTACGTTATAAATCCTCTTTATTTAATCAAAATAGTTTTCAAATCTACCCATTTTCATCACCTCTATCCGTTATTATGAGTGTTATTCAGCAGTATCTCGAAAAATGTAAGTCCATCTTAGAAACCGTCCAAGCCCAAGAATCACAGATAGCTATCGCCGCTAGTTGGTTTGCTCAAAGTATTTTAGCCGGACGTATGGTGCACGTGTTTGGAAGCGGTCATAGCCGTATTATGGTCGAAGAAATGTGGCCTCGATACGGGTCTTTTGCAGGTTTCAATCCCATTGTGGAGCTTTCATTGACTTTTCACAACCTTGTCGTAGGAGCCAATGGCCAACGGCAAGCGATGTTTTTGGAAAATGTACCCGGTTTTGCCGACAGAATTTTACGCAATTTCGACCTTTCGGCGCAAGACACCGCCTTGGTGATTTCGTCTTCGGGCACCAACATTGTACCCGTAGAAATGGCCGAAATTTTTCAGAAAAAAGGCATCAAAGTAGTCGCTCTCGTTACCAGTTTGCACTCAGAAGCAAGTACTTCCAAACGAGCCGATGGTAAAAAATTGACCGATTTTGCTGATCTCATTTTGGATACGGGAGCACCCGTAGGTGATGCAATGGTACACATTCCCGCTCTTGATACACCCGTAGCACCGGGTTCTACCGTAGGTGGAGCCACCGTTATCAATTGCCTCAAAGCCGAAACCGCTCGCTTGCTTACCGAAGCAGGGCAGCCTCCCAAGGTGTTGAGCGCTACCGCCGTGGTAGGTCCTCAACGTGCCGTAGAGCTATTTGAAGGTGCCTACGACGAACACGCCCACCGTATCGCCAAAATGTACCAAAAAGTAGGGATTCCGAGTTATGTAAGTGACCACGCAGAATAGACTTTCTAAGTTTATGGAAGCAAGTATCTTAGATTCAACACATTAAAAACTTAGAAAGTCTTCTAAGCTATATAAGTGACTACGCAGAATAGACTTTCTAAGTTTAGGGAGATAAATATCTTATATTCAACACATTAAAAACTTAGAAAGTCTTCTAAGCTATATAAGTAACTGTGCTGAATAGACTTTCTAAGTTTAGGGAGACAAATATCTTATATTCAACACATTAAAAACTTAGAAAGTCTTCTAAGCTATATAAGTGACTGTGCAGAATAGACTTTCTAAGTTTAGGGAAGCAAGTATCTTAGATTCAACACATTAAAAACTTAGAAAGTCTGAATAACTGATCCTTCAAAAAACAATATGGATTTACAAATTCGTTTGGCACATCACTCCGATAGTGATTCTCTTTGGGAAATCATTCAACCCGTCATCAAATTGGGAGATACCTACGTATTTGCGCCTGATTCATCACGGCAACAGATGTTGGCGATATGGCTTGCTCCCGAAAAATATACCTATGTAGCTGAAACAGAAGGAAAAATTGTGGGTACATTTTTCTTAAAAGCCAATCAACCCGATTTGGGCAATCATGTCGTTAATGCTGGTTATATGGTGCATCCCGCACATCGCGGAAGAGGTATTGCTGAAAAACTGTGTCGGTTTTCAATGGAAGAAGCACGAAGACATGGTTTCAAAGCCATGCAGTTTAATTGTGTCGTTTCGACCAATGACGTAGCCGTCCGACTTTGGCAAAAATGTGGATTCGAAATCGTCGGTACGCTACCCAAAGCCTTCCGTCACCAGCAGCTAGGGCTGGTAGATGCTTATGTGATGTATCAATGGCTCGGCTAATTTTCTATTCACAATATATCTATTCATCAATGAAACTTAACTTGACTTTCTTCATCAACTTTGTTTTTGCAACTACTCTTTTCGGCCAAAACATCGACTTCGAAAAGCACTTCAAAGCTTGTAATCAAACAGGCAGTTTTGTACTGTATGATTATCAAAAAAAGAGTTATACCTATTATAATAAAGCCGATTTTACGCATCAAACCACTCCAGCTAGTACTTTCAAAATACCCAATTCTTTGATAGCATTGGAACTAGGTGTGGTAAAAGATGAAAGTGAAGTACTCAAGTGGGACGGTAAAAAAAGAAGTATTGACAATTGGAATGCCGACCACGATTTAAAAACTGCCTTTAAAAACTCGACTGTGTGGTTTTATCAAGAAATGGCTCGCCGTATTGGGAAAGATAATTACAAAAAATACCTCTCCCAAATCAACTACGGCAATCAGGACATAAGCGCTCGCGTAGATGATTTTTGGCTAGGTCAAAGTATCAAAATAAGCCCTCAACAACAAATCGAGTTGTTGGTAAAACTCTACGAAAACAAACTCCCTTTTTCACCCAGAACCCTCCAAAAAGTGAAAGAAATCATGGTTCGTGAAAAAGGAGAAAACTACGTAATCAGGGCTAAAACGGGCTGGGCCAACGAAATCAATCCCCAATGGAGTACCGACTTGCGCCACGTAGGCTGGTACGTAGGATACGTAGAAAAGGGCAAAAATGTGTATTTTTTTGCAACAAGGCTCTATAGCGACGATTCTAACAACAACAAAACTTTTGGCCCTTGCCGTATTCAAATCACCCATGACATTTTAAAAGAAATGGGTATTATTTAAAAAATCAGAAACCTTCCAAAACATTACTTTGCTATGCAACCTGTCCCTATTAAAACCACCGTTGTAGGTTCGATGCCGTTTCCGGGATGGCTCGAATTCGCGAGCATGAATCTCGACCAATTTGGCCCTGCCGACATCTCCGAAATGATTGATGACGCCGTCATAGCTGCCATCCACGATCAAGTGAGTGCAGGACTAGATGTCATCACCGACGGTGAACAAACCCGCCTTGATTTCAATTTGTCTTTTTATGGGTTTATAAAAGGGATTGTCAATGACGGCACCGAAACCCGCAAATACGGGCCTCCCGCCCACGACCAACGCGGCAAAAATAGCATCATAGAGCCTCTCGCGGCTCCCAAAGGGTTGGGTGTAGTAGAGGAATACAAACGTCTCAAGCGTCTTGCTCCCGCTGGTCAAATGATTAAAATGTCGATTCCGGGCCCTTATACGCTCTCAGGACGGCTCAATCCTGGCGGGCATTACAAAGACCGTTGGGAAGTAACCGAGGCGCTGCTTCCCCTTGTTCGCAAAGAAATCGAAGATTTGGTCGCTCTTGGCGTACCTGAGATTTGTGTGGATGAGCCTTCGATGAGTTGCTATGCCTATCGGGAAGATACCAAACGTTTTGTGGACATATTCAATCGAACCGTAGCGCCGGGTGTGGGCAAAACACGCCTTTCGATGCACCTTTGTTTTGGCAACTACAAAGGTAGGTCGGTAGGCAAAAAGACCATTGCGCCCATGCTTCCTGATTTTTTGGATATGACAGTCGACGAAATTCATTCTGAAATGACCGTCCTCAATTTTACGGATGTGCATTTATTGGAGCGTTTTGCCGAAAAAGTGGACGTAGCCGTGGGAGTAATTGATGTGAAGAGTTATTATATCGAAACCCCCGAAGATGTAGCCGAACGCATTCGCAAAATTTTGCCTTATGTACCAGCCGAAAAACTGGCCGTTGCGCCCGACTGTGGCATGAGCCAAACCGCTCGCTGGGCCACCAAACAAAAACTCAAAGCCATGTGCGAAGGGGCCAAACTGGTTAGGAAAGAATTAGGGCTACTTCCTTAAAATGCATCATTTCCTATCAGTGGCCTCAACTTTTCATTGAGGCCAATACCTTTACTTCTTACTCACAAACTCATTATTTTTTATATAAAATCGATACGGTAAATCCGCTCCTTGGGTGATTCCGATACGGGTGGTAGTGACCACTTCAACATTAGAGACTGAGGGGGCGTTAATATAAAGTGAACCTTCCGTTAAAAAGGTGGCATTGTGCGCTACCAAAGAAATGCCCATCGCTTGTACCAATTTTCCGGGGCCATTGCATAACTGTTTTAAAGGTGTGTTCCTTTCTAATCCTTCGACAGTTTTTTTGTTTTTGATAGACCTTCTCATTTGCATCAAATCCACTCCTCGGGTTGGTTCAAGGGCGCGAATAAGTACGGCTTCTCCCATGCCCTCTTCGGCACTGACGACGTTGATACAATGGTACATTCCATAAATCAAATAAACATACACCGAACCTGCCGCACCAAACATGGCAGCATTGCGAGTAGTTTTGCGACGATAAGCATGACAAGCGGGGTCTCCAGTGATATATGCTTCGGTTTCGACGATTATACCAGCCGTTTGACCTTCGGCACTATCGTGTACAAGTTCACAGCCCAACAATCGCTGTGCGAGGGTAATAGTATCATACTTTTGATAAAATGCGACGTCTAATCTTTGCATTTTTTGCTAAATTTGGTAGTTTTTCTCTGAAACGGTATGATGCGGTCTCTATTTGGTTTGATGTTATTTCTCAGTTTGAGCTATGTACCTCTTAGGGCTCAACGAATTTATGGAGGGCAGATAGACCGCCAAATTCTAAACACTACACTGCCTTATTCTTACGGTATTGTCTGTACTTTTTTTACTGATAAAGCCGCTTATACTACCCTTCCTGCCAATTTACGATTGGGGATATATCGTAAAAAAGACCATCAATTGATACGCGAATTTTCGGCCACCAAAAGCTCCTACACCAATCAAAGCAAAACCGCTACCTCTTGCGACCGAAGCTCCAATGTAGAGTATATTTTTGTAAAATACACCGAAAACCTCATTCTTACGCCCCAAGTTTTCAACGACCCTGAGGGATATTACATTGTCAATGCACCCGTGGGGCCCCGCAACCCCGCCGACAATATCACGTCATCAGATGTAGTATTGTATCATTGGTTTTCGCCCCAGTACCTCTGGGAGTATTTTGACCCCGCCGAAGCTGGCAAAACTGCCCCTCAATGGCTGCCTGACTCATTCAATTTTTTTTGTAACAACGCCGAAAGTAATTTTAGCTTAATGGTGGTATCTGACCCACAAAAAACGGGGCTTACTTCCAATAATTTTAATCTATCTCTCACCAATAAGACACCGCTTACTTCCAACCCCAGCGGTTCCGTTCCCTATCAAAACGCCCAATGGAAAACTGGATTTTCTGAAAATCAAATGTTGCCCGGAGGTAATTTTGTCGTTCCACAGCCACCCGTTATTTTTTCATCCCAAGGCCAAGCCAATCTCGTCGTTTCGGCACGGCCTACTCGTACAGGTGTTTTTTCGGTGGGCTTTTTGCTACGCCATAGTCGGGCGGGGGTTCTTTTGAGTGAAATCTACCGTGAATACCAGATTCAAGTGGAGGAATGTCTCCCACCACCACCCGCTACCATCCGCCTAAGCGAGGTCGGAAATCCGCAAACCACCGTTTCTTCTAAAATATGCGAGGGAAAATCGGTGCAGCTCAATGCAGGAGCAGGCCAGCCCAACGTCAAGTATGAATGGTTTAGAAACAACACCCTTATCTCCAACCAAAACGACTCCGTGCTAGTAGTCACCGAAGAAGGTTCTTATAAAGTGGTGTTGACCAAAACAGGTGCGTGCTTTACGTCTACATCACCTACTACTGCTCTCCTTCTGGTACCTAACCCTCAAATCACCGTCTCATCTCCAATAGCTGGAGGGATATTGTGTCCCAATGACTCACTCAAACTTACTACGCTCGTTTCAGAACCGTTGGTGAGATACCAATGGTTTCGAAACAATGACTTGCTTCCGACTGTTACTAGCGCTACTTATTCCGCTACCCAAGCAGGAGTTTACTCAGTGAAGGTGATTGACCAAAATCAGTGTGTGGGAGAGTCTAATCCTTATATAGTTTCGCTTGGTCAAAATCAGTCCATTACCTTTCATCCGATTCCTTCACGGTGTGTCAGTGATACCACAGCTATCCTTCTAATAGGCTCTCCATTGGGAGGTTTATTTAGTGGAAAAGGAGTGATAGGCGAAAATTTTTACCCACACAAAGCAGGAGCAGGTATTCACGAACTTTCTTATCGCTTCGACAATCCAAATTTTTGTGTAACTGGCGCAACAAACCAAACTGCGGAGGTATGGGCACTCCCTATAGTCGACTTAGGCAATGACCAATTTATTTCCCAAGACGCTAGTATTCAACTTAATGCTAATGGAAATTTGGGCGTAGGTTATACTTACCAATGGTCTCCTCCCCAAGGTCTTGATGATGATTCTGCCCCTTCTCCTATTGCCTCTCCCGAAGTTACCACTGAATATCAGCTCCTCATAACTGATAGTCACAACTGCACTGCCACTGACACTGTATTGATTGGTATCATCAGAGGCATCGGGATTCCAGATGTTTTTACGCCCAATGGAGACGGTATCAACGACACTTGGGTATTACACGGAGCTGAAGAATATCCCGAGGCGGAGATTATGGTTTTTGACCGCTGGGGCTCACTGGTTTATTATCATACTGGAACCAAACAAGTAGCTTTTGATGGTACTTACCAAAGCAAACCTCTGCCTATAGGTGTCTATGTCTACACAATCAAAACTGAGCCGCAAGCTAGTCATACTTATCGCGGACAGGTATTGTTGTTGAGATAAAAACGCGTTGGATGCTGGAAATTCATTTGCCAACCCCTAACTTGCTCTAAAATTCTGATTCTACTCCATCTATCGTTATGAGACTTTTTTGGTGGCTTTTGATAACAGCATCTATAATTGTGTCAAAAGGGCATACCCAAGCACCTCGGATTTACGGCGGTTTTTTGGCCGATTATACCATTGCCAATACCCCCTCAAGTACGGGGCAGTTTTACAATACACATCAGTTTAAAGCAACCTATTTTGTGGCTACGGAGGACTTGTTGCGGATGCCCCCGTTTTTAGATTTGAATATTTTTAACAACAACAACGCCCTTATATCTTCAACCCGAACCGGGGGAGTTATCCAAAATGGAGTTCTCACACCACAACCTAACTCTAGTGTTGAAGCCTCCCAACCATATACATATACTTCTGTTTGTGGACAAAATATTTCTTTAACAAAAATTACTTACACTTTTTCAACTTTAGATTTTTATAATCTTTCTTATAATGAAATAGGCGGATATTATGCCGAGACATCCCCTATTGGTCAGCGCATCAATGTCACTAACCTGACCCAAACCAATACTCCTGTAGTACTAAGGTTGGAAATAGGTCCCGCTGATTTGGTGGAATACCGGGCAGGTCATACCCATACGCCCGTGGCCAATCCCTTAGCTTTGGGTAATTTTGAAGTTTGCAATGGTCAAAATATTGATTTTGCTAGCCCTATTTTTAAATTAGGAACTCCTCCTAGTCCTAATCTCACTCTTAAATACTCTTTTGCAACCCCTCGCTCTAATACTCCTCTCAGCTATCGCTCAGGCTATTCGGCACAAAATTTCACTTCTAATACCACCGCTCCTTTATCGATAGATCCTAACACAGGACGAATCACAGGACGTGTACAACAACCAGGTACCTACGTGTATGTAATCCGAGCAGATGCTTATCAGGGCAATACGAAATATAGCGCTATTGAGTATGAGTTTGTATTGTCAGTGATTGACTGCCGCCCCAACGAAAAACCAAGCATTACTATTTCTAAATTAGGTCAACCGCAGGTTTTGCTTTCGTCAACTATATGCGAAGACAGTACTCTCCAACTCAACCTCAAAGGATTTTCAAGAGGAGGTTCGTTACAATGGCTACGCAATGGTAACCCACTAGCTGGAAAAACCGATTCGGTATTGGCCGTTCCCGCCGGGCAGGGAGGTACATATAGCTGTACCGTAACGCTCGCCAATGCATGTCCCCCGTCTATTTCATCCGATACGATTTCGGTAGTAGTCATCCCCAAACCATCCATTAATATAGGGCTGTCCACTGGGTCAGGTCAAATATGTGAGGGGCAAAGTCTTACTCTCACCGCCAACACCAACGCTACATCTCCTGTATACCAATGGTTTAAAAATGGCAGCCTTATCCCAAACGCATCGGCGTCTTATTTTGAAACAGGCGAAACAGGTACTTATGCCGTGCGAGTAACAGGTATGACCAATTGTTCTAACCTCTCGTCTCCACAAGCCGTGACTATTATTCCTGCACCGACAGCACGCATCACGGCCCCCTCCAATTTCGTCTGTGAAGGAAATACCCTGACTTTGTCTGCTCCGCTTGCTCCCAATCATACCTATGAGTGGCGTCGAAACAATCAGCCCTACGTAGGGGTCAATCAGTCAAGCATCGCCGCAGGAGATGAGGGTAATTATACCGTTAAAGTTTCTTCTCCAGAAGGATGTTTTGCCGAATCAAGTGTTTTTTTTCTCAAAAAAGCAGCACTTCCCTCTGTAAACATTTCGTCGACCGCCAATGAGTTGTGCGAAGGCGCCACCCTCATTTTAACCGCCTCAGGAAACCAACTCAAGACCTTTGGTTGGACGCGCAACAACCAGCCTATCAGCGGCGCCACTCAAAATAAAATCAGTGTAAGGGAGAGTGGCACCTACCGAGTCACCGTCACTGATACCAATCAATGTCAAACAATCTCTTCGCCCTTTCAAGTCACTCAAATTCCTAGCATTGTAGTACAGCTCGATTCTATTCCTCCCTTTTGTGGAGTTTCGCAGCCCGCAGTATTGCTCAGTGCAAGCCCTACAGGCGGGACTTTTATGGGAAAAGGCGTGGTCAACAATACTTTTGATCCTACCAAAGCAGGGGTTGGTTCGCACGAAATCACATATACCATTACGAGCACATTTGCCTGCCAAAGTGGTAAAGCTGCCCGAACTGTGGTCATCAATGCTCCTCCTAATATAGCCTTGGCAGATACCCACAGTATCTCTCAAGGTGAAGCCCTGAAACTCGACGGAGATATAGGCTCAAATTTTAAATATGAATGGACACCACCTATCTATATCGATGATAGTCAAAGTGCACACCCCACAGTTACTCCTCCCGAAACCACCACTTATACCCTAAAAGTAACGGACGATGAGGGCTGTAGTGCTCAAGATTCAATGACGGTCTACGTATTGTCTCGTATTTATATTCCCGACGTCTTTACTCCCAATGGCGACGGCCACAACGACGTCTGGGAAATCAAAGGTCTTGAAGATTATCCCGAAGCAGAAGTAAAGGTTTTTGACCGTTGGGGTAATCTCGTTTTTCTATCAAACAAAACCTCCGTTCGCCTATTTGATGGCAATTATTTGGACAAGCCCCTTCCTAATGGCAATTATGTATACCTTATCCAATCAAAACAAAACGGACACGAATACCGAGGTAAGCTACTTATTTTGAGATAGATGACCATTTTCTTAAGCCAAAAGCTCCATGATATCTTCTTTGGTCAGAGACTTTACAAAACTCTCTTCGGTGGTAATGATATCGTTAAAAAGTTTTTGCTTGCTCCGCTGCAAATCCAAGATTTTTTCTTCTACGGAGTTTTTGGTAATAAACTTATAAGTAAACACTGTACGCTGCTGTCCAATCCGATGGGCACGGTCTACGGCTTGGGCTTCAATGGCCGGATTCCACCAAGGGTCAAGGATAAACACATAATCAGCTGCTGTAAGATTTAACCCCAATCCGCCCGCTTTCATAGAAATCAAAAATATCCTAACGTCCTCATTTTCTTGAAAAAACGCTACTTGCCCTTGGCGGTCGTGCGTAGAGCCATCTAGGTAAGCATATACGATATTTTTTTCATCTAAATAGTGTCGTACGATACTTAAATGTTTAACAAATTGACTAAAAATCAATACTTTATGATTTCCTTTCAACAATTCTTCCAACTTTGATTGTATCTCTTCTAATTTCCCAGACTCTCCTTCGTAGACCTCATCAATCATGCGTGGATGATTGGCTAGCTGTCGCAATTTGGTCAAGCCTTGCAGTACAATCATGTGCGATTTAGCCATTCCAGCTTCTTCAATCTGTTCTAAAATATAATTTCTATAATAAGATTTGGTCTCTTCGTAGCGTTGTTCTTGTTCTTCAACCATCTGACAATAGTGTACGCTTTCCACTTTGGGAGGAAGGTCAAGTGCCACTTGCGACTTATGACGACGAAGCAAAAAAGGCTTAATGAGTGAATACAATTTTTTGGTTCGTTGCTCATCATGTTGCTTTTCGATAGGTAACTGAAAATGATTTCGGAAATAAGATTGACTTCCCAGCAGCCCCGGATTTGCGAAGGTCATTTGGGTCCATAAATCCATCGTTGTGTTTTCGAGCGGTGTGCCGGTAAGCAATAGCCGATACTTAGACTGCAACTGCATCACGGCTTTTGTGATGTGAGAAGAAGGGTTTTTGATAGCCTGTGCCTCGTCCAATATGATATAATGGAAAGCATATTGCTGCAACAATTCAATATCAATACGCACAATCCCGTAAGATGTCAGCACCAAATCATAGCCCTCAAAGTGATGCAGGTTTTTGTCACGATACGTCCCTGTGTAGACCAATACCCGCATGTGGGGCGTAAACCGCTTGGCTTCTAGTTCCCAATTGTACAGCAACGATGTGGGCATGATAAGCAACGACGGTCGATCTGCCCCTTGTTCTTTTTGGTATTGCAGCATAGCCAAGGTAGTGACGGTTTTGCCCAAACCCATGTCGTCGGCTAAGCAGCCACCAAAACGGTAACTACTCAAAAAATTGAGCCAATCATAGCCCGCTTTTTGGTAAGGTCGTAGGCTTCCTACAAATCCTTCAGGCAAAGGACTTTCGTCGATTTCTTCAAAATCCTTCAATTTTTCCAGTCTACGATTCATGAGTACCTTTGCCAAACTGTCTTCAGCATATTCTTGCACAAGAGCAAGATGATGCTTCCGAAGCGTAAATTTTTGGCTATCAGCATCATATTCAGCAAAGGCAAACAGTTCGTTGTACTTAGTAAGCCAAATCTCAGGAATCACCGCAATCTGTCCATTGGGAAGCGCAAATTCCTTTTTTCGAGCCAAAATCAGATTTTTGAGTTTTACAAACGGGATTTCGTACTCCCCAAATCGTACCTTGGCATATACATCAAACCAGTCGTGGGCTTCTTCAAAAGCGATGTCAATGGAGGAATATCCCAAAAAATATTGTTTGGGGTTGGTGGCATTTTGCCTTACCACAAATCCCGCCTCTTCCAACTCAAAATGATGCACTCTCAACCACTCAAACGCTTCCCCCCTGGGCAATACACAATGCCCTTGGCGCATCTCTAGCCCCTGTTCTTTCAACCAAAATATCTTCGATTTCTCGATCTGTATATTACGCTTTACTTTATGAAAAATATAACTATTGTCTTTTTTTTCTAAGCTCACATTGGCTTGTGCCGCAAAGCTGTCGAATTTAAAAGAAAAATTGCCATACTGAAACAGTAGCTCCAACGTCACCTGAAGATTGTCGTCTTCATGTATTTGGTTATCAGTCTTTTCAGTCTGAAAAAGGGAAGATTCGACCACTTTGTGCTGCTCTGACAAACTCAATACAGGCACTAATTCGGCACGCTCATGTCGTATCTCAAATCCATCGGCATAGACCTCGTAGGAAGCCACCAAAGGGGTTACAAAACGCTGAAAATATTGTTCTTCGACATTGCGAGGAATCACTATGTGGTTTTTGGTAAGAAAGGGACGAATTTTTTTACCATCTACGTTTTTATCAAAATGATAAAGCTTGTTGTCAACCAGCAACCAAGCCGGCTCATCACATACCAAAAACGCATTTTGGCGCCATAAAGTAAGGCGCTCTCCGTTGTGTTTGATGATAGGATAATAATGCGTATTTTCTTCTTTTCTGGCAAAATGGAAATAAACACGTGCACTGCCTTGCATCTGCTCAATAGGCATCCAAGCAGGGTTGTTGTCATTGCCCATTATATATATACGTGTGGCAGGCAGTTTTTCCAAAATCGCGGCTTTGATCGACTCTAGGTAACCACCGATTGCTTCTTGGATAAGTTTATCTCCTTTTTGGGGGTCGTATACTTTCAAAAAAAAATCGATTGCTGTGAGTTTCTTAGGGTTGAATTTTTTTAGAATAGCATCTTGCTGAATGGCTTCAATGGATTTGACCAACTCCGCATCTCCTTCTTCTAAACCCGCCGCAAATTCAGTCACATTTTTGGTAGAAAGTATTTGATTGAGCAAGGTCAATTCTCCTTTGCTATTGACCTGCACCACATACGACCCAAACAAATACCCTAAATACTCATGTTGGAAAAGGGAATAAATAATCTTAAAAGGCTGACTAGAAGATACTTTCATAAAAGCAAAACAATCACTACAAAAGAAACAGTGTATAGAAAAAGAGTCTTTATTTTTTTTGAACAACTTCAAATATAACAAAACACCCTTAATTTTCCAAAGCTCCTTCCAATAGCAAAAAAGTGGCCTAAGCCACCCTTTCAATATTATCATAGGTCGTTTGTGAGAAAAGTCTGCTCGCAGAACATTTTGCAAATATCAACAAAAAATAATCAAGCTAAGAATTCCATTTTTGCCATATTTTGTTCTATTTTAACATCTCTGACACCTTTAAGGTATATTTAATGACAATCAAGCATGAAAACCGAATACGAAAACATCACCCCTGACCGTGGTAGTTCGTTTAGAGTACTTCATTGGTATGCTGACCATGATCGTTTTTTTTGGCACCAACACCCCGAATACGAAATCGTCTACATCCACAAAGGCTCCGGCAAACGCCATATCGGGCAACACCTTTCTTATTTTGAAGAAGGAGCGCTCATGTTTATCGGCCCCAACATCCCCCACCTCAACTTTGGGTATGGTGCTGAAGATAAGCATGAAGAAATCGTGATTCAGCTAAGAGCCGATTTCTTGGGAGAACATTTTCTGCAAAGTCCCGAACTTCAGGACGTCAAGCGCCTCTTTGAGCGCTCCAAACAAGGTATCAGTTTCTATGGCGAAACCCGCTGCCAAGTGGCTATTCAAATGTGCCAACTACCACAACTAAATCATTTTGAGCGACTCATCCAGCTTCTTATTATTTTACAAAGCCTTGCCACCTCCAAAGAATATAGTTTATTAAATATAAGCGGTCTTAGTTACGAACATAGTCACCGCCAAGAAGCCCGCATCCGCCAAGTATATGCCTATGTGGAGCAAAACTATCAAAACGAAATTGACCTTAACACAATAGCAGATTTAGCCAACTTAACAGTACCTTCCTTTTGCCGTTATTTCAAAAAGATAACCCAGATGACTTTTACTGATTTTGTGAATGAGTACCGTATTCAGCAATCTTGCAAGATGCTTATGCAAAACCAGTCTATCACAGACGCATGCTACCATAATGGGTTCAACAATCTTTCCCACTTTACCAAAACTTTTAGGAAGGTAACTGGAAAAACACCCCGCGACTACCGCAAAGAAATAGCGTAATTTTAAGTTTGGGAGATTCAGGTATTTATAAAAAACATGCCCCCGCTCCAAGGGAACGGGGGCAGTGCTACACACTTTACCCTACTTTGAAAATACTTTTAATATCTATAATCTTAGCTCTATGTTGTGTTCAAAACCAAACAACTATTAGCTATATTTTTGTCCTTGTTTGATGTTTCGAAGATAATGGATTTTTTTTTACCAATGGAAGTAAGATTCGTCAGGTTTTCGGCGAAACCTACTTTTTGAACCGTGAAATCTAACTTTTTGGCGGTGAAATGACTATTTTGCCCGGTGAAATGACTATAACACTGCCCCATTTACAGTCGCTTGACGCTTCTTTTCTCACTTACATTGAGTCAAAAAGTCATAAAATTCCATTTTGCATTGCCTCCAAATGCTTTTTTTTCAAAAAACTGACCGTCGTCAGTTTCTATTCACTGTATCAAACCACCCTCATCTACACTCTATAGCCTAAGCTTTTCTTGATTACTTTTAAAGAAAAGGTGCTATTGAGCGTGCCAATGTTTTCAATCCTCGAAAGTTTGTTTCTGACAAACCCATGATACTCGTCCAAACTTGCGACGTTGATTTTTAGTAAAAAATCTACTTGCCCTGCCATGTGGTAGCACTCCTGTACCTCTTCCAATTTTTGGATTTCTTCCTCAAAATTTTCAATAAATGCTTTGTCATGATAGCGCATTGAGACCTGACAAAAAATAGTAATCGGCTGCCCCAACAAATCCTTATCAAGAATGGCCACATACTGTTTGATAAAACCCAGATTTTCGAGGCGTTTGATTCGCTCATATACTGGTGAGAGCGTGAGTCCTAAGGTAGCAGCCAATTCCTTGGTCGTAAGCTTAGCATCGGCTTGTAGTAGCCTTAGTAGTTTTTTGTCAATTTCATCAAGTTGTTCCATTACCAAAAATTTTTCTTTCTATAATATCACTCATAAGTACAATTTAGCAAAAATCGCTTATTTATCACAAATAAACCATAAAATTAACTGATTTATAACAACTATTTCATTAATTATCACGGCACAATTAACTTTGTACCATTAATTACACTTTATCAACACCCCCAAAATCACCCTTTTTAGGGTTATGTTATGAAGCAAGACACTGTTTTAATCATTGGGGCTAATGGTCAAATTGGGACGGCACTTTTGCCTCAGCTCCAGCATTTGTACGGTTATGATCGGGTAATCGCCACCGATATTCGCCCTTCATTGCAATCTACCTCTATCTTCGAAACGCTCGATGCGACCGATGCCGCCGCCCTAGCAACGATTGTAACAAAATATCGTGTTACGCAGATTTATCACTTGGCGGCGGTACTCTCGGCCAAAGGCGAAACCGACCCACTTTGGGCTTGGAACCTCAACATGCAAACCCTCCTCAATGTATTGGAAGTAGCCCGTACTTACCAAATCCAGAAGGTATTTGTACCGAGTTCGATTGCCGCTTTTGGCGAACACGCCCCCAAATACGAAACACCCCAATCCACTCTCCTTGACCCTGCCACGGTGTATGGAATCAGTAAAGTAGCCGCCGAAAACTGGTCGGTTTATTACCATAAAAGATATGGCCTCGATGTGCGTTCGCTTCGCTATCCGGGGGTGATTAGCTATCAGTCTATGCCAGGTGGAGGCACTACCGACTACGCCGTTGCTATTTATCATGCCGCTGTACAAGGTATTGATTTTGAGTGCTTTCTGACCGAAGACACCCTTTTGCCCATGATTTATATGGACGATGCCCTTCGGGCTACTTTAGAGTTGATGGAAGCTCCTGCCCACCAAATCAGCGTTCGGACTTCTTACAACTTGGCAGGCATGAGTTTCACCCCTGCACAAGTCACGGCTTCTATCCAAACGTATTTCCCTGATTTTAAGCCCACTTATCAGCCCGACTTTCGCCAAGCCATTGCTGATTCTTGGCCTAAGAGCATCGACGACTCCGTAGCTCGCCATGATTGGGGCTGGAAGCCAGCCTTCGATTTACCCAAAATGACCCATGAAATGATTACGCACTTGACTGAAATGTATCACCAAGTCGCCTAACTCCCCCTCTTAATTCTCTAAAATCATGTACGGAAATATCAAAGAAGAACTTCAGAAAGAATTGGCCTCTATCCAAGAAGCAGGCCTCTATAAATCAGAGCGTATCATTGTCACGCCCCAATCATCGGTCATCGCCGTACAAGACGGGCGTGAAGTCCTAAACTTCTGTGCCAACAATTACCTAGGGCTGTCGTCGCATCCTGAGGTAGTCAAAGCCGCCCACGAAACCCTTGATAATCACGGCTTTGGCATGTCATCGGTACGGTTTATCTGTGGTACCCAAGATATTCACAAAGAGCTCGAACGCCAAACTGCTGCCTTTGTAGGGGCGGAAGATTGTATTTTGTACGCAGCCGCTTTCGACGCCAACGGCGGGGTTTTCGAACCACTTTTGAGCGAAGAAGATGCCATTATTTCGGACGAACTCAACCATGCCTCTATCATCGACGGCATTCGACTTTGCAAGGCAAAACGTTTTCGGTACAAGCACAACGACATGGCCGATTTGGAAGTACAGCTTCAAGCTGCTGCTAGTTGTCGCCGCAAATTGATAGTCACGGATGGCGTATTTTCAATGGACGGTACCATTGCTCAGCTAGACAAAATATGTGATTTGGCCGACCAATACCAAGCACTTGTGATGGTAGACGAATGCCATGCCAGTGGTTTTATGGGAAAAACAGGGCGCGGTACTCCCGAACACAAAAACGTGTTGGGTCGTATCGATATCATCACCGGCACTTACGGCAAAGCCTTGGGCGGAGCTTCGGGCGGATTTACGGCAGCCCGCAAAGAAATCGTCGAATTGCTGCGTCAGCGTTCGCGTCCCTATCTGTTTTCCAACACTTTAGCTCCTTCTATTGTAGGAGCTTCGCTCAAAGTGTTAGAAATATTACGTGGCTCAACGCACCTACGCGATAAGCTCGAAGCCAACACCCGCTATTTCCGGCAAGCCATGACAGAAGCTGGATTTGATATTTTGCCGGGCGAACACCCCATTGTACCGATTATGCTCTATGATGCGCCCCTCGCACAGGAATTTGCCAAACAACTTTTGGAAGAAGGTATTTACGTCATTGGATTTTTCTACCCTGTGGTTCCCAAAGGTAAAGCCCGGATTCGCGTTCAGATTTCGGCAGGGCACGAGCCTGAGCATCTCCAACGCGCCGTCGCAGCTTTTGTGAAAGTAGGACAAAAATTGGGCGTCATTCCCACCCACGAAGTGGCAGAAAATTAATCTTTTTCTTTTACCTTTATCCCAGAGCCAGCTTATGTATATAGGCTGGCTTTTTGATTTAAAATTAGCCTACTATTACGCATGAAACGCACCGCTATTTTATTGATTTTCAGCACACTTATTGGTTTTACTAGCAAAGCCCAACACCTAGAAAAGCCCAAAGCTAAATACAATTATCATCTGTATTTACCTCAAGACTACCAACAAAGCAACAAGAAATATCCCCTTTTGATATATCTCCACGGAAGCTCCCAACGCGGCGATGATTTAAACAAGCTAAAAGGCTACGGGATTCCGCGCGCCGTGGCACAAGGGCAGCATTTTGATTTTATTGCGGTATCTCCTCAGTGTCCTAGCAACAAATACTGGTTTTCTGAAGATTGGTTTTCGGTCTTATACGCAGAATTACAAAGCAAATACCGTGTCGACCCTAGCCGTATCTATCTTACAGGCGTGAGCATGGGTGGCGGTGGTGTATTTGAAGTTGCCAAAGATTATCCCAATACCTTTGCCGCGCTTGTACCTTTGTGCGCATGGCTTAGTGACACCGAGCGCCTTTGTTCTCTCAAAAATATCCCCATCTGGACTTTCCACGGCACTGAAGATGAGGTAGTTCCTATTTCTGAAACCGATAGCAAAGTCAAAACCTTAGAAAAATGTCAAGGCCGTATTACCTATACAAAACTCGAAAACGAAGGACACGGTATTCATTGGCTTTATGAAAAGCGTGAGGTTTATGATATTTATAAATGGATGTTGCAGTTTAAGAAATAACTCTACGACAACATAACATACAAGAGCGATAGCTTGACCCAAACTATCATTTGGGTCAAAAAAATGGTGCTGCGTCTCCGACGCACAGCCTAAAATTTGAACAATCTCTAACTTCTATTGGCCGAATTTAGGCGATACAAACTCCCATTCTTTGAGGTGTGAAGGCACGTGCTCCCGCTCCACTATCTCATCAAACTGTCGAACCAACTCAGGATGTTGAGCGGCTACGTTGGTTGTTTCGCTTTCATCTTTACTCAAATCATACAACTCCCAAGGCCCTTTCCGATTTTTACGAACTTCGGTTTTGACAGCTTTCCAACTCCCCATACGAATCGCCAACTGTCCACCTTTTTCGGGATATTCCCAGTAGAGATAGGCGTGTTTTTTTTGTTTCGTTTTTTGGCCGAGCAAAGTGGGCAAAAAAGAAAGGCCATCTGTATCAATCGTTTTGGTATATCCTGCTATGTCAGCCAAAGTAGCCATCACGTCGTATTGCACCGACACATGGTCGGTGACCTGATTGGCAGGAATTTTTTTGGGCCACCGCGCAATCATGGGTTCTCTAATTCCCCCTTCGTATACATCCATTTTGAGGCCTCGCAAATTTGCCACGCTCCTAAAATAAGCGGCTTCGACCCCACCATTGAAAGTAGCACCATTGTCGCTCGAAAACATCACGATGGTATTATCATCAATTTTGAGGTCTTTGAGCAATTGCATCAATGCCCCCACTTGCTTGTCCATGTACGTAATCATGGCCGCATAAGTCGCTCTAGGATAAGGAGTTGAAGCATAGCTTTTTTCTCCTAAGTAAGGTTTATCATCAAACTTCCCTATGCATTCGTTGACAGCCTCTTCGGGTGCTTGAAGCGAAACGTGCGGCGTCGTAAAAGGTAAGTATAGAAAAAAAGGACGATTTCGGTTTTCTTTCACAAAAGCCAATGCCTTTTCGGCCATTTTATCAATCGCATAATCCTTCCCTCTATAATAAGCAAAGGCCGCCTCCGTTGCCGTTTCGGGCGTGAGTTTTTTGTGTACATCAATTACCGGATTGTTGAGCGGAACCGACTTACCATTTTCCCATAAGTGAGTAGGATAAAAATTGTGTGACTGCTTTTGGTCTAAGTAGCCATAAAAATAATCAAACCCCTGACTATTAGGATTTCCGCTGCTATTGGCCATCCCAAGTCCCCACTTCCCAATGCAAGCAGTCGTATAGCCTACACCCTGCAACATCCGCCCAATCGTAAAAGCCCCCGGATAGAGCGGCATCTGCCCCCCTTCCAAAGAATCTGGAAAACCGCCCAATTCGTAGTTACCCCGAATATACGAATGCCCCGCGTGCTTACCCGTAAGCAATTGACAGCGGGCTGGCGCACAGACAGGTGTACTGGTATAATGTTGAGTAAAACGAATGCCTTCGCTTGCCAGTTTATCCAAATGCGGCGTTTTTATTTTTTTTTGTCCATAACACCCCAATTCAGCATAGCCCATATCATCGGCATAAATGTATATAATATTGGGTCGAGTCGTGGGTGGGGTGGTTCTCAAAAAAGAGAAACCTACAAGTCCTAATAATAAAAGTGGAAACAAACGAATCATAATATAAAAGGTTTGGGGAAGTTAGCCTGCAAATTAGTACAAACCTTTATTTTGCACAAAATATATACCTTATCTTATTGTTTATGATTGCAGTCATCCAAAGAGTGAGCAAAGCATCCGTCACAATCGAAGGCCATATCAAAGGTCAAATCCAAAATGGATTTCTTGTTTTATTAGGCATTACTCATACCGACACCCACGAAGACATAGAGTGGTTGGCAAAAAAAATAGTCGGAATGAGAATCTTCTCGGATGAAGAAGGAAAAATGAACCTCGACCTCAAGGCTGTTAGTGGAAATATCCTGCTTATCAGTCAGTTTACCCTACATGCAAGTACTAAAAAAGGAAACCGGCCCTCGTTTATCGAAGCCGCTCGACCTGAAGTAGCTATTCCACTTTATGAAAAAATGATAGGTCAATTGTCTACACTTTTGGAGCACCCCATCCAAACGGGCGAATTTGGCGCCGACATGAAAGTTTCTCTCCTCAATGATGGCCCTGTTACAATCGTGATTGACTCCAAAAATCGTCAATAATTCATATACCAATTTGCCATTTTTTTATCCTTATTCGACTATGTTTTTTTATCAAAAAGCATTACTTTCACGGCACCATCCCCACCCAAAACACTGTGATTCAAATTATTATAGTATACAATAGAATAATCCTAAACACCATATAATTATGTCCCTTATCACCAAACTATTTACAAAAAGTAACCCTAAAATTATCGAGAAACTAGAAGTTGACATGCACTCCCACCTACTTCCTGGTATCGACGACGGGAGCCCTGATTTAGAAAGTACCCTACAGTATTTACGAAATCTACAAGAATTAGGTTTTCAGAAAGTCATCACCACTCCTCATGTAATGACCGACCTCTATCCTAACACTCCTGCGAAGATTTTGCAAGTGCTCAAAGTAGTTCAAGAAAAAATCGTTGAAGTAGGTTTACAAATCAAACTAGAAGCGGCGGCGGAATACATGATCGATGAAAACTTTGACAAACTCATTGAAAACGACACTGTTCTCCCTATCGCCGCTAAATACCTACTGGTAGAACTTTCGTATGTTGCCCCCGTACTCAATTACGAAAGCGCGATTTTCAAAGTGCAAGCCCGTGGTTTTGTGCCCATTTTGGCTCATCCTGAGCGTTATTACTATTTTTCAATGGCCGAGCTTGAGCACTTACACCAGCTAGGATGCTTGTTTCAAATCAATATCCTTTCTCTGACGGGCTACTATGGCAAGCATGTAAGTACAGTAGGACACAATCTCCTCCAAAAAAACATGGTGTCGTTTCTGGGTACCGACTTGCACCACAAAAAACATCTCGAAGCACTCAAACGCTTTGCGGCAGACTCAAAACTCAATCGCCAACTCTCCAACTACGAGTGGCTCAATCCCTCACTTTGACAAAAAGACTTTCCTCCTTTACAAAAAAGCCCTTCTCCTGACAGGAGAAGGGCTTTTTTGTATTATTACGAGTTTACGTATAACTATTACCGTTAAAACTCAATAAGCCATCGGATCACCTTTGAGCATATTATAAGCGGTACGAATCACAATCTGCATATCTAATACCAAACTCCAGTTTTCGATATACCAAATATCATAATCTACCCGTTTCCGCATCAGTCCTATTTCGTGAGTCTCTCCTCTAAAACCGCTTACTTGTGCCCATCCCGTAATGCCCGGTTTGATACGATGACGAATCATATAATTGTTGATGTGGGGTAAGGTTTCGAGGCTATGTTTAACGGCATGTGGTCGAGGCCCGACTACTGACATACTCCCCAAAAATACATTGATAAATTGAGGAAGTTCATCTAAATTAGTACGACGCAAAAACTTCCCAACTTTGGTTACTCTAGCATCGTTTTGGGTCGTTTGTTGAAACCCACCTTTGTCTTTGACCGTCGGGGCATTGTGGTGCATGGTTCTAAACTTCCATACTCCAATATTACGACCTTTCATTCCCCAGCGCTCTTGAATAAAAAACACCGGGCCTTTTGAGTCTAGCCAAATCGCAATCGCAATGATAGGAAATAGCCAAGAGGCTACCAATACCAAAAACGCAACGCTAAAAATCACATCAAAAGCTCTTTTTACCATCCACCAATAATCCATTTCGAGAGGTGTGCTACGCACTGTTATTAAAGGAAAATTACCAAACAATTCTAACGAATAGCGAGAAGCACTAAACTGAAAAAAACCTGGCGTAAATCGTACCAAAATACCTTTGGTATCAGCCCAGTTGATAAGCCCTCTTACGTAGTTTTCTTCAAATTGCCCTTGTACTATCACCAACTCATCAATGGCTTGCAGCTGAATCAGACCTCTCAAATAATTAAGCGTTTCAGTCAAAGGCAAGCGGTCGGTGAGTTTGTAAGTCCAGAGCCCCGCAATCTGATACCCAAACTGAGGGTTGCCTTCTATCAATGTTTTCAAACTATCGACCTGCTCTCTCTCACCCACAATCACCAAATTTTGCTGGTTTAAACCATTGGCTTGAAAGTACCGTAAGATTTTGCGAGAACTGTACATTTTGAGGGTCAATATACTAGACATTGCCGCCACATATACCACCGCAAATAAACGCGCTCGCATGTCATCGTTTAGGAAAAACAACGACACCGAAATCACCAAAAACTGAACAATCACATTAGGAATAAGCGCCAATATCTCATCCACAAACGTCACCGTCCGGAAATCATCATATAGCTTCGAAGCTTTTGAAGTAAAATACCAAGTCATGCACAAACCACCCACCACCAGCAAATCGACTTGTCTTAAATGACGCCCCACCAACTGAGCTGCAATAAGATACGAAAGAAGTGCAACAAGACCATCCGACACCAAGCGTGTGTAGCTTTGGCGCCTATGAATTCGGTAATTGACCGCACTAGGTAACAATGAGTTCTGTGCCATAACGTCTAAAACTTTAAGGTGGATACTTGTTTATCGTTATATAATTTGCTTAGGTAAAGGCATGAAATGGCCAATGCATCACTTAAACAAATTCTTGCTTTTTTACAATATAAACCGATATTCATTCGATTTATCTCACAAGCAGGGCGCAGTGCACAATTTTACGAACAATTCTTAAAAATTCATAATAAAAAATGGTATATTTTTCCAAAAACTTACCGAATGATACCCTTATTCATAGAATCCCTTTAAAATCGCTATTAATTCTTAAAGTTGTTATATATTCTGATTTTGAGATTTTTATCGGTAATTGTTCATAAACTATTGTTCGTAAAAAACAAAAAAATACAAATATCATTTTGGTATATATTATTTCAATTGCTGGTATTGTCGTTGTAAATAAAACTGATGATACTGTCGCAGTCTTTGATCCAGTTGATACCCTACCTGATAGCGCTCCCCAATCTTAAAAGTGGCTGCATACAAGTACTCCCATCTAAACTCCTCAGTCGTACGCAACCTTACTTTTTTGCCTTGTATAATCTTTCCGGGAGGAATCGGCACCGCAAAGTTAAAACCTGCCGTGGAGCCATTTTGCGTCATGAAGGCAAACAGCCCAATTTCAACATTGGCAAACTGCCGAATAAAATCAAACCTCACGCCTTTGTCATTCCACAAAAACTGCCCCCCCGTTAATTTAAGGGTAAGATCAAGCGGTCGAAAGCAATAGGCCACATCTGCTAGTAGCAACAACTCGTAAAGTTGGTCATAATAAATCCCCCCTCTCGGATAGTAATAATTGCCCGTTACTCCTACTTCCAAACCATAAGACCACGGTTTGTTAAAATCCACGCGACGGTATTGCACATTCAGTCCGTACTTATCGTTGTGAAAAAAGCCCAACGAGGCACTTAAAAAATGGTCTTTTTTGGCGTAAAATTTATTCAAAAATACGGGTGCGGGTCTAACAATCTGCGGGCGGTTGTCAAGCTCATTGGTAATGGGAAAAAGCACTCCCCAATACAGCGTCAACCCAGGCAACAAATACACTTGGCTTTGGAGCAAAATACTGGCATTGCTCCGCACAGGTTTCAAAAAATTCCCAAAACGGGCAGCGAAGACGGGTTGAATCCAAAAATCAAATTTATAATCGCGTCGTTGGTACGGAAAGACCGATAAGGCCCTGTACGATAATCGCTCTTGTTCGCCCAAGGGCAGCACTTCTAAAGTGGGTCCCAGCCGGTACTTGGCAATCGGTATCCCCTGCATCAGTGGCACAAAATCCCGAATACTTGAATCCTTGACTACTTTCCGCATCTCGTGCAGTCCGATAAATGGATTTCGGTAGAGACGTTGTTCGTAATAGACGGTCTTCGTAAGGCTATCTATCCAAACATTTTCAAAATTTCGACTGCGTTTTTGATCTTTTGGGGAGACAGTCTGCGCCAGCAATTGCCCCGTCCCCAAACATCCTACTAAAATCAACAGTCTACTTCTTATCATTACTTACTTTTTTATTTCTTATCAACAACTTGACCCAAACTGTGATTTGGGTCAACAACGGTATAGCGTCTCCGACGCAAAAACTTGCCTCAAACTATAATTTGTGGCAACAACGGCACTGCCTCTCCGACGCAAAAACTTGCCTCAAACTATGATTTGGGGCAAGAACGGCACTGCCTCTCTGACGCAAAAACTTGCCTCAAACTATGATTTGGGGCAACAACGGCACTGCGTCTCCGACGCAAAACCACGATTAACAATTACTTGACTTTCCTAGGCAACTTGAGCAGATTGACACCAAAAGAAGTCCCAAACATAAATTGGTCACCATTGAGCCAGCCCGCTTGCACAGTCCACTTTTTAAAGAAAGTAGCGTAAGCTCCTACATTCAAATGCTGAGAATCATACTCTGCCATCAGCCCTGCTTTTTGACGAAAACTAACACTCAACCCGCCAAAAGGCCCTTCCAAATAATGATTCCGATAGCGCCAAGTACTTTTCTTTTGCCACACAAAATTCGACAAAAAACTGTAATTGGTATTGGTACTTCCTTGCCGATACACAAAATAAGGACTTCCGTAGCCCGCACTTACTTCCAATTTCCAATCACGCGCTATCTCAAAATGCTTAGTGGCCACCACTACATGAGTGAGCATCGCTCCGTCGATTGTAAAAGGCACCGTCATAATCACCGCCAAGCCTGGTTGTTTTTCGGTTTCTTTCAGTATTTGATACCGCAAATCCATGCCTCGGTCGCCAATCCCCTCTTTTTCGATTTTTTGGATATCTGTATCAAATTTCTGAAGCAATGTTAGAGCTATTTCTAAACGAGGCAAAATAGTAATGTTTGTAAAGAAAATACGTTCTGGATTTCTATTACGATTACCTAATGCATAACGAATAGGGTTGTAGTTTATCCCAAAACTAAGGTATCCGTCATCAGTCATGACGGCGGAGGGGGTATACATCAGTCCTGATTTCCCCGAGAGATTCACTTGAGCGGAGGTGGGTAAGTACCACCACACCATTACCCAAAAGAGGAGTAAAAAAGTGTGGTGGTGGTTTCGTCTTGCTAGTTGCATCGACGAGCTGTAATTATCCTTGATCGTGTTGTTCTTCACAAAGCGCGATGGCTGCGGCTTTGGCTGCATTAGCCTGCGCAAGTGCATTTTGATAGGCAAGTTCGACGGCTGCATTGCTGTTGTTGCGGGCGGTCAAAGCGTTGTTATTGTTGACCAACTTGGTTTGCGTACATACTTTCTTGTCGGTAGTCTCAAAGTTGTTGAGCTGTGTGATAAACACCACCGTTCCAAGATTAAGCATCGCTTTCAAAGTTGTATAAGTGGCAAGTGGAAGTGAGCTTTTGGCGGCTTCCAAGGCGGCAGCTGCCGCTGTTTTCGACACCTGTGCTGCCGCTCTCAAAGGTTGGTAGCGAGCCGTGGCAGTCGAGATACAACTAGTTTCGGTGGCGGCATTGTTGGTCAAAGTCTGCTGATAAGTAGTCTCTACTTGTGCAAGCTGTGTGGTGCGGTTAGATTGTAGCGTAGTAACGGTGGTATTGTATTGATTTTCAACGTTATTTAAGCACTGCGACAAAGGATCAGAAGTTATCCGCGCATTTTTAGGGATTTGTAGACCTTTTGTTTTATCTACCAGAGGTGACTCATCTAGCGTAGGCAATACCACATTGTTCATGTAAGCTTTGAGGCGGGAATCATTGGCTACTTTCTCCAAAATCGCCCTGATATTAGCAGGAGCCTCTGCGCCTGATTCCATCGCCGCTAGTGTTTGGGGGGAAATTCCTGACAGAGCTGCGACTTCGGTCGTATTCAATACCGACGACAACTCCTCAATCGACGTTTTGAGATTGGCCGGAATCGCACCAGAAGGGGTAATTTGCGCCACCAATTTTTCGATTTCCGTTACTTTGGCCGACGCCTCAAACGACCCAGGCGTACTTTTGGCAGGCTCAGACTTTTCGATTTCCACTTTTTCCATTTCAATCTTTTTCAGTCCGTCCATGATTTTTTCATTGGGTCCCAGCGGGTCACCCTTTGAGCAGTTGTACATGACCAGCGTCAACGCCAAGCCGTACACCATGAAAGAGAGCATTCTTTTTTTCATTGTCTTCAATTGTTAAGTATGCAGGTTATATCATTACGATTATTTTATTTAATTAAACTAACGTATGAGTATACACGCACATCATCCATGCATCATACTACTTTTAATTGTTATTTTTATATTCGTTTACTATCAATGTATTTAATTGCGATTATGAGGTATCGTTACCCTTTGCCAAACGACATTTCCGCACTCTGATCAAGTGCTACCTCATTCTACCACACAGACCATTAGCACCTAGCACAGACACAAATCACAGGTTTTGTGTGCGTTAATACTTTTTCAACAAATATCGTAGGGATTGAATACTTTATAGTATATTACAAATATACGCTTTTTTATTATATAAAAACAAAGAAGTCTAAAACTACCAACCATAAATCACTTATAATCAATGATATATTTTTTAAAAAATACAAAAAATACAAAATTTTCTTTTAAAAGTATTATCAAATATTAGTATATTTTATTATATATTAGCACATAAAAAACTTTTAAAGGCAACCATTTTTAAATCCTGAGACCTATACGGCTGTCGTTTGTACCTCAAGATTTTGTTCTATCAAAGCTTTTATATTGGTTGCTGACTTTTCTATCGAAAAATACTGTGCGTATACTTTTTTAGTTTGCTCCACCATTTTTTTCTTTTTCTCAGCAGTTAATAGCTCCCATTCTATCAACAAACGTCGAGTACCCTCTACCGTATCTTTTGCGACCAAGCCCGCTTCTCCATCGGCGATTTCTCGCCAAATATTTACTTGATCCGAAATCAGCACGGGTTTTCCGCAGGCCAACGCTTCTACCACCGCTATCCCAAAATTTTCTTGGTGACTTGGTAGTACAAAAGCCTCACAACCATACAACGCACCCCATTTGGCTTCTACTCCCAACCCTACTACCACTTCCAGCGGTGGCCGGTAGGGTGTAAAAGTTTCCCGAGCTAGTAAGCGTATTGTGTTAGTTAAAATTCTGCGTGAATATATGACAGAGTCTTAATGCACTAATAATGAACTACTTCCTCACAATTATACCAAATACCATTTAAATCACTATCAATTGGTACATAAATTTATACAAAAAGTTATCGAACGGTAATATTTTAAAAATGAAGGGAATTTTAGACAAATTTTATGACTTTTTTTTCGCCATAACGAATAATCAATCCTAGCAGCGGAATCGCTTCTAAATAACGTTTGTAGTACTTTGACGGTGCCGACGCAATCCGCACCAACCACCCCAAATACAATTGATCTGCCCACGCCGGGATATGCACTTGTTTTCCTGTTTTGAACGCAATCGCCGCTCCTGTGCATACCAAAGCGGGTTGGTAGCTAAGGTGCTTTTTGAGGTATGCCCCCAAAATCTCTTGCGTACCACCGCCGATGTTAATCAACACCCAATTGGGCTTTTTGGCTTCGATAAAAGCGCACAAGGCCTCATCTTCCACTTTCCCTTTGGCATAGAGGGGCGCAATGTAGCAATCTTGCTCCGTGATAGCCACCCCTAAAGACTGTAGATAAGTCACATTGGCTCGCTGTTCGTCGGGTGTGGGATTGACCAGAAGCAAACGCCGATTGGTTTCTTTGGGAAACTGCTCCACAAAGTAATTGATAAACGCCAGCCCCGACAGCCGTTTGATTTTGGGACGGCGGAACAAATTCCATAACAACACCATATAACCGCTATCAGGTATTGCCACATCGGCTTGCTGTACCGATTCGTAATACTCCCTTTCGCGGGCAATACTCCCCAAGCCCGGCCCCGAAGGTGCCATCATCAAGCCTCCTTTTTGATTGAGATGCTCGTAGCACGACTCTACCGAATCATCCCAAAAAGCAATTCCTAATATGTTGATTGTTTTCATTTTTTTAACCTCTCCCCCACCCCCTCACGGTACGGCGTCACGGCCTTTCTGGGGAGAGGAGGTGTTGAATTATCTTTTAGATATCAAGGCCACTGCTTTAGCTCCTACTATCCCTAGGGCAGCACCTAGAGCACCGTAAAAAATATCCCCCCAATCGGGATAGCGACTAGGCAACAGCATTTGACCAAGTTCGGCTACGGCCACAATCCCAACCAACCCCAACCACGCCCAACCGCGCCACCGCCAACCTTTATTTTTTGACTGCAATACCCACTCTACCCCAAATCCCAACACGCCCAGAGGCACGGCAGTACGTACATTTCCGTTGGCATTAATCCAATAGCGAATACTCGCCGGAACGGGCAAAATATCTCCCACGTTAGGGTTGGGAATCCAGCTTAACAGCAGCACTAAAATAACTCCCAGCAGCATTCCGCCTCCGACAAGCAGCTGTACTTTATTCATTAAATAAATCTATCTCTGTGTCACTCTGTGAACAAAACTCCGTGAAACGTTGTGTCCAAAAAATGTTCATATCTCTTCTTCAAGTTCCTTTATTTTACAATACACTTGCGTAAAATACGCCATTTTCAAAATCCCGAAAGCCAAGCCCCGCGTACCATCCCGCAAACCACCCATCAAAAAATAACTCCCTACAAAAAAAGCAGGACCAATCAAAGGCGTACGCATCAATCCATACTTTATTTTTTGTTTCCAAGTCCAGTTACCACTGGCCTTTACCTCCTTACTTGTCTTCAAAAAACGCGCTGCTTCCCAACTTGCATAGTCGTTATGTTTATTCACGTAGTGGGTTACTCCTCGTAAATCTTGGTGGTCAATTTTGCTTTTTATGACCCCTACTTTACCTTCCAAAACCGGGTGCTCGTGTACTTCCATGTCCAATTGGCTCCATTGGGCTTCATCAATCCGCTCATATTCTCCTGCCCCTACCCGAAACAAAGCCAACTTATGCAGCGGATAGCCTCCTTTGAGTTGCTTCCCCATAAAATAAATGGTGTAGCGAAGCCAATAACCTACGTATTCATCATTACTCAAAGCCACTTCTATTTCCTTCTTAAACTCAGGAGTCAGGTACTCATCGGCATCTAAAAACAAAACCCACTTGGTAGTGGGCGTATGATTTCTTAAAAACCAATTGCGCTTCTTGGGAAATTGCCCATTCCACTCAAAATTCACCGCTTCTGCCCCCCATTCTTTAGCGATTTGGCAAGTAGCATCTGTACTATTAGAATCAATAACCACTACTTGCCGTGCCCAATTATTTCCAATCGCCGCTAAACACAAAGGCAAGTTTTTGGCCTCATTTCTAACGGGTATGGCTATGGTTAAATCAAGAGGCATCATTTAATTCACTAATAACACGTGGTTTAATTGGTTTACAAGGGTGGCCCGCACACACCATCCAAGCAGGCATATCCTTAGTGACTAAACTTAAAGCTCCAATTACAGCATTTTCACCAATTGTGACACCAGGCAAAATAAAAGCTCTAGCCCCAATAAAAGCATTAGCCCCGATTCGAATTGGTTTGGTCACTAAATTAAATTCTTCTCTATTAAACGCATGAGTACTAGTACAAACGTATACTTCTTGAGCAACTGTTGCATACGGTCCAATCTCAATAATATCATGCGAATATATATTTGTTCTATCTCCTATACATGCTCGGTCATGCATAATTAAATTCCAAGGAATTTGTATCCTTGCTCTAGGATGTACAAAAGGTTTCCCATATAACTTAGCACCAAACAGCCTCAAACAAAACACCCGCCAGCTATTTGCTGGTTTAGGGGTCCAAACACAAAATAAATACCAAAAATATTCCCATAGTAGCATTTTAAAGCGCTGAGAAACAGTCCAAGGGCTATCAAATGCAGAGTTTTGCTCATAAACTTTAACCATTCCTATAACGTTTTTCGGCAATTAATTTTTTAAAGTCTTTAACATATGTATCAGCAATTTTCTCACAAGAAAACTTTTCTCTCCCATACAAATATGCATTTTCTCCAAATTTTTCAATTCTATCTATATCCGCAGACATGGTAATAATTTTCTCTTTCCAACTTTCAACGTCCCCAGCTTTAACAAATTCACCTGTTACATTTTCTATCACTAAAGGTTGGTTAGCTGGTAAATCAGAAATAAGTAAAGCTTTTCCTATGCGCATACATTCCAATATACTCATATTTAAAGTTTCACCCCCAATTGAAGGTAAGACAACTACATCAGAATTTTTTATTTCAACATCTAATTTTTCCCTATCAAAGATTGGTGGGCAAATAGTAATATAATTAGAAACACCATTGACACTTATTAATTCTTTCATTTCTAAGAATAACTCCTCGTCTCCGCCTTCGCTAGAAGTTATAGGGCCAATACATTTTAATTTAATAAAAGGATTTTCTTTTATTGCTAAACAGAATCCTTTTATTAAAGAAACAACACCTTTATCTCTTGAAAAGCGACCTATATATACAAACTCAATAAATCCATTTCTTTTTTTTAAAGTCGGTTGACTATAATTTAAAAAATCTACACAATTATAAACTGTCTTTATAATATTATCTATTTTTGGAACAATTAGTTTCGCGTCTTGAGCAACATTATCACTTCCCACATATATTCTATCAAGTTTTAAAAAAAAATATATAAATTTTTTTGGATCTCGATGGATTGTATGGGTAACAATCGTTGCTTTATTGTTCTTTGTAAATAAAAAACCTTGGAGAAGATGGCAACTTAAAACATCACTTTTTTTTAAGCGAGACATAACCCTTAATACATAAGGAATTCCCATAATAAAATTAATTACATGATTTTTTTTTCTAGGCATACCTTTAACTCTTATATGTGTAATTCCATTATCAATCTCTTCCTCTGATAAACCTTCCGCTAAAGGAGAGTATACACTAACTTCATGCCCTATAGAAACTAATCCACGACATAATCCTAACAGCAATGAATTAACGCCCCCGCCTTTTTTAGGAGGGAATGGAAGTTCATGCCCTAGGACAAAAGAAATTTTCATAATAATTATATTAAAATTTTCATAAATAATTGCTGTAGTTTCGTAGCTGCTTCGCTGACCGAAAAATACTGCTTAAAGGCAGTTTCGGCCTTTTCATCAAGTCCTACTTTTTCTGCCTTATACCATTTTTTCAATAAATTCACTACACCTTCTTGTGTATCAGGCTCAACAATTCCTGCTTTGCCCGCGTCTATTTCTCTCCAAATATTTACTTGGTTAGAAATCAACACTATTTTTCCGCACGCTAATGCCTCCACCACTGCTATTCCAAAGTTTTCTTGGTGACTTGGTAACACAAAAGCCTCGCAACCATAAAATGCCCCCCATTTGGCATCTCCGCTTAACATTCCCGGAAAAACAATATCTTTATCAACACTCGCCAATTGGACCATTTCTTTACCATAAGTGGTCTCCAATCCTGGCCCCGCCACGACAAGTTTTGGTAGCGCCAATCCCTCTTTTTTAAGTTGCAAATATGCTTTGATTAACAAATCAACACCCTTTTTAACGTGGATACGACTCAGAAAAAGCAAATAAGGCGAGTACTGTATTTGAGGACATTGCTGATAAAATGCCGTCTCCATTTCCTTAGAACGAGGAGGTGGGGGTTGTATACCATATCCTACATTCAATTCACGTCTGGGCGCATAAGGTCGAAAGGTTTCTTTTGCTAACCTTAATTCTTCTTCACAGGTAAACAAAATACCGTCGGCGGCGTGTATTACCTTTTGTTCGACCAACTTCCAGTAAACCCAATTCCGAATCGCTTTTAATTTTCGCCCCTCCGCTCGCTGAAACCAAGGGTCTAGCATTCCATGCGGCATCACGTACATTTTAGGAATCTGTTTTCCTTCTTTCTGAAGAACTTTTAAGGCTTTGTAAACCGCAAACCCATGATAAAGCCACAAACCATGCACAATCACCGCATCAAAACGTAGTAAATGTTCCCTCAACCAAGGCAACAACTGAGGATGATAGCTCCATGGGTTATTTGCTTCTCCTAAAGCGTGAATAGTGAAAGGCGATTTTGTAATAAAATTAGCTTTCGTATCATCCAAACATACCACTTCATTGGCTATTCCTAATTGCTCAAGGGCTGGAATCATATTTCGAATGCCTTGTCCTGGCCCTCCAGAAGTTGGATTTATACTAGAGATGACGCGTAGTACTTTCAAATTTTTACTTTTAATATTTTTCCTGCATTTTACAATATAGTTGATAATAAGAATCAGCAATAGTATCTGCATCAAATCGAAGTCGATTGATACGCCCTTGTTCAATAAGGGCTTCTCGGTAATCATCATCTTCGATTACTTTTAGAATGCCACGCCGTATATCATTTATATTAAAAGGATCAACCAAACATGCCGAATCACCTGCCACTTCAGGCATGGAAGAAAGATTGCTCGTTACCACCACTCGCTCTATGCAATTGGCTTCCACAATGGGCATTCCAAACCCTTCAAAGGTCGATACATAAGAAAGAATATCACATTCTCGATATCTTTGTACCATTTCTTCTGCGGACAGATCATAGCTATTAACATAGTCAATGTTACGTCGATTCAATGCTTCTTTGTGCTCTGGAGTGAGTTTACCCACAATGCTTAATCGACAAGAAATCCCCTCCAAGGCATCGATAAGCCTAAAAATATTTTTATTGTGTCCTAATCCGACGTGCAAGATAGTAGGCTTCTCTTTACAAAACACTTTGAGGGCAGGTTGGTATGCAAGTGAAACAGCGACAGGAACAACGACAATTTTATCTACACTACAGCCGGTAAAGGCAATAATTTCTTGCTTAGTAGCTTCCGAAATTGCTGTAACTAGTCTAGCTTTTCTTACTGGACCTGAAAGATACAACCAACGAATAATAAGACGCGCAAGTCCTTTTTTGCGGTACATCATTCCACAGTCTAATATCGTCAACAAAACCCGGTTTTTCTTCATCAAAAGATTTAAGAAATGAACCTCTCCTGTGATATGATTAATGCCTTTCCCCTGTCGGATACTTGCCTCTAGTATATTATAGAATTTAGTAAAATACCCATCATTGAAATAGGAACAAATTTTCACCTCTGCTTCTATTTTTCCTTCAAGGCGTTTTCTTACATCTTCAAAGATATATTCAAGACTAAAGCTAAAGCCTTTCCGAGGGCGGCGTTGAAAAAAATAAATGACTGGTTTTTTAACACTCATAGTTGCTGCTTCTTAACATACTCCAGTTCTTCTTCAATTAAAATATCTAGAACATCAAAAAAAGATAAATCATATTGCCAATTCAACTCCTGTCTTGCTTTGCTGTTACTACCATATATATCGGGAATTTCTGTAGGTCTATAAAAATCAGAACGTACTTTGAGGCATTCCATAGAAATCTTCAATTTAGTAAAGACGTATTCAATAATTGAACGTAGTGAAACCGATGTATTAGAACAAATCACGTAATCCTCAGGTTCGCTCCGTTGCAACATCAAATACATAGCTTCAACGTACTTTGGAGCCCAGCCAAAATCGCGCTTTATATCAATATTTCCAACTTCTAGTTGGTTTGCCACACCTCTTTGAATTCGAATACTTTCTCTTATAATTTTTTTTATAAAAAAATTCTCGCTTCGAAGATATGATTCGTGATTAAATAGAAAACCGCTACAACTAAAAATATGGTACGCTTCACGATAATTTTTAGTAATCCAGTACGCGGAAGCTTTAGAAATACTATAAGGGCTAATAGGATTTATTGCACTTTGTTCAGTAATAGGTAATTGATTAGTCCCTCCAAAAATTTCACTACTAGATGCCTGATAAAACTTTGTATCGGCCTTGATCAACCGAATGGCCTCAAGCAAATTCAAAACCGAAATTATGTTAAAATTAATAGTACCGATCGGTTGCTTAAAAGATAATGCCACAGAACTTTGAGCTGCCAAGTTATATACTTCCGTAGGGCGCGTACTCCCAATTACCGAAATTACTTGCGACAAGTCAGTTAAATCACACTCCACTAATTCTACTTTATCTTGTATTCCTAACAAACGTAGCCCCCTTACGTCACTGCTTGTGTAACTTCTAACAATCCCAATTACTTTATACCCTTTCTCCAATAAAAAACGACTAAGATAAGCACCGTCTTGACCCGTAATTCCCGTAATAATGGCAGTAGAAGACATAATTTTTTCAATAAATTTTTGCAATAAAATATATACTACTGACGTTTCAATGAAGCTATTAGTAATCCGCCAGCTAATACTGAAAATCCTAAAGAGGTAGGTTGTGCCCATTGGCCTTGTAAAATAGGGACAAACGAAAAACTCAAAAACAGCCAAGAAAGGATATTCTTTTGTCTAAGAGATTTATAAGCGCTGATATTCATCTTATAAAGCAAATGAGATCTAACAATAATAGCCAATAACCCTAGAATTAGCCCATTCTCCCCTATAAGACGCCCCCATTCTCCTTCTGATATAAGAAACGTTTGGGTTCCGCTCAATAATTTCCCGCCTGCATTAGTTCCCATACCTAGTCCCTTACCCCATATTAAATCTTCTCCTTCTAGGTTAATGGCATCAAAAGAACCGGCCATAAATCGATTTAAAATAGTAGTTTCGACACCTCCTTCTGATGCATTTGCAATCTCAAAACGTGATGTAAATGCCTGCGTTGCGGTTTGAAAGAAAGCAAGACTTTCTAAAAGACTTAGTATTCCTACGCAAGCTATTGATGCGAAAAGCATTCTCATTAAATATCGAGGTTTCCGAGCGACAACCATTATAGCAAACAAAATACCTACACAATAGGTAAAAAACAAAGAACGGCTGATCGATAAAGGAAGAGCTGCTATTAGTGCGATAGTAGAGGAAATTAGTAATATTTTATTGATCTTAATACGACCATCCAGCCAAAAATAAAGTACATAGATACTTGTTAGTCCATAAAATAAAACTACCCCTGAGATAAATGAAAAAGTCCCTGGAGGACGAAAATAACCCATTGCTCCAGAAAACCCTCCCCCTGACATATCTCCCCCAATCCCTCGATTTACCCAAGCCGATTGAGGACTGTAGAACTGAAAGGCAATCAACACTGTCATGGGAACAGAAAGCCATAGCAAAACTGTTCCTATTTTAATCACATCTTGAAATGAAAATAGACGGCCTATCAAAAACAAAAAGGGAAAATGAATAAGCATAATACGTGCCCCATATAAAGCTACAAATAGATTCGCATGCCCAAATAATAAAGTTGTGATAAAGGCAATAAATGTAATAAAAATACTGAAGGCTATGTAACCGTTCACTTTAAAATAACCACTTCGATAAGCCATCAACATCACAACAATCGCAATCGGGTCCCTTACAATAAGGAGGGGATTGGACAGCCCCGGCAAAACCCATTTACGCAAAGCACCTTCAAAGATTAAAAGCCAAAAATAAAGCCATACTCCTTGCTTAAGCCGTTTCACCATATATAACGACTTCAGAGCGTCTTTAGGCAATTGGGTTTCTTTCAAACTTATAGGCTCTGTAATCATTAGTTGTTCAATGAAGTTATTTTTAATAATTCTTTTATTGCTTCAGCAATCGTATATCCATACTTTTTCCAAGTATATGTCGCCGCCTTTTTTTGCGCCGCTTCCTTCATATGAAATAATGCCGTTCGGTTTTCTAAAAACCAATTAAGTTTTTCCGCAATCTTCTCCGGAGAGCGCATAGGTACTACAAATCCTGTCTCACCTTCTTCAATTAAATCTGCTCCCCCTGTATTTGCTGTAATGATCAATGGCAGCCCTTGACTCATCGCTTCTTGCATTACCAATGCCCTTCCCTCTACAATCGAAGGTAAGCAAAAAACATCACATGTTCTCATCAATGCCAACACCTGCTCATTAGGGCGGCCTGGTTCATATGTAAAATCAGAAAATTCTTTCCGATAAAAATCCATAGGGGCTTGTAAACTGCCCATCACAACCAACTCTATTTCATGCGGCTGAAAGTAGCGCATCGCAGCAAAAAGATCTGCAAGCCCTTTGCGCTGTCCCATCGAACCTGCAAAAAGTAATCTTAAAGGGCCTTTATCTACTTTTCGCCAATTCGTTTCTACACCCTTATGAATAGTTGGTGTTCCAAAAGGAGATACAATAATTTTTTTTTGTAATGCCCAGTCGGGCAATGAATCAACCACAAATTGGCTTGGAACCACAACAGCATCTGCCAATTGTAACTCTTTATGTTTTTTTTCCAATTTTTCGGAAGAATCCTTTATCCCCCCCCCCAAAGTACCCGCCCATGCGGGTAACCGTTGTGCTTCATCCGCCATCAGCCTTTGACCTGTTTCCCAGTAAGCGATAGGAAGGTCATAAACACATGTCAGTCCCAACTTCTTTGCCTGCTTAAAAGTATATAGAGCTCCGTCTTCATAAGCATACACCACTTTTTCATGTTGAGGTCTATGAGTCAACTGAGTGGCTACATGCATGTCTAGACGACGGTATACTTCGTCCACACAAAAAAAGCCTGTCTCATGTTCTAATAACTGATTTAACTTCAATGCCCTCGCTAAAAGTCGTCCAGCTTCATACCAGGGATAGATATGGGTAAACGGCTTAAGCATAGGCTTAAAAGATCGACGTCCTAGATTAGCTGAAAATTTTGAGATACCAGCTTGCAGCCAGCTCTCTTCAAAAACTGCTAATGAAGTATAGAAAGCTCCTAGTTCTCCCCTCTCAACAAGTGTACTAACAAGCGCACGAGTAAAATTATTGGCGGTAGGATGTGATAAGACTATTTTCATTGGTAGTTGGTTTGCGCCCCCATCGGCGTGCTAATTGATGAGCCGGGAATTCAATTAATCTATAAAATATAGCCGCTACCACTAAAGCTATGCATGAAGAAAAAAGACAAATTAGAAAATTGGTTGGTTTACTACCCATCTTATCCACCCAAAAAGCACCCAATAATCTAAATAGAGGAAAATGGATTAGGTAAAGAGAGTAGGAGATTTTCCCTAACCAAACCAATGAATCATAGATCACTTTAGGAAGGAGTAAACGAGGAGCGGTGCGAGTCAGGCAAAACCACAATAGAAAGAAGTAAATCGTAGCCCATACAAAATGCCCTACTGGAAGCAATATTTTTTTCATTTCCATCCACAGGGCTATGCCTAAAATCAACAACATGGGTCCCCAGTAGACTACTTTCCATGCAGGTAATTGATCCGTTCTTACTAACTGGGCTAATGCCACTCCTGCACACCAAATAATCCAGTATTTTAAAAAATCAGCTTCCATCCATGGAGCGACAAAGATTGATAATCCCAATGCTACCAACGAAATGAAAGCTATAAGTGCCAACGAGTAACGTATTCCTATCTTATGACTAAGAAAAAAAAGAAACGGGTAAACAATGTAAAGTTCTACCTCTACCGGTAACGACCAAAGTGAAGGATTAGAAATCAGTTGTCCAGGTTGAGGGGGATAATTTTGTAACATCAAAAAAGTCTTTCCAATTGTTTGCCCTGGTGATGTTTCCTGCTGAAAAAAAATATGACATACCCACTCACTTAAAAGACTTACACAGACTGCCGCCCAGTAAGGTGGTAAGATGCGAGCCATTCGTCGAATAAAATAGTGTCGAAGAGGTAAAGTTGAAGATAGCGCAGATGGATAATGAATACAAAAACCACTTATTACAAAGAATAACATTACCGTTGACCCTAAAAACGGAGTGGGAATAGAAAGCCATGCCACGATTTTATCAGCTACTGAAAATTTTTCTGGATGTTGCTGAATAGCTTGCCATCCTACCCAAAGATCCACCCTAGAGTGAAACAATACAACGCCAAAAGAAGCAAGCCCTCTCAAAATATCGATCCAACCAAAATGATCTTTTTTAGTTATATGTAAATCACTCATTCGGGGTTGATTAGCTTACTAATACTAAAGAGATGTACTTGTTTTTGCAGACAGTCTGAGCGCTTTTTTCCACTCACTTACCAATACGGGCGCTGAAAATTTTTGTTCATATAGCTTTAGCTGTTTTTCTACGTTCGTTTTTCCCGAACGTATATCGTCAGCAAACGATAAAACAGCTTCCTTCATTTTTTCATAGGAAGACAAATGGGAAATCACTTTTGTAGAATCAGGATCACAAGCAATATCCAGAATACCTCCTTTATCGGTTGCTAGCCAAGGCAATCCCGCACTCATTACTTCCAACAAACAAATGGGTAAGCCTTCTGCATTTGTTGACAATAACAGGAAACCATCTATAGAATGAATGACTCCAGTTAGTTCCTTTCGACCTCGAAAAGGTCCATGATAAATTAGTCTTGGATAGTTTAAAAAAAAAGAAGGTGGATATACATTCCCTTCTCCCCAGATATGAAAATGAATATCGTGACAATCAGTATCAGCACTCAGTCGACATAATACATCAATTCCTTTTTCAGGTATAAGCCGCCCAAAGTACCCCAAATGAAGCCCTTTTGTTGTTTTGAAGGCTGGCGATATCTTCGTCGAAAAGCAAGGAATAGTCTCCACATTTCGTTGAAGAACATCACCTATCTCCTTTGCATTTCGCTGAGAACAGGCAATTATCTTCGGTACTCTTTGCAATGTCTCCCAATAGGCCTTTGTCCATGTTTGACGATCTCCTTCGTCCCCAGATGTATGATGATGATGCACCCAATGACGATATCTAATAAATCGACCTATCCACCCAATACTATTTCCTTGCCCATTTGTATAAAGAGCGTCATACTTTTGAAACCCTAAACGCAAACCCGTTTTGAAAAGCCATAATGCCTTTTGAAATGGGTTCTGGTTTCTACCAAGGTACGCACAGCGCACTATTTTTTTTAATTGATTATCAATCTCTACTATTATGTCAGTGTTAAAAACCACTAAGTCGATAAGAACGTCAGCCTCTGACATATGTCGACAAAATTCGAGCAAATGGCTCTCAATTCCCCCGCTACTCTTAAATTGCGTCGAAAAAACGAGTATTTTAGGCTGTTTTGCTTTTTTGTTCACTATAATTACACTTTCTTAATGCGCTTGTAATATACGAGCTTTAACTATTCCCTTCAGCTTAAGATACTTTAGTATTCTTCCAAAAAATAGTACCCAATAAGGTCTATATTTATTAAGAAAGTATCCAATAATAGCACACAATAAAATAACGGTGCCCATTGCTTGATTTAGTTGCTTTTGATTATTTTCCAAGTATCCAAAAACACCTCTAAAAAGATGCAACAATGGGTTATGCAATACATAAATAGGAAAGGTTAAATCTGCTACATCCCTAAAAATTTGTAGTGATTTTTTTGGCAAATCCAACTCTCTCCCTTCTGGTAATATCCAAAGACTAAGGGCTACAACAATACCTAATATATAATCGGTTAAAAATTGAGCTGAAAAGAATAAAGGTGCATATCCTAATTGAGCAGGGTAAGGAGGCAACCACTGATAAAGTATCCCTAAAATAAAAGCTAACAAAATTATAATTCCCCAAGCAAGGTTTTTATTTAAACTTGGAGCAGGAATTTTATAGGCATAAACTCCCATTAACCAAATTGGCATCATTAACAAAATTTTGGGACCTGCTATTAGACAAGCGATTAATGAAGCAAGCTTTGCCTTCCAAGTAGATTGAGCGTACACCCATAATCCAAAAATGACATAGTACCAAAATTCATAACTTAACGACCATAAGGGACCATTAATAGGAGGGGCTGCCGAAAAAAACCAAATTTCGTTTAAAAACGAACTTGTCAATACATATCGAACAAGGGTATTACCTCTTGTACACTGCTGATATATCGGTGGATTAACATAATAAAGACAAAATTCAACAAATATGGAAAAGAGTAGACCTGGCAACAAGACAGAATACAAACGTCCTAAGCGTGCTTGAAAATATTTTAAAGCACCTTTATTTCGGTTAACTGTTGTATATGATATGACATAGCCTGATAAAACAAAGAAAACCACAACGGCAGTGTGTGCCTCATCTCCAGGAAGTTTTGCATTAGGCACCTCATCTGGAAACCATATCCCCCTCGCATGATAAAAGAAAACGACTAAAGAAGCACCAAAGCGTAACGCGTCTAAAAAAAGGCTCGGTGCTCCTTCAATACTTCGATAGTGGTTGCTATTCATACTTTTTGAAACTATGCGTCAAAAGATCCTTAAACTGACGAGACAATTGAGTCCGTCTATCTCCTTGCCACACTAGGAGTTGTACTGTTAACCATTCTCCCAAATGCCGCACCATAACAGGAAGTGGCCATGCCAGTCGAAGAGCTATAGGGTGAAAACGCTGCAAATACCTAATACGACCACGGTGAAATTGCATTGCTCTCGTTTTAGACCAAGCCGACAGCGTTTCCCGGTTGTCATGAATAACGCCTTCTGTATCCACGACTCCCATCTTCCATCCTAAAAGCGATAAACGTTTTGCCCAATCAACATCGCAATCGGAGAATGGAAACATTTTTGCATCCAATCCCCCTGAATCTATCCAAGCCTCTTTCTTGACCACCAAAGGACTGGTATATACTACATCCACATAACTAAAGCGACCTCCTTTTTCGTTGACTACCCATTGAAAAGTAGGTCGATCCAAATGAAGTCGATTAACAAGTTGACGCCCTATTAAAAACTGTCCTACGGTAGGGAAACTACTACCCAAACCAGCAGGTTTTCCGCTGTGTTTTTTGACAGTAAATCCACAAGCACCTACATCATTTCGTTGAATCAATTGATCCAACGCCTGTTGTAAAGGACGCTCATTTTGGATTTGGTTATCTGTTTCATAAAAAACCAGATAATGTAATGCTGGAAAAGTATTTATAGCTGCATCTACTCCCGCATTGAGCCCTGCCGCAAAAGAAGTATCATCATTCGGTAAAGGAACGACAATTTCTAGAGGAAAAGGCAGGGTTCCTTTCGATTGCTGAAGCCATTCCAGACTTCCATCGGTAGAACCCGCCTCAAAAACAACCACTCCGATTCTGCCATCAAACTCCGATTTAGGTATCCAGTCTAACGCTAAAAGACATTCCTTCAGTAAGGAAAATCGATTAAAGGAATTAATAACAAATGCAATATCTATTTTCTTCATGCTTTTTACACTTTCTCGGATACTTGAAGATCTACCACAAAATTAGCTGTAATGAGTGGTAACATAATCTCTTCCTTGTATAGCTGAACAGCCTCTTTTGCAGTCACATATTCTTCCCATGAAGGGTGTAGTTGAATCGTTTTTTTTAAATTATCTGAATAAAAACCAATTTGTCCATGACCCCTCATTTCTTCATGCACATAGGGAGCTGCAACTGGCACTCCATGAGATAAAAAAGCAGCTACACTTGCACTTTTTCCTAATGCGTGACGAGGTACTGAGGTAACTCCTAGCTGACATTGATAAATGTACTCTGAGACTTCTTGCTCTGGTAAGAAGCCTGTCGTAGTAATCGTTGTTTTCTTAAGTTCTTTTTCAAGTACGGCTTTTAATTCATCCATTTTTTGCTTGTTACCTCCAATAAAAATAACTTCTGGATGATAGCCTTTTTTTAGGAGAAGACTAGTAAAGTCCTTCAAAAATTGAATGACTGAAAAAGAAAGAATAACTTGGCTAAAAAAAGCCATTCTAAAATTATTTTTTAGTGTTTTGCTATCTTTTTTGAAGGGATAAATAGAGATAGTAGCGAAAAGGGGCAAATTATAAACTTTTGAAGATATTTTTTGCAATTTTTCTTTATATATTGGGAGGTGAGTATGAATACATTCAGGGTGTAGAGTTTTAATTAGTCTAGTAATCAAAAATTCTTGAAAGTAAGAAACTACTTTCCGACGCAATGGTTGTGCCTTGCCTCTACCAATCCACAACTCATGAAACATTATATTCCATTTTCTTCCTGCACTAATTTGAATCAGTGAATTTACTAACCCAAAAGGTAAACCTTTTTCCTGAAATCCATACGGCACATATTGTAAACTCAACCAATCTGGATTGAATTCATCCACATATTCTTTTGCCATTTTTATTCTCTTATTCCAAGAAATACCACTTGGCAACCGAAGTGTTGGCACTTCATAATCTTGGGTTATTTGAACTTCCTGTTGTATTTTATCAATATATTTATCATGAAAAGCAATAATACACACCGTGTACCCTTTCCTTATCAACTCTCCAGCCAATCTCCTTGTGTAATCTCCTACTCCGTCTTTGCCTAACTCGAGACTAGAACATATAAAAACGATTTTCATAACCTAAGCTTTCTTATAAAATCTACTCAAAAATGTACACACATTTATTATAAATTTCATTTTTACTACTTTAGAAGAACTGTATATACGGACTGGCTCTTCTGTAAATTCCCAAAAAAGCTTATCAACTAATCTTAGTGGATTACCCTTTATTATGTATGAGAATAGTTTAAAATTCCATGGCTTTGGTACACCAAGAGCATGTGGTACAATACATAAACCACTTGCAAAACCCATAGCCTCTTTGCGCATAAAGCTAAAATCAAAAAAAGATGCTTCAACTGCAACATTTAAAGCATCTTGATCAGTAGCACTAAAAGGAGCAAATGGGCCAGAAGCATTTAATGGTAATGACTCTCCTTGTAACTTTGACCTATTTAAACCATTCACAGCCGGCGCCATTAGATCCTGAGCTGTTTTCCATGTCTCTAAAAACTTAGCGTATTTTGTCAAGAGCCCAACAAATCCTCCATTAACATAAATTGAGGATTTAAATGTTAATTCAATTTGTGAGTTTAGATAATAATTTCGCCAAGCTACACGTCTAGGATGAAATTTTTCAAGAGGAGAATTCACATCTTCACAAACTGCTATTCCGCAATTAAGCCATTCTTCAAAAAAGCTCCAGGGAGCATTAACAATTATATCTGGATCAAAATAGCATATAGCATCGCATGAATATTTATTTAATAATTTCAACATAAAGTCTGGCTTATAATTAGTTAAATGATAGTTAGTATCAAGTGGTAAAAAATGGATATAAAGATTGCCATTAACATTTAATGTAACAGCACCATTCCACTGTAATAAATTATTTTCTATAGCGTCTTTAGTCCAATATGGCAAATTTCCTCTATAACCAGCATATATATTACCCCTAAAACCTTGCTTGTATAGTGAATTAATTAAGACTGCAACTCCACAATGATAATCCCCTTCAAAAAGTGTACATACAATAGAGGTTGTTGAACTTGTGTCTTTCATGTAGCAAAACTCCTAGTTTTATAATAGCAATAAAAAGTATTCAATAAATATTGGGTTCCACTTAAAAGTAAATTAAAGTATAAAACACCTATTAGTGTTGAGTTATCAAACAAAAATATGCCTACTAAGATAGACAACAAACTAGTAGATATTGAAATCACTGGCTTTATTACCCATCCTCTTGAAGAAGATAGACCAAATGAAAAACCTGCCATGAAATTAACACCCCCTCCTAAAATAATCAAGACTAGTTCATAATTTAGATTTTTGTACTGCTCACCAAGTAAATACAATATTTCATTTGAAAAAACTGAACATAAGTATACAATAATAATCACAAATATACTTGTTACCCCCGTAGTTTTAAAAAAAAAAGCTTGAACATTTGAAGTAATTCTTGCGAAGTGAGGAGTTATTATAGTAGCAGCTAAGATTGAGAATACATTTAACAACATTGTAACTCTTCCTAGTGCTCCTATTTGCGCAATTGCAACAGTAGTGCCAAATATTGATAACAACCACACTATAATCTGACCTGACAAACAATAATAAATGGCTCCAGGTAAGACTCGATATACTATTTTTAGAATTTCTTTTTTTATTTCTATACTAGGACTTTCTGTGTTTTCAATAAAACCTTCATTAATTTTACGTAGTTGAATATTTCCATAAACCCTCGGAATACCATTGGCTAGTAACGCTACAAATGTCCATGGAAAAATAAACAACGTAAGTCCGCTTAATAACAAACGAATAACACTTACGGTCATTTGATTTTTTTGTAAAGGGACTATCTCTTGATGCAGTTTAGGGGCTACTTGCAATAAAGAATCAGAAAGTGCCGCAAAAAAAGCGGGAATCAAAGAAGCGATAATCAATAAAGTCATGAGGCCACTTGCACCATGATTCTGGAGCAAATACACTAAGATAGGAATAGAGACTAGTAGACTCCCTATTGCAAACTTCCTGCGTAAATCTAATCCCGTGGCAATTACAATCCCTAACTTCTCCTTATCTCGCCATACTTTTCCTCCCTCTGCCATTACTCCCGCAGAAATACCTCCGTCCGCCAAAACTGTCATGGTTCCCAGCATGGTATTAGCTAGGGTATACAATGCATACTCTTCAACGGGTAACAAACGAATAATTAAAATACCACTCAACAAACCAGTAGCTTGCACCACTGCTTGCGCGCCGCCCGTGATAGCAATGAGCTTTACCCAATGCCACACTTTAGCAAAAGTAGGATGCGCTTGTAGTTGCAATACCAGTTGTTTCATACGCTCAAATAATCCCAAAAGCCTAGGTTTTTATTGGCTTTCCTGTAATTTATTTACGGCTTCGCCCTTTCAGTCCCATTTCTGTACCTATTCAAGCTATTTTACTATATTTATTTTATTCCTCTGTGATACTCCGTGCCCAACTCTGCGCAACTCTGTGACCTAAAAAACCTACACCACCACCGTCATCGTCTTAGAGACATCCACGGTCAGCATCATTTGTAAGCTTTCTAGCTTTAGTGTCACCAAATTCCCTTGTTGCCGCAATACTACCCCGCTCTGCTCCGCAAAACTTCCCGAATCAATCTTCAATACGTCTCCTACTTGAAACTGAGTCACTTTGATACATTGATGAGGTACTTCATTGAGCATTTTTTTGATGGCGGCAATCTCCTCTTCCCTCACTATCGCTGGCTTTTTGAGCCAAAACAAATAACGCACCACCCCCTGCACGCCAAACACCTGAGCGCGTTCGTGTTCTTCAAGCTTCACAAAACAATAAGATTTAAAGAGCGGCTCTTCCACTATTTTGGTGCGGTCAGACCAACGGCGCGCAGTCTTGAGCAAAGGACAATAGACTTCTATTCCCCGCTTGCGCAGCTGTTCGGCCACCAATTTTTCGTTTCGCGATTTTGTATAAAGCACAAACCAAGGCATACGATTCCTTATTCAAAATAATTCAATACCCCAAAACCTTCTTTCAACAGCAATTGGTCTTTTTGGAACAATCGGAGATCAGATAGCGCCATGTCTTCAATCAAAGTGGCGAGGGTATATTTAGGTTTCCAGCCTAATTTTTCTTGGGCTTTAGTGGGGTCCCCTATTAATAGTTCTACTTCGGTAGGTCGATAGTAACGCGGGTCGATGCGAAGCACCGTCGTTCCTTCGGCCAAATGTGGCTCTTTTGCTATCCCCAAAGTCAACAAACGATTTTCATCTACTTGGGCAATCGTGGCTATTTCGTTTTCGGCTTCGCCTTCAAAGGCCAAAGTCACGCCTAGGAAAGCAAAAGTTTGTCGGATAAATTCCCTCACACGCGTGGTCACGCCCGTGGCTACCACAAAATCTTCGGGCTGTTCTTGCTGCAAAATCAAATACATGGCCTCCACGTAATCTTTGGCGTGGCCCCAATCGCGCTGCGCGTCGATGTTGCCCATGTAGAGGCAATCTTGCAAACCCAACACAATCTTGGCGGCGGCGCGGGTGATTTTGCGCGTCACGAAGGTCTCACCGCGCAGGGGAGATTCGTGATTGAACAAGATGCCATTGCAAGCGTACATGCCATAAGCCTCGCGGTAATTGACCGTAATCCAATAAGCGTACAGTTTGGCCACCGCGTAAGGCGAACGAGGATAGAAAGGTGTGGACTCAGATTGAGGAACGGCCTGCACCAAACCGTACAATTCGGAGGTAGAAGCTTGGTATATTTTGGTTTTTTGAGCCAAGCCCAGTAACCTAACGGCTTCCAATATACGTAAAGTACCAATCCCGTCGGCATTGGCCGTATATTCAGGTTCGTCGAAGCTCACTTTGACGTGGCTCATTGCCGCCAAATTATAAATTTCGTCGGGTTGTACTTCCTGAATGATGCGTGTCAGGTTGAGAGAATCAGTGAGGTCGCCGTAGTGTAAGATAAAACGAGGATGTTCTACGTGCGGGTCTTCATAAAGGTGGTCGATGCGGTCGGTATTAAACAACGAACTGCGGCGTTTGATACCGTGTACGGTATAACCTTTGGAGAGCAACAATTCGCTCAAGTAGGCACCATCTTGGCCCGTAATCCCCGTTATTAATGCTACTTTGGTCATTTGTTATTCGTTATCAATATATCCGTTAGATGTTATATTAGTTAACAGTGGCTACGGTTGTGTGGTTATTTCTTAAAACTGTCTTTCTGAATAAAAAAAGGATAATAAGTACCCATTAGATGTTTTTACATCTTTTGTATTTTAAAGTGGTCTTTATCCACTTACTCCCCTTCTTTTGAAGCCTTTTTGTAAGGCCGCCGTCGCGGCTAAATACCATTTTAACCACTAATAACATACGAATTCACGCTACCTGCCCCCTAGGGATTATTTGGCAAAATAGGCTTTTAACGATATATTTTGTAGGGTAAGAACGGTAATAACTTAAGCTTTTTAATGCTTAATAGAGGGTGTCCCTCTTGCTTTTATAACACTAAGGTATATAAAAAAAAGATACCATAGTGCACATTTTCTAAAAAAAGTTCAAAAAAATTATCAAACAACTTGTAAAATAGAAGGTTAAGAGATAAAATTGAATTTTTCCAAGGTATTTAGCTCTATACTTTTTGTAACTAATTGGAATATGTCATTTAAAAAGGCCATTGAAATTATATGTTGAATAGGTGTACCTATGTATAGCCCCTAAAGGGGCATCTATATGTGATTTCTCTATTTTCTACCCATATACAGTCCCTAAAGTGGCATTTACATGGGATTTCCCTATTTTCTATCGATATACAGCCCCTAAAGGGGCATTTACTTATGATTTCCCTATTTTCTACCGATATATAACCCCTAAAAGGGCATCTATATGTGATTTCTCTATTTTCTACCGATATACAGCCCCTAAAGGGGCACTTTTTCAAATTTTCTTCCTCCACCGTTTCCACCAACTAACTTTGTCTTCCTCCCCATAGTAGCCATAGCCGTAACCATAGCCATAACCGTAGCTGTAACCATAGGCACCACCGGCTTTGACGCCATTGTAGACCAAGGAGAGGGAAGGCATCTTTTTCTCTTGGGCTAGCTGCGCTAGAGACGAAAGCGCCGTTTTGGGTGTGTGGTCGTGCCGTACCAAATAGAGCGTCACATCTACCAAAGGAGCGACCAAAAGGGCGTCGGTGACTAGGCCGTGGGGCGAACAGTCGATAAGGATGTACTCAAATCGTTGCGAGAGCTCCTCTATCAATTTTTTCATGGCCTCACTTCCCAACAATTCGGCGGGGTTGGGGGGTACGGGTCCACTCGCAATAAAAGTCAGGTTTTCGACCCGCGTAGGTAAGAGGATTTCGTCCAGTTTTTTGCGACCAATCAGGTAATTGACCACCCCTACTTCATTAGGAATCCCCAGATACTCATGTAGTTTGGGTTTGCGGATGTCGGCATTGATCAATACCACTTTGTGGTTGGCTTTGGCCAAACTAGAGGCCAAGTTGAGCGACACAAAGCTTTTGCCTTCGCCCGTAATGGTAGAAGTAATGAGCACCTTTTTGACCGCCAGATCCCCTTTGAATAGGTAATTGAGGTTGGTTCGTAGGATACGAAACTGCTCCACGATAAAATTACGCTTGTTGGTATCCAACAGCGGGCCATCCACTTCTTTGGGGCGCTGCCCAATTTCCCCCAGAATAGGGATATTGCGGGTTTTGTCTTCGATTTCGGCCCGAGATTCTATTTTGTCATTGAGCATCGCCTTGACACTCAGCACCGCGAAAGGCACACCCAAGCCTAACAGCAACGCTGCAAGGTAAATCATGTTTGGCTTAGGACGCACGGGGCCTGGGCTACTGTAAGGCTCATCTACTACACGGCTATCCGTCACGGTAGAAGCGTAAGAAATTGCCGTCTCTTCCCGCTTTTCGAGCAGCAATAAATACAGGCTTTCTTTGATGCCTTGTTGTCTTTTGATAGTCAAAAACTCTCGTTCTTTACGCGGAATAGTTCTAATAGAAGATTCAAAGCTATCATTCAAACGCTGAAGACTCTTTTTGCTAATGTTCAGGTTTTCGCGTTGATTATTTATATTTTCACGAATAGCGGCTTTGGTGTTGGTAATTTGCTTGTTGACTGTCTCTAACAGAGGGTTAGCGGAGGCAGTAGTACGGGCTAACTTTTCGCGTTGATTATCAAGCTCATTGAGTTTGGTGAGTAAACCCGTCAACACAGGGTCAGAGACCATCAAAGTAGCGGGTGCTACCCCTAGCTGACTGCTTTGTAAGTAGGCATCTACCCCATCCAATACTTTGAGTTGGATGTCTAACTCGTTGAGCTTGGCATCATTTTCTTTGACTTTTCCCAAAAATAGATTGGCTTCGGCACTCAAATCAGTAATCCCCTGGCTACTCTTGTAGGTTTCGACATCTTTTTCGACATCTCCTAGTTCTCCCGTAATCAAGCGCAAACGTTCGTCAATAAATTTCATGGTATTGGCAGCTTCGCGGTTTTTATCTGCCAAGGCCGAAAAGGTGTAGGCCTCCAACAATTTGCTCAAAATTGCCTTGCCTTTGGCAGGTAAGGCTTCTTCTATCGACAAACGTAACACCGTACTTTCTTTGTTTACTAACTCGACTTGGACAGCCCCTTGATAGCGCTGAATCATACCATCCTTGGAGGCAAAACGAACCTGAATCAAATCATTAGCGTGTCGATACAAAGAATCGTGTAAAAACACCCGAAAAGTGCCATAATCTCCCTGTACTTTTTGACTGAATCCAAACTTTCCCTGCGTCTCGCCTTCTTCATTCTGAACTTCAAATTCGTTTTTATCTTTTATTTTAATCCAAATAGGTTCTTGGTACGCAAGTGGACTGAGTTTGTCAGGTTCAATCCAAACAGGTACATCCCCAAACATTTCTTCAGCCGCTCTCACTTTTCCTTTTTGATAATAAGAGGTAGTGAGTTTAAGATCGGTTATTACTCGCTCAATCATGGCGCGTGATTTGAGCAGTTCTATCTCATTTTCAATGATTTTATTGCCTGAATACGCATCTAGCTCTTTCAATGCCCCCTTGGTAGATAGCTCATCTTTAATCATCAATACAGTACTAATTTTATAAATAGGGACTTGCTGACGTACATAAAAATACGCCACAACCAGAGCAATCAAGGCCGAAATAACAAACCAATACCAGTAACGGAGGTATTTCCAAAAAAACGCTTTAAAATCAAACTCTTCTTCTTGGTCTTCCCAATAGACCTGTTCTTTATTTGCCATTGTATTCGTTTTTCACTGCTTGAGTAAGTACTAAGACAAAGCTAAAAAGCTATTATCTATAAGAAATGAAGAAATTATCTTCTAAAAAGATTGACGACAATTAATACCGTACTTAGGATACTTATGTAAACAGGCAACAGCTGCAAACGCTGATCGGTATTTGTTACTTTGCCTTTGTTCATGTCCACATAAATGACATCATTGTTGCGCAAATAATAGTAGGGAGAGTTAAAAAAATCACGTTGGGTAAGGTCGATGCGCACTACTTCTCTTTTTTCGGCAGTAGTACGGATTAGCATTACATTTTTGCGTAGGCCATAAAGGGTTAAATCCCCTGCCATAGCCATTGCTTCAGGTAAAGTTGTATGATTGTCAATCAAGTTAAAAACTCCCGGCCGACCGACCTCCCCTAATACGGAAAATTTATGATTAAGGAAGCGAACATTTACTGTAGGCTCTTTTAAATAGGTCAATAGCCTTTGCTTGAGGGTGTCTGCTGCTTGTTCAAGCGTGTATCCACTAATTTTCAATCTACCAATCAGAGGCATTTCAATTTTACCCATAGAATCAACCAAATAACCAAGCGGTTGTTGTCCCGCCACACCACCTCCCCCAAAACGAGACATAGTGATTCCATTCTCATTGGCGGCATTAAACAACACATTCGACTCTTCGCTCAAACTACTTACTACCACCGCCAAAATATCATCGGGTTGGATGCGGGTCACTTGGGGAGTGATAGGAGGCATCACTTGGTACGCTAAAGTATCTCGGCTTTGAAAATAAGTGATGTTACGCGTATCTACCCTTACACAAGAAGCACACAAAACAATAGCTAGGAGGTATATTCCTACTCCTAGGAGGTTTACTTTTCGGGAGATTTTGAACATAGAGCCGATTTGTATTTTTCCAAGAATATGCAAATATAGCCTTTATTTAGGAAATTCAATCCTTCAGGGCATTTTTGTTGTTCACCCTCTCCTGCCACTTCTCCTAAATGGTATATTATCTAGTGGGATAAAACTCAACAATGGTTTATATTTTGACAAATAAAAAAAAATATTTACAAAACACCCACGTTTGGCACAAAAAATTATCGTACGGTAACACAACCTCTATCCCCGGCCCTTTCTCCTTACTGGAGAAAGGGGGTTTTTCTTTGGTTGGTGGAATAACCTCGCGCGCCTGACTTTTTTGCTTGCTGGAGAGAGTAATAACCTCTATCCCCGACCCTTTCTCCTTACTGGAGAAAGGGGGTTTTTCTTTGGTTGGTGGATCAACCTCTCGCGCCTGACTTTTTTGCTTGCGAAAGGGAAACCTCTATCCCCGGCCCTTTCTCCTTACTGGAGAAAGGGGGTTTTTGGGGTGGGTGGAATAACCTCTCGCGCCTGACTTTTCTGCTTGCTGGAGAGAGCAATAACCTCTATCCCCAGCCCTTTCTCCTTGCTGGAGAAAGGGGGTTTCTTGGTGTTTTTTTATTGCCTAAAGCTTACTGCTTAAAGCATAAAGCTCGCTGCCTAAAGCATAAAAAAGCCTCGACTTACGCCGAGGCTTTAGATATATCAGAATCGCTAACTCTCTAGTAACGATACAAATCAGATTTGAACGGCCCTTCTACCGTCACACCGATGTAAGCTGCTTGCTCCGCATCGAGGGTTTCGAGTTTGGCTCCGATGTGTCCTAAGTGCAATTTAGCCACTTTCTCATCTAAGTGCTTAGGCAAGATGTACACTTGTTTTTCGTATTTGCCAGGGTTGGTGTAAAGCTCAATTTGCGCCAATGTTTGGTTACAGAAAGAGTTTGACATCACAAACGAAGGGTGTCCCATCGCACAGCCCAAGTTTACCAAACGACCTTCGGCCAATACGATGATTTCTTTACCGTCTAGCGTGTACAAATCTACTTGTGGTTTGATTTGCTCTTTGGTGTCACCGTAGTTGGTATTCAACCATGCCATGTCGATTTCGTTGTCGAAGTGACCGATGTTACACACCACCGCTTTGTCTTTCATCGCTTTAAAGTGGCGATCTTTGATGATGTTGATGTTACCAGTAGCAGTTACGAAGATATTAGCGCGGGTAGCGGCTTCATCCATTGTCACTACTTCAAAACCGTCCATTGCTGCTTGAAGCGCGCAAATAGGGTCGATTTCGGTCACCAATACACGGCAGCCTGCGCCACGGAGTGATTCAGCTGAGCCTTTTCCTACATCACCATAACCGGCCACTACGGCTACTTTCCCGGCCAACATCAAGTCGGTAGCGCGGCGAATCGCATCTACCAATGATTCTTTACAACCGTATTTGTTGTCAAATTTTGACTTGGTTACGGAGTCATTTACATTGATAGAAGGCAAGTACAAGGTGCCATTTTTCATACGCTCATACAAGCGGTGTACGCCCGTAGTAGTTTCTTCCGACAACCCACCAATGCCTTCGATCAGCTCAGGGTAGTTATCAAATACCATATTGGTCAAGTCACCACCGTCGTCCAAAATCATATTCAAAGGCTGACGCTCTTCGCCAAAGAATAGCGTTTGCTCGATACACCAGTCAAATTCCTCAGCAGTCATGCCTTTCCACGCATAGACCGAAATTCCCGCTGCTGCAATCGCGGCGGCGGCGTGGTCTTGGGTAGAGAAGATATTACAAGAAGACCAAGTTACTTCCGCACCCAAAGCCGTAAGGGTTTCGATCAAAACGGCGGTTTGAATCGTCATGTGCAAACATCCTGCGATGCGTGCGCCTTTCAAAGGTTTAGATTCGCCATACTCAGCGCGGAGGGCCATTAAGCCGGGCATTTCGGCCTCAGCCAAACGAATTTCTTTGCGGCCCCAGTCGGCCAAGGTGATGTCTTTTACTTTGTACGGTACGTACGTTCCAGTTGCTGTTGACATGTGATATTGACAAGTTGTGTTATTAATTCCTAAACAAAATGCAAAATTAACAGGTAATTGCCAGAGATTGGCATTTTTGGGGGTAAGAAAATAGGTACTTGTTCTAAAAAAAGATATTTTTTGGCTAAGTATCATCTACTTTACCCTTTTGTTTGGATAAATCATGAAGCCTAATGTCTTATTTTAGATAAATCATCTTTACCCCCTATGAGGTATGGGCGTGAAAAACGTTTTGATGAGCTACCGATATATATATACATTCCTCCTTCTACTCAATCAGTGCCGCTGTTGGCTCATTTTGCCCAGTGTTTTTCAACAAAACACCCTACCTTAGAATACAGGTTGATTTGGAAATAGGTTGAACTAAACCATTTTCAAATTATCTAATTTTCAAATTGCCCCATGATTACTTCTTTTCAATACGCCCAAAATATCAAGGTAGCTATCGGCGACGAGCATGTTTTCAATACAGATGCTGATTGGAAACAATTTGAGGCTAAAGTATTGAGTACCCTGCTCGAAATCATGAAATTTAACTGGACTGGTTACGGCGTCATTCAAGGCATTAGAGAAATAGGTAAGCCCATTTTTATCACGCCCACTCGTACCCAAGGCAATACTTGCGCCGAAGATTATCGAACTACTCCTGGCTGGAATGGCGGCATAAGGGTGGCGATAGCACCTTCTTTTATGGATGGGGTCAACAAAGGCCCCGGTTCTAGTCCCGATGAGGTACTTTTACACGAATTAATCCACGCTTTTTCAATCATCAGTGGGAGTTATCAGAGAGGCACTATGCTCATGCAGCAATTTGATTATCATACCATTGAAGAATTTATGGCCATTCTACTCACTAATATTTATATCTCAGCCAAGAAAGGTACCCAATCGCTCCGCAAAGACCACCGAGGTTTCACTGCTCTTTCTTCTTCTTTGATTGATAATGAAAAATTTTTGTTGTTTAAAAACAACGACAGAAACCCCTATCCGCATTTGAGCAATATCAAAGAATTGACAGAACGAGGTGAAAAAGCCAAACTTTGTCGTCAGTTTGTACGGCATGATGGAGGAGCTTTCAATCCCGTCAATTTTTATCTCAATAACAAACAACGACTTGATAGTCATTTCCAACCAATGGATGCCCCTGATTTAGATCCTGCTTTACAAAAATTGTTGCGTGATTCGGAAAAGGCATTGCAAAATCGGTGAATGACACAGAGAGCCACGAAGTTTTAGCCCTCCGTGCTACTCTGTGAGAAACTCCGTGTAACTCCGTGGTACAACACTACTTTAATCTCCTTTTGAGAATGTATAGCTCCTACGGAGCAAAGCACTTTTTATCGTATTCATTTTCCTACCAATATGTAGCCCCTACGGGGCAAATGAACCACTCTTGCTTTTGTAATGCCTGACTCGGTGACAAATTCCTTTTCCTACCAATTTGTAGCCCCTACGGGGCAAATGTCAAAAAAGTACTCCGTGCTACTCTGTGACAAGCTCCGTGTAACTCCGTGGTACATTGTTTAAACCTTGTACTATGTTTTCCGTTTCTTTTTCTTGGCCGACGGAAACAATACGTTGTTAAGAATCAGGCGATAGCCTGGTGAATGCGGATGAAGATTCAAATCGGTAGGCATCCGATGAAATCCACGTTGTCCTTCTGGGTCGTGGCCACCGTAGAAAGTAAACTGTCCGCGTCCCACTTCTCCGTAAATATAACGGTCGGAAGACTTACTTTGCCCCATGACCAATACACTTGGTTTGACTGTTTTTCTATTAAAAGCCGTAGTTTGCCCAAAAAACTCCTTAATTTGAGAAGTATGATTTTGAACCAACATCGCGGGAATTACGTCCCATTTGGCCGAGAAATCAAAAAGAGAGAAAAAACCTGAGCCTTCATCGCCCCACCCTTGCCCTGCCGACGAGTTGATATTCGAAAACGACATGCCACCCCGATATTCGTCGTCGTTGAGTTCCAATTTAAAGTTTTCAAAGGCCAAAGTTTTACTAAAATCTAGTTTTGATTGCGCTTGCGGGTCGATGCCGTCACCGTCAAAAACCGACCCTACAATATCTACCCCTTCCGCCGCCAAAGCCACATCAAACGACTCTGCCCCCGAACACATCGCAAACAAATACCCGCCGCCTGCACAAAAGCCTTTGATTGTTCGCGCTACATCGAGTTTGAGGTGAGAGACTTTCTTATAACCAAATTTTTTGGCGATGTTTTCTTGTGCCTGAATATCGTCGAGCGTCATACGCCGACGATTGCGTCCAAACTGCCCCGTGAAGTCTTCGTGGTGCAGGTGAAGCCAGTCATACTTAGCCAAGTCTCCTTTTAGTATTTCTTCATCATAGACGATTTCGAAGGGAATTTCGGCGTATTTCAGTACCAGCAGCACGGCGTCGGTGTCTTCAAAAGTGGCATTGCTTATTTTAATGGGACTATATACCACGATTTTGGCTGCTTTCTGCAATTTGACCACATCCATATTTACATCAGGATGCGTGATTGATTTGACCAGAGAGTTGACGGTAGCATCCGAAATCACCTCATAAGACACCCCCCGTAAGCGGCATTCTCTCTCGATATTGGAAGTATATTTGGTCATAAAACTCCCTCCTCGGTAATTGAGCAACCAATCGACTTCAAGGTCTTCTTTCAAAACCCAATACGCCACGCCATACGCTTTGAGATGATTAGACTGTTTGTCGTCCATCGGAATCAAAATCGAATTGGCCGAAACTTTGCCAACCATCGCACACATCAATAGGAAAAGACACCAAGCTTTCATTGCGTTTTTTTAGGGTTAGGCACTGATTCACCAACCAAAATGAAGCAGGAATGTTTAAAAATCAACGGGTAGATTTCTAAATCAAAACCATTGAAAGTGTAGCACTTATGATCTTTTCCTAAGCACTTTGGCGGGGTGCTGATATAGCTAAACAAAATTAGCAGGAAAATTCAAAAAAGCAAGAGAGAAGAAACTTGTTCTTTTTGTAGCTGCCTAGCCCTAGGCGATAAGCTATAAGCAGTAGGCATTTTTTGTGAGATTTTTAGGAAAACACAACGGAGGCCTGTTTAGGATTCAAAACCTTTTTTAATAAAAGCTTATTGCTTACGGCCTAAAGCATTTTGCTAAGTCGTGAGGAATTATCATTTTTTAAAATTCAAATGACGAAAAAGCCACCCCATAGTAAATGTCTGAAAGCCGAATTTCAATATTTACTGAACGCAATATTACAATCGAATCAAGGTCAGTAAATGTTCTGAATTCCCATTTATCCCATTCATTTTTAGAAAAGACTTCCACCAAAGGAAAACGTTGTTCTATCAAAACATATTCTTTGAAAGAATCAATCATTCGATAGCGCATAAACTTCCCTCCCCGGTCGTAAGCCTCTGTCTCTTCTGACAAAATCTCTATAATCAGGACGGGATTACTAACGGCATTTTTTAGTTCTTCAAATGATTCTATTTTACCACATACTACAGACACATCTGGATATACATATTTATTGCGTGAAGTAGCAATGCGCAAGTCACTATTGTAAGCAAAACAAGGCTTTCCTTTCAACGAAAGATTGAGAGACGCTCCTACATTATTAGCGATTAAGCTATGGGTAGGCGTTCCTCCAGCCATTGCATAAACTTCCCCGTTGTGATATTCGTATTTAGTATGTGTTTCTCTTTCTAAAGCTAAATACTCCTCTATTGTTAGCCGATGTTGGAATGCAAGCTGTTCCATAGTAATATAGGTTTATGCAAAGATAAAAAATCCCGAACGCTTTGGGGCTGTTCGGGATTGATTGTTGAGAAAAGCTTATCTAGCTCCGGGGGGGCAATGTTCTTTTAAGTATTTGGTAAAAAGCGTATGCAAGTGCCGTGAAGTTCCTTCTCCCTCATAAATCCCGTGCGAGCGGTTGGGATAAGGCATAAACTGAAACTGTTTATTATATTTTACAAGCTCATTGACAAGCTTTTCAGCATTTTGGTAATGCACATTATCGTCGCCCGTACCATGAATATAGAGAAGGTTTTGGGTCGGGCGCAGATTTTTAGCGTGACTAATAGGCGAGCCAGCCACAAAATCTTCGCGGTTTTCTTGCGGAATTCCCATGTATCTTTCTTGATAGATATTATCATAGCTGAGTTGGTCGGCTACGGCTGCTACCGAAATTCCTGTTTTAAACAAATCAGGGTATTGAAAAAGTAAATTGAGCGTAGAAGACCCACCGCCACTCCAGCCGTGAACCGCTACGCGGCTTGTGTCAATAAATGCGTTTTGGGCAAAAATAGCCTTAGCTCCCATTGCCAAATCACGGATATTGACAATGCCAATTTTACGATAAATAGCCTTACGCCAAGCCCGCCCACGAGGTGAAGGCGTACCGCGATTGTCAACAGAAGCGTAGATGTATCCGTCTTTGGCCATATCACCCACGTACAATCCATTGCGTCCGGTGCCCCAGCTGTCTTTGACGGTAGAGCCTGCGGGTTCGCCATAAACGGTAAATACAATGGGGTATTTTTTAGAAGGGTCAAAATCAGTAGGTTTTACCATCCAGCCCTCTAGCTCAATACCGTCGTCGGTTTTTACTTTAAAAAATTCGACTTTTTTGGGAGTGGAAGCCGCCGCTGCCAATTTCTTAGCAATATCGTCCGATTCTTTGAGCGCCTTATGCTCTGGCAAGCGTATCCACTCACTCATAGGAGGCGTATTGGCATTCGAAAACGAATGCGAAGCCCAGAGGCTATTACCCGAAATATCGTAGCGGTGGGTGCCCACTTGGCCGGCAGGCGAAACGCGTTCGGCTTTACCACTTCCGTCCAAACTTACCTTATAAAGATACGTCTGCGTGGCATTGTCGGGTGAAGCTGTAAAGAAAATGACGTTATTTTTTTCATCCACCGACACCACCGACATTACATCATAGTCACCCACGGTAAGGCATTTTTCGGTTTTACCATCGCGCGAAATCCGATAAATATGCCGCCAACCGTCTTTTTCACCTAGCCACAAAAACTCTTTTTTGTCGTTGACCCAATCCCAGCCTTCTGGCGAATCACTCCAAGAATAGCTACTTTTGGTTTCGACCCAAGCATCATCTTTGTCTACATAAATAGGGGTGATTTTGCCCGTTTTGATGTCGGCATAAAAGATTGTAGATTCATTTTGCTTGCGGTTGAGGTGTTGCATAATCAACTCATTGGCATTGGCCCATTCCATGCGTGGCACGTAGGTATTGCCAGGGTCGCCCAAGGTACTCATCCACTTCGTAGGCCCTCCAGCCGCGCTTACTACGCCTATTCGATAAGGAGAAGGGCGTTCACCGACTTTGGGATATTCTACTGGTACATTGAAGGCATAAGTCGAATCCGTATTATTAATCATTAAGAAATTACGAATCTTGGTAGCGTCGATTTGCCAGTAGGCAATGTTTTTACTGTCAGGACTCCAACGGAAGCCGTCGCGGCAATCAAACTCTTCTTCATACACCCAATCAAACGTACCATTGATAAGGCGAGTGGTTCCGTCTTTGGTGAGGGCGGTTATTTTTCCGGTAGCTAAGTCTTCGGTGTATACATTGCGCTCACTTACGTAGGCTACTTTTTTGCTATCGGGCGAAAACTTCGCAAACATCAATGAAGAGGTAGGACGCCCTTTTCCCAATTGAGTTAAGGTATTTTTATCGAGGTCCAGCACCCAATAATCGCCCCGGGTATCGTAGCGCCATACGCGAGCAGTATTGGTATAAATCAAGATTTTACGACCATCTTGCGAAAACGCATAACTTCTAATAGTAAGGGGGGCCGCTTGTCCTTTGGGGGTCAGTTGCTGCGCCGATACGAGCGTTTTCTTTTCTAGATTGGGCAGACTATATTGGACAATCTCTTTATTTTCGAGTCGGATGTAGCCATTGCCATCACTAGTCCACTGCACACCACGGTTAAACTGCGCCCACAGCGACAGCTGCGACAAAAACAAGGCAAAGACAAGAAGGGTTTGTTTCATGAAGTTTGGGTTCATTGTAAGTAAATTCGCCGTTTAGGGATTGATTTAAGTGCTAAAGCGCGGCTCAATTATTTGAACAATCTGAGATATTCTCCGGCGGTTAACACAGGTAAGGTAGCATTTTTAAAATCTTTTTTATTTCTTGTGAGAATCACTTCCATGCTATTTTCGAGCGCAGTATAGTATTGAATTCCATCTTCAAAATCGCTAAAATCTGAGACTAGAGCTAGTTCTATAATCTTATCATCCATAGCAAGCACTTCAACAAGTACTTTGAATTTAGCAATAATTTTTCTAGCTCCTATTGAACCATAGTGTTTGGCAAGTAAATAATGAATATTTGCAAGTGTTAATGCTGATACATATAACGTTACTTCGTTTTTATCAGCCAAAGTAAAAAGCTCTTGTGCTTCCATATAGAAGCTTTCTCGTTTTTGAAGTAAATCCAGTATTATGTTAGTATCAACAAAGATTTTCTTCATTAGGAATACTTATTACTTAAATAATCATAATACTCCTTTTGACTCTCATTCTCAGAATCTTGGGGAATGATTCCTGTCAAACTTTCTACAAGTGGACTTACAGTAGTTTCATTTTTCTCCTTTGCCATTAGTGAATTTAAATAATTTTCTATCAGCTTCGAAAGACTTGTATGATGACTTCTAGCATAATCCTTCGCACTTTCTATTACGCTTTTATCCAGATTTAAAGTCAGTTTAGTGCTCATTTTCTATCTTTTTAGTAAAAATACAAAACGTTTCTATTCTCAAAGAATTTTACGATACGCATCTTTCTACCGATACTTCGCCATTGCCTCTTTGATTTTCATGACTCGGTTTTCGGGACTTGGATGGGTACTTTGAAATTCCGCAGGGCGGTTAGGCCCACCTGCTTGCGCCAAAATATCCATCACTTCTATCATCGCCTCAGGATTGCGACCAGTAGCCACCATGTATTTTACGCCAAAATCGTCTGATTCGAGTTCATCGTCACGACCATATTTTAGATTGACGAGGTTGGCCACATACTGTGCGATGTACGCACTTCCATTAGGAGAATTGGGATCAGATAAAGCCACTGAAGCCGCTCCTGCCAATCCTCCCAAAAGGTCTTGCTTGGCCATTTGCTCGGCAGAGTGCCGCCCTACCACATGACCAATCTCATGCCCAAGCACGCCCGCCAATTGATCTTCGCTTTTGAGGCGTTTGAGCAAGCCCATCGTAATGAAAATTTGCCCTCCTGGCACGGCAAAAGCATTAATAGTTTCGGGGTCGGCCAATACATGAAAGTCAAATTGATAAGGCGAATTTTTTACTTCCGTATTTTGTACAATTCCTTGTCCTACCTTCTTGACCAAAGCCTGTACTTTAGTATCTTGGTATAAACCACCAAATTCAGCGGCCATTTGGGGAGCACTTTGTAATCCCAAGGCAACTTCTTCTTGCGGGGTAAGATTTACGTGTTGTTTTTCGCCCGTCACGGGGTTCACCTGAGTTTTACTAAAATATCCAATCAAGGCCACGATTGCCATAATAATGCCAACCAACAATCGACCTCCAAAACGTGAACGTCCCATAGTAGTAAATCCCCACCCCGACGGGGAAAGTTAATGTTTGAATTACCTTTTTCGGGGAAAGGTATAATATTTAATTATAAAAGCAAACCCGCCAAAGTAGCCGACATATAAGAGGCCAACGTACCACAAATCAACGCTTTGAAGCCAAGACGAGCCAAGTCGGAGCGACGATTAGGAGCCAATTCACTAATTCCTCCTACTTGGATAGCGATAGAACTAAAATTAGCAAAGCCACACAACGCAAAACTTGTGATAGCGATGGTTTTGGCATCAAGAGTATCCTTAATATGTACCATATCAAGGTAAGCGACAAATTCATTAATAACCATTTTGGTACCCATCAACGCTCCCGCTACTTCTACGTCTTTGGAAGGGACACCCATCGCCCACGCAAATACCGAAAACACCTTACCCAATAAGAAATTGAGACTTAGAGTAGGGAAAGCAAACAAACCACCGATTTTTCCCAAGAAGAAATCTAGTAACCCAATCAAAGCAATAAACCCAATGAGCATCGCAATCACATTGAAACCTACCTTCAAGCCTTCACTTGCTCCGGCAGCAATAGCGTCAAGCAGATTGGCATGAGATTTTTTGATTTCCAACTTTACAACTCCCTTTGTTTCGGAGGTTTCGGTTTCGGGAAATACAATTTTTGAAATGACCAATGCCCCCGGAGCCGCCATCAAACTTGCCGCAATCAAATAGGGAGCAGGTACACCCAATTTAATATAGGTAGCCATCACGCCCCCTGCAATACAAGCAAAACTACCCGTCATAGAAGCCAACAGCTCGGAATTAGTCATTCCTTTTAAGTAAGGCTTAATCATAATCTGAGCTTCTACTTGGCCTACAAAAGCACTCGCTACGTTGGACAAAGCCTCGGCGCCACTAACGCCCATGAGCCACTTCATGAGTCGCGCCAATACCGCCACAATGCGTTGCATGAGGCCGATATGATAAAGGATATTGACCAATACCGCCACGAAGATGATAGTAGGAACGATACTAAAGAAAAAAATGAAATCATTGCCAGCGCCAAAAGCTTTGTTGAGAATCGAAGGTTTTACCAGAGGACTAAAAACAAACTCCGCACCTTTGTCAGAAAAACTCAGGACTTTTTGAACTCCTTGTCCCAACCAATTGAAGAGGGTTTGGCCAATTGAAGTCTTGAGAATAAAAACCGCTAGCCCAAATTGAAGGCCAAGCCCAACCCCTACGGTACGGTAATTGATAGCTTTTCGGTTGTTGGAAAGTGCGTAGGCAAGGCCTAAAATCAAAATAATACCAATCAGTCCAGTAAAACGTTCCATGAAGTGTGTTAAATAGCGCTTAGTGTCGGTTAATAGTTGGTTAAATCAAGCGAGTAAAGATAGGAATGCTTTTGTTTTTTTGGTAATTCTCCCTCTTTTTTCCAAAAAAACGTTTGTCATTATGAATCTTTATGGCTTACAAACGGTCTCTTCCTACCAAATTCAAAAAAATTAACCAGTCTGTCAAGATATTTTTAGCTTGCCAAAAACAGAATAAAATAAATATCACTCTCCAGCACACCTTTTTTATACATAACAAGCTCATTATAATACATTTACGAATCTCATTGTTCTTCTTAAATCTTTGTTCTCATAGCATTTCTTTTCTAAAACGCCCCCCCCAAAAAACGCCTTAATTTGTCTACTTTCTAACAGTTCAAAAAAATTGCACTTTGTTTTTTTGTATAATTCTCTCCTATATTTGACAGTAATTTATGGGACTAAATCAACCCACCATGTCGAAAAACTTAGTAATTGTAGAGTCGCCGGCCAAGGCCAAAACCATTGAAGGGTACCTCGGAAATGATTTCACGGTCAAATCAAGCTTCGGTCACGTTCGTGATTTGCCTGATAAGGACTTAGGCGTAGATGTTAAAAATGGATATGCTCCTGCTTACGAAATTTCACCCGAAAAAACGAAGGTTGTCAATGAGTTAAAAAAAATAGCCAAGTCATCAGATGAGGTTTGGCTAGCTACTGACGACGACCGTGAGGGAGAAGCTATTTCGTGGCATTTGAAGGAAGCATTAGGGTTGTCAAACAATACCAAACGAATCGTATTTCGTGAAATTACGAAAGGTGCTTTACAAAAAGCGATTCAAAATCCACGCTCTATCGATATGGACTTGGTGAATGCTCAGCAAGCCCGACGGGTATTGGACCGTCTTGTGGGTTATGAACTATCACCGGTACTTTGGCGCAAAATTAAAATAGGTAACAATAGTGCTTTGTCGGCAGGGCGGGTACAATCGGTAGCTGTGCGCCTTATTGTAGAGCGTGAACGTGATATAGATGCTCACGAATCTAAATCTTCTTATAAAGTAACAGCGCGTTTTGACCTCGAAGGCGGCAAAGTGTTAGAAGCAGAATTGCCCAAAAACTTTGAAACTGAAGCAGAAGCTCGTACTTTTTTAGAAAAATGTAAAGGAGCTACTTTCAGTATTCGAAATCTAGAAGTAAAACCCGGCAAGAAATCGCCTGCACCACCTTTTACCACTTCCACCCTTCAGCAAGAAGCTTCTCGCAAGTTGAGTTTTTCGGTATCCCAAACCATGACCGTCGCCCAAAAGCTTTACGAAGCTGGGAAGATTTCGTACATGCGTACCGACTCCACCAACCTGTCGGAAGAAGCGCTCCAAAAAGCCAAAGACCAGATTATCACCGAATACGGACAGAAATATCATTATCAACGCGTCTATAAAACCAAATCAGAATCGGCTCAAGAGGCCCACGAAGCCATCCGCCCTACTAATTTTGGGGAACTCAAAGCCAGCAACGACCGCAACGAGCAGCGTTTGTATGAATTGATTTGGAAACGTGCCATCGCTTCCCAAATGTCTGATGCGCAACTCGAACGCACCATTGCCACTGTCGGGATTTCGACCACTAGCGAAGAACTTATAGCCCAAGGAGAAATCATCAAATTTGACGGATTTCTGAAAGTTTATTTAGAATCTAAAGACGACGAAGAAGAAGAAACCAAAGGGATGCTTCCTCCGCTCAAGATTGGACAATCATTATTGCTCAATTTTCTCAAAGCAACCCAAAAATTTTCGCGCCCCAAACCTCGCTTTACGGAAGCAAGTTTGGTCAAGCAACTAGAAGAAATGGGCATTGGGCGTCCTTCTACTTATGCTCCTACTCTCTCGACCATTATCAAGCGAGAATATGTAGTCAAGCAAGATAAAAAGGGACAAGAAAGAGAGTTTAAAGAACTGGTTCTGAAACAAAACGAAATCAAAGAAACCAAAGGAAAAGAAAATTTTGGTGCTGAAAAAGCAAAATTATTCCCCACCAATACAGGCATGGTAGTGAATGATTTTCTGGTTGAGTTGTTTCCTGATGTGGTTGACTATTCGTTTACTGCCAATGTCGAAAAAGAATTTGACGAAATCGCAGAAGGTAAGCTTTCTTGGCAACAGATGATTGATGGTTTTTATCAAGGCTTTCATCAAAAAATCGGAGAAGTAGAAGGCTCCAAAATTCTTAAAAAAGCAGAAGCAAGAGAGCTAGGACTCGATCCCAAATCCGGAAAGCCTGTTTCGGCTAGAATTGGGAAATTTGGACCCTATGTCCAAATTGGCGAAGCCACCGAAGACAGCAAGCCCCAATACGCTAACCTCAAAAAAGGTCAGCTCGTCGAAACCATTACCTTAGAGGAAGCTTTAGAGCTGTTTGCCCTTCCGCGCGAAGTTGGATTTTTTGAAGATAAAGCTATGATTATTGGCGTCGGTAAATATGGCCCTTATGTCAAGCACGACGACAAATATTATTCGCTCGACCGCAACGACGACCCCTATACGGTAGAAGCCGAACGCTGCATAGAAGTGATTCGTCTCAAGCGTGGCGACCTAGCCAATGAAGGCGAAGGCCTCGGTGAGCTAGAAGGTAAACCTCTCACCACAGGTACTGGTAGATACGGACCGTATGTCAAACATGATGATAAATATTATTCTTTACCTAAAGGCAAAACCTTACAAAGCCTAACGAGAGAAGAAGCTTTAGAAATCATTCAGAAAAAACGCGAAGTCGAAAACAATAAAACCATCCGTGAGTTTCCCGAGAACCCAACGGTAAAAGTATTGAGAGGTCCTTATGGTCCCTATATTGCGGTAGGCAAGCGAAATATCAAGATTCCAAAAGATACTGATCCTACTACACTTACATTAGAAGATTGTCTAAAATTGGCTGGGAGCTAAACTTTAAAGACTTTTCTAAAATCTCAACTTAGCGTCGCTCGTCAAATACGGGCGGCGCTTTTGTTTAACTTGCAAAATCCTGAAATAATTTTCTGATAAAAATCAACTATTTAGTTTGCGTCAAAGACGCAGCACCATTGTTTACCCCAAGTGATAGTTTGGGGTAAGCTCTTTTTGTACCATAGGCACTGCATTTTCAGTTCAAAATCTTAAACAAATCACTTAACTATTTTATCGAAAAATAGTCGTAAATTAGTCATTTCAAACCACTTATCATCCCTAAACACTTAGCACATGGATCAACGTATCATAAACCTTTTTGATGAATATACCCACAAGCCACTTAAAAGAGATGATTTTTTACAACGTCTCACTACGCTCACAGGTAGCACTACAGCAGCAATGGCGGTTTTGCCTTTATTAGAAGTTAACTATGCACATGCCACTACTGTCAAACCTAGTGATGAGCGTCTAATCACCGAAAATATCACTTATCCCGGAGAAGACACCCAAATGAAAGGCTATTTGGCACGCCCAGCTGCTCCTGGCAAATATCCTGCCGTAGTAGTCATCCACGAAAACCGTGGTATCAATCCTCACATAGAAGACGTGACAAGGCGGGTAGCGTTAGCGGGATTTATTGCCCTTGCACCCGATGCTCTTTCGCCTTTTGGAGGCACGCCTGCCGACGCCGAACAAGTACGTACTTATTTTGGTCAATTGGACGCCAAGAAAAACCTTAGCAATTTTGTCAAAGCTTTTGATTATCTGAAAGGTCGCAACGACTGTACTGGCAAAACGGGCTGTGTGGGTTTCTGCTGGGGCGGAGCGATGGCCAATCAGCTAGCAGTCAATGTACCTACCCTCAATGCCGCCGTAGCCTACTATGGGCGTCAGGCCGAGGCCTCTGATGTGCCCAAAATCAAAGCTAGTTTGATGCTACATTATGGCGCGCTCGACGAACGAGTCAATGCGGGTATTCCGGCCTATGAAGAAGCCCTTAAAAAAGCGGGCACTGATTATCAACTCTACATATACGAAGGGGCACAGCACGCCTTCAACAACGACACCGCTCCCACTCGCTACAACGAAGCCGTTGCCAAATTGGCCTGGGAACGAACGATTGGGCTTTTTAATAAGAAACTAAAATAAGGTATATTTAAAAATATTTTTGTCCCTTCCATTATTTAGCACTTTTTAAATAATGGAAGGGGCAACTTTTTTTGTGCGCGTGTTTATCCCATTTTTTTGAATTCATTTTCTCTTATTAAAAATTCCAAAAACATGAATTGGTTGATTTTGATTGTGGCAGGCTTGTTTGAAGTAGCTTTTACAACCTGCTTGAGTAAAGCCAAAGAAACCACTGGTACTACTGCTATGGGCTGGATGGTAGGTTTCTTTCTAAGCCTCATTATTAGTATGTATCTTCTTTACAAAGCCACGCAGATTTTACCCATGGGAACAGCCTATGCCGTGTGGACAGGTATTGGTGCGGTGGGGACGGTACTGATAGGAATCTTATTTTTCAAAGAATCCACTGACTTTTGGCGTTTGTTTTTCATTTTTACCCTTATCGGTTCCATTATTGGACTAAAAGTAGTATCGCACTAAGTTTTATAAACTTTCCCCATAAAAAAGCCCTTCCAATACTATTTGGAAGGGACTTTTTTTTAACGGAGTGGATATAAGGAAAAGCTGCTTGAATTAGTTGCCACGGCGGCCTCCGCCACCTTGGCTACCTTGGCCACCTTGACCTCCTGCCGAGTCTCCACTATTGTCGCCACCTTGTTTGGAGTCATCGTTGTTGACACTTTTCTTACGTTGGAAGAAGTTGCCGTCGAAGCTCATTTTTCCAAAACGCTTGCGGAAAGTGATACGGAAACCACGGTTATACATTAAGTTGACCTGCTCTTGGGTAAATACATTGCCAGGGGTATTGCTTTCCAAGTTGGTACGCTGACGGAAAGCATTCTGTAAGAAGTTTTCAGCACCAAAACCAAGGCTTGCTTGCTGTTTTTTGAATTCTTTCAAGATATTGAGACTATATCCCATGAATCCCCCTCTGGTACCTTGAAGTTGGATTTCGCGAGCTCGTCCAAAACCAAACAATTGAGCGCTCCAATCTTTGCCAAGCTGATACTGAACTTGACCAAAGAGATTGAAAGTCCAGTTTTGATTGCTCACTCCCAATGCTGGACTATTAAGAGTAATATAGCGAACGTCTACGTTACCATTGATAGTAAGGGTACGAATGGGCTTCACCATCGCAAATACGTTAAACCCATAGGCGCTATTGCTACCGATATTTTGGTAGGTTGTCAACAAAGTGTTATTGCTTATCACAACATTACCCACACTTACACCTTGTGCTTGCGTAAGCTGATTAAACAATTCCTGTCCTCCTCTAAAACGTACCGTTTCAATGGAGTTGGTAGTCAAACGAGTATAAGCTGAAAAATTGAGCGTAGTTGTTTTGAAGAAAGTACTCAAATTGACTTCAAAGTTGTTGGTATATTCTGGATCCAAATTGGGGTTACCAAACGATACATTGAAAGGGTCGCTTTGCGAAACGTTAGGATTCAAAAATTGCACCGAAGGGCGTTGGATACGGCGGTTGTAGCTAAAACGAATGGTCTTACCACCTTTGAGGCTTTTTGACACTGTTACACTTGGCACTAACGTACCAAAATTTGGCAAATTCACTTTAGGGGCATCTTGGTATTGAGCGCCAATTTGAGTGTATTCATAGCGAAGCCCAGGTTTGAAACCCCACTTATTGGTAGTTTGGAACAAGAAAGACAAGTAACCCGCAAACACATTTTGATCATAGCTAAAGATATTGGTACGTTGCGGATTGGCGATATAATTACCTCTTCCTGTGCTATCGTAGTTGAAGCGAAAATCACTTTCGATATGACGCAAAATCATCTTGGCACCTGTTTCGATTTGGGCATATTTGCTCAAAGGATCTTGGTAGTCAATCTGCAAAGTACGCTCTTGAGTATAACTCTTGTTGGGGTTGCTTTCACGATAAAAAATCTCTCCTGCCGAAGCACCTCTGTATTGGTCACGAGTGTAGCTATTGTCACCAGTATTCTGACTTAGCTGTGCCAACACGCTAAACTCCTTGTTTTCTTTTTCAAACTTACGGGTATAATCAAAGTTGACATCTAAGTTGTTACCAATATTTTTGGTATCAATTTGATTACCAAACGTAGGCGTAGTCACCGTTCCAAAAATGCTGTACGATTGCTGGGTATTTTCAAGATTGAACGCCCTACGGCTGTTACGCACACTCAAAGTAAAGTTATCTTTGGTAGTAGGCGAATAGTCAAGACTTAATTGCACATTGCCAAAGCCTCCAAGTTGCTGTCCGTCGTTTTCTTGGCGCGTACGCAAAAAGTCACCTGAAGGAAGTTGACGACTGATATTGATATAACCACCAGTAGGCGGGTACATCATACGCCCACCACCGTTGATGGACACACCCAATTTTTTGGTGCGAAGGTTCACATTCCCAAATAAATTGCTAGAACGGTTTCCTGCGGCCACGTCAATCGAGCCTGTAATTCCTTGTAGCGTATTTTTCTTGGTGATGATATTGATAATCCCCGCCGAACCTTCGGCATCATACTTGGCAGAAGGAGATGTAATCACTTCAATCGTCTTGATTTGATCCGAAGGAATCATTTTCAAGGCATCTGCCACGCTGTTTGCTACAATGGTAGAAGGTTTACCATTGATAAGCACTCTGATGTTTTGGCTACCACGCATCGACACGTTTCCGTCGAGGTCAACCGACAACATCGGAACCTTACGCAATACATCTCCGGCATCGCCACCGGCATTAGAAATGTCTTTTTCGGCATTGTATACCAATCTGTCTACTTTATCTTCAACGATAGGTTTTTCACCTACTACTGTCACTTCTGCCAAACTCCGAACATCTGGTGGGAGATTGATATTCCCTAAATTTTGTTCTTTATTTCCTTTGCCTATCGTAAGCTTAGCTACTTCAAAGTTTTTGTAACCAATGAAGCTCACCACAAACTTAAACTCTCCATCAGGCACACCTTTGAGTAAAAATGCTCCTTTTACATCCGTCACACCACCATCGATAGGCTTTCCTGATTTTACCTCAAAAAGAGCCACAGTAGCATATTCGACGGGCTTACCAGTTAAAGAATCAAGGACTATTCCAGATACACGACCATTGCCACGGGGTAAGTCAGGCATTTGTTGCTGTTGTTGTTCTTGACCAAATCCCCGGTTTCCACCGCCTCCACGACCACCGCCTCCAAACCCTCCACCACCTGGAAACTGAGCTTGAAGCGAGTAAGAAAAACCTAATACGGCTGTTAAAACGTAAACAAACTTTTTCATTAGAATTATTTAAGTGAGTATATTGTTCAGAAGGATTATCTACTATTTATGACAAAATTTCAGGTACAAATGTTGCACCTAAAGAGTTAGGAATTGGAGAAAAACGACCAACTACAACCTAGACTCGACTAAACAGGGGAGAAATATAGACGAAAATTAGTCGAACAAGGGCCAATTGACACCAAAGCCCAACGAACGCCCCACAACGGGATAATAAGGAGTAGAAAAATAACCAGGGTTTAGTAACCCTTGTGCCGCATTGGCCATTTTTACAAACAATCTGACTCGTTTTATGCGGGCATTGAGAAATAATTCCGAATAAACTACACCCTCGGTTTTGATACGATTTTGGAGAAAAAACTGCTGCGTAAGCGGCATATAATCATCCGCATAATAAGCCGACTTATAGTGTATCTCTGCCCCTACTTGAAGGTACAGCACCTTGGCATAGATAAAATCAAAAGAAGCACGGAAGTTGGCAAAAAAGCGTGGAATACGAATGATATCGTTGTTGGAAGAAAGAGTGTAATAGGTGTGAGCAATGAATTGAAATTTACGAGGCTTCCATTCAGCAATTCCCCCTACCCTCAATATACTAAAAGGAGAAGCAAATTGCCTCACCACCGCTGCCGTATCATAATAAAGATAATTGTTGATTAAATGATAGTCCAAGCGAGGGGCCAATTTGATGGTATTTGTATTAAAATTTATCTGCCCATAAATGTTGTTGGAGTTCATCAAATTAAAATCATTTTCCCACCGCAAATGATTGCTATGGTAATATTGCTGAAGTAAAGTTGGCGACGAAAATACTGAATAATAACCCGCCGAAAACCATTTACTTATTATTTCACCTTTCAGCTTAAAGTCGCGTCCCAACAAATACTCAAACTCAGCGGTGGCTCGCTGTGTGCTGTCTTTTAAGTAGTACGCAAGCCAAAGCCCTACAAAGTTTTCGAAGCGTCGCCGAGTAGTAGTGCCATTTGTGGAGTCAATAGCCACAATGGTTTGAAGCGCTGTCAGCTTAGGAGGGGTTATTAGGTTATGGTTTTCAACCATACTCACAATACGCTGACGATAGTGCGCTCGATAATTGAATCCTTTGTATCGGCCTTTGATACCAAATTTGTTTTCAATCAACCTAAACTTTACTTCCTGACGCGTGCTAGTGGAGTTGTACAAATAATCATAATATGATAAAATCGGAACTTTGGAAAAAGTAGGGAATCTCGTAGTACTATCAGGATAATAAACCCTATAAAAACCGTAGGTCTGTGCATTGGCTAAATTGGCATCCGAATATACATTGATTGTTCGTTTATAGTCAAAAATGTGATAAAACTGTAAACCAGGCACCCAAGCATATTGATGATAAACGTGCCAATTGTTGCGTCGTTCCCACGATTGGGCCGTTTTGAGGATAGCCGAGGGATTATTGTATTCTATCGTCCCATTTCTAAAATTGAGACTATCGGGGGTCATTCCACCTTGCTCATAAGCACTGTGATTAAGGTGGTTAAACTGTCCCAATAAAATATACTTATCGTTTTTGGAGCGGTAGTTACCATGAAATACAAAGGCCCAGTTTTGCGTAAGGTTTACTTGCGAATCTGACGACCCACTCGTACCAAAATACTTGTTGGTAGTAAAGCGTTGCGCATTGATACCTAGATTAAGACGAGGCGTAAGGTTTTGGCTATGGTCAAAGCGAGCAATGTTTTGCCCCAATCCACCCAAAGTCAAAAAGAGATTGGTATAAGGTGATTTGGTATCATAAAATTTCACCTCATTGATAGGGTAAGCGTAGGGGGTATAGGCTTCATAACCAAACTGCGTACCAATCTGCTCAACTGGTCTGAAAAACACAAAACGAGAAGCTGTTCCCAAATTTCCCAAATCTACCAATTGATAATCAGAACGTTGAACAAAATTATAGCGATGAAAAGCATCGTAAGAAGTGTCAACTCGATAAAGTGCTTTCACATTGTTAAACACATCCTCTTCCAACATGTATTTGGTAGTATGGGGGCCATATATCATTTTGGTAGAGTCGTCAATCTGCACTTGCCCACCTTGCCCCATCCCTCCTTGGGTCTGCCCAGAACCCAACGAACCACCCGACGGAAGCCTGATTTGCCCCAACGCTGAGAGGGCATAAAAACCGAAGAAAATAATGTACAGCCACTTTTTCACGCCGCAAAGTTAGCAAAGTTTTGGGTCTCCGATGAAGCCTGCTCGTTTGAAGTATGACTTTTCTAGATTTCACTACTGACTATCAGTTTTTTAGTGAAATATTTTCGCTAAAATTTAAGGATATTTAACCTTTTTAGTTTTCGGTTAGGGAATAACTTTACAGGATGTTAAATTTGCTTAGTGTTCAGCCAAACAAAACAAAGCTCATGGCAAAATATGCTTTTACATATCATCAAGAGATTGGACATCAAGGCCAAAGTCTAGTGCCTCATTTTCCGGGAGGGCTATCAGGGGTCACTATTGGCCCTGGCTATGACATGGGTAGCCGTACACCTTCTGAGATTTTTGACGACCTTACCAAAGCGGGGATTCCTTCTTATACTGCCGAAAAGCTTATGGAGGCTGCCTACAAAACCGGCCCCGAAGCACAAGCTTGGGTAGAAGCTCATCGGCATGAGCTTGCCATTACTGAAGCCCAACAAGAAGCCTTATTTGACCATGTATTGGTAGACGAATACGAACGTAGGGTTCGGTCACAATTAGTGGATTTTGCGAATCAAAATGACTCCGTCACTCACGATATGATAGCATGGGAAAATCTATCTGAAAAGCAAAAACACATTTTATTCGATTTTGCGTACAACCCCGGTCTGAGCAAATTTCCAACTTTGACCGAGGCCGTACTACAAGAAGACTGGGATACAGTAGCGATTTCTTTTGAACGGTTTTCGGCGGGGGAGCCATTGGCTTATCGCAACGATATGTTTTATAGTACTTTTCTTGACCCCAATGCTCCTCCCTTACCTTCCGATACCGAAATCGCCGAAGTCATAGAGATTGTCGAAACCCCCGACACCGAAACCATAGAAGAAGTATGGGAGAATGATTTATATACCGAAATACCCACTTCTATGGAATCTTTTTCCGTTCCAGAAATTGAATCTGACAAAACACTCGACAATCTCCTCGATGAACAGAATTGGCATCTATAGGGGCGCTTAATCACCCAATGGTTTTACCATAATATCTTTGTAATAAACCTTGCTCTTGGGGTCGTGGCCTTGCAACGCAAAAGTTCCACTGCTCAGTTTTCGGTCGCCATTTTTGGGTTCGTCAGGTTCAGTATACTCAATGACGGTTTTGTCGTTGATTTTAATGGTAATCTTCTTCCCTTGTACAATAATGTGCTCGGTGTACCACTCATTATCATTCACAAATACATCTTTCAGATCCTCAATACCGTACAAACTACCCGTACGTCTCCAATCGGTGTGAGAATTGTTTACTTGTATTTCATACCCTTTTGAAGGCCACCCTTTTTCTTGGTATTGGGTATGAATATATATCCCAGAATTAGAGCCTGGTGTGGTCATGACTTGGGTTTTGAATTCAAAATTTTTGAAGTTATGATTACCCACGGGGCCATCATAAAAAATGTGTGCACGAGGGCCATTGACCACAATCGCCCCATCAGCCACGCTAAAAGTACTGGCATTTTCGCCTACTTTCCAGCCTTCTAAAGATTTACCATCAAAAAGCGAAATCCAACCATCTTTCTTTTTCTTTTGTCCAAAACATAGACTTACTGACAGCAATATCAGAAGGCTACCAAAATACATCGTTTTTTTCATGAGGTTTTTTAGATTAAGATTAATACACGATGTATAAAGGGGAAGAATGGATAGAAATAACCGTACGACTCAAAAAATCCTACAAATTCTTCAATTTATTTGTCCTCATAACAAATTCGGAAGCCTACTGTCGGGGACTTAGATGCGGGTGGCAAGGCATAGCGAAATGTAAGTGATTTGGGTTCATCCCCAAACGAACGCCCACGTACCACTTTGCGAGTACCTTGGGCTGGCCCGACGGGAGTTTGAGAGGGGCTCTGGGCATAATATCCTTTATCATACCAATCGGCGCACCATTCGGCGGCGTTGCCTCCCATATCAAAAATGCCCCATTTATTGGCTTTTTTGGTACCTACGTTTTTGGGGCTTGCACCGTCGGTGTTACTGATATACCATCCACTTTCTTCTGGCGCAGTTTTTTTGGGTCCTTCAGAGGCGGCATACTCCCATTCGGCCTCGGTAAGGAGTCGGTATTTTTTACCGTTTTGTTTTGACAACCACTCACAATACTCCACCGCCTCTTGCCACGACACTCCTACGATGGGGTGGTCATCCTGCCATCCCCAATTGGGAGGAGTGGGCATTTCTTTTGCGGTGGCTTTACAATATTGTTTGTATTCTGCTACGGTCACTTCGTGCGTGGCTACATAAAAATCTTTGAGCGTCACCGAATGCATAGGTTTTTCGTCTACCGCTCCTTGGGGAGCACCCATCTGGAAAGTCCCTCCTTTGACTAAAACAAAACTTAAAGTCGAAGGTTTCGTAGGCTTGGGCTTAATAGGAGTAGGATTAGGGGTAACAGGCGTACTCGTTTTTTTTGCGAGGGCTTTTTGTACTTTTTGAAGTTGGCTTTTACAATAAGGTTCTTCATTACGAATACGCAAAGCTCGCTCGTAGTTTTCTTTAGCACATTCATAATCTTGCTTGTTGAAACAGGCATCGGCTCTTTTTTTGTATTCATCAAAGTTTATCTTTTGGGCAAACAGCTTGTTTCCCCAAATTAAACCCATCATCAACAAACTAATCCGAAAAATCATATTTTAGAAAGTAGTTCTTTGTTTTTGCAAATCGCTCAATTGTTGTTCAAGTTGCTTTCTCTCTTCCAGCAACTGATTGTACTTGGTTGCTAGCTGAGCCCATTCATCGTCTTGGATATTTCGCGCATTCCCCAAATCTCCCACAAAGGCTTCATAACTTTTCAATACCGCCAAAAATAAAGGCTTGTTATAATAAATTTTTAACTGGTTGATAAACCCAAACACTTTTTGATACTGAGCAGGGGAGTATTGCTGTGGTTTGGTCAGTATCCGTACATAATCATCAAGACGGGTGGTTTCTTGCAAAAAACCTTGCATTTCGGCGGCAGTAGTACGGTTCATTTCTGACGCGATCTCGGGAATTTTTCTAAAATTCAAATACAGTGAAATCAAAAACAAAACCACTAACCCGGCATAACAAAGTCCGAAGTTGATGATTCGTGTACTACGCATGTCGTCATTTATTGCTTTCATAGTCAATGTAGGGTTGTGGGTCGCTAATCATTTGAAATTACTTCGCACCTTGAGACGGTAGTGGTTGTAGTGATATATTGTCAATTTGTCTTTCCAAACGCTGATTCATTCGGGTAAGTTGGTCTATTTTATCTTTTAATTCCAGTTTTTGAGTAGCTAATCCTTTTTGATTTTGGATGGCTTCCTCATTGACCTTGATTACTCCATAATAATTTCTGATTACCCTCCGAAACAAAGAATCTCCCTCGTTGGAAGTTGCTGGTTTCTTTTGCATTTCGCTCAATTTCCCCTGAAAAATCCCCCTTGCTTGCACAGCCGCAATGGGGTCAGTACCCTTCACAGCCACGCGATACGAGCGGTAAAGGGTATCCATCAGCTGAGCATTGATTACAAAATCTTCTTCAGATTGAGTCGAAAGTTCGGTAGTAGTCACTGATTTGTTTTGGGGAGCCCAAAGACGATAACACAGCAGTGTTAATAATCCAAAAAACAATAGCCCCACAAGCAAGTATTTCCAAAAGGGTGTTTTCATGTATTAGAGGTTGTTAAATAGGATTTTATCGGTATTGCTCTCTCCCTCGATAACCGCCATCGGTATCACCTTTGTATACGTATTCCAAACCACTCAATTCGTTAAATATGGCGTTGAGATTGTCAAGAAAATCTTTGATGATAGCAAAGCTCGCAACCACGTCATTGTGATTGTATTGAATTTTTACCAACATATTGAGTTTGGATTCGAAGGTAGCTTGAGTTACGCCAAAACGTTGTCCAAAATAGTTGTACATATATTCTTTATTGCGCTGAGGCAAACACCTCAAGGTTCCTAAAAAAACACGAGCAAAACGGGCAAAATAAGCTACAAAATGAGCAGGCGGTGCTTCGTTTAGTATCAATCGATATTGGTCATAACTATCAGCAATGTGAAGAACTACTTTTTGCGCTAAGATTCCTACATTTTTGGACCAATCATCCTGCGCTTTGAGGTACACATTCTGAACGGTAGTTTCCGCATTTTTGTCAATTTGACCAATCAATGCATCAAACAAATCATAATACCAAGCTAGGGTCGGGTGGACCGCCATATTGATACATGGAGGCACATATTCTCCCGAAGATAGCAAATTAAACTGCTGATTGACTTTACGCAACTTCCCTACCACCAAGTGATGCAATCCAGAAGGGTTTTGTCGAATATGCTCAGCAGTAGCCACCGCTAGCCGAAGTGAAGGCATCCAATGTGGCAGCCGCAACGGAGTCTCTTGGGGATTGGGTTCGCCAAAAGGAACTACCGCCGTAGGATCCACAATAAGCAAAACATAAAATTCGGAGCTTCGGTCGTTGAGCAATTCGTTTTGGATACTCGACAGAGAACAGGTAAGCGGTGGCTGATTGGCATAGACCGGAAAATCCACCCTTACTCCGCCCGGTGTAACGGCCTTACAAAAAGGAAGACTTAGTTCATTTCCATTCTGAATGAGCTGACATACATTGCCATCACCTGCCGGCAATAGCCCGTAAGTATAACTGTTGAGGTGAGTACGGGCTATTTCTTTCATGGCATCAATAGCTGCCAAGTCACTTCCCAAGAGATGCTCCTTGGTGATTTTCATGCCGTCTACCCAATTGATAGGCTGATACTTCGAAGTTGCCATAAGTGAGATTTTAGTCGATAAAACTGCGCGCCACTATAGGAGTGCTAGTTGTGATATTGTTTTGGGTAAATGTCTTATTAGGGTCATAGTAGGTCTTTACAAAACCAAAGAAAGAGGTTCTGTAAAAAACCCAGCCAAAGGGTTTGCCAGTTTGTACATCCACCACTATGATTGGGTGCGCAGGGTCTACTTTGGTGTTGTATAGCTCAATCATATACTGCATCCATTCGCCTAATTCGCGGTCTTTTGGGGCTTCAAACTCATGTCCTTCCCAAACAGAGCTGTTGGGCTGCTTGAAAATCCTAATTTTTACACGTTGGGTATTGCGCAGTTCAATAATAGGCACTTTCGAATTGAGGGGATAGTACCACTTACGGTATTGGAGAATGGGGATAGATTGCCAAAAATCGTAGGATTTTATAAACAAGTAAGGTAATAAATAACGTAAGGCTCCCAGTGACAAATAAGGAGTAAGCAGCACTGCCTGCTTCTTAATCAAAGAATAGGAAAGAATAAAACCCGCAATCCCAAAAAACATCAACGCTATACATAGCCATAAACCGGGCGTAAATTCGTCGCGTGAGAGCCAAGTACGAAAACTTTTGTAGGCGGTCATGACAAAGACAATTCCCAGAATCAGTGCCCCAGTTTCAAATACAATAAATCCAAGACCTACTGAACTAATCTGACTTACCACTCCCCCTAAAGCAGCAAACATGGCAAATACTCCTAAAATGTGCATTAGCAACTTTTTAGAGAATATCTCTGCTGATTTTAAATATGCCAAAATGCCCAAATTGGCTATTCCAAAAACAATATTTCCAATAAAAAGCGTAAGTACAGTTGATGACATAATAAGTTTTAAAAATAAAATGACTGAATTGTAGTTTCAAACTTTCATTCTATCGCCACTTTCTGCCTGCTATGATCGTTTTTAACAATATTTCTTTAAAAAGCCCTAGACTGCTTTTCTAATTTCACAAAACTGTAGTAAATCCTAAAAGCGCTCCTGCCCCTGATGTACTCAGCTGAAAACCAGCTTGTTTTTCTTCAGACAACAACTCCAAACGCCAATCCATTTCAATAGGCACCAACATATCGCCTAAGAAATCCACCAATTTTTTGTTTTTTGCATTAGGAACATACTCTTCCATCTCCCTAGCCGATAAGGGGCCCACGCTTACTTTCAAACGCCGACTATCATCTGTGAGCGAAGGAGAGACGGTTACTAAATCAACCCCCAAGCCTGCTTCTCCTAGCCCCTTAAAAGGGGTGGACATAGGAAGTTCGTATTCAAAATCTTCGTAGGAAAGACTCACAGGCTGGCCGAGTATTAGTTCATAACACGCTTGCATCTCAGCCAAATTTCCTGCGGCCTTGTAGGCTAAGGTCGTGATTTGAAAAAGAGATGCTTTTTGATGTGCATTTAATTTCAAATCGGTATAGTTAGGCCAAAATATTTCTAAGAACTCTTTCAAAAAACCTTCATCTTGTCCGGCAAGTGCTTGTTTCTCAAATTGCTCAATTTTGATTCTTTGATGGTACAGGGCATTGTCGAAAGGCAAAAAAAACTGCCTTGCTTCAGCCTCTTGTCGCTCTTCTTCGGCACGAATTTCCTCCCAAACATCATTGTTTTTTACCCGACCTGAAGGCTGATGAAAAAGCCGTTCGGGAAGAGTATCGTATAGGCCATCACGGGGAGTCTCGATTTTTAGCCAATCCATACCGCCCAGTTGATTCAACATAGGCTCGACCGAGAGTACATCTCTTTCAAAGAACTTCACCGAGGACATCTCTGGATAAACCACAATCTCTTCTACTCGGCAAAAACCATTGGCAATAAGCTCCTCCACGACTGCTTCTACCCGCAGACGTTTGACGGCCATTTGCTCTAGGTTGGCTTGAAGGATTTCGGTTTTATCCATGCTTGGTTTTTTATTCGACTCCATTCAATAGTACTCTTATTGGTAAAATCCCTGATGATTGTTCCTCTAAGATATACTTTATTTGCATTTTATAATCGTTCCACTGCTCAATAGGAATATTTTTTTGTGAATTGGGAATTAAATTTATGTCGAGTGTCCGCTGAACTCCTTGGTATCGGGAGGACCCCATCATAAATCCTTTGGTAATTTCGACCCGCTGTAATTTATCGCCTAGCTCAGCCATACAAATAGCCTTGTAATCTTCCATAGTCACGGCTCGTCCACGCGATAAAACGGCCTTCTTAAAAACGGGCAAATTTTCATCTCCTTGCAAAGGCCGCTGTCCTCCTTTGGTAGTAGTAAGCAAAACCGTCATCTCGTCGGTAAAGGCGATATTGGTGCGGTCACGGTTAAGTTTTGTACCAAAAGCTATATTGTTGGCCATATCTGCTTTTGTAGTCCAATAACGCACGTCTAAGCGTCCACTTTTTTCGTTGGTTTTGACGTTTACAAACAAATTTTGCAAAGTATCTTTTTTTACTACTTGCGAAATCCGCTCCAATCTTTTTCGGATTTCTTCCACATCAGTTTCGATTTCGCCCTTGCCTAAAGCCGAAAAAATAGCACTTTCATCTCTGAGCAAATCGACCACATAGGCCAATATCTCCGATGCATCACGCTCATCAAATCTTGCCACTCCCCCTTGCCGTAGCAAATACTGATTGGTGAGCTCTCGACTAAAATGCTGTACATTGGTAAGTTTCGTGCCCATAGGTGTTTCGATGCTTATCATGTCAGCAAAAAACTCACCTTCTTCAACCTTTACCGGAAACACATTGAAGACAGGGCGTAGGTCTTGCAGCATCTTATTGGCTTTCCGATTGAGGATAGGGAAAGCGTTGATATCAAGATACATCCGCGAAAGGTGTTCGGGCGAAAGCCCACCCGGAAATTTTATTTTAATCCAAAAAAGCTCTTCTGGAAAGTATTTTTGAAGTTCGTCGGGTTTTAAAAAAGACACAATTGCCTCTGGGTATTTGCTTTTCAGACGTTGTATAGGAAGCTCCGCACCAGATTGTCGATTGCGGCTGCTGAGACATATAAAATGCGCGTCGTATTGTCGCCTTACAAGACGCTCAATACGAGCCGACACGCTTACTTCCTCTACCAAGCCCCCTAATTCATTTCGATGAGCTACTCCTTGTTTGATTTGTAATTCTTCTTGCTGTGTAAACATGCGCGCATCCACCAGTCTGTTGAGATGCATGGCCCGATTGGGGTCGTTGCGCCAATCAAAAAAGAAAGCGAGATTGTTAAGTTCTTCTAAATGCTCATCCAAGGTGAGGCCTACCCACATTTCATCCAAAGGCAGAGCTTGATCCATAAAATACTCGCGAGGGTTGTTTGCGCTCAAATCGCGAATACGGCTTTGTTGAATTATCCTGTTGATTTTTACATTATGAAGTACAAAATTCCCAGCCGCCGTAAAATGAAACTCTTTTCCGGTGGCATTGAGTGTAAAGACCTGCTCAGGGCTTACTTCATAAAAAGGATCCAAAATGCTGACTTTCATGACAGCATGGGCAGGTTGCGGTCCCGTGAGTACGTCGGGCGTGAGCAGTTGGGCGAGGCGTTGTACTACCCGATTGCGCGAATTGTCGAGTTCATGATGTACATTTTCTAGGCCCGTTGCAAATGCCCCAAGTAGCATACCCACCAAAGGGTCAAAACTTTCGACAGCAAGCTCACTTTCATCATAATGCCACAAACGCGCAATTTCCCGAATCATTTCACTTCGGATATACTCACGGTTTTTATAGCGACGAGGTTCGTTGTACATAGGTTTAGGGATGAAAAGCGAGGGTTTTGGGGGTAAGTTTTAGGGCAAAAACTTACGAAATAATGTCCTATGAATACCTTACCAATCGAAATTTCATGTCGGGTAGACGCTCTTGCGTCTGAATAAGCGTACTCGCAATCACAATCTGAATATAGCGGCATATCCTTGGATTGCCTCCGTCTACTTTTTCTTCTACGTCATCAATATTGATATCTACCTTATTGACTACGATTCGCTTCTCAAACTTTTTTAAATATTCTTCCACACTCCGTTTGATTTGGTCTTTGCTAGGGGTGTCTTTGAGCTGTCTGAAATCATAGCCATGCACAATACAACCATACTGATTATCAAAATAATACTCCTTTGGCTTAGACGCCAAATACAAAGAGATATTTTGAGCTATCGATTCTTGTGCCGATATCTTTTCAATCACGGGTTGTTTTTTCATGAGTGCCCCAAACGACGGCGGCATAGGATAATAATCTTCGGGCATGGCAGTATTAGTTGATTTTGACCATTGGTCCAGAAAGAGCCGCAACAGTTCCTCCTTCGAGATTTAGCTGAACACTGCCTTTCACATTGGTATTGGTTTTGGCATCAATACTAACATCCAACCCATCCACCGTTATCGACATATCGGAGGTCATTTCTGTGCCCATGGCACTTTTGAGATTGAGCTTATCTTTTGAGTCTAAGAAGATACCTCCGGTTTCGGTATAAGCAGCGACTTCTTTTTGGGCACTTATGTATACACTCTCTTCCGTATTTACTCGCATCATATCTTTGAGAGTCACATCATATTTCTGGGCTTTCATATTGATGTTTCCTCCTGCCTCAAAATTAATATCTCCTTCACTTTTGATAGTAATGTGCGTACCATCAAGGGAGAGTTCAATCAAATTTTTCTCTTCTTTATTGAATATTCTTATTTTTTCTTTGCCATCTGTATCATCAATGATAATATGATTTTGAGCCCGAGTAATAATTCCTTTGATATGATTATCCGAACGAAAAAGTTCACCTCCCGGTTTTCGTGGGCCAGCATCATTGGCATACAGACTTCCCACTACAAATGGTAAATCTGGATTCCCGTACTCAAAGTCCACCATCACGGTATCGTCTACTTCGGGAATAAAATAGCTTTTTGATTTGCCTGTCATGTGCATAGCCACCCGTACCCAGGGCGTAAGTTGATCTGGTTCGGAGGCTCTTACTCCTTGCCACCACATTTGTAGCTGTACCCTTCCCAACTCTAAAGGATCTGCCGTATCTTTTACGATGGCCACCTGAGGGGTAGCTTTGCGAGGAATTACGTTGTAGTTGACGGGTGGCATATCTGTGTCTTGTGGAATTCCTTCAAAATACGCTTGATAGACTCCACTTCCATCCACACTATGATAAAGGGCCGTAATCACGAATGTCCCATATTCCACTCTATCCACAATCTCCCCATTTTGATAAATAGGCTCGACGATACTTACTAAATTTCCAATTTTCAGTTCCATTTCAGGCGTACGTCCTGAAATAATGGCCAATTGATTGGCTCTTTCGCTTTTTTCTACTTTTACAGCTTGCTTTAATGCTGCTTCTGTCACAAAATCCTGATAACCAATTTCGTTGAGACCATTGTCAGTAAAAGTTTGTTCTGAGCGGTCGAGCATCATTTGTGACAACGAACTCAATCCGCTTACTTGCTCAGCAGCCGAGTCGGCATCAAAACGCTGAAACTCTTCATAGTTAAAATAAGACGTTTTCCATTTGACTGGTGTAATGCGAAGGCCGTACTCCATATCAAAAAAATTACGGCTGTGCATTAGCGTAATGGTAGGCGTCGAAGGGCGAGCATTCTTGCCAAAAATTAATTTTTCGCCGTTATAATAAAACCACTCGCCATAACGGTCTGCCAAACGTTGTAGAAAATGGAATCGGTCTTCGTCATATTGAGTAACGTACGGGATAGGAGTAGTATAGGTAGGCGAATTGAGTACCCAATCGTCAGACAAAGTGCTATTCACAATGTCGGATAGGGTTTTTTCTGAATAAGATCTCGTACCTAGTCCCATCGCTAGAAAAATACTCAACCCAAAACCTGTAATCAAATAACTAGAGTTTTGGCTTTGTCCTCTTACCAACTTTACAGACATCACTACGCCAATAAAAGTATTGTTTTGAGTCGGAAATCCTTCTCTTGTCTGTGACATTCTGACGGCGACTCGCTGCCCCATAAAACTGTCAGCTACGTTGCGAAGTCTTTCAGATTGGCCCGCTAAAGTCGAAGGCGAAACACTGATTTCGAAGCTATGATGAGACTCAAAACGCTGATTGATACGCAGATAATTCACCCTAGGGATGGTAGTCCCATTGATGGTTATCTCAATATTTGATGTAAAAGTACTAGTTGCCATGATGATTAGTCCGTAATTTGGATGATGTTACTCACTATCAGCGATACATCGCTACTTAACTGTGCTCTTGATTCGCCAGACGACATCGTATTTAGTGAACCGCTCGCTGAGCCTACGTATTCTGAAGAAACCATATTTACAGAGCTCTGAATAGCCAAGATTCCTACTTCTCTTAGCGATTCTCTAAGTTGTTGAGCTTCTTGTTGGGTGATAATTTCGGTAGCTCTTCTTGCACCAGCTCGACTCAAACCCCGGCCTAAAGTTCTTTCAGTAGCGTTGATTTCAGCCATAATAGCCTGACGTTCGGCAGCACTCATTTCATTGAGAGCCGCTCGTATAGCTGCTCCACGTTGGGCATAGTTGGCGCCCCTTAATCCTTCTCTTACGCCTCGACTTATCAGATTTCCATTCACTCGAAGTACAAGGGTTCTGATAGCAGGACCTGCTGCCACTACCCCCGACAACACCCCTATCATATCAATAGCAAAAGTTGCGGTCCGATAGTAGGCATTATCATCAAGGATATCATTGTTTTCGGGTGAAATAAGTTCATTTGCAAGTCTCCCTACTCCAATACCACACTGTGCTGCCGCTGCAGCACCTCCAATCCAAACGGCGGCCGCAATAATCAACCCAAAAGGGCCTGTCATGGCGGCTGCCGCGGTTAGGGCTGCTGCACCTCCTGAAGCGGCCAAGCCGGCCATTGCACAGCTAAACCCCGCTCCTACCGCTTCTCTACCCCATCTTGAGTCTCGTACGGGTGCCCTTCGAGGAACGTTATTAGGCGAAACCTCCCCGTAATTTCCACTATTTTGTGATGTTCTAACAATTTCGATTGCGACTTGCCTAGATACGCTCTGCTCTTCAATCACTACCCAAATATCTCCTGCATAAGGGGCAGGGGCTTCCCTTATCACCCTTGAGCGTCCTCCTCCTTGATACCCAATTCCCGCCCCACGTAGGCTTTGGATTCCTGAAATAGCAGCAATAATTTGAGCATCACTTAAAATCGGCATAACTGTCTCAATAGAAAAACATTTATAATTAGTAATTCAAACTTCCTGAAAAAAGCAGGTGGCTTTCCCAAAAAGTTTGAATTAATGATGACTTACCTCCAATTGTATTGCAAAATTTTACAATTACTCTCTCAACAATTTCAAGATATTACCTTGGATATCTAACTCTTTAGAGCAGATTGTAAAAGTCTGAGTACCCGTGCCACTTCCCGATAAGTTGAAGGTTTCACTGAAATTGACAACCGAAGCATGTTTGAATTTAATTGTGCGTAATTCTTCCCCCTTTTGGTTGGCAAATTTGATTTCGCCATCTATATCATCTTTGTGTTGTAGAGTCATCAGCTCGATGATTTTGGCGTTTGCATTACGAGTTTCAATAGTCACGTCAATATTGCCGCCAAAAACCTCTGAAGTGGTTTCGTTGGTATGAGGATTCACATGCTGATGCATACTATATGAACAATGTAATACTTCGAACTCTTCACTGTCGATTGTAATTGTTGCCTTGTGTGCCATGGTTGTAAAAGTTTAAGAGTGATTTTTTGTTATGTTAAAAATTTGATTGTTTAATTCCTGAATTACCCTCCAATTAAGACTGTAGGAGCGCCCATTGCAATCGTACCACCGTGAACCGTCATATCTCCCATACGAGCGGCGGGCTTACCTTCAATAAACACAGTAGCCGACCCCTTCACGATAGTATCCGGAGGACCTGCGCAGGTACACATCGTTCCTACAGTAGCAGCGGGCATTCCTGCGATAAGAACTTTTGATACGATTGGTAGGGGTAAGATGGGTCCTCCCACATGAGGCACCACTCCAGTTACCATTGGGCATACGTGATTATCCCCTACTCTTGCGGCAGGCTGTCCCATGATTTTGTTGTATTTTTTGGTTGTTATTTAATATCAGCGTCCCAGTCGCCCTTGGTACCTGTCATGTTGATAGCAAAGACCTTAGCAGGAAAAAACGGTTTTAAATCCACGTTTATAATCACGTGCGTAGGTTTGGCAGGATTCCGTTTTACCTCTAGATTGCGATAGTCTTCGATGATTTTGCCTGGTCCCCGAATCTCGGCCAGAAACTTCGACATCTGCTTTTTGATGTCTTCGAGCATGCGATTGTCGATATTTTCGAAAGTACGGCGATTCAAGAAATCTTGCATAATCTTACCCACCCAATCAAAAACCCGTACCACACTGTACGTCTGTAAGCCTACATTATCTCCGTCAAACAATGTTTTAGCCGATTGGGGCACTACTCTTCCCCATTCATAAATGAGCGGAATAAGACCTTTGCTCTCTAGTTGGGCGACTTCGTTTTTGCGCATCGTAAAGCGAGTACCAGAAGCCATCTTGAGCTTACCATGTGCCAAACCTGCGGCTGGTTGGGCGATATTACCGCCCCAAAGTAAGCCAGCAAGAGCCATTGATGGGGGTATAAAAAGGTGCTCTTCTTCGCCAATCTCAGTGTTGGCTTCACGGCCTACCACCCAATTGCAAGGCATCATTACGTGCGCCTTATGTGGATCAGAACCAGTGAGTTTGTCTCTATCAAACATTGCTTCTACGTCTTCGGCACTGTCTAAGTGGCGATAATCTGTCAAAAGCATTGTTTTGTTTTGGTGCGCAAGCTCCGCCCACTTGTCTACGATGGTGTTTTTTTTCAACCAGCCTGGCAATACAAGCAATGAATAGTTGTTGGTAAGGTCAAAACGATCGTAGTTGTCACGAAGCTCCCTGGCAACTTGCTCAAAGATTCCAGTGGGATTGCTGAAGCCGTCGGTGTCGGTAGTAGCATCAAGTCCCGCATCAAAAAGTGTTAAGTTTTTGATTTTTTCTTCGGCGGCATTTTCAAAAAACAAAGCCAATGAACGATAAGAGCGTTCGAGTTCTTCTGTTTGGCTCAGGCAGTTGAGCAAGTTTGACTTAAGTGTCTCACTAGCAGAAGCGGCTTTTTCTTCGGCTTCAGCTACCATATCTGCTACATTATCATGAGCAGACAATAAATCTGCCACCGCTTGAAGACGTTTTTTTAGCTTTTTACGATCCGCTTTATTTTCATCTTCTTCCATAAACATGGCCTTTCTTGCTTTTTTGGTAGGGTCCATGTTTTCGGTACCATCCACGATTGTTTTGATAAATTCAAAACCGCCGTATTTGGCTAGTTGCTGAACGGTCTGGGTAAGAGGACGTGGAGCGGCTTTTTCTTTGGTGAGTTCTTTTGACTGGGGTAATTGTTCTTCTTGTGCCATGATAAGCTTATTAGTTGCAAAAGTGAGTCATAAAGTCAGATTAGTGTCAAATGTGAATGGGGCGTTATTCGCCATCAACATCATCAAGTTCGACAATCATTGCATTCAATGCTTCCAAAAAAGCAGCTTTGCCAGCAGGGTCGGCCAAAAGTTTCTGAAATACTTTGTTGGTCATCAGTCTTTTGATAAGCGTCTGATAGTCATCTTCTTTACCTTTCAATTCTTGCAAAAATCCACTCTGCTCAATCATCCCTTTGACAGTAAAGGCACTCAAGCTCGTAAAGTTCAAAGTTTCGTTTACTTCTTGGCCTTCTTCGGTTGTATGCGTAATGTCTACTTGAGGTTGAAAATGGTCAAATGCCTCTTGCAATTTTTGAATTCCTTCTACGGGCGCTTGACTCATAGAATCGGCCGTAAACTTGCTCACAATCGCCGTTTTATTATCATGCAGAAGCTTGATTGCTTCGCTTGTGCCTTCGTCAATGATGACGCCGCCGAGTTGAGGTTTTTCGATTGCCATAGTTAAAGGTTGTTAGGGGTTTGTTTGATTGACCTTACAAAGGTATTTATTGATTCTCAAGGATTTTATAGTGAAAATACGCAATTTTTCAAATCAGGTATTTTTACGTAATATGTTTATTTTACGCACGTGGTTGAGGATGATAAAAAAACCAACTACCACTTATTGATACACTGCTACTCCGCTGAAAATACAACGTATTTCGCTGTACTCGCCGCGAGCCTTTAACATTACACTCCAACACTTCAACGACACCATTTGCCCCTACTGAAGCTACAATCGCGGTATGGTGCGGGCGACTCTCCTGCCACCAAGAGGAGCCATTATCAACGGTCACAACATAATTCCGAAACTGAATGATGTCTCCTTCAGCCAACTGGGATAATTCTCCTACTAACTCTCCCCATCTATAATCGGCATCTGCGGTGAGATTGTCGGCACCCATAATATCACTGGACGTCCGCGCTTCTGATTCTCTGAGGGCTGTTTCAGCTAATGTCCAACATTCGCCATTTCCTACTTGGTGTCCTATTTTCCTTGATACCCAATTTAATATTCTCCTATTTAGTAGTAAGTTTAGTCCCATGATTGTTAACATCTAATTTTAGTTTCATTTACCTTATTGACAAAACAAAATTACATCTTAACTATCAATCTTTTAAGCGTAAAAACCCTTGATTTTAAAATCACGTATTTATCCCTATTGGGGTCTTTATTACTTAATTTATTGAGGTGGAGCTACGATATAATCAACAATCGAAAACTTTTGGAAACTACTCGTAATACTCAACTCTGCCGCAAAACCACCTACAGGTATATCTATCGTTATCAATTGGGGCGTAGATTTTCCTTGTGTTAGCAATCCATAATTGTTATACAGCAAATGCCCCAAGTTTCGAAGGTCATCTGCGTGCCTAGAACCCTCAATAATCATTCGAGCAGCTTGAGGTCCCATATCCATAAACGGGCGAAGATGCCGTATCGCACTTCGTGCAAATCCTCCCCAACGATTACCCAATGAAACCCCTAAGTCGATGTTTCCTTGCACTTCATAAGTGTCTGTTACTAGAGCCTGTGGACTTAGGCAATTGAGAGCCACAATAAAACACGCCCCCGTTCCCCCGCCTAGACCAAGACCTATTTTGATACTTTCAACATTGAAAATGACGCGGTCATAAGAACCTAAATTCATCATCCATCCAGTAGTAGTTTCGGCACCGATACCGCCCAAAAAACCGCCATATTTAGCACCTACTCCAATCCACGTAACGTTAGGTAAAGATAATCCCATTGGGTATATTTATTTTTAAAATATTATCGAAAGGTCACACTTTCTCCCATTCAAACTCCCCATTCTCCCCCAATTTCAGTCTTACTTCAGAGCCTTTGCCGATTTCGCCCGCCACAATCATCCTCGACAGAGGCCGGCGAATGCGATTACGGATCACACCACGAATAGGACGCGCGCCGTATTTTGGTGTAAAGCCTTCAAGTGCAAGGGCTTTACGTGCCTCATCGTCAATCTGCAAAGTAATTCCTTGTTTTTCCAATAGCTTTTCTAAAGGCTTCAACTGAATATTGAAGATATTGATAACGGCTTTCTCAGTAATGGGACTAAATGGAATAATCTCGGTGAGACGCCCCAAAAACTCCGGCCGAAAATGCTTAGTCATCAAATCAAGTATGTCATTAGAGGCGGGAATCGTGCCTTTCCCAAATTGTTCGGTAATCCACTCTGCACCGATATTGGAAGTAAATAAAATGATGGCATTCGAAAAATCACCCTCGCGCCCAAGACGGTCGTGTAGGGTTCCTTCATCCAAAATCTGCAAAAACAAATCAAAAACCGAAGGATGCGCTTTTTCTATTTCGTCAAACAATACAATAGCAAAAGGCTGTTGCTTGATTTTAGTGACCAATAGCCCCCCTTCTTCATAACCTACATAGCCAGGAGGCGCTCCGTACAAAACCGCTGCGGAATGTTCTTCTTTAAACTCCGACATATCGAAGCGGATAAGGGCTTTTTCGTCATTGAACAGAAAATCTGCCATCGTTTTGGCAAGTTCAGTTTTTCCGGTGCCAGTAGGTCCCGAAAAGAAAAAAGACCCAATCGGCTGCCCCGGACGACTCAATCCCGAACGATTTTCGAGAATTGCATCTGCAATAACCTGAATCGCATGGTCTTGCCCAATGACCCGTTTTTTGAGGTGTTCGTTTAGTTGTAGCAGCTTCTCACGTTCTTTGGATTGCAATTTTCCTAAAGGAATACCCGTCTTGTGAGCTACCACCGCCGCAACATCATGTTTCTGAACCGCTTCTTTTTCTCGCTTTCCTAAGGTTTCTAATTGCTCAACCAATAGTTGCAAATGTTCGGCAACCGCTTCAGGTAGTTCTAGCTGGGACAAATCAAGTTGTTCTTCCAGCTGACCCAACAAAATGGGACTTAGCCGATGCTGCAACTGCCGTTCGAACCAACGCAATTCTTGTAGGTATAACAATGGATCTCCTCCACCATGCGAAGCTTGCAAAAGCGACAATTCTTCACGCAAAAAATCAATCTCGCGCTGCGTAGTTTCGCTCATGAGTTTCATAGCGGCCATGGTGCGGTCGATGAGATCAATAGCAGCATCTGGCAATCGGCGATCTTTGATATAACGTCTTGCCAAGCGGACGGTTTCGGAGATAGTGCCCTCACCTACCTTTATTTGGTGATGTTCTTCAAATAAAGGAACAACTTTACCAATCATCCGTGCGGCTGTTGTCTCGTCAGGTTCTTCTACTTTTACCAATTCAAAACGACGACTAAAGGCCTCATCAGGCTCCATGTATTTTCTAAACTCATCTAGTGTAGTAGCCCCAATTACAGTCAACTCGCCCCGAGCAAGTTCTGGCTTTAGGAGGTTGACTAGTCCCATTGCCCCACTCTGCGGGTCCATTAAGATGTGGATTTCGTCAATAAAAAGCAGCGCTCTGTCTAACTGTTTTACTTCGGCAATGATATTTTTAAGTCGATCTTCAATTTCTCCTTTGTAAGAGGCTCCCGCAATCAAAGCCCCCATGTCTAGCTGAAGCAAAGCTGCATTTTGCAAATGCCCCGGCACCTGTTCAGCAACAATCAATTGGGCGAGCCCTTCTACCAAGGCGGTTTTTCCTACCCCAGGTTCTCCCACAATGATTACATTTGGTTTAGTACGGCGACCTAAGATTTCGATGGTCATACGGGTTTCTTTATCGCGCCCGATGATGGGGTCGAGTTTTCCTTCCCTTGCAATGGCCGTTTTGTCGACACAATACTTATGTAATGTTTTTTGTCCTGAAGTATCAGTTTTTGTGCCTCCCGACGTGTTATTTTTACTCCCATTGGCAGGAGTTACACTACTTTGCACCCCAGCCCCTTCCATAGCTTTGGCGAGCAGCTCGGTCTCTGTAAGAGGAAATGATTTTAGTTGGTCTTTCTGAAAGCCTACCCCTGGCCTTGCAATAGCCGTCAAAACAGCCAAAGGAGAGACCTCTTCTTCACCCAACTTCATTCGTATCACATCTGATACCTCATACACGGCTTGTACTTGCGCGTCGCCTCTTATATCACTTACTGGCCGTGCGGATTTGGGATATTTTTCTATCCTAATATCTGCCCAATCTCTCAAGTAGTGCACATCGACGTCCCACGAAGCAAGGATACTCGACAGCCCTACGTCATTATGCAAAATCCCCTTGAGCAAATGCCCCGGCGAATAATTAGCCTGCTGATTTTCTTTTGCTACAGACTGAGCTATCTGAACCGCACGTTTGAGGTCGCTACTGAATGTAAGGGTAGAAAGCATAAAGGGTTTAAGTGTTTAGAAGTCTTGTGCCGAGAACCTAAAAATCCGAACTCACTTTATCATAACACTTTTCAAACTTAGAAAAGACACCTCCCAATGTCAAGCATTATTGAGTAAACGGTAGCTTTTGTTTAGAATATACCAATTTAGAGTGCAAGCCCCCTATTTAGGGCATGATTTATACTAGGTTATATTCTTCCAAAAAGGCCACGATATCGGGTACAGGATCACGTACCAATACAGTAGCAGAAGGTACTACTTCTTCTACATGTAGCCGCGTAAGTCCTGGCAAATACACCTGCGAAGCTCCGCCCCAGAGCTGAATAGCGGCGGTATAGCCCTGCCTTTTCATATACTGTTCGGCATAGCCTTTTTCGGTTTGGGGACCAATATTTCCCACAAATCCAACCACGTCTTGTCGAAGTCGTATGATCACCAAAGAATTAAGGCCATTCCAATTGTGCAATACCGCATTACGTCGCCGAATACAGTCTAGCAAACTCTTATTGGACTGAGTAGCATAAGCCAATACATCATGCAAATCGCCCAAAGTGCCCCAAAAAGCCGAGACCGATTCTTTGAGTTGGTTGGCAGTGTCTGTATAAGAATTGAAAACTTCCCAGTCAGTAAACTTGTAAAGTAAGGTACCTACTGCTATTTTTTGTTTTTGAGCATGAAGTCCATTAAACGATCTTCGATGATTGAGCGGAATCTGATCAAATTCAAGATTAGCGTTGAGCATTTTGTTACGAATTAAGTAAAACTCAATATTAAGGCCCTATGCTGTATAGGTCAATAGAATGTTATCAAGCGGTAAAAAAAACTTCTCTGAAACAATTTTTTAAGAAACTACTATCTCCGAAATCGCATCAGTTTAAGAATGTCCTCTACAGGTGGTAAACTCCCTATACGGCTTATTAGTGAGTTCATTGAAGTTACGGTTTCCATTCTTGCTTCAGCCATAGCTAAACGCGCGCTTTCTTCTTCGGCACGTCGACGAATACGCTGCGCTCTCGAAGATTCGCCACGATGAGCCTCAAAAGCCCTAACTCCCCCTACCATTCGCAATGCACGCGAGGTGACTTGGGCATAGCGACGCCCCAAACGAGCTGCTCCTTCTGTTGCTCGTTCATCGGCCAAATAAGCCGCCGCTTCTTCTTCTATCAATGAGTGATTTTGGATAGCATATTCAAATAACTCTTTTCCGATGATTTCGATATTTTGAAAAGGGTATTCACGCCAATACATGCTGCCGTTAGCTTCTAGTATTTTCCGTACCCAAAAGGGCCACAAATAGCTGTTAGGATGAACGATATAGTTTTGGTTAGCCACAGGATGAAGCTCTGGATATACTACCACGGCGGGATTGCGGGTAGCGTCTTCGGCAGTAGTGTGGGCATATACCGTAGAATCAGCAAATTGACGGCTGATTTGCTGCGCAAATCCACCAGGAGTCCCTGTACTACAAGCATACAGTATAATCTTTGCGCCACGGTTGATTCTACCCCTAAAAATATCACAAAACTGCCTGACCGTCATATCGGAAGAGATAAGAGAATGACTTCCTCCATGCCCAAAATAAGCCACCAAATCATAATTGTTCTGAAAATTACCAATTTGTGTTCTTACCGAATCTCTTTCAGAAGAATCTTCTAGGGCATTGACTTCAAAACTTATTTGATTTACTTGATACCCTTCCTGCCTTAAATACTGCCGAAAAGCTCCCGCAGCAGGCAAAAAGCCTTGTCTTTCTTGGGATGCAAAAATAAGAGCATTCATAACTAACAGTGAATCTGAGTAATACTACATTTGATTTGATAACTCACTGGAATGGTCTACCTTAATTTATTGAATTTCAAAATAAGATTGACTATCGGGATATATCACCCCCACATCTCTACCCGTATGGGGTGCTGGCTGATTTCGCTCTCTAAGTTCTCGTAAAAAGGGGGTATTCTGGTCACATCTGAGAAATGTATCTTGGCCTTCTGTACGTTTCCGATAAATATAAAACACCCTTTTACCAATCATATCATATTCCATACCTGAAGATCGGGTATATGCTCGGTGCATACACTGCGAAATTCTAGCGACTGTTTCATGCCAACGATAGCGATTCACAAACCACAAGTCAACAATGCAAATCTCCCCATTTTCAACTTGGGTGCGTCGAGCTATTTTCCACTGAAAGTTAAGACTTCCAAATGCCATCTGAAAGTTACGTTGATGATATCTGCCTTGATTATTTGGAATAATGCCTTGCTCCGATGAAATATCTCTGGAAAGATGACCTTGAATATTTGTTTTTACACCTTCATCATTTTCAATTATGCCTTCCGTTGGGATAATGAGATTCCCTCCACCTCCATTTAAAAAATGATGGAGAAAAATTCTTCCCAATGGAAAAGCCCTCATTACAATATCAACATCGTTTCTTATACCCTCAGGCGAAACATTCAACCTATCTGCCGCTCCACAATAACTTTGGATTGCCACTTCTAAAGCTCCCATATCGCTGTCTATTTATATTTGAAGATAAGTGCTTGGGTAGTTTCTTGTTTGGTTTCAATCAGATCACTAATCAACCAACCCGAATTAGTGTTTTCGCGGGTATATTCTTCTAATTTGATAATCCACCCCTCGATTCCAGTCACAAAAACCGTAACATGGTCACATTCATTAAATTTCACAAATTTGTTGTCGACCGCAAACACAAATGCACTCAAGGCATCAAAACGAAAGCTTGTGTCTGTATAGTTTCGTAAAGGTACTCCTGCATGTAGTTCGTTAGAAAGACTCAGAAAATTGGTTTCATGGGCATTAGGTACTACCGCCCGCTGTTCCGTTTTTCTTTCAAATTGAACCATAAAATCATCCGAAACACCTTGCAAGAGCCACGAGTGGGTGCCTTTTTCTACTTTCCGACGAAACAATAAATCGGTGGTGGATGGCGAACTAAAATACTCTACTTTACAAGAAGCAATGGCATATATCTTATCATCAAATTTTTCTAAGTAACGCGGTTTGTTTTCGTCACATACCAATTTGATAAAACGCAAAAGTTTTTCTCGTTCTTCGGGCTTATGCCATTTAGTATCTTCTGCATTGACTAATCCCCGAATCAGCTCAGCTCGCAATGAAGTTCGTCGCAATGAATCACTGATTTTCTGTCCGTTGGCCAGCCGGTACGCATTAAATCGGTCATAAAATTCATCAATCTGACGAATATTTTCAGTCGAGGACAAAGGCGCTTTCGATTTGGCATGTGGTATGGCAATCTGCCCACATACACTATTTGTGAATAGGCAGCCTATCCACATCACTAAAGTATATCGAACCCACTTCATAATTAAGTGCTAAGGCATAGTTAATCGTTACCTGTTATGATTATCATCAATTTAGAAACAGTTATACTCTAAGTCTGTTCTACTACTTAAGTAATTATGCAAAATTAAACTGGATGTTATTAATAATCTGTGACTCCTTAAACCCCACGTTGCATCGGTGTTCCGCCTTTAGACTAGGGTTAGAAGATAACACTTATTATATAAACTTAATTATTTGGCTACCAATGTGTTATTTTCAAATTTACACATTTACTTAATTGATAGGTTTGTCGGGGGTTTTTGTCTCAAGTACTTTGATATTTCCCAATTTTACCATCCATTTCACTTCTTTGTCAACATCGTCCATGGTGTTTTCCATAGATACGTCTACGGCTTTTTTGGTTTTATCTTCATAGACAGTACCAGCGGCGGTTGTGCCCTTAAATTTTTGTTCAAAAGTAGCAGTCGTATAATACTTGCCGTCTGGTCCTTTTCGATAACTCCCCATGTATACTTTATCAAAGGTGATTTCGACTTCTTGATAATTCAACGCCCTCAGTCTACGCAAGTATTCGCCTACAGTGTACGATTCTACTTTAGCTCCTTTTTTACCAGAAGATACTTGAATCGTAGAGCCAGGGATAAACATCTGAATCGCATTTTTGAAAGCCAAATCCTTTTTGTCTTTGGTGGTTTCTTTGCTTCCAATAATCTGAATGCACCGTTGCAATTCCAATATCGTTTCTTCGGTACTTTTTTTGTAGGGTCCCTCCAACTCTTCCAGGCTAATCTCGCGCAGCTCTCCCTGAAAATCGGGCAAACTACTCTCTTTTTCATTGGTCTGGGCCTGCGCCAATGTTATCAGCATCACAAGAGCCATCCCCATCCATATTCCTTTGGTTTTCATCCTCATTTTCTTAAAATTTTTGGAATCCTCGCTATTGATTAAAATTTGTAATCACCGAAAAGCCCTCCCACATTTTTTCAAAAGTCTTTCCGTCTTGTAGCGCCAATATCACCTTCAATCCTTGGGGCGATTTTTCAAATTTACCCGATACGATAAAATCACGTTTGGGTACCATTTGCGTCAGTACGCATTCATCTGAGTTAACAACTTTCAGGCGTGGCTGCATTTTTTCGAGTTGCCTAATCATCTGCCGGCTTACCTCGGGTACGTAGTTGGTAAATCCCCCAGCGCCATCGTATATAAGTGGCTCTAAATAAATCTGTTGTTTTGGAACTGAGGGTAATTGTTTCTTTAAATCACTTACAAGCACACTCAACTGCGACGACATCGCCATGCCCATTTTTGCTTCTTTGGTAGCTTCATTTTTAAGCTCTTCGTTGGTCAATGTCCCTATCGTATCTTTGGAAGTAGCTTCTCTGACACTTTTGATATAAATATCCTCAAAAGCTAGATTGCCGTCGGGAAGCTCTACCGGTTTGAAATAAAACCTAAACCTTGTCATCGTCTCCTTGTCTAGGTTCATTTTGCCGTAAAGGGCATTGAGACGACCGTGGATTTTTTTAGGCAGAAATACGTCTAAATAGGGCTCTTTCTTGGAGCCTAATTGAATTTGGGAGAATCGGGCGGCTTCCGTATTTAAGGTTGTTTGGCAACTATCGAACCACACCGAAGCGATATTGTTAAGATAAGTATCTAGTTCTAAATCGGCGGTGAGCCGCTTAGCAAAAATCAGTGAATCAGGTAAAATAATTTTGGGTGAAAAATAAACCTTTTCGTTGTTTTTTGCCATAAAACACTCCTGCACCAACTGTCGTTTGTAACTTGCGATTACATTGGCCGACTGACGAGGCCTCCCCAATAAGTTGAAATAACTTTGGTATTCGTCAATCATTCCAAAGATGTTGGTTTCGACCAGACTCAAAATGTCGCTATAGGTATAATTTTGACGCTCAATTTTAGAAGAGGACAATACCTTACCTTCAATTTCGATTTTATCAATTAATTTTTGCTGCGCATCTTCAATCCGTAATAGCAAGCGAGTTTGCTCTCCTTTGAGCTGTTTGGGATTGATAGACAAGGCTATTTCTGCCGTTTTTTTACCGTTAGCATCTACTTTGAGTGCTTGTGAGGAAGCCAGAACGGCGATGCCACTCGCAGTATTTGATTGCAAAGAAGCCTTGACCATAAGTGGTTTTGATTCTTCATCGGCTTCATTGACAATGCTAAATTTGATGACGGGTCTTGAAAGAGGCGTAATATATCCTTCCCGAGTACCTTCCCACTTCACCAATGGATATTCAAAATGTACCAAGGGCGTTTGAGGCTCTTGTACAGGTATGGCCCATTCGTCACTAAATTGGTAAGTTCCATTAGGGTCTTGTATCGTTATTTTTAGGGGTATAGTAGCAGCTACCATACTTGAAGGAGCAAAGAGGTCACAAGCGTAAGTAACAGATTCGTTAGGTAAAATAGTAGCCACTGAGGCAGGCGTAAACATCACAGGAGTGCCATTAAAAGTAGCCGTAACCTTTGGCTTAGAGAGCAATCCCCTTCCCTCGTTTTTGATTGAAAACTTTACGCCTTTGGAGCGTCTGCCTTTTTCTAAAATAAGTTTACTGCTATTGGCAGCCAATACACTTCCGAGTTTCAATAAAGGAGCCGCAGGACTTAGGGTTTTGAAATGAATTTCGATCTCATCCCAAAGCTGCCCACCTTCACCTTCCAACTTCAAGGTGACTGAGGCTTTGCCATCTAGGAGCAGTGATGAGCCTTTGAGCGTCACTTGAGCAACGCGGTTGGCACCAGCTCTTACGTCTCCCACTGCCACCGTCGGTTCAAACTCCACTCCTTTTATGGCATTGGGCAAAGAGGTTCGGATAAATCCTTTCTCAAAACGCCCTTCTCCCTCATTCCTAACCGGGATTTTTAAGGTGAGGGTTTGTCCGCCTTCCAAAGTTTCGGTGCTTTTTTCAACCCTTTCCTTTTCAAAACTTGGTTTGGCCAATTTGGGGGTCTCAGCAATAAATCGCGGGTCCTGCCAATTAGGGTCAATTTTTTTGAGATACCCCACCGTCCGCTCAGTAGGGTCGTCGGCATATGATTTTTCCAAATACTTTTTCGCCTCCTCTTTTTTGCCCAACATCAAAAGTGCAATACCCAACTCGCGGTTTGGATAATATTCTGAAGGGCGCCCCGTACGCGAAGCAATCGCTTTGCTATCGTGTGTATTGGTTTTGAGAGCTTCTTCAAAATACTTGACCGATTCGCTCCATTTTTCTTCCTGATTGAGTTTGGCACCTAGTTTATAAAAATTGACAAATTGCTGTCCCAAGGTTATCTGTACTGATAACCCAATCAATAAAAATGCGATGAGCCAAGGGCGACTTGTCATACAATTGGTTTGCCTTAGTTTTGAAGAAGTACTACCAAATCTAGCGTGAGGTTAGTACGAGTTAGATGATTGATACTAGTTACTCCTTGTTGGTATTTGAGCTGCTCATAAGCTCCATGAATCTTAAAACGGTCAAAAAACACCGATACGCCTGCACTAAAGCCTCTGGCAATGCTGCTGCTACCATCGTTGTTGAGGTATGATTGTTGACGATAGCCTCCTAAGATTCTCATTTCAAACAAACGACTATCCAACAAAAACACTTCTCCGCCTCCTCTCAACTGATAAAGATTTTCGGTAGCCAACACGGGCCTGACGGGATTATCGACCACCAAAGGAAGCGAGCTACTAGAAAAGAGGCTATTGTATTGGTTATATTCAAAAAAAGTTTGGGAAACCGATTGCCCTTTATAAGGCAATATCTCTACATCTCCCGTAAGCAACAATCTCCAAAAAGGACGATAAGCCACTCCCACTCCTGCGGTAAAGGGCATTTTATACTTTTGATTGTAAAGACTACTTTCTTGCAAATCCAAGCTACCTCGCTGTACGGTCCCATCAAGGGTGTATTTATTGCGCAAAGCAAAAGGCGTAGAAACTCTAAATCCCAAACGCAAAGGGAGATTGTTGTCATAAAAATCAAACATCAGCCCTCCAATAAAATTAACCCCACTAATACGATATTGTCCAGTGCCCGTGCGGGTCAAATTATCAGACTGTTGGGTAGCAGTATAGCTAAGTTTTCCTCCTAAACCGAACCAATAATTGGCGGTAAGACCCACCGACATATAAGGAGAAAATTGATAAGCCGCTGACAATGAAGCGGTGCTAATGTTGAGATTGCTTTTGATACTAGTCGACGATGAAGGGAGGGTTTGCTGTGTTTGATAATTGTTTCCATCCATTACATTGTGATAAGCGGCCGAAAAAACAATACTTGGATCAAATCGCCCCAAGCTTACGGGTTTGCCCGTCAGAGTAGCTTTTTTATAAGGTATCATTACACCCACAAAACTAGGAGAAAAACGAGGGGTATAAGTGACAGGTGTGGTTTCGGAGGTCACTTGAAGGGATTGATTGCGTCCAGATACGAGCGCATGCATGCCTTGCCCGTCTTCGAGCATTTCGTAGGTGTAGTCGATAGTAGCAGTACCGGCGGGATTCCAATACACGGCCGTGACATCATCGGCCACTCCAATAAAAGCCCCTCCCATCGCCGTTGCCCTACTACCAGCTCCCGACACATTCAGATTTAAGCTCTGACTATAAGCATTGTACGAAAACAACCCTATCAAAGTAAGGTACTGATAAGGCTTTATATTGATAGAAATCAGCTTCATTTGTGGTTATTACCAATTTTTATCACTCCTATTTAGCTTGAAGGATGTATTCATTAAGAGTATCTCCTGTTTTATCACTACTATACAGCCTGTTGATTTTCAATTCATTATCAGAAACAGAGTTGATAAAAAACTGAATTCCGTCTTTCATACAATCGGAGCGGTCATCGATACACGTAGGCTCGGGACTCAAATCATACAACACTAGTTTTACTTTCTCATCTACACGCCATTTACCCACAAAATCGTATCTATCACCTCCCACTGCAACATCCGTAAATTTCAAAGCATCTGCATTGGTCAAGTCTAGGAGAAAAGGTTCGTAGTTAAATAAGTTTACGCCATTGGTCTTATCATACACTACGTTTCGTCCTCCATTTTTATCAATATGAATCGCCTGTTTTACAATCCACACGCGGCCTAGTTGGGCAGTTATATCCTTGTTTTTACAACCCAACAGGCCCATTAAAAGCACGAAAGACACCATTATTGTTTTCATCTTCAATATTTTATAATCTTAAATGATTCTTTATGTTTTCCTTGGCTTACTTCTAACACATAACTACCTATCGGAAGATGCTTACAATCAAGCTCATGACTCTGATTTGAGAATTGTTGGGTAGTGATAAGATTGCCCCGCATATCTATCAGTCGTAGCTGCAATGCAGCAGGCATAATGAGTGAATTTTTGAGTTTTAGGATGAGTTTATCCGAAACGGGATTAGGCGAAATTTCGACCCAATCTGTAGGTATTGACTCCTCGATAGCGACGACTTGCTTAAGTCCCAACTGAACCGTCTGTACTCCTTGCAAACTCCCTCCACAAGCTCCACTTACACTCTGTATACTAAATGGCCCCGCCGTCTCTATCCGAAAACTCAAGGTCGTATCTCCCGCATTTTGTACTCGCACCGTACGACCACCACTAAAAGTAAGCGTAAAGGGACCACTGCCCGTAAGTCTTACCCGCACCTGAAAGTTATTACCCGTCTTGCGATAAATAATCGAGGTATCTCGACTAGGTTGGAGCATTTGAGCCGTAGCAGAAGACAAAACCACAATCGCACGACTCGTCGCTCTTACCGTCCCGCTCTCTACCAATACTTGATAATTACTTCCTGCTCCTATACTCGCCGGAAGCATCGCTTGTAGCGGACTTTGAGTTCCACTTCCTAAACTCCCCCCTACTTTCTGACCACTGCCATCGACCAAAAACACACTAAAATTACCCACCCCATCCGAAGGCTCTATCCCAAAACTCACACTTATCCCAGACCCTGGACAGACCGAATTTGTATTTACGCTCACATTCGTAATCCCCGTCACTGGCTTGGTCGATACCGTCACCAATACCGTATCTTTGTTTTCACATCCTGCCCCACTACGCACCGTCACAATATAACTACCACTCATGCTCACCGACGCATTGGGCCTACTTACACTCAATCCACTACCCGTGAAGCCCCCCGGACCCGTCCAACCTATCGTGTAGTCACAAGCCGGTGGACAGATGCTAAAATCATTCTCTACCTTCAACCCTATCGTCTCCCCTACATAATACGTACTCTTCTCACTCACTGCATTCGGCTTCGCTACCGTACTCACCGTCACTCGTACACTATCGCGAGACTCCCCACAACTCCCCACCGCTCGAACATGATACATTCCACTGCTACTTGGTCCTGCCGAAAAGGGTGTCAAATTCGCAACCGTCGACGTCAGTCGGAAATTCCCCGGTCCCGTCCAGATATAACTCGTAAAACCACTCGTCCCTGACAATACCAACACTCGACCTTCGCATAGTTGCAAATTCTTCTGGGAATTGGCCTGGGCTACCACACTTGGATTGCTCACTATCGTAAACACCTCGCTATCTTCCACACTCACTCCTACAGGATTGCTGCTGCGAACTCGTACCTTAAAGCGCTTTTGGGCATCTGTAATTCCACTCGACAAGTACTCATCGATCCGAAATCGAATCGTATTGCCTACTATCGTTGTATTGCGAGAACTCAGACTCGTGTAGGGTGTATTACTGCCTTCTGGTATCAACTCTGCCGTAAAAACATTTCCACTGTTGAAGGTCCCAGTCGTCGTAAAGGTCACTACCAACGTGTCTTTCGTACATAATGTTGTTCGATTTAGAACTGGTTTGGAAATCGAAACTTTGAAAGGGTTACCGTCTTTATCAACTACTTGTAAGTAAGCATCTCCCGTACAGTCATTGGTACGATTACGAAGGTCTCGCCACAAAAACAGGTAAGCATTGCTATTGAGCATATAATTTTGGGGACCGTTTCTACTTCCCGAAGCATTGCTAATAATTTTACCATCATTGCCCCACTCTCTGACTCCTTCACCAGTATCACTGTCAAATCTGATTATTTGGGCATATATTTCGCCGTTATCACGGTTTTCGCCCGCCAGAAGGTATCTATCAGGACTTTCACTGATGAGTGTCCCTCCAAATGTAGGATCCCCAGAATGGGTTCGAAACGTAATATCTGTTTCAGCACTTTTACGATTTTGCCCCTCGAAACGTTGGATTTTTTGACGCCCATTGCTTGTATAAATAAAAACAGGGCGAAATCTATTTCCACCCGCCATGCGGGGTGGTCCTACTTGCTGTGCCCCTACCAAATCCGTAGCTTCACGAAAAGTACCTGTTGCAACATCAAAGCGATGCGCTTGGATTTTTTTGACGGTATTGTCGGCCGAAGAGAGACTCGCAAGAGCATACATGTCTCCAGTATCACTATCTGAAGCTTGCATACCGACATTAGCGTATAAATCTGTCACATTTCCTAGCAAACGTTCGCTACCACCCCAATCTTTGGTGATGGTAGTGCCATTCCAGTTATAACGCCTCACCGCTAGACGATTTCCGTCTTTTACATAAGAAACAAAAATTCGATTGCCAGTAGCATACATTTTAGGGAGTGTTTGCTCTCCACTTGCTTCTTCATGAAAATAGGCAGTAGGTGCACTGCGGTTACTAGGATCCAAAATCGCCAACCTGATGTCAGTGCCATTGGCTAAATTGCCTCCACCGCCTCTTTTTGTATCTGAGGGGTTGTTTTTTTGTTGCCACGCCACTGCTAGACGACCGCCGCCACCTTTGATAAACATCGCTTCTAAAAAAACAAAAACATCGGCTCCGCTACCATAATTGTACCCTAAATTGATACCTCGACTTTCATTGCCATCTATGACAGGAATTTTGGGTGAGGCATCATTGAAGGATATAATCTGATACTGTAGATACCAAGTTTCGGCACTTGATAGGATGCTGATTTGAGTGCCTAAGGTATAAAGCACAAAAACATCATCAGAACCTGACGCTCTTTGGGCACTTACTCCCGTAAAAGTGGCCCTGGAGCACGACTCACTTGAAGTATATCTGAATATTTCTTTTTTAGCCAAAGAGACTGTACCGTCTGCGCGGTATTTTTTGGCATACATGATAGCCGCATTTCCTTCTCTTTCAGACCATATCACCATTACACTTCCATCCTCTCTCGTCACTGCACTAAAGCCAAAAGAATTCATTCCACCACCACTAACACGATCATTCTGACTTAGGTCACCACTCCACTGTCCCCAGCTGCAAAAACTCATTCCCCACAAAAACAGTAAAATTGCGTTACGCTTCATTTCCTTTCTAGTTTTTTAACATTGAGAACCTTTGCCGTCTTTGTTACAAGTTCAATTCATTCCAAATCAGCATTTTTAGTATTTTGATCAAGGCATTGATGGCAAGTTACTTAAAACAAAAAGTTTAATATCTCCCCAAGTATATGTTTTTATCAAACGGTATTAAAAATGACATCATACTCATGCACAGATTGAACTTTTTCGTATCAGAAGCCTATAAAAATATAGTTTATTGTCCTGATAATCAAGTATATTCTAAAAAACACCCTTCTTTTGAGTCATACAGCTTGAAACTTCTCTTCAAAAACCACCTTATAACTTCAATTTTTGATAAACCTAAACGACGCTTTATATTCTCCTTGTTTTATCTGCAACCAATAACTACCGACCGACAAACCCTTACAATCTATCTCTTCTCGGTCTTGTATCATGTCATGTTTTAACATCACCCGCCCACTCATATCCAACACCTCTACTTGTGCAGGCATTGTTACTCCTCCTTTTCCCTTTCTATGCAGTTCCAATTTCTCCCTTACTGGATTAGGCCACAATTCAAACTTAATATCCTCTTCTTTTTCCTCGATAGCAACGACTTGTTTGAGTCCCAACTGAACCGTCTGTACTCCTTGCAAACTCCCTCCACAAGCTCCACTTACACTCTGTATACTAAATGGCCCCGCCGTCTCTATCCGAAAACTCAAGGTCGTATCTCCCGCATTTTGTACTCGCACCGTACGACCACCACTAAAAGTAAGCGTAAAGGGACCACTGCCCGTAAGTCTTACCCGTACCTGAAAGTTATTACCCGTCTTGCGATAAATAATCGAGGTATCTCGACTAGGTTGGAGCATTTGGGCCGTAGCAGAAGCCAAAATCCCAATCGCACGACTCGTGCCTCTCACCGTGCCACTCTCTACCAACAATTGATAATTACTTCCTGCTCCTATACTCGCCGGAAGCATCGCTTGTAGCGGACTTTGAGTTCCACTTCCTAAACTCCCCCCTACTTTCTGACCACTGCCATCGACCAAAAACACACTAAAATTACCCACCCCATCCGAAGGCTCTATCCCAAAACTCACACTTATCCCAGACCCTGGACAGACCGAATTTGTATTTACGCTCACATTCGTAATCCCCGTCACTGGCTTGGTCGATACCGTCACCAATACCGTATCTTTGTTTTCACATCCTGCCCCACTACGCACCGTCACAATATAACTACCACTCATGCTCACCGACGCATTGGGCCTACTTACACTCAATCCACTACCCGTGAAGCCTCCCGGACCCGTCCAACCTATCGTGTAGTCACAAGCCGGTGGACAGATGCTAAAATCATTCTCTACCTTTAATCCTATCGTCTCCCCTACATAATACGTACTCTTCTCACTCACTGCATTCGGCTTCGCTACCGTACTCACCGTCACTCGTACACTATCGCGAGACTCCCCACAACTCCCCACCGCTCGAACATGATACATTCCACTGCTACTTGGTCCTGCCGAAAAGGGTGTCAAATTCGCAACCGTCGACGTCAGTCGGAAATTCCCCGGTCCCGTCCAGATATAACTCGTAAAACCACTCGTCCCCGACAATACCAACACCCGCCCTTCGCATAGCTGCAAATTCTTCTGGGAATTGGCCTGTGCTACCACACTTGGATTGCTCACTATCGTAAACACCTCACTATCTTCCACACTCACTCCTGCAGGATTGCTGCTGCGAACTCGTACCTTAAAGCGCTTTTGGGCATCTGTAATTCCACTCGACAAGTACTCATCGATCCGAAATCGAATCGTATTGCCTACTATGGTTGTATTGCGAGAACTCAGACTCGTATAGGGTGTATTACTGCCTTCTGGTATCAACTCTGCCGTAAAAACATTTCCACTGTTGAAGGTCCCAGTCGTCGTAAAGGTCACTACCAACGTGTCTTTCGTACATAATGTTGTTCGATTCAGACTAGGTTTGGAGATACCCGACGTCGATACGGTAATTGTCACCGAAGCAGTATCAATACATCCACTAATGCTCTGACCTCTCACTACATACTTTCCACTCATGGCTACGGTGGCGTTTGGACGAGTGGGATTCTGATTAGCAGATGCAAACGAAGCAGGCCCACTCCATTCGTATACAGTTCCGCCGGTGGCTTTCAGTTCTATGGTTTCTCCTACAGAATAGAGCGTTTTGGAAGCAGATGCTACAATAGTTGGTAAGGGATTGACAGTGATAACATCGCTCATGGGTGACTTATAAGGAAAGCTAACTCCTGATGTTTGGGGAACCCCCACAATCTGGACTCTGTACTTGCCCGTTGGTAAATCTGCTGGAATGGTCACCGTCAAAGGCGAAGTAGTGGCTGTCTCGCTCAGTGTTCTAATCGTATTAGTCCCTGCTTCATTCAATATCGCCACTGAAAAATTACTAGAAAAACCTTGGTTTAACCAGCCAAATGTAATTGTTGTTTTTGCACCTACACAGACATTGGTAGGTAGACTAGGCTTGCGAATGATATCGGGCATGTTACCATTCAAATCAAGTGCTTGGGCATATAAATCACCTACACAACTGCCCGAAGCATTGCGCTCATCTTCCCAAATAGAAATGTAAGGATTGACCGACCCTTTGCTATAGGCATGTCTGATATTTCCACGATAAGTACCTGTACCTACGTCCGCAATAAGGCGTCCGTCGTTTCCCCACAAAAGATTGATAGCTCCGCTACTATTGACGCTAGCCAATTGAGCATACAAACGATTGCTTACCTTGCCCGTAATGAAATAGCGCTGAGTTCCAGCGGCATCATCTATCAATAGGCCCGTCAGTGAACTCCCTCCTCCGCTATATCCATTGATGACGGTTCTTTCGGCGCTTACGGCATTCGTTCCAATGAAGGTACGCATCACTTGGGCGTTAGCAGCTTTGTTGAGATATAAGAAACAAGTATTTCCATTGATACCAGTAGTAGTATTTACCTCAAGCGCAGTGGCGGCATTGAAGAGCGTAGATGCTCCCAAAAAAGTCCCATCACTGATTCGGAAACGATGCCCCCTTACATCGGCTCCCGAAGCAGCAGTACCGTTGTTGCGAGCATAAACCACCAATTCTCCAGAGGAAGGTTGTACCACAGAATTTTGAACCTGGATTACCTGCTCAATGTCGCTGCTGTTATCAATACGAGTCGAATATTGTTTGGTGATGGTGCTGCCATCTACGCGATATGATTTGACATACAGACGATTTAGGTTATCGCTATGGCTCACAAAAATAGAAACTCCACCTCCCCAAGCCGCGCCATAAACCCTTGGACGAAACTGATATCCGTCTTCGTTTTCGACAAATGTAGCGGCTGGTCGCGTAGTGGGACTTGCTAGGTCTACCAAATCAAGTCTCAAATCACTTCCTTTGTCAGTCCCATTGATATAATTGTTATAGTTTCTGTAATTGGAAACAATAGCGAGCTTTCCTCCATTAGGGACAAATGAGGCATGCCATTGCAAATTTGCATATTTAGTGACATTACTCGCTTCAGCAGGATTGGGTGCCCCACAATATTCTGCCAACGTAAACCCCCAATAAGGTTCGGTACCATTGGGGATTTGCGGCGCTCCATCACTAAGATTGATTACTTGATATAAAAGGTATGAGGCGGGGTAATCATTGCATCTTTTCAATCTTTTGATGGTGTACACCAAAATAGCATAATTGGCTCCGTCAGGGTGATAGAGTCCGATTGTTTTTATACCATCATCGCAGTTAGGGTCTTCGATATTACCTGTTATTACAAAAATCCTTCTGCCTCTTTTATCATTAGGGTTGGCGGTATATTGAGGGGTTCCGTTGGCGTCATATCGCTGTACGTACATAGCGGCAGTATTGCCTTCGCGTTCGGCCCAAGCCATGAGCGTACCTCCCTGATCGTCGCTAGCCACGCCATAAAGAGTAGATTTATAAACTTTACTGACATCGCTCGAAATACGTGAATTTTTATCAAGGGTGACATTGGTCCATTGTGCTAAACTAGAGAGATGAACACCCCATAAAACCACAAAAAGCCCCTTCAGAAGTACTGACTTTTTCATTTTCGTTAAGAATTTTCAAGAAAATTATTTCGTAAGGATATACGATTGCGGCGTTTGTTTTTACAAAATACCCATGGAAAGTTACTTTATTTGAGCTACTCCAAAGCCTTTAATTATCTAACGGTAGAAAAACTTTAGGGGCTATTTTCACAGAAGAGGTAAATCTCAAAGTGGGTCCTATTTTCTATTGGCAATATAGCAAATCATGGTAGTGATTTACCTTCAAGAATTTCCTAAATACCAAAGTCCATTTCCTAAATCAACCGAATTGGAAGGAGGATCTGCCACTGGCTTTTTGGTAGATTTAGCACCGCCAAAATCAACGGTTTGATCAAGCGATTCGGCACTCATCAATTTGACATTGTCTACCCAAGCATTGTGGTCTTGCTTGTTTACTGACTCAATTTTCACCAAATACCCCGAATAGTTATCTCTGGTATTTCCTTCGCAAAGGTTCAGGATAAGCTGAAGCTTATCGGCCTCCGATTGCTCACTATCAAGTATCTGACAAAGAGCTTCATCGGTCACATTTTCGAGTACGCCATCGGTACATTGAAAAAAATAATCTCCCGCCACAATGTCAGTCAAAAGAGTGGTTTCGATTTCGGTTTGGCGGTGTGAGCCTTGAATCGCCCTCGTAATTACGTTTCGTTCGGGATGAACGAGTGCTTGCTCCGGCGTAATCATCCCAGCCCTGAGCAAATAATTTACCTTCGAATGGTCTTCACTTTTAAACACGACCTTGCCATTTCTTATCTGATAAATGCGACTGTCGCCAATATGCGCCACGGTGATGTCATTTTCGCCGATAGCTACCAGCGTAAGGGTAGTAGCCATGCCTTTGAGAAGATATTGCATCGACAGTATCTGGTCGAATTTTTGTTGAACATACTCAAAAGCCTCTTGAATATAAGTAATCGAAAATTGGGAAGCGGGGTGCTGATTGAAGTATTCGGCAAAACCCGTACTAGCAGTCATGCTGGCGAGTTCACCTTTTTGGGCACCCCCGACCCCGTCGCATACTACAAAAAAACGTTGAGATGACGTAGCTTGACCAGAGGGCGGGAAGATAGCGTCTTCGTTATTTTCGCGTTGTCCCTGAAAAGTAAAACCTAAAGGCTGACAAATTGTAATCGCCATAAATAAAGAGGGAGTTGCTTACCAGATGATTGTTTTAGAGTAATCGGTATTTTGCACATTTCGCGCAGCATCTCGGGCGTTTGACGCGCTTCTTGTGGTTTGTAAAACTACTTTGGTTCGTCCCATTTGAATGGTGTCACCGTCTTCCAGATAAATTAAATCTTCCGGTTCGAGCTTTAATTTACGCATAGGGTCTTTAGCACCTATTACAAAAGTCCCATTTTTACTACCCGCTTCAGCAATCAAGTATTGAAATTGGCCGTACTTATCACGCGTTACTTCCAATATCACATGCCGCCTACTCATCATTCCATCGACGGTATCAATCAAAATATCGGCGGTGGGTACCGAACTTTTACGACCAATCACATTGGGGCCAATACGAAGCGGATGAGTTTGTGATGCTGCATTCTCGTCATGCACCACAATAAACCCTACCGCCCCTGTTTGCTGAAATATTTCATTTTGAAGCTGGACTTCTTGTCCAGACAAAGGAGCAATCACGGGCCCTCCTCGCTCTGGAGATACCGTGCGGTGATAATCGACGGGAGGCGGCAAGGGAGGCGGCACTTTAGCGGCAGCCTGCTCTTGGGTAGCTTGAAGCGGCGCTCCCGCTTCTTGAATCACTATATAAATACACTTCTCGGGACGTTGCTGAACACAATTGAGCTTTGCAGGACTCCCTGGCAGCAATTTAACGGGTGATTGTCCTTTTTTGGAATGCTGGCATTCCTTACATCGAAAAACGTATTCAAACATCCTGAAATAATCTAAAAAACTACTAATTCTGAAAGAAAGGTCACGCCAAAATTTTTGCTCTACTGTTTAATACCTTACTCCCAAAACATAAGGGAGTATTACTTCTTTATGTTTTGAGTTTAGGAAGTGGTAAACAAGTCATCCATGGTATCAAGATGGGATGTATCATGCAAAGGAGAATGTAAACCAAACAATGGTACATCAGTCTCAGCATGAGCAATCTCGTCTCCACCTTCGGGTCCTATCAAACTTTGAGGCGTATCCACCACAGGCATATCACCACTAGGTTCTACATAGGGTTTTACCAATTCTGCATAATCTTCTTTTACCGAAGGAGTCATTCCTTGCCATTCTTCAGCTGTATAGGTATTGTACCATTGACCTCTCCACTCAAATATGCCCCCAGGACCTACTTGCGCACGTGCAGCATCAAAAGCCTCTTTGAAAGATACTTCTTGTTTGACCTCCGCTACTTCTAGGATTGACATATCCGTACTTGGGGATTCGTTTGATACCAAGGTAGGGGGTACTACCACGGGCGGCGGAGTCGTAGTAGTGGAAGGAGCACTCACGACCTCAGCCACTTCAGGATTGCCTTCGTTCATCGACCACCATGATACAAAAGCGATATTACCTAGCATAATGGCCCCCGCCCCAATCATCTCTGTACGCGTCATTTTATCAGGTCTAAAAGACTGAGGCTCTTCTTTTTCAATTTCAGGTTTGGCAGGAGGAATTTCCATTTTAGGGGCTTCTTTTGGGGTAGCGCCTAATAAGCCTGTTTCGTCTAACATACTTTTTATGGTTGGAGATTAAACGTTGAACAAATCATCAGTTGCGGCATCAATTTCGGCATCTGTACCGAAATTGGGGTCAAGCGTAATCGGTAATTCGGTATGCTGGATGGGATCAAAATGAGCAAGGTCTTGATGTACAGGCACTGCCATCTCTATCGACTCTGATTCTACCTCAATTACCTCCGAAATCTCGCCTCCTCCCAAACTAGCCGTGGCCGTATTTTCGCCACCCATTGGCATTTCTAAAGGAGTATCGAGCTTATAAGACTGGTCTTCCAATACCTTCCCCTCATCCGAAACTGGAATAGCAGTCTCCAGCTTACCATCATTGTCTTTATCGACGTACATGATGCCAGAAGTCCCCTCACCTACTTCATCTTTGATAAGAAGATCGGCTTTACCATCACGGTTTTTGTCAGACATAAATACGTCGTCAACACCGTCATTATCAGTATCCAATTTTAATATAAGAGGTTCTAGGGGCGCTTCTGTGACTGGTTCAGCCTCTGCCATTTCAACAGGATTGACAATGGGCTCGATACGAGTATTGAATTCATCGCGCATATCGGCGGGCATTTTATTCCATTCTTCAATCGAAAATGTACTGTACCAATGACCTTTATATTCAAACAACCCACCAGGCCCTACTTGGTCGCGCGCTTCTAAGAAAGCATCTTTAAACTCGGTATCATCACTCACGTTGGCAATTTTAATATCATCGGGCAATACCGGCGAGGCCATCGGTTCTGGCTCAGGTTTGGGCTTAGGGGCACGTGCCACTACAGGTTTGGGAGCAGGAGGGGGCGAAGGTTTTAGTTCTTCTACTACTGGCTCGGGAGCTTTCATCTCGGGTTCAGGTTCTACGACTAGCTCTGGGACTACTTTCTGAATAACCGAATCTGGCGCAGCTACTGGAGGCGCCACCTCCCCCTCGCCGTCAAAAGCAGTCCATGAAATAAACCCAACACTGCCTACGGCCACTGCCCCAATGGCCAAAGCACCCACTAGTTTTTTATTGTCTCTAGGAGGAGTCGAGGGTGGCTCAGGCATGGGGTCAGGCTCGATAGAAGGCTCGACTGGAATACCTATATTAGAGGATAAAGAAGGCGTAGAAGACAAGGGCATTTTGGGCGGAGTGGGTTCGCCCGGAGCACCAAAAAATTGAGTGTGTTCGTTGAGACTCATTGTAGCTGTTAAGTTAAAAGGTTATGATTTTACCCAAACGGCCTTACATTGAACGCACTGCCGCTGTTTTTTATAATATTCATAAGGAAATCCATAAAGCGACCGAGCGCATTTTGGACATACATACTGGATTTTAAAATCGTTTTCGATTTCGGTAACTACATTTTGAGTTTTGGCGGTTTTATTTTTCGAAAACAATTCTCTCGCCGCTAATCCCAAGGCACTTCCCACGGCAGTGCCACCCATAGCCCCGCCAGCCACTACGGCTCCCGCCACGGGTCCCAAAAGCAAAGCAGGCGCTACCAACAAGCATACCGTCATGAAGGTATCCATACCATTGTTGCTACGGGCTTGTTTGAGGAGAAGCTGATAATTGTCCCATACATTTTGCAGTTTGCCAAACTCTACCGTAAAATCGTTGGGGTCGTCGCGGGTAGCGCGAGCGGCCTCAAATATTTGTTGAAGGCTTAGACGCTGATCTGCCATCATAATAATGTCATTGTGGCTGATACTTTTGCGTTTGATTCTAAAGCCATTGACAAAAGTGCCATTGGTAGACCCTAAATCTTCCAAAATCACAACATTTTTGTTAGGATCAATCATTGCCCTTGCGTGCTGCCCCGATACACCTCGTGAATCAAGAACGACTTGCCCCGTAACCGGCTTATTGCCCCGACCGATAAGCACTACTTGCATAGATTTTGTGTCATTATTGATTCGTTTACAATACTTTATCTAAAACCTTGAGCTAATTTACGAAATAATAGAAGCTGCAATACACTTTTTTATCGAACGGTTAGAGAAACATGTATCTTCATTCTGAGATTTAAAGAAGAATTCCTTTTTTTTGTAGCGTAAGACACCCACAAAAACCTAATATTGTGCTATAAGCTCCTTATTTCTACGTTTTTTGAATAAGCTAACCGTTTGATAAAAAAGCATTTCACCTTTAAGGTTTTCATCAAAAACTCTCGTATTTTAGCTACCTGTTGGCCTCAATAGGCAAATACACCAAAGCAAATGACTTACGATCAATTCAAACAACGATATCGTTACGACCCCGCCAATGACTTATTAGGAGAAGGGGCTTTTGGAAAAGTATTTAGGGCGATAGACACCGAAACTGGCTCTACGGTAGCTATCAAAGTAGCGCCGGTCAATACCTCCAACGAAAGCCATTCCTTAAAACATGAGTTTGAGACAGTAGGCAGAGTGGAACCTCACCTCCACATCGCTTTATACGACGAATGTTACCGTTTTTCGGTAGAATGGGCTGGCCTCCACGATTTTGCCATTCTGGAATATTATCCTTTAGGAAGCTTAGATAAACTCATCAAAAGCCAAACTTTGAGTGATACCGAAAAGGTTGACTTAGGTATTGGGATTTTGGAAGGGCTTAGGCATCTGCACAACACGGGCGCTCAAGGAGTAGTACACCGCGACCTCAAACCACGCAATGTCTTGATTCAGAAATGGCGCGGCAAACTAGTCCCCAAAATCACCGATTTTGGGCTTAGTAAATTCTCCGATTCGGTATCAAATAGCGTCATCTCCCAAAGTTTTAAAGGCGGTACCCTCAACTACGCCTCTCCTGAACAAATCAAAGGCGAACAGATTAGAAAAAATACCGATTTATGGTCATTCGGGGTGATTCTTCATGAAATCCTAACGGGCGAAGTCCCTTACAAAATCGATGATAGCTCCGAAAGTACACTAAGGCACGTGTATGCGCGTATGAATCAGCAGTCTCTGCCCGAAACTTTCAAAAAAGTAAAAGAACCTTTTGCTACAATTATAAAGAAATGCTTGGTGGTCAACCCCAACCAACGCTATCGGACTGCGGAAGAAGTATTAAAAGATTTTAAAAGTATCACATCGACTACGGCAGCTGTCTCACCCCCTCTTACTGAGCCGACTATCCCCACTCCTCCCCCAGTGATAAAGCCCTCTCTTCCCGTAGAGCCCATAAAACCACCCATGCCCAAAGACAACACTGAGATTTGGGAAAATCCTCCTTTTGAATCTTTCAATAAAAAAACAGAAACACCCCTCCCCGACGCTACCAATATCAGTGATGTAAAAAAACAAGAGGAGGGTTCCAAGAATAAGGAGGAGATGCCTTCCTCTACTCCAAAACCTAAAAAAAACTATGGAGTGTTTGCCGCTATCGGAGGGGTCGCCCTTTTAGCAATTATTACGTTTGCAGTGTTGTTTAAAGAGACAGATTCAACAGAAAAATCACTTGCAACCGCCGATTCGTCTAACTCGACCGTAGCCGCCATCAAAGAAATCGCCATAGACACCACTACACTGGCACGGCAGGCAGATTCTCTCTTTGTAGAACCCAAATACGAAGAATATGCTCATATCATTTTACAAATCAATGAGGCTGTTCCGTCTATACAAGGTGCTCACAGCAAAGCGTCTGCCCTCGTTAAACTAAAGAAAAAAGCGGCTTCTTGGGAGCAGTATAGTATCAAGGACCCAGAAGTGCATAGTTTTTTGGAAGCCTTCAAAAACGCGATCCTTCTCCTAGACCCAACTGATGCCAAAGGAAAAGAATTGGAAGAAAAGCTAAAATAAGAGATATTTTTAAGTGTCATATTACCGATATACAGCCCCTACGGGGCATAATTCATCCACTTTCAAATTCACAAATTGACATCTACCGATATATAGCCCCTATGGGGCACAATTATCACATTCTCAAATGCCTACCGATATACAGCCCCTACGGGGCATAGTTCATCCATTTTCAAATTCACAAATTGACATCTACCGATATATAGCCCCTATGGGGCATAATTCATCCATTTTCAAATTAACTCATTTCTAAATTGACACACTTGCACGTTGAGCTATTAAAGCAACAAGCTCCTCATTTTGCTTCCGTCGTAGCTTTTGACTGGTACAAAGACCCTTATGTAGTACTAGACTTTTCGGCTCAAAACTCCGAGTTAGAAAGCGTTGACTTACAAAATAGTCAGACTTTTTCGGACTATGTTTTTGGCAAACTCCAACAAGCCAATGCCGCAGTGGGTGTAGGTGGCTATGATGAGCATCGTATCATCTACCGCCGTAGTACGCATTTTCAACAAACGACCGAACCTCGCTGTATTCATCTCGGAATTGATATCTGGACCAAAGCAGGTACTTCTATTTATGCACCTCTAGCAGCAAAAGTGCATAGCTTTGCCAATAATGCCAACTTTGGCGATTATGGACCCACTATCATTTTGGAACATCAGCTAGGGGAACAATTTTTTTTCAGTCTTTATGGACACCTTAGCCTAGAGTCACTCTCCGACTTATTTGAAGGAAAACTCATTGAAAAGGGACAAAAAATCGCCGAAATCGGCCATTTTCCCATCAACGGCGACTGGCCTCCTCACCTTCATTTTCAGCTCATGACAGATATGCTAGGTTTGAAAGGCGACTTCCCTGGCGTGTGTACTTTGCGCGAACGCCAAAATTTTTTGCAACTTTGTCCCAATCCTAACCTGATTCTTCAGATACCAAAACTCTGAAAACTCAGTAGAGACATTGTTATTCATCTTTTAGCACACAATCAACATGGGAAATCGCCACTTACGTATGGGTCAGTACAACCGCCTCAAAATCATCAAACGCCTAGATTTTGGGGTTTATTTGGACGGTTATGATGATGAAATTTTGATGCCTACCCAATACGTACCTGCCGATGTAGAAATCGGGGATTTTGTGGATGTTTTTATTTATCGTGATTCTGAAGATCGTGCCATTGCGACTACGCTTGAGCCGTATGGCACCGTAGGAGAGTTTGCCTATTTGGAAGTAACCGCCACCAATTCTATAGGTGTATTTATGAATTGGGGCTTGCTCAAAGATTTGCTGGTTCCCTTCAAACAGCAACGTGACAACATGATAGTGGGTAAATCTTATCTCGTTTTTATTCACTTAGATACCAAAACAGACCGTATTGTGGCCTCCGCCAAAATCGAACGTTTTTTGGAAGAAGACATTTCCGAACTCTCCGAAGGAATGGAAGTCGAATTACTGCCTTTTGAATACACCGATATGGGCATCAAAGCGCTTATCAATCAGCGATATTTGGGGGTAATCTATCGCGACCAAGTATTTAAAAATATCGAATTAGGAAAGCCTACACTGGGATTTATCAAAAAAATCAGGGAAGACCAGAAAGTAGATTTGGCATTGGTAGAACAATCCTACAATCGTATCGAAGGTAGTAAAAATGAGCTATTTGAAAAGCTACAAGCCGCTCAGGGCTTTCTTCCTTTTACCGACAAATCCGAACCCGCACTTATCTACCGTACTTTTGGTATGTCAAAAAAAGACTTTAAGAAAGCCGTTGGTGGATTACTTAAAGAAGGTAAAATTTTACTCAAAGACGACGGTATTCATCAAGTGAGCTCTTAGTCCTTCTTACCACTTCTCGATTTTCCAAGTTTTGAAAAAATAGACTTGCGAAGTTTTGGAAACTTCGCAAGTCTCCATCTCTCCACTTCCTCGACCTACCAAGTTTCGAAAACTTGGCAGGTCAACACAAAAAAAGCGCGACCAACGGTCACGCTTTTTCACACGAATGTCTATTGTTTACCCCAATAGATGTCTATATTTCGAGAAGAAATGTCAGCAGTTAATAGGCAGCCCTATATCTTACTAGACGTTATTGGGAAATAAAAGGTTGGAATGCTTCTTCATTTTTTTTAGCTACGCATATCTTCCATCAATTTTTGCAACACACCTACGACCTTTTCGGTCTGCTCACGACTAGGGGTGGTGTCCCAATTTCCGACAATTCCATTGCCCCCTAGATAGATGCCGTCTTTGCGTGAGATGATACTTGCCCCTTTGGTATTGAGTTTGTAAGTCACTTCGGGTTGTGGAATCAAGCACGAAAGTTGCCCCGAAACAGGAGTTAGGTGTTCGTCGTTGAAAATAGCTTTTGCCCCCAAGCCCATACAGTTGACGATGCATTTTTCGGGCAAAGCATCAATATCTTCCAAACGTTTGATTTCGTGAATCTTCACTTTTCCGCCAAACAACAAAAAATCGGTCATGTGCTTGTGGAGATAGGTAGGGATATTAATCATCACATTTGAGCGCCTTGATACATAATCTGCCTTGAAAGGATGTTGTTTTTTGGTAAGCGGTACTCGTTCAGGAACCAGCCCCGCCAAATCAGCAAAAATTTCGGAATTAGGACGTTCGGCAGGAGGCTCATCAAAAACATTGTACTCATCTACCCAAGAAATAATATCATTAAGCCCCAATTGAAACTGAAATGCCCTAAAAGACAAACGAGTGACTTTTTCCCACCATTCTTTAAATTCGGGTTTTATTTTCTGAGGGTCACACACCCGCGACGACGGCGACCATGTGCCTGTAGCCAAACTACTCGTGATGTTTGGTGCCAAGTCTTTGGCATAAATCGTAACTTCAATACCACGCTCTTGAAGCAAACGGGCGGTTGTGAGACCAATTGTGCCCGCCCCAATAACAGCCACTTGCTTGATACCTGTTTTCAGAACTTCTTCACGCGCCATCATGCCTGTTCCCCACGACAGAGACCAGCCACTACCACCATGACCATAATTATGTACAAGAGTCTTAGATCCAAGCTGCTCAGATTCTAGACGAGGCCCCAACGAACGAAAGGGGCGCAGACCTACCGTTTCGCGCACAATCCTATCCATTGAAAGGCGCAATTTGGGGATGCGATAGTATCCCATGTTGATTTGAAAGTGCTTGTCAGCATAACCTTTGGCGGCACTTGCACAAGAAGCAACAGTACCACCTACGGCCGCCCAACTACCAGCTATCGCGGCCTGTTGGATAAATCCACGACGATTCATAAGAGAAGGTTAGATTGTTGAGTGAATTATTGTCTCCGTGCGGCCTTCGGAGGATTTTATCAAATCTACTCTTAAATCAAGGTACAACAAAATATAATTTTAGCTATTTTACATTCTCAAAAATTATATTTCACAATCCAACATTTCACAACACAAAAACTAAAAATTATGCAAAAATTACTTTTATCATTTTGGGGATGTATCTGCCTGTGCTTTACATTGCAAGAAGTCGAAGCCCAAGCTGTTACTTTTTTTGGGAACCCTTCTTCGGCGATTTCGTCGGGGGCAATTGTGCCCGAAGGCAAAAAGATGTACTGGACGAGTGGAATAGTTGCAGATGTAGCAGATAGTACGGCACAAGTAGGCACTTACGCGCGTTTTGGCAATACTAAAACCCAAGCCTTAAGTATTTTAAAAAAAATGAATCAGGCTTTGGCACTTCAAAAACTCTCTTTCAAAGATGTGCTTTACCTGCGCGTGTATGTAGCTCCCGATATGTTTCAGAACAATAAAATAGATTATCAAGGTTGGTTTGATGCTTATGCTCAGTACTTTGGCACCAAAGAAAACCCCACCAAACCCTGCCGCTCTACCATTGGAGTGGCTGCTCTTGTACAACCTGACAAGTTTATTGAAATAGAACTTGTGGCAGTGTACTAGCTCTGATTTTCAAAATTTTATAGTACAATGAAGTGACCAAAGCCATCGGTAAATAGTCAAAGCATTAAACTAAACTATTTTTACCCTATGGAACAAAACCTCATTTCTATCAAAGACCAAATCGTATTAGCTATTACCCAATATGGCGGCAAGATTTTGCTTGCCATTGTGGTATTTATGATTGGACGGATGATTATTAGTCGTATCAACAAGGTCATTAGTGACCGCATGACGAGCAGCCACGTTGATAGAGACGTACAGCCTTTTATAAAATCATTAATTACTGTAGCGCTCAATATTATGCTACTGTTGAGCTGTGCAGGTATTTTAGGAATTCAAACTACGTCTTTTGTCGCGATTTTGGGAGCAGCGGGCTTGGCCGTTGGACTTGCTTTACAAGGTAGTCTTGCCAATTTTGCCGGCGGGGTCTTACTGTTGGTATTTAAGCCTTTCAGAGTAGGTGATTTAATCAATGCTCAAGGTTTTACAGGTACAGTGGAAGCAATTCGCATTTTTGACACAGTTTTGGTGACTGTCGACAACAAAACTATTACGCTTCCCAACGGCCCTCTTTCCACAGGTCCTATCACTAATATTTCGGCCAAAGGCGACATCAGAGTAGATATGGTGTTTGCGGCAGGAAGTCAGAATGGTGTCGACAAAATCCGCGCAAGTATCGAGAAAGTAATCGCGGCATGCCCTTATGCCACCAAGACTAACCACGATGTATTGGTAACAAAACTTACCGAAAATGCTATCCATTTTGATGTGAGAGTATGGACCAAAGCAGAAACTTTCTGGGATACTTATTATTATGTTCATGAACACATCAGTAAGCAGTTTACTAATGATAAAGTAGAGCCCCCTTTGTTTAGATACACAATACACCAAGGCTAAGAAAAAAGCGCCGCAAGTTGTAATGCGGCGCTTTTTTCTCTTTTAAACAAACTCCTTTATTTTCAAATTTTCTTACTTTCCTGCTTCTAGTACACTGTTTTAAAAGTTTTTATGTATATTAGTTTTTGAAAAACTATCAATAACTGATGCAGAGACAACACATTACTTTGAGTGAACCGGATCGGGATTATCTGCAAGCTCAACTCAGCAAAGGGGC
>NZ_JARNTW010000013.1 GCF_029433105.1 Runella sp. MFBS21 | reverse complement strand
TTTGATTAGATGTGAGAACCCAATCTTACTACTTTTTATGTTTCTGGGAAAACTTTTACCCCACTATCTACATATAAGTATCTCGTTAATAAATAGTTGGCTGTTAAACCCAACTCTTGATTCGCATAATTACTAAATCCTTATAAACCAGCTTTTTTCTTAGAAGTCACAAAAATTCAATTTTTACCTCCCAATCAAGCCAAAGTTTTTATGATATTTAAAGGTACAGGTCTAACTCTTTCAGCCGACTTACAAAAAGAAAAAAATAGTTCTTGGAGTATTATTAGTTCAGCAATAGGATTTATATAACAATCACTTGACAGAATACGGAGACAATCAACAATATTTATGCCATTGGTGGTATTCGAGTGGGAATACCACCAATGGCATAAATGATGCCTAATATGAAAACAATCCTTTGGATCGGCTATTTTACTTTTTTTATAGACTCTTATAGCTCTGTTCAAGGTAAAAATACATGCTACTTTAGGTCTTCTCAATCACTCTAATGCTCCTGGCTATGCAATATAAGTATCGGTAAAATCGGTTGCAATAGAGAAACATAGCAAAGAAATAAGAACATTTACATACCTATCAAGGCCAAGGCTATTCGTCCTTGATAGGTATATTATGAGTTTCCCCTATCTATTTGTTAGAAAAGAGGAGTACCGTTTTGTTTGTTAAAAAACTGTAAGCCCCCATAACCTGCCGGTACAATCACCATATCCTCATATTCTACTGCATAACCAGGATGACCTTTCAGTTGGTTTTTCCAGAGCAATTTAGGTTTATTCAAATCTGAAATGTCTACAGCACTTACTTTCCCTTCCCTCCTGTCTGTAGCGTAGAGAGTTGAGTTAAGTAGAGTTACTTTTCCACTCAATGGTGCAGTACTGTTGACAAGCCGACTATGTCGAAGATTATCTGTACTAGATTGCTTTATGATCAATTCACCACCGTAGGTAGCAATTAGCCCTTTTGGTAAAAATGTGAACCCATTTATGGGGCCAAGCGACGGATTCGACGCGCCAAGAGGAAGAAGTACCTTTTGTTTATTGGGATTTTCTGGAATTGATCTGATATCGTACGTATAACAATCCACCAACCAAAGACATCCAATTATACCTGACGGCTCAATTTGTTTAGAAATCGGAAAGCGATACATCGTTCCTTGATTTACGTCGGTAAAAAGCCTCTTTATGCTAAGTGGGTTGGCTATGTCAATAATATCCATCGTATTTGTCCCAACGTGCAAGGCAGCTTTTTTTGATTCATGGTCGATAACTACCTGATAAACACCACCTTCTTTACCAAAATAGCGACTTAGAAATTTCGGTTTTTCATCTTTACTAATTTCCCAAACTGACAATCCTCCTTTGCCTTCGGCGACGAAGAGTTTGCCGTTTTCCAGTTGTACATCATAAACAACCGATTCTGTTTTGATTAGTTGTTTTCCCGTTATAGCTGGAGATAATTTTACCTCATGTACACCTCCAGAGCCCGCAGCCACATAGGCAGCCCCCATTAAACTATCCACACAAACTGAATATATCTGTGTTCCAGTATGATATGTAGAACGACTTTTGTTATTGGAATTGTTTGTGGGGGGAATCACATTACTTGTTTCAACCTTAACCGTGGCTGTTTGAGGCAGGTAGGAAGCATCGACTAAATGAAGACCCGTACTTCCTGCAATGTATAGCGTTTGTTTGCCTACCGCGAAACCATTTACTGGATCATTCATTGCCTCGCCCCTAAATACGGTTCTGGGCAATTTAACGTGTCCTTTAAATTGAGGATTGTCTGGATTTTTGGTATCGACGATAAACAAACCTGCTTTGGTATCCCCCACAAATGCATAGTTGCCCACTGCTTGCACATCCCACCAATCGGGGCTGCGTTGGTAGTATTTGGGAAATTTTACCATCGAACGCTGTTTCGGGGCTTTCATATTTGAAATATCGATGATTTCCAGACCGTGCCCTGCTCCCCAAGCGGGGTCGGTTGGCACTTTTTCTACCAAGCCAGCTCCATGGTGTCCTGTGGCTACAAAGCATAAATCTCCCTGAATGAAAATCCCGTCTCCATAACCATCTAACTGGACATCTGAGACTTTTTTGGGATGATTGGGCTGAGAAATATCTAATATGATTAGCTTTCTTGCTACCCAATCCCCTACAAAAACATAGTTTTTATGAATGAATAATGATTGAGCTTCGTCGGTCAATGTGGATGAAATATGTTTGGGTCGCTTGGGATTAGATATATCTACTAATTCAATCCCATAAATTCTATTGGTTATTGCACCGATTTTGCCAGATATATGAAGTCCTGTGGCCAACTCGACAGAGTCGTAATGAGCTACAATCGTCATATTGTGGACATCATTTATGCTAACGACAAACATGCCATCTTCACGAGACGTTATGTAGGCATATCCCTCCTGAATTTCCAGCTGACGCACGTTTCCCAGATTGCTAATGCTATCTATTACAATGGGATTCTTGGGGTCTTTTATATCGAATACATAGAATGTTCGATGACCTATAACAAAAAGCCTGTCTTTGTGAATAGCAGCATCCATACAAGATCCAATATTCAGGCTTTTGAAAATAGGCATTTCCTCTCCGTATTTTGAATAGTCAAATTCCTGTGAGTATGCGGATAAATAACTGATTACCAGTACGAGGATTATGGATATTACTTTTTTCATTTTCAATAGCTTTTTTCAAGCTGTTATAAGAGTTAAAATTATTGCCAACCATATATAAATGAGTGATTTAGTGAGTAATCTAATGATTTATTCACTAAATCACTCCTATCTTACTGATAGCCCGGATTCTGCGTAAGTTTAGGATTCAATTGAATCTGACTCAACGGAATCGGATAGCGTTTTTTGTAATCAGCCACCTGAATCTCTTTGTTGGTGCCATCAAGGTTGGCATCACGGAAAGCAGACATTACCGGCACCATACGGTTGGTTCGAAGCAAGTCAAACCAGCGATGACTTTCAAAGCAAAGCTCAATGCGCCGTTCGTTTTCGAATGCCAGTCGAGTCTGTGCCTGTGTGAGTGTGAGATTGGTAGTCAAGCCAGCACGGGTACGTACCGGCTCCAAGCCAAGCCGCAGGCCGTCGGCGGTTTTGCCGTTTTCGTTTAAAGCTTCGCCATACATCAGCAGTACATCGGAATAGCGAATCACCGGCCAGTCGGCATTGCCGTCGTTGGCGATGGCCAACGGCCGACTCGTAAACCACTTACGGGTGTAGTAGAAAGTTCCACCCGAAACAAATTTATCAATCGAAACAGCCTTGCGTTTGTCGTTCGGTTCAAAAGCATTGAACAAATCCGTTGACCCCTGATTATTATTGCCACCCTGCCCGGTAGGCACAATCTGGTTACCTGAAAGCGAAGGGATAAAATCCAACGTGAAATTGCTACCCTCGCCGTTGCTGTTGTTGGTATACTGTACAGCAAACACAATCTCAGCGTTGTTTCCGTTGTCTTCGCGGAATACGTCGGCGTAGTTAGCCAGCAATTGGTAGCCCGACTCACTCCTCCCGTCAATCACTTCTTTGAGTTTAGTTTCAGCCTGCTGCCATTTTTGCTGGGTCAGATACACCTTGCCGAGCAACGATTTAGCAGCTCCTTTCGTAACTCGCCCTACATTGGGGGCAGTATATCGGGCGGGCAGCACAGCCTCGGCCTCGGTCAGGTCTTTCTCGATTTGCTGATAAATGGCCGCTGTCGGTTCGCGCAAAAAGGTGTAAGATTCCTCCTCCGACAGAATCACCTTCAGCACCAAAGGCACATCCCCAAACAACTGCACGAGGTTAAAATACATCAATGCCCGAATAAATTTCATTTCGCCCGCCAGCCGATCACGAACAGCATTGTCGGGAAAGGTAACGCTGTTGATACGCTCTAGTACGTTGTTACACCGAAAAATCAGATTATAACTCTGTGACCAGCGAGAGTTGACTTCGGCATCCGTTACAGTCCAAGTTAAACGGTAATACTGCCCAATGGTCCCATCAGACCCCAATACAGATATTGTATTATCACTGGGCATTTCCGTCAATGCAAAGAATCGCTGATAATAGCCCCGCATACCACCATAAGCACCCGTCACGGCCGCTGTGATTTCGTCCGGGGTTTTGTAATAGTTGGTGGCCGAAATGGCTGTGGGAGAGTTCAGATTTAGAAACTCTGCATCGGATTGACAGGCAGTAGTAAAAAGCAACGAGGCCACGCCCACCAGTGTTAAGTATGATAGCTTAGTTTTCATTGTTTTCAGGGTTGGAGAGGTTAAAAGCCAAGATTTAAACCAATTGTAACAGTCCGATTGACGGGATAGTTACCCTGATCAACCCCCGGCGTATAGACGGTATTTCCGTTCAGACTTTCCTCTGGATTGTAGCCTGGATATTTCGTTAGGGTAAACAGGTTTTGCCCGGTGGCGTAAACTCGGAGCGATTGAATGCGAACTTTTTTGAGTAGCGAATTCGGCAAGGTATAGCCAAAGGTCAGGTTACGAACACGAGCAAACGAAGCATCATAAAGGATATAGTTGGTCACGCCCTGAGCCAATGTAAATCCAGTCACACCCGGACGAGCATATTTTACATCACGAGTGGGATCGGAGGGGAGAAAATAGTTATCGATAAACTCAATAGGCAAGTTATACTGGCCAGAATTGTAATATAACTGACGGGCCATGCCATAAATCATACTCTGACCATACGAACCCTGAATGATGAGACTGGCATCGAAGTCTTTAAAGTTGAACCGATTCACTAAACCGAACGTAAATTTGGGCAAGGCATTACCCAGCACCGTCAGGTCGGCAATGCTCACAATGCCGTCGCCCGTAAAGTCGGTTCCTCGATAATCTCCTACCTGCGAACCCGCCACCCATTTCGGTCCGGCGTCCACTTCGGCCTGATTCTTGAAAACGCCCGAAATCACATGGCCATAGATATTTCCAATTGGGTCACCTACTCGAATCTGGTAAGCGTTATCCAGTCCGGGCAGGGCTGGTGAAGGGTTTAGAGAAGCCACACCTCCCAAATCAAGTACCTTACTGCGGTTGAAGGAGATATTGAAATCAGTCGTCCACTTTAGGGCAGATTTTTTGAGGTTTTGAGTAGTCAGCGAAAATTCTAATCCCTTGTTCTCCAACTCACCAATATTGGTTTGGTAACTCCCAGCATAACCAATCACCTGCGGAAGCTGTTTGGAAAAGAGCATTCCTTTGGTACGCTTCTGATAAAGATCCACTGTCAGAAAAAGTCGGTTGTTGAACAGTCCAATCTCTGCTCCAATATCCGTTTGTCGGTTTTTTTCCCAAGTAAGTTCTCTGTTTTCGTAGCCACTCTGAGTGGTTCCGAATGTACGGATATTAGAAAAACTGTAGTTAGACGACCCTACCGAACTAATCCATGTGAAATCACCAATGCTGGCGTTGCCCGTTTCACCGTAGCTTACCCGAAGTTTCAATTCACTCAGCACGCCTTTTACTGACGCCAAAAAGGGTTCTTCGGTAAGGCGCCATCCTGCTGACATCGAAGGGAAGGTACCAAAGCGGTTGTTGGGGCCGAAGCGTGAGGAACCATCTCGCCGAATTGCCGCCGAAAACAAATATTTGCTGTCATAATCATAGGTGATGCGGGCAGCCGTCGAAGCAAAAGCATTTAACGAACCATATGCGATGCTACCCAGCAGGTCGGATGAAGCCGACGGGTTCTGAATCGTTCCTGAAGTGTAGGTACCAGACCGCCCATTTACTCTCAGTAGACGTGATTCGGACTTTTGCCGAGAATACAGCAGGAAACCTTGCAGGTTATGCTTTCCGAAATTTTTGGTATAGGTAAGCGTGTTTTCAACCAGCCAGTCGATAGATTTGTTCTCATTTTCTGACGCATAGATAGCTGCTGAGACTGGATTGGAGAGGTTGGCGGTCTGTGCCGTTCCCCGTGCGAGCGTGGCAGGCAAGTAAACATTACGGGTGTTGAACTCCGCCGAACTACCCACCGACAATTTATAACGCAATCCCTCAATGGGTTCCCATTCTAAATAGGAATTTCCTAGTAGTCGATAGTTGTTATTTGTGCTTTGTGCTTGTTCCAGAGTAGACAGCGGACTGTATAGACTAAGTGGTATCAATCCTCCTTGAGAATAGGACGTAATCCCGCCGATTTGGCCATAGTCACCGTTGGTGGTACGCGCTGGGATAACAGGAGGCAGTAGCAGGGCGTTATAAATGGCATTGCCTACGCCTTGTCCGTCAAAATCGGACACACCCGGACCCGCAGCTCCTGTGCTGAACGACCCTCCAGTAGACTGCCTACGCTGTGTTTCAAACGAGGGAGCCAAACTAATACCGACGCGTAATTTCTTGGACAAATCGGCATCCATATTAAACCGAAGGGTTCCGAGCGCGAAGTCACTACCCAAAAGTGTTCCCTGTTGTTTTAGGTAATTACCTGATAGAGAGAAACGTACTTTCTCCGACCCACCCGAGGCACTCAACTGAATATTGGAGATAGGTGCTGATCGAAAAATGACATCCTGCCAATCGGTATTGCCCCACTCGGCAGGCTGGTCAAAAATCGGCGGAGTGGACACATTCCTAACAGCAGCTGTTTCACGGGCGTACTTCACATACTGCTCCGCGTTCATTAACTCCATGCGTTTGGCTACCTGCTGAATGCCTGTATAATAATCGAAGTTGAAGCGGGTCTGACCAGGCTTGCCACGCTTGGTAGTAACAATGACGACTCCATTGGCCGCCCGCGACCCATAAATTGCTGCCGAGGCTGCATCTTTCAGAATTTCAATGCTTTCAATATCGGATGGATTGATGCGGTTAAACTGGTTGGCCTGCGGCAGAATGTAGCCATCCACTACGTAGAGCGGGTCGTTGCCCGCGCCGAGCGAACCCGCCCCTCGAATCTTGATGTAAGGAGCTTCGCCTGGTGCTCCACCATTGCCAGCCTGAATCTGTACCCCTGCAGCCAGCCCTGCCAATGCTTCGCCTGGCGTCGATACTGGAAGCCGATTAATATCCTGTCCTTTTACTTTGGCAACAGAGGTTGAAAGTTTCTCCCGCGACAGTTCGGTATAACCAATCACGACTACCTCATTCAATGATTTTTCGTCAGGTTTTAATGAGACATTCAGTTGAGTACGATTGCCAACAGCCACTTCTTGCGCTCCATATCCGACAAAACTAAATACGAGTACCGCCGACTTATCGGGTACAGTGAGGCGAAAAGATCCTTCCTGATTGGTTGTGGTTCCGCGTTGAGTTCCTTTTAGAAGAATGCTCACTCCCGGCAAAGGCTCGTTTTTATCATCGGTCACAGTGCCGGTTATCAGCAGCTCATCGATGTTGGTAGACGCCAACTGGGGAGCTTCGTCGGGCAAACGAGCACCAGTAGGTTCTTTGTGCAATACAATGTAATTGCCTGTAACCCGATACGTAATATTGAGGGGTTTTAGTAACCTATTCAGAATCAACTCCAAGCGGTCATTTTCAGCTTTGATAGACACCTTATTGGAGGTAGCAATCAGTTGCGGTACATACGAAAACTTAACCTTAGCGACTTTTTCAAGCCGAAACAAGACGGTTTCCAAATCCTTATTTTCCACCTGAATGGAAATAGTACGGTTTAGCAATTCCTGGGCGGTTACATCTCGGGCCATTGCCAGACCCGTAAGAGCTGCCATAAATAGCAATTGTACGCAAGTAATTTTCATAACCTGATACAGAAAAGGGGAATAATCCCATGTTTTTTTCATACTTTTAATGCGGTTTTTGTTAACTGATTTAGAAATAGAAGGCAAAAACAAACCCTTCCCTGGTTTCTCAGGGTGATCGCATACCGGAAAAGAACGGGAGGGCAAACGAGTCGCCGAGTTATCTAAGTAGTCATGGTAGCAACATGACGGCTTCGATTCGGCGATTTTTTGTTTTAATTAAGGGTCTAGGATTGTTTCATATATTTAGTGATATTAAGAGAGTTAAGGATTAATTTAATTCTTATTGGCAACCTTTTCCAGAGACGACGATACGAGTTCCCCAGACTTCATAAGTAGCCCCAATTGTTTGACAAATAATATCTAATTTTTTGAATAAAGGCTCATCGCTCAGTGGCACCGTTAGGTTACAGCTTTTCAACGCCTCATTGTCATAGCTGATGGTCACACCATATGCTTCTTCCAGTTTCTTGAAAATCTCGGCAATAGGTGCATTCCTGAATACAAAATATTGGCTGTTTTCTGGGTTTCGTAACAACGTTGGATTTTTCACCAGACCGGTAGTTAAGCGCTCACTTGCTTTGTCAAAGACAGCCTGTTGATTAGGGGTCAACAATAGCTTGTTAGCAATATACTGTTGACTTTTTTGAGATGCTTTCAACGATTTGAGCGGAAAAACGGCCACTTTACCACTATGTACAACTACCATTATCTGAGCCATTTTCTCAAAGGCTTTAACGGTAAAACTCGTTCCAACTACCTGTACCACTAGTTTGTTTGCATAGACCATAAATGGTTTCTGGGGATTTTTTGTAACCGTAAAAACTGCTTCTCCCGTCAGAAACACATTCCGCGAAAGTTCATTTGTCATTTGTACAGAATACTTGATTTTACTGGCAGGAGCTAGCATAATCTGGCTACCATCAGGCAAATCCACTCGTTTATGACTAGTTTCGGTGTTCGCAATTTCCCGAAGATTGGCTGATGTCTGAGAAACATATGCCCCTTCAGGATGAGATTGATTAGTTTGCATTGTCTGCCAAAAGCTCCAACCAACCCCAAGCAACACAACTATGGCCGCTGCGATTTGCCAACCAAACCAACGGCTTTCTACCCATCGGACGACTGGTCGTTGTGACTCTTTCTGACTGGCTAGAATGCGTTGGATACCTTGTTCTACCTCTGCCTCTGAAAAATACTCCTGACCTTGCCAAGAAAGTATAAATTCTCTGGCACTGTCCAAATCGGCTTTTTTTTCTGGAAAATCATCAATAAGACGCTGCCAAATTGTTAATTCGATTGGTGAACCCGTACGTACCCACTGTTGGAAATCGTCATCTGCCAGAAACTCCTCAAACCCATAATGCTTATATGATTTCATCGCAGAATTACATTTAACTTGTGCTTCTGCTATAATGATCCTTTTTCTGTTAGAACGTAACGAGAAAAAATGACATTTTTTTTATAAAAATTATAACAAACTGATTTTCAGCCTCATTTAATGAGATGAACTTATCGTAAGAAGAGAAGAAGTACGATGAGAAGAAGCCCCCATTGCTCGCGAATGGATTTTAAGGATTGAGATAACAAGTTACGGACAGCAGGTTGTGAAATCGCCATTACTTCGGCAATTTGCTCATGGGTGAGAGCTTCGTAATATTTCAGGTGAAGAATTTCTTGTTGCCTTTTAGGTAATCTACTAATCACGAGTTGTAAACGAGATTGGTTCTCCAATACGATTTCTTGCTCAATCAATCTGTTTTCGACAAAATCATCGTTATCAGATTCTTGTTCTTGCCAATCATCAGAGAAACGTTCCTGATGCGTATTTTTTTGTAAGTATTTAAAAATCTGATTTTTAAGGGAAACAAATAGATACAGTTTTATACTCGTAACATCTGGATTCAGAAAGATGCGCCGTTCCCAAAGATTGATGAACAAATCGTGAACCAGATCCTGTAGCGTATCCTTATCTTTTATGAATCGAAAACCATATTCGAGCAAGGATTTATAGTAGGCACGTAGCAGACCTTCAAAAGCACTATTGTCTCCTGCCCGAAAAGCTGCCCATAAAACTTTATCCTCATCAGTCACGATTTGTAGCAGATTATTTAATCTATCACAAATTTATCGACAACTTAGATAAAGAAAAATAAATACTGAAATATTTCAAAATAGCTATTTCTCAGATACCTTGCCAGATACTCGTATTCAGAAATCGGTTTCAGGCAGATTGCAAAAGGCCAAGAAAAACATAACAAGAGAATATCCCTTCTTCCTGCTTTATAACCAATTTTCTGCTCTTGCTTTTCTGCTCCCCTATTCTCAAAACATCATTCCTAAGCGTAGTGCCATCCGATTATAAACTCGGTCTTCCCACTTTTCGATTTCACCCCAATTGAGCGGCTTGGTGACTTTGGCATTTTGACGCTTATAGCTCAACGACAACACCAAAGCACTGCCCGATTTGAAGCCAAATTTCAGTCCCAAACCAGGGTTCAGCATCATGCCTCCTTGGGTTTTATAATCGGTGGCATCTACGTGGAGCCAATTAGAGCTGTAGCCAGCATCAAACAAGCCCAATAAGGTTACGTTCTTTTTGGAACGGGCTAAATCATAGCGCACCCCTGCTGCTACGGGTGCAAGCAGTGCCGATTGATACCAATCTACTCCGCAACTGACGCCAAGGGCAAGGCGGGGTTTGAGTTGAATACCATTGAAGGTCTGAATCGTAAGGCTCAGGCGATTCTCGACTTGTTGGGTAGCTGGTACACTCCCCGCAATATCGTACACAACTCGCCCAAATAAACCTCCTACTTCAGTTATGTTGACATAATGCGGTTTAAAAGTAGGGGCTTGCGCACGAAGTGAATCGATAGAATGAGCCAATATAAATCCCACCCATAAAAATTTGAATATTGTTGGCATAAATGAATAGGCAAATTTGAAAATGAATTAATAATCAAAAACCTGACAAATAGGCGACTATCAAACTTACCAAGTTTTGAAAACTTGGTAAGTTCAAAATCAAATATCCAGTCTTTTTACAGGAATTTTACTAAGTTGACGTAAGTTACTTGGATTAGAAATATCAAACTGATAAAGGCCGTCTTTGCCTACCATCATTAAGGTTTTGTTAGCAAGCGGAATCACATCATAAGCATCCATGCCCGTCAAATGTTGAATTTGTTTGACATCGAAATCATTGGCCACATTAAGCGATTTCAGACCGTGGGTTCCTTCGCACAAATACAAATTGGGATAATCTACCCCCAAACCGTGCGGGTTTTGCATAGGATAGGATTTCAATAATCGCGGACTACGTAAATCTGTAATATCAATGACATCTAGCTGATTGAGGCCACGATTGCAAGTAGTACCCGAACGAAGTGTGACATAAGCGCGATTGTCGGTCACAACGACGGGGTCGCACGACATAGCGTGTTGGAAAGTAGAGAGGCGTTCGGGCTTTTCGGGGTTGCTGTTGTCATAAATAAACATCCCTGTGGTAGAACCAATGAAAAGCTTATCGCGATATGGAAAAATCGTTTCGATACCCCAGCCTATGCTGATTTTGGTGCTACGGGCGGGTTTGGAAGGTGTGCTTATATCGAAAAGCAACATCTCATTTTGACCTACCGTGTACAGGTATTTGTCGTACAACGCAAAACGCGCCATTGAGCCCGCTTGTCCTTGTCCGCTACTTCCGTTGGAAGGCGCTGCTGCTGAACTGAACGCCGCTCGGTCAAACCAAATTCCCCCACCCCACCATGAGTTGTTGGCGTTTTCGCAACTTACTTTTCGGGTTTCGGTCACAATATCCACTTTTTGGTCATTGATAGCTCCCGTAGTTGTATTCAAAAACCAAGAAACACCGTCAAACATCCCAGAAGGAAAAACTTCTTTTTCGCGGCTGATTTCTTTGACATCCAATGGATTAGAAATATCAAAGGCTACTAAATCTGAATAACTATCGGCATATAAAATATTGCCCCGAACGGCCATATCGCCATTGCCCGGAATTTTGATAAAGGAAATCATCTTGGGCGCACTTGGATTGGTATTATCTACAATGTGCAATCCTTCTTTCATCTCATTGATAAACAAATAATTTCCTTTAGTATAAATTTTCCCAGGATTGATTAAATCGCGCGAAGTTTCTGTACGTACTCCTTGACGTATCTCGGCCAAAGACACCGTAACAGGGCTAAATCGTTTGTATTTACGGGTTTCGGTGCATTGGTCGGTACATGACCATTGCAAAAGGCAAACCAAAAACAGTGAGAATAGAAGTGGTTTATTCATGGTGAACGTTGGCGTTTAGGGATTTCTTTTTCCTAAGACGCAACTGCCTGACAGGAAGTTGGAAACACGCACTAAATAATCTTGGTACGCCACCATTCTCTACTCCATATTCTTTTAAAGTTCCAACCCTTAGTTTGAAGCTGTAGGGGCAAATACGCGTGAGCTTCTTTGGCCGAAACGGCCTGTTGGTAGAGACTGTCGTCGGTCAATATTACGCTTTCGTAAAGGTTTTCTTTTTTGACCGTAATATCCGCAAAAGGAAGCTGTAGATGAAAAGTGAAAGGCGAAGACTCACTTGAGGTATAAGCTAAGATCTGATTTTTAAGATTCCAAGTGTACTGGTTTTGCTCAGTCATAAAGGGAGTAGGAACAAACCGTTTTTCCGACACATCCAACGCATACTGTAAATATGCTTTTAGGAGTTTCGGGCCCTCATGCAGTGCGTCGTCTATTTTGAGCTCATGAGGCAGAATACTCGTTACTACAAATACTTTCTCACGTGCACGTGTGATAGCAACATTGAGCCGATTTTCGCCCCCTTGGGCGTTTAAACTCCCAAACTGCGCTCTCAATTTGCCTCGGCTATCGGGTGCATATCCTACACAAAAAATAATAATGTCTCGTTCATCACCTTGTACGTTCTCTATGTTTTTGACAAACAATGATGTATTATTCTCTCCGCTTTGTCCTGCAAAATTAGCTTCAAAATGCGGCTCTAACATCTGTTCAATCAACTGCTGCTGAGGATGATTGAAAGTAACCACTCCCACCGAATACCCATTGGGTGTATCTGTTATTTTTTTCAAAATACTTATCACTTTTTCAGCCTCGGCAAGGTTGCGGTTATTTTCCCAAACGCCATTTACTTTGATAAATTCGATAGCAGGCTCGACCCGATTAATATCCTCAAAATGAGGAAGTAACTGAAGTTTGTTTTTGTAAAAATGGGAATTGGAAAAAGTAATTAAATCCAGCGAGCGACTCCGATAATGCCCTTGTAGGAGCGTTTCGGGCAAAAACTGTTTGGCCAAATCAAGTAAAGATTCTACTTCGATGGCGGCCTTTTCTTCTTCGTTTTCTGCTTCATACCGCACCCTGTACAAATCATAAGGTGTAAGCTGCTTGCTATCACCCACCACTATCACTTGCTTGGCTCTATAAATAGCCGGAATGCCGTATTCGGCATAGCACTGAGAAGCTTCGTCGAAGATAACAATATCAAACAGCCCCTGTGTAAGTGGAAACACCGCCGAAACCGTCTCAGGAGAAGCCAACCAACAAGGCACTAAATGAAACACTTCTTCGGCGTGATTTTCCATGAGTTTGCGAACGGGCCAAATTTTACGCTTTTTGGTGACCTGGTGCTGCAAATCGCGGTAAGTGATGCGATTGTGGAGGCGGTTAAATTCCACATCTTTGTATGTTTGTTCGCGCAGTTGCATCAACACAATCTCTCTACTCAGCGCCTGTTTTCGCAAAATAGCTTCTTGCAGTTCTTGTTCTAATTGCCCGATTTTCAAAGAAGAAACAGCACGAAGAATTGGATTTTTTTCTTCTAAATATGCCAACCAAGCCAAACGAAGAGAGTTAAGAAATACCTCACCTATGTCTTCTTCGGTTTTTATTGTTTCTCTCAGTGCTTGATATAGCTGATGCTCTTGCTCCGCAAAATTAGTTTTTAAGAGGTCGGCTTCTTTCAATAGTTCAAAGTCGACACGAAGCTGATGAAGCATTTTATCCTTAAAAGTATCATCTTCAATCAGTCGATTGATTTGTGAAGGCACAAGGTAGGTTTGCCAATTTTGATATTGTTGGATTGTATTTTCAACATCCTTCCATTGCCTTTGAATTTCTTTGGCAAACTCTCCAAAAGTCGAAGCAATACTGACCTTTTTTTGAAGAAAGGGGTAGGTGTTTTCTAAAGTCTTAAATGCTTTTTGGGCATTGTCATAGACATCCAACAGCGCCTCTAATTGATGTTTAGATTGGTCAAAACTTTCAGCAGCTAAAGGGATTTCTAACTTATCAGAAAGTTCTTCTAAAAGTACTTCCCAACGAAGTCTATTCTCTAGTAGTTCTTGAAATTTGTATAAATCACTTATTGATAATCCCAACCCATACTTTTCCGTCAGAGTACGAAAATAGGCTTTATCACCATAAAAAGACCATTTTAAAATAGATTTGCGAGCTTCAATCAAATCTTGCAAACGAGCCAACATGGGCTTCAACTGGCGTTTTGTTAATTCTTTTTCAACGAGTTGGTTGGAAGCTAGTAGCGAAAGTTCGTCAGTAATATGTTTAAACCATTTTTTGCGCGAGCCCGCCCAAAGGCCTTGTTGGTATTGTTTGAAAAATTGCCACGTATTTTCGTCTTCAAGTAAAGCCAACCACTCAAAAATTTGTAGTTTTTGAGTATGTATTTCTAAAATCTTATCTAATGAAATGCGCCCCTCCCATTCTTCCTGAAAACGCCCTAATATCTTTTCTTTCCACTGTTTTACTCCCCCAATAGTAGCTTCAATCTGGTTTATTTCTTGAAAACCAATTTTAGAAAAATCCCACCTTTCATGCCAAGTATGAGCTTCGGGTAAGCGATTTTGATAAGCTTCGTAGCGGCGTAGTTTTTGTACTAATTCGTCCAAACGCTCATCAAACTTAAAGTTTCTAAAATCTTTAATCTCAATATAGGCAGCGTGAGGATTACTTATCAGATAAAGCTCTTTGGGAGATAAGCTACAATCAGACGTATCAAAAAGAGCAGTTCTAAAACTTTCTAATTCATTCGTAATCTGCTCTATAGTTCGACCTGCTTGCAAAAACTGGCGTTCGAGAACGATATTATCCAAGCTATAATTTTCTTTTTTGTATGCTTCAATATTTTCTATCTGAGAAGCCAATTGCTGATACAACGCCGAGCGGTCGTTTTTGAAATCATGTACCAACGCCAAAAAAGGAGCTATCCCAACCTGCGTGAGCCGTTGACTGACCACGTCCAACGCCACCCTTTTTTGGCATACCAACAAAACCTTTTTACCACGTGCCGCAAAATCAGCCATCAGGTTTGAAATCAGTTGTGACTTGCCCGTGCCAGGCGGACCTTGTATCACCAACGACTCCCCTTGCTTAATCCGTTTGAGGGCGGCTTCCTGCGTAGCATCTTGCGGAAAAGCCGTAAATGTATTGGTCTCAACTGTAGCATTTCGATACAATAGAGGCTCAAAAGAAAAAAGCTCATTTACCAGTTCATCGAGTTCAATCAATGCTTCATAGTCGGGGCCAAGATAGCTCCCTGTTTGTGGAAAAATACCCAAAACTGCCTCTGGATACAGTTTCAATTCGCCATTGCGTTCTATCAAATCAAGGTCGGCTTTCGATTGCGCGTCAAAATACCGCAGTGTCTCTTGAAAAAGGTCTTGATTGAAATTGATTTCAAGCGTAGAGTTTTTGAGTAATTCATACAATTCTGTCCGAAAGACCAAAGCATCTTTACTTAGTTCATCTAGGTTTTTTTCGAGCAGTTCGTCAGATATACCTACCTGATTGAAATGCCCATAAGCCAGCAAAAAGCTACGATTGAGCACAGCTGGTTCGTCGCGCCGATGCAACTCCCAATACACTTTTTGACCGGATTCCGACAAAACTTTCGTAGACACCCCTACTGGAAAAAACGCTAATGGAGCGTGTATGACGGTGCCGTCCATAAGTTTTCCTCGTACAAAAGGATAGCCTACATATAGGTCTTGTGAACCACGTTCTTCTTCAATAAACTGCGCAGTACGGGCTATTTTGGCTAATTTTTTACTTGCTTCGTTGCTTTTTTCTGAGCGGCTATCCAACCGTTGGCAGAGTTTTATCGTCTTTTTTTGAGAAATTACCTCTTTGAGTACCTCAAACGCCGACCGTCCTTCCAAATAATCTAAAGTTTGCCAATCCAAAAACTGCTCTGAAGAAAGAGAAGTCAATAGCAACGAACGATTGCGCGTGCTGAGATTGGTAAGGCGGCGAAGGTACACTTTGAGAATGTCAGCGGTCAGCATTATCTACGTGAAGGATATGAAAAAAGCGATGAATAAATGGGGCAAACAATACGGAAGTAGCCGATAAAAAAGTAATGCCACTGAATAACGCATAGAGAGAGGCAAAAATTTTGGCGGTATCGGATTGTAAAGGGTCAACAGGCCCCATACCCCCCAAAATCATGGCCGCATTATAAAAAGAATCTACCCAACTTAGGTGAGGCTCAGTCAAATAATGATAACCCAGTGCTCCTATCCACCACGATACGCCAATCATAGCCAAAGCGAAAAGTGCATACTTAATCACCCGGCGCTGAAAATGAGACCGAGAAATGACTTTCTGATTTTTGTGTTCAAACATATACACGACATCTTTTGTAATTGAAATCGTAAAATAGCATTTTGTAAAACAATTTGGTAATGGCGTCTCTAACCTCTATTTCATTACAATGCGAAGTCTAACTTTTTTAAGCATTATTTTATCTCTAGTATTATATGGTTGTGAAGAGTGCGGTATTGATGGGGAACCTACTCTAAAAATCATATACCCTTCTCAAGATACGTTGTCGCTTAAAAGTATCAGAGTTATTGGAAGCTCGTTGCCTGTCCCCAAAGAAGGAATTGCGAGTTATCAACAATCACGCGTAATTACCCTGCCCTTCAACCTTAATGCTGATTCGACAACTTATATTTTTGAACAACAAGCCAAAACCGATACTCTTACCGTGTTTTATACAAAAACAGTAGTCAATGTCAGCAAAAAATGCGGATATGTAATAGATATAGTACGACCTGAAAATAATAAAGAGGTAGAATCTACTTTCGAAGATATATCTGTCATTTATAGTCCCTATTATAAAAATACCAAGGGCATTAAATCAAATGGTGGCGAAGGGATGATTGTTCAAATCATAAGGTTATGAAAAGTGTGCTTTTAGGGAGTTTCATACTGCTCCATACGATGCTGTATGCCCAATCTACCGGCTTACGATTAAGGGCAGTCGGTATTGATGTTTTCAAAAATTTGCCATTGATGGCTTCTTTTCCACAAATGGGTGTCATGACTGGTCAAGAACGAATACAATATAGCAATCCTCTTATGCTGGAAACTTATTTTCAGTTTTCTACCCGACAGCCCCATCACTTCAATCATATTGGGGTAGGATATGCACAACTAAACGAGCAAATAGCTTCTCGCTTAACTCAAAATTCAGAAGGATATTTTATAAAAATGGGGCACGAACAGCACGCTAAAAACCACCCTCTCAAAAGCCATGCTTTTTGGGGATATAATCTGACACTTACTTACTTAAAAGTCAAAAGTCAGCTTTCAATTAAAAGTCAGCACTTCCCTCATTATCAGCAATCATTGCCTGACGAATCGGGGTTAGGAGCATATCTTGAAATGAATGCGGGTTATGCTTTTCTAGTTTTCGGTCGTTTAGAAACGCGCATCGTAGCTCGAACGGGCTTGGCACTATCAAAGGTGGGCAACCCCAATTCATCTTATTTGCCCGGAGCTGGGATGCGATTATGGAGAAACACCCTCAGTCCAGTTGGTGGAATTACAGTTCAATTTTTTTATCTCAAGCAATCTGCTTCTGACAAAATCTAAGCCTTTAAGATTTTTATTTGCCAAACCAAAACCCGAACTTTGTTGTTGTCAACTAAAGCTTTGACTATTAGGCTATTCTTATTTCAACCAATTATTCTTGAAGATGCTCTCTCGTCGTCAACAACGCGAACAAATGAAAAACACCCTCGGCTATCGTATTTGGAGCGTAGGGTTCACTATTTTTTATCCTTTTATTTCTCTTTTCACTTTGGTATTTACTGGTTTGGTAAGGTTATTTTCGGGTTTGTCGCAAGGACTCGTATGGCTATTGAAAGGAGGTCGTAGTATCTAATGACCGATTACGTAGCCGAGTTGCTCGAAAAAAAAGTAGCTCAGTACAATCAGCCAGATTTCATACCCTACGACCCCATCAGCATCCCCCACCAATTTTCGCGTTTGCAAGACATCGAAATCATGGGTTTTTGGGCCGCGGTTTTGGCTTGGGGACAGCGCAAGACAATCATCAATAAATGCAATGAGTTGATTCAACTCATGGACGGTGCTCCTTATGATTTTGTAAAAAATCACACCGAACAAGACCTCAAAAGATTCTTAAATTTCAAACATCGGACTTTCAACGCCACCGATACGCTTTATTTTCTGCACTTTTTTAAACAATATTACGCCCAACATTCTTCGCTCGAATGGGCTTTTGTGCAAGGGTTGGCGCCCGATGAAACGCATGTAGAAAAAGGGTTATCAAGTTTTCATAACCTCTTCTTTAGCCTTGAAGACTTTCCCGAACGTACCCGCAAACACATTGCTACGCCTATGCGCAAATCTTCTTGCAAACGGCTCAACATGTTTCTGCGCTGGATGGTGCGCAAAGATGACAAAGGCGTGGACTTCGGACTTTGGCAAACCCTTCAACCTTCGCAACTCATCTGTCCTTGTGATGTACACGTAGATCGTGTAGCACGTAAGCTAGGACTCATCCAACGCCCCACCACCGACTGGCTTACGGCCCTCGAACTTACCGAAAATCTTAAACAATTTGACCCCACTGACCCCGTCAAATATGATTTTGCTTTGTTTGGGTTGGGAGTAGAGGGAGAGATGTGAGCCCCTAAAAATATTCAAATACAACAGCCTCTTCCCTTCCAGGATATACGCTTGTGATTTCTTTCATCCCTGATTTCTCAAGTACCTTCCGCGAATTTGCATTTTCAGCTTGAATAAAAGCAATGATTCGACGGCCTGCAAAATTGGCTTGAAGATACTCAATAGCAGCTTTGGTGAGTTCTGTCGCATAGCCCCTTCCCCACGCTTCTGGTACAAAAGCATAGCCAACTTCGATATCGTCGGTAGGGTCAATGTGTTTTATTTTTGCCAAACCTACGTAGGTATCGTTTTCTTTTTCAAAACACGCACACAATCCTAGCCCAGGATATGATTGATTATAAATAATTTCTTGTTGGATTCGTGCCAAGCTTTGGGAAGCATCCACTGCTGGTGGGCGAATGTAGCGCATCACATCAGGACTTCCCTCAATTCTAAACAAATCTGCGGCATCACTTTCTTGAAAAAGACGAAGAACAAGGCGGGGTGTTTCTAGATAAAACATGATGAAGGAATTTCGACAAAGTTACGTCAATTGAATCGGAGACGCAAAACATAATTTCGCCCTAATTTGGAATTGGGCGAGGGAACTCGTCCCGGACTGTGTTTCGGGACGAGTATGATCTAGCGTCTCTGACTCGTGTTATCCATAAATGCTGATAACATCCAGAAGCCCTTTTTTACCTGTATAATTTCGCGCCGAACTATGAAGGTACTCTTCTGGATACTCGACAATAGCAGCCCTAACGGGGTTTTGGTGAATATAGTTTAACTTTTGCTCCACGTGAGCAAACGAAAGACATTCTTTGGCATGATTTCCCGCCTGCCAAAATTGGTACTTCTCATGGCTAGCTTTGTACTTTGCGTTCCATTCAAATTTATGCATTAACCACTCTTTCCGACTTTCGTTTTCATACTGAATGGCTTCAATCAGGCGATTGGCAGTGAATCGTTTAAAATCACGCATGATATCCCCTAACAATTTCCCTTCTTTTGCTTGAACTAGCAAATGCAGGTGGTTGCTCATCAATACCCAACCATAGATAAGTAATCCTTTGTGGGATTGACAATAACTCAGTGAATCAACGATGATGTCTTTATAGAGTGGACGTGTAAATACATCAACCCAATTGACTACAGTAGAAGTAAGAAAATATACTTCCTCTGGGTTCCGAATATAGTATTTGCTTGATGCCATTCGTTTTTACAATTCATAATTCTATATCGTAAAATCGATAAAATAGAAATACGAACCGTAAAATATCCCACAAAACCTTTGTAAGCAGCTGATTATTAATACCTTTTTGGATATTTTGCAGGATAGTTGCGTCAGAGACGCAAAGCCTTTTTTGCCCCAAGTTGGAATTTGGGGCAGGACTCTCGTCCCGAACTGTATTTCGGGACGGGCACGGAACAGCGTCTCTGACGCCTATATAGATTACATGAACAAAAGCGTCGCAGACGCAAAGCCTTTTTTGCCCCAAGTTGGAATTTGGGGCGAGACTCTTGTCCCGAACTGTATTTCGGGACGGGCACGGAACAGCGTCTCTGACGCCTATATAGATTACATGAACAAAAGCGTCGCAGACGCAAAGCCTTTTTTGCCCCAAGTTGGAATTTGGGGCGAGACTCTTGTCCCGAACTGTATTTCGGGACGGGCACGGAACAGCGTCTCTGACGCCTATATAGATTACATGAACAAGAGCGTCAGAGACCCAAAGCCTTTTTCGCCCCAAGTTGGAATTTGGGGCGAGACTCTTGTCCCGAAATACAGTTCGGGACAGGTATGGTTTAGCGTCTCCGACGCGTTTAGGATGTTGCATGAACAAAAGCGTCAGAGACGCAAAGCCTTTTTCGCCCCAAGTTGGAATTTGGGGCAGGCACCTCGTCCCGAACTGTATTTCGGGACGGGCACGGAACAGCGTCTCTGACGCCTATATAGATTACATGAACAAAAGCGTCGCAGACGCAAAGCCTTTTTCGCCCCAAGTTGGAATTTGGGGCAGGACTCTCGTCCCGAACTGTATTTCGGGACGGGCACGGAACAGCGTCTCTGACGCGTATGAGCCTACGCCATGGGTCGATTTTTGAGTTGATTCGATTTCTCTTTGAACTCAGTAGGAGAGAGGTTTTTCTTTTTCTTAAAAATACGGCAGAAGTACGAAAAGCTATTGAAACCACTGGCCATAAAAGCTTCTTTTACGCTCATTTTAGGGTCACGAAGCAGACTTTCTGCCAATTTTAGACGCTCTTCGATGATAAAATCAATGGGAGTAGAACCCGTCTCGTGCTTAAACGTACGGTAAAAATTTGACTCACTCATGTAGGCTTTTTCACTCAGCAACCCAATGGTAAGGTCTTCGGTGATATTTTCCCGAATAAAATTGAGCACAAACGAAATACGGTCGTTGTTGGGTTGAGTGTAAGACTTTTTAAGGTAAATACTCTTCGATTCAGTTTGTAAAATGCGGATGATAAGCTCTTGCAGCAGCATATCGGCAAAAATATCTTTAGAGGGGTGGTTTTCGGTGAAAATAAAAATAAGCCGTTGCAGGATTTGATTGATGGCAATGTCGTTGGTAAAATGATAATTATAATCGGTCATGCTCCATTCCTTCCCATTTTGTTTCAGCCCACGTTCATTGAGCAAATTCACGGCCTGTTGGAGTTTGGCTTCGTTGAAGGCCAACGCTAGGCATTGCGTAGGATTTTGTTCGGAGGCTTCGGGAAAATCAATACACATCAATTCGTTAGAGGGTAAAATCACCGATTCCCCAGGTAAAAACCCGAATGAAGGCGTATTCTGAAGGTGCATAATTTTTTTGCCACGTATCATACTTGCCAACACAGGCTCATGAAACTGCAACATGACTTGTGCAGCCTTTTGGTGCGTCTCAAAAATGTTGAGTTCGGCATTGTTAAGCGTATGCAGGGTACGATTTTCTACCAACGTTTCGAGGCGACGGTTTTGGTAATGCAAGGGATTTAACTCAACCATGGGGATCTGTTGCTAAAGAATTTGTTGTATTAATTCTTAAAATCATACTAAAAGTACGTCAAAAACGCATAGAATGGTAGTATCGTACAACAGTTGATAGAATAGTGCAATCAGTTGATAGGATAGGGAAAATGGTGAGCAGGATAAGTCAATCAAATGTGATTTTTTGAAGGTTGTTTTGTGCAAAATCTTTTTGAAACACAAAGCCCTTAAACGATGTCAACTGTAATCACACAACAAAACAACTTGGTGGCGAAGCCCATCTTTAAAACGCACTACGATAACTTCATTGGCGGCCAGTGGGTAAGTCCTGTTAAAGGCGAATATTTTGAAACCACCTCGCCCGTTGATGGTCAGGTGTTTACCAAAGTCGCTCGTTCGACCGAAGAGGATATTAACTTGGCTTTGGACGCTGCTTGGGCCGCCGCTCCGCAGTGGAATAACAGCTCGGTGACGACGAGAAGCAACATTTTGTTAAAAATTGCGGATGCGATGGAGGCAAACTTGGAACTGTTGGCAAGTGTAGAAACGTGGGACAACGGCAAGCCAATTCGCGAAACTAAAGCCGCTGATTTACCCTTGGCGATTGATCACTTTCGTTATTTTGCGGGCGTAATTCGGGCCGAAGAAGGCTCGGCTTCGGAGTTGGATTCCAATACGCTGTCGTTGATTGTGCACGAACCACTTGGCGTAGTTGGGCAAATCATTCCTTGGAATTTTCCGTTGTTGATGGCCGCTTGGAAAATTGCGCCTGCTTTGGCCGCAGGAAACTGCGTGGTGTTGAAGCCTGCCGAACAAACGCCTGTGGGAATCATGGTGTTGGCCGAATTGATTCAAGATTTGTTGCCAGCGGGTGTACTGAACATTGTCAACGGCTTTGGCATTGAAGCAGGTAAGCCATTGGCATCCAGTCCCCGTATCAATAAAATTGCGTTTACGGGCGAGACCACAACGGGGCAGCTGATTATGCAGTATGCTTCCAAAAATATCATTCCTGTTACGCTCGAATTGGGTGGAAAATCGCCGAATATCTTCTTCAAAAGTATCATGGATGCCGACGACGAGTTCTTCGATAAGTGCTTGGAAGGAGCCACGATGTTTGCCCTTAACCAAGGCGAAGTATGTACGTGTCCGTCGCGAATTTTGGTGGATGAATCTATCTATGATGCCTTTATTGAGCGCGTAGTTGAGCGCATTAACGCCATTAAACTTGGCCACCCGCTCGACCCAAGTACGATGATGGGCGCACAGGCATCGAACGACCAATACCAAAAGATTTTGCACTACATCGACCTCGGTAAAGAAGAAGGTGCGGAGCTGCTGGCGGGTGGTGGCGCTGCTTACAACGAAGGACTTGAAGGTGGGTATTATATCAAGCCAACGTTGTTTAAAGGCAATAATAAAATGCGCATTTTCCAAGAAGAAATCTTTGGGCCAGTGGTGTGTGTAGCCACCTTCAAAACGGAAGAAGAAGCGATTGCGATTGCCAATGATACACTTTATGGCCTCGGTGCAGGGGTATGGACGCGCGACACGCACCAAGCGTATAAAGTTGCTCGTGCCGTACAAGCGGGTCGTGTGTGGGTCAACTGCTATCACGCATATCCAGCACATGCGCCATTTGGTGGCTACAAGAAATCAGGTATTGGCCGCGAGACGCACAAGATGATGTTGAACCATTATCGTCAGGCTAAAAATATGTTGATTTCGTACGATAAGAACAAGTTAGGGTTCTTTTAGGCATGTCCAGAATCGCAATAACGGCAGCGATTGTTATGGTTATTACAAATAAAATTTCGATTATTTTCAGGCGGCATTTTCAATTATTTGTTCGGATTTTACAAAGTTATCCACATAAGGGGCTTGACTTTTTATTACCGCCACAGCTCTTAAAACCAACTTGTTTTTTACAGCATTTATGACACTCAGGGCATGTTTGCCTTCTGCTGTTTTTCGTTCGTAATACTGTTTCATTTCTGAGTTACAATGTATGACTGACATCGCTCCCATGTGTAATATTTTTTTCAGTTCTTTGTTTGCCATTTTATGGACTTTTTCGGACTTCTTGATACTTGTACCGCTGGAGTTTCCAAAAGGGGCTACACCTGCATAAGAAGCCAGTTGTTTACCTGAAATATTTCCTGCAAAGTTGTTGGTACAAACTATCAAATAAATGGCGGTAATATTGCCGATGCCTGGCACTGATAGTAATAAATCATAGCTTTTTTGCAGGGTATTATCTGCTTTAATTAAGTCTTTTATCAGTTTTTCTATGGCAGATATTGACTTTTTTAAACCCTCAATAGCTGTCTTATAGACTTGCTCCAAGGCTTTTTGTGTTGTTTTGTCATTGACTTCTTTAAGTTCTTTCAAATAGGTTTCATTGGCATTTTTTTGACTTAACAACCTTGTTCGAGATGTCTGAAGATCTTTCAGTTCCATTAATTTAGGATTCAATGCTTGACTCATTTTAAGCTCATCTGACTCCTTACAAGCATATTTACATAATCTTATGGCATCAATTTTATCGTTTTTACCTCTGGCTATGCCAAAACTCCATTTGATGTGTGCAGCATTACCAATGTGTATTTGTAAACCGATTTTATTGCAAAATGCCCAAAGTAAGCGATGATATATACCCGTATTTTCGATGACAAGTACTGTATTTTCATCAAAACTAACTTTGTGTTTTTTCAACCATTTTTCAAAAGTTTTTAATCCAAGCTCAGTATTGTCAAAGTGAGAGGATTCTATTGCTTGTTTTTGATGATTAACTATAGTCATCAAAGCGGCATCAAAAAATGGCTTAGAAACATCGATTCCGATGAAATACTTAGTGTTGTTTTGCATGTGTTTTTATAATAAATTTGTGGATAACACTAACCAATTTTAACCCATCGACTCAGTCCTTAATAATGAGTAATTAGCTCGAATTGTTATATGGTCACTAAGGAAAAAAAATCGGTGGCGGATTGAATCGCTGCATAGGTAATCAGCCTTGGCGTACGGTAAATGTGTCGCCACCGATTGGTTAGTTTTACTGTAAATTTCCTACTTATCCACATTTCAACAAAAGAAAAAGTAGCAAAAAGAAAACTTACAGTAATAACAGTTTTTATTATAAATAATCAAAGTGCAAATCTAAAGGGCGGAGCGGGTCATTAACACGCTCCGCGCCAAGTACGGTGCGTTGATGTTTCACCAAAGTGGCGGTTGCTGCGATGGCTCAGCTCCGATGTGTTTTGAGGTGGGGGAGTTGATGTTGAACGAAACCGATATAAAACTAGGCGAAATTCACGGCTGCGATTTTTACATGTCGCGCGACCAGTTTGAGTACTGGAAACACACGCACTTAACCCTCGACGTAGTACCAGGACGAGGGGCTAGTTTTTCGTTAGAAATACCAATGGGGGTGCGTTTTATTATTAAGTCGAGGTTATTACAACCCAACGAGGTATGATTCCTGTATCTCTCAGTGCCTTAGTAAGATTGTATTTTCCCCAAATCTACTGGGCAATGTAGTTAACGCAGTGCTTTAAAATAAGGGAGTTGGTCAGAATCCCTATCGTCGGGTATTTCTTGGCGTAGAATAGAGAAAAGCCCCACATAACCACCGTCCAAACGATGGCTATATGGGGCTTTGTTAGTAGGTTTTTAATCGTTTGAATCATTGTGTTCAGATTTGCCAAATTGATTTTAACTACCTAACTTTGAAAATAAATACATCAGAAAATAGCTATGCAAATTACTAATTTCACTTATATCGTTGCTGATGTAGGCATCTGTCAAGGTTTACCACGCATCAAAGATACGCGTATTACGGTATCATCTATTTTGGCACATATTGCTGGTGGGATGTCGGTTGGAGATTTACTTGTGGCTTTTCCCCAGTTGTCGGAAACGGCTATTAACGAGGCAATTATGTTTGCATCGCAGCGCATACAGGAAATTTACATTCCTATGAAAGCAGCATGAAGTTTCTCCTAGACGAAAATCTCCCTTCGTACTACAGTGAAGTATTTTGTATTGACAATAATCACGAAGGTTTCCATGTTTCTGATTATGGATTAACCAACACTCCTGATGATATCATAAGGGTATTTGCTCAGGAAAATGGTTTCATTATTGTAACTTTCGATTTAGATTTTTCTCGATTGCAGCTCTAAACAATGAACCTAAGCCTTCTGTATTAACATTCAGAACTTCAAAAATGAGTAAAGCGTTTTTAGAGTCATTTGTCGAAGACCACTTATCAGAACTACTTCCTTATCTTGAAACTGGAGCCACTGTTACTGTAGATGACCGTAAGATTAGGATTAGACAGCTGCCTTTTTAAATGATTATTATCAAAGCCCCAAAATAACCACCGTCCAAACGATGGCTATATGGGGCTTTGTTAGTAGGTTTCTAATCGTTTGAATCATTGATTCTACAAATGCTTCAACAACTCTGCGCCCATGGCGTCGGTGCCGAGGATTTTGTCGGCTGGAGTTTCGCTGTTGGCGATGTCACGCGTGCGAAAACCATCTTTCAATACTTTATCAACCGCTGCGATGATGGCGTCTGCTTCAGCTTTTAGGCCAAACGAAATATCCAACAACAACGCTGCCGAAAGTACCGAAGCCAACGGATTGGCTACGCCTTTGCCCGTAATGTCGTGCGCCGAACCGTGGATAGGCTCATAAACGCCCGTGCTATCGCCTACCGAGGCCGAGGCCAACATACCCATCGAACCTGCGATTTGGCTGGCTTCGTCGGTCAAAATATCACCGAAAAGGTTACCCGTTACCACTACGTCAAAACGACGCGGGTCTTTGATGAGCAACATGGCGGCGGCGTCAATGAATTGGTGCTCTACCTCAACGTCAGGATATTCGGGAGCGATTTTTTGAATCACTTCGCGCCACAAACGACTCGATTCCAATACGTTAGCTTTATCAACCGACATCAATTTTTTGCTACGCGTACGAGCAGCTTCAAATGCTTTACGGGCAATGCGCTCTACTTCGTATTTGCTATAAATCATGGTGTCGTAAGCCGTGTTGCCGTCGTCGAGGCGCTCACGTTTTCCAAAATACACGTCGCCCGTCAATTCGCGGAAGAAGAGAATATCGCTGCCTTTTAGGATTTCCGGTTTGATACTTGAGGCTTCCAACAACTCGTCAAACAACTTGATAGGACGAAGGTTGGCGTACAAGCCAAGTTCTTTCCGCATTTTCAACAAACCTTGTTCAGGGCGTACTTTGGCCGAAGGGTCGTTGTCGTATTTTGGGTGACCTACGGCACCAAACAAGATGGCGTCCGAAGCCCGCATTTTTACGAGCGTTTCTTCAGGAAGCGGGTCGCCCGTGGCTTCGATGGCTACGTGGCCGATGAGGGCTTCGTCGTAGGTAAATTCATGGCCGAATTTTTCGGCGATACGGTCTAGTACTTGTTTACCAACCGTGGTAACTTCTTGCCCGATTCCATCACCGGGTACGATAAGGATGTGTTTTTTTGCCATTTACTTAGTAAAAAATAAACCACAATGAGCACAAAGAATTGCACCGCAGCGGCGGGCCGTAAAGGTCTCAAAGAATGACTCGTTTGATTCCCTCTTTTAATCTTGCGACATTGAAGTTGATGAGTAAACCTAATTTAAAATGTCCCAAACGCATATAGGTTAGAATTTGGGCTAAATGAACATCGTTCAGGGCTTCTACTGCTTTAAGCTCTACCACGACGCTGTTTTCTACCAATAAATCAAGACGATAACCACAGTCTAATTTGACTTCTTCAAAAACCAAAAGCATTGGCTTCTCTTTTTCAACCCATAGCCCTGATTGTTTGAGTTTATAAAAAAGACACTCTTTGTAAGCACTTTCCAGAAGTCCAGGCCCAAGTGCTTTGTGAACCTCTAAGGCGCACCCGACAATTTGGTAATCTATACTTTGTGAACTTTGTGCCATTCTTTGAGTCCTTTGTGGTTAATCAATTGTCTTTTAAAGCGAAATCAAGTTCAGCATTTTTTGAGTGGCTTTGATGGCCGAAACCGTTTGGTCGGAGTCTAAGCCTCTGGTCTTGAATTCTTTGGCGTTCCAATTCCACGTAATGACCGTTTCGCAAAGGGCATCGGTTTTTCCACCCGTTGGGATACGGACGGCGTAGTCGGTCAGCAAAGGAAGTTCAAGGCTTTTCTTAGCGTAAATCTTCTTCAATGCATTCATAAACGCATCGTATTGACCATCGCCTTGGGCATTTTCTTCAAACGTCTCGTCCTCAATTTTGAGCTTGAGCGTAGCCGAAGGGCGAAGGTCTTTGGAGTGCGTCAGAACATAATTGAGAATCTCAATCTTAAACTCAATCGCATTGGTGTCCAACACGTCCGAAATAATGTACGGCAGGTCTTCCTGCGTCACTACTTCTTTGCGGTCACCGAGTTCGATGATACGCTGCGTTACTTTTTTGAGGTCTTCGTCAGAAAGTTTGATGCCCAATTCGCGAAGGTTATTCTCGATATTGGCCTTGCCCGAGGTTTTTCCCAAGGCATACGAACGCTTTCGTCCAAAACGCTCAGGCATCAACTCGTTGAAATAGAGGTTATTTTTCTTGTCGCCGTCGGCGTGAATACCCGCCGTTTGGGTAAAGACGTTATCCCCAACAATAGGTTTATTGGCAGGAATACGCAGCCCCGAGAAAGTTTCAACGATTTTACTCACCGAAAACAACGACTCTTCCACTACGCCTGTTTCCACTTCTGGCATGAAGTCTTTCAAAACCGCAATGGCACTGGCCAATGGGGCATTGCCTGCGCGTTCACCCATGCCATTGACGGTCAAGTGTAGCCCATGCGCACCTGCCCGCACGGCTTCCATGACGTTGGCGATGCCGAGGTCATAGTCGTTGTGCGCGTGAAAATCGAAGTGGTGATTGGAGTAGCGTTCCACAATCGACTTGATGTACGAATACGATTCGGCAGGAGTCAGTACACCTAACGTATCGGGAAGCAACACTCGTAGAATCGGCTGGGTAGTCAGAAAATCAAGGAATTGGAATACATATTCGGGTGAATTACGCATTCCATTGCTCCAATCTTCGAGGTAAACATTGGCCGAAATTCCTTTCGATTGTGCCAATTCGATTACTTTTTGGATGTCAGCAAAGTGCGCTTCGGGTGTTTTTTTGAGTTGGTGCGTCAAGTGATTGAGCGACCCTTTGGTGAGGAGGTTCATCACTTTTGCTCCCGACTCAAGCATCCAATCAATAGAAGCTTCGCCATCGACAAACGTAAGTACTTCTACCTTGTCGATGTAGCCATTTTCTTGTGCCCACTTCGTAATTTTTTGTACTGCTTTTAGCTCCCCCGCCGATACCCGCGCCGAAGCAATTTCAATACGATTCACTTTGACTTCCGTAAGGAGCAACTGTGCCAAAGCCAGTTTCTCCGAAGCCGAAAAAGACACCCCGCTGGTCTGTTCACCGTCGCGGAGTGTCGTATCCATTATTTCGATGTATCTCATAGAAATTAGTAAGGCCGAGCGGCTTCAAATACGCCGATTTCCTCTTTCATGGCTTGTAGATAGTCGATATCGTCGTAGCCGTTGATGAGGTTGTGTTTTTTGTAGCCATTGATGGCAAATGACTCCGATTCGCCCGTCGCAACAATCGTGATGGTTTGCTCAGGAAGGTTGACCGTCAACTCAGCGTTGGCATCTTTTTCGATGGCTTGAAAGATTTTATCCAAAAACTCAGGACTCACCGTTACGGGTAAAATCCCTACGTTGATGGCATTGTTTTTGAAGATATCAGCAAAAAAGCTGGATACCACACAACGGAACCCGTAATCGTAGATAGCCCATGCAGCGTGCTCGCGGCTCGAACCACTTCCGAAGTTACGGCCTCCTACGAGGATTTTACCGCTGTAAAGAGGGTTGTTTAAAACGAAATCGGCCTTAGGGGTATCGTCGCCGTTGTAGCGCCAATCGCGGAAAAGGTTGTCGCCGAATCCCTTACGCTCAGTGGCTTTCAAGAAACGAGCAGGGATGATTTGGTCAGTGTCCACGTTTTCCAACGGAAGCGGCACTGCCGAACTGGTTAGTATGGTGAATTTATCGTATGCCATTTTTTTGTGGGCTTTATGCTATATGCCTTAGGCTTTAAGCTTTGGCATTATTTATTAAGTTTTTGTTCCAAATGATAAACCTTTCTTTTCACTTCATTTATTTTCAAATGCAATGATTGATAGGTAGTTTCTTCAATATACTCAAGATCATGAGCCAATTGAAGTAAGTATTCGGTCTCGTGAGCTGACCCCAAAGCAATATGTAAGAAACGAGCAAATTCCGCATCTGTGTTTCGTCCACATCCTTCACTGATATTTGTAGGAATAGATGTAGCAGCCCTGCGAAGTTGGCTGGTCAGACCGTATATTTCGCTTTGAGGGAAATTTTTAGAAATAGAATAAATCTGTAACACAAAAGAATGTGCCAATTTCCAAACCTCATATTTTCTAAAATCTCTCATTTGTAGGTAATGCTATATGCTTTAAGCAATAAGCTATATGCTTTTGAACACATAATTAATGTACAAAAGCTTAGGGCTTACAGCATAAAGCTTACTGCCAAAGTTACAAAAACTCCCGTGGGTCAGTGACTTTACCCGTAATAGCGGCGGCAGCAGCTACCAATGGGCTGGCCAACAAGGTACGTGCTCCTGGGCCTTGGCGGCCTTCGAAGTTACGGTTAGAGGTACTTACGGCATACTTGCCCGCAGGAATCTTGTCGTCGTTCATGGCCAAGCAAGCTGAGCAACCTGGCTGGCGCAACTGAAAACCTGCTTCGGTCAAAACATCCAAAATACCTTCTTCTTTGATTTGGGCTTCTACGATGTGCGAACCTGGTACCAACCAAGCCGTTACGTTGTCAGCTTTTTTACGACCTTTCACCACCGATGCAAACGCGCGGAAATCTTCAATGCGGCCGTTGGTACAGCTTCCCAAGAAAACGAAATCAATGGCTTTGCCCAAAAGACTTTCGTCTTCGGCAAATCCCATGTAGTTCAATGACTTAGCGTAAGAAGCAGCTCCGTCAAGTACATCGGCAGCTTTCGGGATGTGTTTGGTAATGCCCGTTCCTAAGCCAGGGTTGGTTCCGTAGGTGATTTGTGGCTCAATGTCGGCCGCATCGTAGGTGTATTCTAAGTCAAACCCAGCGCCTTCGTCAGTTTTGAGGGTTTGCCAGTACGCAACGGCGTTTTCCCATGCTTCGCCTTTTGGCGACTGCTCACGGCCATTGAGGTAAGCAAACGTTTTTTCGTCGGGGGCAATCATACCACCACGCGCACCCATTTCAATCGACATGTTACACACCGTCATACGACCTTCCATGCTCATGTTTTCAAACACATCACCTGCGTACTCTACGAAGTAACCCGTAGCACCACTGGCCGAAATTTGAGAAATGATGTACAATACCGCATCCTTAGGAAGGACACCTTTCCCCAATTGACCATTGATGGTAATGCGCATTTTCTTTGGTTTTGGCTGCATGATACACTGCGACGCCAATACCATTTCTACTTCCGACGTACCGATACCGAACGCAATCGCTCCAAACGCTCCGTGGGTAGAAGTGTGCGAATCACCGCAAACAATCGTCATGCCAGGGAGAGTGATGCCATTTTCTGGCCCAACCACGTGTACGATACCATTTTTTTGGTGGCCCAAGCCCCAGTGAGAAATACCGTATTTGGCGGTGTTGGTTTCCAACGCCTTGAGCTGATTGGCCGAAAGAGGGTCAGCGACTGGCAAGTGTTGGTTGATGGTAGGGGTGTTGTGGTCGGCCGTAGCAAACGTACGGTTCGGGAACAACACGCCAATGCCTCTGCTTTCCAAGCCCAAAAACGCTACAGGGCTGGTTACTTCGTGAATAAAGTGGCGGTCGATGAACAATACATCGGGGCCGTCTGCAATCTTGCGGACAACGTGCGCATCCCACACTTTGTCGAAGAGAGTTGTTGGTTGGTTTGACATATCCATTTTGAGATTAATGCAATGGGAGAATAATACGCTACAAAATTGCAGGAATCTTCCCAAAGTGACATGACGCCCTTCGCTCAAACAATAGCGATTTTAGCTCAATTGTATTTTTTTGGCGTAAAACCGTATTTCTCCTTGTAGGCTTTGATAAAATGAGAAACACTCTCATAGCCAATTTCCATACTGACTTCAGACACGTTTTTATTGGCGTTTTTGAGTAAAAAAGCGGCTTGTTCCAGGCGTTTTTGTTTAATCCAATGAGCGGGTGAGGCGTGAAATTGGGCTTCAAACTCGCGTTTAAACGCAGACAAACTTCGTCCCGAAAGATGGGCTAATTCGCTTATCGTCAGCGGTTTTAGGTAGTAGTTGTTGAGCAGATATTCCAAGTCCGTTTTCTGCCCTTTGTAAATATTAAACAAAATGGTTTTGAGCTGATTGGAGCCGTCGATTTCCAACAAATGAAGCAGCAGTTCCTGAAACTTGAGCCGTAAAAACTGATTCAAGTAGGACGTTTGTGAGTGGAAATAGGGAAAGAGAGAATCAATGAATTTCTCAAAAGTCGAAGAGGATTGTAGCACTAAAATCGGCTGAGGGTTTTCGACGTCTGCTTTGTCGAACAACGTTTGGTTTTGGCTTACAAATTCTTTCAGTAGCTTTTCGTGAAAGAAAAAAACAAGGCTGCGGTAGTCGCTTCCTATGGATTCGTTCATGGAATAGCAGCCCCGTTGGAAAAACAAAATTTGCCCCTTGCGAACGTGCAGGTCTTGGTTGGGAGAGATAAACTTCTTTTCTCCTTCGAGCACGACAACGACGGCATGTTCCTCAAAAAAAATCTCATTGCGTTCGGGATATACGTCGCTTCGGTAGGCCACAAAAGTCGTGTCCTGAATTTTCAGAGACTGGAACTGTTGGGCGCTGATGGAAGAAGGGACGCGAAGCATGGGGGCGGTTATCGGTTAATGGTTAATTGAAACGTCAGCAGGGTTCAGGAGGCAGTAATTATAAACCCTGCCGAAATTGAAACGTCGGCAGGGTTTAGCCGGCAATGATTACAAACCCTGCCGACGTTTATCAGTTAAACGCGCCGCCTTTTTTCAGGGACTCGTATTCGTCGCCGATAGCTTTATATTGGGATACCAAAAACTTCTGTAATTCTTCATTGAATACTTTTTTGTCGGTTTCCGAAAGAGAATCGTATAAGTCTTTCAATTCTTGGTTGATGGCCGCTTTTTCGGCTTCGTCGCGCGCATTGATGGCACGTACGTGGTATTTTCTGAAATCAAAATTCATTGGTTCAATCTGTTTGTTTCATCAATCAAATACTGCAAATTAGCGTTATATTGATTTGCTTTTAGATAATTAATCCAAAACGAAAGAATAGAAATGCCTTTTGGGCTTTGCCTCTTCAGTTCTTTAAATAATTTTTGAAAATGAAATGAAAATGGGTCGTTATTTTCACTCTTAGAGGTTTTTGTCAGTTTTCGTAAACTATCAAAATCATGAGGAAGGCCAAAGTTAATTAATGAAATTCCTGCATCATCTGCATTTCTAATAATCCACTTTTCAATCGCAGGTTCTATAAATATAAGGTAATGATTCCTAGTTCTATGCTTACATAACTGTAACACACCTGTAAGCTCAGTTGCTAAATCAAATTCAGAAGCATAACCAAGTTCTACTTTATCTCTATCGATAATACCAAGCGCAAAATCACCAGCTAATTTCTCCTTCATTACTTTGACGACATTAGAACACCCTTTTTGATGGTTGTAATGATTTTGTGGAGGAACAAGAACTTTGATAAGCTTAGTATCAATATAACATTCTGGTATCACCTTAAAATCTATCATTTGATAACAGGGTAAGCTTCATTATTGAAAAATAAATCAATCCCATATTTATATACATCCTCGATTTCGGTTTCTTGAAGTGAGCGAATAACTGTTTGGCCGTCTTTAAAATCTACCATAAATATTGCTAAGTCTTTTCGGGCATTTTCAAGAAAATCAGTGACAATTACGGGGCTATGGGTTGCCATAAAGAATTGATTAGAAGTAGATTCGATTACTTCTTGCGTAAATTCTGTTATGTAAGGGGGAAAAGAGTGTGCTTCTGGCTCTTCAAAAACCAAAACGGAGTTTTGATTAGAAGCAATGGCTGTTTTGTAAAATATAATACGTTGTAAAGTATCAGCAATTGAATTGTAAGGAATTATAAATACTTCATTATCATGCACTTCTTTCATTATCTTTAACGATTGACTGGCTTTGTCAAAGACAATTCTTAATCCATATTGGCTGAACCAATAGGCAATGGTTTCTTTTAAATCGGGTAAAAAATCTAACGTTTGTAAAATGTTATTACCAAAAGGGGGCATTAAAAACTCAACTTTCTCCCTTTTAAAGTTTACTCCAGTTTTAAAATGATAACTTTTAACAGGGTAGCCTTCTTTTTTTAAATCTTCAGAAAAATATATGTAATATCCTTTTTCGTGAAGAAGTTTTGGGTAATTAGTATAATCAAAGCTATTTTCTTCTGGGTTACGAGAAATAATACATTGAAAATTGTTGGTTTTTATAGAGATTGATGATGAAGTATTACCTTCATAAAAGAGTTCTGATTCGTTTTCTAACCGAACAAGATTTTTTATTTTCTTTAACTGCAATTTGCCATTATTCATATTTACATAAGGTAATGTGAACAATCCAAGGGCTTCTAGTATATTCGATTTTCCTACATTGGGTCTTCCAATAAAAAGGTTGATTTTTTTGAAATTAGAAAGTTTTAAATATCGTATAGATTTAAAATTTTTAATTTCAAGATATTGTATGAAGTTATTCATAGAATCAATGTATTATTTTGGTACCTACCAACTAATGCTACTTTAAAAATTATTGAAGATTACTTTCATCTGCTCGTATTGACGGCTGTATCGTTCTCATTCTTCAACAGGCATCTGAACAACTCTTCCTTGAGAAGTATCTATTTCTTTTAAATGGAGTTTCATGCTCTTTTAAAGTTTATATCAAAAACTCAAACAAATCAGGTTTATTGTTGATATACTCGAACTGAATATTGTGTTCGTTCATGCGTGTCAAAAGTGGCTCGAAATCTTCTTTGTGACGGAGTTCGATACCTACCAAAGCAGGACCTCGTTCGCGGGCTGTTTTTTTAGAATATTCAAAGTGTGCGATGTCGTCGTTGGGGCCAAGAACGTGGTTCAAAAACTCCTTAAAAGCCCCCGAACGCTGCGGGAAGCGAATGATAAAGTAGTGTTTTAAGCCTTCGTAGAGGAGCGAACGTTCCTTGATTTCTTCGGTACGGGTGATGTCGTTGTTGCCACCTCCAATCAGTAATACCACGTCTTTGCCTTTGATTTCGTCTTTGATTTGGTCAAGCGCCGCCACGGTAAGCGCACCCGCTGGCTCAACGACGATGGCTTCTTCGTTGTAAAGTTGCAAAATTGTCGAACAGACTTTTCCTTCAGGAATGAGCAAAATATCGTCCAAATTTTTCCGACATACTTCAAAGGTGTGCTCTCCTGCGCGTTTTACGGCGGCTCCGTCCACAAATTTATCGATGTTGTCGAGCGTGACGACTTGCCCTTCTTTGATGGCCGTGTACATCGTGGGAGAGCCTACGGGTTCTACGCCAATGAGCTTGGTGGCTGGACTGAGTTGTTTAAAAACAGTGGTAACGCCTGAAGCCAAACCGCCGCCGCCGATGGCAAAAAGCAGGTAATCAATTTTAAAATCGGCATCGCGGAAAATTTCTAGTCCTACTGTTCCTTGGCCTTCCATGACCTGCACATCGTCAAACGGGTGAATGAACGTAGCAGCGTGGGCTTCGCAAAAATGCTTGGCTGCGTGGTAAGCGTCATCGTAGGTATCGCCGTGGAGGACTACTTCAATCTGATTTTTACCAAATAGTTTTACCTGTTTTACCTTCTGGGCGGGTGTTGTGCTGGGCATAAAAATAGTGCCACGGACTTGCATTTTGTTGCAAGCGTAGGCGACTCCTTGCGCGTGGTTTCCTGCGCTGGCGCATACGACTCCCTTTTCGAGAGCTTCGGTCGACAAACTGGCCATTTTGTTGTACGCTCCCCTGATTTTATACGAACGTACCACTTGCAAATCTTCACGTTTGAAGTAAATATTGGCTTCGTAGCGCTCAGAAAAGTTAAGATTTAACTCCAAATCGGTGTGTTTTACCACTTTACGGATGCGCTCAGCGGCTTGTAATATGTTATCAAACGTAGGAAAATCTGCGTTTTTGGACTTATGTTTTTCGGAAGCAAGACTCATGACATTGTAGTTTTAATAAGACGAAATCAAAGCTTCGGCAGGAATGTTTAAGGCATCATGAAGCTTTCTTATCATTGAAAGACTAAGTTTGCGTCTCCCGCTTAAAATATCTGATTTACGACTTCTGTTACCTAAAATTTTGTTTAAATCACTCTCCTTCATCCCCAATTGGTCTAAACGAAACTTGATTGCTTCAATGGGATGCGGCGGTCCAATGGGGTACCTTTGCCGTTCATATTCTTTTACTAACAATGTCAATATCTCAAACTCAGCTTCTTCTTCTGATCCTTCTGAAATATCAGTTTGTATAAGTTCGTAAAGACGCTCTAATACTATTTCGTATTGAGCTTCTGTTTTAATCGGCTTTAACATATCTTATATTTTTAGCATCAATTTTATCGTACTCTTGGTGCGTACCTATCCAAACAATGAAAACGGTTTGGAGACGATATTCTATATCTACCAATAAACGATATCTGTTTCCATGAATATTAAAAACAACTCGCTTATTCGTTACTATAGAAGCACTCCGATACTGCTGTTTAAGCTCGTGAGGCGATAGCCAAACGGCCTTTTCTGCTTCAGCAAACCATGCTTTCAAGGGTTGTTCGGCCAATAGTTCTTTTTCCCAATAGGACTTCAATGTTTTTATGGCAACCACTCTCATATCAACAAATATACAAAATTGTAACCATTTTGGTTGCGTTTTTATAAAAAAGAAGGCTGTCTCAAAAGTCTAGTATCACCAAATTATCTTCGGCCTCTGTTCAACCTCATCCCAACCCTTCTCCTGCTAGGAGAAGGGCTTTCAAAGTCCCCCTCTCCTTTCTGGAGATGGGGATTTAGGGGGTGAGGTTGAATCCAAAGAATATTTTGTGACCTGTTACTTTTGAGACAGCCTCTACAGATATTAAAAGTTTAATTATGTATTTTAGTTGCGCTCAGGACGCAAGCTGCGAACGGCAGCACCTGCTTGCCACATTTCAGAATCGCGAAGCTCAGCCAATTCTACTTCGAGTTTCTCGCGGTAGTCTGGTTGTGAGTTACGAGTGATAGAGATGTTAGCTTGCTCACCTGATTTTACTGAGTTGTAAAGTTGTTGGAACACAGGCTTAGTAGCTTCTTTGAAAGGCTTCCACCAGTCAAGCGCACCACGTTGAGCAGTCGTCGAGCAGTTGGCATACATCCAGTCCATGCCGTTTTCAGCCACCAATGGCATCAACGACTGCGTCAATTCTTCTACAGTTTCGTTGAACGCTTCTGATGGAGAGTGGCCGTTTTCGCGCAATACTTCGTACTGTGCCGCGAAAATACCTTGGATAGCGCCCATCAATGTTCCACGCTCACCTGTAAGGTCAGACGTTACTTCACGGTAGAAATCGGTTTCAAACAAATAACCAGAACCTACGCCGATACCCATTGCGATACACTTCGTACGGGCTTCGCCAGTAGCATTTTGGAACACCGCAAACGATGAGTTAAGGCCTTTTCCTTCTACAAACAAACGACGAAGAGAAGTACCTGAGCCCTTAGGAGCTACCAAAAATACATCTACATCAGCAGGAGGAACGATGCCCGTTTGGTCTTTGTACGTAACACCGAATCCATGTGAGAAATACAACGACTTACCAGCAGTCAAATATTTTTTAACGGTTGGCCACAATTCGATTTGGGCTGCATCCGACAACAAGAAACAAATAATAGTACCTTTTTCGAGAGCTTCCTCAATTTCAAAAAGAGTTTCGCCAGGCACCCAGCCATCAGCTACGGCTTTGTCGTATGTTTTCCCTTTACGCTGTCCGACGATGACATTGAAGCCATTGTCGCGCATGTTAAGACTCTGACCTGGACCTTGTACACCGTATCCAATAACGGCAATAGTTTCATTTGCTAATACTTCACGTGCTTTTTCTAGAGGAAATTCTTCGCGGGTTACTACTTCTTCTACTGTCCCGCCGAAATTAATCTGTGCCATTGATTGATTGGTTTGTTTGGGTAATACAACTGAATATGTTAAACTTTTTTTGTCTTTTGCCAAGTAAGCAAGGCCGACACGCCCACAAATAATCTTATTTTTCTTTGGATGAGCCAATCTTCAGTTTTGAAAATAGCTTTGAATATTTTCTGGAAAATAGGGCCATTCATCACCGTAAAATCCGAACCTGCTTCTTCTATCTTTCGCTGATGCAAGGGCAGTATTTTGGATAAAAGACGAAAAAACGCAATCGGAAAAAACAGCCAAAAGTTGAAATATGTATTGAAAATAATCTTACCGTCTCCTTCAAAAATCTTCTTCAACATGCTCATATCATATCTTCTGACATGGTGATTGACATCATCGTGTTGGTTCCATAAAAACATAAACGCCGGTACTGTCACGCTCACTAGTCCTTCAGGTTTGCACACTCGTTTCATCTCTGAAACAGCCAAAGTATGGTCTTCCACATGCTCAATTACATCAAAAGCGCACACTAAATCATACTTTTCTGATTCGAAGGGTAATTCCAAAATCGACCCTTGAATAATATCGATAGGAACGTTTGTCTTCGTAAATTCATAACACTCTTGGTCGTATTCTACAGACTTAACCTTACCAAACTCCGTTAATAGCTCGGACGTTCGGCCGGTAGCTACCCCAATATTCAAAATTTGGAGAGGTCTTTTGAAGGGTAAATTTTGGCGGAGATGATTCATCAATATCTGGTTACGAACCAAAAACCACCAATGCTCGCGCTCGATAGCATAGTACTCCTGATAATAAGATGATTGCATATTTTATGGAAAGGACATTGGCAACATCAGGGATAATAGCGTACTTACTATTAACAGATACCTTAGTTCTTTTTGAGCAATATGTTCTTTTAAAATCATAAGTAAGAAAAAGAACATACAAAACCCAAACGACAAAGAACGTGTACCATCGGCAACCATGATTGCAATCGCCCCTGTGGCCAACATACATCCTCCAAGCAATACCAACATCCACCAATCCCGCCTCAATACAAGCACGGTAATACCAGCAAATATCAATAACCAAAAACCTTCTAAACCTCTCGTAAACTTATCTCCAATAATACTCAAGCTCCAGGTGATGGTCTTGCGAGAGAGGTCATTGTCGTGCCCCACTTTAAGACCATAACTAGAAGCTAACCAACTTCTGATAACTATATACAAGCCTGCACTTATCACTAAGACGATGGCAGACAACGGAATCAGTTTTAAATTTAAATTCCCTTGTTTAATCCAATTTTGCACCAATGGCATTAAATACAATAAGCCAATGTAAGTAGAATTGATAATGGCACGTTCATCGCACCAAAACGCTAATTGTGAAAAAAGGAGAATCAACAGTGGATTGCGGTAATACCACATCAAAATCATGAAACAAAAGGGGAAAATGTCGCAATGTCCCAAAAAATTGATGTAAAAATTGGCTCCTGCATAAATAGCCGTAAAACCCGTAATGAAATAAAAAGTAAGTATTTTGTCTTTTAGGATTCCGTACACTACCTCTATCACAAACCACAAGAATAAAAGCCCCATCAACACATGTAGCACATAAAGACCGGCCACATTAAGATGTAGAACTCTAGCGATGAGCGGAATAGTAATACGAAAAGTCTGATTGGCTTCGTGCGAGCCCGGTTCATAGTCTTGGGGTGTGAGAGGATCTGCGCCTTGCTTAATAATATCATCCCAAAAAAAACCACCAATTGAACCAGGATGCCTCATCTCTTGGTACAAATTTCGCAGGCCCTTGTCGACCAAAATAAAATTAAATGCCAAAAGCGTAGTTACTGATATAGCCAATGCCAAAAACAAAAGCCTAACTTTCCAAAATTTATTGTCAAAGAACGGTTTTAATTTTGATTCTAACTCATTGAAAGGAGTAGCAAGCGATTGCAGAGGTTCCATGGAATAACGTTTACGTGCGCTTTTCAAGGTTTTTAACATTCTTGAAAAGTTACCAGATAAAGGCACTGCAAATAACGCACTTTTTGGGTATTCCTCACGAATTTTCGGCGGTACTTTTCCTTTCAAAGATTCATTATCAACCTTTTGTACTACAAATAATACTCCCAATGCGCTTCTTCGGGCAAAAACTCAACTAAGCCATTGGGGGTTTTACCTACCGCTACACGACCCGATTTCACAAATTCTAAGATACCATAAGGCTTGATGTACCGGAAAAAATCCAAGATTTCGGCTTCATCACCTGCTTTTTCTATCACTACATAATCCAATCCCCAATAAACCACCCACGCTTTGTAGACTTTATTGACAGTTTCGATGTCGAGAGGGCGCGTGCCAATAGGCGTAGCGATTTTAAAGAGAGCGATTTCGTTATAAACAATTTCATTGTCTAGATAACCAAATACTGCCAACACTTCTACCACTTTCCGAATCTGTTTGACGAGTTTCTCTACTTCTTCGCGTTTTTCGTGTTTGATTGTAATCGTATAGCGCGAGACTCCCTTACGTTCTGTTTCCGACACCGTCAGACTCTCAATATTGATGCGACGGCGTGTAAACAATATTGTAATCTTATTGAGCAAACCGAACGTATTTTCGGTGAATATGCATATGGTGTATGTTGTCATAAAATTTCAATGATAAAAACTACAAATACTTCTAGCACTCGAGTTTGATATCGGCCACTGCTGCCCCTGCCGGTACCATCGGAAATACATTCTCTTCTTTTTCGACCATTACTTCTAGCAAATATGGCTTATCAGATTTCAGTAAAGTATCCAAAGAGTCGCTCAGATTTTCGCGGTCGGAGCAAGTATGTCCTTGAATTCCAAATCCTTTTGCAATGGTAATGAAATCTGGATTTTGTAATTCCACATACGAATAACGTTTTTCAAAAAACAGCTGCTGCCACTGACGTACCATGCCGAGATAGTTGTTGTTGAGAATAATGAGCTTTACGGCCAAGCCACTCTGTGCAATCGTTCCTAGTTCTTGGATGGTCATTTGAAAGCAGCCGTCACCGATAAAAGCCACTACCTCGCGCTCAGTCGCTCCTTTTTTAGCGCCAAATGCCGCAGGAATCGCAAAGCCCATCGTGCCCAAACCGCCAGAAGCAATGTATGAATGGGGTTTTTTGAATTGATAATAACGCGCCGCAATCATCTGATGCTGCCCTACGTCCGCTATAATACAAGCCTCTCCTTTGGTTTTTTCAGAAAGCATACGTACCACTTCAGCCATTTTTATTTCTCCTTCTGGCTTCAATTCCCGTTGCGTAATCTTCTCATCTTCTATCACATCATACTTTTTAAATTCGCTTTTCCAAGCCGCATGATTGTTTTCCTTCACTAAAGGCAAAAGCTTCTTCAATACTTCTTTGGCATCGCCTACTACGGGTGCATCAGCCTTGATGATTTTATCGATTTCGGAAGGATCTATTTCGATATGAATCACTTTAGCTTGGCGAATGTATTTGGTAGCATCGCCCGTGACACGGTCGTCAAAACGCATTCCAATAGCAATGATTACATCTGCTTGTGTAGTCAGAACATTGGTACCGTAATTGCCGTGCATTCCAAGCCAACCCATATAATTGGGATGGTCAATAGGGATGGCTGAAAGCCCCAATAAAGTACTCGCGCAAGGAATGTCCGTTTTTTCGACAAAAGCTTTAAATTCTTCCATCGCACCTGATATAAGTACGCCGTGTCCAAACAAAATGTAAGGTTTTTTGGCGTTATTAATCAAATCAGCGGCTTTCTCTACGTGCTCGTCCTTAGGAACTACCCTCGGCTTATAGCTTACTAGAGATTCTACTTTTTTATATTCAAAGGCTTTGGTCATGGCACCTACTTGAGCATCACGGGCAAAATCAATCACTACTGGGCCTGGCTTACCTGAAGTGGCGATATAAAAAGCTTTTGCTAAAACCTCTGGCACTTCGTCAGCATGGGTGATTTGATAATTCCATTTACAAACGGGCGTAGTCACACCGATGATGTCTGTTTCTTGAAAAGCATCAGTTCCCAAAAGCGTAGATTTTACCTGACCTATGATACACACCAAAGGTGTACAGTCGATGATAGCATCAGCGATAGGAGTCACAAGGTTTGTACCACCCGGCCCCGATGTAACCAAACATACACCCGGCTTTCCACTAGTACGAGCGTACCCCTGAGCCGCATGTCCTGCTCCTTGTTCGTGTCGCACTAAAATGTGATCAAGGCGATCGGTGTAGTCATAAAGGGCATCATAAGTAGGCATAATAGCCCCGCCAGGATACCCAAAAATCACCTCCGTTCCTTCTGCAATCAGGGATTCCATCAGCGCCTGAGCGCCCGAAAGAATGCGGGGATTATCTGCTACAGCTTTGCCATTGGTAGCGGGGATTTCCTGCGCTACAGGAGTGTCGATAGCAACAGTGTCTTGCTGTGCAATCATGGTTGAATGGTTTTCCATGACAGTTTGGTTTTAATTTGTTTTATTTTTTGCGTTATGCTTCGTCGGTCACACAGCCTTCACTTGCTGTTTTTACATTACGAATATACTTACCGAGGGTTCCCTTTTTGAAAGGAGGCTCTGGCTGTTTCCATTCTTTACGGCGTTCGGCGAGTTCTTCGTCCGATACATGTAGTTGCAATACATTATTGACCGCATCTATGGTAATTTTGTCCCCGTCTTTTACTAGAGCGATGTTGCCACCTAAATACGCTTCTGGCGTAACGTGCCCTACTACAAACCCGTGCGTTCCGCCCGAAAAACGGCCATCCGTAATCATCGCAATCTTATCTCCTAATCCCGCTCCCATGACGGCCGACGTAGGTTTAAGCATTTCGGGCATTCCTGGGCCACCTTTAGGACCTTCATTGCGGATTACTATTACATGCCCCGCTTTGATTTCGCCCTTAGAGATATATTCTATAACTTCTTCTTCACGTTCGCAAACCTTAGCAATTCCTTCAAAGCGCTCCCCTTCTTTGCCCGTAATTTTGGCAACGGCTCCTTCGGTAGCAAGGTTTCCGTATAAGACTTGCAAGTGTCCGGTAGACTTGAGTGCCTGCTCAATAGGGAATATGATTTTTTGGGTATCAAAACTAAGGTCAGGAGCATCTGCCAAGTTTTCGGCCACCGTTTTGCCTGTCACCGTGAGGCAATCTCCGTGCAAAAATCCTTTTTGATAGAGGTATTTCATCACGGCTGGGATACCCCCAATCGCGAGCACATCTTCCATATAGTATTTGCCAGAAGGCTTAAGGTCGGCAATGAGCGGTGTACGATCAGATATATCTTGGATATCTTTCAACGTAAAATCTACTTCTGCTGCTCGCGCAATGGCTAAGTAGTGTAAAACCGCATTGGTAGACCCCCCTAACGCCATCACTACGGTCATTGCATTTTCAAATGCTTTGCGCGTCATGATGTCACGTGGGCAAATATTTTTTTCTAATAGCTGCTTCATAGCAGCGCCGATAGCGATACACTCGGCTTTTTTGCCTTCATGAGTAGCGGGATAAGTCGATGAGTTTGGCAGAGTGAGTCCCATTGCTTCCATCGAGCTTGCCATGGTATTGGCGGTGTACATTCCGCCGCAAGCTCCTGCACCTGGAATAGCATTTTGAATAACGCCTTCGTAATCTTCGTCTGAAATAGTCCCCGCAAACTTTTTACCAAGTGCCTCAAATGCCGAGATAATGTCTAATTTTTGGCCTTTGTACTCACCCGTGCGGATAGTGCCTCCGTATACAAGCATGGCAGGGCGATTGAGCCTAGCAATGGCCATCATAGCACCGGGCATATTTTTATCACAACCTACTACGGCAATCACTCCGTCGTACCACTGAGCCCCTACTACGTTTTCGATAGAGTCGGCAATCAAATCACGACTTGGCAAAGAATAGCTCATGCCATTGTTGCCGTTGGTCATTCCGTCCGAAACTCCGATGGTATGAAAAATAAGACCTACCATGCCATTTTCCTGGATACCTTTCTTAACGTGCACCGATAGCCCATTGAGGTGCATATTGCAGGTATTGCCTTCATAGCCCGTACTAGCGATACCTATCTGGGCTTTTTGCATGTCTTCCTGCGTCAACCCTACCCCATACAACATCGCTTTGGCGGCGGGATTGGTTACTTCTTGTGTAAGCGTACGACTGAATTTGTTGAGTTGTTCTGACATATAGGAGGTTATGTTAAAAAAAAGCCCCACTCATTGGAGGTGTGAGTGAGGCTTTTGGTTTAGCAATCAGGTTCCACTCACACCATTTGGGTGCTGATAATGACGACCACGACGACTAGTATTATGTTAAACATTTTTTAGCAAAATTTTTCTTTTAGCGAAATTACGCTAATTGCGTATTTGCGTTACAAATAAAAAGACTCACTTTCTATTTTCCAAACAAAATCTTACATTTTTGTATTTTATTAATTTAAAAGTGCGTTTCTGAATCATATACCCATAAAACAGTTGTGACATTATAATTTCCCCTTCGATGAGGCTTTCTAAAGAAAAATATTGTAAAAGAACAACGACTTATTGTACTAAACAAATAATATTAAATCAAATTGAAACTTTTTATATAACTTTTCCGCTAATAAAAATATATAATACATTTAAATACAGCTATGCTCGAGATTATTGGCTATGTAGCCGGAACTTTGACCACTCTTGCTTTTGTCCCCCAAGTTTTACAGATATATCGTACTAAGTCTGTAAAAGATGTATCGCTTGCGATGTTTCTTCTATTTACGCTAGGTGTAGCGCTATGGCTAGGATATGGGATTATGACTCATTCCTTCCCTGTAGTGGCAGCCAATGCCGTCACATTGATTTTGTCTTTCGTTATTCTCTATTTCAAATGGAAATATAACGAAGCTAATTTGTCAAAATAAGCCCCACAAAAAACGCCCTCTCTAAGCCAAAATATGACTTAAGAAAGGGCGTGATACTATCCTCTTAAAACTTATCCTCCTACTACACTCAGCTTCACTGCGTTGGTCTTGCGATGCTTACTGATAGGCATACTTAGGGTATTCACAAAAATATCGCCTGTATGAAGCGCTCCTCTTTCGATAAGAACTTGCTTGATATCTTCTATTAAATCATCCGACGAGAGATCCTCACGATCATAATAAATCGCTTTTACTCCCCAATACAACGCCAATGTACACATCAACTGACGATTGGGGGTGAATATATACAAATCAGCCTCTGGACGGTGGTGCGAGAGGCGTATAGCAGTATAGCCTGAGCGTGTCACACCTATGATAGCTTTGGCTTGGGTATCACGTGCCAATCGACAAGCGCTCATTACTACATTGTCGTTCAAAACACTAGGGCCAGGGTTGTCATTGACCGCGGCATGATATTTAAAATAGATTTGAGTATCATCTGCCTTTTTAGCGGCTTCGGTAATTTCTACTTGATAAATGGTATTAGCCATACTTGTGACCGACTCTATCGGATACCGTCCTGAGGCTGTTTCGGCACTTAGCATTACGGCATCGGCTCCGTCCAATACCGAATTGGCAATATCGTTTATTTCGGCACGGGTAGGGCGTGGCGCCTCAATCATGCTTTCGAGCATTTGAGTGGCTACAATGACGGGCTTGGCGGCACGATTACATTTTTCGACAATCATCTTTTGAATCATCGGTACTTCTTCGGCAGGCAGCTCTACCCCCAAGTCTCCGCGAGCTACCATTATAGCATCAGTAGCTTCGATGATTCCATCTATATTGGCTACGGCCTCTGGCTTTTCAATTTTGGCTACTACGCGGCAATTTTTACCTTTGGCCTTGATGTAGTCTTTTACTTCTTGGATATCCGACGCATAGCGCACAAACGAAAGAGCAATCCACTCTACATCATGCTCTAGGCCAAAATCTAAATCTTCGTAGTCTTTTTCAGTAACAGACGGCATTGAGACCTTAGTATTGGGAAGGTTTACGCCTTTCTTGGATTTCAACATGCCATCATACACCACCTCAGTGACTACATCCGTTCCTTCTACCCTTAGTACTTTTACTTCGAGCTTGCCATCATCCATCAAAATACGTTCACCTACCTTTACATCTTGGTACATTCCTTTATAAGGAGTACTAACACGCTCCGAGGTGCCGACGATATCATCATTGGTGAAAACCAATTCTTGACCAGCTACTATTTTTACGCCGTCTTTATGCTCGACGTTACCAATCCTAATTTTGGGACCTTGTAAGTCTTGCAAAATTCCAATGCTGAGGCCGTAGTTAGTATTGTTTTCGCGAATACGTTTGATACGCTCTAAGTGATCGGCGTGAGAGCCGTGCGAAAAATTTAATCTAAAAACATTCACACCTGCTTTCGCTAAAGCATAAAGTATTTCTGAAGATTCAGAAGTGGGACCTACAGTAGCAACAATCTTGGTCTTTTTACTAATCATCGTGGTTAGGTTTTTGATAATTATATTAGAGGCAATCCACATCTATGGTTACATCTGCCCCTTTTAAGGTTTTATCCGTTAATATATCTGTTACTTTTTCGAGTATAAAAGTCTTTGCGGCCTTAAAATTAACTTTTTCGCGTTCGAGTTTAATAAGAATGTCAAACAAAAACCTATTTCGGATGCGTTCGACTAGTGGAGGTTGAGGTCCTAGCACCCTATCTAGCCCCATTTTATCAACCAATAATTGGGTTAATTTTTGAGCAGCATGCTGTGCCATATCTTGTTCCAAATGCCTCACTGTCAATTTGATAAGCCTCGTAAAAGGAGGATACTTAAACTGCTCGCGTTCGATGATTTCCTCCTCATACATCCCGTCATAATCATTCGTAATAATTTTTTGTAAAATCTTTTGTCCTGGATTGCCAGTCTGAATCAAAACTTTGCCTTTGCGGTCGGCACGGCGACCAGCTCTACCACTGACTTGAGTTATCAATTGAAAAGCCCTTTCGGCAGCTCTAAGGTCTGGAAAATGAATCATCCTGTCGGCATCAAAGACCCCCACCACGCTCACATTCTCAAAATCCAACCCTTTACTAATCATCTGAGTCCCTACCAAAATATCTACATTCCCCTGTTCAATATCCTCAATCATCTCTTTATAGGCGTTTTTGGCGCGAGTCGTATCTAAGTCCATGCGTGCCACACGAGCTGTCGGAAAAAATATTTTTAGTTGGTCTTCGAGCTTTTCGGTACCAAAACCCACCGTACGTACTTTGGTAGAACCACAAGTAGGGCAAAATTTAGGGACCGCTTCTGTATGCCCGCAATAATGACACCGAAGCTCTGCGTCTTTTTGATGATAGGTCAAGCTTACTGCACAATTTTCACATTCGCCAATCCAAGCGCACTCTTCACACTGCAAGTAAGACGAATACCCACGCCGGTTTTGAAAAATAATGCTTTGCTCGTTGCGGTCAAGAGTGTCGCGAAGCTCATCTAAAAGCACCGACGAAAATTCGTACTTCATCTTTTTGCTTTTGCGCTCTTGTTTTGTATCTATCAGTACAAACGAAGGCATACTTGCTTTTCCGTATCTTTCGGTAAGTTTTACCAAGCCATAACGCCCATTCAACGCTTGATAATAAGATTCAAGAGCAGGCGTAGCAGACCCTAGCAATACCTTCGCACGTTGTCTTTGAGCGGCCACTATCGACACATCTCTTGCGTGATAACGAGGAGCAGGGTCATACTGTTTATAAGAACTTTCATGCTCTTCATCTACAATGATAAGGCCTAGACTATCGAAGGGCAAAAAAATAGCAGACCTCACTCCTACTACCAACTGAAACTGCCCCGATACTACCCCTTTCCACACTTCGACACGTTCGTTGTCCGAAAATTTGGAATGATAAATTCCCAACTTATCCCCAAACACTTTTTTGAGTCGCACCACGATTTGGGTAGTGAGGGCTATTTCGGGCAGTAAAAAAAGCACTTGTGAGCCACTTGCCAATACTTGCTGAGCTAAGTGAATATAGACTTCGGTTTTGCCACTACCCGTGACTCCGTGCAGTAGCACGGTATCCTTTTCTTGAAATTGGGAAATAATCTCATCGAAGGCACGCTGCTGAGCTGAAGTAAGCTCAATCTTGATATCAGTATTAAAGTCGGGCTTTACATCAGCAAATCGAGATACTGTGACTTCAAACTCTTCAAACACTCCCTTCTTAATAAGGGTACTTAATGCCGAGTCTGATAGGTCTTCTGCCTGCGAAAAAAAACTTTTTTCTAAGCCTGCACGGTTGGCATGAGGTACATTTTGTACCGGAACTTGACTAATGTACCTCATAAGCACTTCTTGTTGCTTAGGATACCGCTCAAGTTGGGAGATCAATTCTAGTACATTTTCTTTGGTTTCGTATATACCATTGAGTTTAATTTTTTTTACAATTCTAGGCTTATATTTCTCTTTTACTTCTTCAAAAAGCAAAATCGCTCTTTTGCCAATAAGAGACTTGATGAGAGGGTTGATATTTTGTATTCCTACCCTCTTACTTACCTCTTCATAAGTAAGTGATTGATATTTTTTTATTTCTTCTAAAAGCTCGTTCTCTTCCTCTGTCAGCAAATCAGGATAATCAAAATCAGGGTTAAACTGAATCTTAGACTGACTCGTAATTTTGAGTCCAGAAGGTAAAGCTACATTGAGTACTTCACCTACATGACACAAGTAATATTCTGCAATCCAATGAAAAAGCTCAATTTGGTAAGGAGTAATCAACGGCTCTTCGTCGAGTAGCTCTGCAATATATTTGGCTTGATAGCGATTAGGAGGAGTGTGGTGAATATGTGCCACGACTCCTGTCACGACTCTATTCTTACCAAATGGCACTACTACTCTGGCACCATTTTTGATAAAAGGGGCCATAGCCCTAGGAACTCTATAAGTAAACAGCTGCGATACAGGTACTGGCAAAATCAAATCCGCAAACAGCGTCACTTCTTCCCAAGCAAAATCTTCGTTTTCTGTCGTCAACACGTTTTTTGACCCAATAAATGAAACCGCAAGATAATGTTTTCATTTCATAATCTTTATACTGGCAAGATATTTGACATGTGTAGTATGTCAAATAAATGACATATACCCTACAGAAAATTTTAACTACAATGATTACTTATCGCTATGAAGAATTGCGTCATGATGACGCTCTTTTAAAAAAACTCACTGGCTACAAACCCGCCGAATTCGAAGCCCTACACTACCACTTTGAACACTTTTGGCAGGCTCATTTTTCTAAATTTACGCTTGATGGTATGCCTCGTTTTAGACAGGCATCTATACGTCGAAACAGTATTTTTCCCGATTCAAGAGATGCACTTTTATTTGGCCTTATTTACCTCAAAGGCCAGATAAATCAAGCCGAATTAGCCCTTGGCTTTGGGATTGATCAGCCTAAGGCTAGCAAGTATCTATCTCTTATTGAGCGCCTTCTGGGACAAGTTTTGGAAGCTGCACCTCGCGTCATTCCCAAGCGCAAACAGGAAGAAATACTGAATATACTAAAACGCGATTATCTTCCTGTCTCTTTCGGATATAAAAAAATATCCCCAAAAAATTAGAAAAAAAGTTATGTCTAATATCCAATCAAAATGGCATCATTATTGATTCTGTTTTGATTGGAATAAAAAACTCAACGTATGATCATAATAATCTTTGTCACTGTATCAATATATCTGACAAGTAGTTAATTATAATCTGACACTGCTTACAAGTTTATTCAGATATAAACTTAACATATCTAAAAAAGGCACAACAACGCCTCGTCAAACTATCTCGTTGTGATAACATCGATACGACATTTCTATGTCTTTTAATCGAAATCACTCGACCATTAACCTTATAATATATTATATCTATAAATATAAAATACTGTTGACTTTACCCTCTTTGATTTTTCATTGTACCGTACCCACTTTGATTATTTATTATTTGACCACCCAAAAGTTCGCTTAGTGATGAAAATAGTCATTCAACAACAGCCCTACAACAAACTCTTTTTTAAGAGGCATTGGACTTTGCTATTTATTTATCTTTTGTTTTCATTCTGCACCTATGGCCAAATCAGCGGCAATGTGTTTATTGATTTCAATGGCAATGGCCTCAAAACCAACACCTCTCCTTTCGAGCCTGGTATTGGTGGCATCAAAGTCAAAATTTTTGTAGGTACAAAATCTAACATCTTTGAAACTCACACTGATTCATCAGGAAATTTCTCTTTTAGCAGTTCTCAAATTCCCCCCGATAGTGTTGCTAGAGTCGAATTTTCAGACCTTCCTAAGACCTTTTATGAAAGTTTTGTAGGAAGCCAAAACTACAGTGGTGTACAGTTTGTCAAAGCCCCTGCGGTAGGAGTTAACTTAGGAATTATAAACAATGATGAACTTTGTACTTCTGCGGAAGAATTAAAAATTGTTACGGCTTGCTATGCCATGGGCGACCCCCTCAAAGATGGAGACGCGGCCCAAGACCCCGCTTTAATTTTGGTGGATTACCAAGCCAAAGGTGAGGCAGGTACACCCACAGGTTCACCAATGGAAAAACTTGCCAAAGCTAACCAAATTGGCTCTACTTGGATTGCCGCCTACCAACGCGCCACCAACCTCCTGCTTGTGGGGGCAATTACTCGCCGGCATGTGGGATTAGGGCCTTTAGGGACAGGCGGCTATTACAGTATAGACCTTACTACAGGAGCGGTCAATAATTTTCTTGATGTCAAAAAGATAGGCATCGACACTGGACCTGACCCTCATCTTGACCCTATCACTCAAGTAAATATTTTGCCAGCTTCCAAAACCGCCCGCTCTAGAGATTCACTTGCTTTTCAAATGGCAGGCAAAATAGGTATTGGAGGAAGCCAACTCTCCCCTTGGCAAGACACTTTGTTTCTAGTAAACTTATATGATCAAAAACTCTATAGCTTTGCCATACAAACCCCACTTAAAGCACCTTCTTCGGCAGCAGAAGCGAATGTAAAATCTTACAATATTCCTCATCCCAACTGCTCCAATGGCGAGTTTGTGCCTTGGGCACTCAAATATTATCGTGGGGATTTGTATGTGGGAGTAGTATGTACAGGCGCAACTTCCCAGAAAAAATCAGATCTAAAAGCCGCTGTTTATAAGTTTGATTTAACCACCAAACAATTTAGTAACATTTTTGAGTTTGGGCTTGACTATCCCCGTGGCCCTATCGACAACACTCAAGGATGTGATACTATTACAACTTGGAACCCTTGGACGAATCAGTTTCCCAAACAATGTAATTATCCTTTAGGTGCACCCGACCCTATTGCAGCATTTGCGGTTTATCCCCAACCTATTCTTTCTGATTTAGAATTTGACGACGATGGCTCTCTCCTTTTATCGTTTTTGGATCGGCTTGGCTTACAAACTGGCCAAAATCAGCCAGGTATTGCTCCCGACGATACTCTCAATTATTACGGATTTATGAGTGGGGACTTAGTACGCGCTCAACGCAATGCAAACGGTACTTTTACGCTCGAAAACAATGCGCAGTCAGGTGACCTTTTGGGATGTGGCTCCAATACCAACTCAGGCCCTGGGGGAGGAGAGTTTTTCTGCGAAGACTACTGGCTCAATGGTTCTGGGGGGGTAGGTCACGCCGAAATTACCAATGGGGGATTGCTCAAAATGCCTGGTAACCAAGAGATATTAGTATCTTCTATGGATCCCATACATGGACTCTATCTTTCTACGGGATTTATTGCCTTCGATACCAAAACGGGCAAAAGAAATCGTAGCTTCTCGGTTTATTCATTAAGTCCTGGCTCCCTTGGCAAATCTGGGGGTGTAGGAGATTTGACAGCATTATGCCAAAATCCCCCACTTGAAATTGGAAACCTTTTGTGGCTTGATACCAACAGAAACGGCATTCAAGATCCTAACGAATCTCTGTTGGATGGCCTTGTCATTACCTTACATGACATGGAAGCAAATGGCGCCGAAATAGCCCGCGATACCACTTCTAATGGAGGACAATATTATTTCAATGATGCCAACGTAACAGGTGGCGTAAAAGCCAACCATGCTTATGAAGTCAGATTAAGCTTAACCCAAAGTATCGACTTACCTGAGTCGTCAAATTCTCTCTTAGCTAAACAAGTGACTACTTCAACTCCTATCCAAGACATCTTAACTGTTGCTCCTAAACAAGTCGCTAGCGGTGCAGAAAGCTTAGTCCGCGACTCGGATGCGGCCATTAGCGCAGATGGTTCGTACGCATTTATTCCGGTGCTGACTTCGGCCAATTACCGAACCAACCACTATGCAGATTTGGGTCTAATGCTCAAAGAAACACCAGCCTATGATTTGGCCATCGTTCAGAGAGTAGTGGGTGATAAATGTACTTATCAAAAAGGGGAGGAAATAAAGTTTGAAATAGTGATACGCAATACTGCAACCGACCCTGAAGCCATCGCAGATAGTGTAAGGATAAAAGTTAATCTGAATTCTATCTTTACTTTAATGGGATACGATGCCACCGCTAGTACTTACAATGCAACGACCCACCTATGGGGTAACCTTAAGCTCAATGCTGGTAAATCAGATACTCTTATCCTCACAGTCCAGATACCAGAAAACAGCACTTTTGAAGGTGGCCTTGTATGCAATATAGTTGAAGTAGAAAATGCCGCAGGAACAGACATAGATTCTTCCCCCAACAACAACATCACCACTGAGGATGATTTTTCGCTAGAATGTATCAGTGTACCCGTCAATATTTGTGTGGCCAACAGTCAAAAAACCATTCTTAAAGCACCCGAGGGCTCTAGTTCTTATCAATGGTACAAAAATGACACGATTATCCAAACGGCTACAAATCAAACTTTAGAAGTAAATTCGGCGGGCAACTACACTGTCAAAATTGCGGGCGGTATCTGCCCTACACAAAACTGCTGTCCCATAGTGGTTCAAGATCACTGTGAATGTATAGAACGGTGTGTTAAGTTTGAAGCTAAAAAAATTAAAGAATAGAAATTCAATAACTGATGTTGCTTATTTCAATAAGTGGTGTCGATTGAAAATCTAACATAGCATTTACTAGACGAGCAGAAGAGAAAGTTGATAAATCTTCTGCTCGTATTTTTTGAGGTACTAATACGCCTTCTGCGATCAAAGCGGCGCGACGAGTCCCCGCCAAAAGAGGTCTATCAGGAGTGACCCAGCGACTACCATCCCAAAAAGCTATGTTGGCATAAGAAGCATCTGTGATCAGTCCCTTTTTTACAATAACCACATCATCAGCCTCTGCTCTTTGTTCGAAGAGAGCCATCAACGATGTCCGGTTTTTGTACTTAAAATTGTATTCAATATTATCATCATTGATGAGCCGAAGCCGTTGAATAATTCTGGGTTGATAAATTTCAAATTCTATATTTTCCACGTGCAAACCATAGGTCACACGGCATTTGTACAAGCCTATCTGACATTCTTTTGGCACTTGTATCAACCGTCCTAATTCCCATACATTAGATTGATTTAAGAATACCTTTCTGGTATGATTAAGACGCAAATCATGATATACTAAATTAGACAAAACGCCATCGCTCAGTCGAATGGTCTCAATAAATAGGGGTGAGTTCATTTAAAAATGGTAAATACACTTTGTCCAATACTTCTTGATACTCAGGCAGAGCCTCACTACGAGCCGTAATACCCCCACCACTTTTGAAGGTAAGTTGCCCTTCTATATTTTCAATAAACCGAATCAAAACCCCACTATCTAAATTTTCACCGTCGAAAATGCCCGCTATTCCAGTATAATAGCCCCGTTCATACCCTTCGGCTTCTTGAATGATTTCGAGAGTACGGGGTTTAGGAGCTCCGCTGATAGAACCTGCCGGTAAAAGCCTAAACAACCAATCGCCGAGTGTTTCGCGCCAATTAAGCGGCATTTTCCCCGCAATTTCAGAACTAACTTGGAGAAGGGATTTTTGATTGGTACGGATTGTATCCACATATCGATACCTTTCTACCCATACTTTTTGAGCCACCATGCTCAAATCATTACGAATCAAGTCTACGATAGTGGCATGTTCGGCGGCTTCTTTCAAATTTGATAAAATTAGTCTCTCTGCTCCCACAATATCTGCATCAATAGTACCCTTCATAGGAAATGAAGCTATCCTATCGCCCTTGACTTGGACAAATATTTCGGGAGAAAAACACACAAATTTTTCAGCCCACCAAAGTTTGTATTTTGCCCTACTGCGCAGAAATATACCTTTCAAATCTAAATTGGTCTCAATTTTCGTACATATGGATAAGTTAACCAAAAACGAATTTCCGCGTTTCAATTGATTAACAACATATTCAAATTTAGGCTGATATGACTCTAAAGGCAAGGGATGTTTATGAAAGAAAACAGACGTCTCCAAATTTACTTTCATGGCTGGAGCGTTGGTTTTTCCATTAAAATCATACAACACATCTGCGTGGTCAATATCCTTTAAAGCTAAAACAATCGGTTTTTTGGTCAAAAAGTCGATAATAAACAAGAAAGGAATACGGCGATGCCCGTAGTCATTCATTCGTTGGATGGCGTCCGCCGTCGAGAGAGTCTGTATCATTTGAACGCAAAAATCGTAACTTTCGCTAGCTTGTCAAAAATTATCAAAAATGTTGTGAGAGACCGTGTGACGGCTTTTCATTTCTTCTACATACCCATGCTTAGGCCTATACTGATGGCTGTTTTATTTGTCTATGGGTTAGGTTTTCAAAACGTACACAGTCAAAAAAAGACACTGAGTCTTTTGCCTTTTCCAGCAGTGTATTATACCCCCGAAACGCAATGGGCTTACGGCGCCGCACTGACTGCTACTTTTCGCTTCCCCAAAGACTCCGTCAACGCCCGCCCTTCGCAAGCTACTGTAGGAGTGGTGTTTACGCAACTGAAACAATCTCTCTACTATTTACCGTTCCAAATCTTTCTCAAAAATGCCCAATATTATTTTTATGGCGAACTGGGCTTCTACAAATACAACTATTATTACTACGGCATCGGTCAGGTCACTATTCCTCGCGAAACATACGGCGTGGATTTTCCACGTATCAAAATCAACGCCCTCAAAAAAATACTACCTCATCTGTATGTGGGGCTTCGCTATCAGTACGAAGATTATAAAATCACCCAAACAGAGCCTAACGGCGATTTTGACAAAGCAAAAGTACCCGGCATTCCTCGCAGTATTACTTCGGGGGTAGGTCTGGGCTTGTTGTACGATACACGTGATGTTATTTTTTTCCCTTCTAAAGGTACCCTACTCGACATCGCCTTTTTCCACAATGCCCCTATTTGGGGGAGCAATGTTAGCTTTGAGAGACTCACAGCCGACCTCTCTGCTTATCGAAAAGCAGGAGGAAAAATGATTTTGGTCGGCAATCTTTTAGGCAGCTTTACCCGAGGTGATGCTCCCTTCAATATGCTTTCGGAAGTAGGAGGAAGCAAACGGATGCGCGGCTACTACCAGGGACGTTTCCGCGACGACAATCTACTTTTAGCCCAAACCGAGCTTCGTTTCAATATTTTCAGAAGGTGGGGAGGGGTGCTATTTGCATCATCGGCAGTTTTAGGCAATCAAAAAGATCTTTTGAGGTTTAATGACCCCAAATTTACCTACGGCACAGGCATACGATTTACCGCTAATCGACGCGACCATCTCAATATTCGCCTTGATTATGCCTTGGGCAAGGATGGCGGCAATTTTTATTTTACCATTGGAGAAGCTTTTTAACACCTCAATATATGCACACTATCTCTGTCATCATTCCAACCCTGAATGAAGAAAAAAACATTGAAAATTTAGTACAGCACCTTCAAAAGGACGAGGATTCAAGCATTGTAGAAATTATAGTAGTAGATGGCGGGAGCATCGACCACACTCTCGCTGTGGCCCTCAAAGCAGGCGCCGTGGCAGTGAGGTCTCCGCAAAAAGGCCGCGCCGCCCAGATGAATTTTGGTGCACATATGGCCAAGGGAAATATTTTGTATTTTATCCATGCCGATGCTCGCCCCCCTTTGGGATTTGCTCAAGATATCTTAGGAGCCATTCAAGAAGGCTTCCAATCAGGCTGTTATCGTTTTAGATTCGATTCTCCCAAGACTTTACTCAAAATCAATAATTATTTCACCCGCTTCAAACTGCTCGCGGTAAGAGGTGGAGACCAAACTTTGTTTATCACTCGTGAATGGTTTGACAAGCTCAACGGGTTTGATGAACGTTACGTAATCATGGAAGAGTATGATTTGCTCCGCCGTCTATGGCGTCAAAATCGGTCTTTCTTTAAAGTTATTCCTAAAAATGTTCTTATATCAGCCCGAAAATATGACAACAATAGCTGGTTGAGAGTTCAAATTGCGAATTTGGTAGCCATGACACTCTTCAAACTAGGGACCTCGCCCTTGAAAATAGCGCACATTTATAAAAAAATGCTACACTGACTCCCGCTAAATCAATAATTCTAGCAATTCCCTTTTGCCATGTTTCTTTATTTTACTTTTGCCCCTCAGAAACTAAAAAAAACATGCAGCACTCCTTTCAACTCCTACTTTTTTTGGGGATTTTGATAGCACAAAACGCTATATCCCAAGACTTTATTCCTGCTTATGACCGCTTTTCGGGCAAAGAAACTTCCTATATTCATTTGGAAGATGGCTCCAAAATAGAAGGTACATTAGAAGACTTAGACCGCCGTAAAGGGCTTATCCAAGAGGTCACAATCAAAGATGCTAACGGCAAAAAAATCAAGCTCAAGCCCGAGCAAATCAAATCAATGTATTTGATGCCAAGTGGGTTTTCAAAATTATCAACCAATATGGATGTAAGCACCAAAGTCAAAAAATGGGATGCTCAATACATCGATAGTGAAATCATCAAAAAAGGCTACGCTTATTTTGAAAAAGCCAAGGTAGTGATTAAGAAAGATCAAGAGATGCTCCTGATGCAATTGCTAAACCCCGGCTTCAACAGCAAAATCAAAGTATTTCATGACCCCTTTGCTGCTGAGACCATGCGCGTAGGCGTAGGAGGTTTCACAATGGCGGGCGGCGACGACAAGTCTTACTATGTGCAAGTAGGCGACTTTCCCGCCAAAAAACTTAAGAAAAAGGAATATGAAGATGAAATCAAAGTGATGTATTCGAGTTGTCCAAGCCTTGTCAAAAAAATAGGCGAAAAGCTCCGCTGGACTGAGTTTGCCCAGCATGTGTATGAATTCACATTTGAATGTCAATAACCAAGTAGGCCGCAAAATTGCGGCCTACTTGGTTATTGGGGTTTTAACTTTTCTTTCTTCAGTCCTTACATTTTTGCTCAACATAAAGTGTTAAAATCCCCGAACACCCTTAACTTTGGGGCCTACGGATTCAACAAAACATAAATCTTTTGTATCTAATTGTTCCAACCAGATGAAAACATACATTGAGCAAAACAAAGATAGATTCTTAAGCGAACTCTTTGACTTACTGCGTATCCCTTCCGTCAGTGCCGACCCCAAATTCAAAGACGATGTACGCCGCTGCGCTGAGGCAGTAAAGGAATCTATCCTAAAAGCAGGCGCCGACCTAGCCGAAATTCACGAAACGCCTGGTCACCCTGTGGTTTATGGCGAAAAAATCATCGATCCCACCTTACCTACTGTGTTGGTATATGGGCATTATGATGTGCAGCCTGCCGATCCTTATGAACTTTGGGAAACGCCACCTTTTGAGCCTACCATTCGCAACGAAAGGATTTATGCTCGTGGCTCTTGCGATGACAAAGGGCAGTTTTATATGCACATCAAAGCACTCGAAACCATGGTAGCGACCGGGTCGTTGCCGTGCAATGTCAAGGTTATGATTGAGGGAGAAGAAGAAGTTGGATCCGACCATTTAGGGGAGTTTGTGCGTGCCAACAAAGAGAAACTAAAAGCCGACGTGATTTTGATCTCGGATACCAGCATCATCGCCAACGACACCCCCTCAATTGAAGTAGGCTTACGCGGACTCACTTATCTCGAAGTAGAAGTAACAGGTGCCAACCGCGACTTGCACTCGGGCGTATATGGCGGAGCAGTAGCCAATCCTATCAATGTGCTCTGCGAGATGATTGCATCCCTCAAAGATGAAAACAACCATATTACCATTCCAGGGTTTTATGATAAAGTACAACAACTGAGTACCGAAGAGCGCGCTTCTATCAATGAAGCACCTTTTGATTTAGAAGAATACAAGCGTGATCTGGCCATCAACGAAATCGAAGGGGAAGCAGGATATACCACGATTGAGCGCACGGGTATTCGCCCGACCCTCGATGTCAACGGAATATGGGGTGGCTACATAGGTGAAGGGGCCAAAACAGTATTGCCTTCAAAAGCCTACGCCAAAATCAGCATGCGTCTCGTTCCTGACCAAAACAACGACGAAATTCTGGAGCTTTTTACCCAACACTTTTTGTCTATCGCCCCTCCTTCGGTCAAAGTGGTAGTGAAACCCCACCACGGAGGACTTCCCTACGTCACTCCTGTGGATTCGGTTGAATACCGCGCTGCTGAGTTGGCAATGAAAGAAGCCTGGGAAGGCAAGCAGCCTGTGCCTACTCGTGGCGGAGGAAGTATTCCGATTGTGGCCTTGTTTGAACAAGAACTGGGTCTCAAATCTATCTTGATGGGCTTTGGGCTTGATATAGACGCTCTTCACTCACCCAACGAAAGCTACGGATTGTTCAATTTTTATAAAGGTATTGAAACAATTCCTTTGTTTTTCAAGCATTATGCTCACCTAAAAAGTCAGGGTGCGTAGTGAAGATTGATTGAGGTGAAAATCAACAATTTTCCCTAAAATTTCTCTACTTTGCACTGTCAATTAAAAGACAAACGGAAACCCACCGTAAAAGTCAAACATTTCTTTAAAAAAGACTATTTAATCATGAGCGAGACCAACACTCTATTTAAAGCTGGAGTCGTAACTGGAGAAGGCGTAAGCGAAATCTTTCGTCATGCCAATCAAAATGACTATGCTCTTCCAGCAGTCAACGTCGTCGGAACCAACTCTGTCAATGCAGTACTAGAAACTGCCAAGAAGGTTAATTCTCCTGTTATCATTCAGTTCTCCAACGGAGGTGGTATCTTTTATGCTGGCAAAAGCCTCTCTAATGCCAATCAGCAAGCCGCGATTGCGGGTTCTATTTCAGGAGCAATGCACGTTCATCAAATGGCCGCTTTGTACGGAATTCCGGTGATTTTGCATACCGACCACTGTGCCAAAAAATTACTTCCTTGGATAGACGGATTGCTTGAGGCAGGTGAAAAATTTTATGACCAACATGGCAAGCCTCTCTTCAGCTCACATATGCTCGACCTTTCGGAAGAACCTATCGAAGAAAATATCGAAATCTGTGCCAAATATTTTGAGCGTATGGCCAAAATAGGCATGACCCTCGAAATTGAACTAGGCGTAACCGGTGGCGAAGAAGATGGCGTAGACAACTCCGACGTAGATAGCTCAAAACTATATACCCAACCCGCCGAAGTAGCGTATGCTTATGAAGAGCTTAGCAAAATCTCTGACCGCTTTACGATAGCCGCCGCGTTTGGAAACGTACATGGTGTGTATAAGCCTGGCAACGTGAAGCTACAGCCTATCATCTTGAAAAACTCTCAGGATTATATCCAAGAAAAATTCGGTACAGGTCCTCTTCCTGTCAACTTCGTATTTCATGGTGGTTCGGGTAGTAGCCGCGAAGAAATCCGCGAAGCTATCCAATATGGCGCTATCAAAATGAACATCGACACTGATATGCAGTGGTCTACTTGGGAAGGGGTGTTGAAATACTACAAAGACAAAGAGGGATATTTGCAATCCCAATTGGGTAACCCTGAAGGTGATGATTCTCCCAACAAAAAATATTATGACCCTCGTGTATGGCTCAGAAAAGGCGAAGAAAGCATGGTACAACGTCTTACTGTTGCCTTTGAAGACTTAAACTGCCTTAACAGATTGGTATAGTTTTATGGCTTGATTTTTGTACTAAAAAAGCGGTTGAAATTTATTTTTCACCGCTTTTTTACTTTCCCCAAATTTCATTTATTTTTAGTCCATGAACGACCCTATACTACAGTATTATTTACCGCATCATCTTTCCCCTAAACGACTTGATAGATACTTAGCTTCAGGTTGGTTTCGGACTGTAAATATGCTCTTTAGAGCGAAAGTAACTTGTTTTGATAACGACATTTGCTCCCCTATCAACATCCGCCTAAAATTATCAGAACATACCCTTTCTAAGAGGCTAAGAAAACTAGACAATCGCAACAAAAAAATTTTTCGGCACGAAATTCGCAAGGCGACAATCACGCGCGAAAAAGAAGAATTATTTCACTTACATCAACGCCGCTTTAGAAGTTTTTTGAGCAATTCGCTTGAAGAATTTTTGGTACTTACCCCCCGTTTTGATACTTACGAAATCAACGTATATGACGAAGACCGCCTGATTGCGGTGAGTTATTTTGATCAAGGTGAAAGCAGCCTTATGAGTCTGCTAGGGCTGTTTGACCCCGGTTATGCTTCTTATAGCTTAGGAATGTATACTATGCTTTTGGAAATAGAATATGCCAAATCTACCGACCGTATGTGGTATTATCCGGGATACGTGCATGAGCGACCTTCTATCTATGACTACAAACTAAGATTGGGTAAATCCGAAGTGTATGATTGGGACACCAAACGATGGCTTCGCAATATAGACCCTCATACTCAACCTAATTGTGCTGACCACATCAAAGTTCAAACGGCAGTCCTTGAAACACAATTACAATCAGCAGGCATTGCTTTTCAGCGTAAGATTTATTTGTTTTTTGGATGGCATTATTTCAATTCACTCTATGAGCAGCTATTTCATTGCCCCCTTTTACTGATGCTACCAGACGGTAGAGTGGTAGCATATGATCCCGAAAATGAGATGTATATCTGCGACAAATTGGAAATATATGTTCCTTTTAGAGACATTCAGATGACACTTGCCCCTGATTTTGATGCCTCTATGCACCATACTGATGTGATGCGCGTGGTAGAGAAGCTATATCAAACCCCGAATCCTGCTGATATGGTAAACTATCTAAAAAAAACGATTTCTATGCCCTATGAGTTTAATTGGTGGAGCAAAAATCAGGTTACTAATTAACCAATCTGGTAGTTTTTAAATCCAAAAAATACACGTAATTTATTGATAATCAACGTTAACTCCTAGAAAACTCACTTTCAAATACTCTATCAACCATAGCGTTTATTAAGTATCTAGCCATTTTTTAAAAGACTCTGCCTTTTCTCGACTCACGTAGATTTCATCGTCGTCGCGATGTCGTAGCTTGATTTTAAGGCGACCGTTAAAATGAGGTTCGATTCGCTCTATTGCTCCAATACTTGCTAAGTATTTACGATTGATTCTAAAAAAATCCCTAGGATTAAGTTTTTCCTCTAAGTCATCAAGTGTTTCGTCCACAAAGTATTTTTTTTGCTCGGAGTTAACTAAAAATACTATTTTGTCTTCCGCAAAAAGATAAACTACGTCCGCTACCTCTACTACTTCAAAACGAGTGCCTGATTTGAGCAAAAAACGAGTTTTCCAGTCTGAACGTGGGCTCATAAATGCTTCAAGTGCCTTTCCAATATTGGTTTGCAAATCATTGCTTTTCTGCTGAGACTTTAGTTTGAGAATAGCCGTTTGTAGTTCGTCTACATCAATGGGTTTTAATAGATAATCCACGCTATTGACCTTGAAAGCACGAATAGCATACTCGTCATAGGCAGTCGTAAAAATAATGGGAGCCTTTACATCAACTTGCGTAAATATCTCAAAAGAAAGGCCATCGGCCAATTGAATATCCATCAATATCAAGTCAGGCTGAGGATTTTCGCTTAGCCATTTTACGGCACCTCTTACACTTTCAATTTTTGCCAAAATCTCCCCTGAGGGTTCTACAGATTTTACCAAAGATTCGATACGTTTGGCCGCCAAAGGCTCATCTTCAAGAATTAAGATTTTCATAAAAATTATTATATCAACGGAATTGTTACTTCAAAAAAATCTGCGTTTTGACTTATGCTCAGTTTTAAAGGAGTAAGTAACTCATATCGTTTTTTGAGATTGCTTAGTCCCAAACCTGTTGATTCCAAAAATTGTTTGTTTTTGGGCTGAAAACTGTTGCTAACCGCCACCCCCGCATCGGTGAGTTTTATGACAATATGCAGCGGTTTTTCGCTCGAACATTCGTTGTGTTTAAGAGCATTTTCCACCAGAGTAAGCAATCCTTGAGTCACAATATGTCGCGAGGCGATTTTAGCTTGCTCATCTAGCTCGTAAGAAAGATTGTCTCCAAATCTCATTTTATGAATAAACAAATAAGCCTCTACGATTTTGATTTCGGTACTTAGTTCGACTGTTACTTTTTCGTTGTTTTGAAGATTGTAGCGAAATACCTTCGAGAGCCTTTCCACCAAATTGACGGCATTTTGGGGATCTTCAGGAATAAGCGCACTCAAGATATTCAACGAATTAAACAAAAAATGAGGATTCACTTGATTTTTCAAGGTATCGTATTCGGCCTTCAGAAGCGCCTGACTGAGCTGCTGCTCCTTGAGAAGGGAAGTCTGCCACCGATTGATGATTTGCTCTATTACGTATACTGACGTAAACGCAAAGGTCATGAGCATATAAATCATCGAAGTCGATACATACGAACCTATTCCGTATGTTTTTTCTTCTCTCCATTGCATTATTACCATCACTACCACACTCGTTATGATTGACACAATAGCCGTAATCACAACATAACCCCCAATGGTTTTCTGAACAGTCCAATTGGTAGCTTTTTGCATGAGGCGAGGAATCAAAAAACTCTGTGCTTGCCCAATCACGAAAGCAGAAAGAGTAATACTAATCACCCAATCCCACCTAATAACTCCCGTTTTGAAGTTGGTGTTAAGCAATAATATCAACAAAGACGTAGCAAGCCACGTCCATATGTCAGTGCGGTTTAGTTGAATTTTCATCAATCAAAAGAGCCTACGTAAAGAGAAATAGTGATTTAGAAAGGAAGGGCTTTAGCCCTCGTTATATCCTTCTTATTTGCCGGCCCCAGCCTAAAGGCTAGGGTTACAATATAACACTTAGTGTATCAATTAATTTTGCTTAGTTAAAAGTCAAGAGCTATCATTTATTGTTTTCTGAATTCAAAAATAGCGCTTTATTGACTTGATGACTATAAGAAACCGATGAAACCTCCAAACCAAGGAGTGAATAGCAAAAAAAGAGAGCAGCGGTGCTGCTCTCTTCCAAGGAGAAATCATTTTACGAAACAGGCCCAAAAGCCTGAATTTTTGACAATTAGCTTTTATATAATTATTGAACCGTTACTTTACGCTCTACTTCTATTTTTTTAGAGGCAAGATTCAATTGCTTCACCACACGCTCTTTGCCAGCCGAGATTTCTAATTGATAGACACCATCTGCCAAATCATTTACATTGATTTTTGCGGCGTAGGCCATTGATTTTTTAGAAATAGTTTCGCTAAAAATCACTTGTCCGTCGGTGCTTTTCAACAAAATATATACTTTTTCGGCGGCATTTTTCTTGATAGCTACTCTAATGTTGGCATCAGCAGTGACAAAAGTGCTGCTCTCAAAAGTAGGAACTGGACGATTGTCGGTCGTTTTTTCTTCAACATTGCTGGCAAAAGCCACAGAAGTAGTAAGCGCTAAAGCGCAAGCGATTGATTTGATGATGGTTTTCATGATTTTGGTCCGCAGTGGCGGTGTTTTAAATTGGCTGTTATAAAAAAGAAATTACAAAATTAATGGGGCTAAGACTTTATAAGTTTGATGCTTATTTACTTAAAGCTTAGTGAGCGTATTTTACAATACGGTGATTACTCTTTCCGATTCTGGTTTGGGAGAAGATAAATTGAGTTTTTTGATTACACGGTCATTTTTCGTGGCAATCTCCAATTTATACGCTCCATCTCTTAGTTCATCTACGTTGATTTTGGCCGCATACGACATATCGTTTTTGTTGATTGTTTCACGATAAATAATCGTATTGTTGGCGTTGCGGAGGGTGATAAATACCCTTTCAGGGGCATTTTTCTTAACTGCTAATTTGATAGAAGCATCTTTTGTAACATAGGCGCTTGTTTCAAATGTAACAGCTGGGCGATTTTCTACGGGTGATGCGTGAGGCTTTTTCCCTTCGGAGGGGTTGGCAAAAGCGCTACTTGAAACGAGTGCCAGCATCCCTACAAACATTTTCATTGACACTTTCATGACAGTAATGGCAGCTTTTTTTAGTTTAATTTAACGGTACGATAAGTGGTTTCCTCTTGTGGTGTTTTGATGCTCACTTTTTTCTGGATTTTTTCGTTACCAGACGTAATTTCGAGCGTGTAATCTCCTTCACCTAAAGCACTTACATCGAAGCGACCGTCAAATTTGTCGGCTTTTTTGCTGATTACTTCTTCATGCAATAGATTGTTTTTGGCATCGCGAATCGTGATAATCGCTTTTTCTGAGGTTCCTTTACGAACGGCCATCTGGATTTTGGCTTCTTTGGTCGCAAATACTCCTACTTGAAGGGGTTTCGCTTTTTTGTCTTCTGTAGGATCCGAAGCAAATGCTACTGATGAAGTAAGAGCTAAAGCGCAGGCGAGGGTGGTGATGAAAGTTTTCATGGTTTTTTGCTGTTTAAATTGTTTGGCTGTAATTATTGATTAAAAATTGTTTCGTGGCTGTTGGTAATCGGTACTTCTTTAAATATTTGTTTATGGCTGTGTGTCTTAATTGACGTTACAAAGATGCTTGTTTTAAACGGTACTATGCAATACAAAGTACATGAGTGGTACTTAAATGGGATGAACGGTTTTGGCTATTAACTACTTGGATGATGAAGGAAATTGGTATGAGAAAGTATTGTTTTCATGGCTGTAAGAAAAATGTTTTTAGATGGCTGTTAGTGAATACTGCTGCTTTCAAAAAAGGTTACAAATTGTTTTCAATATATTTAATTCAAATGCTGTGCCAGTACTACAAAAAACTTCAACTCTCTGACAATAAACAATTTACAAAAATTTACTATCTTAAAAAATGTCCGAAATCGAACATTTTAATCCATAATATCGGACAATGGCCTTGAATCAAACCTATTTGAAAGAACTACTTTGGCTGGTTATTCAATCTAATGATGCAAAAGTAGTTTGGGAAGTTGCATCAAAAAACAAAAAAGTGTTAAATCATCTTTTTTAAGGGATGAAACGCACTAAATATCTTTCAAGCCGTAATGAAATGAAGCTAGTTATGGAAAGAATATTGTTTAAGGTTTCATTTGCTGTCCAGCAATAATGCAGGCAAGCCAATAGAAACAGTCGTCCCTTTTTCAGCAATCGAATGGATTTGAAGATACCCTTGATGAATACCCACAATTTTTTCAGCCAAAGTAAGTCCTAAACCTGCTCCCTTCACAGTTCCTACATTTCCGGCCCTCATCATCGGCAAAAAAACCTGAGATAATTGCTCTGAAGGGATGCCTATTCCATCATCAATGACATCAATCACTACCCACTTTGGCTGATACCTTACTTCTACTTGTACAGGTCGAAAGTCGGAATATTTGCAAGCATTGTCGATGATATTGATAAGTGCAGTGCGCAACAATATCGTATTTCCGATGACCTTGACTGCCGAGCTACTCTCCGTAAAAGTATCGGTAAATTGTAAATTGATTTTTTGAAGAGGATACTTCTCTTGAAAATAGCCTACTGTATCAAAAACGGTATCTACCAAATTGATATCTTCCAAGAGTTGATTTGAATTCAAGCCTTCGACTTCGGTTAGTTGCAACAACGAATTGGCCAACTCAATAGCCCCTTCCAATCGATACAGGGCTTTTTCGATACTTTCGCGGGTAGTCTCTAAAGTAGAGTCATAAGCAAGGCTTGTTTCCAGCATCCCTTTTACTACCGTAAGAGGAGTGCGGATTTCGTGCGAAGCATAGCCAATAAAATGTTCGTGACTACGAGCAAGTTTTTGGAGACGAGCCAAGAGCTGATTAAAAGAATCGGCAAGATAGGCGGCTTCATCAGAAGAGGATGATTTATAAACCAATCGAAACGAAAAATCATTGACCGTAGCAGTATTGATTTGGGCAATGAGCTGGTCAAAAGGTGCCATCGCACGATGAGAAAAGAAAAACCCTACTGCCACAATCACTGCCAAAGCCAGAAGGTTGCCTCCTATCAAAATCGCGAACAAGTTTCGGCTCGTTTGGCGTCCTGTGAGATCATACGCCATGACGACTGCCACGTATTTTTGTTGACGGTAACTAAACGACCGCGCTACGCCCTCTTTGGGGTATTCCCATGTACCACTCGAATAAGTAAAATACACTTCATCGTGCAGAGCTTCTTTAAGTAATTCTTTAGAAGGAATATAGCCGCCTTTGGTCAAAGAAGAGTATAATAGTTTAAAGTCAGCATCATAAATGAGTTCTTCTTGTTCGGGCAAAAAAAGATAACTCGACTGCTGAAACTCATTACGATTATGAAAATAAGCTTGGGCCGCTAATGCGCGTTTTTGTAAGCGCATGCGCATCAAAGAACGGCGATAAGACTCGTAACCTTCAAATATAAAGAGAGAAAATAGCAGCAAAATAGTAGCCACAAGCAGCCCAAAACCAATCGTAATTTTTTTCTTAATGTTCATGGTTCAGCCCCAAGCATATATCCAACCCCAAAAATCGTATGGACGAGTTTTGGCTCTACTGTATCAATTTTTCTGCGTAAATAATTGATATAAACATCCACTACGTTGGTATTGGTATTGAAATGCACATCCCACACATTTTCTTGGATATTTACTCGGCTTACTACTCGTCCTTGGTTAACTAGTAAATATTCTAACAACGCATACTCACGAGCGGTAAGATTGATACGCTGCCCCGCTCTCCATACTTGATGCGACTGTGTATCTAGCTCCAAATCTAATAGCTTCAGGCGCTGAGGAAGTAAGGGCCGAGATGAATAGCGCCGTGCCAAAGCTTTAAGTCTAAATACCAGCTCTTTAAACGCAAAGGGCTTCGTCAGATAGTCATCCGCACCCGATTCAAAACCAAGCACTTTGCTGTCAAGACTTCCAAGGGCTGTTAACAAAATAACTGGAATAGAGGGCCAGTTATGTTTTACAAAACGACACAAATCATACCCGTTGAGACCTGGAATATTGACATCTAAAATAACCACATCAAAGCGATGCTCATTGACCAAACTCCGTCCAATCACTCCATCAAAAGCGATTGTTAAAGAGATACCCTCCGATTGTAAACCTTTTTGGATAAACTGGGCTAATTCGACGTCATCTTCTACAAGTAACACATTCATAGCAACTTAAATGATTCCTTTTTCTAAATGGCGTACTAAAGTAACCAATTTATCCACTCCGAATGATTTCTAATTAAATTCTAATAACTTACTAATAAGCCTTTAATGAGGTGAGTGGTTATTTTGAACAACGAATTTTCCCCACACATTAGCTCCAACCTTTTAGATATATTATGGGTCTGAACACGCGTTGTTTGTTTTTATTTATTTTTCTTTTTTGTAATTCATTAAAAAGCATCTCCCAAGTATTGACCATCCAAGATGCAATAGAGGCTTCCTTCGCTCACTATCCCACCCTTCAAGCCAAACAAGCGGCTTTAGAAGCCAATAAGGCAAATACGACCGTAGTAAGAGACAATCGCTTGCCCAATGTGCGTCTTCATGACCAAATCAACATCGGCACAGCCAACGGCATCTCTGGCTCTTATTTTTCGTTGGGGTTGATTGTACCTACGTCAGGCGGAAGACGCTCCGAAAACCGTGCCGACCTAGCCTCTGGCAATATCGCCCTTGCCTCAATGGATTGGGAGGTTTATAATTTTGGGAGATTTGAAGCCGAACAACAACTCGCTCAGACCGACATTGCGGTAGGCGAGTCTGACCTTGAGCGAGCAAAATTTGGACTTCGTCAAGCTGTTATCAATACCTATTTAGACTTACTATGGCTTAAACAACATCTCAATATTGAGCAAATGAATATTGCTCGGATTGATACTATCAATCGTATTATTACCAACTTGGTGCGCAATGGTATCAAGCCAGGCTTAGATTCTTCATTGGTAAGAGTCCAAGTTTCAAAAGCCAAAATGTCGTATTGGCAAGTATATGAACAATATCAGCAAGCTTTAATTCAACTTTCAACATTGACAGGTCATCCTGCTGATAAAATCAAAATAGATACTACATTTAGCTTAACCAACTTCACAGCTTCCCCATCTATTGGGCTACTTTCAGAGCATCCTCTTCTCCGTTATCATGAAGCTGTGGCTCGAAAACAATCTGCCGAAATCTCTCTTTTACACAAATCTGCATTGCCGAGATTATCACTACTGACAGCAGCTTGGACACGCGGCTCCAGCATCGACGTCGAAAACAACTATGGCCCCCTCATGCCAGGCCTCATATATAGCAAGGCCAATGTGCTAGTGGGAGCGGCTTTTACGGTCAATTTGACGGATTTTCGACGCGCTAATCATCGAATTCAACTACAAGAGTATCGCGTCAAAGAAACCAAAAGCTTACTGGCCAATGAACGCCTCAATCTCCAAAATGCTCAAATAACCGCCGATTCTGTTTTATCAGTTTTAAAACTCGAACTGCAAGAACTACCACGCGCTTTGCAAGCTGCCAATGCTGCTTACAATCAGCGTTTATCACGATACAACAATGGCTTAGAAAATATCTTGGGGCTTACCGATGCCGTACAAGTATTGCGTAGTGTCGAAAAAGACTATATCGTCACTCAAAGTAGAGCTATCAGAGTATACTTACAAAGAGCATATGCTACCAATGATTTCGAATCTTTTTTTACGCTGTTTAGGCACTAAACGAATGTATTCCGTCGCAATTTTAATCCAAGGCTAACATGTCGCTTTTGTCCACATCTTTAAAGCGTCCTATTTCATCTTTAGTGTTGATTGGGGGCGTCATTATTTTTTCAATTTTGTCGGCGACTCGCATTCCGATAGATATTTTTCCCAGGCTTAATTCCCCCGTTATTTATGTGATTGAGCCTTATGGAGGAATGTCGCCTGCCCAAATGGAAGGTTTTTTTGCTACCCGCATGCAAGACCAATTTTTATATATATCGGGTATTAAAGAGATTCAAAGCAAAAGCGTTCAGGGGCTTACTATTGTAAAACTGGCTTTTTATGAAGGCTCAGATATGGCGCAAGCTGCCGCCGAAGTCGCGATTCAGGTCAATCGTGCCATGAAATTTTTCCCGCCGGGTGCTCTGCCACCTCAAGTAGTGCGGTACGACGCCTCCTCTGTACCAATTGGCGATTTGGTGTTTAGTAGTAAAACCCGCGCCTTAAAAGAAATCCATGAGTTGGCCGTTACACGGATTAGACCCTTGTTTTCGACCATTCCGGGCCTTACTGCCCCGCCACCTATTGGTACCAACTCCCGCACCGTAGTTATCAATCTAGACCCTTACAAAATCCGTAGCCTGAATGTATCGCCCGATGAAGTGGTAGAAGCCCTCGCCGCCAACAACGTGATGACTCCCTCAGGCAACATCAGGGTCGAAAACAAAACGTATATTACGACGCTCAATTCGCTAGAAGAAAAAGTAGAAGATTTCAATCGGATTTCGATTAGTACCAAAGGAAGTCGCAATATCTTTTTAAAAGATGTAGCTACCGTGTCGGATGGCTCCGATGTCACTACAGGATACGCACTCGTCAATGGCAGTCGCTCTTCTTATATCCCCGTCGTCAAAACCGCTGACGCCTCTACTTGGGATGTGGTGAGCCGTTTGAAAGCCAAGCTTCCCGAAATGCGCAGTTTACTGCCCGATGATATTGAGGTTTCGTATGAGTTTGACCAATCTATCTTTGTCATCAATGCCGTCAAGAGTCTGATTTTTGAGGGAGCTTTGGGAGCTATCCTTACGGGATTGATGGTATTTTTATTTTTGGGCGATTGGCGTAGTTCCCTCATTGTGATTATCACGATTCCAGTCTCTATCATCACTGGCGTGTTTTTGCTCAATTTGGCAGGTCAGACCATCAATATCATGACCCTATCGGGGCTATCGTTGGCGATTGGAATTTTGGTAGATCAAGCTACCGTGACTATCGAAAATATCCACCAACATATCGAAATGGGCAAGCCCAAAAATCAAGCCGTTTATGATGCTTGTCGAGAAGTGGCTCTTCCTTTGCTCTTGATTTTGTTTTGTATTCTAGCAGTTTTTGCTCCTTCTTTTATGATGTCGGGAGTGCCTAAAGCGATGTTTTTGCCTTTATCCTTATCCATCGGATTTGCGATGACGGTCTCCTATTTTTTGGCCCAAAGTTTGGTGCCTATCATGGCCAATTGGTTTATGACAAGCCACAAACATACGCCAAAAGAAGTTACGGATAAGCCTACTTTTTTTGACAAAATTCGCCACAAGTTCATTACTCAGAGCAAAACACTTCTAAAATCTAACAAGCTCATTGTCAGCGCCTATCTGGTGGTTATTTTAAGTTTAGCAGGAATAGGATTTTGGTATATTGGGAAAGATATTTTACCCCAAATCAACTCTGGACAGCTCGTTATCAGAATGAAAACTCCCGACGGTACACGTCTGGAGCGAACTGAAGAAAAAGTCGGTGAATTGTTGTCGCTCGTAGATGAAATATCAGGTGGCAACCTAGCCGTATCATCAGCCTATGTAGGGGTAGTGCCGACCAACTATGCTACTACCAATCTCTATGTAAGTACCACTGGTACCAACGATGCAGTCATCAAAGTAGCTCTTGAGAAAGAGTATCACACCAATATGCAAGATTTCAAGGAACGCCTACGCACAGCAGTTCATGAAAAAATGCCAGACCTAGCCATCTCCTTTGAACCTGCCGACCTCACCGAAAAACTAATGAGTCAAGGAGCTAATACCCCTATTGAGGTTCAGGTAGCAGGGCGCAATATGAAGCAAATTGAAGGCTATGCCCAAAACCTCGTGGAGGGTCTATCGGAAGTGCCTTTTTTGAGGGATGTGAGGATTGTACAACCCCTCAATTTCCCAGTGATCAAAATCAATTTGGATCGTTATAAATTGGCCATGATGGGACTCACTTTACAGCAAGTGGCTCGCTCCATCACTGCCTCAACCTCCTCCAGCCGATTTACCGAAAAAAACCAATGGCTCGACCGTAACTCCTCTTATACGTATCAGGTACAAGTCCAAATCCCTGAACACGCTATGAGTAGCTTATCTGAGTTACAAGAAATCCCCCTTGTAGCGGGACAAGTCAGGCCCGTGTTGTCGGATGTGGCCACTTTTGCTTTAGAAATGTCGCCAGGAGAATATTCGCGCACAGGCCCACGGCGTTTTTTGACCGTCTCCGCCAATGTCCACCACAAAGACTTAGGGAGTGCTACCACTGCCGTAGAGAAAGTAGTATCAAATGCGGGCGAATTGCCAGCAGGTGTAGTCACCCAAATCAAGGGAATGTCTTCGTTGTTGACCGAAACCCTCAATAGCTTACAAACAGGCTTAGGTATCGCTATTTTGGTGATTTTCCTGCTACTAGCGGCCAATTACCAATCTTTCAAACTTTCGTTGGTGGTGCTTTCTACGATTCCGGCGGTGATTGTGGGAGCGCTTGGGCTTCTTTTATTAACAGGCAGTACCCTCAACTTACAGTCTTACATGGGTATCATCATGTCGGTGGGTATCTCTGTGGCCAATGCCATTTTGATAGTTACCAATGCCGAACAACTCCGTTGGGAATACCGTGATGCTTATCGGGCGGCTATCGATAGCGCAGGGATTCGGCTACGACCTGTATTGATGACTAGCTTCGCCATGATTGCTGGCATGATTCCGATGGCCTTAGGTACGGGCGAAGCAGGCGAGCAAGTTGCGCCCTTAGGTAGGGCGGTGATCGGGGGGCTTATAGCTTCTACCTTAGCTGCGTTGTATATCGTACCTCAAGTATATGTATGGTTGCAAGGAAAAACTACTTTCCAAGACCCTTCATTGTTGCCCGATTCTACGCAAGACTCCAAAGACGAAATCAGCCAAAATCATCAATTAGCTCATTAAGCTCTAAAACATATTTTAATAGTTAATGGCGCTTCACTTCTTGAGATTATTTACTCAAAATCAGAATGTTTAGTGACTTAAAATACCCAAAAACTTTTCTCAATTACTTAAATCACATGAGAATCTCTGAAAGCATTTATAGTGTGGTAGCTGCAATGTTGCTAATCCCTACTCTTATTCATTGTACTTCTTCTGAGTCAGACGAGGTAGCTCGTAAAAAGTCTACAAAAAAAGATAAGCCCAAAATTAATTTCGAAATTGGGACACCCTCTCGCCAAAAAGTGGGACAAATGGTTCAGCTCCCTGCCGAATTTAAGGCTTTCCAAGAGGTAAATATTTATCCAAAAGCAGATGGGTTTGTGGAACAAGTACTGGTCGATAGAGGCTCTGTCGTACGCAAAGGCCAAGTATTGATGATTCTTGACTCTCCCGAATCAGAAGAAAGACTCGTAGCAGCCCGCTCTAACACCCTTAAAGCCAATGCCTTGCTCGTAGCAAGCAAAGAGCACTACCGCCGACTCAAATCTAGCAGTAAAGTACCTGGCTCGGTTTCGGCCTTAGATTTGGAAACAGCTCACGCCCGCATGATGGCCGATAGCGCCTCCCTACTTGGAGAAGAAGCCAATCTACGTGCCTTGACCAAAATCAAATCTTACCTCACCGTTACGGCCCCTTTTGATGGTATCATTACTGAGCGGAATGTGCACCCCGGAGCATTGGTAGGATTAGGGGCAAAAATGGAAGGACCTATGATGGTGTTACAACAGCAAAACCCTCTTCGTCTGGTCATAGATGTGCCCGAAACGTACGCCATGAGCCTAAAAAAGGGAGATGTTGTATCGTTTTCGGTAAATACCCTTCCGAATCAAACTTTCCGTGAAAAAATCAGCCGACGAGCTAGTAACATGAATGAAAAGTTTAGGTCCGAAACTGTCGAAATTGACGTCCCAAACAACGCTGGCAAATTCAAGCCCGGTATGTTTGCAGAAGTAATTCTCTCCACTGAAGGCACTCCCAATGCCTTCAGTGTACCTTCATCGGCCGTCATTGCCTCTACCGAACGACAGTATATTATTCGAGTTACAGACGGGCGCGCTCAATTTGTAGATGTAAGGAAAGGCCAACAATCGGGCGAGCTCACCGAAGTTTTTGGAAATCTCAATGCCGACGATAAGATTCTGCTCAATCCGAGAGATGATCTCAAAGAAGGAACCTTAGTCCAATAATCCCTAGCTCATTCATGAAAAGATGGTTCATTATAGGATTGATTTGTGGGGACTATTACATGAATAATTTTAATAGCCCCCACCATATTTCTTTTATTTATCCCAAAAAAATAACACACTCACTACCAAAACATTATAATTATTTTATTTCCTACACTTTTAGTCCTTGTATCCGATAAGCATTCAAGATAGCCAATAAGGCGACTCCTACATCGGCAAAAACAGCCTCCCACATCGTTGCGAGGCCACCTGCCCCTAATATCAACACAATCGCTTTCACGCCAAATGCCAAACTGATATTTTGCCACACAATGCGTTTGGTTTGTCTGCCGATATGAATAGCCATCGGGATTTTGGAAGGTGCATCATCCTGAATAACAATGTCGGCGGTTTCGATGGTGGCATCACTTCCCAAACCTCCCATTGCAATGCCCACATCACTTAGAGCTATCACTGGGGCATCGTTTACACCATCTCCCACAAAAGCGACGGTTTCATTTTGGCCTTTAAGGGCCTTTACTTTGTTTACTTTATCTTCGGGCAACAAATCTCCAAAAGCCTGTTGAATGGCGAGTTTCTGAGCTACGGCCTTTACTACAGTATCTTTATCACCGCTCAACATCGTCACTTGCACTCCCAATTTTTTTAGCGCATTTATCGCAGAAGAAGCATCTTCTTTGATTTCGTCGGCAATCGTCAAATAGCCCACAAACGCTTTATTGAAAGCCACTGCAATGAGCGTATCAACAACACTTTGAGGATCTACATCATACTGAATCCCAAACTTATCCATCAATTTAAAATTACCAACCAACAATTCATTGCCTTCAATGATGGCTTTTAGGCCATGTCCCGCTATTTCTTCTACCTCCTGAATTGGGACAGATGCATCCACAGCCCCCACATAGTGATGAATCGCAGTAGCTACTGGGTGGGTGCTTTTGCTTTCTAAAGCATTGACCATTTGAAGCATTTTTATTTTATCAACTCCTTCCTTAAAAACAACTTCCTGTACTTTAAAGACTCCTTTAGTCAGGGTGCCAGTTTTGTCCATTACTACGTTTTGAATGTTGGCGATGAGGTCTAAAAAGCTACTACCCTTAAACAAAATGCCATTGCGCGAGGCGGCGCCTATTCCCCCAAAATACCCCAACGGGATAGAAATAACCAATGCACAAGGACATGAAATCACTAAGAAAATCAAGGAACGATACAACCATGTTTTGAACTCATAGGTGTCCACAAAAAAGTAAGGCAACAAACAAATACCTAACGCCAGCCCCACCACAATAGGAGTATATATTTTAGCAAACTTGCGAATAAAAAGCTCAGTGGGGGCTTTTTGGGCAGTAGCGTTTTGTACCAATTCGAGGATACGACTCAATTTACTATCCTTGTAGGCTGTAGTGACTTTTACTTGAGCTACTCCGTTGAGATTTATCATGCCAGCAAGTACGCCCTCTCCTTTGGTTTTAGTATCGGGTTTGCTTTCTCCCGTCAAAGCAGCCGTATTGAAAGATGCGTTTTCAGAAAGAAGTACGCCATCCAAAGCCAGCTTTTCTCCTGCTTTGAGCTGAACAACAGCGCCAATTTCTACGAATTCGGCTTTTACAATTTGATTTTGACGATTGTCCATCACCAACGTAACTTCGTCGGGGCGCTGATCTAGCAAGGCTTTGATGTTACCTTTGGCACGCTTAACGGCCAAGGTTTGGAATACTTCTCCAACGGCGTAAAAAAGCATTACTGCCACTCCTTCTGGATACTCTTGAATCGCAAAGGCCCCGACTGTAGCGATGGTCATCAAGAAAAATTCCGAGAAAACCTCACCTTTGGTTATACTTTCAAAGGCTTCTTTTATCACTGGAAATCCAACCGGAGCATAGGCTACTAAATACCAGATGATACGTATCCAGCCCGTAAACCAACTTTGTACCATCCAATTGTCAAAAGCAATGCCTATCAACAACAAGACTAAGGAAATCACAGACGGCAAAAACATCTGGAAAGTCGTTTGGTTTGCAGACGAATGATCATGGTCATGACCCTCATCATCATGGTGTTCGTCATGCTGATGTATAGTGCAGCAAGTATCATTTCTGAGTAATTCTTTTGCTCCTGCTTTAGTATATATTTTTTCTTCCTGAAGACAACAAAGCTGCTTGCCTTGGGCATCATAAATGTGCTGATGTTCCATAATACCACATTGATTTACAAATTTTTACAACAAAAAACTCAATTCCTCTTCATACATAAATCAAAATTAAATTTTGAAAAGTGTAATTTTATTCTCTTTTTGCATTACTTATGAAAAACATGAAACAGTCTTTATTTTAAGCATATGAACTATTCAAAAGATATACTTTTTTGTTTTCATGGTAATCATTAGTAAAACTATCACAAACAGTTTTGGCACAAAGCATGCAGAAACAATCGAAGCACTAAACGAGTGGTATGATAAAACGAAAAATGCTGATTGGGGAAATTTTCTACACATAAAACAAACTTTTAATTCAGTTGACTTTGTAGGGAATGACCGTTATGTATTCAATATCATGGGGAATCAATATAGGCTAGTTGCTATGATTTTCTTTGATATCCGTACCGTTTACATTCGTTTTATAGGCTCTCATGCTGAATATAATAAAATTGATGTAACAATTATTTAGTTAGCGATGAGTACAATCACAAATGAAACTCAATACGAAACCACCATGAACCGTATTGAATATTTTCTAAAAAAAGCAACTTCGTTGGGTGGCTTTGCTAATCTCTCTCCAAACGAAGTGGCTGAATTACAAACACTTTCAATTGCTGCAGAGCAATATGAAGACCGTATTCCTTTAGCCCCTATTGTAGTCCAATCTCCACAGTCACTCCCCGAAATGCTATCTCTAAAAATGTATCAGATGAAACTGAAACAAAAGGATTTGGCACATTTGCTAAATATCACGCCTACTCGTCTTTCAGAAGTTATGTCAGGAAAACGGCGAGTCAACATGGACTTAGCAAAACGCCTCTATAAAAAGTTGTCAATTGATCCCGCCTTTATTTTAGAGCATAGCTAAAACTCCTTCACCCTACGTTTTTCGCTAAAGTAGGTTTCTAAGGCTCTTTTCCCAAAGGCGTAAAATACGACGGGGGTAACAATCATATCTAGCAATGTACTGGAAATTAACCCTCCTAAAATCACCGTAGCCACGGGATAGAGAATCTCTTTGCCAGCCGCTTGGGGGTCGAGCGTCAGTGGAATCAAAGCCAATGCCGCCACCAAGGCGGTCATCAATACTGGCACAAGCCGCTCCAACGAGCCACGGACAATCATGGCTTTTCCAAAAACCTCGCCTTCATTTTCGACAAGATGAATATAATGCGAAATCATCATGATACCATTGCGACTCGCAATGCCTGTCAGCGTGATAAACCCGACCAATGTAGCCACCGAAAACACTCCCCCTGTAAGACTTACCGCCACTACACTTCCTACAAGTGCTAAAGGTACATTTAGCATGATTTGCAGTACAATATGGTGAGATTTGAAATGCGTAAAGAGAACTAAATAGATGCTTAAAATGGAAAAAATGCTCAAAAGTCCAATCAACTGCGTAGCCGACGACTGACTCTCTATCAAGCCCGAATACACCACATAATAACCCGCTGGAAGTTGCAACTGACCCACTTTTTTCTTGATTTCGTCAACCACACTTCCCAAATCGCGCCCTTGGACATTGGCCGAAATCACCATTCGTCGTTGGGTATTTTCGTGCATTACTTGGTTGACAGTCACCGTCTGCTCAATGTCCGCAATCTGCTCCAGCGGCACGAGCGTTCCGTCGGGAGTGCTGATTTGGGTATTGCGAATTGCCTCTAAATTCGAACGTTCTTGCTCATTGGCACGAATCAGAATATCAAAAGATTTTTGTCCGTCATATATCTGTCCCGTTACTTTACCATTATAAAACACCTCCAATTCTTCCGCCACTTTGCCCGCTTGCAGCCCATAGCGTTGGAGAGCATCGCGCTTTACCCTAATCAACAGTTGAGGTACCATCACTTGTCGCTCTATATTGAGATCGGTAATACCTTCTACTCCTTGCATTACATTTTTGATTTCGCCCGCTTTACTTCTCAATTCGGTAAGGTCGTTGCCATAGAGTTTTAGGGCTATTTGTGCCTGTACCCCCGATAATAAGTGTTCAATTCGGTGCGAAATCGGTTGGCCTACACTAATATTTACACCTTTGATGACCGAGAGTTTTTTACGAATCTCAGCAATAATTTCATCACGATTCCGCTCAATGTTAGGTTTGAGTTCAACCTCAATTTCCGAACGACTCACCGGCTCCACGTGCTCGTCTAGCTCGGCTCGCCCAGTTCGACGGCTCGCATACTCGACCTCTGGCACTTGCAACATAAGCTTTTCGGCCAATGTCCCAATCCGATTAGACTCTTCTAAAGACGTACCAGGCGGTGCAATGAGGTTGATAGTAAAAGAACCTTCATTGAAAGGAGGTAAAAATTCTGTGCCAAAAAAAGGAATTGCTCCTATTGAAACCACAATCATCAAAACTGCCGCCCCTATGATAGACTTAGGACGTTGTAAAGCCCAATCTAAAAGCCTAGTATCTTGTTTCTTGAGCCAACGCACGATTTTCGTATCTTCTTGATGCCCTTCAGCGCCTAAGAAATTGGCCCAAAAACCTTTATGATGAGTTTGTTGCTTTTTACTTCCTAACAAATAGCTACATAGTACAGGCGTGACCGTTAGGGATACAAACAACGACGCCGTGATAGAAGTAATGTAAGCGATGCCTAAAGGCGCAAAAATGCGACCTTCGATGCCCTCCATGAAAAACAAGGGTACAAAAACCAATACCACAATGATAGTGGCATATACAATCGAATTCCGAACTTCAGAGCTTGCTTCGTACACCACTCGTAATGTAGACTTAGGGCTACCTAAAGTTTTGTTTTCGCGCAATCGACGAAAAACATTTTCAACATCCACAATCGCATCATCTACCAACTCTCCAATCGCAATCGCTAATCCTCCCAAGGTAAGGGTATTGATAGAAACATGAAGCAGTTGAAAAATAATAGCCGTAATCACCAATGACAACGGAATAGCCGTAAGGGTAATAACGGTGGTACGTAGATTCATCAAAAACAAAAACAAAATAATCACTACCAGTATAAAGCCATCTCGTAACGCCTCAACGACATTGTTGATGGAGTTTTCGATGAAGTTTTTTTGCTGAAAAATCTTAGGATTCAGTTTTACATCTTTGGGTAACGCTTGCTGTAATTCTACACAGGCTTTTTCTATTGCATTGGTAAGTGCCACAGTATTGGCGCCAGGCTGCTTTTCGACAGCCATGATTACGGCGGGCTTTCCATTGATACTACCGTCTCCCCGTTTGAAAGCCGCGCCAAACTTCACTTCAGCCACTTGTTTTAGCAGTATAGGCTGTCCGTTGCGGCTTGTGATTACTGTATTACCCAAGTCGTCTAGCGACTCCGCCCGTCCCACATTTCGAATCAAGACTTCGGTGCCGTATTCATAATAAAAGTTCCCAGTGGTATTGCGAGTGGCTTGCCCGAGGGCTTTTTCGACTTCGTCAAGTCCTACCCCAAATTGTTTGAGCTTGGCACTTGATACCTGTACTTGGTACTGTAAACGCTCTCCTCCTATGGGTATTACTTGAGATACCCCCTTGATAGTGAGCAATCTACGACGTATTGTAAAATCAGCCAAGGTGCGCAATTCAGCCGGAGTGGTGGTCTTATCGGCACTAAGACCAATGTACATAAACTGCCCCATCACCGACGTGATTGGCCCCATGATAGGTGTGATACCTGTTGGTAACGAAACGGTTTGGAGCCTTTCGGCCACCAATTGCCTAGCGCGATAGATGTCGGTATTCCAGTCAAATTCGACATACACCATACCTAGTCCAATCGCCGAGCTACTCCGCACGGCTTCCACGCCCGGTGCGCCATTGAGGGCTGTCTCTACAGGAAGTACCACTTGGGTCTCGATTTCTTCGGGCGCGAGGCCGTTTGATTCTAAAAAAATAGTGACTCGGGTACGATTCAAATCGGGCAGTACGTCGATCGGAATACGTAGCGCCATATAGGTACCAGCAACCAGCAAAATGGCTGCTGCCGCCAACACAATCAGCCGATTGTGCAGCGAAAATCGAATGATTTTATCAAGCATTTTTATATTTTCTGATAAGATACTTCTGAAATAAACGGGCCTTTTTTACTGATTTAAGAAAATCATTTTCAACTGATACGCAGAAGACACCACCACCTTTTCTCCTGATTCTAAACCATGTAAAATGGTCGTAGCTGTACCGTTGTTATGGCCTGTAGCCACATACGCCACCCGAAATTGTTCGGGAGCTTCTTTGATAAAAACACAGGGTTTTCCATTGATTTGATTAAGTGCCGCATTGGGCAAAGCCAAGGTTTTTGACTCTTTTCCTCCCTGTACTCTCACCGTAACATATTCTCCAATTTTGAAATCCCCGTCAGGGTTTTCTACCTCAAACAACACCTTTTGTGATTGGTTGGCATTGACCATTTGTGCTGACGAAAGCAAACGTACTCTGCTGGTCTGGTGTTTCTCAAAATCTCGTTGACATACTACTTCAAAGCCTGCGCCAGCGCGAACTTTTTCGGCGTCTTGTTCAAACACCTGCGCTTCTACATATACTTTGCTGAGATTGGTAACGGTAAAGAGCGTTTCGCCCAAGCCTACGGTAGAACCGATAGCCACCACAAAAGGAGCCACCACACCCGTAATGGGAGCCGTAAGGGCGATTAAACGGCTACTACCTTTTCCGCTTTGAGCGATGTTGTTAAAAACCTTGAGATTCTCTTGGGCTTTTTTTAGCCGTGCTTCGGCTTCTGCCACTTCTCGTTTGGCCGCGATGTCTTCGATTTTTTTCAAACGCTCGTACTCTTTTTGAGCTACCGAAAGTTCGGCTTCGAGGTTGTTGCGCTCGGCTTGTAAGCTCACTTGCGTACTAGCATCGATATTTTGTTCTAAAACCGCCAAGGTCTGTCCCTTACTGACGCGTTGCCCTACACGCGCATTGAGCGACACGATGCGCCCCACCTGCGGTGTTTGTACCACAGCCATACCTGTAGAAGCCGGAATCACCGTTCCGTAGAGCTGCGTTGTCTCGCGGAAATCGCCCGTTTCTACCTGAGCCGTCAAAACCTCAAACAAAAACTGTGTTTCTTTGGGTACTTCAAACTCATCGGTCATCACAGTGGTGGCTTTTTTTCCTCCATGATCATGACCATCGTCTTGGGCTTGGCTAGGCTGATAACGCGCCGTAGGCAATAGCAAACCACTTACCCACAAAATCATCAAGAGCTTTTTGTTGCGAATCCGCATTAAAAAAAACATTAATACCATTCCCACCAATACCCCTGCAATCCCTAATATATATGGGTTTTGATACCAGCTCATAGCTGCACTTTCGTGTTCATGGGAGTGCTCGGATTCGTCATGGCCTACTAGCACATCTTTCAATAGTATCAAATCTGGCCCATTGATACCGTCTATTTTGACAGTCAATGTAAATCTTCGCTCTCTGCTAAACTTAGAAGTAATTTCGTATATCCCTGCTTCTTTGGGCTTTACCTCAAAAGTAGCCTTCGAATCCAACGAAGCGGCAATAGCAATCTTGGCATTACTAATGGGGCGATTAGTGAGCGGGTCAGCCACATAAAGGGTCAATTTCCCGTCTTCATTGGCATGTAGATGTTCATATTTTAAGACCAGTTCGTAACGCTCAGAAGCGGCCTCCGACTTCTTCATTTTGATTTGTTCGGCAGCGGGTTCGTGTCCTCCGTGGTCGTGGTCGTCGTGCACAGTACCATCTGCATGTACGTGCTGTGCAAAAGCAAAGCTCCCTATTCCCCAAAGAGAGCATAACAACAATAACTTTTTTAAAAAGCCCTTGTGGGGTTGGGGGCTTATTTGTATATTTTTCATAAATTTCCTGTTAAATAATTGACGGTCAGTAGAGTTTGGTGATAAGAGCGCAACGTTTCTAAGTAGCGCAATTTGATGTTATAGGCATCATTGGTAGTTCTTAGAAAACCTATATAATCCGTCTGTCCACTCTCAAATAAGCGACGAGCCGTCGAAATCAACTCTTCCGCCTGTCCAATCGCTACGGTCTGAAAATAAGTGAGTGTATTTCGATAGCGAATCAATTCGCCTTCGGCGGCTTGTAAGTCGGTAGCAAGTGCTACTTTTTGGGCTTCAGTACGCTGTTTGGCTATTTCATAACCTGTTTGAGCAGCTGAGATGCGACTTTTGTACTGCCCCGCCCACAGCGGAATACTCATGCCTGCGCGCCAGCGCAGCCCCAAATTGCTTTCTTTTGTTCCTTGATTATAATAGCCCACCATAAAACCTGGCAGGGCATTGGCTCGCTCTACATCAATGGCTTTTTGATTGATTACTTCCACTTGCTCAGCCGCTTGGACAAGTGGATTTTGGGTAAAATCACTAGACAAAGAAGCCCTCACTGGCATACTAGCCAATGGCGAAACATTAAATTCTGTCGCCACAGCTTCTGCCTTAGTGTTTCCTTGCATCAAGATTGTCAACTGAGCTTTGGCAGTCGTTAGTTGTTGAGTAGCTTCGGTCAGCGCATTGCGTACCTCAGCAGCTTGCATCTCGGCAAAAGTCAAAGCTAGTTTGTCGATAGTTCCTGCCTCAAATTGACGCTTGGCAGCCTGCCTTATCTGCTCGTACACACTATCTTGGGCGGCTATTTGCGCTCGATTCGCTTGCGCCGCCTGAATCATCAAGTAAATCGACTTTACCCGCCATTTGAGGTCATTTTGGGTAATAGCCTGTTCTTTTTGAGCCAAGCCAATTTGCTGACTTTGAAGTTGTGCTTGATGTTTATAAACCGTCGGAAACCGTAACGTTTGTTGTACACCCAAAGTATAGAAATCGCCCGTAGGGCTATCGAAGGTCACATCAGGGTTGGGGATATTGCGCGCCGAACGAACCAATTGCTCATTTTGACGGACATTCAAAGCCCCTGCTTTGAGGGAAGGACTATTTTTGAGGGCGGTTTCTACAGCTTCAGTTTCGGTAAGAAGCTGCTGTGCATGAGCCGATAAGCAGCTCAATAGCACGCCCATGAAAAGGATTTTTTTCATAGCAACATTGAAATGAAAGGATAGGATAGATTATACCAGACAGCAAGCGTTTGCGGTCTGTATCAATTGCCCGTGATTTCAATGGTCTAAATCAAAAATGACTGCACCCAAGCCAGAAGCTGCCGCCCAGACGGTCGTGGAGAGGAAGGGGGTTCAAAATGAGATACTACCGAAGTAAGAGTAGTTCTTAAAGCTAGTATTAAAAAAGTGTATTGGGGAGTAGCAAAGCCCATGTAAGGGGCCAAAAACTCAGGTTGGTTTTTGGCGATGGTCTCTGCATGAATAAAAACAAACTGCACATCAGCTGTATCGTGTTCATTCTGAGCATAACCTTCTTCGGTTTGGTGCGAATGTTCATGCTCTTCATGCTCACAAGCCTGGCTTTGGGTATTGACCATGAGGTGCAAATGCTCCCCATGCTGCTCACATGTATGTGTCAACGAGCCATACCCCCTACCAATCACCAATATGAAGGTAGCGAGCAAGAGTGTGAGAGTCCGTTGAAAATACTTTTTTAGCATCACCTATATGAGTATGCCCCAAATTTAAAGTAAAAACCTATGCAACAGGGTTTCAGGAAAGTTTTTATTTAGTTTTAAATTACAAATTGTTTGTCTTATCCTAAAAATCGTTGACATTGTTGGATAAAAAGAAAACCTTCCGGTCAGCTTCTTAGAAAGCTAAATTCGGAAGGTTTTTTATGGATAAACTAAAATAACCCGAGGTGAAACATGGAGTTAAGCTTTATCAAAACGAGTAAAGCTTAACCCAGTTATAGACCTTATACTTTATAATAATCTTCCCATCCTTTACGCGGAGGCAATCCTGTAAGCCATGCATTGGCAAAAGCATTGTTGGTGATGGTCTTGGTATTACGGTCAAACAACAGTTTGGTATTCATCCGTTGGGCAAGCACTCCTAGCGAAAACACCTGACATAATGGCCCTGCGATTTCGAATGGCGAGCGTGTTTTTTCTTCGCCTTGGCATGCCAACAAGAAGTTTTTGAAGTGATTCGAAGGGCTTTGAGGCACTACCGGAAGTTTAGATTGCATAGCCAACGCTTTTTCTTTGGGGATAATGCTCAAAGTACTTCCGTGAGAACCACCTTTGAAAATAAGATCTTTTGAATAAATAATCTTACCAGGATTCAATTTGGCCTCTTTTACTTTTTGACCCGCTGCCACCGGAATATTGGGATCTAATTCCGACAAGCCATAGCCTTCTGGCAATGGAGGCTGATTGTTGACGCCATCATACCAAGTAACATCCACTGCGGGCATTCCTTTTCGCTCAGGGAAACGGAACAACAACGTAGAAGACATCGGGAAAAAGTAGTCATTATGCCCTTCCAATTTAAGCGCGTTGACCTCGGTAGGCAAGCCAAGGTCGAGGAATTGGTGCGCGGTATCCAAAATATGCGCGCCCCAGTCACCGAGCGCACCCATTCCAAAGTCATACCAGCAGCGCCAGTTGCCGTAGTGGTATTTTTCGTTGAAATCATGATACATGGTATTCAGGTGCCAAGTATTCCAATCTAAGGTAGCAGGAATAGGCTGTGCTTCGGGATATCTGCTGATGTTGGTATCCCAACCGTGCCATCTACGCGCCGAGTTCATATGAGCGGTGATTTTGGTCACATCTTTGATGATACCCGCTTCTTTCCACGCTTTAAACTGGAAATAGTTGGCCTCCGAGTGACCTTGATTTCCCATTTGGGTCACCACTTTTGGGTATTTTTTGGCCGCTTTCATCATCAACTCTGACTCATGAAAAGTACGCGCCATTGGTTTTTCGACATAGACGTGTTTTCCCAATGCCATTGCGTGCATAGCCACTACGAAGTGGGCGAAATCAGGAATCCCGATAGACACCGCCTCAATTTGGTTGCCCATGCTGTCAAACATCTTCCGAAAATCTTGGAATTGTCTTGCATTGGGGAATTTGGCCGCAATCTCTTGCGTATGCTTTGCACCCATATCAATATCGCACAAAGCCACAATCTCGGCCAGGCCAGTTTTGTCTAACTCCTTGATAATCTCCCCTCCTCGGAACCCAATACCGATACAAGCCAATTTTACTTTTTCAGCTTTTTTGTTGGTAATAATCCCCGGACTAAGTTGTGAAAACGCGAGCCCTGTGCCCGCCAAACCTGTTTTTTTTATAAAATCCCTTCTGGTTGCCATGGTATAGATAATTGTTATTTTGCTAATATTTTGAGGTTTTTAAACCAAACTTCGTCTCCGTGGTCTTGCAATAAAATAGGGGCTTCGGCAGCATTGCCAAAGTCAGCATATTTTTTGTATTTGCTATAGTTGACCAAAGCGCGCCACATCTGATTGTTGCGCTCATATTCCACAATTTTGACGCCATTGAGCCAATGCTCTACCTTGTTGTTGTTGACTACAACCATTGCGGTATTGAATTCACCATTTTTATAAGGCTTATTGGGAGCCGCCGCAATCAAATCATAAAGTGAGCCTAAGGTACGATTGCCTTCTACGCCAGCTTTGGCATCGGGATGCTTTTCATCGTCAAGTACCTGAAACTCGCATCCAATTCCTGATGGATCTACAAAGTACTTAATACCGCTATTTGCACCTTCGGTCAGTTTGAAATCTACTTTCAAAACGAAGTTTTTGTATTTAGTGGTCGTAATAATATCACCACCACGCGCACTTTTCAGGACTTTTAGCGCGCCTCCATCTACACTCCAACCTTTATCGGGGAAATTATCGCCTTTGGTACTTTTCCAACCATTGCTGGTTTTGCCGTCCCAGAGGAGTTTCCATCCTTCGGCTTTTTCTTTTTTAGACAAAGTATTATCGCTTTCGGTCTGAGCTTGAGCCACTGACACCAAAAACGATAAAGACACTAATAAAAATCTAATTTTCATACATATATCGAATTAGCATTGAATTTGGTTTGCTGCTTGAAAGGTCATATCAAGGACATAAGCCTTTGAGACTACTCATAAGAAGTCTCAAAGGTGGATTTCTTACCCACAGATACCGTGAGAATCTTCATTAATCTGGAGTCATACCTTATCCAAAGCCATAATTTGCGGCTTGTATGCTTGGGGCAAAATCACATCTTTGAGATAATTTTCGACTTTTAGCAAACGTAAAAATTGATAACAACTCACCACAGGGGCAAAAAAAGGGACTTTACCCAACCCCAGAAGTGCATTCACCCTTGAAGGTACTACCAAAATCTGTGCTTGCTTAAGAAGCAAAAACCGAAATAAGCCTAGATGCTTTTTGTATTGTTGATAAAGATCGGTAGTAAAATGGCTTGCTAATAAATTTTCTTGAAGATGCTCCGCCCGCATTTGCTCCCACATTTGAAAATGGGTGGGCAATCCTCTGATTCCCATCCTAGCCCCTACCCGATAAAATACCTCAAAGACTTCTTCTTTTTCCTTGGCAGTTAGTGTTCGTTCTAGCAATTCATAGGACCTAATGGAGTAATCTATCAACATAAAAAGAACATCACGATAAGCCCAATCGGGAATTTGGGCTGCACGACTTTGCTCCACTGCCTGATGGATAGAGGCGATTTTGTCAATGGCAAAAAGGGCTTGATGATATTCTGAAAAAACAATTTGGCGGGCATAAGCCACCGTCGAAAACAAACGACCTAGGGGGTCAGATGGTAGCTTGCCCGTAAAATACAACCAATCGACAGCCTTATTCAGGGCAAATTCGGCAGAAGCACCCGCAAAAATAAACAGAATGGTATCGGACTTTCCCCAGATTTTTCTTACAACAGAATCAGGAGCTACAAAGTATTCCATTTTGATACAAGAGGTTTTAATTTCATTTCTACAATCCATACAAAGAGAAAGCAGAATTCGCCTATGACTGATGCTCCGTTATTTTTACGACTTATCTCAGCCGTTAATTGTTATTTTTCATTTTCAAGGTTATGTCGCCAATGTTGTAACTATAAACAGAAACAGGTAAAAATGAAAACGTAAGAGTGTCTAATTTCTTTACTCCTGTTTGATCAATTGAAGTTACTACGGCATTTTGAAAATTATTAGCTTTACAAAATTGAATTAAACTTTTCAACTCGTTTGGCTTTTCAAAATATCGGTTGCTCCATTTTATTTCTACCCCCCACACTGGTTTATATTGTTTATCATCTACCAAAACCAAATCTACCTCACCTTCGCTTCTACCTTCTTTCCAACGGGCATAAGTTAAATCCAACTTTTCACGGTGCATCCATTGTGATAACACCCCTGTTTCTACCATATTTCCCATTTCACTGTCTGTTTCAGAAATAGGGGAAAATAAAGCTGTACGTAAGGATGGATTCGTTAGATATACTTTAAAGCTCGTAACTCTTTTCAGTCTTTTGGCGTTAACGTCCACTTTGTTCAATACTTTTATAAGGAATGCTGCTTCTAAGTATTCCAAGTATTTTTTCAGTGTGTCTTTCTGTATTCCACTTTCTCTGCTCATTATTTCATACGAAAACTCGTTGGCTGTGTTGTAAGCAATGTAAGTAAAAAAACGATTTAACTCTTGAACATCTTTTATACCATATAAACTTGGTAAATCCCTCAAAAGTACCTTGTCCACAATGTCATTTTTGACGTACCTGCCCATATCACTTTGTATTCTTTCAGATAGAACCACTTCTGGATAACCGCCAAAATTCAAATAATGCACAAATTCTTTATTGAGTACTTTTATATCGTGTGTAAGACAATAAGGCATTTGTCTTTCGCCATACCAAATATTTCCCTCATAAAGGAGGTGATTCATATTTTTGAGATGAATGTACTCTTGAAAAGTAAGCGGTGGCAACATAAAATCGGTGAATCTGCCCGCCCCACTTTCGGTACTGTGCCATTTCAAGGCCGCAGCAGCTGAACCTGAAACAATAAATTTAGTCTCGGGATAAGAATCCACCAAAACCTTGAGGTGACGTTCCCAATCTTTAAGGTATTGTATTTCATCAAAAAAAACGTAGCAGCCGTTCAAGTTGATTTGGTTAAGTGCTTTTTTGCAGAGGGCTAAAATATCTTCTAAACTTAAATGGACATAGATAGGGTTGTCTATACCCACAAAGAATATTTTTTGTGGATTTACATTTTCCGCCAATAATTGTTTTATGCTATGGAATAACATTACCGTTTTGCCTACACGTCTTGGCCCCATAAGTACTAATGCTCTACGCACATTTTTTTCTATAACGTAAGGATAAAACAACCTAAAATATAACCGTTCTGCCATAGAACTATACACTTCTGGTATATGTCTGTTTACCCACCAAGGGTTTTCATAACGTAACCGTTCTATTATTTTTTCGACAGGAATAAGGCTTATATTGTCCATAAAATTATTTATTTTTACAAATTTACCCTAAATAAACATTTTTCAAACTACTTATTATAACATTTTATGTAGTTATATGTACTCTTACTCATTTATTTCTATCTATTGTATCAAAGTTACGAGCGAACCCGCCAGTTTTGAGTTGTTCATTGTTTAAGTACTATAACGATGACATCAATAAGACTGGGTTTGTTGAACTTCATTATAAAACAAAAAAGTACTTTTAAACACAAAGTAAGATAAAAAATAATTAGGTTCACACGTTTTTGCATTTTTTTAGGGTACTCATTTTACCCTCCATTTTTTAACATACTTCTTACAACCTTTTATACCATCAGTTGCGTCTCTCTACTAAAATCAACCTTTCTATTTTTATGAAAAAAATTCTTATCGGAATCATCGCGATAAGCGTAGGGATGAGCAGCTGTAAGTTGGATTCAACAGTACAACCAGAAATTATCATTGATCCGATCCCTTATCAAGTCACCCGTGATAGTGTCGAAACAGGTAGCTATTTAGGAATCAATATTGACGAAAATGCCGCCGATGCCTATAGCAAAATCCAAGCCCTTCAGTCTCTTAAAGGAGTGGCGTTCTTAAACATCGTTAGTAATACCTATTCAGATTTGGGACAGCTCCAAGAGCGCCTTCCTTTGTATCAATACATTTTGTTAGACCAAAAACAAGGGACCGATTCGGGCGTACAGATAACGATAGAAGGCCAAACCGTAAAAGCAATTTATCTCAATAGTGGTACAAAACTCAATCAATGGCCGACCAACTCAAAAGAAAAATCATCGGTAAGAATGGGAGATCATGTCAGCGTATTGTATCAAAAACTGGTAAATATCAGGCAATTAAACTCCTATTCTAATAAATTTGAACGTATTTCGCTCCTCACCAAAAACTTAGCCACTCCCTATGATCTTGGTATGACTCGCTCTCCCCAATGGTATTTTACTTATCCCACGGGTCCTAAGCAAATGGACGAAATACAGTTGCATTTTAAAGAAGGAAAAGTCCACAAAATCTACATCAATCATTATCGATAAGCTCAGCAAAGGCAAAGTTTTTTTGCTAGGGAAGTGGAGTAGTAATAGGTGTAATAAGCAAATTCTTGTGCCTCAGTACCAAGAGAGCCGCATTTTATGTCTAAAATGTCTTCTAAAGAAGTGATATTAGGATTGTTTTTCATCGAAATATGATTTTTTCTTTTGTCACGCTGCAAGCGTCTGAAATCGTTTTTGGGGAAAGCGTCAGACGTTAAAAACGCATCTTAGAGAGGTTAGAGATAAAGGCTTTTAGCCAAACATAAACAAGCTCAAACAGCCCCAGAGGGGCGTAATATTGCGGGGCCGATTTCTATGATCTATGCAAGCGCATGTTTATAGTTTTCGTCATAATTTCGGTCATCTCGAACGCAAGCGAATATTCGAAGCACCAGCTTATTGCGAACGTTGTTAATCACGAGCATTTTGTTCTTGCCCTCCAAGACTTTTCGGTCGTAATAAGCCTTCAGTTCTTGACAATGTTGGATGGCCGATAAGGCCGCTAAATGCAGCAAGGATTTAACTTTCTTATTCGCCATCTGACTCACTTTAGGTTTCCCTTTGCGCTTCCCCGAACTATGTTCAAAGGGAACCACGCCAGCATAACAAGCGTATTTTTTAGGGTCTGTAATGCTTTTGAACTCGTTGGTGGTGATGATCACTTCAACTGCCGTAGTCTGGCTAATGCCTTTAATTGAAGTGACTCGCTCAAAAAGATGTTTCAATTCAGGGTCACTTTCGATGACTGCCGCGATTGATTTATCAGTGCTTTTCAAATCCGCTTTGAGCGCTTTTAGAGAATGATCACAGGCTTGGCTATTTGCTTTCCGGTCTTCTTTACTAATGAAGCCTGCAGTGTTAGTGAGTGGTGTTTTTAGCAATTTAATGGCTTTGGTCAAGCGGGCACGTTGAGCTGTGAGTCGATCTAACTGGCTGATAATCTGGCGTGGTGGTGCCCATAAACGGGCATCCTCCCGATTTTTATAGGCAAATAAAGCGATTCGCTTTGAATCAAGTTTGTCTGTTTTTCCCCGGCATAAGCCCAGACTATCTTTAATGTGAGCTGCTCGTTCAACCCAAATCGAAGTTTTCTGGTAGAGGGCATTTAATAACGGGTTATTATAAATACCGGTAAACTCCAGGCAAAACAGACAATCAGTTAAGTTGGCTTTAGTTTGTTTTCGAAGTTCTTTTAGAAATTGAGTGATGCCTTTTTTGTCATTGCTCACCTGTTGATGAAACAAGACTTTATTGGCCAGGACGACGGCAAAATCCAGCGTGTCTTTAGAGACATCAATACCAATGAAATGGGTAAAATTCATACCTTTGACTGATTAAAAAAGTGGTAACCAACACTTAAGTTTCCTCATCACCTTACTAATGGGTCACGAACCCGCATTTCTATTTGAGGTTAAAAATTAAGAACCCGGTGGGGCTTCAATCGGCCCATAGGTTTTACCTGGCCCGTGCGCTAAGGTGACCCACCGGGACGGTCCGCCGCGCGGTTGGTTTCTCACAATCTGTGAGGGCTTTAAGTTACACGACTATCTTCGAATCGCACAACGGTGTAAATCTAAAGGCCCGTGCGGTAGAAAAAAGTAATTTCCCACCCATAAAGCTCCGTAGGGGTGGGTATAAGGGACGTTAATTTGTCACGCTGTAAGCGTCTGGAATCGTTTTGGAGAATGTGTTATGTTAAAAACGCATATTTCAGAGGTTGGCGACAAAGGCTTTTAGGCTAAAGACAAACCAGCTAAGACTTGGGGAGCGAATGAAAATACTTTAAGAAAAAAAGCTTTACTCCTTCTTTGTCCTTTTAGCGTATAAGCTAGTAAATGGCTCAGAATTAAGCAGTTTATTTATATTTTCTGCTATTAAAGTGGCATATTCTTTTGTGCCAAGCTTTGAAATTCTATTTGGATGAATAATTAGTTGACCGTTTTTGTCCTTTTTCTGCTTCCATTTTGGCCCTGAAATCCAGAGTTCGCCATTTTCAAAAACTTGATACATAATGTAGCTATCTCCTTGTTTTCCAATAGCTACATCACCTTCCCAATTCAAAGGATGTATAGTTACGTCACTCATTTCTTAAACACATTTTTACGATGCCATTCAAAATTAGCCAATGACGGCCAAAAATCCTTGTCAGAAGGCAAAGCAATTGTTTTTCCTTCAATTTTTGAAAAACTGTACTCACTTTGGGCATTTTCTTTGAAGGATTTGGAAAGTATTACTTCGTAGTTGTCATTTACTGAAATTAAGCCTCTGTCAAAAGCACGATGAAGGTTTGGGCAGAGCGCAACACCGTTACTTAATGAGTTATCAAAATCTTTTGAAAAAGGCACAATATGACAAGCGTCCACCATCGTAATAGCAAACAAAGCTGAAACCCGAAGCCCTGATACACAACAAGTTTCGTCGTAAATCTTAATTACTTCGCGTCTAAAAATCGCACCTCGGTTATAGACTTCGATTTGATATGTTTCGGGGTCAAGACGCTTTTTGAGGTTCAGTAGTTTAGTTTTGTATTCCACTGAAGGTTCAAAAACTTCGTTTTTTAAATCATCTAAATAGTCATCTTTCTGGTTTTCAATTGACTGCATAGACTTTTGAGGAAAGTACGTTTTTAAGACCATTTGTTTTAAAACGTCTCTACTTTCTTTATTTAAAAGTAACGAGGCCAAATTTGGGTCAATTTCAGCATAAGCGACGGCAGCACTCAAATTGCCAAAACTCCGCATGGAACCAGGGTTTTCAATCCAAATTTCACAACCAACGTTAGGGATTAATTGCCACCAATTACCTTTTTCGCCCGAAAGATGATAAAACGGCAATACAAAACGTTGGTCATGCTCCGTTGTTACAAGTTGATTCCAAAGAACAGAAAACGAATGAGTTAACTCAGGCGTGATAAAAATACGATTGTCCTTAATTCGGCCTAATTCATATTCATAAATAATGGCAAGAAGTAAAACGGGTTTGTGAGGGGCACCCCCTTTTTTTGAATCACGACGAAGATTCGCGAAAGCGTGGATATAGTAGCCAATAATCCGATTTTCTTCTTGCATTATTCTTTTCCTGAAAAAACCTTTAATTATATCACCTGAAAACCATGCGCGTACGGGTCGTCGTCGGGGTCGATGGTGATGGTATTGAGACCATATACTTTGGCCCAGCCTTCCACGCCTGGAATGATAGCATCGTACTCACCCACTTTAGCATAGTCTTCGACTGTACCGATAAATTTACTCCCAATGATGCTTTCATGCACAAAGCGGTCGCCTTTTTTTAGCTTGCCTTTGGCGGCCCACTGGGCCATACGGGCAGAGGTGCCCGTACCACAAGGCGAGCGGTCGATGGCTTTGTCGCCGTAAAAAACGGCATTGCGCGCCGACGACGTAGGGTCAATCACCGCCCCCGTCCATTCGATATGGCTCAGGCCATTGATAGTAGGGTCGTTGGGGTGAACGAAGCTGTATTTTTCGTTGATGCGCTGACGCAACACCCGCGCCCAACCGATGAGTTGCTCGGCCTTGAAATGCTCCAAGCCAGGGAAGTTTTCCTGTACATCCACTATGGCATAGAAATTACCCCCATATGCCACGTCCATTTTGAGCGTACCAAGGTCGGGGCACTCAGCTTCGATGCCTTCCGCCGCCAAATACGACGGCACATTAACGAGTTTGACTGATTTTACCTTCTTGCCTTCCTGTACATAGCTGATAAGTACCAATCCCGCAGGCGCTTCCATGCGCACGATACCGGGCGTTTTGGGCTGAATCAGGCCGTGCTCAATCGCAATCGTAATGGTCCCAATGGTGCCATGCCCGCACATGGGCAAACAACCGCTGGTTTCGATAAATAGCACCGCTACGTCGTTTTGGGGGTCATGGGGTGGATACAAGATACTGCCCGACATCATGTCGTGGCCGCGTGGCTCAAACATAAGGCCCTTGCGAATCCAGTCGTATTCGCGCAAGAAATGTTGGCGTTTTTCGCTCATATTACGGCCTTCGAGGACCGGGCCACCGCCCGCTACGAGACGAACAGGGTTGCCACAAGTATGGGCATCAATGCAAAAAAATGTTTTGGCTGACACGTAAAATATAAATTGGGGTTGATGATGACGATTTACTTGAGCGCCGCTTGGCGGAGTGCTTTTTGAATAATTTCTTCTAAAACAGCAAGGTCTACTCCCGACAACTTATTGATATACAAACAGTAAGCACTCGTTTTGTACTTACCAAGGCGTTTTAGTTCTTCCTCAAAATACCCAATGCCACCAGTAAGATAGAGGGTGAGGTTTTGTTTGCGGGGCGAAAAACCCACCAAAAACCAATCACCTTGACGCCCACTAGCGTATTGGTAGTGAGTATCTCCAAAACCCACAATATTCTCACCCCACATGCGAGCTGGACTTTGGCTCAAACGCTCCATGATTTCGGCCACGGTACGGCTATCAGCCTGACGCTGCGGAGGTACGATACTTTCCAAAAAAGCGTCCACGCTTTTGTCGGTAGGTTGGGTTTTGTTTTCTGCCATGATAGTAGGATTTTTTTAGATAGAAGACAAAGTTAAGAGGATTTGGGAAGCGACGAAAATCCGCCTAAAATGAATAATCCTCGGCACGTATGCCGAGGATTATTTCGCCGTTTAGATAGCATCGCAGATAAGCATTACATACCTTTACTTTTGCCTTCTTTCTTGGCTTTTTTCTCAGCCCGTTTTTCTTTTAGATTTTTTTCAGGCTCTTTTTTCTTTTCCTTGCTTGGTTTATCTTTTGACATAGTCGTACAGGAATTTAGGTGATGATAATAACTAAAAGGTTGGAAAAAGTCCCCGAAAATGACTAGGTACTTTTGTTTCAAAACGCAATTTCTCGTTGGTTATTGGATGTACAAATCCAAGAATCCACGCGTGCAAACCTAGCCGCCGAATGGGATTGGAATTTGCGCCATATTTTTTATCTCCCACAATAGGATGCCCTAAGTCTTGTAAATGCACCCGAATCTGATTTTTTCGACCTGTTTCTAGGTTGATTTTCAAGAGACTAAAGTCTTGATTTTGACTAACAACCTCAAAATGAGTGACGGCTTTTTGTCCTTGTGTAGGGTCTTGGGTCGAATATACAACAAATGCCTTACTTTCTTTCAAATAAGAAATAATCGTGCCTTGGGGCTCGCTCACTTTGCCTTCCGCAATCGCCAAATAAGTACGCTCTTTGGTACTAGGTTCCCACGAAGCTTGCAGACGTTCTTTGGCTTTTTCACTTTTGGCAAAAACCATCACGCCCGAAGTGTCGCGGTCGAGGCGATGCACGATAAAAATCTTGTGGGCGGGATTTTGGCGTTTTAAGTAGGCACTTAATAGATTATAGGCCGTTTTTTCGTCCGATTTTCCAGTCGAAATGGAGAGTAGACCTTCGGGTTTGTCAATCACAATCAGATGCGCATCTTCAAACAAAATCGTGAGTCCCGATAAAGCGGGCGCACGTTCGGTTTTTTCGCGACGAATCTCAACGCGCTGCCCTGCCTGAAGCTGCAAATTGTACTGAGATTGCACCTTACCTTCCACCCATACTTGCCCGTCGCGCAGTAAGGTTTTGATGTTGTTACGGCTTTTTTGGGGTAGTTTTACCAACAAAAAAGCCATTAATTCGGCAGGCTCGGCCACGGAGAGCACGATAGACGTTTGAGACATTCTAAGGTTTTTTATAGACTTTTACATAGTCTACCACAAATACATCAGGATAGACGGTATGCTGTAAATCTTTTTTTTCGGAAGGAAGCTCCATGCTCAAAATGAGGTATTGTTCGATACGCGAAATACCCATCGTGACTTCGTAAAACTTATAGCCATCAATAAAAAACGAGTATTTCTCAGGAGTCCACTCCAGCGCAAAGGTATGAAATCCTTCGCTCACTCCTTTCAGGTAGCTTTGCATCCCACGAGTGGTTTTTTGGTTGGGACCATAGGCCCAGTGTACATTGTGCGAAACAATGTCGGTACCCAGTTTTTTGAAAAATTCAAAAATATCAATCTCCGCTCCATACACGGCGGGGTCTTCTCCTTTGGAAATATCGGGTGATTGAATCCAAAAAGCAGCCCACACCCCTGGCGACTTTTGGAGCTGTGCGCGGCATTCAAAATAGCCGTATTTAGTCATGAGCTTGCCTTGGGTTCCTACGGCTCCGATAAGCAGGCTATCGTTTCGCTGAAGGGCGTAGATTTTGAGCATTCCATCTTCTACCTTGACCGTTTCGGCCGATACATACCCCAATGCTCGTGGCCCTACCCCACGCACACTCCATTTTGATTCATCTAATCGATCACCATCAAAATTATCTTCCCAAAACAACTGATAGCCCAGCTTTTCGGGCGTATAACGTTCGGGCGACATTGGCGGCTGTGCAGGACGTTGAGCAGCTGCTACAAGGCTCCCCAAGCCAGCAATGAGTGCAAAGAGGTAGTGTTTCATAAGGTAAAATAGCTATATCATCACCAATGAAAGTTATATTTTCCCGAACCTACTGACAGCACTGTCTGTAGCTTGCCATTGAGCCATTGCGAACGTAGCAACGACGACGGTACGGGCTTGCCGTTGAGGGTGATAGGCGTATGGGAAGGTACGCAAATCGTAGCCGAAGTATTTACCGGAATTTCTACCATAAGAGAAGTACCAGAGAGCGTTTTCTGCCAAGATGAAACGATATTTCCACTCATAGAACGATAAGTGGCTTTGAGGCGATTTACGCCCAAGCCCATCTCAGGCTGAATCACAAAAGACTTGAAAGCGGGGGCGGTTTCTTGGATGCCTGCCATCGTCTCAAACATCCACTCGCAGATAGAGCCAAAAGCATAGTGATTGAATGAATTCATACCAGCCGGAAATCCACCTTCTTTGGTAAAACTATTCCAACGCTCCCAGATAGTATTGGCACCATTTTCGATTTCGAAGCCCCACGAAGGATATTCTTTTTGGAACAACAACTTGTAAGCCGTAGGCGTATATCCCATGCGCGAAAGTGAGGGCAACATAGGCCGCACTCCCAAAAATCCCGTGGTGAGTTTGTTACCATTGTTGACGACGAGTTCGTTGAGCCAAGTCGCTGCTTTTACTGCGTGAGCACTATCCAAAAGATTCATATACAGGGCATTGGCGTAGGCAGTTTGGGTATGTCCTTCAAAGCCTTGCTCACCGTCCACATAGCCACGTCCGTTGCCATAAGCGGCGGCATTGCATTTGAATTTGCCGTTGGTATCGGTATAATGTTGCAAAAACGCTTTTCTCACCTTTGCCGCTACGGTTCTAAACTGCTGAGCGTCTTGGGATTCGCCAATAGCCTCCGCCATTTCTTGCATCAAACTTGCCGAATACGCATAATACATCGTAGCCAGCATATCGGGTGGGGTCTTTTTGCCCACGCTCAGCCAATCGCCAAATCCACCTTTGGGGTCGATTTCGGCAAAGGCCGTTTCTTTAAACACATATTCTCCTTTGCTTTTGGTTTCGAGAAAAGCCATGAAACGCTTCATTTCGGGCCAATGCCGCTTGAGGAGTTGCGTATCTCCATAAGACCTAAAAATTTGGTAAGGATAAATGATACCCGCTTCCATCCAACCTGGCGAATACGTATCGGTTTTGCGTACCGATGGTGCCGGTGCATAGAGCGGATAGGCACCATTGGGCAGTAAGGCGTCGTTCAAATCGACCAGCCATTTGGTACCAAAAGCGGCAATGTCGTTGTTGAAAGTAGCACTTTTGACGTAGGCTTGGGCGTCGCCCGTCCATGCGAGGCGCTCGTCGCGCTGCGGGCAGTCGGTGGGTATCTCAAAATAATTGGACTGCTGCGTCCAGATGATGTTGTGGTACAATTGATTCACAAAAGGATTGTCGGTTTCGAACGTGCCCACTTGTGCCGTAGCTGATGATAAAACAATGCCTACCAAATCACTTTTTTGAAGAGGGATTTTGAGACCTTCGATTTGTACATACTGAAAGCCATGATACGTAAATCGCGGCTGATAAGTTTCGCCCTCGGGCAAGCCTTTGGCAATATACAAGTCCGTGCCACGCGCTTTGCGGAGGTTTTCGGTCATGAGCTTGCCATCAGGATAAAGCATTTCGCCAAATCTAAACAGCACCGAATCACCTTTGGCAGCTTTTAACTTGACGCGGATAATGCCCGCAAAATTTTGTCCCAAATCGACAAGGTATTTGTCTTTACCGATGACCTTGATGCTTTTGGGAGTGAGCGTAGTAATTTCTTTTACGGGCACTCCCGGATACACCTCCAACTGACGGTCGGGCTTATCAGCAATCACGGCAATGGACTTCCAATCAGCTTCTTTGTAAGAGGCTTGATTCCAACCTGTTAGCTCTTTATTGGCGTTATATACCTCTCCATTCAAAATATCTGACTCTATGATAGGGCCATAGTTGGCTTTCCAAGTGTTGTCGGTGGCGATAGTTTCTTTTTGACCGTTGGCGTATTCGATTTCGAGTTGGGCTTTGAGGGCTGGTACATCGCCATAAAAATTTTTGACGACGGGGTTTCCTACCAACAGTGCGTAGCCCAAATATCCCGCGTACCAGCCATAAGAAATGATAGAGCCTAGCGCGTTTTTTCCCTGTTTGAGTTCTTTACTGACATCATATACTTGATAGTAAAGGCGCTTGTTGTAGTCAGTCCAGCCGGGTGTAAAATAATCTTTCCCGATTTTTTTACCATTGATTTGAAACTCATAAAGCCCCAAGGCCGTCACATACAACCGCGCTTTTTTGACAGGAGTATTGACCGAAATCTCTTTTCTAAAAAAAGGGGCAGGTGGCAGGTGATATTCTTTTCCTTTGCCTAAATGATTGAGGTTTAAGCTAATAAAATCAGCTTTCCAGTCGGTTTTATGCAATAAGCCCATTTCCCAAGTTGCCACTTCACTCCAAGGGCCTGGCTGATTGTTTTTGTCCCAACTTCTTACTTTCCAATAACATAGCTGACGCGACGCAAGGGCTTTGCCCGCATACGAAATCTGAGCCGTAGCCGAGGTTTTGATCAACTGTGAATCCCACAAATCAGCCTTTCCTTCTCTCAAAAGCGCAGGCGACGTAGCGACCAAAATATGATAAGCACTTTGAAACTGATTAGTAGCCTTGGAAGTCAGCTCCCAACTCAAGCGTGGATGCGCCACATCGGTGACTGGATTTACTTTGTATTCGCACCGTAAATAAGTAGGTGCAAGGTCACTCTGGGCTACCGAACCCACTGATATTAAGACGAATAAAAACCAAAAAGTGATTTTCGGGAACATAAAGGCGTAAAGGTTTGGAATCAAAACTATGAGCCACAAGTAGCAAAAAAACGCCTTCCGAACTATCCTTTACTTGCCTACTTTTGGTTTCCAAAACTCCCCTATCCCATTGTTAGCGCACTTTGGTTTTCCAGTCTTGGTATTTTTGTCGCATTTGGGTTAAGGAAGCCTGATAAGCCGCTTCTTTGGCTACATTACGCTTTTCGTCAGGGTCTTTTTTTAGGTCATAAAATTCCTCGTAGCCATGTTCGAGATAGTTCATGTATTTGAAATCCTTTCTTACAACGCCTTCTACTTTTGGCAAACGGGGGGTTCCTAAAAAAGTGTGTTCGTAAAAAAACTCTTCTCGGTGGAGGCGTTTGTTTTTCCCTGCCACCATTTCCAGCAAATTGATGCCTTGCATTTGCGCAGGAATCTTGACTCCCGCCAAGGCCACAATGGTAGGGGCGATGTCGATATTAAGCGCAAATTGCGTATTCACTTTTTTCTGCAATTTAGCATTACGAGGGTCATAAATAATAAGTGGCACCCGAATCGACTCTTCATGACCAAACCACTTACCCGAAAGACCGTATTCGCCCAAATAATAACCGTTGTCGCCCATAAACACAATCACCGTATTGTCGGCTAATCCTTTGTCTTGCAATGTCTTCATCATATTTCCGACTACTTCATCTACGCCACTAATAAGCCGATAATACTGACGCACACTTTCTTGATACATACGATTGCCGTCAAATTGAAGATACCAACGCTCGCGGGCGATGTTTTTGTCGGTTCGGAAAAAATCTGGAAACGACTGCCAATATTTAGGATTTGCTTTTTCTGATTCGGGAATGGAGTCTTGGGCATACATGGTTTTGTAGCGTTCTTGGACAATAAACTGCCGTGGGTCGCCATCTTGAATATGCGGCGCTTTGAAACTCACCGAAAGGCAAAACGGGGCGTCGGAGGGTAGATTGGTCAAAAACGCTTGAATATCGTTGTTGACCTTGTCGGTATGATGAATAAATCGCCCTTGGGCGTCTTTCATTTCATAATCGGGCTGAGGCTTGTCAGACCCCGCCCAAAAATCAAAAGCCTTGGCGGGTTGTTCTTTGGGTACTCCTACCCCATATTTCCCAATAAAGCCTGTCTGATAACCCGCACTTTTGAGCAGCATTGGATAGGTATTTTGAAAAGCTTCGGGGGTAAAACTAGTATTAAAATCTTCGATTTTGTGACGTGACATGTACTGCCCACTCAACAAGCTAGCCCGACTTACGCAACAGATAGAAGTAGTGACGTAGGCGTTTTTGAATAATATCCCTTTGGTAGCGATTTGGTCTAGGTGAGGGGTTTTGATGAGGGTATTTCCCATCACCCCCAATGAATTCCAGCGATGGTCGTCAGTAAGCAAAAAAATAATATTGGGACGAGCATCGGCTGGTTTTTTTTTAGCAATCATGCCAAAAGCACCAAGTCCCAAACACCCCACAACAAGCAGATAGCCACAGTACTTCATCAGAAAACAGAATTTAGTTTTGAATAGAAGTCGAGGCCAAGCAGCTTCTACTTTTGCGACTGATTTTTTGCCAAATACACCTTTATTTGCTGCTCGGTATCCGCACTTTTGTGTTTTTGTTTGACCAAAAATTGGTAGGCTTTATCGGCAATAAAGCTATTTTTGTGATTCAACAATTTTGCCACCATCGTCTCAATTTCGACCTCTTCTACTTGGTTTTTTTGAAAAAGAGCCAACACATTGTTGACCAACTCCCCACTGAGAGATGATAACGACGACGCCAACGCATAGACCGTAGAGGGAGTCAAAGATTGCATACGTCTGAGTTTGTTGATAATCAATTTTTGAATGGCGTAATTACTTTTCAAAAACACCTCTGTCAGACCCTTTTGGACCGTTTCGTCGGTCAAAGGAAGTACCCGAATCGCCGTTTCGGAGAGATTATAAGCATCTTCATGAATCAAAGAAAGTACTTTGGAAGTAATCAGGGGATTCTCGTTAAAATAAGGAGTAGCATGATTGAGTGCCCATATCCTGTCACCCAAATCGGGGCTATCCAAAATTTGAAGCAATAAAGAAGGCGTTAAAACACTCAACGTTTTTTGTTGGACTTCGCTTTGCGTAATTCCATACACAAAATGCCAAAGTTTGTAAGTCGTATAAGCAGCTCCCTTAATAATATATTCGAGTACATCAGGCGCGGTAGGCGACGAAATAGCATCTACTTTTTGGGAATCCGAAGAAACCTTGGGCACTAAAGCCTCGTACGCAATCGTCCCTAAAGGCGACAACGAATCGGCCAGCAAGGTGTGCAAACGCTCATATTCTTGAGGTACAAATGGTTCGTGGTCGGTTTTGCTCAAAAACTCTCCTTTGGGTAGTTCAAACCCCAGATAGCGCCCTGTAATATTCCAGTAAAGCGTAACAACGAGCATACGACATTTACCCTCAAAACAAACATTGCTTTGGATATGCCGATAATAAGCCGTGGGGAATCCCTCTTTTGATTGAAATTGGAACAAAGTATCAATCCCTAAATCTTCCTGAAAATCAACAAGATGAAATACGACCTTATCTTGTTCTAACTTTACGGTAGGAGATTGAAAATAGCGAATTTTGTCGGAGGCATCCACGGTGCTAAGGATGCCTCCCCACAAAATCAATAAGGTTATTTTAAAAATAAGCTTCTTCAAAACCAATCAAAGAGTCTTGTTTTAAACTTTGGGAACAATGCCGCCGTGCTCCTCCAAAAGCTGCCGAATATCTTTCATCGATACTTCCAAAGGTGTTTTGTTTTGAAGGTTAGCCAACACCGCCGTCGCCCCGGCGGCCTGTCCCATTCCCATGCAAGACGCCTGCACACGGAGGGCCGAATTGGCCAATCGGTCACTACTCACACAGCGGCCTGCTACCATAAAATTACGACTATTTTTGGGAATCAACGCCCTTAGAGGAACGGTAGGCACAATACCCTCTTTGAGGTGGTCAGGGACTACGCCATTTTCGTCGTGCACATCGATAGGATAGTAAGAATACGAAACCGAATCATCAAACATCTTGCCCGTGACATAATCTTCGTGGGTGATTTTGTAATGCCCGTCAATGCGGTAAGTTTCGCGCACTGCCGTCTCGTTTTGCATGTCTATAAGGTGGGTTTTTTCCAATCCTGGCAAGGTTCGCAAAAAGCGCAGCGTATCTAACAACGACTTCCGTCCCTTCAAATTGGCCACTGTATGGGTTTCGGAAGTAGTAGCATCGGCCCCCAGAACGTGCGAAATATTGTCGCCAGCACTTCTGAGCAGCCCCACGATATTGTTACGAAAATCCGCTTTTACCAGTTCTCCTTTGGCAAGGGCCTCTTGGTAGCGTTGTTGTATCAATTTCACATCCAAAGTTTTAAGGTCATATCCGCCAATCTGAAACATCAAAGTACCCGGCTGTGTCTCGGCTTCTCTCAATACCGGAAAACCCGCCAAAGAAGTAGCGAAGGCATTTCCCGTACAGTCAATCAGCTGATTACAAGTAATTTCGGCAATTACGCCTTTCCCCATGGTTTGTACCAACCACCCATTTTTTTGAGGCGTAATTTTGGTAGGAGTTTCATAAAACCGAATTTGTACGCCCGCTTCTACGCATTTTTCTTCGATGAGCAAAGCATACAATTGCCCATTGAGCCGCACCTGATGTCGAGGGTGGTTGCGGCCATGTGGTATCGAAAAGTTGGGTAAAGTGTCGTCGTTCATAGCCACTGCCGATTGTACCAATTCCCAGCCAATCCCGCTGATGACCTGTTTGCCCCACGCGAAGAAAATTCCCGGAAAAGCCACGCCACCCGTGGTGGTGGTACCGCCTAGTTGACTACCATTTTCGACGAGAATCGTTTTGCGACCCGCTCGCCCTGCCTGAATCGCCGCAATGACCCCCGCCGTACCGCCCCCAATTACTAAAATATCGGTTTTGAGGGTTGTTTTTTTGATTTGATAAGGTGCTTGTACAAACTCACCCTTTTCTAAAACGGGGGCCGTCATGAGACTTCCCAAAGAAGCTAGTGCGGTTCTTCTTTTTATTTTTTCCATAAGCTAAAAATTTAATAACCAGGATTTTGGTCTTTTACGGGGTCAAGGGCTTTGTTGAAGTTCATTTCCGATACTGGAATCGGCCACAAGAGGTGTTTGTCGGCTACCGTAATTCCTTTAGAGGCTTTGATTACCTCTTTTACTTTTCCTGTTCTGACGAGGTCAAGCCATCTTTTACCGAGGTACAAAAACTCATAGGCACGTTCTTGTAAAACCAAATCTACAAAAGAAGTGGCATTGTAATTACCCAACACAAAATCAACCGAAGAAGCCACTTTTGGGTTTTTGCCGTAAGCTCTGCGGTGTACTTGATTGAGCGCTTCAAGCGCTTGGGCGGTAGGGCCATTGCCTGCCCGAGCGGCAGCTTCAGCATAAATCAACAGCACATCGGCATAGGCATATACAGGGTCGTCGTTGCCAGCGCCGTTTTGACTGATGGCCTTTTGGTCAATAAATTTAGAACTGATAACTGTATTGGCTCCTAGCCCGATGTTGACTTTTTCCCATAAAGCCTTGCGAATATCAGCAGGGTCCCATGCTTTGTAAAAAGGGTCGGTGGTTTCACCATATACCACATACGCTCCCCCAAAATTGAAGAGATTGGTACTTGGGTGGTTGGTAATCCAAAGCATATAGTTTCCTTGGTCCACTTGGCGCGTGTATTTAAAATAAAAGATTTCTTCGGTCGTAGAAACCAACTCTGGCCCAAATACTTTCAATTGAAAATCTTCTTTTGAAACTACTGGTACAAGCGAAAACTTATTGCTCTTAATCACCTCATCGGCTTTATCTCTGGCTTCTGCGTATCGGCCTAGATTGAGATATACATCAGCCAAGAAGGTCTTGGCAGCCCATTTGGAAGGACGCCCCACATTGGAGGGAGTTTCGGGGAGGTTGGTTTCGGCTTCTTTCAAATCAGCCATAATCAGATTATAGACCTCTTCTACACTGCTTTTTTTGAGATTGATGTCGGTCATATTTTGTTCGGTACGCAAGGGTACGCCCGCCCAAGTTCGCACGAGTTGGAAATAATTAAAAGCCCGTAAAAATTTGGCTTCCGCCACGTATTTGTTGATGTCGGCCTGTGAAATGGATTTACCCAAAGGTGCGTTTTTAATGACCAAATTGGCATTGCGAATACTCAGATAAAAAGCATTCCAAAGCCCTGCTACGCGGCTGATATTGGCATCGTTAAGACCTTGATATCCATGCAGCGGTGCCCAACTTCCCCGCCCATACGCGTAGTCGGCTTGGCACTCTAGGGAGGTTTCAAACACGGTGAAGTTGGTACTCCGAAGTGGCGTGTAAATTGCATTGGTAGCTGCCTCTACTTCGGCTGCCGTATTGAAGAAATTTTCAACTACAATAAACTTGGGTTCTTCCACCAAAAGATTCTCGCAAGAAGTAAGGGCGAAACAAATAAACAACCCGAATATGCCTCTTCTAAACACATTCTTAGAAGGTTTTAAAAAATTTATGATTGGCTTTTCCATGTTCAATTTTTTGATTTTACCGACATTTTGGAATGAATATCTACTCTTCATTAAAACCCTGCTCTGAGTCCAATCGTCCATGACTTAGCAGTAGGATAACTGTTGTGGTCAATTCCTTGCATGGTCGAATTGCTCCCTCCTCTTGAATTGACCTCAGGGTCCCACCACGAATACTTGGTGAGCGTAAGTAGATTTTGGCCACTGCCATACACTTGCAAATTGCGTATCCACTTCACCCCCAATTTTTCCATTGGGAGATTGTAGGCAAGTTGTATGGTTCGGAGACGCAAGTAAGAACCGTCCTCGATAAATCGGTTTGAGACACGAGTGGTGGTGGTGCGGCTAATAATCGGATATTTGGCGTTGGTGTTGGTAGGAGTCCAGTGGTTGTAAAGGACTTCTTTGGGCATATTTAATCCAAAACCATAATCAATCGTATTGACAATCGAACTTACATTAAACAAATCATTGCCTTGCACGCCTTGTACAAAAAACGATAAATCGAAATTCTTGTAAGACATATTCGAATTCAACCCATAGATAAAATTAGGGTTGGGGTCGCCGATGTAGGTTTTGTCGTTTTGAGTGATGCTTCCATTGCCGTCCAAATCTTTGAAATTGATGCGACCTTGATCGGTATAGCCGTCTTCTACGTAGCCCCAAAACTGCCCAATAGGCCTACCTTCTCTCAAAATACTGGTGACATCATTGATGACAACCACGTTTACGTTTCCTCCCAAAATATCGTCACCACCGTAGAGTTTTACTACTTTGTTGCGATTGAATGAAATATTGGCGTTGACATCCCATTTGAAACTTCCCGTAAACAAGCGGCTATCTACTCCTAGCTCAAACCCTTTGTTTTGAACTTCTCCTACATTCTGAATCGTAGAAGTAAAACCTAAAGAAGAAGGCAAAGCCACGGTATTGAGCAAGTCGCGGGTATTTTTGATGTAATAATCGGCCGTCAAAATGATGCGATTATTCAAAATCCCAAAGTCTATCCCAATGTCTTTTTGCTCGGTAGTTTCCCATTTGAGATTACCCGGAAGGCGGGTTCCTGGCGAAAAGGTGGTGTACATGGCGTCGTCAAACACGGTCCGAAACGAAGAAAGTTGATTGAGCGTCGCATAGGGGCTAATGGCCTGGCTACCCGTAAGTCCCCAGCTTGCGCGTAGTTTCAGGTCGGAGATGAAAGTATTGCTTTTCAGAAAGTCTTCATTTGAAATCCGCCACGCCAAAGCTCCCGACGGGAAATAACCCCATTTGTTGCCCTCACTATAGCGCGACGAACCATCTCTACGAATACTTACCGTGGCTAAGTACTTGTCTTTGAAGGTATAATTGATGCGACCTAGATAAGACAAGAGTACTGATTTAGAATAACCCGAGTTCGGAATGCCAGGCGTAATGGCCGAACCTAAGCCCGAGGTTTCGATAATATCGCTCAAAAAGCCATTGCCCGAAGCGGAAAGCGAGGTATTTACAAAATCCTGATACGTAAATCCAGCCACTGCCGACACACTATGCACTTGGCCAAATACTTTACTATAACTAATGGTATTTTCGTTCAACAAACTAGTTTGCTGAGTGGTACTTACACTAGCCCGTCCGGGTGAATTGAAGAAATTGGTGGTTGTATAATTGTCTGTACGGTCATCGGCATTTTCGATACCACCCGATATTTTTATCGTAATTTCGGGAATAGGATTATATATCAAAGCGGCATTGGTCAATACCCGATTGGCTTTGATGCGGTTTGTTTGCTCATTAATAAAATTCAGCGGATTGATAAGGTCGGTAGCCACAAAAGGATACGCAATCGCCAACACCCGATACGTACCGTTGTCATTGTAAGGTGTCAAAGTAGGAGGTGCCGAAATAGCTGCCGAAATCATCGAATTGCCACGCGAGCCACCTTCACTGTCTCTTCGGTCGGTTTTGAGGCGTGAAAGAGTACTAGAAAGCGTCACGCTAAATTTTTCGCTGATTTTATGAGATAGATTGGTTCGTAATGAATAACGCTTGTAGTCACTCCCTTTGATGATACCATCTTGTCCAAAAAAACTACCTGATATCGAAAACTGTGTCTTGTCATTTCCGCCGCTAATATTGAGCGAGGTAGTCTTCATAGGAGCTTTGGTAAATACCAAGTTTTGCCAATCAAATCCCTCCCCAAAACCATCTACTTGGGCTTGTGTAAAATAAGGATTCAGTTTGTCGTTGGCGGCCTGTAGGTTATAAAACGTAGCATACTCTTTGGCATTCATCAAATCCAATCTTTTGATGAGAGACTGAGAGGTAAAGCTTGTTTCAAAATCGACCTTTGTTTTGCCTGATTTTCCGCGTTTGGTGGTAATCAAAACCACGCCATTAGCACCCCTTGACCCATAAATTGCCGTAGCGGAAGCATCTTTGAGGATTTCCATGCTTTCGATATCGGCATTGTTCAAAACGGTAGGATTGCTACCCGAAGTAGGGAAGCCATCTACTACATACAAAGGCTCGTTACTTCCCTGAATCGAATTGGTACCTCTGATACGAACACTCACCCCTCCTCCTGGTGCTCCTGTATTTTGGGTCACTTGTACCCCTGCTGCTCGTCCCGACAAGGCTTGTAATACATTGGCGGCGGGAAAAGCATTCAATTCTTTTGATTTTACCTGTGTCACCGACCCCGTCAAATCGCTTCGTTTTACAGTACCATACCCCACTACCACCACTTCGTCGAGTGCTTTGGTATCTACTTTTAAGCTTATATTGATTTGGGTACGGTTGCCTACCACTACCTCTTGCGGCTCATAGCCCACAAAACTAAACACCAAAATGGCGTTTGCGTCAGGCACGGCCAGCGAAAACTCTCCATTAGGATTGGTGGTAGTTCCTTTTTGAGTGCCTCTCAACAATACACTCACACCAGGCAGGCCATCGCCTTTGTCGCCATCGGTGACTTTACCTTTGATGACTTGCTCTTGGGGTTCGATTACGTTTGGGACTGGCACCGAAACTTCTTCTAGCGAAGCAGATTTTTCGGGGAGTTTTTGGCGCAACAAAATGCGCGTCCCTACCACTTCATACGAAATATGAAGCGGCGTAAGAAGTTCTTTCAATACCTCCGAGAGTTTGTTGGTAGTAGCCAACGACACCTTTTGGTCGGCTCGGATGGCATTGGGGCTATATACAAATTTGACTTTTGCTTGTTTTTCAATATTACTAAATACACGTTTTATCTCCACGGCTTCGATTTGCAGCGAAACAGTCGTATTCAGTACTTCTTGAGCTTTGGTAGCGTTGGCGCTGGCTAGTCCACAAAAAACTACCAGCAGCATAAATTGAGTAACCGTCATTCTCATCGCTTTGAGTAAGAACGCTTTGGTTCGTACATTTTTTTGCATAATTTTAACATGTTTTTGGTTTCGTAAGGCAAAAACTAACCGCCCACCAGACCTCACGCCAATGAAGTCTGAACACCCCGAACGCCAATTCGGTGGCGGCTACGCTAAGCCGACAATGCTCGCTACATTGTCGGCTTTTTTGTAAAAAGTCCATTTCATTTTAAGGAATTACAAACAAAAACCGTAGGTTTTACTTACATCCTTCACCGTTAATAAAAAGGCTGGTGCCGCGTTGTTCGTAGGTAGCATTTACCGACTTACACACCAAATCTAGCTGCGTATAAAGAGGTAGGTCATTGAGGTCTGCCGTAAAAATACATTGGTTAAGGGTTTGGTTTTCAACAATAATTTGAAGTCCGTAGGCTTTTTCGAGCCTTTTCAAGACTTGAGGCAAGGGGGTTTCGTCAAAAATAAAAGCAGTAGAGGCCGCAGGAGGGCGCACAATAACGGGCACTTCGATGATACCCGGCGTGAGTTTTCCGGATGCTTTATCAAATACAATTTTTTGATTGGGAGTCAAAATCATGCCGTTTCGAGGCTGCGTTTTTTTGGAAGAATTTTCATAAACCGATACTCTCCCCGTAGCTACTACTACTTCGATAGATTGGGCCTCTTCGTAAGATTTGACCGTAAAACTCGTCCCTAATACCTCAGTTATCAAATCGCCCGTATGAACGATAAAAGGTTTGGTAGGGTCACGTTTAACATTGAAAAAAGCTTCGCCTTTTAGAAATACACTTCGGCTTTGTTTTCCAAAATGCTCAGGATAAGTCACACTGCTGTTGGCCTTCAATACCACGATACTCCCGTCTTCTAATTTGATTTGGCGAGGATTGGTGGCGGTATTTTTAACTTCAATACCGTGCGGGGCTTCTATCTCAGCTTCAGCGCGGGGCACAGGAGGGGTTTCTGAACGATTAAGCCCCCAATAAACACCCAAAAGCAATATCACCGAGGCCGCACTCAGCCATTTCCACCAGCCTATACGGTGTCGATGCGCCTCTTCTATCACTGGCTCAGAAGTAGCTTCTTGGATGTGATGCCAAAGTCGTTTTTTTGTGGTTTCTTTTTCTTGTTCTCCTAATCCCAAATCAGTGCTTTTTAGCAAGTTGCCCTGCCACTCCATAATCAAGCGCTCCTCATCAGGGCTACATTGTCCTGCTAAGTATTTTTCTAACAATTGATTGAATTCGTACTGGTTCATTTTGTGTCTGTGTATGAAGAAATGGGTGGATATCAATTGTCAGAATGATAGGCTTTGAGTTGTTCTTTAAGAACCTTTAGCGACTTGGTGATATGATACTCTACCGCTTTTTCAGAAAGATTGAGTTGTTGGGCAATTGCCTTCACAGATTGGTTTTCAAACCGACTCAACTTAAAAATCTCGACGCTTTTTTCGGGGAGTTTTTTCATTGCTTCCTCTACTGCCTTCGACAAATCCGAAAACTGAACGGTTTCGTCCGTGGCATACGACTGCCTTATTTCATTAAAAATCAAATACTCCTGAAACTTACGATGTGTAATCTGCGACTTGATGTAGTTGGTAGCTAAGTGCTTAATCGAAACTACCAAATACGCACTCAAATGCTGAATGATACTTACGTGCCTGCGTTTCCAGAGTTTTTCAAAGAGGTCTTGAACCAATTCTTCGGCTTCCTCACGCGTGCCCGTTTCGTGATAGGCTACCCCCAACAATTTATACCAATACCGATGATAGATTTCTTCAAAAGCACTTTGGTTGTCGCTTTTCAAAAAATCCACTAATTGCTCATCCGTCAGGGCTTGATACTTCATAAGTAAGTGCTTCTGTTGGTGTATAGTCAATCAAGTCGGCAAAATCCCTAAATGATTTTAAAAAATCTTTGAATAATAATGAAAGAAGGAATTCCAAAGCCCACAAAGTAGTATGGGCATGAGGAGCATCAGAGAAGTAGTACTATCTAACTAAAATGTGTTTTTACCCTTTAGGTGCGTAGTTTTCCCAGTACTCTCTGGGTGTTAGAATTCTGGTGTACTCAAATTCTGTTATCGTGAAGTCAAGTGTGTTGCCTGTGGTCAAATAGTCTGCTGCACTTACCGCTGCTAACTCCAAAAATTTGTTATCGCTCGTGTCGCTCAAAACTTCTATTTTTCTATTTGTCTTATAAAAGATTGAAATTTCCCGAAGTTTGTTCAACACTACTTCTGCTTTTGTTTTGAAGTTAGTGAATTTAGAAAATTTATCTCGGTTTAATACTTCTATATATTCTGCAAATACTTCTTCCGAAAGGCAAGTTTCCACTTTTTTGGTTAGTACCAATTCGTACAAAATTTTAGTGGGAATAGAATTTGAAATGAGTGCCGAAACAATGACATTCGTATCAAGAATGAGTTTTTGCATCTCTTACGGCTTTGATTTCGGCGTTTATTTCGTCCATCGTCATTTGAGATAACCCTACTTGCTCGGCTATCTCATTACACTCTAGAAGTGCTTTTCGCGCATACTCACGACTTATCATCTCCACTAAATCTGTGAATTTGATTTCTCCTACCCCCAAATTGTATTTTTGGAAGTCGGTCTCACTCACTTTTAATTGTACTGTTCGCATAACCATGTTTGGTTTAAATTTTCAGTCTTCATCATCTCACTAAGCACTAAGTTCATCTAAAATAATTCGATAAATAGAAGTAGAGATGAACAAAATTCGTTAGCACAATAAACAACAGAATAACTAAAAGTACTTTTAGTTATTCTGTATCAACAAAAAAAATGTTTAGGAATTACAATAAGTCGCTATTATTTTGGCTTCTTGTTCAAAATCTTCTAATCCCAATCTACAAACTTTTCAAATAAGCAATGCTTTTAGGCACTTGCTGACTCCAGATAGGGCTTTCGTCTTCGATAAAATAGTGTTTGATGCCAATTTTTTTGGCTTCTCTTATTACTCCTGGAATATCGATTTGGCCTGTCCCGAGCGTCACATCATTTTCTAGTGGCGTACCTCCGGTCAAATCCCCTTTTACTCCTTTGCGAAGATCTTTGAGATGCACAAGCTGAAAGCGTTTTCCATATTTTTTCAACAATGCCACGGGGTCTGCCCCTCCGTAAAACGCCCAAAGTATATCCAATTCAAAAGATACATAATCAGGATTGGTGTTTTTGACAATATAATCAAACAAAGTGCCGTCTTCGTAAGGCTGAAACTCATAGCCGTGGATATGATAACAAAATGTGACACCGTTTTCTTTCAAGGCTTTTCCAATCATGTTGAAGTCAGTCACGGCTTTTTTGGCCTCTTCTAGCGTAAAACCTCCTTTTACTTTGTGCGGAATCCAAGCGCACATGAGGTATTTAGAACCTAAAATATTGGCTGTTTTGGCGGCTGCAACGGGGTCTTTTACCAATTGTTCATAGCCACCGCCCGTAGCGGGTATTTTGATACCTCGCTCTTCACACATTTTTCTAAATTGCTCTGGGGTGGTTCCTTTTTGTGCCCCGCCCTCAAGCTCCGTCACACCCAAGGCTTTGAGGGTATCGAGTGTAGCAGCGACATCTTTCGGAAAACTAGCCCGATAGGTGTAAGCCTGCATACCAATGGGGAAAGAATACAATTTCCCTTTTTGAGCGAAGGTATCAATGCCTATCAACAAAAGAGAAAGACAAAATAAAACAGCGATTTTTCTCATTGTATAAAATTGATTTTGAATTAGTTAAATGCTTTCGCATGGTTAATTATTAATTATCTAATAAACAGGATGTTAAATCAAGTATTTTAGTACTTAAAAAAATACGATGATTTAATATCTTAGATTTTAGCCTACTGATTAAAAAGTCAATTTAGCTCTATTTTACTGATAATAAGTAAACGTACAAGAATACACTTCGCAAGAATACTTACCTCTCTAAAACTTCTTCATAGCCTCAGCGTACCGGCGTCCCAATTCGCGCGCCGAAGGGGTATCAAAGTGCGTTTTATCCCCTTTGTCGGTCAGGCCCGTGGCTTCTACACAGGCTGTTTTTTTGACCTCTTTAGGCAAATTGCGGAGTTGTTGATTAATATTTTGAGCTTCAGGCACTTTAAGCACATAAAAATCACCCAAAGTACCTACAACAAACGGGACTTTTTTAGCAGATAGTTCTTTACGAAACCGCTTAATCAAAGCCTTTAATTTTTCGGTATAGCTTCCTACTAGTTCCGCCTTGCTATCGCTTTCGCCCTGATGCCACAAGATGCCTTTCAATTTGCCCGCGGCCAAAGCCGCTTTAGCTCTCCGAATCGCATCATCATAAGGGTAGCTTTTGGTTTGGTCGTGATAGCCTCCGGGTTGCCATTTATCAATACTTGAGCCACCCGCCGCCGCAGGTATGAGTCCTATGATGATGTTGGTGTCGGCCTCTGCCATTACTTTTGCAAACTCCAATCCGGGCCCTACTCCCGCTTCAGGTTTATCAAAATGCAAAGGAGCGACGGCGGGCACCCATTGATTGTCTTTACTGAACATCCAAATCCGTGGATGTGCCACCTTGTCAGCCGCTTCGGGAATTCCCCTTCCTGCCATATTTGACTGACCTACAAGTAGATATAGATGTACTTTTTTGCCTTTAAAATCGGGATTTTGGGCGGTTGCTCCCACCACAAAAAGACATAATACCACGCAGAGAAGAGATTTCATGTACATTTTATCACGTTTATTTTTACTTAAAATACTTTTCTAATACTTCTTTGGGCTGCCATTGGTCGGGTTTACGCACTACATTTTTATAATCAAATACCTGAGAAGAGATTTCGGTAGCCGTAAGCGGATGCGGGTCGCCATAGAGTTGTTGATGTTTTTTCAAGTCTTCGGTCATCGCCTTGACTCTATCGGCATGTTCGGGTTTTTGAGCCAAATTATTAAGCTCATAAGGGTCTGATTGCAAATCAAAAAGCTGCGTGAAATCTACTTTCGGATAACGAATCAATTTCCAACGACGATCACGAATTGCTCGTTGATTGAAGGTATAAGCCGTAAATACTTGTTGACGCACAGCCTGTGTTTTGTTTTGAATGATTCCCGACAAGTCTTTTCCGTCCAAATCATTGGGTGCTGCGAAGTTGAGCATTTGGCTGAAAGTGGGAAAAAGGTCAAAAAGATACACAAAAGCATCTCTCTTTTGGTTTTTGGGGATGCCTACCCCACTCATAATCAGCGGCACTCTCATGCTATGTTCATAGAGGTTTTGCTTGCCCAATAGCCCATGACTTCCCATTGCCAAACCATTGTCGGCGGCAAATACCACAATGGTATTTTTGTCGAGTCCTTTTTCTTTGAGTTTGGCCAAGATTTTACCAATCGCTTCGTCCAAATGCGTAATCATGGCGTAGTACTCGGTCAACTGTGACTTGATAACATCAGTCGTGCGAGGATAAGCCGCCAGCATTTCATCGCGCACGGTCATATCACTGCCAAAATTGAAAGGATGAGCCGGCATAAAATTAGGAGGCAGCGGTGCCGTACCGTAGCGTTTGAGATAATCGGGCAGCGGCGACCGTGGGTCGTGCGGAGCGGTAAAAGCTACATATGTAACAAATGGTTTTTTGGGAGTTTGTTTATCCAAAAACGCAATCGCCGACTCGGCAAAATAATCCGTAGAAAAACCTTTTTTGATAGGTTCAGTAAAAGTCCCGTCGGGTTTTAAATCGCACATGGGTGTTTGATAATGATCGGCCATGCCGCCGAGCATTACGTTTTTGGCCTCCATAAAACTCGCACTTACAGCAGCAGGTTCATTGTGCCATTTGCCCGTCATAAAGGTATAGTATCCTTTTTGGCGCAATAGCATCGGCCACGTGGTGACGCCATTGAGTTTGTCGGTTACTCTAAAAAAACCTTTGCCGCTCATCAACATGGCCCGACTAGGCGCACATACTGCCCCGTGATGACCTCCCAAAATATGCGCCTCGCTAAACATGATACCATTTTGGGCAAGTTTATCAAGATTGGGAGTTTGTACATAAGGGTTGCCATAACATCCCACTGCATCGGCGCGTAGATCGTCGGCAAAAAGAAAAAGGATGTTTGGCTTAGAAGATTGCGCCAATACGATTTGACAAAAAAGACAACAAAACAAGAATAAAACTCTCGACATAAAGGTTATTTTTTAATTGTTTAGCTTGTGTATTTTGCGTCAGAGACGCTGTACCATTTGTGACCCAAATCATAGTTTGGGTCAAGTTATACGCGTCCCAGCCTGATGTGGGAACAAAGACAACATTTGCCAATCACTATTGTATACCACTCAAAAAATACTTCTGATTATCAGTACATTATACATCATTTGCAAATTATATAATTAATCCCCGATTATGATTTTATGATTTCCGAAACATCAAGCAGATACATTTGGCGTCCGTTTCCTTCGTGTGGGGAATCGATGCAGATTTTGGTGCCGTCATGGCTAAATCTCGGATGTAAATCACAGCGCCATTCGGCCACAAACTCAGGCGGCGAATAAAAACTCCCTAAGTCGGTACGGCGGTCGGTAGGGATATGATATAAATAAGGGGTTTGAAGGCGGTCTTGCCCACTTGCGTAGTTGTCGTTGAGAATCCACTCAGTGCCATTGCCCACGGGCAAGTAGGTTTGATGCCCATTTACTTTCATTTTGTCGGCGCCGATACGGGTATATTTTCCGGTAAAATCATCCAGTATATAAAACCCCGACGGCTGCCCTTCTGGGCGCGTGTAAGCGCATATGCTACGCGGGTCTTTCCAAATAAAATGCGAGGTAAAACCTGAAGGGTCGATACAATAAAGATTGCTTCCATCGGCATTGGCTGTAAACATCCGCGTTACGAAATTGGTACGTGCCATGATTTGGCGGTCTTCGCGTTTGGCGCGCCAGCGATGCAAAAAAGTAAAACGAGAGGCGTCGGTATTGACCAGTAAATGATTGAACCAGTGATAATTATCCACTACCGATTGTCCTTGATGCGGCAACTGAGCCAGTTCGTTGAGCGAAAACAACAATTGCGTTTTCCCTGTTTGTAAGTCCATCTTATAAAGCCCTATCTCTTTAGGAGCTTTGACCTCAAAATACGGGTCAGGAATCCCCGAATACCCATAGCCTGGGCGCAGGTCTTGAATCCGCGAAAACTCAGTCCCGATGGCCCATTTACCGTCAGGACTAAGCGCATAAACAGCCTTGGGAAGGGTACGTTTTTTGCCTGTTTTGATGTTGACAACATGGCTTACAAACTGATTGTCAACGCGGTCGTTCCAAATCACCTCCGTCGTAGATTGGGGAACCCACTGTAGCATACAGCCCTGCTGCCATCCCCATGAGCGACTTTCGCCAAGGGTAGTCCAGCGGTCATTGTCTTGCAAATCAATAAGGCCAATTTTGACACTATCCTTTTCTGTAGGCGAACGATGCTGAAAATCCACCTGCATTCCCAACACATAACGCCCAGTAGGATCAAATTGCCATTTGTCATAATATCCAAACCAATGATAATAAGGGCCTTTTGTGATAGCTCTTAGAGGGACAGTTTTAGGGTTATATCCCAGCAGCGGCATTGAAAGTGCCAATAGAGACTGTTGTAAAAAAATACGGCGCGAGTGAAGGGTCATGGGAGAAGTGGCTTTTTGGTACTTTAAAAAGCATTTTTGCCAACTCAACTACTAAATAGTTAAGTGCATATCCCCAACAAAACCACTCCTTCTCCTCAAAAATCTCCATAATTAACTTGCAAACACGGAAGCCCTAGTTCTAATCGCCACAAATCCACTACTTGATTGCGGTCATCAAGCACAAACTGCACAAAATATTTGCCTTGGATGTGAGTTTGATAAAGTTCTTTCTTCACAACGGCATCCTGCCGGTTGTCATCCTGAGGTCGCATGTAGAGTGCTTCAAAGGGGATGTGATTATACGAAAGCCAATTTAACGTAGGCTGACGAGCCTTCTCTTCCCGGCCCGACATTAATATAATTTTTACCCCCAACTTGTGATAAGTATGTAGCATATTAGCAATAGGCTCATTGAGTTCGTCTAGTTCACAGGCCATTGCATTGTAGGGGTTTCGATGCCTAATGAGCGCCAATGTCCCGTCCAAATCACAAATAATTGCCGCTGGCAAAGTAGCATCTTGCGCTTGATAATGCGGTCCCCGCTCGTTGCCTAATTGATGCGTTTTGTACATTTTCATGATTACCTCCCGTCCTACTTTTTTTTCTCTCACTTCATCTCTTGCCAAACACTCCTCCAAAGAAGTATTTAGTTCTTTCATTTCTATTTTTACGTTTTCGCCTGATTCTTGGTTGTACCTTTCTACCACCGCGCCAATACGCTCAAAAGGTAGATTTGCCACTTGCTGGCAATCCCCGAAGTATAATTACTTTTTTCATTGTAAGAAAAGGTTCGCGCTTATGACGCGAACCTACAAAAATAAAATACTAACCTTTATTTAGCCGTACCGAAAATTTGCTTCAATTGGTCGAGTACTTGCCCACCTCCCGAAATAGAAATGGTATTGATTTTATCGGCAATTTTTTCCACGTATTCCATTTCTTTGAGGCGGAATAGCATTTCGTTTTCCTCCATGAGTTTGGCGGTGTTGAGAAGGCTACGCATCGAAGCCGTTTCTTCGCGGCGCATGATGATGTTGGCCTGCGCTGTTTTTTCAGCGATAAGCACGCGGTTCATGATTTCTTTCATATCGCCAGGCAAAATCACATCCCTGATACCACAGTTCACCAATGCTACCCCTAACTGCCCTGCTTTTTCGGCAATGGCGTCCAAGATAAATTTTGAAATGCCTTCTTTTTTTTCCAGCAACTCATCCAAAGTAAGCGTACCAATGTACTCTCGTAACCCCAACTGCATCAAAATATACAATTGTTTATCGATGTCTTTATTTTCGAGTAACGCTTTCATTATATCCGTCACTTTGTACTGAACGTAAAAGTTAATTCGCAAAGTAGCCTTGTCTTTGGTCAAGATTTCTTGCCCCGCAATTTCTAATTGCAGCTGACGAATGTCCACTTTAGAAATATGTACCGATAGATTGTTTCTCCACCAATAGTAAGTACCTGCCTCAAGCACTTTTTGGTATTTACCATTCACAAAAAGTAGCCCTTTTTCGTAAGATTCAACCGTATAAGAACGCATATACACCAATACTTCCTTAGAAGTAAGTGACACCAAATCAATATCTTCCGTAATCTCTACTTTGCTCAAGTCAGCTCTGACATAGCGATAGTTGACCATGTTTTTCCAAAAAGCATGACGACCAGGTTTCAAAACGGTTTTGAGTACTTGGTTTTCATACTGAAGTACAATTTCGTGGTCTTTCACATCAATCACCTCCAACAAATCAGCCAAAACCTTGTCTGCCAACAATATATCGAGCGAGTAAGGGGCTGTAAAAGGTTTGGTAATGTCATACACTTTTACAGTTTGGAAAGGGCCAACGAAATGAACCCCTTCTGTGAGGGCCTTCAGATAGGTTTCGTTACGAAATACCAGCCCTACTTGATACGCGTTGATGTTGACAAATTTCATGGTTTTGTATGTTTAATAATTGCTGTTCTTGTTTTATTCCTATGACAAAAAATACCTCATTCGCCCAAGGCGGAAGCTGGCTTAAGCATTCTTATTTTGCAACTGTGTTTGAAGTTTGTTTTTGGCTTTTCAAACAGCTCACTCGCTGTTTGAGCCACCAAAAATGCCCCTTCAAAAAGAGATACAACCTACGAGTGCGGTATCTGCTCGCTTTCAGGCTTTGTGTGAATCGTAGGTTGGTATTGAATTTCAACACCCCCACCGAAGTATTTTTTGCCTTGATGGAATCAGGTGACCTATTTTTAACGAAGTGGCCTTCTTCTACCGAGACTGTTACTCTACCCAACTGAGTTACATGGCTTTCGCCAAGGCGGGATTCGAACCCACGACCCACAGAAAAATCAAATAGAGATGGTTGTGACAGTATACCGTGCGATACTTCGTCGGTACTACGTGGCTCTATAAAACCATCGTCATCCCTTGTTTGACGATGCAAAGGTGAGCGGCGTCTGCGCAGTCTTTTTGCGTAGTTGAAATTATTTTCAGAAATTTTGAGAAAAACATCACAATCACATGCCTGTCAACCGCAACGCCCTTATTCGATACAAAACGATAGACGCCTGTTTGCGCAATCGCCACCGCAAATGGACACTCGAAGACCTTATAGACAAAGTCTCCGAAACCATGTATGAATATGAAGGTATGGATAAAGGCATCAGTCGCCGCACTATCCAAGCCGACCTGCAAATGATGCGGAGTGACAAATTAGGCTACTTTGCGCCGATTATTGTAGTAGACAAAAAGTACTATACTTACGAAGACCCAAATTACAGCATTACCCAAATCCCTCTAACTGACCAAGACCTGCTACGTATGAATGAGGCCGTAGAGGTATTACGCCAATTCAAAGGTTTTTCTCATTTTCAACAACTTACGGATGTAATTCAAAAATTAGAAGACCATGTATATGCTGCCAAGCATCATCAGCGTACGGTTATTGATTTTGAAAAAAATGAAAACCTGAAAGGGCTGGTATTTTTGGATACATTGTATCAAGTCATAATCCAACAAAAACCTATATCACTTACTTATCAATCTTTTAAGGCCAGAGCACCACAGAAGTTTATTTTTCATGTATGGTGGCTCAAAGAATTTAAGAATCGTTGGTTTGCGGTAGGAGTCAAAAACAACCAAAAGGATATTTTAAATCTAGCCATCGACCGCATGATTGATATAACCCCTAGCAACGAATCAGCCTATCGCCCCAACGAGCACCTCAATCCAGAAGAATACTACCGCGATGTGATTGGGGTGACAGTGGCGCCCAACCAAAGACCCCGAAAGGTGCGGCTCTGGGTCGCCGCCGCTCATGCGCCTTATCTCGAAACCAAACCCCTTCATAGCTCACAAGTGACCTTAGAGCGTCATCAAGAGGGAATTATCATTGAGCTTTTTGTGCAGCTGAATTTTGAATTAGAAAAGGAAATCTTAGGGTTTGGAGAAATTGTGAAAGTACTCGCCCCCGATGCCCTCCGTAAGCAAATCCATAAACGTTTGGTTGAAGGGGCAAAGAAGTATGAAGAACTAATGTTTTAACAACTCTCCCTTTAGAAATTTATTTTCTTGAAGATTGTCCAGAAAAAGCAAGTAAAGAGATTTCATGGCCTCAAAGAGGAACACTACTTTGCAAAATTTTAAGTAGGTAGTTTTATAGAATAGTGTATATATTTGACACCTTTCATTGCAATACAATTTCTTTGCCTAAACCATGAATGTCTTTGACACACACCGAAAAATTATTGATGAATACAGCTCATACATCAATAGTTTTATTTCAATTAAAGACCCGCACATTGAATCAAAAGTCAATACCGGCCTAAACAGCGGTAAACTCTGGCCAGAGCCACTTATTCAGTTCAATCCTTCTTTTGAAAAGGGAACAACAGTGGAGATGCTGATCCAAAAATCTGTGTTTCACCCTTACATGAAAAGAATTTTTTCAAGTGATTCGGGGCGCACATGGGAATTGTATCAACATCAAATTGATGCGATTGAAATCGGCACTAAAGGCGAAGGGTTTATCGTCACCTCGGGTACAGGGTCAGGCAAATCGTTGACTTACATAGCTACTATCTTCAATGACATCCTGCAAAGTAAAATTACAGAAGGGATACGCGCGATTATAGTTTATCCGATGAACGCACTAATTAATTCCCAATACAAAGAAATTGAAAAGTACCAGGAGAACTATGAGAAGTCAGGCCAATCATTTCCTATTCGCTTTGGACAATATACTGGACAGGAAAAAGAGGAAGAGCGTGAAGAACTTAAGAACAACCCACCGCATATCCTTTTGACTAACTACATGATGCTTGAACTCATTATGACTCGAAGTGGGGAGAGCAGCTTCCGAGAAGCAATCAAAGAAAAACTTAAATTCATTGTTTTTGACGAATTACATACCTACCGAGGTCGGCAAGGCGCTGATGTAGCATTCCTGATTCGCCGTATCAAAGCTTTGGCCACCAATGATTTGATACCCATTGGTACTTCTGCCACCATGATTTCCGCGAAAGATACCACTCTGATTCAACAAAAACAGAAAGTTGCCGAAGTAGCTACCATCATTTTTGGAAAAGAGTTCAATCCAAACCAAGTGGTTATTGAGAAACTTCGCAGAAGCCTATCCAATCAGGAATACTCAGAAATTAAAGTAAGACAAGTTGTTCTTGAACCCATTAATGTAGATGGTGATGCCAAATTATTCAGAAATAACCCTTTGGCAATCTGGCTCGAAAAACAAATTGCTTTGGAAGAAAAAGATGATGTTTTGGTGAGGAAGAAACCACAAACACTTACCCAAATAGCTAAAGAATTGGCGGCTTATGTCTATCTGGATGAACAGATATGTACAAATGCTCTGCTTCTCATACTTACTTGGGCAAATACACTAAATGCAAATCCTCAAAAAAAACAAAATTATTTACCATACAGAATCCATCAATTTGTGGCTCAAACGGGTTCCGTTTACGTAACATTAGAATCAATAGCTACCCGGGAAATCTCACTGGATACGGCACGGTACTCAATACAGGATAACTCCAAGAAATTGTATCCAGTGGCATTTAGCCGCAATTCTGGTCATGAGTTCATCTGTGTAACTTTGGAGGCTGGCAGCGTTGAGCCTCGTACCTTTTGGGATACCGCTGACGATGAATCAGGCAAGCTCAACGGGTACATCTTTTTAGACTATCCCGAAGAGGAGATGATTTGGGACTATGAACGTGATAAAGATTCTCTACCTAAAGCTTGGTTTAGAGAAACAAAAAAAGAAGGACTCAAACCCATTAAAGAATACCGTGACCGACTTCCCAAAAAGATTTATTTTGATGCCAATGGCAGTTATTCTTTCGTCGAACCTCTTTCGTTTGAAGGATGGTTTATATCGTTTCCTTTGCTTTTTGACCCTACTTCGGGTACATTTTTCGACACCCGCAGCTCCGAGCAAACCAAATTAATTGGTTTGGGTGGTGAAGGGAGAAGTACCGCTACTACCGTTCTTTCTCTGGCAGTATTGAATCAATTAAAATCCACTGGATTAACTGTCAAGGAAAGTAAATTATTGAGCTTTACCGACAACCGGCAAGATGCATCGCTTCAGGCAGGGCATTTCAATGATTTTATTCGAGTTGGGCAGTTAAGATCCTCTATTTTTCACGCACTTACCAAGAATCGAAGTTTAGATTATTCAACGATTGCATTTGAAGTATTTAGTAGCCTGAAAATACCACAAGAGCAATATGCCCAATATCCCAGTGCATTCCCTGGGCCTGCTAAAGACAATTCCGATGCCTTTCGGGATTATTTGATGTATCGTATTTTACACGATTTGCGCCGAAGTTGGCGAGTCATTATGCCCAACTTAGAGCAGTGTGCGCTGCTAAAAGTAACTTACAAACAATTAAAAGAAACAATGGTCAGCGACGAACTCTGTCAACGAGTTCCTCTACTTTTCAAAATGCCTATTTCTAATCGTATTACGTTCGTTCATCAGATTCTTGATTTTTTTCGTAAACAATACGCTCTCGAATATTCGCTCCTACAGGAAAATGTTATTGACCAGAATACTCGCATTTTTGCTGAAAAACTGAAAGCCCCTTGGACTTTAGATAAAAACGAAAAAATTGAAAGTCCATCCTTTATTCGGGTCGAAAATTTAGCCCCTAACAATAACAAATACACCCATAGTATAGGACGACGAAGTGGTTTTGCGAAATGGCTGATTCCCTTAGCCCAATCATTCGGAGAAGACCTGCACGAGGAGAGTATCTATCAGGAAACGGTTTATTTACTACTGAACTTTATGCACGATGCAGGTTGGTTGAAGCCAACAAAGGTTAAATCAGATAGTCATCAGGAAATATTAATCTATCAAATTCGGGTGGATATGATTTCCTGGGAATTGGGAGATAGTCAAACAGTAATTCTTGACGAAATCAAGAGCCGAAGTTATAAATCCAGAAGCTTAAAGCCCAATTTATATTTTCAACAATTCTACGCCCGAAGGTTAGCTGAAACTACCATTGAGGGAAAAGAACATACTGGCCAAATTAGTTCCGAGACTCGTAAAGAACGTGAGCAACTTTTCCGTGATGGCAAAATTAGCCTATTGTTTTGCTCACCCACCATGGAACTCGGTATTGATATTTCTGAACTCAGCGTCGTACACATGCGTAATGTGCCGCCTACCCCTGCCAATTATGCCCAACGAAGCGGGCGCGCTGGTCGGGGAGGACAAGCCGCGATGGTTTTTACTTATTGTTCCAATCATTCCCCCCACGACCGCCATTACTTCGATCATGCTGCCGATATGGTGGCTGGCAATGTTCAGGCGCCGCGCATTGACCTAATTAATGAAGAGCTTTGGGAAAACCACCTGCACGCTTGCTACATCATGGTCAAATCGTCTCATGCTTTTGAAAGAACCATCCGAGATTTTCTGGAGATTGATGCCATTCCGGCGGGCGTTCCTCTCAAAGAAGATATAAAAATCGCTTTTGCTCTCTCAGAAGGGGAAAAAAAACGAATTATTACGACTTTTTATAAGCTTATTGAAGATCCAGTCATTCAGCAACGCCTGAATGACCATAACTACAAATGGTTTCAGAAGGAATGGGTGAAAACCAAAGTCGACAGTTTTACTAATGACCTTGATAAATGTCTTAACCGCTGGCGAACGCTCTATAAGTCGGCGCAGGACCAAATTGTGCGGGGAAATGCAATTATTGAGAACCCAATTTACGGGCGTGAAAGCCGAGAACGTAAGAGTGCTGAAACTGACATCCGTCAGGGTAAACAGCAACGCGATCTGTTGCTCAACGAAAATCAGGGAGGTATTCGTCAACTCTCCGAATTTTATCCCTATCGGTATTTTGCCTCAGAAGGCTTTTTACCCGGCTATAACTTTACCCGCTTGCCAATTCGCTCCTTTATGGAAAACAGCGACAAAGGAGGGGAATACGTATCACGCCCTCGTTTCTTAGCTTTACGGGAATTTGGCCCTCAAAACATCATTTACCACGATGGTTCCAAGTACCGTATTAATCAAATCATCATTCCTGATGCTGAAAATAAACTCAAAACGGCCAAAGTAAGCCGATTGACTGGGTATTTTATGATGGATAATCAATTGAGTTGGGATACTGACCCCATTGTAAAAAAGCCTCTGGGAAATGACGCGGAGCGAAAAATTGTCGTTCCGATCATTGAAATGGCTGAAACCCGTGCTCGAGAAATTCAGCGAATTAATTGTGAAGAAGAAGAACGCACCTCTCGCGGGTTTGACATCAAAACGTATTTTTATGTGGAAGACGGTTTTGAAAAAACGGTGGACGCTCATGTAAAGTACAATGATACCGTTTTACTTAGAATCCATTCAATGCCTACGGCCCGCATCGTTCATGTCAATTATAAATGGCGCATTAAACAGGAAGAGGGCTTTCGCTTAGAATTAAAGTCAGGCTATTGGAGAGGGGACGATGAAGAAACCAATCCGGCAAATAACGATGAATATAAGGACGTAAAAATCTTTACTTCTGACACCGCCAATGCTATTTATATTCAACCTGTCCAAGCTCTTGCACTTAATAAAAAAGGAGTAATTTCTCTTCAATACGCCTTGAAACGAGCCATTGAAAACGTATTTCAAGTAGAATCAAACGAAATTGGCGTAATGTTGATGGGTGAAACCGAACAGCCCAATATTTTACTGTATGAATCGGCGCAGGGCAGCTTAGGGGTATTGTCGCAGTTAGTAGAGCGAGTAGAAATGTTTCAGGAAATTGTTAAAGAAGCATTCAATATCTGTTTTATGAAAGAGGGCGTCTTAATGGAGGCTCAAAATTCACCCGCTGCCACTTACGACGACTTACTATCTTATTATAACCAGCGGGACCACAAGGAAATAGACCGTTGGGAAATAAAAGATGCTTTGGAGCGATTAATGAACTGTACCATTGAACTCCAAACGTCACGCACTTACGACAACTATGATGCCCAATACAATACACTCGAAGCTGCCCGCGACCCAAACTCTTCGACCGAACAGGTATTTTTGAAATTTTTATATACCAATAACTTACGTCTCCCTGATGTAGCTCAACCCTCCATTCCTAACATGTACGTACGTCCTGATTTTTTATATAAACCCAATATCTGTATTTTTTGCGATGGCAGCGTACATGACAGTCCGCAGGTAAATGAAGACGATACTCAAAAACGAGCAGCCCTCAAAAAAGCAGGCTATCAGATTTTAGTCTGGTATTACAGCGAACCGCTTCCCCAATTTGTGGCCAAACGCCCTGATATTTTCAAAAAGATACGATGAAACTCACGTTCAAACCAGGTAATTTAGTACGTTTTCGACAACGCGATTGGGTCGTGCAACCGCATGATTCAGAAGACGTTTTGCTGCTCAAGCCGCTTGGTGGTAATGAGGAAGAAATAACGGGTATCTTTTTACCACTACAAGCCAAACTGCTTGAAAAAGTCGAACCTACTGATTTTCCTAAACCTTCCAACGAGGATTTAGGAAACTTTGAATCCGCCAAACTGCTCTACAATGCCAATCGCCTTTCGTTTCGCTCGGCATCGGGACCGTTTCGCAGTTTAGGACGACTTTCTTTTCGTCCCCGTTCCTATCAGATGGTACCGCTGATTATGGCACTGCGACAAGATACCGTACGCTTACTCATTGCTGACGACGTGGGGGTAGGCAAAACTATTGAAGCATTATTGATTGCCCGGGAGCTACTGGATCGAGGCGAAATCAAACGCTTCGCCATTTTGTGCTTGCCGCACCTGTGCGAACAGTGGCAGGAAGAGCTTAAAAATAAGTTCGGAATTGAAGCTATCATCATTCGTTCAGGAACCATTGCCAAGTTGGAACGCCAACTCCGTAACGACGAAATTTTATATCGAAAGTTTCCGTTTCAGGTCATTTCCATAGAATATGTCAAAGCCGAAAGCCACAAACGGATTTTTTTAGACCATATTCCCGAGTTTATCATCGTGGATGAAGTCCATACCTGCGCAATGCCAGCAGGAGCAACGGCCCCAAGTCAGCAACAACGATTCCATTTGTTACACGAAATTTCACAAAAGCAAAAACAACACTTGCTTTTGCTTACCGCTACCCCCCACAGCGGAAAGCAGGAAGAGTTTCAATCGTTATTGGGGCTGTTAAAATCTTCTTTCAAAAATACCCACGTCGCCGAAGCCGATGAAACCAAACGTAAAGAAATTGCCCGCCATTTTGTACAAAGGCGACGTATTGACGTTGAAAAATGGCTGGGGGAAGACACCCCTTTCCCCGACCGAATATCTGCCGAATTGGCTTATGCTCTTTCGAAGCCTTATGCAGTTTTTTTTGAGAAAGTACTGAAAGTAGCCCGAAAAATCACCCAAATGGGTAGTAGCGATATTCAAATCAAAGGTAATTACTTTGCAGCCTTGGCATTGTTACGAGGTGTGATGTCCAGCCCTGCGGTAGGTTACGAAATGTTTTCTCGAAAATTGGGGGACGACAATGACTTTACTGAAGTATTTACCGACGAAAACCCTGTATTGGATGCCGACTTTTATGCCGGCGATGTTGCGCCCGTGCAGGTGACTGAATACTCGCAGCGTTCTGTAGAGGGCTTGGTAACATCCTTTAAATCATTAGCAAATGAATGTGCTAACCTGATGAGTCTAAGCAAGGATACGAAGGCCCAAACTACCCTTGAACAACTGTCCAACTGGCTCAAAAAGGGAATCAATCCCATTGTTTTCTGTCGCTATATTGCCACTGCCAATTACTTGGGTAAAGTACTAACTGCGGAACTTAAACGGCAATTCCCTCACATTGAGGTGGAAGTAATCACGAGTGAATTGGCCGATGAGCAACGCCGCGAACGAATTGATGAAATAGGCAAAGCCCCTTTACGTGTGCTCATCGCAACGGACTGTCTTAGCGAAGGGGTTAATTTACAAGCGTATTTCAGTGCCATTCTCCACTATGACTTGCCTTGGAATCCTAATCGGCTGGAGCAACGGGAAGGACGAATTGACCGTTTCGGGCAATTGACCAAAGAGGTCTTTGTAATGCTGCTCTACGGAAGCGACAACCCCATCGACAGCATTGTATTGGAAGTATTACTCCGTAAAGCCAAAGAAATTCGCAAGGCAACGGGTATCAGCGTACCGTTTCCCGAAGATAGCCGTTCCATCATGGATGCAGTTTTGAATAAAGTTCTTCTCAATGATACCAGGCATCATGGTACTCAAATGGCACTGGATTTTGGAAGTGATGACACGTATCAGCAGAATCTTCTCAAGGTGTCGGATGCTTACCAAAAAGCAACGAAACTGGAGAAAGCCTCTCGCAGTATTTTTGCCCAAAATGCCATCAAAGCGCAGGAAATTGAGGATGATTTGAAAGAAGTAGATCAGGCTATTGGAAACGTGGAAGCCGTTCAAAATTTCGTAATAGAAACATTACGTTTCTTGGGAGTACAGGTCAAAGTACAACCTGAAGGTTTTCTGATTTTTACGCAAAATATACCTGCTCGTTTGCGGGGATTGCTTTCTGATCAGGAAAAAGTATCCATATCTTTTATCTCACCTACTCCGCAAGGCTATCATTATTTAGGCCGTAATCACCTGTTTGTGGAGCAACTCTGTCAATATTTACTCACCGATGCGCTCGAAAAACGCTACCAAACGGGCGTGGCACGCGCCTCCGTGGTTAGAACAGGAGCAGTCACGAATAAAACGACACTGGTCCAGTTTAGGGTAAGAAATGTAATTTCGGAAGTGACCGAAAAGCAGGAACTCGTTGCCGAAGAACTCCTTGTATGGGGTTATGAAGGGGATGTTTCTGAGCAATTGTTTTTAGAAGAACCTATCGCAAATCGCCTTCTTATGGAAACAAAAGCCGCTGAAAACGTGGAGTTGGGTGAACAAATGTACTGGCTCAATGAAGAATTGGAATGGATAAACAAACCAACACTGTACAACCAAATCACCGACCCCATTGCCATCACCAGAGCCAATGCTTTGGTAGAAGCCCACGAACGCTTCCGACGAGCCGTCGGCTTGGGCAATAAATTTCGACCTGTTGAGCCAGTCCTACCCATGGACGTCATAGGAGTTTATATCCTATTACCCGAACTATAACACACTTATTCCTCCCCCTTGCTCTTCTCCAAAATGGAGAAGAGCAAGGGGGAGGAAACAAAAATACTCATGCACTTACACGGAAATATCCTCTCTGCCGAACTCGTCTCCAAACTCGAACAAAATCAGTTTGAAGGTCAGCAACCTACCGACTTTGGCCTTACACCCCAGCAAAAAGTAAGGGACGAAATTGCCTTTGCGTGGTCAATGGCTAAAGATTATTGGACAATTTTTAACCGAAAAATAGAACGCTTACCTGCCCATCAATCGGGCACCGCCGAAACGCGTAAAGACTGGATTGTACCGTTACTGCGGCTATTGGGGTATGACCTCGAACCTGCTAAAGCGGAAATGCTGCACGAAAGAAGCTACGCCATCAGTCACCGTGCTGGCCACTTGGACGGACTGCCTGTCCATATCATGGGTTTTACGGATGAGCTGGACAAAAAACGGAGTGATTCGGGTCCGCGACTTTCCCCGCACGGCCTCATGCAAGAGTATCTCAACCTCACCGAGCACCTGTATGGAATCGTAACCAATGGCTATCAACTCCGTTTGCTGCGCGATTCGGGGCGCATTGTCAATCTCAACTACGTGGAGTTTGACCTACGGCAGATGCTGGACGAAGATCGTTATCCCGAGTTTGCTTTGCTTTTCAGGCTGTTACACGCCACCCGAATGCCTCGCTCCCAAGCCGAGGCATCGCATTGCCTGCTCGAACGGTACCATCAATTGAGTCTCGAAGAAGGCAACCGGGTTCGTGAAAATCTTCGTAATGCCGTTGAAAGCTCATTGATGGCTCTTGGGAACGGTTTTATCCTGCACCCTTCCAATGACGCACTACGCCAGCAACTGGAGAATCAGCATCTTAGCCCCCAAGATTACTATCGTCAACTGCGTCGGTTGGTGTACCGAATGTTGTTTTTGATGGTGACCGAAGAGCGCGACATTATTTATCCCCAACCCGACGAAGTAGCCGAAGCCGAACGCTCCAAGCTGGCCAAAAACCGCCAACTTTACTACAGTTTTTATAGTGTGAGCCGTCTGCGAAAACTCTCTGAAAATCCCTACCTCTACGAAGAGCGTTACACGGACTTATGGCAAGGGTTATTGGCTACTTTCCGACTGTTGGAAGCCGACGGAGCCGGTTTGCCTATGGGATTGGCTCCCTTAGACGGGGACTTGTTTAACGAATCAGCGCTTGGAATACTAAACCATAGCCTCATATCCAACAAATTACTTCTCGATTGTATTGGTTCGTTGCATGAGTTTTATGACAAAGACAGTGGTCAAAAGGTCAAAATAAATTACGCTTCCTTAGACGTAGAAGAACTTGGCTCGGTCTATGAAGGCCTGCTTGATTTGCAGCCCGTTATACGCTTACATGAAATTGCTCACCCCTTTGTGTTTCATGCCGGCACCGACCGTAAAACAACGGGCTCCTATTATACCCGTCCCGAATTGGTCAACGAACTCATCAAATCGGCTCTCCTCCCCGTCATTGAACAGCGATTAGAAATAGCTTCACCTATTAGAGAACGAGAGGAGGCACTGCTTTCCCTCAAAATATGCGATACCGCTGCGGGCTCAGGTCATATCCTGCTGGCGGCGGCCCGTACTTTGGCTTGGTATGTGGCGAGAGTTCGCACCAATGAAGACAATCCAGCCCCAAAAGCTTATCGTAAAGCCCTGCGTGACGTAATTCAACGGTGTATCTATGGTATTGACCTTAATCCCGATGCGGTCGAACTTTGCCGACTGGCGCTTTGGATAGAAGGTCACAACAGTGGAAAGCCACTTAGTTTTTTAGAACACAAAATAAAATGTGGCAACAGCTTAGTAGGAATTGTGGACCTAAAAACCCTTGACAAGGGAATTCCTGATGATGCCTTCAATCCCCTTACAGGCGATGTACGCGAGGTTGCATTAAACTATAAAAAAGTTAATAAGCAGTTTCGAGAAAAACGACAATTCGCACTCTTTCAGCCCGCGCCAAACGAACACTTAGAGCAGCTTGATTTTGCTAAGGAATATCGAGAAATAGATCAAGTGGAGCAAAATAACGTGGAAGAAATTAACAAGATTCGTCAAAAATACCTTGCCCTCCGCCAAAAACCGGATTGGTTCAGAGATTACGTTGCTGCAAATATATATACTTCTGCATTTTACTATAATTTCACCTTAGAAAATGACCCTGCTGCACCTACCTCTGAAAAATTAGGCAATCACTTTTTTAATCCTGCTGCCTCTCACGGGCAACTCGTCGGTAAAGCCCTTGCTGCTACGGAAGAAAACTGCTTTTTTCACTATCCACTCGAATTTCCTGACATCTTTGCCGATACCCCCACCCCTACAGGGGGAGGGGCAGGGGTTGGCTTTGACATCATCATGGGGAATCCACCTTGGGAGCGCATCAAACTTCAGGAACAAGAATATTTTGCCACGCGCCACGCCGATATTGCCAATGCGCCCAACAAAGCAGCCCGCGAGAAAATCATCAAAAATCTGCCCATTACGCACCCTGATTTATACGGTGAGTTTCAGAAAGCCCTGCATACAGCCGAAGCTTACTCTAAGTTTATCCGAGGTTGCGGGCGTTTTCCGCTGACTGCCGTAGGCGACATCAATACCTATCCCATTTTTGCCGAACTATGCCTGCGCTTGCTCGCTCCCAATGGACGCGCAGCCGTCATTGTACCTACGGGCATTGCCACCGATGATAACAACAAAGCCTATTTCGGCCATCTCATTACCGAAAATCGTTTGGTAAGTTTGTTCGATTTTGAAAACCGAGAAAAGTTATTTGCTGATGTAGATAGCAGGCAAAAATTTTGTCTTTTAACTCTTTCTGGTAAACCTCAAGTTGCTAATCAAGCCATGCAGTTTGCTTTTTTTGCTACTCGGACCACCCACCTCGAAGATCCACGACGCGTATTCTCCTTAACCAGTGATGATTTTTTACGATTAAACCCCAACACCCATACCTGCCCGATATTTCGTACCCGCCAAGATGCCGAGCTGACCGCCAAGATTTACCGAAAAGCCCCCATTCTCATCAAAGAAGCGACGGACAACAGCCCCGAAGAAAACCCTTGGGGAATACGATTTTCGGCCATGTTCCACATGTCAAACGATTCTCATTTGTTCCGAACCTTGGAAGAATTGACTAATCAAGGTTTTGAATTAACGGGCAACCGCTTGATAAAAGAGGATAAAGTATTCTTTCCGCTTTATGAATCGAAGATGATTTGGCACTATGATCATCGTTTCGGCACGTTTGAAGGCGTAAATGCACGTAATGAAATCAATAACCCAACGCCCGAGCAATACGCCAACCCCGATTTTGTGGCTATTCCTTGGTATTGGGTTGAAGAAGTAGAGGTATATTTAGTAACTTCGCAAGTGCCAACACCTATAAAAAGAGCCTATAAAACCCAAGAAACGAATGATTTATGTGCCAGTCTATACCTGTGGTTAGCAGCCCAATATCCATTACAGGAAGCAGAACCCTACCTAAAAAAAGCACTCGCCTATACCTCCCGAACTACCATTACCGACCTGCGCAAGCAGCTCAAAAATTATACTGGTTTCTCCCTTCATCCGCTGGAAATGGCTGATATTGAAGAAGCACTGTATGACCAATTGCCCTATGAAATCGTCTTTGATTTGCTGAAAGCACGTAGCCCCCAATGGTTAATTGGGTTTAGAGACATTACAAACAGTACCAATGAGAGAACAATAATTTCTCATATTTTACCTTTATCTGGTGTTAGTAATAAATTCCCGATATTGTACATTAATGATCAATTGTCTCTTTTGAAATGTGCCTTTGTTGCCAATTTTACTTCAATGGTATTTGATTATTTATCGAGGCAAAAAATTGGCGGAACAACATTGAATTTCTTTTTATTCAAACAATTAGCGGTACTTGCTCCTGAAACTTATCAAACCCAAGACCTGAATTTTATTGTACCGCGAGTACTTGAACTCAGCTATACTGCTACCGATTTACGAGCCTTTTTTGAAGAAATATGGCTGGAAGCCGATGATGAACTACGAGCAAGCATCACTGAACAGTGGGAGGCAAACGGCAGGGTCACGGGGCGCATTGAAGCATTTGCCGAGGAAGATACGGCTCCTTTTATCTGGCACGAAGAGCGTCGCGCCCAACTACGCGCCGAGTTGGATGCTTACTATGCCCGTTTGTACGGTCTTACTGAACAAGAGTTACGCTATGTCTTAGACCCGCAATCCGTCATGGGGGAAGACTTCCCTGGCGAAACCTTTCGCGTTTTGAAGGACAAAGACATTCGTCGCTATGGCGAATACCGCACGCAGCGCTTAATATTGGAAGCATGGGAACGCTTAGAAAACAAAAAAGATGTACTTTTACCCACTGAAAAGCAATTACCTAAACCAATGGTAGAACAATCTCCTTTCGACGGTATTTATCGTATTCGCAACGTGGCCGAAATCACGCGCCTCAGCGAAGGGAAAATCCGTCGTTGGTTTAGAGAGTTGTATCAAGCTAACTATGAGGGGCTTACAGGGGCTGAACGAGCTGATATTGAACAACTTAAAGTAAGTTTTTATGGGGTGATTGAAATCGTAGTAATTGGGACACTGCGCGAAAATGGATTTTCGATGGCCAAAATTTTGAAAGCACGCACTCAACTCTCGCAAATCACCAAAAAGCAATATCCTTTTGCAACCAACAATGTCCGAGATGATTTAAAAATAGCAGGCAAGTCACTCATTTTTAAAACTAAAAACGGTGATGTAACTCTTGATGGTACAGGGCAGTATAATTTGGAATTTATCAAACAATTTTTCAAAAATATTGAGTTTGATGATGCTGGAGTTGCTCAAAGAATGTTCCCGTTAGGTATTCATGTACCTATTGTCATAGATCCAAAACTCAGCGGTGGCCATGCGGTTATAAAAGATAAAGGTATCTATGCGAGCGAGATAGATAGTTATCTTAAAGGCGGGGTTTCCGTTCAATCGCTTGTTAAAGAGTATGACTTAAATGAGATTGAAATAGAGGCTACCCGAAGCTATTATGAGAAATATATACAGCAATGAAAGTTTTGTTTCACGTCAATTTCCCCAAAAGTTTGGCCGAAGCACTAAGAGTCTTGCACGATATGCAAGACCCACAAGAGATTGAGATTGGGCGAACTATTCATTTTGATGTAACTGACCCTGCTAATACAGCTGTGTTCGTTGTTGATAAGGGGATTCGCGGACTTGATATTTCTACCGAAAAGCAATTTCAGGCCGGCTTTAAAGTGTTTGCTCTAAAATTAGCCCCTAACACTCCATGTACACCCTTTAAATTGGCACTCGTAACACTGCAACATTGGCCAAAAATACTTCAACTTATTTCCCAAACTTCTACCCCGTTTATTTACACATATTCGCTGAATGGGAAGTTACCGAAACAAGTAAAATAGTTTTTGTAATCTTTTAACAAAAAATGGCACTTCCAATCAATATAGAAGACCTCATCAATGGCCAAACCGTCGAATGGGAACGGATTGAGTTCAAACGCGGTTGGAATCCCGAAGAAATTATTCATACCCTTTGCGCCTTTGCCAATGATTTGAATAATTGGGGGGGCGGATATGTGATTGTAGGCGTTGAAGAAGATAAAGGAAAGGCCGTGCTACCTCCTTTTGGTATCAATCCGGCTGATTTAGATTCGATTCAGGGCGAAGTATTGCAATTGGCCTATCAGATTTTACCCAATTATTTTCCCCTTATACAGCCCTATGTTATCTCTGGTAAACACATTCTGGTGATTTGGTGCCCTGCGGGTGATAACCGCCCTTATACGGCACCCACCACTCAGGGAAAACAGGCGCAACGCTACCCCTATATCCGCTTTGGTTCGCGCAGTATTATTGCCAAAGATGACAATCTGCGACGATTGCAGGAACTCACGGCCCGTACGCCCTTTGACGACCGAATCAATGGAAAAGCACACCTGAATGCCTTAGATTTAGGTTTGATACAAGCATTCTTACAGGAGGTGAAAAGCGATCTTTATGAAGAAAGTAAGCGGATTTCTTTTGCTGATTTGTGCCGTAGGATGCTCATTGCCAAAGGCCCTGACGAGGCCATTCAACCGCTGAATGTTGGGGTGCTATTTTTCTGCCGGGAGCCTGAAAAATACTTAGAAAGGAGTTGGATAGAATTAGTAATCCATACCGACGACTCGGGCAGAAGTTTTACCGAAAAATATTTCAAAGGTCCGCTTCATCATCAGCTCAGGGCGATATTAGATTATTTTAAAGCCAACGTCATTCAAGAGCAAATAATCAAAGTATCGAAACAGGCAGAAGCCGAGCGTTTTTACAATTATCCGTTCGCGGCGTTGGAAGAAGCACTGGCAAATGCAGTATATCATAAAAGTTATGAACTCTCCAAACCTATAGAGGTGCAACTTTGGCCTGATAGAATAGAAATCCTGAGTTATCCTGGGCCTGTGCCACCAGTAGATGCCCAAATACTAAAGCAAAATCAGCGCATCGTCGCCCGAGATTACCGCAATCGACGCATTGGAGATTTTCTCAAAGAACTTCGCCTGACCGAAGGTCGAGGGACAGGCTTTCCCGTTATTTATCGTTCAATGGAGGCAAACGGCTCAGAAAAACCACTATTTGAAACGGATGCCCAAAGTACTTACTTTCTGACTACACTGTTCAAACGAGAAGAACTAACTAACCAAGTAACTAACCAAGCTGATGGTAAATTTTCAGTACTTCACGAGGTTATACGGCATATGTTTGAAGAAGAACAAAAACTAACTCCTAAACAAATAGAAAAAGCACGACAAAATCTTGAAAAGCTGAATGATACCATGATTCAAATGCTGCAATTTTTGTCGGAGGAAGGGCCCAAGAAGAAAAAGGAGATATTTAACCACGTCGGAATGACCACACAAACCTTCAACACCAACCAATACCTTATACCGATGTTAGAATTAGGGCTTATCCAACCTACCATTAAAGACCGCCCCAACAGCCCTTTACAACGGTATTTAATCACTCCTTTGGGAAAAAATGTCTTAACAATTATAGTATAAATTCAAGAAAAAGACAGTAAACATAAAGTCATACCTTATGCCTACTGTCTTCATTAAAACTATAATTGTGTTCTTAGATTTGGGGTAATACAGGGCGCGTTGCCAACGAATCGTTGATTACTTTAAGCACGCGCTCACGCTCCTCTCCTATCAATGGCAAACGTGGCTGACGTACATACTCTGTTCCCAAACCAGTAGCTACTTCGGCTAGTTTGATGTTTTGGACAAACTTCGTAGATACATCTAAGTGCAACAAAGGATAAAACCACCGATAAATCTCCCGCGCTTCTTCGATACGTCCTTGTTTTGCCAATTCATAAATCACAACTGTTTCGCGTGGGAAGGCATCTACCAAACCCGCAATCCAACCGTCAGCTCCCATGATGAGGCTTTCAAGCGCCATATCATCTACACCCGAAAGGATTTTGAAACGATGCCCGATTTCATTGATGATGTCGGTCATATACCGAATGTCGCCTGTCGATTCTTTCATAGATTCGAAGTGAGCATTCTGGGCCAAATCCTTGAACATCGGAATAGTCACCAAGGTCTTATAAGCAATGGGATTATTATAAATCATCACTGGTAAATCAGTCGCATCAGCCACGGTGTGCATATAATGCAAGGTTTCGCGCTCATCTGAAGGGTAGCGCATTGGGGGCAACAACATAAAACCGTCGGCTCCCGCTTCTGCCGCTTGTTTTACAAAGTTAACGGCCACCCGAGTGATGTTTTCGGCCACGCCAATGATAAGTGGTACCCGGTCGGCAATCACTTCACGAGCCGAAGTCAAGAGTGTAAGTTTTTCATCATAAGTCAGGGTACTATTTTCACCCAACGACCCACAAATGATAATACCATGCACGCCAGCCTTGATTTGTTCGTCGATGTTATAATTAAATGTTTTGAGGTCAAGTGTTTCGTCTTCGAAAAACTTGGTTGTCACGGCGGGATAAACGCCAATCCAATCTGGTTTCATAAGAGAAGAATATTTTTGGTAAGCTGAGAGTTTTTGTATCTGCTAAAGGACTCCACAAAATTAGACTATCAGCGATTCTCACACTCTCCAACACTTAGCAAATTCTAATATTATTTTATTACAAATGAGACATAAACCCACCAAAACGGGTTAAATATTCAGCCAATTAGCCTGTTTTTTTCAGATAATCCCTGGGTGCCATGCCTGTCACTTGCTTAAATTGGCGATTAAAATTTGAGAGATTAGAATATCCACAAGCAAAAGCAATCTGACTGATACTGTGGGTCGAATCGCGCAGCAATCGACAGGCATGTTCTACCCTAACTTCATTTAGCAACTGAGAGAAAGTTTTGCGGGTATGAGTCCGCAAAAAACGACAAAAAGCGTGAGGTGTAAGATTGGCAACACTAGCGATATTTTCTAAGGTAATTTCATTGGCGTAGTTTGTCAAAATAAAATTGAAGACATTTTCTAGACGCCGATGGTCAACAGGCTTACTCGGCTGTTTGTAGGCCGTTCCTGAAAGTCGTTCACAATCCTGCGACAATATCAGCCCGTCCAAGCTAGTCAAGAGTGTCATCAATTGCTCAAAAGGGCGTTGAGTTTCCACCTTTTCAAACCGCTCCGTGAGGCCGTTAGGCGCAGTACATTTAAGTCTTAACCCATGAGCCGCTTCCCGAAGCAGTTCGGCCACGTGGGCAAGTTCAGGACATTTTATAAATATATCTCCCAATATTTCTTCTTTAAAAAAGAAAGAATAAGCAATCACTTTTTGGGAAGATTCTACCTCAAAATACGCAGGGTCGTTGAGCAACACATGCGGCACATTAGCTCCTAACAACAGCAAATCATAAGGTTGAAAACGGTCAATGCGATCGCCTACTACCAACGTCCCCGCACCTTCTTTGATAAGTGTCAACTGAATTTCGGGGTGAAAATGGAGACGTTGAAAAAAATGAGCACCGGTGTCGATTTGAACTCGAAACGAACGATCATCTACTGTCGGTACTTTAAAAAGGAGAGGTTTCATTTTCCTAGTTTATAAGTCACAATCACAGGGTAATGGTCTGAGGTTTGGGGTTCGTACAATACCCGATAGTCTACCATCTTAAAAGCGCTGCTTTGGTGAGTCCAAAAATAGTCGATACGTTTATTGGCGTCAGGAAGCGTGCCACCTTCAGTATTTTTACCTGCATCATTCCAGTATTTTGTCATTGCCTCCAAAGTATGGTCATCGGATGTCGCATTGAAATCTCCCCCCACAATCACCGGATAAATACTATTTTGGAGGTTTTCATTAATCACCGCCGCCTGCAAGCCCCGCCCCAAAGCCGAACGGTGATCTAAGTGCGTATTACAAAAACGTACGTATTTAGAATCAGAGAGTGGAACAAGGGCGCACATCAAAATACGGGGTTCGGCGTCTTCGGGGTTGGGTAGCTTCAGTTTTTGTACACTTTCTATCGGATATTTAGACAATATTCCTAATCCATATTTGCCTCCTTGTAACTCAATTGCATCCGAAAATGCCGCCTTATAACCTGTTAAAAGAGATAATACGTTCATTTGATTGACTTTTCCCGAACGTGTCACTACGCTATCGATTTCTTGTAAAGCTACCAAATCCGGTTTATGTTTTTTGATAAGCTCCACCACTCGATTAAGATTTGATTTTCCTTGCTCATTTTCGCCATGATGAATATTGTAAGTCATGACTTTCAAAGTAATGGGTTTACTTTTTTGGGCATATACGTGCAAAGTACCCAAAAGCAATAACACAAGATACAGCGTTTTCTTCATAATAACTACGTCAGGTTTAGAGAATGATTAAAGCTACAAATATAGCCCCCTCCTATTTTATACCCTAAATTTATACCAAACGTGCCTCATAAGTTTCTCTAAATACACTTCCAAAACAATAAAAATAGAGCCTAGTTTTGTATCTTTGACTCACCAACGCGCCACAGATGAAATCCCATTTTCGCATCGACGAAGTTACGTACTCCCATTTATTGGGCAGGCTCAACGACCTGCACGTGACCGATAAGCGCGGTTCGCTGCCTGATTTTACGTTTTTTCACAAAGACGAATGGCTCGCCGACACGGCCGTCATCGAGGAACTTACCCGACACAAAGGCGAGTGGCAAGTGAATTTGGTCTTTGCCCATACCAACAATCCGATGCGGTTTATTCGCCGACAAATCACTTCGTATTCTTGTCCGCGTAAGGCATCGTTGTTTGCGTCTTTGATGCGCCGATTGGCGGCAAAAGACCAGCGCGGTACGCAGGCAATCAGTATAAATGATATATTTGTACCACAGAACTGAGCATCATCGCACGGGTTATCATGCACAATACCAAAGAAAAAATCGTACTGGCTTCCATAAAACTCTTTAATGAGCACGGGGTGGCAAGTGTCAGGCTTCAACAAATAGCCGACGAAACGGGTATTAGCGTCGGTAATTTGGCCTACCATTTTCGCAACAAAGAGGCCATTGTCTCTTCTGTTTACGAAAAACTATTTGATGAATTTCGGCAACTTCTCAGTACGTACCTTCTCACACCTTCTTTTGCCGATTTCGATGGGCAGATGGCTGGTTATTTTGAATTTTTCAAAACCTACCGCTTTTACATTACCGATTTGTTTTCTGCCGAACATCCCCTGCCCGACATTCAGGCCGAATGGGAGATGTTTATGAACAAAATGATTTTACAAATCAAAAACCGTATCGACTTCCACATCAGTCGAGGTGAGCTCCTTCCCGAATCGTCGCAAGGAACGTACTACCTCATTTCAGAGTCGATTTGGATGACACTGGTTTTTTGGATTCCTCAACAAACCATGCGCCGCAAACCCGTCACGGAAGGACGCTATCGGACGGCCGTGTGGAACCATTTAAAACCGTATTTTACCCAAAAAGGCTTAGATACCTTCGAACTCATCTCTCCAGTCCTCTCTCAAAATTAATCTTCAAATCCTGACCAATGTCATGTCTTTGCAGTAGTACATCCACTACTTTGTGAAACACATGTACCTACCGATATTTAGGTTTATTCTAAATTAGAAAAAAATTTCTAAATTTAATTAGAAAATATTTTCTAAAAAGTCGGAAGTGGTTATATTTGTTCACTTTTTAGTACAATTTTAGCAAACCAAAACCCTTAAGCTATTTTTTCTTATGGCAAATGTACTATGGCTGCAAGGAGGCGCGTGCAGTGGCAATACCATGTCATTCTTAAATGCCGAAGAGCCTACGGTGGTTGACCTCGTCACCGATTTCGGCGTCAATATTCTCTGGCACCCTTCCATTGGGCTTGAAATTGGTCATCAAGTGACCGAGCTACTCGATGACATCATCAAGGGGAAAGTGCAATGCGACATTTTGGTATATGAAGGAAGTATCATCAAAGGCCCTAAAAATACGGGCACGATGAACTACTTCTGCGACCGCCCCATGAAGGACTGGGTAAAGGAGTTATCGGAGGTAGCGGGTTTTGTGGTCGCCATTGGCGACTGCGCCACCTGGGGCGGAATTCCCGCCGTGGAACCCAACCCCAGCGAATCGACGGGCGTACAGTTTTTGCGCAAAGAAAAAGGTGGCTTTTTGGGGGCTAATTACAAATCAAAAGGTGGTTTGCCCGTCATCAACATCCCTGGCTGTCCTGCTCACCCCGACTGGATTACGCAAATTTTGGTGGCCATCGCTACGGGTCGTATCGGGGATGTTTTATTAGACGACTACCACCGTCCCAAAACGTTCTTTACCGATTTTGTCCAAACGGGCTGTACCAACGTTGTCAATTTTGCCAATAAAGTGGATGGAGGTTTTGGAAAACGAGGCAACGGTTGCTTATTCTACGAAGTGGGCTGCCGTGGGCCCATGACCCGGGCGAGTTGTAACAAAATTTTGTGGAACCGTCAATCGAGTAAAACCCGCGCCAACCACCCCTGCTTAGGTTGTACTGAACCAGGCTTCCCGCACCACGATTTGGCCAAAGGAAGTGTCTTCAAAACCCTCAAGTATTTGGGCTTTTTGCCCCAAGACGTACCTGCGGGCAACTCCAAACTTGGCTACTACATGCGCGCTGGTTTTGAAAAAACAATGCACGCCGTGGAAGTCGGGCTTGGTATCGAAAAAGCCCACAGCCAAGGTTCTAAATAGTTTCCCCAAATCGCATTTTATCACTTCAATTTGAACACACTCCAATGGCAATCACCAAAGAACTAAATATATCCCCCGTAGGTCGGGTAGAAGGCGACCTCGACGTAAAAGTATATATGGAAGATGGCGTAGTGACCCGCGCCCACACGCAAGCAGCTATGTTCCGTGGTTTTGAACAAATTATGGCGGGCAAAGACCCCCAATCGGGCTTGATTGTTACCCCTCGTATTTGTGGAATTTGCGGTGGTTCGCACTTGTACTGTGCTTCATCGGCTTTAGACACCGCTTGGGGCACCACCTTGCCGCCGAATGCCCTCTTGCTTCGTGCCTTGGGCCAAGCCACCGAAACTATCCAAAGTATTCCGCGTTGGTTTTACGCCATTTTTGCCACCGACTTGGCCAATAAAAAATTTGCGAACAAACCCCTTTACGCCGAAGTTGTAAAACGCTGGGCAGCGTATGTGGGTACTTCCTTCCAAAAGGGGGTCACCACGAGCGCACTTCCTGTGCAAGTGTATGCACTTTTTGGCGGTCAATGGCCGCACTCTAGCTACATGGTACCAGGCGGGGTGATGAGCGCCCCTACCCTCAAAGACATCACGCGGGCCCACGCTATCATGAACCAATTCCGCAAAGATTGGCTCGAAAGCATCTTTTTGGGCTGTTCGATTGAGCGTTACATGCAAATCAAAACGTGGGACGATTTGATGGAGTGGGTCGAAGAAAATGAATCGCAACGCAACTCCGACTTGGGCTTGTACATTCGGGCAGGGATTGAGTTTGGGCTCCATAAATTTGGACAAGGGGTAGGTAAATTTGTGGCGTTTGGTACCTATATTCACAAAGATTTGTGGAACCAGCCCAAAATTGAAACCCGTAATAACGCCGTGATTAGTCCTGGTGGTTTTTGGGACGGCAAAAAGTACTATGAATTAGACCATTTGCAAGTGCAGGAGCACGTCAAGCACGCATGGTACGCCGATGTACCCGCCGCCCACCCTTGGGACGAACCATTGCCAACGCCGCTGCCGTCGCAAAACTTGGCCGAAACCAACTTTAACGATAAATACAGCTGGTCGAAAGCACCGCGTTACATGAATTTTGCGGCCGAAGCTGGGCCTTTGTCGCGCGTGATTATGAATGCCAATCCTGCCAACAAAGCACACCAATTCCAAGATCCACTCTTCATGGATATTATGGAGAAAATGGGGCCAAGTGTGTTTACCCGCACGTTGGCACGCTTGCACGAAGCGCCTCGTTTGTACTTAATGATTGACGAATGGCTCCGTCAAGTGGACCTCAACGGCGACTTTTACATCAAACCCACCGAACGCGACGGCAAAGGTTGGGGAGCTACGGAAGCAGCGCGTGGGGCATTGGCACACTGGATTGAAATTGAAAACGGCGTCATTAAAAACTATCAAGTGATGGCTCCAACCACTTGGAACGTAGGCCCTAACGACGAAACGGGCAACCCTGGCCCCATTGAGGCCGCCTTGGAAGGCACCGAAATCGAAGACCCGCATGACCCCGTAGAAGTAGGTTTGGTAGCTCGTTCGTTTGACTCTTGCTTGGTGTGTACCGTTCACGCCCACGATGGCAAAAGTGATCAGGAACTAGCGAAGTTTAAGTTGTAAATTTCTAAAAACAGTCCAGTAACTCCAGCCTTTAGGCTGGGGATTTGGGGATCTGTAATATTAAGTAGATTGGGCTTTAGCCCTGATTTTTAACGTTACAATGCTAAAGGTCAGGGCTAAAGCCCAACAATGTCTTAATTCTTTATGTCCCCAGCCTAAAGGCTGGAGTTAAAAGAAAATTACTTTTTCAGCTGGCCAATTTTATATAGATCATACACGACATGAAAAAAACAGCGATAATGGGGTTTGGGAACCCGTGCCGAAGCGACGACGGAGTCGGCTGCTTTGTAATTGAACAACTCAAAAACCAATTCGCTGAAAATGAACAGGTAAGTTTATTTGACATGGGCACTTCAGCTTTTGAGGTGCTCTTTCACTTACAAGGTCACGAACGAATCATCGTGGTGGATGCCGTGGTCAATTCGGGAGAAACCCCAGGAACGTTGTATCGACTGCCTGCCTCCGAAATCAACGCACACATTCAGGACGACCCGATGGTGTTTTTGCACAGCTTAAAATGGGATCAAGCGCTTTCGTACGCAAAGAAAATCTTGCGCGAAGCCTACCCCGACGACATTCAGGTGTATTTGATTGCCGTGGACAACCTTCGGCTTGACATTGGTTTGAGTCAGCCCGTTCGTGAAGCAGGCGACCGCGTTGTTGCGTTGATTTTGAATGAATTGGAATTAGCTACGTATGACACTACAGCTTAAAAATGGGCATTTGATTCTGCCTGTGGCGTTGGTGCAGTCGGTGTTGGAAAACGAAGCGCAGGTCAATTGGGTGTATTATCCCGAGCGGCAAACCTTATTGTTGGCAGGAAAATCCAAGCAGTTTTTTGAAAAACTCCATAAAACGAATTGGCAAACGCTCAAAGACAAAAACTTACTTGGAGACAAAGCTTTTTATCTGCGTGGCTTATTGCTTGATTTTGAGCTCGACGAGCACGACCGTGAACTGGCTTATGACGTCACCCAAGTGGGCATTATCAACGTACGACTGTGAATCCATTTCCTGATTTTCGCGCAGGTTTTACCCTCAACATCCGAGGCTTATACAAAGATTTAGAGGTACTTATCAACGACCGTTGGCTTCATTCTACCGAAGTACGTTACCTCATCGAAACCCGAAAAGGACGTTGGCATTTGACCATGGTCTATGTGTATGTTCAGAACCCATTTCAGTTTTTATGCCGAAGGCTCGACCATTACGATACCGAAGAAAAAGCTAAATTATACGCTCAATTGTTTCGGCGCGGAATGCAGCGCGACGCCCGAGGAACCCTTAAATCTAACGCTTTACATGTTTTCGATATTTGCCTCAACTGACCAACTCTCTGCTTTACAGGCCATTATTGACAGCGAATTTCGCCTCAACGAAGTCGTCAGTGTCAAAGAAATGCCTTCGATTGGGGAAGAAATCACGAACCGATTTTTGGTAATACGTGACCATGAAATTTTTATTCCGATTGATTGGGCCAACGAAGCTCCACCCTTTCTTCTCCCTTATCCTCTGGAGTTTAGCGCGCAAAATTTGTTGGCAGTGGTTTATACCAAACTCGGAAATTATGAGAAAGCGTACGAATTGGCCGAATTCAACCCGTTTCTTCTGCGGGACATCGACACCCTCAACTGCCTCCAACACGGGGTGCAGGTGAGAATCACGGAGGAGCCATTCACAAAGCTCCCTTCCTTTGAAATGTATCGATATTGGCACAACACCGCCGTCATGGCTCACTATGGCGAATTGACGCATTTTGTGCATTACGTTACCATAAAAAAATACTACCAAAAAGCACTAGAAACTGCTCCCGACGACGAATGGAAGGCTTTTACGGGCAAACATTATGCGTCACTCTTGTTAGATGCTGACGAACTGAATGAAGCCGAACTACTTGTAAATCAGTGCCGCGATATGGCGATTTCGGACGATGCACAGTTTGAATTATTGGCGGTTCTTTGTGCGATTTGGATAAAGAAAATACAGGTGCCTTACGATACGGTGCTGCTCCAACAAATCAAAAATACGTTGGCCACCCTTGTCTCTTATTATGAAGAACGGCAAAATGGAGCACAAGCAGCTTTGTTACTTACCGATGCTTCTCAAATTGCTAATTTGACGGATAGTTTTGCCGAATCGTTGGGTTATATCAATCGGGCAATTGCGTTGTTGCGACAAGAAGACATTCCCGAATTGGTGGCCAATGCTCACTACCGCAAAGGGACACTGTTATACACCTGGGCTCAAAATGGCAATCCGCAGTTTTTGAAACCCGCCATGGAAGCTTATCAAGAAGCGCTCAAACTATTTACCCGAGACAATGCGCCTGAGGTGTTTGCCGAAATTCATCACCATTTGGGCGTGATTTATTCAGAAATTCCTGACGAAGTCAAGAAAAAAGGGATTTGGGCGGCTGTTTCGGTAAGTTCTTTCAAAGAAGCACTCCGCTATTTTACCCGCGAAACCAATCCGTACGAATACGCGCGCATCTGCAACAGTTACGCCAATGCCCTCACCAAATACCCCGAAGCTGCCCAAAGCGACAACCACGCCAAAGCGCTGTCGTTTTATCGAGAGGCGTTGGACGTACGGACGGCGGCAGACTACCCGCACGAACGGGCATTGACCTTGCTCAATTTTTTAGAAATAGGCTGGTTTGTTCACCACGAAAACGAAGCAAGCGAAAAAGCGCTGTTGGGAGAAATGGAAAGCTACATTGCCGAACTACCCAAGTTGACTAGCGATGCGTCGTTGTTGATAGAAGTAGCGCAGCACCAAGAAAAATTGGAGAAATTAAGAACAGTAGTTGGACTATAAAATCTTAATACCCCCACGCTTTTACCTAAATCAACGCTAGGAATGGCTTTAGCCCTGACTCTTGATGTCGAAAAATAAGTCCTTCCAAGTTTTGAAAACTTGGAAGGACTATCTAAAATCACTTAAAAAATGCACGAAATATCATTGGTACGGAACATTTTCAGAACGTTGGAAGAAGAATTTCCCAACGACATGCAGCGTGTCCGTGGGATTTATTTGAAAGCAGGGATACTCTCGAATGTCCAGCCTATTTTGATGCAAAATGCGTTTCAAGCGGTGCTAGAAGACCAACCTCAATACAACCAAACCAGCTTGCACGTTGAAGTCTTGCCCATTTTAATTCAATGCGACCTTTGTGGGCAAACCTCAGAAGTTGAACAATACCGCTTCGTGTGTAAACACTGCGGGCGGCCAAGTCGAAACGTGATACAAGGAGAAGAATTACTCATCAGTAAAGTAGAATTTGACTAATTGCTATGCAAAAACCTAAATCAAACCAAGCCTCCGTCGGGTCGGTACAGTGCGAAAACACGACGCTTAACCTACTAAAAGTAAACGATTTTGTGGCCAAAGCTATCCGCGACCGACTGCCGAACATCTTGGTCATCAACGTTTGTTCGTCGCCTGGCAGTGGTAAAACCACCCTCATGCAAGAAACGGGCAAGCGGCTAAAAGGCAAGTTAAACATGGCCGTTTTGGTGGGTGACCCCGAAACCGAGCGCGATGCCATCCGTATGCGCGATGTGGGTATCAACGCCCTGCAAATTGTAACGGGCGGCATGTGCCACATTGAGGCGCAGATGATTTTTCAAGCCCTCGACCACATCGACCTCACAGGTACCGATGTGCTATTTATTGAAAACGTGGGCAATTTGGTTTGTCCAGCAGCTTTTGATTTGGGAGAAGATTATCGAGTGACGGTCTTAGCTTGTACCGAAGGCGACGATAAGCCAAAAAAATACCCTCGGATGTTTTTGACCAGCGAACTGCTCATCGTTTCCAAGTCTGATTTGTTGCCTTACGTTCCTTTCTCGGTGGAAGCGGTTACCAAAGACGCCCGCGACGTAAATCCTGACATCGAAGTACTTAGTATTTCGAGCTTGAAGGGCGACGGTATGGACGCCTGGTGCGATTGGTTGACCGAACGGGTCCATGCAAAAAAAGAAAAAACCTCCGAAAAAGTAATGTAAACAGTTATGTGGGTGGAGACTGCCGAAAATACAATCCAACAAGTTGTTTCTCAAAAGTCAGTTTCTTTTGAAAAAAAAACCTATTGTATTCGGCTCACGGGCATTGTGCAGGGCGTTGGATTTCGGCCATTTGTTTATCAACTAGCACATGAATGGGGGCTGACAGGAACAGTAAGCAACGGCCCCGAAGGCGTAAAAGTGGTTATTAATACCGACCAAAATACGGCAAACCGTTTTTTAGAAACCCTTTTGGCCAATACCCCGCCCCAAGCTTTGGTAGAAAAATATGAGTTAGAGTCGCTCCCTTTTTGTTTCTTTCAAACGTTCAAAATCATTGAAAGTCAAGCGGGTAAACTTGCAAATGGGCTCAAACTTACCCCCGATTTTGCGATGTGTTCTTCCTGCCGAGCGGAATTACATGATCCACAAAACCGTCGTTTTCGGTATCCATTCATTACCTGCACCCAATGCGGTCCGCGCTATTCCATTCAGCGGGCAGTTCCCTACGACCGTGCCCAAACGTCGATGCAGGTCTTTGAAATGTGTCCCACTTGTTTGGACGAATACAACGACCCAAATCATCGTCGTTTTTACTCCCAAACCAATTCTTGTCCCACCTGCGGCATTCAATTGGGCTGGTACACTTGCCACCAATCTACCGCCTATCCTTCCTCTTTTTTACACGATACCCATTGGATTTTAGACCGCGCCAATCGGGCATTGAAAGCGGGTAAAATTGTGGCAGTGAAGGGCATAGGAGGCTACCTTTTGCTTTGTGATGCCACCAACGAAAGGGCAGTGGCAACCCTTCGCGAACGAAAACATCGTCCTTCAAAACCCTTTGCGGTTCTTTATCCAACGCTAGAAATTTTACAACGAGAAGCAACCGTCAGTGTCCAAGAAGCCGACGCTTTGTTGAGTTCAGTTGCCCCCATTGTGTTGGTGCGTCCAAACGAAACCGCTTCCATTGCGCCGTCGGTCAATCCTGGCCTCACGCATTTGGGAGTTATGTCACCTTATGCTCCTTTGTTGGAACTACTGGCGCACGATTTTGGAAAACCGTTGGTGGCAACGAGCGGAAATCGGAGTGGAAGCCCTATTGTTTTTAAAGACGCTGACGCTTTGACCGAACTCAGTCAAGTCGCCGATTTCATCATAACGCACAACCGCGAAATTGTACTTCCCCAAGACGATTCGGTGTTGCGATTTTCGCCTTTTTATGCCAAAAAGATTATACTCCGTCGCAGTCGAGGGCTAACGGGAAGCGTGCCTGCCAATGGTCTGACTACAACTACGTCTGTTCAACTTTCGTTTGGCGCTTCTCAAAAAAGTACATTTACGCTACTTGCTGCCGACAACCTGCACACAAGCCAGTACCTTGGTGATTTGGAAGACTGGGAAACCCAAACGCACTTTAAACATACGCTCCAGCACCTTGTAAAGGTATTTGACGTAGAACCTAACCGTTTTTCAGCCGATGCCCACCAAGGTTATTTTTCTACCCAACTAGCGCACGAATGGGCAAAAGCGACGAAGTCAACCCTTCAAAAAATTCAACATCACGTTGCGCACTTTGCCGCTGTTTTGGCAGAGCACCGACTCACTTCTTCTCCTGAACCCATCGCAGGAATTGTTTGGGATGGCACGGGATTAGGCTCCGACGGGCACAGCTGGGGGGGCGAGTTTTTTTTGTATTTTCCTAAGCTTTCTCGTCCCTTGGGAGAAAACATCGAGCGAATAGCGCATTTTGAGTATTTCGACTCGTTGGCGGGGGATAAAATGGCAGTAGAACCGCATTTGTCGGCATTTTCATTGCTTTTTCCTGAAAAAGAAGAACTACTCAAGAACAAGTTTTCGGAGAAAGAACGTAGCTTTTACGCCAAACTTTTAGCCAAAAATACCCTAAAAACATCCTCCGTTGGAAGACTATTTGACGCCGTTGCTAGTTTGTTAATCGGCATTGATAAAACAAGCTACGAAGGAGAAGCCGCCCTCCAATTGGAGGAATTGGCCGAACGCTATTTTTTAAACCATGGACTCCTAGTCACGCAATACTATTCATTGAAAAATCTCAATTATCGGTTTATTTCTTCCAAAGAACTGCTAGAAGCAATAGCCGAAGATGTCCTCACGGGCGTTCCAGTAGATGAAATCGCGGCGAAATTTCATGTAACCCTCGTCAAAATTATAGAAAAATTTACCCAAGAAACAGGCGTTCAAAAAGTGGCTTTCAGCGGTGGTGTTTTCCAAAATGCGCTGTTGGTGGACCTTTGCATTGCGGTTTTGGGAGATACTCACGAGCTGTTTTTCCATCAACAATTTTCACCCAACGACGAATGTATTTCGTTTGGACAGACTGCGCTAACCCCTTAATTATCAACCACTCTCAACCTTACTTTTATGTGTTTAGCAATTCCTGGCAAAATAAAATCCATAGAATTCCAGTACGACGGAACAGTACGCATGGCCAAAGTGCTCTTTGGTGGCATCACCAAAGAAGCCAGTTTGGAAATGGTGCCCGATGCCAAAGAAGGCGATTATGTGTTGGTTCATGTGGGAGTGGCCATCAGCATCGTCGATGAAGAAGAGGCCCGAAAAACCTTCGCGTATTTGGAGGAAATCGGAGAAATTGATGAGCTGGTAGAATCTTCCCAATTGGACCGCCCTAACCCCCTCTAGTTCCCATGAAATACTTATCAGAATTTCGCGACCCCGAAGTAGTCGAACACTACCTCGAAGAACTGCACAAAGTAGCCACCCGCCCGTGGACAATTATGGAAATTTGCGGCGGTCAAACGCACAGTTTGGTCAAAAATGGCCTTTTAAACTTGCTGCCCAAACAAATCACCATGGTACACGGCCCAGGCTGCCCCGTGTGCGTGACTCCGCTAAACCTCATCGACAAGGCCGTTTACTTGGCCGAAGAAAAAGGAGTCATTTTATGTTCTTTTGGTGACATGATTCGCGTGCCAGGGTCGAGTCGTAGTTTGTTGGAAGCCAAAGCCAACGGTGCCGATGTTCGGATTTTGTACTCACCCTTGGAAGCAGTCAAAATTGCCCAAGAACACCCTCACCGCCAGGTCGTTTTCTTTGCCGTAGGGTTTGAAACTACCGCTCCTGCCAATGCGCTTTCGGTGCTCCATGCGCGTCGGTTAGGGCTGACCAATTATTCCATTTTAGCTTCTCATGTACTTGTTCCTCCCGCTATGGAGGCCGTTATCAACGACGGTGAGGCTCAGATTCAGGGCTTTTTGGCGGCAGGGCACGTTTGTACCATTATGGGATTGGAGGAATACGAACCCATTGTTCAAAAATACCACATCCCAATGGTAGTCACGGGGTTTGAACCTGTGGATTTGTTGCAAGGAATCTTGATGACGGTCAAACAACTCGAAAACGGCGAGGCCAAACTCGAGAACCAATACAGTCGCGTAGTGAAAGCCAACGGCAACCCCGAAGCAAGAAAAGTCATCGAACAAGTGTTTGAGGTCTCAGACCGCGAATGGCGCGGCATCGGAAACATCCCACTCAGTGGTTGGGAAGTCAACGCATCGTTGGCGGAATTTGATGCTAATCGAAAGTTTTCTATTTCCATCGCCAAAGCCTCCGAATGCGCCGATTGCATTGCGGGACAAGTCCTGAAAGGTATCAAAAAACCGTTTGAATGCTCGCAATTTGGCAAAGGCTGCACGCCCATCACGCCGCTGGGTGCCCCCATGGTATCGTCGGAAGGAGCCTGCGCTGCTTATTACCACTTTGCCGAAGCCGATGTCGTATAATTTTTGACTCATCACGTTTACAAATAAATGATAACACTCGATTGCCCCATGCCCCAACTTGACTTCGACGTCATTACGCTCGGTCACGGTAGCGGCGGGATACTGACCAACCAATTACTCGAATCAGGCGTATTTGATTTGCTCAAAAACCCATTGCTCGACGAACACCACGACGGTGCCATGTTTGAGTGGTCGGGGCGAACGGCATTTTCTACCGATAGCTACGTCATTTCACCCATTTTTTTTCCAGGAGGAAACATCGGCGAATTGGCCGTTAACGGAACAGTCAACGATTTGGCCATGTGCGGCGCGGTGCCTAAATACCTTTCGTTGAGCTTCATCTTAGAAGAAGGGCTTACAATGAAAGAGTTTTGGGAACTACTGGTCTCCATTCGTCGGGCTGCCGAAAAGGCGGGCGTGAGCATTGTAACGGGCGACACCAAAGTGGTAGAACGGGGCAAAGGAGATAAAATTTTCATCAATACCTCTGGCTTAGGCAATATCCACCCGCAAGCCCACATTTCTACTAAAAATGTACGGGCAGGTGATAAAATCATCGTAAGTGGGTCGATTGCCACGCACGGCATCGCCATCATGTCGGTGCGGGAAGGATTGGAGTTTGAAACAACCCTTACCAGCGATTCCGCCCCGTTGAACCATACTGTAAAAGCATTATTGGACGAATTTGGGACGGATATTCACTTGCTTAAAGACCCGACGCGCGGTGGCGTAGCATCTGTCCTTAACGAAGTAGCCCGCGATTCTCGCTTAGGCGTCAATCTTTTTCAGCAGCCGATACCCATCCTCGAAGAGGTACGCGGCGCTTGCGAATTGCTTGGCCTTGACCCACTTTACGTGGCTAACGAAGGGGTTTTTATGGCTTTTGTTCCTGCTGAAAAAGCCGAAGAAATTGTGCAAAAACTTCGGACGTTGGAATATGGCCAAGATGCTGCCATCATTGGTGATGTAACCACCGAACACCCCAAACAAGTAGTGCTTCACAGCCGAATTGGGGGAAAACGGGTGGTAAATATGTTGGTGGGAGAACAACTTCCCCGCATTTGTTAACCTTTAAACCTTTCTCCAAACCTTATAGGTTTTAAAAACCTATAAGGTTTCTAACGAAAATGAACTTAAACATAGACATCACCAACGCCCCACCCTCCCCACTTTCCACTTCCAGTGCTCGCACTACTTATGCGGCATCTTTGGCAGGGAAAGCGCCGATGGTCGAAAAAGTAACCATTTTTCGGGGAGATGAAGGGAATCCTTTATTAGCGCCACGCGGTGTGTGGGCCGTTGGAAACCGTCTGCTAGTGGCAGATACGGGTCAAAATCGGCTATTTTGTTGGAACAAGTTGCCAGAGACGGAATTTGCAGTACCCGACCTCGTTTTGGGACAGCTCGAAACGTCGCACAGTGGACGAAACGCGGGTAGTGTTGTCCATGCAGGCTCATTGCAGTATCCCTCGGGAATTTGGTCAGACGGACAGCGGTTGGTAGTTGCCGACGCGTGGAATCACCGAATACTCATTTGGAATCAATTCCCAAGTCAAAATGGGCAAAACGCCGATGTGGTTATTGGACAACCTGATTTTGAAAGCAACTTACCTAACCTTCGAGGCGTTGGAGCTACACCTTCGGCTCAGTCGCTGTATTGGCCATACGGTGTTTTTTCGGACGGGCAACGGCTGTGGATTTGCGACACGGGCAATCGTCGTGTTTTGTTTTATGAGGCGTTTCCCACCCAAAACTTCACCGCCGCCGATGCCGTCATTGGAAAACCTGATTTTACAGAACGCGACTACGAAAACCACGAACCAATTTGGCCCTATTCCGTCCGAGTCAATGCCGAAGGAGTACTATCGATTGCCGATACGCAATATTACCGAAACCTCGTTTGGCACCATTGGCAAGACGCCTTTACCCAGCCCGCTGACGTCATCATCGGCCAGCCCGATTTTGACGCGAATGGAATGAATCAATTCAGTTTGTTTCCCCAACAAAACTCCATGAGCTGGACCTACGACGCCTTTTTTTACCAAAATGGGTTGTTTGTTGCTGATACGGGAAATAGCCGTTTGCTTTGGTTTGACCGCATTCCTACCGAAAACAACGCCTTGGCCGACAACCTCATTGGTCATGATAATTTTAGAACTGGCAGCGAAAATAGCAATACCCGCTTTGGCACCGACAAGCAATTGTACTGGCCATTTTCGCTTTGTGCCGTAGAGCGTTGTTTGGTGGTAGCCGATACGGGCAATCACCGCGTGCTTTTGTATCAAATTACCACTCCTTAACCAGTCACTTACATGGAACTCGCCCCTTTGTTTTTCGCCGTTGTCGTCGGGTTTTCTCATTGTTTTGAAGCCGACCACCTGGTGGCGGTCAGTAGCATTGTCACCCGCAGAGACTCCACCTCAGCCGCGCTCAAAGACGGAGCGTTTTGGGGGCTTGGTCATACGTCTACGATACTACTGGTGGCATTGGTGTATATGCTTGGCAAATTTGTACTTTCCGAAGCCATTTTCCAGTACTTTGAAGCAGGGGTAGGTCTAATGCTCATCGTGTTAGGCATTCACCGAATTGTAAAATTAAAATCCGAACTCCATCACCCTCACCTCCACGAACCTGCTTACGGATTGGCCTACGGCGTGGGGCTTATGCACGGCTTGGCAGGAAGTGGCGGGCTGTTGATTTCAGTACTAACTCAAATCAAAGAACCAAGTCATGCTTTTCTGTACTTGTTGTTGTTTGGCCTCGGTTCTGTCGCAGGTATGATGGTAGCGGCGGGGGCTTTTAGTCTGCCTTTTTCGAGTAAATTGTTCCAAAATCGCCACCTCTTGCGTGGGTTAACACTGGTTTCAGCCGCTTTGTGTGTGGGTTTAGGGGTAAAAATTGTTTTGGAGAATGTTTGAATTTTGCGTCGGAGACGCTGTACCATTTTTGCCCCAAATGATAGTTTGGGGCAAGCGATAGAGTTTTTGCATCAGAGACGCAATGCCATTTTGCCCCAAATGATAGTTTGAGGCAAGCGATAGAGTTTTGCGTCGGAGACGCTGTACCATTTTTGCCCCAAATGATAGTTTGGGGCAAGCGATAGAGATTTTGCGTCAGAGACGCAATGCCATTTTGCCCCAAATGATAGTTTGGGGCAAGCGATAGCAAGTAATGTAAAATCACTATGAACTACAACGAAGCTGATTTTGTCCAATACGCCCTCCAGCAAATGGAGATTCCGATACTTAACCGTAACGACAAATACTTTGACCTAGCAGGAGGCTTTTCGTTGGAAGTCGAAGGCCGAGATTTGTACCGCCTTTCGTTTGAGCAATGGGTCATTTCTCCCTTCGACGACATAGGTACGCTCTGCCAGTTTATTAAAACCAACCTCACACCCACCACGAATGAATAAATACGAAGTTTTTGTGATAGCCATGGCCGAAAGTGAGTCGCAACGTGGTCATTACGTCCTTATTTTAGAAGAGCCCATTTCTAAACGACGTATTCCAATTATTGTTGGGACAAATGAAGCGCAAGCCATCGCCATACATTTAGAGGGACTTCAACCTTCGCGCCCCCTTACCCATGATTTATGCCAAACGATTATTCAAAAGTTAGGCGCTAAAGCCAAAGAGGTCTGCATTTACCAAATTCAACAAGATATTTTTTATGCCAAACTATTACTACAAGGGCCAAAGGAGATACTAGAAATCGAAAGCCGCCCTTCAGACGCCATCGCCTTAGCAGTACGGATGCACTGCCCGTTGTACGTAAGTGATCAGGTGTTGGAAGAAGCAGGGTATTTGTTGGATGAAAAAGGCCGTGAGAAAAAATCCTATGCCGAATATACGTTGGAAGAGCTAGAAGAATTGTTGTCAAAAGTGATTGCCAAAGAAGACTACGAAAGCGCCGCCCGCTTGCGCATTGCCATCGAAAAGCGCAAACAAGCATAAAATTTTCTACTTATACAATAAAAATGTCAAAAAAATATTAAAATTTTACTATTTTTGTCTTGATTTAAGCAGAACCTTTTCCCGTCATTTAGGGTTAGAAAATAAAGGGTTTCTACCGTTGCTCTTTTTATCACGCCACGTTTCCAATCACAATCATTTTGAAGAAAGTATTTAAAATAATTGCATTTGCGAGTATATCGACCCTGTATTGCTTTATCATAAGCTTATACAGCACAAATGCATTTATCCACTATGATACTTTTCAGAAACATTTCGAAGCAAAAAGCAACAACCCTAATTCATTAATCCTTTCTCATTTGCTGTTTCATCTTCAGCAAGGAGAAATTCCCATACCACCTGCCAATCACAATCTCTCCCCAAATTTAGCAAATGATTTTCAAGAGCGCGCCTCTTTCTTTCCTATAGCTGCTTGTTCGGAATTCATTCAATACTGTCTCCATTCTAAAAACCAGATTGTCAGTTTACAATCCACTGACATCATCTTCCCCTTTCATTATTTCTGGTAATGAGTGCTTCTATTTAATGGCTTATTTTTTTAAGATTTGGTGCTAACCTACCAAATCAAGTTTCTCATTTATTGCTAAACTAAAAAAACTTAAACATGGATTTAGGAGCATTAGTGGTGAGTGTTGTGCTCATCCTTATCTGTAGCATTCCGTTTGTTTGGATAAGTCGAAACAAGCGTATGAAAGCTCAAAAATTAACTCAAAAATTGTCGGATCTTGCCCAATCACACGGCAGTGATATTGCTCAATATGACCTTTGGAACAATACCGCTATTGGGATTGATAGCACGGGTAGCAAAGTATTTTTTACAAGACAAATACACCAAGAAGAACATTCTCAAGTTGTAAATCTTGCTTTGGTACAAAAATGTAGCATTCTCAACACGAGCAAAACCAGTAAGATTGACAAATTAGATTTGGTCTTAAAGCCCAAAAATCATGGTGCTGAGGATGTCACTTTGGAGTTTTATAATGTAGCTCAAGACAACCCTATTCTCAACGGGCAATTACAGCTTATTGAAAAATGGTTTATGATTCTAAATACCAAAGTGCGTAATCATCCTAAAGCTCTTTCTTAGTTAGTTTTTAATCAAATGTACTGGAGCAGTGCTTCGGTACATTTCCATTTCTAAAAACCCCACAACAGCATCCATGAATTCATTTTTAGCCAAAATTATCACCCAGACTATCTTACGTCCTAAAGAGGCTTTTTCTTCACAACAGCCCTATTCGGCTTTTAGATTGGCAAAGGCATTTAGAGCCTTAAAAATCAACGTTGTGCGCTCTTTCAAAGACCTTATTTTGGTATCGGCGGGTATTGCCTCCGCCGCTTTTGGTCTAGAGAGCTTCTTGATTCCCAATAGTTTTATCGATGGTGGTGCCACGGGTATTTCACTCCTTATCAATACCATCACAGGTATTCCGCTGTATGCCTTGTTGATTCTTGTCAACCTGCCCTTTGTCTTTATGGCGTACATCGTCATCAATCGTCAATTTGCTTTCAAAACGGCCCTTGCCATTACTGGCTTGGCCATATGCGTAGCCACGGTTCATTTTCCCGAAATCACCAAAGACCCGCTGCTAGTGGCTGTTTTTGGAGGTTTCTTTTTAGGAGCAGGTATTGGGCTTTCGATAAGAGGTGGTGCGGTCATCGACGGTACCGAAGTATTGGCAATCTTTCTAAGTCGAAAATTCAGCACCACCATCGGCGATATCATCATCATGGTCAATATCGTTATCTTTTCGGCGGCGGCCTATTTTCTTTCGGTCGAAACAGCCCTCTATTCAATGATTACCTATTTGGCGGCTTCCAAAACCCTCGATTTTGTAATAGAAGGAATAGATGAATACATGGGAGTGACTATTATCTCTCTTCATAGCGACGAAATCAGGCAGATGATTATCAACGAAATGGGACGAGGAGTCACGGTTTATAAAGGCAAAAAAGGCTATGGCCGCAATGGTGAAACCAAAGAGTTTGATATTATCTACACCGTACTTACCCGCCTAGAGCTCAGCAAACTCAACACCGAAATCCAGACTATCGACCCTCATGCTTTTGTAGTAATGAGCAGCGTCAAAGATACGAAAGGGGGAATGGTCAAAAAGCGGGCATTGAATCACTAGAAATCACTCCAAACCCCTGATTGGCTCTTTTTATAGGGTTTGATCAGGGGTTTATTATCCATACTAAGAATAGTAGTTACTCAATAATCTCTCAGAGCTAGCGAATGTAGGAAAGTAGGAGATAAAGTGTTTTACAACATCAAAGTTGTAGCATCATATGAGTAGGGCGAATAATAACATTTCTTAATACGATTGGTATTAAAACACTATACACATATGACTGAATATCAAACGCCCAAAGACCGCAAGTATACAAATACGTTGATTAACTCCGCCCCGAAAGAAGCAGAAGCATTTTTGAATCTAAAACATATTGCAGAGCGAAACGACGGTATCATTCCTGTCAAATACAGAGAGCTCATTTCAGTGGCAGTTGCACTGACCACCCAATGTTCTTATTGTATAGAAGCTCATATCAAAAATGCGGTGGATGCGGGTGCAACTAGGGAGGAAATTGGAGAAACAGTATTTATTGCAGCTGCGCTTCGTGCAGGTGGTGCCGTAGGAAATGGACTCTTTGCAATGCGTCTTTTTGAAGAAGAAGTTGAAAAAAATAAGTAGCCACTTTTTGGTAGTTAATATTAATCCAGTTTGTTAGATATTGAACTAAGGCCACTGGAGTTCATCTAGGAATCTCATGCGACTCTTTTGGGGTTTTTACTTTTGGGATACATTAACATTTATCAAACAAAAAAGCTTATTTATTAAGGGAATTTATAACTAGTACCTTACTTATTTTGTTCTATTCCTTCCCACTTTTTTAAACTGATTATCCCAACAACTCTATGAGATGTTGGCTTAGTTTGTTTTTGTCTTACAAAACCTCTTTGCCAGTTTTGATAGCATTTTTCCCAAACCTTCAGCTGAAGCTACGTTTTTGCAACCCCAAAATGATAGCAAAATGGGCGATTTTGGGCTAAAAATGCTATGTCTTTTTAGTTGTTACCCAGTGTGGGGAAAAATTTGCATATCATCCTATGAAATTATTAGGTACATTTTATGGAAAGTGGGTATATTTGGGGTATAGGTGACAGGAGAAGTCTATATTTTGTTGCAAGCAATATTAAAAATCAGAGTAACAATGAGAATTATGTTTAGGATATTATTTTTAGTGCTAATCGTATTAGCCAATACTGACTTTTCTTATGCACAAACATATACTACAACATCAAAAAGTTGTGGCAAGTGCGGCAAGAGTGTATCTGCAAACTCAAAAATTGGTGACAGATGCCCCCATTGCGGAGTAATTTGGGGACGAGAAAATACATCTACTTCGACGTATTCGTCACCTAAGTACTCTACTTCTTCTAACTATTTGAATGCACCAAACAGTTCGACAAAAAAAAGTGCAGTACAAAAGCAAATTAAAGACGAAGAAGAGGTCGATAATAGTACTGCCTCAAAATCAGAAACTGAGAGCTGGATTTTAGAAAAATTGAAATCGAATACGCCTCAAAAGTATTATGACAATACTGGCTCAATTAATGGTTTTTACTCAAGTTTGGCCTCATCAGGCTGGTACAATATGAACTATTACTATTCATTTTATTCTTATAATTTAATTGTCCAGTATGAACAAGAGCGGGACAAAATAGTAACTAGATATAAAGTTGTAATACCAATATATGATATTGATAGAGTTTATGATTATAAGGGGGACTTTTGGATAACCACTAAAAAGCAAACAATTGTGGAATATAACCTGTCAGATAATACTAAAAGAGTAAAAGATGCATTTACAACCGACTTTAACGTCTATTCTGAAACTGACCTTTGTAAAAGATTACATAAGGCTTTTTTGCACCTTAAAAAATTTTATAAAAAACCAGTTTCAACAGAACCATTCTAAAATACTGCTTGCAACATCGGTTTGGCAATATGGCGGCTTAAGTGCTTCTATGGAACATTTGTGCTAAAAATCCGCCACATAGCCAAGCCATAAACCGTTAGCTACAACTGCAAAACGACAACCATATGAACAGAGATAAACTTTATTTAGTAGGAGATTACGTTCGCTATGAAGGCGACATGAGTATATTAGCTGAACCATTGAGTAGCCCAGACATTGGAAGAATTGAAGAATTTCGCGACTTTTTCGATAAGGAAAGAATTTACTTATATCTCTTGAATAAGAAACAGCATATTTGGTGTGATTATGACAAAATAAGACCAATTTATACAAGTAAAAAGATACTTGAATCAATTGGTTTTAACGAAACCGAAAACAACAATCGTAAAAAGTATTCACTTCACAACATTTGTGTTTCTGAATGTGCAATTAATATTTTTGACAAAAGACATTTAATATTTTCAGGTTTCTGTGCGACTGACTTTACTAATGGCATTCCCAACCTTGAAAAATACATATGCGATAATGAATTTGACTTAAAAATATTTTACGAAGACTATCCTTATGTTCAAAACGTTAATGACTTATTGCTGTATTTAAAAAATAATGAAATAGAAGTTGACTCAGAAAAAGCAGTATGCAGCTAACATTGCATTGGCGTTATCAGTAACCCTATGACGACAGTGCAAACATTAAACGATAGTGATAAAATGAACGTTAGAGCAATTTTGACAATGCCATTTGGCTATCCTACGCAAAAGCAAAAGAGAAGCAATGCCACCCACAAGCCAACGCAAGTTGCTTCACATTTGCTATTGACCCACCGCATAAATACATTGAAAAAGAGAGAACTCAAAATTTGCAAAAACTTATTACTGCAATGTCCGAGAGATATAAAGACAATCAGGAACATCAAATTATTTTCAGCACTTCAATGATTGCGGACGAACTTGAAGGAACTGTTTATTGTGTAGGAGATTATTATGACCAAAACCACAGAACACTACATGTTTAACCAGTCCATTAGCTTTTATAATCATGAATTTGCAAGCACATTTATTTTTTTGCTGACACACAAGGCAACACTAAAAAAATAAAAAGAGTCTGCAAGCCACCGCACCCAGACCGTGCACAAATTCAGTGCAATATTGACTAGGAATCACTTCGAACGGACAGAAGGGCAGCTGATAACAGGCGTTTGGCTCAATGGCGGGTGCAGTGGTTAATTGAACATTCTACCTCACATCCATCCCGATAACCATAGGGATGGTGTATTGACAGTTTTGTGCTCCGAAATCCGCCACTGCGCCAGAACCGTTAGCGATAACCATATATATAGTTAATTTGATAGCAAATTTTAAGGTCGATTTGTAAAGCTTGCATTCCTGGGCAACGATTTTGCTATCAAATTAAAGTGGCCATTGAATGCATCACAACAGGAGCCGCAAAAAGACCGCTTTAATTTGATAGCAAAATGCACATTTCGACCTTAAATCAAACCCGCTTGCTTAAAAGCATGGATTAACGTATCCACAAACACAATCGTGTAACTTTCCTCCGTCTGTTTGATTGTCGAGTGTCCCATTGAGTCCCGAATTACCTCCATTCGTAGACCTTTGTTGAGCAAATACGAACCAAACGTCTTACGAAGATTCTTCACCGACATTTCCGTATTTACTCCTATCGTCCCTAGTATGTGCTTTAGGTTCTTTAGAAGCGTCGCGTACTTCAGATAAGGAAGAAAGCCGTTATACTTGTCCAAAATCGCTTTGGCAGGGACTAACAAAGGAATGTAGGTATCGTCAGGAATAGAACCTCCTCGAAACAGCTTCGTCCGTTTCATCGTGATGAGTTTTACCCCCTTCAATTCAACAATATCCTTACTGCTGTCAAAATCTACGTAATCGCAATAATCTAAGCCTGTAAAAGCCAAAAACACCATTACATCCGCCGTTTGCTGCAAAAAAATATCTTGTGAACGGTAGCTTACAAGCCGTTCTAACTGCTCAAAAGTCAAGGGATTCGCTTTCTTGGGCTTTGTGCGAGGACAGGGGACATCAAAAATAGGATTCGAGTCACTATCGCCCACTTGTTTGGATAACGCAAATGACTTCTTCAAATAACTCACATAGCGGCTTACGTGGTCTTGACCAAACCCTTTGCTGTATAAGAAGCGGCGGTATTTTTCGGCCATTGGGTGCGTAAACTGTACAACCTCTACCGCTTCCCATTTCTCCTTTCTCAAAAACTCCACTAGATATTCATAGCATTTATCATACTTATCCAAAGTCTTTTGCTTGAGTCTGGGGGCTGTAGGGTCGGTGGGATTCTTTAATTCTTCCAAAAGGTATTCAAAGGACTTTGTGACCGTAATACGCTTTTCTTTCTTGCCCACATAAACATCCACTAAATACTGAGGCGTTACAAAATCTTTGACCAGACACAGTTCTTGGTGTAACTTATCCAACCCTGCTTTGATGCTACTCAAACGCCTGTTTTGGGATTGTACTTCTTCGGACGAACCTATTATTTTTTGTTGGACTCCACTCCATTTGTTGCCCATTACCGATATACCCGTTGAGCGAGGAGAAGAATAAATACCGTCAATGTTGACTACAAATTGAACCGAAGCGGGCAGGTTGTAATCTGGCTGTTTGTTTTTACGAGTGTAGCGTAATTTGAAATGAACATCAAACATGATTCTTTTTTCATGATTTACTTTTGATTTGAGGTGAAACAATGCGAGGGCAGACGCGCCTCAAATCAAGGACGCAAGTTGAGGCAGAAGGACACCTAAAAAAGCGATGATTTTTATCATTAGAAATTAACTAAATGATAGTAATAGCCACCGCAAAAGAAGCTCTAAAATGATGTACCTATCAAAAAAAACGATGTACCTAAATATGTACCTAGAGACAACGTCTTGAAAGGTAGGGTATAAACGCAAAAAACCGCGTAAAAACGCGGTTTTCAGCTTAAAATCAACTTTGTAGCTCCCGAACCTTGATGAATCATGGCACTAAAACAAAAGAATCGTCAGCGAATGAGTTATAGAAAGGGAAGCCATTCACATTTTCAAGGAGGCAAGATGTCATTAGAAGTACAGGGCTTTTTGCGTTTACCCCAAGTGCTCCAACTCATTCCCGTCAGCAAAGCTACTTGGTGGAACGGTTGTAAATCGGGACGGTTTCCCAAACCTTATAAATTAGCACCTCGTATCACTGCTTGGAAAGTGAGTGAGATTCAACAATGTTTGCAGCAATTCAAGCCTTCGTCCTCCGACTAGATACCTCAATTGTTTATGCGGTCTTTTTGAGGGTGTCGATGTAGTCGGCCCATTCTTGCATCATTTTTGTGCGTTCCGACAAAAATTGAGCACGGTCGTAGGCTTTGTCAATTTTACTCTTGGGCTGATGCGACAGTTGTCGGTCCACCACTTCGTGGCGATACTGTAACTTTTCTTTGATCGTGCTCATCGCCAATGCTCGGAAACCATGTCCAGTCATCGTTTTATGATAACCTAAACGGGACAATGCCTTCAAAATAGTATTGTTGCTCATGGGTTGGTTCTTACGAAAAGCACTGGGTAAAATGTACCCTTCATCCCCATACAATTCCTTGAGTTCTTCCAATAAAGCTATCACCTGCTCCGAAAGTGGGACCAGATGCGTAATCCGCATTTTCATGCGTTCGGCGGGAATCACCCATATTTTCTTCCCTATGTCAAACTCATCCCAAGTGGCATTGATTAACTCACTCGTACGCACAAAGGTCAATAACATCATTTTGAGGGCGATAATGGTTTGTTTAAACAAACGAGCATCGTTCTTCTCTATAGCCTTCAATAAAGCGGGTAATTGTTCGGCGTCAATGGCCGCAAAATGCCCTTTTTTGTACTTTTTGAGGGCTCCTTTCAAATCAACGGTAATGTCGCGCTCGGCCCGACCCGTGATGACGGCATAACGAATAATTTGCCCCATCATCTGTAAGACGCGGTGGGCTAAATCGTATTTTTTACGGTCTTCCACTTTCTGGATACAAGCCAGTAGGTGTTGGACACTCAAAGTGGCAATGGGTTGCTGACCGATGAAAGGAAAGACGTTTTGTTTGAGCCGACTTAAAATGTGGGTAGCATAACTGGGTGCCCAGTTTTCTTGGTGAGTGGCATGCCATTCCAGAGCCACCACTTCGACCGTTTGGGTGCCTTGGAAGCGAGCCAAGGCTTTTTGATCTCGTTTTTGCTGGGCGGGATCAATGCCCTGAAACAGTGCTTCTTTGGCAATGTCTCGTTTTTCGCGGGCACTGACCAACGAAACCGTGAGATAAGGCCCGATAGTCAGCAGCTTTTCTTTGCCCAAAAAACGGTATTTGAGTCGCCAGACCCGAAGACCGGTTGCTAGGACATCTAAATACAATCCCCCAGAATCGGCTAATCGATACGCTTTCTCTTTTGGTTTGGCATGACGGCAGTCCAAATCAGAAAGAGCCATTTGTCCCCCAGTGGGGGTATTTTGAAAAGGGTATCGAAAAATACCCCCATTCATACCCCCCGTTTTGTTAGATTTCTTTAGATGCTAATCGTTGTGATTAGACAATCTTATTGCAAAAAGTGTTGTATTTCAAGGGATTTTTAGACGATTTAAGGTGTCATTAGACAAGTCAATGGCTGGGGTGCTAGGATTCGAAAATTCTTTTTAAACAATTGATATCTATAAGTGGCAAATTTTAAAATAGTTGTTTTACCCCCATTTTTACCCTCGTAGTAATCAGTTGAACATATAAATGACTTCATTTAACAGTATGCATATCATGCAATAAGGTTGATTTAATTTAAAAAATTCCAAACATCAAGGGAATCACTCATATTCTTGTAGATTTCAAATAAAATGAGGCTGAGCTTTAAAGCCAAGCCTCATTTTATTCATGGTATCCACTTTACTTTACTATCAGTAGTTTTTTGGTCACTTGCTTGCCTTCAGACTGCCAACGTAAAGTATAAGTTCCGCTTGGTACTTTAGAAAGATCTGTTTTATCTTCCTGCCAGCCACCTTCGCCTATGAAATTTTTGGCTGCTACTACCATACCTGCTACATTCACAAAATCTAAACTTGCTTGATGCCCTTTTGCTAGGTAATATCTTACTGTTACTTGCCCAGTGCTTGGATTGGGGTGTAGTTGTATTGACTCTTCAACATTTACCAAAAGAGCCTCCTTTTCTCCAACCACTCCCATTCTACCACCTCCGCAGCTATTTAGGATTAATCCTGCATGATTGTGGGTACCATTTGTTGTTCCATGCCACAAAGAATTTACATCTCCGTCTAAAGCGTTGCCACTAAAATCACTACCAAAAGCAGTGCCACTAAGCTTGGTTGAACCATTATAGAATTCTAACTCTCTTAACTCTCCATAGCCTTCACTACCTGATTGAAAACGTACTCGTTGATAGGAGTTAGTATTTCCAAAAGTAAATTCTTGCCATCCTCCTGTACCATTGACGGTAATCGTATAAAGATCTGTCCAATTGGAGCCATCATTGGAGCCTTGAATCTTGGCTCCATTCAGACGATGTAAGCAGCAGTCATTACGGAATAATATAATCACTTTATTAACAATACATCCACTACCACTACTACCATTGACTGTGACAGTTACACTACCATTAGAACTAGTACAACCATTGACTGAGCAAGTGGCGGTGTAGGTCGTTGTTTGGCTAGGCGATACACTGATACTCGTCCCACTAGCTCCTGTGCTCCAGTTAACGGTACCACTGCAATTAGAGGCTGATAGGGTAGTACTTTGACCTGAATTGATTGTGCTCGGATTGGCTGATAAACTCGGTGCGCCTGGGGGCGTACAACCTCCTGAGGAAGGATACAGGCGACAAGCAGGAACAATCTGGGTGCTTTGACCTGGATAAGTCCAGAAGAACTTAGCCTCATAACCACCGCCACCTTGTTTCCACTCTATTTTGATATCATACTTTTGACCCGCATTCAAGGTCACCGTAAAATTATGATCGGTGGCACCGTAATATCCCCAATCATCTACTACCTGATTGTTGTTGAACCACATTCTTACACCATCATCAGTCCGGATATTGAAAGTATAACTACCACTCACTGGGGCTTCTACTTGCCCTTCCCAACGTGCGGAGATGTTGGCTGCCTGAATATTAAGAATAGGTAAGTTTTGGCTTTCATCACCACTCATATCAATAGTGCTTTGAGTTAGCGTAGCAATAGGGCTACCTTGTAGCTCATGCCCACTGAAATAGTTTGCCGTTAGACCTGTGCCACTACCGCAGCCTCCACCTCCTCCATTAACATTGACTGTCACACTACCATTAGAACTAGTACAACCATTGGCTGAGCAAGTAGCGGTGTAAGTTGTTGTTTGAGTAGGACTTACACTGATGCTTACTCCTGTTGCACCAGTACTCCAGTTGACGGTACCACTGCAATTAGAGGCCGATAGGGTGGTACTTTGACCTGAATTAATCGTACTTGGATTGGCCGACAAACTCGGTGCACCTGGTGGCGTACAACCTCCTCCACAGCCTGAAATATTGTTCAAACCTATGGTAGCGGCACTTCCAGAATTTGCTGCATGCCACATATTTCCACTTGTATTACCGTCGAAAGCATATTGATACCCATAAAGTGATTCGTCCCACGAGCCACCTGTGGCAAAGGCAGTTCCACTGAGTTTGGTGTTGTTATTATAAAATTCCAATTCTCGTAACTCTCCATAGCCTTCGGGTCCCGCTTGAAAGCGTACAGATGAATAGGATGTTGTATTACCAAAAGTAAATTCCTGCCAGCCCCCATCTGCATTGACGTTAATGGTATAAAGATCATTCCAGTTGGAGCCATCATTTGAACCTTGAATTTTAGCTCCGTTCAGACGGTGAAGGCAGCAGTCATTACGGAACACCAAGCGAACTTTGTTGAGCGCACAACCACTACCTCCGCTTCCTCCTCCATTGACTGTGACAGTTACACTGCCATTAGAACTGGTACAACCATTAGCCGAACAAGTGGCGGTATAGATCGTTGTTTGAGTAGGACTTACACTGATGCTTGTCCCTGTCGCTCCCGTACTCCAGTTGACCGTACCACTACAATTAGAGGCCGATAAGGTAGTACTTTGACCTGAATTAATCGTATTTGGATTGGCCGATAAACTCGGTGCACCTGGTGGCGTACAACCACTACTAGGACATCCAACTGGTTGAAAAATAAATCGCTGATTATCACCATTATGGATGCCCCACAAATGAAGAAGATTCCCATTATCGGTATTATTTTGAGACACATCCACTACGAGTTGGTTGGTATGTTTAGGGTTAAGACGATAGCTACCATCATTCATATTGACAAATTGCCATTTTTGGTAATTAGCCCCGTTATAATCCCAAAGCTGTAATTCTGTGCCATAGCTTGTACCGCCATTAGGAGATTCTAGCGTTCTATTAGAGGTTGCTGCCATTACCTTATAAGCATCGCCATCGACACTTTCAAGCTTAAATATTTGATTGTTTTGTCCATTGTCTGGATACTGACGAATACGCGCACCATTCCCGTCATTATCCATTTGCATCATTTTATTAGACAATTTACTTTTAAGCGTATAACACCCATTCTGGAAAGGTAAATTATTCCCATTCTCCCTTGGATCAGTTTCAGCAAAGCATCCTGCAAAGTTTTCAAACATCCCATTAGCCACAAGCGTACTGCGAGAGACGAATTGATAGGTATCACCCACAACAGCAACTGCATATAATGTCCCATTGTGATAACGGGCATATAAACTCTGTCCATTGTCTAATACATAAGCAAAATCTCCTTCTAAATAACCACAAGTACCATTCGGTCCATTGCCTCCCGTTCCAGTGTTGCAATAATTTACCGTTACTACAATGCTGGTAGTACTATTTAAATCAGGGCGATTGGGAAAACTCCGGGTACAAGTGACGGTGTACTGGCCTGGCTCGCTGACCGAAAAATTGAAATTATCGCCCGAACCCGTAAAGGTTTGCCCGGTGGGTTGTACCGACCATGAGTGGGTATATTGCCCTTGCGTAGGCGAAAGCATATTGAGGTTGACAATGACCGAGGCAGGATCGGTAGTGGGATCGGCCAGGCAAGGCACTGAGCCTTGGCTGAAATAGGGCGCAGGAGGAGGCTGTACCTCAGGACAACCGGGATTATTGAGTAGATTTTCAGCAATACCAAGAGCTTGCCATGGTAGAAACCTAGTAATGTGTTCTGAATTATTATTAAACCCATAAACTGCTGCAAAAGGAGTCTGTCCCGCATTTCGAGCGTTATTGACGTTCAAAAACTCACGTTCATTTTGAGTATTACGTGAGCCTTGATAATCTATTGAACTAAAGGTGGGGATAAAACAAAAATCGAAAAATGTACCACTGTAAAATGTAGGTACGCGCCTCGGAATGGCAAATGAAGAACGCCCTCCTGGAAGAAAATCGTTATTAAAGGCACTCCCGTAATTTACAAGTGCCCCTCCCCAAAGAAACACGCCATTGGCCCAAAAGTTGAGGATTCGGCTGTTGTTATTGATTTGGTTGGTATAAGCTTCGATATAAGCCAACTGTGGGAGCGGCCCCGGCACAAATAGCCTTGAAGAAATCAAATTACTGCCATAACCATAGCGGGTAAACAATTCACGGTCAGAGGCATCCAGACTTCCATTAATCATGGCTATGTTTCGGCAATTTTGCGGATATCCACCGTTGCCCATGGCTTGTAATCGAGTGCGAAAACTATCAAATTCAGGATGTCTGTTCCCTGTTCCGTATAAATTGGGCCTGCCCCAATGTAATAGCATTTGGGTAGCGGCGGGGGTTTGGATAGCAGAATAATAATTGCCAAAAGTAGAAAATATACGTAAAAACACGTTGGTCAAAAAAGAGGGATTGGCCGCCCAGTACATTTGAGTGATGCTTACGGGTACATTGGCTCCTTGGTGGGGAGTGTCGAAAGGGATAAAAAGTTTCACATTGTGCGCGATACCGTCGTTCTCCATTTTTCGCAAGGCCCAACGTCCCACCAATCCACTCATACTTTGGCCAACAACAATCAACTGCTCATTGCCGACTTTTTCGTTGTTTACCTGAAGAATCACATTTTTTAGGACTTCGGCGTTGTTTTCAATAAAATCCCGTGCATTGTGATAATCCACCAATACCAAATCATAGCCTTGGTTCATATAAGGCTGAAAAGTAGCAATAGATTGTGCCTGGAGTCCATTTAAAGAGTTTTCATTTACAAAATCAAATCCTTCAGCAATGATGATGGGCTTGTTGAAGACTTGGTCACAACCCAAAATAATGCGCGTGTTGGCCCCAGGTACAGAGACAGCCTGACGACCATTTTTGAGTCGACTGTTCACCGAAATCGTATCCTGACGAACGGTCTCCGCCGTGACAGTGAACTCACGATAAATTTTTGGCCGTTCCAACTGCTTGACATCTATGCGCGAATGAAAAACGTAGGTACCCCGCTGGGTATAAATGCGCAGGGTGATGATACGCTCGCCTGTACTCGTAAAACGATAGGGAATAGCTTTGGCCTTCATTTCAAACGATTGGTAGCCTTTGCCATCCTGAAAATCTATTTCAAGCCGTTTTATCTCGTTTTTGTTGTTGCTGATGTGAAGATTTGGGTCAATCTTAAAGCTAACATCGGCTTGATAGATGTCTTTTTGCAGCACGGCGGCAGCCAGAAAAAACACCTTTTCGTATTGCTCTGATTTGGCTTTTTTGCCCTGTTGTTTTTCTTTACTGTTTTCTTCGGCTTGCTTTTCGTCCAAAAATGTCGCATCTAAATTGAGAATACCAATCGGTATTACGTTGTTATTACTTCGTTTATCAGCATCCTGTTCTATTAAGGTGCCGACATCTGGAATTTTGTCATTTCCCTTTCGTAAATCGGCCATGGAGAGTCGTTCGTAGAGGCTTTGCCATTCCCGGGCGTTGATGTTGGCTACAATCTGTCCTTTACGGTTGCGAACAGGCTTCCGAAAGTACTCCAATTCGTCGGTCGTAAAAGCACTTTTATTGAGCAGCAGGTTGTTTTTAATACCCGATAAATCGAAGTTATTGAGATACTCATCTACTTGTTTTTGGTAGGTATCTTTGTCTTTTTGAGCCGTAACTTCAAGCGAAGAAAATAAAGACAGCCCAAAAAGGAGAAGGAAACTAAAATTTTGCAATGAATTTTTATAATAGTTCGTTGACACGATTTTTTTCATTGTTGCAGCATTTTAGGGTGAATTTATTTAGGAATCATGATGAAATCATACTGAGTTTTTGAACCGATTTCTACCCTACAGCAGTTTTGGGTTTGCTGTCCGTTTAGAAATATTAGATAATCTCGATATTGAACCACTAGGCTTTTATCACTGTCGAAATTATTTCCTACCCCAAGTGAGTGAAATTCTTTTGGGGCATCAACATCCACATTATATTTACCATTGGAATCAGTGGATACTTTTTTCAAGTCGCTACTTACAGACCCCAATACCCCTTTCTGTCCGTAGATTACAATTTCAAGATTACTTACAGGCAATTTGGTATCATTATCAGTCACTGTACCGAATATGGTGGTTGTTCGGCTTTGAAAAGGGGCAGAGAAACAACCTTCTGTCAAACACAGCACAGCAACGGCATAGAGAAGAGTTTTCAGTAATTTTTTCATTTTTTTGTTATTTTGGGTTGAATAATCATTTAAGCAGAATATTCATACTCATTGTATATAGCTGCGCGTACGAACTTGAACATAATACCAACCGGTAGATAGTGTAGGATTAGTATTGAAAAGCCCCCCACTATTCACAATTGGTCTCAGTGGTAAAGAGGTCCAATCAATAGCCACTCCAATTACGCTACCGTATTTATCTAATTTTTCTACTTTATATTGGACTTGGTCAATTAATCGTATGGTTCTAAGTTGGCCTGCAATTCTAATACTGGCCTGATTGTTTACGCGCTGATATACTGTCCTTTGTAACGGTAGTGTAGGTTTGAAGAAAAGTGTGTATAATGATTATTACAAAGGTAAAAAAACACAACAACTCTTGTCAATACTGGAAATCCAGTATTTTACTAAGAAATCAAAAAAAAATAGCCAAAAGCGTGCTGCTTTTGGCTATTCAAAAACTACTCAAGTTTATTTTTTTTAAGGCGCATCTACTTTGCTATTCTGACTGTAAAAAACAATACTGCCCGTCGATTGATTTTTGATATGGACTTTCTTTTTGAAAATATTCTGCCCTTCGCATCCATCCGCACCACTCCCTGTTTTGGTAAAACTAGCATTAAAAAAAGTAGATTTTCCGATTCCAATCCGACTCGTGGTCACTTGCAACGGACTTCCAAAATTAGATTCATAAAACTGTACTGCCCCCGTACCCATATTGATTGTTTGCGGAGTTGTAGCCCCCAGCTGCGTAAAACGCGCTAAAGTCAACAAGCCATAACCAAATTGGTCGATTGAGACTGTTTTGCCCGATACCAACGTTGATGTGCCACCATTTTCTCCCCATACAATTCCATTGTAGCTAGCAGGATGCGTCGACATCCTGATGTTGCCTTCGTAGGTCGTTGAGGAGGAGTAAGAAGCCCTCAGTGCTCCCCAGGAATTGTTGCCTTCAATAAACTCCGCATCTGATTTGAAAACATCCGTTCCGTAAGCCCCTAATACCCAATGGTCTCCAAATTCGTTGTCGAATTTGATTGTTCCCTCAAAACGAGAGTAACCCGGACATACCCCTCCACCAATATAACCACTCGGCGTGGTACCTGTAACCCCAATTCGTTTCAGAGTGGTGTTTTTATGAAAGGTCGAATTTTGGTATTGAATGTAATCAGCTTGCAGGTTAAGCTCTCGATTGATGGACCACATATAGAAGAGTTTTACCAAGGTGTTGGGTCGATAAGAAGTAGGGCTCGAAGTTGAACCTAGCTGAATATTGAGCGGAGTGGAGCTGGCACTGCCATAGAAAGACGAATAACTCATCCGCAAATCCCCGTATAAAAAAGGAACCGACGGGGGAATGACAAAATCGGCTGCTTCTTCAAAATTACTCCAAGATAATTCTACCAAAGCACCCTCTCGGTTTTTAAGAATAAAATCTTCTTTGTACAAACAGCCTCCCAGCGAAATGTGTGCTTTGCGGGTGTCCACTTCGGTTTCGTCATCAAATTGAGCATTGCCCAGCCAAATGTAAGAATTGAAACTGTTGGTGTTGTCAAAAAAACGAGCCTTCTTAAGGCACTGGATTTTGCCTCCATTGAGACAGATTTGCAGGTGCCCCTCGTCGGCGTGGACGTTGCGAAACTCCACATCATCCTCAAAAACCGTGGGTGAATTGTAGGAATTATTGGCATCGACCACTACCAACCAGCCTTTGCCTACATTGCTGATGATTGTTTTGCCCTTGTAGGTATCAACAAACCCCCGACCTATCTCAAAAGTAGTCCAGTCGCCGGTGTGGGCTTCTAGCGTAAAATCGTTGTGGTAGGTATTGTTGCCCCCCATACCGCCGAGGTAATTGTTGGTACCCGCCGAATTGATACGCAAGGTGAGGTTGCCATAAAACTGACTGTTTTGCACATTTCCCGTGCGATTGGCATCAATCACTCCCCCGTTGGAAGTCAGATTGCCCCAGTTCATCCAGTACAGCCCGTAAACGGTCACGGTATAAGTCCCAATATTGAGATTGCCTCCACCTTCCACCGTCAAACCTCCCGTGACCACATTGGAGGTAAGGATAGGACAGGTACTACAACTAGCTACCACGGCCGCCGTAGAAGAGTTGGGAACGCCCGCACTCCAATTGCCCGCCGTGTTCCAATCTGTGTCTACGGCTCCCGTCCAGTAGGTTTGGGAATACCCCAAAAAAGGAAGTAGGAAAAGGAAGTAAAAAATAATCTTTTTCATTATTTGAATAGTTTGGAATAGCTAACGATGCTGTATATACTTTATCTATATCCGAATGATATTGACGTTGCCATTGACGACCCTGATTCTGACCGGACGCTTGCCGTTGCGAATCACCCTTGAAATCTGCGTGTGGCGGCTCATGAGGCGTTTGCTTTCGGTATCGACCACTTCTTCGGCTTTTATGGAGCCAAGGTCTAAAAAACTATTGACCCGATTGAGAATGTTGAAGTTTTTGTTTTGAACCAAGGTAATCACAAAATCCCCCGCAAAATTCAGCGGTATATACAAATCGACATTGCCTTCTTGGGCTTCAATCACCACGGGTTCCAGAGAGGTGGAGTTGACGGCCATTTGTACCACCACGCCCCCTAGGCGATTTTGAGCCCTTACGCCCATGCTGGCAGGAGCTACGTTGAGGCTTCCTTCGGTGGTTTTGAGGTGCACATTTTTTCCCGCATTTTTGACGACAATGTTACCTTTGACAGCCGTGAAAGTACCTCCCTCGGGGGCATTGGCTACTTCTACTTCGGCTTGTTCAAAACTCAAGTCAAAAGGGGCATAGCGGCGGGTTTTGAAGTAATTGGTGGTGGTTTTGTAAATGACCTTGCCTTCTTGGCTGATCCCTACCAAACCTCCACCCACGTCTTGCAGGGTGACGGTGCCCGTTTTGGTCATCACAAAACCGCTGGCATCCGAGTCGGTGACGGTGATGTTGTGATTGTCGGTTTTGAGTTCCATTCTGCCTGAGGAACGCACGACCGAGAGGTTTCCTTTTTCGGCTCTTCCAATCACGTTGGCATTGACATCAATCAAAGAAACATCGCCCGTTGAGGTCAGGAAGTTGAGTTTGTAATTGGGGGGAACGGGCAAGGTCACATTGCCGTGGGATTTGCCTTCATCTTCTTTTTTGGTAAAGACCGTGACCTTGTTATTGGCCGTTTCGTTGCGTCGTTTGATGAGTGAATCGGCTTTGTTTTGGCGATTGCTGAGGGCTCCCTTGACGGCGGTGACGCTATTGGCTCCCGCAAAAGTAACACCTCCGCTGGTCAACAACCGAACTTCTACCGTGGAATCGCTGGGGTAGCGTTGGGCAATGGCCGATAAATAACCGCAGCCTAAAAGTAAAAGTAAAATTAGATTCTTTTTCATACCTAATTAATTTGAATAGAATTACCTCTTATAGAGCGTAATGGATTAATTTGATTTAATTTCCGCTTCGTATTCGGCTCCGGCGGCAATCGTAAAACCTGCTTGGATTGTCACTTCCTCACAAGCAAAATCTTTTTCCGCTTGACCGCTAGCAAGCGTACCGCTCCGCGTAATGGTAGTGATACAAATACTACTATCTTCTAAAAGTTCTTTAGATACACTGGCCACCATGCCCGAAAAAGAACCTACCGAGCAGGGCACTGACTGGCCAACATAATTGTAACAGAACTCTTTGAGTAAACGCCCCTCATGGTCTTTGACTTTTGCAAGTCGATTAAAGGAATCATACTCATATTCAATTTTTAGGGAATTAGGGTCGATTTCTTCTTTGACTCCAATCAAGGAATAATAATCATAGGTAATGGTTTGACCACTCGTTGTTTTGGTGGCCACCAAGTTTCTCTTACCCGCGCTACTATGATAGGTAAGGGTCGTGTTAAGGCCATTTTGGGGGGTGTAAGCCAACAGATTACCTTGGGTATCATAATTGTCAAAAGTCACTTTGGTGACTAAAGGGCCTCCTCTCTGCGATACCTCCACGCTCGACGGCTTGAAAAATGATGAATGATATTTTTGATAATGGGTTGTCTCCACAGATTGGGTTTGACCTCCTACTTTAACGGTTTTTTCAATCACGGGTGCAAGGATGTTGGCATTGACCATGTCTTGGTAAGGAGTCGACGAGCCTCCTGAAACCATTTCGTGCGGATACTTAAAAATTTGTTCCTGCGTTTGGTTTTTGCTATCTACCGTACTCGTAGAGGTAACCTGTAAATGCTGGGTACTGTTGTAAGACGTAGTAGAAATCACTTCTGTATAAGTGGTATTAGATACATCCGTCAAATCATATACGCGTTCGGTTTTTTGCTTGATATACCAAAAGTTAGAAGGAAGATTATACACATGTTTTACTACCTTGACATCAGTCTCTCCATCTGGTAAAAGCTGATCTCCAATATAATACCTCATTCCTTTATACAACTGGGCTACGTTGGATTTTGCCACAATGGAGTCGTATAATACCTCCCGAACTTTGAAATTTGAGTTGCTAAAATACACTTCTTTAGACAGCATTCCGTTTTTGCCGTTGTACTCGGAGGGTAAATCTGGAAAAAGAGCGGGTGAAGGAGATTCGGGAGTATTATGATAGCGGTATTCCGACAGTCCATTACCGTCAGATACCATTACTCGGCTGTAACCCACGTGGGAGCCACTGGCCGACGTCCCTAGGGGAGCCAGACTATTGGCTGCCACTTTAATCCCCCACCATAAACGGTTGCAAGGATAATCAACTCCATGCCCAGCCGCCTCTTGGATATTTAATATCTCAGGGTAACCATAATTAAACAAAATGGGAACCTTCATTTGAACACCACTGCTGCTGTTATCTACGTTTGTGTATTGGAAGTTCTGAACGCGAGCCACGTTGCTGGCATCATGGTGCACAATTTTCTTTATCCTTAATCCCGCAATGGGCTTTTCCTCATTGCTTACCGTAAAGTGCAAGGTTCGTACGCTGATTCGAGGAGCGGGAAAAAGTGGATTGGTGCGTTGCACGGCTAAGTCATAGATGCCTGGGCTAAGCTTCAAAAAGATGGTCTGCTTATAAGTGCAAAATGAGACTGAGCCGTTTGGAGTACAACTCTTACTCAACCAATCCGTAAAGTATCTCTCATTGATTACACTTCCGCTTTTAGATAACTTTGCGTACCAGTCTGAGGCACCCGCAGAGCCACTATTTTGGGGGTCTTGACATACATAAGGCCAGCCATCGCATGACAACTCAAAAGTGATTTCGGCATAGGTATCGTTGTTGGTCACTAAAAAACTAGTATCAGCCTGCGCCAACGTTGCTTCGTACACATGAGTCACCACTTCTTCGGTCTTGTCAATGGCCACGTTGGTTTCATGCGTAAATTCAGTGCTTCCACCCGTAGGATATTTCATTTTTTTGAGTGATCCCCTCTTTTTAAAAGTCGTATCCGTCGAACGGTCGATGCCATTGAGGGTGCTTCCAAAACCTACTACGTGAAAAGCATAGGTGTTGAAACCTATTTTGGAAGCGGCCATTTTAGGGTAATAGAGCTGAGGAATGATATTAGGGCTGCTATTGTTGGCTAACTTTCCATTCCAATATCCCCAATAATCCTTGGCGCGGGAAGTTTTGGCCGGGAGTAAAACCGGACTTAGCACGTTACCATAGGCATCAGTACTGTCTCCTTCATACACAAATTTATAAGCAGGAAGGGTAGATGTACCGTTGGTTCCCACTTCTTGAAGTGAGTCCAACCTCAAACGTAAATTGTTATATTTCAACAAATTGCCCGCCAAATTAAGCGGAGGAGATAAGTGACTAATGACCGATTGGTTAAAATAACTTTGAGAAAAGTTCCATTTCTTTACCAAACTATTGGTTGTATCGCGCACTTCAATGGAACTCAGTTTTTGGGGGTTGAGAATGTCATTGCTCAATAAGGTTTGAGAATTGTCGTCAATGGCCGCAAGGGCCACCAAACCCGCATAAGGAAGGGTTGAACCCGCAGAATCTGAACGATAACGCTGGATGTCTTCGCGGTCGTTCATTACAAAATGTACTTTACCATTGGTAAACGTAATGGATTCTAAATAAGAGTTTCGGGAAAAATTGGCGGAGACGGTGGTTTTATTGGCTAAATCGCTGCTCGACAATGTATAGGCCGTGGTACAATTGGGGTCACTAAGGTTGGAGGATGTTTCAGTGTCACTGGTACTTTGGATTTGATTGGTACTGAGCCGACTTACCGAATAAAACTTCCCAGCGCGGTTGTAATGAAACAAAACGGTGGTATTGCTTTGGGGTGAATAAATGGAAGTGAGGTACCAAGCTGTAATATTGTGGGCGTTTTCGTTGTTGTATTCAAGCACCGGCATGGGGTCACTGTCGGCAGTAGTAGCGCTATAACTACTCGAACTAGCCGCCGTTGTATTGATTTCTTGTTCGCTAAAAGTGTATTTTATGCCATTTTCGTCAATGATTTCCCACACATATTGGTATTGAAAAATACTACTTCCCGTTCGACTTAGGCAGGTAATTTTTACGTCTGATTGATCTAGCAAAATACCTTTAAGGGGAAAATAGGGAGCGGAGGTTTTGTTTTCTAAGATAAATTTTCCCGACTTGCCGCCGATATTATAATAAAACAGGTCAGGCTCGGTATCAAGTCTAGGGTTGGTATAAGGGATGGCTTTCTGCATAAAATTGGTATTGGCCGTAGGGTCAGGCAAATAAGTATCCACTGGTGGATTGAAAGCATAGCCTGTCGTATCCCTAAAATCATCTCTTCCTCTGATAGTTCGCGTGATGGCTCCCCCCGCGTTTAGGCTAAACCCTAATCCCACCCAGGAAGCTTCCTCTTCCACCCGAATTCCCCCATGATGATAACTGAGGGAAATAGGGACCATAATATCTTGGTCTTGAATGGTATAAAGGGGGATGGAATTATTGACCAAGCCCGTGTAATAGCTCACGGGAATGTCACCAAATTTTCCTAAAGCAGCCGCATTGGGAGAAGGGGGAATGACCTTAGGGGCGTACTGATCTTGGGCAAAAGCCCCCTGCACTATCATACCGAGTGATAGTATCAAGTGTGTAAGTTTCATAATGACTGCTTTTACTCTTTTACAATGATTTTGCTAAATATGCCTTGGGGGGTTTGTACCTTGAGGATATAAACGCCTGCTTTTAATGGGTGCGTAGAAAGTTGGCTGTGGTTTTCGGCCCGTCCCCACGGCTGGCTGTAGAGCAAGCGTCCCGTCAAATCTACTACTTGCAGGCTTGTTTCCTCGGTAGCGGTGACTTTCTTCAGATGTACCTCTGTCTGGGTTCCTACTGGATTGGGATACACCTGTAGTTCAGCGTTTGCGTCGTTTACGGTTAGGTTTTGTTCTAACACCACTGGGCGCTCAGTACTACAACCTGTTTGACTCATTATCTTTAGGAAAACAGGCATATGGGTGGTTGGAGCTATCCCACTCCAAACCATGCCACTACTTGGAATGGTTTGGGCAGCTTCTGACCCGAAGTCAGCAGTGCTCGCACGCCACTCAAAACGGTCGGTCGGCTGATAACCAGACACTATCACGTTGGTTTGTCCTTGGTGGGTTATCACCTGGGTAGTGACCGAACTACGATTGCATTGGAGTCCCACGTTGAGATGATCAAGCGTCGTTCCCACGGAAGCCGTTTGAAATCTATACCGAATCTCGCTGGGTGTAGACTTGAGGGTTTCGGTAGGTATTGCCAACTGAAGCCCCTGATAAATACCTTGAGAAGTAGCTATTTTGATTTCGTAACTCGTATGTGGTTTGAGATCAGCACTTAGGTTTTGGTGGTCAAACCAGTATTGTCCTTGGGCATCCGTTTGGGTGCTTCCCAGCAGTTGCCCTGCTTGGTCATAAAGCTCCAAAACTACCTGTGCTGCCACGCCCTCTTGCGGGTCAAAAAGACCATTTTGGTTACTATCCCACCATACTTGACTACCTATACTGATAGGGGGGGATTGGGTGATTAGCTCAATATCGCCTACACCATTGGCTTTGGCAAAATAGCCCGTTTGCATATTGCGATAGAGCGATACGCCTCCCAAGGGTTCCCCCGTCTGAGCGTCAAAAATCATATAACCTGCGTTATTGAATTCGGCAGTGGGCTCGTGAGCGGTATGAAATAGCTGGGTTTGGATACCATTGTGCCACAAGGCCAATCCTCCCGCTCCTGTTTCGGCGTGCATGGTTTGGCCTTGCCACCGAAAAGCATCCCCAAAATAAAACTCTCCTCCGGCGGGACCTTCACCGTTGTCGCTGCCTGCACTTACGGCACTACCAGCGCGGGCGTTTTGCTCTATACGTAAGTTTTTGCGCCAACGACTTTCACTGGCTTCGCGCAGGGGCTTGCGAGGTGCTATTTTGAGCACATCCCCGGCGGCGATGCCCGTATAAACCCCCTGACCGTGGGGGTCGGGCTGGTCGGTGCCTGTTTGGTGCCCTAGCCGGTCCATGAACCCTAAAATCATGGAGCCATCAGTATCAAACTCAATATCTGATAAAATGGGTTGTGCATACGATAAGTTACCAGGGTAGCTGGACTGTTTGGCAAGGTTGATATCATTGCTCCAAGGGTGCCAACGTGCCGAAGCGCGAGGATAATCAAGGGGTACCCGAAGTACTTCGGTGTATTGCTGCTGACTAGGGTCAAAACTCCATACTACCGCTTGTAAATCGGCTGCCTTTTGGGAAAGCGAAGCATCGCATACAGCCCCTACAAACACGCGATTGGCGTGGTATTTAACGGCAAAAGGACGCCAAATGCCTGCCTTGGAAGAAAGAGTTGGAAGCGGATAGGCGACTACCTGTCCTATCCGGACGGTGCTATCAGACCCTATCAATGACAAACCGTACAAGCTACGATTGTATAGGTTCATGACGTAAAGTACGCGCCCATCCGCTGATACATCAAGCCCTCCTAGGCTCATTTGACCGATGAGATTGTACATGGCGGCATCTTTGGCCGATTTACCCAATACTGTAGCGACCTCTCGCTGTAATCCTTTTGGACGAGTAGCAATGCCTTGACGGTCAAAATCATACAGCAATTGGGTGTGCAGCGGCGACTGAATGCTACTGCGGTAAATGGCTCCACTGCCTCCTGGGCCAAACCCAACGTGGCGTTTAGCCAAAGCGGCTGCATAGACTTGTCGACGGCTCACATCGTGGGCTAAGCCCCATACGGCACCCACTTGCCCAAAAGTGGCTAAAACAGAGGTTTGATCCGTCCCCAAAGTACGCAACACAATGGCTGGGGTGGAGGCTGCTCCGGTAGCCTGGGCACTGGCGTGTACATAGACGGGGGTGGCTACTTGCGGAAGCGCACTCCCTCCAAACTCGGGCTGGTAGGCTTGCCAATTTTGGTGGGTAGCAGGACTTTTGACCATTCGGTGGCGCGATTGGCGACTGACCAACGACCAGGTGGCTCCGCTTCCCAAGGTCGCCGTGGGTAGGCTTACTTCCAAGCGCACGGTTTGACCCGCTGGAATGGCCAACTCATAAAAACCGTTGTTTTGGGTAGTGGCACTAGCCACTATTTTTGCGGCGCTGTCATAGGCGCGTATGGTACAGTGGGCAAGCCCCCCTTCTCGCTGGCTTAGTTGAACTCGTCCGCTGATTTGGGATACAGCCAAGTTAGACCATAAACAAAATATAATAGAAAATCGCTTCATAATGAACGATGATTGGTTCACATTTGATATTTCAGTAATAGTTACTCTTTGGCTACTCTAAAGACAAAGCAAGCCCTTAGGCAATTATTCCAAAATGCCTTTACTTGATTGATGAGTTTTTATTATTTTTTAGAAAAGTAGGTTCTATTTTTTTACCTTGTTCTCATGAAATCTGAGTTAGGTTATTATTTTATATCTGATGGGAGTACCACCTTATTAAAATCTAAAACTGGGTTTTTTAGTAGGTTACCTACATAAAATGTACTGTCACTTTTAAGAGTATTAAGTATTTTTAAATTATTTTGACTTCCATTGAATTTACGTTCGTATGTAGTACCAGTTTCATATAGATAATAAATTAAAAATCCTGTTTTAGAAGAAAAATAGCTAAAGTATCCATCGCTTCTATTGAAGTAGGTCTCCTTAAATTCATATACTTCAATTTTCTCACCATTAATGCTATAGGTTTTAGCTCTGTTTAACTTTGAGATAGTAGAATCAATAGGTGAAATAAAATTCTTTCTTGGCAAGAAATCAACAAATGAATAAACCAGTTGTTTATGTATTCCTTTTATTTGACTTATTCCTTTAGAATTAACGATCAGCTTTACTTTGGATTTTTCGAAATTGGTAATTTCAAAAATACTATCATTTTCTACTACATAGGTTAAATAAAAATTTTCTTTTTTAACAAGACTTCCATCTCGAAATTTACATTCAAAGACAATTAAATCTTGCTTTTCTGATCTACAGCAAGAATAAGACACAAAAAGAGATAGTAAAATTAGCTTTTTCATTTTGTCTTCATCGTACATCCAATCCACCTTCATAAGACCACATATGTTTAAACACAAATTCGACGCTATAATTTACGCCAATACTTTTATTAGCTTCTATTATCCCTCTTAGTGCTTGTTCAGGCCATAAATTAGAATTTTGAGCCCCTATTCCATTTTTTGTGTAATCATCTCTTACCTTAACATGTTGAAAATGATTAGTTAACCCCATTACATTATCTTTCTGTTGCTGAGTCAATCTTAAATTACTATTGTTTAATTTTTTATCATCTTTGAAGTCTAACGCAGTATTTTCAGCATGGATGAATGATTCATGAAAAATTGTAACTAATTTAGAAAACACAGTCCGAGTAGGATCATTATCAATGGCAACCTTTATTTCTACTCTATTTGTAGTTTTTTTACCTTCAGTTGTACCACTTGTCTCCGGATTTTTTATATTTTCACTGATATATGTAAGATTAACTCCTTCTTGATGCATTTTTCCGGCCTTTGAATATTTATGACCAGCAATAATTTGATCTTTACTTGCAAATTTAGACAGAAATGAAATGCCTTGTTTTGTACGCGCAAATGCGTAAAATGCTTTTAATGCTGTCTTGTCATTTATCAATGATTTATCAATTGAAATAGAATCACCATTAACATCTATAAATCTTACTGGGTTATCGTAAGCATAATTATACGGTGACCAATTTGGCATTCTTTCTGCTGGAGGATCCACCTTATCAAATTAACCTAAAATCATGGAACAGAACATTCTTTATCAAAATACCAACTTCCATCATAAACACTATATTTTTTTTTATTTATACTATCTAATGTATGCCCTTTTGCCAACCTTAAAAAATAGTAAGTACATCTATCATGCCATGGTATAGAAAAATAAACATTTCCAACTTTATCAACTCTAAATAATAAAACCTCAATACTATCATAAAAGGATAGCAATTTTTCTATTTTAGCTTTTAGTTCTTTAGGTATATTTTTTTCACCATTTCTATCTAAAAAGCTTATATTTTTATTCAAAAAATTTTTTTTAATTTTGTACGATTGGCTATTTATTTCAATAAAATATGTGTCATTTCTTTTAGTTATTTGCATATCATTATAAATTGAAAAATCTAATTTACTTATTGAATCAAATTTTAATTTTATGTCATCATTTTTATTTTTACAATCAAAAAAAATAAAAATAAAAATAAATAGTGCGATTATATTAATGGATCTTTTCATCGTGTTAAATTCCTGTATTTAAACTTTTGTGAATGGTAAATACCCTTTTTTATAGAATTTTGATCATCCTTGGAGTCCCATTGAGAAGGATAACCATTTCTACGTGGGTTTACAACGCTGTTAAAGTGAGCCCCAGCACTTAGTTCTGCATAACCAAAACCAGCTGTATAGCCTGTTGCTCCCCAAAGATAATTGCCAAAATTGCCAAAGTTATGTGCAGTATTTTCTCCTTTCGGAAGAAATAACGTATTTGATTTTTCACCATCAAACTTAGAATCTGGATATTTATCTTTAAGGATTGTGAAAGCATAGTCAAATTTCTTGCTTCCTTGACTTTGCCATCCAAAATTTACCATTCCAGTTTCAAATGCTCCTTGCTCTCGCATAAGAGATTGAATTTCATTATCACTCATAATTTCAAGATGATTTATTTGTCCCTCTCTAATTTGTTTGGAATCATTTACAGGGTCGGCAAAATCAAAGTATTCTCCATTCCAAACTTCTTGTTTCTTTTTCCCTTTTCCGATTGTTTGCATAGTTCCATAAGAACCAACCTGACCACTTTGATCTGTATCAAACAAACCCAGATAGGCACCAGTATTACTATCAAATCTATAGGTGCTGTCACCATTAATATCGATATTTGAAATTGGATTATTTAAAGCGTAATGATAAGCTGAATGCGAATAATACTTTTCAGCAAATCTGTCGACCCCAAACCATCTCCCCACCGACGCATCATACTGCCTTGCCCCATAATCTAGCAAACCCGTTTGAGGCTGTAGCTCCTTGCCATTGTACAAATACTTATTTACCAATCGTAATGAGTCACTCGTAGTGGGTAAAAGTGGTATTTGCAGCCCAAAAGCATAGTAATCGCTTCTTTGTAGTACTTTGCCTGAGTCACTCACTACTACACGAGTATTGCCTAGGTGGTCATTCAAATAGTATTGATATTCCCCCGTGCTACTTGTGTTATAAATATATTGGCCTTCTCCAGTGGCTATTCGCTTTAAATGGTTGCCTTCCCATTCTACACTTCCTGCATAACGCGTACTTTCGCTTTTGGTTACATCGGCGGTGTTGCTATACACCAACTGATGCTTTTGCCCACTCGCATCGTAATAATAAGCCAATGTACTACTATCAATCGTGATTTGCCGTACCAAATTTAACAAATTATATTGCAAATTACCAACCGAAATCCCCTTATTCAAATCTTGTGTTAGGTTACCATTGGCATCGTAGGCATAAGACCCCATTCCTCCCGTGGAGGCTTCTTTGAAACCAGCTGCATGGCTACTATGATCCACAATGCCATTCAATCGGTTGCCTTGGGAGTAGTGATAAGTTAGGTCATCAATGAGTGTACCATTTTGCCAACGTTTGAGCGTGTTCAAGTTGCCGTTGAGGTCATATCCTAAGCCACCCTCATTGGTTCCTCCAGCACTACCTGTACTCAGGAGGCGGTTGAGGCCGTCGTAGCTAAAGCTGTAGCCTCCATTATGGGTGTCGTCATAGTCCTCCCAACTCATATCCGAAATATTGCCATTGGTGTAAGTCCCACCACCTTGTCCGTACGCCAGTAGGTATTTAAACTGCGTTTGAGCCGAAATTTGGTCTTGTTTCTTCAATAAGGTATGCCCCGCCGTTTGCCATCCTCGGATACTGTAAGTATAAGCCGTTTGGCGGCGAAATTTGGCTCCGTCGGTACTGTGAAGCCATTTTTGGTTGAGTTGTCCCAATTCGTTGTAATCTGTGGCAGCCAATGTCACTTGTGGCTGGGCTATTCCATCACGGGTAATTTGGTGTTTTACCCATAGCAATCGGTCAGCATGGTCGTAGCCGTATTCTTTTTCGATACTCACAACCGAGCTACTAGTCCCCTGCTGCTCCCGCTCCTTAGCAATCACCGTCGCTATGGCGTATTTGTATTGAATAGAAAGCCGCAGTACGGGATCGTTTTCACCCAAAAAACCGAAAAGTTGCTTGATTGTTTGGATAGGACGGTAGTTGTCGTCGTAGTAAATAGTGCTAATCAAAAAATCACCATACGAGCCGTCGGGATTCAACATACGGCTACGTGCACCCGTCGTTTGTCCTTTCAAAGCCGTATGGGGCGTGAGGCTGTATTGGTCTGCATAAGCCAAGGCTCCCCAATTGGTGTAGTTATCGTAATAAGTGACATTCAACACCCCACTTTCATCTGACAAACTTGGCAGGGTGGCTGTGAGGCTATACTTGACTTCTCCTGCTCCCGTTAGGGTTTCGTGGTGACCATTGGAAAGAAGCTGTAGAGGAGTAGGAGCTACACTATTGTTGATTTCGCCCGTCACAATCGGACGATTCAGCGCATCATACTTTGTAAATGACCAGGTGTCACGGACACGCTGATTACCGTCTCGACTGAGCACCAGACGGTCGTACTGGTCGTAGCGCATTTCTACACTTTCAGCACCTGGTACTTGTTTTTCGGTGAGTCTACCACGGTCGTCATAGCGGTATAAGAACGCAAATTTGTGGGTGCTGCTTTCATTTTGGTACATGGGCTGGAGTACCGCTCGGAGCTGACCCAAATCGTCATAGACGTAGTAAGTATCAGCAAAAGTGGAGCCTTCTACTACCGCTCTTTTTAAGATGACTTGCCCCAGCTTGTCTTTGAATTCAATAGCTATTTTTCCATTTTCGTCGGTCACTTTCACAAACGAAAGTTGTCCGTTGATATAGTTTCCATTAGCTACGACGGTGTTTTCAAGATTGGTATGCTCCTGAAAATCATACCGCTTCACCGTTGTCAGGGCATTGGCATTGTTGTTGACCCCATAAGCTAGGTAGGAATAACTACTTTGTCCGGGAGCTTGCTGCTCTAAGGGTCGATTGAGAGGAGAACTTTCGAAAGTGGTTTCATTGTAGGGACGCGTATTGTCGGCGGGAGAAAATTGAAGGGTATTGCTACCATAAAAAGTATTTTGCAAGCTGGAGGCATTGCTGCGAAAGCTACCAGCACTACCTGCATCAGTAAAGGGCAAGAACTGCTTAGGTTCACGTCCATAGGCATCATAGGCTTGATGAACGATGATATCTTTTCCAGTAGGGCTTTGTCCCACCGCCACTTGCTGAATGGGACGACCTAAGCCATCCATATACTGTACTTGAGTGGTTGTTTTGGCAACATTTCCTGCGTCGGCAGCTTGCCCATCTTTATAAGTACGGGAGATGATATAATTTTGAGCGGAGGCATTTAGGGAACAAAGTCCCATAAAACTTAGCCAGCTACAGAAAAAAACAAGCCATGTAGGTATCAATCTACGCTGCATAAGAAGAAATGGTTAAGAGGAAGTAGCTCAAAAAAAGTGTGAAAGTTTTTTTAAGACCCCAAAGACTGATTTTGAATAAGTGGTCGATGAAGTTAAGACAAAAAATATGCCAATACGATTTTAAAAAATAGAGTAGAGCGTGTGGAAAAATATGTAAGTTACTACTGTATAGCTAGTTAAATGGCACGAATAATGCAAAAAAATGTATGTTAAAAAATGAAGAAGTGTATGTTTTGGGTTATTTTTCTTTAAGAGGGATGTAATTGACTCATCCACAATTATAATGCCACTTTTTTATAGAAAATAAATGATTATTCTCTATAAAAATATACCAAAAAGTATCAAAATATAATGGTTTTCCAGTAGAAAATGGATCGCAAAAAATCATAATGTAAACATGCGTTTTACAAAAGAAAATAGGTTTAAAACAAAATATATGTATGTTTTATATTTACAAACAAGCATTGTTTTATTTTTTAGATTTTAATTACATTTTCAGTGGTTTCATTTAGAAAAAAATGATAAAAATCAGTTTTTTGTTAGAGTAGAAAATGGACGGCCTTGAGTCAGTATTAAAGGGGAATGATTGTTTCGTTTGAACATCTGTTACACTAAATCGTAGCATGATGTGGATGTCGCATCGCCATCTTCCTTTGAAGTGTCTGAATTGATCGCAGTTATGACGGGCGTTTCGGTTGGATGCCCCCAAAGACCGATAATGTTCGTATAACATATGTTATCATTTGTCCAGTCTTTTCACTAATAAACTGGACAAACATAGAATATTGTATAAGATTGCGAAAAGGCTTTCGGAAGTTGATTGGACTAGTGAGTTACCTGATGAAATATGATTTTACAAGCAAATCAAGATTATTTCGCTCCTAAAAAATAGGGTAGTTCACTTAGACATTTCAGAAAAGCTTCCTCTGCAGTATCCCCAAATTCCATGATTGATATCGTTTCATCATCATTTACCAAGATGCATTGCCAGAATTTACAAATAGGGCCTTCTAAGGTAATTGAAAAACCCTCGGGGATTTGGTCAAATATGGACTTGGGCACGAACTAACTCATTATCAATAAAAATTGCATTTTCGGTTTAGTCTAATCTCAATACTGCTCTTATTTGATAAATTCAGAAATTTATCAAGGCAGGATTGAACGACATCTTGTGGTTTGGAACCCTATTCAAAAAGCTCTCGGTAGTTTTCCTTGTTAATTAAATGGCACGTCCAGAATCTTTCAATCGGGCCAAAACCTCAATTAAAACTCTTCATGAATTTGATTATAAACGGATGTCTGCATGGAAAAGCACCAAAATTCTGACGTATGCTGGTAATATCTGTAATTTTAAGTACCAAACCACGGATTTGTCAATTAAAAATCTATTATCAATGTATATCAGTCCTAAAGGTTGAACTCTTCTCGTGGGTCATGTGCCGGGAAAACCATTCCAGACTTCTCTCCAGCGTGAATTTATTCTCATAGATGTCCCGATATTCCACTTTCAACGTGATAAACGAGAGCTGTTGTCGAACATTTTCCATTTCGATTTGCTCTTCATTAGGAGCTAACTCGGCTGCAAATACTTCAAACAACATTCCAGGTAATACTACTTTTTTTGCTAACTCATTAATTGGAATTCGTCGGTAAGAGCGAGGTGCTAAACTCAAACAATCTTCAAGATTCGTATAACAATGTTCTTCTTTAAAAAAGGTAATTCTGTCGATGATCATCGGCCCCATACCGTTATTAGCGATACTAACAGAAACTTGATTATTTCGGTCTCGTAGATCAACCTGTCCTAAAGGCTTGAGTGATTTTTCATTATGAACCCGTTGCAGATACAATTGATAAAACGTCGCCAGCAATGCCAATACAGAAATAACAATCGCCATCAACCACCTACCTATTCCAACAGTTATCAAGCCAAAACGCTTCCTGAAAGCTTCAAGAAGCGTTTGTGTGAGTCGCTATATCATTCCGTAATCTTGCAGCAATTTCAAGCGTTCTCTGGCCTGAAGCTCATATATCAACGGAATAAAGCGGTGATAAATACTGCACTGAGGGTCTTTACCATTTACCCGATAAATGGGGCAACCACTGGTACAAATGGATTTGTATTTGCATATCGAACAATCCTTTGATTTTTGGTCTTCATAGTGGGCTCCCCGTTCAATCATCTCCACCAAATCTATCCCTTCTTCAAAAATAGAAAAGGAAGATTCCAAATCATTGCCCACATGTACATGGCAATACTTCAAGGTTCCATCGACATTAATAGCTCCACCCGAAAAGCCCGAAGCACAGGTCTGAAAACCCAATTCATTGAGCTTTAAATCACAGAATTGATGACGTCGGGAAAAAGACCAACCAGTCTGAATAGCTTCCTGCATGATACCGTAGGAAGCAGAAAGGTATCGTTCCAGTTTTTCAGCGTCAATCTGCTCCCCTTTGACAATTGAATAACGAAATGTAACATCCAATGCAATCAAGTAACGTGTTAAATCGGGTAAGCCTTCCAGATTATGGTTGGTCACCACTGTATTGACTGAGACGGGCAAACCATGAGCCAATAACCGCCGAAGGTTTTCATCTACAGTTTGGAAAGAGCCAACTCCATTCCGAAACGTTCGCACCCCATCATGATGTTGTGCTAAACCGTCTAAAGAAATACCGTAGCTAATCCCTTGCTCTTTGGAAAAAGTAAGGATTTCATCTGTCAGTATCGTTAGGTTGGTAATGAAAGCGATGTCCAGTTTACATCCCAGTGCTTCTAATGTTTCCTTTGCTTGAGGAATAAAGGTCTTCCATGATTTAAATTGCGTCAAAGGTTCGCCACCAGCCAACCGAAATTTGATGTGACGAATGTTTCTTTTGCGAACAGTTTCTACCAATTTGTTCAGTAGTCGCTGTTTTACTTCTTCTGACATTCCTCCCGTGGTGTTCAGTGTTGAAATGTAACAATAACTACAGGAGAGATTACAACGATTGGTCGTATGAATCCAAAAGTTGAGCGACGTGGGAGCAGCGGGACGTTGTGGTTGACTAAAGTTTGTATCAAAGCGAATGATTTCAGTCGTCACCAATATCTGCAAGAAAGCCATCACTGCCTCAGGTGGGGTGTCCAACTTATGCGCTAATTCATTCGTATTCATCTGACCATCAATGGCAGCCAACAAGTGGTACTGGCTCTTGGTGAGAATCCTCAGAGAATTGGGATAAGCACAATTCACGACGTAAAAGCATTTATCCTCAAGAGGTCGTAACAGCACTTGGGGGGAACGAATTGGAATCATGGTCATCATCGGTTAAGTCATAAGAATAGCCATCACAATCACAGTTCGTATTGACTGAGCTAACTTTTAGCGTATCAGTGCCTAACTGGTTTTCCAGCAGATACGAGTCATTGAAGAGCAGATTGTTTTCAAAGTGATTCATCGAAAAAATGGTTAAGGTGAATAAAAGTTATTTTAGACGATTCATCAAGATAGAGACGGTACTAGGATGCCAACGGCCAACACCCCGAAACGTAGGGATTTTTCGTCGATTCAATTCTTGAGAAATCGCCCGTACCGAGGTTATCCCTTTATGCTTGAGCCGTTTTAGAAGCGGAGATAGTTTTTGAGCAAATGTTTCAGCCGCTTGCTTATTAGCGACCGAAAGTGCTTTCCCATTTTTTCCTAAAATTACTCCGCGTTGCTTGGCGGCTTCTAAAGCCTCTTTGGTGGTTTCACTGATGCGTTGGCGCTGTTCTTCTGCCACCGCTGCCAGAATATGAATGGTAAAACGAGTCGCATGAGGATTATCAGTAACGATAATATCAACTTCCGATTTTACCAATCGAGCGATTTGTTCTACGTCCCTGCCGAGTCGGTCTAGCCTAGCTACCATCAGGGTAGCATCCTGTTTTTTACAAAATTCCAAGGCTTCCCAAAGTCGTATTTGGTACTTACGGGTTGATTTTACTTCGATGACTTCTTGCACCAGCTCATATTCATGGTTTCTACAGTAACTTTCTACCACGGCTTGCTGTGCTTGCAGCCCTAAACCACTTTTTCCTTGTCGTTGTGTTGAAACCCGATAATACGCTACTGCCTGTTTCATAGCCTGTTATGCTCATTTTCATTTAGGAGTAAACCATCGTTTATATTCGAACAGAATTTGGCTTAAAATCGGGTAAACAGCTCGAAGAAAAGAACTGAAATACAGGAGATTGGCAAAAGAGAAAGAGGGGTATTTTTGTTTAGGGGTAAACCATGGTTAACTCATAGACAAATTATTCAGAAGAAATATTTTTTGAAGACGGTTCCGCTGCTTTACTTCAATCCATTGAAAACGGAATGTTATTCCTTATAACCGTTGTGAAGTAGAAAGCTTTACTAAAAAAGCCTCTCTTGTGCAATCGGTTTTCCATGAATAAAAAAATCAATCATGTCTTTTTCCCGGTCATAGAGTTTGCTCATTTGGCGCGGCATACCGTAATAGGTATCATTGATATTGTACGCTGGCCATTTAGAACCGGGTAGCCATTGGCCTTCCTTATTCCACTGATATTCCGTGCACAGGTGCTTGCGGTCTTCTTCCAAATTTCTGTACGCTACACGCTCTTTAATCACCAACCGCCAATAGGTTTTTCCTATTTTTATCGGCTGACTTGTATAGTGGATTTGCTGAGTGACTGTTTCCATTACTGTCTCCTTTTGGAATGGGTTGCACAGATGCAACCTTGGCTCCCGCCGAGGGTGGGGGTAGCAAACGCAGGGGCGGTCAGGGCCGAGGGGGATCACCCGAGCTGCACGCAACGCAGTGGAGGAAGGTAGGGGATACCGTCGGTGCCGTTCATCGAAGACCCTTGCGGCGCGAGGGGAAAGACCCCTTAGAAGAGTTTATTTCTCATTAATCAAACACTTTTTTACTGAATTAGACTATGTGTCGTTGGAAGAGCTTGAAAGTATTCAGCACCCTTCTCCTCCTATTCCGTTGATTGTACGGGACGAACATTTTGAGGCCGAGTACCTGATGAGTGTATATGGAGGCAGCATGGCAGCACCAGAGTATCACAGAGAATCCAGCACAGTCACAGCAAGCATATCAAAAATCACGACAATCACTTAAAGTGCAACAAAATATTGTAACTACCTCATTTACAACGAATTGAATCCACAAATCACTTGCATAGTTGTCATAAATTTTGTCAACATTTGTGACAAAAGGGATTATTATTTACAGGAAGTCATAGATTGCAATTTCATTGAATATTCCGATTAGAGGCTGTTTTCATCAAAGAATTATTGAATCCCAGGGCGACTTAGTAAAAGGATTGAGACTTCCCTTGAGCGCATTCAAGTCCAACCCGCTTTGGATCTCTTCCAAAACTGCTCCCAACAATGCCCTTACCCTTGGCGAATATAACAGAGCCTAAGTGATCATTTGGTTTTGTCACTCGCTGCTTTTATGCGAATTTTAAAGAGGGTTAGTGCCGACTCCATACCCAGATACGGGATTGGTTTTAGATCCTTCATGACATCCAGAAAACCCAGCCTTTCATAATTATCTTCGGACACGTCGGCATAGCTTTTGACGGAGCTGACTTTCATAAAGCTGATTTCGGTCAGAACATGTCAAATTTTGTGCTTGTTTTACTTGACAATGTGATTATACTAAATATTTTTCAGTCAATATGATGGTTTATCATATATCATAATCATACCTTGCGGGGCGTGCAAGAGGCCGCTGGTTCGAAATCGGTTAGCTCAATATTTATATTCAATGATTTCATTCATATCACTTATTTTCATAATCATTTCTGACTCCTGCCATGTACCAATTCAACCGAGATGATGGGGTTAATGCCGCATTTAAGGGCACATACAGATTCTCTAAAAAATACTTTTTAAAGGTCACGGGGCTTTCGCATGCCCTATTTATCTATTATCTTGCATAGACCATGAAAAATCACTTACCTGATGATTACTCTCGTCTGTTAGAGGACTTAAAAGCGGAAATCCGCACGGCCCGCCTGCGGGCTATAAGTGCAGTAAATGCTGAATTATTAAAGCTCTACTGGAAAGTGGGTAAAGTGATCATCTCGCAACAGGAGAATCAGGGATGGGGTGCCAAAGTCATTGCTAAATTAGCCGATGATCTAAGGAAAGAATTCCAGGACATGAAGGGATTCTCCCCACGAAATCTGTTGTATATGAAACAATATGCGGCATTGTATGAACTTGATCAAATTACGCAACCGCCCGTTGCGCAATTGCCGTGGGCCCACCATGTCATTCTTATGGATAAAGTAAAATCGTTGGATGAACGACTGTTTTACATGGCCAAATCCATTGAACATGGCTGGTCCCGCGACATGTTGAGCTTACAGGTTAAAGGGGGACTGTTTCAAAGGCATGGCAAAGCCATCAGCAATTTTGAACATCGTCTGCCCTCCCCCCAATCAGACCTGGCGCAGCAATTTACCAAAGACCCTTATCTTTTCGATTTTCTGACGCTTGCGGAAGATTATCGGGAAAAAGACCTGGAAAATGCGCTCACCGAACATATCACTAAATTTTTATTGGAGTTAGGTGCCGGGTTTGCCTTCGTAGGAAAGCAATACCACTTAGAGGTAGGAGAGCAGGATTTTTACCTTGACCTTTTATTCTATCATTTAAAACTACGCTGTTACGTGGTAATTGAATTGAAGCGGGGCAAGTTCCAACCTGAATTTGCCGGAAAACTGAATTTTTATCTGTCAGTGGTTGATGACCAACTAAAGACAGATGTAGACCAACCCAGTATTGGATTACTGATCTGTCAGGATAAGAATAAAGTGATTGCTGAATATGCGCTTAAAGATATCCATAAGCCCATAGGCATTTCTGAATATCAACTTACAGAGATTATACCTACAAACTTAGAAGGAAATCTTCCTACAATTGAGAGTTTAGAAATTGAATTACAACGACCGGGAAGAATAAATAGAAAGAGGTAAAAGATAGTTAGCTTGTTTATGCCTGCACAGATAATAACACAGTAGAGCTTAGAAGTTAAGTTGAACAAACTAAAAAGAAGAAATGAAGCAGAAGAGTTATTTTATACGAAGAACTAAAAAAATTGAGGGGCAATTAGCGCCTAATGAAGAAAAAAATAAGATTAACGATATGCGGGTTGATCAAAATTTTATTCAAAAATTAGAAGAGGCTCACTATAAATTATATGTAAGTACAGGAGCAGCTATATCGAAAGAACCAACCTATGACAAGAAAAAGTTATTAATATTTCCTGTCTATACCAATCTCCTATACCACATTTTTATTGAAAAAGGCAACGCCACTGGCTGGAGAAAATTCAAAGCAGCAGTTAAAAAATATGGCCTAGAAAATGAAGTCCTAGAATATTAAAAAATATCCTATTATTGAGATTTTTAACGGGTTGGTTGCATTGTCATGCCAAGTTCCTGCCCACTATCATCAGAATACCTAACGCTGCAAGTGAATTGCCGTGATATCTATGATAATAAATTCAGCTTTTATAGTAATTAAATGGTTTTCCTGTCATTTCTCAGAAAATGCTGTTTAAAAGATTCAAACAACGCTCAATTACAAAGTAATTACGAAAGATTATGTTAGAGTTCAGAAATCCACACTATATAATTCCGCCCGGCTCAAGTAAACAAATCTTATCTCATCCACTTAAGAAGGGCAAAGCTGTTGAACTGGCAATTTTTCAAGATCATCGCTATGCTTTTTTTTTCTGGTCTCAATGGAACAGAAAGCAGAAATTCTTATCCCCGCCCTGCTTAATTTCGTTAGATTGGCATCAGGATCTTTGTTTTCCATGCGAAACTGAAAAGGAATTGCTATCATCGCTTAACCGATCAGATGATGGAGAAGTTGCTTTTTTCTGTTGGGCAAAATTAGCCGGCAACAATGATGGACATATTTTATCAGCGGCCTATCTTAATCTAATAGGCAATATTTATGTCCATTGCCGTCAGGGAAAATATGATCAGGATTGGGAAGATGAAGAACTTATCGACATTCATGGAAATAAGCATACTATCAAAAAATTTAGAACATTTGAGGAATTAGAAGAACACATCTTATCAAGTAATGAAAAAAAAGTGTATTTCGATATTGACCTTGATTTTTTTACTTTTAATAATCCGTATAATGGTAAAGGAACAAAATTTACTTATATGAAAGTGAAAGAAATAAAGAATCTTCTTTCATTTGAGCGGCCATTGATTCATTGGACTTTAGAGAGATTAGCCGGCTGGACGATTGCCACAGAACCGGAGCATTTCGGTGGGCTTTTAAAATCCAACAGAATTCTTGAAACCATTAATTCTATCTACTTCAAGCCGGGTCTTTTTACGAACAATTGCGATTGGAAACAGAAATAATCTTAAATCCTTTCCTAATTGTCTTCGGTTATCTTCTAGGAAACTTACTCAAAAAGAATCCTTTGAGCGATATGCTTTCCATAAATCAGCAAATCAACGGTCTCATTTTTCCGTTCGCAAAGTTTGTACAACTGGCACGGTATACCTAAATAGTCATCATTGATATTATAAGCTGACCATTGGGAGCCCAGCCCCGTATATCCTCATTGTGATGAGCCAAAGCTACTTGAATAGCATGTATCTATCACGCTACTGCATACTTTTGAGCAATTTCTCCTAAAAAAATATCAATAAGTTCCTTACTAGCTCTTTTAGATTTCGAATATAAAAGCATTTCATTAATAAGATAAAAAATATCATTTTTATGCGTGACTTGGCATATAAAATCATCAAATAAAATTTGTCCAATTGGTGCATTTTGTTGAAAAATAAACCAAAATAATTTTCCTAATTGAAATATATCTGATTTATCATCAATTCCACAATCAAAACCCATTTGCAGCTTCTCCGTAAGCATCTTATTCATAGCCTCTGGTGATAACCAACCAATAGGGCCTATTTTCTCCCCTATATCATCATAATCTTTATCTCTATGTGCGACTAAGCCAAGATCACCAAGTTTCCAAATAGCATTTTCTTTATCTTCATCTAAGTAAAATAACAAGATATTATCTGGTTTTATATCACGATGATAGTAACCTTCACAGTGAAGCTGTTTTATTGCGTTATATATATCCAAACAAAATTTTATCTTCTCCTGCTCATCTATTTCTTTATTTACTGATAAATATTCCATTAAATCGGTGTCAGCTTTTTCCATTACGTAATAAGGAAATTCCTTACCTTTTACTTCTACTACACCATCAAAATCTATTTGAACAATATTTGCTTTACCTTTTTCTTTTAAATCTTTTAAAACCTTTATCTCATTAATAAATCGCCCATACCGTCTTATAATAAAATCTTTTGTTTTTCTACCAGGCCTTGAATAGTTACATATTTTAACAACTTTATCTTGTTTGCGTCCTTCTTTATCTTTTAAAAGATAAACATTAGAGTTTCCGCCTTTAGATGATTTAAAAGGCTCTACTAAGTATCGAAGTATATATGTATCCTTATCGTTAACGATAATATTTAATTCGTCATTTAAGCTACCATCCTCAAGTTCAGATAAAATAATAGTATGATTGCTTATGTCCATAACTAGAAAAGATGTCTTTCAGTTGAATTTTTGAGAGCCTCAATATTAATCACCCAATAGTTAGCTTGATTTACAAGATCATCATTTTTAAGCTTGTAAAAATTTAAAGTATCCATAATAATGAGATTTGCTGTTATATCATCCTCAGATTTATCTAAGGGTGCTAAATCTTGATTTAGTAATAAACCGTTCATAAATGCAGAACGTGCGTCTCTTGCTTTTTTTGAATTTGACTGGCTAACGCAATTATCAGCATATTCTCTAAATGAGAAACAATTTTCGTTTGAGGGGTATATATCCTCGCCAATAAGAACTAATATTTTATAAAAGTAATCCATTACCTCAGGAGGTAATGATATATTTTCTTTTATAAAACCGTACAATGTATATATATCATTCCGTTGTTTATAACGAGTTTTTTTAATCGGGTATATACCATTAAAGCGTTGAAGATGAGCAAGTACTTCTCGAAATTTTTCTTCCAATTCTCTGGCGCTTTCCTCAGTAAATCCTTCATCTTCATAAAATCCTTTATCAACTTGATTTTTTTTATCAGTATTACCTAATAATTGTAAAGTTAATAATTCTGCTACTAAATCAGTATTATTAAGTCTATTCAAAGATGCATCTGTAAATAACTGTAATGAGGCAAAATCTACATCATCTGATAACTTTTCAACCAAATTTTGTTGTAAAGTGTTTGAATACTGCGCTCTTAGTATTTCTGGCCTATTTAGCTTAGTACCAAATTTATTAACTCTATAATAAAAATCTTCAATTTCAGCATTTGTTGCGCTTTTTAGAATATAAACTGCAATTTCATAAGTATCATAAAAGAATTTTTGATCTGTTTTATCTATCATTTCCTTATTTTCGTCAGGGAAAAGCCCATGATGATATCCGAGTATAGCTCTAGTTCTCTGTTGTCCGTCTACCATTTCAAATATTCCAGGAGCATTTTCAAATATGAAGAAAGCAGGTAACGGATAAGATAACTTTATTGAGTCAATAAGCTTTCTTTTGGCTGATGTCGCCCATATATCTCCTCTTTGGTAAGGAGGGGTAAGATTAAGCTTACCTGAATCATAAGTTTCAATCAGTTTTCTCAGGGTCCAAGATTGGATAGAAAAATTCATTAAATATCAATTTATTTTTCAAATAAAACAAGCAGCGCACCCTTCCCCTTCTGCATCATCAAGAATATCCAAGAGATATTGAGATTTTGTTTTTTGAGTATTACGGTTTATGCGTTTAATATAATCTTCTTTAATTGTCTGCATTCGGATTGGTTGTATCATATCTTGAAGCGTTTCTCCATCGTTCCATGTATAGCCATCTTTTTCGTAGTCCATTGCTTTTGCAAAGCGCTCCGGATGTTGTTCATAAAGCCATATCCATTCTATTTTTTGTTGGTAAAAGCAGAAATAACAGCCTGATCTACTGCGTGAATATTGTCCTTTTTTATCATTCACAGTAAAATCACACTTGTTATAATAAGCAGGTACTCCTACACCACTTTCTTCAAGCAGTCGAAAGATATCCTCACGAACCAATACTTCTTCATTATCTAAAAGCGCAAAATCTCTCTCTTGTGCTAGCGGGTAATCAGTTTGTTTCAAATAAAGAAAGACCAATTTATTAAATAGTCGTGTGTCTATATGAAGCAATAAATTTAGTTTTTCACTTAATGGGAAGCTAAATGAAATTTGTTTACTTAAAATTTCCAAAAATCGTTCGTTTGAATCCGTAACAGCTATTTTTTTATATAAGTCATTAATTGCATCAAAATTAGCGTTTGAAAATACTTTCTTCACTACATCCTCACTCCAAATATTTTTTCGAAAGGGAAAAATCGATTGGATATTTGTTTTTTTTGAAATATAGCCTTCACGGTCTTCATCACCTCGAATACCTACATAAGAAATAACCGGATCATTTCCAACAAACTTCTCAAAGGGTTCGAGTTTCAGTTTTTTTGTACACCATCTTGAATTTGAAGAAGGTAAATAACCGCCATATAATTGAAGATAATGGTCAAAAGGATCTTGAGTACTCTTTTCAGCGGCTCTTAATCGTATAATTGGCTTCCCCAGGTAGTTCTCTAAATTAGTAATCAATTCGTAGGTTTCGTCGAGCTCTTTTCCTGTGTCACAGGTATAATACTCTATATCAAGATGGGGGTATTTCCGACTCATATATATAGCCAAAGCAGCACTGTCTTTTCCGCCCGATATTCCAAGTACGTGTCTAGTGGAAGGCATTATTTTATTAATTCTTTAAGTATGTTTGTCAATGCAGCAACATTAACGACAAGATCGTTCCCTAGTTGTTTCCGTATAGCAATTTCCGCAGTTGTTACATTCCCTTTTTTACTTTTTGGGAGTCGTACCAACTCCTCTTGTAAGCCATCAACAAGTGTACCAATCTTTAAGCTAAATACTTCTTCACGTTCAGAGTCAATATTAAGATCAGTCAAGTTTGTGAGATTATCTAACTCACGTATCAATCGTTTAAGCCGATCATAGAGCAGGTTTTCATCAGTATCTCGCAAAGCCGTCAGCGGTTTGCCAACAACAACCTGAGCGATTGAATTAAACCAAGCATTACGATCATCCAGCGGAGAGTTCAATCGCTGCAAAAAGGTTTTCTGGGCCGATGACAACAACTCTGGTCGAAGGTTCCCAAATCGACTTTGTAACCGAGATTTATAATCATTAAAAGCGATTTCTTCCCCTATGTATTCCTTCAAAATTAAGGATTCAAAACGGTTAAGCAAATCATCATAGGCTGTTCTAAGTTCCTTAATAGCTACCTGTAAGCTTTCAATAAATTCTTCGAAATGTTCCGAAGAATTCTGCAGTATATGAGTTGAGTAACCCAGAGCAATCGGTAAATCTTCAAAGAATGTTTTTTCTGGTTCTTGTGATTTTTCGATAGCTAATCGTGTAGCCAAAGCTTCACGGCTCAGGTGCTTCGTTTGCTTAGTATACTCGGGTAATCTAGTGTAAAATGTTAATAACGGCTTTATAGTCTCAATAAAAGATACATTGCTAAATCGAACTTCTGTATTCAACTGAAATAAGTGCCGATAACCATTAAATAGGTTAAGTCGAAGTCCATCTATGATGAATGCCTTTATCGCATATTTTCTGGGTTCTTTTATTATTAGTTCCAAAACATCGGCAGTAATGTCCGGAACATAACGCCCTTCTTCAAACAGAGCGAAGTCATCACGTTTAATAAATAGAAAAGTAGAGACCCAAAATTCAATCAATCCCTGTTTGAGCTTAAATGGACGCAAACTTAATAAATCTATCAAATCTGCTATTGACCGACGTAATTGCTTCGTTGAAATTAAAAATGATTTTGAAGCTCTCCAAAGAGGTCTAAACGTTTCAGAAATTAAATCTTCAAACTGTTCAGATGTTACTTCCTCTAAATTATCTTGTTTTAAAGCATCCAGAAAACCATTTTGTACTAATAAAGTTAGGTAAATAGTTTTTTCTGGCGGGAAACGCTCTTCTTCAAATCCCAAATTCGGCTCATTCCATTTATTTGTTAATGCCTGTAGGTACGCTTTTTTAGCGGTTCCAATTTGACTTGATAGCTTATGCCGATTAACTAATTCGTTTTTAAACGTTGGTGCGTACTTATATACATCATTACAAACATCCGATAGCCACTGATTTAATTCGCGAGCACTATTTATAGTCCGCACTTTGTCCTGAAATACCCAAGTAACATGTCCAGGCATAAATAGCCCATCGAGAATGAGGTGATTAAGCAGTTTTTTTTGATGCTCAAGAATTTGGCTTAGTTCACGCAAAGCGATTTTGTCTTCTTCATGGCGCTCAATGACTATTTGAGTCTTTTCAATGTTGCGAAGTTGCTCCCGAATTTGATCAGTATGCTGGTAGTAGGCGTAAATAATAGCCTCTCCTTGAGCAGTGGCATGCTTACATAAGGCTTCAAATGTCAGTTCTTGACTAAAGATCAAATTAATATAACCATCTATTTCTCCCTCGGGAACCCGCGATAATGGGTGTTCGGAAATCCAATATTCAAACAACCGGGGAGTTCCTGTTTGATAAGAGTGGCGTTTAGCCAATACAGGCGGTAATTGGTAATAGCGTTGCAGAAATGCTGATATATCACGAATTTGTTCTATATCATTGCCTGCTTTGCTTAATTCTACCTGTACATCAAGATCAGTACCTTCATTAAGCAGATAGCGACCCCGATAATTTCTATATCTTATAATATTCCAATGTTCAAGGTTACTAATGTGTTGTTCAGCATCTGTAATACCTAAACAGACTTGGCTATATTCTATCAAAAATTTCCTATCAAGAGTTGCATTAAATGGAATCAATATTGCTAGTAACCCAACTGTTTTTACAATCTTCTCATATGGTTTTACCTCTTCTCCAAACTGCGCCTCTATCTTTTCCAGCGTAGAACGAATCCCCATCCACGCCGTATAGTCTCTATTCTCTTTTGAATTCAGGTACGAATAAAAATTAAAAGTTAGGTAGTCAAAAACATTTGCTACGTTGTAAAATGGATTTTTTTCAGACAATTTTACCTGATTTAGTCCTGTGTAATCAGTTGATTGCAGAAAGGAAAATAATGACCGTTCATTCTGTCCATAACGTTGAAGTGCCAAGGTTAATGCTACCGCACTCACTGAGTCAAGGGGAAACAGCTTGGCGGCAATATTTGCTTCCTCAGCAAAGGGGAGGGTAACAGCTTTACTTCTCTGAGCCAATTTCAGAGCCGTATCAATACCTGATTTTGCTGCTTTATCAGGTATGAACGTCGTATTTATCGTATGCTCTCCTACCAGATAAAGCAGTTGCTCTACAGGTTCGTTGAATGTAATTTCGCGGAAACGCCCTTTTACTTTTGCCCATTCTTTACGTTGTGTATCATTCAATGAAAACGAGTAGGCATCTATATTCTGATGGACGGCAGTGATCAGGCAAATATTATAATGAGGATTATTAACGAACTCGGCAAGTTGTTGGATAAAATAAAACTCTCGTTCTGGCTCATGCCCAATGGCATACTCTAAGAATTTCCCAAATTCATCAATTACTAAAACCAGTAGTGGTTGCTGATCATTGCCAGCCTCATTGCCAATGTCATGGTATCGGTTAAAGATTTCATGTAGAATTAAATGCTCATTTGGCATAGCAGCTTTAAAACGTTCAGCGAAAGCATTAATAATAGATGTATATTCACCCACGAAATTAATTACTTGAGGGGTGGGCATAAATAGGAACCAACGAATGTTAAAGAGTTGATGACCAAATCAATCCAATTACACACGCGGTTCCATGCAAGCCAAATTACTGTATTTATCTGACTTTTTGAATACCTGTTGGC
>NZ_JARNTW010000012.1 GCF_029433105.1 Runella sp. MFBS21 | reverse complement strand
CTTGAGTCAAAGGGCTAACATTGTTGGCACCACCATTGGTAGTAGTCTGATTGTTGTTGAATACGTTTTGTGAGAAGGCTGCCATGGTAAAAAGAAGCCCTGCCACTGTGAGCGTGAGTTTTTTCATAAAATGAATGTTAAATAATGATGATAAATGTGTGTGTACTGTTTAATGATAATATTTAATATACGAACAAATCTACAAAGAATATTTTAAGAAAGAATATAAATGTTACTGGAAAGTATAAAAAATTATCGAATGGTATAGTTTGGTAAATAAAGAATTGGGTATATATCAGATAATCAGACTTTTATATAGTTGTGGATGGTGTTTATAGGATACTGGTTTGAATGAGGTGACAATATTCTTTAGGGCGATTGCTATATTCTCCTTTACAAATTAGAATAAAGAGTGTTTATGTCAGAAAATAATACAATCAAGTTGAATAAAAAGGTACTTTATGAGACATATAATATATACCAAAAAGTTTTAAAAGTTAAGACTCTGGTCAATCTTGGAATGATGTACAATGATTATCTAAGATATTTGAAGTGTGAGATTCTATTGGGAGGTAAATAGTAAATAAAACAATATAAATGATAGTAAATCCTTTTTATAAAAAACTATATAAAAGACAAAATAGAGGGAAATATACTTAAATTAATAAAAAAACTTTTAAGGAGCGGAGTCGGTCAGTAGTAAAAAGTAATAAATTTTTAATGTTATTTAGAGTAAGTAGGTAAGAAGTCTTATTTTTTTTACAGTATTAAATTGAAGATATTTGGCTAATATAGTTAGGAGTCGAGAAGAAAACCACCTTGTTTAAATAATGTTAAATGCAATAGTTATATTCCTAAGTCAATGAGAGAGGTTTTGTTGATATCGTTTTGAATACCCAATAACAGCCAAAAGACTTAACCATAAATCTAAATTGAGATATAGAGTGCCAGAGGTAAGGCCAAGAAGAAAAATGGTGATACTAATAGCATATATGGAAAGTATAGACGGTGGGATATCAATAAAAAATATTTTATAAATGGCTTTAAAGTAATCGCGAATGAAAAAAAAGAAAAAGAAAGCACCAACGAGTCCAGTTGCCATCAAAACTTCTAAGAATATATTGTGCGCATGATAGCTATCAAAATTGTTGACAAATTGGTCGCCGATAAGTGGATTTTCAAGGAATTGATTCCATGCTGCAGCATATTCAAAAACTCGTTCCTCATTGTCAGTATTATTGATATTGTCAACAGTAGTTATTATTCTCCTAAAAGCCTCTATGCTTTCTAGTATTTGAGGGTCTATAAATGTAATTAATATTAATATAATAACAATAGTGATTATAAAATATTTGAATAAATTCATTAAGCTTTTAGTCTTGATATTTTTTACTAAAAGAAAAAAAGAAAGAACTAGAAACGTGTTCAACATGGGTCCACGAGACCCACCTAGAACTAGTAATATAAATCCAATTGTCAGGCTAAGGTAATAAAGATATTTTTTTTCTTTGAGGTCATGGTTAAATAATAAATGGCTTATACTGATGACTGTCAGCTGCTGCCCCACAAGGGCAAATGTAATAGGGTTTAAAATAAAACCTTCGGTTTCGTCTGATTTACGAACAACAATTCTATTTTGAAATAAAGCTGATGAAAACCCAATTTCATTTGCTACATAATATAACAGTTGTAGATTGCTAATTAATAGACTAATAAAGAGCCATTTTCCTAAAAATGAAAAATCTATACTTTCTAATAAAAAACAAAAAACAAATACAGCACTTATTGTATTATGAATGAAAAATAATATAAAAAAACTATCATCTTGTTCATAAAATTTTATTCCTCTAACTAATACATCTACCATTACACGTACATAAATGATAAAACTAAAAATCAGAATAGGTAATGTATAACGAGGTAGTTTGGTGAATTTTCGCTGTAAAATTCCTAAAAAAAATAAATAAGCCAGTAAAAGAATGCAAAACGCACGATATATGTAGCTACCCATGGAGTCAATTCCAATCATGACAGACCAAAAGGCACTAATCGGAAATCCACATATAATTGAAATGATATAGATGGAAGCTATACGACTTAAATGCTTGCTAGAAAATAAAAAGCTCATTACAACTCATTAGAATGTTTAAATTTCTGTAAAAAGTACATACGGCCTTTAAGCATATTAATACAAATATCGATAATGTCGAATATACATAAATTAATAGGGATAATTCTTTTTTGGAATGCACCTACTCTTGCGTCTGTCTCAGATGGTGAAAAAAGGATATCCTCAGCAAAATTCCCCCATCTTTTAGAAGGCATTAAACTAATACACATGCCAGCATGAGCAGAGGGTAAAATCATACTAGAACCATGTACTCCTATGATAAGTTGACTTTCTGAATAGATTTGACAGAGAAAGCGTTCTGTATCATCATTGAAATCGTTGGTACGTACGTCAGTAATAAATTTAGGAAATAACATCCATTTTCCAAAACCAGCTACAGTATATATGAAGCGATCTCCAAACTCTTTTTTGAGAAAGAAAAAAAGTGTAACTATTCTTAAATAATGAAAAGGTAATAAAATTTTTTTAAAACCTAATTTTTCAAATCCTTTTAGGATATATATATTTCTAATCCAAATCCTACCGGGGTCTTGTCGCCATATAAAAGTAACACGAGGGCGTGTAGGAGGTATATCAAAATTAAACGGAGGTATTTTGGTGAATTCTTGAATATTAATAGGAGTATTGGTTGGGATGAGATGCCCATGACTTAAAAAAACTTGTTCAAACCTCTGTAATTCTTTATGAATAGATATGTTTAGACATTCATTATAATAAGTCATTTGTTTGAAGGAAGTGTTTATGGTCCATATTTCCGCAATTCCTTCTTGCGCTAACATCCATTTAAACATCGGTTGAATTATTACAACTATCCCAAGTGTAGAATTAGAGTTTAATTTTATGATCCGCTGTAGATTAAGTAGCACTAATAAAGCATGTCCGTATACAAACTCTAAACAATTTAAGATAATTATTTTTTTGTAATGCGTATTTATTTGAACATTTATGAGTATATCGTCTTTGACAGGCGTTAAAATAGATAATAAAGGTTTATTAAGCCAAGCATCTTTGCTTGGTTGCCAATCAAGTTTATAGACACTTTTTGTTCCTTTATCGACAAGTCTTGTTTCTAAAAGAGACTGCCCAATTGGTATATTTTGTAAGAAATTTTTGTTACACTTCTTACAAATAATATCCACACAAACATGTTGACCTTGCCAGATAATCTCTCCAAATATTAAATCTTTAGATCCACATTTACAAATTGAGTTGAGAGTGACTTGAGCAGGTTTGATTTCTATCATTATACAGATTTATACTTAATGTTATTTTTTTATCATTTCAAAGATGCCACATCCAAATACGCATCCGAAATTTTGTTCAATTTCACTGTCAGTGAATGCTACATTTCTAAATAAATCTCCTTTGTCATCGACATAAGAAAAATGAATAATGTCATACTTTGTGTTAAACAATTCTAGCAAGTATTTAATACTAAATACTCTATGAGCATTAAATTCAATACGTTGGTGACCTATAGGGGTAGAAAAGTAAAAGCGACCTCCTGGTTTAAGTATTTGATATATATTCTCTAATCCTTTGAGATGTCCATCAATATCAATAGGATCGTTGTAGCGACCTAAACCAAAATGCTCAATGACATGGAGGCAAGATATAGAGTCAGTATAGTGAATTAAATTTTGGTCAAGATGCATAAGATCTGCTTGAATAAATTTAACATTATAAATATAGTCTGGAAGTGATCGAATATCAAATACTTCTATTTTCCTAAAGGAAGCTACATGTGCTACAAATCCATCCACCCTTGACGCTATATCTACATGGTTAACTGGTTGGTTTTGAAATATTCGTTGAGCAATTAGAAGGTCTTGATGAAAATAATGACCTGAGGCAATCCCACTAGTAGAAAATTTCTCATTTAACACTGGGTATTTTTTTCCAAAAGGGAATTCGTTTTTATTTTTAGATTCTATTTGTTTTTTTAGAGATTTTAAATCTTCAAAGTACCAAACAAGCCCTTTGACATTTTCCAAGAGCATATTAGGGTAAAACCCTAAAAACTGGATTAAAGCTTTAAATCTTTTAAGCATTTTGTTTTATTTTTTTAATGAATAAAGCTCTTAATAAAATCCGTAAAATATGGTAATATGAAATGATTGAGTTTCGAGAATAACTTGCCTTTTTTAACCAAAGAGCAGCATCGTATACATTACTAATGTCATAAATATTACCATCAATAATCACATTTTCTTTTACACTTTTCAAAATAGATAACAAAACTGTGAATTTATTCTTAGTTTTTACTGGGTGTTTAGTAATTAATGCTTCGATTTCAGTTGATAAATGATGCTTTCGGCCCAGCTCTCTTAGATAATCCACTGTCATGTTGTATTTTACGATTCCAGTTTGGACGTCAATTTTGAGAGTTTGTTCTATATAAGTTAGTATATCAAGCTTAGTATTTTGATGAAAACCCCATTTCTGAGCTTGAGCTATGCATTCAAGCATGATAATCTCAATGGAGGGAATAAAACGTATGTATTCTTCATGAAAAGGGAGATTGTCTTCTTTAATAAACTTCTCAGCAGCATCTGATTTCTTTTTTTCAGGCGAAAATTGAGCGGTACCTCCACTGTGCCCTGACCCACCATTGATTGCAATTTTATCATCTGTAATATAATAATAGTCTATTACCTCTGGTATGACCAAACTAGAGTAAACATCAGGAATCATAGAATGAAAAAAACGACCTTGGGAACGTTCTTTTACTTTGTTGATGGCATTGATATGTACAAATCCTTTATAGAGAAAGGGAAGCTCGGTATAGTTTTTCTTAAAAGATAATACATCCCTGAGAGCTTCTTTAGACGAAATTACTTGGTTAGCTTTGGTTTTTGGTATAGATAACACATTTTTATAAAAATCAGATATATTGTTTGGCCATCCATAAAAAACATTGTAAACACAAACTGCTTCTACCTTATATGTATTAACAATCTCATTTACTCGACCAATAGCATCAGGTGTGAAAGCATCATCATCTCCTAAAAATGTTACGAAACCTTCCTCTACATGACTAAGGGCGAATTCCCAGTTTTGACTCATCCCCGTGCGTTTATTGGTATTGATGTACTTTACTCTAGGGTCTTTGAATGATTGAACTATTTCATGAGTGTTATCAAAACTACAATTATCACTAACTATAATTTCTAAGTTAGAATAGTTTTGTTGAAGGGCTGTTTTGAGAGTCCAATACAGGGTATCAGGCCGTTCCCTTGTAGGAATAATAATGGTAAATTTATGTTCAATCATAATGTGTACTGGGCGAATTGATCAAATTAAACTTGTTTATTTAGCTTTATTGAAATTTTGGTATAAAAGCCGCCCTTGGGTCATTAATAAATGTCTCGTAAATTGAGTAAATACACCAGCTGCTAGAAGAGAAATTGTAAAAACGGTACCAATCACTAATATTTGAATGAAAAGTGGCTGAGGGGGGTGTTCATCAAGCCAGTATCGGCCTAAAATTAAGATTGGGAAAGTACTGATAAATGGGATTAAAATATCATACAGATACCATTTCATTTTTTCTCCTTTTAAATATTTATTATGAAATATATGAGGCTCAACAAATAAATAGCTTATATTGAGTGAAGCCCATATGAAACTTGCCCCTATAGAACCATATAGTTGAGTAAGCCAAAGTAATAAAGGGATAAGCATAAATAGTGCTGCGACATTCTTCCAGAAGGCGAGTTTAGTCCACCCATTTGCCAATTGATAATAATAAGACATGGTAACCAGACCATTACACATTGTGCCTAAGATAAGTACACTTACCAAAGGCGCACATTCTTTGGTACTTTCTTCATTTTTTAACCACCATCCGATGATTTCTTTTGAGAAAAAACTAAGAGTAAGACTTATGGGTATAATAACTACAGCCATGAGTTGACTACTTTGATGGTACAAACGGCGCTGTTGAAACGAATCGTTGAGCTGAATTGCTTGAACAATACGGGGATAAAAGGCCGTAGCTATAGGAGAAATAACCCGAAACAGTACAAATGAAATGGAAAAAGATAGAGTATAATATCCAAACAAATCCAAAGGAAGGATTTTGGATAAGATTAGCTTGTCGGTTTGCATCAAAATTGTGACCACTAGAGAAATACCACTTACTCCCGCCGAAAACCTGGCTATTTGTAAAAGAAGTTTTTTGCTGAAAGCAGGTTGATAATTTGGAATATTTAGGTTTTTCCAGAGAAAAGTCCGTAGTAATAGCGTAGCTACCAATGTAATGATAATTTGCCAATTAAAGAAAGCTTGAATATCATTTTGTACCCATTTGAGAATAAATATCACTCCTACAGCTTTAGCAGTTTCTGTTATAAGTGTAATGGCATTTAGCTGAACTTGCTGTTGGATACCTACCAAGCCTCCATTATAAAGGCTAGTAGGCCACCTAAAAAAAGTTAAAATACCCATTTGAATGAGGGCAAAATGTACTTTGCTAGCAGGTAGGCGTGTGTTGTTGAGCCATGAATTAGCCATCCAATCGGACGAAATCACGATCCCAAGTCCGATGACCAAACCCATACTCCAATAAAGGCGTTCGAGGGTATAGGTCAAATTTGCCGCTTCTGTATTTTGAGCAGAATTAGTCGAATACCTAGCAAGTTCTCTACTAAGAGCAGCGCCTAATCCTAGGTCCAATACAGTAAATATTCCTAAAAGGCTGGTATAAAAACCAATAAGTCCATAGGCATCTGCTCCTAGCATATTGATGTAAGTAGGCACAAAAATCAACTGGATCAAACCTGACCATATTTGGGCTACGAAATTTGATATTATGTTGAATTTAATACTGGCCTTCATACTATTTTATTCTTTTGAGATACCCTTCAGGTGCCACTGAAATTAATAATTTATTATCAATTGAATGGTCAATTTCGAAGTTAGAATTATGCTTTAAAAATTCCCATACTGCAGTTTTGGGGTTATCACCTACATCCCAAGGGCGGTCATACATTCCACTAGGCATATCTTCTACAATGGTATCAAAAACTACTATGTAAGAGCCTACTGTAACTAGTGGTGAATAAAGATTAAGCTCTTCTAAAACATGTTCATGAGTATGATTAGAATCTAAGCATATTAAAACTTTGCCTTTGTTTTTCACTACTTCTTTGACTTGATGAATAATTTCTGAGCTAATAGAAGAGCCTTCTAATAATGTAATACGCTTGTACATAGGATGATTTTCTATTGCTTCTCTATTATGAGTACGAATATCAATATCAATTCCTATAACTTGACCTTTACCAAGCAATTCAAATAAGGAAGCATAATATATGAGAGATCCTCCGTGAGCAACACCTGTTTCAACTAGCACATCAGGTTGAATCTGCCAAATTAGCTCCTGCATAGCTACCATATCTTGAGGATATTGAATGATGGGGCGTCCCATCCAGCTAAAATTGTAAGAGTATTTTGCTTGATTTGAATGTATATTGAAATTTTTGGCTGCTACCTTCAATGGTTCATTGTGTTGGTAAGAGGCAATAAGTTCTTCTCGCTCTATTTCAAACTTTTTAATCGGATTCATGATGCATTATTTGTTTTAATTTATGAATATTTCCCCAAAAAGCCATAGGCTCATAATCGGGGTAAGGGTAAAAGCCTAGATTAAGCTGGATTTGTTTTTGGCATTTTTTAAGGTGATTCTCAACCAGCTCTTTTACTGAAATAGGAATCCCGCTACAGCAATTGATAATACCTTGTACATCATTTTGGAGGGCAATTGCGACAAGGTATTGAGCTACTTTTTCTACGGCTAGGTAGTCTCTCAATTGCTCTCCTGCCGACATGTTAAAAGACGGGGCATTCTCTTGTAGGGCTTTGTCTAGCTGAGCTAAAATGCTTTTGGGGTTTTGTCCTGCTCCATACATATAAAAAAGCCTCGCCCATTTTAGTGAAAATGGCACTTGCTTTTGTAACTCTTCCAAAAACTTACGTAAAGTATCTTTGGCGAGAGCATAGGGGTTTTGTGGGTTAGGAACTAGTGATTCATCCAGCTCTCCTTCTCTTAAGCCATATTCGAGGCAGGTGCCTGAAACGCATACATTACCAGACCCATTTAGAATTAAATTTTTTAAAAAAAGATATTGTTCTGGAAGTACTTCCTCATAGTGAAAAAGTTCTTTATAGCGTGGCAAACCGCTCCATGCTAGATGAATAATTACATCAGGTTGCTCAAAAAAATTGAATAAATTGAGCCTATTTGAATGAGCTAAGTTAAGAGACTTGTAGGTATAAACTTCTCTATACCAAGAAGAGTTTTGGGCTGTTTCAAGATTAGAGGAGGATGCAATGACGTCAACGTTATGCTTAAAAAGTTCTTTGATTACATGATTTCCTAAAAAACCTGTCGCCCCCGTAACTAATACTCTCATTCGATTGTAAGGTTAGGAATAGGGATTACAAATTTTCCACCCCAGCCGCGGATATAAGATAGTTGCAGCATAATTTCTTGTTTTATGTTCCAAGGTAATATTACTACATAGTCGGGTTTTTCGGCTTTGAGAGTAAGTTCAGTTACTACAGGGATATGACTAGCTGGCAAAAACTTATTTTGTTTTGAAGGATTAGCATCGACTACAAAATCGATAAGATCATTTTTGATACCGCAGTAGTTTAGAAGCGTATTGCCTTTTGCAGCAGCTCCGTAAGCTACTACTTTCTTTCCCACTCTTTTTTGCTGAATCAAAAAATCAATAAACTCTAATTTGACTTTAAGAGCTTTAGCTTGAAAACCTTCATAATAACTTAGGTTATTTATTCCTTTTGCATTCTCTTGATTTAAGAGTCGGTCTACATTTTCAGAGATTGACTTACTTGAATCCTGCTTGTGCTTCGCATAAATTCTAAGGGAGCCTCCGTGAGTCGGAAGCTCATCAACGTCAAAAATTTCTAACTCTTGTGAGTCAAAGATTTGTTTGACTGTATATAAAGATAAGTACGAAAAATGCTCATGATAGATGGTGTCAAATTGATTGTTGTCAATTAATTGTACTAAATGAGGGAATTCCATAGTAATTACCCCCTGAGGCTTAAGTATAATTTTCATGCCTCCTACAAAGTCTATAATATCAGGTACGTGAGCGAGAACATTGTTGCCAAGCAAAAGATCAGCGTAGAGGCCTTGATTGGCAAGCGACGTGGCTAAAGAAACTCCAAAAAAAGACGTTATAGTGTGAATTCCTTTATCAATTGATACCTGAGCTGTGTTTTGAGTTGGCTCAATTCCCAAAACAGGGATATTTTTTTTGAGAAAATATTGCAACAAATATCCGTCATTGGAAGCAATTTCTATCACTTGAGAAGATCTATGTAAAGAAAATCGTTCAGTCATAGATTCGACGTACTGTTCTGCATGAGCTAACCAGCTAGTTGAATAGGAAGAAAAATAGACATAATTGCTATCAAAAATAGCCTCTGATTTTTTATATTCATCAATTTGCACCAAAAAACAATGATGACAGGTATAAACTTTTAACGGGAAAAAAGTTTCTGGTTCATTAAGTTGCTCTTTTGTAAGAAATGAATTTGAAGCTGGTGAATTTACTAAGTCGATAAAGACATTCTGGAGGCTTGCTTTACAGAATCTACACTGCATAATGTTAAAAATTAATTTCTTTAAAAGTCGAGGATTTGAGATATGGGTGGCTCAAATCTCGCTCCGAAATTTCAGTAAGCGGAAGAGGCCATGCAATATTTAGAGAGGAATCATCAAATTTGATGCCTCTTTCGGCGCTATTTTCATAAAATGCAGAATGGCAATAAAGCATTTCACAATTTTCGGTAAGAGTTTGAAAACCATGGGCAAAACCTTCAGGTATATAAAGCATTTTACGATTTTGAGCACTTAGTAATGTAGCATACCATTGTAAAAAAGTAGGGGATTCTTTTCTGAGATCTATAATTACATCCCATACTTCTCCGGCGATACATCTTACTAGTTTTATCTCACTGTATGGAGGAATTTGGAAGTGTAAGCCTCTTATGCTACCTTTTTTGCTTGTAAAAGTGTGATTCATTTGTACCCAAGTTTTTTTAAAACCAATATCTTCAAATTCTTTTGCACAATAAATCCTAGCAAGCCATCCTCTAGAATCACCTTTGAGGTCTAAGCTTATTTCATAAGCATCTAATAAAGGTGTGTGGGTAAATTTCATTGGGTCCAAAGAAGTTTGGCTGTGATTGCATCTGATATATAATTTGTTAAATCATCATGCGTTAACAGATGTTGGTCAAAATAAAAAGCCTTATACCATTCAAATGTTTTTGTAATGGCTTGATGAGTGTTCCAAACAGGGTACCACTCAAGGTTTGTATTAGCTTTAGAACAATTAAGCCTCAAAAAGTTGGCTTCATGAGGGATACCTTCTTGAGACAAAATAGTATACGATATGGCCGGCCAAATACTTTTTCCGATTTTTAATACCGCGTCCACTGATAGAGCCTCTCCATCATTAGGTCCAAAATTCCAAGCATCTGAAGCTGTTTGGTCATCTTCTAATAGCTTTTGTCCTACACTAAGATAGCCTGATAATGGTTCAAGAACATGTTGCCAAGGACGAGTAGCTTTAGGGTAGCGTATTTCAACAGATTTTGATTCGATAGTAGCTTTGACAATATCTGGGATGAGCCTATCTGTAGCCCAATCGCCTCCACCAATTACGTTTCCTGCGCGTACACTTGCCATTAGAAGTTTATCACCGTAAAAAGATTTACGAAAACTTGCCGCAACCAATTCTGCGCACCCTTTAGAAGCACTATATGGATCGTGACCTCCCATAGCATCCGTCTCTTTGAAAGCGAGGTTATGTTCGCTATTTTCATAACACTTATCACTTGTTACATTAATAATTGCTTTTAGATTGCTACAATATCTAGCTGCTTCTAAAACATTGGCAGTGCCTAGTACATTGGTAGAGAATGTTTCTAGAGGAAATAAGTATGAATGTCGTACGAGGGGTTGAGCTGCCAAATGAAAGATAATATCAGGATTTGTGGCAGTTACAACTTTCAAAAAGCTTTTATAATCTCTAATATCGCCTTCATAGGAGTCAATTTTAGGTCTGATGAGTTCAAAATGACTTGGGGTAGTAGGCAGGCTCAAGGAGTAGCCAGTGACCTGTGCCCCAAGATTTTGGAGCCAATAGCTCAGCCAAGACCCTTTGAAACCAGTATGTCCAGTAATAAGAACTTTTTTTTGATTATATCGTCCTCCAAAGAGGCTTACCATACTTTCCATGCTGCTTGATTAGTTTGCCAAAGTTCTTCCAACTCAATTTTGTCTCTCATAGCATCCATACATTTCCAAAAACCAGAGTGCCTATATGCTGCAAGTTGGTTGTGATTAGCAATTTCAACTAGTGGTTTTTTCTCCCATTGAATCGCATCGACATTACCTTTTAAATAATCAAAAATGCCAGGTTCCAATACAAAATATCCGCCATTAATCCAGACACCGTCTCCTTCGGGTTTTTCTTGGAATTGGGTTACGGTACCTTCTTCATTGATATTCAAATTTCCAAATCTCCCAGGTAACCGTATTGAAGAGAGTGTAACGAGTTTATTGGCTTTATTGTGAAAGTCTAATAGCTGCTTTATGTTTATATCTGCTACTCCGTCCCCATAAGTCAGCATAAAAGTTTCATCTTTTACGTAGTCCTGGATTCTTTTGATACGACCAGCAGTGTTAGTCTCTAATCCTGTATCTACAAGCGTGACCTTAAATGCTTCTGCATTTGTATATAATACATTGAGGTTATTATTGTGGAGCTCAACCGTAATGTCTGAATTATAAAGAAAATAGTTGATAAAGTATTCTTTGATCATATAACCTTTATAACCCAAACATACCACGAATTCATTAAAACCATAATGGGAGTATGTCTTCATGATATGCCAAAGAATAGGTTTTCCTCCTATCTCCACCATAGGTTTGGGGCGGAGGGTAGTTTCTTCACTGATACGAGTTCCCATACCACCCGCCAAAATAACGACTTTCATTAGTTGATTAATTTGCGGTTTTTGAAAAAAATAAAAATAACAGCACACATAGCACCAATTGCAAAAAACACTGAGAAAAATGTGCGTCTTTTAGGTTCACTTCTAATTAGGGGAATTCGAGGGGGTTCATAGACATTGAATACGGGTGTCACTTCTTGAACTTTAATCTTTGCTTGCTCATACTGGCGATTTAAATCGTTGTAGATGGACTGAGCTGTAGAAAATTCACTATTGAGGCGACTTTCTTGTATTTTAGCTGTTTGAAGTATTAAAAATCTATTTTTATCCTGAAAATTAGCTAGTGCTGTTTCGGCATTTTGATATCTTTTTTTTGCTACACTTACTTGTTTTTCTACGAAAGATAGATCTATTTTAGCTTTTTCAGTTCGATAATTAGTTACGTAGTTTTTTAAGTACTCTAATGTCAAATTAGCGATATTAGCTGCTAATACTGGATCAGGCATTTTAACACTGATAGTGATTATACTTGTTTTCCTATCAAATGATGCACTAATTCGAGCGAAGATAGTTTTTACTAAAGCATCTTCATATGCATCTAACTCAAGAGATTTACTTAAATTTTGAGGGTCAAGAAGTTTTCTTTGGGGTTGTTTTGTATTGCTTGAAAACCATGATTTCTGCTTAGCTTTTAAGTAGTCTTCAAGAGGCATTATTTTAGAAAACTCTGATACATATGCTTTTTGCTTTAATATGTGCAGGGCAAAAGGGGTACTTTGGATAATGTTGGGATATAAATCAGGTCGAACTGCATCTAAGGAATTAACGCTTCCTAAGTCAATTCCAGCAAGTCCTGCTAAAGCGCCTAGCCCCCCACTTAATTTTGAAGAAGAGCCCGCAGAGATTTCGGGCAACAATTTAGCTTGTGAAACAAATTCTTTCTGAATTAAAAAAGAACTAGCAGCTCCGATAGCCCCTGCCAGGAATCCACAGAATAATATCTTTATCCAGAAAGTTTTGAGAATATTAAAGATCGCAATTAAGTCAACTTCTTGAGTAAAAGCTTTAGGTTTATTCTCTATCACTTGTTTTAGTTTTTAATTTAACAAAAAATAGCCTTATCTTAAGAGTGTTGCTGCCGCAATGGCCAGCGTTCCCAAGAATGATAACAAAACAGGAGCTGATAAATCTGATCTTCGTTCATTTTTGGGCTTGTATGGAACAAAGATAGTGGAACCAGGTTCTATTTTTGGGTGAATTCTAAAGAATAAGAAATGTTTAGTTCGGGCGGCATAGCCATTCGCATACCTTACATATACTTTACTCTTGTGGGCTCTATCTCCATAACCACCTGCTTGGGAAAGATAAGAATTGAAATTAAAATCCTTTGAATAGTTTAGAATAGAAGTATTCAAAACAGCTCCCGTAACTCTTACCAACTCAGATTGTCGGGGTATAATCAAGGTATCCTCATTTTGCAAAGTTAAGTTGCTTTCGATGGCTGGCTGTTCGATGATGTTTTTGATTTGAAGCGCTACTCTTTCGCCGCCCCGTCTCAAAATAGCTCCATCTAAGTAAGCTGATGCACGTATTCCGCCTGAACGTTCAATGAGGCTTGAGATTCGTTCGGTATTGTTTACAATTGCGTACGTTCCTGGGTAGATGACTTCCCCAAGAATGGTCACATTTTGTTGGATTTCATAACGAGGAGATGTTCGGATGTATACAATATCGAAGGGCAGTAGCTTAAATTGTACATCAGTCTGAGTAAGACCCAATTTGGCATCGACTGTTAGGGGGATAATTTGAGTATTGTAATTGTCTGGAACATCAGTCATATTATCATCTCTGATTCTACGTGCTACTTCGATTCTAATAGGAATACCTCCATCTACAAAACCCCCCGCTTGGGTAATAAGATCCGATACACTCATATTATCGGCAAAAAGAGCGTCACCTGGTTGATTAATAGCCCCCAAAATAGTAACAAAGTACTCCTCGCGTAGTTCTTTGACAGATTTGACAACGATACTATCCCGTGCTTTCAAATCTAAATCTGGAGAGGCACCTGATATAATTTTAGTGAAGTCAACCGATACCACTTCAGGGTCAAAGTTGTCTTTTAGTCTATGTACTAAAATTCTATTTTTAAAAGCATCTTCGCGTAAACCATCAGCTTGAGCCAAAAGCTGAGTGAGCGTCTTCGTCTCAGAAGTAAGCGCGTAGTCGCCAGGTCTAAATACGGCTCCTGTAAGCTGTATACGGTTTTGGAAGCGATTGAGTATTTTTCCTATTACATATCGATCTCCAGTTTGTGGCGCTACATTTCCAAAATTTTCTTGCTTTAAGTTTAAAACTTGTTGTTCCCTTTCTGAGTTACGATACAAGGTTATTGAAGCCTTGTAAGCTGACTCATTGAAGCCACCAGCAAAACTCAAAATATCTGTGAATGTTTCTCCCTCTTTTGACTCAAAGATAGCAGGACGTTTTACTTCTCCATCGATTTCGATTCGAGTTGTGTAATAAGAAACATGTATTACATCCTGATCCTGAAGTAGAATGTTGTTTTTTTGTTCTCCTTTTAGTAGAAAATCATACAAATCAATTGTGCGAATGGCTTTATTGTTTCGAATCACTTTAATGCTTCGATAAGTGCCAGTCGAATCAGGTCCCCCACATAGATAAAGAGCATTGAAGACAGTCGCTAGTGACGAGACAGTATAAGTACCAGGTTTTTTTACTTCGCCTGTTATCGTGACTTTGATACTACGGATATTGCCTAGGTTGATAGATGCTCTAGTTCCTCCACCGCTATTAAGTCCAGCATACGCTTGTCGTAGTCTACTAATAATTTTCTCTTTTGCCTCATCAATGGTAAGTCCACTAACGTATATGGGGGCAAAATTGAGAACTTTAACAGTACCTTCAGGGCTTACTTTTAGCTTATAACTATCAGATGCATTTCCATAAATATCTACAAGAAGTTCATCGTCAGGACCTAATACATAGCTAGTAGGGGTGGCTAGACGTAAATTAGGTTCGAAGGCAAGGTCAGAATTTTCAAAGAGCGTTGACCCATAAATTAATAATTTTTTTTGAACCTTAGGAGGTAGTTTTAAAGAGTCTTTTAGGGTTGTGTTTTTTGTTTTTAGTGATAACTTACCTATCTGACGACGAGGGCTTATCACGCTATCTTTCCCATTTTTGTTTTGCTCACTTTGTATTTTTGCGAGGCGTTTACGAGCATTTGAAATATCGGTCAGAGTGAATCCTTGGGCAAGGGCAGCTTGTTCCATCTGAATTTCTGACATACCACTCGCCATAGCTCTTCTATAAAATTCCATAAACTGTTCATCGCTTATACTGTCAATGTTTGGAGCTTGGGAAGATTGTTGGGCTTTAACGGAGATACTATTCAAGCTTAGAGCAACCCCCAAAATGAGAGCAAAAGTCAAAGTATATCTATGGAAGAAAGACATGAAATACGACACGAATATAATTTTTTGAGGATGTGTATGCGAATATTGTTAGATAATCAATGCAGTGTATTTGCTGAAAAGACCTACAAATTAAGTGAACATATAGCATTTTACCAAAATATTGGTACTACACTTATCAAGTGGAAATATTGGATTCAAAACATGTATTTTGAGAGAAAATGTACCAAAAACCCTCAAGGCCACTTAAATAGTAAAGTATTTTTGATTCTACACGAAATGAAGTAAATACTGGAGCTTTTTCAGTAGAAAATATATGAATTACCTTAAGAATTATTCGGATTTTATCCCAAAATAAAACCTTAGTATGAATAGTTTGGGGTTGTATTTTAGGGGGAGAAAAAATGCTCAAAAAATGCTTTTTCCCCTAATAAAGCAAGCATAAAGAAGACCCTACACTGAAGCGTCCGTAGAAATGTGTACCTTTGCGATTCCTGTCCAAAAAGTACTCAGTGATTTTTTGTAATGAAAATACTCAATATAGTCGGTGCTCGTCCTAATTTCATGAAAGTAGCCCCTTTGCATCGGGCTTTTCTGACCAAAAATGAGATTGACTCAAAAATCGTCCATACTGGTCAGCATTATGATGCAAAGATGTCGGATGTGTTTTTTAACCAATTAGGATTGCCCCAACCTCACTATTTTTTAGGAATAGGAGGTGGCTCTCATACGCAGCAAACTGCCAAAATCATGCTGGAGTTTGAGAAAGTGATGGAGGTTGAGCGTCCAGATTTGGTATTGGTGGTAGGTGATGTCACCTCGACTATTGCATGTGCCTTGGTAGCAAGCAAAATGTACGTCCCTATTGCCCATGTAGAAGCAGGATTGAGAAGTGGGGACCGCCGAATGCCTGAAGAAATCAATCGAATCTTGACAGATAGCATCTCCGATTGGCTTTTTGTAACCGAACAGTCAGGTATCGACAATCTCAGAAAAGAAGGTGTGCCAGATGAGAAAGTTTTTATGGTGGGCAATTGTATGATTGATTCGCTGGTATATTATCATCAAAAAGCCCAACAACTTGATTTAACCGATTTGGTAGGAAAATCACTCAGCGCAAATGAGTATGTATTGATGACGATGCACCGCCCAGCCAATGTCGATACTAAAGAAGGTTTACATAGTATTTTAAAAATTATAAAAGATACCGTAAAACTCAAAAAAGTCTTGTTCCCGATTCATCCACGAACTCGAAATAACATTGAAAAGTTGGGCTTGTTGCCAATGCTCACCCAAATTGAAGGGTTGATACTTACTGAGCCGCAAGGGTATTTGGAGTTTTTGAAATTGATGCAAAATGCTGCTATTGTGATCACAGATTCGGGAGGGATCCAAGAAGAAACTACTTTTTTGCAGGTACCATGCCTTACTTTTCGAGATACTACCGAGCGCCCTGTAACCGTAGAGCTTGGCACTAATCAGCTTTTGGCCGATTTGAATCCTCTGACGGTGCAGCAAAAAGTAGAAGAAATCCTCACAGGACGTACTAAAAAAGGTAATATTCCTCCTTTATGGGATGGATATGCCTCCGAACGTATCGCCGATATTTTAGTACAAAAACTCCATGGTGAGTTGGTATAATTGTATTATTTGTAAGTGATTGATAAATTTATTCCTATGTCCCAAAACGTCCGCACAGAGGCGCTGCCCGACAATCCCGATGAGCATTATCGTATCAAGCCTCCCTTTGGGCATCCGCGTTGGTATTATCTAAAAAAACTCCGTGCATTGGTAGAATGGGGGCGCGATAAGCATGTGACTTCTCTTGCCCAAAATACAACTATTACATTGGCCGACTATGGGTGTGGGACCAAACCCTACCTTTCTCTTTTTAGAAATAAAAATATCCAGTATTTAGGTATTGATTTGGCATGGAATCCACATGCTGATATTATTGTGGGGAGTGATAGTAAGATTCAATATGGAAATAGCGAGATAGATGTAGTGCTTTCAACTCAAGTACTAGAGCATGTAGAAGACCCAGAAGGCTATCTTAGTGAAGCGCATCGTATCTTAAAACCCGACGGCACTTTGTTGTTGACAACGCACGGGTATTGGATGTATCACCCTGACCCTACGGATTATTGGCGTTGGACCTCTACAGGATTGAAAAAAATCGTAGAGCGAAATGGGTTTGAAGTGGTCGCATTTCGTGGAATTATTGGACGCTCAGCAATGGGGTTACAGCTATTTCAGGATGGGCTTTTGTTCAAACTTCCGTCATTTTTACGTCCTTTGCTCACGATTCCCATGCAAGCTTTGATTGCACTTTTTGATAAGATTAATACTCAACAAGCCACTGATACCGACGGATGTACTTACCTGGTAGTGGCAAAAGCCAAAAAATAAAGTATGAAGATAGGAATGGCCCATCCTAATAAACGGAATTATTCGGAAACGTTTATTAGGTATCATATCGAATACTTAAAACCTTTTTTTGTACTTACAGGCGGAAAAAGACCTTATGAAGACCAAAATGGGAAATCTATTTTTCCATTCAGTGAACCTATTAGGGTTTTTATCAAAAGGCTTATTCCAGTATTGTATGCTAAGGTTTACACGCACTATTTGGCTAAGTATTTACTTCAACAGCAGCCTGATGTAGTAATAGTAGAATATGGAACTACGGGCGTAGGAATTATTGATGGTTGTATCAAGGCCAGAATTCCGCTGGTAGTGCATTTTCACGGATTTGATGCTTTTGAAAAAAAAACGGTAGAAACACACTTGGCCGAATACCAAAAGATTTTTAGATACGCTAAAGCAATTGTGGCAGTGTCGAGAGATATGGTAGAGCGTTTGGTGGAATTAGGCGCTCCTCGTGATAAAGTCTATTTTGTGTCGTGTGGGGTAAAAATACATGAGTTTTCTGGTGCAAATCCGGCTACTTCCGAAAAATTGGCAGTTGCAGTGGGGCGTTTTACGGGCAAAAAAGCCCCCCACTTGACTATCAAAGCATTTGACAAGGTTTTGGAAACTCATCCTGACGCCCGTTTGGTCATGATTGGACATGGTGATTTGTTTAATAGTTGTAAAAAACTAGTAGAAGATTTACAACTTCGACATGCCGTGCAGCTACTTGGCGTCAAAAACCCAAGTGAAGTAGCCTCCTATCTTAGAGCAGCTCGTTTATTTGTACAACATTCAATGTTTAATCCCGAAAACAATGATTCGGAAGGTACTCCTACTTCTATTTTGGAAGCAGCGGCGACGGGACTACCTATCGTAAGCACACGACATGCGGGTATCAAAGATGCTGTAGAACATGGTAAAACAGGCTATTTGGTAGAGGAGCAAGATGTTGAGAATATGGCGTATTTTATGTCAATATTGTTTGCCGATGCCGCATTGGCTGCTCAAATGGGAGAAGCTGCTCGTGAAAAAATGATAAAAGAGTATGCTATTGATTTACAGACCGATAAACTATTGGAGGTTTTAAAAAATTAGAATAGCTACTCCCAATACACTACGTAATTAAAGAATTTGAAAATGTATTAATTGGTGGATAATCAAGAGATTGCTTAGGCGGTTTGTTGCAGCTATTACTCCATTTCTAAATAACTTTTCAAATATTGTACTAAAGCGAAGCTTTGATATAGAATGACTTATGAAAAACAATCTCTTCGATTCTAAAATGACCGTTGTTTCCCCACTTACTGGTAAGGATAATGTTGTACTTGAAAGCCAATTGTCAGCCAGCCAAATCATAGAGCAGTACCAAAAAGAATTTAGCGTAGATGTAAGTAGCTATTTTAAAGGACTGGACAATATCGATATTTACCAATGCCAGACTTCTCAATTGCGGTTTTATTATCCTTTTTCATTGGCAGGTGATGGACAATTTTACGCGGATTTGGCTAGGGTTTATAAGGGCTATTATTCGCTGTGGAAGTGGGAGCATGAGAAGACAATTCAACATATAAAGGAAGGACAAAAAATATTAGAAATTGGCTGTGGCAATGGTTATTTCTTGCAGAAAATAAAAGAAAAAAAGGCAGAAGGCATTGGTCTGGATTTTAACCCTGAGGCAGTGGCCTATGGTAAAACACAGGGAATCCAAATCATCGACCAGACTATTGGTGTGCACGCCACTTTGCACAAAGAAAAGTATGATATGGTATGCGCTTTTCAGTTGTTTGAGCATGTCAATGAAGTCGGACAATTTATCAAAGATTCGTTGACTTGTCTGAAAAAGGGAGGTGTCTTTGCTATCGGTGTACCCAACAATGATAGCCCTATTTTTGCACTTGATCCCTATCATACGCTCAATGTACCACCGCATCATATGCTACTTTGGGATGCTCGCTCATTGGCTTATTTGGCTACCCAATATGATTTGTCAATCGTTGATATTTCGATTCAGCCTTCGGGAGCTATCAATCGTAGTATGGCGTATAGATTGTGGCTCAATAAGACACTGGGCAATAATATCCTTAGTAGCACTACCCATATACTTACTCGTTGGCTAGTCAAACGCTTGCCAGTGTTTCCGCAAGGAGCCACCGTAGTAGCAGTTTTTCGCAAAAACTGAACCTTGCTAGTTTAGGTGATGCATTTTGTGAATCTATGGTTGTACGTGAACCGCTGACAACTCAGTATCACCCACAAAATCGATAGGCATCGGAATGGATTTTAATGGCCAATGCTTAAGAATAGAGGGGCGAATATCGGTCGCTTCAAAAAAATAACGATTGATACTCACAACCGAAACAGGCTCTGACTTGGTCAGAGATTGATGTGTGAGCATATATCCTAAATCGGCGACTGTTTGGGTCAAAGGAGCTATCCATAAATGCTGAGAGCTTTGGTAGGCCGAAAATTGAGTATTTGAATGGGACTCATAACCCGTATACTGAAACTTAAAGGCGGGTTTGGTATGATCGGTGGAGATATTGAGTTGACAATCTTCGCAGTGAACACTTTCGTGGCGAAAAGTAGAGGTAAAAGAAGGTATTTGCCAAATACCACTTTCTATGATTCGATGCGTATTTTGATTGATGAGGTGATACTCTTGAGAGCCACGATGAGCCGGATAAAAACTCCAGCGACTGTTGACTTTAAAATTGAAAGCATCAGCTTCAATTTGATGGTGTAAATTGATGATATGAGGCGTGTGTATAATATAGCTTGCCATCCAAAAAATACCTGCAAATACCATTCCTATGACCCTGACTTGTAGACGGTATGAAAGATATTGTAGCCCCCAACTATACAAGACAACTATGAAAATTTGGGAATAGATGCGATAATAGTCAGGGAATGACCACTGATTAAATTTGACGCCTACCCGATTGAAAGCTGCGGCAAGCCCTACAATGCCCAAAAAGAAAACGATGTGTAATAAAAACAGTTGATTTAAATTTAAGTTTTGCCGTGATTTCCACAATATTTGAGGAATTTGCTGCCACGGGGAGGCCTGGAAAATAGGTCTTAATTGGGAAAATACCCAAGTCAATAAACCCCCAAAGCTGAGTATTCCGATGAGCATTGCTGTCATTTTGCCAGCTTTGAGAGAACCAAAATCAAAAATATCGAAGAAAAACGTAGGAAGATAAAAGGGTAAATTGAGAATTTTGGTAAGCAAAGGCACGTTTTGGGGCGCAAAAGAACTTGGTTTTCCGCCTCCGCCAAAATACCCAACTATACAGATGAGAGCCACTAGTATCCAGATAATTAAATGATTACGCCTATTTTGCCATACTAAAATAGAACCACCTACGCCCCAAGCAATAAGCCCCGTACCTGTGTTGAAAGTAGCTAAAAAAGCTAGCAATAAAGCTAAAACGAGCTTGTGCGGAAAGTAAATTAATGTATAGATTGTTCCTATGACGAATAAAATGGTATAATGATTGGAGAGGCCATAAGTGGTAAAGATGTTGTGATAGCATTGTGGTTGCCATAATACCCAAGTAATGGGACATAAATAAGAGATTTTAACAACGAAATTACGGCCGGGTAAAGATTTCCAAAACAAAAATGGTAAGACTAATAAGCCACTATTACCAATCAACAAAAGGGCTTGGAAATTGACAGTGCCATTGAGCCAATAACTCGACAATAAAAACAAACGTAACCATACGATACGATGCTCAAAGTAAAATCCAAATAGATGTTGCCATTGTTGAGCAGAGTCTTGGGCTTGAGTCCAGTCAGCCATAAAATTGACCGCCCACAAAAAATCATCCCAATAGGGAATATTAGAAGTGTATTGCAGAAGGTAAAACCACCATATCGCCATGGCACTACCGATAGCTATTGAGGGAAGAACAAGCGGAAATAGAAAGGAGGACTCCTTGCGTAAAACCTGCGTAATCATGTTAAATTTGGGGTTGGGTAGTGTAATAAAAACTATACCAAAACGCCAATCTCAACAATTGTGCCAAATGGGATATTTTAAATGTAAATAGAAGTACAAATGGGAGTAATTATTAGGCAAAGCCTTAAAAATTCGATAGTTACATATTTAGGAGTTGTCATAGGAACCATCAATATCCTTTACCTCTACAATAATTTTCTGGAGACTGACCAAATGGGCTTGTATAGTGCTCTGACGAGCTATCCCGTGGTGTTTGCGTCTTTTACGCAGCTCGGAATTCCGTTTGTAGCAGTTAGGTTTTTTAATCGTTTCAGTAATGAACGAAACCAACACAACGGCTTTTTTGTGTTTCTGCTGGTAGCACCTTTGATAGGATGTCTCATTTTTACGTTGTTTTACCTATTTGGGGTTGATTTTTTTCGATGGTTATACGAAGAAAATTCGCCTCTTTTGGTAAGTTACTATTATTACTTACTGCCTCTAACCCTCTGTTTGGTATACATGGCAGTGCTTGAAGCCTATGCTAGGGTGCATCTGCGGATTGTGGTACCGGCTATTATTCGAGAGCTGGGAATCAAGCTGACCAATTCTCTTTTGGCGATTTGCTATGGATTTAAGCTCATTACTTTTAATGAACTCATTATGGGCTTGGTTTTGGTACATGTGGTAGCCGTAATAGCCCTTTTTGGATATTTATATTGGCTTGGGAGGTTGTATTGGAAGGTTGATTTTAGTTTTATTCGAAAGCCCGTTTTTCGTGAAATGTGGCAATATGGCCTTTGGGTAATCATGGGTGGAATCAGCGTCAATTTGGCACTTAATATTGAGAAGTTTTTTTTGCCCCTCTATAGCAATGGAATGACCAATACGGCCATCTTTGACATTGCCGCCAAAATCGCCCTCATTATTGCGATTCCTCGCAATGCCCTTGCTTCTATCAGTACGCCGCTTCTTAATGAATCTTGGCAAAAAAATGACATGGCTCATATCGACGAAATCTATAAGAAATCATCACTCAATTTGCTCATTATCGGAGGGTTATTGTTCTTAGGGATATGGTGTAATATTGATAGTATTTTCAAAATTATCCCTAAATCTGAAATATACCAACAAGGTAAAATGGTGGTGTTGTTTGTAGGTTTGGGGAGATTGGTTGATATGGCTACGGGTCTTAATTCTGAGATTTTGGTAGGCTCCAAATACTACCGTTATGACCTTTTCTTTTATGTTTTTCAAACCCTCATGCTTATCATTGCCAATGCCATTTTGATTCCGACTTATGGCTACAATGGAGCGGCTTTGGCGATGCTTGTGGCCCTTACGATTTACAATTTTATCAAGTTTTGGTTTATCTATAATCGTTTTGGTCTGCAACCCTTTACAAGCAATACACCCAAGGTCATGGTCTTGATTGCAATAACTTATGGCGTTTCGCTGCTGATTCCCTCTCCTTCTTCTACTTTAATGAGTATTTTAATAAATATAGCCCTCAAATCTCTGTTGATTGTAGTGGTATTTGGAGGGGGAGTGCTGGGGTTGAGGATTTCGGAAGATGCCAACAAAACCCTTTGGTCTATTTGGCAAAAAACAAAAGGGTATTTGGGTAAATAAATTATGAAAAAACCTCCTTTTTAAAATCATGAAAAGGAGGTTTTAGTGTCAATGAAGGAGGGATTTATTGATTAAAAAACATCACTTCAGTAGCAGGCTCTCCCACGTATAATTTGAGCGTCTTGCCTTCTACTGCAAACTTCTTCACATTTTGCAAGTTGTTATGAAAATCCCTTTCGGCTTTCATTTGTTCGGCAGTGCCAGCCATTTTTGTCATACCGATGGGGGCTGCAATTTGAATAGTAGATTGAGCTTCGTTATAAGTAAAAGATGTAGAGTATAAATTTACAAAAGACCGGCCATTTACTATCAAAATGTCAGAAGATTCACCTTTCGAAAATTCGATAGTAGCCTCACTATTGGCTGGAACGGTTTTGTCTTTGAGATACTCTTTAAAAATCCACTTGCCCGACAATTTTTCAAAATTACCGCGTGTGTTTTTAATTTTGGCAACGTTGTTTAATTCATCGTTGGGTGTTACTTCATTTTTGTTGCAACTTGCACTTACCAACATCACAACTGATAACATACTAATCAACTTAATCATGGCTTTTGTATTTGGGTTTGATTAATAACTTTTATTTACTGACCATGACGCACACTAAAGTCTAAAGGTTGGAAATGCTTCTTTTGATTGATATATGTAGCCTGTGAGCGGAGGTGTAAATAATTGATTTTCAGGATGGTGAGAGGTGCTAAAAACTAGGTCATAATTTGAAGTATCGAAGCCCTTAACCTGGGCTTCAGTAGTGGGGTCAACATTCACCACAAAGACAAAACGTGCGTGTGGGGCATGAGTCCATACCCATAGCTTGTTGTTGGGGGCTGTGCTTGGCGCTACAAGCCAATTCACTGTTTGGGATTGGATGTGTTTCCAAATAGATTCCGCAAACAGACGTAGTTTATTGAGTTCTGCAAATTGAGATACATTCTTTCCCCATTCAAAAGGTCCATGAGTTACTTTATCTTCCTCCCTATCATCATGGATTTGGAATACGTACAGTTTGGTATATTCTTCATTTTTACCCCGTTCAAGATGCAAGTTTCGTACTTCAAAACCTAGGCTGTAATAACTAGGCATATCGGTCAAAAAAAGTCCCATAAAATACCGCACTAGATTGCCGTTTTGATAAAAAATGTCAAAACGAGGGTCGTCTTTGTCGGCAGTGATGATAGTAAAGCTAGGGGCAAATTGCCGTGTACGAAGCAGTTGGTCATAGAGAGAAAAGCGTTCAGAAAATTCCGCACTTCCTACGACCGACGCTTGCAAATCGCCTAGAGTGGCGTCGGCATCGATGGCTTCGAGGTGGTCGAGTTCGTTGCCGTAGCCCATCACGTTGGGGGGAGCGATAAATGTCTCGGCATAAAAAGCGAAATATTTGACGCCTCGTTTTTGAATAAAAGTTTTAACCGCTCGTAGCGGGTCATAAAAAGCATCTATATCGCTCGGTACTCCTTCGGGGCGCATTTGGACGTGTGCCATATCGCCTCTCATAAAATCGAAGTTGAATAGCTGTTGACACTCGTAATATTTTCTGGTAAAATAATGCCAAGCACCTACATTAGGGTGTTTAAAATCCAATTCCCACGCTTCATTATTGTTTTTGGAATGGTAAAACCGATAGCGTGTCAATGGCCCAAATACTCGCGACATCTCTTGAGGATGGTCAAACTCATACTGAAACCACGGTGTATCTCTTTCGTCAAGTACAAATACTTCTGGATTGATATGCAAGCCACGGTAAGGAGGTGCCATGGTCATAGGAAGTGTCTCAAAACCTTGAGCAATCAAGGTTTGCATCAAAGCCAATCTGCGGTATAAACGCTGCTGTTGATCAAATCCAAAAATAATTTCTTGACGTTTTTTGTCACTCAAAAGAGGGATTTCGGGGTCGAAAAGAATATCTTTTCCAAAATTGAGTTGACTTCCGTCAGCGGTGCCGTGCTCTTGGAGAAAAGCCCAAATCACTGTTTCCACTTGCTGCCATACATTCTCTGAATGGTCGATAAGTGCTCCGCCCTCGCGCCGTATCCATTCAAAAATCCGAGGATGAATCAGCACAATTTCCGAAAAACGGTCAGTGTGAGGAATCACGTCAAGTCCTACTGTTTTGCCTAAAGCATGGAGTAAATTGACCACCACTTTGAGCTGCTTTTCGACATTGTCGAGCCAAGGTAGGGCCTCTTGAAGTTTGTTACTAAAAAACGCTGCATTGATATTCCAACTTACTTTTCCATATAAACTCCCCACTACGCCCGGTTCCCAGATGGGTAATAGATGAACCGAATCATGAAACTGAGGCAGGGTAAGTGCATAGGCCACCACATTCCAAAAGCTACCAATCGTACGGACATTGACCCCCACCATATTTGATTTTTTGAGCCATTGACTATCGGGTTGGTTCTTGACAGGGGAATCAATAGTTTCGGCAGGATTGAGAGCCCGCAAAAAAACGTCATTACCAAGCCTTTGTCGTAGGATTTCGAGTAGCTGGAAAGTGTCGAGTTTGAGGGAAAACTCTGGTAAAAAATAGGGAACAAATGAGCATTGAGACTGCTCAAAATCAGTAAGAAAGCGATGGTGAATATCGCGCCACTCTCGTACATATTCATCATATGTGAGTGAAGTATTGGTAGTAAAGGGATTCATCATAGGTGTTGTAAAGCGACAAAATAATACTTTTTTTGGAAAAAGTACAAAGAAAAAAGCCGCTTTAAAACGGCTTTCTATCAACTACAAATATCCTTACTTGATAATTATGAACCTATTTGCTAGTAGGAGGCGAAAGAGGCAGCGTCCAAGCAGGTGGCTCGGTTCCTAATAAGTGTTTTACGAAAAAATCACGCCTTTTACGTTCTCCATAATCTCCCCCTGCGGAGTGTCCCATGTTGGGAATCATCAAAAAATCAAAGTCTTTATTGGCCTTAATAAGCGCATTAACAAGCTGCATCGTAGAAGCTGGGTCTACATTGTCGTCCACTTCACCCAAGATAAGCAAAAGCTTTCCTTGAAGCTTTTCGGCGTGAGTCACATTGGAGCAATCTGCATAGTGAGGGCCTATAGGATACCCCATCCATTGTTCATTCCACCAGATTTTATCCATACGATTGTCATGGCAGCCGCAAGAAGATACACCTACCTTATAAAACTCAGGATAAAACAGTAGTCCGCCCGTCGAACTTTGCCCACCAGCCGACGTACCGTAGATACCTACTCGGTTCAAATCCATGCTGGGGTATTGGCGAGAAGCGGCTTGGAGCCACAAGATACGGTCTGGAAAGCCCGCGTCTTTGAGGTTTTGCCAGCATACATCATGAAAAGCTTTAGAACGTAGCGATGTACCCATGCCGTCGAGTTGAACCACAATAAAACCCAACTCGGCCAATTCAAACATGGAGCGATTGTAAGTCATAAAAGACTTAGGAGTAAAAGCACTATGTGGCCCTGCATAAATATTTTCGATGACAGGGTATTTCTTTTTAGGGTCAAAATGAGTAGGGCGTATGATGATTCCCCAGATGTCAGTTTGACCATCACGAGCTTTGGCCGTAAATACCTCTGGCGCTTTCCAGCCTGCTTTTTGCCATTCTGAAATATCTGCTTTTTCTAACTCCATCAATACAGAACCGTCGGTGGCCGACCGCAAAATCGTGAGCGGGGGCATATCGACTCGTGAATATATATCTACAAAAGACTGAAAATCAGGGGAGAAAAAGGCTGTATGATTAGCATTGTCGGAGGTGAGTGGTGTAAGACCCGTGCCGTCGAAATTGATACGATAATAATGAACAAAATAAGGGTCTTGTGGAGGGTTCATTCCACTTGCCGCAAAGATAATTTGACGTTTGTCAGGATTAACGTTTACCACATTACGTACAACCCAATTACCTTTTGTAATCTGATTTTTGACTTTGCCCGTTTCGGCATCGTACAAGTAAAGATGATTCCACCCGTCTCGTTCGGAGGCCCAGATAAGCTCTTTACCGTCTGCTACATCATAACGGTATTTTTTACCACTATAGTCAATAAAAGTTTTGCTTTGCTCTTCTACCACAGCTCGTACGTTTCCAGTAGTAGCGTTTACCTCAAGTACGCGATAAATTTGATGACCGCGTTGGTTATACTCAAAACTAAAAGCCCGGCTATCTTTGCGCCATTCTACGCGCGAAATATTGTATTGGTGATTGAATAAGGCATCATCTATCGGAATGTGTTTTTTGGAGTCTATCAAAAAAAGCTGAGGTCTCCGAAAAGGAAGCGCGTCGCCAGGTTTGAGATATTCTCGGTTTTCGAGTTTGGGTTGAAGTTGATCTTCGGGTGACGAACGTACGAAATATATCAGATGCTTTTGATTGGGACGGATTTTGTTGGCTACCACTTTTTTCGAATTGGGCGACCATTGCACATAGCCTGAATAGTAATCTCCTTCTGAGCCGTCGTAGCTCAGTTGGAATTCTTTTTGGGTGGATACTTCACGAATGTAAAGGTTGTAGTTTTTGATGTATGCCGTCCAGTTACTATCAGGCGAAAAAATAGGCTTGTCAAATTGGTCGTTGCCACTTGCACCCCAGTATCTTCTTTCTTCAGCTCGAATAGGTTCTTTTTTTGTCAAAATTTGATTGTTTAGTCCATATGTCCACACAAAATCCTCTGCGTTGAATTCAATCTCTTGGTCATTTTTGAGATATTTAAACGTGCTGAAAGGCAAGGCATAAGGCTCAATTTTTTTGTTGAGCGAGTGAGAAAGTTGTTGGGCTAATGACTCCTGATTAAACGCAAGTTGACGTTTTTTCTCTTTGGCATTGACGGCAATAAATTCCTTGCCACGTGGGGTTTGGATAAGGTACCAAAACCATTGGCTACTCATCGACCAAGTGGCTGTCGAAGGTGCACTATAAACTTTGTCTTTGAGTTGATTTTTGAGTTGTTCGGAACGTTGGTAGTCTTTGAGTTTGCCTTGGGCGAGGGTCAATTGACTCAAAAGAAAAGACATCACTAACGTTTTGAGGAAAATGGGCTGGGGTAGATTAAAATGTATCATGTAGGTGTAAGTTAAGGTAATACAAATTTAAAGGTATTTTGGGGGCTTTTCTGCCGTCTTATTAGCCAAGATTGGTATTATTTTAACTCGTGAATGAATTCAAGTAAATAGGGGCTTACTTATATTTGTATGGTTTAACTTTTCTCATTTTCATGCAAGCAGCACTCGACTTATTACACCAACTTACAGACTCTGTTTCTCCTTTATCTCCTGAAGTTTGGGAAGATTTTTCAAAGATATGGAAGCCTTTTTCTGCCAAAAGAAAAGAAATTTTAACTATTGCTAGGGAGAAAGAAAAGTACCTGTATTTTGTGATAGAAGGCGTACAGCGAGTGTATTATTTTGACGAACAAAATCGCGAAGCCACCATTGTATTTACCTATGCGCCGTCGTTTGGAGGCGTATTGGACGCGTTGATGTTGCAGCATCCTTCCAAATATTATTACGAAACACTGACGGTATCCACATTTTTGCGAGCTTCTTACTATGAGCTTTATGAGCTAATGCAGCAGCATAGGGAAGTAGAAGCGCTTGTGCGACAAGGAGCAATGATTTCTCTTTCGGGGGTATTGGAGCGGTTGGCAGAACTGCAATGCTTCAGTGCTGAAGACCGTTTCAGGCGCCTCTTGCAACGGAGTCCGCATATTTTGCAATTGGTTCCTCATAAATACCTCGCCAATTATTTGGGAATGGATGCCACAAATTTTAGCAAACTGATTAATAAAGTGAGGATGTAGAAAATGTTGGTAAATACCAAGAATTGTTTTGGACGGTTCTCCCAATTTTGTACCCATAAAACAAACAGTCATGGAAACAATTCTCACCAAACAATTGCTCGAAAAATTAGAAAATCGTGTTGACAGTCACTTGCAAACGGTGATTCAACAATTTCAAAATCTTAAAGAAGAAGATTTACTATGTCCCTCAGTAACAGGTGGGTGGAGTATTGCGCAATGCTTGGCGCATCTCAATAGTTATGGAGATTATTATCTGCCTGAGATAGGGGCAAGGTTAGCAAAAATGTCCCTATCTCAACCTAATGAAACCTTCAAAAGTTCTTGGTTGGGTGCTTATTTTATCAAAATGATGGAACCGCAAACGGGCAAGAAAAAATACAAAGCTTTCAAAGGGCATATCCCTCCCCCAACATTAGATGCCTATGCAGTAGTAGCGAAGTTTATTCAGCAACAAGAGATTTTGTTGAACTATTTGAGGCGTGCCTATAGCGCTGATTTGAATCAGATAAAAATTCCTATTTCGATAGCGCGTTTTCTAAAATTAAAATTGGGTGATGTGTTTCAATTTATGATTGCGCACGACGAACGGCATTTGCAACAAGCCCTGCGCAATCTTCAGAAACATTCAGTTGTGATTTGAAATAGTGAATTTTGCCTCGGAGACGCAATACCAATTTGTCACCAAATAATATTTTGGTGACAGCCACAGCTCGTCCCGACATATTGTCGGGGCGTAACTGGTTTAAAGTCTCCGACTTTACTTTAAAGAATGCCACTTGCGCGTCGGAGACGCAATACCGTTTTGTCACCAAATGATAGTTTGGTGACAGCTGCTGTTGCTCGTACCGACATATTGTCGGTACGCAACTGGTTTAAAGTCTCCGACTTTACTTTAAAGAATGCCACTTGCGCGTCGGAGACGCAATACCAATTTGTCCCCAAATGATTGGTAACAGCTGCTGTTGCTCGTACCGACATATTGTCGGTACGCAACTGGTGAAAAGTCTCCGACTTTGATGCACAAGCCTATACAGTCCATTATAACTTCATACTCAACGCAATACGTTTTCGGTTTAAGTCTACTTCTACGACTTTTACCGTAACGTGCTGTTGGAGTTTGACCACTTCATTGGGGTCTTTAATAAATCGATTGGCCATTTGGGAAACGTGAACAAGGCCATCTTGTTTGACGCCAACATCCACAAATGCTCCAAATGCCGTAATGTTGGTCACAATACCGGGCAGCACCATTCCTTCGTGCAAATCTTCAGGCTTACGAACACGGCTATCAAACTCAAAAGCCGAAATGGGAGCCCTAGGGTCGCGTGAGGGTTTTTCCAATTCCTTCATAATATCCTGCAAGGTAAGTAGCCCTGTAGTGGCACTTACGTATTTTTGAAGATTGATTTGGCGACGTAGTTCTGGCTTTTTCATCAATTCGGCCACGGTAGTTCCCAAATCTTTCGCCATTTTTTCTACTACCGGATAGCTTTCAGGGTGTACGGCGCTATTGTCGAGGGGGTTGGTGGCGTTGTCGATGCGCAAAAAGCCTGCTGCTTGCTCAAACGCTTTACCGCCTAAGCGTGGTACTTTCATGAGTTGCTGACGCGATTTGAAGTCTCCATTTTGGGCGCGATATTCTACGATATTTTTGGCCAACGATGCTCCCAATCCCGAAACATATTGAAGTAAATGTTTACTGGCAGTGTTGAGATTGACCCCAACAGAGTTTACACAACTTTCCACGACAGTATCTAGTGCTGTTTTAAGCATTCCTTGATTCACATCATGTTGGTATTGACCTACTCCGATGGATTTGGGGTCGATTTTTACCAATTCGGCGAGTGGGTCCATCAAGCGGCGGCCAATCGATACGGCACCCCGTACGGTTACGTCCTTGTCAGGAAACTCGTCGCGGGCTACTTCGGATGCCGAATAAATCGATGCACCTTGCTCCGATACCGCAAACACACTGATGTTTTCTTTGCCAAGACGAGGCAATATGTTTTTGATGAAATCTTCCGTTTCGCGGCCCGCTGTACCGTTGCCAATAGCAATGGCGTCGATTTGATGCTTTTGAGTTAGATTTTTGATTGCAGCTTCGGCTTCCATTGCTTTATCAAATGGATAAATGACAGTATCGGCGATAAGGTTGCCTTGCGAATCTAAGCATACCACTTTGCAGCCCGTGCGATAGCCAGGATCTATGGCCAAAACTCTTTTTTGACCAAGTGGCGAGGCCAAAAGAAGTTGACGGAGGTTTTCGGCAAATACCTGAATAGCGTAGCGGTCGGCTTTTTCTTTGGAGCTATTCGAAAACTCCGTTTCGATGCTAGGCTTGAGCAAGCGTTTGTAGGCATCCGATACAGTGAGTTCTTGTTGGTCTTTGCAAGCTGGTAGCCCTTTCACAAACAATCTATCCAAAAAATCAATAGCCATGTCTTCATCGGGCGAAATATCAATGCTCAATATGCCTTCTTCTTCACCACGACGGATAGCCAAAAGGCGGTGAGAGGGGATTTTGTTGAGTGGTTCGCTAAAGTCAAAATAATCGCGGTATTTGGCGCCTTCTTCTTGTTTGTTTTTCTTGACTTTCGACGAAACGTAAGCCGTCCGTTCAAAAGCATAGCGGATTTTATTTCGTGCGTCAGTATTTTCTGAAATCCACTCGGCCATGATGTCGCGCGCGCCTTGGAGTGCTTCGTCGATAGTAGACACTTGGTCATTGAGAAATTGTTCGGCTTTGCGTTCAGGATTGCCTTCTTTGCCCGCAAAAATCAATTGTGCCAACGGCTCTAACCCTTTTTCAATGGCCATACTGGCGCGGGTTTTACGTTTGGGCTTGTAGGGGAGATAAATATCTTCTAGGGTTTGTAAAACGTAGGTGTTTTCGAGTTGTTTCTGAAGTTCAGGCGTCAACTTTCCTTGTTCTTGAATGCTTTTTAGAATAGCTTCTCTTCGTTTTTCAACTTCTTGAAACTTCTGGTATTGTTCTTTGATGGCATTGATTTGGACTTCATCGAGCTGTCCGGTCATTTCTTTACGATAGCGTGCGATAAACGGGACGGTAGCACCTTCGTCAAAAAGGGTGATAGTATTGTGGGCTTGGCGTTCGGTGATTCCCACCAATGGAGCGATAAATTGAGCGGCGGTCATTAAATTGGATTAATTGGTGACGATAAGGATTACAACGACCAAAGTCGAAATCCTGTATTTTGGGGTTGCAAATAAGCAAACGGCTGAGGAATGCTGCAAGCAATTTTTAAGTTAAAAAAATCTAATACTATCAATTAAGCGTATATTCAAGCAAAAAACAATAATGCAAAATCGATTTTTATTTTTCGTGCTTCTGACTTTGGGGGGGCGCTTTGTACATGCCCAAACATCGCTCGAAGTGACAGTGAGTAGCTTACTTTATAAAAAAACATTAAGAGGAATTAAGGTTTATCTTCAAAGTTCTAGTCAAGCGTCTATCGATTCAACAATCAGCGATAAAAATGGGATAGCTTTGTTTCCCAAGCTTGAAGCAAATGAAAAATATCGAGTTTTTACAAAAGTAACTGATGAGTTTGATGCTAGTGAAATAGTAGGGGTCTCTTTAGAAAACAATCAAAAAACTACTTTGGCATTTACCTTACCGGCACGTCGGCAGACTGTATTAGAAGAAATTATCATCACAGATGTTCGCTCGGCCAAGCTCAATGTGCAGAATGCGGAAGGTGCCTCGGTGATTGGTAAAAAAGAACTTCAAAGTTTGCCTATCGAAGGGCGCGATATTACACGAGCACTTGTAAGGCTCCCCAATCTGTCGGTATCAAGTTTAGGATATGCCGAAGCCCCCAATGTAAGTATCAATGGCATCAACGGGATTTATACCAATTACCTCATTGATGGTATGGACAACAATGAGCGTTTTTTAGGAAACGTAAAATTTAATGTACCCGTAGGATTTACAGAATCAATTCAGGTCTTAACCAACAACTACTCGGCAGAGTGGGGGAATACTAGCAACGGGATTGTAAATGCGACGACTCGTTCGGGAAGTAATCAGCTGACGGGCGAAGTTTTTTATCTGACTCGTCCAGGTTCGGTCATAGATGCCAAATCACCCTATCCTACGCTTGATTTGTCGGGCAATCCCGTCAAAGATGGTTTTCAGCGGCATCAATTGGGAGTGGGAATTGGCGGTGCTTTGAAAAAAGATAAGACGTTTTTTTATGTCAACTTTGAACAGACCTATGATAAGAAGGACAATTTGCTGCGGGTGCCACAGCTCAATATCAACGAAATAGTGACGGGGCGCAATAGTTTTTCATATTTTTCCACTAAACTAGACCATAACTGGACTCCTTCTTTCAAATCAAGTGTACGTGTCAATGTAGGAAGTTTTGATATTGCTAGGCAAGGGGGTGGTTTGGAGGGAGGTATTATTTTTCCTTCAGCAGGTGCCAAAATCGCCAACCGTACTTATCTCGTTGCTTTGAAAAATAGCTATGTCTTAAAAACAAACTTAACAGGAGAAACCAACTACCAAATTTCGATGTTTCGCTGGAACTATCGTCAGCCCGACAATCCTACAAGTCCCTCAGTGACAGTGCAAGACCCTAGCGGAACGGCCTTTGCGACTTTGGGACAAACGGGCGCCATTTTTGATGATTTTGAGCATACACATCATCTTCAGCAAAAATTTACCTTACGTAGCGGACGCCACACTTTGAAAGCAGGAGGGGAGTTTATTTCTTCAAATTTTTCACTTTTGGGAGGAGGCAATCAATACGGAACTTATACCGTGAGATTGACACAAGCTCAGTTGGATGCGCTAAAAGCAAGGAATTTAGGTTCGGCATTGAGTATCAATGATATACCAAGGGATGTTTCGGTACGCACTTATGACGTCGAACTAAGGCCTACTACTTTTGGAGCACGTCAAAATGTAGTGAGTCTTTATTTGGAAGATACTTGGAATGCTACCGACCGTTTGAAGATAGCATTGGGACTGCGATACGACTATGATAATTTATCCAAGGGAGGAGGTACTAAAGGTGATTTCAATAATGTAGGGCCGCGATTTAGTTTCAATTATCAAATACATCCGAAGTGGGTAGTGAGGGGAGGATATGGGTTGTTTTATGACAAAATCAAATATTCTATTTATAGCGACAATCTACAATTTAGTAGTAATTCGGCCGACTTCAAAAAACAATTGGCAGAACTTCAGCGCCTAGGAGTACTTGACCCTACTGCCAATCTTGACCGTATTACATTTCCAGGAAATATTAGGGCCACGGCTTCCAACGTAACTTATCTGGCGGGACCTTCTTATGAGCAATTGCAAGGGCGTAGAAATGAGCAGTTTAGTGCCAATTTGCGCGTTATGAACCCCAATGGATTTCAAAACCCTTATGCACATCATGTCACGCTAGGAGTACAGCACAAGCCGGCTGCTGCTTATCTTTTGTCGGTCGATTTGGTACATGTTGCGACCAACAATCTTTTCATAATTCGAAATCTTAATGCGCCAACCCCATATCCTTTTACGAGCGATAAAGATGTGAAAACCAGAACTGTAGCGCAGGGAGATTTGACTCGTCCTGTACCTATTCGCTCAGATAGTAGAGGGGCTTATGCGGTAGCAGGCAGAGATACTTTAAGGGGGATTGCGCGGAATGTATTTATGACCGAAACATCGGGTATTACTCGTTATTATGCCGCTAATTTTGCTTTTCAAAAGCTCAAAGGAAATGACAAATATGCGTATCGGTTAGGCTATACGCTTTCTTCTATCAAAGGCAATGCGGGCGAGAGTATCAACGTTAGAGCACAAGACGCCAACAATTTTGATAACGAATACGCTTATCATAGCAATGACCGACGCCATATCATCAATGCCATGTTTGCCTACTATCCTTGGCCAAGTTTGATGATTTCGCCCGCGATTCAGCTTCAAAGTGGACAGCCCATTACGCGTTTGGCCGATGCCAAAGTCTTTGGAACTACTGATTTGAACGGTGATGGAGAGAGCTTTGGGTATTCGGCGGACTACTATCCGGGCGAAAAACGAAACAGCGACCGATTGCCCTGGTACAAAGGCGTAGATGTGACTGTCAGATATACCATTTATATCAAAAACAAACCTCGTTTAGAATTTGAAGGAGATGTATTCAATGTGTTCAATACGCTCAATTTGTCTGGTTTCAATGCTACTATCGGGGCTAGCAATCAGTTTCAAGTAGGACCTATCGGAACTCCTTTGGTAGTGAGAGCCGCTGGCCCTCCACGTCAGTTTCAATTTGGATTAAGATATTTGTGGTAAAACTTTCAAAACATCTTTTATGCACTTAGATATTGCGCAGCCGCAGCTTCTGGAAGATTATTTAAAAACAAAAAATTGGCTCAAAGAAAACGAGCAGATTCTTATCTTGGAAAAGCCTGGAGAAGGCAATATGAACTATACTGTACGCGTGCGTACCCACGACCGTACTTTTATCGTGAAGCAGTCGCGGGCGTATGTCGAAAAATACCCTCAAATAGCCGCGCCTGTCAATCGAGCTATCATTGAGGGGCGATTTTATGAGCAAATCCAACCATTTGCAAGCCTCAATGAGCTAATGCCTCAGTTGATTGGGATGGATGAAGAAACCAATATTCTGGTATTGGAAGACTTAGGGACGGCTAGTGATTACACCTTTTTATACCAACCCAACCAAACTCTGAGCTTGGCTGAAGCGGAGGCTTTGGCACATTACATCGCGATGCTTCACCGACTGACCCGTAAAGAAACAATCGACGAATCGTTTGCCAATCGTGAAATGCGCGCTCTAAATCACGAACACATTTTCCAGTATCCATTTATGTTAGAAAATGGATTTGACTTAGATACCATTTCGTCAGGACTTCAGATGATATCTATGGCCTATAAAGTAGATGAGACACTCAAGCAAAAAATCAAAGAGTTAGGTTTGGTTTATTTGGCAGATGGTCGCTGCTTGCTACATGGCGATTTTTATCCGGGTAGTTGGCTCAAAACCCTCAATGGTGTCAAGGTGATTGACCCAGAGTTTTGTTTTTATGGCCCTGCTGAATTTGACCTAGGAGTGATGACAGCCCACCTCATGATGACTAAGCAAAGCGAAGAGGTGATTCGTAAAGTATATCAAGCCTACGGAGACATCAAAAACCCTCAATTGGTAGATCAATTTACGGGTATTGAAATCATGCGCCGATTGATTGGACTGGCGCAATTGCCTTTGACATTGAGTTTGTTGGATAAAGAAGAATTATTAGAAACAGCCTACGAGCTTATCATGAAGCCCTAATCACTGAGTGTTATTTCAATACATTAAGTGTTCGAGCACAGGTAACACTATATGTGCAGTTGGCCATTAATTATGTTGAATATCAGTGGCTAAAGCCCTTGAAGTGTCGTTGATATTTCTTATAATATTAATCGATATTAAACGTGTCTAATAATCAGAACAATTAACTGTGCGTAAGCATTTAGTTTGCCTTTTTCTTAATATCTATGAATAAATTATTGGTGCTTTTTTGCTTTATATCCACTCTTACTTTTGCCCAAAAAAAGGTGTGGCTGGATACGGACTTGATGATTGGATTGCCAGAGCGTGCTCCCCGTGAAGTAGACGATGGTATCACATTGATGATGGCTCTTCAGCATCCTGATAAAATCAATTTGGTAGGGATTAGTACCATTACGTATGCTGATTATGGCTACGAAACTGCCCAAAAACTTCTTAGATGGTATAGTCGTGGCAAAACCATTCCGGTATATAAAGGCTCTGATAAAGCCAACGACATGGGAACCGAAAATGACGCCACGCGGGCGTTGGCGGATGCATTGCGAAAAGAGAAATTGACGATTTTGGCGATAGGGCCTTTGACCAATATCGCTACTCTTCTTAAAAATCATCCTGAACTGGCTTCTCAAATTGAAGAGGTGGTGGTATGTGCGGGGCGTACTCCGGGCTATTCGTTCAAGCCTGGCCTCGAAAAAATCACGGTTTTTGATTACAACTTTGAGAAAGATGTAGAATCATTCCGAACGGTGCTAGATGCGGGAGTAAAGATGGTGTTGTCGGGTTTTGAATGTAGCGTGTATTTATTTTTGGGAAAAACGGATTTTGAATTTCTCAACAATCGTTTCCAAGGAGACAAATGGGTGTATGATCAACTTACTCCTTGGGCCTTGCGTGGCAAGAAACTGTTTGGTATTGAGGGGTTTATACCTTATGATGTCACCCCATTGGGACATATTACTCATCCTGAGTTTTTTAAATATTACAAAGATATACCCGTCCAAATCAACGTTAAAAAGAATGATGCTGCCTCAGGAATTGGGGGTGTTCGGCCTGATGAAAAAGCGTTTTTGGAAGTATCCTATGATTTTCAATCCAAATGGAAGGTAGACTACGCTTATAAGACTTTGCCGGGTTTTGAAGAGATTTTGATAGAATCTCTCAAAAGAAAGTATGTGAAATAAGTAAGAGCGTTAGAGCGTAGTACCGTTTGTCCCCAAAAAACAGTTTTGGGGACAAACCATTACTAATCAATATCCTGGCACTACAGTGCCTAATTCTTTCGCTGCCAAGTCGTTGATGTTTTTATAGAATTTATATTGTTTCTGAATCTCCATGATTTGCGCAAATTCTTCGTCGGTATTGCCCGTGATTTTACCCATTTGATTGAGCAAATCCTTCATCTTATCGCCTGAGTAGGCCATCTTAAATCGTAAGATTTTCTTAAAAGCGATTTCGTGGAGTAAATCCTCGTCGGAAGGTACCCAAATCTCGTGTTTTGACCAGTTTTCGCTCAAGTAATGCTTACTTGTACAAAGGTCAATCGTAAAGCTCTGAATGTCAGGGTCAAGATGGCTCAGAAAATAGTCAGTAGAAGGTACTTCTCCAAAACTAAAACGCTGACGAAAAATATTAAGAATCAAATCAAAAAGCTGATTTTCAAAAGTAATTTCGCCGATTTCGTGAAGCAAGTATCGACATACCGAAATACCCGGTTCGAGTTCTGTTTGTCCGTACAAAATCAGTAAACGAACAAAAGCTTGTTCCTGAAAGTAAAGCCTTGCTTTGAACAAATCCTTAGGAGGCTCGTGCTTTGAAACGGGAGTTTCGGCAGGAAGCGACTCCGTGGGAGGGGCGTCAGTTACCAATATACTAAACTCTTCTTCTATGAAATTCTCAGAAAAAGAAAATGGGTCAGGTTCGGGATTGAAGCGGGGTTTTTCTTTGCTTTTGGGAGGTTGTGAAGGTTTTTCGGTATTTTTATCACGTTGTTGGCGCAAGTGCTTATTCCCTTCCGAAATGAGCGTTTGTTCGTCCATTTTCATCAATTCGGCGGTGCGCTTAAAGAAAATTTGCCGCTTGATGGGATCAGGGATTTTGGTGATGCTAGTCACAATATCGTTGATAGCTTCGGCGCGTTTGAAAGGATTGTCGCCAGCTTCTTTGAGTAGCATCTCGGTCTTAAACGTAATAAAATCTTTGGTGGCCCGCTTTACGTGAGCCTTAAAACCTTCGGCCCCCACCTTATAAACATAGCTATCGGGGTCTTCGCCATCGGGCAAGGTGACTAGACTTACATTGAGGCCTTCTTCGAGCACCATGTCGAGTCCACGCAGAGCCGCTTTGATACCAGCCGCGTCGCCGTCGTAGAGAATGGTGATATTTTGGGTAAAACGCGCAATGAGTTTGATTTGGTCTTCGGTCAGAGAAGTGCCCGATGAAGCGGCTACATTTTGAATCCCTGCTTGATGCAGCGAAATAACATCGGTATAGCCTTCTACCAAATAGCAAACGTCTTCTTGACGGATAGCGTTTTTGGCCTGATAAATCCCGTATAGAATTTTACTTTTATGGTAAACATCCGTTTCGGGCGAGTTGATATACTTGGGTTGGTTTTTATCGTTGGTCAAAATACGCGCCCCAAACGCAATCACTTTTCCGGATACATTATGAATCGGAAAAATCACGCGCCCCCTGAAGCGGTCATATACGCGGGCTCCCCGTTGGGAATCATTGTCTTTATGAAGAGCCAGTCCTGCTTTTTCGAGAAGTTGGGGATTGTAGCCTTTTTGCCCCGCCTCCTTGGTGAGTCCGTCCCATTCATTGAGGCTATAGCCTAGCCCAAATGATTTGATGGTGAGGTCATTGAAGCCCCGATTTCGGAAATAACTTAGTCCAATCGATTGCCCTTCCTCGTGCTGAAAGAGGAGTTTTTGATAGTATTGTTGGGCAAAATTGAGGATGATATAAAGACTATCGCGCTCATTTTGACGTAGTACTTCCTCGGGTGTTTGTTGCTCTTCTTCAACTTCGATGTGGTATTTCTGGGCCAAATGCCGAAGAGCTTCACCGTAGCTTATTCCCTCAATATCCATCACAAACTTGACGGAGTCGCCAGCGGCACCGCAGCCAAAACACTTATATATCTGTCTTACAGGGTTGACATTGAAAGAAGGCGTTTTTTCATTGTGAAAGGGACAACAAGCGATGTAATTGGCCCCTCGTTTTTTGAGCGACACAAAATCCCCAATCACCTCTACAATGTCGGCGGTTTGTTTGATTCGGTCGGCAGTTTCGTTGTTGATACGCATGGGGCAAAGTTACAGGATTAGTCAATTTGAAAATGAGTTAATTTGAAAATTTGAAAATGGGGAATTATACCCCGTAGGGGGCTACATATCGGTAGGATATGAATTTGAAAATGGGGAATTATGCCCCATAGGGGCTACATATCGGTAGGCGAATTTGAAAATGAGGAATGATACCCCGTAGGGGCTACATATCGGTAGGCGAATTTGAAAATGGATAAATTATGCCCCGTAGGGGCTATACATCGGTAGAAATGAAAATAATTTCTGCATCGCCAACCTTTCGGGACGCTTGTGCGTCATTCCTATAAAACGCCTTAGTGGACAATTCAAACCCTTTATCGTTGATTTTTTACGGTTTAACTAATTTATCTGGATTGTCTTTTTGGTACCTATTAATTTCGTTCAAAATTACATACAGCTATGACTACATCTCTTAAAAAACAAATCGCAGGATTCCTTTTTATTATAGGTGGCTTGACACTCCTTTCTGTGCTGATACTTAGTTAGTTTGAGGGTTTGTTGCTATCTAAAAATCCCCGCGAACCATCGGTTCTGCGGGGATTTTTTATGAATTACTAATTGTTATATTTTGGCATTGGCAATGGTTTGTTTCCACACACGCCATACATTTCGGTACATGATGTTGGCGATATCATCTTCGGAATAGCCGCGCTTGAGTAGCACATAAATAAGATTGGGATACTGCGACACATCTTTCAAGCCCGTAGGGAGGCTATCGCCCACGCCGTCGTAATCTGAGCCGATACCTACGTGCTGAGTATTGCCAGTGAGTTTTACGACATGGTCAATGTGGTCGGCTACGGTTTCAACATCCGCAAACAAAACAGGGTTTTCTTTTTGGTATTGTTTCAAAAACTCTTCGGTGGCGGGGTCGCCATATTTGAGTCCTTTTTCTTTCAGCATCTTTCCAAATTTCTCTTGCAATACTTGAACTTGGTTGCGGTAGTTTTCGTCCAAAAAGCTAGAACCAAAATTGATTTGAATGACTCCCCCTTTTTTCGCCATTACCTTAATCATATCATCCGACATATTTCGCTTAAAAGTAGGCGTAAAATGCCGACACGATGAGTGCGAGGCTATCACAGGTACCGTCGAAAGCTCCACGGCTTGGTAAAACGAATCGTCTGAAATATGAGACACATCTACCATGATACCAACGCGGTTCATTTCTTTGATTACGTCTTTTCCGTAGGCGCTGAGTCCTTTGTGGGTGTAAGTAGTATCGTAAGAGGAGTCGCAGATATGATTGTCTTTGGCGTGGGTAAGCGTCACATAACTAATCCCTTTTTGACGAAAATAAGCCACATCCGAAAGTTGAAGAAGAGGCGCACCGTTTTCCATTCCCATCGGGAATGAAATAATACCTTTCTTGAAGTTGGCGTCGGCTTGTTGGGGTGTAGTCACCACCGCAAATTTATCAGGGTGCGCTTTTGCAATTCCTTTCACCATCGTGATGAGCGAATCAGCCAACTGTTTGGCTCCTCCCGTTTCTTGATAAGAAGAAGGAATATAAATAGACATAAAAGGAACCGAAAGCCCTCCTTTTTTGGCGCGTTCATAATCAAAATCACCGTCTTTGGTGCTAATAGGAATCCCGAGGTATTCACGCTCTAGGCGAAAGTTTTTGATTTTGAGGCGGTAAGGCAAGTCCACGTGTCCATCCGTAAGGATGTATTTATGAGCAATTTTGTCAGCTTTTTGGCGTAGCTGTTCGTCAGATTCTTGGGCATTTAATGTGGATGCCGTTAATAGTATTCCTAATAATAAAGAGAAATATGGTTTCATGATGAAGTGATGATTGTGTTTGGTTTATGGATATAATAGATATTTTTTTCTCATTTCCTTGAAGGTTTGTAGCTCTTTTTGCCAAGTAGCTACGATTTCTTTTTCGGTTTTTCCAGCGATTATCATCGTACGGATGCGGTCGGTGCCTGCTAATTTATCAAAGAAAGCAGGGCTTGTGAAAAAGTTATTTTTGTCAGGCGCTTTTTGGTACATCCCAATAACATATTTGAGCGTCAGACCTTCTTTATAAGCGTTGATTTTGGTCAAATCTAAACCATAGCATACTTTCCCTTCGTTGGGGGGATTGATGGCTCCTGGCTTATCAACGGGCGTAAAGGTATATTTTCCATAACTAGGACTCGTACCACCAATGACCTGAAACTGAGTATCTGTGCCTCGGCCCACGCTGATTTCGGTACCTTCAAATAAACAAATCGAAGGGTACAGCAAGATGGATTGGCGGTTGGGGAGATTGGGAGACGGGGCTACGGGTAAGTCATACACCATTTTGTGGTTGTATTTCTGGCAAGCGATTACTTTCAAATCACATTTAGCATTTTTGGCGAGCCATCCCTCTCCGTTAATCATTTGGGCTAATTCGCCCGAAGTAAGGCCGTGCACAATAGGAACGGGGTTCATTCCTACAAAAGAAGCAAACTTTCGATCTAAAACGGGACCTGCTACATAGTGACCATTGGGATTGGGGCGGTCGAGCACAATACATTTTTTACCATTTTCGGCGCAGGCTTCCATCACATAGTGCATGGTGCTAGGATAGGTATAATAGCGCACGCCTACATCTTGGATGTCAAAAATAACTACGTCGATGTCTTTGAGTTGAGCAGCAGAGGGTTTGCGATTGGCGCCATAGAGAGAGGCAATCGCCACTCCTGTTTTGGTATCTACCCCGTTGGAGATTTTTTCACCTGCACTTGCGTCTCCTCTAAAACCATGCTCAGGAGCGAAAATAATTTTGATTTTGATCCCCAAACTCAACAGACTATCTGCCAAATGCTGTCGATTAGAGAAAATAGTGGTATGATTGACGACCAAGGCTACGTTTTTACCCTCCAAATCTGGTAAATAGGCGGCAGTGTTTTCACATCCCAAAATAGGTTTTTGGGCATGGAGAGAACTAACACCTAACATGCAAACTATGAGGAGAATTTTAGAGTAGGATGTCATTTGAGGAAAAATAATAAAGCGCATTTTTGATAAGTGCTGAAATACAGTTAGTTGTTGAATAACTCTAAGTAGCTTTTAAGCGTAAGCGCACGTTTCTTGACAATTTCAAGCCGTTCATTGACGGCCATTGGAAGGTACATTGTCCCCTCCATAGATTGATAAATGGTACCTTGGGTTTTAAATTCTAAATCACGGTATTCAATCCATTTGCGTTGCGAGGCTAGTAAAGCCGCTTTTTGAGTCGCATTCAGCTGTAGGTTGAGCGCTTTGTAGTTTTTGTTGAGTTCGGCATCCCATTTTTTGTAAGCTTCATCAAGGCATCCAATCATATCCTGAGTAGAAGGGTTTTTGTCCATACAGTTGTCGAGGCTTACATCGATAGGGTGACTTTCTGGGGTTTGTTGAGAAAAAGATACGGCAGCCATTGAGAGAGAAAAAACCAATGTGCTAAAAAAGATTTTCATAGGAGGAAAGGTTGAAGGAAATGACTAAACACTACAAATAAACAAGATTCTGTAACTTTGTCAAAGATTCTTGTTTCAATAAACCACTCTTCGCACGTGACAATCGACGATTTTACCCGCCAAAAAAGAAGCCAACTCATCAAATCAATGGCAGAGGAGTTGGGTTTTGAGGCGTGTGGGATTTCGACGGCCACTTTTTTGGAGGAAGAAGCTCCGCGCCTTGAAAATTGGCTTTTTCAGCATCGACACGGAGAGATGCACTACATGGCCAATCATTTTGACAAACGGCTCGATCCACGCCAACTTGTAGAAGGGGCACGCTCCGTCATTTCAGTCTTGTTTAATTATTACCCCGAAAAACGCCTACCTGAAGGCGAAAATGACCTCAAACTTTCTAAATATGCGTACGGCACCGATTATCATTTTGTGTTGAAAGACAAGCTCAAAGCATTAGTACATAAAATCCAAGAAGAAATAGGGGAGGTAAATGGACGTATTTTTGTGGATTCGGCTCCTGTCATGGACAAAGTGTGGGGGGCCAAAAGTGGCTTGGGATGGATAGGCAAGCATTCTAATCTTATTAGTCGTAAAGTGGGCAGTTTTTTTTTCATTGGAGAAATCATCTCTGATTTAGATTTATGGCCCGACCATGCCATCAAGGATTATTGTGGTAGCTGCACTCGCTGCGTAGATGCGTGTCCTACGGATGCTATTGTGGAACCTTATGTGGTAGATGGGAGCCGTTGTATTAGTTATTTTACGATTGAACTCAAAGAAGCGATTCCCCAAGAAGTAAAAGGCAAATTCGAAAACTGGATTTTTGGCTGTGACATTTGCCAAGATGTATGTCCTTGGAATCGTTTTGCCAAACCTCATCAAACGTCTGAATTTCAACTGCCTTCCGCTTTAGAAGGGTTTACAAACAATGACTGGCGTGAAATCACCGAAGAGGTATTTAAAGAACTCTTTCGCCGCTCGCCTCTTAAGCGTACCAAATGGGAAGGCTTAAAACGGAATATAGATTTTGTGGTAGAAGGTAATAAAAATAAATAACCGTAAGACAAGATCCTACGGTTATCTTCTTAACCTAAACTAAATCGTATGAGAATTCTTTAATGTTGTAAATCAGAGTGATAAAACAGGGATTTGATAACTACCGCACTTTATATATCTCCTCTTCCAAATCCTGTGCCAAAATTCTGCAAAAAAAACGAACGAGAAATCACCCGTTATGCGCCATTTTTCATGACTTTTTCAGGGGCAAAACTACCATTTCCCCCATATCTTGGGGGATTTGAATTATTAGATTTTTTTTAAGATTTTAATCATTCCCATAAATGATGGTAGCTAAAAATGAGGGATAAAACGTATAAAAATTCCCCTCAAGAGTACTTTGGGAAAATTTAGAAATAGAGTTTTTCGGGAAAAATGCTTTAAAATTTGTCGTAAAAAGGTTTTCCCCAACATAATATTGGCATAACATTATATTTAATAAACCACTATAAATGGGTGATTTTTAGCATAAATGAAATGGAGAAATTTGTTTCGGCAATTATCATCAGTTGCCAAAACGAATTAAAAACCAAATTCCCAGTTCATTTATGAAAAAAAATTTATTACTCCTGATGGGGATAGTGCTCTGTATTGCTCAGAGCTATGCCCAAAACCGCACCGTGACGGGGAAAGTCACTGCCGCCGTTGACGGTAGCCCTTTGCCTGGGGTCAATGTACTTGTAAAAGGCTCTAATACAGGTAGCTCAACCAACGCCGAAGGGACTTACCAAATCCAAGTACCCAACAATGCTACCTTGGTATTTAGCTTTATTGGCTATCTTTCGCAAGAAATAGCCGTAGGAAGCCAAACAAGTATCAATGTCTCTCTTTCTGACGATGTAAAACAATTGAGCGAAGTGGTGGTGACAGCCGTGGGGATTGAGCGGAGCAACAAATCCCTCGGTTATTCGGTAGAAAGGCTATCGGCCGAAAAACTGGTACAGAAATCTGAGCCTGATGTAATCAAAGCCATGCAAGGCAAGATTCCGGGCGTCAATATCAATGGTTCTGGAGGGACGGCGGGGAGCTCTTCAAGGATTACGATTCGGGGAGCCAATTCTTTCTTTGGTTCAAACCAGCCTTTGTTTGTGGTAGATGGGATTCCTTATAACAATGACTTAAACGAAAGCGGTAGCTTCCGCGACAACGGAGCAGCTTTTTCGAGCCGTATTGCCGACCTTGATCCCAACAACATCGCATCTATGACGGTACTAAAAGGTGCCGCTGCTGCGGCACTTTATGGCACACGTGCTGCCAACGGGGTGATTGTGATTACGACAAAGTCAGGTACCAACAAATTGTCAAAAAAAGGCTTGGAGATTACATTTAATACCTCTTACTCAGCAGAGAAAATTGCGAGTTATCCTGATTTTCAGAATAAATATGGTTCGGGGTCGCAACAGGTATATGCCAATGCCAATGGTACTTGGGGACCTGCTTTTGGACTAGGACGTATATACAATGCGGCAGGTGGTTGGACCAATACCACCGCCCCTGTGGATTCGATTCCGATTTGGGTAGGCTACAATACCTATGCGGCCAATTACCCCGCTATTGCAGCTCAATATGGACTTCGTCCCAACGGCAACGTCGCCTATCGGGCTTATCCTGACAATGTGCGAAACTTTTTTCGTACTGGAAATCTTTACGAAAACTCCATCAGTATTACAGGAGGAGGTCCCAAGGCAAGCGTAACTTCGGTGATTTCGCGTACCGACCAAAAAAGCTTTTTCCCAGGTTCCACTTTTGAGCGTACCAATGTCAGCATTGGGGGCAATACTACCCTTGACAATGGGTTTGTGGTAGGCGCTAATTTGGCTTATACCAATACTGTACAAGACAGTCCGCTTTTTGGGGGCGATGGTACTTCCCCTCTTTCGCGGATGTTTCAGCAACCTCGCAACTGGCCTCTCGACCAGCTGCCTTATGAAGACCCCTTCGGAAATGGCGTGTTCTTTTTTCCTTTTGGTCAAGCTGATAATCCCTATTGGTCGGTCAACAATAGCATCTTTACCAGTAAAGTCAACCGCGTAGCTTTGAACGGTAGTATTTTGTACGACATCAACAATTGGTTGAATGTGAGCTATAAAGGAGGTCTCAATACTTTCAATGACAATCGTTTTCAACGGATTTCGGCAGGGTCGCTTTCGGGAGCGCAGGGTATTGGAAGTATGCAGTTTGACGCGATTGAGTTTCAAGAACAAGACCACAATTTATTGTTTAACCTCAATCGTGACTTGACGCAAGACCTCAACCTGAGAGCTATCGTAGGAGCCAACTACAACCAAAGAAGCAGTGACCAAACGAGCGTCAATGGATTGGGAATCGTGACGAGAGGAATTGATTTGATTACGAATGTAAGTACTGTCACTCCCAATACTGGAAATACCGCCATTAGCAAAAGACGTTTGTATGCCGCCTTTACGGATATGACATTGGGCTACAAAAACTATCTTTTCTTGGGTTTGACAGGGCGTAATGATTGGTCATCCACGTTGCCCGCCAACAATCGCAGCTACTTCTACTATTCGGGCAATGCTTCATTGATTCTGACTGAGGCATTTAATATAAAATCAAAAGCACTCACAAATGCCAAAATAAGAGTGAGTTACGCCAAAGTAGGACGTGACGCCGATCCTTATCAGACCCTCAATACATTTAGAATCAACTTTGGAGAAAGCTCAGGACAGCAAGGGTCAACACGCTATAACGATTATCCCTTCAACGCTCAGCCCGGAGCCTCTGTAGCGGCATCGGCTTTTGACCCAAATCTCAAACCTGAATTTACGAAAGAAGTAGAAGTCGGAACCAACCTAGAGTTTTTTGGTGGCCGTGCTGTATTGGATTTGACTTATTATAATCGCCTCAGCACGGATATCATCGCACGTCGGGCACTGCCGCAATCGTCGGGTTATACTTCTTTTGTAACCAATTTTGGTTCTATTCGTAATTCAGGAATTGAAGCGGCTATCACGCTTGTTCCGATTCAGATGAGCAATGGCCTGAAATGGGAGATATTCACGGCTTATACTCAAAACAAAAACATCGTAGAAAGCTTGGCTGATGGCGTAGAAGAAGTAACCCTCCGCAATATTTTTACCAATCAACCTTTGCCTGTGGTACGGCCAGGAGAGTGGTTTGGGGTATTGAGAGGCACCGCTGTAGCTCGTGACGATAAAGGCAATGCCCTCATCAATCCAAACACAGGGTTGACAATTCCTGACGTACAACAGAAAATCATCGCCAATCCAAATCCTAAGTTTATTTTGGCCGTAACAAATACCTTCAAGTATAAAGGATTTACTCTCAGTGGTGTGGTAGATTATCGTCATGGAGGAGATATTTATTCTTGGACCAATCAGTTTTTGCTAGGACGTGGGGTAACTCAAGATACCGAAGACCGCGAAATCCCCAAAGTAGTTGCAGGGGTATTGGGCGATGCAAATACCCTTAAGCCTTTGCTTGGCGGTGACGGGCAGCCGATTCCTAACAATATACAAGTAATGGAAAATAACCTCTGGTTTCAGGCCGCTGGTGGGTCGTTGGCTATCAATGCACCCAACGAGTTTTCGGTGTGGGATGCTTCGGTGGTACGCTTGCGTGAGGTGTCTTTGGCTTATTCGCTTCCTAAAAGTTTGTTGACCAAAACTCCTTTTGGGGCCGTCAATTTGAGTATGAGCGGGCGTAATCTGTGGTTTTTTGCTCCTCATATGCCTAAACATACCCATTTTGACCCTGAAGTTAACACCTTCGGAAATACCAATGCCCAAGGTATCGACTTTTTTGCCGCCCCCTCGGTACGTAGATATGGCGTTAATTTAAGCGTAACATTCTAAGCTGGTCTTCAACTCACAAGTGCGCTAGCACTTAACTATCCTAAAAGCATGAATCGAATCATTAAAAGTTTAAAATACAGCACGCTTATTGCAATGCTATTGCTTTTGAATGCGTGCAGCCTTGATATAAATACCGACCCCAACAATCCTTCTACGGTCAATTCGGGGCAATTGCTGACCAACGCACAGCTTGATATTGTCAACTCACTAGGGGCGGGGCCTCCAGGCTTGTCAAATCCTGCGGGGGTATTTGTGCACCAATTGACGCAGCGTAGCAACAACGACCAATACGCCATCACGGGGCAAGATTTTCCGGGTACGCAGGCTTGGTCCAATATGTACCGAGCTATCCAAAACCTCAACATCTTAATTGAGCAGGCCAATTCTAGCCAAAGTTTTGCCTATGTTGGAGTGGCTCAAATCATGAAAGCTATGACCTTTAGCTACATGGTGGACGTATGGGGAGATGTACCTTTTACGGAAGCAAGTACGTCGGCCAAGATTCAGTTTCCAAAATTTGATAAAGGTCAAGATATTTATCCTCAGTTATTTTCAATGATAGATGAAGGGATTGCAAACCTTGCCAAAACTTCGGCGCTAGTTCCTCGTACAGATGACCTCATATATGCGGGTAATTTGGTACGTTGGAGGCAGTTTGCCAAAACCCTCAAACTGAAACTTTATAACCAAATCAGACTCACTCAAAACGTAAGTACGCAGGTAAACGCTCTGATTTCGGAAGGAGATTTGATGACTTCGGCGGGTGGTTTTTCGCTTAACTATGGTACGACCAGCGCTCCTGATAACCGTAATCCGATTTTTAGAGAAGATTACAATATCACCACCTCTGGACGCGACAACTATATCAGTCCCTACTTCCACGAAATTTTGTTGGGAACTAGCACCCTCAACCCTGTTTTGAACGGAGTTTCTGATCCTCGTATCCCTTATTATTATTTCAATCAACTCTCTGCTGCTCGTCCCAATGCCCAAAACCCAGTAGAATATCGTAATGGGAATTTTGTGTCGATTTATTTTTCTTCACAAGGCCCCAATCAGGGTTTTGACCAATCGTCGTCTATTACGATTGTGGGGCTGTATTATTGTGGTGGTCGCTACGATGATGGCAATGGCGTAACCGCCGCTGGCGTAAGTGGCGCATCCGCAAGAGGCGATGGTCCTCAACGCATTTTACCCTACCATTCTTATTTATTTACACGCGCAGAGTTGGCGCAGACGGGCATGGGAACAGGCAATGCTAAACAGCTTTTTACGGATGCTATGAATGCCGCATTTGCAGAAGTCAATGCCGCTGCTGCCAAGGGAGGAGCTCCAAGTATTACCGCCGCTGCGACCAAAGAATATGTGGATGCGGTATTGGTCAAATACGAAGCTGCCGACGACAACGGCAAGCTTGAGCTTATCATGACCGAAAAATGGATTGCCAATTTTGGTTTTGGCTTGGAGTCTTACAATGACATTCGTCGGACAGGTTTTCCAAAAATCTTTGACCCCAACAACGACGGAATTGCTTTTACGAATGTCAATCGTGGATATCCGCAATCTTATCCTTATCCCGTACCAGGAGAGTTGCAGCTCAATCCCAATGCTCCTCAGCAGCGGGTCATAGCTACAGCTAAGGTATTTTGGCAGAAATAGTTAAATGTTTGACTTTCAAAATGATAATTGATAAAAATGAAAAATACATTGAAAATATCTGTTTTCTTAGGGCTGTTAGGCGCTGTGCTGATAAGTTGCGAACGTAAAAGCCCTTTCCCCGAAATCAAAGAAGGAGCACATTTTATAGCTCGTCCTGACCCGCTACCTGCGGCTGTTACGGCGGCCAATGTCAATACCATTACTGTCACTTTGGCCAATGCTGCTTCTGCTAACTTGGCTTTTTCGACTCAAAGCCTCAATGCTTCTGAAATTGAAAAAGTAGAAGCCTACGCCAGTCACGTAAGAGGTACCGTAGTGACACCTACGGCGACTACTTCGGCACCACATGGCGTTTTGTTGAAGGCCCTGTCGAGTATCAATGGCAAAGAACAAATAGCCGTTAGTGAGCTTCTTTCAAAGACTGGCGTGACTGCTGCTACCTTGAGAGCCAACGATCGCCTTAGGGTACGTTTTGTGGCGACGATGAAAGACGGGCGGGTATTTTCGTGGCAAAACTCAGGACCCGGCATTGTTGTCAATCCTCTTGGCACAACTTTTACACCGCTTTTGGATGTGCTTTTACAGTAAAAGTTACTAGTATAAACAAAAAAACGGGCCATATACATGGCCCGTTTTTTTGTTTTATTACCCCAATTAAAGGCTTTATTATGAGTTGTTTATGGAGATTTGGTAGACTTTTTATTAAATCCTATCACATTTCTGAACGTTTTCATACAGTATTTTGTAATATATGTAATAACAATAAATGTAGATACATATGAAATTACTTGAAGATTTGAATTGGAGATACGCCACCAAGAAAATGAATGGAGAGAAGGTGTCGCAAGAAAAAATAGACTTTATTTTGGAAGCTATTAGATTGTCTCCGTCGTCGTCGGGTCTACAGCCGTATGAAATTTTAGTAGTTTCTAATCCAGAGTTAAAAGAAAAAATTCGCCCCATTGCTTTTGGACAAAGTCAAATTACGGATGCTTCTCATCTTTTGATTTTTGCCTCTTGGGAGCAATATACCGAAGAGCGCATCAACGCTTATTTTGAAAGAGCCAATCGTGAGCGAGGGTTGCCCGATTCGGCTACAGACGCCTACCGTACTCGATTGATTCAGATGACCACAAGCCAAACACCCGAACAGAACTTTGCCCATACTGCCAAGCAAGCAGCTATTGCATTAGGGATTGCGATTGTGGCCGCTGCCAACCAAAAAGTAGATACTACACCTATGGAAGGATTTGATGCCAAGCAGCTGGATGCACTTCTTGGATTGTCGGAAAAAGGCTTGAAAAGTACCGCTATTTTGGCATTAGGCTACCGCGATGAGTCGGGAGATTGGTTAGCAAAACTCAAAAAAGTAAGGACTCCTAAGGAGCTTTTGTATACGCATCTTAACTAACCTATGAGTGAAGTGAAATTTGGTAAGTAGGAGAATGTACTGGCTTTTTTACTTGCCAAGTTTTTTATAAGCCATGAACAAATGAGTTGAATAATTATAAAATAGAAATGCCGCTTTTGGAGATAAAAGCGGCATTTTTGCGAAAAATTATCATTTTTATTCTTCTTCCAATGCTTCCAAAATATCCATTAGCTCTCCAAAATCTTTGAATCCGGGTCTGATTTCTTCACTACCTGTGAGAGCGATACCCGTGATATTATAATCTTCGGTCAGAAAAGCGGCATTGTCGGGGGTGATTCCAAAACCTAGTAAAATAGAAAAGCCTTGAGCCAAAGTCTTCAAGAAATCGGGCCAATCGCCATCTAAGGAAGTATTGTTACTAGATTCTAACAAAAAATAAGTGACATAAGGCGCATATTTCGTAAGGATAGCTTCTATGTCATCGGCATCTTGATCCACATCTACCTTCAAGATAAGGGGCTTAGCGGTTTCACTTTTGAGCCATGGGAGCAATTCGGGGTTAGAGATTTGAATAAAATCAGGTTGGTATTTCCCTAATTTTTCTAGCAAATCAGTGGGGTCTGTGGTGGCAGTTTGGGCTACAATCGGTACACCAGCAATCCAAGCTCTGATTTCTTGGAATTTTTTCAAGTCTACAAAATATTCTGATGAGTCGTCGATATTAAATCCGAGCAGCTCTACACCCATTCCAGCACAATAGCGCGCGTCAGAGAGATTGGTGACGTTACTTATTTTAACAGTGGTTTTTAACATAATGAAATCAAAACATAGAAAGATAGGGGAGCTACGATTTTTCTCCTACTAATACTTCGGCTTGAAGAGAAGAGCGTGCTTTGCCTCTAAAAGTACCCGCTACAGGGGGGATAAGTTGGGGGTCAGCCGAAGAAGCTAAGTATACGTGATTGTTCATGATAGCTTTGCCGTCGGTAGGGTCAAAACCGCGCCATCCAGCCCCCGGCAGATATACTTCTGCCCACGCATGTAAATCGTGTTGCTGAAGGGTATTTCCATACAGATAGCCACTCACAAAACGCGCCGCGATGCCTACACTACGACAGCAAGCTACAAAAAGCTGCGCAAAGTCGCGGCAAGACCCTTTGCGACCAATGAGCGTATGCTCAGGAGGAAGAGGTGCACCTACGTCGCGTCGCTCATACATGAAATCTTGGTAGATATTGTTGCAGAGGGTTGTGAGAAATGGAACAGTATGCCATTTAGCTACCGCCGCCGTTTGGCGGGCGTATTGTTCTACATAAGTTGTGACCCCTTCTCTAATCAGATAGGGATGTAAGTATTTTTTTAGTACTTCGGGATATTGAAAAGGCAATCGTTCTGTTTCGAAGGGAAACAAAACGAATTCAAAAACATTAAAATCATCGGAGCGGACGGTCATATCGACCGAAACGGTCAGGTAATTTGTATTTTCTCGAAAATAAGCGATATGTTGGTGGTTGCCTTCTGCGTCTATATTATGGACAAGCATACTTGGAGTCGGCTCAACTATGAGCGAAAAACCCATTACTTGCTGGTGAGGATTGGCTTTTGGATGTAAATAAATAATATGAGGCTCCAAAAAAACCAAATCGGAATAAGTATAGTATAAAGTATGCTTTACATGTAGATCCATAATATAGTGTTTAAACTTTTTCGCGGAGTTTTTCAAGAACTGGCCCCATCCAGTCGTTGGGGAGTCGTTGAACGGAGTTTTGCAAAAGCATACTCCACTGCAAAGACAAGTGGGCTAGGTCATCTTTTTGGAAACGATGCTCCGTCAAATGAAAGCTATCTCTTTCATACATAACGACATCAATAGGATAGTCGACGTCGTTGGCACTTACTCTAGTGGAGTCAAAAGATAAAAAACCTACTTTAAGGGCGTCTGCCATTGAAGAATTGTATTTTAAACTTCTAAAAAGTAGGGGTTTGCCATAATTAGAGTTACCAATGACAAAGAAGGGGGAAGTTTCGCCCACTTCGACCCAATTGCCTTCTGGGTACAACAGAAACAACTTATGTTCGTCATCGTTTTCGAGCTGGCCGCCTACTATGGCATACAAGTTGAAATTGAGGCCTGCTTCTTCGAGGGCTTCGCGGTCTTCATTCGCAACGCGGCGTACTTGTTGACCAAAAGCATTGACCGCTTTATAAAGTTTATTGAAACTACGATCTTGGTCTTCAATCACTTCCTTAAAATAAGTGACGGCTTTGTCGCGTACCGAGCGTAGGCCCGATGTCATGATAAACATCGAATGATTTTCCAACTGATGGATGGAAATCTTTTTGTTGGTAGTTACTTCAGTGCCAGAGGTAAGGCGAGTATCTGCGATAGCTACCAGTCCCGAAGCGACCTTGATTCCTAAACAGTAAGTCATTTCTTATAAATCAACAGGTTTGATGTCAAAATAGGTTTCAAAGATAGATTTACTTACCTCATTGCCTCGTATTTGAAATTGATCGAGGTATTGGTGCAAACCTACCCGAAAAATATCTTCTACTTCGGTAAATTCAATCTCAGAGCGGAGTTTACCCATCATTTTTTCGGCTTGGTTGCTGAAGCGATTGGTGATAGGAGTCCCCGATATTTCATACAAAGATAACTCAGCTTGACGGATACAATGGGCCATTGCACGAGGAAAAAGTTTGTCTAGTATCAAAAACTCAACCATGTGAGTGGGGGTAATTGTCTGATACTGTTGACGAAACATGTTGTAAGCACTTACAGATTTGAGCACGGCAGTCCATAGCATCAGCTCCGATGTAGAGCCTGTAATATCAGTATCGGGTAAGAGCGTAAAATAGGACACATCCAAGAAACGGGATGTTTTGTCGGCACGCTCCATAAAGCGCCCCAAACGTCCAAAATGCCAAGCTTCGTTGCGGGTAATAGTGGCATCAATGACCCCGTAGTACAATTGAGTACCGCTTCTTACCTGTGCATAAAAATCTTGCATATGATTGAGGTCCCATTCTGCTTGCGGCTTTATGTCTTTCATCCACAAGTAGAGCTGATTTAGATTTTCCCACATCTCTTTGGAGATACTTTCTCTGATGGTGCGCCCATTTTCGCGAGCAGCCATCAAGCAGCTAAAGATAGAGTTGGGATTGCGTTTGTCAAATGTCATAAAGTTAATGACATTTTCACGCGTTGGCTCATCATAGTGTTGATAAAAGAGATAATTGTCAGCAGTTGCAATCAGAAGAGGCTCCCATTGCTCGCTGACATTGGGCGGGAGATCAAAGGCTAAGTTGAAATTAACGCCAATAAAACGGGCATAGTTTTCAGCTCGTTCGATATAACGATTCATCCAATAAATCGAATTGGCAACTCGGCTTAACATGGCCATATTCTCTAAGGTGGGGTTGGTTATTGATAATCGCTAAACTAATGCAATAATACGATATGACCAAATTTAAAAAAACGAAATGACTTCGTAAGCTTACGAAGTCATTTCGTTTTTTTGTAAATGGAACCTATTTTGTTGAAAACTTATATACTGTTTTGGTTTTGTAAGTTTCGCCCGGACGAAGTACTACACTTGGGAATGAAGGCTGATTGGGTGAGTCAGGGAAGTGCTCGGTTTCAAAGCAGAAGCCTGAACGTTTGCCATAGACTACTCCATTTTTGCCGGTAATGCTTCCATTGAGGAAGTTTCCAGTATAAAATTGTACACCTGGCTCCGTCGTAAAAGTTTCCATGTAGCGTCCTGAGGTAGGCTCGTAGGCGGTAGAGGCCAATCTGAGCGAATCGCCGCTTCCATTGAGCACCCAGCAGTGATCATAGCCTCCTCCAAATTTAATTTGCTCATCTTTAGGGTCATCAATACGGCTCCCTATTTCGGTAGGTTGTAAAAAATCAAAAGGAGTACCTTTTACATCTTGAAGTTTTCCAGTAGGAATCAATGTGTTGTCAACAGGCACGAATTTGTCGGCATTGATAGAGACTTGATGACCTAGGATATCTCTCTTTCCACCTGTGAGGTTAAAATAAGTATGATTAGTGAGGTTGATGATAGTTGGTTTGTCGGTGGTAGCGGTATATTCTATTTCAAGTTCATTGTTGTCGGTAAGGCGATACACTACTTCTGTACTCAATGTGCCTGGGAATCCTTCTTCGCCATCTTTGCTGATATAGGAGAGTTTGAGGGCGCTATCGTTGTCGATGAGCTCGGCTTTCCATATCACTTTGTCAAATCCTACTTTACCACCGTGGAGGCTATTGGGGCCGTTGTTGGCCAAAAGCGAATATGTTTTTCCTTCTAAAGTAAATTTAGCTTTTCCAATACGATTGCCATAGCGCCCTACCAAAGCACCAAAATACGGAGATGCCTTGAGATAACCGCCTAGGGAATCATAGCCCAAAACTACATCTTCAAAAGTGCCGTTTTTGTCGGGGGCCATTAAGTGGGTGATAATGCCTCCATAATTAGTGATTTTGATTTCCATTCCGTTTTTATTTCGGAGCGTGTAGTAGTCGGCTGTTTGACCGTCGGGGAGGCTCCCAAAGGTAGTTTTAACAATACGAGTCATAGTATCAGTTGAAGTAGTTTGAGATTCTTGTTTTGAGCCACCACAAGAGATAAGCAAGTGTCCCAAAATCATCAGTGCTGCAAATAGAGAAAAGGTTTCACGCATAGGATTAATGTTTAGCTAAATGCTATCAAAAGGGAGAAAAGGTTTGATTCCTACTCACGCTTTTTGGCTCAACTTTTGGATTTATTGTCGGATGTTGTGGAGGGCTTATTGCGCCTAAAAGGCCGTTTTTTTTTGCGTTTAGGCTTGCTAGAAAGTGTGGTGTGCTTAAATTCTGGAGCTGCTCCCAATGCCGTCGGTAAACTCACTCGGGGAATTTCTTTGCCAATCATTTGTTCGATGGCCTTTAGTTTTCGAAGCTCTTTATCATTTACAAACGTGATAGCCGTGCCTGTAGTATCGGCGCGGGCGGTGCGGCCTATGCGATGAATATAGTCTTCAGGGTCATGAGGAACATTGAAATTGATCACTAGACTAATGCCTTCTACATCAATACCACGGGCTAAAATATCGGTTCCGATTAAAATCGGTAAAGTTTTGTTCTTAAACTCTCGCAAGATTTCTTCTCTTTCTTTCTGAGGTAAATCAGAGTGAAAAGCTTTGGTATTAAGTCGATTACGGATAAGTTCGTCGTTGAGCTTTTTGACATTTTCTTTTGTGGAGGCAAATATGATAATACTCGTAAAATTGCCTTCTCTAAGAATATGTTTGAGCAGACCGATTTTTTGTTCATCATATACAAAATAAATTTGCTGTAAGATTCCCTCCGCAGGTTGGGCCACGGCTATATTGATTTGTTCAGGTTTGTGCAGGATATTGTTAGCTAGGGTTCTTATTTTGGGAGGCATGGTGGCTGAGAAAAGCAAAGTTTGACGCTTTTCAGGCAAATACCCAATAATCCGAATAATATCGTCATAAAAACCCATATCGAGCATACGGTCTGCTTCGTCGAGTACCAGATGCTGAAGGTTTTTAAAATTAATTTCCCCCATCTGTAACAGAGCAATGAGCCGCCCAGGAGTAGCAATAATGATTTCACTACCTTCGGCAAGTGCCTTACGTTGTTGGCTCCAAGCGGCACCGTCGCCTCCCCCATAAATCGCAATAGAGCTTATGCCAGTAAAATATCCTAAACCTTCAATTTGTTGATCTATTTGGATAGCAAGCTCTCGGGTAGGCGATAAAATAAGCGTATTAAGATGCCGTTGGTCACTGTGGGCGGAGATAATCTTATTCAAAATAGGCAATAGATACGCCGCTGTTTTGCCAGTACCTGTTTGGGCGCAGGCAATGAGGTCTTTATGGCTAAGCACAACCGGAATCGCTTGTGCTTGTATGGGGGTGGGGTGTTCAAACCCCATAGCATGAAGGCCATCTAAGAGCTCATAGTCAAAATCAAAATCGTCGAAAGTCAAGGTACGGGTAGTTAGAGTGAAACATAAAAATAGCGATAATTATACAGAAAGCCGCTTACAATGCGGCTTTCTAAGAAACTACCAAATTTTAACTCTCAAACTATCAGGACGATACATTTTATTGTTAGGTTTGACATTAAACACCTCATAAAATTCGTCCATGTTAGAAAGAGGCCCATTCACCCTAAACCTTTCGGGAGAGTGAGGGTCAGCATTGATACGGAGGCGCATTGTTTCGTCGCGGTTTTTGATACGCCATACTTGTCCATAGCTCAGGAAAAAGCGTTGTTTGGGGGTAAATCCGTCGACTTTTTCGTTGCTTTGACCTTGTTTGGTTTTCAAGAATGCTTCATAAGCTATCGAAAGACCTCCCAAATCGGCAAGATTTTCGCCCAAGGTTAGTTGACCATTGACACTCATGTTGTCTGGTACTTTGTAGCCGTCATATTGTTTTACTACTATCAATGCTTTTCTTTTAAACTTATCGCTGTCGGTAGGTTTCCACCAGTTTTGGAGCATTCCCATGTAGTTGTATTGACGACCTTGGTCATCAAAGCCGTGAGTCATTTCGTGGCCAATCACCGCCCCAATAGCACCGTAGTTGATAGCGTCGTCGGCAGCATTGTCAAAAAATGGAAACTGGAGAATTCCGGCTGGGAACACAATTTCGTTGAAGGTGGGGTTGTAATAAGCGTTGACGGTAGGAGCGCTCATTCCCCATTCCGTTTTGTCAACAGGCTTGCCAATTTTGGCTAGGTCGCGTTTGGCCTGTGATATAGCAATGGAGGTCTTATTGCCAAAAAAGTTGTCTTTTACAATCTCAACGTCTTTATACTCTTCCCATTTGTCAGGATAACCGATTTTTTTGATAAAAGCATTCAATTTCTTCACGGCTTCTACTTTGGTCGAATCCGACATCCAGTCGAGACGATTGATGCGTTCACGATATACGTCTTGGAGATTATTGACTAGTTCATTCATCCGAGTTTTGGCTTCGGCTGTAAAATATTTTTTGGCAAATAGTTGTCCCAATAAATCCCCCAAACCACCGTCTACTTCATTGGTGATTTGCTTCCAGCGGGCATCCTCTACTTGCTGTCCATTGAGGGTTTTGCCATAAAACTCAAAGCGCGCATCTCTAAAAGCTTTGGTAAGAGAAGAGGCCGCACCCGACAACACAGATAGCTTCATTCGGTCTTTGAGTACTTCTATGGGTTGAGATTTGAGATGGGTGCTAAGTGCTTTATAATAGTCGGGCTGTCCTACAATCACGGTATCGGTCTTGGCACCCATTTTTTGGATAAACCTTACCCAGTCAATGTTAGGAGTAAGTTTGTTTAAATCTTTAACGGCAAATTTATTATAGTTTTTTTCGGGGTCTCTTAGTTCTACAGGACTGCGGTGAGATTTGGCAACTTCGGTTTCGAGTTTCAAAATACCTTCAGCTTTTTTCTGAGCTGTGGCTTCATCTACTCCCGACAAAGTAAAAAGGGTAGCTACGTATTTCTTAAAAGCCTCTCGTATCTTTTTTGTTTCGTCATCGGTACGGGTATAATAATCTTTTTCGGGCAGTGAAAGCGCCGTTTGAGCCAATTGAAGCGCATTATAGCCAGGATTTTTTTCGTCCGCTCCTATATAATAAGCTACCCATACACCCCCTACCGACTCAAGTTTGGCGGTATAGTCAAGGATGTCTTGGGGAGTTTTGAGGTTGTCAATTTCGGTTAGATACCCTTTAATAGGCTCCATGCCCTTTTTTTCAATGGTCGTGGTATCCATTCCCGAAAGGTAAAAATCCCCAACCTTTTGTTCCAAACTTCCCTTTGGATGAGATGTTTTGCTGGTTTCTTCTAATATACCATGCAGCTTTTGTAAGTTTTCTTCATACAAGGTATAAAAAGAGCCCCAACCCGTTTGGTCGGCTGGAATCTGGGTGTTTTTGAGCCAATTGCCCGAAGCATATTGAAAAAAATCATCGGCAGGATTAGCGGTAGTGTCCATGCCCGAAATATCCAAAAAAGAAGTGCGGGTACTTTTGCTTTCTTCTTTTTGACAAGCTACAAAAGTCACTGCCGCAAGTGCGAAATAGATGGGGATGCGCAAAGAATTCATGCAGGCTAACAAAGTTTAGTTTTGGCGAATTTAGAATAAATCACTCACATAAAAAACAACCCTTGAAATCCTGAAGTGTTACTATTTGTTATAGGCAGATTGCCAATAGTTGATTTTTCGGGTCAACTTATGCTCTTATGTTGGGGGTGTTAGATAAGCCCGTAAAAAGTAAGAAGTACTTTTATTTTGGGGTAAATAGGGGGCATCCAAAACAAAAACCAACTGATTTGATTATAGGTTGGGAATAAAAAACAGCCGATGGCGCAGAAAGTAAGGCCATGCTGAAAACTCAACTTTGATTCTGATTTGTAGAGATAAACCAGTGCAAGCAAAACAAGTACAAAACCGTAAGCATAGCTTCGAGAGTGATCTAAAACTATGCTTCCTACCATTATTACACTCAAAGCACTAATCAAATATAAGGTTAGCAAAAGCCAATCTTTGTTTGCTATCATGGCCAATACCACTCCTATAAGCAGAAACCATGCACATTCGTAAGTCACAGTCAGCCCCATCAGAAAAGAATTGTACTGAAAGGTAATCATCGATATGTCGGCTTTGAAAGATAGCAAAAATTGAATTAATGCTCTTAGCAAAACGAATAGTATGATTCCGCCCATTGCCGCCCAAGTAGCCCTATATTTTCGTATCGAAAATAAGGCACGAAGGGGTACTTTTTGGTAGTTACTTTCGTGCCAGTACCACCACAACACAATCGCAGTGCCGCCAATCACGGTTCTTTCGTCCACAAAACCCCCTAGAGCCATCCCCAACGCAATCAAAAGTGGGCTTCTATAAAAGGCTATTATCAATAGTATAAGATATCCTAAAGGGTCATGATAAAAAAAATCGTAGAAAGTCCACTTGGTGACAAATAAATTGGCAAACATAAAAGTGGCTATCACACTTGCCACAGGAGACAGGTATTTGGAAAGAAGGTTGATTAGAAAAACAACAAATAAAACCCCGATAAGAAACTGTACTATAATGTAATGCCTCGCCTGAAGACCTAGTGCATGTAGCGATGCTGGTATGAGAGGGCGTACTATTCGTTTCTTAAAATGTGATTTATCTCCGTCGTTAAGCACTTTTCCCACAAACACACTATCGGGGATAGCCTCAAAAGGATGCGCCCCAATCCAATCAATCATTTCGAGGCGCGCTGCTAGCCGCTTGCCACCAGTGTCCATTTTGACCAAGACTTGGTATTCTGGAAAGGAAGTAAAAAGGATGTATATAATTGTAAAAAAAGCGAGTTTAGACTTCCAATAAGGAGTTTTTGTGAATATTTCTAACCAACTAAAAAGCTTGTTGCAAAGAAAATTCCAGAGAGAAAGTGCCATATATTTTGGAGCAAAAAAAGACGAGGATGCCCACAGTCTCGAAGTGTTATTTAAGTGTTTTTTTCTAGAATTTCTCTCTCTCTTTTCGTAAGACTATCGATTCCCTTAGCGTGGATTTTTTCCAAAATTTTATCAACTTTTTGTTGGTTTTCATAGCGTTCATCCTGATAACGGTCATCTATATTTCGATGGGTTTTTGCGCTGAATGAAAATCCTTGAATATAAAGCCAGCCTGGTCTTTTGAGAATAATGATTAAAAAGACGATAGCGGGAACTACTATTAGTGCTATCACAATCCCATTGGAAGCGATTACTTCTGGGTAAAAAGCAATAGTGGTTAGCAGGCCGACTATTGCTCCTCCTAGGTGAGCATCGTGGCCGATATTGTCGTTGAGGGATTTGATACCATAGATGCAGTAAAATATATAAACAACACCGTAGATCCAGCCTGGAAATGAAAATGGGATAAAAAGTGGTCGAATACCTATGCTGGGAAAAAGAGCAATAAGCCCAAAAATAACTCCACAAACCGCTCCAGATGCTCCTACGGCCATATAGGCACTGTCGTGTCTATGAAAAAACAGGGCAAGCAAATTGCCGCCGATAAGGCTTGCAAAGAAAATTATGCTAAAATTAACGCTTCCTACAATAATTTCAAACGAACTAGCAAAGGCATAGAGCGCGTACATATTAAATCCATAATGCCACCAATCTGCGTGTAAAAAACCAGCTGATACTACGCGTTGGTATTGCTTGAATACGAGTACTTGGTCAGTTTTGAGGGCGTATCTGTGAAAAAAAGAAAGGTCTTTAAAACCTTTATAAGAGGTATAAGCTGTGAATAGGATAAGGACAAGGACAACGGGTGACATCTCTAATTGAAACGGATTTTAGCTACTCCATAATTGGTATTTGAACCAAAAACATAATTTAAAAAGCCAATATACATATTTTCTCCTTTTAGCTTGATATTAGTGATATTGTCCGATAAAAGAGAAGAGTTTGATTTTAAATAATAACTAGATAACAAGGAATAGATAAACTTGGGCATGAAATAAAATGTTGATACTCAGAAAATTTATATAGCAAGATAGGCCTTGGCCTTTTTTTTACTAATTAAATGGAGGAATTTCGCATCTGAATTTCTTTTTTGATTTTTTGTAAATTATTTATCAAACCAATTAACATCGGAAAAAACACAAAAGGAAGAAGCGTGAAAGCACTAAATCCTTTGCTTAAAGTAAATAGAAAACATACAATAAACATCACAATTAGAATCCCGCAAAAAAAAGCCAATGAAGTTTTAAAGGTTTTTCGTTTGTTGAGAAGCTCCTCAAGCGGGAGTTCTTTAAAATCGTTTTGCTCCATTTTAAGTGTATGTTAATATTGAGGTGGGGAATAAATCGGCCAAGATGAGACCACAAAGTAAGCGAATAGAAAATAATAATAAAAGGATAGCTGCGATATATTATAAATTAGATTAGGAAGCCTTACTTCTTAAAAATACGCAATACCTTTTCAAAAACAAATCATACTTGAAGGGCCTTAATAGGGAGCATACTTGGCAAGTGCAAACACCAAGTTCGTCTCAGAAAATAAATAAGAGCGGAGTCAACTTAATAATAGTTCTATTTTATTACGAGAGAGCTTTACTTGCCCCATTTTTTCTAATTGTTTTAATAAACGAGAAATCACCTCGCGTGAAGTAGCTAGCTCGTTGGCAAGGCCCTCGTGAGTAATGCTAAATACTGTGCATTTGCACTGTTTAGATTTTCTTTTGAGAAGATTGATTAAGCGTTCGTCAAGTTTATGAAAAGCGATTTCGTCGATGGCGCTGAGTAAATCTTCAAAACGTTTTTGATAAGTGGCAAACACGAATTGTTTCCATGAAGAATACTTGGTCATCCATTCTTCAATTTTCTCCACTGGAATTACAATCAATTGAGTGCGTTCTTCGGCGATAGCGGTAATTTCGCTCTGCTTTCGGTTGAGGCAGCATGTAAGCGACATAGCACAAGAATCTAATCCACCAAGATAGTATAATAAAGCTTCTCTACCATCACTGTCTGAGCGAAGAATTTTGATAGAACCATTCAAAATAATAGGAACACTGCGAATATACCCGCCAGGACGCATGAGTACATGTCCTTCTTCAATTTCCATGTAATTGCCTATTTGGGACAGTTCTTGCAGAAGACCGATTTCGAAGAGACCGCTAAATTTGGAGTGTAGAAACGTTAAGTCGATTTGCATTAAAATAGCGAGTAAGGGGGTTGTAACAATCATACCTTACTCGCTTAATAATCAACTTTTGGAAATCATAGTTCCCCAAAGTCTAAAATCTATAGGGAAGTAGAGTTTACATTAGCATCGAAGATACCAGTCAAGACTTGGCCGTTACGTTTGATTTGTAAAAAGATGCGGTATTGCCCCGCTTTGGGAAAAGCATAGGGAAATACGATGCGATTTTCGTGCTTCATTTCTTTCATATCGTGAGAGATATTGCTATTCATGCTACTCATGAGCAGTTGGTCACGTTCGGTAGGAGCAAGCGTTTTAAGGTGAGCTAGATAGCGGTCAATACTGTCCCTAAATGCTTTGGTGTCATTCTGAAGTCGATAGATGCGTGTGGTATCCGCAATCCTGGTTTGCATAGTTTGCTGAGCCGCCATCGAATAGGTGCCTACAGGATGTAAATGAATATAGACCGAGCCATCGGCACGCACAATAGCCGCATGACCGTTCATTCCTAAATAAGGCTCCAGCAAAGCAGGGTTGCCATTCGGGTCAAATACCTCAAAAGCAAGCTGATAGGGCTTACCAGCTTCAAAAGCCATATCTGATTTACCTTCCCATACAACCGTGCTACCGTCTTGAAGTTTCGTTTTACTACCGGGTTTGCCGCAAATCACTACGTTTTCATCCATTGGAATTTGTTTTGGACGATTGAGCGGGTCACTTACTACATAGGTGTCCTCAGGGTCGGTTTTGAGCTGACCTTTACCATAAAAAGCGGGGATATCTACCGTATCAGTAATGGTTTCGGTAAATCCTGAGCGTTGTACTATATCTGCATATACCAAGTATTTGCCCGCAGGAAGCTTTGGCAAATAAGCTTCGAAAGTGGTGGTATCGCGACGCTCGGGATGAAGGTGTGCAAAAGCATCAAGAGTGTGCTGACGTACCAAAAACAAATGCATCAGCTTACCATGATCAGGAACTAGAAAACTTAAAGAAGTACGGCGTTGGCGACTTTGGAGAAGTGATAGCGTATCTATTTTGAGTTGAAATACTCGTTCATTGTTTTGATTAATAACAGAAGATTTGCCTTCTAAAGGTTTGTACATATATTGACGATAGTCATCCGACCAGCTGTTCCACCAGCTACTTCCTCCATACAAAATAGCCAAACATGATACTGTCGCAATACCCATGTGGAGCCAACGAGTTTTGCGCTGTTGAGGGGTAAGTTGATTACCAGCTCGTAAGAGACCATCGCTTGCACTTGCTCCAATAGCCGTAACCAAAATAACTACTAGCAAAATCCCAAGTAGGCTCAAAAGCATTCCCAAGCCAGCGGGCATATCACGTTTGGCAGTTGAGATGGCTACTATTGGGACCACAAGCTGTTGAATCCCTTCATCGCCTTCAAGCGTGATTTGTACACTAGAAGCACCACTTGCCATTAGCCACACTATTCCTTGAAACTGCCCTGCGTGGTGAGGAGTGGGGAGAATCTCGTCTGAGGAAGGCGCTCCTTCTGCACCGGTTCGGAAATAGATAGGGCGAGCATGTACACGCTTTACATTGCCGGTTTCTACATATACGGTTATTTGGGCAGTACCCGGAATGACATCCGGTGGCTGAAGATTGACCAATACCCGATAAGCTCCCGCCTGACCTTGAAACAATACGCCTGAGCTTCCTACGTGACTTAAAGCGCCAAATACAATCCCCCAAGATAATACTACAAGGAGTATCGTTTTTATCGAAAATATCTTCATGAACTAAAGTAGCTTAACGTTGAATTTTTTTCATCCATTTGCCCCATACCAAACCTACTCGCGCCGACAAAATCCCGAATCCAAGAGCATAAGCCATCCCTATCCAAAAATCTGCTGTGCTTTGTAGCTGCCAAGGAGCATACTTGAACCGATATTCCCAATTGGGGTCGTTGCCAAAATAGTAATAGTGGGTACCAAAAAACCAATTGCGCGAATGGGGAGATTCTAACAAAAATTCTCCCAAAGGCCATTGAATAAGCAGCATCGTAAGTACAAACACAAGACCCATCACGGTGGCCATGACCCAATCATTGAGATAAGTAAAGCGACGAAGTATCCAGTCCATTATCAAGGCGGGTACGATCAACAACAACGGGAAGGCAAAACCTTGATAATGGTCAATGTGATTCCAAATGGGACCCAGTTTGGGCTCGGCCGGAAACAAAGGAATAATCCAAAGCGTAAGACACATCACTGCCGTATAAACCGCCATGACCGAACTAATAGGCCATTTACCACCTATGCCTCTTCCAAATGCCAACATCAAAAACGGAAAGGCAATGGCCGTAATCTTATAAAAACTAGCACTGTGCATATCGCGGGTGCCAAGTTCCTCTGAAAGCAGCGTGTACCACATCGTAATCAAAAATCCCGCTGCCAAGGCAAACAACAACTGAAGACGATGCGTGCGCCTATGGGTTTGAGGATTGCTAAATACCGCTTGTGCTAGTTGGTTTTTAGCAGCCAAAACACTCACAATCGCTCCAAATTGAACCCCTATTATACCTAAAGCCAATACGGTATGTGGAGGAGATAGTATCTGTACATCCAGACCGTAGGTATTGTGCCACCAATCATCAAATGGCGCTGAGGTAAGCATCATGAGGGCACCCCAAATACAAAACAACGCCCCTAATGAACTATAAAACACTCCCCATACTTTCACACTTTGTGCTTTTTGAGAGGCACTTCCTTTGAAAGTAGTATACAAAACTTGATAGCCAGAAAAAAGCCCAGACACAATGGCACCTACATAAATAACTACATGTGGCGGAGAAAGAAGCCCGTCACGACCAATACTTAAATGCCAACAGATGTCCCAAATAAGACCTACAATAACACAGAGGGAAGAAAATACAACGGCATACAAATAAGGAGGAATGCCCATCAAAAAATCGTTGGTTGCGACCTTAGACGGTTGTGAAGATTGGTCTAAAGGTGCTGAAAGAGAATTGGCCATTTTTAGTTGGTTTAGGAGTGTATCTATTTGCTACGTCTCAAAAAATGAAATGTACTACTAAGATTAAAATAAAAGTTCAGACAAAACACAACACCCCATGTTTTGTTTTCAAAAAATCAATAATAAGATAAAGTGTTGATTATGTTTGGTTTGTGGTTTCTTGAGCAGGTGTATTTGTTTTGTAATGAGATTATAAATAAAGCGTATGGCTAAAGACGAAACTTTAGTTGTAAGACAATTCAAACGGCTTATTCCCCCATCCAATTTCTAAATTCACTCGATTTGTCACGGCTGATAAATACCTCTTCTTCTGTGGGAGGGTGTAAATCGATTTTGAGGCGACTATTAAAATGTAAATGAATCTTATCGACGGCTTTGGGGCAGAGAATAAACTGACGATTAGCTCGGAAGAAGTGTTTGGGATTGAGTAGACACTCAAGTTCGTCTAAGGTGTAGTCGATAATAAAAGCCCGCTCATCCCATGTTTTGACGAAACTAAGGCGTTCTTGACTATAAAAATACGCAATTTCATGAAGCTCTATTGGGATAAGACGTGCGCCTTGTTTCAACAAAAAACGGTCTCTATATTCGTTGGTGCCATGTTGGGTTTGTTTGATAAGGTGTAAGAGTCCGTCGATGTCCAATGGATTATCTTGAGTGGTACCGTATATTTTCTTGAGTTCTTGAAATTTGCCTAAACTACGACGCAAAGCATCCTCATCGATAGGTTTAAGTAAATAATCGACGCTATTGACCCTAAAAGCTTGGATGGCGTATTCGTTATAGGCAGTTGTAAAAATAACGGGACTTTTGATTTCAATTTGATTAAAAATCTCAAAACTCTGTCCATCTACAAGTTCAATGTCCATCAACAAAAGGTCGGGAGCTGAGTGAGTGCTTAACCAAGCAACTGACGCTTCTACGCTATCAAGCATTGCCAAAATCTCAATAGTTTCGTCACAATCTTGTACCATCGTTTTGAGTTGGCGTGCGGCTAGCGCTTCGTCTTCAATGATTATTACTTTCATACGGTTAGTTTGGGGTGTTGCCTACTACTTAGTTCTTTTGTGACGACTTCTCCAATAAGAGGAACTCGTACTTCAAAAACTTTTTCTTTTTCAAAAATCTGCACCTCTGGCTGGCCAAGAAGCGAATATTTGGAGGAGATATTAGTAAGCCCTTTTTTAGGAGAAGGAATAGAATTGTTGGGCTTGCATTGGAGATTGTTCTGAATCACTAAGAACTTGTTTTGATCGGTAAAGATTTTGATATTGAGGGGTTTCGAAGTTGAGACTACGTTATGTTTTACTGCATTTTCTACCAAGAGTTGTAGGGTAAGAGGAGGGATTTGGGTATGTCTACAGCTAGGGTCAATACTTACCTCCAAAGTAATACCGTCTTCAAAGCGGGTTTTTAACAAACTAAAATAAGCATAAGTAAACTCTAGTTCTTTTTCTAGCGAAATGAGCTGCTGCTCATTGCTTTGAAGTAAATACCGATATACCTGCGATAAATCTCCAATAAATCGGACGGCGGTTTTGTTTTCGTTGGACTTGACGAGGGCTTGGAGCGTATTGAGGCTATTAAATAAAAAATGAGGCTGAACTTGGTTTTTGAGAGAGTCTAATTGCATTTCTAAATTAGCGCGGCTCAATTCTTCGGTTTGTCTTTTGCTAATCAGCCATTGGCGAAAAAAGTAGCGACTTTCGTAAATGGCGAAAATAATGGCTATATAAAACAAATTGAGTCCTACCATAAATAGGGTTTCGGAATGAAACCAGTCAAACTTAGGACTATTAGTGATGTTAAAATAATCAAAAAACAAAAGCCGCTGTGTAACGAGTATTATCAAGGCTGGAATACTCAAAAGGCTTAGTGCTATAAGTCGCTGCTGGATTTTTTCGATTCCTGGATATTGCTGTCTTACCTTGATGATAAGCCAACGAGCCATAAGCCATGTAAAATACACCGAAATAAGGCCAACTATTAAAAACTTAGCGACGACGTAGCCGTCGGTACAGAGGGTAGGAAGGTTGAAAAATATAGTAGCCACTGCCCACAAAATCAATGGGCCATAAAAAAGTAATTTTTTATCGTTGAGAATAACCTTCATAGTAGGTGTCAAAATCAGTTATTTACAAAAGTAAATCTCTAACTTACAAAATAGTTCACCTAGCGAATGAAAGCCCTAAAATAACCGCTGAACCGTCATAAAACCATTTTATATAATAGGTCGAGTACGTGGACAGCGCTCAGAAGTTTTTTTGCATAAAATCAGCTCATTGCTTTTACATTTTGAAACAGTGGGCTTCAAGGTAGAAGAGACAAGAGCTTTGAGCGACAAAGATTCAGAGCTTAAACTACAGCTGCTAATCAAAATAACTACTAGAAAAAGAAAAGCTTGGCGAAAGGGTATATTTTTGGACACGGCTGTAGAGTTTTGTTTTAAGAAACTTATATATAAACGTACATTACAGCCCCAAAATTACATATTTATGGCCAAATTTTTAATAATTTACTAAGTCTACCATGACTTGCCAAGTGCCGGCTGCGTTCTTTTTCCAGATTCTGAGATAATTGCCCGACTTAGATTCTTTGGCAAGCTGTATTTCTGCTTTACCATATACGTACCCTAAATCGCCCGAAACAGCTATGTCACCCTCGAGAGGAGTATAATTTACAGAGAATTTAGCATCAGATATAGCCTTTTTTATATCTTCGGAAGTGATGTAGGGGCTTCTTTCTTCACGGTATAGTCTTGCTTGAGGGGCGAGATAATTTTCAAAAATACTTTGTCCCTTCTCGTTCTGTAATTTGCAAAAATGAGTTTCCCAACTCATCAAGTCATCTTTTGCATTTTCGGGATCTACTTTTCCAGTAAATGTGGATTTTGGGGCAGCCTGAAACATCGGAATGATGCCACTTGGTGGATGTGAAATACCAATATCGACTGCTACTTTCCATTCCCCTGAGGGCTGTTTTTCCCACACAGTTACAAAATGCCCGTATTCGTCAATTTTTGTGCTTTTTCGGTCGCTTTTTTGAGTGTACCAGCCCGTAGTATATCCCAAATCGCTGCCAGTTGATAAATCAGCAAAGAGAGGAGACCATGCCAAAACGGCTTCATCGTTAACAGTATTTTGCCACTTCTGATATCCATTTACTGGGCCTGAGGGTTCAAAAAGGATAGCATTAGGCGCCAAATACTTCAAAAAAGCCTCTTTAGTTGACACTTGAATGGAGTGTTTCGCAAAATCTTTCTCAGTTTTTACCAATGATGAAATAGTGGCTTCATATAGATCGTAAGACCACAAAAAACCAGATATTAAATAGTATAAAAAAGAGCTTTGCATAAACGTTTTAAACAGATAGGGGTAAATGTATAGTATTTTAAAGATACAAAAATAAAGAAGGATTTAGTCATAGGCAAATGCTTGATAATCAATTTTTTTTTAATACTCAACATGCTGTTATAACGAACCCTTTCTTTGAATAATAATATTATTGAAATTTAAAATAGACTCCCTCTAATCAATAAGTAAACAATCGTTTAAGTATATGATTTTCAGGCATATGATAGAACCTTGTGATTGGACTATGAGAAATTATTGTTATTAAAATATTGAATAAGTATATAAAGTAGTATAACTAGGGAATGGGTGGAATTTTTAATTTAATGTGTTGAAGTCAAGAAAAAATATACCAAACCGAATGAAGAGTATGATAGCAATTTGCTAATAGTACTATAATGGTAAAATTTTAAGAAAATAAATGAAATATCCAATAGTACTTATGTTAGGTTTGGGACTATATTCTTAAAATCTTACTTCTATGAATAATTCTTCTTCTTCTTTACGATATGCGTGGTACGTTGTAGGCGTATTGATGCTTGCTTATATCTCTTCTTTTATTGATCGTCAAGTACTTACATTGTTAGTAAAGCCTCTTAAGCGTGACTTTGGCATTACAGATACCCAAGTGGGATTATTGATAGGCTTCAGTTTTGCTATTTTTTATACGCTCTTGGGTATTCCTATTGGAAGATTGGCTGACCGCAAAAGTCGCAAAAGCATCATTTTGTGGGGAATCACCATCTGGAGTTTTATGACAGTTCTTTGTGGGGTCACAGATACTTACGGAGAGCTGTTCTGGGCGAGAGTAGGAGTAGGTATTGGAGAGGCAGCTTTGTCACCTGCGGCTTATTCTATGATTAGTGATTTATTTCCACGTCAAAAACTCGGGACTGCTATGGGTGTCTATAATTTAGGTGTATACGTAGGCTCAGGGTTGTCTATATTGTTGGTAGCGCTAATTTTAAAACTTATCAATGTGGAAGGGATGTGGCATGTACCATTTTTTGGAGAAGTATATCCTTGGCAAAGTGTATTTTTCATGGTAGGGTTGCCAGGCTTATTGATTGTGCTCTTGATTGGATTTACAATCAAAGAGCCTGCTCGTCAACAGTCAAGAAAAGAAGCCGTAGCTTTTTTGGAAGTGACTAAATATTTTCGAAGCAACCAAGCTTCATTATTGTGTTTGTTTTTTGGAATTGCTTTTATGGCCTTTGCGTCTTATGCTACCACTGCTTGGATTCCTACACTCTTAGTAAGGAAATATGCTTTTACAGAGTCGCAAGCAGGTTTGTTGTTAGGGGTGATTATTACCGTTTTTTCTACTTTAGGAGTGTATACAGGAGGGCGTTATGCTGACAAACTTACCAAAGATGGCGTAGCAGATGCCAAGATGAGAGTTGGTTTTCAGGGAATGCTCATTGGAACAGCCTTGGCAGGTGTAGTGCTAGTGATGATGATTTTTAAGTTAATTCCCCTTATACTTTTGGTAGGTTTATTGGCAATGATTTGTTTTTTTACTTCGCTCCCTTATGGTGCTGCTACGGCCGCGCTTCAAGAAATGGTACCAGCCCCAATGAGAGCTACTTTTTCAGCTTTCTTTTTATTTGTTGTTAATATAGTAGGATTGGGAGGTGGGCCTTTGGCTGTTGGTTTTATTAATGACAAAATTTTTGGAGATACCCAACAAGTACATTTATCATGGGCTATATCGGTGCTTATCGGTTGTTCATTGTCGTGTATGTTGTTGTTTAAAGGATTGAAACCCTTTGTAAGAAGCATAGACAATGCAAAACAAACTTCTTGATTAAAAATAACTTGCACTAGCTAGTGAGCTTAACAGAAAGTCGATTTGAAGGTCGGCTTTTTGTTTTTTTGCAACAAAAGAGCCTTTTAAGGTCAGAAATAGGATTTTGGCAAACTTTCCTTTTAATTTTGGGGTTCTTTCTTAAATCATAATCAATCAGTATATTCTTGGGAGTAGGAGTGATTTTTTCCCAACGAATGCATGTAAAACCCATGGGAGACTTAACCATAAATAAAGAAAAGATTTTACAAGCACTTAGTACGGTTCAAGAACCAGACTTAAAAAAAGACCTCGTCACCTTAGGAATGGTGAAAGATATTGAGACGGGGATTGATTCGGTAAGCTTTACGGTAGTTCTTACTACTCCTGCTTGTCCTCTCAAAGAGTTGATTCGAAAAGACTGTACAGATGCTATTCATAAGTTTTTTGGAGAGCATATCCAAGTTACTGTCAATCTAACGGCTGATGTCACTACTACTCGCAACGGAGGGCCTGTGGTGCCTCAAGTCAAAAACATCATCGCTATTGCGTCTGGTAAAGGAGGAGTAGGTAAATCGACTGTCACGGCCAATTTAGCGATGGCATTATATCGGTCTGGGGCTAAGGTCGGTATTTTAGATGCCGATATTTATGGCCCTTCGATGCCTGTGATGTTTGGTGCAGAAGAAATGCAACCTCGTATTGTGCAGCGTGAAGGTCGTAATTTGATGGTTCCAGTACAGCAATGGGGTATCAAGCTGATTTCTATGGGCTTTTTGGTACCGGCAGAAAGTGCCACCGTATGGCGTGGGCCTATGGCTAGTACGGCACTTCGACAGTTGATTGGGGATGTAGAATGGGGTGAGCTAGACTATTTGCTGATAGATTTGCCGCCAGGTACGAGTGATATTCATCTTACATTGGTACAAGCGTTGCCAGTGACGGGTGCTGTAATTGTGACTACGCCACAAAAAGTTGCTTTGGCAGATGCCATTAAAGGATTAGCGATGTTTCGTCAACCCCAAATCAATGTGCCGGTGTTAGGAATCGTCGAAAATATGGCCTATTTTACACCAGCGGAATTGCCAGACAATAAGTATTATTTATTTGGAAAAGAAGGTGGGCAGCAGCTCGCCGACAAGTTTGATGTATCTGTAATAGGACAGATTCCTTTGGTACAAGGTATTAGAGAAGGAGGAGATGAAGGCCGTCCTGCTTTTTTGAATGGAGACCCTATCACCAAAGAAGCTTTTCAAGAAGCGGCGGAAAACTTGGCGCAGCAAGTGGCGATACGGAACGCTACGCTGGCTAAGACTAAGCAAGTAGAAATTAGAGTTTGACAACGAAGCGCGTAAGTTGATTTTGACGGAAATAGTAGAAAGTATTTTGGAAGCATATTGACTTACGCTGCAAAAATTAGCATTTTAGCGAATTATATTATAAACATGGAAAATACACTCAAAACTCGCGTCGAAACGGCTCTTGATAATATTCGCCCGTATTTGGAGGCTGACGGCGGAAACGTAGTTGTCAAAGAGATAACCGACGACATGACCGTTCGGCTCGAACTGATGGGTTCTTGTAGCTCCTGTCCTATGTCTACTATGACCTTCAAGGCTGGGCTGGAAGAAGCAATTTTGAAGTCAGTTCCCGAAATCAAAAAAGTAGAGGCGGTTAATCTAACTCCTGCTTTTTAAGAAAGTGTCATGAGAAGAAAACTCACTCATTTTTTCTCATGACACTTTACTATCAATTCTATTTTTTAAAAAGCTTAATAAACCCACCACTCCTTGAGTGGTAAGTTTTTTTCAAGTTCTACTTTTTCTCCAATCATCGGGGTTACAATAGTTTGATTGAGCGCATGGGCTTTTCCCACAAGGCGCTTGATTGGTTCGTGCCATGGATGCAGCGCCAATGTAAATTTACTCCAATGTACAGGTAACAGAACCTTCGCCTTCAAATCAACGGCAGCTTGTACAGTTTCTTCGGGCATCATGTGGATGTATTTCCAATAAGGATGATACTGACCGCATTCTAGGATTGCAAGGTCAAATGGGCCAAATTTTTCGCCAATTTCCTTGAAATGAGTATCATAGCCCGAATCCTCGCCTATATATACTTTATTTTGCGGAGTTTGGATAATAAAAGACGACCAGAGTGTTTGCATTCTTTTAAATCCTCTTCCTGAAAAATGTCTTGCAGGGGCTGACGTTATTTTAAGAGTATTATCAATATCGGTACTTTCCCACCAGTCAAGCTCTGTGATTTGAGAAGAGGAGTATCCCCAATGTATCAAGTGAGAGCTCACTCCTAAGGAGGTGACTACTTTCTTTACTTTTGGTTGCAGATTTTTGACCGTCTCATAGTCGAGGTGGTCGTAGTGGTCGTGGGTAATGATAAGCAAATCCAGAGGTGGGAAATCGTCTAGTGTGTAGACATTACTGCCTTGATAATTGGCGCCAAAAAAAGAAACCGGAGAGGCATGTCCACTAAAAACGGGATCTACTAAAATATTTTTCCCATTGATATGTAAAAAATAAGACGAATGTCCAAACCACACCACTACAGGCTGGTCTGATTGAATGTTTTTAAGGTCAGTTTTTATAGAAGGCAACACTTTTAAGGGTTCTTTTTCGGATACTTTAGAAAAGTAGGCTTTCAAAATATCGAAATAAGAAATTCCTTCGGCTAAATCGGGCGTCAAATGTTGATTTTGGAAAGCACCATTTTTGTAATGAGGAGATTGCTTGATGCGGTCGAGATGAGAGCCAGAAGGATTTTTTCCAAATTGAGGTTGTTGCATAAACAAATAAACCCCCAATGGGATAGTAACTAAAATCAGTACTAGGGTAATCATGAAGTTTTTGCGTTTGCGAGACATAAAGTAGTGGTAAGTGGGATTTTTATCACACATTTTGAAGAAACAAAGAAAGTCTTCAATTCATCCCAAATCTTCTAAATTTATCTGAATGAACCTTAGATAGCAGATACATTCAGGGCAATTACCTTTCCAAAAACTTAGCGAAGCTCCTTTCGCTCTATGTATTTGTAATTTTTGGTCCCTAGCATTTTATAATGCTTAGCTAGTTCTTCTGACTTTAATAAGTGGTATGCTTGGGCTATTTGATTAAAAACCCGATTCCAATCTGGTTGGAGGCGTAGGGTAGCTGGTAGATTTTGTATCACAAGACCATTGTCGGTGCGGTGCTCGTATTTAAGAGCTGCTTTGGACTCATAAAGAGGATGAATATTGAGATAATGATCAGCCGCAATACGATAAATATTTATTACACTGCGGGCTTGCTTTACATCTTGCTGCATTTGGGCATATCTTAAATTTGCCATTTCTAGCAGTGGTAGATAATCTAGCACATTCAAAAATGAAGATTTACGGTAGAGGATAAGCGCCTGTGAAGTATCGCCTTCTATGGTGGCAATATTTCCCAAATAGCAGTAAGGGCGGCTTAGGTATGGTAGTTCCTTAATTACTTTTTGTAGTATAATTTTTGCTTCTTGGGTCTTGCCTTGTTTCAACCACAATTTTCCGAGTTTTGCGGCCAAAATCGTACTATAGTTTTGGGCAATGCTATTTTGTAAATCGTTGGTAGATTGAGCTATCAAAGAGGCGAGTTTGCCCGGATAGCGAAGTTCAAATGCCTGGAAAAAATCAGAATCAATAGCTTCTGGATCTCGACGGATGGCTTGTTTGTAATATGAAAATGCTTGTATACTATCACCTTGGCACTCAAATACTAGACCATTCCCAACCAAAAATTCGGTATTGTTGGGGTCAAGTGCTACAGCTTGTTTAAAGTGCATTAAGGTTTGGGCAGAATTGTATTGCAAAAGAAAACTCAGCCATCCTTTTGTAAAATGAAATCCTGCATCGTGAGGATTGATTTGTAGGGCTTGGTCTATATACTGTATTGCTTTTGGCAACGCTTGTTGCGAAGGTTTTAAACTGTCTGAACAGGGTGATTGAGTTTCGATAGAGAATGAGCCAATGATTAAAGCGGCCAATTCATGATAAGGGGCGACCTGAGGTGCTAAGTCAATCGCCTTTTGTACATTTTCTAAAGCCTCTTTTGAAGCATGATTGTGCCAGTGTTTTTGGGCCTCGGAAGCGTATCGGTTCGCTTCATAATACTGGTATCGTTGATAATAACTCCACAGACTTATGCCTAAAATAAGACTTCCTAAAGTAAGCCACAACGTTTTTTGAACTTTAAAAAAAACTGAATAGCTACGGCGAGTGGCAATACCAATATAAATACTAGTGAGGGTCCAAACTGCAGAACTATAGAGTAGAGTTGAAAAAAACAATTCACGTACAAAAATACTTATTAGTGCCGCCAGTAGAATAATATCCATGAGGGCACCGTCGGATGAATGTGCCTGCTTTATGTTTTGCCATAATGACCTCAATACCAACAAAAAAAATAAGGAAAAAACTAGTAAACCTAAGACACCTTTTTCGATGAGAATTTGAAGATAAGTGTTGTTTGTAAATCGGGAAAAACCTTGATCCTCATTAGCAGGTTGACATAAGTCGCTAACTATGGGGTAGTTGTTACTGCCTACTCCCAAAGCCCAGTAATTTTCTAATTGACAAAGGCTATTTTTTAAGATAGTAAGCCGACCTTGATTACTACGCTGCTGTGACACGGTTTTGTTGAGCGAAAGTGTAGTTAAGATAGGCTGAGAGATAATAGTTGCCAATAGAGTAGTTGACAAACCTCCGATGAGCAAAAGCCGAATGAATGTCTTAAAATGGAAAGTTTGGAAGTACCATAGCAGCAGACACAGCACAACCCAAAATACAATCAGAGACACATAAGCTCCTCGCGAAAAACTCATAAAAACGCTTAGATTAGTAAGAGCGAAAGCGAATAAAGTAAGTACTATTCCTGTTTTTGAATGACGAAATAAACTACCTGCTATAAGTGGTAAGGGTAAAAAACAAACCGCAATACTGGCCCATTCGTTGGTAAAAAGCTTGAAAGGGGCAAACATGCTTTTGAAATGTGAGATGTCACTCCAGCCTTCTAGTTGAAGTTGACTTTGAAAAGAGAGAAAAATAGAAAAGCTAATCAGTATCAACAATAAAGAATACCCAAAAAGCCCTAAAATGAGCGTATGAGTTGACTGAACATGCTTTAGAGTTATCCTTACGGTGGTATAAATCAAAAAAAAGTAGATGGTTCTCTCAAATGATAAAAAACTGTTAGGCTGATAAATTGAAAAACCATAATTGAGGATTTCGGAAAATAATAGTAGAGTAAATGTCGCATCTACCCACGTAAAAGCTATAAAATTTTGGTTGGAAGTGGCTAGTCGTAATATTATAAAGATAGTACCGAGGAGTAGGACAGGAAAAACTAATGAAATATTCCAAAAACCTATGTAAATAACAATGAGAAGAAGTAAAACCAATAAAAAATCTTGCCGCCGGTACTGGGAGTCGAAGGATATTTTCATACGCGCTGAAGGAAATTAAGGCTTAGGCAAAGGTTGAGGAAATTTTATTGGAAATAGCAGGTTTTTTGTGATATTTACTCACAAAATCGAGGATATTTCTTCCAAACTTCCCCCAACAAAGGGGTTAAAAATATCCCTAAATGCTCTTTTCTAAGAAATCTCTGATATTCTCTCAACGTCGCCTTTATGTCAAACTTTCGTATCTGCCTGTATCTTAGTTGGATTACCTTTAGCTACGTCATGCTTGCGGGGTGTGGTAAAAACAAAAATGCTGATCCTTTAGAACATAATCTAAAGCTGGCGGGAGACAATCGTCCTGAGCTTGAGAAGGTACTGACACATTATCGTCAAAACCCTAACGATAGCCTTAAGCTCAAAGCGGCCATTATTCTCCTAAGCAATATTGAAAAAGCTACTTACTACGAGGGACCTTGGTTAACCCAATACAATGCTATTTTTGCCAATACGGCTCCATTAGTAGATTATAAAATCAAGACATTGAAAGATTCCTTGATTTCGAAGATTGTGGAAAAAAATGATAAAAATCTCTTCACAGAAAGTGACTTAAAGTCTTTAAAATCAACGTTTTTTATTGAACATATTGATTTGGCATTTGCAGCTTGGCAATCCGCACCATGGTATAAGTCTGTGAGTTTTGACTCTTTTTGTAATTATATCCTTCCATATCGAAATTTTTCAGAACCTCCTACTCTTTGGCGAAAAGAACTCAGGGCTCGTTATGATTCATTGATGGCATCTAAGTATGATACTGGCATGCAAGAACTAACATGTCGTTTTAATGAAGAACTCATCACTTGGTTTAAATACTCAATTCATTTTGATGATTATCCAGGTCGTATCGATATCAACAATTTGTTGCGGGGCAAAAGAGGTAACTGTTCGGATATGGCCAATTTAGCTGCCTATATTGGACGTGCATACGGTATTCCAATTGCGATTGATTATACTCCCCAATGGGCCAATCATACAGCAGGGCATGTTTGGAATGCACTTATAATTAATCAAAATGAGTTTTTACCTTTTCTAGGAGCGGAAGATAGTCCAGGTGACTATTATTTGTTTACTCGTGGAGAGTCCAAGCCCGCCAAAGTGTATCGCAAAAACCTCATCAAAGTGGACTCTAGCTTTGCCGTCAAAGCTGAAAGACTAGGGATTGAAGAAAGCGAATTGCCCATTTATTTAAGGAATGCGCGTGCATTGGATGTGACTCATTTATACACACCTATTGGTGATGTTGAACTGGATTTTGATGTTAGCGACGATACCCCTGTTTATTTATGTATTTTTCAAAGGAATAATTGGCAGGCGATTGGAGGGGGCTTTGTGAAAGATAAAAAGGCATTATTTAAAAATATGGGTCGTGGAATTTTATACATGCCTATGTTTTATAAAAAAGGATCATATGAGGCAGCAGGTGCGCCCATTATTTTCCCGTTAGAAGGTAACCCCATAGCTATTCGGTTTGATGCTTCCAAGCGAGAATCCTTGCTAGTAGAGCGAAAATACCCGCTCAAACGTACGAGAAGCAAGCTTTATATGGCTGAGTTTTACAGATACGCACGTTTTGAGGGGGCAAATACTCCTGATTTTAAAGATGCTACATTGCTATATACCATTGAAAATCCTATGGAAAAATGGGTGCTAACCGATGTAGGTGGTTATAAGATGAGAGATAATTTACAGTATGAATCCCTCTGGGAAGAGGCTACTATCAAGAGTCCAAAAGCTTTTCGTTATGTACGATTAGCACAAAGTTTTCATGAATCCATTAAAGTGGGAGAATTGGAGTTTTTTGCTCCTAAATCATCTACACCACTTAAAGGTACTGCTATAGGTTCGGTTCCAAATCCTCATCATGCTTTTGACGGAGTACCTGGAAATAGTATTGTTTTGAACAAACAAAGGGGCGAAGACCACTGGGTCGGTCTTGATTTGGGAACAAATACTCCTATTGCTAAAGTCAGGTATTTACCAGTTAATGATAATAATAAAATCCAGCCTTCTCGAACTTATGAATTGTTTTATTGGGATGAATATTGGAAACCACTTGCTAAGCAAAAAGCGAAAGGACATACCATTACTTTTCAAAATGTGCCTTCTAATGGGCTTTATTGGCTTCACTGTCGCGATTGTAATAGTACTGAAGAGCGTCCCTTTAGAATGGTCAATGGTACCCAAGAATGGTGGTAACATTACGCCCTAATACGATAGAGGCGGTCGGCGATACGAGCAGATTCGACCCTATGGGTTACTAAAATGACGCCCATGCTAGATTTTAAACGCACCAACAAATCCAGCACAGCTTGTTCCATTTGATTATCCATAGATGCGGTGGCTTCGTCGAGCAGCAGTAACTGTGGCCGAGGGTAGAGGGCCCGCGCCAAAGCTACCAATTGGGCTTGACCCCCTGAAATATTAACACCGGTTTCTCCCAATATAGTGTTGAAGCCGTATGGGAATTTTTCAAAATACTCAGTCAAACCATGGATTTCAAAAAACTCAATGAGCTTCTCAGTATTTTCTTCGGTAGGGGTGTCGAGCAAAATATTCTCAAAAAGTGAACCATTGAAAAGTTTAACCTGCTGAGGTACCACTCCTACCAAACCTCGCCAGTGAGGCAACGAAAGCGACTCGAAGTTGATATCATTAACTTTAATAAGTCCGCTCTCAGGGTTATAAAACCCTTGTAAAATCTGTAATAAAGTACTTTTACCACCACCACTTTCTCCCAAAATTCCTATTATTTCACCCTTTTTGAGGGTCATATCAAAAGAATCAAGCAGAAGAGGGCGGCCAGTAAATCTAAAATTAAGTTTTTCTATCCGCAATTGCTCGAAGGTACTAATCTCCAAATCACCCCCAAACAGTGCTGCTTCACTAGGCAAAGTGGTAAACTCCTGCATTCGCTCTAGGGCTACTTGCGCTTCTTGTAATTGAATATTGATTAGAGCCACACTAGCAGCTGAGGCCATTATCATGCTGATCATTTGGGTAATAGCCATCACCGACCCTACAGACAGGCTACCTTGTACTACAAGCCACGAGCTATACCAAATGATTCCGACAATAAACAAAGTACTTGCCACTTGAGAGCTAATATTGAATCGATTGGATACCAGTCCCAGTTGAAATCTAGCTTCCTGAAACAATAGGTAGACATTTTTGGTAAGGCTAGCAAAGTGAGTTTCTCGATTACCTACTTTAATAGTGCCAATTCCTTGAATGGTATCTATATAATGACTCTCATTTGAAGCGTATGTTACCATTGTTTTTCTTTGGTTATCAATAAGCTTGTGGTTGAATAGGTATACTATCCACCCAAACAACGGCAGCCAAGCAATTGGCAATATACCTACAGAAGTATGGTAGTTGAACAAGACAAGGACATTGACTAAAATTACTACAAATTCGAGGGCTAAGTTGGCGAAGAGGTTGGAAATGGTTTGCTGAATGCGACTTGTGTCGTTGAGACGGGCAATCAAGTCGCCTGTTTTTCGGGTATCAAAAAAAGACTTAGGAAGTCCTAAAAGAGTAGAATAGAAATATTCGATGATGCGGACGTTAAAGTACTTGGTTTGGCGTAGTAAAAGAAGCTGTCTCAAATAAGTAAACAAAGCTCGTATTAAGAGCAAAAATAGTAGTAAACCTGCTCCAACGCTTAGTTTAAATAAGTCTTTTGAAGGTAAGATGTAATCGACTAGTTTTTGAGAGAAAATGGCCACCGACAATCCTAGCCCCGAAATGACTACCCCCAATACAAAAGCCATTAAAAGTGAATTGAGATCTTGTGCGGCAAATCTGTAAAGCCATTGAAGTTTTGTCCAATAATTGTTTGGAGTTTTTTCATTCAGAACACTTTCTGTAGCGCGTAAAAGTAAAAGAGTCTTGGATTGCCATAGGGTATCCAACTCATGTGCAGAGATATAGCTTATCTGTGATTCACCAGGGTCACTAACGATAAATGTGTCTCGAATGCTATCATATCCATAGCATACTACAAAATGAAGTAGATGTCCGCTTTTTAGAATGTGTAGTATCGCAGGAGAGGAAAGTTGCTTGAGATGAGCAATGTCGGTTTCAAATCCTTGGGCTTCAAGTCCTAGTTTTTTTGAAGCTTGAAAAAGACCTAATAAGGTAGTTCCGGTAGAGGAAGTGCCACTCCAGTTTCGAATTTTAGTAAGGGTAGTATTGCCACCAAAAGAGCGTAAAACTGACAACAAGCAAACCGCACCACAGTCAGACTCTTCGCGCTGAGTCAGATGAAAAGATTGATAATTCATAAAAAATGAAAAATCCAGTTTATCTTTTTAGAATAAACTGGATCAGGGATGTGGGAATAATTCTAACCGTAATTGTCTCCGTCGCTTCCACCGCAATATCTTGCGATAAGATTCTGAGCAAACTTCAACAAAACAGGATTGCCAAGTGTCACTGCTAAGGTAAGTACCTGATTAGCATAGAAACAAGTACCCCCTTCAATCTTGGCCATTCGTTCGAATGAGAGAAGTTTCATAAGTTGAATTGGAAAAATAACAGCCTACTCGTTGCAGGTTTTTCGGCAGACACCTAAAGGATTATGTAATAAAAACAAAGGTAAAATTATTAGGTCAATAATAAAACTAAAGAATTACTAAAAACGTCACCAATATAGTCCAAATCACTAGCCCTGTTCCGTAAGTGCCTAAGACCACAAGAAGCCATTTGGCAAACCCATATTGACGGATTTGATTCAATGCTAGAGCCGTTAGTAATATAAAAAACAATTGGGGTAAGTTTGCAATTTGTAAGGGAAATACTGCCCAATTAGGAAGAGATTGGGTATCAAATAGCTCAAATAGAGAGAGCTTGGGAATGTAGTTGAGGTCTTCAAGACTGGATACTCCCTCATAAGCATAAATACCCATCAATACTACACGAGTGATTGCAAAGATGATGTAGGCCTTGGTAACTGCTCCAAAAATCTGTTTGAAGGTGATTTGGTATTCAAATAGTAAAGTGCCTAGGTTAATAGCAAGAGTAATCAAAAAAATTTCGGCAATGACTTTCAGCACTGCGCTTAATAATAATAACCAAAAGCTCTCCTTAACACTCGTAACGGCATTTTCGACCTCCTCCATCGTCATTTGCTCCGCAAAGGAGTTATAGAGGAATTTGTCATTTAGGATATATTCTTTGAGCGAAAAACTAAAAACAATTTCTACGAGCAAAATAACAATTAATATAATAAGATAATTGATTTTAAAGTATTTGGAGAGCATATATAACGTTGGTTTATGTAAAGATAAGCGATAAGCCCGCTAAATTTACTTATCTTTTAGATGTGAACCCACTTGCAAGGTAGTAGATTGTGGGTATAGTAATATATTAATTTTATTTTACGAATACAGTAAACTACTGCCAATAGTCTTTTAGTAGGCCCTTGTGATCATTTCGGAGCAAAAGCTCAAAAAGCTTAACAGTGGCTGAGGCATCACCCATCGCGCGATGTTGCTGGGTATGAGGAATCGCTAAATCACGACAGATGTTGCCCAAACTGTATGATTTATAACCGGGAAAAATCTTTTTACTAAGACGCACAGTACAGAGAGTATCTCGGTCGTAATATTCGTCGATACGCTGGTATTCTCTTTTTATAAAACCATAATCAAACGTGACATTGTGCGCCACGAAGGTAGCATGGCGAGTGATTCGACTTATTTCTGGCGCAATTTCTTCAAAAGTAGGTGCATCTTTCACCATATGGTTGTTGATGCCTGTTAGCTGTGTAATGAAGCCCGGAATCCAGCACTGAGGATTGACTAATGTTTGAAAAGAATCAATAACGGCATGGCCATCATGGCGAACAACCGCAATCTCTGTAATGCGACTGGTGGCATAAGCTCCACCGGTGGTTTCAATATCTACAATGGCAAACATGAGGTAAATTTAGTAATTTGACATAGCATTTGGAATAAATACGGGGAAAATACGGACGGCATAGTGGGAATTTTCCCGTTGATTGGCAGAGGGGGGAGTCGCAATTTTGCAATGACACTTTAACCCCCTCCATTTGTTTATGAAAACGCTCTTATTAATTGAAACCTCCAATGGAGTTGTTGGAATAAGGTTGCCCATGAATTCCTATAAAGTCTTTGTACCTTTACAAGAAATCGTAAGACTAGAAGGAGAACGCAACTATACATGGGTTGTTCTCAAAAATGGTAAACGCATTTTGATTTCAAAAACCCTAAAACTTTTCGAAAACGTATTACCTACGCCATTTTTGAGGGTGAGCCGAGGTTGCATGATCAATCTGTTGTACGTAGTTCCTTGCAAAAATCGAATCTTCAAACTTACTGATGGATTTAAAGTGCCTGTGTCGAGGCGACGTGTCAAAGTGCTGGAAGCCCTTCAAGAGGCTGCTTGAAAGCTTAACGTCCGCAGATTTGGCGATAATCACAATATTGACACGCGACCAAGTGTTGGGTTTTCTGAAAAGGCTCGTCTATATTCAAAAGCTTTTCTGTAATAAAAGCAGTCAAGTATTGTTCAGAATAGGCTACATAACTTTCGGGGTCATTGGTTTCAAATTCAAGAGGATTTTCGATAAATCCTCTTTTGATATTGCGCAAAGAATAAAACCCAGAAGTCACTTCATAATCTTCTAAAGAGAAATCTTGATTGCGGAATTTGAGACCTTGCTGGTGAAGCATTTGTTTATAGATTAGGTATTGATAAATCCACAATTGCCTGATTTTTTCATAGTTGGAATTGGTTCCCAGATTCATAATGTCATGTAGCTTTTCAGGAGTTACTTTGGGCAGCTGCTCTATTTTGCCTGTTTTATAATCGGCTACTCGAATTGTACGGTTTAATAGCTCAACGCGGTCGATTTTGCCAGCGATTTTTAAATCAATGACTCCCTCACTATATACAATTGGGAACGACGCCGTAAGTTTTTGTTCGGTAGAGAGCACTTTCAAATCTTGATTTTGGGTACGTTGTTCACGTAAAAAATCGATGACCGTTTGCTCGGCAACCTGATAAAGCAGCCGATTGATGCCTGATTCTGCATCAAAGCCCCCGAACTCTTTGGTAAACTCATCTTTTAAAATCTGAGTTATGTCTTCATCTTCAAAATGCTTCTCTTCAATTACATACTCGATGTCGATTCGTTCGAGGACTTTGTGTATCCACGAACCAAAATCTGCGGCTCCCATGCGTTCATCTATGTCTTCGTCTTCAGATACGCCAGCAACTCGACTGAAATAATATTGTAACGAACACTTTAAATACTGATTGAGATGAGTGGCATAGAGGCCGTCACGTTGGAGAATCTCTATCAAAAATGCCAAAGTCTCAGGTGTTTTGGGGACGGTCCAGTCATTGACCGAAAGCGAAATAGGCGGAAGTAGTTGTGCGGAAGAGGGGGCGAACTGACCTTCTTCTTGGAATAAAACGGTGTGTTCTCGAAGCTGAATTTTGCCTTTTGTGGCGGGAATTAGCTCATATTCAAGTTGCATAATAAACCGACTTTTTTCACCTCCATTATAAGTATTGGTATCCGTAACATAAACCAAATGCACTTCCTGTGCACGCTGGAGTAGTCGATAAAAATGATATGACATGATGGCATCTTGGTCGCTATAGATAGGCAGGCCGGCTTCTTTGGCTATGTCCCAAGGAATGAGGGAGTTTTGGCGTTTTGAGGCGGGAAAGACGCCCTCATTCATCGACAAAATAATCAGCTTTTCGAAATCTAGTGCTTGGGTTTCGAGCATGCCCATGATTTGTAGAGGGCTGACTGGCTCGCCACTGAAAGGGATGCGAGTTTGACGAATAAGCTCATACAAAAAAGCTTTAAAAGTACGCAAGGTCAGTTTTTCGGCGCGGCTATGGGTAAGGGTAGTTTCTAGTTGTTTGATGAGTGTATAAAACAAATACAAATACTCGGTTTCGATGGCATTTTGGGTATCTTTATACACTTCTCTAAGCAAATCAATAAGGTCGTAGAAAGCCTGAATGACCGTATGAGGATTGTCGTCCCAGCGGGTAAACAAAACTTTAAAAAGTATATGATTTTCGCTCCACTCAAGTAATTGAGACGGGTCAAGAAATACGAAATTTTGTTTTTGTATCTCTCTGATTGTTTTTTGAATGATAGTAGGCTGAGAGGTGTCGCGGTTTTGAAGCGTCAGGTGTTCATACCTACGGATAAAAGGGTGATTCAATACCTTTTGAATGGTGCGGTGGTTGTATTTAGGGATTTTAATATTCCGCCCGTCTTTAGATTTGAATTCAGCAATCGTGAATTGCAATTCAAACAACGAATCAACAAGGGTAAAAAGCAACGAATTGCGAAGGGTAAGTCCCATAGTCACATTCAAATCTGACACTTGTTCATCTAGACCATTGAGCATCGGAACAAGTATATTTTCATCGGCTAGTACGATTGCAACTGGGCGATTTTCGGTGCCGCCTTGTTCGTCGTTGCACCATTCTTTATAGAGCTCGCCGGCAACTTTGGCCTGCATGGAAGCATTAGGCACGGCATATATTCTTATATCTTTGGTTGAATCTTGTAAATAATTTTCTGTCCATTTCCAAGCGCCTGTCCATGCTGAATCGTGGTATTTACGGAGTGCTTTTCCGCCCTCAATGTAAGGGTTATCACGCATGTAGTAGAAGTCCGTATCCCACAAAATCTCCGCTCGTTTGGCAGTGATGAGTGTTTTTATAATTTTCTCTTGGGCATTACTAAGCGTTGCTAGTCCTACAAAGTAATGGTCGGGCAGAGTAGGGTGGGGGCGGGGTTGCTCGTCATTGAGGAGTAAATCAAAGGCATTTTCGGCTAACTGACGATAAGCTAGGCCTCGATACACTTGCTTTTTGGCTTGCAGACTTTGACTAAACTGTTGATAAACTTCCTTTAAATTAGAGAAAAGCTCAAAATAAGCCTTGATACGTTCTGAATTGACCGGAACGTTGCTTTTAGGCCAATCTATCTGCCAACGTTCTAGTGCCTTGGCTTCGGTGATATAATTGAATAGGTAGTCGGTATCAACCAGATATTGGTCTATGGCATCAAAATCTCGTAATAGCATACTTCCCCATTGGAGGTAGCGTTCAAACGTAATGTTTTTATCGACTTGCTTAAAAATATCATACAAATCAAATAGCAGACTTACATTGTCGGCGATTTCGAGGCCGCATTTGGAAGTAACAAAATCGTCGATAGAAGTCACCTCAGGCGATAAAAAAGGCTTATCAGCACATTGCCCTAAGGCCCTTTTGAAGAAATAAGCGGCTCTTCTTGTGGGTACAACTACCGTCACATTGGCTAAGGCTTGGGTATCTTGGAATTGATTAAAAATGTATTTTGCCGATTTTTCTAGAAAAGTTTCAAGCATGCTCTTAGAATATAAGAAGAATGTAATTTGACAAGCACTGAGAGTAGCGCTAGTGCCACTCTCAGTGCTTTATTTTGGCCTTGAAGGTAAAAAAATTAAAGCTCAGTCTTAACTTTTTTAGTAGAATATAGTTTAAGTTGATGAAAGCAAAAAAACACTATCTATCTTAAAAATATAGATAAATATACTTAGCAAGAAGGCGGATATAGGGGATAGAAAAACTATGTTTAAGCACTGATTTTGAGATTTTAAATAGATAAAACGCACAAATTACGGATTTTAAAACTAAGTGAAAATGTAAAGTAGTTGTGGTACTTTACTTAGTTTTAAAGACAATATTTTGCGTATAAATACCTCTTTATTGCCCATTTTTTACACTAATAAAATAGCAAATCGGTTTCTATTTGTTTAAATGTATCTTTTTTTAAAAGCTCTTTTTTATCTTTGTGGCAGTTTCGCGATCAGCAGGTGAAACAAACACCATTTTGTTCAACTAAAAACCAAACTAAATCTTATGCGGAATTTTTTACTAACAAGCCTAGGCTTGTTATTGGTTATTTGTGTTCAGCTTCGGGCACAAGAGCGCAGGGTAACAGGGGTTGTGACCAGTACGACAGACGGAAGTGTACTCCCCGGAGTAAGTGTAATTGTGAAAGGCACAAACACTGGAACTCAGACTGATTTGAATGGCAGCTATGCTATCACAGCTACTCCACAACAAACGCTAGTATTTAGCTTTGTAGGGATGAAAACAACGGAAATAGTGGTAGGTAATCAAACTGTCATCAATCTAACTTTGGCAGATGAGGCCGATGTGTTGAGTGAAGTAGTAGTGGTAGGGTATGGTCAACAATCAAAAAAATTGAGCACACAGACTATCTCCACCCTATCTTCAAAATCAATCAAAGATTGGCCAGTATTGTCTCCTCAGCAGTTGTTGCAAGGACAAGCGGCGGGTGTGCAGATGGTGACTTCTTCGGGGTTATTAGGTTCAAACCCTTCTATTCGTATTCGTGGGGCAGCTTCGATTACGGCGGGTGGGCAGCCACTTTTTGTGATTGACGGAGTACCTCTTAACGACGGCGAGCTAACCGGTGCTCAAGGTGGTGGTACTGCCTTGAACCCCTTGATGAACATCAACCCCAACGACATTGAGTCAATGTCAGTGTTGAAAGATGCGGCGGCTGTTTCTATCTATGGTTCTCGTGGGGCAAACGGTGTAATCTTGATTAATACCAAAAAAGGATTGGTAGATAAGAAAACCCAAATCAATGTGGATATGTTCACAGGGTTTTCGAAGCCTACTAATTTGTTCCCAATGATGAACACTCAACAATTCAATGGCTTTGTAAGTGAATACAGAGCAGCTCGTGGATTGGCTCCTCTTCAATTAAGCAACGATTATTTTGATTGGGTAAATGCGGTAGTACGTAATGGTAAAACCAACCAAATCAACTTATCGGCAAGAGGCGGTTCAAAAAATACCTCTTTTTACATTGCCGGAACTTACGGAAAAGAGCAAGGCTTCACCATCGGTAATGAGTTGGATAGGCTATCAGGTAGATTTAACTTGGAACACAAAATCAGCGACCGCTTTAGATTCGGAACCAATATGTCGATGGCAACGGTAGATATGGATCGTATTGGGGCTGAAAACAACACTTATGCTCCGCTTACCTCTGCTTATTTGCAAATTCCTAACGTATTGCCAAGAGATGCGCAAGGAAATTATGTGAATACAGGTTTTATCCAAAACGTTTTGGCACTTGAAGAACTCAACATCAACAAGTACATTACAAGAAGAACTACTGGAAACGTGTATGCTGAGCTTGATATCTTGAAGAATCTGACATTCAGAACAGATTTTGGAATGGATATCAACGTAGGAGATTCTAAATATCGTGAAGTAAACTTGTTTACTCCTGGCGGAAGTGGTTCAAGAGATATTAGAAAGGATAGCAAATGGTTGACCACCAATACCCTCAAGTATTTCTTAGATAAAGACAAGCACTCTTTTGATGTATTGTTAGGATATAGTTACGAAGTTTCGGACTATGACCGTATCGCCGTTGGAGGTAGTGGTTATGCAAGTGATGCCCTACCAAACGTGGTATCTGCTGCTACTCCTACTACTACTTTGGAAGAGCGTTCTCGCTGGGCATTGGAATCACAATTTGCTCGTGCCAACTATGCCTATGATAGCAAATATTTGTTGGGTGCCTCTATGAGAAGAGACGGTTCGTCGAGATTTGGTGCCAACAAAAGATATGGTATCTTCTATGCAGTGAGTGGTGGCTGGGTAGTCAGTGAAGAGAGTTTCTTGAAAAGCAGCAACTTCATTAATTTCTTGAAACTTACTGCTAGCTATGGTACTGCTGGTAACGACCGCATCGGAAACTTCCCTTCATTGGGGCTCTATCAAGGAGGTACAGACGCCGACTACCTTGCTCAACCGGGTTTAAGACCTACTCAAGTACCTAATCCTAACTTGACTTGGGAAGAGACTGCTCAGTTGGATATTGGAATCAATACTACATTTTACAAAAATATTTTCTCGTTGTCGTTGAATTACTACAACAAAATTACGTCAAACATGTTGTTGAACGTGCCTTTTCCATTTACGACAGGTTTTGCTAGTGCCGCCAACAACGTAGGTAAAATGCAGAACAGAGGGGTGGATATTGATTTTAGCGCAAAAATAATTCAAAAACAAGACCTTAACTTAAGCATAGGCTTTAATGCAGGGTATTTGAAAAATGAAGTGTTAGAATTGCCAGAAGCAAGTATCGACGCTGATGGAAATAGATTTGTGACGGGGTCGTCGGCGCAAAGAGCCGTGGTAGGTCGTACTATCAACGAATTTTTCTTGGTAAGAGGCAATGGCGTAAATCCTCAAACTGGAGATTTTGAATGGCTTACTAAAGCTGGACAGCCTACTACTACTTATTCGGCCAACGACCGTGTGTTTGTAGGGTCGGCTTTACCCAAATGGACAGGAGGGCTGAATGCCAACTTGAGCTACAAAGGATTTGACTTAGCAGTGTTATTTAGCTTCTCTTATGGCAACAAAGTGTTGATTGATGGTCTAAGATTTACAGATAATATAGGAACTGCCGGCTACAATAAGTCAATAGATATGTTGAATTATTGGAAGAAAGAAGGCGACCAAGCATTTGTACCTAAGTTGTCAAGCTCTACTGCTCCTCTCTTTAACCAACTATCGACTGTCCAACTTCAAAATGGTTCTTTTGGTCGTTTGAGAAATATTAACTTAGGATATAATATACCCTCGAAATGGCTTGGAGAACAGAAAATCTTGAGAAGTGCTAGAATTTATGCTTTGGCACAAAACTTATTCCTTATTAAGGACAAAAACTTTAGAGGACCAGATCCAGAAGTATCAGCCAATGGCCCTAGCAACTTGATTGTGGGTGAATCATTTTTTGCTTTACCTCAGGCAAAAACCTTCACCGTTGGCTTAAATATTGGTTTCTAATCTTTTAAATGCAACACACACAATGATAAAGATAAATAAAAAAATACTGGCGGTGGGATTTGCTCTTTCCGTTTTGTCGGGTTGTTCTGAGAGACTTGAAGTTTTGCCTGAACAATCAATTGCCACTAGTCAAGCGTTTTCAAGTAAGTCTAACGCACAAGCCTCATTGTTAGGGGTGTATTCGCAAGCTCAGTTGTTTGATGTGTTTGGTTCAGGCCCTCAAATCATTCAAGATTTTCAAGCAGATAATACTGAATTTGTAGGGACATTTCCAACTTTGCAGGATATTAACAACTACGTAACAACTTCGCCTAATACCACAATCCAAGCCCACTGGCAAGTTCACTACAGAACTATCAATGGTGCCAATGCTGTAATTGATAATGTGCCAGGCGTAAGTGATCCGGCTTTTACAGAGGCCGAAAAAGCTCAATTTGTAGCAGAAGCTAAGTTTATGAGAGCTATCTTGTATCTGAGCTTGGTAAATATGTTTGCCCAACCTTATCAAGTGAGCAATGGCAGTACCCCTGGTGTACCTTTGGTATTGAAAAGCTTTACAGGTACAGTCGAATTTCCAGCTCGGGCTACTGTGGCGGAAGTTCATCAACAAATTATAAAAGACTTGACCGAAGCGCTTCCTAATTTGCCAGTAGCTACTACTGCTCAATCTCGTGGACGTGCTACGAAGGGCGCTGCTGCAGGTTACTTAGCTCGTATCTATTTGTTGAGAGGTGAGTTTCAAAAAGCCGCAGATAGTGCCAATGAAGTGATAAACGCTACGTCACTTTATAGCGTTGCTAGCAACTTTGGTTTTTATGGTGCTACTCCTACTACTGAGCACGTATTTGCGATTGTTAATAGTGCTACCGACAATGGCCGTACAGGTTCGGGAGGATGGGCTTCTTATCACAGACCTGCCGCCCAAGGGGGGCGTGGTGACTGCGCATTTTCAGCAGATTTAGAAAGAGTTTTTGCGTTGGAAGCTGGCGATAAAAGAGTCACAGAATTAAGTGATTTAGCGACCGCCGCCGACAACCAAAGAAGACGTATGACTCTTAAATATAAAGACGCTGCTACCAATACTGACCTAGCTCCTATGATGCGTACTTCTGAAATGTATCTTACAAGAGCAGAAGCTTTGGCAGAATTGAATGGTGTAAATATCGAATCCATCAATTTGGTCAATCCTATCAGAGTACGGGCGGGACTTCCTGCTTGGACAATCAGTACTTTTGCTACCAAAGAAGCATTTATTGATGCTATCTTGTTAGAAAGAAGAAAAGAGTTAGCTTTTGAAGGGCATCGCCGTATGGACTTGTTGAGAAGACAAAAACCTCTACGTACTACAGGCAGTGCAACTATTTTGGCAGCGGCGGCATTTGGTGCTCCCAAAACCATATTGCCGATTCCACAAAGAGAACTAGATCAAAACAAAAGTCTTACCCAGAATACGGGTTACTAAAACGAGGCTTAGAGGCTTTGCTCTCTCTACAAGCTAAGTAATTTTAAACAGTAGTAAGCTTCGGTTTGCTACTGTTTTTTTTTCTATCAAACGCTTTTTGGTATTTTTTCATCATGCTGGAATAGCAGTATCTCTAAAATATCATTGTAAGGTAAAACAGGGCGCTGCAACTCCCTTACAAAATATCCCAACATTTAGCTTTTTCTTTTGTTAGGGCTTTAATGAAAAAGAGTAATAGCTGTTTTTCTTAAGTAAGATAGGAAAATATAATGGGGTTTGGACTCATAAAATACCGTTTTTATATTCGGAAACGATGCATTGCTCTACTACCTACTTAACTGGATATAAGTAAATTTGCTCTTTTTAAAAAGTTGTTCTTTATATTTGTCGCAACTTTGAGAAAAGTGCGTGTAAAAAGCACCATTTTATTCAACTAAAAACCAAACTAAATCTTATGCGAAAATTTTTACTCACAAGCATCTGCTTGTTGATGGCGCTTTGTGTTCAGCTTCGGGCACAAGAGCGAATGGTCACTGGAAATGTGACAAGCAGCGACGATAACTCTCCTTTACCCGGCGTTAGTGTTGTTGTAAAAGGTACCTTGAGCGGAACCGTAACCGATGGTAGCGGGAACTATTCTCTCCGTGTTCCAAATACTGGCAAAGCACTTGTTTTTTCATTTGTAGGAATGGAAGAGCAAGAAGTGGAAATTGGTACAAAATCAGTAGTAAATGCCTCTTTGAAAACGTCTGCTAACGAGCTTAGCGAAGTAGTGGTGGTGGGCTATGGAGTTCAGCAAAGAAAAGCTTTTACGGGAGCTGCTTCTAAGGTAGATGCCAAGCAATTCGCCAATTTGATGACTCCCTCGATTGACAAACAACTTGCGGGTAGAGCTACAGGGGTACAAGTAACCAACGTAGGTGGAGGTGTAAATACGCCTGCACGGATTAGAATTAGGGGTACAAACTCTATCAACCAAGCCAATGACCCCCTCATTGTAGTAGATGGAATTCCTATTATTTCAGGGAACTTGGCTCAAACTACCAACTCCAACACCCTTGGTGACATCAACCCTGCTGACATCGAAAACATGGAAGTGTTGAAAGATGGGTCGGCTACGGCGATTTATGGCTCAAGAGCTGCCGCGGGTGTGATTTTGATTACTACTAAAAAAGGTACAAAAGGCAGAGGCAAAGTAAATTATGATGCGTTTATTGGGTTCAACAATGCCCTTAAACGTTTCGATTTGTTGAATGCAGAAGAGTTTGTAACGATTGCTAACGAAAAATTGGCGAATGCAGGGCAACCTCTACGCGCCAATATGGACGCTAATCGCACCAATACAGATTGGCAAGACCAAGTGATGGTTAAAAATGCTACTGTTCATAATCATACTTTGAGTGCCCAAGGTGGTTCAGAAAAAACAAGCTACTATATGTCGCTCAACTACTCGGCACAGCAAGGGATTATCATTACCAACTACAACAAGGCTTATCGTGCTAGATTGAATGTAGAACATGAAGCCAATAAGTTTATTAAAGTAGGTAACAATATCAATATTAGCCGTCAGGATGATGGCGACCAAAACAACGGTACCAATGCTTTGAGTGGCGCTATTTCATCAAGTTTGCGCTTATTGCCAAACGTTTCGCCTTTCAATCCTAATCATCCTACTGGCTTTAATGTAAACTGGCCTAACGGTAACTCAATGAATCCTGGGGCAAATACCACCTCAGTGGATGATAACTTTACCAATGCTGCTTATACTTTGAGAGCCAACAAATACCGTTCGGATAAATACCGCATTATCAACAATAGCTTTGTAGAAATTTCTCCTATCGCTGGCTTGAAAGTACGGTCTGTATTCTCAGCGGACTGGTTCAACGATTATAGCTTCCAAAGCTGGACCAACCAACATGGTGATGGGTACGGTACTTCGTCGGGAGGTACAAACGGATACGTGTATAACTTTAGCCGCAATCAGTTGCGTTATACTTGGCAAAATTACTTGAACTACAACTTGACTTTGGGTAAAAATCACAATATTTACTTAACAGCAGGGCATGAAGTACAACGTGAAAACAATAAGTGGCACTCTACAACAGGGACCAATATCTCGGATATGTTTTTTGTAAAAGAAAACTTTATCACGGGAAGTGCGGCGATTCAGTCAGTGGGTGGTTCTTACAGCGAGTCAGGTTTTGAATCTCTTTTTGGTCGTTTCAATTATGATTTCAATAGCAAGTACTTTGTACAGGCATCGATTCGTAGAGATGGACAAAGCTCTTTGGCTCCCGAAAAACGCTATGGGGTATTCCCAGGTTTTTCAGCTGGTTGGAGATTGTCGCAGGAAGGCTTCTGGGCATCAAGTGGCTTAAGTCAACATATCAACGAAGTAAAACTAAAAGCATCTTATGCTAAAGTAGGAAATACCCTCACTGACTTCCCTTATTTGAGTACTTATGGTGCGCGCCCTTATGGTAACATCAGTGGTATTGCGGTATCGGCGGTAGGAAACTCTGATTTGTTGTGGGAAACAAGTAACAAATATGACATTGGTCTTGAGTTAGGTATTCTAAACAATCGCTTCAACATCACCGCAGATTATTTCTTAAATGATGTTGACAACTTGGTGTTGGATGTTCCTACTCCTTTGAGTGCTGGTGTACCTAACAACAACATTAAACAAAACATTGGTGCCCTTCGTAACAAAGGGTTTGAGTTGTCGATTAGCGGAGATATCATCCGTGGAAAAGACTTTGGATGGAGTGCAAACTTCAACTACTCAAATGTGAAAAACAGAATCACGGCTTTGTATTCAATCGGTGGCTCACAAGTCCCTTATATCCAAAATGGGGGATACAACCTCATCGAAGTAGGGCAACCTATCAACGTATTGCACGGGTATCAATTCTCGGGTGTAAACTCAGCCAACGGAAACCCTGTGTATGTAAAAGCGGACGGATCATTGATTCAGTTGAATATCTCAAATGGAGCTCCTTTCTCGATTGGTGGTTATTATTTAGCACCTTCACAAAACGAAGGAACGCTGGGCACTCAATCGTCACTGACTTTCAACGATCGTGTAAAGTTGGGTAATCCTACCCCTGTATGGTTTGGAGCATTTACCAACAACTTCAGATACAAAGGCTTGAGCTTAGAAGTAATGCTTCGCTACTCTGGTGGTAACAAAATCTTCAATACCACTAAGCAAGAAATTTTGATGAACCAGAGCTTCCAAAACAACGGAAAAGAAATCTTGAACAGATGGCAAAAACCAGGTGATGTAACCAATGTTCCTAAATTATACTATGGACAAGGAAACAACATCAACCAAACACAGCTTGCCAATTCACGCTTTATCGAAAGTGGTGATTATCTACGTCTCCAAAATGTGGTGTTGAGTTATTCGCTTCCTACTACTGGATTAAACAAAATAACCAGCGGATTTATCCAAAGTATGAGAGTATTTGCCCAAGGCCAAAACTTGGCAGTTTGGACAAAATACAGTGGAGCTGACCCAGACAATATTAGCACACTTGGGTTGGATTATGCGGTTAGTCCGCAAATCCGCACTGTATCATTTGGTTTAAATCTAGGTTTCTAATTCAACGCGACACACTACTAAATTATGAAAACATTACTTAAAAAATCATTGATTTGGGCGTTGCCGCTTGCGATTCTGAGCAGTTGCGAAACAGCCCTTGATAAAAGCCCCTTCAATGCCATCACTGATGCTAGCGCATTCAGTACAGCCGACCGTTGTCAGTTAGCTCTTTATGGGGTTTATGATGCAGCTCAAAGCAGCCCTTATACCGATAATTCGGTACGGGGGTACCCTTTTGGAGCGGCCAATATTGAACAAGGAGATGCTCGTGGTGAGGATGTAATCAACGTGGCTGCCTTTTTTCAGATTACTTATCAAGCTACTTACAACTCTACTACTGCCAACAATGTAGGACAGTGGGGTGCTTTGTATGCACTTATCAATAAAGCCAATATCTCAATCGAAGGTTTTAAAACCGCCGCTCAGTCCAATATCATCTCGGCGGCGGTAGCTTCGCAGTATGAGGCTGAGTGTCGGTTTTTGAGAGCTATGGCGCATCACGAAGCGGTAGTATTTTATGCGAGACCTTATTTGGATGGCAATGGTAATAAACTTGGCGTTCCTTATCGTGATTTTGCCATCAATTCGGGTACTTCAGTAGAGCAAGTGCGAGCGATTCCTCGCCCTACAGTGGCTGAAAATTATGAGAAAATTTTGGCCGATTTGGATTTTGCAGAAGCTAACCTCCCTGCGACTATTACGCCAGGTACTGTGCGTGCTACCAAAGCTGCAGCTATCGCTCTTAAGCAAAGAGTAAAATTGCACAAAGGTGATTGGGCAGGGGTGATTGCGGAAGGTGCTAAATTGATTCCTACAGGCAATGCTCCTTTTGTAAGCCCTATTGGTGGTTGGAAATTGACAGATGAGCCTAACGGCCCTTTTACTAACAATAGCTCTACTGAAAGCATATTCTCAATTCGTAACGATGCTTTGGACAATACCGGAACTAACGGCGCCTTGCCAAGTATGTATGGTGCTGCCAACCTAGGAGCTCGTGGTCTTTTGGCGATTTCTCCTATTATTTGGAACAACAATAAGTGGTTGGCTACTGATAAACGCCGTTCGCAGTTGTATATAACTGGTGCTAACTCTAACGGAGCTTCTACGGTCAATTATTTTGCGAGAAAATATACATCTTATACGGAAAGAGCCGATTTCGCTCCACAAATCCGCTATGCTGAAGTGTTGTTAAATTCGGCGGAAGCAGAAGCTCGCCAAGCTACGGGGGTATCTGATAGGGCGCTTGCGCTATTGAATGCAGTACGTAATCGGGCGCTTGCTGCACCAGCTACTGATGCTTACACCGCTGCAAGTTTCGCGGATAAAAAAGCGCTTATTGCCGCTATTTTGCTAGAGCGTCGTATTGAGTTTTTGGCAGAAGGTAAACGCTGGGCCGATATTCATCGTAATGCTGTTGATCCAGACTTTACCACTGGTGGTATTCCTGCCAAATATCCAAATGGAGCCCAAGGAGCTGCTTTGTATAGTGTAGGTGGAACTATCAATCCTACGCAAGCGGCTATTCCGTACGCTGATTTTAGATTTATATGGCCTATTCCTGACAACGAAAAAACACAGAACCCAATCATTGAACAAAACCCTGGGTACTAATTTTTAAATTGTCTTTTTTTGACGAGCTGTCTCTCATGAGAGACAGCTCGTTTTTTTTAAAGAAATACTTTGATTGGTTGAAAGGTCTCAGCACTCCAAAATTGATTTTCTGATGGACTTTAATAAAAGATGAAGCTTATAACGAGTGTCGCTTTTTTTGTTTGCTACGACGACAAAAACCAAAAATTCGTCGTTAGTAAAATCTTAATAATCATATTTTAATTAAATAGCTATGTAAATTAAGTAAGCATCAACTAGCCATACAGCGGGATTGCTTTAAGTCACAAAAGCAATTCTTTTAATTTTAGGGAATGTGTACTTTTTTACAAGAAAAATGCAATGACCTAACATAATGAGCAAGCCTATAAAGTCGATTTTGACAGTTCTTGTTATCCTAATTATTACTGGATTAGCTTTTTACCCGAAACTAAAACAATATACCGAATCGAAAGAAAAAAGCGAGGGAAATAAGGGCGCTCAGGCAGCGTCAGTAGCTTCCAAGGGAGGTGCTGCTCCTATTAATATAATGGTAGTTGGTAATCAACGATTGGAAGAAAAAATTGTATCAACCGGTACAATTATCGCTAATGAAGAGGTGGAGATTCGAAGCGAAATAGCAGGACGTGTGACGGCTATCAACTTTAAAGAAGGCGATTATGTAAGAAAAGGGACGGTTTTGGTACGTATCAATGACGCTGATTTGCAGGCCCAATTACAGAAGTTACAGTATCAAAAGAAGCTTGCTGAGGTAAATGAAGAACGCCAAAAAAGACTCTTGGAGAAGGAAGCTATCAGCCAAAGAGACTATGACATCAGTTTGACAAACTTGAATAGCTTAAACGCAGATATTGATAACCTCAGAGCGCAAATTGAAAAAACGGTGATAAAAGCACCTTTTGACGGTACTATTGGACTACGCTATGTGAGTGAAGGGAGTTACTTAGCACCTAATAGCACTACCAAAATCGCCACTTTGACCAATATTAATCCAGCCAAGATAGATTTTTCGGTACCCGCAAAGTATGCACTTAATGTAACTAAAGGGACGCCGATTACCTTTACGACGGAAGGAGGAAGTGAGAAATTTAGCGGTCGTGTATATGCCATTGAACCTAAAATAGACCCTAATACACGCACGCTTACTTTGAGAGCAACTAGTCCCAACAACAACCGTAGACTCTTTGCAGGGTCATTTGCGCGAATTGAAATTATTCTTAATTCTAAACCCAATGCCATCGTAGTGCCTACTGAGGCCGTGATACCCAATCTAAAAGGACATAGCGTGTTTGTGGTCAAGGATAACAAAGCGCAATCAGTACCAGTCGAAATCGGAACCCGAGGAGACAAAACCATAGAAATTTTTAAAGGGCTATCAGTAGGAGATACTTTGATAACGTCGGGTATCTTGCAAGTGAAGCCCGGCGGAGAGGTCGATATTAAGAATGTAGTGCGTACCAATTAAAGTAAGTTTTTGAATTCAAATTAGTACGTTCTTTAAATCCAAAATCAAATTAAACAAAAAGAATGGCTTCGTTATCAACAACCAGTATTCAGCGGCCAGTATTAGCGGTAGTGATGTCGTTAATTATCATTATTTTTGGTTTGATTGGGTTTTCATATTTGGGGGTGAGGGAGTATCCTAGCGTCGAACCACCCGTCATTAATGTCAGTACGAGCTATACCGGTGCCAATGCCGAAATCATAGAGTCGCAGATTACGGAGCCGCTTGAAGAGTCTATCAACGGGATTTCGGGGATTAAAACTCTGACCTCTTCAAGCCGCGACGGGCGAAGCAACATCACCGTAGAGTTTGATTTAGGAATTGATTTGGAGACAGCTGCCAACGACGTTCGCGATCGCGTATCTCGCTCTTTAGGCCTGCTTCCGCGCGATATAGATCCCCCTATTGTTTCCAAAGCTGATGCTGACTCAAACCCCATCTTTTTCTTGAATGTAAAAAGTGAGAAGCGTTCGATGCTTGACCTCAATGATGTGGTGGAGCGTCAACTCAAAGAACGTTTGCAAACGATTCCGGGCGTAAGCTCCATTCAAGTATGGGGAGAAAAGCGCTACGCTATGCGTCTGTGGATAGATCCTCTGAAATTGGCTTCGTATCGGCTTACGGCGATTGATGTCCTCAATGCCCTCACTCGTCAAAATATTGAACTTCCATCGGGTACGATTGAAGGAGCCACCACTGAGCTGACAGTACGTACCTTGGGGCGGCTTACTACGGCCGAAGAGTTTAACAATATGATAGTGAAAGAGGATGCCGATAGGGTCGTGAAATTTGCTGACGTAGGTCGAGCCGAATTGGCACCAGAAAACGAGCGTACTCTCATGCGTCGCGATGGTATTCCGATGGTAGGAGTGGCCATCGTACCTCAACCGGGAGCAAACCAAATCGCGATTGTGGATGAAGTATATAAGCGTTTTGACCAAATCAAAAAAGACTTACCTCCCGATATTGTTCCTGCGATTGGCTTTGATTATACGCGCTCGGTTCGGCGCTCGATAGAAGAAGTAGAAGAGACCATCATTGTGGCGTTTGTATTGGTAGCGCTTATCATTTTTGTTTTTTTGCGGGATTGGCGTAGTACGCTCATTCCATTGACCGCCATTCCTGTGTCTCTCGTAGGTACTTTCTTTTTAATGTACATTATGGGATTCTCAATCAATGTACTGACGCTACTGGGGATAGTGCTTTCGATTGGGCTGGTAGTGGACGACGCGATTGTAGTACTAGAAAATATTTATACCAAAATAGAAGAAGGTATGTCGCCTTGGGAGGCGTCAGTGGCGGGGTCAAAAGAAATTTACTTTGCTATTATTTCTACAACCGTTACTTTGGCGGCAGTGTTTTTACCCATTATCTTCTTACAAGGTGTTACGGGACGGCTTTTCCGAGAGTTTGGGATTGTAGTAGCGGGTTCAGTGATTATCTCGGCATTTGTGTCGTTGACGTTGACTCCCATGCTAAGTTCGAAACTTCTGAAGACACGTCATAAACAACCTTGGTTGTACCGAGTGACCGAACCATTTTTTGTGTGGCTCAATGAAGCATACGAAGCTTCTTTGGCCAGTTTTATGAAGGTACGTTGGTTAGCATGGGTATTAATGGTAGGCTTTATTGGAGTCATTTATGCTTTATTCAAATACGACGCTATTCCTTCTGAGCTGGCACCTATGGAAGATAGACGAGGCTTGAGAGTGTCTATTACTTTGCAAGAAGGAGCAACATTTGATTTTACGGACCAATTCCTCCAAGAGTTTGCCAAAGTAGTAGATGACGAAATTAGTCCTCAAGAGCAAAGTGCTTTGATTACCATCACCGCCCCAGGATTTTCGACCAATGCAACCAATACTGGTTTTGTGCGGGTGGTATTGTCCGAACCCGAAATGAGACAGCGGTCGCAGATGGTAATTTCGGAGGCTATCCAAGCCAAAGTAAAGAAAATACCGGGTGCGCGCTCTTTTGTGATTCAAGACCCTACTATCCAAACGGGCCAGAGAGGAGCTAATTTCCCCCTTCAATACGTAGTACAAGCGACTAGTTATGAAAAATTGAGAGCCATCATTCCTGAGCTCATGAAAAGGGTAAGCGAGAGTCCGATGTTACAGGGGACAGACGTTAACCTTAAGTTTACAAAGCCCGAAATTCGACTTGAAATTGACCGTGACAAAGCCCAAAACTTAGGGGTTTCGATTCAGGATATTGCACAAACGCTCCAATTGGGATTGTCGGGACGGAGGTTTGGATATTTTTTAATGAATGGAAAACAATACCAAGTCATTGGGCAAATCGATCGCTCAGACCGTAATGATGTTATTGATTTGAAATCACTTTTTGTAAAAAGTAACCGTAACGAACTTATTCAACTCGATAACTTTGTCAAATTAACTGAACAAAGTTCTCCACCACAATTGTTCCGTTTCAATCGGTCGTCGGCGGCTACGATTACAGCAAGTTTAGCCAAAGGAGTGACCCTGGGGCAAGCTATCAATGAAATGGACAAAATCGCCAATGAAGTCTTAGACGATACTTATACTACGGCATTGGATGGTCAATCGCGTGAATTCAAAGATAGTTCTTCAAGTTTGCTGTTTGCTTTTGGATTAGCGCTTGTTTTAATATATCTGATTTTGGCGGCCCAATTTGAGAGTTTTATTGACCCTATCATTATCTTATTGACGGTGCCGTTGGCGGTGTGCGGAGCGCTTTTGTCTTTGTGGGATTTTAGTCAAACTCTCAATGTGTTTAGTCAAATCGGGATTATCACTTTGGTAGGACTTGTTACCAAAAATGGGATTTTGATTGTGGAATTTGCCAATCAAAGAAAAGAAGCGGGATTGAGTAAAATCGAAGCTGCCAAAGAAGCATCGGCGGCGCGTTTCCGACCTATTGTAATGACGAGTCTTTGTACTATTCTAGGAATTTTGCCTATCGCACTTGCCTTAGGGGCGGGTTCCGAAAGCCGTGTTTCTATGGGGATTGCGGTAGTAGGAGGGCTTTTATTTTCAACTGTTCTTACGCTTTATATTATTCCTGCGATATACTCTTACCTTTCGCGAAACCTTAAACATACTTCAAACGAGCCTGCTCCGCAAAAGCTAGTAGTTGAAGAAAATCAATAATTTTTTTAGTTTTCCATACCGTTTCTTGAAGAGCCCCTACCGAAAGGTAGGGGTATTTTTTTGCAGTAAGATTAGTAGAAAATATACTAAAAACTGGAAAAACTATCTTTATGGTTTATTAATAAATACAAAAACGGATATTTTTTATACTAAAATAAAAGTATTCATGTAATTTCGTTGGCCAGTTAAGTCTCATTCTTGCGCTTTTTGTAAAGAAGAGGCTTCTTAAAAACAACGCATGAAAACGCTTTATTTATTAATCATAACGGGGCTAATGCTAGGAGCTTGCCGTTCGGAGTCAGAAGTGATTCCGGTGAATGAAAAACCTACCCGCGATGCACATCTTGCCCTTGGCAATCCTAGTAATGCTACCACCAATCCGGCTAATTCGATAAACTATCTGCTTGAAAAACAAACCTATGTAGTAAGCTATAATGCTACCCTAAATTTGACAAACTGGTGTGCTTGGCATTTGTCAGAAGCTTGGAAAGGAGGAGTTGAGCGTTACACGGGGTCGTTTATCGCCGACAATACCCTGCCTACAGGCTGGTACGTAGCTCGTCATGCCGATTATACCAACAGCGGTTTTGACCGTGGACATCTTTGCCCTAGCGACGACCGCGATAGTACGGTAGAAGAAAATAAAAGTACGTTTTTGTTGACTAATATCGTACCGCAAGCGCCTCAACACAACCGCCAAAGTTGGCGATTGTTGGAGGAATATTGCCGTGCGCTCATGAAAGAGGGCAATGAACTCTACATCGTGGCAGGTACTTGGGGAGTAGGCGGAGAAGGTGACAACGGAGTAGCAACTAGCATTGGAAATGGCAAAATCACGGTACCAAGCGCGCTTTGGAAAGTAATTTGTGTGTTGCCTGTTGGCTCCAATGACCTAAAGCGCGTACAAACCTTGACGCGAGTGATTGGCGTATGGATGCCTAATAACAACGCCGTTGGTGCCCAAAAGTGGTCAACCTATCGGGTAAGTATTGATGAAATAGAACAAAAAACAGGGCTTGACTTTTTCTCAAATGTTTCGCCAGACATTCAAAAAGTAATTGAACAAAAAATGGATGTTCAACCAATCCAAACCCTGTTTGATGAAATAGTAGATACATTAAATTGATTATTGTTGACCCAAAATAATGGGAGTTCGTCCGTCTGTAATGATGACCTTATTTTGGGTAGTTCTAATAGCTTCAATCCACTGTTCTTGTAATACTCTTGGCTCTAACCCACTCGCTTTGACGCGGTTAGCTTCGGCTTCAATCTTGGCTTTTTCTAGGTTCATACGTGCTACTTCAAGTTCGTTTCTAACTTGTTCTGCTTGTTGCTTGGCATTGTTGCGTCGTTCGATAGCCTCTGCCATAGAGGCGGGTGGTTTGAGACCACTGGTAAGTGCGGTGAGGGTGAAGAATTTATTTTCAAAGTCTTTTTTTAATCTCATTTCTACCGATTGTTCGAAGTTATTGAGGTTGTTCATCAGACTATCAGTACTAAAATTACGAGCTTCCTCACGGTAGGCATTGACGACTAAAGCATTCAAGACTGCCGATTCTATGTTGTCCATGATGGTATTGGCATCGTCGATTCCTACGTGTTTGTAGTTGAAAATAATATCAGCGCCTTTGCCTCTGATGGCCTGATAGGTGAGGGAAGGGTCTACCGTAAACACACCTGCATCTTTGGCCGTAATGACTACTTCGGAAGGGTCAGCTTTTTGTTCAAACATGGGGACTTGATAGAGTTCTGTACCGGGCCCGAGTAGCCCTTGCGAACCTGTTACTACGGAGAAATCCCCTCGGCCTTCGCGACCGTAGTTTTTCATGAGTACGCCTTCGTAGTTGGGCTGAACGCGATTACAAGCAGAAAGAGCCATAGCGCTCAAAATCATTAGTTTAAGAGTATTTTTCATTTGGGACGGAAGTATTTAGAGTATGGAAAAAAGATAAGAACAATAAGATGCGCTATGGCAGTGCCCCAAGCTAAGTAGGGGTGATTGGTTTTAAAAACCCACCAATGTCCCCAAAAAGCAATGAAGTTGAGGAGAGCAAAGACAAAAACTCTGAAAAAGAAAAATTGCATACAAAGTGAGGGTTAGTGTTTGATTATTAGAGTATTGTAATAGTAAGACAAGGTATCAATACTGGATGTTTGTTTTGCAATGATATTTATTTAATGGTCGGGAAGGAAAGTGGTTTTTACTAAACGGCTTGAAAGTAAATCGAACGGTGTAAAAATAGGGCTAGAAAAAGGAAGTTAGAATGACAAAAAATGTAGCTACATTTTTTTATTAAACTTTATTCTATTTATAATCGTCTGAAAACAAGTAGATTGGTGGTGTAGCGGTGTTCTTTTTTTAGCATATTGAAATATTAAGGGCTTATCATCAGTCTAGGTAAGTTATCTTTGCACCTTTCATAAAACTGGATTGGTATTTATGTGGCATAAAATTGCAGATTTTATTATTCGTTTTCGACTTATACTAGTTGCGATAGTAGTATTGTCTACTGCTTTTATGGCTTATGAGGGCAGTAAAATAGAGCTTTCCTATCAAATGGCGCGCATCCTTCCGCCGAGTGACCCGACCGAAAAAGAATATCAAGCTTTTCGTAAGCTCTTTGGCGAAGACGGCAGTGTGATGGTGATTGGTTGGGAAGAGCCAGCTATGTTTGAAATCAATAAATTTCGGGATTGGATCAACTTAGCGCAGCGTATCAAAGACACCAAAGGGATTAAAAATGTGATGTCGCTTGGTCATTTGTATAAAGTAGTGCGTAATGATAGTTTGAGTCGATTTGATTTTGTCCCACTGCTCAAGGGCTTACCTACAACTCAAGCAGGGGCTGATTCGGTCAAAAAGCAAGTGGGTGATTTACCTTTTTATGAGGGCTTGGTGCTTAATTCTAAGACAAACGCTACGCTTATTGTTATTACTTTTAACGAAAAAGAACTAAACTCTTCTCGCCGTATTACGATTGTGCAAGACATCAGGGAGATGGCAAAGGAGTTTGAAGAAAAACACAATACCTCGCTGCATTACTCAGGTATGCCCTATATCCGCACCGTGATTATGAAAAAAATCTCGGGCGAGATGCAGTTGTTTATGGGGTTAGCGGTGCTTGTGACAGGCTTTATTTTATGGGCATTTTTCAGGTCGTTTCGACTTACTATGGTTTCTATCGGTGTAGTACTGATTGGAGTCGTATTTTCGGTAGGGATACTTCAGCTTTTTGGTTATAAAATCACCGCTTTGACAGGACTTATTCCTCCACTGTTGATAGTGATTGGCGTGCCCAACTGTGTATTTTTATTGAATAGGTATCAAGCCGAGCTAAAATCTCATGGCGATAAGCTTAAAGCCATTCGTGAAATGGTGGCACAGGTCGGGCTTTCTATTTTCTTAGCTAATGCCACCACGGCGATTGGCTTTGGGGTGTTTTACTTTACCAACAGTGCACTTTTGGTTGAGTTTGGGATTGTGGCTTCAATTTGTGTTATGATAACTTTTGTGTTGTGTTTGGTTTTGTTGCCGATTACTTTGTATTACATGGATGTTCCTAAGCCGCGCCATTTGCGTCATTTGGAAGGAAAATGGGCTATGGGATTCTTGCAAAAAGTAGATTATTTGGTACATCATCGGCGGCGCTATATCTATATAGCAATGGTCGTAGTGATTGCAATATCGGCTTATGGTATGACAAAAATCAAGGCTATAGGATACGTAGTGGATGATTTACCCAAAGATGATCCTATCTATGTTGATTTGCGTTTTTTTGAATCAAACTTCAATGGAGTCTTGCCATTTGAGGTCATGATTGATACCAAACAGCCCAATGGTGTTTTTGGAAATCAAGCCAAAACACTTTATAAAATCAAAGCTTTACAAAACGAACTAGCTTCTTACAAAGAGTTTTCTAAGCCTATTTCGGCCGTAGAAGCCTCACGGTTTTTGTACCAAGCGTATCGAGGAGGGAGTGGCAAATATTATGTGCTGCCCGGGGTGTTGGAGCTTTCCAAACTTACCGAGTACGTAAAAAGTGAGCAGGGCGGAGCACAGCAATTGAATACCTTTTTGAACAAAGACCGGAGCATCACACGCGTGAGTTTCCAAATGGCCGATGTGGGGTCGGAGCGTATCAAAGAACTTATCAAAGAAATCAGACCTAAAGTAGATTCAATTTTTAGCCCTAACGAATATAAAGTAAGTCTGACAGGCCATAGCCTTGTGTTTTTAAAAAGCAACGACTACCTGTTAGGGAATCTTTATGAGAGTTTGTTGATTGCAATTGTGCTCATTGCATTAGTAGGAATGGTGCTATTTCGCTCGGTATCGATTATTCTTTTGTCCAAGTTGCCTTGCTTGATTCCTTTAGCTCTTACAGCGGGGATTATGGGCTATTTTGGGATTTACTTTAAGCCTACTACTATTCTTGTATTTAGTATTACTTTCGGTATTGCATCTGATGGTACAGTGTATTTTTTGACGCGTTATCGACAAGAAATATATCAAAAAGGGAGAACTCCTTCCGAAGCGATTACTCAATCGATTTTCGGGACAGGACTGAGTATGATTTATACAGCAGCTATTCTTTTTTGTGGGTTTGCGATTTTTGCCGCTTCAAGTTTTGGGGGCACTGCAGCGATGGGAGTGATGGTTTCTATTACGCTGTTGGTGGCAATGTGTACCAATCTCATCTTATTACCAGCGTTGCTATTGTCGATTGCGAAACGTCAAGGTAAAGACGTTTTGCCCTCATAAAACAAAAACCTCTGAAAGATTCAATACGAATCTTTCAGAGGTTTAATTAATTGACTTACTTCACATTAGGCAATTTTCGAGGAATCGTAAAAATTTCTGTTTGTCGACCGTCTAGGTATTTGAACCCTTCTTGCGTATAGTAGCCGTCTTCTTCGAGCATGATTCTAATTGTTTTTTTCCATTCGGGAATCTCGACTGCTACATTCAATTCTATGGAATAGGCCGTATTAGGAAAGAGAGGATAATCACCTGGCCCTGCCACGCCTTTCTGTTGGTCCCACATGCCTATGGTAGGACCCGCAGCATGGCCATGAACTCCGATGGGGTGAGAATAAATACTCCCCGTGATTCCTTCGCTTTTTGCTTGTTCGAGAGAGGCAAGGAGCATTTGATTGCCAGTTGTGCCAGATTTGAAGCGAGAAGTAAGAATGTCTTGCAGACGATTACCTTGCGCAAAAGCCTTTTTCAAAAAATCTGGTATTTCTGTTTCGCCTGGACGAAGCACGTAGGCGTGCTGCTGTTGGTCGGTGTTGAGACGAAGGTAAGTAATGCCAAAATCACAATGTAACAAATCTCCGGGCATAATGACTTGCTGAGCAGGGCGTTTAGAAAAAGTACGAAGATGGTCAAAACTAGCCGGGTCGAAACGTTGAATATCGACGGTGGGATGAAACCAAGTTTCTAGTCCTAAGTCGGTTACTTTTTGTCGCATCCACCATACTACATCATCGGTAGTAGTAACACCCGGATGAATTACTTTTTCGGAAAAAGCTTCTTGAATGATTTCGTGCGAAATACGGCAAATAATAGGATAGATGGCTTCTTCTTTGGCACTCCGTGTTTCGAGCCATGCTACCGCTAAACGGTCAGCAGCTACGACTTTTGCTTTTTGTTTTTCAGACAAATGAGCCATTAGCTCTTTTTGCTCGGTATAGGTGAGGCCATCAGCATGGCCATAATCCTTAGAAAAGTTGAGGGCAATTTTTTTAGGATTGCGTTGTTCGATAGCATTGGCAAGGGCGAGCCATTGATTAGGCTGTACGTTGATGTCCCACTCACCTTTTAGTAAGACTCCTACATCATAACGAGCAATGGCTATTTTTTCGAGTGGTTTGTCGCCACCAGCATCATAGAAAACCATGATAGTACGTCGGCGTGCAGAAAGCCACGTACTAGGTAGCATCGTCCGCATGACGGGGTCTTCATTGTATTCGCGGGAGATGATGACCCACATATCAATTCCTTCACGACGCATGAGTTGAGGGAGAAGATTGGTAAGACGGTCTTCCAAGATTTCGTCAACGACGCGGGCGCGATCTCGCTCAGGTAAAATAGGGTACTGAGCCGAAAGTTCAGCAGCGATTAAACAAAAACTAATGATGAGTTTGAGGAGTAAGGGTTTTTTCATAAATAATCGGGTTGATGAGGTGAAGTATATTTTATTGTGGCAAAAAACGAGGGATTGGAGCCATAAAAAAAGCGTTGGTGTTTTATTTATGCAACAAACACCAACGCTTTTTACCAAAAGAAACTACTTTGATTGATGAGTAGGTAAGATGCCTTCTTTTTCGGCTTGAGACGGGTAGCTGTGTAATTGAACAGGCTTGGCACCTTTACGCATTTTGATGTTGAGAAACTCCACAAAAAGCGAAAAAGCAATGGCAAAATAAAGATAACCTTTAGGAACTGAACCTACGTGAGTATTAAAAATAGAAACTTCTGCTAAGTGAGCGCCTTCTGCAATCAGCATAAAACCGATAGCAATCAAAAAGGCCAAGCCTAACATTTGTACAGAAGGGTGACGATTGACAAAATCGCCCACTGGACCCGAAAATAGCATCATGATGACCACCGATAGCACCACGGCGATAATCATAACCGTCACGTTTTGGGTAAGACCAATAGCGGTCAGAATAGAATCAATTGAAAACACTACGTTGATAAGGGCAATTTGGATAACAACGCTGCTAAGGGTAGCTTTGCCTTTGCTTTGAGTGGTGTGGGCCTCTTCTTCCGCGCCTTCCAATTTGTGGTGAATCTCCGACGTACTTTTGTAAAGAAGAAACAAGCCTCCTAAAATAAGAATGACACTTTGGCCCGAAAAAGCGGCTTGTAGCCAACCCATATCAATATGAGTAAAGGGCTTAGAAAGTGAAATGATAAACGAAATACCGAACAACAAAGACACCCTGAAAATCATGGCAAGCAGCAAGCCGATGTTTCGTGCTTTGGGCTGATCTGTCCGAGGGAGCTTGTTGGCTGCAATCGAAATAAAAATGATGTTGTCGATACCCAAAACGATTTCTAAAAACGTCAGGGTTAGTAAACTAATAATCGCATCGGCGGTAAATAGTGATTCCATTGAGTGTAGAGAAATTTAGCAGAGAATGATAGATGACAATAAGTACGATTTTGTAAGTTTGGTTTTAAAGATAATTGACAAATCGTGATTGAGAAAAAGGAAAACCCAAAATTCATCGCGAATTCGGTGTGAATAGAATAATTTTACACGAAATTACCAAACACTACATGGACGGTTTAAAAATAGAGTCTAAACTTCCTAACGTCGGAACCACCATCTTCACCGTAATGTCGGCACTTGCTCATGAGTATGATGCCATCAATCTTTCTCAAGGATACCCTGATTTTGAAATGCCTGAGCCTTTGGTCAGGCTTACTAGTCAGGCTATGGAGCGAGGCTTTAATCAATATTCTCCAATGGCCGGATGGATGCCACTTCGCGAGAGTATTGCAGCCAAAATCCAAGATTTGTATGGAGTCATTGTCAATCCTGATTCCGAAATCACTATCACACCTGGAGGGACTTATGCTATCTATACGGCCTTTACGTCGGTACTAAGGGCAGGAGACGAGGTGATTGTGTTTGAGCCTGCCTATGATAGCTATATCCCCAATATCGAAGTGAATGGTGCCGTAGCGATTAGGATTCCGCTACAGTTTCCTTCTTATCAAATCAATTGGGAGGAAGTAAAGGCGCGGATTACACCTCGTACACGCATGATTGCTCTTAATTCTCCTCACAACCCTACTGGTAGTGTGTTGCGAGACGAAGACATCGCGCAGTTACGCCATTTGGTGCAGCAGCATAACCTTCTCATCCTGTCTGACGAGGTGTATGAGCATCTTATCTATGACCACGAACCTCACCGAAGTATCTTGCGGTACCCCGATTTGCGTGAGCGAGCTTTTGTTTGTTTTTCGTTTGGGAAAGTATACCATTGTACTGGTTGGAAAATGGGCTATTGCGTAGCTCCTCCTGATTTTACGGTGGAGTTTCGAAAAGTACATCAATTCAATTGCTTTTCATGTTATACGCCAGCGCAGGTGGCATTGGCGGAGTATCTCAAAGATAAACATGCGTATCGGTCTATTGCCCAGTTTTATCAGCAAAAACGAGATTACTTTGGGATATTGATGAAACAAACGCGTTTTAAGCCCTTGCCTAGTCGGGGAAGTTATTTTCAACTATATCATTTCGATCATTTTTCGAGTGAGTCCGACAAAGAGTTTTCTATGCGGCTTACCAAAGAGCATGGAGTGGCTTGTATCCCAGTGTCGGCGTTTTATCAAGAGGCAACAGACAATGGTGTAGTGCGCTTTTGTTTTGCCAAAAAACAAGAAACGCTCGAAAAAGCCGTCGAAAGATTGGTCAAAATATAAGTAATCGTAACCCTAAACTAAGAATTGATGTCCAGTACTATCCAACTACGCGTAAAAGCATTTGTCAGTGAAACTTATGACGCCAAGACAATCTTCTTAGAACCCCTTGATGGAGAGAAAATGGTATACGAATCAGGACAATTCCTGACATTGATAGTACGACATAATGACCATGAAGTTCGTCGGTCGTATTCCTTCAGTTCTTGGCCAGGGGAAAATAATTTGTCTATCACCGTCAAAAGAGTAACCAACGGCGAAATCTCACGATATTTGCTTGACCACTTGAAGGTAGGGGATGTGTTGGAAGCATTGCCACCGGCGGGCAGATTTACGGTGACTACGCAGTCAGATACCAAGCGCGACATTTTTATGTTTGCGGCGGGAAGCGGGATTACGCCTATGTATTCGTTGCTCAAAAAAATTCTATATCTCGAACCCCAAACTGTAATAACACTGCTATACAGCAATACCCGTGAGCGTACAATCATATTTAAGGATGCCCTAGAAGGGCTGCAAGCTCAGTTTCCTAGCCAACTGCGCTTGTATCATCTCTTGAGCGAACCTTCCTCAGAGTGGGAGGGAATGCGCGGTCGACTCAATAATACGCTCACCGAAGATTGGGTGAAAAACAAACTACTCTTTGAGCCAAAAGATGCTTTGTTTTTTGTTTGTGGACCGCCCATTTATATGCAAGTGGTACAGTTTACGTTGGGATATATGGGCTTTGATGAAACCCAAATTCGTAAAGAAAATTTTACGATTCCAGCCGCAATTCCTCAACTACCAACCTCGGAAGCACATACAATTGGCCTTCGATATTTGGGAAAAGACTACCAACTTCTAGTACCTGCTTATACCAATATCTTAAAAGCGGCCCTTGAGGCAGGTATTCAGCTTCCTTACAGTTGTAGAGGAGGAAGGTGTTCGGCTTGTATTGGTAAATGTATTTCGGGAAAAGTAGGAATGATTATCAATGATGTATTGACAGAGCGAGACTTGGCGCAGGGCTGGATGCTCACCTGTACAGGATACCCTCAAGATGAGGAAGTAGTGATACAAATACTCTGAAAACCCTTATTTTACGACGCGCCTTACGCCCATGTATCTTTTTTGGTAATAATCGGCGTGCAGAAAATCATAGCGAATTCCACCTTTCCATGCCGAATGTATAAACTTGACGTAGTTTTTGCCCACTTCTACAATCATGCCTACGTGACCAATGCGAGCACTTTGGGAATTGTGCCCTTTAAAAAATATCAAGTCACCCGCTTTGGCTTCACCTAGGGCGATTTCGACACCATGCGAAATCTGAGCAGCACTTGAATGAGGTAAGTAATAACCAAACTTGGAGAAGCAATATCTGACAAATCCTGAACAATCAAAGCCTTTGGGAGAACTGCCTCCACTCCGATAGCGATAAGCGAGATGTTTGTGGGCAAACTTCAATAAATCGCTTATGACGGGAGTATGGTCAGTGGAGTCAGCGGCCGCTTTTTGGGCGAAAACACCTTGCGAGAAAATACATAATACAAGTACTAAAAGTAGTTTTTTCATGTATGTCTTGGGGGTTTATTATGTAGCCAGAAATGGTACAATAACAATGCCAATAACGGCAACAAAAAGGATAAAACCAAGAATTTGCTAGTTTATTTTATGTCTGATTGAGATACCATGTGACTAAGTAAGCAGTAATGTCTTAAAATGATTTTTGGCGTTTTTTAGAGAAAAAAGCTTCTTAAGTTCTTGGTATTTAGATTGATATAATATTTTGTGCGGAGATTCTTCTGGGCATTTTTATAATGAAAAAGAGAATATTTTGCTTAAAATATTTTTTGGAGAAACAAGTAGATTCAAATACCTCATTTGCCAAAATAAGAGGGCTTTTGTGAGAAACAAAGCCGATGAGTAGTCTACTATAAACCGTGGCGATATGCCGCAAAAACCATACCGTTTTTTAAACAAAATTGCTTGATAATTTGTACTAAAATAAGATAAAGCGAGTTATAGAAATATAAAAAAAACGTAATCAGCCAACGAATGAATTCCTTATTAAAAAACACAGCTATTGCTACTTTGACAGATATATGGTTGCTTTTGCTACGGGTATTGGGGGGCGGTTTCATGTTTTTAGAACATGGGCTTCCCAAATGGCAAAAACTCATGGCGGGAGGTACTATTAAGTTTAGAGACCCATTACATATTGGCACTTACCCGTCACTTCTATTGGCTGTTTTTGCGGAAGTTTTCTGTGCGCTTCTGCTGTTATTGGGTGTTAAAAGCCGTTTGATGAGTATCCCCCTTATGATTACAATGATAGTAGCCGCTTTTGTGGCTCACAGCGACGATCCATTTGCGAAAAAAGAAGCGGCATTGTTATATTTATTACTCTACGGAACCATCTTTGTTTTTGGGGGAGGTAAACATTCTATTGATGGCTTGCGGGAGCGAAACCGCTAAAAGTGAAGTGCTTGTAAATTTTTTAACGGAAAATATTTTTGTTTTAATTTTTATCGTAATATTGCGATGAATTATTGATTTAACACATGGGACTGTCCAAAACAGAAGTTTTTACAGACAAAGAAAACCGTATTGCAGATTTAGCAAAGGCCTTTGCTCATCCTGCAAGGGTAGCTATTTTGCGGTTGTTGGCTCAAAAAAAGGCCTGTGTTTGCGGAGATTTGGTCGATGAACTGCCTCTTTCTCAGGCCACTGTGTCACAGCATTTAAAAGAGCTTAAGCGTATTGGCATCATCCAAGGGAGTATAGAGCCTCCACGTGTATGTTATTGTATCAATCAAGCAGTTTGGGAAGAAGCTGAAGAGGCTTTTGGAGCTGTATTTGGGCTTTTAGTGAAAACAGGCTGTTGTTAAATTTTTTTGCCATCAATCATCGTAATATTACAATCATGAATGCTGAACAAGTGCTTAAAGAACTGGTACGCGAAAAATACACGGAAGTCGCGGACCAATCAAAAAATCAAAATGCTGCCTCTTGCTGTGGTTGCGGGCCTAGCTGTAGTTCCGATGAAGATTTTATTGGAATCATGGCCGAAGATTACACCAAACTGAGTGGCTACGTGGCTGAGGCTGACTTGGGACTAGGATGCGGCCTGCCTACCCAATTTGCCCAAATCAAAAAAGGAGATACCGTGATAGATTTGGGGAGTGGTGCAGGCAATGATGCCTTTGTAGCTCGTACGCAAGTGGGAGGGGAAGGCAAAGTAATAGGTATTGATTTTACGGAAGCAATGCTCAAAAAAGCCCGTATCAATGCCGAAAAACTGGGTTTTAATAACGTCGAATTTCGCTGGGGCGACATCGAAGAGATGCCCGTCAGCGATGGCATAGCCGATGTAGTGGTGAGCAATTGTGTTTTGAATTTAGTTCCTAACAAAGCACGTGTTTTTGAAGAAATCTATCGCGTACTCAAACCACAAGGTCATTTTAGTATTTCGGATATAGTATTGGTAGGGGAGCTTCCGGCAGGCCTTCAGCAGGCTGCTGAGATGTATGCAGGCTGCGTGGCGGGCGCTATTCAAAAAGAATTGTATTTGGGGCTGATTCAAAAAACAGGCTTTAGCAATATATTATTACAAAAAGAGCGGGAGATATCCCTTCCTGATGAAATTTTAGGCTCTTTTTTGTCGGCAGCAGAAATAGCCGAGTTTAGACAAAGCGGTACAGGTATTTATAGCATTACGGTCTATGCCGAAAAGCTTGGCATTATTAGCCCCTCAGTACAATTTAACAAAGCAAAAGCGTCTGATTTTGAGTTTGTTGTGGAAATACTAAAATCAGCAGGGCTACCTACCGAAGATATCCAACCTACTTTGCCCTATTTTTCGATAGCATTGGCTAACGATAAGCTTGTAGGAGTAGCTGGGCTCGAAATATACGGTACGTATGGATTATTACGTTCGGTCGCAGTTTTGGAAGACTTTCGCAATTTCAAAATTGCACATCGCTTAGTCAATGGCATTTTCAAAGAAGCTCGTTTAGAGGGAGTTAAAGAAGTATATTTAATCACCACAACCGCCGAGAAGTACTTTGAAAAAGAGGGTTTTGAACAGGTAGATAGAAGCAATATACCTACCGAAATCGCACATTCGTCTCAAATAAGCAGCCTATGCCCAAGTTCGGCGGTAGTGATGAAAAAGAAAGTAGAAAAGCCTAAAATTGAACTAAACAATCTGACTTCCACCGCTGCCTGTTGCAGCCCTGATGCGGGTTGTTGCTAGTGTTTAAGATAGTATCGTGCCCGTGATATATTCACGGGCTTTTTGATAATGCACTATATTTTGTTGAAAATTGCGAGGAGGGATTTCTTTGCGGCGCTATCTGGCACTTTTGCTAAAACTGCACGCCATTCATTGGCCAATTTTTTGGTTGACTTTTGATCCGCTGCGTCCATTTCTTTGATGCTGTCGATAGGAAGAGAGCCTAATTCTTCTTTTAAATTATTGACAAAAAAAGCAGCGTTTTTGCCATTCGGATGCTTTTTTAGGTAATTGCCAGCTTTGTTCATGGCTCTTTCAAGCACACATACCCAATAGCCTTCACATTCTCCTCCTATTTCTAAATTGCTCGCTTCAAAGGCTACCTGCTCTTTGATGGGGGTATTTGTTGGGAGGCTGCTTTCCAATTTCCAAAGAAGTTGAGGGTCAAGAAAATAGCCTGCATTGCCATAGTCGGAAAAATAAACATAGTTTTTGTGAGTGCTTATCCAAGTTTTCAATTTGGTATTATCAGGCTGAACAGTACGAGCTATTTTCTGAATACATAGCAACCGATAAAGTTCTAATTCTGCGAGTTGAAGGGAAGTGAAACTTTTGTCATTTTTGAGATTCGTAATCCATTTTTCTACTTCGAGGTTGGGACTGCTCTCTTCTTCAGGGCGCAACATATAGGCGCGTGCCACCGCGAATAGAACTGTATTGAGGGGCTTTTGGTCGATTATTTGTGCTTGACTGCTACCAATCCATCCTATCTTGCCCGTACTGCTACTCACCTTGAGGGCTTTACCATTGGAAGATTTTTCTAATAATTTTACACTACTACCGATGGTAATTGAGCCATTAGTTTTATCAGTCAATGAAGGCTCTTTGTAGAGAAAAGTGAGCGGGCGTGTAATCACCCATTCTTGAGCATTGGCACTATTTAATAATCCCCAAAAAAGAAAAATAGAACATAGCATTCCCTTCTCAAATATAAATGTCTTTATAAATAGCATATTGGTTGGGTTTGAAAGATTTAAGTTTAAAAAGTGGCTTTTTCCCAATATTGAAACGCGACACTTTGTCGTTGGTTGCTTTGCCATTTTCTGGCTCAAGCCATTGACCTTGGGTTAGCTCACCTACGCCAGTGCTGAGATTGAAGTCATACTTACGAAATTGATTGTTGTGGGTAGAGGCACTTGTATAAGTGGCACCAATCAAAGCCCAGTCATTGTTTTGGAAACGCCAACGATAATCATAGCCCCAGCGGTCGGCACTACCGCCGTAAAACTGCACCAATAAAGTGCCGCGTTCGATGACCAATCCTGCCCAAGGGTCGCCAAAGATTCCTCCTTCGTTGGAGAGCAAAATAGATTCGTTGGATTGCACTGAAAGCTTGTAGCTGCCGTCAGTTTGTTTGAAAGCTACCCATAAGATTCTGGGTTTTTGGTCGTTGTCAGTTTCTTTGAGATTTTTCACAGTGCCATCACTTTCAATGACCACCGCGAGGTCGGGTAAGTTATCTTTGTTTAAATCACCTACCGCTTTTTCCAAAACATGCCAACCTTTGGGGACAAATGACTCGATTTTGGTGCCAGAAGATGGTAAAATAGGATATTGATAAATGTGAAAAAACAACAAAAAAAACAATGCGTTCATCATGTAAAAATCAAGTTTTGCCAAAAATATACGTCAGCGATTCTTTTTGCAACATCCTCTTTTGTAATGACCATCTGATTTTGCTCGTCTTTGTTCTCAGGGCTGTTTGGAGTGGCATGTATTGCTTAAAATGCGCGATTTGGGCGGGTCACAAACATAAATATTCTTAAAGTTGGAAAATATGTTGAGCCTCTCCGTGCTAAATCCTAACTTTGCAGCGTGATATAGTCACATAATCGGTGTCATTGTGGCACTGTTGGTTAATTTCTCAATTACAAATCCCCCACTCGTGGAACACGTCGAACAACTTCCTACCGTCGAAACTGCCAAGAAATTGGGTATTCTTCCCGAAGAATTTGAACAAATCAAGCAGATACTAGGCCGTACGCCCAATTTTACCGAATTGAGTATTTTTTCGGTGATGTGGTCTGAGCACTGCTCTTATAAAAACTCTATCGTATGGCTCAAGACTCTCCCGCGCGACTCTGACCGAATGCTTGCCAAAGCTGGCGAAGAAAATGCTGGCCTGGTAGATATCGGAGACGGGCTGGCTTGTAGTTTCAAAATCGAATCACACAATCACCCCTCTGCCTTGGAACCTTATCAAGGAGCTGCCACGGGGGTAGGTGGTATCAATCGTGATATTTTTACGATGGGTGCGCGTCCGATTGCACAGCTCAACTCTTTGCGTTTTGGGGATCCCAAATTGGCCAAAACAAAGTGGCTCGTCAAAGGAGTCGTCAAAGGAATTGGTGATTATGGCAATGCTTTTGGAATTCCGACGGTGGGAGGAGAGGTGTTTTTTGATGAATGTTACAATACCAATCCCCTCGTCAATGCTTTTTCGGCGGGGATAGTCGAAGTAGGCAAGGTAGCCAAAGCCATTAGTTATGGTGTAGGCAATCCTGTGTTTATTGTAGGCTCGGCTACGGGCAAAGACGGAATTGGCGGGGCGAGTTTTGCCTCAGAAGATATCTCCGAAAAATCGACCGAAAAATTGCCGGCGGTGCAAGTAGGTGACCCTTTTATGGAAAAACTACTTTTGGAAGCTACCCTCGAAATCATCGAAACAGGCTATGTAGTAGGTATTCAGGATATGGGAGCGGCAGGTATCATTTGCTCTACTTCCGAAATGAGTGCCAAAGGTGAGCACGGCATGGTGATTGACTTAGACAAAGTACCTACCCGTCAAGCCAATATGAAGGGCTGGGAGATTTTGCTTTCGGAGTCGCAAGAGCGGATGCTAGTGGTGGTAGAAAAAGGCAAAGAAGACATCATAAAGAGTATTTTTGATAAATGGGATTTGCACTGTGCGCAGATTGGCGAAGTGGTAGAAGGTGGCAGATTGCATTTCTTCCAACACGGTGAGCTTATCGCCGATGTACCAGCGCATGACTTGGTACTGGGTGGTGGAGCACCTCAGTATCACCGCGAATACCGCGAACCGGCTTATTACCAAGAGTTTAAAAAGTTTGATGCTCAGGCTATTCCTGATGTAGCGGGAGAGGAGATTGCAAAAGTGGCTAAACATCTTTTGTCGCACCCCAATATTGCTTCTAAAAAGTGGGTATATGAGCAGTATGACTCTACGGTAGGCACGGCCAACCGTAGCACTAATCGCCCTTCTGACTCAGGGGTAGTACGTATCAGAGACGTAAAACGCCCCCATTATCAGAAGTCAATTGCAATGACGGTCGATTGCAACGCTCGCTATGTAAATGCTGACCCTTTTGTGGGGGCGCAGATAGCCGTGGCTGAAGCGGCTCGTAACCTTGTATGTACGGGTGCTGAGCCTTTGGCGGTTACAAACAACCTTAACTTTGGTAATCCATACGTGCCAGAAGTTTATTGGCAGTTTGTGAATGCCGTAAAAGGAATGGGCGAAGCCTGTAAAAAATTCGGCACGCCAGTGACGGGCGGAAACGTAAGTTTTTATAATCAATCTTCAGACGACGGACCAGTCTTTCCAACACCAACCATCGGGATGATTGGGTTGATTGAAAAAACCGAAAATCAGATGACTCTTGATTTTAAAAATGAAGGTGATTTGATTTATTTGGTCGGTCAATCTCAAAACGACATTGCTTCTTCTGAGTACTTATATTCTTATCGTGGGGTAAAGGCATCGCCTGCGCCTGCCTTTGATTTGGATGAAGAATTTGCGCTTCAGCAGGCTGTCGGTACTTTGATAGAAAAACAATTGATACAATCAGCGCACGATTTGTCGGATGGTGGTTTGTTTGTGGCTTTGGCCGAAGCAGCCATGCCGCGTGGTTTGGGCTTTGAAATTACTTCAATGGACGATTACCGCAAAGATGCTTTCTTGTTTGGAGAAGCACAAAGCCGTGTGTTGGTGAGTGTTAGCCCAGAAAAACAAGCCGAATTCCAGCAGATTGTGGGTGGTACGCTCAAAACTCCCCATGCTTTATTGGGGAAAGTGACGGCTAAAGGTTTTGTAGTTGATGGTCAAACGATTGTTAGTGGCGAAGAAGCCAAAGACTTGTATGATAATTCGTTGGGCAAAATAATGGCCTAAATGAATGCGATTTAGTACTCATAAAAATAGGCGGCTCCCACAAGAACCGCCTATTTTTTGTAAATATCAAATTTCTAGTATTTAAACGGTTTGCCTCCCGCCAATACTTCCTGACTTTTTTCATCAAAAGTAACACGCTGCCCTGTGCGGTAAGCGGCATTGGCCATAATCGTCGCAATCGAATGCTGATAACCTGCCTCGATTGGAGCATTGGGCTGCTTGCGACTACGAACGCATTCCATCCAGTTTTTGATGTGATTGAAAGTGAGTTCATCTCCGCCAGTGTTGGCATCAGTTGCTACTTTTACTCCTTCTAATTTCATAGGTTTGAGCAAATTGGCACTTAGCCCCATGGCTTTGGCTTCGCGCTCGCGCAAGCCTCCCGTATCGCTGATTTCGTTGGTGTCAAGGTTAATCATCCCTCCGTTTGAATAATAAAGCTCTTTGGTTTCGCCAGCAGAGTTAGAGAAACGGCTCGTAAACTGTACTTGAAAACCCGAGGTAGGGTCGTTGAGTGGGCCATAGTCAAACACTACTGTAAGCGTATCGGCGTTGGTACGACCGTCTTTCCATTGATAAATACCGCCATTGGCAACCGCCGAGCGTGGGTGAGGCAAGCCACTAAACCAGTGTACAGTATCGATTTGGTGACTCATCCATTGGCCCGGAATCCCTGACGAATAAGGCCAGAAAAGACGATATTCGAGGTATTTGCGAGCATCGAAGGCTGTCTTGGGACGATTGAGCTGATAGCGTACCCAATCTACATCCGATTCTTTGAGGGTTTTGGTAAGTTCGGTGCGGCGCCAGCGGCCAGGCTGATTGACGTTCCACATCAATTCTACCATCACAATAGGCCCAAACTTGCCCGATTTGATAAATTCATCGGCTGCCCAATAGTTGGCGCCGCTACGGCGTTGTGAGCCAATCTGCACAATTTTGCCAGATGATTTCACGGCTTTCAACACGGCGCGGTTGTCTTCCATAGTTTCGGCTAGGGGCTTTTCGGCATATACATCACAGCCTGCTTTTACTGCTTCAATGGTATGGAGGGCGTGTTGGAAATCAGCAGTACTCAAAAACACCGCATCTACGATGCGTGCATCATACATTTCTTCGTTGTTACGGAATACTTTTACGTCTCCGCCCAATTGTTTATCCAAAAATGCTTTCCCTTCTTCGCGGCGACGATTCCAGATGTCGGAAAGTGCCGTCATTTCAAAGTTCATTTTTTTAGACAATTCCTTGAAAGGCCCTACGTGCGAAGCACGGTGGCGATCAGAGAATCCCACTACTCCCACGCGTACGCGGTCGTTGGCTCCGATGATTTTTGAATAGCTAGTAGCCGACATAGCAGTTGCGGCACTTGCTAGTACTGATTTTTTGATAAAGTCACGTCTTTCCATGATATAAGTGAATATGCTAAGTTGAAAATTAGGTAATGATTGCTTACAAAAATGAACGTTATTTAATGATACTCCAAAAAAGGAGGGTTAGGCTATTTTAGCTCCCTAATCTTGATACTCCGATAGCTGACTACATCGCCGTGGTCTTGGAGTAAGATGGGGCCTTTTTCGGCCGAACCAAATTTGTCGCCCCATACGGCATATTTACTGCGCTGAACGAGGGCCTTGAAAAAGTCTGAGTTTCGGGTGTATTCTACTACTTTGTAGCCGTTGAGGTAATGCTCCACGCGGTTGTTGGGGTAGACCACAATACGCCCCATGTTCCAATCGCCAATCTTTTTGATTGAATTTTTTCTGGCACCTACTTTGTCGGCCGGAATGAGGTCATATAGCGAGCCAATGGTACGATTTCCGCCCGCGCCCATTTTGGCGTCAGGGTGCTTGGCATCATCCAATACCTGAAACTCTAAACCAATCGCCGAACCTTTTTGGGCATGTTCGGCAGGTACAACCATCGGTTGGCCGGGTTTGAACTCGTGGGTATATTGGAGCAACTCGCGTACAAAGTATTTTACGCCCGAGTTGGCACCTTCGGTAAGCTTAAATTGAAATGTAAGTTCGAAAGCGCCAAATTCGTCAGTAGTAATGATATCGCCGCCGTTGGTAGATTCGCCACCGTCGCCTTTATCGACCGTCAAAACACCATCTTTGATGTTCCAGCCACTTTTGGGAAATTCTGTTTTGTAAGCGCCACGCCAGCCTTTGGTAGTCTGACCGTCCCACAACAAACGATAGCCTTGTGCTTTTTCGGCTTCCGAGATATTGTTGACCATCCAGTTTTCGATACGAATATCACTGGCAGGCGAAGGCTGCAAATTGGTAGTTTGAATGCGTACATTTTTCCAGCGAACTTGCTTTCCAGCTTCATTGGCGCGATTGCCTATGGAGTGAACTTGCAAGCAAATAAAGCCGCTTGGGGTCAAATCGTCGATTACATGCGAAATCTCGACTCCATTCACAAAAGTACGAAGGCTGTTTCCAATGGCTTCAATGCGGTATTTGTTCCATTGGTTGTTACGTAAAAATACCCCTTTTGATTTGGGATTGGCATCGGGTACATATAGCCATCCACGGCGTGCTTCGTCATAGATGCCCCCCGAATAGTCACGGTCACTGGCGTCGATTTCCATTTGATAGCCATGCACACGCCCATTGTTGTAGTCAGGTTTTGATAATGACCGAAACTGAATTCCCGAGTTGAGACCTTCATCGACATTTACCTCACATTCAAAAATGAAATCGCCGTAATCTTTTTCGGTAGTCAAAAAGGAATTGGGAGTATTAGGAACTGCCGTACCGACAATCACGCCATTTTGCACTTCATACTTGGCTTGGCCATTGAGCTGTTTCCAGCCTTTGAGGGTTTTTCCGTCAAAAAGAGGAGTCCAGTTGTTTTTTTGTGCCGATACACTTGGAATCAGTCCAACACTCAGAAGAGCCATAAAAGCTCCCATCGCAAATAACTTTTTCATTATTAATATTTAGCTTGAATAATAGTGGTTCAATGCAAACCTGACTCTTCCCTCGGGCTTTGACAGGCTTTTATCTTCTTGATAATAAGATACAAGGGGGGGCTTTCTACCCTGACAAATTTTGTAAGAATCGTGCTTTGAGGAGATTAAATCCATTTTTTAGAAATAAAAAGCCCTCTTTCTATTCTTTATTTTGGGAAAATAGGGTGACATTTTTTACGTTTTCTATCATACGATTTATCAACTGAGAAGTGTTTACTTTGTAACTAGAATATAGACTTTTTAACTCCCATTTTGCCCGATGAAATTCAAAACCTCATTTTTTACTCGATTATACCAACTATTTTTAGGATATACATTGCTGATATATGCGTTGGTATATTTTGCATTTTCGGGGCATTGGCTGGTGGGTTTTTTGATGATATCTTTACCTATCGTACTATTGATTCATTTAGGGTTTTGCCTTTTTTGGCTTTTTTTCAAACCTCGCAATGCCCTACTACCCGTCGTAGGTTTACTGTTGAGTTTCCCTTTTTGGCCCCGTACTTTTGGTTGGCACTCAGCTCCTGAGCCATCAGAAAACGAAATTTCGGTGATGAGTTACAATGTCATGTCTTTTGATGTGGGAGGGTATTTAAATCAAAAAGAACTTTCTAATGCGCGGAATCTGATAGCTTGGACTAGGAGTAAAGAGGTAGATATCAAATGTTTACAAGAATTTTATAACAACAGTAAAAGTGAGTATTTCAATACCTTAAATCAATTTAAGGCAGTCAATCACCCCTACCACGCCTCCCTTTATGGAAGTCCCAATCAAAATGAGCATAATTACTTTGGGTTGGTAATTTTGTCGAAATATCCAATTGTAAAGAGTAAAAGCCAAGTATTTGACAATCAGAATGGAATGGTATATGCCGATATTAAGATTGAAAAAGACACAATCAGGGTGATCAATGTACATCTTCGCTCCATGATTGTCCGCTTTGGCGGAATCAAAGAAGCCTATAAAGGGAAAGATTATCAACAAGGAAAATCCGAAACCCGTAAAGTATTAGGTAAGCTTAAAAGAGGCTTTATTCACCATGAAAAAGAAGTCGAACAACTCATGGAATGGATTAACCAAAGCCCACATCCTGTGATGGTTTGTGGCGACTTCAACGAAACCCCCTACAACTATGCTTATGGACAGGTCCGTAAACGTTTGTCCAATGCTTTTGAAGAAGCAGGTCGGGGCTTTGGTTTTTCGTATAAAAATGCGCCTAAATTTATTCGGATTGATAACCAGTTTTTTGACTCTAAAAAATTTGAATCATTGGATTTTCAGACATTTAGTGAGGTCAAATACTCGGATCATTATCCGATTGTAGGGCGTTATAAGTTGTTGTAATACTCAAAGACCTTGGCCAAATTGGTACGAGATTTGAGATTGAGGCTATTGGATTTGATGAATTTCTCAACATCATCGGCCCGGTCGGCAAGGGCATCCAATACTTTTTTCTTAGAGGTCGTCAGTGGAAACAGTGTATTGCCTTTGACTACATAGTATTGGCTTGTTTTGACGAGTTTTGTGTCTTTGCTGCCTACCGAGAGCGCTTCGTTGTAGTTGGGTTTGATGATATTTAGTTTAGTAAACTCTACAAGTGAGATTCGTCCGCCTGCCACTAATTCCACAAAACCTTGAAGGTTGTCTTCACTTCGGAAACTTTTGGCGTTTAGAAAGATACGCCGTTGGGGAGATTCTAGGGTAAAAAAACGAATCTGATTGCCCTTGACAGCTCTAATATCTTTGGCATCATTGGCTTTGAGTTCTAACTCGTTGGTATATAAATCTAGGCGTAAAGGTATATTAGCGATACTGTCGCCTTCGCGTCCGGGAGCACCTATCTTTTGAAATAATTTGACGCTACCTAGTGTCCAAGTTGAATCTAGGTAAGAATCACCAACCACTCCTCCTTTGGGACCTTTAATATCAAAAAAAGCAAGACTTGTATTGGTAGCGGCCATCACTGCGAGCCCTTCACGATTGATAGCATCGCGGGTAGTTGCGTTGATTTGTTGGGCGATGCTTGTGAGAGAAAGCCCAACTGACAAAAAAAGGATGTTGATGATTTTCATGGTGAGTAGTAAATAAAAGGTGGTTGGTAAAAATATATATAAACTTGCTAATTGTCATAAGTCTTTTGAAATAACGAAAAAAATAAAACGACTGAAACCCGAAAACTAGTCCTAATTATTCTGTTTTTATAATTAAAGCTTTAGGGGCATGCTTGATTTTTTTGTTGGCTCTGTGTAAGTTGTCGCCCCAAACCCTCCCCCTTATGCGTTACTGGATAGTATTGTTTGGTTTTATGCTTCTTTTTTATGAAATAAAAGGCCAACAAAAGCCCGATTTTGCGCCGCTTGAGACGTATCTTATGTCTTTTTCCTCCAAAATGCGCATCAATATCCAAGTTGAATCTTTGGACGGACACGTTTATTTCAGTCAGCAACCTCAAGAAATGGTACCTTCTGCGAGTGTCATCAAAATTCCGATTTTAGTAGAATTGATGGAGCAAGTAAAAACGGGACGTTTTCAATTAGAAGATAAATATATACTCGCCGATAGTGACAAAGTGGGGGGCTCTGGCGTCCTTTCTAAACGCATGGCTGGTGAGGAAATGAGTATCGACGAGCTTGCTAGGCTTATGATGATTGCAAGTGACAATACGGCAACCAATGTTATCATCCGAAAAGTGGGAAGAGAGAATATCAACCAACGTAGCAGAAGTTTGGGGCTAGAAAGTTTACAGCTCAACCGGCTGATGATGGATACCGCTGCGGTGGCTCGAGGTATTGATAACTATGTCACCTGCCGTGATATCAATACCCTTTTGAGGCTTATTTATCACCAAAAAGTAGCTACGCCCATGTTGTGTGAGCGTATGATGGGTTTTTTATATGAAAATCAGGATACGCTGACTCTTCCACGACTTATTCCAAAACACATCAAAATCGCCCATAAAACTGGCGGTTTGGCTTATGTAAGAGGGGATGCGGGGATTGTTTTTGGTGAAGTACCTTTTGTGATTTCGGTATTTATACGAGATACTAAGGTGGAAGAAGCTGAAAAAATGTTAGGCGAAATTGGGGAGATTTGTTTTGAAATTTTGAATAAAAATAACTGAACCTTTGTATGGATTGGATAACAACTTTGCCGGCTTGGGGCTGGATGATAGTAATGTTAGTGGTAGTTTTGATTGCGGTAGCAGTGTATGATATTACCCAAAAAAAACATACCATTTTGCATAATTTTCCCGTGATTGGGCATTTTCGGTATTGGCTCGAAACGGTAGGGCCGGAGTTGCGTCAGTATATTGTGGCCAACAACCGCGAAGAACTGCCCTTTAATCGTCGCCAACGTTCGTGGATTTATGCTTCTTCCAAGCGAGAAAACAACTTTCAGGGCTTTGGTACCGACCAAGATGTCAATACGGCGGGATTTATTTTTATCAAACCAGCTTTATTGACCAAACGACTTCCCAAAAATCACCCATATCGTGAAAATCCTTATGTATTGCCCGCTCCTAAAGTGATAGGCTTGACACACAACCGCAAAAGGCCCTATCGTCCCAAACAAGTCATCAATATTTCTGGCATGAGCTTTGGGTCATTGTCGGCCTCGGCGATTACGGCATTCAATGAAGGTGCGGCCAAATTTGGTTGTTATCACAACACAGGTGAAGGAGGATTTTCACCTTATCATGACAAAGGAGCGGATGTGGTACTCAATATTGGCACGGCTTATTTTGGCCTACGCGATGATGAAGGAAATTTTGTCATGGAGAAATTGATAAAATTAACCCAAAAAAATCCAAGTATTCGGATGCTTGAGCTGAAATTGTCGCAAGGAGCGAAACCGGGAAAAGGGGGCGTACTACCTGCCGCCAAAATCACCCAAGAAATTGCCGATATACGACATGTGCCTATGGGAAGAGATGTGATTTCGCCCGCTGCGCACAGTGCTTTCTCAGATTTGCCCGAAATGTTGGAGTTTATAGAAGCAATGGCTGCGGCAACGGGGCTTCCGGTGGGTATCAAAGCAGCAGTGGGGAAACTCGAAATGTGGGAAGAGCTAGCGACACTGATGGTCAAAACGGGGGTAGGGCCTGATTTTATTACTATCGATGGAGGAGAAGGGGGCACAGGAGCCGCTCCACCGTCTTTTGCCGATCACGTGGCTCTACCTTGGGTGTATGGTTTTTCGAGTGTGTATAAGATTTTCAAGAAACATGGTCTTACTGACCGAGTCACCTTCATAGGTTCGGGTAAGTTGGGTTTACCTGCGCAGGCCATTATGGCTTTTGCGATGGGAGTTGATATTATCAACGTGGCTCGCGAAGCAATGATGTCGATTGGGTGTATTCAAGCACAATTGTGTCATACCAACCATTGTCCTGCGGGAGTAGCTACTCAAAGTAAATGGCTACAAGCAGGACTTGACCCCACTCTCAAGAGCGAACGTTTTTATAATTATGCCAAAACCCTCACCAAAGAGATTCTGGAAATTTCGATAGCATGTGGCTATGAACATCCCTGTCAGTTTACGATGCATGATGTAGACGTAGCCATGGGCGACAACAACCACACTCGCCCTCTCAGCGTAGCTTATGAATATGAAAAGGCGCCCGTATTGTATGAGGGAATTGACTCCCTCGTCAATTGTCAATATTTAGGCGGCAAGAAGCATTAAGGTTTCGGAAAGGTTATGGAAAACTCTAAATACGCAGATTAGAAAAGTTTTATAATCTGCAAGTATATCATCCCAATAACCATTCAAAAACAAAAGTATGAACGAACGCCTTTTTCAATTAGGCTTGCATTTGACGCCCGGTTTGGGTGGAGTTTTGATTCGACATTTAATTGCCAATTTTGGTACTGCTCAAAAGGTATTTGAAGCTAATTTTAAATCTCTCATCCGTGTTCAAGGAGTAGGAGAGAGTATTGCTCGGGTCATACTAAGCAAAGGAGGACTTCGAGAAGCAGAAATAGAACTTACAAAACTTCAACAAGCGGGTGTCCAAGTTTATTTTTTTACGGATGCTGATTATCCTCAGCGTTTTAAATCTCTTTATGAAGCGCCAGTTGTTCTTTTCGGAAAAGGCAATATTGATTTGAATAAAGGACATTTTGTAGGTATTGTAGGTACTCGAAAAGCCACCGATTATGGTAAAAATATAACGGAACAGCTCATAGAAGGGTTGGCAGGAAAAGGCATCACGGTGGTGAGTGGGCTGGCCTATGGCATCGACATCATGGCACATCGGGCTTGTATCAAATACCAAGTACCTACCATAGGTGTAATGGCTACTGGAATAGACATCGTTTATCCAGGTACTCATGCCAAAACCGCCCAAGAGATGCAGCAGCAAGGCGGTATTTTGACCGAATATCCTCTCGGTACTAAACCTGATTTTATGCGTTTCCCGGCTCGTAATCGTATTATTGCAGGAGTGACGGATGCTATTGTGGTAGTAGAAGCTGCCGATAAAGGAGGCGCACTTATCACGGCAGAATATGCCAACAATTATAATCGGGATGTATTTGCAGTACCCGGAAATCTCACCAATTCCTATTCGGTAGGATGCAATAAACTCATCAGCACTCACAAAGCCCAAATTTATACGGGAGTGGAAGATTTTCTCGCTGCTCTAAGCTGGCAAGAAGGAAAAGAGCTTTCAAAGGGGGAGATTATTATACCCGAGCACTTTACGCAAGAAGAAACGCAAGTAGTGGCTTTGCTTCGAAAAAAAGGAGAAATGTCGATTGATGATTTGACGTGGGAAAGTCAGATTGCCCCCGGAAAACTAGCCAATTTATTACTCAATTTAGAACTTCAAGGCTACGTTCGGTCGCTGCCCGGTAAGCGTTTTACTTTGGGGTAAAACAAAGAAACGTTATCCTTGAACAATTTCTAAGGATAACGTTTCTTTGGAAAATTCAATTTTTATTTCCCAATTACCTTAATCAAGGTGCCACGTTTTACTTGGTCATCGGCTTTCATGCTATTGACTACTCCTAGCTCTTCGATGCGATTGGCAGGCATTCCTAAAGTAGTCATTATGTCTTTAAAAGAGCCATCGCGAGGAACCGTCTTTACAAAAATCCGTTCGGGTTTGCGATTGATCTTATCGGGATCAGTAAGCATACGGAAATTTTCGGCGGTGTTTTTGAAAGTAGGAAACAACGTAGTGAAAATATCAGCCGTTGTTACGCCATGAATGGCATAAACCATGCCGTTGTAGCGAATCAACCATGAGCCTACTTGCACCGTATTGGCGGGGGTTTGCTGCTGTTGTGGTTGGCCTTGTTGTTGCTGTTGAGGCTGCTGCTGTGATACAAGCACAATCGCCTGATTGCCATTGATGGTACGACGAGCACTTTCCAATACTTTCAAATTAAATTGTTTTTGTATGTTTTGTGCCGCAGAGTCGAGGTTGGTACCTGCAAGCATCAAAATCATTTCGGCTTTGCCGTCTTTGGGCGCCATTACAAACTGCGCTGGAGAATTTTGGGTCTGCCATCCCGCAGGCGTCGGAAATTGAAAACGTAGTTCAGGATGATAAAACACGTTGTTTTCCACAAAACCCTGTTTAGGATCTTCGCCATACACGATTCCGTTAATCATCTGCAAATAGCTATCCCGATTGACGGCGTAGTTTTTGGGCTGTGCAGTCTGGTATTCTTTGGCCATTTGGTGAACGTTGTTGAAGCGGTCACCGGGGTCGGGGTGAGTTGACATAATATTAGGAATCGACTGCCCTGCATTGTCGGAGATGCGTTTGATTGTACCAAAGAAATTAGCCATTTGGTGGGCATCGTATCCGATTTTGCTTGAATATTCTACCCCGATTTTATCAGATTCTGACTCGTGGGCGCGGCTATAACTAAGCATCAACAATTGTAGCCCTTGCATGGCTTGCTCTCCAAATTGAGCGAGTTTAGGCGAAATTACCATTCCAGCAATCAGCCCTACCGTCCCCAAAATCTGACTGGTTTGTTGACGGGCAGAGTGGCGAGCAGTTACGTGGCCAATTTCGTGGCCGAGTACGCCTGCAAATTCGGCTTCATTGTTGAAGTGCGCCATAATACCACGCGTAAAATACACATAGCCACCCGGCACCGCAAAGGCATTCACTACGGGTGAGTCGATGATATTGAATTGGTAAGGAAGGTCAGGACGGTGCGAAATTTTGGCCATTGCCATTCCTTTTTCAGAAATAAAACTTTGCAGTTTTTTGTCTTCATACAAGCCCATAGAAGCCACAATAGACGGGTGCGACTGTTGGCCAAGGGCAATTTCTTGGTCAGTTGACATCAAAATGATTTCTCGCTTGCCTGTTACGGGATTGCGAGAACAAGATTGTAGCATTACTACACCGACCAGAACTGGAAAGAGAAGGAAGCGTGGGAGCATTCTCATAAGTAGTTGAAATAAGTCTAAAGAATAGATTCAAAGATAAGTTTCCTATCTTGACTGTAACGAATAAAAAATGTCACTTTTGAATGCAATTTTAATAATAGTTTTGGTTGTTGCAACACCGCAGGAACATTCTATCCTGATAACACGTATATTAACAGCACGGTATAGTGCATGTATTAGCGTTTAACTAATAGCTTTTTTCATAATCATGATCCCTTACGTTACTCTTAATAATGGAATTCAAATGCCCCAATTAGGTTTGGGGATTTATGACCCACAGCCCGACAATGATATTCGACAAGCCGTATTGTGGGCGTTGGAGGTGGGCTATCGGCTGCTCGATACAGCGACAATTTATAAAAACGAACGTGAAGTAGGGCAAGCAATGCGCGATAGCAATATCGCTCGTGATGAAATCTTCCTGACTACCAAAGTCTGGAACGCAGACCAAGGTTATGAATCTACGCTCAAGGCTTTTGACGAAAGTCTCCGTAAACTCCAAACCGACTACGTAGATTTATATCTTATTCATTGGCCAGTAAGAGAGCATCGTATTCAGACTTGGAAAGCCTTGGAAAAAATATACGCCGAAGGCCGTGCAAGAGCAGTGGGGGTCTCTAATTATTATGCGCCGCACTTTGAAGAACTGTGGCCGCATACGGATTTAGTTCCGGCAGTCAATCAATTTGAATTGAGTCCTTATTGTTATCTCCCTCAAGAACTTGAGTATTGTCGGGCGCGAGGTATCCAAGTTGAAGGCTATGCTTCGCTGGTAAGAGGACTAAAGTCAGGAGATACGCGCTTGATTGCAATCGCCGAAAAATACGGCAAAAGTACGTTTCAAGTATTGATTAAATGGTCATTGCAGCAAGGGGCGGTTACGATTCCTAAGTCTGTGACAAAGAGCCGTTTGGTTGCCAATCTTGATGTTTTTGATTTTGAAATTTCACCGGAAGATATGGCCCAAATGAATACTTGGCACGACAATACCCGCGTAGCCGAGGACCCTATGGATTATTATTGAAAACAACCTTGAATAACCTCCACTATCTGCTCCAACTCAGTGGAAGTAAGATTGGAGCCCGATGGCAAGCAAAGCCCGTGGTCGAATAAATTTTCGGCCACGTTTTGTCCATAAAAGGAAGCTTTTTCAAAAACAGGCTGCAAGTGCATGGGTTTCCAAAGAGGACGGGCTTCAATGTTTTTGGCCGCAAGAGCAAGACGCACGTTTTCACGAGTGATGCCCCCTGTCTGTAGTGGATTAATAATAATACAACTCAGCCATCGGTTAGAAAAACTTCCTGCGGCTTCGGGCTGAAAACTGATGCCTTCAATAAACGATAATGCTTTTACATAATAGTCAAAATTGGCGCGTCTTTGAGCTACGCGCTCCTCAATGACCTCCATTTGCCCGCGTCCGATTCCGGCGCAGATGTTGCTAAGGCGGTAATTGTACCCAATCTCCGAATGCTGATAATGGGGCGCATCATCGCGGGCTTGCGTAGCTAGAAACTTCGATTTTTGAATAAATTGTTCATCATCAGATAGCAAAGCTCCGCCGCCTGAGGTAGTAATGATTTTGTTGCCGTTGAAGGAAAGTACATTCAATTTGCCGAAACTCCCCAGTTTTTTTCCTGCATAAGTAGAGCCAAGTGCTTCGGCGGCATCCTCAATCAACGCTATATCGTAGCGATTACATATGTCTAAAATTTCGTGCAGTTGGGCTGGCATACCATAAAGATGTACCGCTATCACCGCCTTGATTTGTTTTCCTTGTCTCTTTTGGTCTTTAATCGCCGTTTCAAGGGCATCAGGGCATAGATTCCATGTGTGGGTTTCGGAATCTACAAAAACTGGCGTACCTCCTAAATATACGATTGGATTGGCAGAGGCCGCAAAAGTAAAGGATTGACAAAGAACCACGTCGCCCGCACCTACTCCCAGCATGACCAATGCCAAATGCAAAGCCGCTGTGCCTGACGATAGAGCAGTGGCGTGCGCTACTCCTACATAGCTACAAAGGTCTTCTTCAAAGCCATTGATATTAGGACCAAGAGGGGCTACCCAATTCGTGGCAAAAGCCTCTTGTACGTATTTTTGTTCATGACCGCTTAAGTGCGGAGAAGAGAGCCAAATTTTATTCATCATTCCTTCTAAAAACTTCCCGAAAGTTCTACATCTTTCGGGAAGTTCCCAAAAAAATCATGTTACCTATGTACGCACTTACCAATTGTACAATTTATACTGGCGACGAAATAGTAGAAAATCAAGCGGTTGTCGTTGAAAATGAACTTATTAAAGAAATAGTCTCTCCAGACCTCCTTCCTGAAGATTTGCGTATCATTGACTTACAAGGGCATGACCTCATTCCGGGCTTTGTGGATTTGCAGCTATATGGAGGTTCGCAAGGCTTTTTTGTGCGCGATTTATCAGAAGAGTCTTTGCAAGATATGGTCGATACCCACGGCGGCGATGGTACGGTAGCTATTGTACCCACTTTGTATTCGACTTCCCATGAGCGTATCCTAAAAGCCATCGATGTTACAAAAACCTACATAGCTTCTGGCAAAAAAGGCGTCGTAGGGTTGCATATAGAAGGGCCTTTCATCAATTTTGCCAAAAGAGGTGCTCATAGTGCCAAAGAAGTGAGGATTCCTACCAAAGCTGAAATAGTCGAAATCATCGCTCGAGCTGAAGGGTTGACCACTATGATGACAATCGCGCCCGAGATTTGGCCAGAGGAGCTTTTACATCTCCTACAAGAAAGCCACTTTATACTGTCTTTGGGCCATACCAATGCGACCTATACCCAGTCTAAAACATACTTTGAAAGTGGCATTCATTTAGCTACCCACCTCTACAATGCCATGAGGCCTTTTGAGAGCCGTGAGCCTGGCGTAGTGGCGGCGATTTGGGATACTCCCACGGCTCATGCAAGTATCATTGTGGATGGTTATCATTGCGATTTTGCAACTGTACGTATTGCGAAACAATTGATGGCAGAGCGTTTGTTTCTAATCTCCGACGCCACGCTCGCCAAAATACAACCTATGCAATTTCGATTTGAAGATTTTACGGCCAACTATGACGGTAAACGCCTCCTCAACGACGACGGCAACCTAGCAGGTTCGGCGATTACCCTGCTCGACGCCGTCAGAAACTGTATTCACAAAGTAGGGATTCCGAAAGATGAAGTTTTTAGGATGGCTTCGCTCTATCCGGCTACGCATCTCGGAATCGACGCGCAGTATGGTAAAATTACCCCAGGCTATTTGGCAGAAATGGTAGTGTTAGATGAAAAACAAAATCCCATACCTCTAAGCCAATTCACCTAAAATAACCCGCTTATCTGATTTATTGGCCTTTTATCAATTTGTATTATTAAAACATAGTACCTTGTATTGCATAATATTGACAATTGCATATATCTTTGTATTGTATAGTAGCAATATAAAAATCTCATAGTCATGAAAAAGATATTATTTTTTGTTTTGATGCTCTCACTAGCTGCCTGTGGCGAACGTGAAAAAGCCAGCATGAAATGGCTCAAATACAAGGGCGAACCAATGACTACTATTAAAGAAGGTAGTGATTTTAGCCAAACCGTTATTAGGTTTTCACGCGGAATTGTCTTCAATGAAGCAGGTACGGCTATCCAAACAATGCCTCCCAATTCCTACTTGAGTTATGACAAAAACGGGCAGCTACTCATTGTAGAAAGTGATGAGAAGGGCAGAATTAGCTACGAATTTTACGAAGAAGATACCCGTCAGCCTTTTGATGAAAAAGGGAAAGTGTTCTTGAAAAACGTCATTAGGGAAATTAGGCGGTTGGATAAAAAAATGTAGAGGCTATTTTTATAAATTTTCCCCTAAATCTTTGATTATTTCTTCGGCTACTCTTCGATTTGCTAGTTCGTTAGGGTGGCCGTCGTATTTTATCCAATATTCTATATTTTTTATAGAAAAAAGCTCAGTATACTCAAGTATTTTTATGTTTAAGCATTGAAGACGCTGTTTTACTAAAACAGGTAATTGTGAACCAGGGTATACAAGTACGAAAAAATTATTATTATCAAACTTCTGAACATAAGTATGATAAGCGTCTTCTATGATATCTGCTGTTTTGAGAGTGTGTTGCTTGGTTATTTTAAGGGGATAATCTATCTTAAAAAGATTGATTAATGCCATATCTTTTGCTTTGTTAAAAAGCCAATATTTAATGGGACGTGATTGAGCAATCACTGTTGTTTTGGGAGTACTATTTTTATCATAAACCAAGTAGTTGCCATTCCACGAACGCCCCCAACTCATCGATGGTATATTGCGATCAATGTGTCCTTCATAAAATACATAAAAGGCGACCCCTTCTTTTTCAGTGATCTCTCTCCTAAAATCAGGCCGATTCAAATGAGCAAGCATGTGCGTGGTTGTAAATGAATTAAATGCATAATTATAGGATTTGAATTGAGGCTTTAAATCTTGAAAGAAGAAGGGGAGGGTTTGATAGTCTTGTAGCCCTTCGCCGAATGTAAAAGAACAGCCAAAAAATAAAGCATATTTGTTAGTATTGTTATTACTAGGGGGAGTTATTCGTCGTGAGAAAGAGTCGGTGCTGAATGTTACATTATAAATGTCGTATTGGTTGTCGCAAGTTTTGCGCCAATGAAAAGTTTGTGAGGCTTTGGGGAGAATTCCAAGTTGATTGTCTAAGCGATATACGTTGGTGTAGTCGGGACCTAAATGAGAACAACCTGCTGACGCAAGCGGACTACTTTGGGCAATATCTTTGGCGTTTACAGGAACCTGAGAATTAAGGATAAGTTTGCAAGTGATTTCAAGTATTGATAGGGTAATAAAAATGGAAGTAAACATTAACAGACTATTTTGTAAAGCTTTTTTGGGGTTTCGAAGTATCATTAATACAATCATCAAAAAAATAGCTGTTACCTTGAAGTAAAATAGCCACGTATTATTAGGAATACCCAACGTCGATTGGTCTTCATTACCTACATAATCAATGAATTCTAACAATCCATCAAGCATGAAATACAAAAGAAAACTATACCCTAAAACAATAATAGGAGAAATGATAAACTTAGAGCGAATCATAATAGTGAGATAAATTTAGTAGAGGTTGGTTTTAATAAAAGTTGTTAACTTAGGCGGGTTAACATTACTTAAAACCCCTAAAGTAATCTAAGTGTAGAATTTAATTATGTTCTTTTAAAAAGTTATCAAATGGTTTTTTTATTCTCTAAATCACAATAATTATATACCAAAAAGTGCTTTTGCTGGGTATCTAAACAGAAAGACCTCGCAGAAAATGCTTATTTTGTAAAAATATTCTCAAAAATGCTTTTGAGGTTATGGCTTTTAATTTATTCACTTAAATCTATATTCTTCGCTTGTCAGCTACCCAAAAACCATGAAAAAATTCACATTCCTTCTATCTCTTCTATTATATACAGTAGTGCTACGTGCACAAGTCATTTCGTCTACCGAAATTGATGCCTTGGTCGAAAAAACCTTGAAAACCTTTGATGTGCCAGGTATCGCCGTAGCGGTTGTCAAAGATGATAAAGTGATTCATGCCAAAGGATATGGCGTGCGGTCGCTCAATACCCAACAAAAAGTCGATGAAAATACCTTATTTGGGATTGCTTCCAACAGCAAAGCATTTACGGCGGCAGCCTTAGGGATGTTGATAGACGAAAAAAAGCTCAGTTGGGATACCAAAGTAACCGACGTGATTCCTGAGTTTAAAATGTATAATCCCTATGTAACAGAGGAGTTTACGGTAAGAGACTTACTTACCCACCGTAGTGGATTGGGATTAGGAGCAGGTGATTTGATGTTTTGGCCTGACCAGAATAACTTTATTTTAAAAGACATCATTCATAATCTACGATACCTAAAACCTGTCTCTGGTTTTCGTACCAAATACGATTATGACAATCTCCTCTACATTGTAGCCGGCGAAGTAGTGACGAGAGTATCGGGGATGAGTTGGGAGGAGTTTATCGAAAGTCGCATTTTGCAACCTCTCAAAATGACCCAAACGGCAGCTTCGTTTAAGCGGCTCAAAGACAAATCAAATGTAATAGACCCTCACGCACCAGTGGAGGGAACCGTGAAAGTGATCCGTCGAGATTGGAGTGAAGTAGCCAATGCCGCAGGAGGAATTTATAGCAATATCTCCGATATGAGTAAGTGGATTATGATGCAAATGAACGGTGGTAAGTATGACGGCAACAAACAGCTTTTTAGCAAAACCGTACACGAGGAAATGTGGACACCACAGACGATTATCCCAGTAAGAGGAAGTTCAGTTTATAATACTCACTTTTCAGGTTATGGTTTGGGGTGGTTTTTGAGCGATGTTAGAGGCTATAAGCAAGCTACGCATACAGGAGGCTTGGCGGGGATTGTAACTCAGGTGACACTTCTGCCTGAACTCAAATTAGGTATTATTGTCTTTACCAATCAACAATCAGGGGCGGCTTTTACGGCCATTACCAATACCATCAAGGATAGTTATTTGGGAATCAAGGGTATCGACCGTGTCAAAGAAAACCACGAGCGCGTTTTGAAAAATGAAGCCGAAGCCAAGAAAATAACCACCGAAATCTGGAAAGATATCGAAGCCCAGCAAAAAAATAATACTGCCAAAGTTGACCCTAATTTGTACGTAGGGAGCTATGAAGATAAGTGGTTTGGTGAAGTGGTGATTTCGGTCAAAAATGGCAAAATGTGGTTTGATTCCAAACGCTCTTTCCAATTGACGGGCGAACTTTTTCCGTACAAAGGCAATACATTTATCGTAAAATGGAACGAACGTAGCATGGATGCCGACGCTTATGTGATGTTTGATCTCGACAATACTGGTAAAGCCTCTGGCATCAAAATGCAGGCGATTTCGCCTTTGACCGATTTTAGTTTTGACTTCCAAGATTTGGAGTTCAGTCGTAAGTGAGGGCTAAAGAAAGACTTTCTTAGTTTGTTTTCACAATAACTTAAACTTAGAAAGTCTTGAATAACTGTAGGTACTGAGTAAAAATAAACCCTGTACAGGTTTTAACAATAGCTATTTTTATAAACTATGAAACTTACTTTTGCTTTATTTGGAATGAGCTGCATGGTCGTTGCCGTAGCGCAGGCCCAAGCCCCCTGGGAGACTGTTCAATCAAGCACAAGCTGTACGGCTAGGCACGAAAATGCCTTCACCAAAGTAGCGGATAAACTCTATCTTATTGGTGGGCGTGGCACGCGACCCGTGGATGAGTACAATCCCGAAACCAACACATGGCGACAAATGACTTCTCCTCCCCTCGAAATGCATCATTTTCAGGCTATTGAATACAAAAACGAAGCTTATGTCATGGGGGCGTTTATGGGTAATTATCCCCACGAAATCCCCATTCCTAACATATATATCTTCAATCCTGTCAAAGATGAATGGCGCAAAGGGCCTGCTATTCCTGCTGACCGACTTCGGGGTGCCGCAGGCTCGGTGGTTTATAAAGACAAGCTTTATTTGGTCTGCGGGATTCAGGACGGCCATTATGATGGCCATGTAGGCTGGCTCGACGAATACAACCCCAAAACCAATACCTGGCGCAAACTCCCCGATGCACCCCATGTACGCGACCACGTATCGGTGGCAGTCATCGACGATAAACTTTATGTGGCGGGTGGTCGCCGCTCTACAGCGCGTATCAACCAAGTCTTGAACCTGACCGAACCCGCCGTGGATGTCTTTGATTTTAAAACCAATACATGGACAACCCTGCCCGAAAGCCTCAACCTGCCCACGCAACGGGCCGGAAACTCCGCCGTGCCTTTTGGATACAAATTGCTTATTTTGGGCGGTGAAAGTGCTAGTCAAGTAGAAGCCCATGCAGAAGTGGAAGCCTTGGACACTAAAACCATGAAGTGGGAAAAATTTCCTAATCTCAATAAAGGTCGTCACGGGACGGGCGCTACCATTTACAAAAAGAAAGTATATGTAGGGGCAGGTTCGGGCAATAGAGGTGGTGGGCCTGAACTCACTTCATTGGAGGTACTGAAATAAAAAAAACATAAAGCCTCATACAAAATCACCAACAATAGACAATAGAATGGTAATTGATTCACATCAACATTTTTGGATTTATGATGCCGAGCGTGACGCTTGGATTAACGAACAAATGACGCGCATTCGGCGAAACTTTTTGCCCGAAGACCTCCAACCAGTATTAGCCGCCAATGGCGTGGATGGCTGTATTGCGGTACAAGCCGACCAATCGGAGGCCGAAACTTTATTTTTGTTGGCACTTGCCGAAAAACATTCCAGCTTTGTAAAAGGCGTAGTAGGGTGGGTCGATTTGCGCGCCGACAACCTTTATGATAAACTGGATTATTATTCACAATACGAATTATTAAAGGGATTTCGGCACGTGGCACAAGCCGAAGCCGATGATTTCTTGGCTCGCCCCGAAGTCATCAAAGGAATTCGCCAACTAGCGGCGTTTGATTTCTCATACGACATCTTGATATATCCGACCCAACTCAAGGCAGCGGTGCAATTGGTTCGCGAAGCACCCGACGTTTCGTTTGTGGTAGACCACCTTGCTAAGCCTTATATCAAAGACCAAAAAATCAATACTTGGTCCAACTACATGCGTGAACTCGCATCACATCCGCACGTGAATTGTAAGGTTTCGGGCATGGTCACAGAAGCCGATTGGAAAAACTGGACCAAAAAAGATTTTTATCCTTATTTAGACGTCGTTTTTGAAGCTTTTGGAGTAGATAGACTCTTGTTCGGGTCGGATTGGCCAGTATGCTTAGTGGCGGCTGAGTATGAGCAGGTCATCGGTCTTGTGCGCGACTACATGACGCATGTGGGCTTTTCAAGTACTGACCAAGCCAAAGTATTGGGCGAAAATGCGGCACGTTTTTATCGCATCGAAAACGATTAAATGCTGATAGTAGACTTTCCAAGTTTCTGATGCAGAAGTTTACAAACTTGGAAAGTCATGACCCAATGCTAGCCACTTTTAGGTCAATAGATTGAGAATCTCTCGCAACGAAGAAAAACTCTGGAAATGAGGATGTTCGATTTTGTGTTCGATATGCTCATAGGCCCAAGTCGTGTGGTACGGAATATGAAACCCATGCCCACCCATTGCTAACACAGGAAGTACGTCAGATTTTAGAGAATTGCCAATCATCAAAAATTCCTCAGGCACAATATCCAAGTGTTTGAGGAGTTTTTGGTAATCACTTTCTCGCTTGTCACTCATAATTTCGATGTGGTGAAAATAATGCGCCAAGCCCGATTTTATCAATTTTCTTTCTTGGTCGAGCAAGTCCCCTTTGGTAGCTACCACAAGACGATAGCGCCCTTGCAAGGTTTGCAGTACTTCTTCCACCCCATCCAAAAGTTCGATAGGTTTTTGGAGCATTTCTTTACCAAGCGCAATGATTTTTTCAATTACCTCAAGGCTGATTGTCTTGTCTGACACTTCCAGAGAGGTCTCAATCATGCTCAAAATAAAGCTTTTAACTCCATATCCATAAAGCGGTAGATTCTGGATTTGGGTTTTAAACAGCTCCTGCGATACAGTATGATGCGGCAGATAATCTTCCAAAAGAGCGCACAATTTGCGTTCGGTTTCTTGAAAAAAAGGTTCATTGACCCACAGGGTATCGTCGGCGTCGAATGCGATGACTTGGATAGGATTCATACGAAAATGGTCGATTTGGTTTCAAAACTGCGTTTTTTAACGCAAAAACAAAACCAACGTCCCAACAATTTATCACTCTCTCTTTGCCTCAAAGAGGGGTTTTTGGTTACATTTGAAACAAAAAAACCGCTAAGATTTTAATAAATGATGACCAAATGATGAATTTACAATTAGATATTGCTCTTGCTAAAGGTTATAGCAACAACTCACAAATTGTAAAAATATTGACAGAACATTGGGTATATAAAAATTCATTTTGCCCTAATTGTGGTAATCATTATTTGAATAAATTTGAGAATAATCGGCCTGTAGCTGATTTTTATTGCGATAAGTGTCAAGAGGAATTTGAGCTTAAAAGTAAAAAAGGTATTTTATCTAATAAAATCAATGATGGTGCTTACTCTACCATGATTGAGCGAATTAACTCAGCCAACAATCCAAATTTCTTCTTTTTAACCTATTCAAAACAGTGGTCAGTTAATGACTTTATGATGATTCCTAAGCATTTTTTTACCCCTGATATAATTATTCAAAGGAAACCTCTTTCAATGACAGCGAGGCGTGCAGGATGGGTAGGTTGTAATATTGATATTTCAAGAGTACCTGACGCGGGTAAATTTTTTTTTGTGAGGGGCGCAAAATGTATTCAGCAGGAAGTAATCCAAGAATCGTACCATAAAATGGTGTTTATTAGAGGAAAAAACATTGATTCAAAAGGCTGGATAATTGACTTCATCAAATGCCTAGAAGTGATTAATAAACAAGAGTTTAGTCTAAAAGAGGTTTATAAATTTGAAGACACTTTAAGAGTGAAATATCCTGAAAATAATTTTATTAAAGATAAAATTAGACAACAGCTCCAAGTGCTTAGAGATAAAGGTCTTCTGGAGTTTTTAGGTAACGGAAATTATAAAAAACTATGGAAATAAAAAGCTATATATTTCTTTCTCCAGAAGGGCGAACTTTCTCCCCAAATGACTCAGAAGTTGAAAATTTACAAGTGATTGGCATCGTACGTGGCGTACGCCATGAAGACGAAGCATTGATACAGCTCCTTCAAGAAAATCCGTGGATTTTTGATGCTGAATTTAACGTTGCTGAATTTATTTGTTATGAGTTAGCAACAACTTAACGATTTATTTTAACGACAAAAATCTCCCAGCTATTCCGCTATTTTTTAATGCTTGAGCGTTTGTTTGTCCATAAGCCACAAATACGCTAGGTGCTCCAGAAGTTCCCCCTTGTATTCCTGAAACATGATAAAATCGAATCCTTCCTTTGACAAAGAGTAGAGCGTCTGCAGCATTCCAAATGTGGTCAAAAAAACATTTTGTTTCGGTACGAGCAAAAATAAGTGCTATACCGTTTCCATGAAACTTTAGTTTCTCAATCCACAACTCCATTCCTTTGCCATAAGGCGGATTGAGATAAACCCTACCGAACCAATCTTGAGATAAACCATCTTTATCTACCGTAAAATTTTGTTTGGCATGATAAAAAGGGGCATCTAATGGACAGCATGGGTCTAAATCGAAATATCCAAGTTTCTTTACTAATTCTGGTGGTGTAAGTCAATCTACTTTTGTATTAGTGCTACGTTCGAAGGAGGTATTCATAGAAGAATCATATTTGTCGCAAAGATTAGATCAAAAATCTTATATAACAAATATAATGTGATCATTTTCAGGTACTTATGATTTTTGCTTGTACTAACCCTATTGTTTCCCCATCCTATAAGTCCTTCTATACCTACGACTTATTACACATTCCACCAATACGTCAGTTTTAGCACGATAGCACGGTTTTTGACGCGGAGGTTTTCGGGAAGGTAATTGTCGGTATAAACAATAAACAAATCAGAGGCGGGTTGGTAGCGCCACTGTAAACGTGTATTGAGGTTTACGTTGTCGGCTTGATTGTTGTATTGCAAGAAAGTCGTCCAAAAGAGATTGTTGCGGAAAGTAACATCGATACGTGGGCCTACCAGAAGCAACTCAACGGGTTTTTGGAGATAAGGCACTTTGATAATGTTGTAATCGACCGAAAACTTCGTAGCTACGTATGGCTGAAAACGATACCCCAGCGTAGTGCGGAGATTAAGACGCGTACCATTGGCATAAAACCCGCCGTAGCGTGTACTAAACGCATAGGTAAATTTGGTACGCGGACTAGAGGTAAAATCCGTTCCCCACGATTTCCAGTAGTGATTAGAGCCAGCAGGGAGCCGTTCGCGGCCTGTATTGGTAGGGTCGAAGGGGGAGAGGAGCTGCACATAATTGGTGGCAGCCCAAATCATACCAATGGCGCGATTGCGAAAATTGAAATTATAGGCCAAAAATGTCTCGTTGTCGGTCAGATGATTTGATTTGTTCCAAAACAAAGTCGTTTGCAACAGAGGCCCGTGACTGATGAGGGTTTTGGAATTGACAAAAAACAAATAACCTACGTTAGGCATTGCCATTTGGTATCCTCTACGAGCGGCGTTGGGTACGTAGCCCACTTCTGCATTGTAATTTTCACCCACGATTTCGTGGCGCCATTGCCAAAACACATTGGCTTTGTTGAAATTGAGGCTAGTTGCCACCGCAAAATCATTGCCCGTAAGATGTGGACTAAATGATTTTAGCACCGATGCTTTACCCGTCCATACGTTGTTGGCCGAAGCCAAATTGTATTCCATACCGATGTTGCGATTGTACTGCGAAAACGACTTATGAATCTGTTCGTCGTATCCTAACGACTCTTTGTTGACCATAAGTATCCCCACATTTGAGCGGGCAAAAACCTTGCGTTGAAGCGCCACTACCGCGAAGTTTTGGGCAGGTAAGTCACCTTGCTTGCGGGTTTGGGTGTCAAGCACCCCAATGCGCCAATTTTTGTCAAGCTTACCACTCATTCGTACCCCAAAGTCAATTGGTACCCCCAAACCAATACGACGCGAGAAAAAAGGCCGTAAAGACGAAAAACCAAAACTCGCAAACAAATCGGCATTTTCGAGAAAAAATTGGCGACGTTCGGGAAAAAACAATTCAAAGCGGTCGAGGTTGGTTTGTTGGACATCCACTTCTACCTGCGAAAAATCAGGATTGACCGTAAGGTCGAGATTGAGCGAAGAATTGAGGGCTATTTTGGCGTCACCGCCGATATTGGGTCGCCAGTCGGCAGGACTATCGGCAATATGATTTTTAGAAACACTGCTCGACACATACGGAATCAGCGAAATATTGTTGCCCGCAGGAGGGAGAGGCTTGTCCCATACAAGCACTCCCGCATAGCCCAAATTGGCCGATTGAAATTGACGCGGCACGGGTGCCCAAGCCGATTTTTCGTTGATAGTAAGGTCTAAGCGACTAAAGTTAATGCCCCAGCGGGTATTTTCGGGGCGATACCGAATGGTTTTGAACGGAATAGATGCCTCCCACACCCAGCGGTCATCGTAGTTTTTGGTAACACAATGCCACTTATTATCCCAATTAAGATTAATAAAAGTACCGTCGGCTTCTTGCCCATCCCAATAAGCCCCCGCTGCACTTGCCCCAAAAGAGAAGCCATTGGTCAAATCCTCGAAAGTATCGAGCACCACAAAAAAGTTGTCGTTGGCTCCAAAATTAAAATCACGTTTGAGCGACTCTACCACAAACGACCCTTTGACGGGCTTGTAGTTGACGGCTAGGATATAGAGGTGATTTTTGTCGTAAGCCAGTTTTACCTCGGTTTTGGCGCGCGATTGACTCGTATCCATCGGCGTTATCATAAAAAAGTCTTTGGCAGTTTGAGTATGTTGCCAAGCTTCGTCATCCTCAATACCGTCGATTTTGAGGGGAGAGTTCAGTTCTTTGATGTGATATTGGAAAGCTTCGTTTTTCTTTTGGGCAAAAGTTGCCGTAAATACAAACAACAACAGCGGCAAAAAACGGTACATTTTCTGAGTTTTGGGAGAAGGGTGAGAGATAAAGAAGGGCGGTATGTAGATACAACCGCCCCCTTGCATGCAAAAGAATTCGGAGGTTATTGATACGCCACCGCTACTTGACGTTGGGTGCCGAGGTTTTCGATACCAAGTTCCACTACATCGCCAGGATTGAGATAACGAGGGGGTTTGAAGCCCAAGCCCACCCCAAAAGGCGTACCCGTAGAAATGACATCGCCCGGAAGGAGCGTCATAAATTGGCTCAAGTAGCTGACCAAGGTTGGAATTTTGAACACCATATCGTCGGTATTAGAGTCTTGGAGCATTTCATCATTGACTTTGAGCCACAGGCGGAGACTATGGGGGTCGGCGATTTCGTCTTTAGTTGCCAAGAAAGGCCCGAGTGGAGCAAAAGTATCATTACTTTTGCCTTTGACCCACTGACCGCTACGCTCCAACTGAAAAGCACGCTCAGAGTAGTCGTTGTGCAATACATAACCCGCTACGTAGTCCATAGCTTCTGCTTCTTCTACATAGCTCGCTTTTTTTCCGATGACAAAGGCCAATTCCACTTCCCAGTCAGTTTTGACGGAATTGCGCGGAATGATGACATTATCGTAAGGTCCACACAAGGCGGAAGTTGATTTAAAGAAAACGACTGGCTCTTTGGGAACATCCATACCCGACTCGGCGGCGTGTTTGGCGTAGTTGAGTCCGATACACACGATTTTGGAAGGACGCGCAATGCACGAACCTACGCGGACGCTATCCGATACTTCGGGACAACTGTCGGCTTTGACTTGGAGCCATTGTGCTAAGCGATTAAGGCCGTCGGTTGCAAAAAAAGCTTCGTTAAAGTCTTCTCCAAAGGCAGAAACGTCAATTTTACGACCATTGGGAAGAATCACTCCTGGTTTTTCTTGTTCAAAAGTACCAAAGCGAAAAAGTTTCATTGGAATTATAAGGGTGTTTAAACAACTCGCCGAAGCGATGTATCAGTGAATGAATGAGGATTTACAATTTCTATGTCAAAAGAAGTAGTTTAATTTGAAAATCTAACACAAATGTGGTTTGAAATATACAAATAAAAAAAAGTTTAAGTGTTAAGTGCTTGATAATGGGGTGGTTTGAGAAAATGTTGTAATTTTTTTTGGGATAGGGCTTGCGTCGTATTCTGAAACGCACTACTTTTGCACCACAATTAACGGAAACACAGACCGAAAATTGAAAAAAACGGGATTCCGTAGCTCAGTTGGTAGAGCAATACACTTTTAATGTATGGGTCCTGGGTTCGAGTCCCAGCGGGATCACCAAAAGTTCAAAACCCCTCAAAACAGCATGTTTTGAGGGGTTTTTGTTGTAGAATTAGGAATTTCAGCGGAGGAACAATATTCATTTAATAAATTTCTTTATATTACATCTACAACTTTGATTAAAAACTCTTGATTTATGGCTTTGTACATAAGCACTTTAAAATTTTTGTGCGATGCCGAAAGATATTAGTACGGTCTGGGTTTATAGAATGATTCATTACCAAAACTTGGATTATATCCTTCAAAATGGTATTTACTATAGAAATTCTGCCAATTTCGACCCTAATTATGTAAATATTGGAAGTACTGAGATTATAACTCATAGAGACACAGTACAGGTAAAGTGTTATCCAGATACAATAGTAAATGATTATGTCCCATTCTATTTTGGCACAAGGACTCCGATGTTATATAAAATAAAAACTGGTAACGGAGTTCTTAGAAGACCACAAGAGGAAATCATATATCTGGCATGTAATCTTAAAGAACTTATTGAGGCTAGGTTGCAATGGTGCTTCACAGATGGTAACGCTGCAAGAACTATAACTGAATTCTATAATAGCATTGATGACTTTGATAAGCTTGATTGGCATTCAATTCAATCTACAGAATGGACAGACAATAATTCGGATGGGGACCATGATAGAATGAGAAAAAAACACTCCGAATTTCTTGTTAAATACTATGTTCCTGTAGAGCTTATAAAATGGATTATAGTATTAACAAACGAAAGAAAACAATATATAGAAGCTCTTGTGCGACAATATGGATTGAGTATCAGGGTTTATATTGATAACAGTTTTAAATTTTACTACCGATGATAAAATACATAAAAGGTAATTTGTTGCAGGCTAAGACTCACGCCTTAGTGAATACTGTAAACACAGTCGGTGTAATGGGAAAAGGGATTGCTTTACAATTTAAGGAGCAATTCCCGGCGAATTTTAAAGCATATTCATATGCTTGTAAAAATGGGAAGATAGGAATTGGCAAGCTGTTTGTGTTTGAAGAGAATACTTTGGAAGGGAAAAAAATCATTATTAATTTTCCAACAAAAACCGAATGGTATAAAAAGTCTCAATATTCTTATATAGAAGAAGGTCTCAAGGATTTAGTCAGAATAATTGAAGAATATAAGCTTGAAAGCATTGCGCTACCTCCTTTAGGATGTGGAAATGGTGGCCTGGACTGGGGCAAAGTGAAAGCTTTAATTGAAAATTATTTAGCAAATCTTTCAATTGAAATTATTGTTTATGAGCCTAATGACGCCGTTAAAGAAGCTCTTCAAAAGGAAGGACAAAAAAAGGAAATAAACCTTACACCAGCTAGGGCTATGCTATTATATGCTTTGGCTAAATATGAAGAACGAGGTGAAAATCCTAGTGTCTTTGCAGCAAATAAATTAGCTTATTTCATCCAGGAAAGCGGAGAACCTTTAAAATTACAATTTGTAGCCTATACTTTTGGCCCTTATGCACAAGCTGTAGAAAAGGTTTTATATGCTCTAAATGGTAAGTATCTAACTGGACTTGAACAAATGAATGCAAAACCTTTTGAGCCTTTAAATTTAGAATATAGCAAATTTAATGAAGTTGAAGACTTTGTAAAACAAAAACTAACAACTGCTCAGAAAGAAAGGCTTAAAAGTGTTTTAAGTATAATTGAAGGATTCGAGTCAACTTTATCTTTAGAAATACTTTCTTCTATTCATTTTCTTCTTAAGCAGGACAAAACTTTGACTCAAACTGATTTGCTTGAGAAAATTCATTCTTGGAATGATAGAAAACGAGATATTATTAAGGAAAAATATATTAATCTGGCATTTGATCATCTGCAGAATTATGCAAAGAAACTAAGTTTTACTTAGAGCAACAAAAACCCCTCAAAACACGCTGTTTTGAGGGGTTTTGTTTTTAATTCTTCACCAAAATTAATTGTAGAATGAAAAAATGCTGTAGAATGCCATATAACTGCCTTTATTTGATTTTATATTTAACGCTGTATTTCACAGGCAATAGATTATGAAAGCCAAGAATCTTTGGATTGCTGTAGTACTGCTTTTTGTAGTGGAAATTATACTTGAATTTAATGCCCGATACTTTGCCAACTCAGACGAGCTAGTAATTTCTATAATTGATTGGATATCAGGTCTTTTTGCATTCTTTGTATTTGGCCTTCCTTTAGGTCTATTAATGGCTCTTGTTCCATATAAGGGAATTTCGTTTATAGAAAAGTTTAAGAAAACCCTGCCTATCTCAATTGCTTTATTAATGATAGTTATGATTTGCTTCACAGGATATAGGATTTATTTGAAAAAGATGAAAGGAATTGAGTTAAGACCTGTGACTCAATCACAAATCTACTATTGAAATACTACCGTTTCCTTCCTGAACACATTAATAACTAACTAATCACAAACCCATATTTTATACAAACCTCGTATTATTGCGTAATCAGTTTGCTATTGAACTTACCTCTTTTGAAATGAAGTGTTTCGCCCTTTGAGTTTGTTAAGGTTATATTAAATCGGCCTTGTATCTTCCCCGTTGCCCGATTAAGTTTAGTTACTTTTATCCAACCTTTATCGCCTTCTGAGAACTGGTAATATGCTTTAGAACTTCCCGTTTGGGTATTCATTATATGCAAAGAAGCTTTACCTCCTACCGCAAATGAATCCGACGATTTGGCGGTTTTATAGGGTAGGCAGGTGTCGGGTAATGCTAAGTTATGAATGCCTTTTTTCAAAGGTATGTGATAAAAGCCTAGAAGCTGAGTGGGCGTACAGGGACTCACACAGCCTGTGATATTCAAAGTACTGTTACGACTTTGTTTAGAAAACGGAAGGTCTGTTCGAATTATTAGGCTAAATCGCTCGATTGAACAAGTTTCATTTTCTTTGGTATGAATTTCCGTAGCTTCTCCAGAACCAAACCAACGAGATTTATTTAGCGACGCAGTCAGCGTATAAGGTCTTGAACAAGACGTACTAATCAACAATACGATAGATATCCATTTTATTCCACGCATATAAATACGGTTTTAGCCTGTTTGTAATCTTTTATACATTGGCTAAATGTATGAAAGATTAGGTTAAATACATATTTTATACGACTCTCAAACCGTAAGAGAATTTGCCAATATAGGTGAAATACTTACATGAGTACGAAAAGCTGAGATCATCAGCCTTCCAACACAATCTTGATGTAGCGGGCTATTACCTCTTTTGGATATTTGTAAGCCGAATCTTTCCTCCTGAATAGGGGAGTTCTAACTCAGGGTTTGGGCCAAAACAATGCTTTTTAAGGTCGCCCGAAATGGTGTAGTTCCATGTATTTTCATCTTTACTAATTTCCCAAGTGGTATCTACCTCACACGGATAGACCAGAATGAATCCAGAATTTATATCAGGAACCACAAACACACCTTCACCCGTGTATCGGGCTTGTACATTTTCCAGAATACGGCGTGTTGAGCCATTGCAGCCACAATCTTGATTGTCTTTTGAGCAGGATGAGGCAAAAGAGAATACCAAAATGCAGTAGAATAGAGTCTTGAGCATGAAACGCATACAAATCGCTGATTGGATACTATAGCAAAGACGTTCGCAAAAAGAAAATAGTTGTACTACTCACCCCAAAAAGCTCTCTTCTTCTTCATGAATGTCTCGTGATTTTCTTCTCCTTTTCTGTTTGGCTTCAAGTCAGCTACAAACCTTGGGCCTCTCTGAGGTATAGATAAGAATGCTTAAGAAGATTAATGTTTGTCTTCTTGATGTATTCGATTGAGAGTATAGCTAAAATCAGCATTTCCAGTCAGTAAATGCCCACGATTATCGACAAAAAACAAGATATTTTCACTTCCTTTTTGTAAGTCCAGTGGACGACTCCAGCGGTCAAAATAAAGCCTGAAAAGCGAGTGCCCGCTTGGGGTGGTTATTATTTCCCATTTCCCTTTTGCCATATTGTTTTTCCGGTAACCCATGCCGGCCATAAGGAAGTAAGAGGGCTGATGCGTAGCAGAATCGGTATGAAAATGAAGATACCACTTCATTTTTATGCATGCCTCGTTTTTATTTAACCCTAAATAAGCTGATAGTTCTTGACAGGGAGTTCTTCCTTCAAAAATCAGTGAAGTGGAGGCGGTGCTAAGTTCAAAATGAGTGTTGAATTCATCAGTTTCCGTAGGGTGAGCGTTGTTTAAAGCATAGCTATATCCACCATTTCCGCTAAGTATACGACGTTGGTCATCAACAAAATGTAGGATATTTGTGTTTATTTCTAGCAGCGAAAGATGCTTATCGTTGTTGTCTAAATCATAAAAATGATTGGATAAGGTAAATGCCCCTTCAAAAGCGACACGTTTTTCATCTAAAAAGCCTGAGGTATTGGGCTTGGATATACCATACTCGCACTGGAGTTTGTACTTGCCCGAATCAACCTCCAGTTTCCAACGAACGAAATCAATCGAATCGGTTGACGAAATCCCTAAAAAATCTCTTATAATGCTATGGGCTGGAGTACTACCTACATAAGTTCGCATCTTTGCCTCTACTGTAAAGCAGACCAATGCTGAAAATAGAAAAATGAAAAAAGCTCTCATGTTTTTTTATTTTAAATGAAATTTTCAGTTAAGATCTAAACTGTGTTGGTACTATTGTCATAAATTACGTCACAGGGCGTTTTTTCTTGACCAAACACTTGTATGGTAAAATAATGAATCAACTCTTTATAATGGTTTTATCAAAAAAAACATGTGGTTTGCTTTAATGAGGCTCTAGAAGTTAACTAACACAGAATTTATAATGATGGCAAAGTGAGATATGAATAAATTGTATTGATTATGAGGTGTTTTCTTATCACAAACTTCTTAAATTAGGCAAGTTTTGAAGAAAAATAGAAAACCCGTTACAAAAAGATTTTCGGCTTTTTTAACGGGTTTTTGGCTGAAAAATAAGGGAAATTAAGCTTTGCCTTTGAGTATCATATTCCAGTACATGCGTGGGAGTACTTCTTTTTTGAGCATATACATACTCCAGCGTTCTTTACTTTGATCAAAAGGGAAGGTTTCTTGAGGTTGATTGTTGTAGTCAAATTCGGCCAAGACGAGTTTGCCATAGCCTGTCACCAAAGGGCATGAGGTGTAACCATTGTAGGAAGCATTGAGTGGATGATGAGCAATCATAGAAAGGAGATTTTCCACTACTACCGGCGCTTGTTTACGAATCGCGGCACCTGTCTTGGAAGTGGGTAGTCCTGAAGCGTCGCCGAGCGAAAATATATTGGGGTATTTGGGATGTTGTAAAGTGTTTTTATCAACGTCTACCCACCCTCCGGCATTGGCCAAAGGACTATTACGGATAAAATCGGGTGCTGATTGGGGAGGAGTGACGTGTATCATGTCAAAGTCCACCCAAGTTTCTACGTCTTTGTTGTGGTCGCCAAAGCCTACAAAACGAGCGCGTTTGTTAGGGCCATCTATTTCTTCTAAGCGTTGAAAAAAATGAAGCTGAATATTGGCTTTTTCACACACGCCCAGCAGCGTCTTTTCATATTTCGGAACAGCAAAAAGTTTGGTGCCACCACTCCAATACTGAATGTCGATATGGTCCAAAACATTATTTTTACGGAAGTAATCAGCCGCCATGTACATTATCTTATGCGGGGCTCCGCCGCACTTTACGGGTGTATGTGGATTGTGAAATATCGCCTTTCCCTTTTTGAGGTTTTTGATGCATTCAAAAGTGTAAGGGGCATGTTGAAAACTGTAATTGCTGCATACATTATTTTTACCGAGGGTCTCGGTAAGGCCTTTTACTGCCGACCAGTTGAGTTGAATACCCGGACAAACTACCAAATAATCGTAGGTATAGGTACCGCCCGTGGTATGAACAGCGTTGTTGTGGGGTTCAAAACTTTGGGCTGTTACTTGGAGCCATTTTACGCCTTGTGGCATCACCGATGCTTCATTACGCACGGTCTTGTTGATGTCGAATATTCCACTTCCCACGAGCGTCCAAGCAGGTTGGTAGTAGTGTTTATCGGCAGGGTCAATGATTGCAATGTCAAGCTTGTGATTTTTGAGAAGGAGCTGAGCAGCGAGAGATATTCCAGCATTGCCGCCACCTATGATAAGGATTTGATGATGATTGCCCATCGAATTAAGGAGTTTAAGTTGTATTTTTCCTCTAAAAAATATAAAAACTCCTTTTTGGTCAGTGATAAAAGTTACACAAGGATTGAAACGTTTTTAGGCGGCAAAATAAATTCGATTTTGATCTAATTTAGCCCATTCTAGCCTGTTTTGGACATTGTACATGAGTTCATCATTAAGGTTGGCTTCTTTGAAAAAATGACTAATCTGCAAGCGATGCGGATGCCTGAAAGTGAACGAGGAAAAGACTGAGTAGTTGCCACGAGAAACGTTCGTTGAAGCGGGTGCAGTGGCTCAATGTACTAGGAAGGGTATTTTGAGGGTAGTTTATCTAGCGGTAAGGATGATTTTGGGGCCAATTCGGTAATGTATCTGAACTCTATTGAATCCATTGAAGGCGCTGGCTATTATCAAAAAAATGCCGCGTGTCGAGTTTGTTATGTTATTTTGCTAATAGGCTGATTTTAAAGATGTTGTAATGCTTTGGCCAGTACAATTGTTGGAGTGAAGTTTGCTTGTTTTGACTTAGCGCATTGGAATAAGAAAGCAGAAGGACACTTCCAAAAATCGTAAAATATCTGCAAAGGCGGACCACTACTTTCTTATGGTTGAAGGATAGATTATGTAAATTGATAATTGACGCCATGTACTTGGCTCAGTAGCGTTTGGGGAGCATCGAGGATTTTGGCATCTTGACGCAAGATAGGCGTTACGGGCGAAAACTCTTTCAAATATTCCTTCATCATACTATGAAGGGTAAATGAGGTATTTTGGGCATTTTTGACACCTTTCATACGGCATAACATATCTTCTGGGTCACCATCGCGCTCGCAAGCACAGAGGGTATATGATTTGTTGGGGTCGAGAGGCTGTCCAGCGATGATTACTTTCTGGACGCGATGCCCCATTCTTTCAAAGGCTTTAAACTCTACTTGCATTCCTTTAAAACGAATCAGCCAGCCTCCGAAGCGTTTGGAGGCATCTTGAGCAAATACATTTTGGAGTTCTTTTTCAAGCCACTCTACCAACTGCGCCCCTGTAGCAGTGCCTGTACGGATTGTGGCATCTACCGGAAGCATATCAAACAGATACCCTTCTGTAATAGGTACTTTACCGCTTTGGTCGGCAGTACGAGGGGGGCAAAAACGAAAGCCATTGGAGAGCACCACATCGGCTTGTACTTTCCACTTGAGAGCATCTACGATGAGGGTATCAATGGTATTTTCAACTACAAAATTTCGATAAAGTGGAAGTGTACTATAGCCAATCACTTTGTCGATTTCGTTTTTGTAAGGTTTTTCGATTTGGCGAATTAGCGCTTCTACTTCTTTGTTAGCGGGGTATTTTTGAGGATTTACTTCAATGAGTTGGTATTTTTCATGCGCAATTTTACCATTCTCTATTTTCAAATCCAAACGTCCAATAAAAGACCCAAAGGCGCCGGGTTCAACTATTTTGGTGTATTCGGCTTGAAGGGGTGTTCGGACGCGCTCGTGGGTATCAGCCCCAAATATATAATCTACTCCTTTGCAAGCAGGATGATTGCCAAGGGCGATTTGTTGAGAAAGTCCCAGATGCGATAAAATAATCACGAAATCACACTTCTCTTGCTCTCTTAGTAAGGCTACGTATTCTTTTAGATTTTCTTCGGGTTTGGCATAGATGATGCCTTTGCTGTAATAAGGAGATTGACGTAGAGGAACCAAAGGGTCTGTATAGCCCAAAAAACCAATTTTAATACCTAAGCGATTGATGATTTGATAAGGTTGGAAGATAAATCCACCTCGTTTGCCATCGCCCAAGTCGTGATACATATTGGTACATACCTTGGGTGCGAGGAGGCTTCCCATGAGGTGTTGCATATTTTGTTTATAATACACCACCTCCCAGTTGCCAGGCAAATAGAGATCGTAGCCCAGGGCATTGAGAAGAGGTACAAAGGCTTGCCCTTGGGTTTTGACCGATAGCATACTTCCCTGAAACATATCGCCGGTATCTACCGTAATGGTATTGGCGGGGTTTTCGCGGCGCATACTCTCTAAAGCCGTGGCGAGATGGGCGTAGCCTCCTGCTTTGCGAAAAGTAAGTTTCTCATTTTCCCAAAAAAGCTCATCGTGTGCATGAATTTGGCAGTGAACATCGGTAGTTTGTAAAAAAGTAATTGTGCCACTTTGGGGCGCTAAAGGGCTGGATGAAAATGGCACATTGCTCGCCTGTGATGTCGTACTAGTAGCGGCTGCAGTAGCTAGCAGTCCCGACTGGATAAAATCTCTTCTTGTAGGCATAAGGGCAAGGGTTGGGGGTTAGAATCCGGCTTTGATGTAGGCCCAGCCATCTTCTTGTTTAAGGACGAGTTCGGCAATTCCGACAGGTACAAAGCGAGCTTGTGGTAAAATCTGATTTTTGGAAAGTTTCTGTTGCTTGAGGGTATTTTCACAAACGGCAAACTCCACTCCCTTGTCTTTTAGAGATTGTATTTCGGGTTGGAAAGTGCTTTGGTCTTTACGCATAAAACTCACCCCTTTATTGTGAACCACTACTTCGATTTGGGCGGTAGGCCAATAGTTCAAAACATTAGAAATTTGGCGAGTGAGGGCGCGATATACGGACGTATCAGGGCTGGAAAGCTGAAATACAAGGCGGTGGATAGGCTCTTTTTTATTTTTCTTGTTTTGGGCAAAACTGTTACCAATCAAGACAAAAACAAAAAGGAATGAAAGTAATAATTTGATTTTCATGATAAGTAAAGAGGTTTAAAGCTTGGCCAATTTAGAATGAGGTACTTTCAGCCCTTTGTGCTGTTCTTTCCACGCTTTGATAGGTTGATAAGGACCATATTTATGTTGTTTTTCGGAAAATGAATCAGCATAAGGGCCAAAGGGATGATCAAAAGGCTTTCCTGCCAAATTAGGCCAATCTTTACTGAGATCTTTGGTCGGGCGCGGCATAGAATTGACAAAAGCAGCTACGTCCCAGGCTTCTTCATCGGAGAGTTGAGGGTTTTGATAAGTAGCACCCAAAGGCATATTGTATTTTACATAACCTGCAAAATTGGAGATACGGTAAAGTCCAGCGCCAGTGTTGTAGCTGTTTTTGCCCCACAAAGGTGGAAATGAGTAGCTCTTGCCGTCGGCAGCTAATACTCCTTCCCCTTGCGCTTGGTGACAACTTTGGCATTTTTGCTCATATACTATTTTGCCTTTATCGGGGTCGGCGGCGCGGCTGAGGAGTTTTAACTTGAAGATACCCGAGCCTTTGGGCGAGGTTTTGGAGGCGACTCCCGTACCCAGCCATTCGATATAGGTGATGATCGCTTGCATTTCGCGCGAGGTGGAATCTAGTGCTTTTCCGTTGAGACTTCTTTCAAAGCAGTCGTTTACTCGTTTGATTTTATTCTCAATGCCACCCGAGCGTTCTCTAAACTTTGGGTAAGTACTTTCAACGGCAAAATAATTGTTGCCCCAAGGCTGCGTGCCTGCATTAAGGTGGCAGTTTTGGCAATTCATGCCGTTTGATAAGTGCCGCACACTACCTTTGGGACCCAAGTAAGTAGCGGTATGGGCGATGAGCTCTTTGCCATATTTGACTAGCTGTTGTTTTTCTGGACTCAGCTGAGACATTCGCCAATCGGCCGGGGCTAGCCATACACCTGTAAAATTTGAATCGGGCTTGGTATAGGTTTTTTGGACTAAGACAGGCTCTTCAGTAGGCAGAGTAGGGGTGTCGAAAAAAAGAATAGAAACCAATAAAAAAAAGATGGCGACAGCTCCTAGAAGAAGCCCGATGAGTATTCGCAGGGCCGTGAAAAGTTTTTTTTGGGTCGAGTCGTTAGGTTCTTGCTGAATCATATCGTTGATGAAAACGAATGGGTGGTGGTGATGTAGCAACAAAGGTAAATCCCGGAAATAGTCGAGATTGTGATAATTGTTACACAAGTGTGGAAAAATTGTACAAATCAAAGATTTGTGTAAAGGCTTATTGATAGATTTTGTTGCCTTTGGTAAGCCATACGCCCCATGTTTTGTTGTAGGCATGAACATCGTCGGTTTTGCCTTTTTCATTGACTACTTCGCCACCTTGATTTTTCCATTCAAAAATCCCTCCATAGAGATTTTTGACGTTTGTAAATCCTTGTTTGATAAGCTTTTCGGTTACTTTTTCGCTTCGGTAGCCTACGGAGCAGTACACTACTATCGGCTGATTTTTGGGTGCATGAGTCAGAGGAGATAAATCTAGCTGATCATAGCCTACCCAAACTGCATTGGGAAGATGGCTGACTTCATATTCGCGTTTTTCGCGGGCATCTACCCATACGATTTTTTCTTTGGTATGAGCTAATTGCTGCACATCTACCTCCGGAACAGAGTGCGACAACAACGTGCGCAGAAGAAGATTGTAGGGGCCACTACTTACTTTGGGAGATTGGGCGGAAGCTTTACCAAATAGCATGATACAGAATGAAAAAATCAAGATGAAAGATTTCATTTTTTGAGAGAAGTAATGGGATACCCTGCTCTTTGCCAAGCATTGATACCCCCGTCGAGATTATAGATTTTTTTGAATCCTTTTTTTTGCATCAACTGAGCAGCCGAACCACTGCGACCTCCTATGGCACAATATACAAAGATAGGCTTTGATTTGTCTAATTGCTCGAGTTGATGCTCAAAATGAGGGTTATTATAATCAATTTGGAGAGCTCCCGCAATCACTCCTTGTGCGACTTCGCTATTTGTACGAACATCAAGAATGATTTTGTTAGGGGTTTTGGTCATTGTTTCCTTAAATGCTTTGGCATTTAGGTTTTGAGTGGTTTGTGCATGAGAACAAGCCCAGCTGCCCACAGTAAATAAAACTAAAATAAGAAGATTTTTCATGACATAAATGGAGAATCTGTGTGAATCGACAGCTTAATTAATCGGTTTTGGTAGCTATCATGCGGACTACATGAGCTTTGCCTTGATGATAGGGACCTTCGTCGAGTTCGATGATGCGGTCTTCGAGCATCAAAATGTTGAGGTCTTTAAATTCCATTTCCAAATCTTCAAGAGTCAACAGCATCTCTTTTTCTTTGGGGCCACCTGATGAATAGTATAGCTGATTGGGATGAAAAGCCTCCAACCATACATAGCCCGATTTTTTGAGCATGGTCGGAAGTTTTTGATGAAATGTTTTTCTAAGAGTCGGCGGAAAATGGGCAAAAAACAATCCTATTGCATCATAAGCGACTCCATTAGGTTCAAACTTGGCTATGTCTTGAACTGTATAATTGAGCGTGACGTCGTAACGTTCGGCCAATTGAAAAGTTTTTAGCATGGCTTGCATACTAAAATCAAAGGCCGTTACATCCCAACCTTTACGAGCAGCGTATACTGCATTGCGGCCTTCTCCTTCAGCGGGTAAGAGGAGTTTGCCGGGCGGGATTTTATCAATTTGCTCTTGGAAAAATTCGTTGGGGCGTGTTCCGTACGCAAAAGCAGGCGCTTTATAGCGGCTTTCCCAAAATTCTTTCATGAAGAGTGGGGGATTTAAAAAGGTGGTTGAAATTTTGAATGAGAGGTATTGGATTAAAATACGAAACTCCCCAAATAAAATAAACTGGGGAGTTTCGTATCTAATCATCTTAATTAACAAGCTGCTTCTTCTACCATTTCTGTCACGAGTGGGTTGCCTTTGTTGACCCATTCGTTGATACCAGCCGAATAATTCTTGATGTTGTTGAAGCCATTTTTCCGAAGCAAAGAATAGCCAATTGCCGCACGATCTCCACCTTGACAATGAATCACGAGCTGTTTGTGGCGGTTTATTTTGTCGAGGTTGGCGGGGAGGGTTCCTACAAATACGTTGTCGGCACCCTCTATGTGTCCGCTGTTATATTCGGAGGCTCCTCTCAAATCTACAATTTGGACATCTTCGCGCCCGATGTAAGTTTTAAATTCGTCTATATCTATCCACTCGTTTTTTTCTAATTCTATGCCTAGTAAATTGACATCCGTAATATACCCCAGCACGTTGTCTAAGCCGATACGCATGAGTTTGCGAGTGAGGTCTTCGATTTGTGAATCACTAGCTATCAGCATAAAAGGCTCTTCATAATCGATAAGCCACCCCATCCAAGTAGCAAAGGCGTTGTTGCCTTGGATGTTGAGGCTATTCGGTACAAAACCTTTTGCAAACTCGGCTTTATTGCGCGTATCAATTAGTTTAATACCTTTAGCCATTGCTTCTTTGACGGCCTCAGGCGTGAGTTTTTGCGGCTGAGGTATTGATGTAAGCAGTGGCCGTTCTACTTTGTTGAGTTTTTTCATCATTGCAAAATACTTGGGAGGCTCAGGTTGGTCGGCCAACAAATATTTTACAAAACCTTCTTGATCTTCGTCATATTGGAAAGCCCAGTTACGTATTTTCTCATAACCTACTGTGGTGCTTGGTACGGCTCCTAGTGCTTTGCCACAAGCGGAGCCAGCACCGTGTCCGGGCCAAACCTGAACGTAATCGGGGAGGTTTGCGAAAAGTGCCAGTGATTGGTACATTTGTAAAGCTCCTTTGTCTTGGGTGCCTTTGAGACCAGCGGCTTTTTCGAGCAAATCAGGCCGCCCAATATCCCCTACAAACACGAAGTCGCCCGTAAACAACATGACAGGCATTGAGGAAGCGGGCTTATCAGTGAGCAAAAAACTAATACTTTCGGGGGTATGTCCGGGGGTATGAAGTACTTCAAGCGTTAGGTTTCCGACTTTGATGATACTCCCGTGTTTAAGCCCAATGTGCTCAAACTCGTATCTCCAATCTTCTCCACCTTCGTCAGAAAGGTACATTTGGGCACCAGTAAGGACCGCCAATTCCCTCGAACCTGACAAAAAATCGGCGTGAATGTGCGTTTCGGTGATATGGGTGATTCTTAGCCCGTTTTGTTTTGCTATTTCAAGGTAAGTATCTACATCTCTTTTGGGGTCAATTACGATGGCTTCTCCCGTTTTTTGGCAGCCTACCAAATAGCTAGCTTGGGCCAAAGTTTTGTCATATATGTGTTGAAAGAACATGGTTGTTTGGATGTTTGGTTGGTAATTTGATGAAACAAAGCTAGGTACTAGCTGTCTCCTAGTCTGTAACATTTATTACAGAGAAGAGATTTTATGTGGTTATTTAAAGAAAATTTCTTTGGTGATGATATACACTCCCATCAGAAGCACAAACCAGCCAAAAGATTTTTTGAGCTTATCGCCCGCGATAAATTTAGATAGGTAACTTCCTACAAAAATCCCTAGTACTGACAATGCCGTAAACTCCATCAAAAATGACCAATCCACGGCAACATTGGAAAGATCACCGATAAATCCGATGAGTGATTTGGCCGCAATGATGAGTAGCGATGTTCCCACTGCCATTTTCATGGGGAGATGAGCCAAGAGTACTAAAGCAGGAATAATCAAAAATCCCCCCCCTGCTCCTACGATACCTGTGAGTACACCTACCACCGCTCCTTCAAGCGCAATCATGGGATAATTGAATTTGACCTCTCCTGTATCTTCGTTATTATTGGTTTTTTTGTCTTTAATCATCGAATAAGAAGCCGCTAACATCACAAGCGCAAAAAATATCATAATGCCGATGTTTTTGGTGATCTCGAAACTTCCTATGCTAAACAACGAATCTGGAATGGCAGGTACAAGATATTTGCGCGTTAGAAATACGGTAGTGAAGGAAGGTAGCGCAAACACCAGCGCAGCTTTATAATTGACGAGTCCTTTCCGCATAAAATTGAAAGAACCTACCAAGGAAGTAGTACCCACTACAAAAAGGGAATAGGCGGTGGATAAGACAGGGTTGATACCTAAAAGATAAACGAGTACAGGCAAGGTGAGAATACTGCCTCCTCCGCCAATTAGCCCTAAACTGACACCGATAAGAATGGATGCCGAAAAGCCGAAAATTTCGATAGAACTCATACTTGCGAGTGTTATTTTAAATGTTGTTGTTGAATGACACTGCAAAAGTAGATTCAGTCTAAAAGCCAGTCCGTGATAATTGTTACATAGAAGAAAGGTTTATAAAAAAGCCTCAATGTTTTGATTGAGAAGGCTAGTTGCCGTCAAAATTTGGAAGGTCTACCTGAGAAATGTATCTTTACAGGATATACCAATATTTACATAATGTAGTTTTGTTCTTCTATTTATACTTCGTATTAAGTCAGTGCAAAAAAGTATGAAAGAGGTACGCTTTATATAAAAACTCATCATTTCGCATGATTCTGATTGTTGATGACAGACCCGAAAATATACTACCACTAAAGAAAATACTTGAATTACATAGTTTTGAAACCGATACGGCTGAGTCGGGAGAGGAAGCTTTGAAAAAAGTTTTGAATCACAATTATTCAGTCATTATTTTGGATGTACAAATGCCTGACATGGATGGTTTTGAAGTGGCCAATGCCATCGCGGGTTTTAGCAAAGCAAAAGATACGTCTATCATATTTTTGTCGGCTGTTAATACCGACAAAAAATTCATCACCAAGGGATATACCTCGGGTGGGGTCGATTATCTAACCAAGCCTGTTGACCCCGATATATTGTTGTTGAAAGTCAAAAACTTTAATAAGCTTTACGAACAACAACAAGAGCTGCGGGCCATTCAAAAGTCGCTCCAAAAAGAAGTTGAAGTACGAAAACAAGCGCAAGAGGAATTGGTAAAAAGCATGGAAGAGTTGCGTTTGGTGCTCTCATCGCTTCCCCAAATGGCATTTACGGTAGCTACCGATGGTCGTTTGGAGTATGTAAATGAGCATTGGTTTTTGTATTCACGAGACCCCAATGCTTTTCCCGAATTGCACCCCGATGACCGAACTTGTGAAGAGTGGGGCAAATACTTTGCGAAAGGGGTTGCTTTCTCTTGCGAAACCCGCTTACGATTACTTGACACAGGAGAGTATCGTTATCATTTGTTGAGGATTTTACCTATCAAACAGCAAGATACGATTGTGAGATGGGTAGGAACTTTTACGGACATCCACCCCCAAAAAATCGCAGCAGAGCTACTGGAAGAAGAAGTGCTTTTGAGGACTAAAGAATTGAGAGATAAGAACTTAGAGTTGGAACGAACCAACCACGAGTTGCAGCAGTTTGCTTGGGTAGTATCGCATGACTTGAAAGAGCCTTTAAGAAAAATTCAAATTTTCAATGGCATCATCAAAGAGCGGTTCTTGAAAGAAAATACCGAAGCAGTCTCTTATCTGGAGCGTTCGATAAAAGCCTCTGACCGTATGTCGAGGCTTATCAATGATGTATTGGAATACTCCCAATTGTCGGCAGAGGCTCTCTTTCAACCTACTAATCTCAACTCCTTGTTAGAAGAGCTTTTGCTGGATTTTGATGACCTTATTCATAAGAAAAAAGCGGTGGTAGAAATCGGGAATTTGCCAATGATTGAGGGAATTCCGGCCCGTTTACGACAAGTTTTTCAAAACCTTATCAGTAATGCACTCAAATTTGCCAAAGAAGGAGTACCGCCCGTGGTTGAAATTACGGGGGAACTAGTGGCTCATAAAGACATTGAAAGTAAACTTACTCCTAATGGCGCGTATTGTCGTATAGTGGTTAAAGACAATGGTATCGGCTTTAACGAAAAATTTTTGGATCGCATCTTTGTCATTTTTCAACGCCTCAATGACCAAAATAGCTATGAAGGAACAGGCATTGGATTGGCGATAGCCAAAAAAAATATTGAAAAACACAACGGTATTATTTCTGCCCAAAGCCGAGAAAATGAAGGTGCGCGTTTTATTATCGTTTTGCCCGTAACCCAAAATGATTTGGTGAATTAGTAAAATAATCTTTACAAACAAACATTTATGCCGCTCCGCACTGTTTCAAATACGGTCATTCGACAGCTTCAGATTGTCTTTTCGGCCTCCATACTTTTATTGTTGGTTAGTCTTTTTGCTTCGTTTTATAGTACGCAGCAGCTGATCGACAACTCTAAGCTCGTCAATCACACCAATGAAGTGCTGATGGAGGCCGAAAATATCATCTCTTATCTCAAAGATGCCGAAACAGGGCAGCGGGGGTATTTGCTTACGCTTAATCCTACTTTTTTGACTCCCTATAATGGTGCCTATGAAAAAGCAACAGAAAGCTATGAGCGGGCTAAAAAACTGACAGTTGATAATCCATTTCAACAAAACAACCTAGAAGAAACCCGCAGACTGTACGAGGCCAAATTTGAGCAGATGCAAAAGATCATTGATATGGTGAGGCGAGGTAATGTTTCTAGGGGAGATACTACCCAACGTCTAGCCGAAATGGCCAAGGGTAAAAAAATCATGGATGATGTGAGACGGGTAGTGAATCGTATCAAAGCCCAGGAAACCCAACGCTTGCAAGAACGTACGGAGCAGCTCCAAATTTATATCCGATACACACCACTGTTGTTGGCAATCGCTGCTATCATCTCTATTTTGATTACGGTCTTTACTTATATTCGTATCAAGCGTGACTTGGATGAGAGAATCGCCCAACAAAAGCTGGCCGAAGAGAAATACATCGAGACCTCAAAGCGAATCAATCGCATGGAGCAGATTACGGCTCATATCGCTGAGGGAGATTATGCAACGCGCAGTACGGATACCAGCGACGACGAACTGGGCCGTATCTCAAAGGCGCTTAACAAAATGGCCGAATCCTTGGAAACTACTTTCACTGATTTGAACCATAAAGGGTGGCTTCAAGCAGGTACTGTAAAGCTGAGTACAGCTATGAGAGGACAGCGAGAACTCAACAAATTGGCCACTAACATCATGTCAACCATAGTTTCTTACCTGCAAACTCCCAATGGAACGCTCTACATCCATGAAGAAGCAGGGAATTTTAGATTGGCGGGTAGTCATGCTGCTCTCAATGCCCCCCAACGAATCACTAGCGGTGAAGGGGTGATAGGGCAAGCTGTTGAGAGTAAACAAACGACTGTTTTGAAGGATTTGCCGTCAAATTACTTTGAAATTGGTTCGTCACTTGGTAATACCGCTCCTTGCTCGGTGCTGATTGTTCCGCTTATGTATGCACATGAGTGCATTGGAATTATTGAATTGGGTTTTTTGCGACATCCTACTGAGCTAGAAATCAATTTTCTGGAAACCAACCAAGAAGCGATGGCGATTGCTATCAATTCGGCTTTAGATTATTTGAAGTTGCAAAATCTCTTGGAAGAGACGCAAGCGCAATCGGAGGAATTACAGGCCCAACACAACGAACTCGAAAATCTCAATACAGAATTAGAAGCGCAAGCTCAAAAACTCCAAGCATCGGAAGAAGAGCTAAGAGTGCAGCAAGAAGAACTTCAGCAAACCAATACCGAGCTAGAAGAAAGAAGTATTTTGTTGGAAGAAAAAAATGAAGAAATTCAGAAAAAAGCCGAAGAGCTTGAGCTTACAACTCGTTATAAGTCAGAGTTTTTGGCCAATATGTCGCATGAGCTTCGTACCCCGCTCAACTCTATTTTGTTGTTGAGTCGCTTGCTATCCGAAAACACCGAACACAACCTTTCGGAAGATCAAGTAGAGTATGCCAAAGTCATTCAATCTTCAGGAAATGGATTACTTGGTTTGATTGATGAAATATTGGATTTGTCCAAAATTGAAGCAGGGCAGATGACCCTAGAGGTATCGGATGTGGCACTAGAGGATATCCGATATGAGCTACAATCACTCTTTGAGCCTATTGCAAAAGATAAAAAACTAGATTTTCAAATCAATGTGGCAGCCGATATGCCGTCAACGATTGAAACGGACAAAATGAGATTGGGGCAAATTCTTAAAAACCTCATTTCTAATGCGCTTAAATTTACCGAAACGGGCTCGGTCAAAGTCAATATCTATCGTCACGCTGAAAACAATGCGTTGTGTTTTGGTGTGAAAGATACGGGCATTGGGATTCCTCCCGAAAAGCAACCCCTTATTTTTGAGGCATTTCAGCAGGCCGACGGCTCCACCAAACGAAAATATGGAGGTACTGGCTTGGGACTTTCAATCAGTAGAGAATTGGCAAAATTGCTGGGGGGCGAAATCTCGCTTTCGAGCCGCGTCAATCAGGGAAGCACCTTTACTTTATGTGTTCCATTGACCTCTGGAATGGGCGTAAGTAGCGGGTCTTCTAAGCCTATCACGCTTACCATTGAGCCTAAACTTCCGACTTTGGTCAGCAAAGAAACTCCCACCGATAGGTATATCAGTGCGTCTATTCCTGAAAATATCCCTGATGATAGAAATACTATTCAGTCAGATGACAAGACAATACTTATCATTGAAGATGATACAAACTTTGCTCGTTCACTTCTCAATTATGCTCGTAGCAAAGGGTATAAGGGAATCGTGGCGGTACGAGGCGATGAAGGTGTCCAATTGGCTACTATTTATAAACCTCTAGGGATACTGTTGGATATCCAACTCCCCGTTATGAGCGGATGGGAAGTGATGGATGCCCTCAAAAACAATCTCCAAACGCGCCATATTCCAGTACATATGATGTCGTCTTTGCATTTGGAAAAAGAAAGTATCCTGAAAGGCGCGATTGATTTTGTAGATAAGCCTGTGGCTTTTGAGCAAATGCAGGAAGTATTTGAAAAAATAGAATACGTGCTCAATCGAGATTCCAAAAAAGTATTGATTGTAGAAGATAATCCCAAACATGCCAAGGCATTGGCCTATTTCCTAGAAACTTTCGACATTAGTTCGGAGCTTCGAAGCAATATTTCGGAAGGGGTCGAAGCCCTCAAACGTAAGGAAGTCGAGTGTGTTATTTTGGATATGGGTATTCCTGATAGTACTGCCTACGATACCCTCGAAGAGGTCAAGAAAAACCCTGGCTTGGAGAGAGTACCTATCATTATTTTTACGGGAAAGAGTTTGTCGATGGCCGAAGAACTCAAAATCAAACGCTATGCCGATTCTATTGTAGTCAAGACCGCGCATTCTTATCAACGTATGCTCGACGAGGTGTCGATTTTCTTGCACCTTGTGGGAGAACAGAAACCATCTGCGGGAACCGCTGTCGAAGAACCAAAAAAGTTAGGCGTTTTGACCGACATCCTGAAAGACAAGACGGTGTTGGTGGCCGACGACGACGTCAGGAATATCTTCTCTTTGTCGAAGGCACTCGAAAACTACAAGATGAACGTAGTCACGGCCTTGGATGGAAAAGAGGCATTGCAGAAGTTGAACGAAAACCCGCGCATTGATGTGGTGCTGCTAGATATGATGATGCCCCAAATCGATGGCTACGAAACTGCCAAAAAAATCAGAGAGAATTATAAGTGGAAGAATTTGCCAGTGATTGCGGTCACGGCCAAGGCCATGACAGGCGACCGCGAAAGGTGTATTCAGGCTGGGGCGTCGGATTATATCACCAAGCCCGTTGATATTGACCAACTCATCTCTTTATTACGAGTGTGGTTGTATGAAAAAAGATAGACTGGTTTTTTATAACTTATGATAGTGTCAGTGTGAAAAGAATAAAAGTAAACGGGAGGCTAACATCTATATCACTTAATTTTAAACCTCATGCGTAAAAAGAGAGTTTTAATCATCGACGACGATTCTCGAAATATCTTTGCTCTAAAAGCGACGTTAAGAGCACGAGCGTTTGAGTGTCTTTCGTGCCTTAGTGCCCAAGAAGCATTGGAGATTTTGAAGACTGATGAAATAGTCGATGTCATTTTGATGGATATGATGATGCCCGAAATGGATGGCTATGAGGCGATTCCTCGCATCAAATCACTGGAGCATCGAGCCAATACCCCTATTTTTTCGGTGACGGCTCAAGCAATGGTAGGAGATAAGGAAAAATGCTTAGCAGCGGGGGCTACCGATTATATCTCAAAGCCAATTGATGTAGATAAATTATTGGAAATGTTAGACCGTGTATAGAGAACTGATACAGATTGAGGATGCCGAAGTGGAGCATTTGCTCAACGACCTCTTTGAATGGCATGGGTATGATTTTACGCATTACTCGAGGGCTTCGCTCAAACGGCGCATTACACGATTGTGTTCGTTAGACAAATTTCTGAGCCTTGCCGAGTTTAAATATCGTATCAAGGAAGACAAGATTTATCTGAAGCGCTTTGTGGAAGAGGTGACTGTCAATGTCACGGAGATGTTTCGCGACCCTTCTTTTTATAAAACACTGCGTACCGAAGTACTCCAAACCATCAGTGCCAAACCTTTTATTAGGATTTGGCATGCAGGATGCTCAACAGGTGAGGAAGTGTATTCGATGGCGATTTTGTTGAAAGAAATGAATTTACTTCAAAAGTCTCTTTTATATGCTACTGATCTGAATCCTAGTGTATTAGAGAAGGCAAGAACGGGGTTTTTTCCGCTTCAGTCAATGAAGCAATATTCCGAAAATTATATTTTGTCGGGAGGGCGGAAAGATTTTTCGAGCTATTATACGGCTCATTATGGGCAAGTGAAGTTTGATGAAGCTCTTGGTGAAAGGATGATTTTTTCGACCCACAACTTGGTGTCTGATCGTTCGTTTAATGAATTTGACCTGATACTTTGTCGTAATGTGTTGATTTATTTTGATAAAGACTTGCAAGATAGGGTATTACAGTTGTTTGATGAAAGTTTGGGAGCATTGGGCTATTTGGCTTTGGGTTCAAAAGAGACCCTCAAATTTTCGATGGTACAGTCAAAATACAAGCAACTCAATAGCGAAAAAATATGGCGGAAAATCGTCTCATAAAAGACTGCAAAGTAGTAGTAATAGGAGGTTCTTCGGGGAGTTTGGAAGTACTGCTAGAATTGCTACCTGATTTGCCTTCTCCTATGCCTTTTGTGCTGATAGTGGTAGTCCATCGAAAAAACTCCAACGACTCCTCTTTAGCGGATTTATTTTCTTACAAAACTTCCCTTCCTATTCAGGAGGTAGAGGATAAAGATGTAATAGAGAAAGGGCATATCTATCTTGCCCCGGCAGATTATCATTTACTACTCGAAAAAAACGGATTTTTCTCTTTGGATGATTCCGAAAAAGTGAATTATAGTCGTCCCGCATTGGATGTTACCTTTGAATCGGTAGCAGATGTGTGCGGACGTTCATCGGTCGCTATTTTGCTCTCAGGAGCCAATGCAGATGGGACTCAAGGATTAAAAGCCATTCAAAAAGCGGGAGGAGTGACCGTAGTCCAAAAGCCCGATACGGCCAAAGTACCTTTTATGCCTCAGCAAGCCATCAACCAAGGCGTTGCCGATTGGATTTTGGATATTCCACAAATCACCGCTTTGATTCAGTCTTTATGAGGGCGAGGGGAGAGGATATTTCCTCTAAAATCCCGCCTTTCGTCGATAGTAGGTATATCTTCCCAGCGAGTAGTATAGCAAGGAGAGCGGTAGGCTTGAGAAGGTTGCCAACCATATCCCTGAATAGCGATTCGGATTTTATCTCTGCCTAGCTTCCGATTGAGCGCATCTACTGCTTTCAATACCCGTTTTTGACTGAGGTGCTTGGGGTCGGGTTTATCAAAAAGACTGGTTTGTAAATGAGATTCAGGGGTGATACCTGTCACCATGATTCCTACTTTTTTATAACGATATTCTTCTTTGAAAATCAAATCTAGCGCCGTAAGCGCCATTTTGACCAATTCGAAGCTGTTGTGGGTTGCTACGGGAAGGCATATTACTTTTGAATACATCTGAGGAGGGGCCGCATCTTGATAAGCATTGGTAAACAAGAAAAGATAAAGCAGATTGGCGCAGCTTTTTTGTTTTCTGAGCTTTTCGCCACAGCGGGCTGCAAAGGTAGAAACTACCTCTTGGATGGTCCCAAAATGAGAGGTCGCTTGCCGAAACGACCGAGAAACACAAATGCCTTTTTTGGGATGTGGCTCTACGGTAAGACCATAACAAACCTCCCCGCGCAACTCGCGCAACATACGCAATCCCACTACTTTAAGATGATTTTGAATCCAGCTTTCGGATGCTTGAACGAGCTGAAAGGCATTGAAAATTTGATGAGAATGTAGAAGTCGCTTGTAGCGACGCCCTATACCCCATACATCTTCAATAGGCGTAGCTGCCAAGGCTATTTCGGCGGTAGGATCGTCTTCAATGATAAAAATACCTTCTGAGGGTAGAAAGGCTTTTGCGTAGCGGTTGGCGATTTTGGCCAGTGTTTTGGTTGGGGCAATTCCAATCGAAATCGGAATGCCTGTCCATTGTTGGATATTTCGTTTGAGGGTTTGGGCCCATTTTTCTAAATCATAAAAAGGGATTTTTCGTAAATCTAAAAAAGCTTCGTCGATAGAATAGACCTCCATCGCTGGAGCAAAGGCTTGTAACGATTGCATCACTCGGTGCGACAAATCGCCGTAAAGAGCATAGTTAGAAGAAAAAACCTTAACTTGGTGTTGTCGGAGTAAAGCCTCTACTTGAAACACTGGAATCCCCATCGGAATGCCAAGCACTTTGGCTTCATTAGAACGAGCAATAATGCAGCCGTCGTTGTTGGAAAGTACCACGATGGGCCGTTTTTCGAGCTGAGGCTGAAACACGCGCTCACAAGAGGCATAAAAATTGTTACAATCTACCAGAGCGTACATATTATGCTTTATGAATAACATAAGTCACTACGCCCCATACTTTAAAATCATTTTCATGGTTGATTTTAATAGGGTCATAAGCAGGATGCTCTGGGAGAAGGTACATTTGGCCTTGGTCGATACGTAGCCGTTTGACCGTAAATTCGCCGTCTAAGACGCCAATAACAATGTGGCCGTTTTGGGGAGAAATAGAGCGATCCACCAACAGCATATCGCCGTCATACACCCTGGCACCTTCCATGGAATTCCCCCTTACTCGGATGCAAAAGGTAGTATAAGGGCGGTCGATGAGGTGGCTATTGAGATCAAGCGATAGCTCGGTGTAGTCTTCGGCAGGAGAAGGAAACCCTGCCGCTACCGTAGAGCCCGAGAAAGGGATAAAAACAGTAGGAAAGTAGAAGTTCATGAGTTTTAACGTTTTAAAAAAATATTGTTTTAGTATATAAATGTTTAAATGGCTGTTTCTTGGTAGTTGACTAAATAATTTGTATTTTAGTTGCAAAAATTAGCCATGTTTTTAATTTTATGCAAGAAAAAGTGAATAATTTTGCTCAAAATCTTTCTTACCTACGCGGGAAGCTAGCCGGAAAGGTATCTCAACAGCGGTTAGCTGATGAATTAGGGATGAAAAAATCTACCCTAGCCGCCTACGAATTAGGCCGAGCTGAGCCGAGTTTTGAGGATTTGATTCGCTTAGCGGCTTTCTTTGGCGTAACCATTGACGGGCTTCTGCGCAAAGATTTAAGTCGTGAGTTTCAGCCTTTTGCCTCAAACGACATCCGTGTATTGGTGACGACAGTCGATAGCCAAAATCATGAAAACATTGAGTTTGTACCTGTGAGGGCGATGGGCGGCTATGCCGAAGGCTACGGAGATATAGATTATATCAACCGGCTTCCTACTTTTCAATTGCCTTTTTTATCCAGAGAGCGTAAATACCGAGCTTTTCCTTATGAAGGCGATTCTATGCCGCCTTTGAGAGAAGGGGCGGTGGTTTTTGGAGAATACATCGACCGCTGGGACGCCGTCAAAAGTGGCACGATTTGCTTGGTAGTTACCAAAGATGAAGGAGTGGTCTTGAAAAAAGTTTTTAATTATTTGGAAGAAAAAGGGGTACTTGTCTTAAAGTCACTCAATGAGCGTTATGCGCCTTATCCCGTGCGGAGGGATGAAATTCAAGAATTATGGCGCTTTGCGGGCTATTTTGATTCAGAGTTTCCTTTGGCCTAAAATGTCACTTAAACTACCTGAATGCCCTCCAGCGGAGGGCATTCAGAAGAAAGATATATTGATTATCGTAAGCATTAATAACGGCACTAAGTGTTCTCTAAGAAATTTAACAGATTTATAAACTAGATTGACCACTGCCTGGTATGTTAGCTTCATCATTTCTGCAACCTCTTCGTAGGTAAGCTGTACATAAAATCTCAGATAAATTGCTTCTTGTTGTCGTTTGGTAAGTTGGCCCATAAGATGCGTCAATCGTTCTTTTTGGTCAGCGTTGGTTTGTTGTTCGATGAGCCAATTTTCATGACTGATTTCAAACCACTCGTTGGGTTCTTCTTCGAGGGTGCCAAAACGGTTTTCTTTTCTTAACTCCCTTGTTAGTTTGAACTTGAGAGCTTTAAAAAGATACCCTTTTACCGATGTCACTTCGCTCAAATGCGCTTTGCTAGTCCATAGCTCAAAAAAAAGATCCTGAATACAATCATCCACAAGCTGCCTATTACGGACCATTTTGTAGCCGTATAGATATAGGGGCTTGTAATAACTCTTAAAAAGACCTTCAAAGGCTTTTGGATCGGCATTAAGAAAACCCTTCCACAATTGAGTTTCATCCATCTAACCAAAAGTTGTGTTTAACCTTATTACAAAAGCAAAGCAAAGTTAGACTATTCAAAGTGCGTGCAATTTTAAATTTTAATTAATAAAAAAAAAATAAGAAAAAAAATGATTATCCCGTGACGATTGGCTGCACTGGTATTCAGAAAGGAACAAAAATTTGATATGAAGCCCGAACAATTGCTTACCGACGAAACCTTTTTAGGCTGGTACTTTAGGACTGACGATGACGCGATAAAAAAATGGGAACGCTTGATGCAAGAAGAACCTGCTTTGAAAGCGAATGTAGAAGAAGCGGTGTCTTTGTTGAAACTGATGCAAAACGAAGATGAGACAACAGTAGATGAGCAGCAGATAGCGCAAGCAAGTACGAAATTGATGGCGAGAGTACAGGATTGGGAAGACGCCAAACCTTCAAAGCATTCGCTAAAAAATATAGTTGTACGGTGGATGATTCCCGTAGCCGCTAGTCTTCTGGTGGCGCTAGGGGTGGTGTGGTATGTGAATAAAGAGTTGACGTCTAAGGTGTATGTAGCTTCTGAGAAAATGCTGGAGTTAAAACTAGCCGATGGGTCGGTCGTCAAATTAAACAAAGGAGCGGAACTCAAAGTGGCAGGCATGGAGCAAGAAGATGCCGGAAGTCGTGAAGTATGGCTTACAGGAGAAGCCTTTTTTGACGTGAGTCATTTGCCTAATCATCGCGGATTTGTGGTGCATTCGGGAGAGGTGGATGTGGCGGTGTTGGGGACACGCTTCAATGTTCGAAGTTTCTCTCATTCGACTTCGGTAGCCCTCGAATCGGGAAAAGTAGAACTATCTCTCAATAAAGCCAGTTCCCAAAAACTATTGATGCAACCAGGCGATTTGGTAGAATACTCGAATTCTTCAGGAAATCTGGTAAAAAGAGAGGTAAATGTTCAGAATTATACGGCTTGGCAATCGGGCAAAGTGGTTTTTGAAAACGCCACGCTGTTAGACATACAAAAAGTATTGGAAGAACGCTTTGGCCTAAAAGTACAGGTAGAAGAAGGAAGCAAACTTGGGGAATTTAATGGAGTATTTCCTGCTGACGACCCCAGCGTTCTTATCAACGCCCTCACAAAAGCATATCCTCATCAGGTAGTGCGTGTAGAGGGAGGGGTTCAGTTTAAAAAATCTGTTAATGATTGATTTACCATTTTTTAGAATACCAAACCACTGTCTATATGAAAAATTTCTGCAATCGAAAATCACGACATCGGGCTTTGAGCTTGCTGTTTTTTGGTCTTGCCTTTCAGGCATCTGCCCAATTACTAGCTTCGCGCGAAGTGACCGGAATTCAGAGTCAGTATCAAAAATCAAGTAATGTTAAATCGCTGAAAAGCGCTCTGAAAGACCTTCAATCAAGATATAAAGTGTCTTTCTCGTACGATCGCCGAACGGTCGAAAACAAAAGCATCGATTATGGTTTGCAACAGTTTGGGTCGCTGGAAAAAGAGCTAGAGTTTATATCTTCTACTCTTAATCTACGTTATGAAAAATTGGATAAAAACCTGTACTTGCTGACCCCCCTCACCAAATGGGCAGCTTTGGTGCAGGAGCCGCTGCCCGTTACCACGCCTAATGTTATCAATCAAAGTGCGGAGCTCCAAACACTTACATCGGTAAAAAAACTGGTGAAAGTGATTTCGGGAAAAGTGACTGCAAAAGCCGACGGAAGCCCCTTGCCAGGGGTCAATGTGGTGGTAAAAGGTACCCAAACGGGTACGATTTCGGGTAGTGATGGCTCGTTTCGTATTGAAGTCTCTACTTCTGCTTCGGTCTTGGTGTTTTCGTTTATTGGTTATCAAACCAAAGAAATTGTACTCGGGGACAAAACCACGTTGCAAGTGGAATTGGAAGAGAGTGCGATTATACTGGATGAGGCCGTGGTGACGGCCTTGGGTATCAAGCGCGAAAAACGCTCCTTGGGGTACTCAGTTGGCAATGTGGAAGGGACTGCTCTTACCCAAACCCCCCAAAACAATGTGCTCAATACTTTAGCGGGCAAAGTAGCAGGGGTACAAATTTCGCAAATGGGCGGCGCTGTTGGTTCGTCGGTGAGTATGGTGATTAGGGGTGCCAACTCACTCAATAGCGACAATCAGCCCTTGTTTGTGATTGATGGTGTGCCCGTTGCCAATCGCATGACCAACTCCTTTGCGGGAGCCGACATGGGAAATCCAATTTCGGATATTAACCCCAACGATATTGCCAATATTTCTATTCTAAAAGGCCCTAGCGCGGCGGCTTTGTACGGCTCACGGGCAGGAAGTGGTGTAGTATTGATTACTACTAAGTCAGGTGCCGGAGGTAAAAAAGGAATTGGGGTATCGTTGAATACTTCGGTGGTAATGGACAAACCACTAGAGTACGTGCAAGTACAAAACAAATTTGGCTCTGGCAAAACAGGCGCGCACGTACTAGAAGAAGCCGAAAATGAAAGCTGGGGCCCTGCGCTAGATGCGGGCGAAAACTGGGTTTTGTGGAATAGTAATGGTCAAAAGGCCCCGCTGGTTTCGTATCCCAATCGCTTCAAAGATTTCTTCCAAACGGGGGTTACTAATACCAACAACGTATCCGTTAATGGCAATTACGAAAAAGGTAATTTCCGCTTGTCGGCAGGAAATATGAGCAACTCGGGCATTATTCCCAATACCGATTTGTCGCGTTTGACGATTGCCCTGAACTCTGCCTACAACATCACCGATAAGTTTCGTACTTCTGTGAGCTTGAATGTGACGCAATCGGGTTCTGACAATCGACCTTTGATAGATGCCAGCCGTAACGACCCCGTTAGGAGTGTGTACGAAATAGGTTCGCAGGTCAATGTCAATGATTTACGCGATTATTGGTTGCCAGGGCAAGAAGGCATCGCCCAGCGCAAGTACAAAGACAAACAAAATAATCCTTTCTTTTTGGTATATGAAAACCTAACGGGCTTTAAACGCGACCGTACTGTTGCCAAAATTCAATTGGATTATGATTTAACCAACGAGCTATCATTGACAGGAAAATACGCTAGAGATTCTTACAGCGAGATGTTTGAGTCGAAAAAAGCGTACAGTAATTATGAAGCGTTGAAAGGTGGATATACGATTTCGAACGACTACCGAAAAGAGCAAAACTTCGATTTGATGCTCAATTATAAAAAGAATTTCGATAACAGTTGGAGCCTCAATGCCATGGCAGGTGCCAACCGTCTGGAGCAATATTACCAATCACTTTATAATGCTACTACCGAACTGGTGATTCCGGGGCTATATACCATTGCCAACGGCGCTCCGGGAACGTTTAATCCTTTGAGTTCTTTTTCACGAAAATTATTGTATGGAGTATATGCCTCGGCCTCTGTCGGGTTCAAAGACCTGGTTTACTTAGATTTGACTGCACGTAATGACTGGACTAGTACGCTCAAAAAAGGCAACAATTCATACTTTTATCCTTCGGCTTCGTTGAGTTTATTGGTATCAGAAGTTGTAAAAATGCCGTCTTGGGTTGATTTTGCAAAAGTACGTGCGGGTTTTGCCCAAGTCGGAAACGATGTAGATCCTTACAGCCGTTCGCAAACCTTCAGTACTGCCTTGGACTGGGGCTCTGCCAAACGTATGTACATGGGCGGAATACTCCGCAACCCCGATTTGAAGCCTGAAATTTCGACTTCGCACGAGATTGGAGTAGATTTCAAATTCTTTAAAAATCGCCTTGGATTGGAAGCTACTTACTACAAACGTGGCAACCGAAACCAAGTATTATCTATTGTCACTCCTGTGGAGTCAGGGGCAAGCAACAAGCAGATTAATGCAGGCTTGGTGGAGAGTCAGGGTTTTGAGATTGGGATAGTGACGACTCCAATCAAAACAAAAGATTTCTCGTGGGATATGAACTTTACCTTGACCCGCAATCGTACCTACATTCGTAAATTAGCGGAGGGAATCAAGTATTTCTCGTTCACGTCATACAGTGGCGCCGAGGTACGCACCTACGAAGGAGGCCAAATTGGGGATATTTACATGGCACCCATGCTGAGAGTCAAAGACAAGGCATCGCCTTATTATAACTATCCAATTGTGACGAGCGGAGGGCTTTATCAAACCGACAACGACCCGAACAATTTGGTGAAAATTGGTAATTTTAACCATGCTTTCCTGATGGGGATTCAGCCCACTATCCGTTATAAAAACCTTAGTTTATTTGCCAATATTGACTGGCGTCAGGGTGGACAGTTTTATTCCAATACCATGATGTTTTTAGGAAACAACGGGATGCTTGAAGAAACTTTGTCGGGTGTAGCCTATGATCCTAACCGAAGCCTTCCCGAGCAAATCAAAGCCAATCCAGATATGTATCTTGGCAATTGGATTGGAGGCAGAAATGCCGCCTACGGTGGTCATGCGTGGCCCGAAGGAACTACTGAAGCATCTAAGCGCCTACAAGATGCCAGCCTCAACCCAGGTGTATTTGCTACAAAAGATGCCGCGGGCAACACGGTTTATGTCGAAAACTTAGGGGGGGCAGGCAGCAAATGGATTGACCCATTCAGTGCCTATCGCTATGCCAATCGCCCTTTCCCTGACCGTAATCTCTACAGTGCTACTTATGTCAAGTTAAGAGAGGTGTCGGTGACTTACTTTTTGCCCAAAAGCTTTGTCAGTCGTTTCAAAGTTCAAAATGCTTCCTTGTCGATTGTTGGAAACAATTTGTACATGTGGACTCGTCACGGAATCAAGGGGTTAGACCCCGAAAGAGCTTTCCGTCCGACGGGTACAAGCTGGTCGCAGGGAGTTGAATATTACAACGTAATGCCAATGACTGGCTCAATAGGTTTCAAATTGAATGTTGATTTTTAAAATTTGGGTAGATATGAAATTCATAAAAATAAAAAATGGAGTAGCTGCACTTACCTTGGGATGTTTGCTATTTTCTTGTCAAGATTTGACCGAAATCGACAAAAACCCCAATAGCCCTGAAGATGTTTCTTCTAATTATATCATGACCTACGTGCTTTCCAATACGGGCAAAACCATCTTTAGTTTGGGAAGAGATGGCTCGAAAATTGGGGCAGCGATGCAGTACATGCAGGCTGGTACCAACGAAGGGGCAGCTGTCATCAACCAATATGCTTGGACCCAAGAATCGTGGAATGGCTACTATGAAATCCTGCGTAACAATCAGCTGATTTATGAAAAAGGTGTCAAAGAAAACAATCGTTTTTTTCAGGCCATTGCCCTTACAATGCGCTCGGTGGTATTTGGGCTGTTGACAGATTTGTACGGAGATATTCCGTATTCCGAATCACTGAAAGCTTCTTCTGGTTTGTTTTTTCCAAAATACGATGAGCAAGCGGCAGTGTATAAAGGCATCATGACCGACTTGAAGCAAGCCGTGACATTGCTAAATAGCCTTGAAAGCAAAGATGCCGTAAACCCAACTTCGGATATTTTATACAAAGGTGACGGTACAAAATGGCGCAAATTGGCAAACTCCCTTCGGTTGCGCTATGCCTTGCGTTTGGCTGACAAACGTTCAGAAATGAGCGCAATAGGAGTGAATATCCAAACAGAATTTACGGAAGCCGCCGCCGATGCATTTGCAAGCAATAGCGATGATGCCTCTATGGCGTTTGTGGGTGCGAGTGCTGACAATTCCGCTCCGGGTGGCCCGCTCAACTCGCCTAACCCTAATTACCTGCTCAAGCCAGGACAACCCTTTGTCAGTAAATTGATTGCTTTGAATGACCCGCGCCTTCAGCGCTGGGTACAACCCGTGCAGCGTAAATGGGATACCAAAGTAACCAAAGAAACGACCGTAACGGTGAAGAATATTTACGGGGAAAGTTATTCGGTAGTGTATGTGCCTGCTACGGCAGCTAATGTAGATACGTCGCTGTATGTAGGCTTGCCAGTAGGTTTGCCTATTACGCAGGCCGTGGCCTACAACAAAGGCAACGACGCAACGGCCTACCACAACGAACGTAATCCATATATTTCTTTCTTGCACGAACGCTACCGCAAAAACACAGATACCTACGTGACGATGAATCTGATGACCTACAGCGAAGTAGAGTTTATCTTGGCCGAAGCCGCTTTGGCGGGCAATTTTGGCGCTACCGATGCCGAAGGTCATTACAAAAAAGCCATTCGCGCTTCAATGGATAAAGCAGGGGTATTTACGGCTTCCTATGATTTTGATAAATACTACGCACAAAATACGGTGAGTTATGCCTCCGCCACCAACAAACTTGAGCGTATTATGGAGCAAAAATGGCTTTCCTCTTGGTTTGGGATTGAATCATGGTTTGACTGGAGGCGGACGGGCTTTCCTGCTTTGAAGGCGGGCGAAGTGGCACAGTACGGCAAAGTTTTACCCATCCGATATATGTACCCTGTTCCTAATCAAGACCCTTCTTATCTCACCAATTACAACTCGGCTGTCGAACGTTTGGGAACCACTAATTACATTCCTGCGGGCCAAAGCAAAGATCACCCTTACGCCAAAATGTGGCTCATTCAAGGCACAAGTAAGCCTTGGAATTAAGGGGTGCTAATCTTAGAAAGGTTTTTGAACCTTTCTAAGGTTGTTTATCAGGAAATTGCTTGAGCTAGCTATAAGTGAACTTTAGAATTAGGTAGTTTTGGCTGTTAACTCACTTTTATGTTGACTTTGCTAACCTTGAAAAGGTTTTGAGCCTTTCCAAGGTTGCAGGCTCTCAAAGTGTATAAAAAAAGGCGTCAGAGACGCAAAACCATAACACCCCGAATGACAGTTCGGGGTGATTTTTAATTTAATGTATTCACCAATGAAACGTATTTTAACAGGAATCCTCTTTTTTATTTTTTCTCAAATCGGCTATGCCCAATCGTGGATAGACCTCACCCAAGCCAGTGTCAATCGGAGGCAAGCAGATGCCAACGAATTCAAGGAAATCGTAACGGTTTTACAAGAAGAAATAGCAACTCGTTCGGGAGTTTTGCCGAAAATCTCTTCCAATTTTGAGGGAAGCTCAGAAGCCAGTATTTATTTGATTCTTGAAAAAAATATAACCGAATTACCGTCGGCTTTAAGAGCAGAAGTACTTCGTTTGCCGTTGCCCACGCGAGAAGGTTTTCGCTTGGTGGCATCGGCCGAAAAAAACGCTGTGGTGGTTGTAGGTAAAGACGTGAGAGGGGTAATGTATGGCGTAGGGCGTTTGCTTCGCAAGGCCGAAATTACCAAAGGACGAGTACGTTTCCCTTCCGATTTTCGCATTTCTACGAGTCCAAAATACTTGGTAAGAGGACATCAGTTAGGGTATCGCCCCAAGACAAATTCTTACGATGCCTTTACTGTAGCGCAATACGACCAATACATTCGTGAATTAGCACTTTTTGGGGCCAATAGCATCGAAATTCTCCCGCCAGGCACTGACGACGAACCCACGAGTCGCCACATGAAACTAGCTACCTTAGACATGGTGAAAGAGCAAGCGCGGATTTGCCAACGCTACGGGCTTGATGTCTGGATGTGGTATCCCAACATTGGCAAAGACTTTACAACACCCGAAAAAGTAAAAAATGAATTACTTGCACGTGAAACTGTTTTTAAAGCGGTTTCTAAAATCGATGCCATTTTTGTGCCTGGCGGTGACCCAGGCGAGCTCGAACCCGATGAACTTTTTGAATGGATGGACAAAGTGGCGGTGTTATTAAAAAAATACCATCCAAAAGCGAAAATCTGGATTTCGCCACAGTCTTTCAAACCTACCAAAGCATGGTTTGATTCTTTTTTTCGGCATGTCAACAAAGGCTATCCTTGGCTTGGGGGAGTGGTGTATGGCCCTTGGGTAAAAGTGCCAATTGACCAAATTCGAAAAATTGTTAAGCCTTCGATTCCTATTCGCAACTATCCAGATATTACGCACTCCATTGCCTCCCAATATCCCGAACCCGATTGGGATCCTGCATGGGCAGTAACGCTGGGGCGCGAAGCGGTGAATCCTCGCCCTAAAGACCAGAAATTTTTCCACAACATCGTGGCTCCGTATTGTATTGGAAGCATAAGCTACTCGGAAGGAACCAACGACGACGTCAACAAATTTGTTTGGAGTGACCAAGATTGGGATCCCAAAACGGACGTCAGAGAGACTTTGAAAGACTATAGCCGCCTGTTTTTTGACGCAGACTTGGCGATGGATGGGGCTTTGGGACTGTCGGAATTGGAAACCAATATCAAAGGGCCTATTTTGGCCGCCAATCAAATCGAACGGACGCTGATGAGATGGCAAAAAATGGAGCAATCGGCTTCAAAAACACTTTTGGCCAATCCGCGTTTTCAGATGGGATTGATTCGGGCGTATTTTGATGCTTATGTTCGGGAAAGAAGTATCTACGAAACGCAGTTGGAACGACAAGCCTACGAAATCCTGACATCTGGAGAAGGTAATTCGCAAGCCAAAGCGCAGAAAGCCATGGAAGTATTGAGCAAGGCATGGCAGGAGCCCGTTGCCGTTTCGTTACGAGAAAGATGCCTGGCTTTGGCTGATTCGCTGCATCGAAGCATTGGAGCGCAGCTAACCGTCGTCAAACACGGAGCCATGCAAGGGCGAGGGAATTTTATTGACAACCTAGATTATCCGCTCAACGATGCCCCGTGGCTGATGCGTGAACTTAAAAAAGTGGAAAAAATGGACGATACCCAAGCAAAACAAGCATTGGCTCGTTTGCTCGGTCGAACCTATCCAGGCAAAGGCGGAATCTATGACCATTTTATGAATCCCACTAGTCGCGCAAGAGTAGTGCCTACCAAATACAATTGGAACAACGACCCCGAAAGCCTTCAATCGTCGAGAATAGGTTATGGAATGAATTTGCCCAAAGACTACTTGGAGAGTTTCCCAAGAATGAGCACACCCGTACCGGCGGTGCCAAGAGCGTGGACGAGCCAAATCGAAGTGTTGTACGATAATGTCTTGAAAATCAAGTATGATGAATTGGAAAAGGGGGTGCAGTACAAAGTGAAAGTGGTGTACAGTGGCAGGTTTAAATCGAATGTACGCATGATGACCTCTGACGGCATTCTTATCCACGACTATATCAAATTGGGTGAACAACCCGAATACGAGTTTGAAGTGCCTGCTCAAGCTATTAAAAACGGCGAAGTGATATTTCAGTGGAATTGCAAAGAGGCCGAACGAGGCTTGCAAGTAGCTGAAGTATCGTTGATTCGGGCAGAGTAACTTGCTTTGCGTCAGAGACGCAAAACCTTATTGCCCCCGAATTATAATTCGGGGGCAATAAGGTCGTTTTATTTTCTCATTTTGGTATTTTATTGGTTATCAAAATTCAAAACTATCTGTTAACTTTCAGAAGTTTTATTAACCCAAACTAATTCATCAATACACTATGAGAAAAATACTGCAAGTACTCTTATTGGGGATAGGCACAATCGCACATGTCAATGCACAAAAAGCGGATGATAAAGCCTATGTTACTTCACAACTCGACAAAAAATACGCAAGTTATTGCCAAATTGCCAAGCAGATTTGGAACTATGCAGAACTGGGCTATCTCGAATCTAAAAGTTCAGCACTTTTGCAGGAGACCCTTCGTAAATCAGGTTTCAAAGTAGAAAGTGGTGTAGCGGATATTCCTACGGCTTTTGTGGCCTCTTACGGCAGCGGTCAACCGGTGATTGGCATTTTGGCTGAATATGACGCTCTACCAGGTCTATCTCAAGACTCTGTTCCTTACCGAAAACCGCTCATTGAAGGTGGGACGGGACATGGATGTGGTCATAATCTCTTCGGAACGGCCTCCGTGGCGGCAGGTATAGCTCTTAAAGATTGGTTGCTTCAAACCAAGCGAGCAGGTACTGTCCGGGTGTATGGTACACCTGCCGAAGAAGGTGGAGGCGGCAAAGTATATATGGTAAGGGCCGGGCTGTTGAAAGATGTGGATGCGGTGATTCACTGGCATCCTGGCGACGGTAATAGTGCAGACGCTAGTACTTGTACTGCGGTTATCCAAGGAATGTTTCGTTTTTATGGCAAAACTGCCCACGCCGCTGGTGCTCCCGAACGAGGACGCTCTTCCTTAGATGGCGTAGAAGCCCTGAATGTGATGGTGAATATGATGCGAGAGCACGTAGATGAGAAGAGTCGTATCCACTACGTCATTACCAAAGGAGGATTAGCAGCCAATGTAGTGCCTGACTTTGCCGAAGTAGAATACATGGTGCGCCACCCTGACGTCACCGAAGTTAAACAAATATGGGAGCGCGTTATCAAAGCAGCAGAAGGAGCCGCTTTGGGCACGGGGACCACGATGAAATACGAAGTTATTACGGGAATTTATGGGCTTCTTCCCAACGAAACCCTTGCCAAAGCCATGCACAGCAATCTCCAAAAACTGGGTGGAGTTAGTTACAATGCCGAAGAAATGGCTTTTGCCAACAAATTGCGGGTATCATTTGAAAACGCAAAAATACCACCTCTCTCAAGAGCATCTGAAGTTCAGCCTTATCGGTTGAGTCATTTTCCTGCTTCTACCGATGTGGGGGACATTAGTTACGTGGTTCCTACTGCGGGCTTGTCGACCGCGACTTGGGTACCCGGTACTGCAGCCCATACGTGGCAGGCAGTGGCTGCTGATGGCATGAGTATTGGATATAAAGGAATGCTTTTGGCGGCCAAAACCCTCGCAACAATGGGCGTGGATTTGTTTACCCAACCAGAACTGCTGAGTCGTGCCAAAGCAGAATTTCAGCAAAAATTGGATGGTGTAAAATATGTACCTCTTATCGGTGACCGCAAACCCCCTCTCGACTATCGTAAAGGGCTTTAAAATTATATTAATGTTTTCAAAAGGAGTAAGTCAATTAGAAAGGGCTTACTCCTTTTTTTGTTTTTAGACAAACTATAGTATCACCTAAGCTCTAATTTTAGCAAGAAATCATTTTGAAGCTCAGTGCCGAGCGTGAAAATATGCTCCCCAAAAGGTACAAAACCCATTTTTTTATAAAACTGAAGAGCTTTGGTATTGTGTTCCCATACGCCAAGCCAAGCTACTTCAAAGCCTTCTTTTCTTGCCCATTGCAAGGCGTAGTCCATAAGGCGAGTGCCTATGCTTTTTCCTTGATACGCCAAGTCCACATAAAATCGTTCGATTTCGACGGCTTTGAGAGAAGATAGCTCCGGCAAAGAATGCTCTTTGACCAATTTTACAAAACCCACCAATTGCTCTTTCAATTCTACAATCACGTACTGAATATGAGGGTCGAGGAGTTCATGTTGGAGTTGGGCTAGACCAAAACGGGTGGATATGTGTAGATGCATGTTTTCGGCGGTGTTGAAATCGGCATAAGTATCTACAAAGGTTTTTTCGGTCAAATCTCGCAAACGAGAGGCATCGGCCAATTCTCCAAGTCTGAAAATGGGTAAGATGAGTTCGTAGCGTTGTTCTAAAAGCGTAATACCAAAGGTATTGCTGAGACGTTCGTCTGTCACCCTAAATCCATATTTTTGGTACAAGTGAGCCGCTTGCGTAAGGCCATCTACCGTCCAGAGATAGCAAGACCGATAGTGACGCTGGCGTAGGGTTTTTAGGAACATCTCCATTAGTTTTTTTCCAAATCCTAACCCCCTAAAATCTCGGTGAATTAGAAAATAGCGCAGTTGAGCGGCATCGCCTCGGTTCATCAAAAATATACATCCGATGAGTTTTCCTTCATGTTCATACATCCATACGGCGTCTTTATGAGGTTGGTATTGCTGCGCAAACTCTCGTAGGCTATCTTCTACATATTTAGTAAATAATTCGCCGCCAAACTCAAATTCTTCGCGATAGATAGTATCATGGAGTTGTGCCACGGCGGCGATGTCGGTATGGGCTCGAAAATCGGTACGAAGTACAATAGGAGGAGTAGCAGTTTGATGTTTCATAAGGTTAGATGGTATTGGTAAAAAACAGTATCAACTTGCATTCGTGGATATTGTGGGGGTAGGCTCTCAAGAGGAAGTTGAGAAAAACCATTCTTTTCATAAAAACGCATCGCCGCTTGTAATCTTGGATTAGTACCTAAATAAATTGATTTAAAACCAGATTTTTGGCAATGCTGAAGCAAAGTATTTAGTAAAAATAAGGCAACACCTACGTTTTTACCTCTATAATCCCGGTGAACAAACATTTTTCGTAAAGCACCCATTTCATCGCCAATATCGATGAGAGCGATAGTGCCTACGAGCTTGTCACCATCCAATGCCAGCCAGAAGTTTCCTTTGCGTTGACAATAAAATTCGGGGATAATCAGTAAGTCGGGTTGGTCATGAAGAGTAATCGGAACATTGAATTCGTTTTGCTGTATGTTTAAAATGAGGTCAATGATAGCTTGCTGATAAATAGGCTGATAAGGCGTAATTTGAATCATTTAAGTAGGGTTGTGAAGGTGGATGTTATCAATCCTTTTAAATAAGCTGGAATAAAGATGATGAAAGACTAAAAGGTCATACAAAATAACAAAAGCCTTTTAATAATCAGAAATGCTATTTTTTTAATGATTTATGCTTAATTTGTATAAATAGATTTCCTTACTGACTTCTCTATGGATTTGCGTCAACTTACTTATTTCCTTGGTGTTGCTGAAGAATTACATTTTTCGCGGGCTGCCGAAAAACTCTTCATCGTTCAGCCTGCGTTGAGTCGTCATATCCAACAACTAGAGGAAGAGATAGGGGTGGTTTTGTTTGAACGCGACAAACGCAACGTCCGACTTACTGCGGCGGGAGCTTATTTTAGGGATGAGATTAGTAAAATAAAACACCAGCTTGAGTATGTTACGGAGCAGGCCCGCCGAATTCATAGCGGTACAGTCGGAAAAATACGCATGGGGCATCCGGGTTCGGCGCTTTATTCTATCTTGCCCGAGACATTGGCCATGACTTACGAACGTTTTCCTGATATCAATATCGAACTTACCGAAATCGCCGAATTAGAATTGTTGGAAGCTCTTACCAATTATGCTATTGATGTTGGATTTACGCGAGAGGTTTCTATTGATGCGCGTTTTTCGATTCAATTGTTGTTTGAAGAGCATTTTGCGCTGGTAGTCCCGCACGACCACCCGCTCAACGAAACCAATTTTAGAGATATTGGTCAATGTCAAGAAGAAGCTTTTATTTTACCAAAATTGGACGCTCACCTACATTATGGGCAAATTTTACACGGGATTTTTGGAGAAAAGGGGTTTCGACCCCGAGTGGTTTATCATTCCAACTATGGTGCTACGATTTTGAGATTGGTAGAAAAAAAATTAGGCTTGTCGGTTTTACCTATTTCTTATCGTCATGGAGCATCTGCCTTGGGAGTGCGTTTTTTAAAATTGGATACCAAAACGCAGCTCTATCTCATTTGGCGCTCCGATGATGCCAATCCTGTACTGCCTCATATTAAAGAAATAGCCCAACAAGCGGCCAAACATCTTTCTTTGCATTCTTCTTATTTATCTTGATTTATGAAAAAAGCCTTTTTTTGTCTTTTCTGTCTCTTAGTTACATGTGGTAGTAGGGCTCAAACGTCAGTTTTGCCCAACCCACTGATTATGAATAGCGGCAAACTCGTCAAAAACTCCAAGCAATGGCACAAAGTACGGCGTAAAGAAATCTTCGAATTGTTTTCGCGGGAGATGTACGGACATTCGCCTGAGCGTCCCGCAAATCTGAGGTTTGAGATCATGGAAGAAGATAAAAAAGCACTCAACGGAAAAGCCACTCGGCGGCAGGTTGTGGTATATTTTGACGGGACAAATACAGGTCCTCAAATGGAATTATTGATGTATATCCCTAATCAAGTCGGGAAGCCTGTACCTGCTATCTTAGGATTGAATTTTTGGGGAAATCACGCCATTCATACTGACCCTTACATTCGAATTACAAAAAGTTGGATGGAGTCGGGGCGAAACAATCCTTACGTAAATCTTAACTGTGTGGTAGAGCATCAGGCTACGGAGGCTTGTAGAGGGATAAATGCCGCCCAATGGCCTCTGGATACTATTTTGGCGAGAGGCTATGCACTCATTACAGCTTATCGCGAAGACATCGCTTCCGACAATCCCAAGCAGGGATTTTCGACGGGAGTTCATAGGTTGTATCCATTATTACAAAACCGCGACGACAACTTTGGAACTATCGGAGCTTGGGCGTGGGCTTTGAGCCGAGCGATGGATTATATCGAAACCGATAAAGCTATCAATCCTAAGAAAATAGCGGTATTTGGGTGGTCACGTTTAGGAAAAGCTGCTTTATGGGCAGGAGCGAGTGACTCACGTTTTGCATTAGTGATAAGCCATGAATCAGGGGCTGGAGGAGCAAAATTATTTAGAAGGGGCGTGGGCGAAAATATACGGCGGCTATGTACAGTTTTTCCGCATTGGTATGCCCATAATTTCAAAAAATACATGGATAAAGATACTCTTTTATCTTTTGACCAACATTATGTAATGGCCTTAGTGGCTCCGCGTCCACTTTATGTGGGTAGTGCAGTAGATGACAAAGGTGCCGACCCTGCTGGCGAATTTGCGTCGGTTGTGGCAGCAGATAAAGTGTATCGTTTTTTGGGAACTGAAGGCTTTCCCGCCCAAACCATGCCACCTTTGCATCAGTCAATACAAGGGAAAATCGGATATCACATCAGAGCAGGTGGGCATGATGTGAATTTGTATGATTGGCAACAATACCTCAATTTTGCGGATAAAAATCTTCATTGATTGCCTTTTAAACTTATTCAGGTTTATAGTACGTCACTTTACGCATTATTTTTTTATTCTTATGAATCTCTTCAAACGTTTAGTCATTGTTATTGCTCTTTGCCTTGGAGGCCGTAAAGTTTGGGCAGTCAAAGTAGATACTGTAGAAACCTACAGTGCGTCGATGAAAAAAAATATCAAGGCGGTTGTCATCACGCCTGATTCTTACAGTAGTGGCAAAGAATTTCCGGTGGTTTATCTTTTGCATGGCTACAGTGGCAATTACAGCGATTGGGTCAAAAAAGCCCCTTTTATGCAGCAAGCCGCAGACACTTATCAAAGCATTATTGTGTGTCCTGATGGCAATTTCTCAAGTTGGTATTGGGATAGTCCCGTCGATGAAAGTTGGCGTTATGAGACTTATGTATCACAAGAGTTAGTAAAATGGATAGACGACCATTACAAAACCATTAAAGCTCGCACAGGAAGAGGCATCACGGGACTGAGTATGGGTGGTCATGGGGCTTTGTATCTTGCTTTTAAGCACCAAGATGTATTTGGAGCGGCAGGCAGCATGAGTGGTGGGGTAGATATTCGCCCTTTCCCAAACAACTGGGACATGGCCAAACGGCTAGGAACTTATGCACAAGCACCCGAAAATTGGGAAAAAAATACTGTCATCAATTTATTGCATTTGCTGACACCGGGGTCGTTGGCTATCATTGTGGACTGCGGAACCGAAGATTTTTTCTTTAGGGTCAACAACAATCTCCACGAGAAAATGCTCGAACGTAACATTGCTCATGACTATATCACTCGTCCTGGAGGACACAACTGGAACTATTGGAACAATGCGGTCAATTATCAGTTACTGTTTATGAAACAGTATTTCGATAAGCAACGAAACAAATAAAGCACGTATTTATCTCATATTATTATTAACAAAAAAAGGCCGTATTTGGCCTTTTTTTGTTAATAATAATAGATTTTTAGATATGCCACATCTCGCAAAAAATCAAGTTTTTCGACCTCTACTCGGTTGATTTTAAGCCCAGTGCGTTCTTGGATGTCATCGATAAGTTCTTGGCGTCGCTCGGCGGTAATGAGGGAGATTTTATCATACATAATCTCTTTGATATGCTCGCGGCGGTATAGAAAGTCTCCTTCAAAAACATAAGTAAAAAATAATAGCAGGGTGGTCATAATGGCTGTGATACCTACTGAACTTGCAGCAATACCATGAATAAGACCTAGTGCAATGACCAAAAAAAGATAAGTCATATCACGCATTGAAATGCCTTCGGTTCGATAACGAAGCATTGAAAATACGGCAAACAATCCAAAGGCTGCCCCCATCGAAACTTCGACTTGGTTGAGTAAATAGGTGATTGAAAAAATGATAAGATTAAATACAAAAAACGTAAAGACGAATTCTGTATTTCGATAGGTAGGAAAGTAGATAAGTCGTAGTAGAATGACCATGCTGAATATATCAAGGCCAATCTGAAAAAATAAGTCGGAATGAGCAGAAGGGGAGGCCATAGTTGATAGTAAAGATTGTTTCAATATTCTTGCAAATGGTTGATTTTAGACAAAGCCGGCTTAAATGTATTGCGACGGAGGTGAGGCTCAAGGCTACTGAGCCCAAGGCAGTATTTGCTGATTCCTCCTTGACGTATTTCCATTTTTTTCATTAACTCTAAGAAAGGAGTATGGAGTGTATGCTCTTGCTTGACCTCAGCAATGGCTAGATGAGGATAGGCTTGAGATGTATGCTGCCATCGAAACCATAAGTTAAGGTCAAACGTCACTCGTTCGGGTACATTTTTGTTGATAAGCGTAAATCGATGATAGTAGACCCACAACACAGGGTCGAGTTTGAGAGGAAGATGTGGAAGCTGTTGGGATAAAAATTGGCGACTTTGGAGGCATAGATGCTCATCTATCTCCGAAACCTGAATTCTATTTTTGATGGTACGATATTTGTTATTCCTGCTTTTTACCTCAAAAAAACCAGTATCCGTATCTACATATCGTCGTGTGCGGATTTTGTAGCGGGTAAGTTCGCCGCGCAGGTGTTGATGATAAAGTAGTCGCTCAGGAGTATCAAAATAGAGTGTATCATAACGGAATATCCTTTTATGAGCTATTTCGAGGATATGATAATGATCTTTTAGCTGAAAAATGATGTCAGTAAGCTTTTTTCGTGGAAACAAAAACTTTGTGTCTACCCGATTCATTAATTGAACCGAAGTCATTTCACAAAGAGAAATTCCTGAAAAGTGCTGAAGTAAAGGTAGGTTCATATCCGATAGCATCCAAAATCAAAAAAGGTACAATCAAAGACCGTACCCTTTTTGATTAAAAAAATGTATTTTTTAGAAAAAAGCTTTTTAGGAAAAGCTTCCTATCTATCCTTACTTCGGCAAACTTAGTTGATTACTTCTTCTTCTTTTTTTCTAACCGTAATTACTAAGTTTTCGCTACCTTCTTCATGGTCGGCAAGGAGTGTATCACCTTCGCGTAAGTCCCCTTTTAAGATTTCTTCTGCCACGGGGTCTTCCAAGTATTTTTGGATGGCTCTATTGAGAGGACGAGCGCCGTATTGCTGATCATAGCCTTTTTCAGACAAGAAGTCTTTGGCTTTTTCGGTTAGCTCTACTTTATAACCCAAATTAGTGACACGATTAAACAACTTGGCCAACGAAATATCAATGATACGGTGAATATCTTCGCGTTGAAGCGAGTTAAACACAATCACATCATCAAGACGGTTCAAGAACTCAGGAGAGAAAGCTTTCCGCAACGCATTTTGGATGGTTGTTTTCATGATTTCATCCTGATTTTCGGATTTGGCTTTGGTCGCAAAACCGATACCGCTACCGAAATCTTTCAAGTCACGAACTCCAATGTTTGAAGTCATGATAATGATGGTATTGCGGAAATCCACACGGCGACCAAGCCCGTCGGTCAAGATACCATCATCCAAAACTTGGAGTAGGATATTGAACACGTCGGGGTGTGCTTTTTCGATTTCATCCAAAAGCACCACGCTGTAAGGCTTGCGACGAATCTTTTCGGTAAGTTGACCACCTTCTTCGTAGCCTACATAGCCCGGAGGCGCTCCTATGAGTCGAGATACGCTGAATTTCTCCATGTATTCGCTCATATCGATACGCACAAGGGCATCTTCTTTATCGAAAAGATAAGTTGCCAATACTTTAGCCAACTCAGTTTTTCCAACACCTGTTGGGCCGAGGAAAATAAACGAACCAATAGGTTTCTTAGGGTCTTTGAGACCTACCCGAGTACGCTGAATCGCCTTGGTCAATTTTTCGATTGGCAGGTTTTGCCCAATTACTCTACCTTTGAGCTGGTCGCCCATACCGAGGAGTTTTTGGCCTTCGTTTTGAGCTACCCGATTGACCGGAATACCAGTCATCATGGCTACTACTTCGGCTACATTTTCTTCCGTTACGGTATAGCGACGTTTTTTTGTTTCTTCTTCCCATGCGATTTTGGCACGGTCGAGTTGATCCAAAAGTTTTTTCTCACGGTCGCGGAGTTGAGCTGCCTCTTCGTATTTTTGGCTTTTTACGACGAGGTTTTTCTGTTTTTTGATTTCTTCTATTTGTTGTTCCAAAACCACAATATCTTCTGGAACAGTAATATTGCTGATGTGTACGCGTGCTCCTACTTCATCCAATACATCGATGGCTTTGTCGGGCAAGAAGCGATCAGTAATATAGCGTTCAGATAACTTTACGGCTTGTGCAATCGCGTCTTCCGTATAGTTTACGTGGTGGTGATCCTCGTATTTATCTTTGATATTGTTCAGGATTTCGATAGTTTCTTCTACGCTTGGTGCATCTACCATCACTATCTGAAAGCGGCGAGCCAAAGCGCCATCTTTTTCGATATACTGACGGTATTCGTCAAGAGTAGTAGCTCCAATGCATTGGATGTCGCCCCGGGCTAAAGCTGGCTTAAACATATTAGAAGCATCGAGCGAGCCAGAAGCCCCACCTGCACCTACGATGGTATGAAGCTCATCAATGAACAGAATCACTTCGGGTGATTTTTCTAGTTCATTCATTACGGCTTTCATACGTTCTTCAAATTGGCCACGGTACTTAGTACCTGCCACCAATGAAGCCAAATCAAGGGTTACGACACGTTTGCCAAAAAGCACCCGTGATACTTTCTTCTGTACAATTCTCAATGCCAATCCTTCGGCAATTGCTGTTTTACCAACACCAGGTTCTCCAATAAGGACGGGGTTGTTTTTCTTGCGGCGGCTTAGGACTTGGGCTACACGTTCGATTTCTTTTTCACGGCCTACAATAGGGTCTAATTTGCCCAATTCAGCCATCTTAGTAAGGTCACGGCCGAAGTTGTCTAATACAGGTGTACGCGACTTTTCGGCACTTTTTGGGTCTTTTCCTTGCTGCGAACCTCCACTGAACATACTCCGCTCATCATCGTCGTCAGTTTCGGGACCAGCGTGTGGTTTGGTGCCTGATGATTGATACTCTAACATTTCCTTAACGATTTCATAGTTTACATTAAACTTGGCTAAAATCTGCGAGGCTAGGTTGTCGGGGTCACGCAGAATGGACAGCAGCAGATGCTCTGTGCCAATAAGTGGGCTTTTAAAAATTTTGGCTTCTAAGTAGGTGATTTTAAGGACTTTCTCTGATTGTCGAGTCAGTGGAATGTTAGCCAAATTCTTGACATTGTTGGTAGCCGTACCTTTGGTTACTTGTTCAATCGTAACCCGGAGCTCATCCAACGATACGCCCAATTTTTTTAACAAGGCTAAAGCCACACCTTCTCCTTCTCGAATCATTCCTAAGATCAGATGCTCGGTGCCGATATAATCATGCCCAAGACGGATTGCTTCTTCACGGCTGAGCTGAATGACTTCTTTGACGCGGTTTGAAAATTTTGCTTCCATTTATTGATGATTCTTTCAAGGCTAGAAATTGAGGTGCATGGCTAAAAGATGTATCTACATCAGTAACGAATAATCCTCTTACTTCGTTCAATTTACGTTTAGTGAGCGCTTTAGGATGGGGGTTGCCTCTGCTCCTTGGCACATCAGTAGGTCAATCACGCTTAAATTAGGGACAAATTCATTCCCAAAGTTTTGTTGATAAACAACAGATTGGTAGAAATTGTTGTGCCTGTGCGACTTTTTAGGGTGAATTTGTGAAAGTGCGTCAATATGGCCGTTTTCTACCTCATTATTGTACAGATTGCTTAGACGGATTGTCGGGGTGAGGCGTAGCAGTTTCAGACAGATTGTCAGCAGTTCCCAGTTAAAATCAAACAAAAAGGTTGTTTTTCTTTGGAAAATTCGCTCAAAATCGCTCCCAAAATATTCAAAGTAAGGAGCCTTGCCATATGCTGCGACGATGGCACCCCAATGTCGCTTTACCCATGATTGAGAATAATCTATCTTTACCTCTCTAATAGGCATTTTTCCACCAGTATGTAACACTGGAATCACCAAGGTATCTAAACCATTGGCTGTAAGAATATGGCAGCGATTGCGGTAGGTCTGCTTTACAAAATATTCATGTGCTTCTATTTCCGCTTCTCCGTATTTCAATAAACATGCAAAGTATTCTAAACTAGGCAAGTACTGTAATTCTATTCTTACTGACAATGTGCTAAAAAACAATAGTGATTATGTAAATAAAGTAATTTGAGTGATAGTATCAAAAAAATCATAAATTTTTTTTCTAAAAACCTTTTTTAAGGGCTAAAAAAGAAGGAAAGTACAAATCACTCTTTAAGCAAAGTCGTTTTAAGTTCTAGCTTTAGGAACGATTATTCGTAAAGATGCTGAGTGTCTGCGTCGGCAATTTCTACCAAAAACGCACCCACTTTTTGAGTAAGTTCTTCAAAAAAACGCTGGCCTTTTTCGGCGGTGGCGTATTTTGGGTTTCCTACACCAGTGTCGTCAGTGACTTGAGTCCAGCGGCGTTCGGCCCAGGCCCAGCCTTCGCGTAAGGCGTTGATTTTGCTGGTGCGAGCCTTGCCTTCACCTGCTTCAGTAAGTGGCAAAACCAACTCAGGATGTAAATGCAGCAAAAGGCTGGTTTCGGTTTCGTCAGCGTGGTCGCCGGGTTGCTCAAAGTACTGTTTGCCGTCAAGTGCTCTAAACCAAAAACAAGTACTTATCCATACATCAGGTACTTGGGCACCTACCTCTCTGATGATTTGTTTGAAATCATTGCCGCCATGACTATTAAATACCAACAGCTTTTGGATACCACTTCGCGAAACTACCTCGGCGATGTCTCTCAAAATCGCCATTTGGGTACTAGGGTATATATTCAAGCAAAGAGGTATATCGGACTGCCCCGTGTTTACGCCAAAAGGGACTGTTGGCAATACCACTACTTTGCGGCCTTGTTCCCAAGCAATGCGTGCGGCTTCGATGGCTATGGCATCGGCTTCGTAGTTGTCGGTAGCATAAGGAAGGTGATAGTTGTGAGCTTCCGTGGCTCCCCATGGCAAAATAGCTAAGTCGTAGGAGGTGTTTTTGACGGCTTTCCAATTGGTTTCGGCCAGAATATAAGGACGTGGCATAGGCTTATGATTGAGAATGTGTGTTATAAGCAAAATTCATGGCTTCATTTACTAACTTTGCTTTTCAAATTTAAACGATTTCTAACGAGCAGACTTGTTTTGGTCGTTTACTAAATTCATAAAATAGCGTAATCAATGTGGCTTTTTGGCTGGCTAGGGCATTTACCCTTGAGTGTATTGTATAAAATATCGGATGTATTCTACGGGCTGATTTACTATGTAGTGGGCTATCGTAAAAAACTCGTTATCCAAAATTTAACGGAATCTTTTCCTGAGAAATCTCCCCAAGAAATTCGACAAATTGCCCGAGAATTTTATCAGCTTTTGGCAGATTTGTTTGTAGAAACTTTGAAGCTTCCTTACCTAAGTCCTAAAGAACTTCAGCAGCGCGTAAAGATTGACAATTTTGAATTGCCGCAGGGATATATCCAACAAGGGCAATCCTTCCTGTCTTTTAGTGCTCACGTTGCTAATTGGGAGTGGGTACCGGGGGCACTTACTACGCGTGGTATTCCGGTGGATGTAGTCTATAAAACATTGACCGACAAAAAATCGGATGATTTTATGTTTCGAGTAAGGTCGTCTTTTGAGGTATATCCTATTCCGATGCAGCGGCTAATGCGGGAAGTAGTAGCTCGTCGAAAAATAATTCGCACTACCGGGCTTGTGGCCGACCAATCGCCCCACGAACCTGAACATGCCTATTGGTTTCCGTTTTTGAATCATGAAACTGGTTTTTTTCCAGGAACTGAAAAAATCGCCCGTACTACCAAAATGCCCGTGGTGTTTGGAGAAATGTATCGAACAGGCAGGGGATATTATACTGTGTTGTTTCATAAGGTAGCTGAGCCTCCTTATGATGATTTGCCAGATGGTGAAATCACCCGTCTTTATAAAAACTTACTCGAACAAGCCATCCGACGGCATCCCGCAGAGTGGCTGTGGTCTCATAATCGTTGGAAACACAAACGGAAAAAAGAAGTTGGGGAAAATTGATGAAATTATAAATCATTGCCTTGTCCAACTAAGCCCACTATTTAGTATCCGATAAGGCTGGTTTAGTACAAAATTGAGCACCCTTTATTTTAATAAGGAAGTATCACATCGCTAGTTCGTGAGGTGGGTGTTACTTTGAGAGCTTCTATTTTTCCGTTTTTGACTTCACCTTCTATCGTAGTATTATAAGGCGCGTGGAGTTTAAATTTGACGTTCCATTGCTTGGGCCAAGCGGGCAAAAGATAAATCTTTTTATCATCTACTTGCATTAGCATTTCTTGGAGTCCAATCATGGCTGAGCCTCCCCAATTGTGATCTGGAGTCCAGTCAAAACCGGGTCCCCAAAAAGTAGGAAAGCGATGATTGGAATTTTGAAACTTAAGACGGGTAAGTTCCATAGCGTCGTTGGTCAATCCCAACCTTGCCGCAAAAATGCTATACTGTCGCCATCCGATATGACTTCTAAATTTGATAGCATGAGGGTCGTGTTTGTAGGTATTGACGGCTACTTCCAAGTCAGGTTTACCAATACCATATAATCCCCACGGAAACACGGGATAAAGTTGAGGGGTTTCGGAATTTTGGACGCGCATCCATGCTACCGCAGGAGCGAGGGTTTTTTGTCCTTCAAATTCCTGAAAAGGTAACGGTGGAATACGGTTGAGCATGGCAGTCCATTTTTGTCGCTGAGAAGTTCCTAAATAGGAGTCGGGAAGCTCCAACATTCGGGTAAGAATTACTTTTAAAGCCGCAATGACCGTTGCCGAATTGTAGGTCATTTTGAAGGTTTCGCAGGCCGAACTAGGATAAAATACATAGTGACCTTTTTCGTCTAAGGCTTTGGTGCCGCGCTGTTTGGCGAGCCATTGATAGTGTTCATCAAAAAAAGTGAGGCAGCTTTCGATAAACGGAATGTAAGATGTAATATTTCGGCCTTCATAACGCTCTGTTTCGAGCATCATCAGACAAAATTCAAAGACGGTATCCCATTGGTATTCAAGCCAAGCGTTGTATTCCATGCCAGGGTCGTAGCCTTCGGGACGCTTGTAACCGTATTCGAAGGGATTAGGGAGACCAAAGTTTTCGATTTGTTCGGTAAAGCAAGCCCCGGCATGTTTCCAATATATTTTTGAACGTAATTCGGCATTGTGCTGAGAACGTAAATAAAAATCAAATTGGGGTTTTAGCATATTAAAATCCCCGCTTTTGAGCATAGGAAAATAGACAAGGCGCTGATTTTGGGCGGTCATGGTACCACCACCCCAAAGTCTAAAGTCGGGGGTGTGATTGTATTTTTTATCCACAAAAACAGGGTCGAAAGTAAAAAGTCCTCCGTTGAATTTGGTAGGCCATTGTCCATAAGCATTACAGCCAAGTTGATAACGAAATAGCTGATAATTGCGCGAAATAGTGCTGTCTGCACCTTCAATTACTATGTAGCTTCTTTCCCAAAATTGTCGCCACCATGCCTGAGTTTGAGTGAGTGCTGTTTTTTTATTTTGAAAAGCATCCGTTTGTATTTTCCTGAGTCCTGTAGTCCATTCTTCGAGTGTGGAAGTTTGTGCTACGTGTAAGGCAATTTCGATATTTTGTAAACGAGTGGGTTTGACACTTTCCAACGTCCATCCTCGGAAGTCAGTATCAGCATACTTACCTGTACTTTCGCCCACAGGTTTCATGTTTATTCCTTTTATTATTCCTCCAAACGTGTTGTTCTTAAGAGGGGTATAAAGTTCGGATTTAACCTCCTCCATACCTTCTAAGCGGACAGTATAGTCGAAAGCGTTGTCGAGGTCGTTACGATTGCGGTGGACAAAGAAGATTTCATTTTCCCCGAAACGAATATCGTCTTTATAGGTTTTTACCTCAAATTTTTGCGGTATTTTATATGAATTTTCGCGTAAAGCAGAACCCTGTACAAGGCGATCTTCATAGCGCCACGATTCGTAAGTTGTGGTGATTTTGGTGGGTTTGGGGCTTTGTATGTCAATATGAACCACAGGACGGAATACATCTACCCATAGATTGAGCACGGTATTGTTGCCGCTGATACGTACACCACCTTCTTGCAATCGAAGTTCTTGGCGAAAAGTGTTGTCATTGAAGGGGTTGGACGAAAGTTTGAGTCTGACTCTTCCGAGTTTGAGCATGGCGTTGTTTTCATCAAAAGTGCCGCTACGGGAGAGGTAAAAAAGAACATCACCATTTTCAACCCACACATTAAGTCCAATATCGCCACCGCCACAAGGCATAGATTCTGATGAATTTTGACTAGGCGTCGTCCAGATTACGTTGTAGGTAGGAGGAATTGTTTGTTGTTGTCGTTGTAGAGACGTTGCATGCAACGTCTGTTGCGATGTTGTCTGTTGCGTAGAGGTTGCGTGTGGTAGAGACGTTGCATGCAACGTCTGTTGCGATGTTGTCTGTTGCGTAGAGGTTGCATGCGGTAGAGACGTTGCATGCAACGTCTGTTGCGATGTTGTCTGTTGCGTAGAGGTTGCATGCGGTAGAGACGTTGCATGCAACGTCTCTACGACAACAATGAATGACAGGAACAATATTTTCCGAAGAATCGACACAATTTGGGGCAATTTGGATTGTGAATTTTTTAATGATTGTATTGTAGAGACGTTGCATGCAACGTCTCTACGCCAAAATCCCTTTTACCAATTTGCCATGCACGTCGGTAAGGCGGAAACGACGGCCTTGGAATTTGTAAGTAAGACGTTCGTGGTCAACCCCTAAGAGGTGCATAAGCGTGGCGTGGAAGTCATGGACATGAACGGGATCTTTGATGATGTTGTAGCTAAAATCGTCGGTTTCGCCGTAGCTAAATCCTGATTTTATACCTGCACCTGCCATCCACATCGTAAAACAACGCGGGTGGTGGTCGCGGCCGTAGTTGTCGGGGGTAAGTTTGCCTTGTGAATATACCGTACGACCAAACTCCCCTCCCCAAATCACGAGGGTATCGTCCAACATTCCACGGCGTTTGAGATCAATGATGAGAGCGGCGGTGGCTTGATCTACCTGTTTGCATTGATTCGCAATTCCTTTGGGAAGGCTGCCATGCTGATCCCACCCTTGGTGATAAAGCTGCACAAACTTAACATCTTTTTCTAGCAGTTTTCGAGCCAAAATACAATTGGCCGCGTAAGTACCAGCATCACGGCTATCGGGGCCATATAGCTGAAATACTTCCTCAGATTCCCCCGACAAATCCATTACTTCGGGTACAGAGGTTTGCATACGATAAGCCATTTCGTATTGTGCAATGCGTGCTTCGACTTCGGGGTCGCCGTAAGGTTCGTTCTGAAACTGATTGAGTTTGCTAAGGTAGTCGAGCATTTCTTTGCGGTCTTTGCCGTCGTAGCCTTCGGGATTATTGAGAAACAAAACGGGATCTTTGCCCGACCTAAACTGCACCCCTTGGTGTTTGGAAGGTAAGAATCCATTGCCCCAAAGACGGGCGTATAGGGGCTGGTCTTTGGGGGCATTTTTGGAAACCAACACAATAAAAGTAGGCAAGTTTTGATTGTCAGATCCAAGCCCGTAGCTTACCCATGAGCCAATCGAAGGGCGGCCGGGGAGTTGGTTGCCAGTTTGTAAAAAAGTGATGGCAGGGTCGTGGTTGATGGCTTCCGAATGAATCGATTTTACAATACAAAGCTCATCTACTACTTGCGCCGTATAAGGCAAGAGTTCGCTTACCCACGTTTGGTTTTTTCCGTGCTGCTTGAATTTATAAATCGAAGGCACTACAGGCAGTGCACTCTGGTTGGCACTCATACCGGTGAGGCGTTGTCCTTTCCGCACTGAGTCGGGTAGGTTTTGGCCCGCAATATCATAGAGCTTAGGTTTGTAATCAAAAGTCTCAAATTGAGAAGGCCCTCCGCTCATAAAAAGGTAGACCACACGTTTGGCTTTAGGGGCAATATGGGGCAGTGCTTTCAGAATTTCTTCTTCAAGATTAGCCGAACTTTCTTCGGCAATTTTGGGCGATGCTCCAAAAAGGTGCTTGGCTCCAAACAAAGACCCCACCGCCAAAGCCCCTAACCCTAACGAGGTTTTGGTGAGAAAATGCCGTCGGTCGAGACGTTTGTTTAGTTCTTGAAAATCAGGAGTATGCAGCCTGAATTCTTCGTCGTGATGATGTGACATAGCGTGCTTATCTCTTGGTGATACTGGCATCTGAGTTTAATATAGTACTAGCTACTACGGCATTGGCTGCAATGAGCGGAGCATCAAGGTTAGTATCAATCTTGTACTGACCTGCTTGCAGCCATCCGTTTACTTTGGCCGGATTTGCTTTGAATTTTTGAAGCTGCGATTCGCGCAGTTGTACCAAAAGCACTAACTCTTTGGATGAAGGACGACGACCCGTCAGTTTGCGATATACAATGCCAATCGCTTGTTTACTTTCAGGAATTCTGGTCATTTGTTCGCCTATTACTTTGGCTGCTTCCACAAAAGTAGGGTCATTGAGCGTAACCAATGCTTGCAGAGGTGTATTGGTTTTTTGACGACGCACTACGCAAAAACTCCGCGAGGTGGCGTCGAAAGTAGCAAGGGTGGGATTAGGAACAGCTCTTTTTGCCAAAATATACAAACTCCTCCGATACACTTTGTCGCCAGAGTCAGCTACATAATTGGCACTGTTGATTTGCCATAAACCATCGGGTTGATAAGGTTTTACACTTTCTCCGCCAATTTTGGGGTTCAATAATCCACTAGCTGCCAGCGCATTGTCTCGAATCATCTCGGCGGTCATTCTATTGGCGGGGCCGTGAGAAAGCCAACGATTTTCGGGGTCTTTTTCGCGGGCTTCGCGCGTGGGTCGAGAGTCTTGTTGGTAAGTGGCCGACATCACAATGAGCTTATTCAATTGTTTGATATCCCAATTGTTTTCCCGAAACGAAATCGCTAAATAATCCAACAACTCTAAATGACTTGGTAGCTCACCTTGGTTGCCAAAGTCTTCAGTGGTTTTGACCAAACCCGTGCCAAAGAAATTTTGCCATAGACGATTGACTGCCACACGAACCGTGAGTGGGTTGTCTTCGTGGGTAAGCCACTGCGCCAATCCGTAGCGATTTTTTGGAAAGTTTTTGGGAAAGGGTAAGATATTTTCGGGCGTATTGGGAAATACTTCCTCCCCCAAAGCGTCGTAATTGCCTCGGAGCAAAATGTGAGCTTTTTTGCGTTGGGGCATTTCTTGCATCACCATCAGTTCTTTTATTTTCGCCGTCGAGTCGGCCAGATTGGAGCGCAGTTGTTGCAGCTTTTGGCGTGCCATCAGCGTATTAGGCTCTAAGGCTGAAAGGTAATATTCCTTTAAAATGGTCAACTCAGGGGTTGAAAGTTGAGCAGGTATTTTTTGGGCTATAGCATTCCAATTGGCTTTCTGAGCTAACACTTTCAATTCATAAGGCGTCAATACACGGTCATAAAAAGTAATATCATCTACTTGGCCATCCGTAAAGCCCCATCCGCGCCACCATCCGCCTACTTGAATACCTGACTGTTCGCGAGATTTAAATAAAATATCTTTTTGAAGTTGGTCCATGGTAGTTTCCATAGGCATTTCGTTGCCGTTAAGATAAACACGCAGCCCTTTGGCCAGCGAAGAACCATCATAGGTGATGGTGAGTTGAATCCATTTATCACGCGGAATAGATTGGGTAGAAACTCGCGTAATGGCGTCGGAGGGAGCTGTATGCGCCATGTTGAGCTCTAGTTTATTGTTTTTCAAATACAAATGCCATCCCCTAAAATTGTACAATCTTTCGGCTTGGCTTTTGTGAATGATGACCCCTTCTTTGAGATTTTTTGGGACATTGACCCAAATGCCCACGCTAAAAGGTTGTGATTTGCGATAGCCTCCCACACAGTCTAAATCTAGCCACACGTCGCCATTGAGACTCAAAGTTTTGCCTTGGCCTCGGTTAGTAAAAGTGGCGGTTTCTTCGCCTGTTTCGCGCAACATTCGCCCCATTTGACGTGGAGCGAGGTTGTTTTTTAAATCATTTTCAAAACCAAAATGCGCTATCAAGCCCACTGCCGGAAGTGGCTGTTTGCCTAAATTTTGATACCCTTTAGAAGCTATCCATTGATTAAAAGAATTACTAAATGTAGCTTGGGTTTTGGCTATGGTGGCTTCTTGCTGTTTGATTTGGGTATTGATAAAATGCAAAACTTTTTCTTGTTGAGCTGTAGGAAGTAGCAAGCTTGGAGAAGGCATGGCATCATCCCAAGAGATTTGGCCAGCTTCTTTTACATTGTTGAAAAAGCTAAACAATTCATAATAATTCTTTTGTGAAATGGGGTCATATTTATGGTCGTGGCATTTGGCACAGCCTACCGATAAACCCAGAAAAGCGTCCCCAAAGGTATTAGTGCGATCCACGACGTATTCGGTCTGAAACTCTTCTTCGATGATACCACCTTCCATATTTTGTTGGTGATTGCGATTGAAAGCCGTCGCAATGAGCATCTCTTTGGAAGGCTTGGGCATCAAATCGCCGGCGAGTTGCCAATGAATAAATTTGTCATAAGGCATATTTTGGTTGAAAGCCCCGATCACCCAATCGCGGTAAGGCGACATATCGCGCAGGCGGTCTACGGTATAGCCGTGCGAATCGGCAAAGCGTGCTAAATCCAACCAATCGACCGCCATTTTTTCGCCATAGTGAGGAGACGCAAGCAAACGGTTCACTTGCTTTTCGTAGGCGTTGGGAGAATTATCTTTCAGGAAAGCATCAATTTCGGGCAATGTGGGCGGAAGTCCCGTGAGGTCGAGCGAGAGACGGCGAAGGAGCGTCTCTTTATCGGCCATCGCAGCGGGTTTTAGTTGCTCTTGCTCCAGTTTTTTCAGAATAAAATTATCAATCGGATTTTTTATCCAATCTTCATTTTTAACATCCGGAACGTCAGGCTCTTCTGGTGCTACAAATGCCCAATGTGGTTTGTATTCGGCACCATTTTCTATCCATTTAATAAGGATTGCTTTTTCTTGAGTTGTCAGTTGGAGGTGCGAATCGGGCGTAGGCATTACGTAGTCGGGGTCGGCCGACAAGATGCGGTGAAATACCTCACTATCTTCTAAGTCGCCAGGGTCGATGGCTACTTTACTAGGATTTTCGGGTAGGCTGGCAAAGGCAAAGTCGGCGATGTCGAGTCGCAATCCTGCTTTTTGCTTGGCTTTGTCGGGGCCATGACACGCAAAACATTTGTCAGACAAGATAGGTTTGACGTGGAGATTGTAATCCAATTCAGCGGGCAAGTTTTGATAAGCCGCTGCTACATCTTCGGGGAGTTTGGGAGCGCAAGAAAAAATTCCCCCACTTAGCATTCCAAAAAGTAGCCAATAATAACGAGACATGATACGTGGTGATTTAGGACTACAAAGATAAAGTTTAAATATTTATCTAAATTGTACAAACAAGCCGTAAATTTGTACAAATCCGACCTTAGGGAATATTTTTGGAATTCTTAGCTGCAAAAGTTCTCAAACCCTAATGCCACTTTGGGAGTAAAAGAAGTGCTCTGGTTCCTTTGGCTTTTAACAATCTTCGCTCCAATGAAATCGCTTTTGAAACGCAAAGTCTTCACTGCTTTGATGATGCTCTGTTATGGGGCGTTATCTGCCCAAACTATTTCTTTCAAAATTACCAAAAGATACTTGAACTTGCCTGTCTCGCAGACCCAAGAAAGAGGCATCATGCAGTTTAAAATAGATGACAAACTCGAACGCTCTTTCAAAATCCGATTGGCCGCCCAACCCGAATATTGGGTGTTTTGTGACATGGCAGCATTGCAGGGCAAAACCATTACTATCAGCTATGATGGCAAGTCAGAAGGTTTGAGTAAAATCTATCAAGATGATAAAATCGCGGGGCAGGATTCGCTTTATCGCGAAAAAAATCGCCCTCAATTTCACTTTTCAACGCGCCGAGGTTGGATCAATGACCCCAATGGCATGATTTTCTACGAGGGGGAATACCATCTTTTTTACCAACATAATCCTTATGAAAGAGAATGGGAAAATATGTCGTGGGGGCATGCTGTGAGCAAAGACATGGTTCACTGGGAAGAATTACCTACGGCTTTGTCGCCCGATGCAATGGGTACGATGTTTTCGGGTTCGACGGTGATTGACTATCAAAATACCGCTGGTTTTAACCGTGGCAACATTCCCGCAATGATTGCTTTTTTTACGGTCGACAATCCCGAAAAAGAAGTGCAGTGCATGGCGTACAGCTTGGACAAAGGCCGCACTTGGACAAAATACGATAAAAACCCGTTGATTGATTCAAAAGCAAAATGGAACAGTAGAGATACGCGCGACCCGAGGGTGTTTTGGTATAAGCCTGGTAATCATTGGGTAATGGTGTTCAACGAACGTGACGGACACTCGATTTATACTTCCAAAAACCTCAAAGAATGGAAATATGAAAGCCATGTGACGGGCTTTTGGGAGTGTCCTGATTTGTTTGAATTGCCTATCGATGGCAATAAAAACAAAACAAAATGGGTGATGTACGGTGCTTCGGCTACGTATATGATTGGGGATTTTGACGGTAAAACTTTTACGCCCGAATCAGGGAAACATTACTACACTACTGGTAGTATTTATGCCGCGCAGACCTTTACCAATATGCCCCAAAGCGACCCCCGTAGGGTTCAGATAGGGTGGGGGAGAATAGCCCAACCCGCTATGCCTTTCAACCACATGATGCTACTGCCCACCGAACTCCGTTTACGTACTACCAAAAATGGCTTGCGTTTGACGAGCCTACCCGTCAAAGAAACGGAGCAGTTGTTTACAACCGTGGGGCAATGGACTTCACTCAAGGCCGTCGATGCCAACGAAAAATTGAAAACGTTGCCTTCTTTGGAGAGGTTTAGGATCAAGACAAAAATCAAACTTTCGCACGCCACAAGTGCGGGTGTGTCGCTTTGGGGGCAGCGGCTGCTTGATTATGATTTGAATTCCAACCGTGTCAATGGGGTTTTTTACTCACCCGAAGACATGACTTCTATGGAGATTATGGCGGATATTTATGTCGATAAAACTTCCGTTGAAGTTTTTATTGACAACGGCGCTTATTCCTATTCATTTGAAAGGAAACCTAGCAATAGCAAAGACGGTCTGGTATTTTGGGGAAATAATATCGAAATAAAAGACCTTACACTCTATACTGCCAAGTCTATTTGGGAGTAGTACTGGGCATGTATGTACATCTTTTGCATAAGGCTTTTATTTAGGAGGATGCTCACTAATGGCAATAAGAGCACGCCTAAGGTTGGTCAATGGGCGGCGATTAAGTTTTAAAGCCTCAATTGTAGCACGTCCAGTAGCGGTTTTGCCAATCATCAAAGTGAATGTTTCATCCCATATAAAATGTTCCTCCCAATTCATTGTACGTGGATTAAATAAATCAGAAATCCGTAATGAAACAGGGTCAATAAATGTAGTTTTGTCAGATTTGTAGATATTACATCCAAGGCAGGCTAGTGCTAAATTCAAGAAGTCGTTGGAACCATTTTTAGAAAGGGGAAGGATATGTTCTATGGAAAATGGCTCAGTTGTAAAATCAGCGGGGCTCTTACAATACTCACAATATCCCTTAGCTCTTGCAATAATGGATTGTTTGATGCTTGATGAAATATACAATCTAGCCATTTAGTGAGTTCGAAATTCCTAATTGCGTCATTAATTCACGTACAGAAACTTTTCGCAATCGTGCAAGCGAGGTTAAATATTTAAGACGGCTTACATTTAACTTTTCAATTTTATCTAACAAAACTAGCAGTTCCGTATGCTCTTGCTCACTGATGGTTCCTTCTAATCGTTTTTGATTCAACACTCTAAAATATTCTATTTGATCGCTAGGAAGGCTTTTGTTGATTTTTTTTAATAAAATAGCTTCTTCTCTTTGAGTATCAGTGATTTTTCGTCTAATACGTAAAGAGAGAATATCCGCAATAAAAGTATCTAATGAACGGTTGTCTAACCGTTCGGCTTCGTGAAAAAGTGTTGTGAGGGAAGAATTCATAACCCTTTAGATTTTATTTTTTACTAAAATACGTGAAAAATATATAATACAGAAAATACATTTCAAAGTTCTGTCGAAGTTAATGAAAGTAATACAAAGATGTAAAAGGTTAAATCCTCCGCAGCTATTCATACAGCTTTTTTACGACTTGCTTTTCGTAGGCTTCTTTTAGGAATCATTCGCTTCAGGTTTTTTGCTTTTGATGGGGATGTCTTATGTTGTTAAGGATTGACAATCTGTGATTACTTTATCTAACGCCGTAGCCTTAACCGTGTCTTTTTCAGTTATACCTTTAAAAAATCGTCATTTCATGATAAAGCACTTTATATTTGTTTTGTTTTTCTGCTTCTGTTTAGAAACAGTTTCGGCTCAAAACGAAAATTTTTCCTTCGTTTTTATGACTGATATGCATCTTCGCCCTGACCTCGTCGTAGAAAAAGCATTCAATAAGGTAGTACAACGAATAGAGCAAATAAAACCTGACTTTGTACTTTCAGGAGGAGACCAGATTTTTGACATCATGCGGGGAAATCGAGCAAAAGGAGATTCTCTTTTTAGCTATTACCTCACTCAGACCCGTAGATTTAAAGTGCCAGTTTACAATTGCGTAGGAAACCACGATCTCTTTGGGATATATGAGGAAAGCCCCGAGGACTCATCGCATCCTGACTATAAACTAGGAATGTTTAAGCGATATTTTGGTGACCCCTACTATTCATTTGACCACAAAGGATGGCACTTCATCGTCTTAAACGTTCTGGATGTAGAGAACTATAAGTATGTTGGGAGAGTGGATGAAGGTCAGTTAAAATGGATAAAAAGCGACCTTGCTGGCGTAAAACCCGAAACGCCCGTGGTGGTAGTCGCTCATATTCCGTTGGTTACAACTTATCATGACTTGCATCCTCCTCAAAACGGCTATTTTTCTCAGCCACCAGTTTCTAACCGTAACGAAGTCTTAACCCTTTTTAAAGACCATAACCTCAAGTTTGTTCTTCAAGGACACATTCACTGGTTTGAGGACTTAAATATAGCAGGAAAAACCCACTACATTACTGGAGGCGCCATCGCTGGTCGACCCTCTTGGCGTGGTAACACACATGGTTCGAGGGGCTTTTTGAGATTTAATGTATCGGGTGGCGACGCTACTTATGAGTTTGTAGCCTATGAGGAGAAAGACTAGTTTATGTGAAGTAATTTCAGGTTGAACATATTAAAACAAAAAGCAGCTCTTTATTGGTAATGTGTTTAAAATGACATAATTATGTAAAAATTTATAAGTAGCTAAGCAAAATAAAACAAGACTTTATTGTGAATATAGCCTGAATCTCCTCAAACCCCACGCCTTCAGGCTGGGGCTAAAAATAGGGCAATATCAAAGGGGCTTTAGCCCTGAATTTTTTAAGTGTCATAGTTGAAATTCAGGGCTAAAGCCCTTCCTCTAGTTGTTAGTTCTTGTCCCCAGCCTAAAGTCGGAATGGGGTTTGAAAAGGTTAGGGATATTGCGCAACAAAATCCTAATTTTGCTTAGTTACTTACATTGCGTGAAAAGCCATAGTAATGAATTTAAGCCGCATCGCGGCACACTGTTTGTAAAACTCAAATCCCCCGCAGCAATTCATACAGTTTTTTTACAGCCTGCTTTTCGTAGGCTTCTTTAAGGGAGATAATCATTATTTTTCGTTTCATATTTTCTCCTTCTATGGGGATTGCCACTACTTCGGGGTCGTTTACACTGGCATCACTCAAAATAGTATGCCAATGTCCTGTTTTTACAATTTCAAATAAGGTAGGTATGTCGTTGATTTCCATACATATATTCGGATTCAGGTTTTTTTGGCTAAACGATTCCTCAAAAAACTGAATAGTAGTGTAGCCACTGAAAGGAAGTGCTAAGGGCAATGCAGCTACTTCCGTGAGCGAGATAGTAGTCTTAGAGGCTAAAGAAGATTTTTTTGCAGTGACCAAGACCATGTTTGAGTTCAGAAGAGTCTGGTACTTTAGATGAGGTTCGTTGGGCTTTTCGTGGAAGGTCAACACAAAATCAAATTGGTGCAGATTCAGTACCTTGTTTAATTAGTTTTTTTATATTTTATATTATTTGGATTAACGTGCGAATAGTGCCGATTGAGCGTATTTCTGGCAGACTCGCATGAGAACTGCCAATCTATGGTAGTCTTCTTATCCAT
>NZ_JARNTW010000011.1:146086-234597 GCF_029433105.1 Runella sp. MFBS21 | reverse complement strand
AATGTGTGGCCCAAGGGCATTGATTCAAGTTTATCGTACTCGGAATCTATTAGTTTATGTAACTCTTCTCGTGTCATAATTAAAAGAATGTAAATTACTAACTTAAACGACAATTTGCAATGCACCCATGCAAAAATGCAAAAGTTGTCTATTTTTTTTGCACCGTGTCCATGAATTTCAATTAAAAACTTTGGTTCCCATTTTGCGATTTGAGTCGAATAGTCTGTATTTAAGCTTTTGTTCGGGTCAACCCGGTAGTTACAAGCAATTACAGAAGAGGATTTTATTTGTTCTGCAAGTTGTCGTGCAACAAATCCTGTGTTTTCGTCCCCGCTTGTATGTTCTGGGCAAGGCATATTTTTCACACCACCTAATGTATGATGTGGTGCTCCGATAACGACTTCATCGTTTTCTCTCTGTTCAATTAAAAGAATAGAAGCGTTTTTTTCATGTAAGATTTGTTCAGTCATTTAGTGTTGAATGATTGGTTATAAAATGGCTGGCAACTCTCAAATATGCGAAAGTTTTTTGATTTTATATAGTATTATATATGCCGTTCTTTTATATTGTTCAGAGGACTTCTAATTTTTGATTTATGCCAAATGTCATTCAAAGCCAAGGCTATACTTAATCTCCTTAAAAAAATTATCAAGTGGTTATTTTCTATTACTGTCACTTGTATCTATGTTTTTGAATTTCGCCTTTTACTCTTAAAAGTATGAAATAGCTTAAGGTTTTATCTGAAGATAGCGATATACAGTAGCACGGCTAAGACCTAATAATTTACCAATCTCAGCAACTGTCTTTTCCTGTTTATCATATAATGTCCTGGCGGCTTCAGCTTTTGATAGAGCTTCTTTAGTCAATCCTTTTGGTTTACCCCCCAAACGCCCGCGAGCGCGAGCTGCTGCTAATCCTGACCTCGTTCGTTCACGTATTAAATCTCTTTCAAATTCGGCCAATGAAGCAAAAATATTAAAGACTAACCTACCCTGAGCAGTAGTAGTATCAATAGCATCATTCAAACTGCGGAAACCGACTCCCTTAAGATGAAAATCATTGACTAAGGTAATTAACTCTTTAAGTGAACGTCCTAAACGGTCAAGTTTCCAAACAATAACCGTATCCCCTTCCCTAAGGCTTTCAATAAGTTTAAGCAACTGTGGCCTCTCATGGGCTGAAGATGCCTTTTCCTGGAAAATGCGGTCGCAACCTGTTTTCTTCAGGTCATCCATTTGCATATTCAAATTTTGGTCTTGTGTGGAAACACGGGCATAGCCAATCAGCATAATTTTGTCTCATTAAGTCAGTCAAAGATAATAAATGATACATTGATAAATGAGATAACATTATGAGACAGTTTTTGCAACTAAATCAGGGATTTTTCCAGTATTGGTATTTGTCTCACAAAACGCCGTTTCTGAGACAAAAAATTGGGATAGTAATTGTCAGGTGAAGTTATGATGGATACACTCAATGAATGGAAGTTTTATTCTATCCCTAAAATCAGGCTTCTGTCCCAGAAATTTTGAGAGGTTACTGAGGCAAAATAGCTTTGGAGTACCATCAAAAAGCAGGACGCCGAAAATGCTGATTTAGAGTAGGCAAAATTTACTAAGAACCCTCAAAAATGAAAACTTTAAAAACCCTTGGAATGATTCTGTTCATTGGTCTTACATTAACATCCTATGCCCAAGAGAGAGGACATTCTTTTAGTCCTAATTATAAAGGCTATTATTATTTACGGACAGCTTTCACGGGCGATGCACTATCTCTTGAAAGCAATGGTTCAGCGAGTAATGTTATGAGTGGTGCATCGTTCATGTCTTCGCAAAAAGGGGCAACCGGAACCATGTGGAAATTAGTCCCGGATGCTAAAAACAAAGGGTGGTATCGCTTACAATCGAAAGATCAGGGTGAAGGTAAATGTTTGGAGGCTAACACTAAAGGAGGAGAGAAAGATGGTCGGTCTTTTATGGATAACTTTCAAGATGTAACAGGCCAGCTATGGCGATTGGATTTAGTGAGTGCCACTAACGGTGACCACCTCTATAGATTGCGTACGATGCTGCATGGCAATAACTTTTCTTTAGAAGGAAATAAGCCTGATAATAAATCCGTATATTCTGGCAACGCGTTTATGGATAAAACTCAAAATGTTTCGGGCCAAATGTGGAGATTAGTACCAGTACAATAAAGCCTTAATTATCCCCAAACTGCCTATCGGCTATTATTAAATTGAAAATTTCAACCTTTTATCAACCAATCAAATTTCCGACAAAGTCACACATTTTAGTATGAACAAATCAACCATTATTTCAGGCGTTTTATCAGTACTTGTAGTATGCGGCAGTTTATTATTTACCAGTTGTGAAGGCCCAGAAGGGGCTGTTGGTCCTGCAGGTCCTGCTGGCCCGACTGGTGCTACCGGACCAGCGGGTCCCGCCGGTGCGACTGGGCAAACTGGTAATGCCAACGTGATTCAAATCTCATACGCAGCCAAAACTTGGACGGCTGCAAAAGGCTCAGTTCAACAATTTGTTTTCCCTTCCAATGTCACGACGGCGATAATGAATAGTAGTGCTGTATTGGTCTATATGACCGATGGCACACCAAATAACGCCACCCCTTATGGTTGGTATGCTATCCCTGGTATTGTTCCATCAAATGGCGTTGAACATGAATTCTACACACAAACTACTTTTGCTGGGAACACCGCAGGAATAAATATTTATAGAAAAGTAGCTTCGACAGCCACACTTTCAGCCTCAACTCGTATAGTGATTATCCCCGCCAACGACATCCGCAATGGCCGTAAGGCATCAGTAGATTTTGCTGATTATAATGCTGTGAAGGAGTTTTATGATCTGAAAGATTAGTAAATAGACCTCTGTAAACCACTAAAATGAATACAATTTTGTGTTAAGTTTACAGAAAGATTTATTTATGCAAATAAAATCAACTTCCCGAAAGTTTTAGCCCTTTCGGGAAGTTCTTTAGCCATTATGCCGAGCCAACTCATTAAAATATTACTTTTACTAATCACGGCTCTGGCTACCTCTGGCTTCGCTCAACCGCTTAGTCTGCCTACAAAAGAGGTAGATAGGTTGAAACAAAATTTGACTGAGGTTATTGACGACACCAATCGGGTGATTAGCTTGTGGCAGTTGGCCAGGTATCATACCATGACAGACCCCCGCCAAGCGGTTGTGTATGCCACGGAGTCTATTCGCCTCGCCCGAAAACTTAATTATACTTATGGCGAATTGGTGTCTTTGCAGGCGTTGAGCTTTGTCTCAACCATCACAGGTGACTGGCAAAACGGTATGCAGACCGCCTACGAAGGCTTGCAGGTAAGTCAAGCAAAATACCCCAAGCTGGAAATTGTTTTTTATAATCTGATAGCCCTCGTTTACGAAAAACAACAAGATAGCCAACACCGATTAGAATGGTTATTAAAAGCCAAAAACCACCCCGAAATCGAATCGCTTCCCAATAACGGAAAATGGCTAATTTACCATAATCTTGGTGAGGTTTACGAAAACCTAAATGAATTTGACTCTGCCATGTATTATGGCAAACTAATCGATACGAGTTGTCGAAAATTGAACATCCCTATAGAGGTATCCTATGCCAATGCCGTGATGGGGAGAGTAGAAAAAAAGCGCAAAAATTACCCACAGGCATTGCATTATTTAAGAACTGCGATTAGTTTCTCAAACAAATTTGGCAATCCTTTTTTAGAATCTGAGCAGTCGGTTGATTTAGCGGGGGTTTTTCAGGCAATGAACCAACCTGACTCAGCTATTTTTTATGCAGAAAAAGCCTTAGAAGGTGGCCGACAATTCAAAAACTTAGTGCTAACCATAAGCGCCGCCAAACTTTTAGCTCAAATCTACGAACAAAAAAATCCAGCTAAAGCAATCAATTATCTAAAAATTGTAAATGCTTCTAATGATAGCCTCTATACTACTTCTAGAATTTTTCAAACGCAAAATATTGTAAATACGATCAAACAACGTGAGCGCGATTCAAAAGAAGCTAAAAAAGATTACGATTACTCCATCAGACAGAATACACTCATCGGATCTCTTGTTTTTTTAGGGTTGCTGTCATTGGTCTTGATACGCAATAACCGTCAAAAACAAAGAGGTAATGCTATTTTGAAAGATAAAAACAGAGAAATAAGTCTTCAGAAGGATGAGATTGAAAAAACGATTGAACAAAAACAAATTCTGCTTTCTGAATTACAACATCGAGTAAAAAACAACTTGCAGTACGTTATCAGCATCTTAGAAATTCAGAAGGAGTCTGTTAATTACAGCAACATTGATGACTTGATTAGGAGTAACCAAAATCGAATTCATTCGATTGCTTTACTTCATAAAAAATTGAATGTTTCGGAAAGTGTTAATGATGTTGATTTAAAACGATATGTAACCGATCTTTCTGAACTCGTCAAAGATTCATATGATAATAAATTGAAAAATGTGAGTTTATTTATTACTTGTGAAATCGAAATTTTATCTATCACAAAGGCTTTGCCATTAGGTTTGATCATCGTAGAATTGGTCAGCAATAGCATGAAACACGCCTTTAAAAACCAGAAAACTGGTATTATCAATATTGAAATCACACAAAATAAAAATACAAAGAAAAATTGCATGCAATATATAGATAATGGAAAAGGCTTTGATTTTAAAAATGTAGAAACTAAAGGCCTTGGCGTGGAAATCATGAAAGGATTGATAGACCAACTTAATGGCGAGACTGAAGCATCAATTAAAGAAGGTTTTGAACTGAAAATCTATTTTTAAAATGAATTCAAAAGTAATTTTGGTTGTAGAAGATGATTTTCTCAACAGAAGGTTAACAAAAAAAATTCTACAGGAAAATGGTTATCAGGTTTTAGAAGCAAAAAATGCCGACGCAGCGATGGCGATTCTCCATAAAGAATTGGTTAATCTTGCTATCCTCGACATCAATCTTGGCGATGGAGAAATGGATGGAATTAGCTTAGGGCAACTTATTCAAAATAAACAAAAAGTCCCCTTCATCTATCTTACCGCCTACGAAAACGCCAAAGTGATCAGTGAAGCGATTGCTACTTCACCTTATTCGTACCTGACAAAACCTTTTAAAAACAGTGATTTAGTTGCCTCGGTCGAATTGGCAATTATAAAATCTGCGAATGCAGATAGACCTAAGCCTTCTATTTTGGTAAAAGACGGAGAATACAAGGTCGAGTTGCCGTTGGAAGACATCAATTATATCGAATCGGAAGGTAACTATTTACTGTTTCATACCGATAAAAATATTTACAAATCTCGTTCGACCATTTCTCAGATTCTTGATTTGTTGCCTACTACAAAATTCATTCAAACTCACCGAGCCTTCGTGGTGAATAAGGATAAAATTCAGAAATACAGTTCTAAAAGTGTGATAGTAGGCGATAAAGAAATTCCACTTTCGAAGAAAGATTTATTTGAGTAAGCAACTGTATCTCTCGTTGTTAAGAGGCTGATTTTTAGAAAATATAGAAATCAGGACTTTGATCGACACCTATAAAACACTTTATTACCTGCCTTTATTACATTCTCACAAAGCCCTTGTTTCTACAGACAAAGCTTCTGATTTTATTGGTACAAAGTGTACTGTACCGAACTTGCCATCATTACTTACGATAATTGAATATTATCGTAAGTAATAAATAGTAACCTTAAAAATCACAAAACCTATCATCTTAAAGCAGAAAGGTGTGCCATGCAACCATTACATAAGGGCCGTTTGTAGTAGCAGTAGATATAAAGGTAAAATCACCCACGGGAAACAACGATTGTAGGCTTTACCGTTGACGGTTATCTTCAGGTATCGTCTCCCTTTATCCGTATCAGTAGGAGTAAACCCCCTTGAAACGGTGTGGCTGTTTTCTTTTACAATTTGATTTATGGTAAGCGTTCAGTAGGTGGTATGATGGTAGGTACTGCCAGACATTTTGTATTATTTAGAAGTGGTGGAAAGTACCTGATACGTTTTCGACAAAAAAACTAGAACTTTTCAAGTATATATTCATCTGTTTTAGCAATATTTACCATTATTTTGGCATTTATTCAATAAAATATTTTAATAATTTGTAATTATATTTCAATGAAGCCTCAATTGTTGAAAGTTTCAAAGGACTTAGCTCAGTCGTTTAGTGTTCGTCAGGACGAGGTTCCGTATTTTTATAATCGTTGGCATTATCATCCTGAATCGGAATTGGTCTATATTGTCAATGGCTCAGGTACCCAGTTTGTTGGCAATAGCATACGTCATTTCGAAAGTGGGGATGTTTTGTTAATTGGTTCAAACCTACCTCATTATTGGAGATGTGACGAGGAATATTTTCAGGGAAGCAGTAACCTTTTGGCCAAAGCGGTTGTAGTTCATTTTCAAGACAATTTTTGGGGTGATACGTTTCTTTCTCTGCCCGAAAATCAAGCCATCGCTGAGTTGCTACAGCGTGCCAAACATGGGATTCGTTTCTCAGGAATTCATAAAGAAAAAGTTGCCCAACTATTGCCAACACTTCTCAATCAAGTATCCGTAAATCGGATTATGACATTGTACCAAGCGCTTGATTTACTTTCTCAATGCGACGACCATGAATTACTTTCCAGTATGCATGAGTCAATCCAGTTTGATGAAGAGGATACTGACCGTATCAATCGTATTTATGCGTACTCATTAGCTCATTTTCAACAAAAAATTACGATAGAAAAAATAGCCGAAGTGGCCAATATTAGTCCAAGTTCATTTTGTCGTTATTTTAAAAGCCGCAGCCGAAAAACATACTCTCAATTTTTGCTTGAGCTACGAGTTGGGCAAGCATGTAAATTGTTGAGAGAGCAAAAGCTAAGCATTGCCCAAGTTTGTTTCGAAAGTGGATTTCATACGTTTTCGAACTTCAATAAGTACTTTAAAAGTATAATGGGCAGCAGTCCTCTTCAATACCAAAAAGCCTATTATTGATAAACAGTGCCGCGCTCATGCAACTGAGTAATGAGTTTCGTAATGCCCGAGAGCAGACAAACCTAAGTAAAAACCTATTCATCGCCTATTTTTGGGCACGTAGCCAAAGTCCACCTATGGTAGCTATTTTGAGCTGATTGCTATTAACGGTTTCACCCGTGATGGCATCTGTTATGCGTTTGTACTTCCTATTTTTGAAGTCAAGGGCAACGGTTTTGGCGGTAGTCAACAAAAAATAATGATCTGCTTAATCGCCCAATCCCTAAAATAGTTTTTATTTTTAAAATACCAAAACACTTGAAAAACAGCTCATTCAGGGCAATAAAAAACAAGATAGACGAAGTAATAAACCTAACTTCACCTATCTTGTTTTCTATTCGTTACCCTATGTTGTTCTTTAAAATAAGCCAAGGGCACTTGGGGTTTATTCCCTTCTTTAATACCCTGGATTCTGAGGGACTTTTGCCCCAAAGTTGGCATCTATGAATTTTTGCGGAATAGGGAATAACTCATTTTTGGCCTGAATGGTGCTTGTCGTGGTAGCAAATCCATTGTATTTTTTGGTTCGCTCCACCAGTTTCCCCATGCGGCTGAGAGTCAAGCGGCGGGGTTCTTCTACGATAAGTTCCCGTAAACGCTCATCAAGAATATAATCCAAATCCACTTGGGCTGCCGCTACGGGTTTAGCCTTGGCACGCCCCCTCACCACATTGATATCTTCGGCGGCTTTTTGTTTATCTCCTTTCATCAGATATGCTTCTGCTCTCAAAAGGTAGGTTTCGGCTAGGCGCATCATGGGCCAGTCGTTGAAAGTACGGCCATTGGTTGCCCCCGCCAGCGAAAGTCCTTCTACTTTCCTAAACGCAGGATATATATGATAAAGCGTATCAAGATTTGCGTGAAATTTAACCTCTTTCAGAAAATACTTAGAAGCGGGATTATTGTAGTACCACTTCCGACGGATATTGTATTCGGAATTGCGCATGTCATTGGGGTCATCTTTCCAAATATCGTATAAAATGTGGTTGCTGGGTCGCATCCAGCTTACTCCACGCCCTAAACTATCAGCAATCACCATACCTGAAGCATTGTCAGGGTCTTTGGCATCGAAATACCGTGCACCCCAGCAACGCAACCAATTTCGACCGTTTCCCGACGATGTCACACCGCCGGGGGTTTGAAACTCGTACTGAATGACCCACAAATTTTCTAAATTGCCCCCTGAGCGATTTTGATTCCCATCTTTCCACAAATCGGAATATACATCCCCCGGCAGGTTTTTTTGTGTTCCAAAACGTTGGGTCATCAGTTGATTACGCCCCGAGGAAATAACTGCCGTAGCTGTCTCAATCGCTTTGTCGTAATTTCCCAAACTGATATTTACTTCCGTAAGCAAATGATCAGCCGCACTTTTGACAATTCGACCGGGTTGAGGCTCGGTAAGTGGCAGCCATTGTGAGGCAAACTCCAAATCGGCTTTGGCAAACTCTAAAACCTCTTTGCGCTTATTTCGTTGATAATCCACCTTGGGTTCGGTGGCTAATTTATCTGCAATTACTACATCGCCGTACAAATTTGTGAGCATATTGTGGGCATAAGCTCTGAAAAAACGAGCTTCAGCTATTACCGCATTTTTTTGCTTTTCATCGGCCCAAACCGCCGTAGGCCGCTGAGCATAGTCAATGATTTGATTTGCTCTCGGCAATAAATTCAAATAGCCCCAATCCCAAAAATGATTGACTCCCATAAAGGTCGGGGTGAGCTGGGTCTCGTAGTTTCTGAGATAAGCATCTCTCACACCGATTGAGCCCAAATCCGTTCCGAAATAAACTGACCAATAGGCGTTTTGGTCGTCAACTCCCGCCACTTCACGTACAGCTTGGTGCAAGGCAGTGATGGCGCTTTGGAATCCAGCATTAGATACCAACGTTACATCAGGTGATAGAAATGAGAGTGGTTTTTCATCTAAAACTGACTCATCGCACGCTTGAGAAAATAAAAGAGCTGTCAGTAAAAAAAATCCTTTTATGGATTTATATGTGATTCTTTTCATGTTTTTGTCGTTTGAAATAAGATTAAAAACCTAAGTTTAAACCTACCGAAATAGTGCGAGGAGTTGGGAAAGCCCCACGACTACCTTGGCCACTTTCTGGATCCATTGCTTGCCATTCTGTGAAGGTGTAGAGGTTACGTCCACTTAAATAGGCTTTTACGCTACTCATTTTCAGTCGATTAAGCACCGAACGAGGCAAGTCGTAAGACAAGGAAACTTCCTGAATTCTGACAAAGTCACGGGATTGGTAGTAAGCATGACCAAAAGGATTGGTATAAACCAAAGAAGAACGGGTATTGGATTTATTTTCAGCAGTCCACCAGCCAACGTCTAAAAAATTGGCAGCACGGCCAGGGAAATTGCCGAGTCCACTGCCGCCAGCAGCATTATCCAATGCAAGCAGGTTGTTGGTATTGATCCATCCCTGCAAGGCATTTATTGACATCATCAGATTAAATTGCCCATAACGAATTGCATTTGTTATATTCCATCGATATTTTGGTTCCAGTGTTCCCAATACCTGACGGTCATTGACATCAATTTTACCATCACCGTTGGCGTCTTGCATTCTAAAAAAACCTGCTTTCTGACCAGTGGGAATTTGATCACCGACCTGATAAACACCATCAATTTTGTAATCATAAGCAACGGAAATTGGTTGCCCGATAAACCATTTATTCGCAAGGTCATTGTCTTCAATCCCGTCACCATTAGCGTCACTCTGATAGATGTGTACAATCTTGTTTTTGTTAGTAGAAAAGGCGATGTTACTACTCCATTCTAACTTCCCTTTTTGCACGTTGACCGTGTTTAAGGTCAATTCAAACCCTTTATTGTTGGTTGCACCTACATTGGTCAATATGGAGGAAAATCCCGTGGGGCCGGGTAGCTGACGAGTAAGTAGTAGGTCTTTTGTGTCCATGTTGTAGTATTCCATTGTCCCCCCGATTCTACCCTTTAAAACTTCAAAATCTATGGCAAAGTTGGTGGTTGTGGTCGTTTCCCAGCCCAAGTTTGGATTGGCTAAGTTGGCAGGAAAGAGCCCTATTGACGTAGCTCCTCCGTCTCCATAAACATATTGGACTTGCCCCTGACGAGTTAAGGATTGATAGGCTGAAATGGCCTGATTGCCCACTGAACCGTAAGATAATCTTAGTTTCAACAAATTAACGGCAGGAATTTGCTTCAAAAACGGCTCTTCTGAGGCAATCCACGCCACGGCTGCTGAAGGAAATACACCAAATTTATTGTTAGCTCCAAAAACCGAATTACCATCTCTGCGTGCTGTAAGCGTAAGCAAATACTTATCCATAAAGCGATAATTCAAACGGGCCATCGAAGAAATGGCATCAACTTTGGTGGCAGATGTAGAAGACGTCTGCACTTTGGCAAGCGATAAATTATTCCAATTGTTGGCATCGCTTGTTCCCGAGAAATCACTCCCCGTTCCAATTAGCGATTCAGAATAGGTTTGGTTTCTGCCGTACAACAGGGTAACATCGAAATTATGGTCTTGGCCTATTTGCCTGTTATACGTCAGGATATTTTCCAAAACCCACGCATTGGTTAAATCCGAACGACGGCTTGCACTGCCCAAATCTTTTCGACTGTTTCGGTCATAAATAGGGCTAAAATTATCTAAGTTATACCAACGATAGTTGGGAGAATAATTGATGCGGTAGGATAACCCTTTGACAAACGGGATATCCACGATACTGTAAAAATTGGCAAAAAGGTTGCGCTGAATTTCCCTATTTTTGTTGATAATAGCATTCAAGAGAATACTTCCTACCAAACCGTCTTCATTACCTAATGGTTTGGGGTCAGTCTGTGCTGCATCCGCCCAAATATCGTTGTAGGGGGAGGTCCACATAGCAACACTCATATCTGCCTCATTGCCAGACAAATCACGTTCAGCATATTGTGCATTCACTCCGACTTTGAGCCAATCAGTGATTTGATTGTCTAAGTTGATGCGCACACTGATTCGTTTGGCATTGTCATTATAAATCAAGCCTTTTTCGTTGTTATAATTGCCCGAAATAAAATAATTGGTTCTGCCCGAACGTCCCGATACGCTCAAATCAAAATTTTGAATACCCGCCGTTTGTGATGCTACCTTCCAAGGGTCAACTGTGTTTCCGGCGGCATAGTTTTTGGCTTCAGTGGCAGTCAAATAGCCATCAATCTTGGATGGGTCGGCGGCTAACCCACTTTGGCTGCGCCAATCCAGTGTTTTTTGGATATAACGTTCGGGGGTCAACAATTTGGGGGTATAACTCCAATTAGACACCCCATAATAGGTATTGAAACGAATCGTAGGTTTTTCGGTAGTACCCTTTTTTGAAGAAATCAGAATTACGCCATTGGCCGCTCTGGCTCCATAAATGGCTGTAGCCGAGGCATCTTTCAATACTTCCATTGACTCCACATCGCCGGGATTGATGTCGTTGAGGCTCCCCTCAAAAAAAATGCCGTCCAAAATGATCAATGGATTGTTGCCCGCTGATATAGAGCGTCGTCCTCGAACCAGAATACTTCCACCCTGTCCCGGACGGCCATTATCCAAAAACTGAACGCCCGCTACGCGTCCGCGCAATGCTTGAGCAACGTTGGTATTGGGCAGACCTTCCATTTGTTTCATATCTACTTTCGTAACAGAACCCGTTACATTGCGGCGACTCTGCGTACCGTAGCCCACCACTACTACTTCTTCCAATGCCTTCAGGTCGGGTTTGAGGGTAAGGTCAATGTTTGTCCTATTTCCTATCTCAATTTCCTGTGAAACATAACCCACAAAGGAAAAAACCAAAACAGCGCTACCATTATCCACCGCAAGTCGGTACTTGCCATTTGGGTCGGTGGTTGCACCACGCTGCGTTCCCTTTACCAGAATACTTACCCCTGGCAGCCCTGCCCCGCTTTCATCAGTGACAGTCCCTGTTACGATTTGGTCAGCGGGAGCTTCTCCCGCTTCGACGTTTTTTGTGGTAGGCGGCAGCGGCTCTGCGTCTTCAGTATTGAGCATAATTTGCCCCCCAATGACCCGATACGAAATATTCAAAGGTTTTAGCACCTGAGAAAGTACTTCGGAAAGTTTACGTTCAGTCACAGCCACGCTGATTCGCCGCTTAGCCCGAATGTTATTGGAGCTATACACAAACTTAACATTGGCTTGACCTTCAATTTGAGCCAATACTTTTCTGATTTCTGCATTTTCGACTTTTACCGTGATAGCACGGTCGAGTAAATCTTGCGTAAACGCATCATGGGCGTGTCCAAACGAGATGCCTACGCAAATCAGCAGGGATTGTAATAAGGTAATCCTCATGATTTGTCGGAGAAGAGGATGAATTGGTACTTGTTTTTTCATTACTTTTGGATGTTTTGTTACGTTTTTTGAAAAATTTGACAAAAACCCCTCTCGCTCACCTGTTTAGGTGAAAACTTGCCAAGTTTCAGAAGGGGTAGAACGCTAAGAGTCGAAAGTGGTTGCAACACATTCGGCTCTTTTTTCTTTGGGGAATGTTTAAATCATAGTAATCAATTGAGGGTTAAAGGTTAATTAGATGAACAGCCAGTCCCGCTTACCAAAATCTTGGTACCCCGCACTTCGTAGCTGGCATTGAGCGAAGCACACAACAAATCAAGTTTGGTAAAGAGCGGTTGTTTGGTAATATCGGCGGTGAACAAACAGTTTTTTAAGCGTTCGTTTTCCAAAATGATTTCTATGCCGTAGGCAGCTTCCAATTTGGCAACTACCTCACTGAGAGGCACATCATCAAAAACAAAAGGCACTTCCGTCATAGTCAACTGCTCGGTGGAGTTCACCAAAACGGGTTGCTCTACCAAGCTCGTTACAAAGGCCTGACTCTTCTGCTCATAAGTCACTCGTTGGTTGGGGGTCAGTATTACGCCGCTTTTTACTTTTTCAGTAACGTAGTCATTGCGGGCATCCCGCTGGAATACCGACACTTTTCCCGTAACGACCGACACTTCCACTGCCTGATCATTGTCACTGACATTGACCCAAAAACTCGTCCCCAACACCTTTGTAACGACGTCGCCAGTATAGACCAAAAATGGTTTTTGTGGATTTCGGGCTACTTTAAAAAAGGCTTTACCAGTCAAAAAAACCTCTCGTTTATTTCCTTCAAACTGAGCAGGAAATTCAATACTTCCCTTGGGCGAAAGACTTATTTCACTACCATCTTCCAACTTTATAAGCTGCAAATCAGCGGTATTATTTGTCCGTTTGAGTAAGCCATTCGACCGTTGACTTTCTAGCAAACCCGTTTCCGTCTGAAGTGTATTATTTAGCTGAAATTGATAGGCTCCCCAAACGATAGCCAATAATACAGCCGCCGCCGCCACCCAACGCCAAGGGAAAAGCACTGGTAATTTTCTGACTTTCGTCCCCGAAACGGATGCCTGTTTATGTTGAATTGCCTGCCAAATACGGTTCTCAATTTGTTGACTTTCTTCGTAGGTGTGGTGGGGTTTCTCGCCATCGAGCAGGGTAAACCACTGCTCCACAATACGTTTTTCCTGTTCGCTACACTCTCCCTTTCGGTAGCGGCTCAATAAGGTATGGAAATGTCGCTTACTCATTTTTGTTCAAAGGAGTTTAAATAGAAGACGAGAAAACAATCAATGACCGTAAATCATTTAATAAATTCACGGAAAATTTATACTAAAATAATAGTAAGAAGTCAGAATTGAATAGTGAGCATTTAAGTATTAAACAACTAATAATCAACATAAAAAGTCAACTAAAATGGTATCTCTATTTTAAACTATGGCCTTAAAAATCAAAGAAATTGTTTAAAAAATACTATCACCATTTAAAAGCAAAATCACCGAAAAAAAATCTTTCAGAAGCGTTTTAAGGGTACGGAGGGCTTTGGTAATATGGTATTCGATGGTACGTTCGGAGAGTTGAAGTTTCTCAGAAATTTGGCGAGTCGTTTGACCTTCAAACCTATTGAGCCGAAAGATTTCCTGAGTTTTAGTGGGTAATTGGGATACAGCATCACTGAGTGCTTTTTCCAATTCTTCTAAAAATAAGGGATAATCAGAAGCGACAGTATTTTCGATTGACTCTAATCCATCAAAGACTTTTTGGCGATAGAAGTCAATCACTCGATTGCGAACTGAGGCAAACAAATAGCTTTGAAAATTTGAAATTTGAAGGGTTTCTCGCTTTTCCCACAGTGTTACAAACAATTCCTGCACAATTTCCTCGGACACATTGCTATCGTGGGTTTTGACGTAGGCAAAATCAAACAGGCGTTGCCAATACATACGATAAAGCCATTCAAATACCTCTTGGTCATGGTTGTTTAACCCACGAAGTATCTCGGTATCATTTAGAAATATGGGCTTCAATAGGATATATCAACTGGTTTAGTGACAGAATAATGCACAAATGTCTAATTATTTTATCATTAATATTGATTTATCCATTTTAAAAATAGACAGCCTGCCCAATTATACTATTGAATACAATCACACCACCATGCCTACAACCGCAACAAGCGTTTCCATTACCGACCAAGTATTGTGGGTTTAAAAATTTTTCTAATTTTAATGGCTCAATTCTAAAACTGAAAAAACAATCCCCATTGTATTATGGAGCGGCTTTTGGCAAATAAGCTAGTGTGAGGCATACCTCTTTTTTAACATATTCACCATAAATACATTAATTTCCCACTGATTCGATACGGGCTGCTGCGTGTAAGGCAATACAGGCATGTATGTAGCAGGGCCAAACTCGGTGTTCATCGTCAGTTGTGTTCCGTTTTTTTGATGTATTTCCACGATTTTATCCCACCATTTTAGGTGCGTTTCAAAGGTTTCTTTCCACTCAGGAGCCCGAGGGTCGTTTACCTGTGGCCCTTCGGGGTGCCCGATGCGGGTATGGATATGGTCAGCGTGGTGCAAAGCCAACTCCACCGCTTCAGTTTGGTCGGCCAAGAGCGATTCGTGAACATTACACCAATGTGAAATATCCAGCGTGATGCGTAAGTGGGGAAGGGAAGTAAGGTAATGTTGGGTGATGTGTGCCGCAAAAAGACTTTTACCACGGTGGGTTTCGTGAAGGATTTTCACACCTGTTTCTTTTGAAATACGTTCTGCAATTTCAAACAAATATTTATTTTGCTCAAAACTAAAATAGTCCTTGCCCGTCTGGCAGTTGACCAAAATGGGTTGGGCTTCAATAAGATGACGAAGGTATTTCTCATAGTTTTTGGCATGTTCGCTGAGGTCACGCTCAAAGGATTGGTAATATTGCCCAATAAACTTGAGGTCGAAGTCATTTAATGTATCAAGAATCGCTTGTTTTTCTATTTTTTCAAGGGGCAATGCCATTTCCACCCCATCGTAACCTGCCTCTTTTACGTTTTTACAGAATGTATCAAAAGGTAATGTATTACCCCAAGAAGGAGCAAAGAATTTAATATTCATGCTATTTTTATTGTTGAGTAAAATTCCATTTTAATTGAAAAAATTAGGTAGTTCCTTGACCACCTAATTTTGGTACGTTCTATCTACTTATTTCACCAAAAACTCAGCCTCATCAGTAATACTCACTGCTTTTTCAGCCAATAAATCTCCTGCAAAAGGCTCAATCGGAGTATAACTGCTCACGTGAACATCTTTGTAGGGTTTATTACTTGCCAAATTATAGGCCGTAATGATAGACCAACGAGGTTTATCGGAGAGGTTTGCTGCCGACGCATGAAGGGTATTACAATGGAAAAAGGCTGTATCACCAGAGTTCATTTCCAAGTAATCTAAGGGCATAATTTTCAGGGCTTCATTCACCTTTTCCATGTCCGCACCTACCTGTTCTCCTGAAAAACCATGTTCTACCCGTCCCATTTTGTGTGAGCCCCGAATCATCTGCAAACAACCATTTTCTTTGGTAGCAGGTGTAAGTGCCGTTAAAACACTCAACATCTCGGGAAGTAAAAAACCGTTGTTTTTATACCAATAGCCATAGTCCTGATGCCACTCCCACGCTCCCCCTGTTTTGGGTTCTTTCTGCATCAATTTAGAGTGGTAATGAGCGGCTTTGCCTCCCAGTATCTGCTCTACCCCTTTTATAATTCGTTCTGAACGAGCAAATTTACTATACAGGCTTTCGTCCAACGAATACCACAACGCTAGTTTGGTTTTCAATCCCGAGGCATCGGTGCGATCATAGCTTTTTTTGCTCATCACATCGTCTTTAAGAGCAATTTTGTAAAGTAAAGCTACTTCTTCCTCTGTGAAAAAGTTACGAACTACCACGTAGCCATCACGGTGGTAACTTTCGAGATGTTCTTGGGTAAATTTCATGATTATATCTATTTTTAAGATTTTACAGCATCAATATTAGGGACTATCAAATGAATGATGAGTAGGGCAATCCCATACATGGAAGCAGCCACCACAAAAAGACTTTTATAACTACCCGTAGCTTCGAGCAAATGCCCTGTGGCGGAGGCCATCAACATGCCGCCCACCGCCCCCGACATACCGATAAACCCCACGACAGTTCCAACGTCTTTTTTGGGAAATAAGTCGGTAGCCAAGGTGTACATATTGGCCGACCAACCCGTGTGAGCCGCCATTCCAAGGCCAATCAGTAATACTGCCGGCCATAGTTGAGCCATGCCCGATACCCAATAAATCGGAATAACAAGCAATGCACAAATCAATAAGGTTGATTTGCGAGCGGCATTGAGGCTCCAACCCATTTGCAAAAATTTGGACGAAAGCCAGCCACCACCAATACTTCCTACATCTGCAATCAAATAGGCAACAATGAGGGGTAAACCGATTTTATCCAATTGCAGGCCGTAAGTAGTATTTAAAAATTTGGGCAGCCAATACAGAAAAAACCACCAAATAGGGTCAGTCATAAATTTGCCGATGGCAATTGCCCATACTTTAGGGGTTCGGATTATTTCCCATAATGAGGCGGATTTTTCGTCATCAAAATCTGTATCTGTTTTTATCAGATTTGCTTCCGCAGCATTGACCGACGGGTGGTTTTCGGGTTTGTGAACCATTTTTATCCAAAAAAACAGCCAAATGAACCCCAGCAACCCCGTGAGAATAAAAGCCCACTGCCAACCGAAATTGAGCGCAATGACCGGCACTAACAAAGGCGCAGCGATAGCTCCGATATTAGACCCTGAATTGAAAATACCTGTCGCCAAAGCCCGTTCTTTTCGGGGAAACCACTCGGCAATGGTCTTAATGGCGGCAGGAAAATTGCCTGATTCACCAATCCCCAATGCCAATCTGGCTATCCCGAAACCCACCGCTGTGCGAGCCAAGGCATGACTCATTGCCGCCAACGACCATACAATGATGGAGAGAATGTATCCTCGTTTAGTCCCTAGAAAATCAATCAATTTCCCAGCCAACAACAAACCGACTGCATACGAAAGTTGAAATGCCGTGACAATGTAGCCGTATTCTATTTCAGACCAGCCAATTTCTTTTTGTAATTGCGGGGCTAAAATGGCCAATACCTGACGGTCAATGTAATTGATAGTGGTGGCAAAAAAAAGTAGAGCACATACCCACCATCGCATGAAAGTAGGTTTTTGCGGAGGTAAAAGCTGAGTTTCTAATTTCATTTTTCGTTTTCTAGGCGGTTTTTATACTCTTTCCAAACCGAAATTGTATTTAGAACTAACTGTGGTTTGTCACCTTTTATGTTGTAACACTGTACTCCAATCGGCACACTCATTTTCAGGTCTTTAATGATATATTTCAACAAACCGTAGGTATCAAAACTACCGCTTCCTAAGGGCAAAATATAATCATCCCATATTGTTTTTTGTTGAGTTATCACGTCATTTGCGCCGCAAATAGTGACCATTTTGAGATAAGGTTTGAGTTCTTTCAAGTGGGGCTTGAGTGCCAAGCGTTCTGAATTTGAAGTAGTGGCCAACCAATGACACAAATTAAAAGTCAACCCCACATTTTTTCGATTGATTTGCTTAATCAACGATAGGGCATGATCGGTTCGCTCTACATAAAACCCGTGATGAGGATAGAGAGCCACCTGCAAACCGGAAGCCTTGGCCCAATCTGAGATTTGGGTTAGTAATCTTACTACCAGCGTATCTGCCTCCTGCGATGAAGGCTTGAACGAAGTGTTGGCAATAATAAACGGAGCAATGATGGTCTTACTTCCTTTGAGTTGATGAATGTATTCTTCTAAACGCTTCTCTATATACGGCTCTTTCAATTCGACCCTTACGTAAAAGTAAGAGCCTGTAAATTGATGCTTATCAAGAGCGGCTTTCATACCCTCAAAACTTTGGGTTTGATTGATTTCAATGCCATCAAAACCTGCTTTTTTGATAAATTCTACCTGTTTGTCAAAGGTATTGTAGGTACTGTCACCCCGAATAATGTTGTGCAGGGTAAAAAAATCGTTTTTGATTTTTTGGGCAAATGCCATCACTGCACACCCCATCCAAAAGAGAAATAAAAACTGTATCCTTTGTGCCATTTTGTGTTTTTTGTGCTGGAACGCCAGCGGATAGAGCAGTGTTACATCGCCCATTCTTTCCTTGCCAAGGGAGCCGCCAAAAGTGCATTGGCATAATTATTACCCTCAAACAATTCTTTTTCGGGATTCCATTTCAGCTTCTCCCCCGCTCCTACCTGAGCTGCAATGAGACCAATTTGTGAAATCGAAATGGTACGATGTCCTACCTCAATAGGTTCCAAGGTTTTGCGGTTTGTCTTTACAGCCTCGATAAAATCCGTTTTATCCCACGGCGTTTTTGACAGATCCAACTCACTACCTGTGGGTTTGGAATCCAACACTTTTGGGTTGGAAGCCATAATTTTACCAGGATACCCCTCCACATGAATCCAGCCCTCTGAGCCGATGTATTTGATGGATGGTGTGCTCGTTGGGGTTTGTTGACAGGTCATTTCCACACCGTTGGCGTAGCGGTACTTTATCTGAAAGTTAATCATCGTATTCCAGAGGCTTTTGGGAAATTCGCCTTTCCCTTCTACTTCGACCGGGCCTGAATATTCACTGTTGTTAGCCCACTGCGCAACGTCAAAATAGTGTGCTCCCCAGTTGGCAATCATTCCTTGTGCATACGTATCTACCCGCATCCAATTGGGTCGTTTTAAAATATCGAAAGGGGTATGAACCCGCATATCGGTGTAAGGCACGTAGGGCATCGGGCCCAGCCAAAGATCATAATTAAGTTCTTTCGGAACGGGCATATCTGCCTGTGCCGTAACAGGCGTGGGGTCAGAAGGAAAATGTATTTCTATCTTTTCCAGCTTCCCGATTCGCCCATTTCGTACCAATTCTACGGCCTGATTTTGTGGGCGAATAGAACGGAACTCACTATCGGTACGATTTACAACCGGTACGCCGGCACGGGTATACTTATTGAGGGCTTCTACCAACTCTTTCCCTTGATGCACGCTCATGCTGAGGGGTTTTTCGCAACTAATATGTTTTTTGGCCTTGGCTGCTAAAATGCCCATCGGTACATGCCAGTAGTCAGGTGTAGAAATCATCACGGCATCAATGTCTTTGCGGGCAATAATCTCCCGAAAATCCACGTAGGTAGCACAACCTTTGTATTTACCACTCGCTGTATTTTTGGCATAATGTTCCTCAATGGTTGCTTTGGCTTTGTTGAGACGCCAACTATCCACATCGCAGGCGGCTACGATTTGGGCATCGGCTATATCCAACAGTCCGGGGATTCTGGTACCCAAGCTTTTTTGTTCGGAGCCTTGCAAATTTTGCCCATACCCTTGTCTCCCGGCTCCAATCAAACCCACCGTCACGCGGTTAGAAGGAGCGTTTTTACCAAATACCGTAGCAGGAACAATGGTAGGGAAACCCAAACTTGCTACAGCAAGCGATGATTTCTCGATAAAGTGTCTTCGGTTCATATTGGTCGCTGAGTTTGATTCTGTCCCAACAGATGTCTTTTCTTTTTGCGCTTCGTTGTTCATGCGATTGGGTCTTAAAAATATCTTTCGATTTTAATATGTCAATATTTTGATATTCCTGAATGATACACTATGCCCGTGGTCTTGCAACAAAATGTGTCCCTTTGGAATTGTCGCAAAACCCTGATAATCTTTGAATTTACTATCTATAACGCCCCGTTTGAATACTTCAGAGTTTCGGTCAACATCCAGTACTTTTGTACCGTCAAGCCAATGTTCGATGTGATTCTTTTTCACCACAATTTTGGAAGTATGCCACACCCCTATTTTGGCATTGGGCTTTTTGGCAGCCACAACATCATAAATGGAGGCGGTTTTGAGGTCTTGTGGTAAAGGCTTGCCATTATAAATATAGTCAGCATCATCAATCAATTGGTACTCATAGCCCACCTGTGAGCCTTTTTCAGGCTTGGGCTGCCGCTCTTCAATAAAATACTTTACCCCAGAGTTTCCCCCTTTTCCCAGTTTCCAGTCAAAGACAAGTTCGAAGTCACTATACTTCTCTATAGTCACTATATCCCCTGCATCTCCCGATTCGCCCCCGTTGGTAAGCTCCCCCCTCAGTTCGCCATTAATTACTGTCCAACCCTGTTTTGGAAATTCTGAACTATATGCACCGCGCCAACCATGGGTAGTCTTTCCATCAAATAACAAAATCCATCCCGACTTTTTTTCAGAAGCAGTCAAGGTATTGGGAACTTGGGCATTGACATAAATGCCCCTAAAGACCATAAAAATGGTAAGTAACGTTTGCAGCCTGAACATAAATGGGTTGTTTTATTTTGCAAAATTCTGATAAAAATCTTCATTTTTCTAATGGATATTTTGCAATAAATACAAAAATATTTGCAGTAAGTTTTCAATAATACCAATTAAAGCAAATATAGATATATACTTGCGGCTGATTTTCTTAACTATAACAAATCCATGCGACCTAACCTCCTTACCGTTCCTCAAAATGAAAGTCAGTCGTTCGACTTGCGCCATGAGGTTGTCCCTTATTTTACAAATCCTTGGCATTTTCACCCAGAGCTAGAGCTCAACTACGTAGTACAAAGCTCAGGCACACGCTTTATCGGACAGAGTGTAGAACGCTTCGAAGGGGGTGAAATCATCCTCATTGGCAAAAATTTACCGCATTATTGGAAAAATGATGCTGCATTTTACCAGTCCCAACCTCTCTGTTCGGCAGAGGCTATCGTAGTACGGTTTTCGGAAGATTTTGCAGGCAAAGATTTCTTTCATTTGCCCGAAACAAGGGCTATTCAAGCGCTTTTTGAGCGGGCAATATTTGGTCTAAAATTAGTTGACCCGCTCCTCACCCACATAAAAAAATCCATGGTAGAGTTAGCTCAACAACAAGGTTTTAACCAACTACTGACACTTTTATCAATACTGCAAGAAATTGCTATTTCATCGGCTACAGAGATAATCTCTCCCCACTACGTTCCGAGTCAATTACAAATTAAACACAACGACCGACTCAGTAAAATCTTTGCCTACCTCATTGATCATTTTACGGAACCCATCCAACTACTGGAGGTGGCCTCTGTCGCAAACATGAACGAAGCTGCCCTTTGTCGCTATTTCAAATCACAAACCGGTCAAACTATCACGCAATACATCACAGACTTGCGGATTCGATATGCTTGCGAACTCTTGATAAAGGGGGAGGATTCCATTACCCAAGTTTGTTTTCAGGTAGGTTTTGAAAATGTTTCACACTTCATTCAAACGTTCAAGAAACTACGAAATCAAACCCCGTTCGAATTTAGAAAACGGGGAAAATCGTTTTAAATACTGTTTTATTGGTCATCGAAAACTGATTTCTACGATAAAAACGATTTCCAAAAGGCAGTTATACCAGTTTACTTTTTCGCTAAAGCTAACTATTGAAGGTTTTCAAATCAAAGTATTTTTTACCATCTTGGGCTGTAAGCCGCCATTTGAATTATTTAATCAATATTCTTCATACCATCCAAATCTATCTTGAACAATCTGAGCTTTGTATTGTTGGATATAAGTCATAAAAGCTTTTGCTACCGGAGAAAAACTCTTTCCTCTCACCCAAACTAGCTGCCATTCAGATATTAATGGAAAGTTTTGTATTGGAATAATCTGTAAATCACCATTTTGAAGTTCATTTTTAATTCCAATTAATGGCATTACTGAATAACCCAAGCCTGCTATCACAGCTTGCTTAACGGCTTCATTGGAAGTTAATTCCATCTTTTTTTTGATTTGCAGATGAGACGCTTCAAAAAATTGCTCCATTACATAGCGGGTACCAGAGCCTGCCTCTCTAAATATCAAGGGTATAGTTTCAAAAAAACCAACATCATAGGGGCGCTTGTTAAACTTCTTTTGCCCATTTGCTACCAAATAAAGCTTATTTTTCATCAAGCTAATTCCTTCCGTATGAAGGTTGGCGGGCAATACGGATACCAATGAAAAATCAACTTCATTTTTTTCTAGACTTTCTATGACCCTGCTTTTGTTTGTTACATCCAACAAAAGCTCAATACCTTCGTGCCGGCTCATAAAATTTGTCAAAAAATACGGCATAACGTACTTACCAGTAGAAACGACAGATATTTTTAAACGTCCGCTAAGTTGACCTTTGTATGCCATCGTTTTATAGTTTATGGCATATACTTCATTGAGGATGCGCTCCGCAGCAACCGCAATTTCTTTACCGAAATCTGTTACATATAGTTTTCTGCCTACTACTTCTGTGAGAGGAATATCGAATTGTTCTTGAAAGTTTTTCAACTGAATAGACACCGCTGGTTGGGTTAAAAACAGCTCTTCGGCTGCTTTCGTAATACTCTCTGTTTGAGTTACTTTCAAAAAAACCTGGAGTTGATGCAAGGTGTAATTCATAAAAACTATTAATGATTAACATTGTAAATATAAATAAAAATATATTAAAAATAACGTCGAGTTTTGTGGCGTCAAACATAAAAAAACAAAATATGACACGAATTACGGTAGCAAAGGGCGATGGCATCGGGCCTGAAATAATGGATGCCACACTTAAAATAATTTTAGCTGCTGGCGCCCAAATTGAGATTGAAGAAATTGAGGTAGGAGAAAAGGTGTATTTGGCAGGTAATACCTCCGGGATAGCTGCATCTTCTTGGGATACTATCCGACGCAATAAAGTTTTTTTGAAAGCCCCCATTACTACACCGCAGGGTGGTGGCTACAAAAGTTTGAATGTTACTACTCGTAAATTTTTGGGGCTGTATGCCAACGTACGCCCCTGTGTAAGCCTTCACCCTTTCGTAAAAACCAAACATCCTGTCATGGACATTGTCATTGTTCGTGAAAACGAGGAAGATTTATATGCCGGCATTGAGCACCAACAAACGGATGAGGTCGTTCAATGCCTGAAACTTATCAGCCGACCTGGTTGCGAAAAAATCGTCCGTTATGCTTTTGAATATGCCAAGCAGTATGGTCGAAAAAAAGTAACTTGTTTTACCAAAGACAATATCATGAAACAAACTGATGGGCTTTTCCACCAGGTTTTTGATGAAATCGCCAAAGAATATCCAACTATTGAAAATGAACACTGGATTATTGATATAGGTGCGGCCAAAATGGCCGATACTCCCGAGGCTTTTGATGTAATCGTAATGCCCAATTTGTACGGGGATGTATTGTCAGATGTAGCAGCTCAGATTGCTGGTTCTGTAGGCTTGGCTGGCTCTGCCAATATTGGAGAAGAATGTGCCATGTTTGAAGCAATTCATGGTTCGGCACCGCGCCGCGCAGGGCAAAACTTAGCCAACCCTTCGGGACTTTTGCAAGGGGCAATTATGATGCTTACTCATATTGGTCAGACCGAGATAGCCGAAAAAGTACAGAATGCGTGGCTCAAGACCATGGAAGATGGTATCCATACATATGATATTTTTAAGGAAGGAATAAGCACCCAAAAAGTAGGTACGCAAGAGTTTGCAGAGGCAGTCATTGCCAATTTAGATAAGAAACCTTCCACCTTGAAAGCCGTTTCTTACGACAAAGAGACTGCCCTTAATCTGCCAAAATATACTCGTAAACCTGCCGCAAAGAAAGAATTGGTGGGGGTAGATGTATTTGTTCATTGGCCAGGTGAAGATCCTAATTTTCTAGCCGATAAAGTCCGCAATATAGCCACAAGCGCTGCAAAGCTGACAATGATTACCAATCGAGGTATTAAGGTGTGGCCAGAAGGATTCAAAGAAACATTTTGTACGGATCATTGGCGTTGTAGATTCAAGCCTTCTGAGGGTTCTATCATCACTCCTTTGGATATAGTAGAGCTCCTCAACAATGCCATAGAATTTGACATTGATGTTATCAAAACAGAAAATCTATACGCCTTTAATGGGACAGCTGCTTTCTCGCTTGGACAAGGACAGTAAACAACAATATAAACATGAAAATAGAACTTACAAAAGGTAGATTTTTGCCTAATGAAGCACTTGAATTACTAACTCAACTGGTGCATACAAAAATCCGTTTTTTGGAAATGAAAATCTCCTCAAGTAGTAGCGAGGAGGAGATTAAAATGCGCGAAAATAGGATCAAAGAATTGCAAAGAGGCTTGTACGAAGCAAAGAAACATGCCGAGTCATGTAAGGGATTAGATTTGAATGTTGTAATCGAATACTAATGGGAGAGTGAATGGTGTCAAAACAGTTGTTCTTACTTAAGAGCAACTGTTTTTATATGAGTGCTTACGCTCAATTAATCGTCAATCTCTAGAAGGTATTTCATGCCCGCAGGATTTTGGTCAATGATTTCAAAAATCTGTTGCGCATCGGCTAGAGGAGAGATTTGGGTAATCATTTCGGCTAAAGGAAGTACACCACTTGATGCCAAAGAAATAGCCTCTTCAAAATCCTCAGGCTCGTACACTCGTGCTCCAATCAATTTGATTTCGCGCCAGAAAAATCGAAATAAATCTACCGCTTTGGGTTCGGAATGAATCGCTACCATCACAATCCGCCCACGTACTTTGGGAAGTTGAGTCATGGCAGTTACACCGGCCTGTACACCCGAAACTTCAAAAACTACATCTGCCATCGCCCCGTCGGAAAAACTTTCCACTCCTTTTACTAAATCTTCTTCTATGGGATTGACTGTTTGAAACCCTAGCGATTGGATAAACTCTATACGACTGTGGTTTACCTCCGAAATAAGCACATTAGCCCCTTTCTGACGTGCCACCAAGGCAATCAACAAACCGATAGGCCCTCCGCCAATGATGACTGCATTTTCGCCAGACTTCAATTCGCCAAGACGAACATCATGACAAGCCACCGCCAACGGCTCAATCATCGCTCCCAGAGAAAGGGATAAGTTTTGGGGTAAACGGTGAAGTGTAAACGCAGGTACATTCCAGTACTGCTGCATACCTCCGGGGGAATCAATACCGATGAATTTGAGATGTTGGCCAATGTGTCGATAACCATTGTCGGCGGGCACTTCTTGCCCAGGATTCAAAGGACGAACGGTAACCTTTTCACCTACTTCCCAGTCACTTACATCTTCGGCTATTTCATCAATGATTCCCGATACTTCGTGCCCAATCACCTGAGGTATTTTTACTCTTGCGTCCATTTTGCCATGATAAATATGAACGTCGGTACCACATACTCCCACATAAGCTACTTTTAGACGTACTTCTCCTGCTTGCAGAGGTTGTTTTTCAATGGTTTTGAGCGTAAAGGAGTGGTTTCCTTCATAAAACAATGCTTCCATGATTAATTTGATTTTGGGCGTTCAATTAATTGTAATGTATTTCCTTCGGGATCCAAAAATGTCCGTACTCGCCCCCCTCCCGTAGCAGGAGAAAGCACACTCGTCCATTTGACATTATGCTTGTCTAAATAATTGACTCCCAATTCAATATCGTCTACTTTAAACGCCAGGTGCGACCATCCCAACGTTAGATTGGTACGGTTGGGGCGAGGTTTTCCGTCGTTGGGCAATATTTCGAGTATGGAGCTGTCAGGGGCTTTTAGTAACCAAATAGGACGTGGGTCTTTGAAGAGTACTTCGTAACCCAATACCTCACAGTACCACGTAGAGAGTTGTTCTACATTTTCGGCAGCTAAAGCCGGATGATCAATACCTTTCACTTTAAAATTTTCCATTTTATTTTTGGTTTAGAAAATAGAAATCCGGTTCACCTTTTTTGGGCAAACGAATAGCTTAAAACTTGACTATGAATCAATTATAAGTCTCTCTGCAGAATTTGCAGCAAATTACCTTCTATATCTAAGAGGCTCCGCACTTTACCGCCGCCAATGGCACTGCTTAATTCTCCAGCCCACGTCACTTGAAATTTATTTAAGTGTTCAATCGCTGCTACGATATCTTCTACCCGCAAAGCCACGTGCGACCAGCCAGGCGTCCAAGTCGTTCTTGCAGGCCGTGAAGTATCGTCTTTAGGCATGATTTCGAGCAGTGTCCCATCAGGAGCTTTCAGAATCCAAACGGGTTTTGGATGCAAAAACACCTTTTCATACCCCAATACTTCACAATACCAATCTGCCAATTTCTCAACATTATTGGCCGCTACAGCTGGGTGGTCTATTCCGAGAACTTTCATCGTTTATTGGGTTCTTTTTAACACAAATTTTTCATTCTCATTTACAATATCCCACCTTCGGCCATGCCCCGAAACCATTGAAAACCAATTTTTATCCTTGATGTTCAATGTCCATTTTCGGGTATCGCTTTGAAGTGTGAAACTATTTTCTGTTGCTTGCAAATTCCAGTTTGTCAACAAATCAGGCTCGTCTAAGGCAATCGCATGTACCACCGTTCTTGTCGTCAATTTTTGTCCTTCTGTAAAACGAAATACCAACGCATTCCCTGATTTTCCTTCTCCCAATTGATTGGGTTCGGGATGATAAGCGTCATGTAAAAAACCATACACAGGATACGAAAAAGAGCCACTTCCTCCATGAAAAAGTTTCATGCCCGATTGGTTCTTTCTGACGGTGAGGCAAGCTTTATCTTTTTGCCAAGTGGTATGTCCATCGCGATTATTTACAACCCAATTCCAAATAGTAGTCACGGGGTAATCAGCACTAATTTGGTCAACTATAAACAATACGTGGCTCCCCGCCAAAATCCAAAATCTTGAAAATTCCTGAATGGGTTGCCCATAGGCTTTTCCTACTTCCGCTCCCACGACCGAAACCACCTCATTTTTGTCACAAATCAAGCGTTTATCGCCTCTTTCAATTTTTTCTCCCCCTTTGCCATTTACTATTTTTCGACGAGGAAAAACACTCTTTTGTTCTAACAACGACGCTTTTGCCAAATCTTCTTGTAATCCCAGCGACTCTTTTTCTATCAAAAAAGTACAAGTATTATGTGTTTGTGAGCTACTCTCTAGCCCATGAATGATATTTCGATAGCAGCTATGGCCTGGGTCGGCCAAGAGTCGTTCGTTGTTATGAACCAGAATAAAACTGTTTAAATCGCCATGCAAATGACCCAAGCCATTCAAAGGCTCACTTCCTCCATTGACAGCGAGGATTGTTTTACCATTCCATGCATCTCTCACAAAAGTATTTCCGTTTGAAAATGAAGTGGTTAAAGGTAGAGGGGCCTCTTCTGGAGAAATACTTCTCGCCTCGTAAGTCAATAAAGGAAGCGTCAAAAACCCCCAATCATTACGCATTCCCAATGTCGCCAAATCGTGAGGGCCTTGGTCAGGAACGGCCAAATAGTAAGTCTCAAACAACCATTTTGCCAATCCTTTTTCGGTTTCGTTTTTGCTTCGTGCAGCTATATGTAGCAACACATCGCCAGAAGGACGAAAAATAGCCGCACTGTCGTTGAAATTGGCAGCTCGGGCGCGAGGAATTTCGCCCCATCCTTCCAAAGATTTTGTATAAAACATACTGGTGGCAAACCAGTTGATTGTATTGTGTACGTCAAAAATGGGCTGTTTTAGGTAAGAATATTTCCGTAAAATAGCCTCTTTTGCAAATGTGAGTGCCAGAAGTAAGTAATTTGCATACTGCAATGATTCGCCGTAAGAACCATCTTCTTGCAGGGCATCTTGACACAATTCGAATTCGGGTAGTAGTTCACCAATGATTTGTTCCTCTTCCAAAACAACCGCCGCTACCATCGCCCCACTAAACAAAATACTGCGCCAGTTGGCTAAATGATAATTTTGGGTAAGCCATCTTCGGCAAAGTAGAAGGGCTTTATTTCTTAGTGCTGTACGGATTTCTTGTTGTTGGCTTTCGTCAAAAGCATTTTTCGCTAAATCATAAACTACCGACACACCCCACGACAAATGAGCGGTTTCGAGATGACCCGTAAAGGGGTCAGAATGGTCACGAAATTCGGGACCGACCCATTCATAAAGGTCTTTTCTTATGATATTGAGGGTCTCTTTTTGGAGCCATTGACCCAACTCTTCCGTGGGACGTAAAGCATAGCTCAAGGCGGCATCAGATAGGTATTCGGCTGCCGAATGCCACCAAATGGTAGTGGCATTGGGTCCTAACAAATTCGCCCAAGAGACACGTTCGTATACACGTTTTTGTAAAGCACCAAAAAACAACGAAATAGCGGACTGCTCATTTGTGATTTCACGCAAAATGATTGTTTTTTCGGTATCGTTCAGAAATATAGGCATCTTAAAAATAACCTCCATTTTTGACTACATCAGTAGGTTTCATCCCCGATTCGACCATTTCTCTGATTTCATCTTCTTTAAACATCAATTTTTCGGTGGCCAGCAATACATCATAGGCGATGTGTTGCGGAATAGAAATCACACCATCAATATCCCCAAATACCCAATCGCCGGGTTTGACAATAACCTCTCCCATAAGAATGGGTTTTTGGTAATGGTACATTCTAAAACGCCCCAACATACCTGTGTTTGACTTAAATTGGTGGAAAACAGGAAACCCCTGTTTAAGAATCGCTTGGGTATCTCTGATACCGTTTATCACAGCCCCTCGACAGCCCAGTTTGAGCGCCGCCATCGTCATCACTTCGCCCCATTGTGACGTAACGCTGTCGCCCGTACAATCCCATACGACCACCGCATCTTCGTGGAGCGCTTCGAGCATTTGGGCACGCATTTCAAATTCACCTTCGGTGGTAATATCGGGGCCACCTTTGACCGTAAAGGCCAAACCAGCTAGTTTCATTTCTTCCCGTAAAGGAGCAAAGCACGACGGCAAGCTGGTAGCGTGCATTTGGTAATTGAAACGTAAAATGTCGTTGACAGCTCCCGTATAAAGTCTCAAATAACGCTCGCGCATTTCGGCGACTGAAATCGGAAAAGGAGAGGGAGGACGAATCTCTTCCGCCGTGTGAGTCGTGTCCTGTGAATGATGTCCATTGGTATTCATGATATCAAAAATTTCATATTGTCAAAATTTATTTCCCTGATAAGCACATAATCAGGCTGATTCAACACAAACACAATGACACGCGCCACGTCTTCTACCTTCAAAAACTTCTCGCGTGGTACTTGACGGTCGCCCCAATAATTGCTATCGGTTGGCCCAGGATTAATGTCGGTTACTTTGATACCGAGTTTAAGTGCTTGATCAGCAAGGCCGCTGCTCAGCCCTCTTGCCCCAAATTTGGAAGCACAGTACACGGGAGCGTTGGGATTGGTGCGCTGTCCTGCCATCGAAATGACTGTCAGGATATGACCCGCCTTTTGAGGTTTCATTATTTTTAAAGCTTCTCTGTTACATAGAAAAACACCCTTAACGTTTACCTCAAACATTTGTTCAAACGTATCCAAATCGGTAGAGGAGAGGTCGGTCGTCAAAACACCAACGCCAGCATTATTGAGCAAAACATCCACTCCCCCAAACGCTTCCACACAGGCCGCAAAGCCAGCGACTACGTCGGCTTCATTTCCTACATTGCCTCTGAACGAACGTAAATTGGGGTGGCTTACTTCCTCGGCCAGTTGATGCGTTCGGCTAAAGTCAAAAACCTTTGCTCCCGCTTCCAAAAGCATCAAGGCAGTAGCTTTACCGATACCGCTCGAAGCTCCCGTAATAAAGACGATTTTATTGGCTAAATAACTCATTATGAATGTTGTTTACTTTTTTTGAAATATAAAAATGCAGCCACAACAACGCAAAGTGTACCAGAAAGAAGAGCCAACTGCCCGCTAATCGTAGCGCGGGATGGCATCCCCATGACGATAAACATCAAGCCCGTCAGACCAAACGCAATACCATACATGAGTTTGATTGCATTAGCAAAGGCATCGCTTCCTTTTGACTCTGGATTGGGAACAAAAGGAATGGTTAACTTCTTAAAAAAAGCCGCTACTTTTTGGTTGTAATTTTCATTTTTGGAAGGCACTAAGCCCGAAATAAAGAAAATAAGAATGCAAACGGCGATTTCTATGAGGGTCGCAAATTCCCAACGAATGTCTTTGTTGGCGTTGAGGGCAAAACCCACAAACGTACCCACAAACAAGGTGGCCAACGCTCCCCAAGGCTGTGGTTTGCGGTAAATAATTCCAAATATGACCGGCACAATCATCGGAACCGCAAATATGCCTCCTAGTAATTTGTTGGCTTCAAAAGCGCCCCCAAATCCTCCCACAAACAAGGCTCCAACGGTTACGACGGTTCCAACGCCAAGGGTCATCAACCTACCCACCAAAAGTGCTTCTTTGCCACTTGCATTGGGACGAAAAACACGTTGGTAAATATCGCGAGTAAGCACACTTGCCGTTACATTGTACTCGGCACTCAATACCGACATGGTGGCCGAAAACATCGCCGCCATCATCAATCCCATAATTCCCTCTGGCAGCAGTTTGAGACAAAGACTTACGTAGGCCATTTCGGGATTGTCGAGATCAGGAATAATCACCCGCGCAGCAATGGGCGGGAATAAAAAAATAACAGGAAAAATGAAGAACAACAATGCGGAGAAAAGCCCCAATTTTTGGCCATCTTCCTCACTTTTGGCACTATAAAAACGCTGAATAAAAGTCCAATTTCCGCTGTAACGAATGATAATCAGTACATAATAAGCCACCAAAAACCACGGCATTCCTTTTTCGCCGTTGGTCCAAGTCATGTTTTCAGGGATAACGGCTCTCATATTTTCCAGCCCTCCCGCCGCCTGATACGAGAGTGGCACCAAAATGAGCGTAGCAATGAAAAGTATCACAAATTGCACAACATCGGTGACAATCACGGCCCAAAAACCTCCAATCACTGTATAAAGCGTCACCACAACACCACACCCAATCACCGCAGTTTCGAAAGAAATACCGGACGCAGCAGTCACAAAAAGCCCAATAGCGTAGAGTTTTATCATGTCATCAAGCAATTTGAAAACAACTCCGCTCCACGAAAAAATCTGGCGGATAGAAGCATTGAAACGTGTCTCCAAAAATTCTACCGGACTGATGATTCCTGCTCTTTTCCAGCGTTTTGCAAAAAAAGCTACTGCCACTAGCGACGGAAAAACCGTACTCCAAAGCACCGTGATAGCTACTAATCCATCTTTGTAGGCGATTCCGGCATAGGCTACAAAAATCACCGTACTGAATTTGGTCATGAAGTTGCTGATTCCGCCCGCAATCCAGCTTACGCCATTTCCGCCTTTAAAATAATCATTAATATTTTTAACAAATCGGCCCATAAAAATCCCGATACCTGACATAATAATCATGTATAGGAAAATCGCCAAGTAATCAAGTGTATGCAGTTGTTTCATGATGAAAGGTGGGTTATGGGGCGTCGAGAGCGTAAAAGAATCATGTTTTTATTTTAGAGCAAGAGCACTTTTTTCAGCTACTAAAACAGGATAATCAGGCACAGGTATATTGCTCAACACAAGTCGATTACCTTCTTTTTTGATTTGGGATTTAGGAATATCATACACTTTTCCCGAAATCAAATCTACATACACGGGACTTTTAAAATTTCCGTCTATCGTGACAGTCGTCGATTTAGGATCGTAAGTTTCGGCGGGACGAGCTTCTCCGCTCCAAAGGGTGACTAAACTCCCTTTGTTTTGTCTGTGTTGGTACTGAAATACATATACTGTAGATTGGTTGGTGGCAGGTTTTGCTTTTACCAATTCGATTTGGTCATCAAAAAGAGAGAAAACGTGTTGGGCGGCTTTATAGCTTAGTTTGGGCCGTTCGATGGTTTTATCAGGATTGGTTTTGAGCAAACCTTTTGAGTTGATACCTACCATGTGGTCGCCTGCGGCATAATGAATATCGCTGATTGTAAACAGATTAGTAGCAATTCCTCTCCCATTATCACCGAGCATACGACGCAAATCCCACTTGGCTTGGGTAAGTTCTGACCAATCTTGGTCGGTCATAGCGCCAACGGTCGTGCCTTTTTTCTGAGAAGGAGCCCCATTTTCGCCCTGCATAAAAATCACTTCAGGCTTATAACTCCACACAATGGCGCGCAGCCTTTCGATGTGCGGATACGATACATCGGGATTAGGCGAATAACCATGATACGTCAGAATATCAATCAAATCAAGGGCGTTGTTTTGATAAAGATATTCCATAAAATCACGTACAAAATTGAGATTTGTAACGCTTGCCATTCCCAAAGCAATGAGCTGGGCATCGGGCTGAATACTCTTCACGATTTTGGCCGTACGTACATAAAACTCCCCGATTTGTTTGCCCGTATGATTGCGGTTGATGTCGGGTTCGTTCCAAATTTCCCACTGAGGTACCTGATTTTTGTACCTTGTTACCATAGCTCTTACCCAATTGTCCCAGCCTTGCAACCCTTCGGGAGAAGTCGGAATATGCCCCGCCAATTTGGCTTCGCCTCCCCCTTCATAGATTGGATTTCCGTATGACAATTCTACCCAAGGTGCTACTCCACGCGACGCCGCATCGGGAATAATGGCATCAAGCCACGCAAAATCATAGGTCCCTTTGACTTTTTCACACTTTGACCAACCTCCCTGCAAACGGATACGCTTGGCACCTAAAGGCCCTAAATAGGTTTTGTAAGACTGATAATCAGTGTAGTCACGGTCGAGGGTTTCGCCGCCAATGCTCCATGTACTCTTTTTTATTTCTTTGGCATCGCGGGTTTTGAGTTGGCCTACTTCTTTCCAATCAGGTTGGGATTGGGCCAAAAGGCATTGTTGGGTTAAGCACAGAAACGACAAAAACAAAAGATATTTTTTCATGAGTATTTAGTAAAGATTTTGGTAAGTAGTTGAGTCAATTAAAATTTCATTTTAGGGACTTCCATATTTACATAATCTAGCCAATCTTGTCGGCTTTTAAACTGCGGAGCTTTGCTCCATCCTGCACCTATGTAGTAAGTGATAGCTTCTCCTGATTTGACATTGACCAATGCAAATCGTTCTTTATCAAAAGAAGTAAAGTTTTTGATTTGCTTAGGGTTTACCACGACCGTCGTACCCAATTCGCCATTTTCGGGCAAATAGGATTCCCATACAGTAAGCGTTCCCGTTTTTTTATTTTCAATGATTTCAGGGGTTTTTGCATAAGCGATACCCACCACTACAGGCACTGGTTTTTTGTCGCTGCTTTGAAAAGTACTGACCACTTTAAAAAAGTTATCGCCCATTTTCATGCTGATGACTTTCGTTTCGGAAACTTGACGGCCATCTACCTCCCAAGGTTCAAAATTCAGCTCAAAAGCAATTTCTTCTTCCGTATTTTTCAAAATACGATGTGTGGCATAAGGGGCTGATATGTAAGGCTTACCATTGTGCCAAATGGCCGTCCCGCCATTACCACGACTGTATCCAACATGGAAAAAATCACAGCCCTCACCTCGGTCAATGTGGTAGGGTTTACCCATTTTGTTGAGACTATACCACATGTCAATCACGGGATAAGGCACCGATTTGGTCCAAATATCAATGCCACTGCTCACTCTATCTTTGACGGGCGGGCCATACACTCTGAAACCTACGCGGTCGTTTTCCCAAACGATATTGCCGTTGGCTTCGGGCATGTATCTTACATAAGTTTGGGGTTTACGAGGTTTGCCGAATTCGGTCACATAGCATCCAAAGCATTTTGCAGGGGTCACTTCTTTGATACCCATTTTGAGGGCCTGCGTAAAAGCCAATACTACCGGCCCGAAAGCATGGTGGTCATTGAGAATCCACTCTCTTTTGATATAATCTTTTTTGGTGCCTTTGCCTGGATTTAGACAACCACGACAGGTATTGCTCACCGAGCCGTCGGGTGCGATATAAGAAGTATAACCACTCAGTCCTTTCACAAACTGAGGCAAATAGGTTTTGTCAAGGATGTTTTTTTCAATCGCGATACCAATACCGTACAGAAGCAACCCACTCCCAGAAGTTTCGATATACGACAAAGGTTCGGTCATTTCCTGATTCCATAGTCCTTCTTGATTTTGGTATTTTAAGACCGCTTCAAAGAAATTTTTGGCGACCCGATTTACTTCTTGCTTTTTGGGATGCGTATCGGGCAAGTCTCTCATCAACGAAGCCAGTGCAAACGCGCCCCAGCCATTTCCTCTCGACCAATTGTCTTCTGATAAAATTCCCAAACCCGTAAAACCACGCGCTTGACGAAGCAGCCCGTTGGTATCTCGTAAAATATCAAACAAAAGCAATGTTTCTTTCACCGCAATGTCAACATATTCAGGCTTTTGCATGGCCATACCTGCATACAGCATATAAGGAGTAACGGCAAAGGCGATGTCTATAAAAATCTGGTCGAGGCTGTCTTTGGCCCAATTGGCCGTCACAATGCCCTCTGAAGAACGTTTTTGGAGTTTAAACATTTCATTGGCTCGAAGATCCACTTGTTCTTTAACCGCGTCTGATTTTTTTAAATAATATAAATAAGCTGCTCCGCTGCCACCTGCTTTGTAGCTGATAAAACTGCCACGACCGTCTATTTTGCCCGTTTTGAAGTCGGCAAACAAAGCTAAAGCCTGACGGAGTGTTTGGGGGTCTTTTTGCAGCACCGCCAATTCGCTCATGCCATGCATCAACAAACTACCGGGATAAAGTCCCAAATCCGTGTCTGCTAGTGCTTTTTTGAGTACTAACGTTGCAATCGCTTCGGTACCCTTACTTTGAGTCTGTGCAAAAGCTCGCAACTCGATTTGTAAAAACGCGCTAACCAATAAAAGGATATACTTGTAATTGAATCGTTTCATGGTGTTTATTTTAAAAGTTCAACAACCTCTTGCGTGAGTTTTTCTTTTGCTTTTAGATTCATTTTCTTTTCTCCTCGATACCATGAAGCCCATTTTTCACCCTGCGTTTTCAAAGCTTGTGCTTCTCGAATAGTCTCAAACGGAAGTAATGCCTCTTGCAAAAGTTGTTTGGCTTGGGTTAGTTGGTGATGGTCTAGGGCAAGTTTGGCTTTCATCGTATGTTCAAGCCAAGTAGTCAGTGCCAACATTATTTTTAGATGAGCCAAGAAGTCGGTTTTAAAAAAGGGAGTCTGCTCCACTTTATTGGCCAGTTTTTCGGCGTTGAGTAGGGCATTTTTTTGTAACAGCACTTCTTTAAGCAAATCTTCTCGGCTCAGATTGCCCGAAGACATATCGCCCAACGACTTAGCCCATTTACTTTCTTCAGATTCCTGTTTTCTTTGTTTCAAAAGGGCTTGGTACTTGGTCGAATCTGTCAGTTGTAGTTTTAAATCATTCAGAATTCTGGTAGCCAACAGATTGGTTTGGCCGTCCATCAGAATCGGAGTATTGGATCGTGGATTGAGTCGGAAGCTGTCAAAATAAGCTTGGTAGATTTTTTGGATGGCGTCTATCTGTTTGTTATAGTATTTTCCAAACCATTGATTAGTAAATCCTTGTAAATCAAAATCGTTGAAATTCCAAAGCATTTGGGCAGAAGCATCAATCCCTAAACCAAACTCACGAATATTGGAAACATTTAAAATACAGTATTCGGTATCACCTTTTTCAACTGCCTGCTGCAATACTCGTTCGGTTTGAGCAGGCGACACAATAGGCACCAAATGCGGTCCCGAACTCCACAATTGATGATGATAGTATACCCCATATTTGTGCGTAGGAACTCGCTTGGTTTCGAAAAAATCTTGTTGCCAACGCCAGCCGGGTGAGTTATCGGCAAAAACAACAGTTACGTTTTCCGGAATTTTGAGATGCCCCGCTTGGTTCAAAGTAGAGCCTTCTGCCCATAAGGTAGTGGTAACAAGCGGGTTAGGTCTTTTATCGACTTCTTTAATCAATTGCCGCTGAAAAGCCATCGCATCTGAAATCAGCCTACCGCGCTCGGCGTCGGTTTGGGGGGTATTGGGGTCGGCCATCCACATGGGTCGGTCAGCGATGCCTCTCAAACCTATTTGCCAAATGACATTAGGGATTTTTGCCCATTCTTGGGCGTACAATCGCCACACTTCTTTTACTTTTTCGGGGTTTGAATAGTAAGAAAACAAAGGCTTGCTTCCTTCTTTTTCTTTCCAATAATTAAAGTACGTAAAAGCACTCACTCCCATTGGCTCCACGTGGTGCATCGATACATACAGTCCTCTTTTGGTAGCTTCTTTTACCAAAGCAGCTTCAGCGGGATTACGAATGTCAATAAAGCTTGCCGGAATAATCAAATTGAACCTTTTTCGCAACGCCGTTTCGCAGACTTTCTTCATGATTTCGGGGGAAACTACTTCCTGATAATAAGGATAATCTATGTTTCTTTTTCCGCCTGATTCGTACCATTCTGTAAGCAAATCTTCGTCGTTGATAAACCATCCACGGTATTTGAAAGTAGGTTTTATCGACTGATAGTCAACTTTTTTCCAAGCCAAAGTTGTTTTTTTGACCGGTTCATTGTCATTCCAAAAATACATGGGGTCTACGCCCAAATAGTGTTCGGTAAAATGATAAATGCCAAACACCGTTCCTAAATCACTTTCGCCCGTTATGAGAAGGTTTCCGTTCTGGTTTTTGAGGCGGTAAACTTCACTGTTTTTGGGCGTTGTTTGAATCAAAATAGCATTGCCTTTCTTGGGTTTCTGGCTTGTGATTTCAATGGTTTTACCCGTGATTTTTTGAATATCACTTACCAAATCTTCCACCGCCTTCCGAACTGCTTCCGATTCGGTTTTAGGCAATACAATTACCGCTTGTGTATGTAGACCGACCAACTCAAAACCTTCTTCTTTTTGACTTCGGCAAGGCAAAAAGAAGAGTGCAAATAGTAAAAGAAACAGACCCGATTTCATGAGAGAAAACTTTAAATATGGATTTTTAATACCCTGGATTTTGCTCTAATTTACCGTCTTTGTTAGCTTCAATTTCGGAAAAAGGAATCGGAAATAAAGCATGAAAATCTTGGATATTGCTTTTGTTGAGCGGGTTGTATTTCCGAACCCTCTCCACCAATTTACCCATTCGAGAAAGCGTAACCCGACGATCTTCTTCAAATACCAACTCACGAGCTCTTTCATCCAAAATATAGTCGAGGGTTACTTCGGCGGGTGTGACGGGAGTCGCTTTGGCTCTATTTCTAACTACGTTCAAATCATCGGCTGCTTTTTGGGTATCTCCCTTTAAAAGATAGGCTTCGGCCCGCAAAAAATAAGTCTCAGGCAAGCGAATCATGTACATATCACGGTAGGTTGCGCCCGCCGTGGTTTTGAGCGTAAGTTTGGCGGCATCTTGCATCAGTCCGGCAGGGTGTTGACCGGGAGTAGTCACTTTCGAAGGATAAGGATACCATCGCCAGCCTTGTGCGAGCCAGTTGTTGGCGGGAAAGTCAATCAAGCTTTTCCCAAAGTATTTGGTAGATGCTGGATTAGTGTAAATAAAGTCCCGTACAATATTATAAGAAGAGGTTCGGATATCGGTCGATGTTACTTTTCGGTTGTCTTTTTTAGGATCCAAACCCCAAATTTCGTACGTCCAATAATCGGTAGGTTGAACAAAAGCCACTCCTCTGCCTCCGCTATTGAGGGTCGATGCCGATAGATTATCGAGCAAAGCGGGCCTTCCATCGGGGTCAACAATCGAAAATACCGCTGGTGATACCACACGTTCGAGGTTATTTAAAGCCCCTCCCGTCGAAGCAAGGCCACCTCCTATCACATCCAATTCGTACTGTATTACCCAAATCGACTCTGTATTACCTGCTTTTCGGTTTTGGTTTCCTACTCGAAACAAATCATAGAAAACATCCCCGGACTGGGTTCTTAAGCTTCCAAATCGTTCGGTCATGAGCTTTAAACCCGAATTTTGAATCACTTCGGTAGCCGCTGCGATGGCCTTGTCGTAGTCTTTGAGCGTGATGTAGGTTTCGGCAAGTAAGTGATTGGCCACAGCTTTGTTGAGTTTACCATCTTCGGCGGCAGTGAGAGCGGGTAGATTGGCCGCAGCATCGGTAGCATCTTGAATAATTTGCTTAAAAATCTCCTCTCTAGGCGCTCTGGTAAAATCACTTTTAGGTGATGATGCTTCTTCCGTAATCAAAGGGACAGCCCCATATAGATAAACGAGCTGTTTATAGGCCCAAGCTCGAAACAACTTTGCTTCTGCGGCAACTACCTTTTGACGAGCCTCACTTATACTCGATTGGGGCAATCTCGAAATAATCGTATTGGCATTGGAAATGATTTTATACCAGCTCGTCCAATGGTACCTCGGAATAGTGCCTTGTGGAGTAATCGCCGCGGCATAATTACCGATGCGAGTCGCCGCTTCTAAACGGGCATTGAAAGCAATATCGGTTCCTAATACTTCCGAATAAAAGTCAGCGCCTCCATTGACACTATGAATTGCTCGTACTTTGGCATACAAGTCTGTAAGCGCCGCACTGAAATTAGACTCAGTAATAAATGAGTTTTCGGGACTATAAAAATCCTTGGGGATTTCTTTTAGAAAGGTGTCTTCGTTGCAGCCAAAATTTACTATCATGGCACCAGCCAAAAGACACGTTTTTATGATTTTGGATGTCATGGGATTCATAGGTAAGGATTATTTAAAAAGAAAAATCAAGTCCAATACTGTAAGATTGCATCACCGGGAAAGGCTGCTGAGAAGATACGCCTTGGCCAGTTTCGGGATCCCAACCTTCCCATTTCGTAATTGTGAGCGGATTTTTGGCACTCACAAAAAGCTTTACACTTTGGGCATTTAGTTTTTTTAACCAATTACTCCCTACGGTATATGACAGTGAGACATCCTGTAGTCTGACAAAATTTCGTTGGAAGTAAGCCCTTGCTGCCGTTACGGGAGTACCTACCCACGGATTGGCATATTTGGCGTCAGGATTGCGGGGCGACCAATAATCGGCAAAATTGAACATATTGGAATTGGTCGCATTTCCTTTGGTATTGTTATAACCCGTGAGATGATTAGCGGCCAAATACCCATTTTTTCCACCCTGAATCGAATTGATGAACACTCTGAGCGTAAACTGCTTGTAGGAAAATGTATTTTGGATTCCAAACAAATAAGCAGGTTCGGTTTGTCCCAAAATCGCGCGGTCGTCGGCAGCGGTAATTTTACCGTCATTGTTTTGATCTTTTATTTTATAACTTCCCGCTTCAAATCCAGCTATTTTTTCATCATTTAAGCCATAAACACCCTGTGTTTGGTAATTGTAAATTGTGCCAATGGGCCGCCCAATAAACAGTCCACTCGCCACTAGGTCATCTTCTTTACCGTCGTTGTTAAGGTCCTCCCCCAACAATCTCACAACTTTGTTTTTATTGCGTGTGAAATTGACCGTTACATCCCAAGTTAAGTCTTTGGTTTTCACAGGCACACCATGCAGCATAAACTCAAATCCACTATTATTCAATTCACCAATGTTGGTCAATACACTCGCAAATCCTGAGGTTTGAGGTAGCACTTTTGACCACAATAAATCGTTGGTAGTGGAGTTGTAATATTCGACATTACCGTCAATTCGGCTATTGAAAACCGTAAAATCGGCTCCGATATTAATCCCTCTGGTACGCTCCCACCGCAAATCTTTGTTGGCCAATGTACTCACTGAGCGCCCAATAAAAGTGCCACTACCATCCCCAAAAACGTACTTTGAAGCATCTTCTGCTACTACCCGCGCCAAAGAACTATACCGTGCCACCTTATTACCATTTTCGCCATAACTCCCTCTTATTTTTAGGAAGTCAACAAAAGGCACTTTAAAGAAACTTTCTTCCGAAATCACCCACCCAAAACCCAAAGAAGGAAAAATACCCGTCTTGTTGTTTTCGGCAAATCCACTAAAACCATCGCGGCGTACAGTAGCTTTCAATAAATATTTGCTACCGTAGTTGTAAGCTACGCTTCCCATTTGATAGAGCAAGGCCTCATCCCAAGCTTCCGAATCAATCTTCTGGATTTCGGCCAAAGCCAAGTTGTTATAAGAAAGATTCAAATCCGAAAAGCCCGTACCTGTGGCGCTAGTGCGGTTGTATTTTGCGGTGTTATATCCATAAACCGCCGTGGCGTTGATATTATGTTTGCCAAAAGTCTTGGTATAATTGAAGATATTGTCGAGCGTTTGCTCATATTGAGTTGCATCATTTTTGAAGGCTTCGCCCGTCCGACCAGCATTGTAAGGGTTAGAAGAGTACGTTTTAAAATACTTAAGGTTATGACCAAAGTTGATGCGGTAACTAAAACCTGGCAAGCTAGGAATGCGGAAGATACTGTAAAAATTGCCAACCAAACGATTTTGAACTTCATAATTATCTGATAATGTAGCCAAAAAAGGATTGACATTCACGTCTCCCATTGGATTGATAACATACTCGCCGTTGTCGTTGGTGGGTTTTATTAGTGGGCTTGTCGTGATGATATTGTTCATGCTAGGCGAATCTCCCGAAAAATCAGTAAACGAACCCGAAGTATTGACGCCCAGCGTCAGCCATTTTGTAACCTCTGTATCCAAATTGAGACGTATGGTATAGCGTTTGTAATCATCATTTTTGATGTAACCTTTCTCTCCTGTATATCCCGCCGACAAAAAATAAGTCGTCGTATTAGAACCTCCCGATACACCAATCGAATGATTGTTGAGTAAAGATGGCTGTGTGAGAGCACCAAACCAATCAAAGTTGTTATCAGTGGTAGAGCCGGCCATATTGGGCGGTAAAAAATCAGAATTAGCAAAAGTCCAAGCTGGATTGGGGTCAGTATAACCCGAAGCAGCTGTGTAAGCATTTCGGTATTCAATGTCTCGAGCTTTCTGTAAAAACTCTTCTCTGTTTAGCAACCTTGCTTTTACAGTGGGCGAAGAAACCGCATAACTTCCTGAATATGAAATGGTTGTTTTTTGGGCAGTACGACCCGTTTTGGTGGTCACCAACACCACACCATTTGCTGCTTGGGAGCCATATACGGCTTTACTGCTTGGATCTTTGAGTACATCCACACTTGCCACATCCGCCGGATTAATATCCGAAAGACGACCACTAAAAATGATTCCATCCACAATAATCAAAGGAGCCGTACTACCATTGAGTGTAGAGGTACCCCTAATATTAATCGATGCCTCTTGTCCGGGACGATTGGTCTGACTAATGGTCAATCCTGGCAAAGCTCCTTTTAGAGATTGCAAAATACTCACATTGGGGGCTTCTCTAAAAGCTTCCAAATTGGCCGATGCAATCGCTCCTGTCAAGTCTTTTTTCTTCTGCGTACCATACCCAACCACTACCACTTCGTTGAGTAAACGATTGTCGGTTTTCATCGTAATTGAAAGCGACGTCTGACCATTTACTGGGATTTCTTGAGAGGTATATCCCACAAACGAAATCACCAATACGGGATTGGTACCCGTAGTTTTGACCGAAAACAAGCCATTTGCATCGGTAGAACTGCCATTGGTAGTACCCTTTTCGACCACGTTTACACCCGGTAATTCTTGCCCATTTTCATCGACAATTTTACCCTTAATACTCTGCCCAACTGCCGTACCAACCCACAGCATAAGGATTGCACAGAGCCATTGAGTTTTCTTAATCATAAAGGTTATTTTCATTGGTTTAGAAATTATACTTTATCATTGATATATTTTACTATCATAATGCAATATTATTTGATTATTGATTAGATGTCAATATTTTTGTCAAAATATATTTTTTAATTGTAATTTATTAAGAATACGTACTTGAAATTGTACAATATAGATATTAACTATTAATTAAAAATCACCTTTTTAACTCCAAAAAGTTACAAAACATGATTTTTCGTCTATTCCTCAAAAGAAAAACAGCAAACGATAATTACTCTAAAAAAAATTAATTTTTACTCTAACAATAATCAACTATGATTGTAAACCAACTTTTTGATTTATCTGGCAAAACGGCGCTTGTGACCGGATGTAAACGAGGTATTGGCAAAGCGATGGCGATTGCTTTGGCAGAAGCAGGTGCAGACATCATTGGCGTGTCGGCGTCGTTGGAATTAACCGATAGCGACGTAGAAAAAGAAGTGCGTGCCTTAGGAAGAAACTTCAAAGCGTATCAATGCGATTTTGCCAACCGCACCGACTTGTATCGCTTCATCGCCGAAGTCAAATCTGGTTTCCCTTGCATTGATATTCTTATCAACAACGCCGGGACAATTTTGCGTACTCCCGCCGAAAATCACTCTGATGACTATTGGGATAAAGTCATCGAAACCAATCTCAATGCGCAGTTTGTACTAAGCCGGGAATTTGGGAAAGAAATGGTAGCCCGCAGAGCGGGAAAAATCATCTTTACTGCCTCCTTACTTACGTTTCAGGGAGGAATCACGGTACCGGGCTATGCCGCTAGCAAAGGCGCAATTGGGAGTTTGGTAAAAGCCTTAGCCAATGAATGGGCTAGCAAGGGTGTGAATGTCAACGCTATTGCACCGGGCTATATCAGTACAGACAATACAGAAGCGCTACGCCAAGACTCCGAACGAAGTAGCTCTATTTTGGCTCGTATTCCTGCTGGGCGCTGGGGTAATCCCGAAGATTTTAAAGGAATTACGGTATTTCTAGCTTCCGAAGCCGCCAATTACATACACGGCAGCATCATAACCGTAGACGGCGGCTGGATGGGGCGCTGAGTCCCTTATCAGCCCAAACAGTAGTTCAAACAATAGTTTTGGCTGCAAATAGTTGTTTTTGCGGCCAAAATTTAAATGAAAAATAATACAAGGCAAGCTTCGTATATATTGTAAGGGTCAGGTCACTCTATTTCTTTGAAGCCGTTGCATAAAATTTTTGCGTATACACACCTTATTAACTCGCTGATTTACAGACAATAGCGATTTAAAAACAACTATTAACAATTGCTTTGATTCTTAATTGTGAAATTTTTATCCTAAAATTGGCCATATTTACTCTCACAATCATCAAGTATGGTACAGGTTATTATCAAAGCATTTGATATTTTAGAGATGGTTGCTCAACGCAACGGCCAAGCAGTTTCGCTACCCGAAATCGCCGAGGGACTTCAAATCAACCAAGCAACCACCGCCAATATTATCAAAACCTTGGTAGCCAAAAATTATTTGGAACACATTGGCAAAAAAAAGGGCTATCGTCTAGGACCGATGGCTTACCAATTGACAAATGAAGTGGCTTACGGGCAAGATATCGTGAATGCTGCCAAAGAACCAATGGAGCAACTCACCGCTAAAATCAATGAATCTTGTATACTGGGTACACTCCGAAATTACAAAAGATACATCTTACACATGGTCAATAGTAATCAAGACATTCAAGTCAGGATTAAGTCTGAGCGCAATGTGTATGAAACTGCCAGCGGGCGTCTGCTCCTTGCTTATCTCTCTGAAAAAGAAAGAGAGAGGTTTTTGGCTCACAATGGACTGCCCGATAAAGCCTTTTGGGAAGAAGCCTCCACCAAAGAAGGGTTGCTACAAGCCTTGTCCAAAATCAAGGAAGAAGCTCTCGCCATGACTCACTTCAAACACACGCATTTGGTGGGCTTTGCGATGCCAATCATTGTCAATGGGCAAGTGATTGCAGGTCTTAGCATTTTTTTACCAGAATATCGTTTTTCGGCTTCCAAAAAGAAAGAAATCATTCAGTCTATGCGCGACACCGTCGCTACGATCAATCGGAAGCTTATGGCCTAAGCCATCGCAGAAAATAAAGTTTTAGGGTTAATATTGACAGTATGGATACTTTTCTCTACTTTGAGTTCTGTCTTGCCTTTTAGAGCAAGTTGGGTAAACGTTTATGAAAAATCAATCTAAAAAAACATGAAAATTGGAATCGTTGGTGTTGGCAACATAGGTGGTGCCGTAGCCAAAATTTTTGCCAAAGCTGGTCACAGCGTTATTCTTTCTTGGTCTAGAAATCCCGAAAAATTACAACAACTCGCCGCCGAATTGAGTCAGTATCAATCTGCCGAAGTAGGCACACCTGCCGAAGCAGTTCAGAAAGCTGATGTGGTAGTCTTATCGGCAAAATTTGCAATCATGGATGATATGCGCAGTGAAATGGGTGACGTCACGGGCAAAATCATCATTGATACCAACAATCAATATGATATTGTATTGCCCGAAGGAAAAAGTGCCGCCCAAGAAGTACAAGAGCGATTTGAAGGCGCTACAATCGTCAAAGCATTCAATACGCTGTATTTTGAGTTTTTACTTTCCAAAGGTTTTGCCTCTCCTCGCTTCATCATTCCTATCTCTAGTGACGACGACGCAGCCAAAGCGCTTGTATCACAATTGATTGAAGAAGTGGGTTTTGATGCCTATGATTTGGGGGGACTCGAAAATGTATTTGCGCAAGAGGTGACAGGACCTCTCTACAACAAACTCTTGACAAGCGAGCAAGCTGATGCATTGCTAAATGCCTAGTCACAAACGCTACCGACGCTGAAAACGTCGGTAGCGCACTAGTCTTGTGACATTTTTTTAGATATTCTTTTCTTCTCGCTGCTCACAATCCACATCGTTTCCCAGCTAAACTTCACTCTTTCGGAATCCTCCAATAGCTTGTAAAAGCAATAATGGCTTTGATAAATAGGCTCAAGACTATCTTTGTTTGCCTCCCCCTACACAATTTGTTTTTCAGAAAAACTTCATCTATTTGCACTCATAATACCAAAATTTGAGAATAAATGCCAAAATAGTGGAAAAAGATGCCAAAGTATTAAAACTAATTCTTTAGAAAATACTATTTGTTTGCATTCTGTGAATAAAAAACAATGCACCGAGATAATCCTTCCCCTTTATCTCAAAAATTTTATTTTAAAGGTTAAAAGTAGATTTAAAGCCAATCTGATTTTCGGATTGGCTTTTTAGTAAGTAATCATACTGGTATATAAGTGAACAATCCTAGGATGTTTTCTACATAAAATTTAACTTTTCCCTACTTTTGTACATTCTTAATCTAATCATAAAACGGTGAGCATCGCACAAATAGCTGACGAAATCTTATGGCATCGCCTCAAACAAGGTGATAAAGCTGCTTTTTCGGAGCTTTTTGAACGTTATCATGCTTCTCTGACGGTTTATGGAAATTCATTAATGTCGCATCCAGAACGAGTGCAGGATTGTGTTCAAGATGTGTTTGTGGATGTGTGGCTATATCGTCACGCGCTTAGCGAAACAGTGGTCGTAAAAGCATATCTACTTTCAAGTGTACGCAAACGAATTGCGCGTCTTTATCAGCGTGATAACGTTTTTCGACAAACCACCTCTTTGGAGTCCCTTGAGTTTTTGCTTGATTTTTCGGTAGAAGAGCAGTTGATTGCGGATGAAGAAACCGCTACCCAAGTATCACAACTCAACCGCCTTATCAACAACCTCCCTGCGCGCCAAAAAGAAGCGATTTATCTTCGATTTCATCAAGGACTTAGTATTGAACAAATCGGCGAGATGTTAGATATTAATTATCAGTCGGTTACTAATTTGCTTCACCGAGCGATTCAGCATCTGCGCAAAGCATGGAAGGGCGATTTGACCCTCCTAGCCCTCTTCATTTATAGAATGCTTTAATTTTTTCAAAAAAAAATACCATAAACTGAGTATCGTCCCCAAAAGCTGTCCTCTCTGTTTCTGAAACCCTTTTTCAGATGCAAAAGCGTGACCAATACCATACCATAGAAGATTTTTTAACGGATGTATCTTTTCAAAGATGGATTCGGGAAGGAGAAAATGACGAAAATTGGGTCGAATGGAGCCTCGAAAACACACAACGGGCTAAGTTGGTAGAAGAAGCTCGTTTGTGGATTTTGGCGACTGCTGTACCTATTCCACCTAGTAATCTTACCCAAACCGCTTTACAAAATACTTGGGATAAAATACAGTTGAAGGAAAAAGAATTGGAACCCACTTTTATAGCTTCTTCTAATAGACTTTGGTGGTGGAGCGCGGCGGCTATTGTGATTGTGGGTTTAGGCATCGGATGGGTATTTTACCAACAAAATAAAACCAAAGAATCACTGTTGACTTACTCCGAGCTAATCAGTCAGACCGCCGAGGGACTTATCGAACAAACCAACAATACCAATAAGCCACAGCTGATTACTCTGTCTGACGGAAGTTCGGTGTTATTGTATCCTAAGAGTAAACTGAGCTATCCCAGAAGCTTTGCGGGGAGCGAGCGTAAAGTCTTCCTTTTGGGAGAAGGATTTTTTGAAATTAGTAAAAATCCCAAAAAACCATTTTTGGTTTTCTCAAACGAAGTAGTCACCAAAGTAGTAGGAACGAGCTTTCGCATCAGGGCATTTTCAAATCAACCAAATATTGAAGTGACTGTCAAAACAGGGCAAGTCAATGTAGAATCTAATGACTTGATAACCAAGTCAGAAAAGAAAAGTGTGACCTTGCTACCCAACGAAGGAATCCGTTTTTTGAGACAAGGGCTGTCTTTTGAAAAAATGGCTACGCTTCCTAACAAAGATATGTCTGCGCCCTCAACCTATGAGATTGAACAAGTCAATTTTGAGTTTTCGGATACGCCCGTTTCCCAAATATTTGCCATCTTAGAAGAAGCTTATTTGCTAGAAATTGATTTCCCCGCAGAGAAGTTAAAAGACTGCTATCTTACAACTTCCCTGCAAGACCAACCTCTCCCCGAAAAACTCAAAATTATTTGTGAGAGTCTTGGCAAAAATACCCGTTATGAAATGAACGGAAATCAGATTATTATTTTATCCAATGGTTGTAACTAAATCCAATCTGCCTATGTATTGATTATTAGAGCTTTATCTAAAAACAAAAAGCGCCGAAATGCTGCTACATATTCGACGCTCAAAGGTTTCCCCTGCTATGTTTCGTAGACATACCCTCTGCTAAGGGTAAGGGGCTTGCTTTTGCCAATACCACCGTAAATAGTACCAACTAAAACAATTCAAAAGTATGAAAAAAACATTGACCCACAAACGGTTATTGTATAGAATCGTGCAAACGTCCCTTTTACAAATCTTCATAGCTATTCTTTTTTCGGGTATTACCTTGGCAACTCCCGTCAAAGGGCAAGAAATGCTTGAACGCAAAGTATCGATTCATGCATCTGACTTACCCCTTGGGCAAGTTCTCAAATCGCTCGAAAAATCGGCACAGGTTAAGTTCTCCTTTAACTCTAGGACTTTGAACCTTAATCAAAATGTTTCGGTAAATGCGACCAACGAAACACTCTCCAATATTTTAACAAAAATCCTTAAACCTTTAAACATTAGTCACATACAGGTCAGCAATCGGATTGTATTAAGAAAAGAAGAAGCTGCTAAAGTGGGCTTGCTAGAAGAGCCTTTACTTCCGACTATCATCTTGCCAGTGGATCAAAGTATTTCGGGTACTGTCACCGACGAAACTGGAATGGGCCTACCCGGAGTAAGCGTTTTGGTGAAAGAAACGGGTTCTACTACTCGACAACGAGGCACTACTACCGACCCTAACGGGAAGTATAAAATTGATATTCCTGATGGCGATGTGTTTTTGGTTTTTTCTTTTGTAGGATACCTTCCACAAGAGGTTCAAGTGGGTAATCAGACTCAAATCAATATTTCGCTCAAAGCTGATACCAAAACCCTCGACGAAGTAGTAGTAACGGCTTTTGGTATCAAACGCGAACAAAAAGCGTTGGGCTATGCTTCGCAAAAAATTGGCGGAGAGCAGCTATCGTCGGTCGGGAATGCCAGTATTCAAAATTCGCTCCAAGGCAAAGCGGCGGGCGTTCAAGTACGATTGAGTAGCGGTATGCCAGGCCGTCCGGCTCAAATCAATATCCGGGGTTCTCGTTCGATTACGGGTTCCAACGAGCCTTTGTACGTCATTGATGGTTTGCCAGTAGCGGCAGGAAGTCGTTCGATTGATTTCAATCCTTCGGATGTCGAATCTATGGATATTCTGAAAGGACCGGCAGCGGCGGCGTTGTACGGGGTGAGAGCCTCCAATGGTGTCATTGTAATCACCACCAAAAGTGGCAAAAATGCCAGCAGAAAGCCAGTCATTACTTTTGAATCACAATTTGCCCAAGACAAAGTAAGTTTTTTGCCAAAACTTCAATACGAATATGCCCAAGGAAACAACGGGGTTTTTGACCAAAATGCGCTGTTTGCTTTTGGACCAAAAATCAGTTCTATCGGTACTTATACCAATTTGTTGGGCGAACAAGAGCAAGCCGCTTCGTACCGAAATATGGATGATTTTTTTGGGGTAGGAAGTACGTTTAACAACAATCTTGAAATCGCTCAAGGTGGGAGTTTTGGTAACTATGCCATTGGGATTGGCCGAACCGACCAAACAGGAGTCATTGACAAGACGGGTTTGCAACGAACCAATGTAAAGTTTAATGGTATGATGACTCCCTTTACAAAATTTAAAATTGGGTTTTCGCTCAACTACGCCGACATCAACGTTGATGATTTTCCGGACGAAGCAGGCAATGTGGCCTTTTTCCGAACAGTGTACGAAACGCCTGCTTCTTACAACTTAAAAGGCAAACCCTTTGCAACGGCTACCAATCCTTATCAACAAATTTTGTTTAGGGCGGCTCAAAACAACCCTTATTGGATTCTTGAAAACAATTTTAGAAATAGCCGCACGAGCCGCACGTATGGCAACTTATTTTTAGAATATCAGTTGGCTAAAGGCTTAAAAGCTACTTATCGGGTAGGTTTGGATAATTTTAATACCAAACTAGAGCGTTATGACGAATTGGGTACGGGTCCGACGGGGAGAACCACCCCGCCAAGCGGAGGGCAATTTGTGCTTCAAAATCAACAAGAAAGCCAGTTGAACTCCAATTTTTTCTTAAGCTACGATACCAATCTTACGTCTGATTTGGTACTTAATGCCATCGTGGGAAACGAGCTTTTTGACATAAGACGCGCCAACAGCTCTACCAACAGCTCTAATCTTGTATCGGGTGATTGGCCCAGCATCGCCAATGGAACTACTATTACATCAAACAACAGTAAAAATGCCCAAAGAGTAGTTGGGTTTTATGGCAACGTAAACCTTGGATTCAAGGAGATGCTTTACCTGAACCTCTCGGCTAGAAAAGATTATGCTTCCAATTTACCTTCTGGCAATCGTTCTTTTTTGTATCCTTCGGCTGGCTTAAGTTTTGTGCTCACGGAAGCAGTTCCTTCTTTACAAAATCTATTTACGTTTGCGAAGCTTCGGGCCAATTATGCAGAAGTGGGGCAGTTGGGACAGCTTTTTGTGAACGGAGTGGGATATTCGGCAGCCAATCCGGGCTATCAATTTCCGCTCAATGGAGTCGCTGGTTTTTTGCCTAGCAGTACCAGCATTAGTTCTACACTACGCCCCGAAAATACCCGCAGTGTAGAACTAGGAGCAGAATTGCGTTTTCTAAAAAACCGTATCAGTTTTGATTATACCTATTTTAGAAGTCTTTCAGATGGGCAAATTTTCGGCATCCCGCTTCCACCTTCTACAGGTTTTAGTAGTCAGGTCAACAACGCTGGAAAAATGCTTTCGAGAGGACACGAGGTAATGGTACGCATCACTCCTCTCAAAAATCCGAACTTCAATTGGGACTTAAATATCAATTTTTCAAAATATAAAACCACTATTGAAGAGCTACCTGGTGGATTGAGCCGAATCGAACTTTCTAATGCCAGTGGGGCCGTACGACTCGTAGCCGAAAAAGGACAAGTATATCCTTCATTCTTTGGGTCAACTTATCAGCTCGACCCTGCTTCGGGGCAGCGCGTGATGAACACTGCCAACGGTTTTCCCTTGGTAAATCCCGTTTCCCAGATTTTGGGCACGCCTAATCCTGACTTTGAATTCAATTTTATTAACAGCCTTCGTTATAAATCTTTTCAGCTAGGTTTCCAGATTGATTGGAGAAAGGGAGGATTGTTTTTCTCACAACTTCAAGCCGAATCTCGTACGCGTGGTTTGTCGGTTGAAACACTCGATAGAGACCAACAAAAAGTGATGCCTGGCAAGAAAGGGAGATTTGTAAATAGTGATTTGATCATTGAAGGCGACAACGATATTGCCATTTACAAAACCAATCCCTATTGGGCGGCGGTCAATACAATCACAGCTGCCAACCTCGACGATGCTTCTTTTGTGCGGTTAAGAGAAGTAAACTTTAGTTATGATTTACCGACAACGGTTTTCAAAAAAATTGGCTTGTCAGGAGCAAGTGTCTTTTTAACAGGACGAAACTTGTTCCTGATTACCAAGACATTTGTAGACCCAGAATTAAACATGACCAGCACATTATCGGGCGCAAGTACTGGCAACTCAGTAGGTATTGAATGGTACCAACAACCCCAAACCCGCAGCCTCGGCGGAGGTATTCGGTTGAAGTTTTAGTCCAACTCAAAAAAGATTTTCGATGAAAAAGACCCTATATTTTGCTACTATTTTGGCTTTGGTCAGCACTGCTTGTTCTGATAGCATTTTAAATAAAATCGATACCAATCCAAATGTCATCTCCGACGCTCCTTTAAATACCCTGTTGCCAGCAGCCCAAATGACTACTTTCCAGCGGGTGGTGAGTCCGGTTTCTATTCTTTCGGGCTATACTTCGGAGCATACCAATTTTACGGGCGTCAATACTGCTACCAAATTACAAGTAGGCAGTGGCGGAACTATCTGGAACAATGGCTTCTTGGCTATTCGCTATTTTAATGATGTACGCGACAAAGCTGATAAACTTCAGCGTCCGGGGTATTCGGCCATTGCCGACATCATGTCGGCTTATACCTTGTCTCTTTTGGTGGATGTTTTTGGCGATATTCCTTACAAAGAGGCGAGTAGAGAGGATATTATCCAACCTAATTTTGATAAAGCCCAAGACTTATATGGCGAAATGCAAAAACTCCTAGATAGCGGCATTCAAAAATGCGATCAAGCATCGGCTGCTACGAGTCGCCCCGCCAATGACGACCTTGTTTTTAAGGGTAATATGACCTTATGGAAAAAAACAGCTTGGGGACTGAAAGCCCGTTTGCACAATCGGTTGAGCAATGTTTCGGCGCAAGAAAGCGCCAATCAGGCCATTTTGGCTATCAACAATGCCTTTGCACCTACCGAAAATTTTACGGTATCGGCCTATCAGAGCAACCCTGAAAATGCGAACCCTATCGCCAACAATTTTATGAATGCCGCTACGATTGTGGTTGCTGATGGTATTGTGACCGCCATGAAATCATTCTTGGAACCTAACGAAGAGGTGATAGCAGATCCTAGAGCCAATATTTGGTTTACCAAAATAGGCAACAAAGTAGTTACACCTCCTACAAGCCGAGGGAATACCGACGTAACCCTCAACGGAACGCTTTATTCCAAACCTTTATATTTACAAAATCGCCCTTCTCCCCTACCCTTACTGACTTATCCAGAGCTAAAGTTTATCGAAGCCGAAGCACAATTGCGGCTAGGCGACAAAACAAAAGCCTACGATGCTTATCAAGCAGCAGTACGCTCAGCGATGAGTCAAGCAGCGATTTTCAATGCCGCTGCTACTCTTACAAGTACGCAAATCGACAGCTACCTCGCTCGACCCAAAGTACTCATGGGAGCCGATAAACTTACTTTAAAGGATATCATCAATCAGAAGTATATTTTCTTGTTTGTTTTTCAAAGTCAGGAAGCGTATAATGACGTCCGTCGTACGGGTCTTATCTCGCTCAACGACCCCGATGGTACAGCCAAACGTTTGCCCTATCCTGTGGATGAAATTTCACGCAATGCCAATGCGCCCCAAGTGTCGGATCAAAATACAGTTTATCAAGACAATGCCCGTTTGTTTTGGGCAAAATTGTAAACAATTGACCTATCCACTGGGAAAAGCTTTGATGGTTTTTCCCAGTGAAAACCCATGTTACTGATGAAAAAAATCGTCTTCCTTTTATTGTTTTCCCTATCCCTTTTTGCCCAGCCCAACCGCGCCGACATCGTCATTTATGGAGCTACTCCTGGAGGGATTTTTGCGGCAATCAACGCCGCTCGACAAGGGCACAGCGTAGCCTTGGTAGAAGAGTACAAATACGTCGGCGGGCTGATGACAGGCGGCTTGTCGTTTACGGATTTTATCTCTTTAGAAGGACTCAGCGGCACCTTCAACGAATACCGATTTAGGGCGTTGGCCTATTACGAAAACAAGTACGGCAAAAACTCAACCCAAGTAAAAGAATGCTACTTTGGAGTCAATGCAGAGCCTCATGTTACTTTGCTGATTTTCAATCAAATGCTGGCTGAACTTCCTTCTATTAAAGTCTATACCCAACATCGGATTGTGAAAGTTGCTACTACCAAAACGAAGCAATTGCAAACCAAGATACAAACGGCGACTTTTGTTAATTTGGTAGATAATAAACCCCTTTCAATTTCAGGAAAAGTTTTTATTGATGCTACTTACGAAGGGGATTTGGCCGTAGCGGCAGGCGCTCAATATCGTATCGGTCGCGAATCAAGAGAAGAATTTTGTGAGCGTTTTGCGGGGCATATTTTCTCAAAAAGCGGACAAATCCTTCCAGGAAGTACGGGTGAAAGTGACAAAAAAGTCCAAGCCTACAACTTCCGTATCATCATGACCGACTCCGCCGCCAACAGTCGCAAAGTGGAAAAACCACTTGACTACAATCGTGAGAAATACTTACCTATTGCGTCGGTTTTTAAAAGTGGAAAAGTAAAAAAAATATTTACTCAAACCCCCGACGGAATCCTCAGAGTACAGCCCATCGCCAATCGCAAAGCAGACATTAATGACATTAAAAATGCTCCTGTAAGAATGTCGTCTTTAGGCGAAAATTATGATTATCCTGACGGAAACCCCGAAACAAGAGCACGTATCATCCAAGAGCATCGAGCGCATATTTTGGGAATGATTTACTTTTTACAAAACGACGAGAGTATTCCGCTCGAAGCTCGAAAAGAAGCGCAAGCGTGGGGGTTGGCTAAAGATGAATTTATGGACAACGACAACTTCCCCAACCGACTCTATATCCGCGAAGCCCGCCGTATCATGGGCAAAATAGTGTTTACCGAAAAAGACACTTATCAAGCGCCTAGTTCGATACGGAGCGTACTTAACCCCAACACCGTCGCAATCTGCAATTATTCTCTGAATTGTCACGGCGTTTCGGCGCCAGGCCCTTTGTATGCCGATATGACCGAAGGGGATTTTAATTTTACACCCCAACCATTCCAAATTCCTTATGGTGTGATGCTACCCCATCAGTTTGAAAACCTGCTGGTACCAGTTGCAATTTCGTCGAGTCATGTAGGTTTTTGCGGTATTCGGCTTGAGCCTACTTGGTCGGCTTTAGGACAAGCGGCAGGATTGGCCGCTCATTTGAGTCTTAAAAATGGGGGTAATGTAACAGCCGTTAATATTCCTGAATTACAGTCTCTTTTGTTGAAACAAAAATCCAAACTCATCTATATCAGCGACATAGAAGATCAATCTCCTTATTTTGAGGCCGCTCAATATTTTGGAATGAAGGGCTTTTTTCATGACTTATACCCATTAGCAGACATTCAAATCAAGCCGCGTGTTATTCACAAATTGCAATATTCGGATGCAATGAGCTATCATAATATTGAACCAGAAAAAACCCTTGACGAATCCTTAGCAAAAAATTGGATCAAAAAATTACCCACCACTCACCAAGCCAAAGCCGCTGCTTTGTACCAAAACCAATCGTGGAAACGCGGCGAATTTTTAAAAGCTCTTTACCAACAAAAACCATAAACCCATGCCAAAAAGAAGAGATTTCCTCAAAGCTGGTGCGGCTTCGGCACTAGCCTCCTTGCCCTCATGGGCCAACGAATATACTCCTCTGGACGATAAAAAAACCGTCAAAGAACCCCTACGGGAGATTCCTATCGTGAGAGAAACCGATGTCATCGTATGTGGTGGCGGGCCTGCTGGTGTGGGAGCGGCTTTGAGTGCAGCGCGTAGCGGTGCCAAGACCACCCTCATCGAATTACACGGTTGTTTGGGAGGGGTTTGGACGGCCAGTTTATTGAGTAATATCATTGACCATGAAGGCAAGCCCGGCATCATGAAAGAAATCATTGAACGCCTTGATACTTCTGATGCTCAGTACACTGCCAAAAAATATGACGCAGAGCTGATGAAATGGACGCTCGAGCAAATGTGCAAAGAAGCAGGTGTTGAGGTGCGGCTACACACGCGAGTAACGGCCGCTTATCAAAACAAAAACAAGAAAATAGACTATATCACCACCGAAAGTTTTTCGGGTAGAGAAGCGTGGAAAGCCAAAGTTTTTATCGATACCACGGGCAATGGCGAACTTGCTGCACGGGCAGGTTGCGGTTTTGACGTAGGCGAACCCAATACGAGTCGCGTACAGCCTATGTCGTTGATGGTAATTTTAAGCGGACTTCACGAAAATGATTTGGTGAAAGCAGGCTATGTGAAAGGGAATGGTAAAGATGGCTCGCCTACCGAACCAGGAAAACGGAAATTACACGCCGAAATCTTAAAAACAGGTATCGATGCAAGTTATACCATGCCCTCGTTTTTTGTGATACGCCCCGATATGGTAGCACTCATGGTCAATCATCAGTACAATGTTTCGTCAACAGATGCAGACGGAATCACCAAGGCCACTATCGAAGCTCGCGATGAAGTAAACCGCATCATTGAAGGTTTGCGAAGTTTGGGTGGTATGTGGTCAAATGTTCGGATTGTGACTACTGCGGCGCAAATTGGCATTCGCGAAGGGCGGCGTATTCATGGTATTTATACCCTCACCAAAGAAGATTTAATCAAAGGGGCACAATTTGAAGACGGCGTATGTAACGTAAAATTTACGGTAGATGTGCATTCGCTCATCAAAGGTGAAGGAGGAGGATATAGCAACAGCGGCGTCAAAATGAAACCTTATCAGATTCCTTTGCGCTCACTGATAGCCAAAGATGTCAACAACTTAATGATGGCAGGACGCTGCATCAGTGGCGATTTTTTTGCCCATGCGAGTTATCGAGTCACTGGCAATGCCGTCCCTATGGGCGAAGCAGCAGGCAGAGTAGCCGCCAAAGCAGCCCTCACCAATCGATTGCCCAAAGAAGTAAGTTGGGGAGAAGTGTAGCTTTTAGGTATATGAAAAGTACAAAAGATTTTATTTGGGTAATATCCCTCCTACTAGGCATCCTAAGTGAGGGATTTGCCCAGACCAAAAGTTTTATCAATGCTTCTGACTTTGGATTTTCGCCCGAAGCAAGTGGTACCAAAAATGCCGTAGCTCTCCAAAAAGCCGTTGATAAAGGCGGAACGGTGATTGTGAGTAAACCTGGTACGTACAAATTAGCGGGCACCGTTTATGTAGGTAGCCATACTACTTTGGATTTTGGTAATAACGTGTTTATCCAAAAAGTAAACGAAAAAGGCGATTTTTCTCACGTTATTATCAATAAAGGTGCTCCCACCAAAACTTACGACCAAAATATCACGATTCGAGGGCTTCATATTTTGGTCAACAAAATGGACGTTCGGAAATTTGTGGAAGCCTATGGACTTCATGGACAACTGGCGTTTTTTTACGTCAAAGACCTCAAAATAGAACGCTTTCGGTGTCTGGATTTGGGAAAAGCACAATATGGCATTCATGTATGTACTTTTGAGGATATTATCATCGATGATGTCATTATCAAAGGAGAAAAAGACGGGGTGCATTTGGGCCGTGGAAAGCGCTTTACGATTCGAAATGGTGTTTTCCAGACTTTCGACGACGCCGTAGCGCTCAATGCCCACGATTACTCCACCGGAAATCCAGAATTGGGATGGATAGAAAATGGCCTCATTGAAAATTGTCATGACCTCAACGCCGAAAACACTACCGGTTATTTTTGTCGAATATTGGCTGGGGCTTGGACCGATTGGAAAGAGGGCATGGAAGTACAGCAGTCGGATGCGGTGATTGCCAACGGAAAAATCTATCGTGTACAAGCCAAACCCGACGGTACTAAGTATATTTCCAACACCAAACCCACCCACGAAAAAGGTAGCATGGTTTTGGATGGGATCAACTGGGGTGTGGTACAAGACGATGTCACTTATACGGCAGGAGTGCGCAATGTCATTTTTCGGAATATATTCTTAGAAAAACCTCGTATCGGACTTTCTATCCACTTTGACAACGATAAATATAGCCGTTCTTATTACCCCAATGCGCCTATTCCTTTGCAAGAAAAACTCAGTTTTGACAATGTTCGTGTATTACATGATAAGCCCATTCCTTTTCTGTCGATTGCTACTCCCGTAGATTTGGTCACGATTAGTAATTCGACCATCAAAAACAATAATATCAAGTTTCTGAGCAACAAAGCCATGACGAATTATTTCAAAACCAACCTTCTCATTTATGGTTGTGCATTTGATTATGAGGGGTCATTGGAGCTTATCAACAATTCGATTGCGGGCAAGGTGATTTCGCTCAAAACTTTTGGAAACGTCTCATTAAGGGAAGGTTTTTCGGCCCAAATTAAAAATAACCACGGCGAAATAACCGTCGACTCTGACCTGCCTGGTCTAAAATAAAAGTATCTTTTTGGGGCTTATAAATGCCTTTTTTGGCATTTGTAAGCGGTATTCCCAAAATTCTTCCAAAAGGCTTTAAGGGTTTTTAAAGAGAAGTTCGTCTTTATAAGACAACCTTTTGCCTTTTACAAAATACATTGAATTCAAAACCAATCCTAATGCAAACGACACTCAACCAAAAAACAACGCTCCAACATCTTCTCAGTATTCCTGTCATTGTAGCCGCTCTAGGTTATTTTGTTGATATATACGATTTGTTATTGTTCGGAATTGTCAGACTTCCAAGTTTAAGTTCACTCGGTCTTTCAGAATCGGAAGTATCTTCCACGGGTGCCAGCATTCTAAATTGGCAAATGACGGGGTTGTTGTTAGGCGGAATTTTATGGGGGGTTTTAGGAGATAAAAAAGGTCGCCTTTCCGTTCTTTTTGGTTCTATTCTCACTTACTCCATTGCCAACATTCTTTGTGGATTTGTTCAAACCCCCGAAACGTATAAGATGCTCCGTTTTATTGCGGGTATAGGGCTAGCGGGAGAGCTAGGCGCGGGTATTACCTTGGTTTCCGAAATCCTACCCAAAAACCTCCGCGCCATTGGTACTTCCTTGGTGGCCGGCGTGGGTTTATTAGGTGCAGTAGTGGCTTACTTTACGGTCGAGTTTTTCGATTGGCGTACGGCTTATTTTATCGGGGGCGGTATGGGAATCACACTATTATTGTTACGTATTGGCGTTTTTGAGTCGGGTGTTTTCGAAAACATCAAATCTCAAAAACACGTAGCCCGTGGCAATTTCTTTTCTTTATTTACCAATCGAGACCGTTTGTTGCGGTACTTAAAGTGCATTGGTATGGGCGTCCCTACTTGGTTTGTGATTGGGATTTTAGCCACCTTTAGCAATGAATTTGGCAAAGCACTTTCGATAAGCGAACCTATCAAACCTGGCCTTTCTATCATGTGGTGCTATATCGGTCTATCAGCGGGCGATTTGGTAAGTGGATTGCTGAGTCATTGGTTGAGTTCACGCAAGAAAGCCGTATTGCTTCTGATGCTCTTCACATTGGTATGTACCCTTATTTATTTGTTTGGGGGTATCCAATCAGCAAGTACATTTTACGGACTCACGCTTTGTCTGGGTTTCGGAATCGGCTATTGGGCCATGTTTGTTACGATTGGTGCCGAGCAGTTTGGTACTAATTTGCGCGCTACTGCCGCCACTACCATTCCCAACATGGTACGCGGGACAGTGGTATTGATGACCACTTTATTTGCCTACTTTAAAAGCTCGTTTAGTGTCATCGAATCAGGAGCTTTGGTAGGGCTGCTATGTTTTATCACTGGGATTGTTTCGACCTTGACCATTGCCGAAACTCACAACAAAGACCTTGATTTTTTGGAAGAATAAAAGCTTATTACTCATTAACCTTTTTTGCTCTGCAATAGGTTATTACAAAGTTCAATTGGTACGCAACCTTGAAAAGAAATGGCCGTGCGGCATTTCTTTTCAAGGTTTTTTTAGCCCCTAAACTTAGTCAATAACAGCCCCTTGAGAAGGGACATAAGAAGGAAGTGGCAAGCCCGCCATTTCAGAAAGCGAACACTCAACCATCAGACACATTGTATTGAGTGCGAGGTCGTTGGGTTCAGTACCAAATGGCTCGCTGATTTCTTCAACAATGGCATCTAAGGCCATAAATGTGTAAGCAATAAAGGTCACCATGACGGGGGTCATCCAGCCTATACTATCTACCAAGCCAAAGGGTAGCATAAAACAATAAATGTATACTGTACGGTGTAAAAGTACATGATAAGGAAATGGAATGGGTGTATTGCTAATTCGTTCACAACCGCCTACTATAGCCGAAAGTTTGTCAAGGTTTTGATCTATTCCCATTTTAGTAATAGAGTCGATGTACCCTTGTTGCTGTTGATAATCAAGCCACTGCGCCATTTCTTTTAAAATTAACACAGGTATAAACTGACCTTTTATCAACTCCACAGCTAGTGCATTTGGAAGCAATCGATGAATATCTTCAGAAGGGTCTGTTTTTCGCAGTTGATGTTTTAAAGCATAAGTAAAGGCAATGGCTAGCTGTACAAATTCCGCTTTTTGTTGGTAATCTGCTTTACTATAAGCCAATACTTGACGCACAACAGACCTTGTGTCAATCATCAATGCTCCCCATAGTTTTCGACCTTCCCAGTAGCGTTCATAAGCGGCGGTGTTACAAAATCCTAAGAAAATAGCCAAGGCAATACCCACAAGCGTAAAAGCAGCTGGATTTAAGGCAATTTTATAACTGAACAAAAACCCGTGATAGCGATAAATAAGCACAGAAAACAATGCCAGAAGAAACAATCTAGGGAGGATTTTGGACACTACAGAGCCTCGCCATACAAACAACATTCGAATCCAGTTTTCTCGTTTCCTTATAATCATAATCTCAATATCGGATTTTCATAATTGAATGGTAAAATAATACAAAATTAAGTTTAGAGAAATGATGTTTTCCATAATCTCATTTAGAAGTCACATCACCTTCAAACAAAATGTCTTTTTATTGCCAATATTAGGATAAATAATCTAATATAATAAATATATTAAACGTAATTTTCTTTTTTATTAAAACATATACGATAAATATTACTTCTTAGTATACCTTTGTTCGAGTCCTTTCAATACCATCTAATTTTAGGTTTAATAGACATTCAATAGCATCAATTATCTGTCATTTAGATTCCAAACAACCCACAAATGACTCAACAAGAAAGAATTCAGAAAGCCGAAACGCATGTTTTTAAGGCCGTTTTTCCGCATACCACCAATCATTATGATACGCTTTTTGGTGGGACAGCCATGCAATGGATGGATGAGATTGCTTTTATTACTGCCACTCGCTATAGTAGACAAAGATTTGTGACAGTCTCCTCCGACAAAATTGATTTCAAAAAAGCCATTCCTCACGGTACTATTGTAGAATTAATTGGTTCTGTAAAACACATCGGTCGCAGTAGTATGCAAGTGCTAGTGGAGGTCTACGTTGAAAATATGTATGAAGAATACCGCGAAAAGGCAATCAAGGGCAGTTTTACATTTGTGGCAATAGATGAACACAAAAAAACAATCCCTATCAGATAAGTAGCTTCCACTAGGTTTTGCCCTTAATCACAACAAAGGTTTGCAAATCCAATCGTTTGGAAGTCAAAATTATCCTTTCAAGTGTTATGTTTGCGACATTAAATAATTGATTTTGATTTTATGTTTTTAGATAAAATTACTACCAAAAGCTCTGGACTTTTATTGTACGGCATCACTCCTCCAAAATCCGAAACTCCTCCCGAAAAGGTGAGCATCATTGCTGAAAAAACTTTAGCTCGACTTATTGATCTTGATATTGATGCCTTGATCATCTATGATGTACAAGATGAATCGACGCGTACTACAGAAGAGCGTCCTTTTCCTTTTTTGGCCGCTTTGGATCCATTTGATTTTGCTCGTAATTACCTAACCTCGCTAGAGATTCCCAAAATTATCTACCGTCCAGCAGGAAAATTTTCAAAAGAAGAACTGCGTCAATGGATTGGTCATCTGAAACACAATTCGTTTTATCCTGTCTTTGTGGGGGTGCCATCACCTGATTTTAAACCTATTACAAGTTTACCTGAAGCCTACGAAATTTGGCGAGAGTTTAGTGAGGAATCCGTCATTGGGGCGGTGACCATTCCAGAGCGTCATGCGGTGCTTAAAGATGAAGACCAGCGAATGCTCGACAAAATGAATCAAGGAGTGAGTTTTTTTGTGTCTCAGTGCGTTTTTGATTTAGATTATGCCAAACAAATGTTGATTGATTTGGTCAAAACTTGCCAGTCAACTCAGCGGCAATTACCTACGGTGATTTTCACGATTACGGCCTGCGGTTCGAAGAAAACCCTCCAATTTATGGAATGGCTAGGTATTCACCTTCCTGTGGCTGTCAAAGAGAATTTACTAAATTCTGAGAATATTTTGGCCGAATCGGTAGCTTTGGTACTTCAAATTGCGAAAGAGTTGATTGATTTTTGCACAACCAACCAAGTTCCTTTTGGTTTCAACATAGAGAGTGTAGCTATTAGAAAAGAAGAAATTGAAGCATCTATCGATATAGTCAACCAAATCAAGGTGATGCTACAAGAAAACGGAGTCAGGGCATAAATTATATAATCTTAAATCCATAAAAAAACCTCCTTGTGACCAAGGAGGTTTTTATTTAATAGCTGTGTTCTTAACTATTTAAGAATCCACATACTTTGATTGTAATCGTCGTTTCCAGTAAACTGTGACTGAATCGCCGCGTTTACGTTTGTGGTATTATAGTCTAGCTCTTTTTGTGGATAAATCCAGCGAATTGGAAATTTATCGGAAGGTACATTTAAGTTAGACTTAGGATTGATTGGGAAAACAGGGAAACCTGTGCGACGGTTCTCAAAAAACGCATCAAACGGCGCGTGGAGCATAAATGTACTCAAATAACGCTGCGTGATGATTTGCTCCAACTGAACTGCCTCACTCGCGGTAGTTTTCAACTTCACCTTGTCAGAAGCCGCGTATGCATCAATGTACGCATCGGTCATTTTGCGTTTGTGGTGGAATAGTTCGTTGTCAGGCGTAAAACCAGCCGTAAACTTCATACTTGCTTTGATACCGTCGGTGTAATGAGTACTCGCCGAGCTCGTAGTCCAGCCACGGAGTGCCCCTTCAGCCAACATAAATTTCACCATAGCATAGCTAAGTACGTATACGGGCTCCGAATTGGCAAGTTCAAGATAACGGCTATTTACGTTTGAGTAATCTTTTCCGCCAAAAATGGTCGATAATTCTGAATATACCATTGAGGGGTCGTAGCCTACGTAGGTATCCCAGCTATCGATAGCGGCGCCTTTCGCTGTTCTAATGGGAGATGGGTCTGCGTAATAAAACAAACGATAGTCTTCCAATTCTTTGAGTTTATCCACCACGACGTTAGTCATCATGGTATAGATACGCGTCGTATTTCCCAATTTGTAGAAAGGATAACGCTGACCCGCAAGGTCAGAATACGTCAATTGGAAGTTGTCAGCATTGCTTTCAAAAATTGGTTTTGTGGTCGCAATGGTGTTGAAACGTTCTTTTACTTTCAAATCGGCATCGCCCGTTTTGCGGTACAAATGCAACAATACTTGAAGTTCAAATGAGTTCACCAATTTTCTCCACTTCGTAATATCCCCATTGTAGATTGGATCACCGTCGAATTTGATACCGCTGGCAAACAATTTGTCGGCTTCTTCCAATTCGTTCAACACCCCCACCATTACTTCTTTCTGTGTAGAATACTTAGGGTTCAATGTCCCTTTTTCTCCCAACAACGCCTCTGCATACGGAATATCTCCCAACTGCATCGACAACCAGAAAAACTTGTAAGCTTTCACAAATTTACCGAGAGCAGTATACGAGTTTTTGTAAGCACCATCAGGAGAGAGCTCAATCATCTTATCGACGTTGTTCAGCACCGCAAGGCCATCAAAGTTTGCTCTACCCAAATAGTTGTATTGGGCGTTTTCTGGAAACTCCATCCGAATGATTGATTTCCCATTCATCATCGAGGAAATGCTCCCCAATGAGTTTTTAGTAATATCAAGGATGAGCGTTGAGGCAAGCATAGGAGCCGATGCCTTGGTCGCGGCGTTGGGGTTGGTATTGATCTCATCAAAATTTGAGCAACTACCCAACGAGAGACCTGCCACCGCGATTAAAAAGTATTTTTTCAATGTAAATTTCATACCTAATTCTTTTTAATGTGATGCAAATGATTCTTAGAACGTCAACGTGATGTTACCACCCACATAACGAACTGATGGTGATGTCAACTGTGTATCATCTGCTTTGTCTGGATCAGCAAAACGGAATGCTTTCGTCCACATCCACACGTTTTGTCCGGTCAATGAAATTGAACCAGAACGCGCTCCGAGCAATTTGGCGATGTTTGAAGGTAAATTGTACCCAAGTGACACTTCTCTCAATTTCAAGAAAGTTGCATCGGTGATTCCACGAGTACCATCTCCATAAGAGCGTGAATAGTCCTGATAAGACACTTTGGCTTCGTTTGGAGCAAATACGCGTGTATCGTTGGTGATATTTCCAAAGCTATCAAACGTAACCGCCCCTGATTTTACAACCACTCCTTGTCCTACAAACGATTTGTTTTTGTTTACTACTTCGTCGTATCTCCATTGGTTGTCTGAGTCTGGGTGCGCACCTGTATCCCACATTTTGTACGAAGTATAGTTGTTTAAAACACCCCCTACGCGACCGTCAAAGTTTACCATTAAGTTAAATTGTTTGTACTTGATGGTATTGGCAAAACCCCACAAAAATTTAGGATCTGTATAACCACGTACATAGCTATAATCACTCAAAAGTGGTAATCCGTTGGCACGGTGAATCATGCTTCCTGTAGCGGGGTCGGTCATCCACACACGATCTGTATAGACATCCATACGTCCACCCGATACTGTCCAAGCATTTTTGGCTGAGTTGGCTGCGATATCTTTGTAGTAACGGTGGTTGTACGAGTAGTTGGCGACCGCATCCCATTGCCAATCATTTTTCTTAAGAATGGTAGCATCCAAGCTCACTTCCAAACCTCTACGCACGATGGTTTCATCCCAGTTGATAAGTGTGCTGTAGAAACCAGAAGCTGAAGAAACGTTGGCTTGGGTCTGGCGGTTGTAGGTGTATTTGTTAAAGTACGCTACATCCAATTTCAAGCGTTTTTTCAAGAAATATGCTGCCGTTCCGATTTCCCATGTACGGTTCGTTTCGGGAAGGATGTTTTCAGCGTTACGAATCGTTGTAGGATAAGCTGCTGAATTAAGCGTATTCCATGCTCCAATCGTCGTTCCGTACGTTTGGTTGGTGGCATAAATACCCAAATCCGATTTAGAAAGTGTCCAAGAACCACGCAATTTCCAGAAATCAAGCCATGATGGCATACTACCTAATACTTCACTGATTACGAAACTACCACCCAATGAAGGATAGAAGTACGAACGTGAGTTTTTAGGCATAGTCGAGCTCCAGTCGTTACGTCCTGTTGCATCCACGAAGAGCAGGTTTTTATAGGAAAGAGTTAACTTCGCGTAGGCACTGTTTACTTGTTTTGCACTTGCTCCCACACTTACGTTTGGACGCTCAACCGAGTTGTTCAATGAATAATACCCAGGAATCAAAATACCACTACGGGTAGCGCTGTATAGGTTATTGTTTTGCAACGTATAAATGGCCGCTCCAGCTAAGGCATCCACTCCTAAATCACCAAAGTTCTTGTTGTATGTAACCAAGGCGTCACCATTAAAGCTATACCCTGTTTGCTTGTTAATCGAATACAAACCTGGCGTATCCCAACCACGGTTTGAAAGAATGTTTGGCGGATTACGTTTTGTTTCGTCGTTATTGTACAAATCAAAACCTGGACGGATAATCAAATTAGCACCGTCAAATAATTTATAGGTCGCAGTAAGGTTGGCATTCAAACGGTTTTCATAGACACCCCATACTTTTTCATTGGCCATGAAATACGGGTTATCGTACCATGCTTTGTAATGCCAGTTTTGTTGAACATCAGGAATCAACCAATAATTATCTTTATAATCGGCCAAACGGTACTCAGGACCCATCCAAATCAAGATATTGTACATATAGCCTTGATCGCTGTAGCCTGCTCCCATGATTTGAGGTGCATTGCGTTTGTTATACCCCATTTGACTACTCAACTTGAAACGGTCGCCCACTTTCATTTCACCACTCAACGTAAAGTTGTAGTTGTTGGATTGCAAGTTGGGATATTGTCCTTTGTTGTAAATGTGCGTCAACGAAGCGCGGAAACTTCCATTTTCGCCCGTTTGAGCCACGCTAACACTATTGTTGGTAATCAAACCAGGTACCAAGAAGTCGTTGAAGTTATTTTTACCTTTCGATGTGAGTTCCTGCATTTCCATTTGCTTCGTAATGGGATTCCATTGGTTGGCTTTGATGCCAATGTCCAATTTTTGTCCCCAAACGTAGTCCGTTGGGTCATATACTCCTCCAATCCCTGCGCTGTAAGAACTTTGCACTTCGGGAAGCATCAAGAAACCCGCATTAAACATGTTGTTGGTATTGACCGTCACCGTCAAGCCTTTGTTGGCACTTCCTTTTTTAGTAGTAACGATGATGGCACCGCTACCTCCACGAGAACCGTACAAGGCCGAAGCGGTTGGTCCTTTCAGTACGTCGATACTTTCGATATCGTCTTGGGCAATGTTGTTGAGGGAGATGTTGTTGTATGGTACCCCGTCAATCACCAATAGTGGACTCTCGCCCCGTAAGCTGATGGCTGGCATCTGATTGAACTCTGTGCTATTTCGCACCCACAAACCAGCCACTCTACCCGTAAGTGATGTACCTACACTCACCCCTTTTACGGTCTGAACAGCAGGCCCTGCTACTTTTTGTACAGCATAACCAAGTGATTTTTCTTCACGTTTTACCCCCAAAGCTGTTACGATAACCTCATTCAAAATTTTGGTATCGGTCAGCATTTGGATCGAAAGTGAGTTTTGAGAGCCTACTGTTATTTCTTGGCTTGCATACCCAATAAACGAAATAGACAGAATAGAACTTGCACCTTTCACTGTTAGTTTAAATTTTCCGTTGGCGTCGGTTAAAGTACCGTTGGTGGTACCTTTCTCAACTACGTTAACTCCCGGAAGTGGAGCGCCTGTATCATCCGTAATAGTCCCCGTAACTTCCTGAGCTACAGCTTGGACTTTACCATTTGGTGAAAAAGGAGCTGCGGCATAAGCTCCCATACCAGCGTTGGTTAGCACTGCGACGCAAAGCAAAGAGCCCGTCAATAAACCTGCTCGGTTCTTGCCTTTCATCATAGTGAAAGAAAGTAGTTTTTTTCGCATGGATTTTTCATTAAGGTTTAATAAATAAAAAAATTGAGATACATCCTCTGAGGTTACAGAGGCAACGTGCACAACAAAGAAGAGATTAAACCCTCTCTGTTGCTAAACTTCAACAAAGTTGGGAATATGAGACTATAAAAGCATTCTGTTGATAAAGTGTTAGAGTAATAAAGGTTCAATACGTTGGTTTAACACACTTCTACATCACTAATACTAAATACCCATGAGGATGTACTATTTGATGTATATTTTTTTCAATGGTTTTTTTGAGGGCGCAAAATTAGTTACTTTTAAATTCTACCAAAATTGTTTTGTTAAGCCTTAAATTCGTTTAGGGAGTTAATAACGAAAAAAAAAAATTGTCAACAAAATTTTAACATTTTGTTCATATGAAAAATAAGAAAAATTTTATAAATGCTAAAAAAGCAACCTCTTTTATGTAGTCTATTTGGCAAGGCCGGACCCTCGTTTCTTAAAAAAATATTACAAATTTTGCTTAAAATTACAATTACACGTCTCTGGTATTAGTTTACATTTTGTCAACTGATTATTTACCATTAAATATATAGAATATATATATTATACATATATTAAATTTTCATAACATACTTTTTCAAGACAAATATACTGGGAATCCAGTATTGGTTTTTTCATCAAGACAGCTGAAATTTGTCAGTGAAAATAGCCTTTGTTTTCTTCCTCATCCTGAGTTCCAAGAAATCCACTAAACTTTTTTCAACTTATGAAGCTCCTCAAAACCACGCTTTTCCTATCTCTGCTTTTGATACTTTCTTGCAGCAAGCCTGAAACTGACATTTTCAATATATCAAGTTCTTATTTTTTGGGAAAATGGGAAATCAAACAGTCCCTTCAATTTTCAAACCAGCCTTCCCCTTTGTTTATCACATTTGAGAACAATGGCAAAGCCGTCTCAACACCATTGGCTCACATGGCGGATACTTGGTATTACAATCCCGAAACCAAGACTTTATCATTAGGCTCAAACCAACAGGAGTACTCGATAGAGCCTTCTCATCAGAAAGAGTTCAAAGCCGTCGGTAAGTTAAGTGGTAATACCCTTATTTTCCAGAAGCAGTGATACCAGTACATAGAGTTGGGGCTTTGAGAACATATTCTTAAAGCCCCAATTCTATTCTATCGATTTTAAGGAGATTGTACCAGGAAGATTTTGCTTTGAATAGTTCTTATGCTTCAGATAGCCACAGTTATGTGTCAATCTAGCAAAATACCTATATATAGTTGTACTTAAATATTTTTGCATTGTTATTTTCCTTAGAAAACAAAGTTAGCCCTCTTAGTTTTGTACTATAAATACATCGATTTATAGGTGTATTTTATAAAAAAAATCAAATTTTTTATTTGGTATTATCGAAATGACTTTTTAAAATTGCAGCACAAAATATACTTGTCCAACTGAAAATATAGGTTTGTGTTTTGGACACGTAAAAATAATCTACCGACTGTTTCTTTGTAAACCACCTGCAAAAAGACAGATTCAGGATATCGCTTATTTATGTTTTATTAAGTTCATAGATACCAATCCTGACTCAGACCTGTTTGGCATTAGCCAAACTTTGTAGGTGGGATAGCTTCTTTGCCAAAGATTTTATCCCTTTATTGATATTAAAAGTTTTGGCCCATAGAGACATACTTAAAATTGTATTTTAAAATATATTTTTCCTATAGATTAAATCAATATATCATACATTCAAATGACACTTCATCAACAATTCCAAATTTCATATCCAAGACAAACGTGCTTTCATACAATTTTTTGGAGATACTCCTTCTAAGCTAAATGATTAAAAATCAGACAAAACACAAAGTTATTATGAACCTCAAAACGCTACCTATTCTTATTTTTTTAGTGGCAAGTGTAAGCCTTTCGGCTTTAGCTCAATCAAAAGCCATTTCTGGAACCATCCGAGACAAAGAAACAGGAGAACCATTGCCGGGAGTTTCTGTTATCGTTAAAGGTACTAACAACGGAACCATCTCTGACCAAGAAGGCAATTTTAAGCTGAACGCACCCGAAAAAGCTCTTCTTATTTTCTCTTTTATTGGATATAGTGTTATCGAAAAAGCCGTCGAAAATCAGTCTACTTTTTCTATAGGTCTAACTTCAGACATTAAACAACTGAGTGAAGTACGAGTAGTAGGCTACGGTACCCAAACCAAAGCAGAGTTTACGGGGTCGGCGGTGAGAGTCACGGGAGAAATCGTAAAAGAGCAACCTGTACAAAGCTTTGATCAAGCTTTACAAGGAAGAGCCGCAGGAGTAAGCATCGCCCAACCCAACGGGGTTCTCAACAACCCTCCGGTGATTCGAATCCGTGGCGTCAATTCTATTTCTCTTAGTTCATATCCTTTGGTGGTGGTAGATGGTATCCCTATCAACACTGGAAACGTATCGACAAGTACTGCCGTCCCTAACAATCCATTGGGAGATATTAACCCTGCTGATATTGAATCAATAGATGTTTTGAAAGATGCCGCTTCTACTTCTATCTATGGTTCAAGAGCTGCCGCAGGAGTGCTTTTGATCACTACGAAAAGAGGAAAATCCGGAAAACCACGCATTACGTACGAAACTTGGGCGGGAGTCTCTAATGTAGTGCGATTACCTGAAGTACTAAACGCCGAACAATTTATTGCTATCAAAAATGAGGCGGTACTCAATGCCAAAATATTGGGCGGAAATGCCAACAATGACAAAGTGGCGTCAGCTTTGTTTTTCCCAAACTATGATGAAAATCAAAACCCAATTAATACCCGTTGGTACGATTACATCTACCGCACAGGTTCTTCCCAAAACCATAACTTAAGTGTTTCGGGTGGTACACCTTCTACTTCCTATTATTTCTCTGCCAATTTTACGAAGCAAAACGGCTTTTTAGTTGCTAATGAGTTCAATCGAAAGTCGGTTCGCTTCAATCTAGACCAAGAAATCACCGACTGGCTCAAACTCAAAGGAAGCGTTTCTTACAATTCGAGCTTTAATCAATCTCCCTATGCAGGTTCCCTCCCTAGTTCCAATTTCTTTTTGGTAGGAGCGGCACGCTTGGCGGTGGCTCTTCCTCCAAATGTTGCAGCTTTCAATCCAGACGGCTCTTATAATATCAATCCTGCCGCCCTCAATACGATTGGGATGGGCAACAACCAAGTGGTAAGTAACTGGGGAAACCCTGTCGCTTTACTGCGAGAAAATCGGTATACCTCTGAAAATGACCGCATCATTGGAAGTTTTTCGGCGGTAGCTAGTCTATTGAAAAACCTAAATTTCACTACTTCATATTCAATAGATCGCCTCAGAACCGACAATGTCAGTTTTGATAGTGCTATTCAAGGCAACGGATTTTCGAGTCGGGGCAACGCTACCAATACCACTGCCCTTCGCGACAACTGGAACTGGACCAATACTCTTTTATACAATACCATTTTTGGAGAAAGGCACTCTATTTCAGCTTTGTTAGGTTATGATTTACAGAAATTCAATACCACGGCTTGGGGAGCTTCACGCACCCAAACTTCCGATCCCTTCTTTAACAATTACCAAGGCAACTGGGGTGCTATCTCAGCCACTGGAAATGACATAAGCGAACGCGCCTTTCTATCTTATTTTTCACGGTTGAATTATGATTTTGACAAAAAATATTTTGTAACCCTCAATTTTAGACGTGATGGCAACTCCGCACTAGGCTCTGGTCGTAAATACGGCAATTTCGGGGGGGTATCAGCAGGCTGGTCGTTGTCGGAGGAAGAGTTTTATAAAGCCTCTCCTATCTCTTCTGTACTAAGCAATGTCAAACTCCGCGCTAGCTGGGGACGCGTTGGTAATGGCAACTTAAATGATGCTTTTAGTTCACTCGAACTTTATAGTGGCTCACTCTACGGCAATGCCGCTACGTGGGCTATCTCTCAAGCTGGCAATCCTAACTTAGGCTGGGAAACAAGTAACCAAACCAATATTGGAGCAGATTTAGGCTTTTGGAATGACCGCATTCAAGTAGAACTTACTTACTTCAACAACGATGTAGACGGCCTTATTTTGAGTGCTCCGCAAGCTATTTCAAAAGGAATACCAGGCAATTCAATCCTTGGAAATGTAGGCTCTATGTATAACCGTGGTATAGAATTGGGGATCACAGGAAATGTACTTCGAAAAGGGGATTTTTCATGGAACACTTCATTGAATTTTACCAAGATAGCTAATAAAGTAACGGCTCTTGCCGACGGAAATACTGACATCGTCGGAACCACTCACGTATCTTATGAGACCACCAACATCACACGGGTTGGACACTCAGTAGGTAGCTTATACGGCGCCAAAACAGCGGGTGTCAATCCTGAAAACGGTCAGCGAATTTTTATCAATGCCAAAGGTGAAAAAGTACAGTACAGCCAAGTGGTACTGCCAGGACAAAGCCAATGGACTTACCTTGATGGTACAAAAGCAGCGGCGATTACTGGGGCGGATTACTATCTTATCGGCAATGCCATCCCAACTTGGTATGGAGGTTTTAGCAATACTTTTAAGTACAAAGAATTTGACTTCGGAATTCATTTCTCTTACTCGGGAGGCAACCTAGTAATGAACGGAACACGTGCAACCCTCCTAGACCAACGTGCTTATAACAACTCTACCGAGATTTTGAAACGTTGGCAAAAACCCGGCGACATCACCGATATTCCTCGCTTGGTTTACAATGACCAATTGTCAAGTGGCTCCTCTTTTCCAGTTTCTACTAATGCCGAAAAAGCTGATTTTTTACGCTTACAAAACACCTCAGTAGGCTATCGAATCCCCGCCAATCCATTATTTACCAAAATCGGACTTAGTGCCGTTCGGGTGTATGCTCAAGGCTCCAACCTTTTCTTACTCACTCCCTACACCGGTACTGACCCCGAATCATCCGTCAATGGCAATTCTAATACCACACCGGGGGTAGAGAAAAACTCAGTGGGGCAAGCCCGTACTTTCACCGTCGGTCTAAATGTAAGTTTCTAAAAAACAACAAAGTTTAAAGACATTATTGATTATGAAAATAGTACATACACATCCTATTACTCGGCGTCTTAGCTTTATTTTTTCATTGGCTTTGATGCTTAGCTTTTCAAGCTGCAATGACCAAGATTTGTTAAACCCCGCACCTCAAACTTCCATCAGTGGTGCCAATGCGTTCGACACACCAGAGCGTATTCTGGGATTAGTAAACGGCATCTATAAATCTGTCAAAAGTGGAAATTTTTACGGAGGCAACTATTATATCTACACAGAAGCCAGAGGAGAAGAATTCATTAATCGTACGAGCAATACTTTTACGGCGTTTGAGGCCTGGAACCAAACCCTCAATTCGGGTTCCAACTTTGTGGCTGGATTTTGGTCAGCTGCCTATACGGCCATCAACAATTCCAATATTCTTATCAAGGGATTGACCGACAATCCTACGAAAGTCAATGCAACTTTGACCAAACAGTATATTGCCGAAGCAAAGTTTTTGAGAGCATTGAGTTATTTTAGTTTGGTGACTTTGTATGCACGTCCCTACAACGAAAACAAAGGTGCTTCTCCAGGGCTACCATTGCGGTTGCAGGCCGAAACCAACACCGCCAACAACGACCTCAAGCGTAGTACAGTAGCAGAAGTATATGCTCAAATCATCAAAGACCTTGATGAGGCTGAAGCCGACCTTCCGCTCAATTATTCGACGGCATTGCTAAACACTACCCGCGCTCATCGTAATACTGCTATTGCCCTCAAAACACGTGTGTATCTCAACAGCGGCAACTACGTCAAAGTAATCGAGGAAGCTAAAAAAATCGTCACGACGGCAGCACCGTTCAGTGCTTCCACGGGAGTAGCTCATAAGCTTCAAAATATTGTCGAGATTTTTACGACCAACTATACCAGTACTGAATCTATCTTATCTGTACCCATGACCGAGCTGGATAATGTAGGTGGTCAATCTTCTTTTCCTTACGTTTTCAATGCCAATGCAGAATACAATCTCAATCCAACGGGGATTTGGGGCGACACCGAATGGAAATCGACGGACTTACGGCGTACTTTTGCGCGTACAGCCTCAGGCGTTCAATTCATCACCAAATACAGTAAGCCTTCGCCATTTTTGGATTATCTCCCTATTATTCGCTACTCAGAAGTATTGCTCAATTATGCCGAAGCAACTGCACGCACGGGTGATACAGCCAAGGCAATAGAACTTTTAAAAGCCGTTCGAAATCGTTCAGATGCTGGATATGTATTTCCAGAAAATGCCATTGCTTCTCAGACGGCTCTAATCAGCACCATTCTCAAAGAACGGCGTATTGAGTTGCTTGGCGAAGGGTTCCGTTCCAACGACCTTCTCCGCAACTTGCTACCACTCCCCGCCAAATCAAGCAGTGCACTGAGCGCACCTGAAGTAAAACCTTCTGAGGTAAATTACGTATTCCCATTGCCTAATACAGAAATAGTAACCAACAAAAAACTTCTTGATTAACTATCTCAAAATCAAATGCTTCAACTGCATAGTTGTGCAGTTGAAGCATTTTCACAAGTCAATTTTTTGCTTTATGGTTTATCGTATTTTTTTATGTTGTTTGTTGTCAGTTAGCACATTTGCTCAGCGAGTGAGGCAAGGAGAGCCTTCATCACCTTCACATCAACACGAAGCTCACGACGGCGCTAGTCATGATAATCACGATCATCTAAATCATATCCAAGACTATCGTAAAGAGACCATTTTTGTCCATAATTTGCCTTCTCCATTATTGTTGACAGGAATTGGCTCTACCCATTTTTCAATCACAACACAATCTCCAAAAACACAAGCCTTTTTCAATCAAGGTATTCAGCTACTGCATTGTTTTTGGGACTTTGAAGCATATCGAGCCTTCAAAGAAGCCATCTTTCATGACTCCACCGCTATCATGCCATATTATGGGCTTTATAGTGCTATCGGTGCTATTGAAGGCGATGAGTTCAAAAATGATAAAAAACTAGCCATTCGAAAACTGAAAGCTCTCAAAGACAAAGCAACCGAACGCGAAAAGCTGTATGCCGAAGCAATCCTCCTACGAGATGCTGAAACTGATGGTGGCAAAGCCGCCTATCAAAAAAAATTAGAACTTATTGTTCACAAATACCCTCAGGATATTGATGCAAAATTGTTTTTGGCATTGAGTAAAATGGGCGGCTACGATGCAAAACTCAACCCCCGCGAAGGCCAAATTTATTCGGAATATTTGCTTAAAGATATCCTTCGCGAATACCCCGACAACTCTGCCGCGCATCATTATTGGATTCATCTAAAAGAAAATTGCTGTCCAGAGCAAGCTCTTGAAAGCTGTGAAAAACTACCCAAGCTTTCGCCCAATTCTGGTCACATGGTGCATATGCCAGGGCATGTTTACTACAAATTGGGTGAATACAAAAAAGCCCACTATGCTTTTGTAGCCGCCGTAAAAGTAGACTCCATCTACATGGCACAACAAAAAATCCCCGAAGTAGACACTTGGAATTATATCCACAATATCAACTACTTACTCTCCAATTGTGCCGAAGATGGTCATTACAAAACCGCATTATACTATGCCGAAAAGCTCCAAAAAATGCCTGCTTCCAAAGAACGAAAACGCAAATACGAAGGTCGATTCTTCTACCAAGGTATCATTGCTCCTGCCAAAATGGAATTGTGTTTTGGGTTTTATGACCGAGCAGCCAATCGATTAGCGGCAATCAAATTAGACCATGATAGCCTTTTTACTCCCAAAGCCATCGCTTACAAAGAGGCATTATTTCAATTTGCATCAGGTATGGATGCTGCTAAAAAAGGCCGTATCAAAGAAGCTAAAGCATTTGCAAACGCCTTAGATGCCTTACTGTGGCGCAATAGCAACCAAGAACTATCAAAAGATATTATCAGCACTCGTCGCCTCAATGACCTCAATGTGGCTTCACTCGAATTGCAAGGGGTCATCAAAAGTGCAGAAAACAACTACACAGAGGCAATTCATCCTCTCGAAAAAGCCAAAGACAAAGAAGACGAGCTTGGGTATAGCGAGCCTCCCTCCTACGCTCGTCCAGTATTGATAAGCTTGGCAGAAGCCCATCTCAAAGCAGGCAAATTTGACGAAGCCCAAAAAGCCTATGAAGAGTTATTGACACGACACCCACACACCGCCAATGGCTATTGGGGACTCTATAAAGTGTATAAACAAAGAGGTGATACTCCGAAAGCCAAGGAATATGCCAAGCTGCTCGAAGAAATCACCAAGTTTAGTAACAAAGAACTTTTTCCGTTATAATATACTAACTATCAATTCATTACAATCAAAAATACATTTTCAACTAAAACTATCTTCATTATGAAAAAGTACTTGACACATGTAGGAGCCCTATTGCTCTCCGTATTTTTGTTGGCTTTTACCTTCGATACATCCTACGAAGCCGAAATCAAATCTTGGCACCAAAAACGCATTGACGATCTCAAAAAAGAAGAGGGGTGGCTCAACCTTGCAGGACTATTTTGGTTACAAGAAGGTGAAAATACAATCGGGGGAGATGAAAAAAACAGTATTGTTTTTCCTAAAGAACACAGCGATGCATTCATCGGGAAAATCTTTTTGAAAAATGGGACGGTAACTTTTGAAGCTGCACCAAGCGCTTCTGTGGCGTTGACCGACCAACCCATCAGCAAGGCGGAGATTTTCCCCTACCAAGGTAAGCCTACTGTACTCAAACACAAGACATTGCGTTGGTTTATTATTCAGCGTGGCGACAAATACGCCATTCGCTTAAGAGATTTAGAGGGAACTTATTTGAAAAACTTCCAAGGAATAGACACTTATCCTATCAGTCAAGAATGGCGGGTGAAGGCTAAGTTTATACCCACAGTAGGCAAAAAGCTCTCCATCATCGACATCACAGGTCGTTCTTATGAGCAAGATTCTCCCGGTAAATTTGTATTTAGCATCAATGGCAAAGAGTATAGTTTAGAAGCTGTTGGCTCAAAAGAGCGTCCACATTTTGTGTTTGGAGACCTTACCAACCGACACGGTTCTTATGGCGGAGGGCGTTTTCTTGATGCTCCTGCTCCCGATGCTGAAGGATACACCTACATTGATTTCAATAAGGCTTATAATCCTCCTTGCGCTTTTACACCTTATGCCACTTGCCCTCTTCCTACGAAGGAAAACAAACTGGCAGTAGCCATCACAGCCGGTGAAAAATATCACGGAGATTACTAGGTGTCAGACAAAATAGACTTTCCAAGTGTACAGTTTTGCTGATTATCAAACTTGGAAAGTCTTAAAATGTAGTTAAGAACGTTTCTTCTTTACTCTCATTTATGAATATTCTTAATAAAAGAGGCTGTCTCAAAAGTGATTTTGAGGTGGCCTTTGATTTTAGACTGCCATAGCATAATTTTTGATGGTCTTTAACTGATAAGCGTCTAAAGTCGTTGATTTTCTATTTTTAGAGTGCTTTTTTGAGTTGCTTTTTCGGCAATTTGGGCATCTTTGTAGGCTTTTTTTCTCAGCCTTATGGGCAAAGCTAGCCAGTCCGAATTCTATTTCGACTTTTTCCAGTCCTTTTAATCGAAGTCTTTTAAAATTATGATTGGATTTTATTTGTCCAAAAGTAGCTTCGACTTCTCGTGGGCGCTGCTTTCGATGCCTGATTCCTTCTTCTGAGTCTAGCTTTTCTCTTATTTTTTCTTTGTGAAGTCTGAGATTCATAGTGACCTCAATTTTTCGATTACCTGCTTGTTTATGACAAGCCCTCTTAATGGACAGCCTACACAATTTTGTGCTTGATATTGGGTAATAGTCTGTTGAAAACTGTTGTCTGTTTTTTTAATGAAAGTACCAATTGGAGTCATTTTTTGACCCATACGATAGTACAAGCAGTTCTGTTGAGCATTGTAAAATAGGTTCTCTACCTTGTTGATTTGGGCTTTAAATTTATCGGTTTGCTCAGGGTGAAAGAGGTTAAATTTGACAAAGGCTTCTATATTTTTTTCTTCCAAAAATTCGTAATTCTCCCCACTTCCATAGCCCGCATCGGCTGTTATACTGTATTGGGCTTCAAAACCCGTCAGATGGTCTTTTAAAAGGGTTGTATCAGTATCGGATCGGTTTCTATGATTCATGCAATTAAAGGCGTATAAAAATCTTTATATTTTTCACGCTTCGGCGTTCCGATTTCGATGAACACAAGAAAATACACGATGAACAAGTTTGTTACAAACGTTATTAACGACAAGCCGCATCGGCCTTTAGATTTGTTTTGTAATATTATTCCAAGAAATTGGGATAACTTGAGTAAGCAAATTGGGTCGCATCGGCGCTCCGATGGTACATCCTATCGCTCGGCAGAGTTAGAGACTCATGCCGGACGGCCGGTGCCGGCCGATTCAGAGGCCAGCCCTCGCTGCTTGCCAAAACTCAATGGGGTCGCCTTTAGATTTGTGTGATTGAACAAAACCAAGAAACTGGTAAGTTTACTTTCCAGTTGTTGAGCAGGATATAGGCACTTTAAGGCGTCGCATGGGAAAAAACCACCACGGGATTGAAGTGCATCGGCACTCCGACCTATATCCTGTCTTTATCCAAACATCAAATAGAAATTTGGCGGGGCCGCCCTTTGGCGTATGCTCCATGCAACACACCGACTCGTTTATTCTAAAGTTAGGCAACGCCTGTATGAGTTTGAGTGTGGTTTTAATACCCGCCTCTGAGTTAGCCGACTGACTTTGCAAGACGATGTGCTTGCCATCGAAAACAGCCCAATCTAACGTAGCTTTAGAAAGTGCACAGGAACCCCCGGTCAACACCAATAAAATAGCGAATGTCCATAAGGAATAATAATTTAGGGGTTTAACAAGTTACCTTGCTTCCTGCTCAAACCCTTACTAATCGGCTATAATACCCGAATTTCCATCTAAGACTTAAGCAAGTAATACAGGACAGGGCCTAAACCCGCGCATAGAGCAATAACTCTGCGTCGCAGTGGCGCACCACCCCCATAGGTAAACCCGCCCTGGTTACTTGTTGGCAAGCTACCAAATCTTGGAAAATTACCAACACTCAAATCTAAAGGGCGGCCCCGCAAGGGGCTCAATTTACCTCAAACGACTTTACAAAAGTGTTGTTGGAGAATGAAATATTAGTCTCGATGGATTCAAAAGGAAGGGCGTTAGATAATATTTTCATTGAACGCTTTTGGAGAGCCATTAAATATGAACATATTTACTTGAAGGAATATAAAGATGGGAAAGCTCTTTTTGAAGGACTTCTTCAATATGTTCAATTCTATAACAACGAAAGAAAACATCAAGCTTTGAAATACCTCACTCCAAACCAAGTTTTCAATCAACGAGTACCAATACCTAAAAATAATGCAATTTTAAACAAAAAATAGCTCAATTATAAAACAAAACCTATTTTGTCTAAACTTTGGGGTACACCATATATATTTGCTCTTTTGACTTCATATTCACAATATGCTACTCAATAGACACCGGCCATGGATAGGGTTATTGATTTCGCTGTTAATCCTTTTATGTCCGCTCGTAGGAGCGCAATCACCGGGATTTTCACAGCCTGAACTCATTACCGATCGCCAGGGCTTACCACAGGGGTTTGTTTCAGGCATTATACAGGATCGACAGGGGTTTATCTGGATGGCTACCCATGATGGTCTCTGCCGCTATGACGGAAACCGCTTAAAAATCTTCCGGGAGCAGATTGTCGGAAAATCGTCCATGCCCTTTTCCAGTATTGCCTCCCTGCTGCTTGATCATCAGGGCCGTATCTGGATCACTTCAGAACAGGGCAAGCTGGTTATGTTTGATCCCCTCACGGAAATCTTCACCGACATCTCCGAGCAACTGGCCGGCCTGACTATTCCCCATATAGGTGCCCAACACTACTATCCCGACCGGCAGAACAGGCTGTGGATGGCCTTCGATGGAGAAGGATTGGTATGTTATGATTTGACTACCCGGCGCGCCCGGCGGTTTCGTCACCGCGCTGATCAACCGCATTCCATAGGCTCGGATCGCCTACGTTCGGTACTGCAGGATCAGCAGGGTACCATCTGGATCGGAACAGTTGATGCCGGCCTGGAACGGTTGGACGAGAAGACCGAATACTTCCGGCATTATCGTCCGAATTCTCAGACACCGCTTGCGCTGCCCGAACCGGCCATATTTGGAATGTACCAACGTCCATCGGGTGAACTGCTGCTGGGTACCCATCATTATGTCTGTCAATTCAATCCCCAAACGGGTCAGTTTTGGTCCCAACGACTGCCTGACGAAGATAAAGCGTTATGGGGAGAACATCATTTATGGGGTATCCACTTTGTGACCGACAGCCGGGGTGTTGTTTATCTGGATCAGCGAAATCGCCTATTTCGCTTCACCGACCGGGAGAAGCTCCAACTGATAGCCCGCTTCACGCCCCAAACCGGGTATTGCTCCAGTCTGCTGATTGATCGCTCGGATGTGCTCTGGGTGGGTACCGACGGTTCAGGTGTGCGCAAATACGATTTACGGGCGAACAGCTTTGAGACAACCCGTTACCGAAATGGTTTTCAGACGGATGTATTTACCCAATGTTTGCATTTGCCGGCGGCTCAAACCGGTTCTACCCGGTATGCTGATCCGTATATGTTCCGTTATACGCTTGATCATCAGGGAGATCTTTGGGTCAATTGCGGCACGTCTACCGTCTATCATATTAATCTGGCTACTCATCAGAGTCAGCGAATTGATTTTCCGGTTCCCTTTGTACAAATGATTACTCCGTTGGCGACCGACGAGCAGGGACGTATCTGGGCACTCCACTGGTATAACGAGCTTCATTACTTATGGTATTATGAACCTGATAAGCGTCAGTGGATTCGTTCAGACCATCATTTTAAGGAGGAATTCTCTATCGAATTTATACAGATGGTGGCAGATAAGGAGGCATTTTGGTTTGCTACGAACAATCAGGGTTTGTATCGGTTCGACCGGCGAACGGGACGATTGAGCAAGTATGTTCACCAGCCCAACCAGCCTACTTCGCTCAGCAGCAATACGCTTTATTGTTTAACGGCTGATCCTGACGATCCGAATGGGCTGTGGATCGGAACGTTCGGTAAAGGATTGTGTAAATTCGACAAACGGTCAGGTCAGTGTCGGCGGATCACGGAGCAGGACGGTTTGCCCAATGATGTAATTTATTCTGCCCTTCCCGATCAACACGGAAGCCTGTGGATCGGCACCAACAAAGGGCTTTGCCGAATGAATCGTAAAACATTTAAAATCCAAAATTACACGACCGAAGACGGCCTGCTGGCCAATGAATTTAACCGCTTTCACTACCTTCAACTTCCCAATGGGCAGGTCATTATGGGCGGGGTGGAAGGCATTACCTCGTTCCGACCTGCCCAGCTACGGGACGATTCGTTTCATCCCAAAGTGGAGCTAACCGAATTGTATGTCAATAACCGGCCGGCTCAGCCCGGTCCTGTGTCTTTTCTTCGAGCCCCGATTCATGCCGTTAATGAGCTCGACTTACCCTATCATCAGAATTTCCTGACACTACATTTCGCGGCTTTGCAATTCAACCGGTCGGGCAAAAATCACTATCGCTACAAGCTGGAAGGCGTGGATGATGATTGGGTGGAAACCGGTCAGCCGCAGGCCATTTACACCACGCTGGCTCCCGGTCGCTACACGTTGTTGGTCAACGCGTCCAATACGTCAGGGACGTGGAGTCCCTATGTGCGCCGATTGGTCATTACCATCAATCCTCCTTTCTGGGCTACTTGGTGGGCCTATGTACTTTATGGAATAATAGTCTTAGGAAGTATTCGATATGGAATCAGGTTACGGCTGAACCGCCTGGAACTTCAGCAGGCGGTGGCTCTACGCCAACAGGAAGCCCGACAATTGCGAGAACTGGATGAGATGAAGTCCCGTTTTTTTACCAACGTAACACATGATTTCCGCACCCCACTGACCCTGATTCTTTCACCGATGCCCGGCTTGATTCAGGAACTGGCCGGCTCTCGCTATGTGAAACGCTTGGAATCGGTTAGTAGCAATGCCCGTCACTTACTCTCCCTGATTAATCAACTCCTCGATTTTTCCAAATTGGAAGCTCGGGCTTTGGCAGTTCAGGAGACTAAGGGGAATATCGGCTTGTTTGTGGAGCAGACCGTTGGCTTATTTCAGGAAGAAGCTTCCCGCAAAGGCATCACCTTATCGGTTTTGTCTGCCATACGGGATACCTACTGGTTTGATGACGAAAAACTCGGACGGATTATTGCCAATCTGTTGGGAAATGCGTTGAAGTTTACCCCCAAGGGCGGTCAAATTACAGTTTCGCTGTATGTTTCTGCCGACTTGGAACTGGTGATTTCGGATACTGGTGTGGGCATTGCCGCCGACAAACTGCCGTTGATTTTTGACCGTTTTTTTCAGCAGTCGGCCAATGGGTCTAAGGATACGCAGGAAGATGGATTTAATCCCTCAACTGACCCTCAAATGGGTACCGGAATTGGGCTGGCATTGGTAAAAGAACTGGTGCAATTGCAGCAGGGACATATTGCGGTGGAAAGCACGCTTGGCCAGGGTACTACCTTCCGGGTGACGCTGCCTTACCGACGGGCCGACCCAGCGGGTACGGCAAAGGAGGTGGTCGAGCCGTTCATTGAGTTCACGCCGGCTGACATACCGATCCTGCACGAAAGCTATAGCGAACCACCGCATCTGCTACTGGTAGAAGATAATTCCGAACTGGCCGATTTCATTGCCGATAGTTTACCTGCCTTTTACCGCATCAGTCGGGCAATTAATGGAACCGACGGTTTTCAGCAGGCGCTGGCCGAATTGCCCGATCTGGTCATCAGCGACGTGATGATGCCGGTAATGGATGGCTACACACTCTGCCAAAAACTAAAGGAAGAGGAACAGACCAATCACATTCCGGTTATCCTGCTAACGGCTAAAGTAACCTTTGAGAATCGTCTGGAAGGCCTCACACGTGGGGCCGACGATTACCTGACCAAACCTTTCCATGTGCAGGAATTGGTATTGCGGACCCATAACCTGCTCGAACGCCAGCGTCGGTACCGCGAGCGGATGCGGCAGGAATTGGCACGGCCGATACCCGCCAAGCTCGACCCACCGAGTGAATCTTCGGCTACATTGGCAGAGCCGGTGCCGCTTAATCCGTTTCTGGAAAAACTATACGCCATCGTCGAAGAAAAACTGGATGATTCGTCATTGAGTGTGGAGCAGTTAGCCGACCAGCTCCATTTGAGCCGAAGCTCGTTGCATCGTAAAGTGAAAGCACTGACGGGGCTGGCCACCGGTGACATCATCCGCATCTACCGACTCAAACGGGCCACTCAATTCCTGCAACAGGGTTATAACAGCTCCGAAACGGCCTACTGCGTGGGCTTTGACAGCCCCCAGTATTTTGCCAAGTGTTTTCGGGAGCAGTATCAGATGACCCCCAGCGAATTTGCCCGATCTGCCTAAATGTCCCTAAAAGGCGTGTTTTTCGGCACCCTGCAACCTAAGTTACCACATTTGCAACCTGACTTACCATCCTTTTTCGGGATTGGTCGGAGCTTTGTGCCTGAATCGCAGTCGCCTGTCCCCTGTGATTTTGCAATAAACTATTCGCCAAAAAGCAGATAGATATTTCTTAATCTTTTTTACCAGTCTTTATGAAAGCTCTCTTTTATTGTCTCACCACGCTACTGTTAATACATGCCTGCACCCAACCGCAAGAGCAGCAACCGAGTCTTATTACTGGCCCTTCCATTCCCATGGGCAGCGGGAAAGCGAACGCCTGGGTGAAACTCGATAACCGGGGGAATCCTGCTTCGTTGGGGTTTACCTTGAGCAAAGGTGCCATTTACAACCTGCCCACCACGGCCGCTGCGGGCGAATATATGCTCGCTCTACCCGATCAGGCCACTCAGAAAACGCCTTTCCGGCATATCATGATCAATTGGAATCCAACCGGTCATGAACCCAAAGGCATTTACGATGTGGCGCATTTCGACCTGCATTTTTACCTGGTTCCCATGAACGAGGTCATGAGCATCCCGACCTATGACAAGGCCAAGAATCAGTTTGACAAAAACCCGGCACCAGAGTACCTGCCTGTAGGCTTTATTAAAAATCCGGGAGGCGTGCCCGCTATGGGGGCGCATTGGTCGGACGGCAGCAGTCCGGAATTCAAGGGACAGCCTTTCACTGAAACCTTCGTGTTTGGGACGTATGATGGAAAAGTGACTTTTTGGGAACAGATGGTAGCTATGAGTTTCCTGAAAACCGGCCCTTCCTTCGACAAAGCCATTGCCCAGCCGGTCCGATATGCCAAACCGGGCAACTATCCCACCCGCTACAGTATTCGTACCAACGCGGATGGCAGTTATGAGGTAGCTCTGAGTCAATTTGTATCACGTCCCTAAACCAATTTTTGATGAATTCCATAATAAATTCAAACCCCACTAATCGCGTAGCCACGATTGATTTTATTCGGGGAATAGCCCTACTGGGCATTTTGTTTATCAATGTGCAAACCTATGCACTGTTTGCATTTCTGCGTCCTCAGCAGGTATATACGCTGGGGCTAGATCGGCCGGATAGCTACGCGCCGACCCAATTTTTCATTCATCTGTTGGTAAAAGGGCAGTTTTATACGATCTACAGTTTTCTGTTTGGCCTGGGCTTTTACCTGATGAGCGAAAAGAATACACACGCGGGGCTGAATACCAACCGGCTTTTCAAACGACGTTTGTGGATACTTTTGGCTTTGGGACTGCTCCATGCCTTTATATTCTGGTTTGGGGACGTCCTGCACAAGTATGCGCTGCTGGGGTTTACATTGCTTTATTTCCGCAAAAAGTCGGTTGCCGTGTTGGGTAAATGGATCATTGGACTGGCCGTTTCGGGCATCGTGATTCAGATAGTCCAGGCCCTGGCGTTTCCATCGACCCCGGCGGCTCTGGCGGCCGGTCAGAAACAGTTCGATGCTGTCGTGATGCAGGTGGTCGCTACTTGGCAACATGGTTCGGTTTGGGAGGTGATGAGCCTGCAAAGTCTGGGAGTTGCCATGCTGCATGTCATGGCTTTCCAACACGGTTTAGCGGGTTACCTGCATTATGAGATTATGTTTTTGCTGGGTCTGATGGCTGGGAAACTGCACCTGTTTAATCGACTGACCGAAGTCAAAAACCAATTCCTGCGAATGGCATTCCTGCTGTTTCCAATGGGGCTTATTTTAAAAGGAATCGCCGGCCTGCCCGTTTTCGAAGTCCACCTCCCGAATATCAACCAATTGACCTACGAACCACTGATTATTTCACTGGCTGACTTTCTCGGAACACCTTTATTGACAGTGGTCTATCTGATTGAGATATCCTTGATTTTCACCCGGTACCCCTCCCGAATAACCGGTTGGATTGCCAATGCCGGTCGGCTCGGTCTGACCAACTATCTGATGCAAACTCTGTTGTGTATGGGTCTTTTTTACGGCTATAGCCTGGGCTTTTCGGGAAGGTTGACCTTACTCGAATCACTGGGAGTCGCCGTAGCCATCTATGTATTTCAGATAGTCTACAGCAATCTATGGCTGATGTACTACCGGCAGGGACCTCTGGAATGGCTCTGGCGAAAGCTCACCTATGGCAAAGAACGAGCGAAAGCGATTTCCTCGCCTGACCTAATTAAGTATTGAGTAATCCTCCCGCTTTTTTAATGGGAGATCAAAATCTATTAAATACTGCACCTGAAGCAATGAGGGGCAATCAGGTTAATCGGACACTAACTCAACGGTATTTTAAGCCAATCGACGCATGCGATTACGACAGGTTTTAATCGAGGGCCAGCCGGCCTCACAGGTAGCAACCAGGGCCGGCTGGGTCAACCTTAGCGAGGTAGCCCAAAAGGAGCCCTCTCTTCATTCCATTTCCGGTTCGCTGTTGAGCATACTCGCAGCTTTGCCTCAGCAGAGGCACACGCTTCAGCAGGTGGCCAACTCCTGTTCACCTACACAGGAAACCGGTACGCCGACGTTGCCTTTTCAACCGGCTTCCTATCGGGACTTTATGCTCTATGAAAGCCATGTGATTGATGCTTCGCGCGGGTTTGCCAAACACTTTTTGCCGAAGGTCTACCCCATTATCAGAACTATTGAAAGGTTGAGTCGCAGGCCATTTTTCGCCTTCAATCCTAAACCTCTCTGGTATCAGCAGCCCATCTATTACCTGGGCAATCACCTGGCTTTTATTCCCGATCGTGCAACCATTCCCTGGCCTTCCTATTGTACGGTGTTGGATTATGAGCTTGAACTGGGGTTGGTGCTGACCAAACCACTTTACAATGCAACACCTGAGGAGGCTGAAGCTGCCATTGGTGGGTTCGTCCTGTTCAATGACGTCAGCGTTCGCAATGTGCAGCGAGCAGAAATGGACAGTGGCTTTGGTCCCCAGAAAGCCAAACACTTCTGTAATGTACTGGGTCACGAACTGGTCACCGCCGATGAGATTCTGCCCCGCTGGCAAAAGCTTACGGGAGAAGTACGCATCAACGGCCAACTGGTTTCCCGTGTCAGTGCTCAATCACCCCAATTTAGTTTAGGCGAGGCTTTGGCGCACGTTTCCCACTGCGAGTACCTGTTCCCGGGTGAGTTCTTTGGAACCGGTACGCTGCCGGGCGGTTCGGGAATCGAGAATGGGCATCTGCCAAGACCCGGCGATCAATTGGAATTAGTGCTGGAAGGTATAGGTCGACTAAGTAATCCCATTGGCCTGCAAACCAACCGGTAATGCAAATAAAAGTAACCCGATACATAATCATTAAAGATCATTTCCACGATGACATCCGTACAACAAACAATCGTAATCACCGGCTGCGACAGCGGAATTGGACGGGCATTGGCCCTGGAGTTCTATGGGCGAGGGCATCGGGTCTATGCCACCGGCTTACAGCCGGCCGCTCTGACTGACTTGCAGCACCGGGGTTTAGTGACTCAGATGCTTGATGTAACCGACCAACAAAACGTTGACGCCCTCTGCGCCCGACTCCGGGCCGACGGAACCCCGGTAGACATCCTCATTAATAACGCGGGGTACGGGGCCATGGGGCCTACCATTGAAATGCCCCTGGAGGAAGTGCGCCGGCAATTCGAGGTCAATGTGCTGGGGCTTCTTCGGGTCAGCCAGGCCTTGGCTGTGGACATGATGACCCGCCGTCGGGGCATGATTATTAACATTGGCAGTACCGCCGGAGTGCTCACTTCACCTTTCGCAGGGGTCTATTGTGCCACCAAATCAGCGGTACACGCGCTGACCGACGCCCTGCGACTGGAGTTAGGCCCGCTGGGCATTCAGGTCGTGCGGGTAGAACCGAACATGATTCGCTCCGGCTTTGGCCAAACGGCCGCCGAGGGGCTTCAGGCTCGTTTTCGCCCCGAGTCGGTTTACTGGCCGGTGAGGGGAGCCGCGCTGGCTCGTGCGCTGGGTTCCCAGACCGCCGATGCCATGCCTGCCGAGGAATTAGCATACAAGTTGGCAAACAGCGTCTTGTCTCCGAATCCGCCCATCCGTATTCGAATCGGACGACAACTGCTGATCTATACCTTGCTAAAGCCGTTCCTACCGGCACGTTGGATTGACCGTTTGCTGCAAAAAAGGTTTAAGCTGCATGAACTGAACCCCTTATTACTTTGATAGCTTAGGATGTCTATCAAATTCGTCCGGATTTAAAAAACTTTTGAATAACACCATCCTATCAAATATTTACTGAGAACACTAAATAACTCGAAAGTTAAAATACCCATATCTGCCGGCTAAGGCTTACCGGTGCCGTCGTAGAAGGCCTCAAAAGTACTTTTTCTAATGATTACTGCTTACCGAGTGAAGCTGAGCCCGTATAAATCAACTATGAACCGCCTACTTTTAAACCCGTCTCTCATGTACTGTAATTACAACGTTTTGGTCCTGTTACCGCCGGAGCGCTATACTCCTCCTTTTAGGTACCTTTTTTTGTTTTTCTGTTTTGGGCTGCTTTTGTTGTTATCTCCGCCGGCGATGGCGCAGTCCGTCGGCAAAGTCTGGGACAAACGTTTCGGAGGTGAAGATTATGAGGAGTTGCAAAATCTGACGGCTACCTCGGACGGCGGCTTTGTGTTGGGGGGAAGTTCCTATTCCGGAGCCGATGGAGACAAAACCGAGACCTCCCGGGGAGGATTTGACTATTGGGTCGTCAGAATCGATAAAGACGGCAACAAAGTCTGGGACAAACGGTTCGGGGGTGCAGGTAATGATGAGCTGCACAGTCTGACGGCTACCTCCGATGGCGGCTTTGTGTTGGGGGGAAGTTCCTATTCCGGGGCCGATGGAGACAAAACCGAGACCTCCCGGAGAGAAGTTGACTTTTGGGTAGTCAAAATCGACAAAGACGGCAATAAAATCTGGGACAAGCGGTTCGGGGGTATAGGTAATGATTATTTGCAAAGTCTAACGGCTACCTCGGACGGCGACTTTGTGTTGGGGGGCTATTCCTCTTCCGATGCCGATGGAGACAAAACCGAGGCCTCTCGGGAATCCTATGACTATTGGGTAGTCAGAATCGACAAAGACGGCAACAAAATCTGGGACAAGCGTTTCGGGGGTATAGGTAATGATTATTTGCAAAGTCTAGCGGCTACCTCGAACGGCGGCTTTGTGTTGGGAGGCTATTCCGATTCCGATGCCGATGGAGACAAAACCGAGGCCTCTCGGGGATCCTATGACTATTGGGTAGTCAGAATCGACAAAGACGGCAACAAAATCTGGGACAAGCGTTTCGGGGGTATAGGTACTGATTATTTGCAAAGTCTAACGGCTACCTCAGACGGCGACTTTGTGTTGGGGGGCTATTCCTCTTCCGATGCCGATGGAGACAAAACCGAGACCTCCCGGGGAGGACTTGACTATTGGGTAGTCAGAATTGATAAAGACGGCAACAAAATCTGGGATAAACGGTTTGGGGGAGCCAATGATGAGAGTTTGCACAATCTGACGGTTACCTCCGATGGCAGCTTGGTGTTGGGGGGAAGTTCCGATTCCGAGGCCGATGGGGACAAAACCGAGGTCTCCCGGGGAAGATATGATTATTGGGTAGTCAGAATTGATAAAGACGGCAATAAAATCTGGGACAAACGGTTCGGGGGTGCAGGTAATGATGAGCTGCACAGTCTGACGGTTACCTCCGATGGCAGCTTGGTGTTGGGAGGCTATTCCTCTTCCGAGGCCGATGGGGACAAAACCGAGGTCTCCCGGGGAAGATATGACTATTGGTTGGTCAAGATTAAGGAATGTGCACTGACGGCCTCAATCACGTCCGGCTTCTCTCCAAACCTCTGTTCGGGGGCCGCATTGACACTCAGCGGCAACAGTAGCGGGACAACGACTCCCACTTACAGTTGGAGCAGTCTTCCCGCCGGCTTCAGCTCCGAGCAACAGAATCCCTCTTTTATCGTTCCTTCCGTCACTTCCCCCACCAACTATACGCTGACCCTAACCGTTACTCAAGAAGGCTGTACAGCTACGGATACTACACAACTGACAGTCAGCCCTCTTTCAGTCGGTGGTAGTGTTAGCAGCATCCAAACGATTTGTTCGGGTACTTCCCCCGATGATATAAGACTAAGCAGTCAAACGGGCAATGTGGTTAAATGGCAGAAATCAACCGATGAGGCTTTCAGCAATCCTGTTGATATTATCGGCACGTCTACCACACTTACCGGCACACAAATAGGCGCATTAACAGCTGACACTTGGTTCAGAGCCGTCGTTCAAAGTGGCAACTGCACAACGGCCAATTCTACGCCAATCAAAATTACGGTTAATACACCGCCTTCGGGCGGATCAGTGAATAGTCCACAAACGATCTGTTCCGGCACTGCACCATCGGATGTGAATCTGAGTGGTCAATCGGGAAGCGTTTTAAAGTGGCAAATATCGTCAGATGCGGCTTTTAGCAATCCGTCGGATATTGCTAGTACTTCTACCACGCTGACCAGTGCCTTGATAGGCAACCTAACGGCCGATACGTGGTTTAGAGCCGTTGTACAAAGCGGCGTTTGTGCCACTGCCAATTCAGAATCGGTCAAAATCACCGTCAATCCGACCTCTCAGGGAGGAACTGTTGGAAATGCGCAAACCATCTGTGCGAATTCTTCCCCAGCTGATGTAAGTTTATCCAGCCAAGTCGGAAGTGTTGTTAAATGGCAAAAATCCAGCGATGCTGCCTTCAGCAATCCGTCGGATATTGCTAGTACTTTTACCACGCTGACTAGTGCCTTGATAGGCAACCTAACGGCCGATACGTGGTTTAGAGCCGTTGTACAAAGCGGCGTTTGTGCCACTACCAATTCAGAATCGGTCAAAATCACCGTCAATCCGACCTCTCAGGGAGGAACTGT
>NZ_JARNTW010000011.1:0-145989 GCF_029433105.1 Runella sp. MFBS21 | reverse complement strand
TCCGACCTCTCAGGGAGGAACTGTTGGAAATGCGCAAACCATCTGTGCGAATTCTTCCCCAGCTGATGTAAGTTTATCCAGCCAAGTCGGAAGTGTTGTTAAATGGCAAAAATCCAGCGATGCGGCTTTTAGCAATCCGTCGGATATTGCTAGTACTTCTACCACGCTGACCAGTGCCTTGATAGGCAATCTAACGGCCGATACGTGGTTTAGAGCCGTTGTACAAAGTGGCGTTTGTGCCACTACCAATTCAGAATCGGTCAAAATTACCGTCATTCCTACTTCAGTAGGTGGTAGCGTGAATAGCGCTCAAACAATTTACGCGGGTTCTTCTCCAGTGGATATAAGCGTATCCAATCAAATAGGAAGTGTCGTAAAATGGCAATGGTCGTCGGATGCCACCTTTAGCAATCCTGTCGATATCGCCAGCACTTCTACTACGCTGACCAGCGCACAAATGGGAGCCTTGACGGCTGATACATGGTTCAGAGCTGTTGTGCAAAGTGGTGTTTGTGCTGCTACTAACTCTGCTTCGATCAAAATCACCATTAATGCGACGCCTACTATTTTTAACGTGGCAGGCGGCGGAAGCAGTTGTGTAGGTAATTCAGGCGGCAATGGTCCTACCGTATTAATCACCCTGTCGGGGTCTCAAGTGGGCACTAGTTATCAACTCCAACGCGATGGTAACAATGTAGGCGCACCTCAAGCTGGAACTGGAAATATTTTGAATTTTACGGGTCAACGTGTAGCAGGCACTTATACAGTGATTGCTACCTCTTCGGCCAGTTGTGTTGCACCTATGAATGGCTCAGCCTCAATCATCGTCGGTACTACACCAACGGCCTTCTCAGTAACTGGCGGCGGTAGTATTTGTAGAGGTAGCACAGCAGGGCTAGCGATTGGGTTGAGTAGTTCGCAAGTAGGGGTAAATTATCAACTGAAAAGAAGTAATATAGATTTGGGTAGCCCCATAGATGGCACCAGTCAGGCGATCAACTTTGGCAATCAAACCACGGCCGGGACCTATACGGTCTTAGCCATAGAGGCCAGCTCAGGATGTAGCCGTGTCATGACGGGGTCTAAAACTATAGTGGTGACCACTTGTACGGGTCGGGAAGGAGTAGCCTTGGAAGCAAACGAAGAATTCACCAACGAAGGGCAACTTTGGGCGGTGATTGCTCCCAATCCCATCACCTCCGAAAAACTAACGGTACAAGTAAAGGGAGTCATGAATCAGACCATTCAATGGCAATTGGTCAACACTCAGGGAGTGGTTCTGAATCAACATCAGTTTAAGGCGCAGACCCAGACTCATTCGCAAGAAATTAATGTGGCCCATCTCTCGACTGGCTCTTACTTGTTACAATTACAAACTCAACAGCGTAAGATTACGTTGAAGGTGATAAAAATCAATTAATCCTATTTAGGCAATCAGCCAAAATAACGAGTGTTTTTACCAAAAAGAGGCTGCCATAGCATAATTTTTGATGGTCTTTAACTGATAAGCGTCTAAAGTCGTTGATTTTCTATTTTTAGAGTGCTTTTTTGAGTTGTTTTTTGCTTTTTCGGCAAGGTAATGGTTTTAATATAACTGATATGTATATTTAGGTCAAAGACTCAGAAATATGATAATAGAAAAGAAATTGTGCCGTCATTGTGGGAGTGAAAATCTGAGAAAAAATGGTCTTTGTAAAGTTACTCACAAGCAAAAATTTCACTGTAAAGATTGCAATAAATAGGGTACTCTTGAATTAGATGAGGGGGTTACTGTGGCACGTAAAAAAGAGATTTTAGCTGCTTATTTTGAACGTCCAAGTATGCGAGGTATCGCTCGAATATTTCATATTTCCCGCAATACACTGCGAGATTGGTTAGTACAAGAGGGTGAAAAAAACTTGATTTGAGTGAAACTTTACAGGATGTTCCAACAAGTGGAGATATACTGGAATATGATGAGCTACAGCACTTTGTAAAAAAAACCAAAAAAGGTGGTTGTGGACAGTTATAAGCCGAAATACCCGAAAAATTATTGCATTTTTTATCGGTGATCACAGTTTAGATAGCTGCAAACGACTTTGGAAGCGGATTCCTCATCAATTTCGATTTCAACACAGCTTTATCGGACCGATTTCTATGATTCATGCAACTAATGGCGTATAAAAATCTTTATATTTTTCACGCTTCGGCGTTCCGATTTCGATGAACACAAGAAAATACACGATGAACAAGTTTGTTACAAACGTTATTAACGACAAGCATTTCATTCTTGCCTTCTGCTGTTTTTCGCAGATAATATTCTCGAATTTCGGGTGAGTGAACGCACCTCATCGCGATTTTTATAAGCATATGTGGCAATTCTTTGGGCATCTACTTTATCATTTTTACCTCGAATCATGCCCAGGCTATCCTTGATGTGAATGGGATGTTCAAGCCAAACCTTTGCTTGTTTTGAATGCAGGAAGTTTAGTAGATGGTTGGTATAGATACCCGTATGCTCCATGCAATACAAGCTATTGGCAAAAGTTGCGTTAGGGCATTGGATTTTCAGGTGTTTGAAAAATGATTCAATATCTTTTTTATCATTGCTTGATTGAAAATGAAATAACATTTTGTTAGCTACTACAACCGCAAAATCAAGCGTCACTTTTGAGATGTCAATACCGATGAAAAAATTAAAAATTTCCATAATTTTGAAATGATCGGAGCGCCGATGCGATTTAATGTTTTACTCAAGTCAGCAAGCTGTCACACATTCAATACGCCACGGGGCGCCCCGCTTGCTCATGGGTCTTAAACCCGAATTTCTATTTGAATCTTGTGCTACAGCAAACCAGTGGGGTCTTAAATCGATCGCCACGGGGCGCCCCGCATGAGTCTTACTCAGCCGAAGGCGATAAGGCATCCCCACTGGTGCTGGCTTACTCTCATTTTGAGAGCACTCCAAGTTATGATTATCTTGGAATTTTTATATCACACAAATCTAAAGGCCGATGCGGTGATTTTGGGCAGCCTATAACTACATCTTTGAGCAAACTCAGCAACACCAGCTTGTAGGTAAAGACAGTGGGCAAACCAATCACATGGAACGTTGGAACAATACCATTCGGCAATGGGTCGGAAGACTGACTCGTAAAACCTTATCTTTTTCAAAATTAGACTTTTTCAATGAACTCGTAATTAGGCTCTTTATTATTCGATACAATAACTATAAAATAGTTACCTAAAAACCACTACCAAAAACGTTTCTTCTTTACTCTAATTTATAAATATTCTTAATAAAAATCCCGACATCAATGATGTCGGGATTTCGATTTTATTCAACCCACCAATATACGTCAGTATACAGTTTCCTTATAATTATGAACCTCAGGCATGAACCAGCGATTTGGCTGCCACCTGTCGATCATTTTGATATATATTTTTAAGGCTTTGTAGTATATAATCTACGTCAGCAGGAGTGTTGTACTTACTAAAGGAAAACCTTACATTTTCTAGCTCAAGATTCGTTTGAAGAGCTGTCAACACGTGCGAATGTGAAGTATGTAAATTAGAGCAGGCACTTCCACCCGATACTGCTACCCCATAAAGATTCAATTGGCTAACCAATGACTCCGAAGAATTTAAGTTTGGAAATGCAACATTGAGTATAGTATATAAGCTTTTTTCAAGGGAATCACTTTCTCCATTAAATTTTATATCGCCCATAACGGTACTTGGTAAACGCGCTATTAAACGGTTTTTGACAAATGCAATATGCTTTTGATTGATTCTCAAATCTCTATACGAAATTTCCAGTGCTTTGGCCATTCCGATGATGTTGGGGGTATTTTCGGTGCCGGGACGAATCCCGCTTTCCTGAGCTCCTCCAAAAGTCAAGGCTTTAAATCCTCTTGGATTACGAATATAAGCAAATCCCACCCCTTTGGGCCCATGAAATTTGTGAGCTGACCCAACGACAAAATCCACCGGAATCGTTTGTAGATCAATGGGTAATTTGCCGATTGTTTGGGTAGTATCAGCTAAAAAAAGGGCTTTAAATGCCTGACTCAACGCTCCGATATGTGTCAAATCATTTAAATTCCCGATTTCATTGTTGCCATGTGCCAAACTAACTAAGCTCTTCAGAGGCAATCGCAATAACCGCTCAAGATGATTAAAATCTATGTTTCCTTTTTCATCTATATTTACCAAACTCAATGTTATTTTCTTTGCCTTGACCAATTGATTCAAGGGTTCCAATACCGCCTTATGTTCAATAGGGCTTGTTATGACATGCTGAACACCAAATGTCTCTATCGCTCCAGACAAGATGATGTTAAGTGCTTCGGTAGCACCTGAAGTAAAAAACGTCTGCCCAGGGGTCACGTTCAGATGATTGGCGACTGTTTCGCGGGCTTTATAAATAGCCTCTCTGACAGTTTGTCCATAAAAATGACTCGACGACGGATTGCCGTAATAACGAGTCAAATAAGGCATCATTGCTTCCAAAACATCTCTGTCAAGGGCTGTTGTAGCGGCATTATCGCAGTATACATTCATGCGCTGTTAGTATTTTTCGTCGTTATCCGTCAACATTAGGCTTCCCAAGTTTTATGTCTATACCTTTAACTTGGAAAGTTTAATTTTGCATAAACACTTATCTAGTATTTTTTTGGATAACGACGTTCTGAATCATGGAATAATAGCAAATTATGATACCATTAGGCAATTTTGATATGAGTTTGATGCCCTTCGAAAGAGTTTATTTTCTTTAATGGATTTTCAAAAAAATCCTCACCGAGTTCTATATATTCCGAACTCTGAACTTGGTCAAGCCATTGCCTATGTTTTTGCTCAAGGTAATTTTTTAGGGCTTTAGTAGCCTCTTCTAAGCTCACAAAATGATGAAGTTTTACGGACGATTGTATAAGTAAACCTCCCTCTCCTTCGTAGAGAAACATCCATCCATTTCTGTCAAAATCAAAGACTTGCGGATAGAATTTTTCTGTTTTGTCGTTTAGTGTTTCCTTAAAAATCCTAAATTTTGTTTTTTCTTTGCTCATGGTCTTTTTTGTTTAAATAGCTCATATCATTATTTTAGTAACTATAGATTATATATAGTAGTACATCAAAAAAAGTACCGTCAAGCTAGAAGCCCGACGGTATCTCATCCATCACTTTCCAGTTTTGGCAGCTTCATGTGCCGCATTAGCTACCAAATTGACATCTAACCGAAAATCGTTATCAATGGCCTTGTCACCAAGGTTTTCAAAGAAATTTGTAGAGCGAAACTTGATATTATATTTAGTTCTATCTACAGGAATATTTGCTTTTGCTGTAAGTTGGCCTTTCTCCGCTTTTACTTCAGCCGGGAATTTTACCTCGTGAGTGATTCCTTTGATGGTAAGTTTTCCCAAGATTTCGTAGCTATCCCCTCCTTTGGGTGTTACAGACGATATGGAGAAACTAGCTTTTGGAAATTTGTCAACCGCAAAGAAGTCATCGTTTTTCAAATGTTCAACCAACTTGGCATTGTAAGAAGCATCGGTTATGTCGGTAACCGTCAACTCTTTTACATTTATTTCAAAACTACCTCCTTTTAGCCTATTGTTGGCCCAAATCAAAGTTCCATTACTGAACGGTACAGTCCCCGAATGCTCTCCTGTCACTTTTTTGCCAACCCATACCAATTTACTTTTCTGATTGTCAACCCTAAAGGAAGTTTCTCCTTTGCTGGGACCTGCTATCGCTAAGCCTACTGTTGCAAAGATTGCAAATACAAACGATGCTGTTTTTTTCATGGTTTTAAATTTAAAATACAAAAACTATAATATATATATACTTAAAGCAAATACAAAAAGCTTAAACAAGCTTTACGTTAAAAGATGAAAGACTCAACCTAAGATTATTTCTTGAAAGAGGCAATCAACCGAAAAGTCAAATTACAAAACTGGGTTTCTAGATTTATCATACATTAGGCTGGAGCACCTTACAGGTGGTTTGCAGGTTGCTGGAAGTTCATAGAGCCTATCTCTCCCTTCACTCTTCATAAATCTTTTGGGTCAGTGGGTAGCGGTGGTTATTACCAACAGACCTTTTTAAACAAATACTCTTTTTTATCTACTGACTTAATTCCAGTGCAAAGGTTTCATTAAAATCTCGAATGTTCCAAATTTTTTTTTACTTTTTTTTTAAATAGATTTTTATTCTTTCTTTTTCCAAGCAAACCACTTGGCAATCATAAAAGAAACTACTCAGCTAATTGAAGACCGCAAAAATAAAAAATAATAAATTTGTTTGAATATAGAATAAATAGATTAAGTTTGCATCGCATATTCTTCTTACGAAGAAAATATTTGCTTTAATTTTAGTATATATAATCAATGTACTATATATTTTAAAAACAACTTTCCAACTAATGTCTGAATTAAACAAAAAACAAACTGCCCTTGGGGATGTCGCAGCTAGACAATTAGCAATCGCAACCCGTACAGTCCCACAGATGTCGACCATCACTCCACGTTGGTTGACTCACCTGCTCAATTGGATTCCTGTTGAATCTGGGGTATATCGCCTCAACAAAGTCAAAGATGCAAGTAGTGTTGAAGTAGATTGCTCAAATCGCGACGAAAGACCTCTACCTCAAACCTTTGTAGACTATATCGAAAACCCAAGAGAATACAACCTGAGTGCGGTCAATACGGTATTGGATGTGCATACCCGCGTATCCGACTTGTATAGCAAACCTTACAATCAAATCAGTGAGCAGCTACGTCTGACAATTGAGACAATCAAAGAGCGTCAAGAAAGTGAATTGATTAACAACAAAGAATATGGGCTTTTACACAGTATCGCCCCCTCACAGCGTATCAAAACCCGTACTGGAGCACCTACTCCCGATGATCTAGATGAGCTCATCACAAAAGTGTGGAAAGAACCGGGGTTTTTCTTGCTTCACCCTTTGGCTATTGCGGCTTTTGGACGTGAATGTACCCGCCGTGGTGTTCCGCCACCAACTATTTCATTGTTTGGATCGCAGTTTATCACATGGCGAGGTTTGCCGCTTATTCCCTCCGATAAGGTTCCTATTGAAAATGGAAAGTCCAAAATTCTATTGCTCCGGACAGGCGAAAGCCGTCAGGGCGTAGTAGGTCTCTATCAGCCTGGACTTCCAGGCGAACAATCCCCCGGTTTATCGGTTCGGTTTATGGGTATCAATGAGAAAGCGATTGCTTCTTACTTGATTTCGTTGTATTGCTCGTTGGCTGTATTGGTAGACGATGCCATTGCGGTATTGGATGATGTCGAAATTGGAAAATATCATGAGTACAATTACTGATACATTTGATTTTCCGAAGGGCAATGATTTTGCTTCGGACGACCTTACGGGTAGCCTCGAAAAGCTAGCTAATGATTTTTTTAAATCTTTACCTAGTACATTGACACCCACCGGCTTTCACTCGCCAAAACCTTCCTCCCAAAATTATGAGCAAGCAATAAGCCAAGTAGCTCCTTTCAACTTAGGAGACCCACAAACTAGCTTACCAGATCCTCATTTTGCAGGAGGACAAATCCCCAAGTCGGTGGCAGGGAGTGGAGTGTCACCTTCTGCACTTCATGCTGAAAGACTATTTGATGTGGGGCAAAACCAACCTGCACTTCCAGACCCTCATTTTGCCGGACAAGGTAGAGTACCTCAGTCGGTAGCAGGAAGCGGTATTTCGCCTTCGGCTGCCCACCAAGGAAATGCCGTAGACCTCAACAACCCACAGACTAGCCTCCCCGATCCGCATTTTGCAGGGCAAGGTAGAGTACCACAATCTGTGGCGGGAAGTGGCATTTCGCCTTCTATTGCTCCCCAAAATAGCATTTTTGAGGCTTTGCCCTTTGCCAATGATTATCCCTATGAAAATGGTTTATCAGAAGCTTTAGCTTCCATTAGTATATTTTCTACTCACCCTCAATTACCCATTTATACTCCCGCCGAATCTTCCTTCTATTTTTTGAAAGAAGCAGCGGCATTGCCTGTTGTTAGAGAAAAAACGAAATCTTTAAGTAGCCAAAGTACGATTGTGGCAAGTCCTCCTTTTGATGTTAATTTAATCAAAAAAGACTTCCCTATTTTACAAGAGCGTGTCAATGGGCGCCCCTTAGTGTGGCTCGACAATGCTGCTACTACCCAAAAACCCAAGCAGGTAATTGAACGCATCAGCTACTTTTACGAACACGAAAATTCTAATATTCATAGAGCGGCTCACGAATTGGCAGCTCGCGCTACCGATGCCTACGAAGAAGCCAGAGAAACTGTTCGGAAGTTTTTGAATGCGAGTTCTACCAATGAGGTCATTTTTGTAAGAGGAGCAACAGAGGCTATCAACTTGGTGGCTAAGAGTTGGGGAGAACAAAACCTACAATCGGGAGATGAGATAATAGTCAGCCATCTTGAACATCACGCAAACATCGTTCCTTGGCAGCAACTCGCGGCCAAAAAGAATTTAAAACTGCGAGTAATTCCAGTGGATGACGATGGACAAATCCTGCTTGATGAATACACAAAGTTGTTGAACTCTAAAACAAAGCTTGTTTCATTTACCCAAGTTTCTAACGCTTTAGGAACAGTCACCCCCGCCAAACAAATCGTTGAATTGGCTCACCAAGCGGGTGCAAAAGTACTAGTAGATGGTGCTCAATCAGTCTCTCACATGCGGGTTGATGTACGGTATCTTGATGCCGATTGGTTTGTATTTTCAGGACATAAAATCTTTGGACCTACAGGTATAGGAGTACTTTATGGAAAAGAAGCTATCCTCAACGAGACTGCACCTTGGCAAGGAGGAGGCAATATGATTAAGGATGTCACTTTTGAACATACTCAATACCATAATGCGCCTTCACGGTTTGAGGCTGGCACTGGCAACATAGCAGATGCAGTAGGATTGGGGGCGGCATTAGATTATGTGTCAAAGATTGGGATTGATCTCATCAACCAATACGAACATTATCTTCTGGTATATGCTACCAAACTTCTCAAGGAGGTTTCGGGGATACGACTCGTAGGAACAGCTGCTGACAAAGCAAGCGTATTGTCTTTTACCCTCAATGGATACACTAATGATGAAGTCGGTCAAGCACTCAACAAAGAAGGTATAGCCGTGCGAACAGGGCATCACTGTGCGCAGCCCATTTTAAGACGATTTGGACTTGAAAGTACCGTGCGCCCATCCTTGGCATTTTATAACACTTGCGCAGATGTAGATTTATTGGTCTCTACCTTACATCGCTTGCAGCATTACAGAGTAAAAAAATAAAGCGCCTATTTGACGGCCAATCATGTGCCTTTTTGGCCGTCAAATTCAATCTGTTTTCCCAATGTACAACGACCAGACTTTCATTGACATCCTCCATCAAACCCATAAAGCCGAATGGGAAGCGACCCCCAAGATACAAAACTCTATTGCTTGGCTAAACGACCTTTTTGAGTTTTTGTTTCCCAACAATCGTTTACACAAAAAAGAAACCTATATTGGTATCTTAAAGAAAAATCAAATCGACCTTGAAAACATATTACTTAGTTATTTAGATTTAGAAGTTGGGAAGATTGAGGAGATTGTGTCGTCTTTTTATGAATCGCTCGAAGCAATCTACCATAACCTCCGCCAAGATGCCAACAAAATTTATGAATTTGATCCCGCGGCTACAAGCATACACGAAGTAATTGTTTCGTATCCAGGGTTTTATGCCATTGCAGTTTATCGAGTTGCCCATCGACTTACTGAGCTTGATGTACCTGTTTTGCCTCGTATATTGAGCGAATATGCCCACCGCAACACAGGAACGGATATTCATCCAGCAGCACAAATTGGAGTGCCTTTTATGATTGACCACAGTACAGGGATTGTCATTGGAGCTACGGCTGTGATTGGAAACAATGTTTCTATTTATCAAGGAGTGACACTTGGAGCTTTGCAAGTAGCCAAAGAACTTGCCGAAACTAAGAGACACCCTACTGTAGAAGACAATGTAATTATCTACGCCCGTACCACTATTTTGGGAGGCAAGACCGTAATCGGCAAAAATAGTATCATTGGAGGAAGTGTTTTTCTCACTAAAAGTGTCGCCCCTAATTCCCATGTTTTCAACACACATCAGCTTAGAATAGAAGTGAAGCAGTAGAATCCGACATAATTCGCTCCACTTTTTATTATAAAACCACACTATTTTAGTATATTTAATATGTATATTTGGTATCTTTTAAACAATACAATCATATGAAACCTTTTGAAGCAACCTCGTTCACTTTAGGTGATACACTTACGCAAGAGCAAATTGTTTTTTTTAATAACAACGGTTTTCTTCACTTCAAAAACTTTATTCCGAAAGACATTGTGCAATTGTTTTTGAGTGAGGCCAAGCGAGTCGAAGAATTTTTACTGGCCAAGAATGTTGAGAAAATCAACGGAGTTCCCCTAAAATTCGGCAAAGATTTAGATGGGAGCCGCTTGATACAACGGCTTTGCTTTACTTCACAGTATAGTTCAGTGCTTCACGAGTATCTACAAGACTCTCGTATTCAGAACCTTACTCAACTACTTGGGGGCAATGCAAGAATCGGAGAAATCGAAAAAGATGGATTGGTTTTTAACCATTATGTAAGAGATGAAAACAGCAAATTTACCTCTATGGGATGGCATACAGACAGTCCTCGTGATTTGTTTTTAGGTCAAAAAATCAACAAAATGCTCAACATCGGCACCCACCTTGACGATTGTTTACAAAAAAATGGAGGCTTGAAAGTTTTACCTGGCACTCACAAACAAAACATTTTTCAGACTTTATTCCGTAAAAAACAATTTATTGATCATAATCCTGACATCAATGAAGTGGGTTTTGATATTGAAGCCGGGGATTTGACCGTTCATGACGGTGACTTATGGCATCGAGTGGAGGCTAGCTCTTTTATAGGTGAAAAGTCGCGTCGTCGTGTAATGTACATTCCGATTGTAACTGGTAAATATGACCCCAAACACGAAAATAGTAAAACGCCTCTTTATCAACGCTTTGCTAAATACGTAGTCAAATAATCCCTTTTACTTATGTCCATAACTCATCAGTATGCATTAGTCACCGGTGCTTCTTCTGGTATAGGGAAAGCCATAGCCCAACAACTGGCTCTAAGAGGTTATCATCTTTTGTTGATTAGTTCGAATCCTGATAAACTAAAGGCTACTTCTCAGGCAATGAAAACCGATTTCCCAAGGATAGACATTCAATTTTTTGCACAAGATTTGTCAAAAACTGAAGCCATAAAAGCAATTTATGAATGGAGTCTTCCTTTTCATTCCTCCCTTACTATCATTGTTAATAATGCTGGCTATGGTCTTGCTGGGCGATTTGAAGAAATTCCCATTCAAGAACAACTAAATATCATTGATGTAAACTTAAAAGCATTGGTTGAATTGACTTACGTTTTTATTCCTGTTTTGAAACGACATGACAATCGCAAGACCTTTGTGCTCAATGTAGCTAGTACAACCGCCTATCAATCTATTCCCTTTTTTGCCATTTACACCGCTTCCAAAACAGCCGTACTGTCTTTTAGCCGTAGCCTTAGATACGAGCTTCGAGATACAAACATATCGGTGTCGGTACTAAGTCCCGGAAGCACCAATACTGATTTTGTGAATCGAGCACGTATGAGTGAACACATCAAAAAGCTAGCTACCAAATTCAGTATGACTCCAGACGAAGTCGCCACCATAGCTTTGAAAGGGCTATTTCGGGGAAAAGCGGAGATTATTCCAGGCTTTTTGAATGTACTAAATGCCATTTTGCCGCGCTTTGTACCTAAAATTTGGGTAGAAAGTATTGGAAGTAATATCTATAAGCCCAAAAATTAGGCTAGGTCTATTGTAGTTTGTTAACTACAATAGAAGGTTTTTCTTCTAATATCTTTCTTAAGTAAATGTGCAAATTTCAAAACGAGCCAATCTAAAAACAATTCATTGATAATCAGACAATTAAATCACCTTAAATATCTCAATTACTATTAACGGACTGTGGCTTATGTTCCTATTTTTTAAACGCTTTCACATGTTCAGTTACGCCTAGTATGGTGTCGATATAAATATCTTTTTCGTTTTCTTTCAAATACCGAAGCAATGCGCGATGAGCTGTTAAGGATACGTCCAGAGAATGCTCTCCCCCTACTCCATGAAATAAAAACACCAGCAATTTTCCCTCATTTACAGCTTGTTTTACTAATTCAATCAACTGTTGACCCGTTTGGCCATTAATCATATAAGAATCAAAATCGTAGGGATTAATTTCCTCTATCTTTTGCATTCGAGCCCGCACTGCTCTTGCTCCAGAAAGGTCATTTTTTAACTCATTCATAAATTCTACACCGCCTACTTTGGTGTCGCCACAGGTAAAAGCAAAGGTTCGTTGTTTTTTTCCGTCTACTGATTCAAGGAGGGTATTAGTCAGTCGGATTTCGTCGGTGATGCGCTTGAGGGTATATTTACTGAGGTCATTTTCGGGATTTACCCAAGTTCGATTAGGTAAAGACGCATCGCAAGGGTGAAATAAGGTATGATTGCCTAGTTCGTGGCCACGGTTCGCCGCTTTTTTCCAATCATTCATTCGGTTTTTAAACCCAGGAAAAGCTCCTGCAATATAAAAAGTCCCTTTTAAACTAAGCGAATCAAGCTGAGGAATGGCATAGTCGAGATGCACATTGAGGGCATCATCGTAGGTCAGCACAACCGCGCATTTTTTTCCTTTCCAAGGTTTAGACTCGTCCAGATTTTCGGCATCTGTCCGAAAAGGTGAGGCTGGCAAACCTGCTGAATTATAAAAATTTACTCCTTCGGGATTGTCTTGCCAAGCATAACGTACATATTTAGGGTGCTTCACGGCTTCAGCCCAAAGCTCTATTTTATCTTTTCCAATGATTTTGGCGTTAGCCCACACAAATTTTTTATCATAATCAGCTACCGAAAACCACCTTAGAGGCTCTGTATCCTTTGCCACTATCCCGCCCGAAACATGGTCAAAAGTGAGAATAACTTTTTCATTTTCAATGGTTTGTGATTTCAAAACGGGCCCTGAGTATTCGATGTCTTTTTCGCCATATGCCAAGTTGCGTGCGGCCAAGGCTAAGCGTTGGCCAATATCTTTTTTGTTGAGTGGGTGAATGTCGTTCCATTCGCCCAAATCTATCGTTACCGTTACGGCGGCATTGGGTAAAGTAAGGGCCTTGTTTTGAGCTTCTCTCAGCCTTGCCCAACTGCTTTCGGTTGGAGTGTAATTAATGTCTTGAAAATTTGCCAATTGTACTACCAAAAATGGATGAGTAGGACTTTGCCAAAGCGCTCTCCAATTGTTAATCAATGCAGGTAGTAAGGCATCATAAGGCTCAGGACGCCCAGCATTGGTTTCTCCTTGATACCAAACAAATCCTTTGAGCTTCAAGGGCAAAATAGGCGCAATCATCGCATTGTAGAGCGCCGTGGGTTGATTTTGCTTCACCAAGCCCCCTCCTACTCCTGACCACCCTGTTGGCTGATATACTTCCCCCACCTTATATTGCCAAGTCCCTTTCAGGTCTATTTGTTCGTTGTTGGTCGTCATGAAATAGGGTTTATCAGGCACAAATCCCCCTTTGCCTGCTGTATTGGTAACCCTAATCACAAAGGTATTTTTTCCTTCTTTCAATACCTCAGCGGGGATTTCGTAGCGGCGAGGTGGGTATTGGTAAGTTACATTCCCTATTTTTTTCCCATTGACATACATCTCGTCGGCATCCACGATTCGACCCATGTATAATTTTACAGGTTTGCCCAACCAAGATTTGGGTACTTCAAACTCCCGACGAAACCACACAACACCGTTTAAATCTTTGAGTCCTTGGTCTTCCCAATAGCCTGGAATATTAAAATTTCGCCATCCTTTTGGTTGATAATCAACACTTTCCCAATGTTCAACCAATCCCGCATCTTGAACTTTTGGGCGGTTAAGCATTGCCATCGGCCTGATGCTCGAAGCATTTACGAAGTTTGTATCTTTGTTTTGAGATATGATTTTCTGAATATCTCCAAAATCCTTGTACCCACTTTCACTAATCCAAGCTTCTATGGGGGTTCCTCCTACCGAACTATTGATGATGCCAATCGGCACTTTGTATTTCTCGTACATATCACGCGCAAAAAAGTAACTTACGGCACCAAAAGTAAGTACATCTTTAGGATTTGCTTGGAGCCATTTTCCCGTCGGAAAATCTTCTTTGGGACCATTTAAGTCGGTGAGTGTCTGCACAAAAAAATTGCGGATGTCAGGATAGTTGGCGTTGGCGATGTCTTCAAAATATTTTTCTTTGACTCTTTCCATTGGCAATACCATATTGCTTTGTCCGCTACAAAGCCACACATCCCCAAAAGCGATATTTTTGAGAATGATTTGATTTTTGCCTTTTAACACCATGTCAAACCCCACTCCCGCCGACTGTGCGGGCAGCGTAATTTCCCATTGACCATTAGGATTAGTGGTAGTTTTAAACGTCTTTTTATTAAAACTCAATTCTACTTTTTCTTTGGGTGACGCCCAACCCCATATTTTCAGCGGCTGGTCACGCTGCAAAACCATATGATCCGAAATTAACTTTGGCAATCGGATTTGGGACCTGACCGACAAAGAAAGCGCAAGGCAGGCAAAGAAAGTATAAAATGACTTCATGAGTAATGGCTTCTTACTTTGATTTTTGGGGGACTTTCAATACTGCATCAAAAGCAGGTTTCGGCTGTTTTTTTCGGTCCCACAGCAGTGGGTAATTGGTGCGGTTAGGAATAGGATAATCGTTTTTCCAGGACATATCATCGTTAATTCCCCACATGGTTACGCGGTCGATTTTATCTCTTTTTCGGTAAAATATCTCAAAAAGTTGCGCATATCTATCTGCCAACGCTTTTTGTATGTTGTCTGGCAACCCATTGGGATAAGGATCTAAAAACGTCTTAAATTCTTCATTTTGAAACTGTTTTTCGCTCATCCCTTGCCCGATGATTTGTCCTTCTTTGGTCAGTGGTAACACATCTACGTCTAATTCCGTAATCATTACTTTTAGACCCAACGCCGCATAGGCTTCAATGGCAGCTTCAATATATTCGGTTTTGGGGTAGTTGAGTCCCCAATGACCTTGTATGCCGATACCATCGATTTTGATTCCTTCTTTCTGAAGCATTTTCACCATCTTCACAATACCATCTCTTTTGGAAGGTCGCCAGGCATTAAAATCGTTGTAGTAAAGCTCCGTATTAGGAGCGTACTGAGCGGCATATTTAAAGGCCAGTTTTACCAATTCTTCCCCACTCCCGATTCCTTTTACCCAAGTGGTAGGGCGGTAGTTGCCATCATCATCTATGACTTCATTGACCACATCCCAAGCATGTACTTTTCCGGCATACCTGCCAGCTACCGTTTTGATGTGCTCATGCAAGCGCTCCGCTACCGCCTCTTTTGACTTAGGTTTTCCACTTTCATCCTGAAAAAACCAAGCCGGGGTTTGATTATGCCATACCAAGGTATGACCTACGATAAACATGTTATTTTTTTGTCCAAAAGCTACATAGGCATCCGCAGGCTCAAACTTAAATACACCCGGTTGGGGATTGATAAGCCCAGCTTTCATGGAGTTTTCGAGGGTGATGGTATTAAACTGCTGCTCTACGATTAGCTGAGAAGCTTTGTCTTTTCCCGAAACAATGGCGTCATTCACTGCCACGCCCATTTTAAAAGCTCCTTTATAAGCTTCTTTGAGCGTAAGCTGCGCCCAAGAAGTATTTAGATTTAAAAAAAGAAGTACAAAAAGTAACGATTGTTTTTTCATAATTTTTAAAATAAAGACCATAGGTTTCTTACAAATAGTGAGTCTTTCGAGGCTCTTCCTTCATAAAGAGGGCGGGGTTGCTCAAATACTTATCTGAATTTTAAAGCACTTCCATTTTCAAAAAAGCGCATAAACTTTTACGAACAAACCGCCTTACTTCATAGCTTTGACATATCATGGTTCGAAAACTGTTTAGCAGACCTAAATAGTTTTTGAAAGAAATTTACACCAACTTATAGCAGGTTTGGAATAACTAAGCCTTGAAAAAAACAACAACTTTAAAGTAGAAACCAGTCGTGCTGGTCTATTTATTATCAAAAATCATCCTATTTGTACTTAAAACCATTTCTAACAAATAGCACTTAATCATTAAAAAGCATTTTTCTTGTGTAACATATTGATTAACAAATAACTAACCTTTAATATTTCTGTACTATATGAAAGCTAAGTGCCGCTTATTACTTCTCCTTATTTTGGGATTTTGTACTACTTTAGAGCTAGTAGCTCAAAAAAACAAAGTCCTTAAAGCACTCATTATTGACGGTCAAAACAACCACGATCAATGGCCCAAAATCACCTACATGATGAAGCATTATCTGGAAGAAACTGGAAAATTTACGGTGGATGTCCAGCGTACTTATTATACTTGGAACGGTGGAGATTTGGTCGAGAAATTCCCAATCGATGGTGTCCCCAAAACGGTAGCTCTCCCCAAACCTCGTATGGATTCAGCCTTTCACCCTGATTTTCATAAATACGATGTCGTCATTTGTAATTTTGGATGGAACGCCGCTCCTTGGTCGGATGGGACGCAAGCGGATTTTGAAAAATATATTCAAAACGGCGGCGGACTCGTGGTGGTACATGCGGCTAACAATTCTTTTCCTCTATGGCCCGCTTACAATCGGATGATTGGACTTGGTGGATGGGGCAACCGTACCGAAAAAGACGGCCCTTATGTGTACTATGACGAAACCGGCAAACTTATCAAAGATACCAAACCCGGCAATGCGGGCTCACATGGCGCACAAAAAGAGTTTTTGATTACGATTCGGGACTCAAAACATCCGATTACCAAAGGAATGCCCCTCAAATGGATGCACACCAAAGACGAAATGTATGACCGTCTGCGTGGCCCGGCCGAAAACATGGAAGTACTAGCAACTGCTTTTTCTCCCAAAGACAATAACGGCACAGACCGCCACGAGCCAATGCTCATGACTATCAAACAAGGTAAGGGACGTATTTTTCATACACCACTAGGACACGTTGATTATTCAGTAGAATGTGTAGGTTTTATCACTTGTCTCCAACGTGGCGCTCAGTGGGCAGCTACTGGAAAAGTGGATATCCCGATTCCTAAAGATTTTCCTACCGAAAGTGCCACAAGTCAGCGTAAATTTTCGGAAAAATAAATGGTATTTTCCCTACCCTTTTATGATAAAGAAGGGTAGGGAAAATACCATTTAGGGATTGGATATACCCACAACCTGATATACCTTCCCGTCGGCTTTTGTAAAAATAAAAAGCTCTCCTTTAGGGCCTTCTCCAAGTCTCAAATCAGGTTTGATTGTAGGATGAAGATCCAGAAAAGTTTTCTCCTCACCATCTATTTTCAGTAAAACCTCCTGGATATTGGCTTGTTTTCCAAGTTTTAATTGATCCGTTTCGACGGCAAATACTCGTCCATTGTTGATATCCCCAAAAATATACTTTCCTTTTAGCGCAGGTACAGCCGTCCCGTTGTACACTACCCCACCCGAAATAGCCTTTCCTTCATCATGGTCATACTGAACCACAGGATAGGTGTATTTGTTGCGAGGCTCGTCAGCAGGCAAGGCATAAACCCGATCCATTTTGCCTCGATGATTGATAACAAAAGTCCCCTCTCGCTCAGGCCATCCATAATCAGCTCCTGCCTTTGCAATATTCAGCTCCTCTATGTTGGTTTGTCCAATATCAACTACAATCAACCTACCATCAGTCGTCCAAGTATATCTATTGGGGTTTCGAAAACCTCGTATGTATACTTCACCCAATGTCTTTTCATTTTTGTCATTAGCAAAAGGATTGTTTTTGGGGATGCCATATTTGCCATTTTTACTATTGCGTCCCATAGGGTCAATCCGCAACACTGATGACCAAGGACGGGTATTGTCGGCACAAATAAAAGCAAAACCATTTTCGGAGGCTCCTCCGTCTCCTATTCCTACATATAGAAGTCCATAGTCACTACTGCCTTTGCGAGCTGTGGGGTTAAAAGCTATTTCCTGCATTCCATGAATTGGCGACACCATGTTAATACGGAATATTTCACGGCTTTTTCCCGAAAATGAACTAGCAGTTGGATTATCTATTTTCCACTCAGTGATTACCCACTGAAGCGTCACTTTGATAGAATCTGCATACCCAAAATCCGCTTTGGCCGAGTTAGGTTTTTCGGTATGAGTCGTATAAAATAACCCATTTTTATAAAATTCGGGATGAAAGGCAAAACTTCCAAAACCAGTAGCTAATCCTGGGATTGGAATAAAATTGGGACGTTCTTTGGCCATATCTAGGTAAACCTGCCATTGATTATCGACCAACTCGTACAATATTCCCCGCAAATCCACTATGAAAGTCCTTTCCTTAGCACCACCCCGCAAAACATCCATTTTCGTAATCCGAGCCAAAGGACCTTTGCTTGCAGTAAAAGGAGCTGTAGCAAAATGCTTAAGTTCCATCTTCCAGATAGCCGGCTGAATCTTAGCCTCAACGGGATTTGTAACAACTACACCTTTGTACGAATCTTTGGTGTTTTCTTTTTGCTGATTGGTGTGAATAAAGGCCAAAATTGACTCTATTTCTTGTGGTTTGAGATGAGTAAAAGTAGGCATCATTTGTTTGTATTCCTCAAAAAGAGTCGCCGCTCTGGCATCCCCCGCCGAAATCATCTCTGGGGCATTTGAAATAAACTTTGTAAGCCATTCGGAGGGTAAATCAGTCGTGGCTTTTTCTAGGCTAGGTCCGATTCCTTTTTGGGTGAAATTATGACAAGCCGTACAGTTGCTTAAGAATAATTGTTTTCCTTTTTCGACTACTTTAGGGTCGCTAGAATACCCTTCTTTTTTTGAAGAGGTGCTATTAGTTTGAGCATGAATGCTTATTGTTCCACAAAAGAAAAGAAAAAAGAATGCGTATTTGTGCCAATTTGTACTATAACTGAGAAACATTTGAAAAGGAGGTTATGGAAGATGTATCTTTTAAAGATAAAGCAAGTTTTCTTTTTAAGTTACCCCTTTTAACCAGTCTCCTCTTTCGTTAAAATGAAGGCATAGGGCATGCTACGCCTTCATTTAATAGTAAAATATTATTGTTTTTTCGGTTAATATAAATTCATAACTTCTACATTTTCCATTTAACCCAATAATAAACAGGAACGCCTACCCCCGCAATGATAAGCCCGGGCCAGGTGTAGGTGGGTTTGTAAATGATTAACAAGGTACAAAACGCCAGTCCCATTAAGATGTAAATGGCAGGCAAAATAGGGTAACCCCAGGCTTTGTAGGGGCGGTCGAGGGTGGGTTCTTTTTTGCGTAGAACGTAGATAGCGGCTATCGTCAATACGTAAAAAATGACAACCACAAACGAAATCATGTCGAGCAAATCGCCGTAGCGACCGCTCAGGCTCAGCGCTACCGCCACCAAAAACTGCAACCAAAGGGCGTATTCGGGAACGGCATTTTTATTGAGTTCGCCCGTTTTGTTGAAAAAGAGGCCATCTTGCGCCATGCTGTAATACACCCTTGCCCCCGCTAAAATCATTCCGTTGGCACAACCAAAGGAAGAAATCAGGATTAAAATCGCAATAACGGCCGTGCCACTTGCCCCAAAAATAGCCTGTGCGGCCACGATTCCAACGCGGTCTTTTTCGGGCGTACCCAGGGCTTCAATGGGCAAAACCGCCGTGAACATGAGGTTGATGGAAACATAAATGAACGTAACCACGGCAGTTCCTATCAGTAAACTCAACCCAATATTTCGTTTGGGGTTTTTGATTTCGCCCGCCACAAAGGTTACGTTGTTCCAAGCGTCGTAGCTAATCACCGTTCCGACCAACGCCGCCGCAATAGCTCCCCACAGCGCGGGCGTATCGGCATATTGCTCAAAGTTTCCTGCTTTGGTAAGTCGCTGCAAGTGAAAAGGTTCACTCCAGTTTGACTGCCAGATGTCGGGCTTGAGATAAATAAACCCGAACAGCGTAAGCCCCAATAAGCTCAAGAGTTTGGTGCTGGTAAAAATACTTTGAACGATTTTTCCCAGTTTTACTCCTTTGGTATTGAGGTACGTCAACAAAAAAAGTAAAACGATGGAAGAGAGCTGAGCAGGTGACACTTTAAAGGAATCACCTAGCTGAAAAGCCACTAAATCTTCGCTGAAAATAGGAAAAAAGTAGGCCAAAAACTTGAAAAAAGACACGCAAACGGCCGCTATTGTGCCCGTTTGGATGACGGTAAAAAGGCTCCAACCGTAGAGAAAAGCCACCAAACGGCCGTAAGCTTCCTTCAAATACACGTATTGCCCCCCTGCTTTGGGGTACATTCCGCTGAGTTCGCCGTAACTTACGGCTGCCGTTAGGGTCATAAAACCGCCAATGAGCCAGACGATAATGAGCCAACCCGCCGAGCCGACGTTTCGGGTTACGTCGGCGCTGACGATGAATATCCCCGAGCCAATCATGCCGCTCGCAGCGAGCAAAGCCGCATCGACGAGTCCTAGTTCGCGTTTAAATTCAACTTTTTCTTCTTGTTGAGACATAGGCTTACACCAGTTCGGCGGTGGTTAGGGGAGTGGCGGGTATTTCGGTCGGGATTTTGTCGTAAAGCCTCGGCAACGAAACATTAGGCAAATGAGGTAAAACCAGTTCTGCAAAGTAATTGGCTTCTTCAATCAGCGGAAAACCCGAAAAGATGAAAGCTCGGAAGCCCATGTCCATGTAACGATTGAGTTTAGTGACAATCTGTTCGGCACTTCCTACCAGCCCACTACCGCAGCCCGAAAAGACTTTTCCAATGTGGGTCCAGAGAATTTCTTCCGTGTAGCCCTCGTCGTCGGCCGTTTTACGGAACTCATCTTGTCGAATAACGCCTAACGAACGAGAGTCTTCGCCCCGCGCTCGGATTTCGGCGGCGCGTTTTTCATCAAATTTGGAAATCAGCTTTTTGGCATACGCCCGTGCTTCTTCTTGCGTTTCGCGGGCTACTACGTGAATTCGGAGGCCAAAATCTATTTTTCGACCGTATTTTGCCGCTCTTGCGGTCATGTCTTGCATGGTTGCGTACATGGCTTCTTCCGATTCTGGCCACATCAAAAACACGTCGCAGTATTTGGCGCATACTTCTCTCGAACCCTCAGAAGTTCCGCCAAAATAGAGCAGCGGGCCGCCGTTTTGGTAAGGTTTCACGGGGTCGGCGGGCATATCAAAGTTGTAAATTTCGCCCTTAAATTGGATGCGTTCCTGCGTCCAAGCTTGTTTCAGAATTTCGATGACTTCGGTACAGCGTTGGTACCTAAAATCGGCATTTTCGCGCGTACCTGGAAGGTCAGAATTAATGATGTTTAAGATAAGGCGTCCCTTCAGTTGGTGATCGAGCGAAGCCAACGCTCTTGCCAACATGGGTGGGTGGATTTCGCCCGTCCGAATGGCCGCCAAAAAAGTGATTTGACTTGTTTCTTGGGCCAATGCCGACGTAACCGTCAGCACGTCTTGGCCTACGGTATAAGCCGTTGGGTACAAAATATTGCTAAACCCTAGGCGTTCGGCTTCCAACGTGATGTCTCGACAATGGTCAAAACTACTTCTTCGAGTGCTGTCTAGTATGCCTAAGTATTCGGTATCTCCACCAATGATGTCATTAAACCATGCTATTTCGGCGACTCTTTGGGTGGTTCGGATGTCGGCCGTTGTTATTTTCGAAAGTGTCATTATTTTTTCTTGTATACTGTTTTTCCCTCTTTAATGGTTTCGAGAACGACCACGTCTTTGATTTTTGAGGGTTCAATCGTCAAAATATCGTCCGAAAGCACGACTAAGTCGGCCAATTTTCCTTTTTCAATCGAACCTTTGGTATTTTCTTCAAAATACTCGTAAGCTCCATTGATGGTAATGGCGCGCAGTCCTTCAAGCGGCGTAAGGCGTTCTTCGGGGCCAATGACCTTTCCCGAACGAGATTTTCGTTCGACAGACGTCCACAACAAAAACAATTGATTGATGGGTGTCACGCCAAAGTCGGTGTGATTGGTCGCAATGATTCCTTTGGTTTGGGCGGTTTTCAACGGACTCAAGAATTTCGCTCGGTCGTAGCCTAAGTTGGTCTCGTGCACATCGCCCCAGAAGAAGGCGTGGTTGCTAAAAAGCGAAGGTAAAAAACCGAGTTCTTTGTATTTATCGAGCTGGTCGAGGCGTACAAACTGCGAGTGAATCACGACGGGGCGGCGGCCGAGGCTGGTTAAGCCTAGCACCTTATTGGCATTCTCTACGGCTGTGATATACATGTCAATCGCCGCGTCGCCATTGCAGTGCACGTAAGGCTGAATGTTGTTGGCAAAAGCTTTGATAATCGCATCGTTGAACTGTTCCTGCGTTACTACTGGAAATCCACGGCATTCGGCATGGTCGCAACCCGGTACTTTGGTCAAATAAGCTTTGCCAAAAAAAGCGGTTTTTCCTTGGGGCGAACCGTCTGAGAAGAACTTAAACCCGTTGATTTTGAAGTGGTTTTTCAGCACTCCGTACTGGTAATTGGGATTATTGATGACTTTGTCAACAATGGGATACGAGGGTAATGCCTCAATATCAATCACTAATTCGCCCCGTTTTGAAGCTTCGCGGAGCAGCTCCAACGACTCAAAACTGCTGCTTCCGTCTTGGGCGGTAGTGACGCCAAAACTGGCGTAGTATTCCTGTTGCTCTTTGAGTTGGGCCAATCGTTCTTCTGTGGTTCCCTTACTTGAACCGCTCAGATTGACCCGCACCAATCCTTGGGCTTTTTCTTGGAGCAGCCCCGTTGGTTCTTTGGAGTTTTCTTTGCGTTCAATGACACCCCCCGAGGGGTCAGGTGTTTCTGACGTGACGCTTCCTGCTTTCAAGGCAGCCGAGTTGGCGACCGACATGTGCCCAGATACGTGCGTAATCACGACAGGGTTGTTGGGAAAAGCAGCGTCAAAATCTTCTTTGCGCGGGTGTCGTTTTTCTTCCAGTTGGTCAACGTCGTAGCCAAACCCACTAATCCAATCGCCGTCTTTGAGTCCCTTTTGGGCTTTAAATTTCTGCAACTCAGAGACGATGTCGGCAATTTTACGGATGTTTCCAACGGGCGGTGGGTTGAGGTTGGCCAAATTAGCCCTGCCAAAACTCATGAAATGGCTGTGGCCATCAATAAAGCCTGGCGTGACCGTTTTTCCACCCAAATCCACTACTTGGGTGTTTTTTCCTTTCAGTTTTTCAATGTCTTTGGTGGTGCCTACGGCCAAGATTTTACCCTCGTGCACCGCTACCGCTTGGGCAATGGAATTTTGGTTGTCCACCGTTATGATTTTACCGTTAATAAAAATCTTATCGGCGGAAGTTTTCTGAGCAAACACCGCCGTGCTTGCCCAGAAAAGTGAGATACTAAGAATGACTTTTTTCATCGAATGGTCAATTGAAATTTGGGAGTAGGTTTTATCTTGGGGCTAATTTGTTGTAAGCCAGTTCATTGCTCGGAACAGCCCATACGTAGTTGGCCGCCGTCGGCAATACTTCGGGCGCAACGCCTGCATTACCGACTTTGGCGGGTAGTTTTTGGACTCTTCTCAACAAATCAGGCGTTCGGAAACCTTCTCCCAACAATTCAATGCGACGTTCGTTAAGAATCGTTTCGATTAATTCTTCCTTGGTTGAGATGCCTTTGGTAAAGGAGTAACTCGCATCCGAACGGTTCCGCACCGCTTTTAGCAAGGCCGTGGCCGTGGGTAAATCACCCGTTTGGGCAGCGGCTTCGGCATAGTTAAGCAATACTTCGGCATAGCGAATGAGCGGGACGTAGTCGGAAAAAGGAGCTGAGTTTTTAGGAAATTTTCTCAATAGCTTTTGTCCCGTCGCATTGGTGGAAATCAATCCTTTACGGGCATCCGTAGAGGTGGCAGAGGCAAACACAGGATCCGCTACAATCCCTGCCGTATTTAGGTAAATAACGGGCGTTAAGTAGTTGGCCGACAACGAACTTTGTAAGCCAGGTGCTTCGGTCGGGTTAATGTACGGAATGGTCAAAAGTACTTCATTGCCAACGTACGAACCCCCGAAAACAGTGGCGATGTTGGCTTCTAATTTATGCGTCAACGTGCCCGAAACGTACTGGTAAGGAGCGGCATCCGAAACGAGTTTTTTAGCGTCGGTAACCACGGCAGCATAGTCGCCTTTGACCAAATTAACGCGTGTTTTCAGGGCAATCGCCGTTGCTTTGTGGGCTCTCGAAGCGACCAACAACGACGTAGAGTACGTCACGGGCAAATCAGCTTCCGCCTCGTTGAGGTCTTTCAAAATTTGGGTATATACTTCGGCGACGGTACTAAACGCAAAGTCGTTGTTTCCGCCCGAGGTTTCGGCTTTTAAGCGAAGGGGCAGGGCCGCCGCTGTACTGCTTTGGAGGTAAGGTTTTGCGTAGGTTTGTACCAAACTGAAATAAGCAAACGCCCTTAAAAACTTAGCTTCTGCAATGTAATTTTTCCGTAAATCATCGGTCAATACCGTGGACGTACTCAGGTTTTCAATCAAAATATTGGCCGAGTTGATGGTCGTGTAGGCCGAACTCCAAACGGCATTTACGAAATCGCCCGAAGACGTAATCGACTGGTTCCAGACGTTGGCGCCCGTGGAGTTGTTCCCATCGTTTTGGCTAAATTCGTCCCCTCGTTGTTCATTAAAGACCACATGACGACCTCCAAAATAGGATTGACTCCCAAAGAGTGAATACAAGCCGTTGACCTGTGCCAAAATTTTGGCAGGCGTACTGTAGGCGGCGTCTGTCGAAATGCTAGTGACGGGGACAGGATTTAGGAGGTTTTCGCGGCAGCCTGAGAGCGAGCCGATTAGGGCCGCAGCAACCAGAAATGAGCGACCAACATTGATTGTATAGAAAGATTGTCTTTTCATTTTTTCAAAAAATTTGGAGCAGTGATAAAAAAACACTCAAAAGGTTCTTAGCACTAACTGATTTTGAACGACTAACAATTAGAAGCCAACGTTTAAGCCCAACGTGATGACCGACGCATTGACAGGTACATTCTGGTCTTTTCCAGAGTTAACGGAGTTTCCATTGATTGAAATTTCAGGGTCGGAGCCAGTGTATTTCGTGAAAGTGAGGATGTTGGAAGCCTGAACGTACGTTTTGATGGACGATACATACTTCGAAAACGAGCCATTTTGGAGTGGTATATTATAGCTGAGGGCGATGTTTTTCAGTTTCAGAAACGAGCCGTCTTCAACAAAAGCAGAGTTGGTCGAAGAGAAACCGCCGCTGAAGCTGTCGCCCCACACGAGCTTAGGTACATCGGTGACTTGGCCTGGGGTAGTCCAACGGTCTTTGATCCACGTGCCGTTGTTGAAATAGCGTTGGTCAGAAAGTGTTCCTTTGGTTCCGTTGTAGAGTTTATTTCCTCCCGAGAAAATCAGCCCAATGGCCAAATCGAAGTTGCCGTACGTCAAGGTATTGTTGAACCCGCCGTAGTAAGTTGGTAACGACGGCCCCTGAATACGCCCGTCTTTGTAGTTGTCAATGGCCGCAACGGTCGTTCCTTCAAGCGTAGTAAAGGTACGTTTGAGGGCATCGTACTGAACTTGTTGGTCGTTGGCATTGAGGTAGATACGGTTGCCGTTGGCGGGGTTGATGCCCAGCGAAGGAACGGCAAAAATTGAACCTGCCGAATAACCCACGCGGGTGATGTTTTGAATCCCAAACGTGCTGATGACGGTTGGGTAAATGTCGCCTCCCGTGCCTAAGGCCGTCACGCGGTTTTTGAGGGTAGCAATGTTAAAATTGGCATTCCACTGAAATTTCTTGCCGTTGATAATGCTACCGTTGATGGCAAATTCAAACCCTTCGTTGTACAACGAGCCTACGTTGGCCGCGATGGAGTTGCCAGGGATTCCTTGTGAAAGCGACTGTGGCGCGCTCAAAATCAGGTCGTTAATGGTGTTTTTGTAGTAATCGGCTTCCAGCGTAAATCGGTTGTTCAAAATGCCGAGACTCAGACCAATATCGGTTTTCTTGCTCGATTCCCACCGTAAATTGGCGTTTCCTGCTTGCCCAAAAAACAACGTTGGTACGCCTGCGTAGGTACTCGAACTATACTGGGAAAGGGAAGCATAGTCGCTCAAGCTACTGTTGCCGACTACGCCATAACTTGCCCTGATTTTGAAGGAGTTGATGTAGTTTTTGAGCGGCGAGTTTTGGTAAAAGCTTTCTTCCGATACGTTCCACCCAACCGAGCCCCCTCCGAAATTACCCCATTTGTTTCCCGCTGCCAAGGCCGATAGCCCATCCCGACGGAAGTTGAGGCTTACTAAGTATTTGCGGTTGTAATCGTAGTTGACGCTGCTGAAGAATGACAACAAACCGTTTTCTGACTGAATGGTAGAAGAAGGAGTGATGTTGGTAAAACCGCCTTGATACGAGGTAAAGAAAGGGTCGGAAAGTCCCGTGCGCGTTGCTCCCCAGCCATCGACTTTGCGGTAGATTTCTTCGTGCCCGAGCAATACTTTTAGATTATGAACATTCGCGAAAGTAGTGTTGTAGGTAAGGGTGTTGGTCCAGTTGGAACGGAAAAAGGTGGTATTGGAGTTTGATGCGGTGCCTCGCGTGGCAAAACCGTCGCCACTTTGTAAGTTACGAAACTCTTTGTTTTCAATCACCAAATTATTGATACCATATACGGTCTTGAATTTGAGGTCTTTGAAAAGTTCCACCTCCGCAAAAATGCTCCCTAACAACGTGTTATTTTCCGAAGAGTTCTTATCAAGGTCGAGAATTGTCTGCAAGTTGTAAGCATTAAATACGCCCAAAGCGGTGCTGTTGGGGCCGTAACCGATGTTGCCGTTGGCCGTGTTGATATTGTAAGTTCCGTCGGCGTTATAAACGGGCACGTTCGGTGGCAAAATGTACGTCATACGAGCCAACGGTTGTAACCCAATGTACTGGGTATTCACGCTATTTCCTGAAGAACTTGCCACGGAGTTGGGGCCAATTCCACCTGAGTTAGGACCTGCGTTGACAGAATTAGTGAAAGAGAAATTGGTACCAATCGTAATGCTTTTGTTCAGTTTGTGGTCTAAGTTTACCCGTGCCGTTTTGCGGTCAAACGTATTGGTTTTTAGAATCCCGTTTTGTTTGGTGTAATTGACCGACACAAAATAGCTGGTCGCGTCGTTGGCACCCGATACATTCAAGGTGTGGTTTTGCGAAACGCCTGTTTGATAAGCGACATCGTACCAGTTGGTTTCGGTAGTAGAGCCGTCGGCGTTTTTGCCTAATACAAATCCCGGCGTCAGACCTGCATTGGTACGGGCTTCGTTTTTGATGGTTACGTAGTCTTCGGCGTTGAGTAGTTGAGGCAAATTAAAAGGCTTACTCCAGCTTACCCACGTATCATAAGTTACTTTTGTTTTGCCTTTTTTGCCTTTTTTAGTGGTAATGACGACGACACCGTTGGCGGCCCGAGACCCATAAATGGCTGCGGAGGAAGCATCTTTAAGGACATCAATAGACTCAATGTCATTGGGGTTAATGTCGGCCAACGGGTTGTTTCCAACTGAACCTCCCGCCGAACCTGTAAATACGGTTACGCCGTCAACAATAATCAGTGGATAAACCGATGAGGTGATGGAGTTGATACCACGGATGCGGAAAACGGGCGTGCTGTTCAAAGCGCCACTGGGCTGGACGATGTTGACCCCCGCCGCTTGCCCACCTAACAATTGGTCAAGACTTTGAGCTGGTCGATTTTCTAACTGCGCCGCCGACACCTTCACGGCTGAGCCCGTAAATGCTTTTTTGCTTTCACTACCGTAGCCCGTTACGACCACTTCCGAAAGCTGCTTGGCGTCTTCTTCGAGGTCAATGACAATGGGGCTAGATTCTACTTTTACTTCTTTGGATTTGTAACCGATAAAACTAACCACGAGCGTAAACGGAAATTTCTGCCCTGTTTGCAGGTGAAAAGCCCCTTCCTGGTTGGTAGAAGCACCGTTGGTTGTCCCTTTGATTTGAATGGTTGCACCGATGACGGGCTCATTGGTGCGTTGGTCAAATATGCGCCCGTTTAATTTGGCGTTGATGGTTGGCTCGCTGTTTTGAGCGTGGAGGGTGTACGTTCCCAAGAATGCCAACGCCAAGAGAAGTATGGAGACTGTTTTTCTCATTTTTGTCAAAATGTTAGGTGAGTTAAAACGAAACTGGCAATTAAAATACTTAGACTATATTTTTTATATATAAATAAAAAACGGTGCAAAAATATTCTCCTTCTCAGGGGTTTTCCCTTAGAAGTATCACGTTCGACTCATTAAATAAGGATTGTTAAATGCCTATAATGCAGTCTTTGCACAAATAAACTCACATCATTGCGCTCTTTAGCCTACTTTCTTTATCTAGGAAGAAGAGACGTGCAAATGTGAGCTTATTTGAAACAAAAAACAAAAAATAAATATGATTTTTTTTAGTAAAACAACCCTTTTCTCTATCTGTTTATAGTACTAAAAATAGCACGTCTGATAAGTAGAGTATTGCTTGAGTGATTCATTTCTTTCGCGAAAAAAGCGTTGGATTGAACGAAACCATCAAATAACTCCAGACGGGAGTGGTGGTGGTGTTTCGTATTTTTTTTAGTAGCAACGTACTGGACGTGGGGTCATAAAACGATAGTCCATAATTGACGTCAACGTAAGTTGTTGGTTTATAATTGACGGAAAAATCAGCTTCGTATCCGAGGTATTTTTGGGCTTGGTTGGTCAAAGCGTATTGGCTGTAAAACAATTGGCTGTCGAGCCGGAACTGTAGTTTTTTGTTAAGGCGATAAAACAAAAAAAGATAGGGGTTAAACAAGCCTTTGTTGGCTACATCGGCGGGGAATTTTGCGTAAAAATTCATGTTACCCATAAATTTCCACGCAACCCCGTAGGCGATTTCGTACGAATTAGAATAGCCACTTTTAACATCGGCTGGATTACCGCTCAGAAGTTCAGTGCCCACCCTCAACGTAAATTTTTTAAGGGTAGCGCTGACCTCGGGTTGAATATAATAGGCCCTTACGCGCTGATTTTGTTGGTTTCGTCCGTATTGGTAAAAGGCACTGAGCGTGGTATAAATACCTTTTAGGTTGTATTCCAGTCGCCCCCCCGTCGCGTAGCGTTTGGCATTAAAATAGGTTTTGTCAAAGAGCTCTGCCGAATTGATGAGGGTGTAAGTGAGTTGATGATGGCTTCCTTTTAGTTGATGAACCAACAAATACTGATACTTATGCGAAGCCACGGGCGAATAACTAGCCTCGAAGCGGTTGCCGTAATTTCGCGTGAAAAAGGCAGCGAAATCGGTTCGGAACGAACGGGTAACGTACTGAAGCCGAATGCCTTCGTGCGAACGATGTTGCTGTGACCAAGGAGCGGCCGAAAACATCCGCCCGTTGTCTAATTGAAAGTTTTGACGCCCGATAATGGCCGAAAAATGCTTCCCTACCTTTGGTTCAATGTACAATTCATTAAAATTGACACTACCCACCTGTGAGCCAATGCCATTTTTCAAGAACAAATGGATTTCCTGAAAGGAGATTCTGAGGTTGAAGCTTTTGCGTACGTTGTTGATATTTAATCTGTTGCGCTGACTGATGAATGTCGTTGGGTCAAATGTTTCTTCCGAAGAAAGCCGATAGTTTTCTTTAAATTCTAGGCGCGGACGTATTTCTACGCTGACTGAAATGTCGTTTTTTATCGAATCTTGTGCGGGTGTTTGAAAAAACAAAAAGAAAGAAAAAATAACCGCTACCATATTCTAAGTAGATTATTGAATTTAGTTTGCATCCTTTTGTTATTTTCACTTCACAAGACAAGTAATAGGCAATTTTTTTAAGAATTAGAACTATCCTTTTCGGATGCATTGTCCCAATATTTTATTGAAAGTAGATGTTTGTAAATCAAGAGATGTGGGGCAGTGCCATGAATCAGTCGAACAAGCTGCTATCGTGAAGACAGCACGGCCCAATCGGCAACAAATTTCTCTTAGCGACTGTACCCCTAGCCGTAAAATGCAAACTCAAACCAGTTGTTTATGGACATAAAATCAAAATACTTGCGGCATATCCTTCAACATTCTTATCACTATCTATCCTACTTTACTTATCTATAAAAAAGAGATATACAAAAGTGAATTTATTTGAAACAAAAAACAAAGATTAAAATATAATTTTTTTAGCAAAAAAACCTAATTATCTATCTATTTTTAGGACTAAAGCAATATGTTTATTGGATACAATGACGCTGTAATTTTCTTTGTTTGCTCGATTGGCTATCCCAAAAATACCTCAAGCTATTCGAACAAATAACGGTTCTTTGTAAGAGCTTCTGCTTACTCCTCTGCTTTTTGTATCTGTGCTTGCTCATAATAAAATCAATCTCCTTCTCAAAAAGGAAGGTATCATAAAAGCACAGATTTATGTTGTTTTTTGAGTTAAATGAGATGTTTCTTTTGAACATATCACCCCCTAAATCATTTTAACCTACTTGCAAAAAAGACTTTTGGGCTTAGGTATAAAGTGGAAAAGTAAATATGACCGTGAATCGAGTGGAGGAGATTTGTCAAAACAATTGGCATATGAGTTTAAGATAATATCAACGAACCATCAAAAACGAGGCTAATTTTGCCGCTGGTTTATCTAAACTTGTTCCAGAATTGCAGCAGAGAGTGTTGGCAGGAGATGGCGCATTAAGTAAAACAGTAATACAGAACCTTGCCAAAAGAGAAGATATAAAAGATGGAGAGGTCAAAACGATTGAAGATATTTGTATCCTGAAGGGAGTAAAGAAGAGGAGATAACCCAAAGGAAAAAGAAATTTCTAAGCTCGTTTTAAATAGGACTAGCAGAAGTGATTACAATCAATTAATGCAAAAGACAAAAGAACTAAAAAAAACCTATAAACACCTTAAAATCAACCGATAATCTATAAGTACAAAACTTGCATTTATAGCTTATCGGTTGATCGTCGTGACCTTGCCTCCAATAAGAAATTGATAAAAAAACAGTAATTAAAATCATTTTTTAAGTTTTATAGACAACATGATAAATGAGATGAAATTCTCTCAAAAATTTACCAAATTCGATAATGCAAACTACCCGCAGAAATTTTCTTAAGAGTTCTTTAGGTCTGGCATTGGCGTCGTCTTTCGATGTCTCTGCAAAAAAAATAAAACCTCGCTTGGCTTTTTCAACCTTGGGCTGCCCGACTTGGCCTTTGTCAAAAATTGTCCAAACTGCTGTGGCTACCCAATACGAGGCCATTGAAATCAGAGGCCTAGAAAAAGAAATGTATCTACCCAAGCGCCCTGAGTTTAGTACAGACATTGCCCAAACTCGTCAACTCTTTGCCGATAATAAACTCAAAATATGCAATTTAGGTGCTTCGTCTAATCTGCATTTTATGGATACTACGAAGAGACAAAAAAACATGGACGAAGCCAAACGCTTCATTGACCTTGCGCATGAGTTGTCGTGTCCGTATGTGCGAGTTTTCCCCAATGACTTACCCAAAGATCAAGACCGGGAGCAAACCATTAATCTTATCAGCGAAAATTTATCAGAACTGGGGCGCTATGCTAAGGAAGCAAAAGTGACAGTATTGCTCGAATCGCATGGTCAGGTGATTTGGAAAGATGTGTTGCTTCAAATTATGCAACAAGCCAATCACCCGAATGTGGGTCTCATTTGGGATATTTTCAATATGTGGTCAATCACGAAAGAATCTCCAACTGAAGTGTATAAGACGCTCAAAAAATACATTGTTCATACCCATATCAAAGATGGAAGTATGGTAAATGGCAAACCTGCTTATACATTTGTAGGAAAGGGTGAAGCACCGCTCAAAGAGGCCATTGATGCTCTCAAATCGGGAGGGTATAAGGGCTACTACAGTTTTGAATGGGAAAAAATGTGGCACCCAGAAATTCCTGAACCTGAATTGGCTTTTGCTGATTATCCCCAAGCAATACAGCAATATTTTTAGAAGAAAGCACAAAATGTATTTCCTGTCTCTATGTTTACAAAAAAGAATATTTGCCTGATTGTTTTGGTGGGTGTGGCTTGGGGGTTTCAAAAATTAGATAATCGTATCGATTGGCCAGAATACAATGGTGATGGAGCTCGCAGTCATTATTCACCTTTGACCCAAATCAACAAAGACAATGTCGGAAAGCTAAAAATGGCTTGGAGCTATGCGTCGGGAGGAGCTGATACCCTCCAAAACCGTACGCAGATGCAATGCAATCCCATTATCATTGACGGTATTCTTTATGGCGTGTCTGCCAATACACAGGCGTTTGCGATAGAGGCAGCTACGGGTAAAGAACTTTGGAAAACTGATTTCACGGATAATGGTGGCACCACTAGCCGAGGAGTCACCTATTGGGGAGAAGGGGCAGATAAACGCATTTTTTTTGGAGCAGGTAGATGGCTTTATGCCTTGGATGCCACTTCCGGAAAACTTGTTGAGGGATTTGGTGACAAAGGTAAAATAGACCTTAAGATTGGCATTGAACGTCCAGGTGCCGATAACTATGTGGTGTCGAATACCCCCAATACAATTTATAAAAACCTCCTAATTACTGGTACGCGCGTCTCCGAAAGTGAAACCGCCTTATTAGGAGATATTCGGGCTTATGATACCCGAACAGGTAAATTGGTGTGGACATTTCGTACCATTCCCCAAAAGGGAGAGGCCGGCTATGAAACTTGGTCGCCCGAAAACCCGCGCCAACGAATCGGTGCAGCAAACAATTGGATGGGAATGGCGATTGACCGAGAACGAGGAATCGTATATGCTCCAACCGGCTCGGCAGCCCATGATTTTTACGGGGCAAACCGAAAAGGAAATAATTTATATGCAAACTGTTTACTCGCCTTGGATGCCGCCACTGGTAAAAGACTTTGGCACTATCAACTCGTGCATCATGATATTTGGGATCGCGACCCGCCAGCACCACCCAATTTGTTGACTATTACTCGAACGGGCTCCGATGGTCGTCCCAGAAAAATCGATGTTGTGGCTCAAATTACAAAACAGGGATTTACGTTTGTGTTTGATAGAGTGACGGGCGAACCTATTTTTCCTATCAAAGAAACCTCTTTCCCACAAAAAGCGGTAGTAGGTGAACAACCCAGTCAGACCCAGCCAATTCCCCAATTACCGACACCATTTACCCGACAATCATTTACCGAGAAAGACATCAATCCGTGGGCTTCTAATCTTGACTCTGTGAAGCTAATGCTTCGTAAGGCTCAAACAGGAACACCTTATATTCCTTTGAGTGAAAAAATGACGGTATTTTTTCCGGGTACCGATGGAGGGGCCCAATGGGGGGGCGCCGCCGCAGACCCCGATGGTGTACTGTATGTGCCAGCTAAAGAAATCCCGGTTCATATGACTTTGATTCGTCGAAATCAAGAAGACAAAAACACAGCTCAAACCAATAACCCTTATCGATTGTATTGTTCGGCTTGTCATGGATTAGAGCGCAAGGGAAACCATGATGGTTCATATCCTTCTTTGTTACAGTTAGACAAACGACTTTCAAAAGCCCAAACCTTGAAATTATTGATGACAGGACGTGGAATGATGCCTTCTTTTTCGCATATCTCTGTTGCTGAACGTAATTCTATCATTGAGTTTTTGTACAATAATACCACCGCTGGAAAGCAAATAGTTACCACCCAAAAAGACGTAGTTCCCTATCAACACACTGGTTACAATCGGTGGTATGATAGTGAAGGCTATCCTGTTAGCACACCTCCTTGGGGCACACTCACGGCGATTGATCTCAATACGGGCAAACATCGCTGGCAGGTTCCGTTGGGCGAGTATCCCGAACTTACAAAAAAAGGAATTGCACCTACTGGTACCGACAACTATGGAGGACCCCTCGTGACGGCAAGTGGATTGATTTTCATTGCGGCAAGTCGCGATGAAAAAATTCGCGCTTTTGACAAAGAAACCGGTAAAATCATATGGGAATATACCTTGCCAGCAGGAGGATATGCTTCGCCTAGTACTTATGTTGTGAATAATAAACAATACATTGTGATTGCCTGTGGAGGTGGAAAACTCAAAACCAAATCGGGCGACAAATACGTGGCATTTTGTTTAGAAAATTAAAAAATTACCTTCTGAAATAGGGACACGCGTGCTTAAATAAATATTTGTATGTTTCGTATCTTTCCATTTTTGCTCATTATTGCAGTATTGGTAGCCTTCTATCCACGTTTTGATGAGAAAACCAACGTCGATTGGGATGATTACTTGGGCGGTCCCGACCGCAATCATTATTCTTTATTAAGTCAAATTGATACCAACAATATAACCCAGCTTGAAGTCGCTTGGTCGTACGCTGCGCCCGATACAGGGCAGATGCAGATGAATCCCATCATTGTGAAGGGTAAATTGTACGGTATTTCTTCTGCTTTGCAGGTATTTGCTTTGGATGCTGCTACCGGGCAAGAGATATGGCGATTTGGTGCCCCTTTTAAGTCGGGAGTAAGTACAAGTAGAGGGGTAACTTATTGGACAAATCAGCAAGGTGACGAACGTATTTTGTTTACTTCGGGACATTGGTTATATGCCTTAAATGCTACCACAGGACAACCCATTGATAGTTTTGGTGAAGCAGGGCGTATAAGCCTACGTACAGGTTTGGGAGAATCAGCTAAGGAAAAATTTGTCATTTCTAATACCCCAGGTACCGTTTTTGGAAACCTTATTATCATGCCTATGCGACTATCAGAAGGAGCTGACGCGGCACCGGGGCATGTACAGGCATTTGATATCCAAACAGGTAAGTTGGTTTGGGTATTCCATACAATACCGCAACCGGGAGAATATGGCTATGATACTTGGCCTAAAAACACCTGGAAAAATACAGATGTTGGCGGAGCCAACAACTGGGCTGGTATGGCCGTAGATCGTCAACGGGGCATCTTGTTTGTGCCAACAGGCTCGGCAGCGTTTGATTTTTATGGCGGCAATCGTAAGGGAAAAAATCTCTTTGCTAATTGTCTGCTTGCCCTTGATGCTCGCACAGGCAAACGACTCTGGCATTATCAATTTGTTCATCATGATGTATGGGATAGAGATTTTCCTTCTCCACCTAATTTAATAACGGTCACTCACAATGGAAAACGCGTGGATGCAGTGGCCCAAACAACAAAATCGGGACATGTGTTGGTATTTGATAGATTGACAGGAAAATCGCTTTTCCCGATCAAAGATGTTGCCGTAGAACAAAGTAAGTTACCAGGGGAATCCACTTGGCCTACTCAGCCCCAACCCGCTAAACCAGCGGCATTTGCGCGGCAATCGTTGACCGAAAAAGATTTAAACCCTTACAGTAAAGATCATGACTCGTTGGTTACGGTCTTTAAAAGCCTTAAAAAAGGGTACATGGCTCCTCCTAGTAAACAAGGTACGCTGATTTTTCCGGGCTATGACGGAGGGGCAGAGTGGGGAGGAGCTGCCGTTGACCCCAATGGCATCATGTACGTTAATTCCAATGAAATGGCGTGGGTGTTGACGATGGTCGATACTCCAAAACAAAGTGAATTGGCGCACCTGAGTGAAGGAGCCAAAACATACACTTTGTATTGTTCGGCCTGCCACGGGCCTGAGCGTAAAGGTAATACCAAAAGTGGGTATCCTTCTTTGGTTGATATTCAGTTGAGACAAAGTCGTGATTATGTCAAAAACATTGTGAGCAATGGAAAAGGAATGATGCCTGGATTTACGACGTTGAAACCTGAAGAAAAAGCGGCTCTGGTGGCATTCTTGTTTGGGGATGAAAAACAGGAGGCGACCGGTACCATCAATAACAAAACCAAAAATCCAGTCATCCCCTACAAAACAACTGGCTACAATAAATTTTTAGATAGCCAAGGATATCCGGCCATTGCTCCACCTTGGGGTACCTTAAACGCCATCAATCTCAATACGGGTGAATACGTTTGGAAAAATGTATTTGGTGAGTATCCCGAACTAAAAGCCAAAGGAATACCTCAAACAGGTAGTGAAAACTACGGTGGCCCGGTGGTTACGGCGGGGGGACTGTTGTTTATTGCTGCTACCCGTGATGCTAAATTTAGAGCTTACAACACACGAAATGGCAAATTGCTATGGGAATATCAACTACCTGCTGCGGGTTTTGCTACGCCAAGTACTTATCAAGTTAATGGTCGCCAGTACGTAGTAATCGCTTGTGGAGGAGCCAAATTGGGTACCAACAAAGGAAATCAAGTAATAGCCTTTGCTTTGCCCTAAAAAATAGGGAATAAAACCTCACTGATAGAATACTTTAAAACTAATGATATGAAAATTCGATTTTTTATACTTTTAGGGATTATTCTGGGCGGTAGTTGTGTAGCCCAACAAGCGGTGGTACGCCAACCAAACGGAGCGCTCACCTTGACCAAAATCCCCAATTCACGTCCTCGAAATATCATTTTTGTCCTTACTGACGATCATCGGTTTGATGCCTTGGGTTTTCTAAATACCCAGACATTTGTCCAAACTCCCAATCTTGACCGTCTTGCCAAAAACGGCGCTTATTTACCCAATGCTTTTGTTACAACAGCTTTGTGTTCGCCTTCGAGAGCCTCGATTTTGACGGGTTTATATGCCCATAAGCACCGCGTGGTTGACAACAACAACCCTGTTTCGAAAGACCTAGTTTTTTATGCTCAGTATCTTCAAAAAGTAGGTTATCAGACCGCCATGATAGGAAAATGGCATATGGGAGGGGAATTTGACGATCCCCAACGTGGCTTTAATTATTGGGTTTCTTTTAAGGGGCAAGGCTCTTATTTACCCGAAAAAAATGGCTTCAACGTCAACGGTAAAAAGGTAGCACAAAAAGGCTATATCACAGATGAGCTTACCGATTACGCAATGGAGTTTCTCCAAAATCGCAAAAAAGATAAACCCTTCATGCTGTATCTTTCTCACAAAGGAGTACATGCTGATTTTATCCCAGCCCAGCGTGATAAAGACCGCTTCAAAGACCATACTTTCAAACCACCGGTAAGTATGGCAATTGATAGCCAAAAAGATGCCCCTATGTGGCTTCAAAATCAGCGTAACTCTTGGCATGGCGTCGAATACCCTTACCATAGCCAATTGGATATTGGCGAATATTACAAACGTTATTCTGAGACTCTTCTTGGAGTGGATAATTCTGTAGGACGTGTATTGGAGTACTTAGAAAAAGAAGGGTTGTTGGAGTCAACACTTGTGGTTTACATGGGCGACAATGGATTCATGTTTGGGGAGCATGGGCTTATTGATAAACGTACAGCCTACGAAACCTCCATGCGCGTACCTATGCTCGCACATTGCCCTGATTTGATTAAGCCCGGAACGGTAGTGAAAGAAGTAGTAGCTAATATTGACATAGCACCTACCTTTTTGGAAGTAGCTGGCTTGAAATCCCCGGGCTATATGGATGGAAAAAGCTTTTTACCTTTTCTGAAAGGACAAACGCAGCCTTGGCGTACAGGACTCTTGTATGAATATTATTGGGAACGCAATTTCCCCCAAACCCCAACCATGCACGCTTTACGGACCGACCGTTATAAATACATTCATTATCATGGTATTTGGGATACGGATGAGCTCTATGACTTGCAGGAAGACCCTCATGAAATGAATAATTTGGTCAACCAAAAAGAGCATCTACCCACAGTAAAAAAACTCAACAAAGAGTTGTTTGGAATTTTACAGGAAACAAATGGTATGATGATTCCCTTTTATGAAGACCGAGGAGGAAAAAATGATTTACGGAATAAAAAGGGAACCAAAGCAGCCGAATTTCCTGTGTATTTAGAAAAATAATATAAAATATAATATTCGATGACTAAAAAAGTGCTGTATTGGTACAGCTGCATAGTAGCTATTCTCAGTTGGTCGTGTAGTTCTACATCCCAATCTGAAAAAGCAAAAGCAGATAGCATTGCTGCTTGTGTATCTCATGGAATGCCTTCAAGAACAGCTACCAAGGCTTCGACTAATGACCTTACTGACAGTATACACCAAGGAAAAGGAAGTTTGGAAGGGATGGTTTGGATTGCGGGGGGGAAATTTCTGATGGGGTCAGATGAATTCGAAGACTCTCGGCCCATACACGAGGTCAGTATTAAGGGTTTTTGGATGGACGAACATGAAGTAACCAACGCTCAATTTGCGAAGTTTGTAAAAGCCACTGGTTATAAAACAGTGGCGGAGCGTGCCCTAGATCCTAAAGATTTCCCTGGAGTGCCAACTAATCAATTATTACCTGGGTCAGCAGTATTTAGTCCTCCGTCAACGTCGGTTTCTCTCCAAAATCCCTTGCAATGGTGGAAGTATGTAGTAGGGGCTAACTGGCAGCATCCATTTGGGCCTGGGAGTGTACTAAAGGGTCGAGAGAATTTTCCCGTAGTACACGTTTGTTATGAAGACGCGCTAGCTTATGCAAAGTGGGCGGGCAAGCGCCTTCCTACGGAGGCTGAGTGGGAATTTGCCGCTCGTGCAGGGCAGTCCCAACGGATGTATTACTGGGGAGAGGAACTCAAACCCAAAGGCAAATGGGTGGCTAATATTTATCAGGGAGATTTCCCTCACAAAAATTTGCAAGAAGACGGATTTGCCAATGCCTCCCCTGTTAAAACATTTCCTGCCAATCGTTTAGGTCTCTACGATATGGAAGGAAATGTATGGGAATGGTGCAACGATTACTATCGTCCGGATTATTATCGAAATAGCTCTTCAGCCAACCCCCAAGGGCCGGCGGATAGTTATGACCCCGACGAACCGGGAGCTGTGAAGCGCGTACAAAGAGGAGGGTCATTTTTATGTAGTGATCAGTATTGTGTAAGATACAAAGCAGGAAGTCGAGGAAAAGGAGAAATAAGCAGTGGGGCAGATAACCTGGGATTTCGCTGTGTAAGTGATCAAAAAGCGCCTTAGTAAAAAACTAATCTGGATCGTTCCAGAATATTCAATTCTCAGGCGCTTTCAAAGTCCTAATTTAGTAGCAGCATTGTGCTCCTTGATGTCTTCGATTCGGGTGTATCGTTGAATCATCAAACTCGTTTTGTGTTTGGATTGTCGCATAATTTCCGAATCATCCGCTCCGTTGATTTTGGCTATAGTTATGAAAGAAGCTCTCAACGAGTGGGCCGAATAGCGCTCCCCGAAGTATTTCTTAACTATCTCATAAACAGTCATATCATTTAAACGTTCGTCCGTAATTTTATCACCTTTACGCACTCTCATAAATAAGGGGCCAGTGACTTTTTCCAAACGACTTATCCAATTTTTTAAAGTTCGGATAGGACAAAAGTCGGCTTCAGGACTAAAGAAAAAAGCTTTTTCTTCTGCTTCCCCATACTGATTGGTTTTGCTTTTGGATAAAGAGATAATCGCTCCCTCCTCGCTAAAATGTACGTCTTCAATATTCAGACTCACCAGCTCCGAGCGTCGATAAGCCCCAGCAAATCCCAACAAAATCAAGCACTTATCACGTAGACCTCCATTGGTCGTAGTTTCAATTCCTCGTAGAATATTTTTAAGTTCTTTCATCTTAAACGCAGGAGCTTGTTTCTGACGCACGCCATTCGTTCGCTTGATACCTTCCATCACTACCCGAAAAGCCCTGTCTTTAGTCGGTAGATCAAGATTATTCAACTCATGAAGTTTACGAATAGCTGATAATTTTCGATTGATACTCGCCCATTTATGCGTATCCGCCAGATGTGTGACGTATGCTGCCAATGTAGTAGCTGAAGCGGGCGTTTCAACTTGGCCATTTTCAGCACACCAACTTCGGTAATACTTAAGATCGCTTTGATAGGCTCGTTTTGTATTAGCCGCTCCTTCCAAGCCTTTACGAGCGTAAGCAGCTACTTTGTTGGCAAGTGGCTCTGAAATATCTACCTTATTATATACAGGGATAATCGGTGTTTGCTTTTCCATTTTGGATAAAAATATAATAAAAACAAAGATATACCTTAGTTAAGATAAGGTTCCATTTTATCGTAGGTAATTATTAATAAATTTACCATCTTCAATACCATGAAAAACAGGTTGGTTAGGCTTATTTTTTTTAGCCAAGCAGGGCAAAAAATATGACAAAAATTATATATACTCCCTTGTTTGACTCATAGAAAATCGTGCGGTATGTTCCTGTTGTGGTACTTCGCAGTTGCGAAACGTGAATACAACAAAGATATACTCCAATTCTCCCTGTCGGGCATGAGAAGCCAATTAAAGGAGTCTCGCAGTCTTTAGACGTGGGAGGATGTCAATTCCCAAAATAACCCTTTATTTTCAGTTATATCGCTTTGAGATGTGGCTTTTATGGCTATGAATCTCAAAGCTATTCTTCTGTTTTTGACTATAGTCTGCACATCGCTGATAGGCAATGCACTTGAGCACCCTGGGGGGATGCATCCCAAAGCGCAACTTACGTTTGTAAAAGCTCAAATACAATCTCAACGCCAACCTTACTATGATGCTTATAGGCAGCTAATTGCCTATGCCGATTCTGCCTTTGCACATCCAATCCATGCCTTGGCTGATTTTAGCGTACCGGGGTATTATGTCAATGCCGAAATGCACCGTAAAAATTCCAAAAGCCTTAACTCAGATTCTTTTGATGCCTATGCTTGTGCGTTAGCATATCAATTGAGCGGACAAGCCAAATACGCCGAGAAATCTCGTTCTATCCTCAAAAACTGGGCCGAACTAAACACTCAATATTCGGAAGCCGACGGAAGCTTGGTGATGTCATATGCGGGGAGTGGCATGGTGATGGCAGGCGAATTATTGATGTCTTATCAAGGATGGAAAGATGATGAACGGCTAGTGTTTAAAAAATGGGTCAAGGGTGTTTATCTAAAGGCTTGCAATGAAATCAGAAATCGTAAAAACAACTGGGCAGATTGGGGACGATTTGGCTCTATTCTTTGTGCTTATTTTTTGGATAACACAGCCGAAATCGCCGAAAATATCCGCCTTATCAAAAGCGACCTTTTCCATAAAATAGCCCCCGATGGCAGCATGCCCGAAGAGACCCGCCGTGGAGCCAACGGGATTTGGTACACTTACTTTTCGTTGGCACCTATTACGGCAGCTTGTTGGATGGCTTATAATGCAACGGGCGAAAATCTTTTCTTTTTAAGCCAAGACAACCGTTCTCTCAAAAATGCCCTCGACTATCTTTACTATTATAATTTGAATCCCCAAGAATGGAAATGGTTTGAAAATCCGCGTCCTGGTTCTCCCGAAAACTGGCCTGGGCTGCTGCTTGCTTCAATGGCTGATATTTACCAAGATCAACGGTACACTACATACGTCACAGCGGTTCAGCCTATTATCAATACTACGCATCATTTTGCTTGGGTATTTCCTACTTTAATGAAAGTTCAACTCAATGGATATAAGTAACATAAACCCCTAAATCACAACTCTTTATCTTCTATTATAGCATTTATTTTTGACTCCTTTAATCTACAATTTGTTATATGAAAAAAGAAAACACCCTAAATCGCCGTCAATTTGTTGGAAAAGCCTCTTCGGCTTTGGCGGGTATCATGATTGTACCTCGATTTGTGTTGGGTGGCAAACGCCCCGACGGCTCCAAATACTTAGCCCCTAGCGATATGATTTCTTTGGGTTTTATCGGAACCGGCAAGCAAGGGCGCAGTCTTACCAATTCGTTTTTGAGCACGGGAGAAGCCCGCATTGTAGCTCTCAGCGAAGTATATAAAGCCAAAGCTCAACTTACTTTAGATCGAATCAAGGCATATTATGAAAAAAATACCGGCCAAGGTTCTTATTCCGAGATTCCAGTTTACAATGATTTTCGGGAATTGCTTGCGCGCAAAGACGTAGATGCGGTGGTGATTGCTACCCCCGACCATTGGCACGCTGCCATGGCCGTCAGAGCTGCTGAAGCAGGGAAGGATATTTATTGCGAAAAGCCTCTTTCTCTGACTGTTAAAGAAGGAAGAGCAATGGTAGAAGCCGCTCGTAAACACAAACGAGTATTTCAAACAGGAAGTATGCAACGCTCATGGCCCGAATTTCGCCAAACGGCCGAGCTGATTCGCAACGGCTATATCGGCGAAATCAAAAGCATCAAAGTAAACGTCGGCCCTCCTCCACTAGCCTACAACCTACCCGCCGAGCCGATTCCCGATGGCTTGGACTGGAATGCTTGGCTGGGGCCTAATTTGCCCGTAGCTTTCAACTCAGAGTTGGCTCCTCCTACTTCTAAAGACGTGTTTCCAAATTGGCGCAATTACAAAGAATTCGGCGGTGGCATGGTCACCGATTGGGGTGCACATATGTTTGATATTGTACAATGGGCTTTGGATATGGACGATAGCGGGCCGGTAGAAGTCATTGCACCCGATGGCAAAGACCATCCTTTCTTAACTTATCGCTACGGCAATGGCATCACCATGACCCACGAAAAATGGGATTGGAGCAACGCCATCTTGTTTACAGGAAGTGAAGGAGAAATCAGAGTACAAAGAAAAAAACTCGAAACTACTCCTGCATCGCTGAAAGATAAAGTAATCGGAGAAAATGAGAAGCATGTCTATAAAAGTGAAAACCATTATAAAGACTTTTTTGATGCCATGCGCAAACGTAGTAAGCCTATTTGCGATGTTGAGATTGGGCATCGTACGGCCTCCGTTTGCAACATCGGGAACATCGCCTATCAACTTAAGCGCCCTCTACAATGGAATCCTAAAAAGGAAACTTTTAAAAACGACAAAGAGGCAAATGCTCTTCTCGGACGGGAAATGAACAGTACTTGGGGAATTAAGATTTAGGTTTTAGTGAATCAAAACACAAACCGATGACAGGAGTGAGTGTCTCCTGTCATCGGTTTGTGTTTTTGTGAGCATTCTATTCTGACACTTCAAGGCTCATTTTTTACACTTGGGTCAAAAGCAAATAGCCATTATTTATGCGTCCTTTACTTTTGGGGAGTCATTGATAATGACTACAACCAAACACAGCCATTTTAAACAAATTCTCAACCATGAAATCCTTTTTTCTCGCCCTAGTGGCAAGCGTGTCTTTTTACACTCATGCAATACCTACAGAAGAAAAAGACAATACCCAATTAAAAGCCCAAATAACCGCCAATCATCGTTCTCAGCTATGGATTGGCGTCGAAAAACCCACTGAACACTATCTAGAAGTACGACTTATGGATGAAAAAAATAAGATATTACACCGAGGTTTCATAAAACGAGGTAATTCTCATTTTGTCCAAAAATTAAACCTTAAAGAGCTCAATGATGGTGTTTATTTTTTATATATCAGCACTGAAAAAGAGTGCATTACAAAAACTATATTCATAAGAACATTTTATTCATCCTACCCCACAACTGTGGTTTTAGGGTAGGATTTGTATATTTTCTAAAAGCCCTGCTCCCATTTTAGGAAGCAAGGCTTTTTTAGATTTTTTTACAACAAAGTACTAGGGCAAACGTATTCGGTGAGGGGTAATTTGTGGGTGGCCTTGAGAGCCGCAAAACCTCCTTCTACGTCAACGAGGTTTTGAAAACCACGGGCTTTCAGAATAGAAATCGCAATCATCGAACGGTAGCCTCCTGCACAGTGAATATAAGTGGTGGTGGTGGGAAGGAGACGAGCCATATTTTCATTCAAAAAATCTAACGGTAAGTTCTCAACCCCAATCACATGCTCGGAGTCATATTCGCTTTTCTTTCTCACATCAAAAACCGGAGTAGAAGGTTGTTTCAGGTAGAAATCGGCAAAATGATCGGCCGAAATAGTAGCGACCTCATCTATCTCTTTTTGTGCTTCTTTCCATGCCTCAAAGCCTCCTTCCAAATACCCAATACAATTGTCATATCCGACTCTTGCCAAGCGGGTTATGGCTTCTTGCTCTCGTCCTTGCTCAGTCACTAAAAGAATAGGCTGCCCAATATCAGCTATCAATGTACCCACCCAAGATGCAAATTGGCCGTCAAGTCCAATATTAATGGAATTGGGTACAAATCCCTTGGCAAATATTTGTGCCTCTCTTACATCCAAAATAAGAGCTTCCGTTTCGTTGGCCGCTGCTTCAAAAGCGGCTGGCGTCAGCGCTTGAGTACCTCTTTTCATTACCTCTTCCAGACTTTCATAACCTTTGATATTCATCAGTACATTTTGGGGAAAATAGCTTGGTGGCGCAACAAGCCCCGTCAATATCTCTTTGATGAATGCTTCTTTGGTAAGAGTGGGATTAAGAGCATAGTTGAATAATTTCTGATTTCCGAGCGTATCCGTGGTTTCCTTACTCATTTTTTTGCCACAAGCACTACCCGCTCCATGGCCAGGATATACGATGAGATCATTAGACAAGGGCATTATTTTATTATGGAGTGATTCATACAAATGCCCCGCCAGTTTTTCTTGGGTCAAATCACTCACTACATGTTGCGCCAAATCTGGGCGTCCTACGTCTCCAATAAACAAAGTATCGCCGGTAAAAATGGCCATTTCTTTGCCTTCTTCATCAATCAACAAAAAACAGGTAGATTCCATGGTATGACCCGGCGTATGAAGGGCCCTGATTTTTATTTTTCCTAACTGAAACTCCTGATTATCTTCGGCAATTAGGGCCGGATATGCCGGTTTTGCCAATGGACCAAATACAATCGAAGCACCTGTTTGATTGGATAAGTCTAAATGTCCTGATACAAAATCAGCGTGAAAATGAGTTTCAAAAACATATTTGATGTGAGCACCGTCGTTTTTGGCTTTTTCGATAAATGGCTTGGTATCACGAAGAGGGTCAATCACCGCAGCCTCACCTTCTGATTCAATATAATAGGCCGCTTCGGCCAAACATCCAGTATAAATTTGCTCTACTTTCATCGTTGTATTTGTTTGGTTTTTGTTCTTTTTCGATGAAGCAAAAGTAGAGGCTAATACGAAGGCTTTTTGTAACATTTAGCACATTCAAAAACTGATTGTTGTCAGTTTTTGGAATAAACAAATTTCAAATCAAAAATTATTTTCAATTGTAAATCAGCAAATTACCCCCTCAATCTTCGCTGCTTCCCAGCCTATGATAGCGGCCTTTCTAGGACTTCCCCAATGGTATTGTCCTAAGATACCATTTGACTGTATTACGCGATGACATGGTATAAGAAAGGCTACGGGATTGTCGCCAATAGCTGAGCCTACCGCTCTAGCTGCGGATGGTTTTTCAATCTGCTGTGCTATGTTTCCATAGGTTGTCAATTTTCCTTTAGGAATTTTGAGAAGCGCTTCCCATACTTTAAGCTGAAAATCAGTACCTTTTAAATGCAATTTGATTTGAGGAAGTTGCTGCCAATCTTCTTGGAAAATCAATAAAGCATTTTGTTGGTGTTGGTCAAGAATAGACCGATAGGTAGCTTTGGGGAATGCCAATTGGAGGGCGTCAAAAGCATTGTTTGCTTCATCATCAAAAGCCATATAACATACTCCTTTAGGGGTCGATGCTACCATAATATTACCAAAAGGAGTTTGGGCATAACTATAATTGATTGTGAGATTTTCGCCTCCATTTTTGTATTCGCCGGGTGTCATACCCTCAATATTTACAAACAAATCGTAAAGACGCCCCGTGCCCGACAAGCCCGTTTCGTATGCCACTTCAGAGAGAGAAGTTTGGGAGTGATACAACAATTGTTTGGCATGTTCTATGCTCAGGTATTGTAAAAATTTCTTCGGACTTATTCCCGCCCATTCGCTAAACAATCTTTGAAAATGAAAAGGGCTCAAATGCACCTCTTCTGCAATCGCCTCTAAACTAGGCTGTTGTCGAAAACTCCGTTGGATATACGCAATCGCTTCCTCAATTTTTTTGTAGGTAATTGGGTCTTGAGTTGTCATCACAATTTTTGGTTGATTCTTCTACAAAAGTAGTGAGTACGAAGCCCCGTCAAAACCCGAAAATTGCGGTATTTACTTGCTTTTTTTTGTCTTGCTACTTTCACTGAACCCTAAAATAACTGCCATGTAGGCCGTTGGGTTATTGGGTGTGCGTTTGCCAGCTTGTATCTCCATATCGGCGTTGATAAACAAGTTGGCTAGGTCTTCGTTTTGTATAATTTTGCTCTGCTGCAATCTAGAAAAATCATAAGCTTGAAGGCGTTCTTGGAAATATTTCCAGCGGTCATCCATGTTCATTTTACCGAGTTCCTCACGTATTTCTTGTAGCTCGGCCAATGCTTTCGACTCTTGCGTATTGATGATAAATGAAATGTGAGTCACCTTACGACCTGTCTTATGTATTTGGTAGGTAAATGATAAATCTGTCTTGGCCGAAATCTCTTCCTGACTTGGATCTAAGACACGTCTTTTAAACTGACCAAAATCATCGTAGGTTTCTTCGGTAGCCGAAATCAATTCGCGCAAATCATCTACCGAAATCTCTGACCAAGCACCTCCGTTAAAATTTTTCCAACGTGACAAGATTTCGTACAATCTTTGTGAATAGGTCTTATTGAGCGACAATGCAATAGCGAGTTCGTATTCGGTGTAGCCACTTTTGATTTTGGCGATATGCGGCAAGACTTCGTACGAAACCCCGATTTCAAACACTCCTTCTTTAGCACTATATTTTGCCGATGAGAATACATTATAGGCACTAAACTCTTTTTCTTCGTCATTGCGGAGCCAAATCTGACAATTTCTCATCAGTGACTGCGTCATTGCTAATATCTGTCGATAATTGTTTGTAATCAGTTTGGCTGGAATTCGGAAGTACTTGTTTTGACGCAACTCCGCATCGGCTTCTGTGATTTGATTCATTACTATATAAAAAACTCGCTTCTCCAACAGTGAAAAATTCTGTCGACTCATGATTACTCCGTTGGGCTGGCGATTAAAGTGTCTGAGCTTTATCATTCAAACTGCAATTAGGTTTGGACTAGCTAAGGTAGCTATCTTTTCTGTCAATACAATGAGATTGTCAGAATTTGTGATTGTTTTGCTACATTTTGACAGAATTACGCACAATACACTGAAATTCAGCACATTATAAACAAAGTATTACATCCAAATTTTTCTTAATTGCTTGGTTTTAATAGAATCTTTGTTCTTTCTTTTCATTTTTAAGAAGCAAAATCTCTAATAATGAGAATTCAAACATATTAACAACCACATAAACTACTGAAAATAAAGCATTTACGCAAGCATATATTTTATTTTCGACTACATTTTGACAGAATTAAGCCTTTTCCTCGCCTTTTTCGCTCATTATCTACTTGTTATGTTTTTTCAAAGTGGTTTGGTATCTTAAATTTTGTTTCAAAATTTTAATCATTTCTTTTTAGGATATATTTTCTATCTTAAAAAATAGTTTTTTCGTCCAAAAAATTGCAAATACTTAACCACTATCGTTCCTTCAAAATTAGGGTAATATTAAATTCTGTCAATAAATTCTGTCAGACATATTTAAAGACAGAGTTTGACTACATTTTGACAGAGTTTGACTACATTTTGACAGAATTAGCTACTACATTTTGACAGAGTTCGACTACATTTTGACAGAGTTCGACTACATTCTGACAGAGTTCGACTACATTTTGACAGAATTAGACTACATTTTGACAGAATTAGACCCTGTAACCAACTATTATTCAGTAACTTACAAGCCCCTTAAATCATCAATATTGTAAATCATCAATTCTTCAATAAAAATATGACAATTTTTAAATCAAAATCAATGGGGCTAAATAGGGGGTTCTTTTTAGTCCGAACTCGTTCCAAAATCGTAGAAAATCAAAAATCAAATCAAAATCAAAAAAGATGATTCGACGCCAAAAAAAGAAGGCGTCAACTAAAAATATAGTTATTATTCAAAATTATCCTCATACTAAGTTGGGATAATTTTGAGCAACGAATCTTTTTTTAAGTGATTGTCATAAGTTTTCTACAAAAAAATTAAATTTGTAAAAAAATAGCGACAATCACTTCTTTAATCCATGATAAGCCAAAAAGAGGTTCTTAACTTTCTAAAGCACAACCCAGCTCTCACTATCACAGCATTGGAAAAAGAGGCAAGTATTCCCAAAGGAACTATCGCCCAAGCCCTAACAGGTACTCGTAACCTCGCTGAGAAGCATTTGATAGCTCTTTATCCAATACTCACCAAATATGGCTATTCTGATTCTCTCTACGAAAAAGCAAGGGTTATCTCTATCATCAACCACAAAGGAGGTGTTGGCAAAACTACCACTACCTCATCGTTAGGAGAAGCCTTGGCTCGTCGTGGATTTAGAGTACTGCTGGTTGACTTAGATCCACAGGGCAATCTAAGCCAAATTCTTGGCGTCGATAGTCCCGAAAGTCAAGTAGCTCATGCTTTACTCAATCACCACACACCTCTACCAATCGTCGAAATATCAGATAACCTTTCTCTCTCACCATCGGATATTGAACTAGCCGATGCCGAAATACAGCTTATCTTGAGTGTAGGTGGTGATTTACGTCTCAAGAACAAACTCCAACCGCTACTGACTCAGTTTGACTATGTACTCATCGATTGCCCGCCCTCGCTCAATAAACTGACCATCTCGGCCATGAATGCCTCCAATAGCTGTCTCATTACGTTATTACCTGAGATGTCGGCTGTAAAGGGCCTTAATTCGCTTTTACAACGGGTTATGGAAGTCAAAACCAACCTCAATGCCGACCTAAAAGTAGATGGCATTGTGTTTACGATGGTCAAGAAAAACAGCGTACACGATGGCATCAAAGAAAATGTCAAAGAAAACGTACCTATTCGCGTATTTAAAACTGAAATAAAACACCTTGTAGATTTTCAAAAGTCTCAGATTGTGCAGAAATCCATTGCTAAATTCTCGGACAACTCAGAAGCTGCCAAAAATTACCGTGACTTCTGCAATGAATTCATTGACTATCTTCAAATCGTAAAATAACCTCGCTCGCATGGCCAAGCTAAACATCAAAAACGCCATTGGCGAAAAAACCAAACAGGCACTCAACAACAGCTACATTAGTTCTGAACAAATCAAACAAAACATCGTGGTTTTGGAAGAGTTACGGACTTTTATCCCCTCTCCCACTCTCGAAGAATATGACCAACTGGAACAAAACATTCTTAAAAACGGGTGTAAAGATGCGCTACTTCTATGGGAAACTACCCAAGGTGAAATCGATTCCAGCAGCCTCTCCCCTACTGCTCCTGCATATGTATTGGTAGATGGACACAACCGTTATCAGATTTGTAGCAAGAGAAACATTCATTTCAACGTGCAGGTTATGAGTTTTCACTCCATCAAAGAAGTGAAAGACTACATGATTGATTTACAACTTGGTCGTCGTAACCTGACTCCTCAACAAACTTCTTATTTTAGAGGATTGAGATACAATTTAGAAAAAACAGACAGGGGCAGATATGACCGCAATGAGCATAAGTCCCAAAATGGGAATTATGATAAAGACTCTCTTTCTACTTCCGAAAAATTGGCCAAAGAATACAACGTAGGCCGTAATACGATTTTGAGAGATGCTGAGTTTGCGACTGGCTTAGACAAACTCGACAATAACCTCAAAAACGCCGTTTTAAGCGGCGAAATGAAAATGGGTAAGTCAGATATTCAAAAACTGGCAAAAGTCGAACAGAATGAACTTATAGCGTCTACAGAGGTACTCAGTAGTTTGCTCTCTCCCAAAGAAGATACTATTTTAGCGAATATCAAAGCCAAAGGCTCTTTCGAGAGCACTAAAAAACAACTTTCTAAAATTACAGATAAAGTTTTAAACTCAAATCCTACTCCCAGCCCCAAAGATTTAGACAAGCTCATTGAAATTGCTACTAAGCTTAAAGGGTTGTTGTGATCAACCTCTTTTCATCAGTAAGTTTTAAAAAATCAATATCATAAATCCCATTTTGGGACTTATGATATAAGTCATTGATATACAGTATTTTAATTTGAAAAATTTTAAAAAAATAGTGAATTAAGGCCCAGAAACTTGGATTTCCATTCTCTACTTACGTTCGTACACTTATTAAGGATACGTGCCAGTCTAATATCAAGTTTTAGCGTAAATATTTGATCGAAAACACTTTCGGAATCAGGGTTTGCGTAATATTTTCATATGCACATTTTAAATAGCAAAATCAACCTATTTTTGCATGTTCAGATGTGTAAAAATAGGTTGATTTTATCTTCGTATCTAGCATAGTTTTATGCTTAAATAAAACGAATAACTGGAAAAAAGAACCTAAGATGTAGAGAATTTTGAGGTCTCAAAGTAGGGAGGATTAGTCTAAACTAAGGAGTAAAAACCATAAATCCCATTTTGGGACTTATGGTATAAATGTCAGATTATCAATTAGTTTATGATAATGTTTGAATTTATACTAACTTATAGTTTTCGAATTCAAGTAAAGTCCCATAGCCAAACTCCGCCTCGATAATTTTATGCTTGCCTTTTAGTTTTTTACTCAAAATCTTTACCAAATTGAGACCAAATGAGGTGCCCGAACTAAACTGTAAAGCATTGGATTTTCCGACGCCATTGTCCGTAATTTGAAGGCAAAGTTTTTTGGTAGATTCTTCCCAAAGAGCTATCTCGACTATGCCAGAGCGATTGTTAGGGAAAGCATATTTAAGTGAATTCGTAACAAGTTCATTTACTATCAATCCAAGTGGAATAGCACTATCCACATCCAAATGAATAGGTTGAAGCTGGTATTGGATTATCACCCGATGAGTATCGCCAAGACCAAAAGAATCCAGAAGGGATTCGCCTAGATGTTGTAAATAATCTGACATATCCACAGCGGCGAGGTTATCACCCATATAGAGTTTTTGGTGAATAAGCCCCATTGCATCCACGCGGTTTTGCCCTTCTTTGACGGCATCGAGAGCAGCTTCATCTTTGATATAGCGTGATTGTAGATGCAAAAGACTCGACAATACTTGCAGATTGTTGCGAACGCGGTGATGAATTTCTTTAATTAAAAACTCTTTTTCTTCGTTTCGTTTGCGTAAAATACGAATCAAGCGAAACAAAAGTATCCCTGCGATGATGGCTACTATCAAAAAAAAGCCTAAAGCCCAGAGTTTTAAACGTTCTTCGGCAAGTTGTTTTTCTTGGAGAAGGATTTTATCTTCTTTTTGTTTTGTTTCAAATTGCGTTTTCAGCTTCGACATTTGAAGCGTGTTTTGCTCATTAAGTAGCTCTTGACTAGTGGTGGTAGTGAGTCGTTGATAATAGTATGCAGAGTCATATTTAGTCAAGCCCGCATAGGCGTCGGCAAGGAGTTGATAGTTTTCGACAGCCTTGTCGAGTTGCTGCGTCTGGTCAATGAGGCGTTGGTTTTCCAAATGATAGGGGAGGGCGGCAGCATAGTTTTGGGTGAGGTTATAAACATGCCCAATATTGCCAAGACACGACAGTACCAAGCTCGTAAAACTGGCTTTTCGGGCGATATTGAGACTTTCGCGGTAGTCTTCTAAGGCTTCTTGGTAGCGTTTTTGGTATTTGTAGACATTGGCTCGGCTATTGAGCGAAAGAGCAATATCGATTTGAGAAGCCAAGCGACGGCGGAGTGTAAGGCCTTCATTTTGATATTCAAGGGCCTTGGGATAGTTGCCCAATTGGAGCCACGCATCGCCCAAAGCCTGAGCTGTATAGGCTAAATCTTCAAGTCGGCGATTTTTTTTCTGAATCTCATATGCTTTTTCGGCGTATTTGATAGCATCCTCAAATTTTTGTTGTGAATAAAAAATAACCGAGATATCGCTGTTTGAACTTGCGATGCCGACAGTATCATTGAGTTTTTGATAGATTTCGAGTGCTTTGAAAGCATAGACCAGTGCCTTTTCAAAATCTCCTAGGTAATTGTAAACCCAGCGGATTTTGCTGTATACATAGGCGATGGATTTTTGGTTGTTTTGTTTTTCAAAACCATCCAATGAGAGATGAAAATAATACAAGGCCGAATCTGGCATGCTCAGATTTGCGCAGACGCGTCCAAGATTCATTTCGAGCTCAGGTATCCAGGTTTCGGCTTGGGCACTTTTGGCTAGAGCATAAGATTGGTGTAAAAAGTCTTTTACTTTCTTAAAGTCGTGATTGTTTTGTTCTTGTGCTAAATTATAAAAACGTCTTATTTTGAGGGTATCATTGGCTGAGTACCCTTGCATTTTATTATTCAATCTCCCAGAAGCTTTTTGACAGTAGCCTCGAAAAAACAAAAACACCAATAAGACTGGTAGTATGTATTTTTTCATAAGGGGGCTTAGCTTATCTTCCGTAGACGACTCATTATTTCTTCTTTGATGGATTTGCTAACTGGAATGCTCTGTTTTCCAATGTAAAGATGGGCATCGCCAATCTGGTCGACTTGCTTAAGGTTGATGATATATGAACGATGTACTCGCAAAAATTCTGGAAAATTGGCAAGCGCTTCACTGAATTTACCGAGCGTTTGAGATATTTGAATTTCTTGGGTTTTGGTATAAACTTTACAGTAGTAATCGTCGGCTTCTACCCACAAAATGTCTTCATAAAACAAAGGCTCCATCCGGTCTTTGACTTTAACAAAGATACGGTCGTTGAGACCATTTGGTTTAGAGGGGGCTTGGTTTTGGGAGAAAGGACAAGAGGTATTAACGTCAGAAAACTGTTTTAGGGCTAGTTCGATGGCATATTTCAGGTCTCGTCCTCGATAGGGTTTTGCCAAAAAAGCCGCAGGAAATGTATTTTTTGCTTTTGAAAAGGTAGACTCGTCGGTATTACTAGTCAAAAATATAACAGGAACTTCTATGAGTGTAAAGATTTGTTGTACGGTTTCGATACCGTCCCATTGTCCTGATAGCTGTACATCCATAATAATCAAATCTGGGGAACTATCTTTTACTTTTTGATAAGCTTCTTCGCCACTTTCAAACAGACCTATCACTTGGTAGCCCATTTCGGTAAGGCGGTCTTCTAAATCTGTACCAATGATAGGGTCATCTTCAACAATCAAAATTTGTATGTTATCCATAGGTGCGTTGAGGTTTGCCCTTGGATTTTATACACTTGTCATATATAAAACACCAACATCTAATAGGCAAGGTGTAATTTGCCTAGATTAGATATTTTTTAGGGTTAGGTTATTTTGCATTAAGGGTTGAGTCATCAAAGTTTGTTAAAACACAAACTCAATACAAGTAACAACATCTTTTTGAAATAATGGAAATAATTCTTGAATGGTTTCATCAAAACCAAAATTTGGTAGAGAGTTATTTAATGGTCAATTAGCCTTATAAGTAAAAGAGCAACTGCCAAGAAGGCAATTGCTCTTTTGTACTGCTAAGTATGAATTGTGGTAGCGTGTCAATTAGGGTAAAATAACGGCTCCACCTTAATTGCCATAATATTGGAGGGTAAGCGTCGTAATATCATCAAACTGATAATGGGTTCCAATAAACTCTTTTAAGGTGGCCTTTACCGTAGTGTTGATTTCTTTAGGAGTATTATTCGGACCAATAGAGGCTACTAATTCTTCTACTTTTTTCATCCCAAATCGATCTCCGGCTTCGTTGTTGGCATCTGTTACTCCGTCGGTATAAGTAAACAAGGTATCTCCGGGCTGAAGCGTGAGAACTTGGGTATGATAGTCGTAGGTAGGATCTATTCCTAAGGCCATTCCGGTTTTTTTCTTGACGACTTCTACAGTACCGTCTTTGCGCAAAATAAGCGGAGGCTCATGACCTGCATCTACATATTCGACGACGCCCGTCGTGAGGTCAAGTACTCCCACAAAAGCAGTCACAAACATAAAAGAGTCATTGTCTTCCGACAAAAACGCGTTTACTTGTCTTACTTCTTCGGCGATATTCTCAAAACTGCTGTGAAGAAAGTGGGTTTTGAAAATAGCCTTGGTAATGGCCATAAACATACAAGCCGGAACTCCTTTGTCGGACACATCCCCGATGATGAAGAAAAGATGGTTTTCGTCCATCATAAAAAAGTCAAACAAATCTCCTCCCACAGACTTGGCAGGTTCAAGAAATCCGTGCAAATCAAAATCTTTGCGATGAGGGAAGGGCGGAAAAATCTTTGGTAACATTGCCTGCTGAATTTCGCGAGCAATCAGCAAATCATTTTGAATTGAGACCAGTTGGTCGCGTTCTTTTTGATGCTGAATGAGCATTTCGATATGCCCTACGGTTTTATCAATGGTGATATCTAAATCCTCAAAATTGATGGGTTTCGTTATAAAATCAAAAGCCCCGAGGTTCATGGCTTTGCGGATGTTGTCCATATCGCCGTGAGCTGAAACCATGACTGCCTTCACTCGTGGATTGTTGATAGTGTTGAGTCTTGTCAAAAAAGTCAGGCCGTCCATCTCGGGCATGTTGATATCCGACAGCACTATATCAATATCGGTGTGTTGCTCCAAAACTTCGAGAGCTTCGATGCCATTGTGGGCAAAAATAAACTCATATCTTCTTTCTCGGATTTGTTTTCTGAATCGGGTTTGAATCAGCATTTCCATATCCAATTCGTCGTCCATACTGAGTATCTTGATAGCCATGTCTTAGTAATTTTTAATGAGTTTTTCTTAGGAATGAGAGTAACAAGAATTCTTGAGGTTTGGTTTAAGATAAATCTAGGGGTATCTGAATCGTAAATTCTGTAAACTTACCTTCTTCTGATACCACTTCCAACTGTCCTTTGTGCATAATCGTAATAATATCTCGACTCAATGCCAATCCTAACCCTGAGCCTTTGCCGACGGGTTTGGTAGTAAAAAAAGGCGAAAATACTTTTTCTTTGATAGAATCAGGTATTCCGTTGCCATTGTCTTTGATTTTGACTTGGACAGTCTGGGCGAGGCGCGTCGAGCTTACCGAAATTTGAGGAGCAAATCCTGCGCCTTCTCCTTTACGTTTTTCGTTGAGGGCATAGCAAGCGTTGTTGACCAGATTGAGTACTACACGACTTATCTCCGTGGCAGCTAGTTTGACTTTGCCTACGCTTGGGTCAAACTGAAACACAAACGATACATTGAAAGCCTTGTCTTCACCACGTACTCCTTGATAAGCGAGTTTGGTAAACTCTTCCAGCAATTGATTCAAATCTACGGGTTCAAATTTTGCACTTTGGTTTTCGGTACGGGTCTGGGCGAGCATACTTTGAATAATACGCGTGATACGCCCTCCATTTTCACTGATTTTGACGTTGATTCCGACCAGCTTGTCTAGCAAAAAAAGTAAGTCTTCTTCTTCTTCCGTGAGAGGTGTGTCTTGTTTTTTGTCGAAAATCTCTTTCATCTCATGAACCAAATCAACCGATAATTTGGAAAAATTGTTGATGAAATTGAGTGGGTTTTGGATTTCGTGCATGATCCCTGCGGTAAGCTGACCGATTTCGGCTAGCTTATTAAGTTGTACAAAACGTTCTTTAAACGTTTCATCATCTTCATGGGCGTGTTGTTGCTCTTTTGGAAGAAAAGCAGTGTTTGGTGGAGCTTCACTCGATTGATTCGCTTTTTCCATGTTAACATTGATTATAAAGAAGACGATTTTACGGTAGGTAATACAATCACTACCTCCGTAAACTCACCTTCTTTTGAATTGATACTAATTTTCCCTTTGTGCAATTCTATAATGTCTTTACTCATAAATAATCCCAGACCTGTACCTTTTGAGGTAGGTTTGGTAGTGAAAAAGGGGCTAAATAGTAGGGCTAAATCCCTTTTTGGAATACCTTTCCCATTATCTTTAATTTTGAGTGCTACTTCCTCTGATGCTACTTCGGTAGTGATAGTCACCAGAGGTTCAAAACCCTTATTTAGTTTGCTTTTCTCCGCGAGGGTATACAGGGCATTGTCTACAAGGCTAGTGATGACATCGCCCAATTCGGGAGGTAAAATGTTGGTTTTGGCAGGTTGTTTATCCAAATGTATGAGAAGCTGCCCGTTGAAATCCTTGTTGGTATTTTTGAATTCTTGGTAAACAGCTTTGGCGCGATTTTCCACAAAATTGTTAAGGTCTGTTTCAAAAAAGTCTCTCGATTTTTCTTTCAGAAGCTTTTGCATGTCTTTGACGATACGTGTGGTGCTGCTGCCGTGGTCGTATATTTTTGAAATACTGCTTTTGAGTACATCTAATAAGTCATAGGCATCATCTTTTAAATCGTCTGACAATTCTGCTTGGTATTTATCAATAAGCTCTTGGAACTCGTCGATGAGCAACTTAGACGATTCCGAGAAGTTGTTAATGTAGTTGAGAGGATTCAAAATGCGGTCCACAATTCCTTTGGTAAGCTGCCCAACCGATGCCAAGCGCTCTTGACGAATGAGTTCTTCTTGGGTTTCTTTGAGATTGCTCAGGGTTTTTTCAAGGTTTTCCAACAAACGGGTTTTGATATAAGCCGCAATAAGGTGCTCCTTGAGGTTTTTGATCATATTGAAATCTCGCTGGTCAAAAGCGCTAGCACGGGCGCAGTTTTCGAGCGTGATAAAACCTTCAATGTGATTGTCAACTTTGATAACAATCGTAATCATTGACTTGGGAGTGACGAGTTGGTCAATCATATTGTTGAGCTTATCGTATTTGATATCGTTTTTGAAATAGATATCTTCATATACCTCGATAGCTTCGTCTAAGTAGCGTTTTTCGGCTTGTTCGGGAGTCAATTGTACGGCTCCTAAAAGTGATAACTCACTGAATCCATAAAGTGCCTTGAAACGATAGCCGTTGGTGTCTTTGTCATAAATCAACGCACTGGCGCAGTCCATGTTGCGAATCACTTTGAGGCGGGTCAAAACCGTTTGAAACAAATTGCCAAAATTGATTTCAGTATTGATGGCCTGTACAATAATGTCTATCTTTTCGAGTTGGTCATTTTTATTGGTAAGTTCATCCGACTGTTTTTCTAGTTCTACTTTTTGGCTAACTACCTCTTCTGTACGCTCTTGGATAAGATTCTCTAGCTCTAGCTTTTCTCTTTCAAGCACTCTCAATCGCCATCTCACCGAAAAATAAATGGCCGTGCCAATCAGAATACCGTACAGTAAGATAGCCCACCATTGGAGATACAAAGGCGTAAGTACCCTAAACAGAACAACAGTTTCTTCGCTTTCGATACCATAAATATTACGCGCTTTGACCTTAAACTGATAATTGCCCGGTGGGAGGTTGGTATATTCTTTTTGAGATTGGGTAGTCCATTCTGACCATGCTTGATCAAAATTTTCGAGATAGTACTGAAATTCCAAGATTTCGTTGGCATGAAAACTCGGTGCCGCAAATTCGAAAAGAATGTTGTTGTCTTGATAGTCCAATTCAATCCTACGCACAGCCATGTTATTTTGTTTGGCGATAGTATCGGTAGGGTATCCATTGTAAAGAATCTGATTTCCTTTGCTGATTTTACGAATCAACGAGGCATACTCACGATTGTAATCGCGGCTTGTTTTGAGGTCAAATTTGATGAGTCCTTCGGCTCCTCCAAACCAAACTACTTGATTGACATCAGGATAAATCACTCCAAAAGAAGTCTCAGCCAGGGGTAAGAAAGGCGTAGCAATTTCTTGGTAAGGTTTGGTTGGTTGGTCAAGTTTTTGATAAAGTGTAATTACTTTTTCATCACCACGAGTGGTCCAGAGGTTTTTGGCTTGATCTTCTACGATGATGCCATTCCAATAAGCTGCGGATGAGTTTTTGGTCTGGAATAAATTAAAGGATTCAAAGACATCTTTGGTAGGATTGTATCTAAAGACGCCTTTTTGATTGTAAGCGATGAGTCCTTTGGAAGTAGCTACGACGCGGTTGTTGACCATCACAGATAGGCCCTCTTGGGTAGTATATTTCTTAACCTGATTGGAAGCTACATTGAATTTGATAAGCCCTTCGGTGAGGGTTTCAAGCCATAGATTGCCGTTTTCGTCTTCCGTGATGTTCATGATTTGTTCCGTTATTTGCGGAACGAGTTTGTAGCTTTGACCTTTGCCCGAAGTCGTAATCATCCCTAGACCGTTTTGTTGTCCTACAAATACGTGGTTAGGATTAGATTGAGAAGTATAGACACAAAGGGAATAAAAGGGAGTGATTTGCTGAACAGAATTATTACCGACCAATTTCAATAAGCCTTTGTTTGTCGCAATCCACAGTCCTGTTGACGACTTAGCCAATCCGAAGCAGCTTGCGTTGATTCCTGCTATATTGTTGACCAAAAATCCATTTACAGAAAAAAGACCATTGAGCGTACCCACATATAAGCGGCCATTGTAGCGACTGATAGCCTTCACTTCGCCTTTCAAATTACTAAACTCATTGAATCTTTCGATAGGCGAAGCTATCTCAATTTGCACAATCCCATTGTTGAGGGCAAGCCAAAGCATGCCGTCACGGTCCGAAAACATGGCGTTTACCTGAAGGTCTTGGAGGTAATCATTGTCTTTGATTCGGTTTTTGATTTGTCCTTGAGGCGATACTTCCAAAACTCCTTGGTTGAGTGTGCTAATGGCCAAATCTCCATTGTCGAGTACGGTACCCGCTGATGTTTGATTGGAGGTAAGGTACTTATTGGCTTCACAATCAAATACTTGAATAGTGTTGTTTGTGAGTTTGAACAAGCCTTGACTACTTGTGAGCAACAAAAACTCATTGTTGCTTATTGGAAAAACAGCCGTTAAGTCAAAGAGGGTAGGAGTGGAGGGAGCCTTGGAAATAGGAATGAGACTTTGCCCTTCGATAAATTGTGGACCACTGTCTTTAAGCAATACAATGATTTTTTCGTTGGCATAAAACGACGACATAATCGTGCCATTGACCTTAAACTCTTTTAACCCTTTGGGTGTTAGCAAAAAAATGTGTCGTTGGGAGATAAAATAGATACCTTCATTGGTTTGAAAAATATTGATAATAGCCCCGAAATTTGTTTTGACATCTTTGCTCAAACTTTCGAAATATAAGGTACCGAGGCTATCGGGTTTGAGATAACCAAATTCGCCCAATGCTCCCACAAAAACTCTTCCAAATTTGCTCACGTGTAAGGCCGATACTTTTGTGATATTTTGGGTAGGAATCGTACGCCATGTTACTCCGTCGTATTCTAGCACTCCTGCAAAGTTTCCAAAATACATCAAGCCGCGCGTGTCTTGGGCAATCGCAAAGTTTTGGCCGTGAGCATTGTATTCTTTAGGAATAAACAATCTGCTGAGCGGAATTCCTTTCTCAGTAGTGTTGTCGTTGACTTGAGCATTGATACTTGTTACCCATATCATCAGACATACCACTCCCCACACCTTCAAAATCAAGGAAGGCCAAGAAGGTACATAAGAGCTATGGGTAATTGATATAGTGTTTTTCATTGATACAAGAGTCATATTATTCGCCTTCATGAATAAGAATGCTACTTTTTTCTATTTCATCTTGGGCAATTAGATTATATACTAAATACGGATCCAATAAAATAAGCTCAGTGGCTTTGAGGGCCTTTATCGAATGCAGCAAACTATGAGGAGGGGGCACAGGGGACCGATACCAATAGTCGTCTTTGCTGAGCAATAGATGCGTACCGTCTGATTCATGAAGCTCGATTTCGCCCCTTCTGACCAACACGCAAGGCAAGCCATCGCTACAATAAGGTTGCATAAATATAATCTCGCCTTCGTTAAGATGAAGACTGACTCGCTGATTGGCAATCGTGAGCAATTCGTCACTTGGGATGTTTTCAAAAAGCTCTAATGGTCTAATATGAGAGAGCTTATAGACCAATAACTCGTCTTTTTTTAGCCCTTTTTCAATTTTTTCACATAACAACACCGAGCTTTCTGCTTCATGTAAAAGTGCTGTTTCTTTAAACTCTGCAAATGATTCGGGATAAAGTTGATACAACACATATAGGGCTGATTCGGCCACAATCACCGCGTCTGAATTGGCACAAGCAATGAGTATATATCTATGATCTGACTCTGGAAATCTTAGTAAATGCTGGATGGCGATGGCCTTGAGCGATTTAGAGATTTGAGAGAAATCTTTATTGATAATATCCAGAATACGCTCTTCTACCGTCAAGTTTTGTTGAGGATAATTGGCTTGGCATTTCTGCAATTTTTCGTTGAGCGGAGTATCCTCAAAAATAGGTACCAATTTTACCCTCAAATCTTCGGTAAGTGACATATTGAAAACCTCCTGCAAAAAGCCCTTGGTATCTTCTCCTTTGTTGTCGTATAGTTCTTTGATGAGTTCAAAACCCTGCTCACCGTTGAGAATATCAAGGAGCGTAAAAAGCTTTGGCACCATTTGGCGGTTTTCGGCCGAGATGGCTTTCCGTAGTTTGATGAGGTCTTTTTGGGTAGAAATATCTCTTCGGGCTGCAAGGAGCCAAACAATCAAGGCTGCTCTTTCGTCGATTTCGGCATTGATATGGGGGCGTTCGAGAGAAGTGGCGCGGTGGTTTAGGTTTTTGAGGGCTTCATATACCCGGTCTCTTATCTGAGGGTCAGGGTGGTTGATTTTGGCCCGCAAAATCCGCAAAGAAGCAGGGCTGATGATTTTTTCAAAAATACCAATGATGGTTAGCTGTGTAACTTTATCGTTTTCAACACGATTAAAATAACGCTCAAGTTCGCCAATCACCGGCTCCCCAATACGAGCTAAAGCCAAAGAGGTTGATTTGGCGAAATATTTTGAAGGTAAGTTGTTGAACAAATAAGGCCAAAGTTCACTTTTTTTGATATTGCCTGCGGCCAATATGGCCGCTTGCCTTACTTGAGTGTTGGGGTCTTGTAGCAGCGTTTCGAGGTGTTTGTAAGCAAAATAGCGTCCTGATTTTTCTAACAAATACACCGATTTCAATCTTTCTTCAGAGCGAGGAGAGGTAGCTAATCGAATTACTTTCTCAAAGTCATAGCGCTGGTTTATTTCTGTGATTTTGCTAAAATGAGGTGATGAAAGTATCGATATTTTGTGCTTTTGATAGGCTTTTTTAAACTTGTTGACATCCATGAGCAAGTTTTTTAGCACATTGCGATAGAGGTTTTGGGTCTTGAAAGAGATTGACAACCAGCCCAAAAGCACCAAAACGAAGAAATAAGACAAATAAACACTGTCTACAAAAGAAAAATAGGTAAGCGCCATCAACAAAACTCCCGCCACTATATTGCCCATTGCTTTGGGGCCGCCTTCGATCCGACTTTGTAGCTCGATGCGTTCGTCAGGGACAATAGGTTGAAATAAAAGTTGAAAAGAGGGGTCATTGATAGATTTACGGAAGGTGCTCATAAAAAAACGAGCCATTGCTACAAAGGCAAAAAAGACGTAGTTGTTGCCATAAAAAGACCCATATAACGCCGCAAATACAAAAAATACGGTAAGTGCCAAGGGTAGAATGATAAGGCCGAGTTTGAGGCCGTATTTTTCGATGACTCTTCCGTACAAAAAAGTCTTGATGAGTAGCTCAATAATAGCGCACAGTCCAAAAAAGAATCCTAGAAAACTGGTTAAACTTTCTTTGTTGGGAAACACATTTTTGGACTCTACTGCAAACATAAACTCCACATAAAACAAACCTACCACCGGCATCAGCGCAAGCAAAAAGATGGCTGTATAGTAAGGAGATTCAAAAAAATAGCGGAGTGTTTTGCGTTCGTTTTTGGAAGGTGCCCGGGCAATGATGGCAAGCTCAGGCTCATATTTTTTACCAATTGATACCATCACTACCAAGCATACTATCAGTACAATGACAGAAATATACAGAAGTTGATTGGTATCGATAAATTGTAATAACAACGGAATTGATAAATAACTTATAATCGACGAAAACACATCGCCAGTGGTGATAAAGCTAATGAGGCGCTTGGCTTGCTGTAGATTGAAAATCCGCGAAACAATGGCCCAGAAGGCAATTCCGTTGACAAAAACAAAAACCCGATTCCAAAGAAATAGAAGAAAGTACACCCATTTACTACCCGTCAAGAAATGCAGAACTAATAACCCCACTACCGATACAATCAGAAAGACAATAAGTCCCAGAGCCAATTTAGAAAAGTATACTTTCTCTTGAATTTTGGCAACAATAAACCCCAACGCATACACAATGATACCACTTGCGATGTATACTTTAGGGAGCATGGTGCGATCAAAACTATTGATAAACAACGACATACTCGCCGTATAAAAGATGGCGACCGATACTCCCATAAAAAAAGAATAACGCATGAAAGGTAAGACCATAGAGAGATCTCCTGCCTTCAAGTTGAGAATACCATATATCGCTTTTCTTTTGAACATTAAAAAAGAGGTTTTATAAGTCTAATTTCATTAAGAAAAAGGGACGCTCGGGCATTTCGGGGATGTTTCTTAGTTGCGAAATCAACGAAAATCCTAGTCTTTGTAACGACTCCAAACGCGATAATTGAGGAAAAGCAATCATTACTTTTGAGCCGTATTGTGTTGCTACTTTGATACGTTCTTGGTCGAGGATTTTGGCAAAGCCTCTTCCGCGAAAAGCGGGATCGACTACCAGCCGATTGATAGACGCAATAGGAGGGTGATCAAACAATAGCCCGTGCTCTGGATGCAAAAAATCATTATAAGGAACATCCTCTAAATCATCATGAAAACTCAACCGAGCAGCTGCCACGATGGTGTTGTTTTGGGTAATAATCCAATGAATGGCTTGATTGTCAATGCTATCAATCCACGCATCTTGTGAAAAAAAACTGGAACTGATTCCGTTTTCATGACGCCAAGCTTTGATTCTGAATCGGCCTATTTCTTCTAGTCGTTCAGGAAAATGCCCTTCATGAAGCTCAAATCCGTTAGGAAGGGGGATTGTTTTGTTGTTTTCCATCACCATTAGTTCCATCACGTTGGGTAAAGCATTCATATTCATTTAATGTCGAATAAAATACCAATTGAAAAATTTCGATGTTCTTGTGGAAACCTGGATGCACCTACGATGTTATCGGCCTCTCTGATGCCGGGTACAAAATATTCTTTGTCCAAGAGGTTGTTGACGGTCGCTTGTACCGATACGCCCTTAAAGAGGTTGTGATAAGTCACAACGCCGTCTAGCACCAGATAAGGATCAAACGATTGAATAGGGTTGCGGCTTCCTGAAGTACCAGCACCAGACTTACGCGCGCTTACGTAGTGAGAGGTAAGGTTGAAATGCCAGCTTTTGTTGAGCTGATAGTTGGCACCTATATTGAAAGAAAAATTGGCAATGTCGCTGACTCTAAGCCCCGATGCCAAATCAGTAGGATTGGTATAGGTAAAATTGCTCCAGATGTTGAGCTTTTCGGTTTGGTAATTGGCTTCGGCTTGTATGCCCCAAATGCGTTGCCGACCAATCCCCTGGAATTGATTGGTGCGAGTGCCATTTTCGAGCACGACCGTCACGAGTCCTACAGCATTGCTATAATTGGCGCGATAAGCGGCAATGTTGATATTGGCTTCTTTGGATATTTTATAATAAACACTAAACTCCATGTTTCGCACTTTTTCGGGCTGAAGGGTGGGGTTGTTGAGCCGCCGATCGGAGGTGGTTCCGTATTTTTGTAAATAAGAGGCATCCTTGAAAGCTTCGGCATAAATGCCTTTGAAAATAAAGTTTCCCTTACTATAAATCACTGACAAACGGGGGTTTACGACTACGCCATATCCTCCGCTTTTACGGACGCGATTGTTGTCAAGGCGCAAACCCGCTACTAAATTTAAAGACGGAGAATAACGATAAGTGGCCTGGGTATAAATTCCCAAATCAAGAGCACGGAAATTGTTGCCTCCCCGAAGGGTATCAGCTGGGAAGCCAATGTCGTCGGGATTAGGAGTCGCGGAAGTAATATAATTCCCTTGAATGATACTGTTTCGGTACTCTACGCCACTGTTGATGTCGAGCGTAGGCAAAGGACTCCACAAAGCCCGCAGTTCGTTGCGGAATTGATTTGACCCTCGATAATAATAAACAGTAGAGTAAGTAGGCGTAGTACCCGCTGCTAAGTCAGCGATACCGAGGCGATTGTTGTAATAGCTCCGATAAGAAGCAAGATTGGTACCGCCGTCAATTTCATGTAAGCGATAAGAACTTAAAATAACAATCTGAAATTTTTCGCTTAGCACTTTATTATAAATACCGGCTAGACTGCGGTACAAAGTAATCCACCGTGAGAGATTGCGGGTGCTGAGGCGGGTTTGGTTGGTATACCAAGGGGCGGCTCCTTCGTCGGTTCGCCAAGAGGAAGTAAGAATGGTAAATTCTTTAAATTCCATTTTGCCTTTGATGTACCAATCCCTCGAAAAGTCGTTGAAAGAAACAGGCTGGTTATAAGCGTTTCCGTTGAAAAGCTGATTGTCAAGCTCGGCCGCTTTTTGTTGTCCTTTGGGAGTAAGTTTGATAGCACTGATGGCGTTGTTGGCATATTCGACCGTATATAAGTCAGAGTTGGGGTATTTGGTAAGAAGCTGTGTACTAGCGGCGTAGGTTTGAGCAGCGGTACCCGTACGATTCAAATGGCTTGCATAGTCGCTTACTTCACGGGTGCCATAATTCCACTCAGGGTATTGGGAGAGGTTCATTTCATTTGATTCAAAAAACCTTCCTGATACCGAAATCGCCACGTCTTTGGTTTTGGTAGCGACTGTGGCGTCAAGGTAGCGACTGTTCCAAGTGCCGTACCTGCTTTGTCCTTTTACCTCAACTTTATTGTTGGCATCGATGATTTCGGCGTATTTTTTGGTGATAATGTTAATGACACCCACAAAAGCATTGTTGCCATACATAGTAGCAGCAGGACCATACACTACTTCAATGCGTTCGATGTCTGACAAAGGGTATTGACGCGAAATAGGGATATTGTCGGAGGCCAAGTCATTTTCTTCAATACCATCGATTAGCATGAGCATGCGGTCGTTGGAAGTAGAGCGATATCCTCGACCGTAGAAATTGGAGTAGCCGGGGCCGTTGCCTTTGGCGATATCAAATCCTGAGAGGTCGTGTAGTACTTGTTCGAGATTTTGATACCCTCGCTTGATGATATCTTTGTCGGTAATCACGGTCACGGTGGCGGGTACTTTCAAGACATTTTCGGCGCGCTTGGACACCGACGTAATTTGAATGATGCGTTCTTGGGAGTCTTTTACGTATTGAAAAAGCTCTTTAAATTGGGGTGAAGACGCAAAATCAGGGACAAAACTGGGGTTGATAGCCAACAAATTCTGTATCGACCGACTCGCTTGCTGCGTAGAGTCGAGAGCCAGGTATGTCATAGCCAAAATTTTATAAGCTTGTACTTTGGCATTGGGCGAATAGCCGGTTTTCAAACAGGGTAAAAGAATCGAGAAAACTTCATCAAAATTTCCAGTGGTGAATTTTTTTTCGGCATCAGGAATATCCACTGACTCCTCGCATGATTGTCCGTATATTCTTCCAACCTGTAAGCTCAGTGCCATTACCCCCATTATTATCGCATAAAAACGTAAATTTTTTCCCATATCACAGGTCATTTTCAATAAAACAAATCATTACTTATGGGCCGAGATTTTGTTGAATTCGACGTCTTTTCCCACGTACTTGTTCCACTCTTCCACGGTCATGTCTCGGGTTATTTTTTTAGTTACCTCTTTGTAGAGGTCGTTGATGTTGATATCCCATACGCGTACGGTGCGGTCGGCGCCGTAGGCAATTAGTTTTTTGCTATCTATGGTGAACCGAATCCCAGTGACCCAGTTGTTAAAGTCATTGATGATGATAGGTTGCTGCTGACGACTGATTTCGTCAAAATTGAAAAGATGTACCGACCAGTCGTAGCTGCTCGTAGCAACTAGGTTGCCGTCGGACGAAAACACAATGTCGCTGACGATTGAATTGTGCCTCCCTACTACAGATGTACCTGAATATTCGACGATTTTATCGTTTTCATAACTCCATAAATAAAGTCCTCCGTTGCTATTTCCTGTCATTAGCTTGCGACCGCTAGGGTTGAAAGCAAGGGCCGTGACACGAGGCGCCATGCCATTGAATGCAAAAAAATCGGGTGCTGCTTTAAGATTCTCAAGGGCAAAAGCAGCTACTTTTCCTTTAGACCCGCATAGCAATTTTTTGCCATCTGGACTCAGCTGCGCACAAAAAATGTCGATATTGGTTTTGACATTCACCAAAGAATCAAGACCATTAGGCTTGATATTCCAAGTACGGATGTTGCCATCTCCACTGATAGAGATGAGCTTAGTTAGGTCTTGGCTAAGCAATAGCGATTGAATAGGACTACGGTGGGCCTTTATTACGGTTGGAGTAGGGGTAGGTTGGTCTAGATTCCAACTGACGATAGAACCTTGAGCACCTCCTACAATAATTTTGTTTCCGTTGAAAATCACTGTGCGGAAGCTTTCATTGGTTTTTGCCCCTCGGCTGAGGGTTTTGAGAAGCTGAGGTTGGGACGTATTAAAATCCCAAACTTTGGCAGTGGCATCGTCGCTTACTGAAACAAATTGAGTACCCACAATATCGTTTTTAATAGCCACTGACCTTACTACATCACTGTGCCGACGCAAAATCAACTTAGAACTTGAGCCTGCAGCTTTAGCTAAGGCATTGAAAATGTCAGGATTATTTTTTTCGCCACCACTTTTTAGGTTGAGGTCATAAGCATGGAGGGCCAGCAAAGCGGGAAGACCGTCTTGGGCGTTGTCGGGCATTTGGGTGGCTTGGATGGCGATTGAACGAGCAATGGCCTTCACTTTTTGATTTTCTGCATCCTTGCGAGCTTCGTCGGCAAACTTCCTTTGTGTTTCGGCGTCTTTTCTGGCTTTTTCGGCTTCGTCTTTGCGTTTTTCGGCTTCACCTTGAGCTATGACGGCTCTTGTACGTTGGCTTTCGGCGTCGCGTTTGGCACTTTCGGCACTGATGCGTTGTTGGGTAGCCACTTTTTGGGCTTGGATGGCCTCTTGTCTTTGAAATTCAGCTTTTCTTTGCTCGGTTACGGCGATGAGTTTTTGCTCCTCGGTAAGTTGTTTTTGAGCTTCAGCAATTTCCTCTTGTTGTTGAGCTATTCTTTTTTGAGAAATAGCCTCTCTTTTCTGTATTTCGGCTTTTTTCTGTTCAGAGAGAGCTATTTTTTCTTTTTCTAAAGATTCTTTTTCACTTTGCTGGGCTTGGTTTCTGAGAATAATAGAAACAATCAAAAATAGTAGTGAAAGCAAAGAGCCTAGCCCTAAGATGAGGGCAAATTGTCGGGTCCGCTTGACTTCCTTCTTGTGTCGAGTTTCTTTGTTCTGAACCTCAAAATCATATTGATTACGACTGTATTCAAGGTAGTTGATAGCTCGTTCAAAATAAGGGTCATAGCGAGTGGCCCATTCTTTGGTAGGGCGATTTTCTTTGAGCCATTTTAGCCCTATTTGGAGTTCGGGATTGACCCAAAGCCCCGTTTTTCCTTGTTGATATTGCTCCGCCGAAAAACTCAATTTTTTATAAAGCTTTGCCGATTCAGTTTCTTCTTCTACCCACATTTTGAGGCGTTTCCACAGATAAGTGATGCGCTCGTGGGTCAAGTCAATGACCGAATTGTCGGCTAGTGGAGTGGAATAGGAAGGAGATAAAAAAGAAGTACCTACTTCTCGTAATCTATCAATGACATCGAGCAGTAAAAATTCAGGAGCAGCGGTTATTTTTTTGACATTGGCCAAAGTCGTAGGGGTGACTACGCCAGCATCGCCCGCTCCAAGCGTAATAAGTGCTTTGAATAGCTTTTCGGTGACTGCTTTTCGTTTGGCATCGAAAATATCCTCATAAATTTGTTCGGCATGTAGAGAAAGCGCATCTGACATGGTACCAATGGCCTCATAATCAGACTCATCAATGCTTTGTTGGTGGGTTTTGACGGTTTGCCAGTGATCCCAAGTACGCATAAGTGCGTGCTGAAGTACGGGCAATTGATCGGTCTTGTTGCCAATATCTTTAAGGAGCCTTTCAATGAGGTCGGGGGAGATATTGACGCCGACCGTATCAAGCGGCCCACTAATAGCTAGCACAATTTCGGCGTGGTTCATCTTTGGTAAAAGATAATACCCACGATTGATGGCTTCGGTAAGACCGTTGTAGTTGGTACAATAATCCAAATAATCGGAGCGCATCGTCAGAGCCACATAAATAGGCAAACTGCGCTGATTAAGAATCCGAACCAAAAACTCAATGAAAAGGATGGTTTCGTCGCGGTCGGTTTGAATGGTGGCCTCCTTTTGACGATACCTAAACACCTCTTCAAACTGGTCGATGACAAATAGGATATTTTTTCCAGCAAGCAGCTGAAAAACGCGATTGATACCATCGGAATCATTGAAAATCAAAGATTCGAGATTGTTGACAATATCAGGAGAAGAACCACCAATATTAAATCTGTTGAAGTATTCACTGATAACTCCAATGAGATTTTTGATAGGTTCTCCTCCTGGCTTTAGCAATAAAATATGCCATCCTTGCTCAGGGGTAAGGTCGAGCGGCGATTTTTCTAAAGAGGGAATAAGCCCTGCTTTGATAAGCGACGACTTCCCACTTCCCGAAGATCCAATGATTGCCAAAAACCTTGATGCGCTGAGTTTATCCCGTAATTTTTTGACGTGGCTTTCTCTCCCAAAAAATAGACTTGCATCTTTTGAGTCAAAGCTTCTTAATCCAGGAAAAGGGTTGGCATAAGGTCGGTGGGTGGTCATATTTCAAAAAAACGGTCATTGGCCCTTGTTACTAGGGGCTTTTGATGTCAACAATAAAGATATTTCGATTTCGATTGTTGGAATACTCGTACTTAAACTCACTTACTCCATTGATAGTGAGATAGATACCTAGCCCTCCAATGGGCCGTTCGTCAAGGGGCAGATCAAAATCCTCTTGGTCGGGCAATTCGCGAGTCGTAGGGTCGAAGGGAGCCGCATCATCTTCAAAGATTACTTTGAGTTGATTGTCGGCTACCTCCGTTTTTACATCAATGATGCCCTCCAAACCAGCGTTTTGGTAGCCGTATAAGATGATATTGGTGGCGATTTCGTCGATGGCCAATATCAAATTGTACGTGGCTTTTTTGTCTAATCCCGCTTGTTGGGATATTTCTTTGACGTATTGCCGTAGAGGGTCAAGAGAGTCAACATGGGCGGGAAAGGTTTTTAATTCCATTTGCGTAAAGACAAATTTCGTACCTGAGTTTGGAAAGGTTTATGCTGCTTTTGCTCTATTTAAGCAGGATATTGATCCACGATGTTTACGCTGTGGTGTAGACCTGTCTTTTCGAGTGTATCTACGATAGACTCCTGTGGCTTCACTACATAAATCGTAAGACCTACCCCGATTTTTTGTTTTGAGAAAATCAACACCCGTAGCCCTGCCGATGACATAAAAGCGAGGTTTTCCATATCCAAAACGAGTTCAGTGGGGGATTCGAGCGCCACTTTTTCGATTTCTTTTTGAAAAACCCGAGCTGATAAAGAATCTAGCTCGCCCGATAAAGTGAGCTTAGCTACTTTGTCGACTACTTCAGAGGTTATTGTAAAATCCATGATATGAGAGAATTTTTTGGTTGAGAAAGAAAGAGTTTATTTGGCCACTAGCACTACCACCGATCGTGAACCTACAAAGAAAGAGGATTGGTCTTCTAGGATAGGTTCTTCGCCAATGGCGTGGATGTCCTGAGAATTGCTCATGTCAGTATTGGCAAAAACGTGCCACTTGGCGCCGCCTTCCAAAACCGGCAGCTCAAAATGCAGCGGTTCCCAATACATATTCATTGCTACATAAATAGTGTCGTCGGTGATAGTACCTCCTTTGGCGTGATTGCCACAAAGCATGAAGCCTAATGTCCGGCTGGACTCCGACCAGTCGGGACGCCAAGCATGGGTACCGTGGAAGCTAATATCTGGTAGCCCGCTACCTACATAATCGTAATGACGGAAGTGGGTAGCACTACGCAACACGGGGTGAGCACGGCGGAAACGCAAAATCAACTGAGCATACCGAAACAAATCAGCGTTGGAGTTGAGCAAGTCCCAATTGAGCCAGTTCCATTCGGTGTCTTGACAGTAGGTATTATTGTTGCCTCGTTGGGTATGCCCCATTTCATCTCCCATCAAAATCATGGGTGTACCTTGGCTTACCATCAAAATCGTTAAGGCATTTTTGATTTGCTTATGACGAAGAAAATTGATGGCTGCGTCGTCGGTTGGGCCTTCCCATCCGCTGTTCCAAGAGTTGTTGTCGTTGGCTCCGTCGTTGTTGTTTTCGCCATTGGCTTCGTTATGTTTGTCATTATAAGCAAACATATCATGCAACGTAAACCCGTCATGACAAGCCACAAAGTTGATACTTGCGGTAGGCCCTCTTGACGAATACAAATCAGGGGAGCCTTGGATACGTTGGGAGATTTCGCCCACAAGGCCAGTATCTCCTTTTAAGAAGCGGCGAACGGCATCGCGGTATTTTCCGTTCCATTCGGCCCACCGACCATAGGCAGGGAATGACCCTACTTGGTACAATCCACCCGCATCCCAAGCTTCAGCTACCAATTTACATTTGGCCAATACAGGGTCGTAGGCCAGAGATTCCAGCAAAGGAGGATTGCTCAATGGACTACCATCTTGGGCACGTCCTAAGATGGCGGCCAAGTCAAACCTGAACCCGTCGATGTGGTATTCGGAAGCCCAATAACGTAGGCAGTCAAGTACCATATTTCGTACCACAGGGTGGTTGCAGTTGAGGGTATTGCCCGTACCAGAGAAGTTGAAATAATACCCTTCTGGCGTAAGCATATAGTAGGTCTTGTTGTCGATACCCCTAAAAGAAATCGTGTGACCTCGGTGATCTCCTTCGGCAGTGTGATTGAACACTACATCTAGAAATACTTCGATTCCGTGCTTGTGGAGTTCTTTGATGAGGGTTTTGAGCTCATCGACCTGCATCCCAAACTTCCCAGTAGCAGCATATCCTGCTTTAGGCGAGAAAAAGTTTACGGTGCTATAGCCCCAATAGTTGACGAGCATTTCGCCATTTTCGGGATTGACGCGGCTGTTTTCCCATTCGTCAAACTCATAAATGGGCATCAATTCGATACAGTTGATACCCAATGATTTAAGGTAGGGAATCTTGCTACGAATACCGCTAAAAGTACCGCCGTTTTTGATGTCGGCAGAAGGGTGACTCGTAAAGCCCCTAACGTGCATTTCGTAGATAGACAAATCTTCAATGGGGGTTTCGAGAGGGTGGTCGTTTTCCCAGTCAAAATCCTCAAACGCAAGTCGAGAGCGATAAGGATAGATGTTGTCCCAGTTGGGTTCGGCTCGCCAAGTATCACGCCCTCCAAGTACCTTAGAATAAGGATCACTCAAGATGATGTTTTTGTCGAATCGGTAGCCTTGTTCTGGAATAAAAGGACCATCCATACGATAGCCATATTCAAGTCTTTCATAATCAAGGTCGAAGACCGTCATGCAAAAAACATCCCCGATTCTGAATTCGTCAGGAAATGGAATTTCGGCATAAGGTTGGGCTTCACCTCTCTCAAAAAGTACCAAAGTACAAGAGATTGCAGCACTTGAATACACACTAAAGTTGACTCCATTTGGGACCATAGTAGCCCCAAATGGAAGTGGACGCCCCCGTCTGAATTTGATACCCTCATGCTCATGAGTGGGGTAATAATCAATCCGAATATCTGCCATATTTTTAGCCTTGTTTTAGCGATTCTATTCCTTCTTCTATAGTAGCTACGATAATGAAGAAGTTAATAAAACCAGTATTAGACATTACGTCTTGAATTTCTTCTGATACTCCCACCAAGACCACTTTGCCGTTTTGGGCTTTGATTTGGCGATAAATCATCAGTAATACCCGCAAACCAGCACTGGAAAGAAATTCAACTTTACTTAAGTCGATGATGACTTGCCCTTGTCCTTTGATAGCGTTGATGGCCGCTTTCTCAAATTCGGGTGCGGTTTTGCTGTCGATATTACCTTCTACCTCAATGACAGCAATGCTCTCAACTATATTTTCGGCTATTTTCATGTCGTTTATGAATAAGAAGGTTTACTGAACAGGAGTCAAAAGAACTTTTACGCGTACACGCTCGTCGGTTTGAGGAAGCGTCACGGTCAAAGCATTGGCGTCAAAATCAGTGTATGGCTCATCGTTGATATAGCATTCGCTGATATATACACTACCTGCGGGGAGAATATCTGGCGATACAAAGAGTTTGTTGTCTTTGAAACCGTTGGGATATGGTTTGAAATAGAAATAAGTAGGCTGCTTGGTAATCAGCAAGTTGGTGTATACTGCCGACAAGAAGCAAAGCTCTGTGCTGTGGTAAGCACTCATAGAGTGGCTTCCTTTGAAGCGTTCTGTACCCAAGAGATAAGGCATACCATTGCCAAAGACGTTGAAGTAAACGCCGCCGTCGTCGGTATCTAGGAAGAATGCATTATAGAAGGCTGCTGACTCACGGGCATATTTGAGATAGTCTTCGTCTTTGAGGATACCATGCAAAATCATGTAGGCCAAAATCGCCTGCTCTTGCTGCCACCATGCTTTGCGGTCATGCCATACAAATTGATGACGGCCATTGGTAAGGGTTTCGCGTTCTACTACATCATACCATCCGCCGCGTTGCTGGTCAGAACCTGCGGCTGGCATCAAAGAGGCAATTTTTTTAGCAAATTCTAAATAAGAATCTTTGGCAACTAATGATTGCATCCGCATCAAGTTCCAAGCGATTTTGAGGTTGTGACCTACTACGGCGCGGTTTTGTTGCCATCCCCAAGTTTGGTCTTTGCTCCAATCTTCGAAGAATTTTTCTTGAACAAATGGGCTATTTTCATAATCAGGGAAATACTTAGTGATGGTATCGAAAGTATATTCCAAGAAATCAGCGTATTTTTTCTCGCCTGTTGCCAAATACAAGTTGATAAGATAAGCAGGGGCGTGGTCACCTACGGAGTTCCAGTTTTTGCGGGCGCGATTGTGAGCCAACGACTCCGCGCGAGGGTCGAGGGTAATAGGATCGATGTGAGAGAAGTAGCCTTCTTGCTCGTTGTCTTTGAAGTATTTTTCAAAGAGTTCGATGGTTTTTTCGATATCCCACATGATGCGCGGGTCTCCAGTGAGGCGGTAGGTCTGCGTAGGGCCAGCTAAAGCGTAGATTTGCTCATACATCGGCAACGAATCCCAATCATCGCCAAACTCCGAAGTGAGCAATTTGGTTTCTTTTTGTCCTTGTACTTTTACGCCATGATACCAATATACCAAATCAGCGTCTTGGTCATAAAAACGCATGTGGTCGCGGAGGTATTCGGTTCCGAGTTCGGCACCTTCCAAAAATGCCTCATTTCCCGTAATCATGTACGCCGATGCAAAACCATACACCATACGAGAGATGGTATCGGTTTCTTGCAAATAATCCCCTTTTTTCGAGCCTGCTAGGTGTAGCATGGTTCGGTAGTTTTTGTAATTGATTTCTTCTTGGGGATAGTTAAACTGCCATTTGAGGTAGCTAGAAGCAATCGATGAGATTTGATTAATCCACCAATCTTGGGCTTCGTGGCGGTATTCAAGTGGGGCAGTACTAGGGAAAATTATCCATTGTACCTCAAATACATAATCTCCCCCCTCAACTGGTGGATAGAAAGTACCATAAGAAAACACAAATTGCCCCGGTTTTGCAAGTAAATCATGCATGACACCCGAAGCATCTTGGTAAGATTCATCTAAGTTGCGGAAGGTACGAGCATACGTAGAAGGAAGTAAATTTACTTTGAAAACACGCTTATCAGATGTTTCGACGGTGTACCATTTTTCGGCGGTATTATATTCCAGAACATAGCCCGCAAGGGTATCTGAAAATGTAAAATCGAGTTTCATGAATTGAGTATGTTAGAAGTTTAAATAAAGAACGATTATGATTGGCTAGCTTCGTCCACGTATCCTTGCGTGATTTCGATGATATTACCTTCAGGGTCTTTTACCCAAGCCGTTTTCCAGCCAGGGATAAAGTCATCGAAGGTCAACGGCCCTAGCGTGATTACTGCATCTGAACCCATTTCGGCGAGTTTGGCATCCACATCTTCCACCGAAAATGCTAAATGACGAATTCCTTGATAATGAGGGCCATCTCCTTCGGCAAGGGGGATGGGTCTTTCTTCATCAGGCGGGAATACTTCAAAATAGAAATTGCCGGCGTCTTTCAAGAAAACAAGTTCTTTACCTTCTCCCAGCGAAATGGTACGAGCTCTTTGGAAACCAAAATATTTTGAATAAAAGCTTTCAAAAGCACTTAGATCTTTGACCGTGACAGCTACGTGAAAAAAAGAGGTTTGAATCATGAGTGAGCGTAGGTTTAGGCTTTTTCTGAAAGGATTTCGATGATTTTTTTTGCAAAAAAGTGCGCATGTCCTCCCGAGCGTCCCGTTACCAAGTCGCCATCTACGACTACATCTTCGTTGGTATAGATAGCTCCGTAGGCTTTAGCATCACCAATGAGGTTGTTGTGACAAACCAAATGGCGCCCTTTGACTAGTTCGGTAGCAGGTGCTACTAGCCACAAGCCATGACAGATGATTCCTTTTAAGATGGTAGGTTCGGCAAATACCCTTTTCAAAAACTCAGTAGCTGGGGGGATTTTTTCTACATCTTCGGTGTATCTCAACCGATCCGAAACCATGCCCGAAGGAACGATAATAGCCGAGTAGCTCTTCAATTCTTCATCGCTCATGTTTTCAAAACTTTCCCAGCAATCCATCGGCACTTTGTGCTCATGACCATGAAAAGTGATTTTGGGCTGTCCCCACAAGCGAGTCAAGAAATGAACCTCTGCACCCTCTTCAGGAAATCTGTATTGGTAATAAAATATTTCGTTTTCGTAATAATCGGCCTCAAACAAGATTCCGATTTTTTTCCCTTTGAGTTTCATAAGGTACAGAAAGTTAGATTAGGAAAGAACTTCCACTAGTTTGTCGCCAAAAGCAATCGATGATTCTACCGAAAGCGCCGTAACGAACGGATGATCATAATGTACTTGTGGTTTTTGGCGGTTGGCAGTAGGGTCAGAATATACCCGGCCATTAGGACCTACGGCGTCTTCTACAATCACCAAAAGTGGGAAGGCAAAGCCCTGCGTCACGATGTCGGTGCCAGGGTTGGCTTCGTTGGCTCTTACCAAAGGATAGTTCATCATACCTGTGAAGTCCCATTCGCGGGGGTGAGCTACGACTTTATTACCATAGATGATACTGCGGTGAAGGGTATCACTTTCGCGGGCCCATACAAAAGCACCGACGGCGTAGCATAGTGCTCCAAGGATTTTTCCTTGCTCATAAGCAGCCACGCAAAGTTGATGCACAAAAGGATTTCCCACAATATCAAGAGCAGAGCCTGGGCCTCCCACAAGCACAAGTGCATCATAGTCTGACATGACGGCATCTTCGATTTTGAGGGGGTTATCCCACTCGCCTGTGTCAAGGATTTCATTGCAACGGTCTACTACTTCGGCAGGGTTGACGTTGTAGTTTTGCATAGGGTCAATAAAATCTTTGTCCATACTCAAAACCATCGGGAGAGGAGTAATCCCCTTTGGTGTGGCAAGAGTCAAGTCAAAACCAGCTTTTTTGAGGGCATCCCAAGGGGCTTGCAATTCTTCGGCCCAAAGACCAACGTTCGATGCTAAAATCAAAACTTTCTTGCTCATGATGCTTTATTTTTAATCTATTAAAGGTTGTATGTTTAGAGTTTATTTGAGTCCTGAATAGTGACGGAATATTTTGCCGTCTTTCATATAGAGGGCGTCATATACTTTGGAAGGACCATTGGTGGTATTGATAGTGGCTTCCAAAAAGATACTATCGTCGGTAATCGCCAACTTTTCGGTAGAAATAAACCCCCGATAAATGTATTTGAGATAATCGCCAAGTTGCTGGAGAAGAGCTTCTTTACCTTTCAAATGAATCGGCTCATCGGCCACATGCAGAATCATCTCGGCATCATCATGATAATCATGCTCCACAAGTACATTTACGTCGTTGTCTGCGAGCAGTTTTAAATGGTTTTCATAAAATTCTTGGTTAGTCATAGTGATCTATTTTTAGAGCTTCATAATTGATTTTTTGAGTAATACTTTAATAAGATGCAGAAGATAAGCTTCATGAACAGCGGGCTCGTTTTGGAAGGTGAGCGCTTCTGCTTCGAGTTTTTCGAGGGCGTTTTCTACATCATTAGAACTAACGGGAGCACCTAGGAGTGCTTTTTCGACTTCTTCGAGCCTTACAGGAATCGCAATACAACCCGACAAGGTAACACGGGCGTGAGACACTAGTCCGTCGGTTTTGTCAAGAGCCACAGCAACGCCACAAATCGTACGACCTCCTCCCAGAAAACTCATGTTTTCGTAAGAAGAAGCACCCGTAGGCGCAGGGATATGTACCTCTCGGATAAGTTCGCCTTGTGCGAGGTTTTTGACTCCGCCTTCCTGATAAAAAGTGGTAATAGGAGTAATACGCTCTTGGGTAGCATCCACAATAAGAAGCTCGGCGTCGAGAGTCATCAGGGCCGCCAATACGTGCCCGTGCAAAGCTCCGCCATAATAAAAAGCGCCACCAATGGTACTATTGTTGATGGCATGAGGGTCTCCAATAGCGGCCAAAGCTTGACCTAGAGCAGGATAAGCACCCAAAGCTGGATTTTTGATTAAATCGGCGTAAGTGGTCGTCGTCCCAATCACGAGGGTGTTTTGTTCTTGCACAACTTTATCCAATTCTGGAATATTTTTGAGGCTAATGACTGCTTTGGGGCTGAGGAGGCCTTTTTTCAGTTGGCTTACAAAAGCCTGGTCTCCCACCAGTACTTGCGAGCCGTTTTGCTGGATGAGTTTGAATACTTCGTCTAAAGTAGACGGCGCGGCGTATTCAAACGGATTGATAGTCATGATGATTGAATCAAAAAGGTTAGGTAGAATAAATGGCTTGCCAAATCTTCTCAGGGGTCACGGGCATATCTATGTGCTTGACTCCATAGTCAGCTAATGCATCGCATATGGCATTGACTACCGCAGGGGCCACCGGAGGATTGCTTACGTCGCCTACGCCCTTTACTCCCAATGGATTGGAAGGAGAAGGCGTGACGGTTCGGTGAAGTTCCAAATGAGGAATCCAGCTCGAACGTGCAATCGAATAAGTATCAAAATCATCGGTCAATACTTGGCCTGTTTCGGGAGAATAGCGTGCTTCCTCTGACAAAGCTTGGCTTATTCCTAGCAAAATATTGCCATGCGTTTGGCTACGTACCACTTCGGGGTTGATGACTACCCCAAAATCATCGACGGCGATGTAATTGACCAATTCAACAGCACAAGTGTCTTTATCTACTTCCACTATGGCTATGTGAGTTCCAAAAGGAAAGTTGAAGTTTTTGGGGTCAAAATAAGCCGTTGCCTCTAAGCCTGGCGACATACCTTCTGGCAAATCCCATCCAAACCATAGCATCAGTGCTACCTGTTGGAGCGTCATGACGGCTTGTTCGGGAGCAGGAATTCCAATTACTTTTCCTTCTTTGTATTCAATCAGATCAAGTGGCATCTTAAACAGATAAGCGGCGTATTCGCGGGCTTTCTGAATCACCATTTGGCAAGCTTTTTGGACAGTCACCCCTTCCACACTCAAAGACCGGCTTCCGTAGCTTGCTTGACCATAATACAGCGGCAAATCCGTATCAGAGTGCTGGATAGTTACGTAGTCCATTGGAATTTGTAGCTCTTGGGCCGCAATCTGCGCAAACGTCGTATCTTGTCCTTGACCGTGAGGCTGCGCTCCCGTAGTGATAGCTACCTCGCCTGAAGGAGCAATATGAATGTAAGCACTTCCCCAGGTACCACTCATCAAACCTTCACCGCCCATTTTGGCCGAATTTCCAACGCCTGCTACGGCTACATACGAACCTATCCCCAGTCCTAGAAGTTTGTTGCGTTGGAGTGCATCTGCTTTCATTTGGGAGAGGTTGGCATAACCTGCCTTTTCGAGGGCTATGTCTAAGTTTTGTTCATAGTTGCCAGAATCATAAGTCCATCCCAAACCATTTTCAAACGGGAATTGGTCGCTTTTAACCATGTTGATACGTCTTACTTCGGCCGAATCCTTCCCAATCTCTCTGGCAAAACGCTCGATAGCTCTTTCTATCAAGAAGATGGCCTCGGCCCTTCCTGAGCCTCTCATAGGAGCCGTGGGGACTTTGTTGGTATAGACTACGTTGATTTCGTAAGAAGCGTGCGGAATCGCATACGCTCCCGTGATACTTCTTCCAATCAAGGCGAGTGGCTGCCCAGGCGCATTGATCACAGGATAAGCTCCCACGTTGCTATATGCCTTGCAGCTTAGAGCAGAGATTTTTCCGTCTTTGGTTCCAGCGATTTTGATATGCTGGATTTGGTCTCTTGATTGGGCTGTATTGCGAGAAAAACCAGCGCGAGTATCTACCCATTTCACGGGGCGACCTAGTTCGCGTGCCATCCACAGTACAAGAGGGGTATCGGGGTAAAGATTGCCTTTACAGCCATTACTTTCTCCTATGTAAGGTACAATTACTCGCAGCTTATTATATGGAATTCCCAATACATACAACGAAATCAGTAATCGATGCGGATAGGGGATTTGGGTATTAGTCCAGATAGTGTGCTGATTGGTGGCGGGATCGTGTTGAGCAAGTACCCCTCTCACTTCCAGCGTATTGTGCATAAGTCGTTGGTTGTAGATTCGCTGCTCTACTACTACTTCCGACTCGTCGATGGCAGTTTGAGTAGCGTCTTTGTCCCCAAAAACTGTATGAATCATGATATTGTTGGGGGCGGTCTCGTGCAGTTGAGGTGCCCCGTCTTTTACGGCTTCTTCGGCATCCAAGATCACCGGAAGTGCCTCGTATTCTACCTTGATTTTGTCGAGGGCATCGTAAGCTTGTTGGCGGGTTTCGGCCACGACGGCGGCCAATTGATCCCCCACAAACCGAACTCGGTCTTTGGCAAAAACCGAATGCGAGCCCGGTACAATTCCTGAAGGGTGGGGCAAGAAATGACTTTCGGTGAAAGGAGGAATCCAAATCACCGGCATGGGCATTACTTGCTGGGTGTCTTTCCAGGTAAAAATCCTTACCACACCCGGCATGGCTTCGGCCTCAGAAGTATCGATGCTCAAAATATTGGCATGACCATGAGGACTTTGTAAAATGGCTGCATGGAGCATATTGGGAAGCGACATATCCGCGATAAACTGGGCGTCGCCTGTGATAAGCTCTTTGGTTTTGCGGGTTTTGGGAGATTGCCCAATATAAGACGTGGGAGGTGCTTGCTCATTGGTAGAAGTTTCGCCTCTGAGCTCGGCAGCAGCAGCTTTGATAGACTCCACTACTTGCTGATAGCCCGTTTCGCGGCTGAGGTTACCCTGAAGCCATTGTTTAATATCGGCATCACTAGGGGCGGGGTTTTGGCTCAACAACTCTACCGCCGACATAATCGTACCAGGGGTAGAGAAACCATTCTGAACGGCGTGATTTTCCCAAAAAGCCTTTTGAAGGGGGTGTAGTTCACCGTTTTGGGCAAGACCTTCGATAGTCGTAATATCACTCCCTTCGGCTTCTATGGCAAGTAGCTGGCAACTTTTGGTCGCTTTGCCATTGACCAATACCGTACAAACCCCACAGTTTCCTGAGTTACAACCTACTTTCGTTCCCGTTAGATGAGCTGAATCCCGTAAAAAATCTACCAGAAGTGCGCGTGGTTCTACATCGCTAGCATATTCTTTTCCGTTTATTTTTACTTTTAAATCCATGTTTTTGAGCAATTATACTCTTATTGGAAAGTTTGAAAATATAATTAGGCGAGAGAGCCGTCGGGGTGCTGCACCATACCTGCAAAGTGAATGGCAATCTGCCCATTGCGCAATACCCAACTATCAGCAAAGCGCATCTGACTTACACCGTCTTTGGTAGTCATGGTGATTTGTTCGGTAATCATGAGGGTTTCGGGGTCTTCGGTTTCTGCCCAAAAAACAATGTCAGACTCTAGACCATCGATACCCAAAATCCCCTGCATATGCTCGCGGATTTGGTCGCGACCTTTGTAGATAATCGGTGTTTTCATGAAGCTACTGATGAGCAGAGCATCATCGGTATATTGGTCCAATAAAGCTTCAATATTTTTGTCCAAAATGAATTGAATATGTTCGCGATACATATTCCCTAGTTTGGTATCGGGTACGTTTTTCATGTGTTAGATTCCGTTGAGTTTGTGGTTAACTTATTGATTTTGAAAAACAAACAACATATAATTGGACATGTGAAGCGTAAGCTCCAGACCATAGCCAGGGTATTCTGCTTTGATGCTATTGATGAGATCTTCGCCGCGTAGCCCTTCATTGACTTTGGCTTTGGCAAAATTCAAATACCCACTCATAGTGGGAATAATAGAGAGGTCGGTAGGGTCGCCGTGGCCAGGTAAAATATGCTCATATCCTTTGGCTTCAAAAGATTCAAGCACTGCAATCCAGTTGTCGAAGCCATATTCGCCTGCTTGGGTACGTTCTCCAAAGTAGGGGTAGGCTTTGTTGTAGACAAGGTCTTGAGCCAACAGGATTTTATGGTCAGGAATCTCAACTACCAAATTGACAGGGCACTCCGTTTCGTAAACTTTCTGGAGATTGATGGTAATTCCGTCAAAATCTATGGCGCCTTCTTCCAATGGTATAGTAGGCAATACTTTATTAGAAGGAATGACATCGGGGGTTTCGGGGTGAAGGCTCCGGTGATAGCCCAACAAATAATCTGCCAACGCATTGATGATTCCAATCACTTCTGGAAAGGCACTGATAGGATAGCCCTCAAAGGAAGCTGCCCCAAACCAATGGTCAGGGTGATGATGGGAAATCAAAATTTTATCCAAAGGTTTGTTGAGGCTATCAATATAAAGCCGCAATTCATCCGCATGAGGTTTCAGTTGAAGCGTGTCAATAAGCAAAAGCTTATTGGGTGTTTCAATGATTTGTGCATTTACCATTTCACCGTCTTCAGGTGCCTGAACACAATGAATGGTAAATGCCTCATTCTCAATCTTTTTGATATTGATAAAATTAAAAGACATGATCGGGCTGGGTTTAGGGAGATTATTTGTTTGTTAGAGTGTAGCCGAGCCTTCGTAGTATTTTAGGTCATCTACGGTGTATTTGGTAATCAAAGCTGTATCATCGGGGCCAGCTTTTACTTCCCAAGTTTGGTAGGCATCCAAGGTGATACGCTTGCTATAAGCATCGGGTGCATTCCATACACTTGCTTCCCATTTTACCACCACTTTTACCACTGCAGTATCGTCGGTGATGGTAGGTTCTACGAGTTTGAGAGTGTGTACTTCGTCAAAAAATATGCGAATAACTCTCTGAAACCATCCTTCAAAACCCGCATGTCCATAGACAGTTGCTTCAGGGAAAACCATCTCAAGACCGTCGTCGATGAGAAGAGGGAGAAGTTCGACCATTGGAGCATGGACATCTAATTTTCTGTACCAAACAGCAGCAAGTGTTTCGATAGATTCTTTGGTGAGCATATAAGTTTTTTCGTTGAATGTTGAGTAAAAAAATTGATATAAATGGCAGCTTTTGAATGATTTTCTGCTGCCTATGAAGTGCTAAAAAATAGGTTTAGCACTTACCGATTTACTGAGAGCAATTGGTCTTGACCCAGTCGGGTTTGTAATCTCCTTCTAGTACCAAATCAATCAAGAACGGTTCGTCGTCGGCGAGCATTTGCTCAATAGCCGGCAAAATTTCCTCTTCTTTTTCGACTCTGACGGCTTTGACTCCCATCGACTGTGCCAAAATGTCGAATCTGATAGCGGGATAAGATAAGTCAAAGGGTAGGGGATAAGGGTGCTTGTCGATGTTGCGTTCTTTCCAATATACATCGATGTTGAGCTGTAGTAGTTTGTAGGAACCGTTGTTACAAACCACAAACTTGGCACCTGCTTTATGCCTCACTGCCGACCACAGAGTTTGGATGGTGTACATACTTCCTCCATCTCCCGAAAAGCCAATCACGGTTTTGTTGGGTTGAGAGAGTTTGGCACCGATAGCACCTGGAAAACCAATTCCCAAAGAACCACCTCTTGTTACGAAATAATTGCCCGGAACACGTGGCGGAATATAGCGAGTGATAGCCGGAGAGCTCGTCAAAGCTTCATCAAAAATGATGGCATCTGCGGGAAGTTTTTGAGCCAAAATTTCGGCAAACTGTGACATTTGCAAAGGCGATTTCCCTTTTTGGGCTTGGTCTTTTGCCAATTCAGCTGCTAGTTTGGCGGCTTTCGCTTCGCCAATTTTTTGAGTTCTTGTGGCAGCGGCTTCCCTAAATTTGTCGCTCATGGTTGCTTCTAGTTGATCGGCAAGGGCTTGGAGAGACAGCTTAGGGTCGCATACAACACCTAAATCAACTCGGTGATTTTTAGCGATTTCATAACTATTGAGGTCAAAATGAATCACTTTTGCACCGGGAGCGTAGATATCCCCTTCTTCGGGAAATACCTCAGGCATCATGTAAGTACCCACAATGAAATTAACATCTCCTTTGCTCGTGATAGGATGACTATAAGACCCAAACATGTGTCCAGTCGTGCCTTGGTAGAGGGGATGAGTAGTGTCGATGATGACATCCCCAAAATCTACCCCGTATATTTCGGCTCCAACGAGTTCGGCTACTTTTGTGAGCTCAGGAATCGCATCCGAATAGGCCACCCCATCTCCGATAAAAATCATGGGTGTTTGGGCTGAAAGTAGCGTTTGGGCTGCTTCCGAAATCAAACTTGGGTCGGGTAGTACCTTGGTAGATGGAATACAAGTCGGAAAAACTGTCTCCTCATTGATTTCATCCAAAATATCCATCGGTAAGCACACATACACAGGTCCCATAGGAGGAGTAGCTGCGATTTTGATGGCTTTACGAAGGGTACGAAGAAGCGATTTAGAAGAAAGGGCTACCGTCGAAAATTTGGTAACAGGCTCCATCATCGCCACCAAATCGTTAGCCATTTGCGAATCCATATTCATGTATTGGGTGCCAGCATCGGAGCCAATCACCACCAACGGCGCATGGCCTCTTTTGGCTTGATAGAGAGCTCCTACGGCATTTCCAATACCGGGAGAACTGTGCAACTGTACCAAAGTGGGACGTTGGGTATGGCGAGCGTAGCCGTCGGCTATCATCACTGCAATACTTTCTTGCAAAGTCAGGATGTATTTCATGTCGGGGTACTCAGCTACGGCATCCAAGAAACCTTGTTCTACCGTACCCGGATTCCCAAACATGAAATCCATACCATCGGCCAAAAACTGCTCAATAATTTTCTGATTACCAGTTTTACCACCCATATCTTTTCATTCCGTTATCAAGGACATTTACAAACTGTTCGCCAAACTCAAAAGAACACTGAAGTGAGCGCGCCGTAATAAAAGGATAGTCCACAATGACAGAAGTCGCTTTGCCAAAGTTTCCGTGGAATTGCCCGTCTGGTCCTACCGCATCAGCTAGGATATATTCCAAACAATACGGCGGCGGCCCCATGTTGAGGTCGGTATTCAAGAAGCCCGTACCATCATGATAATCGTATTCGATACAGTGGCCTGTTACGTGTTTGCCTTTGATGATAGAAATACGCTCATTGAAATCACGTGCAAAAACCAAAGGTGCTACGCCATAGCAAATGGCTCCAATAGGTAAATTCTTTTTGTAAAAAGCCAGAATAAGATCATGAACGCGCTGATTGTTGACCATATCAATGATAGGTCCACTTCCACCTACTAGCAGCAAAGCGGCGTATTCGGAGGTGTATGCTTCTTGAGCTACTTTGAGGTCTTCGTAGTATTGTTCGAAGGCTCTCAGGAAGTTGGGCGTTGAAAAATAAGGTCTTTCGGGAAATTCTTCCGACAGATTACGACGTTGTTCGAGGCGGTTAGTAGCTTCAAAAGCTTTTACCTTTTCGGCAGCTTCGGGGGTAGTTACACATACGCCGAGCGGAGGATCTACGTATGTAGTGTCGTAGCTTGGAGGTAGTGCTTCGGCCTTTTTACCCTTGGGAGTAATAAACTCCACGGTATAGCCAGCAGCTTCCAATTTTTCGAGGGGGCCTACTAGTTCAACACCCCAATACCCGTATTCAGACAGGACAGCCAAGATTTTCTTTGACATAAAATCGAAAAAATATAAATGAAAGATATGTTAAACTATATTCAATACTTCTGAAAAATGGTACTCCTTTGGCACTCATTGTTGGTTAATATACCTCTCCTGTTTCCATGTGGGTAGTGGGTGGTCGAGGCATGCTTTTTTTGCGTTTAAGTGCGATTTCGTGGGCGGTATCATAGTGGTTACGCATTTGATACCAACTGAACTTATCAAGGGCGCTTTCCATACGATTACGTTCTATTTCTTTGGTGCGGCGTTTCATTTTGATGAAACGATACATTATATCAGTAAGCTGCTCTACCGATTCTTGGTAAGTTTGAGACTCACGATTCACCACAAAAATCCCTCGGTCATCATGATCTCTCATGGTCTGAGTCACAAAATTCCCAAAACCTGATAGGTTGCTTGTCACCGTCGGAACACCCCTTACAACGCACTCTTGCGGAGTGTAGCCCCAAGGCTCATAAAAACTCGGAAAGATTCCTAAATGACAACCACACACAAACTGTCCGTAATCCAGCCCAAAGAAAGGATTGGATACCGAGATGAATTCTGGATGGTACACCACCTTCACCTTGTCTTGTTTGCTGTTGGAGAGGTTGTGTTTACGACATTGCGCTACGATTTCGTCTTCTTCTACCAAATCGTGAGTAAGCAAAGATGGCAATTGCTCGGTTTTCCAACTGAGCATCGTTCGAACTCGCTTGTGTTGGAGGTATTCGTTTACAAAACCATTCAGATCTGGAAGTTGAACTGATTGACTAGAAACAATGCTTTTAAATAACTGACTACCTACTTCTTTTTGAATATTTTTACAAACTGCTTCGAGTTCGTTGAGTACTACATGCGAATTTATCGCCGTTGCATTGACCGACCGTGTGTTGCGATTTGAAATCACAAACATCACAATAGTGGTATCAATTCGGGCTTTTTTCATTTTTTTGTTGAGTAATGAAAGCGCATCCAACGTCATATCAAAGCCTTTGTTTTTGTACTCAAATCGCCCCGACGTAAAAAAATAAATGGTTTTGTTGAGGTCGAAAGAATAACTCGGAAAGAAATGCCCCATCACAAACTTATGAATGTGTTTGCGGTATTCGAGGTGTAAATTTTCGAGCTTATGTAGCGCAAAGCGTTCGAGTTTGATACCATTGGGAGTCACTAAATCGGGGACTCTGCCCAAAAAATAAATGCATTCTTTGGCAATGATTTCGCTAATCGTGGTAAATGTACCAGCACTCTGTGCCGCCATTCTCTCAATCACCGCTTGGGGTTCGATTCCGTAACGTTGGGCTTCTTGTCTCCAATCAATTATCTCCAATTTACTGCGGAAATCAGCATCGTTTTGGGCAATATAGCGCCCCAAAAGCGTGGCATGAGTCGTAAACACCGTGGCGATATTGACTCTACTGGTAAACAACTTAGGCAAACCGCTACTTGCCATCCATTCATGAAAATGAGCGACAACTTCGCCAGCTTTGTCAATCTCACTTACATATTCGGTCAAAAAAATGCGCACCATTTCACCGAAAGCAAGCACCTGATTGGTCAGTTCTTCAGAGCCAAAGTGTTTTATTTTGTATTCTCGCTGAAACTCTGCTTTGATGGAGTCTAGCCGGTTCCAAATACTACTAATATCAAATAGTAATACTTGAGGTTTGCCAGTGACTAAGAGCCAATAACCAAAGTGCACATTTAGACCCATTTCTTGAAGTTTTTTGACGGTTTTGCCAATGGGCGAATCATCTAAATGATAAATAGGCTCAAATTCAATGGCCGTTTTTTTGTTCAAAAAAGGCCCCATCAAAAAATAACCATCCCCCCATTTTTCCATCATTGACGGGATTTTCGAGCGAATAACCGTATGAATGCCTCCCACTTGGTTACAGACCTCCCAGGAAACTTCAAACAATTGTTTCTTCTTCGAATTTGTCATTAAAGATGTCAAATGCGTAATAAGGTTAGAGGATTTTCAGTAAATGAGAATCACCGTTATCAACGGAAAAATAAGGATATACGTACTAAAAATACTATCCTGACTTCTCGCTGCTAAAATGTAAAACTGGAAAAAAAGATACCTTGACTCTAATGGCCAATTACACTAATTAATAAGGACACTGGGGTTTAGATGGAACTAGGGTTAAGGTTAAATTCATGAACGTTGAATAAATTAATTAATATTGAGTTTTCTGCACTAAACGTTGATAGCTCAAAGTTGACTTATACCTCTTTCAATAACAAATGTTTTCAGTGAATGGGTTGTTTTTTCCATTGAAACACTCCCTTAGTTCAGGGAATGGCTTTTTGACTACTTGTACTAACCGTAATACACTTCGGATATAGGAAACAAACTATACGATATAAAATGAGCCTAATAATGGAATAATATCTATTTTTAATGTGATTTTTATTGGTAAACTTTGAACTTAAAAATATACCAAAAATAATATTTTTATACTTTTTTCAGTGAATGTAGCTTTTTTGCCAGTGAAAATAGGATTAGGTACAGCTACTCGACGAATTTCTAATGGTTTTATGGTATAAAATTTTAAAAATGGGTTAGAAGGGAGATTATTTGGCATATTGTTTGACAAATACTAAATTCTTTTCAATCTGCTCATGAGTTCTTCTCTGGATGACTTACTGATTGGGATTTGCTTGACCCCAATATGAATCGATAGCTCTCTGATTTGCTCTACGTGTTTTAGGTTTACGATAAAGGAGCGATGAACTCTGATGAACTCTGGGCGATTTTCGAGGACCTCACTCAATTTGCCTAAATTTTGAGTAAGCAAAATACTATTTTCTTTTGTGATCACTCTACAATAATAATCTTCTGCTTCTACCCATAGGATTTCATCAAAAAAGATACGTTCCATTCGGTCTTTGGTACGTATAAAAAGTCGGTCACTTAGTAGGAAGTTTTGCTCGGTGCGTTGATTTTGTTTGTTGAATTTGCACCATCTTTCTTGGTTGGCAATGGCAAGCTCAATCGTATATTTAAGGTCACGGGTACGAAAAGGCTTGGACATAAATGCCGCTGGAGCGGTATGCTTCGCTTTAAGGAAAGTATCCGTATCAGCGCTGCTAGTAAGATAAATGACGGGTATTTTATATTTTTCAAGGATTCGCCGTGCCGTTTCTACGCCGTCCCACTCACCCGTTAATTGTATATCCATCACGATCAAATCGGGCATTGATTCGCCAAGGGAAGTGATTGCGCTTTCGCCCTCCGAAAAAGGGCCAGTTACTTGATACCCCATTTCTTGAAGCTGCTCTTTGAGATCTGCTCCAAAAATAGGCTCTCCTTCTACAAGAAGTATGTTTACGTTTTTCATAATGCGAGGTTATTACGTGCCGAACTTCGCCTTTTTACTCATTGATTTGGCTGATAATCAGGTAAATCAATGAAAAAAGCTAATTCAAAAAACTTTTATCAAGTATTAAGTGCAGTAAAACCTTTCACAAAAATAGAAGAAAATTCAATATATACTAATCCAAACTTTAAGTTTTTGTAGGAAGATAAAACTAAGTTTTGGATATGATATTCGTTTGAATAAAATATAACGTATTGACATGATTCCATGAGTAAAAATACTCAGGTAGAATAAGTAAGTTAACTATACTGTATATACGCACAAAAAATAACATCCCCGCTGTTTTTACAGCGGAATGTTGAGGCATAAGGTCTGAAAGTATCAATCACAGAGTAGGGATAAAAAAATTATAATAGTTTTACTTAGGTGAGATTCAAAAGTACTACTTATTCTTAAAAAAAATTAGAAGTAGTTATTCCCCAAAGCAGGGTTTTGAGAATATAATCAAAATGGTAATACTTAAAAGATGAAATTCGCACTAGTTAGTTGTTTAGTATTGGGGTTGGTATTTACCACAAAAAGCCAAACCACACCTTTGCCTGTAGGTAGTGAAGCGATTGTGAGAGGAGGATTGCTTCATTTCTTTTCAAAAATTAAAGAAAACAAAAAAGTGAAGGTTGCCTATTTGGGAGGAAGTATCACTCGGGCTGATAAAGGCTGGCGTGACCAAACTTTTGAATGGATTCAAAAACAATACCCTTCGGCTCATTTTGAACAAATCATGGCAGCTATTGGAGGTACAGGTTCTGATTTTGGTGCTCACCGCTTGCATAGGCACGTGCTTCAATACCAGCCAGATTTGGTATTTGTGGAGTTTGCAGTCAATGACAATTCTAAACCTACTAACGAAATCAAAGAGGCGATGGAGGGGATTGTAAGACAAATATGGAAACAAAACTCCAAGATTGATATTTGTTTTGTTTATACTTTCTCAAAACCGCAGTTGGAATTTTACCAAGCTGGCAACTTTCCTGCTTCGGCTTCGGCGATGGAGCAAGTCGCAGATTATTACCAAATCCCCTCTATTTGTATGGCTTTGCCAGCCGTAAAACTCATTACAGAAGGCAAGATGCTTCTTCAAGGAAAACCCAAAGAGCAACCCGACAAGATGATATTTTCGGAAGATGGTGTGCATCCTTTTTCCGAAACAGGCCAAAAAGTGTATGCCGAAACCGTAGGACGATACCTGAAACAATGGGAGACAACTACCACATCCCAAAAACATAAGTTGAAAAAGGCAATGATGCCCCACAACCTTGAAAACGCCAAGTTGCTTTCGCTCGACAAAATCAATAAAAGTAAAGGTTGGAAGCGGGTAGATACGTCGGCAATTGGAAGAGGATTTGCTAGTATGTTTGCGCCCATTTATGCCTCAGCAGATAGCAGTGATTTCTTACAATTTTCTTTCAAAGGTACAAGCGTGGGGCTGGTAGATATCATCGGGCCTAGTAGCGGGCAAGTGGTGGTATGGATAGACCAAGACCCGCCAAGATACATCAATCGTTTTGATGAATATTGTACCTACAATCGACTTAGCTATACGCTTATCAATGGGCTTAAAGCAGGCACTCATAAAGTAACCATGAAGGTGTCGCCTAACCAACTTGATAAAGCGACGATTTTGCAAAAGAGAAACAATAAAATAAGCGACCCTGCGCTGTACGAAAAGCAGTTTTTGTACATAGGAGCCATTTTAGAAAAGTAACGAAAATTAAAGTAGTTCTTCTAGCTCTTGACGATAAGGCATGGAGGCTTGGGCGCCCATGCGTGTTACGGAAATAGAGGCGGCTTTGGTAGCAAAGATAGCAGCCTCTTCCAGCGATTTACCTTCGGCGATGGCTACCACCAATGCCCCGTTGAAACAATCGCCCGCAGCAGTAGTGTCAACGGCTTTGACGATAGGAGCTGGAAGTTGTTTTACATATGATTGGGTTTGTAAATAGGCTCCTTTTGCCCCCAAAGTAACGATTACGTTTGCAATTCCTTTCACTACCAATTGTTGACAAGCAGCTTTAGCCGAAACTTCATCATTTACCTCAATACCCGTAAGAAGTTGGGCTTCAGTTTCATTGGGCGTGATTAGGTACAAACATTCCAAGATTTTGTGGGATAATGTGGCGGTCATGGGCGCAGGATTTAGAATGATGCGTACACCCTTTTCGTGGGCTTTTTGGATAGCATAGACGACGGTAGAAAGCGGAATTTCGAGTTGGAGTAATAAAATATCATTGGATGTCATTTCTTCAAAAACAGGACTAATGTCGGTTTCACTTAAAAAACCGTTGGCCCCGGCTGCCACCGAAATACAATTTTCACCGTTGGCATCTACATTTATCAGCGCCACTCCCGATGGATGATGTGGGTCGGTTGTGACATACTGAATGTTGATTTTTTCTTTCACAAATTGTGACAAAGCTTGTTTGCCAAAAATATCATCACCGACTTTAGCCACAAAAACCACATTTCCGCCTAGTCGGGCTGCTGCTACTGCTTGATTGGCTCCTTTGCCGCCTGCATTCATCAAAAAATCTCTTCCCAAAACAGTTTCACCGGGCATAGGAAGTTTTGGCGTTTTTATCACCATGTCGGTATTAGAGCTACCGATTATATAAATGGTATTCTTTAAGAACATAATGAGGCTTTCGGGTAAATATATAAAACCCCCTCTTTCTATCAATTAGAAAAAGGGGGGAATAAAGTTATGATTTTGCTCCTTTAAGCGATAACTCTAAGACTGTTAGGATTTACGCTTGCCAGACTGAGATGCTTCGCATACGCCTTTGAAATACCCAACCGACTCTGCAATACCTGCTAAAGGGTCTTTCATGTCTTTTTCGTATTCTAAGCTACAGCAGCCGTCGTATTTGATTTTACGAAGCATCGCCACAAACGCTGGAATATCAATGATACCACGGCCTAGCTCGCAAGTTTTACCTTCTTTGGAAGCGGCGGTTACGTTTTTGAGGTGAATATCGAAGATACGTTTGGCATATTTTTGTAAGTCGGCAATTGGATCATCTCCAAAACGCTTGTCATGGCCCATATCAAAGCAAAGTCCGATACGAGGATCAAGATTTTTGACAGCATCTATTACCGACGAGGCGTTGGGCCATAGCTTAATATCGGGGCCGTGAATATGTATCGCATATCTCATATCGTATTCTTTCACTTTTTTGTCGATATAAGGAAGCAGGTCTTCGTTGGGTACACCTACGATAAGTTTTACACCTACTCGCTTGGCATAATCGAAACCATTGTCGATTTCTTGAGTGGTTTTCATATAAATAGGCCCTACTGCGTAGCCAGTTACGTTGGCATTTTTGAGGGTCTCATGAAAAGTTGAGATTTGTTCGGCGGTACTATTATAAGGTAAGTGAAAGTCTTTGATGCACAAATAATGAACATCGACTTTTTTCATCATTTCGAGAGCTTGGTCGAGTTTGAAATGGACAAAACTATAACCTGCTATGCCGAGTTTAAATAAATCGTTGCTGGGTGGAGAAATAAGTGGTGATTGAGGAGCAGCTGCCGCTATCACAGGGCTTGAAAGAGCCAAGCTACCTACTGCATTTTTTAAAAAAGATCTTCTGGTATTCATGAAATCAAAAATTTTAAGGTGGTACCCGTTGAAAATAAAATCTCCAAAGTGGGGCTTATAATCCCTCACTTTGGAGAAAAGAATTATTTGACCACTATTTACTAGGAATAGACGTCAATGGAGGAATATTTCGCTCAAAACCCGCATACCCTTTGTTTTGATTGATGATTCCTTTGGAGTTGCCATCAATAGCACTCTGAGGAATCGGCCACAACACGTGGTAAGGACTCATTTTGTATTCGTCGCCATGGCGCGTTTTCACCCCTTTGTTGTAGAAATTACTTTTTTCGATGATACGATCGAAGAAAAAGTTATTGTCAGAGAAGTTGGCCAAGCTGTAAGTTTTACCATTGTAAGCAGGTTTGCCAGTTTGAGCCAAAATATACGCAATACGGGTAAGCTCGGTTTTACGAGGTTCTTCAAAATAAAGCTCGCGAGCACGTTCGTCCAAGATGGTTCCGATATTGATTTTGTCGGCAATAAGCGGAGAAGCACCAGCGCGGCTTCTTACTTGGTTGAGGTCGTTGGCGGCACTTGCCAAATCACCCTTCCAGAAATGAGCTTCAGCCCGAAGAAGATAGGTTTCTGCCAAACGGAATACATACCAATCTGTGTGGCCACCTGCTGCCTGCACACGCTCAGGATCAGGAATAAACAACTTGTAATGTGGCCAGTCAAACCAACAACGGATGGTATCGATAGTAAGCACTGCTCCAGCGTTTGTACGGAGTTGTAACTTTTTGCCATAAAACTCGTCACGTCCTTTGATGGCTGGGTTGTTATAAACCAAATCTTGCATACGCATCCAGTTGCCAGGAGCATGGCGCAAATCATTAGGGTCGTCCCACACCGAATGAGTAGAGTACCATGTTGGTCTAACACGCCCGATACCACGGCCAAATTCATTCACTTGATTAAACTCAAGATTGGGGGTATCGATGGTACCACGATTACCAGCAGGGGTGTTGATATTGTTGTGCCAAAACGGAACAGCATTTCGCATGATTTGGATACCACCGTCGTAGTTTCCCTCCATGAGCAAACGGTCAATTACCAACATCAAACCTTCTCTGTTAGCAGCGATAGCCTTATTTTCAGGACGGTGCAAATCCCAAATCACGTTTTTGGTAACATCGCCTTGCGTAGCCCCAAAACGATTACGCATCAGGCTGTGCTGCCCGCCATCGATTACATTGCTAGCCGACTTGATGGCATCGTCAAAAAGGCCGAGGGCTAGGTTGATTTTGGTCAGTAAGTGACTTACCGAACCACGGTTTACGGTACCTTTATCGGCTACCACAGGCACCCATTTTTCGGCAAATTCGAGGTCTTCTTTCATTTTTTTCAAAATGACCTCTCTTTTAGTAGAAGAATAATCCAGTTTTGGGGTATTGACTTCTTCCAAAATCAAAGGCACATCCCCAAACTGATGCGTAAGGCGATAATAGCGCATAGCGCGGTGGAAATAAGCAGCGCCAAGGATTTCGTTTTTCTCTTGTTCTGATTTGTAGGTCGGCTGGTCGATACGCGTAATAGCCGCATTGGCATATTTGATACCGCGATAGCCTTCCATCCAATACCACCCGATTTTGTTGTAATCAGTGTGATTGAGCTGGGCGTCGGGCGTAATTTGAAGATCCATGTTTTGGGCAGGTCCCGATTTATCGGTGGTACCTTCTACGGCAATGTCCGAAAAAATAGACTCGGTTACCATGGGCGGTGCATCGCCATACCATTCGATACGGAGGTTCCGCTCACATGCTACGAGGGTAGCTCTTAATCCACTTGGGTCGTTGAAGGTATTTTCGGGAGCAAAAAAGGAAAGGGGCTTGGGTTCGAGCCAAGATTTGTCGCAGCTCGTGAGAGTAGCTCCGAGCAGGAGAGTGCCAATACAAATGGCTGGTTTTGAAGTAATATATTTAAGTTTCATGATTACGTGATTAAGATTAATAGAGAAACGCCTGATTAAAGGGTGATATCAATCCCAAAGCTAACAATGCGCGGAGCAGGTACGTTGTTGCCGCTATCATCAGGCTCAGCATCCCAGAAGTTCCATTTAGGAGCATAGTAGCCTACGTTTCTAACCGAGCCAAAAAACTTGAGATTTTGGATATTGGCTTTTTGAATGAGGGATTTAGGGACGGTGTAAGCCACAGAGATGTTGTCGAGACGGATGAAAGAGCGGTCTTGATATACACTGAATCCACTAGCTCCACCTTCGCTTGAATACAGACGCGCCCACTCATTAGAAGGATTTTCGGCAGTCCAGTAGGGGAACACGTATGAGCTTGTACGGTCAAGGAAGCCATCACGGTTTTTCATTTGGTTGAAGGCCGTTTTGTGTCCCCAATAAGAATACATTACCATCGACACATCAAAGTTTTTGAAGAGTTTGAACTCATTACGGAATGTCCATCGGAAACGTGGGTTGGTCCAGCCTTGGAAATCCTTATCCGCGTTGGTGTATTTGCCATCGCCATCTACATCTTTGATTTTGAAATCGCCTGGTTTTACACCGTACTTAGCGGCTTCAGCTTGTTCGCTTGTTTGCCAGATACCATCTACTTGGTAGTTCCAGATTTCGTCGATGGAGTGCCCGATAAACCAGCGATTGGCTACATCATCGATTTCTTTTCCGTTTTTATCTAAATCACCATACAGGTGCACGATTTTGTTGCGGTTTAGTTGTAGGTTGAAAGTCGAGCGCCAAGTCAAGTTTTCTTTGTTCATGTTGATCGAGTTAAGGCTAATTTCAAACCCACGGTTTTGAACTTCACCTAGGTTGTCCATTACCCAGTCAAAACCTACGATATTGGGCAAAGAGCGCTGCACCAGCAAGTCTTTAGTAGAAGAGCGGTATACTTCGATAGAACCATCCAGACGGTTGTTAAGAATTCCAAAATCCAAACCTAAGTTGAAGGAATTGGTACGTTCCCATTTGAGGTTGGGATTTTGCATACGGCTTACGTAAAGCTGATTGACCAAGTAGGGAGTACCATCTGGTTTGATATAAATATACTTACCAGTAGTAAGGTCAGAAAGTGCAAGATAACGACCAATATCGCGGTTACCATTGCTACCCCATGAGAGGCGAAGTTTTCCGTAATTGAGCCAAGAACTTTTAAAGAATTTTTCATCCGTAAATACCCATCCCAAAGCTGCTGACGAGAAGAGTGCGCGGGGATTTTTCTGGCCAAAGGCTGAGTATCCATCCCGACGCGTCGAAAGCGTAATCATATAGCGGTCTTGGAGTGAGTAAAACATCCGCGCCATCAAACCATCGCCCGTACTGTATTCGTCATTGCTAGAAACCGTGGGGTTAATACCTGTATTAATACCATGATAGCCAAGTACATCCGAAGGAAGCATGCCACGGTTGGTCATGGTATTGTCCCAGCGTTGGAATTGTTCGGCGTTGGCAAGGAGTGTTACGTCAAAATTATGGATGCCAAAAGTTTTATTCCACTTTAAGATATTGTCCACTTGCCAGTAAAATGTTTTGCGTTGTTGACGGCTTACATTTCCTCCTACAGCAGCCCACTCAGCGTGCTTAGAAGATTCGTGGTTGTATCTTTCATAAAACTCAAGCTGTGGAGTGTAGTTGAGTCGGTAAGTAATACCAAAAGGAAGGGTAACTAAGCCAAAAATAGTGGTATTTAGAGTCGTAATTTTGGTACGACGGTCTATGAAGCTACGGTCATAGTAAGGGTGCTTCCCTCCACTTGCTTCGTTGTTTGGACGCCAGGTATAATTACCATTAGCATCAAATTCCGAACCCCAAGGCGACAAAGTGCGCGCCAAATTCCAGTCTACCGGTACTTGGCTTTCGTCGCGGTCAGCAAATTGGGTAGTCATCCCCACCGACAAAAACTTCGTCACTTTGCTTTCAAGATTAATACGTCCTCTGATAGTTTTGAAACGGTCCCCATAAATGATACCATTGTTGTCGAGGTAGCCCATTGACATATAGTAAGAAGTACCTTCTTTACGTCCCGAAACGCTGACGGTATGGTCTTGGCGAGCTCCATTTTGGAAAATCATATCGTACCAATTGACACTTTTTCCTGCTTTGTAGTTTTCGATTTCGATGGGCTGCATTCCCAATCGCTGCAACCACACCGTGGTGGGGTCGCCCGACGAACCGTCATAAGCCATCCATTGCTCAAGACTCACCCCTGAAGGAAGCTGATTGGGGTTGTTGAATTGGCCTGGTTTATAAGTAGAGTTGATGTTTTTCATTACGTCACTTCTCCAGTTGACAAATCCGTCTGGGCTCAATACCTCTTGATTACGAGCTACACTTGCTACGGCAAAGTTGGTATTGATATTGACCCGAGGTTTTCCTTCTTGGCCTTTTTTGGTAGTAATCAAAATCACCCCACTCGCTGCTTTAGCCCCAAAAACTGCCGCTGAGCTTGCGTCTTTGAGTACGTCGATGGTTTCGATATCGTTGGGGTTGATGTCCGACAACTCCCCATAATAAATAGCGCCATCCAATACAAGCAGTGGACTCGTAGCGGCATTCAAAGAGTTGCGGCCCCGTACGAGCAAGCTACCTCCCCCTTTAGCAGACGGTGACATGCCTACATTCAAACCCGCCACGTTTCCTCGTAAAATATCTTGTACAGAGTTGGGGTTTTCGTTTTCAAGTTTGGTAGTATTGATTTGCGATACAGCACCAGTTAAATCTCTTTTTTTCTGAGTACCGTATCCCACTACTACTACTTCGTTGAGGATTTTTTGATCCGTGCCAAGGCTAATATTGATGGTAGTTTTGTTGCCAACTACCATTTCTTGAGACAAATAGCCCACCGAGGAAAATACCAAAATAGCGGTGTTGTCTGATACATTGATTTTAAATCTTCCTTCTCCGTCTGTTGTTGTACCATTGGTTGTGTTTTTGACTAATACAGTTACGCCGGGGATAGGGGTATTGTCATCTTTGGACAATACCTGCCCACTCACTGTTTTGTCAGTGGGTTGATGAATGGTAGGAAAAGGCGGGGAGACAGGAGTTGCCCATGCGGGGGCACTCATCTGAAGGCTCATAGCAAATGCACCACAAACTAGCGCATGCCTTAGCGTAAGTGTAGATGTTTTCTTCATAATAATTGAAGTTTCATAAGTAAATAGATAGATAAATTAATAAAATGGGCAAAATCGATCTCGCTAGTAAGAATCTAGTGAGTTAGAATATAGCTTAAGAAATTAATACAATGTTGATAATCAGGTATTTTAGGGTCTGATTGTTGGAATGAAGTATTAGATATTTGAAATGGGTGCATACATGATTCATAAATGGTGCGACTTCAGGCGAAACTTTTTTGATAAGAAACTTTAAACTTTTTATTACTTATTTTTTTCATAAAAAAATTCAAAAATTTTATGAATTAGTACTATTAATTGATGTTTTATTCAAGTGTCTAAATTTATTTTTTACAATTTTTAATTTTTTAATATATTGATAATCAGAGTTTTGTGTATTTTTTTTATTGATTTTTTTAAAAAGTAATAAAAAAAGAGCTTATAGGTTGCATGATACATGGTATGTTATTTAATTATCATGAGAGAGCAGCGTTTTTGTTTGTATTACTTCTTTTATGCATTGTCTTAAAATTTTCAAAAACCAGTATATGCAAAATCGATAGATATAGTATAAAATAAAGTTTGTATATAATATTATTAATAATATTGGAATTTTTTTGTAAGAAGAGTTGCATATAAAATTTTTTTTAGAATACATTTGCATATAAAATCAATAGACAATAAATACTAATCTCCTTGTATCCTATCTAAAATAGGGAGAAGTAGATTATCGTAGACTAAATGTGAATACCAAATTTTAAACTATAAAATCTGTATATTATATATACAATTTAACTTAAACATAAAACGCGATTTTATGACCATCCACCACTCAAACCAACCCACTATGAAGTATTTTTTAACTACTCTTTTTGTTATAGGACTCATCTTTTCCTCGTCATTAAAAGCACAAGACAGGCCCATTATCAATGCAACCGTTTCGGGAAAAGTGGTAAGTGCTCGTACTAGCGAAGTCTTGATAGGGGCTACTGTCTCTATCAAAGGAACAACCAATGGCGCCACTACCGACGCTAATGGTGAGTTTTCACTTATTACAGGCCAAAAGCTACCCTTTACCCTAATCGTATCCTATGTAGGATACCTAAAAAAAGAAATTTTAATCAATGAAAATAAGGTAGAAATCAAGCTTGAGGAGAATGTGAATCAGTTGGGAGATGTGGTGGTTTCGTCGAGACGCCGTCAAGAATCGGTGCAAGATATTCCGATTCCGATTTCGGTAATTCGGGGCGTAACTGCCGAAGATGCAGGGGCTTTTAACGTCAATCGCCTTAAAGAACTTGTTCCCACTGTGCAACTTTATGCTTCTAATGCCCGAAATACTACGCTCAATATCAGAGGACTAGGCTCTACTTATGGATTGACTAACGACGGTATTGACCCTGGAGTGGGCTTTTATGTGGACGGGGTGTATTATGCACGCCCAGCGGCTACAGCTTTAGATTTTATTGACATAGACCGAGTAGAAGTATTGCGCGGGCCACAGGGTACATTGTTTGGTAAAAATACTACCGCAGGTGCTTTCAACATTACATCGCGTGAGGCTAGCTTTACGCCCAATGCTAGTTTTGAGCTTAGTTATGGAAATTATGGGTTTATTCAAGCCAAAGGCTCACTTTCAGGGCCTCTGAGTAAAAAACTTGCCGCCAGGGTGTCTTTTACGGGTACCCAAAGAAATGGGTTGCTGTACAACACAAGAACCCAACTCCATATCAACGATATCAATAACATCGGGGTAAGAGGGCAGCTACTTTATACCCCTAGCGATAAAGTTAAAATTACCTTCATCGGCGATGTGTCAGATCAAAAACCCAGTGGGTATGGTTGGCCGGTAGCGGGTGTAGTCACTACTCAACGGGCGGCTTATCGCCAATTTAATGCCATTATCGCTGACCTTGGTTACAAGCTCCCTTCTACTAATCCTTTTGATAGAATTGTAGACCATGATACACCTTCAAAAGCAGATAACCAATTGGGGGGAGTTTCAGTAAATGCGGATATAAAAATAGGCAATGGTACTTTGACTTCTACTTCGGCGTGGCGCTATTGGAAGTGGGTACCCCTCAATGACCGTGATTATCTCGGACTTCCTTCGTTTACTATTTCGGCAGGAAACTCAGTGCATGACCAATGGTCGCAGGAGATTCGTTATTCGGGAAAAGTTAGTTCCAAGGTGAGTGGAGTAATAGGGCTATTTGGTCTTTGGCAAGATCTAAAATCCGACCCTGTCCAAACCGAAGAAGCTGGCTCAGCGCAATGGCGTTTTGCGCAAAGTTCAACAAGTGCTTTGTGGAAAACCCCCGGTTTGTTTGACAATTTTGGGATTCGTACTACCAACAGAATTCAAAGCACTGGTTTGGCGATTTTTGCGCAAGCAGACTGGGCTATTACCGAAAAGCTGCATGTGTTGCCAGGTATCAGATACAACTATGATAAGAAAACCGCCAATTATAAGCGCGAAACTTACGGCGGATTACAAACCACCGACCCCGCTTTGTTGGCTTTGAAAAATGGAGTTTATACCAATCAAGCCTTTGATACAGAGGTACAAGAGGGGAATTTTTCGGGACAGTTGACTTTGCAGTATAAAGTCTCCAAAGACTTTAATGCTTTTGGTACTTATTCGGTAAGCTATAAGCCTGTCGGAGTAAATATCGGAGGATTGCCCACCGCAAGCGGGCAGGTATTGATTGATTTGGCGCGTGTTAAACCAGAATTTGTGACGCACATTGAGTTTGGAATTAAGACCAAGCCTTCAGCCAACTCGGTCTTGAATGTAGTATTTCATGATACCGACATCAAAGATTATCAAACCCAAGTGCAGACACCTGAGCCTGGTGTAAACCGTGGGTATTTGGCCAACGCAGAGCGCGTAAGGGTGATTGGGCTTGAAATTGACGGAAACATCAGAGTAGGAAGTGGTTTGACCATCAATGGTGCCTTTGCTTATACCGACGGTAAATATGTTTCTTTTAAAAACGCTCCCGTTCCACTCGAAGAAGTAGGAGGTGCGCAAGCATTCAAAGATATTTCGGGCGGAGCGCTTCCGGGTATTTCGAAATGGGCTGGGTCGCTTGGTGCAGAAGGCTCCGTCAAAGGCGGACTCTTAGGTCTTAAAGGAAATTACTTTGCTGGCCTTGATTTGTATTATCGTTCGTCTTTTTCGTCGAGTCCGTCTCCTTCCAAATATTTGAATATCGACGGATATACGCTTGTCAACGGGCGGGTTGGGTTTAGAGCTTCCAATGGGATTTCGGTTTTTGTGTGGGGAAGAAATATCCTTAATACCGACTATTTCGAACAACTCTTAGCGGCACCGGGTAGCGCGGGGCATTATGCAGGTATCTTGGGCGATCCCCAAACCTACGGCATTACTTTAAGATATACTTTTTGATTTTAGAAATCTCTGGGCAGTGTGGTGCACATTGTCCAGAGGATATTCAGCCATCTAATTAAACTCAACACATTATGAACGCAAATCATGTGCCTGTATTGAAACCACATCTTACCCAAATCGAGATTTTGGGCTTTGATCGTATTGGGTTTGTCGCGGAAGTGACTCGCCACAGCTCTGATTATGGGCGTATTGTGAGTGTAAAGTTTGAAGCGGATGGCGTAAAATCTGAGGGAAAAGTAGGGATAGAATTGGAAAGTGCCGACAAGCTAGACAATCTTCTCCTCCGACTCAAAGCCATTACAGGTTTAGTAAGAGCCAAACATATCATTTGAGACTTTTTTATTTAATCAAACATACAATGATTCAATCAAGCAATCGGATATATCTTGGAGATCGGGTACTTTTTGGCGTCTTTGTGATTATTATTCTTATTACCATTGGTTTGGTAGTATGGAACTTTTTCGGACAAGATATTCAGCCGGTGGTTTCGTCATTTTTTACCACCGAAACGCTGCTTTTTATCGGAGTAGGTTTTTTAGCGCAGACGATAGACGGTGCTTTGGGCATGGCTTACGGGATTAGTTGCAGTTCACTTTTATTGAGTTTGGGGGTAAGCCCCGCCGCTGCAAGTGCGAGTGTACACATTGCAGAGGTTTTTACGAGTGGCGCTTCGGGGTTGTCGCATTGGCGTTTTGGGAATGTCAACAAAAAGCTTTTTAAATTATTGTTGATTCCGGGTATCGTGGGCGCATTGACAGGTGCTTATTTGTTGAGTTCATTTGATGGAAATATCATCAAACCCTACATATCAGCTTATTTGCTAGTGATGGGGATAGTTGTAATATCGAAAGCATTGCGCAAGAAAACTGTAAAAAAGAAAACCAAATATGTAGGGCCTTTGGCGTTGCTTGGAGGTTTTGTAGATGCTGTGGGCGGAGGAGGCTGGGGGCCTGTTGTGACTTCTACGCTCATAGGAAGTGGTCGGCAGCCACGCTATACGATTGGGTCGGTCAATACCGCCGAGTTTTTTATTGCAGCGGCGGGGGCGGGGATGTTTACTTTGATGATTGGTATTGACAACTGGAATGTGGTGGTAGGTATCCTAATAGGAGGAGTTTTAGCATCGCCTTTTGCGGCTTATGTATGTGGAAAAGTGAATCCCAAAACTTTAATGCTTATTGTGGGTATTGTTATTATCACTTTGAGCCTAAGAAATATTATTTCAGCATTTTGAATGTAAGTACAGCTTGAAACAAGAGTGCCGCCGTGTTTTTCTGAATTTTTAATTGGATTTGTTGTTTCATGAAACTATCCTGAAATCATGTCAATCAACATTTTTGCATTTGCTGTTCCTTTCTTCCTATTTTTTATTGGTTTAGAATATATTATTGGTAGAAAATATAGAAAAAACATTCATCACTTCAACGAATCTATCGCCAATCTTAATGTGGGAGTTGCCGAAAGGCTGATTGATTTGTTTACTGCGAGTAGTTTTTATTTTTTCTATGATTATCTGCATCGGCATTTTGCGCTCTTCCATTTTGCGCCAAGTTTGTTGTTGTGGCTTGCTCTTATCTTAGGAACCGATTTGTTGTGGTACTGGTATCATCGCTTAGGGCATGAAGTCAATCTGTTTTGGGCGGCACACATTGTGCACCATCAAAGCGAAGATTTTAATTATACGACAGGTACCCGCATTACGATTCTTCAGGCAGTGGTTCGTACAGCTTTTTGGTCGGTTTTGCCCATCATCGGTTTTCCTCCTGCAATGATTTCTACGGTGTTGGTTATTCACGGGTTGTACCCCTTTTTTACTCATACGCAGCTTATCGGAAACTTAGGAATTTTGGAATATTTGTTGGTAACGCCATCGCATCATCGGGTGCATCATGCTTCCAACGATATTTATTTGGATAAAAACTACGGAGATATGTTTATCATTTGGGATAAGCTATTCGGGACTTTTGCCAAAGAGACCGTACAGCCCCAATATGGTCTTACCAAATCGCTTGATAGCTATAGTTTCTTATGGCAGCATTTTCATTATTTCATAGAATTAGGAATGGCCATCAGACAGCAACGTGGTATTGGCAACAAGCTAAAAATAATATTGGGGAGTCCTGCTGATTTTGACCCTACAATAAGACCTAAAGCCGAAAAGGTTTTTTGGATTAAAAGCATAAAGCAATCTACTCCCACTAAGCTCAAAACGTATGTTTTGATTCAGATGGCGATTACGATGGGGGTATTATTTGGATTGTTGTTATTTGAAAAACACATTCCGTTTGGTTTTCAGGTAGCAGTAGCGATTATTATTTTGTTGACCCTTATCAATATCGGGGCGATTTTGGAACAACGAAGATGGGTTTTCTATCTTGAGTACCTAAGGCTGGTGGGGGTATCTCTTACGCTATGGTGCATGTCGCCTACTCCTATCAGTATTATTTTTATTGCCTATGTCATCGCTCTTTCTTTTATTTATTTCCAATCTCTCAAAAGCTATTATTTACAACTCATGTACAGATAAGAAAACAAAGGGAAATACGCAATGTGTTGATAATTAGAGTGATATATTTTTGATATTCATAAAAAACGAAACCATATGAAATCCATCATTAAAGTGGTAGGAGAAGATTATTTTATTTCTTCTTTACCCGAAACTTACAAAAAAATAGAGCCGGTCAAAAACCGTGGAAAACTCCCAAGTATCAGAATCAATGCCGAGCTGGGGGTGTGGCAGCATTTGCCGTTGTATTTGGAGGCGGGAAGCTATTTTTATTTGCATCAACTCGTCAAAGAAGGCCCATTGGTAATTAGCACCTATAGCCCTTCGTGGAACAACTACGGCGAAAAGCATCTTTTGCGGCTTAAAAAAGTATATCCAATCATCCAAAATCTGGGAGGTAATTTGCTGGTTTTGACGACCGAATATTTTAAAAATATAGTCTATACCGTTCAAAAATATGATTTGGATTTTAATTTACTCCAAGACATAAATTTGCAGATAAGTGCAGCATTGGGGGTGTACTCGGAGTTTGAGCCTGTCTGGGATCGCATTGCGGGGATTTCAGAAGAAGTACCTTTTCCTGCCACTTTTGTGGTCAATGCGGAGGGAAGAGTAGTGTATGACTATATAGACAAAGATTTTGAGTTTATTGTTTCGGACAAAGAAATAGAAAAAGCGGTCAAGATTGCTTCTGTTAGCAACTAACCAACTGCTAGATTTCGATTTTGAAAACATCTTTGAGGGCTTGTTTGGCGGCGTGGTAGCCACACATTCCATGTACTCCTCCGCCTGGTGGCGTAGAAGAAGAGCATAGGTACAGACCTTTGGTAGAAGTACGGTAAGGGGACCAGCGTAAGGCTGGTCGGGTAAACAACTGACGCCAATCAATCACACCGCCGTTGATATCGCCGCCGATATAATTGGGGTTGTATTCTTCGATTTGGGAAGTATTGAAGGTATGGCGTGCCAAAATCCTGTCTTTAAAACCAGGCGCAAACCGCTCGATTTGATTTTCGATAAAAGGCGTCATGTCTTTGGTAGAGCCATGAGGAACATGACAATACCCCCACAACACTTGTTTGCCTGCGGGAGCGCGGGTAGAGTCAAAAATACTTTGTTGACCCAAAAGGACAAAAGGACGAGAAGGGTGCTGGCCTTGCCAAGTGGCTTGTTCGGAATGGACGATTTCTTCAAAAGTATTGCCCAGATGGAGCGTTCCGGCAAGGCTACAATCCGAAGAAGTAAAAGGAACTGCCTCAGCCAACGCCCAATCTACCTTAAAAACGCCCATGCCGTAGCGGTATTTTTGGAGCTGCCACTGATAAATACTAGAAAAACGGTGTCCTGCAATTTGGAGCAATTGGCGAGGGGTGATGTCAAACAAAATGGCTTTTGATGAAGGTAGTTGCGACAACGCGCTTACGTAAAAGTTGGTTTGTATTTTTCCGCCAATGGATTGAAAATAAGAGCCTAAGGCATTAGCGAGTTGCTGAGAGCCGCCTTTCGGAATCGGCCACCCTTTTGAGTGGCTGGCTGTCATGAGTACCAGCCCGATAGCGGAAGTTGTAAATTGAGAAAGGGGTATGATTGAATGCGCTGCCATCCCCGCCCAAAGCCCTTTTGTAGCGTCGTTGTTGAATTTTTTTGACAGCCAAGTAGCTGGTTGTAAGGCATTGAGTCCAAATTTGGCTAATCCAATGGGGTTTTTTGGGAAACTTAGAGGACCTAAAATTTGAGGCAGGAGCGATTCCCATTGGGATTTTACGCCCCCAATTAGAGAAAGGTAATTGCCTTCGTCATTGCCTAAAAGGGAGGCTGTTTCTTGTAGCGAACGGGTCAGTACCGCCGATGTACCATTGTCGAAGGGATGCGCTGCCGAAATGGACGGATAAATGTATTTGAGTCCGTGTTGCTCCAATGGAAGCGAATTGAAAAAAGGAGAGGCTGCGGCCATCGGATGAATCGCCGAACAAATATCATGTTTGAAGCCTGGCAAGGTAAGTTCGGCCGTCCGTAAGCCTCCTCCAATGGTATTTTTGGCTTCTACGATAAGTACTCGTAAACCTGCTTGCTGCAATGTAATGGCCGCTGCTAAGCCGTTTGGCCCAGAACCAATCACCACGGCATCATAATCGAGTGAGGTCATAAGGAAAGTTTATCGAAATGATTCGGGTTTGAAAAGCACTGAGCCATCGGGTTTTATTTGCCAAGCCGTGATGGGATTAAAATGATAGCCATTGGATTCGCCTCTTGCTTCTACCAATTGCTTGAGCGTAGGCTGAGTGTAGCCAGTTTCGTCGGTGACACGGCTCATGATTTCGGTAGCATTGCCGTCCCATTTCCACAAATACCTGAAAGCCGTATGCGCTTTGTCTAAAATGGGTTCTTGTAGGTTGGCAATTTGCCAACTCTTGCCAGCATCTACGCTTACTTCTACTTTGTGGACTTTGCCGCGTCCACTCCAAGCGATACCCCTGATTTCAATCCATCCTTTTTCTACCTGCTGTGGGTAAGAAGGAAAGGTAATAATAGAGCGAGCATCTATATCAAAACTAAACTGCCTCACTTTGCCATTCACAAATTCGGTGTATTTGGAAGTTTCTTCGCGAGTCATAAAGGGTTGGTCGGAAAGTTCAATTCGGCGAAGCCATTTGACGTTGGTATTGCCTTCCCAACCGGGCACAAAAAGCCGAATAGGATAGCCTTGTTCGGGACGAATAGCTTCGCCATTTTGGGCATAGGCAATGATGACATCGTCCAAACCTTTTTTGACGGGAATACTGCGGGTCATCACGGCGGCATCGCCTCCTTCGGCCAAAAACCAAGTCGCATTGGGCTTGATGCCAACTTCTCTAAAAATGGTTGAAAGCTTCACGCCCGTCCATTCACTTTGACTTGTAAGGCCACAAATTTCTTGTGGACGTAACGTTTCTTTTCCCGAACGAAAATTGCCCGAACATTCCAAAAATGCAATGCGTGATACCGACGGGAATCGCTTTAAATCAGCCAATTTAAAAATCATGGGTTTGCTTACCATACCATGAATAAGCAATTCGTGTTTGGTAGGGTCTATGACGGGTACGCCTCCATGATGCCGCTCAAAGTGAAGATCAGAGGGTGTGATGATACCATAAAAATCTTGTAAAGGCGAACGGGAAGAGGTCTCTGAGGGGTCTTTAACTAGTTTTTCAAAAGAAGACCTAGTACCGATTTCACCAGGAAAAGTCCCTAGTTTCTTGGTTGGGTCGTCATCTGACAATTGAGCTTGAGTAAGGGCTGCTTGCACGTTTTTGCCTTCGGCGGTCTGAACAATAGCCACGGCGGCAGTAGCCGCCCCACCCAAAAGTTTCCTTCTTGATATTTTGGTATCCCGCTGTGTAAGTTGAATGATTTTGTTTTTCATACATTATTTTATTACAGGTCCACCTTTGCGGTCGTCAGGTACAAATAGAGGCTGTGCGGGCATTTTTATGGTAGGAAGGGTCGCAGGAGTAACCACAAAACTGGAATCAATAATTTGATTGGCTGAAAGCAAATAGGCGGTCAGATGATATACCTCGTCGTTGGTAAGTGAGCCAGGGGCATTGAAGGGCATAGCACGCCGAATGTAATCAAAGACCGTGGTAGCATAAGGCCAGTAATTACCGATGGTTTTTTCGGCACGTTTTTTAGTAGGTTCCACCTGACTATGCACCAATGAGCCATTAGGACCACCTATGCCTCCTGCGCCGTGGCAAGCGACGCATTTGGTGGCAAAAATCAATTTTCCTTTGGCGGCTACGCCTTTGCCTTGGGGCAGCCCTTTGCCGTCAGGACGAACATCAATATCTATTCTGTCGATTTCGGCTTGGGTAGCTAGTCTCCCAAAACCAAAAGAGGAAGGGACTTGTGAAGTGTCGGACGGTGAAAAATGAGACGAATGGGTGGACAAGTAGCCTGAATTTGAAAATAAGAGCCCCCAAACGATTGGAAAGATTAAAAGAGACTTTGATAAAATACCCATCAATGACGGCATAAAGAATAGTGTTTTCTCAAACAAGTTATAAATAAATCGTCACTGATTCTGCTTTTTTGTCAGAATCAGCGACGATAAAGACAATTTAGTCATATTTACCAGCTTCAAGCGTACTTCTCGACAAAGCGTAGTTTTTGGTATATCTATTCAAGACCACTGTGATGGAATCTTTGTTTTCGTTGATTCCCGACAAAATCACTTTGTTTCCCCCTTCCAATACCTCATATTTCAGTATCATACGGTTGCGTTTGGTAGGTCTAGATTCTGCTTCAATACCTTTGGTTCGACGAGTAGAGCGAGCGATAGGCTCAATCTTAGCATCTTCAGAGCCAATGTTTGCCAGTGCTTCTTTCGGAATCCATGTATCTTCTTGTGGTTTTTCTGTTTTTTTGCGAGCGGCGGCATTGGTGCGAGCATCGCCTCCAAAGTCTGTTCTGTTTCCTAAAAATTCACGTCCTTCTTGACGAACCCCTCGGTTTTTGTCTTGTAAATACAAAACTCTGTTGACAGTATCCGCTTCATAATAAAATACCCGTTGCCCCCCTGCTACTCCTGTCAGTTCAAAGGTACGGTTGATGTCGCGCATGGGAGCACCTCCACCGTTGGATAAGTCGAGGCTTACGGGTTTATTGACTTTAAAAGTGAGGGTGGTCCACTTTTCAAAAGTGGCTTGTTGCCAGCGAGTTGTATCAAGTGGAGAGTAAGGAATCACTTGATTGTTGAGTTTAAACTCAGTAACTTGATAATTGCCTCTAAGTGATGAGATTCCTTTGATAGCGGGCTGCTTGTAGGGGTCATACAAAAAATTGACAATCGCCAAATAGGTGAATACGGGCAAAAAAATGATAATAGTGGCTGTTTTGAGCGAAATACGCAAGATTCGTTGCCACGCTTCGCTAAAATTGGGATAGTAAGTAAACGGAATGGTGAATTTTTCTTGAATGAGAAGTCGGTATAACGATGGTACATAATCGATAAGGATAAACGCCGAAAGAAGCACAAAGTAAGAACTATAAACATGGACGCCACCATCATAGGAAAAGTTGACATAGACGATGTCGGCCAAAGCTCCAAAAAGTAAAACAGCACCCCAAAAAGTAGTGGCTCTAAAGAAAAGTAAAGCCCCTGCGGCTACTTCCACCACTCCCGTAAACACCTCATACCAAGGCACAATCCCAATCGAAAGCCAATAGATTTTTTGCAGAGTCAAGTCTCCAAAGTTGGTATTTAAAATACCCCACGAAGGATATGGAAGCTGAGTAGGCGTAAGTTTAGTAAATCCAAAACCAATGATACCAATGCCTGCTCTATATCTTACAATCACCCGTAGCCAATAATATAAAAGATGATACTCCGCTCGCTCGGATTTGCGATAAACCGCGATAGCCGTCCCAATCAGTCCCACTACTACCGAAAAGATGAAGGTAATCACCCAAATAGCATAACCATTTAGATTAGACCCAAAGAGGGTAGTGCCGAAGATGTTAAGTCCTGACCCAAACCGAGCGATGTCGTACAGATCCCGATAATGCAGGTGCAGCCAATCAAACGATACGATTTCTTTGTACCAATCAAGACTATTGGGCAGTGCCATACTTACAAAAAACACAAAGGCGATTCTGAACAGAATTTTTTGCCAAGGTTTCCACGAAGGTAGCTTAGATGAAGGCTCTGTATGCTGAGGAAAAGGCTCAACCGTTTTGTGGGTAGCTGTTTTTTGACTTGCGGTGTTTGTTCCCAAATCAACCCGTTCTGACGTGATTTTTAATGCTTTAGCCATGAGGTAAAAGGTTTTAAAGGAAAATGTTAGAGTTTCAAGCCACGGCGGCGCCCCGTTTTTTGGGCTTCAAACGTGAGGTATTTTTTGTTGATTTTGTTCAATACAGCATAGACAGAATCACGCTTTTCGTTGATGCCTTTAAGTACAAAAGTAGAATCGTTGGGCTGTGTAAAATGCAATGTCAAAGACTCGTTGCTATGATTTGGGTTTCTATTTTTTAGGTGCAACACATTGTTTGAAGTGTCCCATTCGTAGCTATAGTAATGTCTTCCTTGTGAACCAGCATACTCATAGCTGCGGTCGCTGTCATTTTGGAAGATTTCTTCCGTTTTTGTGTGAGCTATCTTTACAGGGCGATTAGAGCGGATACTGATAGTGTTCCATTTTTCAAACACCACATCCTGCCAGCGAGTAGAGTCCGTTTTGGAATAAGGCAAAATAGAATCGTTGACCGAAAACACACTCACATTATAGATTCCTTCGGCTTGAGGGAGACCTGCTTTTTTGGGGAATTGATAAGGGCTTTCTTTGTAACCAGCGTATGTTTTGTAACCATACAAAATCACAAAAAAGAAAATGAAGGTAGTTTTGATGGTAAGACGGGCTTTTTGCCATTGTTCTGAAAACACAGGCTGAAAACTATGAGGGGCAGTGGGTAGTTCAAGTGAGACAAGGCTGAACAAACGACGAGCATCGTAAGCAAAAAGAAATAACGCAATCGAAACCAGATAAAAACTATAAATGTATTCGCCGCCCTCGTAAGCAATGTTTGAAACAAAAACATTGCCTGTAAAAGGAATAATAATGAGCGTCGCAATTGTGGTTGTTTTACGATTAAATAATAATAGTCCACCGACAATCTCGACCAACCCCAAGAAAGATTGATAATTAGGAACGACCCCAAGACCTAGTGAAAAGAGCTTCCAAGCCGTAAAATCTCCATAATTGGTATTGAGATTACTAATCGAAGGAAGGGGTGCTTGCAATGGAAAAAGTTTGATAAATCCATAAGCAATCAATCCTATCGCTAATCGATAACGTAGAAGTACCCTAAGCCAATAATATAGTTTGTTGTAGTCGGTAGATGTAGTATCCACTTTTGTCCAGATAATGGCTCCAATGCCAGCCAACACTCCCACAATAATCCAATTGATGAGGTTGTCGTGACCAACAAAAGAAGGTGAGTACCGTGACAAATAAAAAATGTCACGGTAACTAATACTAAACAAATCGACGGAAACTAATTGCTGAAAAAAACGACTATCGAAAGGCAAAACCTGAATAAAGAAGAAGATTGAAAAAAAACGGAAAGTGTTTTTTTCTAAGTTACTCCAAGTACTGCCAACGTTGGGTTGATTTGACATGGTCGTAGGTTTTGAAGGTGATTTATAAATAATATGGTAGAGGTTAGTCCTGAGGACTTTGTTTTAAAGCTTCAAACGAGATATTCCAAGTTTCAATTTGCTGATTTCCTGAACTTGGAAAGTCTTGTCTGATGTTGGACTTTCCAAGTTTTAACTTGTTTGACTCCTAAACTTGGAAAGTCTTGTCTGATGTTGGACTTTCCAAGTTTTAACTTGTTTGACTCCTGAACTTGGAAAGTCTTGTCTGGTGTTGGACTTTCCAAGTTTTAACTTGTTTGACTCCTAAACTTGGAAAGTCTTGCCTGATGTAAATGATTAATAACCAGGGTTTTGTTCCAAAGATTTGTCAGAAAGTAATTGTTGAACTGGAATAGGGAGCAACAAACGATTGGCATCTGTAACTCCAAAAACGGTATTAGCTCTACCTGTGCGAACAATATCAAACCAACGATGAGGCTCAAGAGCGAACTCGACACGCCGTTCATTTTCGATGGCTAAGAGTACGTTATCTTTGGTAGCCGCAGTGCTTGGGGCTATTCCTGCTCTATCTCGTACAAGATTTAAATCCACAAGTGCTTCATTAAGTTTTGATTGTTGGGCGAGTGCTTCGGCTCTTATAAGGTATAATTCAGCAATACGAATGATGTAAGAAGGATCAGAGGCAGGATTGCGATAATACAAGTTTCCGTACCAGCGGTTTTGATTGTCTTTGGCTACCAATGTGCTGCGGTTTCCACCCACGGTAGGGTCGTTGAGTAAGGCCACCAAGGCATCATTTGGCGCCCATTGACGGGTACCGCCGTTGGTTTGAGGCTGCCATTGGCCTCGGTGGGAGTTTACTTCGGTGGTGCCATTGTAAAAAATCTCAAAAATAGATTCGGCGGTACCACGGGCATCATTGGCAAAAAAAGCACTAAAAGGTTTTAGCAAACGATAATTGGTCACATCAGTGATTACTTTGCTGGCGTATTCTTCGGCTTTCGCCCATTCTTTTTGATAAAGATGATAACGTGCTCGCAAGGCCCAAACGGTTTTGCGTGTAGCTCTAAAACGGTCGGTAGTAGCAGGTAGAAGAGGTTCAGCGGCTTCCAAATCTTTAAGTACTTGGGCATAAGTCTCGGCTTGGGTGCTACGTTTAAGACCTACATTGTCTGTTGGGTTGACGGTCGGAACCGTAATCAAAGGAACTCCTCCCCAAGTACGAGCCAAGTCAAAATAAGCCAGTGCTCTGATGAAATAAGCTTCTCCGATGTATTGATTTTTAAGTGCTTGTGTGAGTTGTGGGTCGGTCACATTGGCTACTTTAGTGATGACGTTGTTGGCGCGATTGATAGTTCGATAGATAGCTACCCAAGCCGAGCTAATGGTGGCGTTATCGGCATTTACTTTCTTGTTGATAAATTCCTGAACTTGCGATTGTGAGCCAGTCCATTGAATATTGTCACCAGAAAGATACCCAATCGACTGAAAACTTGTGCCATAATAATCACCGCTTGCCAATGCACTATATACGCCTCTAATAGCTGTCTCTGCCGAAGTACGATCTACAATCGTAACGGCATCTGAGATGGATTCTTTGGGGTTTACTTCCAAAAATTTTTCGCAGCTTGAAAGCAAAACCACCAACGACATGCTTAATATATTCTTGACTAATTTCATTTCGATGTATTTTTTCAAAAGAGTGTTAGAAAGAAAGATTGATTCCTACTTGTACGCCCAATGGCTGAGGGGGAGTTCCTAAATCAATTCCTTGTTGGTTCTGGCTACTGCTAGCACTAGATTCTGGGTCTAGGCCTGTGTATTTGGTCAGAAGCCATAGGTTGGTTCCGGCTAGATATACACGGAGGGTTTCGATGCCCACTTTCTTAGTGGTGTTTTTGGGAAGAGTATAGCCTAGGTTAAGCGAACGAAGTCTCAAAAAAGAACCATCTTCGAGCCAACGACTTCCACCGTCTCGGTAATTGTTGACATTGACACCGTCGGGGCGAGGAGTATCAGTGATGTCTCCCGGTTTTTGCCAACGGTCGTTGTTGCTGGCCAAAATCACCCGCGCCGCGTCGCGTGCGCCTCCTCCTTCTCCAAAAAATCGATTGTGATTGTAGATTTTGTTGCCGTATTGAAAAGAGAAAAACAACGAAGCATCAAAACCTTTATAGGTGAAGTTGTTGGTGAGTCCTCCAAAGAATTTTGGCCAAATACTGCCCAAAATTTGGCGGTCGGCTACCGTGATTTGGCCATCTTTGTTGACATCATCATAGATTACGTTTCCAGTTTCGGGACTGACACCCAGTTCTTTATACACCCAAAACGAATACAACGGCGTACCTTCTTGGAGTAAAATCAAATCTCGACTTCCGTAGCGGAGTGGATTAGGGAGTTTTTCGATTTTGTTGATATTTTGAGCTACGTTAAAACTTGTAGTCCAAGAAAGTGACCCTTTGCGGATATTGACGGTATTGAGTACAAATTCAAAACCTTTGTTGCTGATTTCGGCGGCATTGGACCAATAGCCACTAAAGCCAGTAGCGGCCGGAAGGGCTAATTGTAAAAGGCCGTTGGAGGTATATTTGTTGTAATAATTAAGCTCAAAGCCTATGCGCGACTCAATGATAGATGCGTCAATTCCGATGTTAAATTGGCGCGTGCGTTCCCATTGTAAGTCGGCATTGCCAAGTTGTTGGGGCGCTATACCAGCATTGCCTTGGTAAGAGGCCCCCCCGGTCCAAAGTCCTTGAGAAGCAAAGTCTCCAATACCGTTTTGATTGCCAGTGATACCCACGCTACTTCTGATTTTGAGGTCAGAGAGCCAGTTAACATCCCGCAAAAAGCTTTCTTGTTTGGCACGCCATGCTACTCCTACTGAAGGAAAGTATCCCCATTTACGGTTGTTTCCAAAGCGGGAAGAACCATCCGCCCTTACGCTAAAATCGAGCAAGTATTTATTATCAAAAGCGTAATCGATTTTTCCGAAGAAAGAAGCCAAGTTGCTTTTGCTCCAACTTTGTGAGCCGGCAGTGGTAGCAGCGGAAGAAATTTGAGTGAATTGATTGTTGGCAAAACCTCTTCCTTCGGCATAAGTTCGGGTTTGGAGGTCGCTTTGTAAAGTATTCCCCACCAATATGCCCAAGGAATGTTGTGACCCAATTTTTTTACGGTATTGCAGGGTTTGTTCGTTGAGCCAAGTCGTAAATTGCGTGATAGAAGAAGTAGCCAACCCATTCGGACTTCCCGAAATCAGGAGATTATTCCAATATTCAGACTCGTTATAGTTGTTGTAATCAATGCCCCAGCTACTTCTAAATTTCAAATTGGGTAAAAGCTGTACATCTGCATATAAGTTTCCGATGTAGCGTAGACTTGTGGAGTTAACATTGTAGTTGTCAAGCAATAAGGTCAAATTATCAAACCCTGCACGGCCTACCAACACGCCTTGTTCGTTGACGGGCGAAAGATAGGTAGGAGTGTGTAGCGCGGCCTGCAATAAACCTCCTGCTGGACCATCACCAGCTCTTGCTTGATTGCGATACGTGCGAGTGAAAGTATTGCTAACCCCAACTTGTACATTGTCATTTACTTTTTGGTCAAGGTTTACTTTGAAACTTGCTCTTTGGAAAGTAATAGGTTTGATGATAGCTTCTTGATTGTTGAAACCTCCTCCAATGTAATATTTGGTACTTTTGGTACCTCCCGTGAGCGAAAGGTCGTAATTAGCGAGTTTGGCGGTGCGGAAAAGCTCCCCTAAGCGGTCATAAGTTTGTTGTTCTTCGGGCAATCCGCGTCCACCTTCAGAGACGGGACGAAACGGGCGATTGGCAAAAGTACGATTAAGCGAAGGCGTATCTTTGCCAGTATTAATCCACCATTCATTGACGAGTTGGGCATGTTCTGGCCCAGTCGTGAGTTCCCAGAGCTTAGTAGCTTTGGCTTGCCCAAATGAAGCATTGAAATTAACTTTTGGTTTTTGCTCAAAATTTCCTCTTTTGGTGCTAATAAGAATCACACCATTTGCACCTCTAGAGCCGTAGAGGGCAGTTGCTTCGGCATCTTTGAGTACTTCGATACTTTCGATGTCGTTAGGATTAAGGTCGGAAATAGGCGAAGTTGCCTTTCCACCAGTGCCGATGGTCTGGAGACTGTTGTTGTTGATAAAAACGCCATCTATCACATACAGGGGATCGTTGTCGGCATTGATAGAAGTGGCACCTCTTACCCTAATATTAATCACCTCACCCGGTACGCCTGTACTTGAAGAAATCTGAACCCCTGATACTTTTCCCTGAAGCTGTGCATCGAAGCTCCCCGCTTGAATGGTTTTGGTTTCGGAAGGGTCAATTTTTGCGATAGAACCAATGAGATTTTTTCGTTCGAGCGAACCATACCCAACTACCACTACCTCAGACAATTGTTTAGAATCAGGGTCAAGCTCGATAGTAATATTACTTTCAGTGATGATAGTTTCTTTGGGTTCGTATCCAATGTAGCTTACCACCAAAGTGAAAGGGAATTTTTGTCCTGTTTTAAGAAAAAATTCCCCTTCTGCATCAGTGGTGCCTCCGTTGGTAGTGCCTTTGATGAGCACAGTTGCTCCAATCAATGTTTCTTTGGTGCGTTGGTCAATGATTTTACCAGAAAGTGTTGCGTTGATTGTGGGTGTTGTTTGGGCGATTGTAAATATGGGTATTGAAATCATGAAAACCCATGTAAGTAGTCTTCCCTTCATTATGCTTGTGTTTTAAAATTAAAACAATAACTATAGATATAGTATATTAATAAAAAAACGTATAACCGAACAAAAAGACACGAATTAAACAACCACCGTCAAATACGGCTCCTTGTCCATGTTATACGCTAATATCTTGAAGAAGTAGTGAGAGTATTTTAAACAATCCTCAATCCATGAGGGTCACCACCTTCTTTTTTGAAAACAGACACCTATCCATCTTTCACACGTATGTTTACACTTGTTTAAAGATAAATTTTCTTGAAGCGGCCCTATTGCAGGTGGTTTACAACAACAGCCGATTGAAGCTTGAAATACAAATTACTACCAAATGATATATTAAGAATGAACATTTTCGTATATCATTTGATGCTGCAATGTTAGGGAGGGATTTTCATAAAAACAAACAAAAAATTTGATTTTTTTTATAATTAACTCCCTAAAATAGATGTATTTATAGGATATTATAAAGATTGTAAAAGTGTTTTTTTGTTAAAAAAATATACTTTTAAAGTATTATTTCAAACAAATGTGGTTTTAATGATAAAATAAAACCACCTCCAACAAATAAAACAGTTTGTGGTGAGAACTTGATACTAGCATATGATTAAAACCCTAATAATCAATAGAGCACTGGAATTCGTAAAAAAAGGGGGTATCCCTAGAAGTATTGCTTTCGAATAAGTACTAAGTGACAGGATACCTATGAGTACTTTTCTTTCTATATAACCATTGTACAATTTTAAAGTAACCCATGAAGGTTTATAAATACTAAACTATATTTGGCAAAAATTAACAATGGAGGCTTTTTTAGATGACACACCGCCCGAAATATTATTGATTAGGATGTCGTTGTACTCTTTTTTTAGTGAAATTTGCGTTGTCTTGTACAAACCTCTATGAAAAATTAATCTTTTATCTTATATTAAAGATCTGTATATCAGTATGTTAAAAATCTCCTATGCGATTATTTCAACTTTTTTAATGCTTCTTTTGGGGGTAACCCAACCTTGGAGCGAGCATACGTCTCCAAACGCTGAAATATGGAGTCGCGCTGATTCGCTTCGTAATGCCAGTAGTTGGCCTGCTGAACTGAACATTAGTAATTTTGCCAGTGCTGATCTTACCCCCAGTCCAGCTTGTTTGGCAGTAGCACCTACGGGCGAAGTGTATGTGGGAGTCGATATGATAGGTTCGCTAGGCAAAAAACCTGGCAATGGCCGCATTGTAAAGCTCGTAGATACCAACAACGACGGTAAAGTAGACAAGCATACGGTCTATGCAAGTGTGGACAATCCACGAGGTATTTTATCGGTGGGCGACAAACTATACGTGCTTCATACGGTGTTTTCTAAAGAAACGGGTATTGCTTCTGGTATGGATTTGGTGGTGTTTGAAGACAAAAACCAAGATGGCGTAGCCGATGGCCCTTCTTCTCCGCTGATTGAGCATGTGAGTTCGCCTAAATTTCTTCAAAGTAGAGGTACCGACCACGCTACCAATGGTATCCGAATGGGGATTGACGGTTGGATTTATATCGCAGTGGGAGATTTTGGATTTCATAACGCCACCGACCGCAGCGGCAAAAAAATGACCATGCTCGGTGGAGGGATTGTAAGAGTGCGTCCTGATGGTACCGAAATGGAGGTATATACCCACGGAATGCGTAATATCTATGATGTAGCTATCGACCCTTTCATGAATATTTTTGCAAGAGGCAATACCAACGACGGCGGCGGTTGGAATATTCGCTTTAGTAATCAAATCCAGTCGGGAGAATATGGCTATCCGGTTTTATTCAAACATTTTACCGACGAAATCATCCCTGCTTTGGTGGATGTAGGTGGAGGCTCAGGTACGGGGGCTTTGTTTATGGATGATGATACCTGGCCTGCCCAATACAACCAAGTCCCTATGATGGCCGACTGGGGGCGTAATCAGCTTTATATTCACCGTGTTACGGCTGATGGCCCAAGCTTTACCCAAAAAGAAGAGGAGTTTATCAAACTCGCCCAAATCACCGATGTAGACATTGATGCCTCGGGCCGTGTGTATCTTTCGGCTTGGGATGGAGCAGGCTATTCTGGCAATCCAAGCAAAGGTTTTGTGGTGAGGGCAGTTCCCAAAAATTGGACTTACAAAGCTTTTCCTGATTTGAAAAAAGCTTCTGTTAAAAATTTAATAACTGCCTTAAAATCAGGAGGTGGCGCGGCAAGACTGGCGGCTCAACAAGAGCTTTTGACACGACCTGCTGACAAAACGCTCAAATCCATCTGGGAAGTGGCGGCTGATACCAAATTGTCGAAAGCAGTACGGGTTGCGGCGATTTTTACGTATGCCCAAGCTGCTGGTACCAAAGGGTTCGATAATTTGGTAAAACTCACTTCAGATAGCGATGTTAAGGAATTTGCTTTAAGGGCTTTGGCCGACCGCAAGCCTTGGGTAGATGCGGCACCGATTGCTCCCTTTTTACAAGCCATGAAAGATGCTTCGCCACGAGTACAGTTGGTGGCAGAAGTAGGATTGGGGAGATTGGGTAGAATAGAAGCCGCCGAAGAACTCCTAAAAGTAGCTGTTCCAGCTTCTTTCAAAGCTCCCGCTTTAGGCACTGAGGGCCCTCATGCTACACCCAATTCACCGATTATTTTACCCCACATTGCCGTAAGGTCGTTGGTGAGTTTGAATGCAGTAGATGCCTGTGTAAAGGCTATCGGCACCGCAAATTCGACACTTGCCTTGTGGGCATTACGCTATATGCACGACCCCAAAGCCGTAGCGGGTTTGATAAAAGCCTACGAAGCAAGCAATGACGAAGCCCTAAAAACGCAAATTCTGACGACATTGTCGAGACTTTATAAAAAAGAGGCCGATTATGATGGTTCGTGGTGGTGGAGTACTCGCCCCGATACGCACGGCCCTTATTACAAGGCTATTACATGGGAATCTTCTGATACAATCAAAGAGTTTTTGTTGGCTGAATCGAAAAAAATGGCTGACAAACAGTTTTTTATCGACCTCAATAGCCGTCATCGGATGGAGATTCCGGAGTTTGGAAAAGAAGAAGTGGCTACTGTAAAAGAGGAAGTGAAAATTGATTTGGAAAAAATCAAAAACAAAAAAGGCCAAGTAGGGGAGGCCTCGATTGAAGATGTGATGCTTGCCATGGCCAAGATCCAAGGAGATGCCGCTGTGGGAAAAACACTCTTTACGCAGCAAGGTTGTATTGCGTGTCATAGTCTTTCGAAAAGCGAAACGATGAAAGGGCCTTTTATGGGGCAGATTGGTTCTATTATGACGCGTGAGCAAATTGCCGAGTCAATTTTGAAACCAAATGCTTCTATCTCTCAAGGATTTTCGTCGGTTTTGATTACGGCCAAACGCAATAAAACCTACTCAGGATTTGTAACTGAAGAATCGGCTTCAAGATTGGTATTGCGGGATATTACGGGACAAGTATATACCATTAAAACCGCTGATATCATCAGCCGTAAAGAAATGGATACCTCCATGATGCCTGCGGGCTTGGTCAATGCACTTTCTTATGAGGAATTTGCATCATTGCTTACTTTCCTCTCACAACAAAAATAAAAGCTTCAGGGTCTCTGCTTTCTACAAAGTAGAGACCTTTTTTGAAAAACAACAAAACGCTAAAAAGATGAAAACGTGGATTACAGCGCTATTGACAATAAGCAGCTTGCTTTGTTTTGGCCAAAAAAAGGCCAATGTCGACAAAGAGGAATGGAAGCAGCTTTTTAATGGAAAAAATCTTGACGGCTGGGACATCAAAATCAGAGGCTACGAGCTCAATGATAATTTTGGACAAACTTTCAGGGTAGAAGATGGAAAAATGGTGGTACGCTATGACCAATACGATGATTTTAAACAAAAGTATGGTCATATTTTTTACAAAGGAGATTTCTCTTATTATAAAATTGCGGTCGAATATCGTTTTGTAGGAGAGCAAGCTCCCAAAGGAGAAGGGTGGGCTTGGCGCAACAGCGGTATTATGGTACACGGCCAACCCGCTGAAACGATGGGCAAAGACCAAGATTTTCCAGCATCCATAGAGGTACAACTTTTGGGAGGAAATGACAAAAAACGCACGACTTGTAATCTCTGTACGCCAGGTACAAATGTGGTTATGAACGGCAAACTCATCACGCAGCATTGTATCAACTCTACATCGCAGACTTACAACGGCGACCAATGGGTGCGCGCCGAAGTATTGGTATTGGGTGATTCACTGATTCAACATTTTGCCAATGGCGAAAAAGTACTCGAATACAACAAGCCTCAGCTTGGCGGAGGCAATGTAAGCGGACATGACCCCGCTTTGATGATTGCAGGGAAGCTGCTCGACCACGGTTCTATTTCCCTCCAAAGTGAAAGTCATCCGGTAGAATTTAGGAAAGTAGAATTGCTCAACTTGAAAGGCTGCATGGACCCCAAAGCCAAGAATTATAAGTCGTATTATGTCAAAGAAGACAATTCGACTTGTGACTATGGCAAACGCAAAAAATAGCGTCTTGGGTGTCAATAATGATAATTGACAATAAAATTAATATGGGTCATATTTACTTTGTTAAAAACATAGCGGTCGTTGTTGTAGGTTTCTCCTATTTTATCTTTTCTGACCATCAACAAAAGTACATTCAGACCTTTGAGATAATTGTCAAACTGGTAAGTAAGGCCAAGATTGATTTGTGAATAACTTGGCATTCCGTATTTGTTTAAAGCGGCATTTTTGACATCTGCCAATTGAAAATAACCGCCACTCGCTTCGATTTTAAGTTTTTTATGAGGCTTAAAAAAAGTATTGACCGTAGTGGCGGTTAAGTCACCCATTCCTTCGGTGCGTTCTCTTGGCAAAAAAGTATAAAAAGGCTCACGCCCCCACTCTCGGGGCATAAGGTAGCGCCCTTCAGTGGTGGTTCGGGTGGCATTCAAAAACCATTCAAATTTCGGTGATTGCTGTCCTATACGTACGGAAGCTACGGTAGCGCGATTGTGGGGAAGATTGTAGGTGAGTAGCTCATCAGGATTTCCACCATTTCCTACCGTAAATTGTCGTATCATTTGAGCACCTATCATCCAGTTTTTTCCTAAATGAGAAGGAGATTTCCATTCAATTTTTGAGAATATTGTATGATGGATATTGTCAGTATATTGATTCCATAGCTGTATATTCCAGTGCTTGAGCTGATAAGAAGCGCCCAAAATCCCTATAAATTTTGAGGAAGTATTGTTTTTGTACTGCGAAGGTTTTCCATCTACGCCTATCCCAACGGGATAAACCCCCATGCTTTCTCCAATATCCATCCACCTTACGGTAGAGCGTGGAGAAATTTGCCAAGTGTATTCGGCATGAATAGAAAAGTTTTTCAGTTCATTCAGTTTAAGCACTGCTCCTTCTACAAGCGTCGGGCGCATTCGTCCGTCTTGAGGATTGATAAAGGGCGTTTGGGGAACTTGCCGCCCAAGGGTTAAACTTGATTTTTTTCCAAAATGATATTTTATAAATAATTCTTCTAATCGGTCGAGGTCTTCGTGGTCGTGAGGGCGCTCAATGTCAAAAAGCCCAATTTCATAGCGATTAGATTGCCCTGTGCGTTCGTCGGGTTTGGACAAATCAGAGGAAGCAATATTGAACATAAAAAAACCACTCAAACCCAATTGAAAATGTTTTAAAATCATAGGCGTTTGATACCCAATCCCAGCACCAATCCCATATGCATAATAATCCGTGAGGTTTTTCTGGTTGAGCGTGGCCGAAAAGTAAGAACGTGCATGTCCATAAAATCGCCCTTTTTCAAAAAAATGATTGAGCGTGTTGGTATCTTTTACCGCTTCGAGGTGCGAATGAATGCCTTGCGAATAAGCAGCGTTTTTGAAAGCTATATATAAGAAGACTGTGGTAAGTAGAAGCCTTAAATTTTGCATTGGTTTTTATAAGTTTTATGCAAAAGTAGATTCCCACTTAGAAGCTATCAGTGATAATTGTCACGTTGTCAAAAAAACAGAAAGGAGCAAGTTTTTAGCGAAAAGTAGATGTGATTTTACCCTATTTTTTCATAAGTCCCAATTTGGGACTTATGAAAAAATAGAATATTTAAATTTATGTAACCTATTGATTTTGAAAGAATAATAAATGAAGATGCGTGCTTTTATGGAGTCTGATTTTTAATTTTTCGTAACGCTACAAACGCCGCTCTCAGCAGTAGCATCCAAGGTGTGCCATGAAGGATAAAATCAAACCAATCGATAGGTTTCATGCCTATGGCTCCGCCCGCAATCCAGCGAATTTTCCCAAACAAATGAGGTTCTGGCCAGAAAGGGGCAAGGCCAAGTGTAAGGCTTACCATGAGCCATAGGGGCCAATTGTTGAGCGTTGTTTTCATTTTTTTGACCAAGGATAAGTGATTTGTTGCCAGAATGTTTTGGGAAATTTGGCCAACCCAGGAAAGCCAAGCTTCACATCACTGCGCTCTTGTGGGACGTGCGCATGACCAAACAAATAATCCCAAATACTAAGTGTAATCCCAAAATTAATCCCGTAACTACCTTTGGGGATTTCTTCGGCATGATGCCAGAGATGCATCTGAGGACTATTGAGAAGGTATTTGAGTGGCCCTAATGGCAAGTAGATATTGGCGTGGTTGAGGTGACCAATGGCAAGCGTAAAAATATGGACAATGAAAAAATCATCAATTCCAAAACCAATCATCGCCAAAGGGATATATTCGATAGTACGATAGATTACATTTTCCATCCAATGATAACGCAGATGAGCGGCAAAGCCCATTTCTTCTACGCTGTGGTGTACCTTGTGAAACTCCCACATCCACGGTACTCGATGAAGTAAACGGTGAACATTCCACTGTACAAAATCACGAACTATGAAGAGCGTCAGCAATTGCGCCCATTTAGGGAGAGCCGCTACACTGATAGCCACCAGATTTTTAATACCAAAAAGCCCAAGAAAATCATTAAAAGCTTGTACCGCAACGTTGGAGAAGGCATTGTAAACCACCAAAGAAAACAGGAAAAAATTGAAGAACATATAAAACACATCTAACCAAAAATCGTGTCGAACAGTACCTTGGTTTTTGCGCCAAGGGAAAGCGATTTCCAAGCCCCATACTAAAAACGAAAGCCCAACAAGCCAATAAAAGTAATTATGCCAAGAAGGGTGGAGAATTTCGTGTAGCAGGTAATTGAAATAGCCTGAATAACCTCCTACAAATGCATCGATGTATTTTTGCATGTTTCAAATTCTAATTTTAGGTATGCATTTAGTGGGCAAAGTTCGTGGATATTTAGGTTGGTTGAGGTGATATTTGTTACAAACAGCTAAGGCTTTTTGTTTTAAAAATAAATAGGTTCTTATAACGTTTTTATTTCGTTTAAAATTTGAATAAATTAGAAATAACGTTTAATATTGCTATTACAAAACCACTTACTACTATGCCTAAATTAGACCGCGCTGATTTTAAATACAATGCCAAAGTTTTTGAAAAAACATGCCTTTGGTGTGGTACGGCCTTTTATGCTAGCCGCTCTACTGCTAAATACTGCTCTGGAACATGCCGGGGATATGCCAACCAAGCCAAACAATCTGAAGAAGCTGTGCCGTATGATGAAACCGAAAAAATGATTTCGGCTTTACTTTCTGAAAATGCCTATCTCAAAGGACAAATACAGCGGTATGTAATTGAAAGTCAGATTTTGAGAGAAGAATTGGCGACGCTGAAAGCAGCTCAAAAATCACCTTCTGAAAATTGAGAATTTGAGAATGAGACTGTTTTCAAATCACCTCATTCTCAAATTCTTAATGTTAGTATCCTTTGCTTTCTTTGATTTCGGGTAAAGGTGCTGTCTCCACGCCAAAACGCCGATAAGCGTCTTCCATAATCACCGCCGTAGCACTTGCTCCCAAACGAGCCACGCCCATTTCTTTTACTTTCAATAATCCATCGAGTGTACGAACCCCTCCGGCGGCTTTGACCAAAACACCTTCGCCAACGTGGTCGAGCATGAGTTGTAAATCGACTAGCGTAGCCCCTTCGTAGCTGTACTTACCATCAGCACCCTTTACAAAACCATAACCCGTGGAAGTCTTCACAAACTCCGCCTTGGCGTCGGTGCATATCCTACAGAGTTGGATTTTAAACTCATCTTCGGGCAAAAAATCATTCTCAAAAATCACCTTTAAAATAGCCCCGTATTTGACGCAAGCCCCTTTTACGTCTACAATTTCCTCCCGAATATACTCCCAATCTTTGGATAAAACTTTCCCGATATTGACAACCATATCAATTTCGACCGCTCCATCTAGGCAGGCTTGTTCGGTCTCGGCTACTTTTATTTCCACACTGCTACTCCCGTGCGGAAATCCCACTACCGTACCCACCAACACCTCAGAGTCTTTAAGAATTTCGGTAGCCATTTTGACGGCATAAGGTTTGATGCAAACGGAGGCTACATCATACTTGAGGGCCAATTCACAACCTTCTCGTAGCTCGTCGTCGGTGAGCGTAGGATGAAGCAATGAATGGTCTATCATTTTGGCAATGCTCCTAATCAAAGTCGTATTCATTTTTTATTTTAGTTTAAAATGTTGCTAATGGAATAATGATCGGTATAACAGTAGAGTTTGCTATACACAAACAGCCCTGTTTGATTCGTAATATATTTCCTCTCAATAGCCAAAATAGGACTTCCAAGGGGGCATTTCAGTAGTTTTGAGTGGGTGGTATCGGCTTGTATTGCCCGTAAACACTGCTCAAGATTTCGCATATCGACCCCAAACTTCACACTCAAAGTTTTGAATAAAGAACCATCTACCAAATCGCTTGATAGCAAAGACTCAAAACCTTCAATCGGTAGATAAGTGTACTCAAGCATCACAGGAGCATCATCGGCGCAGCGGAGTCTTTTAAGCGTAAAATATTCTCCACTTTCGGCCCTTGACATACTTTCAAATACGCCTTGTGGCCAAGGCAAAATAGCGGGCGGCTCTACCATCAGCGTTTTGACTTCGTGGTCGGCGCTGCCTACTACTTCCGAAAACCCCTTAAAAGACAGCAAGCCCAATGATTGCCGTTCTGACTTTACAAAACTTCCTTTGCCATGCTTTCGCTCAATGAAACCCTCTTTCACCAGCTCATTTAAGGCCTGCCTTACGGTCATACGGCTTGTATCAAATTGGATACACAAATCGTTTTCGGACGGGATGAGGCTTCCTTTGGGATAAAGCCCTTCATGAATCTGTTTTTTTACAAATTCTGAAATGATACTATAATGTGGTTTGGGGTTTGTCATGCCCAAAAATAGCAAATTCATCTTGTATAGACAAGTGCTTGTCTATACAAGATAGCAAAGCAGATTATGTAAATTAAATCACCATAAAGTATTATTTTCTCTAAATTTGTTGAAATATCCTAAAAAACATTTAGAGTGAAATCAAACTTTGAAACCGACGAACGCCTTTGGCAAGCTACTAGACTTGGTAGCGAGCTCGCCTTTGAAGCGCTCTATCGTCGTTATTTTCAAATTTTGGTAAGCTATGGCAAACGCATTCACCCCAATGAAGCAATGGTGAATGATGCCATTCAGGATTTATTTATTGATATTTGGCGTACTCGCCACTCCTTAGGGCAAGCCGAATCGGTAAAATTTTACCTTATGAGCTCACTACGGCGTCGAATTTTACGATTGCTCAAGTCCGATTTACCCTTTTCAGAAGAATGGGACGAGCTTCCCGAACAGGCATTGCCTATGGAAGATTCACCCGAAACGCTCTTTGCGGAAGAGGAAGAAAATGCGCTTCAAAATGAAAAATTAAACAAATGGCTCGAACAGCTTCCGCCGCGTCAATATGAAGCCTTGTTGCTACGCTACTTCCACAATTTTGAATATGTCGAAATCGCGGGTATTTTAAATATCAAAGAACAAACCGCCCGCAATCTTGTTCAGAAAGCACTTTATATACTTCGCAAACTTGCCATTGTGTTGATAATCATGGTTTTAGGATTTATTTTTTAAAATTTTAAAAAATAAATCCCTTTTAGAAGGTTGAAATCTTCGCTTGTCGGCTCTCTACTAAAAAAGAGCACGAATTGTATATCAATCAGCATGAACTATCCCCACCACTCTGCGAGCGATTTTATGGAAGATACTCATTTTCGTCAATGGGTATATCAACCTGATGCCGACTCCGATTCTTTTTGGGAAGAATACCAACAAAAATATCCTGAGAAGAAACAAGAGTTGGCTATCGCTCGTCAGCTTTTGTTGAACCTCCAACAACAAGTCCAAAGTGGTTTTTCGACGAAAGCGGTAGAAGATGCTGTTTTTCAAAATATCCAACAAGAATTAGAAACAAAGCCTATTGTTTCTACTCAGCTATTCCCACATTGGGTACGGTGGGCAGCCGCTGCGGCGGTGGTTTTATTGGGTATCACGTGGGTGTTTTGGAGTCAAAAACCCACTCATTACTTAAGTTATGAAATAAATCGCCAGCAATCTCAGAATACACTGGTCGAAAAAAGTAACCTTACGTCCAAGCCTTTTGTGGTAAGCCTAGCCGACGGAAGTTCTGTTTTGCTTTCTCCTCAAAGTAAAATCAGCTATTGCGAAGATTTTGATACCCACGATAAAAGAGAAGTTTTCTTGAGCGGCGAAGCATTTTTTGAGGTGGCAAAAAACGCCCAAAAGCCTTTTTATGTATATGCCAATGAGCTAGTTACCAAAGTATTAGGCACTAGCTTCAACGTTAGGGCTTTCCCAGAAGACAAAAATGTGGTAGTAAAAGTACACACAGGGCGGGTAGCCGTAGCCGTAGCCGACAAAATCGCCGACAAACAAAAAATAACCGCACGGGAGCTCGATGGTATTGTGTTACTTCCAAACCAACAAGCCGTGTTATCGCGGGATGAGTTCAGGCTTGTCAAATCTCTGGTCGAAAATCCCAGCTTACTCAGCTCCAATACTCCTATTTCTCTTTCCCATTCTTTTGAGTTTGAATCAGCGCGGGCTAGTGATGTTTTTAAGGCAGTAGAAGAAGCCTACGGTATCGATATCGTATTTGATGAGGAGGTATTTGCTAATTGCTTGTTTACGGCTAATCTCACCGACGAGCCTCTTTACGAAAAACTCAACATTATCTGTAAAAGTATCGAAGCGAGTTATCAGATTTTGGATGCTCAAATCATCATTTCAGGTAAAGGTTGTCATTTGTAATCTCACTTTCTTAAACCCTCAAACCTTTTATGACCTAAATAAGTACTTGATTTTCAAATCTTAAAAAACGAAGTCGGCAATGCACCACCATCGCCGACTTCAAAAATCCCCTTTACTTGACTGACATCATTAGCATCTGCTAAAAGCAGATGACAGGGGGGTGTTTTGCCAAATGATTAATTCAACAAAAACATTTCAAAACTATGAAAAAAACTAACGCTACCCAGTATTGGCTAGTTAAAATCATGCAATGGTCTTTTTTACATCTCTGTATAGCTATCATTTTTGCAAACGTTTCTTTTGCGACTGACGTGGCAGCACAGGAACTGCTTGACCGCCGAATCTCCCTACAAGCCGTCAATCAGAAGATTAATGTGGTATTGAATGAAATTGAAAAAAATGCGGATGTGCGGTTTTCTTACAGCCCCAATTTGATTCAGGCATCGCGCAAAATCACCTTGAATGTCGCTAACGAAAAACTTTCAAACGTACTCGAAAAACTACTTTCTCCCTACGGACTACGATACGAAATCGTAGGAAAGCAAATTATACTTCAAAGGGAATCCTCTAAAAATCAGAGCGTTTTACCCGAGGCACTTCTTGTTTTACCCCAAAATTTACCTATTGAAATCAGCGTTACAGGCATCGTAACCGACGAAAGTGGAGTAGGCCTTCCAGGGGTAAGTATTCTCTTAAAAGGTACGCAAAGAGGCACCACCACCGACCCAAACGGTAAATACAAAATAGAAGTCCCTGACAAAAATGCCATTCTTGTTTTTTCGTTTGTAGGATATCTTCCTCAAGAAGTAACCGTTGGAAACCAAAGCCAAATCAATGTCAATCTCAATGTAGATACCAAAGCATTGGAAGAAGTAGTAGTGGTAGGATATGGGACACAGAAAAAAAGCGATTTGACGGGGTCGGTTTCGTCCGTAAATGCCAAAGATTTTACGCAAGGGGTTAACAATTCAGCCTTGCAACTTTTGAATGGACGCGCCGCAGGGGTTCAGATTAGCCAAAGTAGCTCGGCGCCGGGTGGAGGCACGAGCATCCGAATCAGAGGGGCAGGCTCTATCAATAGCAGCAACGAAGCCCTGATCGTCATCGATGGTTTGCCAGGGGCTACCACTACCTCTATCAGTCCCGAAGATATCGAATCTATCCAAATCCTAAAAGATGCTTCTGCTGCGGCTATTTATGGGTCGAGGGCTGCCAATGGTGTGGTACTTATCACTACCAAAAAAGGAAAAAGTGGCAAACCCACCATGAATTATAGCACTTATGTAGGGGTACAAAGTGTAGCAAAGAAAATGGATTTGTTGAGTGCGCCTCAATACATGAAAGTACTCAATGATATTTCGGCCGAATCTGGGGCAGTCCCCAAATTTACGCAGGCGCAAATCGACGCCGTAGGAGCTGGCACCGACTGGCAAGACGCTATTTTTCAAAACGCTTTGGCTCAAAACCACCAACTTTCGTTTGCGGGTGGCTCTGACAATTCACGTTATTATGTCGGAATCAACTACTTAGATCAAAATGGTGTAGTAATAGGCTCCAATCTAAAAAAATACAATATCCGACTCAACTATGAGATAAACCCTCTCAACAACCTCAAAATCGCTCTCAATCTCAATACCAATCGAGCCATCACAAAAACCATTTTGACGACCAATGCAGGCAATGAAAACGCGGGACCTATCAATGCAGCTTTGCAATTTGACCCGACGATTTCGACCGAAAAAAACGAAAATGGGATGTATAATATCAACCCCCTCATTGCTTTAGAAAATCCGCTTGCGTTGGTGTATGGAGTCAATCAAAAACAACTTGATAACCGAACATTTGGGGTACTCTCAGCCGATTATACCTTACTCAAAGGTTGGACGGCTACTTTGCGATTTGGGGGTGATATTCAAAACTCACGCGACGACAGCTATATCAGTCGCTTGACCCAAAGGGGCTTATCGTCGGGCGGAATTGGAAGTATATCGTCAGGAGAAAACCTACATTGGTTGGCCGAATTTTTTACTTCTTATAACAAAACCTTAGCCCAAGACCACCAAATTTCGGCCATGCTTGGAGCCACGCTCGAAAAATTCGATGTACTCAGTGTGGGGGCCTCGTCGCGGGGATTTTTGTCGGATGCTACCCTTACCGACCTTCTCCAAAGCGGTGATGCTGATAGAGGCGACAACGTGAGCAGTGGACGTTTTGTCAATAAATTGAATTCTTATTTAGGACGTTTAAACTATACTTTCAAAGAAAAATACCTTTTGACTGCCTCCGTCAGAACAGACGGTACGTCGCGTTTTTCTCAACAGCAGAAATATGCCATTTTCCCTTCTTTTGCCTTGGGGTGGCGATTGTCAGAAGAGCCTTTTATGAAATCTTTGGATTTGTTTAGTGATTTGAAATTGAGGGCAAGTTATGGGCAAAGCGGCAATCAGGCTATTAGCAACTTCGAAACCCTACAAACTTTCATTGCGGGCGGAAGAGCTGTATTTGGAGACGGATTGGTGCAGGGTGTAGAGCCTGCTCGTATTCCCAATCCAGATTTGCGCTGGGAAACCACCGAGGAGGTTGATTTAGGTGTTGATTTTAGCTTGCTAAATGGCCGTGTCAGCGGCTCAGTAGAATATTACCGCAAAAAGACCCGCGATCAACTTTTTAACAAACCCCTTCCTACTACTTCTGGTTTTGGCAGTATTAGGGTCAATTTTGGTGAAGTTCTCAACAAAGGTTTCGATTTTACGCTTCAGACTTACAACCTCGTAAACAAATTTAAGTGGAATAGTACCCTTACTTTATCTACCCTCAAAAATGAAGTGACTGAGCTTCCTGATTTTATTCCTCAAGTAATCACGGGAAGTGTGGGATATACGGCCAACTATGCCATCGTGAAAGTGGGAGCACCTATGCGGGCTTACTATGGATATGAAGTAGATGGGATTTTTCAAACTACTGACCAAATCGCCAATTCGGCACAGCCCAACGCCAAACCCGGCCACCCTCGTTTTGTAGATTTGAATAAAGATGGTAAAATCGACCCCAATGACCGAACTATTTTGGGCAGTCCATTTCCAAATTTAATGGCGGGATTAAACAACAATTTTTCCTATAAAGGATTCAATTTGAATGTGTTGTTGACGGCAGTAAGCGGTATCAAATCGCTCGACAACAACATCGTAGAATCGCTGTATCCGGTCAATTTTGAACGCAATCGTATTGCGGCTCACTATCTTGACCGCTGGACACCTTCCAATCCTAATGCCAAATATCCTTCTGGTATCAATCCCAGTTCGTATGGTGGAGCATTGGCCGTCAATAGTCTTACGGTGACAGATGCTTCCTTTGTACGCCTCAAAAACGTTACGCTTGCCTATGATTTTACGCTTCCTAAAAAGAAGCCTTTCCGCTCAGTTTCGGTGTATGTAGGTGCGGATAATTTGTGGACTTTGACTTCTTTTCAAGGATTTGACCCTGATGCCAACGCCTCTGGTACTGGCATAGAAAGAGCAAGTTACAATAGCTATCCTCTCAACAGAACCATTCGTTTGGGTGCAAACATAGGCTTTTAATCTTAAACAGATACGACAATGAAACTTACCTATTTCAAATCCTTATTTTTAGCTTCATTTTTACTGGTACTGTCGGGTTGTACCGAATTTTTGGAAGAAGAAGTCTATACTCAATACGCCCCGGAGGAGTTTTTGAACAACGAAGACGGAATTCAAAAAGTGCTCATTGGGGCTTACAGTCAGCTTCAAGTTCAGAGCGGTATGCGCGAAGACCAATTTACGCTTTCGGAATTTCCCACGGATATTACCCTCGAAAGTGGCGGACAATTTGAAAAAGATGCCCTTCCTTTTATTAACTTTCAGTGGGATGCTTCTTCGCCATTTTTTCTCAATATCTGGGCACGCATGTACCGAGCTATTAGAAATGCCAATGTACTGTTGGACAATATCGACAAAATCACTGCTATCGCTCCGGCTCGATTGATTCAATATAAGTCAGAAGCGCGTTTTATCAGAGCAGAGGCTTATACTCACTTACATCGCTATTTTGGAGCGGTTCCGCTTATTCTTTCCACCAATACAACCGAATTCCAAATTTCCCGCCCTACCGATGCCGAATTCAATACTTTTGTCATAACGGAGCTTACTGAAGCTGCCCAAAATCTACCTGTGCAGCAAAACGCGCGCGGCAAAGCCGATAAAGGCACAGCATTGGCGGTTTTGTGCAAGTTTTATTTGAATACCAAACAATGGCAAAAAAGCGCAGAAACAGCTCAGCAAATCATTGGTCTTGGAAAATACAGTTTGTTTGGCTCTATCGAAACCCTTTTTACGGTTGATAATGAAGCCAACAACGAATTTATTTTTGTGTACCCTTGCGTGGCTCAGGCGGGTTATTCCAACAATTATATGCCTCATGCTTTTCCTCCCAACTATCCCATTCAAACCAATTGGATTAATTATGGTGCTCAGTTTAGAACTTATACTAAGTTTGTGAAATCATTTCATCCCAACGACCGTCGCTTAAAAATGATTATTACCCAATATACCGACACCAAAGGGGTGAATTTCAAACTGGTAGAGGATGCGGCAGGCAAAGCTCTCGACAATGCCCGAAGCTTTAAGTATGTACCCGACCCCAATGCCGTTTCTGAAAATAATGGCAATGACATCCCTGTGATTCGTTATGCAGATATTCTCCTCAGCAGAGCAGAAGCCCTCAACGAAATCAGTGGCCCTACTCAAGAATCCATTAATCTTATCAATCAAGTCAGAAAAAGAGCCGGTGTTCCTGATATTTTGTTGAGTAACTTTACCACCAAAGAATCCCTCAGGGAGCATTTGCTCAATGAGCGCGCTTGGGAGTTGTTTACTGAAGGCAAACGCCGCGAAGACTTAATTCGTATGGGAAAATTTGTATCAAGTGCCATAGAACGTGGCAAAAGTGCCAAAGCTTTTCATGTGCTTTATCCGCTTCCTCAATCTGAAATAGACGCTAATTCAAAACTCAAACAAAACGATGGCTATTAAAACCACAGCCAAGTTATTGGCGATTATCCCTTTCATTTTCTACGGCTTTTTGGGAAGTGTAAAGGCACAAAAAAACGCCAAGCGACCTAATATCATTCTTTTTATGGTCGATGATATGGGCTGGCAAGATACCTCTGTGCCTTTTTGGGAAAAGAAAACACCCCTCAACGAACGCTATCGCACACCCAACATGCAACGCCTCGCCAACGAAGGGGTCAAGTTTACGAATGCTTACGCTATGCCCGTTTGTACCCCTACGCGTATTAGTCTGCTGACAGGTATCAACGCTGCTCATCATAAAGTAACCAACTGGACCAATATCCAACAAAACATTTCTACCGACGCCAAAGACAGTACTTTCAAACCTGTAGATTGGAATATCAACGGGCTGAGTCCACAATCGGGTTTTGCTCATACCGTACACGCTACTCCTTTGCCTCAACTCCTAAAAGAAGCGGGTTATTTTACGATTCATACAGGGAAAGCGCACTGGGGGCCTATGGGTATGCCAGGGTCGAGTCCCAAAAACCTTGGGTTCATTGTCAATATTGCAGGCCACGCAGCAGGACATCCCCAAAATTACTATGGACAGCAAAACTATGGGAATGTTTTGGGCAAAGCGACTTACCATGCCGTGCCAGATTTGGAAGAATACTATGGTTCTGAGGTGTTTTTGTCGGAAGCTATTACCCGCGAAGCTATCAAGGCGATTGCCTATCCTATCGAAACCAAACAACCTTTTTTTCTTCATTTGTCGCATTATGCGGTGCATACGCCTATCCAAGGAGATGCTCGTTTTATCGAAAAATATCAGAAAATGGGGCTAGATTCGACCGAGGCCAAATATGCAAGTCTTGTAGAAGGAATGGACAAAAGCCTAGGGGATGTGATGGATTATCTCAAAAAAGTAGGACAAGCTGATAATACTATCATCATTTTTATGTCCGACAACGGTGGCCTTAGCCAAGGAAACCTCCGTGGCGGTGGTGCTCATACCCAAAACTTGCCACTCAAAATCGGGAAAGGCTCCGTTCATGAAGGAGGAGTGAGAGTGCCTATGCTTGTCAAATGGCCGTCGGTTGTTAAACCTTCTACCGAACAAACTCAATACGTGATTGTGGAGGATTTTTTCCCAAGTATTTTGGAAATGGCGGGCGTAAATTCTCCCAAAACCATTCAAAAAGTAGATGGCAAAAGTTTTGTTCCTTTACTTAAAAACCCTGCACTTAAAGACCAAAGTCGCTCTTTGGTGTGGCATTATCCCAACAAATGGGGAGGCACAGGCGCAGGTATCAACTATGCAAGTGCGATACGTAAAGGTGACTGGAAGCTTCTGTACGATATGAAAAAACAAGAACTTTCGCTCTACAATATTAGAGAAGATATTGGCGAAAGCAACAATCAAGCGGCACAATTCCCTCAGAAAGTCAAGGAGTTAGCTGCCGAGTTGAGTCAAAAACTAAAAAATTGGAATGCACTCATGCCTACCTATGCCAAAGACGGTAACCCCGTACCTTGGCCTGAGCAGATAGCTCATAAAAATTAAATAAAAAGCCGTGGGAAATCTCCACGGCTTTTTTATTTACCCAACATCTTCGCCCGAAATTCCTTTGGGGTTTGTCCGTGAATTTTTTTGAACGTACGGTTAAAATAAGAAATATTATTGAAGCCACTTTCAAAGACAATTTGTGTAATCGGTAGCTCTGAATGTTGTAACAACTGAGCCGCAAAAGCGACCCTCACCCGATTCAAAAAATCGGAGAAAGTATGCTTGGTAATCTGCTTAAAAAACCTACAAAATGAATGCAACTGCATACCTGCTACTTCTGCCGCTTGGTCTAAACTGATTTCTTCTCTAAAATGCTTTTGAATATACTGCATCAGGCGCGAAACGCGGTGTTGATGATAATCCCGTACGCTAGATACTACATTTGTTGAATTGAGCCACGTCCTTTCTGAAGGGTCCATCAACATTTCTAAAATTTGGAATAAATAAATCAATACGCCCACACTTTTTTGCTTTAGCATCTGCGTCAAATATCCGTGAATCAGGCTTTTTTTACTACCAATGATGCTCATTCCTCTTTCAGATTCTACAAAAAAATCTTCTATTGATTGGGTATCTATCAGGCCTTTTAACTGCGCTATCAACTTGTTTGGATTGATATAAAGTGCCAACGAAATCGCCGGGGCTTCTTTATCGTGGGGATTGGGTTCACTGTACCAAACATGAGGTACATTGGAACCCACAAAGGTCAAGTCGCCAGGTTCGAAATGCTCCACAGATCCACCAATGATACGCGTGCCTGAGCCAGATACAATATATACCAATTGACATTCGTCATGAAAATGGAAATCTGGAGAAAAAGAAGCCCGTACGATTTCTTTAACCAAAAAGGTCTTTGTGGTGGTCGAAAAATCAGATAAAAGAGCATAAGTAGGTTTCATCTCCAAAAAATAAAGTTAATGCCAATATAGTACATATAAATATCAATCCTACATAGGTTTTTGGTATAAATATGCTTTCTATTTGCACAATAGTAATGTTTTACTTTTCTTAAGTAAAATTTCATAATTCTTTTTATCATAAAAACTTTCTTTAATTATAAGGATACAAATAGTTAACACACTGATTTTTAATATTTTGTAGTTTAAGTTTTTTGTCGACAAAGATTTTTATATACTATATTATCTCATAATACTATTCCTATTCTCTAAACCTTCTTAAAATGTATATTCATTCTATTGAAGTATCTGACAAACGCTTCGATTTGGCCGAAGGAGCGGGGTCGGATGCTACCCACACCAATCCGCAGTATTCTTATGCCGTATGCATTCTCAAAACCAATACCCACACCGAAGGAATTGGTTTAGCCTTTACGCTGGGTGCAGGCAATGACCTTGTTTGTAAAGCGATTCAATATCTTTCGGAAGGTTTGCAAGGCCAAGAAATCGAAGCTCTGATGGCCAACTTTGGGGTTATTTATCGCCAAATGGCCGATTCGCCTTCCCTTCGGTGGCTGGGTCCACACAAGGGAGTCGTACACCTTGCTTTGTCGGCGATTGTCAATGCTTGTTTTGACCTTTGGGCCAAATCGCGCCAAGTGCCTCTCTGGAAATTATTGCTTGATTTGTCGCCCGAAGCCCTTGTCAACACCCTCGATTTGAGCTATTTAGAAGAAGAGCTCACACGCCACGACGCCATTGAAATCCTTGCAAGTCATCAAGCTACTCGCCCTCAGAGAAGCCATATTTTGGAGAGTGGTTACAAAGGATATGACACGTCGGTAGGGTGGTTTAATTTTTCGGATGATAAAATCGTCGAAAACACCCAAAAAGCCCTAGAAAAAGGTTTTACGGCACTAAAGCTCAAAGTAGGTTCGCAGGATCCCGAGCGTGATTTTAGACGGGCGGCTTTGATTCGTCAAACGGCCGGAGATGCTGCTACCATCATGCTCGATGCCAATCAAAAATGGAATGTACCCGAAGCCTTGGCTATTTGTCAAAAACTGAGCGATATCAATCCCTATTGGATAGAAGAACCCACTCATCCAGATGATGTATTTGGGCATCTTGCCATCGCCAAAGCCATTGCTCCTTATAAAGTAGCCACGGGTGAGCATATCCCTAACAAAGTGATTTTTAAGAATTTTTTACAAGCCCGGGCCATGGATTTTTGTCAAGTAGATGCCGTGAGGGTAGGTGGTGTTTCTGAATTTTTAACAATAAGTTTATTAGCCAAAAAACGAGGTATTCCGGTGGTTCCGCACGTAGGAGATATGGGACAGATTCACCAGCATCTTGTCTTGTTTAATCATATAGGTATGGGACATGAAAACTTATTTTTAGAATATATTCCCCATTTGCGCCCGTATTTTACTCATCCCGCAAGCATCATAGATGGGTATTATCAAGTTCCGCAAGAAGCAGGGAGTAGTTGCGATTTAAATTCATAAGTTTCCTTATTATGAGTACATTAAACAACAAAGTGATATTTCTAACGGGAGGGGCGTCTGGAATCGGTGAAGCCTGTGCCTTGGCGTATGCTAAAGCAGGTGCGAGGGTATTTATAATGGATAAAAACGAGGAGTTGCTCCAGTTGCTGATTGGTAAAATAGGACGCCCACATTTGGGCATGGTGGGAGATGTAGGAAACCCCAAAGACATCAAGTCGGCGATACAGAGTGCGTTGGCTCAATTTGGGCAGATTGACGTGATTCACAACAACGCCGGAACAGCTTCTCCTTCAAGACCTCTCGACCAAACTGCTGAATATGAATGGGATACTATTTTTGACATCAATCTCAAAAGTGTATATTGGACTACTAAATATGGAATAGAAGCCCTTAAAAAGACCCAAGGGAATATTCTCAATACGAGCAGTATGGTGGGCACCATAGGGCAGGAAAATCACGCGGCCTATGTTGCTACCAAAGGCGCTATGAGTGCACTTACCAAAGCAATGGCGTTAGACTATGCGCCTTTTGGAATACGCGTCAATGCTATTTGCCCAGCAGGTGTATGGACACCGATGCTCCGCCAGTGGACTACCGAACAGCCTAATCCTGAAGCCATTGAGCAATATTTAGATAATATTCACGCATTGGGATATTGTCCTGAAGGCGACGTGATTGCCGATGTTGCGGTATTTTTGGTGTCAGAGGCAGCCCGCTTTGTTACGGGCTGTTTGATGCCCGTGAGCGGTGGTGCAGAATTGGGTTATAAAAAATAAAATCATGAAAACACACAGAACTTGTTTGGCTTTAGATTTAAAAGACGATGCTCAACTCATTGAACACTATGAGTTTTTTCACCGTCCAGAAAATATCTGGCCCGAAATTCCTCAAGGCATCCGCGAAGGAGGTATCGTGGATATGCAAATCTATCGGATTGGTACCCGCCTTTTTATGATTGTAGAGACGGAAGAAGGCATCAGTGTGGAGCAAGCCTTTGAGGCCATCAGTCACAAAACACGACAGCCTGAGTGGGCAGAATTTATGGGAGGATTTCAACAAAAGCTAGCCGAAGCCAAACCTCATGAACATTGGGCCGCAATGAAGCCGATTTTCTTCCTAAATGAGTCGTCAAAATGAAAGTTCAAAATCGATATTTAGTTCCTCTTTTGGTAGTAATGAGTCTCATGTTTATCTGGAACTTGAGTCGTAATATCAACGATATTCTCATTCCTCACCTCAAGCGAGCATGTCAACTCACTGATTTTCAATCATCTTTGGTGCAATCGGCTTTTTTTGGCGGTTATTTTCTGTTGGCATTGCCGGTGGGTCAGTTTATTCGTCGATTTGGGTACCGAGCAGGTATGATTGTAGGATTACTTCTTGCGGCGGCAGGCGCTTTTTTGTTTTTCCCCGCTGCCGAAAGCCGTTTTTATCCTCTTTTTTTGGGTGCACTTTTTACCATGGCCGCAGGTTTTACTTTCTTAGAAGTGACCGCCACGCCCTATATATCGGTTTTGGGTGACCCCGACAAAGCCTCCAGTAGATTAAGTTTGGCGGCGGCGGTGGGATCTATGGGAGCTACCATGGGGCCTTTTATTGGGGCTCAATTTTTACTCCATGCTACCGACATCTCTCAAGAGACAATTGCCTCGTTTGACAGCGCCCAACTTGCCACATATCTCGATTCAGAAGCCCAACTTGTCAAAACTCCTTACTTAAGTTTAGGAGTCCTTTTTGTGGTACTTGGTAGCGCGCTTTTTTTTATTCAATTGCCTTCTATTCAGGAAGAAGGAGAAAAAAGCATTCGTCTTTCTTCTATTTTCAAATTCCGACATACTGTTTTAGGAGCGCTCGGAGTGTTTTGTTATTTAGGGGCCGAAGTAGGGATTGTTAGTTTTTTGATACGTTATGCTAAATCATTCAATATTAATGAATTAACCGAACAAAAAGCGGCCTTGTTTATTACACTTTTTATGGCTTTGGTGCTTGTAGGGCGATTGGCAGGGGCTTACTTTTTACAAAAAAACAATCCTTCCAAAATACTCACAATTTGCGCCGTTGGAGCTATGGCGTTGGTGATTACATCTATGTGTACAGCTCATTGTATAGCTCTTTTTTCCTTAGCTACCGTCGGTTTATTTACTTCTGTAATGTACCCTATTTTGTTTACATTGAGTATCAAAAACCTCGGCGCATATACCAAAACAGGCTCTTCTTTGATTATTATGAGTATTGTAGGCGGGGCTATTGTTCCGCCTCTGATGGGGCTTATCTCCGATTCTTGGGGAATTAAAATGGCCTTTATTCTTCCCGTGGTTTGTTATAGTTATATCTGGTTTTATGCTAGACAAGGTCATCTCGAAACGACATAAATTGAAATCACCCTACCTTACTCAGGACGCAAATTTCGAATATCATTTATATCCTTCGGTCTCGGACTAACCTCTTTATCTTGTATCAAATCGGCAAGACATATCAATGATATTTCAATGCCATTGCTTGTAAAGACATCCCTTCTTGCAAATGCTTCACTGAATTTTATCGGTGCCTTTATACATGGTAGAAGGTCAAGAGTGTATTCGTCAAATTCAAATCGGAAGAACGATTTTGTTGGGTCAACAAAAGTAGTATTTCGGTATCTCTTTACATCTTTTCCCAATTCCTCTACGGCTTTGAGTAAGTTGTAATAGTTTTGGTGAGTTGGTCTATACCAAAGATCCATATCTATTTTCTCGACAACTTGGCCACTTGCGGTTACAGACTTACGAACATAGCCATGAAGACCAACAGCCACCCCGCCAATAATCATATAATCAACGGCGTGCTTGTTGAACAATTCGCATATATTGTAGACGAGTTTACTAATGTCCATAAATAGCGTTCCTACCTACGGTTTTACTGATTTGAGAGCAGATTTGGAATTAATAAAGTCTTTTCTTAAGGCGGATAGCGCTCTCTCAAACTTATCATGACGCTCCATCACTACAGCAGCATTAGCCGGACTGACTGAAGTTGAGTTTTCCTTCATCTCATGAAAGCTGCTATATTTTTCTGTCTTCTTCATGGGGCGGCGTTCTTTTTATTTATACAAATATAGTAAAACGGTTATTTTGCTAAAAGTACTTTTAGTAATTCTGTATAGTGTATAAGCACAATCTTGTTCACGGGGTGAAATAATGTGGTGGTGGGGGCCAATCAAGAGCGAGCGTTGTAGGTAGGACACTATAGAGGTTACAAATCAGGGACGACCGTTGCAGAAGTGTAACTCCTATTATTTTAATTAAAGGAGAAAAAAAATTCTTAAAAATAATATAAGACATGGAAAAGAATGATATAAACTCCAATTAGCGTTTATAAATAATTATCTTTATCTACTAAATCAATCATTAAACCTGATTCGCTATTATTTATTGGTATCAATCCTTCTTTAGGTGAAAATGATATTGTTAAAGTTCTTGCCAATACAGAGTTTGCACCTGACCGTGATTCTGTCAAAGGATATTTTACTTTCAAGCCTGGCAAACTATACAGCAATACCATTGTCAAAAACTTAATTATTTTGAACGTCATCGTAAAATAGCTAAGAAAGTGGGAATGTCTTGAGAACAGTTAGCTTTATTCCAGTTGAGGGAGTCAAGCTAAGATACCTTGCTCGGATTATTGAAAACTAACGATGCAGTTTCTTTTTTTCAAAAGCAGCTTGAAATTTTCTTTGATCTTTTAGAAGTAATGCGCCCAAAACTATCGTGATTATGAACAGAAAAACTGGGGAAATACTTAAAAAATTGCTTGAAGATAAGGCAAGCGTGTCAGCATTGAAACCAACTGATTGCAAAGATGTATATATGTTTGAATTTGCTGCCCTCTAAATTCAAATTCTCTTTAGTATTCATATTCAATATAAAACAGTTGCCGAGCGTGAGAAGATCAACAAACAAATTGTAATTATCATTAGAGAATTTACAAGTATTAAATAAGTATTTTTCTTTTCAGTATTGCCTATTATTATCAATAAAGCTAAACATTCGCTTGCATAATTCTTAAATGTCCTGAATTCACTATTTCCTACCATAATGCATTCATGAAATATATAATCGAGCAAATATTTATTCAATTTTTACGCATCCTCTACAGTAAACAAAATAGATAAATATTTGCTCGATTATATATGGAAGAAACTAATTAATAAAATAAATTTCTTCATTTTCAGTAATTTTGGTGCGAATCTTTTGCTCCAGTTCTTCTGTCAATTCTGGACTATCTTTCAAAAGTTGTTTCACTGAGTCACGTCCTTGCGCTAAACGACTTCCTTCGTAACTGAACCAAGAACCAGATTTTTTAACAATCTCCAAATCAACGGCCAAGTCAATGATCTCACCAACTTTAGAAATACCTTCCCCGTACATGATGTCAAATTCGACTACTTTAAAAGGAGGTGCCAATTTGTTTTTCACCACTTTAACCCTTGTGCGGTTGCCAGTGATTCTATCCGCACTTTCTTTGATCTGACCGATACGACGAATATCCAAACGCACCGAAGAATAGTACTTGAGCGCATTACCACCCGTAGTTGTTTCGGGGCTGCCAAACATCACACCAATTTTGTCACGTAACTGGTTAATGAAAATACAGCAACAGTTGGTGCGGTTGATCACCCCGGTAAGTTTACGCAATGCCTGCGACATTAAACGGGCTTGTAAACCCATTTTGCTGTCTCCCATTTCGCCTTCGATTTCGACTTTGGGAACCAGAGCCGCTACGGAGTCAATCACGATAATGTCAAGAGCACCTGATGAAATCAAATGTTCAGCGATTTCGAGGGCTTGCTCTCCGTTATCAGGCTGTGAAATAAGGAGGTTTTGAGTGTCAATCCCTAATTTTTTGGCATAAATACGGTCGAAAGCGTGCTCTGCATCAATGAAGGCTGCCAAGCCGCCTGCTTTTTGTGCTTCTGCAATACAATGCATGGCAAGAGTGGTCTTCCCTGAGGATTCAGGGCCGTAAATTTCAACAACACGGCCGCGTGGCAATCCACCGATTCCTAAGGCTAAGTCCAAACCAACTGAACCAGTTGAAATGACTTCTACGTCCATTACTTTTTTGTCACTGAGACGCATTACAGTGCCTTTTCCGTAAGCTTTGTCCAGCTTCTCAAGTGTACTTTGTAGGGCTTTAAACTTTTGTTTTAGCTCTGTACTTTGTTTTGAAGTGGAAGACTTATATATAATTTTTTCATGATATAAGCCAATTTCAGCATCAATAATATCTAATTCTTCAAAATGTCCGCTTTTAACTGCCCATAAAAGTCTTTCAGCTAAGTCAGCTCTTAGCTCTAATGTAAGTAAAATACTTCCTTTTCTAATAGTTTTAATTATTATCTCAGCTCCGTCAATTTCTAAAGATTTTGCAATAAAAGCTAAAATTTGAGCTTGCCTTTGGGGTGAAAAACTTTCGAACTCTCCCTTTATTTTTAACTCAATTTCCGCCGTTGCATCAGCAATAATAGTATTTGATTTGTTATCGGAATTCTCATCCTGATTAAGCGAAAATATAGAATCTTCATCTATTGTTTTCTTAGTATCTAACATAATAATATCACCTGTCTCTGGTTTAACTATTAGAGGTTGATTTGTAATTCTTCTATATAACATCTCAAAACCTATTTGTTGGCTTAAATCATAGAAACTTAGACTTTTAAAAGGATTAGGAATGTAATTTATGTCTTCTTTCCTTAAGATGACAGGAATAATTTTATCACTAACACTATCATTAAAATAAAGCTCATTCAATATTAGAGTAGCCTCAAATTTAACCCCAAAGCCATGACCATCTACTTCTTTACCACTAGCTCTTTTATAATAATTGGGAGAGAAAACAATAATTAAAAAATCTGACTCATCAACCCTCTTTTGCATCCATTTTGGCCATCCTTCTGATGGATGAGGATCGTATTTATCAATTAAACAAAAAATGCCAAATTTATTTAAATATGCTGAAAGTGTCTCTACTCGTTCTGAGTAAAAATTATCACTTGGCTCCTGACAGTAACTTACAAAAACCTTAGACATAATTAGAGCTTTAAAATAATATATTCATCCTATTAATAGTGGATTAATATTTGTTTTTCGATTTACTACTTTTGGTAGAATGTAATTGTTTACTCTATAATGCTAATTTGTAGCCTGGCATTAATTCCTATTACCCGCAAAATGCTTCTAACAAATAATTGTTCTTACTTTTTTTAGTCATTAAAAATGCAATACTAATATACTTTACACAATCAGAGTTGATGAAATAAAGAGTTACAGGTTTGATTTACTTAATTTTATTATTATATACACTGTTTTTTATTGTGTTTAATGTTAATAGATAGTTTTGTGTTTATTTAGATATGTTAAATATAACTAAAGCGAGTACAAAAAGTATTGGTACAAAATAAAAGAAAAAAAGAGTGTCTGAATACCAGATATTTCTAATTTTATTTTCGGGTTTATTAAGTTCTTCAGTTACTCCATTAATTTCTCTCGAAAAAGTATTTAAATCAAAAAGGTAAGCATTAGTATTGGTTCTGTGCTTTATTACCCATTTATATACTTCTCTATAAAGTCTCTCTGTTGATAAAAAATATGAATCTAAAAACCAGAAACATAAAATTGGCAATAATAAAAGCACATTTAACCAAAGGCTAGTAGCTTTATCATTCCCACCAGCTAATATTAAATGATCTTTTTCAAAGACAATGATTGCACTTAATATCCCTATCAGCCATCCTTTTACTTGAAAGGAATTTTGTGCCATTCTTTTAATTATATCTTGGATTAGATCTAATTCTTTGTGAATAGAGTCTTTATCAGGTGTAGTTGCCATTTTAGATGTAGTATTTGAATTGTTTTTTGTCTGATTTCAAAATTTCTGTTGCAGTTAATATACTTCCAATTTTGTCGGAAAATCTTAAAGTTACGGGTAAACCATCACCATAAATGCACGAATTGTAATTAAGCTTTGTAAGTGCCATAATATCTTGCAAAACTACTTTCAAGTCTGCTTCACCTCTAGAAATAATAATATGAATCGGATTTGGAATTTCCATACTTGTACTAGTATTTAGCCTAGGAACAAAACCTTTAGTAAATAAAAATGCTTCTACATCACTAACTTTAAATGCTAACCCACGCATTACACCATAATTGCAAACTTCATTTTCAACATCACGATATATCTTCAACTTACCTGATTCTGCTTTTATTACTATACCTGTAAGTAAAGTATTAGCTCCTTTTATGTTTATAGCATCTTCAAATCCAAACCATTCCTCATCTGTAAAATGTGACCTCCCATGAATAAATAATTCTTTTGGGTATTTGTTCCACTTATAAAAATAATCATCCAAAGCCATACTTAAAACATTACTTGCTTCAACTCTGTCTAGATGGTATTCTCCTTTTTTAGTTTCCCATAGTCCAATGTTACCCCTAAATACAGTCCCATCACCATCCTTTAAAAACATTTGCGCTGCACTACAGACATTATTATCCTCTTTATTGCCTTTTTTAAATATTAACCCCAGATAACAAACATCATCTCTTATGTCATTTAATTTCCAAGGTAATTTACCTAATTTATAATAAATTGTTGTAGATTGTGTCCATGCTAGATGACATTTTACGTTTTCATCATATTCTTTATTTCTAAGCTTATCTTTAAATAATAAAGTACTTTCAACAATTATCTGCACAGGAGCTGTTATACCTTCTTGAATTAATCGGGCTTTTAAGAGATTATGAAAATCGGAAGTCGAATCAAGTAACTTCTCAATTTCATCAATATATGCTTCATCTTCTTTAAATAATAGTGTTTGACCGCCTTTCGTTAAGTCTAAAAAATTTTGAGTACCTTTACTGATCTCCCTCCCTGCTGATTCCGGCCTACAGTTTTTCCATACTGAATTAGGAATGATAATTACCCATAAATTAACTGAGTTATCTTCCTCATTATTAGCCCTTACAATTTTTGACAAGAATAAATCAACTATATTACTTGCCCTTATTTTTTTTGATTTCTCAAGTAGTTTTGTATCTATTTCTACCTTATTGACAGGCAAAAATAGTTCTGGCTCACTAGGCCATTTAATACCGAAAACACTTTCAAACCCTGGAAAGCTTGGCCTGGCCTCTTCATCACTTTTTAGATTACCATATACTGTTTTCGTAGAAAATATGGGCTGATTTAATCTTTTTACAAAGGATTTGTACAATACTAGTCCCATCTCAGTTCCTATAACACCAGCTTTCACTCTACTAGAGTCATCTCTTTGGTAAGGACCAAATAGTACTAAGCCATCTCTTGGATCTTCAGTACTTTGATTATATCCAAAAATTAATTTGGGCTCTTCAAAAATTAATAGGTCTTTACTCAGCATTTTGTGGTTCTATATATCCTAAAGGTGAAACAACTTCATATGGCAATGAAGCAATTTTAAATAAATTGCTACTGCCAACATTAATTTCCCAAAAATCATTATCCTCAGAAACTTTCAAAGACATAGCTAACAATGTTTCAAACCATTTTCTATTATACCAACCACTGGGTACGCTTCTTCTTAAACTTTGCATCATATCTGGGTCATTTATTAATTCTCCATTTTTTTTTGTAAAATATAAATGACTTGATATTAAAATATGTGGAAATGGGTATAAGTTTGCAAATCCACTTATGGCAAAAAACCATTTATATTCATTGCTAATCCCATTTATTGTACGATTTGTTTTTTTATATTTCTTTAATGAAACTCTATTAGATTCTTCAGGAAGGCTGTCAAAATAAAAAGCTTCCTTTTTACTGCTTAATTCATACTTAGATAAATTTTTAGAATGTAAAAAATTTCTGAAAATTTTGTTTACTAAATTGACTAATAACTTATTAGGTAGTTTTAACTTATCTTCTGTTTCAGAAAGATCAAGGTCAAAATTTGAAAAAAAACTTTGAATTTCATAAGTATCGCTTGAAAAAACATCAATGTACTTTTTACATTCTTCTTCAGAGAAAAACCCTATAATTCTATCTTTGCAACGCAAAAATGTATAAGGAATTTTATATGTCTCTTTCCAATCTAATACATTTGGCTTATGAATATAAATTTTTTCTGGAAAATATATAGGAAACCAATTCGTATAGTACCTCTCTTCTCTTTCCTTTACTGTTGACTTATGTTTTATTGATTTGTACCATTCTTCAAGTATAATGTCTGTTTTATCTACTTTTTGAATATTTTTTTTGTTTAAAAATTTTATTAACTTTTCTAACCCTGTCGCCCAATTGTCATTAAAATTTATTGTGTCAATACCAGCAAACTGCATTGGTAAATTATAAACAGCAAAATCACTTATTTGAAAAGGAATAATAAAGTCTTCTTGTCCACGAGCTAATTGTAACATCAAATTTGCTTCATTACTTACCCCAGAGTAAGCAATTTTTAGTTTATTTATATATGCATTAGAGACTACCGCTAAACATAGACAGGCTTCATTTCTTATAACACTTTCTACTTTAGCATTGAATGTGCTTCCACTATTTAAATCATCTAATTCAAGCCAAACATTATAACCAAGAAGTCGTAATTTTGAAGCAATCCATGAGCAAAAATAATTATCTTCAGGTTGTGCATGACTTATGAAAATCGTGTTTTTTATTGACATGACTATATCATTATAAAAATAATTAAAATTTGTGATTGGTTATATACCCTGATTTTAGTATTGAATCGGGATCGTTATCCGTAGATACATCCTCATATTTTCTAAATTCGATTTTTCTTTTAAAGATTTTGTGATCTAAATCTACATCTACATTTACTTTTTCACCTTTTTCAGGATTGCCAGTTTGTTTTGCAGGAGCAATGAAATAACAACCATATTTTTGACATTCGCTTTTAAAATATGAAAGATTTTTTGAGTCTTTATCAGGCTTCATTCGATGAATTCTTTGCCCAATTGCAACATATTTAATTTCTTGATGCACTTTGGTTTTCTTTAATAAAGCATCCGTCGCTTCAATATTTTCTCCAATCGTGACAAAATAACCATGTTCTTGATTTGGTGCATCGCCTTCAATAATTGATAATCTTAATCTTTCCTCTACATCATCTTTTCCAACCTTTTCTATTATTTCTTTAAATATTTCTTTCCCTAATTCGAAATTATCAAAGAATACTGTAATGACTGGAGGAGTAGGAATCTTATCTGCAAAAAGATATGCAACTCCATTTTTCCATTTTGCTTCGTCCCATTTTACTTGGTCAATAAGCCCTGAAACAAATAAAGTTTTTCTTTCTTTTAATGGCAGCTCTCTAAGTTTCCCAAGTTTAGGTTTTTCTCTTTTAACACCTCTTAGTCTCCAATACAGCTTATCATAACTCTCGGAATCATCAACATTGTAAAATGTGGATCCTTGAAGTGGTTCAGGAATATATTCAAATTTTCCGTCATTAAAAATTACCGGGATGAGTTTAGTGTTATTGGCACCTGCATTATACAATTGCTGATATATTAGTGTACTTTCCCATTTTATGCCCAAACCTTTTTCATCGTCCCCCATTACTCGGTTGTAATAGACCTCTGTACAAACAACTAAAACAAAATCCGATTTCTTTATATTTTTGTCCATCCATTTTGGCCATCCTTCAGGCGGAGAATCTTCATATTGGTCAAGTATACAATCAATCCCTTCTCCTCGTAATTTATTGGATAAATTAAGGACTCTATCTTGATGCTCTTTGCTATCATGACTATAACTGATAAATAATGTAGGATTTTTCTCTTCCATTCAAATTTGGGATAAAACTGCAAGCAGTTTGTATTTCAGGATGTAATAAGAACCTTTAAAAAGCACTATATTTTCAATGTTAAATTTAGCAAAAATGCTTTAAAGTAAGTTTTTTTAATCTATTTACTCTCAAGTTTGATTAGGCTAAAATGCTTTTTACATTCAACTCTTTAGACTTTAGTGGTTGTAATCGTTAGCTTACACATCACCAATGCAATGTTGTCTGTCTTTTTTGCTCTGTCACTTTTACTACTTACATATTTCGGAAATTGTTTCACTCAAATACTTAATAAATTCGGCTGCAAAAATTGGTAAATTATTGTCTTTATCTAACCGTATTGACGGCGGAAGTTCAATGTGAATTGGTGTCCATCTATCGTCAATAATAGTTGAAGTCTTAGCAGCTTTGAAATAAATGTAATTAAAGTCGCCACAAACCTTATACTTCATTGGCTTGAAATTTATTTTCTAAAGTTGTCGCAAAAAGCTTAGAGATTTCATTCCGCTCAATTTTCCCTGACGAAACCTCAATGCAAAAGGGGTGCATTGCAAATTGTCGCCTTCATGCCGCATTGTTTAGATGCTTAAAATTGATTTGGAGCACTTTCTTTTTGACTTCGCACCACCTATCCGACTCATACCTTGTTCGTAACTTAAGCATTGCA
>NZ_JARNTW010000010.1 GCF_029433105.1 Runella sp. MFBS21 | reverse complement strand
CAGGCCTTGCGTCTGCCTCTTTGGGGGCAGACGCAAGGCCTGCCCCTACGACCTTATTTTTTTAACTGCTTTTTCTTTTTGTACTCTTGAAAACGGTTTTCGTATTCTTCCTTTTCCTTAGGTGTGAATCGCGTACGATACTGTGCTGGCAATTCTAACAGCTCTGGCTTTAATGAAGGAGATTGATCTACCAACGTATTTTTGCCCTTGGGATTTTTCACTAATTGAAAAGCATCGTACAATTCACCTGTGACAGTATAAGATTGGTAAGAAAGTTTCGCACCATCTACCGAAACGATTTGGTACAATTGCGTATTGGAAGCAGCCCTGTCCATCCAATCTTGCAAGCCGATATCGTACATTTTGGGACCACTCACCGATACCACATAAATTGGTCCCTCGGGATATTTGCGGCTTTTGCCAAGGGGCATATTAAGCCCGCGACCATAGGTATGGTCATGCCCTTGAAGTACCAAATCCACTTGATATTGTTTGTAAATAGGCTCCATCTTCAGGCGCCATTCATCATTGTCGCGGCCATTTTTGGTAGAATAAATAGGATGGTGATGCGTCACCACTGTCCAACGATTTGGATTGTTTTTCAGGACGTTGACCACCCACTCTGCTTGCGAATCTAGCACAGTAGAATCTAGCAAGGCTCCTTGTGAATCCAACGAAATAAATCTTACACCCTGATAATCAAAATAATAAGCAGTTTCTTTGAGTTTTTCTGGACCATTCTCAGGTAATACAAACGAGGGTCGCCAATGTTTCGAAACACGCCGTTCGCCATTTTCTTCTCGGTAGTATTCATGATTTCCTGGAGTTGCCAAAGTGGGCACCATACCATTAATCCAACCTCCTGCTTCAAACCACTCACCCCATTGCCAATCGGCATTGGAGGTCGTAATCAAATCTCCTGCATGAATCATAAAATTGACAGAAGGCATCGTAGCATAAGCCCCTCTGATAGCCCGCGACCACAACGAACGAATGTCGTTTTGGGCATCGCCAAAGTACAAAAATGAAAAAGGCGCGGCTTTGTCTTCCGCCGTTTTGAAATGAAACCATTCGCTCCAATGCTCTCCAGCTCCTACCCGGTAACTATATTTGGTAGCGGGCTTCAAATCCGTAAAATGCACTGAGTGGTACAATACCGTCTTGCCTTCTATGTTGATTTTTTGGGTGGTGGCTGTTACAATCTTCGCATTTTTCACAAAATCAGGCGAAGGATCCACTTCGTGAATCGCACCTACAGCTCCTGTGACAGTCGTATCAGTACGCCAATTGACCGACTGAGAAGTGGCGGGATTGCCCTGCCAACCCAAAATCAGGCGGTCGGGGAAAGGAGTAGGTTCATAAGGCTTATGAGCTTGACCGTTTGATGCAAACGCCCATAATATTCCACATAAACAAAGAATCGAATTTTTGAAATAAGTCATAGTAACTCTATGTGTTGATTTTAATGCTAAGAAATACCCAAAAAAGGATGTGGAAAGCCCCAAAGGCTTTTTTTCATAAAAACATAACGTAGTGAGCGCTTTATGGCTTCGTAATCTGGTCCATGATAGCATTGGCACGAGCGCCCGTTTCTCCCGTGCTAGGGCAAGTTCCTTCCCCTCGCAATTCCTGCACAATCGACTCAATGAGCGGCTGCTGTACATGTTCGGGATAAGGCAGATAATATTCTTCCTCACCTTCAGCTGTAAGGACTTTGATGTGAAATTTTTCAAAAAAAGAAAAAATGATTTTACCCTTAGACCCAATGATTTGGCCTTCATCGAGGCGCTGCTCGCGATTGAGCGTATAGCACCAGCTTCCGGTGCCTAGTATTCCTGATTCAAACTCGAAGTTGGCCACCACAATATCATCAGCTTCATACAGACCAGCTTGATTGCGTGAGATACCTTGAGCCGATTTGATAGGCCCTAATAGATACTCCAAAAAGTCAAATTGGTGAGAAGCCAAATCATGAAAATGCCCTCCTCCCGAAATTTGGGGATTGACACGCCAACGCGGTTGCGCATTTTCCCCCACTTCTTCGGCATAAGCTTGGTAATGAATTTGTACCGTTACCAAACGAATATCTCCGACTACCTTCTGCTCCACCAATTCTTTGAGCTTCAAAAAATAAGGCAAAGCTCGACGATAGTAGGCCACAAAAAGTGGAACGCCCGTCTCGCGACTTATTTGGTTCATGGCCTCACATTCGGCGGCATTGCGCGCCATTGGCTTTTCGACATACACTGCTTTTCCAGCTTTCATGGCCCGAGTCGCATAGTCGAGATGCACATCTGGCGGCGTAGCGATATAGATAGCATCCACTTCGGGATCATTGATAAGGGCATCCACATCACTATACCATTTGGGTACGCCGTGCCGTTGGGCATAGTCTGCTGCTTTTTCGGGATTACGGCCCATTACCGCCACCAACTCCGAATGTGGCACTTTGCTAAAAGCAGGGCCACTTTTCTTTTCGGTGACATTGCCACATCCTATCATTCCCCATTTTATTTCTTTTGACATTCGATTTTGACTTTTAATGTTTTATTTATGTTGGGCATTTTTGAGATTAGGCTTCGAACGCCACGCCGCCTCAGGGCCAAAGCGCGTAAAATATCTTTTGGTATCTAGCTTCTCATAAGTAGGATATTGATAAATAGCGCGATTGGTCAACAAGAAAAAACCACTCGCCGCTATAACCGTAGCCAACGTAGTGAACCACGTCTTTTTGTATAAAGCCCGAAAAGGGATGGTATTACCAATCTTGATGGTTTCTTTTTCATGAGGTAAAATTAAAACTAAAAGGGTCGCCACGATGGCATTGAAAGTAATGACCCATTCGGTCAATAAACGTTCTGGACTCCAGCCTACCAAAGCGCGTTCAAAATTCCCGATGATCATCACCCACAACAAGACCAAAAACACAAGCTGCCCTTTGCCCAGCCACGTAGAAGGAATCAGCGCTAAGGGCTCCTTAAAATGCCGTCGTATGATTAGAAGGGCCATTGCCAACAATAAAATCCAAGTTAGATTAAACCATCCTTCGGGGGTCAAGTGTAAGAAATCGATTTGAGGCAACCTTCCCAAATACGGCACATCCCAGCGGGCAGACTCAACTATTTTTTCGCCATTTTCGCCAAAAGTAGTTTGCGTCCATACATCCGGATTGAGCCTTTCGCCCCATTCTTTGACATTCTTAAAAAGGTTGATATAAGGAATTCCCAACAATACAAAAACAGACATTATTCCCAAAGCCCAGCGGTCGGTAGAAGTCTTGGGCGAAGGGGGAGTATTATCCAACGGCACCCGCCGACTCAATACCGCCAACGCCACCGCAATCGCTATTCCATTGACAAACCCATAACTTTGTTCGAGAAAACTATGCCAATTTTGTTGCTGCCAATGACTCCAAAAAGTTACGCTACTTTCATAAGCTTCGGAGCCTGGCTGTAGGCCTTTTGAAATAAGAATCCGAGGATTGCCCGGCATCATCAAGAGTTGTTTAATCCACTGAATCCCCGAAAACCCTAATCCCCCTATCAACCCGCTAAGCAGAGATGCATAGGCCACCGCCCAATAGCCTTTGTGTCGCATCCAAAGACTCATCCCCACAAAAGCCCCCGTGATACCTGCCCAATCGTCAGACCTCGGGGGAGTCATACGAAGACCTCCAAATTTTGTAAAAAACAAACTTCCCAATACTGGAAATAACAAAAAAACGATGAGCCATCCCGCCGCCATGTACACAATCAAAGAAGCACCATCACGAAATTTCCCAAAACGAACAAAGTAAGCCGTGGTGCCCAACACAGCTCCCACTACCCAGCCTACATGCTGAGGGTAATCACCAAACCACTGCGGCCAATTGTTGAGGAAGTTGTGGGCGTCAAAAGCCGCTTTACCCGTAGCAGGGTCAATATAAGTGGCATCGCCCAAAGAATAGGTGAGTAAAGAAGCCAAGGGGGTTTCTAAACCTGTGAAACGAAGCACACTTTGTACCCCCCAACCCAAACTTGCGCCTATTGCCAAATAAACCAATAGCCAAACCGCATTTTTTTCTTTTCTCTCCCAAAGATCATACAGACCTGCGGCGAGTAAAGCAAAAAAGGCCGGAAGATAGTCTGCATCAAACCAATACAAAGGACTTTTGTGTCTAGACCATGTATGGTCAAAACCAACGCCCGATTGAAGCCAATTGGCTACGGGGTCTTCGATTAAATCCAACACAAACCACACCCCAAAAAGCCAAGTAATAGGTTTAGTGATACGATTAAGGAGTTTTATATCTCCTACCGCCGCCAAAGCCGTGCCCGCTCCCCCAAGACCTGCCCACAAAAAACCAATGTAAAAAAGAGCGATATATCCATACCACTGTGAAGCCAAATGCCCGCTTTCGGTAGCTGAGATGACTTGCATGTAAGAAATAGAACCTCCAAATCCCCAACCTATAGCTCCCAAAAAACCAAAGTGAAGCACCCGACTACGCCAATCTGCCCTGCCAGATAGCAAGCAAGCCGTAAGCGCAGCCAAACATCCCGCAAAAGCAGCCCCGTATTCATGCCCAAAATTTCCTCTGATACCCCACCCAATCGATAATGAAATCCCCACCAAAAAGTAAGTGCTTAAACGCATACTAGGTGATTTTGGAAGAATCACTATTGAAGAATTATCGGCGGTCATAAAAGAGGAAAGATTTTGGATAGAATGATGTTTAGACAATCAAATTTTCGACGGTGGTAGAAGAGACCACCTCCCCCGCCGCTTGTTTGATAATAGAAAGGTCATGTTTTAAACGTTGAGTAAAGAGTGCTATATCAAAACTGTGAACAACTATGTTAGCTCCTTCTTTCATCCATTGAATTTGGCGCTCAGGTTCGAGCGAAAAATGAATTCCAATCGACAAACCATGCCGGCGTGTTTTGTGAATAATCTCACGCACTACTTTCTCAAATTCGGGATGGTCGTATTGCTCTGGCAAACCTAAACTGACAGACAAATCATGCGGTCCAATAAAAACCGCATCCAGTCCCGGCACCAACAACAAATCATCTAAACGCTCTACGGCGGGCACACTTTCGATGTTGGCAATACAGATATTTTGAGCGTTGAAATTCGTAATATACTGCGCCAATTCAGCAGGCATTTCTTCGTGGCCGTATAGATACTGATGCAGTTTTTCACCTTTGAGTGGGCGAAACTTGGTACTACCCACTAGCTCCCGTATTTGCTCTACTGACTCCAAATAAGGAGCCACTACTCCTAGCGCTCCTCCGTCTATCACTTGGCAAGCTAGAAAAGGGTCAGGGCTCGGAATACGTACGATAGGCGTAATCTCTAAAGCTCGAAAAATCTGACAAAGCTTGGCCAAGTCCGCCCTGTCTAACGGAATATGCTCAGTATCAATAAATACAAAATCTACTCCCGTTCGCTTTATGGCTGCGGGCCACATAGGAGAAATAGAGGTGATACATGTACCATACACATTCTGTCCGTTTTTTAATTTTTGGAGGAGCATTGAGATATTCTTTTTCGAATTAATTGTATTTTCTTTTGGGTATAAAATATTACTCTTTTAAGCTCAAATAGGGCTATTTCTTACTTCATATTTTATGAACAACACAAAAAAATTAAGCTATCGGTATAGCATACAGGTTTTTATTCCTTTCTAAACTCTTCTAAGATGCAGAGAGGACATTTCTCAGCTAGCTAAGAAACAGAAGGTTTCTTGAAATTTATTGGACCTTTGGCACGTTTGTTGAGCATGGGTCTTTACATCGTACCCTAATCCGCAAAATACCATGGAAGCACCAAAAGAATTTGTAGCTTTGCTGCGCGATACGCAATTGATTTTGGATACTATGCCCGGCGAAGCTCTCGATATATCAGTCGTTATACCGCTCTTCAATGAAGAAGAGTCATTGCCCGAACTAACCGCTTGGATAAAGCGTGTTATGGATGAGCATCAGTTTAGTTATGAAGTACTTCTTATTGATGACGGCAGCAACGACGACTCTTGGAAAGTCATTCAAAAACTTGCCGTAAGCGACCCTCACATCAAAGGCATTCGATTTAATCGTAACTATGGTAAAACCCCTGCCTTACAGACGGGTTTTCAGGCAGTAAAAGGAAGTGTGGTGATTACGATGGATGCCGACTTACAAGACAGTCCCGACGAAATCCCCGAACTCTACCGCATGATAATGGAAGACGGCTATGATTTGGTGTCGGGCTGGAAACAAAAACGCTACGACCCTCTCAGCAAAACCTTACCCACGAAACTTTTCAACGCCGTTACCCGCAGTATTTCGGGGGTGCATCTGCATGATTTCAACTGTGGTCTCAAAGCTTATAAGCAGCGTGTGGTCAAAAATATCACTCTTTACGGCGAAATGCACCGCTACATACCCGTCGTAGCCAAATGGAATGGTTTTCAAAAAATCGGTGAAAAGATAGTCCAACATCAAGCTCGTAAATATGGAAGTTCCAAGTTTGGACTCGAACGCTTCGTAAACGGTTTTCTTGACCTGCTTTCGATTACGTTTGTACATCGTTTTAGTAAAGCCCCCATGCACTTTTTTGGACTTTGGGGCACGCTCTCTTTCTTGGTGGGGTTTGCGATTACTTTCTCATTGATTATCAAGAAAGTCTATCTCATCTACGTCAACGAGCCTTACCGAAATGTCACCGAAAATCCTCTTTTCTACATGGCATTGGTGGCAATTATTCTTGGTGTGCAACTGTTTTTAGCGGGATTTTTGGGTGAAATGATGGTCAAACAGCACACAGTCAAACAAGCCGATTATTTGGTCACGGAAAAAATAGGGGTTTAATTCACAAAACCATATACAAAAAGACGCTCCTTGAGTCCCTGACTTGAGGAGCGTCTTTTTTATGAGACAAGCAAAATAGGTAAAATTGAAGAAGCAACCACTTTGGATAGTGTTTTAAAATAAAATCGAAAGCGAGAATAGTTGTACCAATGAACACTTCTATCCAAACAAAAAACAAACTCGAACCTCACCTTTTATTCAAGATAGCTCGTTTTCGCAAAGAAATTAGAAAAACCAACCCTCATAAGCATAACAGTTATTTTGAGATCATCTATCTTTCTAAAGGAAGTGGCATGCACGCGATTGACCATCAATCTTATCCAATCAAGCCTTTTACGCTATTTACAGTAAGAAAAGAGCAAGTTCATCACTGGGAACTCAACGAAGAGCCTAATGGGTTTGTATTGATTCTCAAAAAAGGATTTGTAGATAATAGTTTGGATAAAGACCTCAAAAAACTACTAGGTCAAGTCAGTGCTTATCCTTGTATTTATCTCGAAAGCGACGAAGCCGTCGAGCCACTCTTTGAATTATTGCTTCGTGAATACCAACCCGAGACTACGCCTAATCTTTTGGTAGTTGAAGGACTCCTAAAGGCATTATTGGCTAAAATTCAAGAAAATGCCCACTCCATTACACATTCACATAAAAATAAATCAGACTTATACGAATCGTTTTGCGAATTGCTGAGTACTTCACTCAAAAACAATGTTGCTCATTATGCCGCTTTACTTCATACTTCTCCCCAAAACTTAAATGCCGCTTGTCGCAAAGCCAACAACCAATCTGCTGCCAAAATCCTCGCTGAATTTATTATCAGCGAAGCCAAGCGCCTGCTGATTTATACTGATATGACCATTTCTGAAATCGCCATTACGCTTGATTTTAAAGATAATTCTCATTTTGTGAAATACTTCAAACGCCACACTGCCTCCACTCCTTCCGTCTTTCGGGCGTTACATCATTAATACCATACTATTTTCAAATAGACCATAAATTATCAAGGGGCTTGCAGCAATTTTGCAAAAATTATCAACCATTCTTTCAAGGGTTGGTTGGTGCATTATCGTGCTTGTTACCCCATTCTCATGAAAAAGTTACTTTTTACCTTATTTGCTTTATTTCTTACACTTCTCGGCTATGCCCAATCGGGAAGTTTTATCAAAGGCCAATTGGTAGATTCGCTCACCACCGAGCCGCTCGCTTTTGCCACTATCCGCTTAGAATCAAAAAGTCAAGGTAGTCTGATAAAAGGCGAAATCGCCGATGATAAAGGCTCTTTTCAATTTATAGGTCTGAAGGATGACAAATACGTCATCAAGGTGGAGTACGTAGGCTATAAAACAAAATACATCGAAGTAAGCTACGACAAAGCCAGCCAAAGACTTGATCTAGGCTCGATTGTACTTACCCCTTCTAGCCAGCAACTTGAGGTAGTGACCGTGACAGGCATCAAACCCAACATGGTAGCAACGCTCGAAAAGCAAGTATTTAAATCCGAAGAGTTTGAAGTAGCCAAAGGAGGAACTGCCACGGATGTGTTGCGAAATATTCCTTCGGTCATGGTTAATGCCGAAGGCGAGATTACGATAAGAGGCTCTAAAGGTTTTTTGATTTTGGTAAATGGTAAACCTACCCAAATTGATGCCTCCACGATTTTATCCCAAATTCCGGCCAATACCATCGAAAAAATCGAAATGATAACCGCTCCTTCCGCCAAATACGATGCCGACGGGAAAGCGGGTATCATCAATATTGTGACCAAAACAGGAACCAACGATGGATTGTCGCTTACCACCAATCTTCAATATGGCCTTCCACGGCTCCGAGCCTACGAAAATGCCACTGAGCCTCTCCGCTACGGACTCGATGCCACGCTCAACTATCGCAAAGGCAAATGGGATGTAAGTGTTTCGGGAAATTACCTCAAAAACGATATTTCGGGAAGAAGAGAAGGAGACGTCAACACCACTATCAACAATATCTTTACGAGCTTCCCGAGCGACGGCGAGCGGAGTATGAAACGCGAAAATTATGGTTTTCGGGCGTCGGCAATATATGCCCTTTCCAAAGCCGATGAACTTTCGGCGGGGGTATATTTGGGAGGTAGAGACCAGTATCGCACTGCCAATATTTATTATCGAAACAATACCAAAACCAACCTACTGACCAATCAAACAGTGGGACGTGCCCAATATTACAACCCCAACTTGGTACTTAAATCAGGCGAATTTAAGGTGTTTAATCTCGATTATAGCCACAAATTTAAAAATGCTTCTACCCTAAGCTTTTCGGGATTGTACGAAAATGCCGTCATAGATGGTTTTACCAAAAACAGTAACATTCATATCAATAATACAAGAGACACGCTCCAATATACGCTCAATACAGGCTCTAATCCATTGAACGCCCTTCGTCTCAAAGCCGACTACGAACAGCAAATCGGGGTCGGAAAACTATCTATGGGGTATCAATTTCGTCAACAAAACCAAGACGGAATATTTGTCTATTCTGAAAAAAATGGAAATAATCAACCCCTTATTCTCAATCCTGCTTTTACGGCCAACGTCACCGTCTACAATCGCATTCATGGCCTTTACACGCAATACTCAGGTAAATTCAAAAAACTAGAGTTTTCGTCGGGTCTACGATACGAAAACGCCCTCAGAATATTTAGTGACAATCGTACCAATCGCCCCAACGAACTAAAATTATCCAATCTTTTTCCGTCTGTCAATCTGCTGTATGACATGGGCAAAGACTTACGCTTGAAAGTAGCCTACAGTCGCCGCGTGCAACGCTCCACCAACAATGAACTAAATCCCTACCCCGAACGCGAACACAGCGAAACCCTCGAACAAGGTGACCCCAACATCCGACCAGAGTTTGTGGGTATTTATGAAATAGGAATTACCAAAGATTTAAAAAAGGCATCGTTTTACTGGAATGTATATCGCCAACAAATCACGGATATTGTCAATCGCGTCAATAGCGTCTATAACGATACCATTTTGAATCGGATTTATACCAATGCTGGCAATGCTCGTTTGATAGGTTCAGAAATTGGGCTAACAATCGCCCCCATCAAAAAACTTAAGCTTTTCGTCGGTGGCAATGTCTATAATCTAAAAATCAACGGAAGTTTGTTTGATAAATCGGTGATTGTTAGCAGCCAAGGGTGGGTATATTCGCTCAACTCAAACCTCAATTTTCAAATCACTCCTACTTTGAGTACCCAATTGAACCTTTCGTACCTATCAGCTCGCAATACCGCCCAAGGGATAGATTCGAGATTTTATCAACCCAATTTATCAATAAAGAAATCCTTGTTGCAAAATAAAATGAGCGTTTCATTGCTTTGGCAAAACACTTCTTTTGGGGGCATGAAAGTAAACGAGCAACGCATAACCACCTATGGTTCAAACTTCTACACCACCACCAATTACATCCAAGAAACCAACATTTTCTTACTGAACCTTTCCTATAGTTTCAACAAAACTGACCGCAAAACGAAGCTACCCTCAAGTGAGTTTGGCGAAAGAGAATTTTAATGGGCAATTGAAACTGTAATACCCAAACCAATCTACCTATTTCGACGCAGGCACCGTATGTTGGCCGCTTACGTAAATCAGTTTGTCGTCTTTGATTTCGTAAACGTAGGTGACTAAATAATCCGTGGTATAGTCAGGTTTGCCGTCAGCATAATGCCTTACTGAAAACTCACGACCAGTTACTATGAGTATGCTGCCAAATTGACGAAATTTGAGGTCTTGAAAACGAGCATCTACTTTACTGACGTTTTTAAACAAATTGATAATCTGTTGTTTGTTAGCTATATATCCCGTACCCGAAATCAGCACATAATCCTCCACGGCTCGTTCTTGAATGGCTTTAGAAGGATTGGCTTCAAACTCCTTTTTCATATTTTCAAACAAGGTTTCGAGCGGAGTTTGGGCCGAAACGGAAGCCGTCAACACAGCGGCAAAAAATAAAAAACAAAAAAGCTTTTTCATGGAAATAAGTGCTTATGGACAGTAAGTTAATGGTTATTTGTATTGACAATCAGTTAAACAAGACTAAAAACTGTAAAACAAACTCTACTAAAGTAGAAGTAATTACACCTTTCCTTCGCTTTTCAGCGTTTGCCACGTCCAAAGAGCACCTAGCAAATCCACGACGCCAAAGGCTACAAAAACAGGTGGAGCTATTTGAGAAACGACCAATCCAACGGCTCCTAAAAAGTAAATTAGCCGACCAGCAATAGTCGTTTTGAGAAAGGGGGTAAGTTCGTTTTTCGCTGATTGATAATAATAGACTCCAAGAATAATAGCTAAAACCCCCACCACCCGAATGTAAGGTTCGTGGGCTTCGGGGAGTTGTGCCGTTTTGGTAAAAAAGTTGGGAATAAACGTGAGTTCAAGCCCCACCAGAAAGAGATAAAAACTAAAAAAATAAACTGTTTTAGCCGATTTTGACATGGTTTCGAGGTTTAACGTTGGCATTTGTTTCGATGCCAAAGTACTTGTCTTTCAATCCTCAAAACAATTCTACTTTCTGAACGACGACATCTACTTTCTAAACGGCGGGCGAGTCGATGGCCAATCGTTGTAAAAGCTCATTTTTCATTCGTCGCGACACTGGTACCACCGACTTATCTTTCATTTCTACCGAACCACCTTCACCTCTGATGTAGCGCGTCACGTTGTTGAGATTTATGATATGCGACTTATGAATACGCATAAATTGCCGCTCGTCAATCATCTGTTCAAAATGCGCCATAGGTTTGGAAGTGGTAATTTTTTTGTGGTCGGTCAAATAAATCGTGCAGTAACTTCCCATGGCTTCGAGGCGATTGATGTCTTGTTCGGGAAACAAAATCACTCCCTCCACCGTCGGAATCGAAATTTTCTTGATAGGCTGACTATCCGATTTGATTTGTTGAAGAAGCTGGTTAAAGTCTTTGTTGGCTGCCCCCGTTTGAAGACTTTGTTCCATTTGTAGTTTTTCGGCTAATAACTGGTTATTTTTTTGTAAAAGAGCCTCGTGTTCCTGCGACCGTTTCAACGCTATTTCTTGTGCATCCTTGGCTTCTTTTCGGTAGGTATTGAAACGATAGGCGACGGCAAAAGCAAAAAATATGGCTTCCAAGACGGAGCATATTTGGTAAATATAAGCGGCCCGTAAATTGTTCATCGAAACAATCCCCATGAATCCCAAAAGCACATTCACCACTCCATAAATGTAAAAACCAAAAGCAAGCACAAAGTAACGCGCATGTTTGAACCCCAAAAAATGAATGTAGACACTAGCGCCCAAAAGTACCAACATAATAGAAATCACTAGCAATTGAAACAGGTCATTGACCCAACCACGATAAGGCAACCATTCAAAAGGCATCAAGCCAAGACAGATACACCACAACACCACCAACGCCCAAAAGAATTTGGGGGTCAGTTCCTTCATCCGTAAGTACGCATTGGCAAACAGTATGATAAAAAACAAGGTGATGATGGAAGAGGAATTGATATCAGAACTAAAATTGGGTATCTGCTTGAAAATGAATTCATGATGATGGTTATCCGCTTTAAAAATGATGTAACCAGAGGTGAGAATATAGAAGAAATAGTATAAAAATACACGGTCGCGAACGACCAAAAACACAAACAAATTGTAAAACATCAAGGCCAACAAAACACCATAAATACCCCCGTAGAGTAAATCGTATTTGTGTAAATAATTGGAGATAGCCTGAATGGTTCCTATTTTCAGAGGAACATACACACTCGTGTTTTGAATCCGTAGGTAAACTCTTTTGGGCGATTTTCCCAAATCAAAAACAGTATTGCTACGTTTGAGAAAATGCGTCCCAAAAGGCCGCATCGCTCCCGTCTCCCAAGTTCTTAATGAATCATTTTTATGAAACAAATATACATCCAACAACCGTACATCATGTAGCTCTTGAATCAAAAATAAGGCTTCATTGGATTGATTTTCTACGTCTATTCGCAGCCAGACGGGGTACTGAGTATTACCAAAATTGAGAAAGTTTTTGGTGTTGAGGGTAAATGCGTTTTCGGGCAGTTGCCGCAGCTGTGTAAACGTCAGTGTTTTGGACGAATCCACTAAAAAGTAGGTAAACGATTCTACAGATTGTAGTTCCTCGGAGAAACGATACGTAAAACGTTTTTGGGCAAATAGCGAAAACGAAACACATAAACCCAACCAAACAAGGAAGAATCGCATAGCGAAAAAGTTAAGGAGCGTTACAGCAAGATATATATAAATCCGCAGATTGTTTATTTTCCCCAATAAATGCTATTTTCCACCCTTCAAATAACCAATCAAAATTCTTACAAGATGAATCGTTTTTTACCTTTTAGCATGATGATGATAATGCTCCTAGCAAGCTGCGGCGATGCTGCCGAATTGGAGCGTTTACAAAAAGAAAATGCCGACTTGAAAGCCCAATTACAAGCCTTGACTGCCAATGCCAAGCCTAAGTACATTTTAAAAATACGCCTAAAGCAGTCTAATTTTTCGCTTAGTATCAAAAAACACATCAAAAACGCCATCAACGCCGTCGATTTTGAACTGCCTGTTGATAAAGACTTTTACGACAGTGTATCGGAAGGAACCGAGATTGTTGACAAATTTCGTTTTGGCTCATTTGTATTGTACGGAAGTTTTGGGGATTGGGAAATGACCGTCCGTGGCAAAGAAATTAGACAATAACTCGTAGGTAGAGAGTAGGTTGTCGGTGCCTTTTAGGATCAAAAAAGGCTATGTTTTACGCTACTCTCTCCCTCTTCTTACATTTGTTATTGCCTCCTACTCAAGCGCCGATTTCTCTTTTCGACGGACGTACTTTCAACGGGTGGGAAGGCGATACGCTCCATACTTGGCAAATCAAAGACGGCGCCCTCACGGGTGGTTCGCTGACCAAGACCGTTCCGCACAACGAATTTTTACGAACGCGCCGTAGCTATTCTGATTTTGTATTGGAATTAGACTTCAAACTTACGGGTACCGAAGGCTTTATCAATGGTGGTGTTCAGTTTCGCAGCACACGCCATACCTCCCCCGATTATGAGATGATTGGCTATCAAGCCGATATTGGCAAGGACTATTGGGGATGCCTATACGACGAATCAAGGCGCAACAAAGTACTTGTCCAGGCTGATGCCGCTCCCCTTGCCAAAGTCCTCAAACTCAACGATTGGAATCACTATAAAATCCAGTGTAAGGATAATCACATTCAACTCTGGATCAATGATTTGAAGACTGTAGACTATACCGAACCAGATGCTTCTATCCCGAAAACTGGACTCATCGGGCTTCAAATTCATGGCGGAGGCAAAGCACTTATCCAATACAAAAACATTAAAATCACAGAGCTATAAATAGCCTGCTCTTCCTCTTCCTAAACCTACTATGAACCAACCACTTACTTCAAGCCGCTTGGCTTCTTTGGATGCGCTACGGGGCTTTGATATGCTCATGATTTCGGGCGGCGGGGCCTTTATTCACTCACTAGGCGGTAAAACCAATATATCGTTCATCGACGCTATTGCAGCACAATTCCACCATCCGGCTTGGGATGGCTTTACTTTTTATGATTTTATCTTTCCGCTGTTTTTGTTTATGGCAGGAGTTTCTTTGGCGTTTAGTCTTAAGAGTGCTTTAGAAAAAGGCGTACCTCAATCTGAGCTTCGCAAAAAACTATTCAAAAGAATGCTCATTTTGTTTTTCTTTGGCCTCCTCGACAAAAACGCCCCTCTCGACATCTTTGACCCTGCGCATATCCGTTATGGGACCGTATTGGGACGTATCGGAATCGCTACTTTTTTGGTGGCGTTGCTTTATATGAATACCAACTGGAAACAACAACTCTATACAGCGATTGGTATTTTGGTACTTTACTATGCAGGACTTATGTTGATTTCGGTGGGCAGCTACGGCGGCGGTGACCTTACTTTTGAAGGCAATTTAGCAGGCTGGGTTGACCGCACGTTTATGCCCGGACGTTTGAAACAAAAGACTTACGACGAACTTGCCCTTTCTACCCAACTACCCGCTACTTGTCTTACCATTTTTGGGTGCTTAATAGGTCAATTGTTACAAACTCCCAGTACTTCTTCTTTCAAACTTCAACGATTGATGGTATTTGGTGGCATCGGAATCGCCACGGGGCTAGTTTGGGGAGTGGTATTTCCTGTCAACAAACACCTCTGGTCTAGTTCATTTATCTTGCTTACGGGCGGTATGGCTTGCCTGATGATTGCGCTCTTCTATTGGCTGATTGACATCCGCAATTATACCCGTTGGGCTTTTTTCTTTAAGGTGATTGGGATGAACTCCTTGGTGATTTACCTAGCCTGTCGGTTTGTGAATTTTGGCGAAACATCGCGCTTGCTTTTTGCGGGTCTTTATTCACATACCACCGAAAAATGGCACGAAGTTTTCAATGCCCTTGGAGGTCTGATATTGGTCTGGCTCGTGCTGTATGTCATGTACCGTCACAAAATCTTTGTCAAAGTCTAACTTCTTTTACGATAGCCCAAATTCCCGCCGTATCAGTATTTTCTTTAATCACATCTTATTTCAAAAATGAAAAATAGAGTTTACTGGTACGGGGGAATATTGGCTCTTGCGAGTCATCTGGTCATGGCCCAAACAGGCAGTGTATATGAACCTGTACGATATGTAGGAGGCATTAGCGCCGATCCCCAAGTTCATGAAGGAAGGCTTCGCTACGCGATTGGGGTAGAAAGTCGCCAAACGGTGCGTGTCAACCGTACGCATCCTGAGATGGGAGATGGCTCAGGATGGACCTACAGTCATGCTTCTAATATTTGTTATTGGAACGATACCTTCTACCAACAATACCTCAGCAACCCCGTCGATGAACACATTGCCCCGGGCCAAACTCTCGTTTTGACCTCCAAAGACGGACGTACATGGCACAAACCTCAAGTGGTATTTCCGCCTTATGTGGCACCCAAAGGAGTCAAAGTTCCCAAAGGTTCAAAGGGATACATGATGCACCAACGCATGGGGTTTTATATCGCTCCCAACGGTCGCTTGTTAGTATTAGGATTCTATGCCCATGCCGAAGACCCTTTTAAAGAAGGTGGTATCGGGCGAGTAGTACGCGAAGCTTACAAAGACGGTACCTATGGTTCTATTTATTTCATCAGGTATAGTAGTCATAAAGCCACCAATGGCACCCAATGGACGGAGAAAAATACCGCTTTTTCTTTCTTTGAAAAATCATCTGATGCGGGTTTTGTGGAAGCGTGCCGCGCGCTTTTGAACGATAAACTCATGACTCTCCAATGGCGCGAGGAAGACAATGGCCTCGACGGATTTTATAAAAACAACCTCGACAAATCACTTGACATTCAAGCCCTTTCTTACTACCACCGCAAAGATGGTAAAGTAGTGGCTCTCTGGAAACGTTCCAAAACCGCTCTTTCGAATGATGAAGGTACTACTTTTTCAACGCCTGTTAAGGTACCCACTTTGACAATGGCAGGTGGCAAGCAATGGGGGCAACGTACCGACGACGGTCGCTACGCGATTTGCTACAATCCTATCGAAATGGATGAGCATCGTTTTCCGCTGGTTATTATCACGGGCGATGACGGGGCGATTTTCGACAATATGCTTTTGGTACAGGGCGAAGTGCCACCGCGTCGTTTTTTTGGACGCTGGAAAGACTTTGGCCCATGCTATATGCGTGGTATCGAAGAAGGCAATGGCAATCCTCCCGGCAATGACATGTGGCTTTCGTATAGCATGAACAAAGAAGACATCTGGATCAGCCGTATTCCTACTCCCGTACGTTATGAAATCAAAGGCAATGTGGAAGATAATTTTGATGCGTTAGCCCTTAACGGTTCGGTGCCAGATTGGAACATCTACGCTCCTCAATGGGCTCCTATCACGGTGATAAATACGCCTCAATCCACTGGTAAATGCCTCGAACTTTCGGACCAAGACCCTTATGATTATGCAAGAGCAATCAGGGTATTTGAAGAAGGAAATAACGTAGAATGTTCAGTGAAAATACAAGCGGCTCAAGCGCAAAATGGCACCCTCGAATTCGACCTTACCGACCGCTATGGAAACCGTCCTGTCAGGATTCGATTCGATGACAAAGGCAATATCGTAGCTTTTAATGGGGGCGTTGAAAAAATCTTGCAAACCTATCAAGCAGGGCAATGGTACGAGTTAAAATTAAAAATAGATGCCCGCCTGCAAGGAAGTTTTGATTTGAGCATCAACGGCAACAAAGTACTCGAAAAAGCAGCACTGACCGAAGCCGTAAAATCCATAGAGCGTCTTTCGCTACGTACAGGCCCCTATCGTGACTTGCCCAATCGCAAAACCCCCAATGAAGACCCACATCCACCATTGGCGGGAGCCGACGAGCCATTGACGAAGGCTATTTTTTACATAGATGATGTGAAAGTAAAAGGATATTAATTTTTTCAGTAAAGCCATAGGTACGATTGGCTTTACTGACAGTATTATACAGAGCCTTAGGCTAATTGTCATTTCCAAAAATCAATTCACAAACCTTAGGGCTTATCCTTATAAACTTACCAAGTTGTACGATTCGATTTCACTAAACTACCAACCTTTTTACTATTATCATGGAAGAAAACAAACCAGACCAACACTCCGATAGTCGTCGTCAATTCATCAAAGCCTCCTCGGTGGCAGCTACTTCTTTTTTCATTGTACCTCGCCACGTACTAGGCAAGGGCTTCGTCGCCCCTAGCGATAAGCTCAATATTGCGGGGATTGGAGTCGGTGGAAAAGGAAAAAGCGATTTGTCGTCGTTTGCGGCAAGTCCCAATGTCAATATTGTAGCTCTTTGCGACGTAGACGACCGCCAAGCCGTCGAATCTCGTAATCGTTTTCCCAAAGCCACTTACTACAAAGATTTTCGGGAAATGCTTTCCAAAGAGCGTAAAAACATTGACGCTTGCTCGATTTCGACCCCTGACAATACCCACGCCGTAGCAACGCTCGCAGCGATGCAATTGGGCAAACACGTATATACCCAAAAACCCCTCACCCACGACATCTACGAAGCGCGGATTTTGGGACAAGCCGCCAAAAAATACAAGGTAATCACCCAAATGGGCAACCAAGGTGGCTCGGGCAATGGGGTTCGCCGAATGAAAGAAATCTATGATTCGGGTATCATCGGGGATGTTCATAAAGTACTGACATGGACCAACCGCCCCGTGTGGCCACAAGCTATTCCGACCGACAAAACATATGATATTCCAAAAGAATTGGATTTTGATTTGTGGCTAGGGCCTGCCAAAAAAGTACCTTATAATGAAGCCTACTTGCCTTGGAACTGGCGCGGATGGTGGCCTTATGGTACAGGGGCACTTGGCGATATGGCTTGTCATATCATGGATCCGGTCTATCGGATTTTACCTATTGACTACCCGACTTCGGTCGAATGTAGCGTAGCTGGTACTTGGACTTTCACCCTTCGTCCCCAAGATGACAATCCTGATTGGACGCCATTTTCTACCTCTATTCACTTAGATTACCCGCGCAAAGACGGTAAAGGAAACATCAAAGTAAGCTGGTACGATGGCGGTATTTTACCTGAGCTTCCCGAGGAACTATTGCCTGGAGAAAGTTTTGGAAACTCCGACGGTGGCGTTCTGTTTATCGGAACCAAAGGAAAACTCATGGCCGATTGCTATGGTGCCAAGCCACGCTTGTTGCCTTTGAAAGCCAATGAATCTTTGAACATCCCCGAAACCATCGAGCGCGTGCCAAACGAAGACCACTACCTCCAATGGGTCAACGCATGTATCGCAGGCTACGGCAAAGGAGTTACAAGTTCGCCATTTGAATACGCTGCGCCATTTACCGAAAGTATTTTGATTGGAAACTTGGCAATTCGTAGTTGGATGCTCCGCGACAATCCTTCGGCCAAACGTACAGTCGATAAATACAATGGTCGCAAAAAGCTTTACTACGATGCGCCAAACATGAAAATCACCAATTATGACTTAGCCAATCAGTTTGTAAAACGTGATTATCGCGAAGGCTGGAGTCTGACGTTGTAGATTATAAAGATTCAACCCAATAAGCCCTTGCAAGTTTTGAAAACTTGGAAGGGCTTATTGTTTGACAAGTTTCTTATTTTTTTAGCATATATTTTTTAGTTATTACTACTTAAAATATTTATTTTTATTTACAAACCAAAAAAGCATCAAATATTTTGTATTTTGGCAATAAAAATCAAGCCAACCATGAAATTTTACAGCTTTCCAATCAAAACTATTAGTACTATTATTATCTCTATTTTTTTATTCAATTGTACAAGTTTTAAATACACAAATGGAACTTATGACAAAAGTACTTCAAAGAACATTGGGGTATTAAAACCAATCTCTATCATTGGTATTGTTGGAGAAAAAAATAAAATGAATTACGATTCGATTTTATCAATACAAATAACTAGTCAGTTACTCAACAATACCATTGAAGTTGCTGGCACTAACAAAACACCCGTACCTATTGAGGCTGACAATGATACAGAGGAAATCATATATAAAGAAGTTTTTGCATTAGGGCAAAAACTCAACTCGGCAAAAAGTAAAAAGAAAAAGCAAATAGTAGTTGACAATTATGAGATGTCAGAGGCTATTTATCAACTAATGAACGAAAAACAACTTGACCAGCTAATTATTTCTTATCACAAAGGCTTTTCACGAACAAAATCTAATTATCGCAATCAAAATTGGAAAGGATTAGGGGTAGGGCTACTTACTTTAGGAGCTTATATCCCAACTCCCATTAAGGCTAATTCTCTTATCTATACTTGGGTTTTTGATAAGAATAAAAAATCAATTGTTTTTAGCAATATGAGTATAAAAGAAATTGAGCCAACCGACACTAATGAATTTATAAAGCAAATATGTGAGTTATATCTTGGATTTTATACAGAAAAGACACCAGAAGGTCTCTGTTTTCATAGGTAGGAAGAACGATTAGTTTATTAAAACGGGGCTATCTTGAAAGCTCAATTCTGATTTTATAATTGATTTATACCCTCCCCTCCATATTAACTTGGAAGGGCTTATTATATCTTCTTAGTGACAGTTCGTAATTTTTATCATGAATCGATTCTTAATTATTGTTTTTCTTTTTTCAAAATGTACCCTGTGGGCCAATGAACCTTTTGTTTTGAATGTAAAAACATTTGGTGCCAAAGGTGACGGTAAAACTTTAGACACCAAAGCCATCCAAAAAGCGGTAGATCGCTGTGCAGCCCAAGGTGGCGGTACCGTTTGGTTTCCGGCAGGTCGCTATCTTACTTCTACTATTTTTCTAAAAAACAATGTAACACTCGACATTCCAGCGGGTACCACTATATTGGGGGCTACCGATATTACACTTTATCCAGTCATCACTCCAAAAGTGGAATATTACAGCAGTGACAATATTCACTTTTCGCTTTTTTATGCTGAAAATCAACAAAATATTACGTTAAAAGGGAGTGGCACAATCGATGGACAAGGAAGCGCTTTTAGCGACAAACACCCCTCCTTTCCCCCAAATTATAATCCTCGCCCTTTTATATTTTGGTTTGCTGAAGTCAAAGGATTGACCGTCAAAGAGCTACATTTGCGCAATTCGGGTTTTTGGATGCAGCATTATCTCAATTGTGAAAACATTTTGATTGACGGTATTAATGTCTTTAATCATAGCAATAAAAACAATGACATGATGGACATCGATGGCTGCAAAAATGTGCGGATTGTCAATTGCCTTGGCGACAGCGACGACGATGGTATCACTCTCAAAAGCATGAACGCAAGACCCGTCGAAAATGTAGTGATTAGCAACTGTATCTTGAGTAGCCATTGCAATGCTATCAAATGCGGCACCGAATCGTCGGGGGGATTTAAAAACATCGCTATCACCAATTGTGTCGTGCGCCCTTCTGCCGTAGCGGATCGGGCTATTTATGGCAACCCTACGGGCAACTCGGGAATTACGCTTGCTACTGTCGATGGCGGTCAGCTAGATGGTGTAGTGATTGACAACATTCATATTTCGGGTCCTCAGGTTCCTATTTTTTTGCGATTGGGCAACCGCGCACGTCCTTTCTCAAAAAACCAAGGAGAAATCCCTGTAGGTACTTTACGAAATGTACAGATTTCTAACATTGTGGCGACAGGTGCGTCCAAACTCGGTTGCTTATTGGCAGGACTCCCCAACCACCCGCTCGAAAATATCCATTTGTCTAATATTTCCATCACATTTTCGGGAGGAGGTACCATAGCCGATGCCCACAAACTCTTGCCCGAAAACGAAAAAAAATACCCTGATGCCGAGCAGTTTGGAATCAACAATGCCTATGGATTTCAGCTACGCCACGCGCGTAATGTATCATTACAAAACGTTAGATTGTATTTCAACCATCCCGAACAGCGCCCAGCCATTGTGCTCAATCAGGTACACGACGTCGTTGTAAAAGATATTTCGGCTATGATGTCGGCTCAAAGTGAATCATATATCAAACTTACTTGTAGCACAAAAGTGACCGTTGCCGACTGTACACCCTTTGTCCAAGAAAAGACCCGCTTTTTTTTGCAAGCAGACGATACTTCCGCCAAAACACTCATTGTCAAAGGCAATGACCTGCGCTCTTTCTTACAAATAAGCAATCTACCTCAAAATCAAATACTTACACTCTGGGGAAATGTGATGCCCTAAATCAAAAATTCCGTTGGGGAGATATAGTTCCAACGGAATTTTCTAATAAAAAAACGTTATTTACTCTGCTCAATAATCTGCTGCAATTCAGCCACTTCTGCCTCCGTAGGCATAGTAAGCGGTGGACGCACGTTGCCTGCACTACGTCCAATGAGCTTGGCACCTGCTTTGATAAGACTTACGGCATAGCCGCTTTTTTTGCTGCGCAAACGTACCAACGGAATATAAAATTTTTGGGTGATTTCGGTCACGGTGGCTGTGTCACCTGCCCGGAGACTTGCATAAAATTTGTTGGCCAACTCAGGCACAAAATTGAAAGCAGCCGAAGAATACGTATTAACCCCAATTGACAAATAAGCCTCCGCAATAATCTCCGCAGTAGGCACGCCTCCGATATAAGACAGGCGCTTGCCGACAGTCTTGATGGTATCGTTTAGGTCTTGCATGTTGCCTGTACCATCTTTCAGACCGATAAAGTTGGGGCAAGCATCCGCTAGTTTTTTGATATAAGTAGCCGACAATACGCCATTGCCACGATTGTAATAAATCACGGGCAATGAAGTATTTTGGATAATCGTTCGGGCATATTCATATATCCCGTCTTGAGGGCATTCGGTAAGATAAGGCGGAAACAAGAGCAAGGCGTTGATGCCTGCTTTTTCGGCTACTTTGGCAAAAGCAATCGCTTCTGGAATGCTCCTTCCTACGCTCGAAATCACGGGTACACGCTCCGCTACTGTTTGAGCAGCAATGCTGACAATTTGCTCATATTCAGCCGCCGAAAGCGAAAAAAACTCCCCTGTACCACCCGCTACAAACACCGACGATACATTATGACTAACAAACCATTCGAGACGGTCGGTATAAGTAGCGGGGTTGAATGCCCCCGTTTCATCAAAATCAGTAATGGGAAAAGACAGCAGTCCGTCTTCGAGCGATGATTTTATTTTCGACAATTCCATGTTTTGTGGTTGAGGGGTTTTAGTGATTCATCAATTATGTTTTTATTCTGAAAGATATGCTTCAATGTTAGCGAGTACTTTTTGGGAGAGACGCTCAAAGGCTGCATCGGTCATACCAGTAGTTTTGGAAGTGTAAAGCACTGACGGATGATTGACTAAATCTTCGGAAACACCAAATGCGCCATCCGCATCAAAAATGGCAAAATGACCAGCTTGAGCAAGCCAAGTAAGCAACGGTTCTGACTCAAAAGTAGGCCCGACCGAGGTGTTTATAAACACAGAATCGGGTTTCATCAACCCCAATTCGTGAGCAGTCATGAGTTTGGTATGACGAGGAAGGTGCGTACTCACTACGTCGCTTTCTTTCAACAACTGCTCCAAATCTGCATATTTAATCTGCTCACTTTCAAGCGAAATCTTGCGGGTACGGCTGTAGTAAAGTATTTTCATCCCAAAAGCCAAAGCGGTTTTAGCGAGCATTTGTCCCACTGTCCCAAATCCAACAATGCCTAGTGTCTTTCCTTTCAATTCGGTTTGCTGAGGCTTCCACTGATGAGTACCCAAGCCTTTGAAAAGCGAAATTAGCTGCGCCAATATAAACTCTACCACTCCTTCGTCTCCATAATCTCGCACTCCTTTTACGGTTATGTTTTGTTGCTCAGCGGCATCAATTGCTACATTTGCCGACTTTTTATCAATCAAACTACAACACATTCCGATATACTTTAGATTTTTAGCAGCCGCTATCACCTCAGCATCTAGCCGCGTTTTCCAGCTTACCAGTACTGCGTCGGCATCGCTTATTCTATTTATAATTTCTTGATTGTTAGAAGGATAATCATGGAAGACACGAACTTGTCGCTGCGAATATCCTGATAGTTTTTCTAAAGCCTCTTGGGTGAGCCTTGTATTATCTACACAAACAAGCTGTTCAAATTTTTTCATTTATGTTTACTCTGTAACAAATTTTGGAATCCATATTTACTAGACAAGTAAAGCCTTATGTATACCTTACAAGCTCCTTAAACTTGCCAAGTTTTGATAACCAACGCTTGTATAAACTTGGCAAGTTGATACACCCTAATATACCTTACAAGCTCCTTAAACTTGCCAAGTTTTGATAACCAACGCTTGTTATAAACTTGGCAAGTTGATACACCCTAATATACCTTATAAGCTCCTTAAACTTGCCAAGTTTTGATAACCAACGCTTGTATAAACTTGGCAAGTTGATACACCCTAATATACCTTACAAGCTCCTTAAACTTGCCAAGTTGATAGAAAAGTTTCAGGTCAAAGGTCCGGGGTTAAAGAGTACTAAATCATTGTAAAGCCCTAGCTTATCGGTCGCGACTTCTTTGGTACCACTCGCTACCTCCAAAATCAACTTAAACAGCTCCCACCCCATATCTTCGATGGTCTTGATACCAAAAGCCACTGGCCCTGTATCAAAATCTATCAAATCGTGCCAACGCGCACTCAGTTTTGAGTTAGAACTTACCTTGATTACAGGAACCATATTCAAGCCATAAGGTGTACCACGCCCCGTGATGAATACGTGTATATTCATACCCGCAGCCAACTGCAAAGTACCACATACAAAATCGCTAGCGGGCGTCGCTACAAAATTTAAGCCTTTCTTACGGATTTTGTCCCCTGGCGAAATCACATCCACAATCGGGCTTTTACCAGATTTGGCCACCGAACCAAGCGATTTTTCAACAATCGTACTCAATCCTCCACTTTTGTTGCCGGGAGTAGTGTTGGCACTGCGGTCAGCTTTGCCTCGCTCTAAATAATCATCATACCAAGCCATTTCATCTTTCAGGGCTTGGGCTACCGACTCGTCTATCGCCCTTGGCACGAGCAAGTGGATAGCATCTCGCACTTCGGTTACTTCCGAAAAAAACACCGTGCCACCTGCTCTCACAATCAAGTCGGCCGCAAATCCTGACACGGGATTGCCTGTCAGACCAGAAAACGCATCGCTACCACCACATTGCATTCCCACTACCAAATCTGAAGCAGGACAAGTAGTACGCTGACGTCGATTAAGCTTTTGGAGGTGTTTCTCAGCTAGCTCCATGATACCTTCTACCATACTCTCAAACCCCTCAAAGGCTTCGTCTTGTAAATACAGAATCGAAGCATCGTTTGAACTTTGTGGTAGTAGTCGTTCGGGGCGTAGTTTTTCACACCCTAATCCAATAATCATGATTTCACCACCAAAATTGGGATTTTGGGCAATGTTTTGGATAGTTCGAATAGGAACAATCGCCGCAGGAGCATCAATCGCAATACCACAGCCATAACTATGATTGAAAGCCACTACATCATCTACATTAGGATAAAGCGGCAATAGTTCGCGCCTGATTTTTTGACAGATATAATCGGTCATTCCGGCGACGCACTGCACACTTGTGGTAATCCCCAGTACGTTTTTGGTACCCACACTACCGTCGGGGTTTTTGTAACCTTCAAAAGTGTAGCCTTCGAGTGGTTTGGGAGGAGTCCATTCTTTCCGAACATAGGGGATATCTTGGAGCGCTGGCGGTAAAGGCAAACTAATATTAGTTTCATTGACCCAACCACCCCTGAGAATATCTTCACCTGCATAAGCAATCACTTGCCCATATCGTATTACAGGCTCACCTACCAACAGGTTTTTGAGGGCTACTTTATGCCCCATCGGAATGTCTTGCACCAGCATTAGATTTTCCCACACTACCGTCCCTTTTTTAAGCCCTAATGGGTTGGCTACAATACCCACGTTATCGTTGGGATGGGTACGAATCACAATATTTTCCGCCGTTTGAATCATCCGATTTTTTTGTTAACTCATTATACCAAAGGAAAAAGCTGTGCTGCTATCATGGTCAAAATCAACCCTGTCAGCCCCATTAAACTCTGCATAGGGGCGATAGTCTTGAGGGCTTCTTGCTCGGTTAGATTACTGGTTTTGCACATAATCCAAAATCCCGCATCGTTCATCCAAGGAATGAGTTTGGCACCACTTCCAATCGCCAAACATAGATACACAGGATGAAAACCCAGGTTGGCATTTTGAGCCATTCCCGCCAAAATCCCCGAGGCCGTAATGAGTGCTACCGTAGCCGACCCTTGGGCCGTACGCACTACCGCCGTGATAAAAAATGCCAAAGGAATCAACGCCATTTGATAGTCTTTAGTCATTTCGGCGATGCGTTGGCTAATGCCCGATTGCTGAAGCATTCCTCCAAAAGCGCCACCCGCTGCCGTAATAAGAATGATACCTCCACCACTCATCAGGGCGGTTTGTACAAAACTAGTCACGGCTTGTTTGGCCATTCTTTTTTGATACACAAGTACCAAAAGAGCGAAAATCGCGCCCGTAAGCAAAGCGATATTTTTATCCCCAAAAAACAAAACCACATCTATGATTCCATTCAAAACAGCAGAAGACGTAAGCGGTGCCTTATGAGAAGTAAAAGCCTCTACTGCTGACCGAATACAAATGGTGACTAAGGGAAATACAGCGGGTAACAGCGCCAATCCAAGAGAAGGCAAATCTTTGTCGTCTTTGTTGGCAATCGCCGCAATATCTTCCAAACGTGCATCAGGGGCATCGCGTAGCGGAATAGGATATTTTTTATTGAGCCAAATTGCAATAAAGTACCCCACTGTAATGGTACAAAGCCCTAAAATAGAGCCACAGACCATCATCAATCCAATGGGTACATTGAGCGCTCCTACCAAAAACAAAGGTCCGGGCGAAGGTGGCACGTAGGAGTTGGCCATGACTGCCCCCGCAATGACCGACAAGGCAAGCAAAAGATAATTTTTACCCAAACGCATCCCCATCGCTTTGGCCAAAGGCATCATAAGGAAGATGACCGTATCCACAAAAACTGGAATGGTAAGAAAAAAACTACTTAATACAAACCCAATAGGGGCGTTTTTGACGCCCGTTACTTTGAGCATGGCTCGAATGATTTTTTCGGCAGCACCACTATCAAGCATGGCTTTGCCTATGATGGCGGCCATCGCAATCAAAATTCCTATTTTGGCGCAGGTATTCCCAAACTCGGTACCAATACGCTCGCCGATGCTTTTGTGGGAAAGTTTAATTGCCTCCGCCGCAGAGCTTCCTTTTGATAAGTAAAACTGCTCTACCGATGCCGTAGGCGTGAGCAAAGCTACCGCCAAAGCCGCTAGTAACAACGCTAAAAAAGGATGTAATTTAAAACCAATAATGCCACCAACGACAATGACTACACCAACGATGAGAATAAGGATAGGGTCGCCCATTTGAGAGAGGTTTTGATGCTTAGAAAAGGAGGTTGTTTTGGAATGTAATATTTGATGCTTAGAAAAGGAGGTTGTTTTGGAATGTAATATAAACTAAGCCCCTACTTAACAATTCAATAGCGTAAAAGAGACTTTTATACAAGGAAAAAGCTTTTAATGGGTTTTATACTTTAAAAAATGTAACTACTTAGCAATACGCTTTAAGCTGTAAGCCATAGGCTTTTTATTAAAAATGGTCTTACCTACTAACGAGTCGCCGCTGTACTTGCCAAAAAACTACCTACTGCCTACAGCTTATAGCATAAGGCTATGTACTTCCAGCCAATTATCCTGCTTGATTTGGGATATTTATAGTTATTCTCTTGCTAAGATTAGGGCAAACATTATAAACAAACAAAGGAAATTTTGTCTTTTTTCACGCAAACGTTCCCGACAACGTTTGCAATTAATCACAAAGATTGAGAGAAAGAGAGTTATTAGATTTTATTAGGCGGTTTATTTGTGGATTGAAATACATGAATCTTCTACCTGTTTATTTATTTGATAATCAACTAAATACTCTTATTTACTACTTCTTTTATTTACAAAAACAAGCATTTAACACATTAATAAACATATGTTTAAAATAAGTAAACAAAATATTTGTCATCTTTGCATTCTTAGATTTTCAAAAAATTAATTTTATAGAGCATTCATGACAGGTTCTGGCACCTTACTCGTCTTCAATGGCACTGGCCAAAAAATGCAATTACAACAAAACACACTCCCCCATTTACGGTCAGGCGAAATACTCGTTCGGAACCTTTATACCACGATTTGTGGCAGTGATTTGCATACTTTTTGTGGAATAAGACAGGAAAAAACGCCGACGGTGCTAGGGCATGAGATAGTGGGTAGGGTTGTAGAAATCGACAACAATCATTCTGGGAAAGACCATGCCGGAAACCCTCTTAATGCAGGAGACATCGTAACTTGGAGTATTTTCTCCGCCGACCCTACTTCCGAAATGTCGGTCAAAGGAATGCCCCAAAAATCAGAAAATGTTTTTAAGTATGGGCATGCTATGATTACCGAAGAAGATTGTTTTCACGGAGGTCTTGCCGAATATACCATTCTAAAACCTTACACTGCTATTTTAAAAATCAACGCTAGTGTCCCGATTCCTGTGGCTGCTACTATCAACTGCGCCGTGGCCACTGTGGCGGGGGCATTGAGGCTGGCGGGAGAGCTGAAAAATAAGAAAATACTCATCACGGGCATGGGGCTACTAGGAATCATGTGCGCCGCTATGTGCAGGGATGCGGGAGCTCGCAGCATAATAGCCGCCGATGTAGAGGCGGCACGTTTGGGGCAAGCACTGGCATTTGGCGCGGATAGTACTTGCTTAATAAACACCGATTCCCTTCCTTCAGCTATTGACTTAGTATTTGATATGAGTGGTTCACCGAGCGCCATGGAAGCTGGCATCGAGGCCTTGGGAATTGGAGGCATAGCAGTGTGGATTGGGGCAGTGTTTCATAATCGCAAAATTATGATTGATGCCGAGCAGGTTATCCGCCGACTAATTACCATCAAAGGCCTTCACAATTACAACTATGAAGATTTCAGTTATGCCGTAGATTTTATTAGTCGCAATCATCAAAAATTTCCTTTTGAACAAGTCGTCGGGAAAGAGTTCACCTTAGCCAACGCCCACGAAGCTTTTGAGTATGCACTCATGCACAAGCCTTTAAGAGTAGGAATCCGCATCGATTAATCTCATTTATTCTAAACCCTTATCATGGAAAAATCTTTCCGTAGTCAACAATGGAGGATGTTGCTCGTCACCATGCTCTGTTACTTATTTTTTTATACAGGACGGCACAATTTTGGCTGGGCAGCCAAAGGCATGGCAGCCGCTTTAAATATTCCTTATACTTCTATTGGTTGGGTAAGTTTTGCGATGCTATTGGGATATGCGTTTGGGCAGCTTATCAATGGCAATTTGGCCGACCGTTTTAGTGCGCGCGTGATGGTCACCACTGGTGCTTATTTGTCGGTACTTACCAATGTCGCCATCAGCTATTCTAATTCATTTTCAGTCATTTTAGCGTTATGGGCGCTTAATGGATACTTCCAATCGATGGCTTGGGCGCCGGGAAGCAAGCTTATCAGCAACTGGTGGAATGGTCCCGAACTCGGCAAAGCATTTGGCTTTTATACCATGGCGGCAGGGCTCTCGTCGGTAGTTACTTATTTACTATCCATTGTATTGCTTCAGCAAGGGATGGAGTGGCGGATGCTATTTCGTATTCCTGTGTTGTTGTTGTTGGTAGCTGCTACGGTTTTTGTGATAGTAGCTCGCGATAAGCCCAGTGCATCACTTCAAAATGACTCCCATTCTCCTATTCCTAATGGCGAAGACACTTGGCTTTCTCGTTACAAGGTAGTGGTATCCCATCGGCATTTTCTATTTACATCCTTAGCCTTTGGTTTCGAAAACATGGCACGTTATGGGCTTATTTTTTGGGTACCGGTACATTATTTAGGTCAAAACTGGAAAGACAATCCGGGCAATCTTTGGGTAACCTTTTTATTGCCTATAGGGATGGCAGCGGGTGCTTTGTCGTTTGGGATGCTATCGGACACGCTTTTTCAAAGAAACCGTATCCATTCTATTCGTTTTGGGATGTTGATGAGTGCCTTAATGGCGTTGTTGGTATTTGTGGTTCCGACTACCAATCTAGTTTTGGGCGGAATCCTGATGCTATTGATAGGTTTCTTTGTGTATGGTCCACAATCATGTTTTTGGCCTCTCAGCCCCGAAATGTTGGGGACTTCCTACACCGGCACAGGCATCGGATTTATGAATATGTTTGGATATGTTTTTGCGGCTTTAGGCGAGCCTTTATTTGGCTATGTCATCGACAAAACAGGCAATAGCAGTACTATTTTTGTCTTTATTTCGGGGATTTGCTTACTATCAGTGTTGATGATTACTTTGGCAAAGAAATCTTGGAAAGTAACCTCTTAAAAAAAATCTCCGTTTCTCAGTAGTTGTTAATAAAACCACTGAAAAACGGAGAAATACACAATGCAAGAATAGGTTACTGTTTCGGGGCACTGATTACACCTAAGTACCGTCCCATCCAATAAGGCAACAGCCAAATATCACCCGCACTATGTTCGGAGGTACCATTGCTGCCTGTACGGTCGAGATGAAACATATTGCCATTGTGACGCTGTACGGGGCGCTCATCAGGAGGCAATACTTCCTTGATAGTTTGGTTACGGAAATTAGGCTGCATTTTCTCAATGTCTTTACGATGACTGTTTGAAATCGCCCAATCGATAAGGTCGAGCGGATGCTCTTTGAGATACCATACAGCTTCGTTCAAATCAAAATCAGGCGTACCTACCAAAGCCGTGAAAATATTCCAAGCTCCTTCTTTTTCAGGCCGTTCGATTTCCCAGTGATCAATGATGGCTTCTTTGTATTTGGCTTTGAGGGTATCGTTGAAAGCATAGCGATACAGCCCCCAATAACTCACAAAGTACATTTCGTCGTCGGAGTGGTTCCAGCCATCTGATAGTTCTTTGCTAAGGGCATCGGCTTCGCCAGGGGCAGGGCTAATCTCTTTCATAGGTCTCATCAAATTTTCCAAATAACCATGTTTTTGCATGAGTTCAAAAGCTTTTTCTTTATAGAGTTCTTTTTTGGTAAAATGATAAGCCGTTTGGAGCATCGCTACGATATTCGACGAAGTAATCTTGCGGTCTCCTACATTTTTAGGAAAGGCGTTGACGTATTCGGGGCTCCAACGTCCCCAAGTAGTAGGCTTACCGTCATAATCAATCAAATAGAAATTGTTTTTGACAATATGTCCCATCAAAGTATCAATCAAAGCAACAGCGCGGCTTTTCATATTGGGCTCGTCGATAAGCTCTGCCATGGCACCAAAAGCAAAGATATGCCCCACGGCTTCATCGCTACTTGTGGTAGCCTTCCAGTCCCAATTAGGATCAGACGAATGCTGCCAACGGTCAGGATCAGCTAGTTGGGAGATATATCCCGCTCTTTCAAAAGAGCGAGCAGGAAAGCCCGGCACAGGGTTAATGGTATAGAGGCGCTCCATTGCATCGAGCGATTCGCGGCAGTTTTGGAGTGCGTCTTCTTCTTTGGTAGTGGCGTATCTGAAAATCTCCCCTGCCAAATACATCGACGTCCAAAGACCGTCGTTGTCAGAATCGGCAAGATAGCCTGAAGCGATATTGCCTTTCTCCATGTTGTCGAGCGAAGCATTGAAACCATTGCGAATATGACGCTTACGTACTTGCTCTTCGTAGTAAACGGCTTTGTCGTGTAGGGTCATTTTTTTGAAACAAATTTGACCTAAACCAGCAGTAGTTAGTACCAAAACTGAATTTTGGGGGCCTTCCGAAATATGCACAACGCCATTGCTTGGTAGCCAACGCTCGCCGTTGTAATAATCTACTTTTCCGTCGGTGTGTAAAGCAAAGGCGCCATTGGTAGTACCAAACCATACTTTATCGCCAATGACTTCAATAGCGGTGATGTCAGTCCAAGGAAGTTTTTGATGAAGGGTGCCTATGGGTTTTTGGGTGGTGATGTCCCATTCAAGATAGCCGTCGTTGGTACCGATATAGATTTTTTTGTTGTCTGCCGCAAGGTCGAAAGCAGTGAGATTATTTCCTTGATACACATTTTTTAGTTGTGGGCTAGTGGAAGAGACTGTATAAAGACCTTTTTTACCCAACACCCAAAAAATACTTCCTTCTGCTTGATAGCGTACAGATAGGACTTCATCTTCTACGGCTCCTTTCCAAAGAGAAGTCGAATCTTTGACCAATTCCAACGATTTTCCGTCCGATACCAAAAAAGTAAAATCTTTACCTCCCGCCATTAGCTTGGCGTTAGGAAGTTGGTGTTTGGCGTAGAGTTTGCCCGCCCAAGCATCGCTCAAAACAGCTTTGTTGTCAAGCATTACAAATTGATCCTCATAAGCAATGACGGCCGTGATTTTTTTGTCTTTGATAGGACGATATTTACCATCGGCTTGAAGTTTTCCATGATAGAGAAAATGTCCATTGTGGGGTTGGAATAGCCCTGCCGAAGAAAGCACCTTGATGACGCCATTGCGATCGCTCGCCGCCGAAAGAAGTGTTCCATTTGAAGGCTCAGCATAATATTTGACACTATAGTCTTGCCAATAAGGGACATCTTCGTAAACGGGCTGGTTGGTTGTAGCCTTACGGTCACAAGCCACGAATAAGCCACCCGCACAAAGCACAAATAATACTAGAAATTTGACGAAACGCATGAGAAATTGTTTGAGAGGTGTATAAATTAAAAATTATATATAGAGGTTTGGAGAAGCTTAGCGAATCATTTCCAAATACCTTCCCATCCAATAGGGAAGCTGCCAAAAGACAGGTTCGCGTTCGCGATGAGGGTCGCCCCCAGCGGCAGTCCAAGGGTTTTTGTCCCAACGAACCGTCATCCGAATGCTAGGAGGTTGTAAAACATTAACTTGTTGGTCTTCCAACACTGGCGTCCTTACAATCTTTATATCTTCACGTATAGTATGGTCAATAGGCCAATCAATGAGGTCGAGTGGGGTATCTACCAAAAAATCAACCGAATTTTGGAGTTCTACTTTTTTGTTTCGGGCGTAGCAGTAAATAAAATTGATAAGCGGATTGTGGTCGCCTTTGCGTTTTTCAAACCATTCGTCCATGTGTTTTTGATAAAAGGCTAACCGTTGAGGGTCGGTTTCAGCTTTCAACAAAATAGGATATACATAGGCTTGTAGCATTACATCGAAATAAATAAACCAAGCTGGATTTTGATTAAGAATGTTGGCCATGTTGTCGAGATAATGCTCTTTTTCAATCAAGTGCAAATATGCTTTTTGGTATTTCTCATTTTGGGTCATATAATGCGCCAACTTCAAAAAAGCGAGCATTTCCATTGAATTTTGGCTTTTGTCGGGTGCCCATTCGGGGTCGCGGTTGAGTTGGTCAGGCGACCAAACCGACCAGCGGGTATGCTTCCCGTCGGTATCCGTAAAATTGAAATTATGAGCCATAAGGTAATCCACAATCCGTGCTACATGCTTTCTTACTACGGCTTTTTCGGCTTCGTCGGCCACGAGTTGATAGTAAAAAAAATAGCCAAACATATGTCCACACATCTCATCGCTACTTGTATCACCTTTCCAGAGCCATTTGCCGTCTTTAGATTTATGCCATCTAATTTCTACGGGCTTAAAACGCGGCTCTTTCACCAGCTCATCGGCTAGTTGTTCGGAGGTATAAGTTAGATTTCCATCGTGCACCTCCGTCCAATCGGCAGGTACAATAGTACGAGCAAAGAACCCTTCGGTATCGGTGATTTCTTGTAAAAGCTTTAAAAAGCCAAACGCTTTTTTTGCATTTTGTTTAGCATCTGGACTTTTGGTGGTAGCATATCGAAAACTCTCCATCGCCAGATAATTGCCCGTATATTCGCCGTCATTGTCGTCGTCTTCAGGTTCCCAAGTGCTAAGGTCACCTGCTGTTTTGAGGCGGCATTGCCCTGCTATCCAAGGCGCGCGGATGTGGCGTTTGAGCAATACATCTTGAAAATAATCTTGTTTTTGAGCCAACGTCATCTTCTGACGTTTGATGACACTTACGCCGCCTAACGTAGCAATCCAAGCATTACCATCGGCATCAAAATCAATGTCTGTCACATAATCATGAACGAGCCACCGCCTGCTAAAGCGCAACGAATGGCTCCCGTCTGTCGCATAGCGCACTACTCCTTTTTCGGTACCAACCCACACGGTACCATCAGGAGCGGTTTTGAGAGTGGTCACATATACAGTAGGGAGGCCGTCGGCGGTAGTAATGGACTTTATTTTTTTGCCTTCTTGAAGGATACTTACTCCGCCTAATCCACCCGCCCAAAGATGGTGCTTGGTATCAAAATCTACGCCTTTGATATACCCACTTTGAACCTCATTTGGCTGCCGAAAAATCTGCGTTTTCCCATCCTTATTTATATTATATAATCCGACATCACTTGCAAGCCAAATACCTCCCTTTTCATCGAAAGATATATCTCTTAGAGAACGTGGTATATCGTAGTTTTTTTTGACAAAATTATCACCCTCTTTTTTCCAAATTCCCTTCGGACCTAGTGCCCATATTTCCTTATCGTGACATCCTATGATGGAGATAGGAGCTTCAATCTCTTTAATAAATAATGGTGTTTGGTTTTTGAATTGATAAACGCCTTTCCAAGTACTTGCCCATACCTCTCCCTGACCATCCAGAGCTACTGAAAAAGCTGGCCCTTGTTCGGTAGTAGGCAAGGCGGCTTGCCATTGGGAAGATTGGGTAGTTTTCTTAAATATACCATTAGAAGTAGCAATCCAAGCATTACCTGTTTTATCAAGGACAATACTCCTAACATTCGTAGCTGACATAGGATGTGCCTCGTGGGATTCTTGCCAAAAAGCAATATCTCGATAGGGCTTGAGATCGGTAGCTTGTGCACTTGCATCATTTTGATAAACTGACACAACAAATATCAACAAAGCAACAACTGTCTTCTTTAGATAGTCAATAACTGAATAATGCATAAGTTACGAATGGGATTGATGCTAGTAATACTTGTTTGGGAGGTCACAGGGCTATTAAACAAGTATTAATTTTTGGAGTGTCAAAGGTTAATAAATGGTGTATAGATATAATGCAGTATTATGTTTTTATTATCATATTTCAAGTTTGCGCAATTTGAGGATATATTTACGCAATTTGATACGTTTTGTTGCAAAAAACAACGTAAATTTACTTTCGCAAATGCACCGTTATGGATTTGCCAACCCTCAACCAATTTATACCTCACCTCTTTTATAACCATGGCCTGTATCAGCGAATATACCCTCAGGAAAGTAATCCAAGGTGATCAATCGGCTTTCGCGGAGTTATATAATTTTTATAAAACTCCCGCTATCAAGTTTTGCGTGTCGCTCGTCAAAGACGAAGAAGAAGCAGAGAATATGCTGCATGAGGTTTTTATTAAAATCTGGGAGAAAAGAGCTCAAATTAATCCTACCCTAAATTTCAACTCTTACCTATTTACTTGCCTCAGAAACTTGGCTTTTGACTATTTTAAGAAAATGGAAAAAAGCCAGCTCATCAAACAGCAATACATAGAGAGAATGGAGCATTTTGATGACGAAGAGCTAGAAGTCGAAGAAGTAAAATTTACCAATTTGCGTACAGCAATCGATTCTCTATCCGAAAAGCGTAAGTTGATTCTCAAACTCAATGTAGAGGAAGGTAAATCATACCAAGAAATTGCGGAGTTGATGCGTATTTCGAAGAATACCGTCAAAAATCAGTTAGTAAAAGCGAAGCAATTTTTGAGAGAAAGAGTTGATATAGCTGCGGCATTTTAAAAAGGGCCTTTAAACAATAACTTTATCGACATAAATAAATCTACTCAGTAGACTTATCTCACACTATTATAATCTGCGCGATTAGTGAAAACATATATGTTTTCACTAATCGCGTTTTTTGTTATATCTAGCCTACTCACGTTTATCCAAAAGTCTACTTTTTTAATCGGAATTTAATCCCGTCTTTTTAGTCCATCCCTCAAATGAGAAGTATTTATGGATATACAAACCAGTTAAATACTCTAATCAAATGAACAACAATTTTACCATGGGAAGGGCTCTGAAGCGCCTTTTACTCACAACGCTCATTGTGAGTGGATGCTTCATGATGGCCTGGTCTCAGACCAGAACCATCACGGGGAAAATCACTTCTAAAGAAGACGGAAACCCCATGCCAGGCGTAAACATTATCTTGAAGGGAACTCAAAGAGGCTCAAGTACCAACGCAACAGGTAGTTATACAATCGAAGTGCCTAACAACAATGCCGTATTGGTTTATTCTTTTGTTGGTTACAAAACCCAAGAGATTCCAGTCGCTACTCGCAGCGCCATTGATGTTACGCTCGAAGCCGGCGCAGAAAGTTTACAAGAAGTTGTCGTGACGGCGTTGGGTATCAATCGCGAAAAACGCTCTCTAGCCTATTCGGTAGGTGAGCTAAAGTCAGAAGACATCGTCAAAGCAGCCAATCCTAACCTCCTCAAATCGTTGGACGGTAAAATCAGCGGCGTAAACCTCACCAACCTCAGTAGCGACCCTACCTCATCGGTTTTGGTAAATATTCGGGGCTCTTCGGCAATGCCTACTCTCAGTGATGCCAACGTCTCCTTAAAAAGCCAACCCTTGTACGTTATCAATGGCGTACCTGTAGGCACCCAATCATTTACCAACAAAGACGGAGTAGATTTTGGTAACATTCTTTCGCAGCTCAACCCTGAAGACATTGCATCCGTGACTATCCTCAAAGGTGGAAGTGCAGGGGCGTTATATGGAGCTGAAGGTGGTAATGGGGTAATTATGATTACTACGAAGTCAGGAGCAGGTATGAAAAAAGGAATTGGTGTAAGTTATACTTCTTCTGCTACTGCCGATCGCGCTTATCAGTTTTTTCCTGAGCAACAGATATTTGGGCAAGGAGAAAGAGCCTACGAGTGGCAATATGACAATACCGACACCTGGGGGCCTATTCTTGACGGGTCATTTTCGGCTGATTACTGGGATGTGGCAGCTAAGCAATGGAAAAATGGTCCCATGCGGTCTTCGGGCGAAAATCGCATGAAGTCGTACTTGCAAACGGGGAGCACATTTACCAATACCATCGGAGTAACAGGCAATTACGACAAAGGTTCGTTTCGCTTTTCGGTGTCTGACATGAACAACAAAGGGGTAATGCCCAACACCAAAACCGACCAAAAATCCTTTACGTTGAATACTACTTACAATTTGACACAAGACGTAAGAGTGACGGTAAGTGGTAGCTACATCAAAACTTTTACGCCCAACAAAGCCAACGTGACGGGTTCTAACAGTGTCTTAAATGATTTGTTGTTTAACCTCCCTACCAATCTTCAACCTTTGTCACAAATGCGCGATTATTGGTTGACTGGCTTTGAAGGCGTACGTCAAAACGGCGCCATCATGAAAGACAATGGCATAGACGTAGCCCAAAACAATCCTTGGTGGATTACGTACGAAAAAATCCACAAGTTTGCCCGTGACAACTATTTTGGAAAGGCACAGTTGGATTGGCAGCTCTCTCAGCCATTTTCTTTGATGCTACGCACAGGTATGCAAAATGTGAAAGAAAATTATGAATTGCGCCAATCTTGGGGAGCGAAAGGCGACCCTTACGGCCAATACGTGGTGGGTAGCAACAACAGTATGGAGGCCAACACTGATGCGATTTTGACTTACAACAATACCTTCGGAAAAACCTCAGTGACGGTATCGGGCGGGGGTAACTATCGATTCACCAATGCTAGTTCGCTCGAAGTGGTGGGAGGTGATTTGAGTTCTCCCAACTTATTTACTTTGGCCAACATCAAAGCTGGAACTTTGACCGTAAATGGTACTAGTACAAACTTAGGCACCAACGTAGGAGCGCCGTATTTCAACGGCAAATCGGTAAGTGCCTATGGTACGGCCAACATCAGCTACGACAATAAGTTGTTTTTGGAAGTAACGGGTCGTAACGATTGGAAAGGCGCCTATGCACAAGAAAAAATCAGTTATTTCTACCCTTCTGCTTCATTGAGTTGGGTAGCTTCCGAAACTTTTAAACTACCACAAGTTATCAACTATCTCAAAGCACGCTTAAATTATGCAGATGTGGGCAACGGTCTAGTACGTCGCCGCTCCATTGATACCTACAGCTTTGATGCCAGTCCTTGGGGTTCTATCAATACTGTAAGTTTGAATGCTACCATTGTAGATCCTGACTTAAAAGCTCAACATTCAGTTTCTAAAGAAGTAGGATTGGATCTTTGGATGCTAAGCAATCGATTGAAGCTGGACTTTACTTATTTTGTGAAAGACCAAAAAGATCAGATTGATAACATTCCTTTGGTACAAGGAACGGGCTATACAGGTTTGTTGACCAACATCGGTGATGTTCGCAATAAAGGCTATGAATGGGGACTAAACTTTACTGCGCTTAAAACCAAAGATTTTACTTGGGATATTTCAACCAGTTTTACTCACTACAAAGCAAAAATTACCCGCCTATCTGACAAATTTGCGCCAGCTGGTTATGTATTTGCGAGCTATGACGGTAAAACAAAAGTGAAACTAGCAGAAGGCGAAGTAATCGGAAGTATCTACGAAGAAAACCCAATCTTACGAGTCAAAACTGGTAAGTATGCCGGAATGCCTTTGTTGGATAGCAACGAAGGTAAAATCCAAAAATCAAGTGATGAACGCGACCGTGGCAAACTCGGCAACTTCAATCCTGATTTTATATTGGGTCTAAACACTACCCTCAAATACAAACAATTTACGCTTGGCTTAGTAGGTAGCTTTCGCAAAGGAGGTAAATATGTATCAGTAAACCAGCAATATGCAGAATCTAATGGCCGTGCTATCACTACTTTAGGAGCCGATGCCAACAACCTTTGGTGGGTAGGTGGACGCGACGCCGCTCATGGAGGGCTACCTTGGCCAGCCGAAGGCTCAAGTGAATATGCCGCTATCAACAGCAACAATGATGATAAGCGTTCTAACTTCCAAGATGCTAGCTACGTAAAAGGAGTTTTCTTGAATCCTAATTACACAGGCGACCCTTCAAAAGCTACCGACGCTGACTATATCGTAAACGGAGCTAACCCAAAAAATACGTTCTACGATTTCCCTTACAATGGTTACGGAGACATCATCTGGAACTTCTCTGCTACCAGAACCTACGATGCAACCAACTTCAAAATGAGAGAAATTTCATTGGCTTATACCTTGCCTAGAGCTATTACCAACAAATACAACCTCAACAACGTAAGCTTGGCTTTTATCGGACGTAACTTGTTTCAATGGAATGCATCTGGACGCAACGAAGACCCTGAATCGGCCTTTTCAGGCGTGGGCACCAACCAAGGAATTTTGAGAGCTACCCTCCCAAGTATTCGTTCGTATGGATTTAAACTTTCCTTGGATTTTTAAGTAATCACTCTTAAAGCAAAAACGATGAAATCATATATCAAAATACTTTCCGTAGCCCTGCTGACCACCGTAGCTACTTCTTGTAGCAAGGATGAGTTGAGGATTTACGACACCACTCAGCAGCTTGATGCTGTAGAGTCAGTCAATGACCCATTTTTGTTGGCCTCTGTCATCAAGCAAACTTCTCTCTTTTATCAAAATATGGGTTTTGATAATCGACGCCTTCCAAGTGCTGTTCAGCACATGCAAAGCAATTATCAAAGTGGCGATAATTTTTATTCAGGATTCAAATCGCCTATTGATGATATGTATTCGGCTATGAATATCCTGAAGTTGATTGATGGCTCTATCGGCTTGGCCGACAAAAGAGCTTCCAATGCTCACAAAGGAATTTTCATTACCTTCCGGGTATTATTGTTTTCATTCATGACCGATTTTTATGGGGATGTGTACTATACCCAAGCTTTGAAAGCAAGGCAAGGGATTCTTTATCCGAAATACGACAAGCAAGCTGATACCTATGCAGGTTTGTTGAAAGAGCTAGATGAAGCTACCGCTCTTATCACGTCAGGTACTGAGCCTATCGATAAAAGCTATGATTTGATGTTTGGAGGAGACAAAACAAAATGGATTAAATTTGCAAATTCTCTTAAACTTCGCCTTATCATGCGGGCATCGGGCAAATTGTCTGATGCAGGAGCACGCATGACGGCTCTGATGAATGCGCCTTTATTGACAGAAGCGACCGATAACGCTTCTATTGCATATGTAGGAACTACAGCCGATAACTCTTGGAAAGGTGGAACTATCAACTGGGGTTCAGTAGATGAATTTAATAAAAGACGTCCTTGCAAAACCTTGGTTGATAAATTAACAGACCTCAAAGATCCACGCTTAAACGTATGGGTAGCTCCTGTCGAAAACCCTTGGACTACGGATAAAACCAAAGACGGCCAAACTGTAACTACTACTGATCCTAACGGTTTTAGCTATACCTCAAAATGGGAGTACTTGGATGCCTCTAACAAAGACATATCAGCTCAACTTTCTAACGTTACCGACACCGATAAGCTATATGTAGGATTTATTGCTGGGATGTTGAGCGATTGGAAAAACGGTAATGGTCACTACAATACCGCCGCAGGTGGAGTAGTAGGTAATTTTAAAGTATCACAATTTTCGCAATTATTCCGTCAAAATAAACATAACTTGCTCAAGGCTCAAATCATCAATAGTGATGAAGTACAATTTATTTTGGCAGAAGCAGCCGCCAAAGGTCTGATTTCGGGAAGTGCTGATACTTATTACCGGAAAGGAATCACTAACTCTTTGTTAAGATGGGGCGTAAAACAAGCTGATATTGACAAATATCTAGCCCAAGCAAGCGTGGCACTTCCTTCTGATAAAGCAGGACAGCTGACCAAAATTGCTGACCAAAAATGGTTGGCATTGTTTACCGTATCTACAGAAGCCTACTTGGATTTGCGCCGCACAGGCTTACCCAATATTTTCAGTAACGGTCGCTTGAGCGGTTATACGTTCCCATTGAGGTATCGTTATCCAGGTAATGAACTCGGGCAAAACAGAAATGCTTATGACCAAGGAGTGAGTACATTGTCGCCCGCAACAGACAATGAATTTTCAAAAATTTGGTTGTTACAATAAATAAAGTAGGTGAAGAAAGAGTCTTTCTTCACCTATTTAACTGATTTTACATCAATAAATTTTCAATTTATCAATCGTTTACGTATATCTCAAATACTTCTTAGTCAATAATTCTACAAAAAAAATAACATTCTATCGATAGTCTGTTTGTTTAGTTATTTCGTACCATAGGTACTAACTAAACAAACAGACTATATGAGACACTTTTTTCTATTACAAAAAGCAATCAAACGATTGTGTGTGGTAGTTCTAGTATTTGGTATCTGCTGTACTTCGGTGTATGCCCAAGTCAGAACCATTACTGGAAAAGTCACTACGAGCGAAGATGGCTCTGGCATGCCCGGAGTAAACGTTGTTATTAAGGGTACTCAGAAAGGAACTAGTACCAACGCCACAGGTAACTATTCCATTGAAGTAAATGGTAGCAATCCTGTACTTGTCTTTTCATTTGTGGGCTATGATGCCAATGAAGTATCGGTTGGAAGCCGCAGTGTAGTAGACGTAAGTCTTACACCAGGAGCCGAAAATCTAAACGAAGTAGTAGTAACCGCCTTGGGTATCAAAAGAGAGAAACGCTCTTTGGGCTATTCGGTAGGTGAAGTATCGGGAAAAGACATCGTAAATGTACCTCAAGAAAACGTTCTCAATGCCCTTTCTGGCCGTGTGGCAGGGGTCACTATCAATCAAACAAGTGGCGCTGGTTCATCGGTTAGCGTCATCATCCGTGGAGCTACTTCATTAAGCAACGACAACCAGCCTCTTTTTGTGATTGACGGTGTGCCTGTAGCCAACAGCCTCAACAACATCCGTTCGATGGGAGATCGTAACAACGTTGACTATGGTAATGCCATTTCAGACATCAACCCTGATGATGTAGAAAGCATTTCGGTATTGAAAGGGCCAAGTGCTGCTGCGCTCTATGGCTCACGCGCTGGTAATGGAGTAATTTTGATTACCACCAAATCTGGTAAAAAAGGTAAAGGGCTAGGCGTATCATTCTCTACAAGCAACGTCTTCGAAACGCCTTACCGCTACTTAGATCTTCATTACAAATATGGGAATGGTGATCGTAATGCCCGTCTTGATGAAACTTCAGCTTATTGGGGAGGTCCTGAACTGGATAAGGGGATTTTGGCCGCACAGTGGAATAGCCCGTTGGATGCCAATGGTAACAAGATTCCTACCGAATTGCGCTCCTACAAAGACAATATGAAGAATTTCCTCCAAACTGGAATTACTTCTACCAACAACATCGCTATTTCGGGTTCAACTGACAAAACCACTTACCGGGTGTCTTACAACCTGATGACCAATCAAGGTCTTATTCCAAATTCAGACCTTAATCGTCACTCTTTATCTGCTTCTGGAACTTATGATATTCATCAAAAGGTAAAATTAACTACCAATTTAAACTTCGTACGTTCACAATCCGACAACCGCCCTTCTACTGCCAACCGCGGTGCCAACCCGCTAGAGGCCGTTTATCAATGGTCACATGTAGATGTAAGAGAGCTACAAAACTACTGGGTACCTGGTAATGAGCAAATCAAGCAAATGTCGCCTACAAATGGAGATAATCCTTACTTTTTGGCATATGCCATCAACAATGGCTTCAACCGCGACCGTATTTACGGTAATATGAAACTTGATTATGCTATTACTTCTAATTTGTCAGCTTTTGCTCGTATCTCTCATGATATGTTTGTAGAAGATCGCGAGACCAAAATCCCCTGGAGCTATAGCCGTGGTCGCAATGGAGGATATTATCTTCAAGGTCTAGGTCGCAAAGAAACCAACGCAGATTTCTTATTGACCTACAAGAAAAATATCAATGCTTTCGACTTTAGCGTATCGGGCGGTGGAAACTACATGGTCCAAAACTACAAAGAAGACTTTATGGGCGGAGCTATCTTGACGGTACCAGGGCTTTATAGAATTTCAAACATTCCTTTGGCCTCCCTTCAAGTAAGCAATAGCAGTGCTAAAAAAGCAATCTATAGTCTTTACGGAATGGCTTCTTTAGGTTATAAAAACATGCTTTATTTAGACTTGACTGCTCGTAACGACTGGTCGAGTACATTGCCTGCCGAAAACCGCTCTTATTTCTATCCTTCAGCTTCATTGAGCTGGCTTGCTAACTATGCTTTCAGTTTGCCTAAGTCGATTTCTCTTTTGAAATTAAGAGCTGGATGGGCACAAGTAGGTAACGACGCCAATCCTTATCAGTTGATGCCTACCTTGGGAACAGGAAGCTGGGGAAGCTTAATTACCACCAACGTACCCCAAACATTATTAAACGCTCAGTTGAAACCTGAAATCGCAACATCTACCGAATTTGGGGTGGATTTAGGTTTGTTTGAAAACCGTCTACGTTTTGAAGGCACTTACTATTACTTAGAAAACAAGAACCAAATCTTGGGTATTACTACGCCTTCTTCGTCGGGCTTTAATAGTAAGCTTATCAACGCTGGTTTGCTAGCTAGCAAAGGTTGGGAAATCAACCTTGGAGGTACTCCTATTCGTGACAAAAACGGCTGGAATCTTGACCTCAACATGAATTTCACTCGCAACCGTACTACGATTAAGGAGTTGACGGAAGGAATGGATTTCTATACGCTTTGGGACGACAACAATGGAGGGGCGTTTACATTTGTAGGAGAAGAAATCGGAAACATCTACAGCCGGGGTTATGCTACCGTAACAGACCCCGCATCGCCTTATTATCGTTGGCCTATCCTCAACAACAACGGTGAGTGGATTGCTGTAAACGACCGTAATGCCCGCGAGAAAGTAGGAAACTTTAACCCTCGTTTTATCATGGGTATGCAGGCTACGCTTTCTTACAAACGCTTCTCATTGGCCGCTAGCTTTGATGCCCGCGTAGGTGGAAACTTCCAATCTTATACTTATCGCTACGGCGAATCTGACTGGAAATCTCAACGTCAGTTAAATCAACTTATTCCGGGTGGATTGTACTCAGAAGCAGAATTAGTAGCCCTTTTGAAATCAGATCCTGAAAAATACATCATCCCTACCAACGGTAATTTCCCACGGGTAGGTGGACACACCAAAGCTACTGGTGGAATGGGTGCTGACGGAGACGGTGGATTCATCCCTGGGGTAATTCTACAATCTGATGGTACTTACAAAGAACACTTAGGGGGAGCTGGTACCAATATTTACCCTATCACTGATACCTATCCTTGGAGCTTCAATAAGCAAATCACTTTTGATGCCTCTTTCCTTAAATTGAGAGAGTTGTCTTTCTCTTATAGTATTCCAAACATTGGTGGCTTCCGCAATGCTAGTATTTCATTATTTACCAGAAACATCATGCTTTGGACTGCCTCCAAAATTGGTATTGACCCTGAAAGAGCTTTCCAAGCAGACAGCGGCCGCTTCCGTCAAGGAATCGAACTCCAAAACGTAATGCCTTGGACGGTACCTGTAGGTTTCAAATTGAACTTTAGTTTGTAATAACTAACATTTAAATCAATACGATGAACATGTTAAAACTCATATCAAAATCACTTTTGGTACTCGCCGTAATGGTTATCGCTTCTTGTAGCGACAAACTCAGCGAGATCAACGAAAACCCCAACGGGATTGATCCTGCCACCGCCAATCCCAACTTAATGATGCCCGAAATCATGAATTCTGTAGGGCGTGCTTATTTGGAACTAGGCTACGGGGATGTAGCGGGTGTAGCTCAACACATCCAACACGACGGTTGGTTTAGTGGCGTTAATCACTATGATTGGGGTCCACAAGATTGGAACGGTTGGTACAATATCCTTCGTAACAACGAATTTTTGTACAAACGTTCGGTAACTCTTAACTACAAATTCCACCAAGGAGTAGCGCTTACCATGCGTTCATTCATTTTTGGAGTGATTACAGATTTGTGGGGTGATGCTCCTTATACTTCAGCCGTGAAAGGCGACCAATCAAACGAATTTTTGAAGCCTGCCTTCGATAGTCAAGAAGTAATCTACAAAGGAATCATTGCTGACTTGAAAACCGCTTCTGAATTGTTTGCTTCTAAAGATGCTACCGGATATACAGCAGGCTATGATATTTATTACAACGGAAACCCTACCTCTTGGCAGAAATTCGCCAACACCCTTTTGTTGCGCTACTACATGAGAGTATCCGAAAAAATGTCGGCTGAGGCTAAGGCTGGTATTGAAGCTGTGTATGCTTCTGGTGTGTATATCAAGACCCCAAGTGAAGATGCTACTATGAGCTACATTGGAGCTACTTCTGGCAACTCTTGGCCGGGTGCAACTGCTTTTGACCAAGAGCAATCAAACTTTAGAAGAAAAAAACCAGCTCAAACTTTGGTGAATGCCTTGCTTACCAACAAAGACCCTCGCCTAAAAGTATGGATTGCTCCCGTGCATGTGCAGTGGGTAGCTGACCCTACTCTTGCTACAGCGGTTGATCCTTTTATCAGAAAAGACGGGGTTGTCATGACAGGGACTCCTTACTTGACCGATCAAGTATTGAATGTAGAAGTGAAAAAAGGAATTAAGTTCACACGCCGTTATAATCCGAACCTCTACACAGGCACACTCGACACCAACGAGTACGTAGGTGTGCCTCCTGGATTAAGACAACCAGATTATTACAACAACAACCCAACTCCGGGCCAAACAGTTCAGAATCAGCATGTATCACAGCTAGCAGATGTATATCGCGGTAGCAGTGGGGGTTTGTTAAGGGCTCGTTTAGCTTCATCGGCTGAAACGGCCTTTATTTTGGCTGAAGCGGCTCAAAAGGGTTGGTCTGTAGGTTCGGCAGCTACGCACTACAATGCAGGTGTGAAAAACTCTCTCGAAACTTGGGGCGTTGGAACTCAATATGACGCTTATATCGCACAGCCTGGGGTAGCTTTCAACAATACCCTTGCTCGCATCATGGAGCAAAAGTGGATTGCTAGCTGGACTGCTGCTACTGAAGCGTGGTTTGATTATAGAAGAACAGGCCTTCCAGCTTTGAAAGCAGGACCCGCTTCTGCTGAGCCAGTGCTACCTGTTCGTTTCAACTATGGTGACAATGAAGTAAACTTCAACCGTACCAACGCAGATGCGGCAATCAATAAGCTCGAAACCACTACTCATTCAGGTTTAAGAGGAAAAAATAGCCAATGGTCTAAGCCCTGGATTGTACAAGGCACTAGCAAACCTTGGTAAATGATAAGTTTAGATAAGATAGGATTAATGTACAATTGGTAGTTTGCTCAGAGGCGGAGGATTATCTTCCGCCTCTAGTTTTTTATCAGTCTATAGGACTTTCTTTATTATCAACATTTTGCCCTCCCAAACACAATCTTCTGAAAATCAACCAAAAACTATTATTTTATTTTTTTAAAGTATTACGTTTATATTATAAAATTTTTAATTTATCATTAAATAATACATTTTTTTAAAAAAATTCGTCATGCAGAGTAGTCTATTTCATAACCCTTGAGGTATTGGTTCTATAGAACTTTTTTTAACCAACAGGAACCATGAATGAAAACTCTATTCTGCGAAGAAACCTTAGGTACTTGCTTACTTTAACGGTGGTGGTGATTCTGTGCTTTTCGGAAGCTTGGGCGCAAACCCGAACTATCTCCGGCAAAATCACTTCAAGCGAAGACGGCACCGGAATGCCCGGCGTCAATATTATCTTAAAAGGAACTCAAAAAGGTACCACTACCAATGCTTTTGGCGCTTATTCGCTAGAAGTAAGTGGCAGTAATCCCGTCCTTATTATCTCCTTTGTGGGATACACAGCCCAAGAAATTGCAGTCGGAAATCGTAACGTAATAGACGTATCACTCGCTCCCAGTGCCGAAAACCTCAAAGAGGTAGTCGTAACTGCCCTCGGTATCAAGCGCGAAGAAAAATCACTAGGATATTCGGTAGGAAAAGTAGACGGAAAAGAACTTAATCGAGTAGCCCAAGAAAACGTACTCAATGCCATGGCGGGCAAGGTAGCAGGGGTTAGTATTAGTTCTACAGGAGGTACAGGCTCATCAGTAAGCATGATTATCAGGGGTGCTACTTCTCTCAGCAGCGACAACCAACCTCTTTTTGTGGTAGATGGGGTGCCCCTTGCCAATACACTCAACAATATCAGCCAAGTAGGAAACGACAATAAAGCTGATTTTGGAAATTCAATCTCTAACCTCAACCCAGACGATATTGAAAATATTTCTATTTTGAAGGGACCAAGTGCCGCCGCCCTCTATGGCTCTCGGGCGGGAAACGGGGTGGTACTTATTACCACCAAAAATGGCTCTAAAGCCAAAAAAATGACGGTTTCGATTACTTCTAATACCGTTTTTGATAAGCCTTTCAAATTTTTGAAATGGCAAACACAATTTGGCCCAGGCCAATTTTCGGCTATTCCTCCGTCTATTAGTGGAAATCCTCTCACCAACCCCTTCGGTAAGCTCATTCAAGAAGAAGTAGGAGCTACTTATGGAGCAGCCCTCGATAAAGGATACTCCGAAGTACAATGGAATAGTCCCCTTGATGCTAATGGTAAGCCTATCGCAATGCCTCTGGTATCTCATCCCAATAACGTAAAGAACTTCGTCCAAACAGGTATCACTACGACCAATGGCGTCTCAGTAGCCAATAGCAACGATACTTACAGCTACCGCCTCTCTTACTCTAATATGCAAAATAGAGGGATTATTCCTAATTCAGATTTGTTTAGAAATTCACTCAATCTCAATACTTCTATTAAAGTAAGTGAGAAAGTAAGGCTTAGTACCAATATGGACATTAGCCGCTCAAACTCCAACAATCGCCCTGCCGGAAACCGAGGAACCAATCCCCTTCAGTGGGCCTATGCCGTATCGCCTCACATCAATATTACGGATATGAAGGACTATTGGGTACCTGGTCAGGAAGGTCTTCAACAACGTTCACAATCAAAAGGTATTTACAATAATCCTTATTTCTTAGCCTATGAAGTCAACAATGGCTTCAATCGTGACCGTATTTTTGGGAATGTACGCGCAGATTGGCAAATCACGTCCGATTTGAGTTTGATGGGAAGATACGCGGTTGACACTTACAACGAGCGCCGCGAACTCAAAGTGGCCAATAGCTATACCAGCGACCCTCGCGGTGCTTATGGTATTATCAATTTGGCTAATTTTGAAAGTAATGCTGACTTTTTGGCTACTTACAAAAAAGATTTAAAAGATTTTAGCTTGTCGATTTCGGCGGGGGGAAATGCTCGTTATCAGAAAGGTTCAAACGTCACAAACGCTACTAAATCTGGTACTGGACTTATCGTACCGGGTGTATATACCATCCAAAACATCGCTCCTGCCAACTTAGATTATAACAGTACATGGTTCCAACGTGCCATTTACAGCGTGTATGGCTTAGCCAATATCGGTTTCAAGGACATGATTTTCTTGGACGTGACAGCCCGCAACGACTGGTCGAGTACCCTTCCAGCGGCCAATCGCTCCTATTTTTATCCTTCGGCTTCTTTGAGTGTCTTGGTCAATGAAATGCTGCCTTTGTCAAACCAAATCAGCTTGTTGAAACTCCGCACGGGCTTTGCACAAGTGGGTAACGATGCCAATCCATACCAACTCCTAGGAACTTTGGGCAATGCAGGTGCTTGGGACGGTGTTCCGCGTCTTACCACTCCTGGTACATTGCTTATTTCTGATTTGAAGCCCGAAATCGTGACTTCCTTTGAAAGTGGTATCGACCTCAATTTGTTTAAAAACCGCTTACGCTTCTCTGGTACTTATTACACTGTCGAAAACCGTAACCAGATATTGAGTACCAAATTGCCCCCTTCATCGGGCTATTCACTCAAAAACATCAACGCTGGTTTGCTCGTAAGCAAAGGGTTTGAGCTGAGCTTGGGGGGTACTCCTCTCGACAAAAACAACTGGCGTTGGGACATTAATGCCAACTGGACGCGCAACCGTACCACTATCAAACAACTTTCGGACGACCTTCCTTATTATACTCTCTGGACGGATGCCAAAGGGGGTGCCTGGACTTACGTAGGCGAACAAATTGGGGATATTTATGATGCTAAAATCGTAACTGTCGAAAACAAAGAATCGCCTTACTATGGCTATCCTATCTTGGACCAAACCGGAAAATGGCAATCTATCGACGCTATCAATACCCGCAACAAAATCGGGAATTTCAATTCCAAATTTAATATGGGATTGCAAACCTCTATTGCCTACAAAGGCTTCAGCCTCAACCTTTCATTTGACTGGCGACATGGGGGAGATTTTGTTTCACAAACATATCGTTATGGCGAAGAAAATGGTCAATCTCAACTTTTCTTAGACAAACTCATCAATCCTAATGGCCTCACGGGACAAGCATTAAGGGATTATTTGGTAGCGAATCAAGACGAACTCATTCGTATTCATGGCAACTATTTCCCACTCGTGGGAGGGCCGACACCTGATTATGGCGGCTATCCTTTCAAATATGGCCCTTATACTTTGCCTCATGGTGGGGTATTTATTCCGGGCGTAATTGCCACAGGTTATGATGCCAACGGCAACCCAACTGGCTTCAAAGAAAACCTCGGAGGGCCGGGCACTACTATCTTGCCTTTTGCGGGTAGTACAGCTTGGTCTTTCACAAGAGCATTCCTTTACGATGCTTCTTATCTTAAACTAAGAGAGGTTTCGTTGGGATATGATTTACCACAAAATTGGATTAAAAAAGTAGGTCTCCAAAATGCTAACTTCTCGGTTTATAGCCGCAATATCATCTTGTGGACAGCTGCCAAAATCAACATCGACCCCGAAACTGCCTTCCAAATGGAAGCGGGAGTTCAAGGCGGTGGAAGTCAATTCAAACAGGGTATCGAACGCTACAATGTCAACCCTTGGGTGATACCTGTCGGATTTAAACTTGGACTTACATTTTAAGAAAACATAAACGACCGTTTAGGCGGTTAAGAAAGATGATGAAAATGAACAAATTCAAATCTACATGCTTGGTGGTTTTGTTTTCTTGTACGGTATTTTCTTGTAAAGATTTAACCGTACTCAACGAAAACCCCAACGGCGTCAACCCCGAAACTGCCAATCCTAACTTGGTGCTGTCTACGGTATTGACCGAAACAGGCAAAGCATTTGTAAACTTAGGCTATCAGGATATTGCAGGGGTGATGCAACACACCCAAAAAGATGGCTGGAGTGGTGGCCACAATGAGTACGACTGGGGAGGTAGCCAAAGCTGGGCTTCTTATTATGACATCCTACGCAACAATCAGTATGTATATGACCGAGGCGTAGCTACCAATTCAGAACTACACCAGGGCATTGCTCTTGTGATGAAATCAATGATGTTTGGTTTGATTACGGATTTGTGGGGAGATGCTCCTTATACCAGTGCCCTCAAAGGAGCAGTAGGTGGGGCCGAAAATACTTTTCCTGCTTTCGATTCTCAAGAAACAATTTATACTGGTATTTTGGCTGACCTCGAAAAAGCCAATACGCTGCTTTCCAAAAACGCAACCGAATATACCACTACTGTAGGTACAGCTGACGTTTATTATCAAGGAGCACCTGCCAAATGGAGAAAATTGGCCAATTCGCTGGCATTGCGCTATTTGATGCGCATTTCTGCCAAAAAACCCGACGTAGCCAAAGCTGGCATCGAAAAAATCGTGGGTAATGCTACTCAATATCCTATCATCACTGCCATCGCTGATGATGCCGCTATGGCCTTTGCCGGAAATAGCAACGACGACTCTTGGCCGGCCAATGCCATTTATGATGCTAGTGAGAGTAATTATCGCCGTATCAAAATGGCGGCTACTTTTGTAGATAAACTCCTAGCCCTCAAAGACCCACGCTTAGGAGTATGGGCCAACAAAGTCAAAATTCAATTGGTAGTAGACCCTTCTCTTCCTGCCGGAACGGATAAAATCGACGGTAACAAACGCTATCTCTCGCCTGATAAAGTAGCTGGAAAAGAGTACAACACCAATGAATACGTAGGTCTTCCTACGGCTATGTTGGGTGGTCCTACCTACAATCTTAGTCCTACTGCTGAGCAAGGTGCCAACAACCCACACGTATCGTGGCTCAACGACATCTACCGCCAAGCCAAGGGGCCTTTGCTCAAATCTCGCCTGATGTCAACGGCAGAAGTGCGATTTATTTTGGCCGAAGCGGCTCTCAAAGGCTGGGCAGTAGGCGATGCCAAAACACACTATGAAGCAGGCGTAAAAGCATCTCTCGACACTTGGGGACTTACCAGCAGCTATGCCACTTACATCGCGGGAGCAGATGCTAAATACAACGGAACACTGAAACAAATCATCGAACAAAAATGGATAGCAAGCTGGACTGCTGCTACTGAGGCGTGGTTTGACTATCGCCGTACTGGCTTCCCAGAGCTTACAACTGGCCCGCAAGCCAAACGTAAAGTATTGCCAGTGCGCTTCTATTATATGCTAGATGAGCGCAATCTTAATAAAACAAATGCCGAGGCTGCTATGAGCAAACTTGAAACCACCAACTATTCGGAAGCCGATGGCAAAAATAGCCCTTGGTCGAAGCCGTGGGTAGTACAAGGAACTGGTAAGCCTTGGTAATTTTTTTGGGTTAGTTAATTGAAAAAAAGGTGGATACTCTCCACCCTTTTTTTATCTTTTTTCGAATATATTTTTATAAATAAAACCTCTCTATGCATATCTAAACCATGAAACTCTTTGCTTACTTATTATCTTTTTTAGCAACTTTCAATGTAGTGGCACAGGACTTTAAGGCTGCTGCTGCTTTGCGAAACATTACCCCCAATCCCCTACTTCCGGCTTCGGGCGGAATAGGAGTTCCTAAAAAAACGACCGAAAAGAAAGGGGAGTTGTTTGCAAGGGTATTGGTGCTAGAAAAAGGTACGACACGCGTAGCCATCGTCAGTGTAGATAATTTAGGGTGGTCGTCCGTTTTGGGGAATCGTTCGCGGGCATTAATCAAAGGCATTGCACCCGAAAATGTCTTGATTGGCTGCACTCACACCCACAGTGGCCCCGATGCCTATGCCTTTCCCGACCAAAACGGCAAAACTTCTGCCGACCTCAATTACCTTGAAGATTGCGTAAAAAAAATCGCCGAAGCTGTAAACGAAGCAGTCTCAAAGTTAGAGCCTGCCACGCTCAAAATTGCGGTAGGGGAAGCCAAAGGTAAAATTGCCTACAACTACTACGCTGACCAACTATACGATCCTCGTTGTGGGGTGATTCAGGCTGTTTCAAAAGCAGGGAAACCCATTGCTACATTGGTAAACTATGCGATTCATCCTGAGGTGATTGGCTCAGGGAGAGGCATCATGAGTCCTGACTTGTGTGGTCCGCTTTACGACCGTATTGAGGCCAAAGGCGGTGGAATGGCTCTTTTTATGAATGGTGCCCAAGGAGGAATGGTAACTGCCGATACCCGCCGCGAAGCAGGCACGGAAGCCAATACTTGGGAAGAATGTATTCGGATTGGAGAACTACTAGCCGACGAAGCCCTACGTATCGTACAAGACGCCCCTACTTTGTCGAACCCTGCGCTGTACTCAACAGCCCGTACGATTACATTTCCGGTAGATTCTGATTTGATGAAGTATATTCTTCAAAATTCACCACTCAAACATCCCAACGCCAAACCCAACGAAGTATCGACTCAGCTCAATCTCTTGAACATTGGCCCGGCGCAAGTATTGACGATTCCAGGGGAAGCATTGCCCAATATTGGTTTCTATCTCAAAAGAAATATGAATACCAAGTATCCATTTCTGTTTGGTCTTACCAACGACGCCTTCGGCTATATGCTTACCAAAGTTGATTTCAATAGTTTTAAAAGATACGAATACGTAAGTCGTACGAGTTTGGGCGAAATGACAGGTGAAATCTACATAGACCAAGCTCTTAAACTAATAAAAGAAAGTCCCAAACCTCAGTAATTTGACAATGTTGAATATAATTGCCTTGAGTAGTATAATGGTCAAATTTCAACCAAGTTCCCACCAATATTTTCAAATTATCACATTTTCAAATTGCCACATTAATCATAACTTCCTCAATTAATAAAAACTTATGTACAAATCATTTTTAGTTCTAATAATCGCTAGCTTGGTAAGTATTTCTCATCCCAAGGCGCAAAGCACCATCACTCCCGAAACAGCCCTTAAAAGTTATATCACCAATGGCGACAATACTTTTACTTGGGAATTAAAAGATTCTTTTACGCAAGGTGATATCACTGGCTATAACCTTTTGCTGACTTCTCAAAAATGGCGGGGCATTACTTGGCGGCACCAATTGACCCTTTTGGTTCCCAAAGAAAATACTCACGATGGCGCTATGCTTTTTATCACTGGAGGCTCCAACAAAGACGAACAACCCAACTGGAGCAAAAGCGATAAACTCTGGCCTACCTTGGCAGGAGTTGCCTCCAAAAACAAAGCCATCGTAGCCCTTCTCAAACAAGTTCCCAACCAGCCCCTTTATGGCAATCTTACCGAAGATGCACTCATCTCTTATACTTTACACAACTTCAAAAAAGACGGAGATTACAGCTGGCCTTTGCTCTTTCCTATGGTCAAATCTGCCGTAAAAGCAATGGATGCCGTACAGGCTTTTGCCAAACAAAAACTCAATCATGATGTCAAAAACTTCGTGATTTCGGGAGCTTCTAAACGCGGCTGGACCACTTGGCTTTCGGCAGCGATCGACGATAATCGCGTCAAGGCCATCGGCCCAATGGTAATTGATATGCTCAATATGCCTGCCACGCTCGATTATCAACTCAAAACTTACGGGGCTTACAGTGAGCAAATCGAAGATTATGTAAAACTAGAAATCCCTCAAACCGCCAATACTCCCCAAGGCAATGCCATCACTACGATGGTTGACCCCTACTCTTACCGCGCCAAATTGACCGTTCCGAAGATAATCTTTATCGGTACCAACGATGAGTATTGGACTGTCGATGCCATCAAGCATTATTATGATCAAATTCCCGGCCAAAATATGATTCACTACGTACCCAATGCCGGTCACGACTTAGGCGGCGGAAAACAGGCCATAGAAGCACTAAGCGCGTTTTTTGGTACTACTATCAATAATCAAGCTTACCCCACTCCTACTTGGAATGCAAAAGCCAGTAAAAAAGGAGTAAAAGTAAACATCAAAACGGCACCTGCTGACCTAGTAGATGCTATTGTATGGTCGGCTACCTCTACCGACAAGGATTTTAGAAACGAAAAGTGGAGTAGCCGCAGTCTAGGAGTTTCCAACACTTCCAATATCAAATTGACCGAATCATACGCTGACAGTGGTTACAAAGCATTTTATGTGGATTTGAAATACAAAGACCCTAACGGTGGCACCTATACCGTAAGTACAAGGGTATTTTTGACCGAACCTAAAAAACTACTTTAGTAAATATTCCACCACTTTTACCCAACTTTGACTCCCCGGCAGTTTAATTGTCGGGGATTTTTTTTAAACCAACCTTCCCAAGGCTATGAACCTTGGGAAGGTTGGTTTAAAATCTTACTATTTCACGATTAGTAGTTTTTTGGTCACTTGCTTACTTTCAGACTGCCAACGTAAAGTATAAGTTCCGCTGGGTACTTTGGAAAGATCTGTTTTATCTTCCTTATAGTCACAAAAATTCCAGATAAATATGTTCTATAGTTATTACTATTTTTTTCTAATTTGAAAATTGAATGTGTTGGTTTTACCATAATTTTTAGATTGTATTTCAATAGGCCTTCCCACTAAAGTGGTGGCTACTGCATCTTTATACAAGAAGATATTATAGTCCATCCCAAATCTGAATTTACTAGTTTCTAGAGGTAGGATATTAGCATTGTCAGTTCCGTTGGGTATGACTTGAGAAAGGTAATAGATACCATCTTTGTCTGTTAGTGCAGTTAGATAAAACGTTTCTGAATGTGAAAACGCATTTTTCTGATCGTATCCACTAAAGCGAAATTCTACTCCCTCTACAGGGGTATTATTTTCATCTATCACCCTGCCTGTCACGATAGTTGGCGTAGAGGTGAGAGTTTTCTCACAAGAGATAAGTGTCAATATGAGTATAATACTTACTAGGCTTAAAAATTGTCGTCTTTTCATGGCTTTTGGGGAGTAAATAAAATTTTCATATATAGATTAAAAAAGTAAATTTTTAATGTAGCCTATAAAATGGGGTATTCTTCCGTAAAAGTATGACACCGTCTATATTTCAATAACTTACTCTATATTTGGAGCTTAAAGAAAATACAGCTCCAACAGAGATATTTTTATAGTATAATTGAAATTGCTGGTGCCGATTTCGTTTGCGGTCAACTTCATCTTTCAAAGTTTTGAAACCATAATACTGCCGTAGTCTTAAACTATTAGCATAGTCTTTGAAGAAATATAACAACTAAAAACCAAGAACAGATTTCAAAATTTTTATCAGTTTTGTATTTTATGTTTAGAAAAATTATCAACCCTTGCCAGCATATTTTTTTTGCCTTTTTCAACTATGACTAACCCCCCTTTTCGGATATACCTCAAAGCTTGGGCGTAGCTGTGGGCGAAGCCGAGCAAGTATTGAACATAATGACATGAAAATTATTCAAGATAAAAATCATATGGTAATTTTCTGACATTTTCATTTTTTTGGCAAATATTTTCTATCATCGTTACAAGTTTATCTGCCTTCGCAACTGTGATAAAGTTAAAAGGATAATAACAGGGGTCGCAATAAGTTATTATAGAAGTGTCCTCTTTATTAACAATAGTAATTTTCGTTGTTAAAACAGGAAGTGAGTGTATATAAGAACAAAAGCCCTTATCTTTATTTTTAAGAAGAGCATCATTTTCATAGAGATAATTTACAACTTTTTTTATATCCTCTTTAGAGGGTTTGAAGGAAGCGGACTGATCAAAAACCTCATATACACCATTTACAAAATCTATTCTATGTACATTATCCTCTATCAAAATATTAAAATTGTCAATATCAATATGCTGTTTTGAACAGCATATTGAAGAAAAAAGACACAAAATTATAAAAACAATATTTTTCATTCTATTTATAAATTTTGAATAAATCATTTAATATCCAATTATAGTGGTTGTGATATAGAGAAAGCTGTGAGAGTGTCAATTTACTATAAAAAGAATGGAAATAATCCAAAGATGATAAAATATCAACATTTAAACAAATTCCTTGATATAATGACCAACTAGAGAGCCTTCTTATAAAAAGAACAAAGTACTTACAACCTCATATTATGTCTATCTTTTTAGGAGTTGTCATAGCCCAAACCCGGATTTTATTACTCATTTAACAATTTTAATGGCAAGCGAATGCTTTAGGCTTGATGGCAAAATATTGATTTACAGGCACAGCCTAAGAAAATTCATAAGTTGTTGTCAAACCATCGATTCCTCGGGTGCTGATTGGCTTGTCCCATTGTGGGTCGTAGTTAATCGTAATTACTTGAGGCTGTTATACCCCAAAGAGCATGGTAACGCTACAAGGACTTTGCCTGCTGGATTATCCTGCTAATTAGTTTGCTATATTTTTTGTAACATCTTACCTATTTATCCCCCCTCCACTAGTGTAATAAAACTTCTTCTCTAGGTATTTTTTTGCTCAAGGATTAGCCTATTTGCTGTTTCGGGGCGTACTATTTCAAACATCGTTTTATAAACAAAGTATGAAAAAACAAGTTTTGGCATTGGCTATGGTCGCCTGGGGAATTAGTGCATCCATCACTCCTCGCAAAATAGAAGAAATAAAAAAAGACTTCCTAGATAGTGGCTCTCCTACGGTATTGGTGGCGTCTCACCGAGCAGTGCACCATATTTTACCCGAAAACTCCATCCCAGCGGTGGAAGAGGCGATTCGTCTTGGGATTGACATCATCGAAATCGACGTCAAAGTCACTACCGACGGCGTACCTGTACTCATGCACGATGGCAAAATCAACCGTACTACCAATGGCCAAGGAGATCCCGAAGAGATGTCGTTTGCGCAGTTACAGCAATATAACTTGGTAGTGAAAGGTGAAAAAACCCTTCATAAAATCCCCACACTAGAACAAATTTTGCGCTTGGCCAAAGGTAAAATTTTGGTGGATTTGGATTTGAAAACCGACCGTCTGGGGCCTGTTATTGATATTGTAAAAAAAACGGGAACGGAAGACATTGTTTTCTTCTTCGATAGCGACTACAATTCGCTCAAATATGTGGACAACATCAGCAAAAAATACATGCTTATGCCCCGCGCCCACTCGCTGGCAATGGCCGACTCCGCTCTCACACTTTTTAAACCAGAAGTAGTACACATCGATTTTTCTTTTTATACCCCAGAAGTAACGCAACTCATCAAAAAACGTGGCGCTAGAATCTGGATTAATGCCTTAGGCAAAATAGATGTTTTGCTTCGCAACGGTCAGCATGAAGAAGCTCTTCAACAACTCCTCCAACATGGTGCCAATATTGTCCAAACCGATGAGCCTGAATTGTTGATGAAATTGTTGAAAGAAAAAAAATGGCACCGTTGATTTTGAAGTTACAACTATCCAAAACACAACTGATTGATAATAAGGGAATTAAAAACACAAAAAAGACATTTTGCCCACATATCTTTTTAAAATACACCTCAATCATGTAAAACTTCTAAAATTCCACAAAAAACCACCTCATGGATAGCCTTTTCCTAATACTAGTAAGTATATAGGTATATACCAAGCCAAAAAAATGAAGCCAAACCGTTCAGAATATTTGATTGGAAAGCTCTTGAGCAACGAACTCTCGATAGACGAGCTGAATGAGTTTTTGGAAGGGCTTGGTAGCCATGAGATGACCGAAGAATACAGTAGTATTTTTGAGCACTATTTTAACCAATTACTTGCTCAAAACCCAAACACAAAAGACAACGCCTCGTAGCCAATAAGTGCGTTGAATCTTCTTCTAAATTAGTATGAAATATCAAATCTTATCTTCACTATTATTAGGATGTGGAATAGTCGGGTTTCTTTCCTGTAAAAGTACCGCAAACTTTCCTAGCACCGTTCCTACTGTCGAAAATGTCATGGATGGCGCTGTTACTAGGCTTTATCAGAAGCTTTCTCCTACCCAACTTGACACCGTTTCGCAACCTTACTTGCTGACATTTTTGGACGAAACTGAGCAAAAATCCCTAGCCACTCAGTATTGGACTTTTGATGTCAATGTGCCGGTAGTGGTTTCGCTGATGCGCCACCAAGACCAAAAAGTTTTGCCGTTTTGGCTCGAAAAAAGTGGTTTTAAGAAAACCTCACTACTCGTCAAAAATGAAGAATACACTTACGAAGTATGGCAAAAAAAATACGACAAGGGCAGAGTGGAGCTAGGAGTCAATGGATTTGACAAGCACCGTCCAGTTTATTTTTTGAGTGTTGGTCCACAAAAAGAAGGGGATAAAGTCAAAATCACTAACGTGTTTCCTGAAAGTCAAACCTTCGCCGAAACAAAAGTAGGGGCTTTCACATACCATGATTGGGATGATTTGGTACTTACGGAAGTTCCCGAAGAATTGGACGGGGATGTTTTGTTTCAAACTATCCGAGGTCGCGCCCGCGAAGCGCACATGGTGGGGGCTTTTCGCCAAACGCCCTACCCTTCGAGTACCAAGCCCGACCAAATCCTACTTACCTGGAGCAACGACCCCGCCACAAGCGTAAGCATTCAGTGGCGTACACAGCAGAGTGTCGCTAGTAGTCAAGTTCAGTACTGGTCAGCGGCTTCGGCTGATACGCTCAAAGCAGCCGCTGAGGTGTTTAAGATGGAGGACCGATTGCTCCGCAACGACCGCTACATACATCGTTTTACGGCCAAACTTAGCGGCCTCACCCCCGCCACTACTTACTACTACCGCGTAGGTTCACCCGAGAAGGGCTGGTCAGAGGTAGCGTCGTTCAAAACGCAAGCTACTTCGCCCGAGGCCTTTTCTTTTATTTGGTTTGGCGATACGCACAAGTCCCCCGATTGGGGCAATATGGCTCGTCAGACGCTTACACGTCACCCCGAAATTTCGTTTTATTCAATCATCGGCGATTTGGTCAGTACTGGTCTAAACCGCGACGAATGGGATGAATTTTTTCATCATTCTGGCTCCATTTTTAGCCAAAAGCCATTGATGCCCATTCCCGGCAATCACGACAGTCAAGATGGCTTAGGAGCAGCGATGTACCAAAACACCTTTGATTTGCCTACTAAGGGCCCCGATAAACTTCCCAGCGAAAGAACCTACGCGTTTCAATACCAAAATGCGCAGTTTTTGATGATAGATGGGACTTTCCCGATTGATGCCCAAACCAAATGGATAGAACAACAGCTTGCCAATTCGAAAGCCAAATGGAAATTTGTAATGGTGCATTTTCCTCCCTACAACTTTGAGGAAGACTATGCCCAAATCCGCAAAGAATGGGGAGTACTCTTTGATAAATACCACGTGGATATGGTCATGAGTGGTCACGTTCACTACTATATGCGAAGCAAACCTATGCGCGCCGAAAGAGCCGTTGAAAGCCCCGCTCAAGGTACGATTTATACCATTTCGATTAGTATTCCGAGCAAGCACACTTACTGGCCCGAAGAGCCTTATGCGGCTGCCCGCTTTCAGAGCGGCCCTGTGTATCAACACCTCAAAATCGACAACAATCAGCTTATCTATCGATGCTTAGATACCAACGGGAAGGTAAAAGATGAGCTAAAAATCACAAAAGAATAATCACCTCCTCTATCTAGTTTATAATTTCTAAATGCCAAGGCCGCCCTGACAAGGCGGCCTTGAGTTTTTATAAAAACTTCTTGGTATTTCTTTTTGATATTTATTACGGCTCCAAACCTCGATTTCGCTACTCATTTATTAATTTTAGTGATAAGCGAATACGTCAGACTCAACTACAAAGCACTAATTTTTAAATATTTAATTTTCACAAGAAAGTTATATCGTTGAAGTTAAGTACAAAAATTGATAGTTACGCGTCTTACTAAACAGACACTGGGATTTGCAAATAGTTGATGTTATAAGGTCATACCTAACCTGCATAAAAACCCGAGTTACATACGGTTATTCTTCATCTATCTCTTCTTCGTATTTCCATTCATCATCTTTATGGTCTCGCCATGCCCACCAACCAAATTGTAAATGATAGAGTTCGTTTATTGTTGGGTCCAATTTGGTGATTTCTTCTAAACAAACAAGTTTTGCATCATCTAAATTGGGTTCTAAGCTTGTGTGAAATTGCCAGTCACCGTCTTCGTTATGATAAACATATAATATCGGATCCCCATTGAAAGCTTGACTTGTGGTATAGACACCTAAGTTTCGTTCTTCATAAAATTTAAAGTCCGTATTTCGGTCAAGCAAAGGTTGTTTGAATTTCCAGTTAGGGTCAAAGTCTTTGTGCCACGGAAAATTATGTTGCTTGTCTGGCCAAACAAGTTGTAATACTGGAAAATCAAAAGTCATGTCGTAAAACCAACCTGCATAACCTACATAGTCTGGGTAGTAGTCTTTGTCAACTTGCAAAAACTGAATGTCGAAACCCCTTAAAAAACCTGAATAGAGTTTATTAGTTGCAAGTGTTTCACCTCTCTTTATCAAGTCGCAAGCATGATTAATTATAGAAGCCATTACTTCCTTTTTTAAGCCAAAGCAAATAATTTCAGGGTGTCCAAAATTTTTAAATAGTCCGATTGAATAAACAAAAGCGGGTAAATAGTTGTCAGCCTCCAGTAATGCTAAGTGGCAACCATATTTTTCAATATTATCAAGAATTGCTTGTTTAGTTTCTATGTCGTGTTTGTAGTGATTGTCTGTCATATGCGGTTTGTAAATTGGTGATACGCCAGATTTTTAGTGAAAGTTCGAACAAATATTAAAGATTGCAGGGCGCCATATTACTAAATCGATGCTGTGTACGGTTTCTTCTCTACGGGAATTTGTCAACATTATTTTGTACAAATTCATAAAGTCGATTTATAAGTATTTGTTTTTGTTCTTTAAATCCATTTTCAACTTCTTGAAAGCCTTTGTTATTTCGCAAATCATGAGTAGCTCTTGAATAATTTTTATAGGATTTTTTCGCATCATATTCTTCGTAAACAAGTACCAGAATATTCTCCGCTTTTTTCAAAGAATGCATCAACTCTGAAAGGTCCAGCTTTTTATCAATTTGTTGGACAACTATATCCAAGTTAAACGACAAAGCATTTTGATAGCCTTCCCTCTCTTCAAAGTTAAGCCACTCCATAATTGCCACAAAGCAATAAATTTCGGAAGGCAAATTTTTCAAATAACCAAAATTGAGCCAAAAATCTCTTTCTAAATTATACTTCTCCTCAATCGTCAAATATACTTTGTCTAATGCTTCTTCTTTTTTGTCTTTATATTTTCTAATAATAAGTTCTGTCAAAGTGTAACGTTCTTCATCAATTCTTTTAATTGTCAACCCTATATCAAAATTACTTTTTGTTAAGTATCTAATTGCAGCGTCTGATGTCACTCCTGTTTTGCTAATTGTTAGAACAACCATTTCTTCCACAAAATGCTTTTCAGCTTTTTCTAAATCTCCTTCAACTTCTTCAAGCAATGTTAGCCCGTGTCGGAGTCCGATAGGAATCCGCTGTCGTAATATTTCAAGTTTGTGCTTATATATTTCGTTCACTTGTAATCGATTTTAAATAGTACAAAACGTTTTCGGATGGATTTCGAAGCACAAAGCTTCAAATTTGCATCGCAACAGCGACCGAATTCACCCTGCCTGATGCAAAATCTGTGTTAGTAGTATAGTAGTTCTATTCCTTAAAGCTATTTCCGCCAACATAAAGGTCAAAATTTATTGATAGTTTTAAGTCGTTCATTCTTCTTATGTCGTCTGTGTCAATGTTATATCCGCCAATCATTCCATTTCCATTATGAATCTCCATAGCAACCTGAACATATCCATTTGCTTTTGCAGCAAGTCGTTTTATTCCTTCCTTGTCTTGCTCCAAAAAGTCAAGCAGTTTTTTTAGTTTATCTTCAAATTCGTCAGGTTCTGGGTTGGGCAAAATTGTCAGATTGCTAAATGTATTATTAGATTTTCTACTTTTTCTAAGGTCGCCTTTATTCCACAATTCAGTTGGTGTTAATCGTGTCATTGCTTTTAATTCGTCCGCAGAGAATGTTTCTGATATTGCTCTGAAATACACCCGATGATATGCTTCAGTCCCAACACCTGTTATTTCGTTTGTCTCTGTGTCAATGTAAACTGCAAAATAAAATTTCTCTTCAAGAACAGGTAAGTAAGCGATAATTAGTTCGTCTTTTCTGTCTCGGTCAATGCGGTCAACTTTTAGTTTGTTGTCAACATGGATTGGACTATGAATTCCAAGATACTGTTCTGTCACTCCAAGTGTCTTGTCCTTGAATTCCTTTTCTATGAGTTCTATTGCTTGTTGGTCAGTCATACTATTATTGCTAATTTTGGGGATTGCCGAAGGCAGAGATTTTTAGCATCCCGAATGCATTCTGGGATTCAATCGAAGAACGAAGCGCCCCCCCGTGGTTGACCCTTGTATAAGTGTCCAATCGAAGGAGTTTAGCCCGCCTATTGCCAATACCTTTACTCACGGTAGTGAGTTTTTAATTTAACGATTGTCTATATTCCAATGGGGTAAAGTCCGTTTTCTTTTTAAATAATTTATGGAAAGATTGCGGTTGTTCAAAACCCAATTGATAGGCAATTTCGGCAACAGACATTTCTTGATTGCTTAAATAGTCTTTTGCCTTGTCTATAAGTTTTGAATGTATATGTTGTTGCGCATTTTGTCCGGTGGTAGCTCTAAGCATATCACTTAAATAACTTGAGGATACATTTAGATATTGAGCAACTTCCTTAACAGTAGGCAATCCTTTATTAATGGCCAATTGTCCAAAATACTTTTCTAAATAATCTTCCATTGCCGAAAGCAAGTCAGTGTTGACTGATTTGCGTGTAATGAATTGTCTTTTATAAAAACGATTACAGTAATTCAACAATACTTCAATGTAAGATATTACTAAATCCTGGCTTATTTCGTCAATACTTGTGTTGAGTTCTTGCGAAATACTTTCGAAAATTTGAATGATTTTCTCCTTTTCACTTTCAGAAAGGTGCAAGGCTTCGTTGACATTGTAAGAAAAGAATCCATAACGGGAGATGTTTTTAACCAAAGGATAATTGCGAATAAAGTCTGAATGAAAAATCAGACTGATACCCTCACAAACATCTGTATCTTCTGCTATTGATAAAACCTGATTTGGTGCAACGAAAATCATTCCTCCTTCTTCAAAATCATAAAACCCTTGTCCATATCTCATTTTTCCTTTCAAATTGGTTTTAAAGGAAATCATATAAAAATGAGCATTCAGTTTTTTTACAATTGTTTCAGGAGAAATATTGTTGTTTTTAAAAACTGAAACAAGTGGATGTTTGGGTTTTGCTACGCCCAAAGCGTTTGTAAAATCCGATATTGATTTAAAATTAAGTGTCGTGTATTTTGACTTTGAATGGTCAATCATTTTATTAGAATCTAATTACAAAGTTAAAAAACAGGAAGCGCTAAAAATGCTTCCTGTTAAACTATATTTACAATTTAAAACCGCTTGGATAGAAAATACTTCTAATCGTTTGCAGGTATTCTTCTTCTGGTTTGGAATTGCGTATTTCTATAAGAGGTTCAACATCAGATCCCGCAATAAATCGCAATCTATTGGATTGATCATTGGCAGCCTCATAAGTTACTTTGGCTACATCTTCGGCAGTGAAGAGGTTTTCTATACTTTCAAACCCTTTGAAAAACAAAGCCATATCATCGGAGAATTTTTGATAGTCCAACAAGGATTCATCGATAAAAGCAAACTCTTTACCTGCTCTTTCGTAGAAAGGCGTTTTGATAAATCCTGGTTCCACTACTTTTACTTTGATGTTTTGTGAATCTAACTCATAGGCAAGTGCTTCTGAAAAACCTTCAATAGCAAATTTGGAAGCGGTATAAATGCTTGTAATAGGCGTTGCAATTTTACCAATTCCCGATGAAATGTTCACAATAACACCTCCTTTATTACTTCTAAAATGTGGAAGCAATCCTCTTATCACATTCATCACACCAAAAACGTTGGTATCAAATTGTGCCTGAATTTTTTCGGGTGAGACAGCCTCAAATAATCCTTGCTGTCCGTAACCAGCGTTGTTTACAACCGCATCAATTTTTCCAAACTGTCCAATTCCCAAATTGATTGCTTCTGTAATAGATGTTGGATTAGTTACGTCCAAAGCAGTTACCAAAATATTTGGAATTTTTATAAGTTCTGTATCGCTTTTAGGATTTCTCATTGTCGCCACGACATTCCAATTATTTTTGGCAAAATGAATGGCTGCTGCTCTTCCGATTCCAGTGGAAGTTCCGGTAATTAAAACTGTCTTTTGCATTTTAAACATTTTTTAAATTAATTATGATGCAAAAGTATAGTCGCTAATTCTGCTGATTGTTTCCAAAATGAAGTTAATCGTAGTCAAAATGCAGAATAGTCTTTGCAGGGATGGGTGTGCTATTAGCGCTAATGTGCTGCAGCTTAGCGTTCGGGACACTCTTGAATACGAAGAACCGCAGTTCAAATTTAGCAAAAATGTTGATGCGAAGAATGTTCGCCCGCCTGACGCCAAACCCGTGTTGAACAAAATCCTCGTAGACAAAAGGGTTCATTTTAAGGCCTATTTAAACTTAAAATTAATCATGACAAAAAAAGAATTCTGATGAGCTAAGGGAGCATACGCTCATCAATCGCGCCATTAGAAAAGTGTCTGGTTTTCAAGAATTAACTCACCGTTTTGAGCGTAGTGTTTCGATACTTGGTCGCAACCCAAGTACTTTTAAAAACTATTCTCAGCATACCACAGCCATTGTGCTACATTATGGTAAAATCCCTACCGCTAGACTAGCCGCCCACCCGAGTTTCGTTCAATCCCAAAGGCTTTCGGGTCTTCATGACTTGGCCTACGGCCACCACGAATGCTTAGTTATTAGCGTTTGTTTTTCTTATTTTCAATATACTTGTCCATTAAATGTATGTGTGCAACACTCACAATAATGTTTCAAGTCTGTTGTTTGCAAATCGGGATTTGATAATTGCAAAATTCCGTCATCGTCAACATATAGTCCTGAAAAATATGTTGCTTTGCCAAGTCTTACAATTTCTTTTCTGTCATTTTGGTTCAATGCCACTAACCAAAATATTGGTTCTATTTTGTCTAGTCTTGATTTGGCTTCACTAAATATGTCATTCCAATTCAAACCAACTTTTGATAGTAAAAATCTAAAAAGAGGTGTATAGTCTAGCCCTCTTTCCTTATTGCTATACATTGTTCCTTTGGTTTGCTCCAAAGTTTCTTTTTTCTTGTGTCTTGAATATTTAAAGTCGCCACCGAAATTGTGATTTACATTCCTTACCTTTGTGTTTACCTTTCTGTAAAGTGTTTCTTTCTGGTTATTTCTGTTCATCGCTAATTCTTTAATTTTTGTTTGTATTCAGCAATGTGTTCTGGAAATTCTTTTTCGTAAACTTCACTGTCTAACCCAAGAATTGTTATTGTGTATTTTTCAGAGTCCATTCCTTCAATAATATTCCCTATTCCAACAAGCTCATAATTTTCAGAATTGTAAACTTTTAGATTTCCAATTTGCCCTGTTGAAATCAAATTGTCGTTTGGGCAATCTGTTTGAATTTCAATTAAGTTGTCAATGCAATATTGTTTAATATAGTCATATCCGATACTTTTATTATCAAAGTTTACTTGTCCAAATACAACACCCATAGGTGGGTCGCCAAATTCTAATTTTGTCGTTCCAAACAATTTGTCGTCAAGTAATATTTTATATTTTTTTTCTATCATTGTAGGGTCTCTATAAAATGTCAGCCAACCTCCCCGTAAATATACCTAATTTCGTTTACACCTCCTATGAGAACGAGAAAACCCCCAGTCAGTCATTTTGAGGTTCAAGATGTGTCGGGAGTGGAGCTCAAAGATGGCTTATCCCTTCTTGGGTCAATTAAAACGTGTTTCATTGTCACGCAAATAGTACATGGCTTCTCTTACTGCTTGCGTTGGGTTTTTGGGATTGAAACCCAACTCTTTTCGTGCTTTTGAAATATCAAAGTCTTGCTGAAGTCCCGAAAACATAGCGATATCTTTGGTGGTCAACAAAGGGGCTTTACCGCTTATTTTACTTCCAATTTCCATCAACCACGCCACCCCAAACAAAATGGTTTTGGGGACGGCGGTGGGTAGTTTTATTTTCAGTTCGGGAAAAAGCTCCTGCGCGATTTTTGTGGTTTCTTTGATGGAAGTACATTTTTCATTGGCCAAAATATAACGTTCGCCATTTCTGCCTTTTATAGCTGCCAAATAACACCCCTCTGCCACATCTTTTACATCAATCCAATTGAGGGTAATGTTGGTTTCGACCGGAATTTGCTTCTTCAAAATCAAGTGAATAATGTTGTAAGACACATTGAGCGGGGCAAATGCTTCGCCACCAATCATTCCTGACGGCAATACCGCCACTAACTCAATGTCGTGTTTTTTTGCCAACTCAAACGCCAGTTTTTCTCCGTCATTTTTTGAATTGTAATACATATCTCTGCGGTCGGGATTATAGCCATTTTGTTCTTTGGTAGGGAGTCTGGAATAATCCAAAGCCGCCACCGAACTCACGTATACAATGCGCTTTACCCCTGCTTCGGCGGCGGCCTCTATCATATTTTTTGTTCCTGAGAGGTTTACGTCGTAAATTTCTTTTTTGGGGTCTTTTGCCCAAAGTTTGAAAGCTGCCCCTACCGCATAAAACGTCTCCACGCCTTGCAATGCTTTTTTCAAAGATTGCTTATCTGTGATGTCGGCTTGTACAACTTCGCAATCCAATCCTACAAACGGCTCTCTGTTTTTGAGGTTACGAACCGACGCCCGAACAGGCACGCCTTTTTCAATCAACAATCGTACTAAATTGTTGCCCAAATGTCCGTTTGCGCCTGTGACCAATGCTAAATTTTGATGTGCCATATTTTTAAGGTTTTTAATGATGGCACAAAATTCTATCGACGAGGCTTCAATCTACTTCACAAATGTTACTTAATGATTTCTTTTCGTATTCGGCTCAGGCTTTTGGGATTCATCCCCAAAAAAGAAGCGATGTATTGGAGCGGAACGTTGTGCAAAATGGCCGGATAGTTGTCAATCAGTTTTTGATAGCGTTGTTCGGCGGTTAGCGTTGCCAAGTCCCTTGAGCGGTTTTCGTTGTAGGCAAGCGATTGTTGAAAGACCGAAATGCTAAAATCTTTGAATGCAGGGCTTTGTTGCGTCAATAGCTCCAAATTAGCTTTTGTGATTCTTAGCAAAGCACATTCCGTAATACATTCTAGATTTTCGGGGGCTGTGGTCTGATGGATAAAATTGAAATAGGACGTAATAAATCCCGGAGGACAATTGATGTGAGTAGTAACTTCGTCGCCTTTGTCATTGTAGTGAAATAGCCGCACAAAACCCGACACTACAAAATACAAGTGTTTTGGGATTTTGCCTTCTTCTTCTATCACGCGGTTTTTCGGAAAAAGCACAGGTTCAAAATACTGCTCACACAATACTTGATCAGCATCGGTGATGGTAATGCTTTCTGCTATGAGTTTCAGTAGTTGCGCGTGCATTTTATTGGGCGTAGAATTTATTGAGAGTTCGTTGTCTGAGCGTAAAATTTCAAAATAATGGCTCCAAATCAAAACGTTAGGCGGTGTCTCACTTTTTGGAAAAGTCGGGTATAATTTACGCATGTACAGCAAATTGGCTCTACAAAACCCTTCTCCATAGCGTTTGGTTAAATCTTTGGAAAGTTGCTCAAAAAGAAAAGCCCCATATTCGGCTCCATCTAACCATATCGCCCCAAAAAGTTTGTCTCTTTATCGCCTGCTTTCTCAAACAAAGATGCAAAAGTTGGATGATTCCTAGTACCTTAGTGTTTATTTTAACCGCATAGGTATGACTTTTGAAGAATTAAATCTCAACAAACCACTCCTCAACGCCCTCTCTGACTTAGGACTTACTACCCCTACTACGATCCAACAAAAAGTGTTTTCGGTGGTGATGTCGGGGCAAGATGTATACGGAATCGCTCAAACAGGCACAGGCAAAACCTTTGCTTACTTACTGCCTTGCTTGCGACAATATCAGTTTTCGAAAGAAAAAAATCCCCGATATATTATTCTGGTTCCTACCCGCGAGTTGGTGACCCAAGTGGTAGAGTCGGTCAAAAAACTCTCCACTTACCTCAATCTACGAGTAGTAGGGGTATACGGCGGTGTCAATCTAAAACCACAAGCTTTGGAAGTCTCCAATGGGGTGGATGTACTCGTTGCCACGCCTGGCCGTTTGGTAGATTTGCTTTCAAATGGGGTCATCAAACCCAATGTTGTCAAAAAATTAATCATCGACGAAGCCGACGAAATGCTCAATTTGGGCTTTCGTGCCCAGCTAAAACTGATTTTGGATGCTTTGCCCGAAAAACGTCAAAATTTACTTTTTTCGGCCACTATTACCGATGAAGTTGAACAATTGATGGCTCAATATTTCCACGATCCCGTCAAAGTAGAAGCAGCTCCTACAGGTACACCGCTCGACAATATTTACCAAATGGTATACGAAGTCCCTAACTTTTATACCAAAGTCAATTTACTAGAGCTTTTGCTCGAACATGACCCCGAAATGCACAAAGTGCTGGTGTTTGTGGCAACTAAACAATTGGCCGACCAATTATACGAGCAAGTGGAAAAGGATTTAGGAGAAAAAATAGGTGTAATCCATTCCAACAAAGCCCAAACCCAGCGTTTTGAGGCAGTCAATCGCTTTCAGAGCGGCGATTGTCGAGTACTGATTGCTACGGATGTCATTGCACGAGGCTTGGATGTATCGGAGGTATCGCACGTCATCAATTTTGATTTGCCCGAACTTCCCGAAACTTATATCCACCGCATCGGACGAACAGGAAGAGCCGACAAAAAAGGGATTGCGATAAGTTTTGTGACCGAAAAAGAAAAGGAACAACAAGAAGCTATCGAAAGCTTAATGAAACTTCCGATTCCCGTGCGACCTTTACCCAAACTTCTTGAAATTTCGGAAGAGCTTACCGACGACGAAAAGCCCAAAGGTTTTATGAAAACTATTGAGGTAAAAATCGTCAAAAGCGACACTTTTGGCGGTGCTTTCCACGAAAAATCAGAGAAAAATCAAAAAGTAAATGTGCGCCGCAATCACGCCAAAGAAATGATGAAAAAATACGGGAAGCCCATCAAGAAAACCCGTAAATCTTAATGCCCTCGTGTAGCAAATTTCCACCAAATCAAGTATATCAGTCTTCATTTTGCCTTCCTAAGTTTTAGACTTTTCAGGTTTAGCCTATTACAAAAATGAAGGGAAAGTACTTGATTTTGGTGTTGCTGTGGAGTAGCGGGCTGTTTATGGCGGCGAGTTATTCACCTTTTCATGTCCCCCTTCAACGCCCGTTAGATATTTGGGCCTTTCGGTCAGTTTTGGACAAAAAACCCAGAATGCTCACGATTGCGCTTGACAAAGAATGCTACCTAGCCTACGATCTGACTCAATGCAAAATCTATAAAGTATGGAAGGGAGGCGTCTCGATGGACGGTGCCGCCTATACCAACAAAAAAGATGTTCAACCCACCTCTTGGGGCGCGTCTTATCTGCTTGATAGCCTTGAGCCTTTTCGGTGGAACATCCAGATGTCTCAACAAACGCACCCCACTAAGCCTATTTATAAAGGGTATGTTTTCAGAAATCAGCAGATTTATCTCCACTATGCTTTTGCCCTTCCCTCTCGCGATACCATTTGGGTAGAAGAAAGACCCGAATTTGTAAAAAACAAAGAGGGCAAACCTGCTTTGGAGCGAATTTTCAAAACAACTCATGTACCACAGGGGGTACAAATCACATTGCAATCTGCTCAGACCAAGATTGTTTTAGCACCCAACGCCACGACTTCTTTTGTTCACACATTCGAGCTACTTCCTGACCAGACTCCTCCTGCGCCTGTCCAAACTTTTGCGCACATAGGAAGAGCTTTGATGGAAAAAAGCGATTGTTTTGTTTGCCATAAAATCGCCGAAGACGAAGTAGGACCCTCTTTCCAAAAAGTAGCCCAACGCTACTCAAACGACAAGAAAACCGTCGAAAAGCTCGTCGAAAAAATCAGAGATGGCGGCACGGGCGTGTGGGGAAATGGCGTCATGAATTCACATGCCTTACTCACGGAAGGCGACCTTACGGCAATGGTCAATTATATCTTTACGCTAAAACCCAAAGCTGCTCCCGCCGCTAAACCTGCCACCTCTAAAGACCCCTCTCCCACTCGCCCTACCAAGCCCGGCTTTGGGATGCCTCTTGAAGGCGTACACCCAAGTTATGATTTGCAAACACTCCACACCCAAAACTTCAACCCTCGTGTGGGAGCGATGGCTTTTTTACCCGATGGTCGCTTGTTGGTCACCACTTGGGACACCGTAGGGGGCGTGTATGTATTGGATAATGTCACTACCGGCGATACCAACAAAATCACCGTCAAACGCATCGCCTCTGGCTTGGCCGAACCACTTGGGATAGAGGTGGTGGATGGCAAAATATATGTACTTCAAAAACAAGAGTTAACCCAACTTATTGATCATAACGGCGACGACATCATCGACGAATACCGCGCTGTTTGTCATGCTTGGGGTGTGACGGCCGATTTTCATGAGTTTGCCTTTGGACTGGTTCACAAAGACGGATTTTTCTACGCTACTCTCTCCATGGCAATGCGCCTCAAACCCGACGAAAAACAACTCCCCGACCGTGGCCGAACTATCAAAATAAGCAAAGATGGTAGTTTTGAATCGGTCAACTATGGCCTGCGTACGCCCAATGGCATCGGGCTGGGGGTTGATAATGAGCTATTTGTGACCGACAATCAAGGACAGTGGCTACCAGCTAATAAACTCATTCATATCAAAAAAGACGAATACCACGGCATGGAATGGGGATGGCTCCAAAATGAAGCCCCGCCTAAAATGGCTTTACCTGCTATTTGGTTGCCTGAGCATGAGATTGGCAATTCGCCTTCTGAGCCGGTTTTGGTAAAAGAAGGGCCTTATACAGGGCAATTACTACACGGCGATGTAACGCATGGCGGTATCAAACGCGATTTTTTAGAAAAAATAAAAGGTGAATACCAAGGAGCAGTGTTTCGGTTTTCGCAAGGTTTTGAAGCGGGCATCAATCGACTTAGATGGGGACCTGATGGCGCTTTGTACGTGGGAGAAGTGGGCATGGTAGGCGGTGGATGGAGCTGGCATGATAAAGTACGAGGGCTTCAAAAAATCAAATACAATGGCAAATCTACTTTCGAAATGCTCGCTATACGTGCCAAACCACGGGGTTTTGAAATAGAATTTACCCAACCTCTCGCGGAATCTCAACAGATTCGTCCCAACGATTTTTTGATTCAACAATGGTGGTATGAACCCACCAAAAATTACGGAGGCCCCAAGATGGATTTGAGTCCGTTGTCGATTGCCCAATGGACTATCTCAAAAGACCGCAAACGACTTTATCTTGAAATCCCTCATTTAAAAAAAGAACACGTAATTTATTTTCGCCTTCCTGACGATTTGAAAAGCCAAACGGGTAATGCCTTGTGGTCGTCGGAAGCATGGTATACGCTCAACCGCATTCCCGATTGATTCCCTAAACCTTTTCTATCCAAATGCTTGACAACGCCCCCCTCAATCGCCGAGAATTTATGAAATACAGTGCCTCGATAGTGGCCGTAGGTATGAGTGAACCTTCTCTGGTAGGATTTGCCGAAAAAAACATTCATATCAAAAACGTAAGTGCCAATTTTGAACGTGAGCCTTTGACACCTTACCGATTCAAGGGAAGTGCGATCACAGATAGTTGGCAAGTCGCGGCGATGTTGGAATCCAATAGTGGTATACGAAAAGTAGGCTTGGGAACCCAAGGCGTATTGTGGTCAGATGCGCGCGTGTTTGCGGGGCATTCTGAAAGCGCTGGCAATGCCCTCATGTATGCCATGAGTGAGCACACCCTCCAGCTCGTCAAAGGCCAATCCTTTACCAATCCCGTAATGCTCATGGAAGAGCTTTTGCCGCAAGTATTGGCTTATGGCAAAAAAATCACGGGCATTAGCGACCTCCGCAAGACCTTTGCACTCAATGCCTTGGTATGTGTTGACAACGCCGCTTGGATGCTCTATGCTCACGAAAATAATCTTAAAACTTTTGACGAAATCATTCCCGTTGCTTATCGTGGAGGCTTATCAAATCGGCACTCCAAAGTAGCGAGTATCCCGTCTTTTAGCGTAGGCACTACCGCTGAGCAAATCAAAAATGCTGCCGACCAAGGGTATTTTATCATGAAACTCAAAACCGGCGCAGCAGGTACGCAAAAAGAAATGTTGGAAAAAGACATTGCCTTTCTCAGTGCCGTTCATAAAGCCATTGGTCATTACGAGACTCCTTATACGAAGACAGGCAAAATCCCTTATTATTTTGATGCCAATGGTCGATACGAGCACAAAGACACACTATTGAGGTTTTTGGACCATGCAAAAAAAATCGGTGCTTTTGACCAAATCGCCGTGGTAGAAGAGCCTTTTGAAGAAAGCAATGAGGTGTTTGTAGGAGACTTGGGCGTCAGAATCGCCGCCGACGAAAGCGCTCACACCGTAGAAGATGCCGCGCGGCGTATTGAGCAAGGCTACGCGGCGATTGCGGTCAAGGCCATTGCCAAGACGCTCAGTATGACCATGAAAATCGCCCAACTTGCTTACGAAAAAAACATCCCCTGCTTCTGTGCCGACCTCACTGTCAATCCTATTTTGGTAGATTGGAATAAGTCGGTGGCGGCGCGTTTACCGTCTTTTCCGGGCATGACTATCGGGCTTCAAGAAACCAACGGACATCAGTATTATAAAAATTGGAACAAACTGATGAGCTACCATCCCAAAGCCAACGGCTCATGGACACAAACCCAAAAAGGAGTCTATGAAACTGATGCTTCGTTTTATGCCCAAAGTGCTGGTATTTTGGAAGATTCTGAGCATTATTTATCGCTGTTTCCAGTGTAACGTAACATTACATCTTTTACGAATGCTACCACTTTTTTGGCCTCGGAGAGGCTCAAAGTTTGTAGCCAACAAGTTCCCACAAAAACAAACGACTTCGGAGAAGTCAAACAGAAGCTTAATCTAGCAGAGCATCGCGGAACATTAATAAGCCAAAAACCTTCTGTTTACATTTGAGAGATAGTACCTACTCAAACACAAATCAGAAGGTTTTTTGCGAACCATCTACATTCGAAATGATCCATGGCTAGTGCAATGTGCTATTTCTTAGGGGCTTTATAACTAATACGAAACAATGCACCATTCAAATCGTCGGTTACATACAGAGAGCCGTCGGGGCCTTGGGCGAGGCCGCAAGGACGATGCTGTACAGGGCCTGTAGGTTTGGCGAGATCGGTTCCGGCAAAATTGTCCGCAAAAATCTCCCATTTACCAGAAGGTTTGCCATTTTTGAAAGGAACAAAAGCTACCATGTATCCTTTTTTGAGCACGGGCGATTGGCCGTGAAAGGCGATAAAAGCGCCATTTTTGTATTTGGCAGGAAACATTTTTCCAGTATAAAAAAGCAAGGCATTGGGGCCTAAGTGCGCTGGAAAATCCGCCACGGGGTCAATCGCTTTTTCACCGCCTGTTTTTTTACCATCGCCCCCATACTCCGGACAAAGGATTTTCTTTTTCTGGAAAGGGTCATAATACACATATGGCCAACCCGCATCATCACCTTCATGAACTTCATACATGGTTTCGGCAGGAAGCTTTTCGCTGTCTTGGGGCGAATAATATTGCGGAAAAGTATCATGAAACTTACCACGACCATGCATCATCACAAAAAGCGAATTAGAGCTTGTGTTCCAGTCTAACCCTACTACATTTTTGAGTCCGGTAGCATACTTTACACCATCGCTGTATTGTTGATTGAGCTGATTGGTTTTAAAACGCCAAATTCCTCCCACCGAATCCAGCAACGGGCACGGGATTATACCTTTGTTGGTACGAGGGTCTTTACATATTTCATCAGGAGAGCCTATGTTTACATACACGTAGCCATTTTTATCGACGGCTATGTTTTTGGCTTCGTCCCGCCCTTTTGCTACTAGTCCTTTTACGATCAACTCAGGATTGTTGTAGTCAATCACCTCTTCTTTATCATTGAGTTTGTAGCGATACACTCCCGTATTAGAAGAAGCATACAAATAGCCGTCACGGATAAAAATCCCCGAGCCTTTGTAATCTCCAAAGCCGATTTTTTCATCAATCACCCCGTCACCATTGGTATCTCTAAGGCGATAAATAGCTTTGCCATCTTTGAGTTTATTGATTTTGACATAAATATCGCCACCCTTCGAAACAGCCAAGTGGCGGGGCGTTTCGAGGTCTTCGGCCAACAAGCTCACCGAAAAGCCAGTCGGCACTTTTATATCTACATTTTTAGGCTTGTTGCGAGTAGCAGAGGGGTCGCTTTTATAGGCTGTCAACGAAGCCGCCGTACCGACCAAAGCCACGGCTACCATAATACGTATAGAAGAATTCATAAATAAAAAAAGGAGGTTGTTGATACTTTACTTTCTATAAAGCAGCATAAGGCAAAAATTTAAGGTAGAATTCTAAAATTTAGATTTTGTGTCTTAGCTCTGAAAAAAATCCTACAACCTGTTTTTTTCTAAAACAGCAGCTACTTTGCTTCCGTAAAATTCAACTTGGGAAGTTTCATGGCATTTTCGATGAGTTTTATTTCTATTTCCAGTATCCCTACTTCTGATTTTATATCTATTTTCTCCCAGTCGTCGGTAGGCATGTGATAATCGTCGTGCCCGCCTGTGTGGAAAAACAATACAGGGAGTTTTTTGGCATAAAACGACGCATGGTCAGCACCGCCGCTACCCGAGCGGTCGGTAAAGAACTTGACACTTCCTGTCACTCCTTTAAACACTTCCGGCCAGGCATCGCTTGTGCCGTATCCTCCAATTCCTACCCCACGGTCGGCATTGTAGCGTCCAATCATATCCATATTGACCATGAAGTTGATTTTGTCCAAAGGAAGCGTCGGATTGTTTACAAAATACCTCGAACCCACCAATCCCAATTCTTCGGCGCCAAAAGCGATAAAAAGGTAATTGTAAGGTTCTTTGATTTCGTTTTTAGAAAAATAACGTGCTAATTCCAACAGCCCCGCCACCCCTGAAGCGTTGTCGTCGGCGCCATTGTGAATCTGCCCCACGGCTTTGGGGTCACGTAAGCTACCTTGCTTTCCTTCTCCCAAGTGGTCGTAGTGTGCCCCAATCACAATCGTATAAGGCGCACCATTGTCCAAAAACCCCAGTACATTGTTGGCTTGACGAATGCTATCAGGCACCACTACTCTCCTCACTTTGGCCGTAAAAGGCTGCAAAAAACCGTTGGTTCCGAGTGGTTTGAGACCTAGTTTTTTAAAGTTCTTGGTGATGTAATGAGCCGCCTTGGCGTTTTCTTTGCTTCCGGTACCTCTCCCTTTCATTTTATCGACGGAGAGGTATTTGATGTGTTTGATAACCTTCTCTTCGGATGGCATTTGCCCCAAGGCCGAAAAAGAGACAAGCAATAAAAAAATGGCGCGTAGTTTTTTCATGTAATTTTTGAGGATAATCAACCCCGCAAAGATAAGGCGATTATTCTTTAAAGAAGTACATCACTAGCATCAAGGCCGTCGTATCGCCTGTGTTGATAGGTTTGTGGGGGAGATTGGCATCAAAGAAAATCGAATCTCCAGCTTTTAGAGCGTACTTTTGGTCACCTACTATATACTCTACCTGACCACTGATGATGTATTTATATTCAAAGGCATTGGTTTTTACCATAAAAGCCCTCGTAGCTTTGGGAGCCAACTCTAATATAACTATGTCGGTAGGGAGATTTTGGATGTTGCGCGTCATGACACGCTTGTACAAAAAACCTTTTGACTGTTCTTTTTCGAAGGGGTGATACTCTTCACTTCTTTTCACAATCACCTTACTTTCGGAGGCTTGCTCTACATCCGCAAAAAAATCATTTAAATCCACCCCCAAAGAGCGAATCAGGTTGATAAGTACCAAAAGCGACGGAATAGTACGATTGTTTTCGATTTGGGATATAAGTCCTTTGCTCACTTGAGCGCGGTCGGCAAGCTGCTGAATAGTGATTCCTTTTGATTTACGATAATCTTTAAGTTTACTACTGATTTGCAGGATTACTTCATTGGCCATAAAACTCAAAGATAGTTTAAGTGGGTATTGAATAATAACGTAAGAAATAGTTTTAAAACCCCAAAATAGTCTATAATTACTTATCTACCGACACTTTCTAGGCAAATACCGCAATCATTTTTAGGAAGCGGTTTTGTTTTGTAATTTCCCTTTTTAAAATATTTACACATGAAAAGCCCCTTTTGGCGTATAGGTATCCATTTATTATTGGGAATATCGTTTTTGGTTTTGCCTTATCTATTTGCCCCTAATGGTCTGCGTCAAATAGCGCAAGTGGCCCACAACCCCCATGAACGCACCAATCTTTTTGCGTATATCCTGATGTTGAGTTTTTTTTATCTCAACTATTATGTGCTTATCCCTAAGTTTTATTTTACCCAAAAATATATTTATTATGCCCTGAGTATAGGCGTTTCGTTTGGGATTATCGTCGGCATGTTATTGTCGATAGATAGACAAGATATTTTAGAAACTAATACTCACTTGGAGGTGCCACTGCCGCCCTCACCTCACTTTTCCCCGCCCCCCGCCCCCCCCACACATCAACAAAAACCTCCTGTGGGGTTTGAATTGAGTCATGCCTTGTTTTTGTTTTTAGTGGGCATTTTTGTGTCTCTTTCTCTTCAAATCAACGAGCGACTCCGCCAAACCGAACGCGAAAATCTAAACACCAAGCTTTCGTTTTTGAAAGCCCAAATCAATCCTCATTTTTTGTTCAATACGCTCAATACAATCTATTCACTGGCGATTGAGCAGTCGCCCCGTACTGCCGATGTAGTCGTAAAACTCGCCGCTTTGATGCGGTATGTGATGCGTGAGGCAGATACCGAAAAAGTGCCTTTGGCTAAAGAACTTGAATACATTGAAAATTACGTAGCTCTCCAACAACTACGCCTCGACGAAACCGCCGATATTGATTTTAAAAGCCAAGGAAATCCTAATGGCCTCCAAATTGCACCGCTCATTTTGATTTCTTTTATCGAAAATACTTTTAAATACGGTATCAATCCCCAAGAAAAATCAATTGTGAAGGTTCATGTTTCGATTGAAAAAAGTATTTTACATTTACATACTTTCAACAAAAAAGTAAGGAGATTTCATGACGAAGAAACCTCTAGCGGTATTGGTATTGAAAACACCAAAACAAGACTAGGGTTGCTGTATCCTAACAAAAACTTATTGGTTGTTAATGAAACTGAGGAGGATTTTACGGTAGAGTTGACGTTGGAGTTGGGTTGATACGTTTTTTATAACGATTCACTGATGGGCTGACGCGTGTGAAATTTATTTACAGACTGGTAGATTGTATTATATTATAATTCATTTACAGGCTGGTAGCCTGTGCTACATATTTATTGGCATTTAAAAAACTTATTGACAGGCTGGTAGCATGTGCTACATATTTATTGGCATTTAAAAAACTTATTGACAGGCTGGTAGCCTGTGCTACAATATGCTCAAAACTGTTGCTATAGACGACGAACCTCCTGCTTTACGGGTTATCAAACACTTTTGTGGTCAAGTGGATTTTATTACCCTTGAAAAAACATTTTTGCGTACCGACGAAGCCCTCGCTCACCTTACCAATCAGGAGGTAGATTTGATTTTTTTGGATATTAATATGCCGTCTATGTCGGGTATTGATTTTTATAAAAACCTGCCCAAAGAAGCAATGGTCATTTTCACTACGGCTTATGCAGAGTACGCGGTAGAAGGCTTCAATCTCAATGCTGTTGATTATTTATTGAAACCTTTTACTTTCGAACGTTTCATACAGGCTGCACATAAAGCTAAAGATTATCATCAATTTCTTAAAAATGCATCCTCCATACCCGAAACGCCTCAGTATTTGTTTATCAAGGCCGATTATCGGGTCTATAAGATTGCTTTTGCTGAGATTTTATTTATCGAAGGTTTGGACGATTATCTCAAAATCCACCTTGATACTGGCAAACCAATCGTAGCCCGCATGACCATGAAAACAATGGTAGAAAAACTCCCTGCTGCGGATTTTATGCGGGTGCATCGGTCTTTTATCGTCCCTTTCAAACGGATTGAATCTGTTCGTAACAAAATGATCATGCTCCAAGGCGAAGAAATTCCCATAAGTGCAAGTTACGAAGCCGATTTTCTCAAACGTTTTCAAACCTAAAATCTCAAGAATACATCATTTGTGATTATCTGTTTGTTTTAGGAAGGCTTTTCTAAAAATAATTACCATTAGCAACGCCCGACTGTGACCTTGCGTACTGTGTATTGTCAAAAGACAATTTTTATAAGTTTTGTCAATCGCTTTTACCCTTATTCTCTATTTGAATTTGCCATAGCTCTCCCTGTTTTTCTTCCACTTTAAACTAAAAACAGACAATGAGTAACATTGCAAAATTCACCGTGGGGAGTTTGATAGCCTTCGCTTTGATGGTAGTGAGTTGCAAACAAAACGATCCCGCCCCCCAAAATACAACACCCACCACTACTACCACTACTACCACTACTAGCGCCGACATTCGCGATTCTCTATGGGCGTACATGCAGGATGTCTACCTGTGGTATGATAAACTTCCTTCCAACTTCAATCCTCGCTCTTATGCTACTCCCGAAAGTGAAATGGATGCACTCCGGGCTTATCAACCGCTCGACCAATGGTCTTTTGTAGAAAAAGCGAGCTCGTTCAACAGTTATTTTTCCGATGGCGAAACGAGCGACTTTGGGTTTTGGATTAAATATGATGCCAACAACGACCTAAGAGTAAGGTATGTCTATGCCCAATCGCCAGCGGGAAAAGCAGGTATCGAACGCGGCTGGAAACTCACCACTGTCAACGGGCAATCTGTCAAATCCCTTTCGGACGATGCCCTCATAAGTGCTTTTTATGAAGCGACTTCCACTACATTTGGTTTCCAAAAACCTGACGGTAGTACTGTGACAACCCCACTTACGACCGCCACCTATACGCTCAATACGGTATTGTATAATAAAGTATATGAAGTAGCAGGCAAAAAGGTAGGGTATTTTGTGTTTAATAGTTTTACAGGAACACCATCTCAAAACGAACTCAAAACTGTATTAAGCACTTTCGAAGCGGCGGGTGTCAATGAAATGATTGTAGACTTACGCTACAATGGAGGCGGAGATGTAGACACCCAAACCATGCTTGCCAATGCCCTTGCTCCTAGTTCGGTTAGTCGATCGTCGGTGATGTTTAGCTATCTTCACAATACCAAACTTTCGGCTTGGAACGAAACCATCCGATTCTCAAAAACAGGTTCGCTCAATCTCTCACGGATATTTTTTATTACCTCAGCCGCATCGGCCTCCGCGTCGGAGTTACTCATCAACAATCTCAAACCTTACCTCGACGTGAAAACCATCGGCAAAACCACCCACGGCAAACCCGTTGGAATGTATGGTTTTGAAGTGATGGATTATGTCATAGCTCCCATAGCCTTCAAAACAGTCAACGCCAAGAATGTGGGGGATTACTATAGTGGGATCGCAGTGGATGCCGACGTAGCCGATGGACTCGATAAAAACTGGGGCGACCCGCTCGAAAGCTGCCTCGCTAGTGCTTTGGCTTATATTCAAACAGGGAGCTTTGCTACTACCACACAAGCTCGTCTATCGGCCGAAACCGAAGCCTCCAATCGTCCATTAGACCAAAAATCGGTGCGTGATTTAGTGGTCAAAGCACCTGCCATAAAGTAAAATTCACCGCAAAAAAAACGTCATTTACCTCAATTGGGAGCCACGATACAACGTCATCAGAGTCTCCAACGTATTAGTAAGTGAAACACAATCACATCTCCCAATAAACACTAAGAACATGGAACGTAAGGAATTTTTGAAAAGAAGCTTATCAGTATTAGGAATCGCTACCGTAGCCCCATTGGTAGGAGCTTGCAGCAAAGACAGCGTTGACCCCACTACTACTGGAGGCACTACTACTAACCAAGGCTCCACCAATGGAACTACGGGCGGCACCTGCGACGTGACTCCCTCCGAAACCGAAGGTCCCTTCCCTACCAAAACTCCTAGCTCGCTTGTCATGAAAGACATTCGCTCAGACCGTACGGGTCTTCCGATGACTGTGGCTATTACTATCAAAAACAAAAATACCAGTTGCGCAGCTTTAGAAGGAGCCATAGTAGATATTTGGCATTGCGATAAAGATGGCAATTATTCTGAATACGGTGGTACAGGCATGCAAAGTACCAATTATACTTCGGTACACTTCTTGAGAGGTCGCCAAACTACTGATGCTAGTGGGGCAGTCTCTTTCACAACGATTTTTCCGGGATGGTATTCGGGAAGAGCCGTGCATATCCATGTTCATATTTATAACGCTAGTGGCAAATCATTATTAGTAACCCAGATTGCTTTTCCTGCCACGGTATGCGATACTGTGTTTACGACGGCTACTAATTTTTACACCAAAGGAAAAGCCGACACTACCAACGAAAGAGACAATGTATTTAGCGATGGTTATACCAACGAATTAGCTACCGTGACAGGTAGCGTCGCCAACGGATATGCCCTCACTCACACTATAGTAGTAAGCGCCTAAACCATGAAAGGCATTATCAGTTTATGTTATCGAAAAGTGATTGATGCTTCTTCCCAAAAAGCATGGGACAAGTTCGTGTTTGACGACACTTATCTAGAGTTTTTTATGAGAGCACAATACTTTGACCCTGAGGGACAATACAAAACTTTAAAGGCTTTAGAAGATAATATTCCCCAAGCCCACCAAATTCATGGTATGGTGAGTACAGCAGCTATTGGATATCTCAAGCAACTAAAAGATATCATGCCAGAGATAGTCAATGTACATGGGAAGTTGTGTCTTTCATTTAAGCGTTTTAAATTTGAGCTTATCCATTCTCACGTTCAAAATAAAGCCGAACACAAAGTCGCTATTTATTTTTATAGTGAACCTCTTACTTGGATTGATTCCATAGGCGACCATCTTTTGGTTGCCTATGGAAATCAAACTGAAGCAATCAAAAATGGCATAGATGTTGCTACAGACATTATTGATTTACAACCTAATCTAAGTATTTCATTTTTTCAAAAAGCACTTACCCTATGATTTCCCAACCTGAAGCTACCATTTTTTTGGCGGATCAACGCGGCCGTTCTGAAGTAGATTGGTTTCGCAGTTTTCATACTTTCAATTTTGGAGAATACCGTGTAGAGCATCGTCAGCCTTTCGGCGCACTACAGGTTTTTAATGACGATACCCTCGCCAGCCAAAAGAGCCTTTCCCTACAAGTTGAGGAAAACATGGACGTTATTTTGTTGCCTTTGGTAGGAGCGATAGAATATGAAGATAGTTTAGGAGAAGCAGGTATCTTGGAAGCAGGTCAAGTACAAATTTTAAATGCCCCTGAAGGGTTTACTTACAAGATTACCAATCCCTATTCTGACGAGCTTATCAATTTTTTACAAATTTGGGTTAAAAATCAAAGCGATACGTTTGTTCCTCATTCAAACAATTTCACTTTTGATTTTAGGACCAAAAACCAGCTTAACCCACTTTTTGCAACCCAAGCCCAAGGGTGGATTGGCCGTTATGATGGTCGCGTCCAAGATACGTATCCCTTATTAGACGAAGCTCACGGAGTATTTGTATTTGTGATTGAGGGGGCATTTGAAGTACAAAACCGTTTATTACATCCTCGTGATGGCTTGGCTCTTTCGCAAATATCGGAAGTTGAATTTGAAGCATTGTCAAACAATGCCATCATCCTCATTATCGAATTGCCGATGTAAATCTCATAGTATTATTATATATCTTTTTGCGAATCATTTTCGTTCATGAATTGCGTTTTCACTTGACATGAATCTGCTTAGTTTTAGTAGCTTATCGATATTATAACTTATGGCTGCCCTCGCGATTCTTAACGAACAAACCAAGACCATTACACTTTCTGCTAAATTCTTCTTTTATGGAAGTGAAGCAAATGCAACAATAGCCACCAAAATCACCGAAGAAATTCGGCAAATGTATCACGAGCCGCAAGGCATTATCCTACTCTATAACATTCCCTACTCTATCAAATTTCAAATTGATTTTGAAATAGTTAGTTTAGAACAAGCGTTTGGATGGGCGTATCAAAACACGGATTTTAGATACAATTTCATACGTATCGAACCTCAAAACCATGTTACACGTTCATTCATGGGGTTTGGGTTAGGAGACAACGCGGGGCATTGGATTACCTCCGACAACCTAGGACAATCTACTACGGCAGCGCACGAGTTTGGTCACGCTCTTGGCCTAGATCATCCTTTGCTTACTGATTTTCGCGGGCTTGGCAATCCAGGCATTATGTCGCCACGCGGCACCCTCGTCGATGCGCATTTACAGTGGAGTCCCCTTGCCAAAGCTGGCGAATACGGCGGCACACTCAATCCCATACATCGGCGTGTACAAGCCTACGAAATTGAAGCTATTTTTGAGAGAATTGTTTTTGACCAACAAGGCCACGCAAGGATTGGTTATCTAAGCAATATTTTGTTTTCGGAAAATGGCGAAGTACTGCGGTTTATCTTGTAAAAACTTGGAAAGTCTAACTCATACCAACCAAAAAGACTTTCCAAGTTTACATCTATCTACAAAACAAAACTTGGAAAGTCTGGTTAGGAATTCCTCTATTAGTTTTGCATCAGACTGAGTTTGCGATAAAAGCCTTTTTCTTCCATCAACAAATCGTCGTGCGTTCCACGTTCAATGATTTTTCCGCCGCTCAATACCAAAATCTCATCAGCATGTTGAATGGTACTCAAACGGTGCGCAATTACCAGCGTAGTTCGGTTTTTCATTAAATTGGTTAAAGCTTCTTGCACCAATTTCTCAGATTCGGTATCAAGCGCCGAAGTGGCCTCATCTAAAATCAATATCGGGGGGTTTTTGAGAATAGCTCGTGCAATACTTAACCGCTGACGCTGCCCACCAGAAAGTTTGGTACCTCGGTCACCGATAATGGTCTGATAACCTTCATTTTGCTCAATGATAAACTGATGCGCATTCGCGATTTTGGCGGCTGCTATCACCTGCTCCTCAGTAGCTTCAGTGCCAAAAGCGATATTGTTGTAAATGCTATCGTTAAATAAAATCGACTCTTGAGTCACTATCCCCATAAGGTCGCGGAGCGATTTAGTAGTTACCTCTCGTAAGTCTACGCCATCAATCTCAACTTTTCCCTGGGTAGGATCATAAAAACGCGGAATCAAATCGGCAATGGTGGATTTTCCTCCTCCCGACGAACCTACCAAAGCGATGGTTTTTCCTTTTTTGATTTTAAAAGAAATATCCTGCAATACCGGAATGCCCTTTTCGTACTCAAAAGACACATTTTTGACCTCAATCATATTTTCAAAACCATGAATTTGGGAAGCTCCTGGTTTATCATTTACTTCAATAGGGGTATCTATTAGTTTCATGATACGCTCGCCCGAAGCCACGCCGCGCTGAATTCCGCTGATGGCGTTGGAAATCTCTTTAGCTGGACGTAATACCTGCGAAAAAATAATGATGTAAGTAACAAAAGTAGAAGGTGAAAGCTCAAAGTTGTTGGACAAAACCATCGAACCACCATACAATAAAATCCCCGCTACCACCGACACCCCCATAAACTCTGACATAGGAGGGGCGAGCTCTTGGCGAAAGACCATTTTCAGCAGCGCATGACGATAACTTTGATTTTCATTTTCAAACCGTTTTTTGATTACTTTTTCGGCATTAAATCCTTTCACCACCCGAATTCCTCCAAAAGTTTCGTCCAACACGCCGATGATGTTACTGAGTCGCTGCTGCACTTCCGAGGCAGATTCTTTGAGTTTTTTGGCTAAACTCCCAATAATAACCCCTGACAATGGAATCACCACCAATGTAAAAAACGTCAGCTTTACCGACATGGCAAACAACGTAACAAAATAAAAAATCAGGGTAAAAAGCTCCTTAAACAACGCACTGAAGGCTCGCCCGAGAGAGTTTTCTATTTCTTGTACATCGGTAGTGACGCGGGCTATTAAGTCGCCTTTGCGCTCGTTGGAAAAAAAAGAAAGGCTCAATCGAATGGCATTGTCAAAAACAGCTTGTCGAAGTTGGGCCACCGTATGGGCTTTAAAATTTTCGATGATGCGAATCGATATATACCGAAATACATTAGCTAAAAAAACACAAAGCAAGATAGCGCCACACACAAACTGCAAAGCCCCCAACTTTCCGTAATTCTGGATGGCATTTCCAAAATAATATTGAAATAAATCTACCAGATACTCAGCATCAAATCTAAACGTTGGAAATACAAGCTTGGCAGGAATCTGGGCTTTGCCAAAAAGAACATCCAAGAGGGGTTGAATCAAGGTAAAATTGAGTACACCAAACAAGCTCCCCAATAATGAAGTAAAAAAGTAAGGCCCTACATATCGGCTTAGAGGGCGTGCATACTGTAAAATGCGCCAGTAAATTTTCATGACGCAAAGGTAGGGGTTTTTGGGAGTGACTACAAAATGGATTCAAGCTTGCCCTCAACGCTCCTTTTCCTAAGACGAAAAAAGCCCCTTCAAACACGCAGAAACTTGAGATGAATCAAACATTGATTTCATTTCCAATTTGAAAAAAATAGTCCCTAAGTTTTTACCTCAAAAGAAAAACGATGTTCAAAAAGGCAGATGAGTAGAGGGCAATAAACTCAAAAATATTGATGGAGGGGAAGGGCAGCCCCCTCCCCTCTCAAACAAATCAAGTTTTACTCAAAATTGGTTCTTCTACCTCCGAGGTGACGCTATCTGTAGGTTGCTTTTTAAACCAATTGGCTAAAGCCGAGCCAGTGACATTTTGTAAAGGCCCAAAAATAGCCGATGCAAGACCTACAGTGGCGACTTTGCCCATTTGTAATGCCAAGCCCGTAGCTACTCCCCCATTTTGCATTCCTACCTCAAACGCAATGGTACGACGATCTCGTTCGGGCAAACCAAACAGTAAAGCCGTAAAATATCCCACGCTCAATCCGATTAAATTGTGTAGTAAACAGGAAATAATCAGCCATCCCCCCACTTGCAAGAGATTGTCGCGCCCCGAGGCCGTAATGATAACAGTATTGATAACGATTCCCAACATCGCCATAAACGATAGCATATTTTCCAACTTCAATCGGCTCACTTTCTGTCTTTTGAAAACAATAGCACTTATCATGGGCAAGAGATAAAACCATCCGAAGGATTTCAATAGCGATACCGCTAGCCCCGTCATGTCCGATTTCATCACAAACATCATCAATAAGTTGACCACTATGATAAGCACAGCAAATCCTACTAGCTGCAATGTTCGGGCGCGTGGGGTTTCGTTGCCGAAATAAAAAAGATTAAAAATAAAACCTGCCACTATAGGGATGATAATCATGTTGGTAATATCAATCATCATATGGGCAATGTTCACTTCTACAAACTGTCCGGCTAGCCATTTCATCAAGAAAGGAGTCACAAAAGGCGAAAGAATGGTAGAACAGGCACCAATCGTTACGGCCAAAGCTAGATTGGCCTTTGACAAGTAAGACATTACATTGGAGGCCATTGCACTCGATACACAGCCTATCAAAATAACCCCTCCCGCAATCTCTGGTGGAAAACCAAACAAATGCGACAAGGTATAACCTACCAGAGGCATCACTATAAAATGACAAGCTATGCCGATGAGTACACCTTTTGGCATTTTTACGACTCCTCTAAAATCCTCAAAACTCATATGTGCCCCCATCCCAAACATGGTCAGTTGTACAAAAGGCACAATCAGGCGTTTAAGCTGGAAATCTCCTACCGTAAAAAAATACTGTGGATAAAACATGGCAAGACTCACCGCTGTCAGAATCCAAAGGGTGTAGGAAAATCCTTTTAGGCGTTCAAACCCTCTAAAAGCAAGTGCCAAACCAATGAGACCTATCAACACAAATGGACCAATCGCCACAAAATAATCGAGCATCCAAAAAACTCCTACACCAACCAAGGCGCATCCAGCCAAAATGAGCAAAACAATCGACAAACGATGAGGCATATTTTTTTTCTTTAAAATATTTTTCTACGCTTAAAAATCAACTTTCAACCACCGCGGCGGGGTATTCATGACATAAAAAACAATTTCTGGGTTCATCTTCTTCAATCTCCGGAAACCGTACTCCGTAATCAACCAAAAAGACGTTGTCGTTCCAGTCGTCGCATACGCTCGAAATCTCTGAACTAAGCGTATATCCTACTCCATCTACCCTCCATCCGGTACCTTCTTCGCCCCAAAATTGATGAATCGTCCGAGGATGAATCGTTAGGCTTTCTCCCGGACGCAAGCGCACAATGTCGCCTGGACCTAAACGGCGAGTACAACCATCTACCTGCGTCAGAAAGGTTTCGCTGGATGGATTGCCTTCTATATCGGCCTTGGTGAGCTGAACGAGTATATTCCCCCCCGCTCTACAAATAATATCCTCTCTTTTTGATAGATGAAAGTGAGCTGGAGCACGCTGATTTTCAGGGTCAATAAGCCATTTTTCGGCATATTGCTTGGGATACCCTTGCCGATTTAAACGCCCATTTCGAACCGTAAATAAAGTCCGACCAATATTATAAAAATCTTTACTACCAAAATCAGTCACATCCCAGCCAAGCATACAATCCCGAATTTCGTCGTATTCGGAGCCAGCGTCGAGCCACTGTTCTTCTGTCCAGTAAGCAAAAGAAGGTAGATAAACCCCAAAGTGTGCTACGACGGTTTTGGCCGTATGAACACTAGCATTTATCATGGAGCGTTTCAAGTTCATGAATTTTTGAGTTGGTTTTAAATGTGTATTTTCCTAAAAAAATGGTTTTTATCTTTTGTAAGCCCTATAATTTCCAATGGCTTCCGAGATAGTAAGCGCACGGTTGTAAATTGATAGTTGAGAGATTTTGCCGGTCAAATTTTTTCCAACCGTGAGCTGAGAAGCCCCTGCTGCCGATTTTAAATAAGGGCTAAAACGCCCCCACCCAAACTGTCGTGTCTCGCCTCCGTCGTTCAAGAGGCCATCTACCACAAAAGCCACGACTTTGGGTCCCCCATCTACTATTATACTTAGATAGTGGGGTTGATTTTCGGTCAGTAGTCCTTCATCACAAGCCCAAGATGATTGCATACGACCATCATTCATGACCAATTCCACCGTTTTTTGAGGGGTGATTTGTACATACCAACCTTTCCCTTGACTATCGCGGGCGTCTGCAAGTATCTGATTTGGGGTTGCTTTGTTTAAGGTAAATACCAAGTCAATTGTAAATCCATTCGGAACATTCATCCCTGGTTGCTCCAATTTTTGGGTATCCCGTTTATAAAAAACGGGTAACGTTGGTGCAGCAAGCGTATGTGGCAATCCTTCTTTTTGATATACCCAGTCTAATACTAACCCTTCTTTGGTTCGGGTACGATTGTCAAATTGCTCCCATAAACCGGCAAGCAGTTTATGGTCGATTTTGTGAATACGGGCAATATCTTTTTGGGTTTCAGTAATATAGTAATCCCCTTTTTCTTCTATCAAATCAGGGTAACTCATTCGAATGAGTGGGTCATCGTCGTACAGCAAGATTTCGGGCTGAGTCCATCTAATGATTTTCCCTTTGGGAGAATCGGCTTCTATACCGCCCATTAGCCAAGCAGGATTACGGTCTTCGTAAGCCATGTTACGGCGGTCGGGATGCTCTCTAATAAAACGCCCTCCGTGGTTGTGAAACCAATAGAGATATTTGCCATTTTCGCATTTCCAAGCAAAATTGGCCGCCCGTGGATGTTTTACTAACCTTCCGTTGTCGTAGCGAAGATATTGCGGCGGCTCCCATGTATGACCACCATCGCGGCTATAAGTATATACAGGGTGTCCATCGATAGTACGATAAACACAATAAAACGAGCCATCGCTTAGTACCACAAAATTCTGCTCTTCGGCAATTGGGCCACCCACCTTATCGGGTGTTCTGAGGCCAATATCTCCATCGGGAAGGGTATTCCAAGTAGCTTTGGTAGGGTCGCTAACAGTCAGTAAATCTGGGCTTCGCAGAAGTGCGCCCTCGCTTGATGTAAAAAAACCAACGCCAAAGCCGCCTACTTTATGCACTGGTACAAAGGCGACCCCTCGATAAGTAAAGGCTCTCCCCACATTCCAAAAATATTGGATTGTACCACCATACGGATTTTTCCGATCAATTTCGAAGTTACGAATCGGAATTCTAACCCTCTGAGGAGACCATGTTTTTCCGTTGTCGTCAGAGTATTTAAACACAAAATATCCTTGACTATCTACCCGTTTCACCAAGCCGTCCTTATAAGGAGGATTATCTGCTTTGACTGCTCGAATATTATCAGTGTTGTGATTATAAAATACAAACACCCGTCCAGAAGGAGCTTTAAGCAAAACGGCATACGAAGCTTCGGGGCCATCGGCAGGCTCCACTTCTCGCTTGTCCACCCAAGTTTTGCCTTGATCAAAACTTCGTTGGGTGATGATGTGCTGCCCCGATGCCCCTTCGTGTCCCGAGCCAGTAGTCAGTACGCACAGCCAAGCCCCGTCGTTGGTTTTGACAATATAAGGTTGGTCACTGTAGGTTTCGTCAGGAATGATGCTACCCGCAGTCAGGTTTCGGCCGTCTTGACCATATACTCCCTGTTGTACTAGTATCCACAATCCCAAAATAAGGTGCGTTTTTCGGAAGTTTAAAAACATACAACAACGTTTTTTTAGTAAAATTGAAAATAGTATACCCCCTCTTTAATACCCGGGATTCTGAGGTAATAAGTTAGGATTAAGCATGATTTCAGTATAAAATACTGGCATAAAGGCTTTTTTATCTACTCCCAAAACCGCTTTTACGCGACCAGTGCGGAGTAAGTCATACCAGCGATGCCCCTCAAAACAAAGCTCGACAAAACGCTCCTGCTCTATCGCGGTAAGCAAGTCATTTTTTGAAGTTGCGGTAGTATTGCTCAACCCAGCCCTATTGCGAATACGGTTGATGAGTGCTGCCGCTTCGGCTGTTTTTCCAAGTTGAGCCAAAGCTTCGGCCTGCATCAAAATAACATCGGCCAAACGCAAAAAGATGAAATTGCTATCGCTAAACCGTGCACTTCCTACTACAGTACCCGTATATTTAGCTACTGTGGGGAGATTAGGGAACTGGTCTGTTGTGGGATTACTGTAAAAAATACTAGCCGTTTTTCGAAGATCCCCCGCTTCAAAAGCCTCTACTAGTTTTGGGGTGGGAATCAGCGTTTGGTTTCCGCCTGTTTGGACTTTACTACTACGAGGCAAAAAGTAAGAAGCCAGTGCATTGGTTTCTTGGTTGTTATAATTGTACTGTAGCTCAAAAATAGATTCAACGGTATTTTTAGCGGTGAAAATCGATCCATAATTGGCTCCCGATACCAAAGCATAGGTGGTATTGGCGAGTACTTTATCTGCATAATCGCTAGCTAACTGCCACTCGTTGGTTTGGAGATAAGAACTTCTCCATAAATACACTTTACACAACAATGCTTGAGCGGCTCCCCGCGTGGCTCTTCCTCGGGTTTCGATATTGGAGGCATAAGCCACCGGCAATAAGGTCTCCGCCTGCTTGAGATCCGTGACGACTTGCTCCAGTACTTTATCGGCAGGAGTACGAGAAGGCTGCAAATCTTTGTCCAATGAGAGCGTAGGCTCTACTATCAACGGAACTGCTCCCCATATACGTACAAGATTAAAATAATGAAACGCTCTCAAAAAATATCCTTCTCCCATGATCCGATTTTTTACGCTCGTGATAGTAGGGCTTTTGATGGTAGGGACCTGAGCTAAAACATTATTTACTTTGTTGATTCCGTTATAGAATTTAGCCCAGTTGCCGTTCCCACTACTACTGCTGATGTTGTCTTTCTGAAACTCCAGCATATCGGGGTCAGTAGCGCCGATAGCCTCTAAGGGGATTTTGAGATTGTCGGCACGGGCATCTCCCCACGCAATCCGACGCACTTCGTCGCCTTGTAAAGCGTCATAACAGGCCAACACCGCCGCTTCAGCATCGGCTGCTGTTTGAAAAAAGGAACTTTGGGTCAAAGCACTCAAGGGCTTTTGGTCAAGAATCGAATCTGTACAACTGCTAAATATCCCTAATGCAGTTCCGATAAAAATAGTATATATGAATTTTTTCATGCGCTTTGTTCATTTACAAACTAGTCAATATGATGGTCAACCAGTAAGAGTTTTTAAAATCCTAAATTTATACCACAAGTAATGGTACGTACCTGTGGATAAGTACCCAAGTCAATACCTTGCAACAAGGGCAGCCCTGTCCGAAAATTTGCTTCAGGGTCCATACCCGAATACTTCGTAAAAGTGAAGAGGTTTTGTCCAGATACATAGATGCGTGCATTATCGACTCCAAGTTTTTTTAGAAGTACCGCAGGCACTGTATAGCCCAAAGTAGCGGTTTTTACGCGTAAATAGGAACCATCTTCTATCCACCGCGTAGATACTAGGCCATTTCTGCCGATAGTACTAGGGGTACCTCTTGGTACATCAGTGACATCACCTTCTTTGCGCCAGCTTCGAAGCACTTCGGTAGTAGCGGCATTATAAACAAAACTGCGGTTGGATGATTGTCGGGTTTGGTTGTAGATATCATTGCCATACGAAGCCTGTAGGAAGATTGATAAATCGAAGTTTTTGAACGTAAAATTATTGGTTAGCCCAGCGATAAATTTAGGATTCGCATTCCCAATGATCGTCCTATCAGCATCATTGATAACCCCATCTCCATTCAAATCTTTGTAAATCATATCACCAGCCACATATAAAGGTCCTGTAGGGCTACCATCTCTCATATTAGCAGCCTTGGCTTCATCGGTCGTAGCATATACTCTATCTGTGTATACATATCCATAAAAAACACCAATAGGCTGCCCCAATCGCCCTATTCCCACTGGACTTGTACTGAAGAAAGTAGCATCCGAACTTGTCTGGATGATATCGGCATTGTTGTTGGAGAGTTTTATGATTTTGTTTTGATTGAATGAAATATTGAAACTTGAATTCCATTTCAATCCTTTCACCGCCCCCGTAATATTCTGAGCAGAAATACTAAACTCTAAACCCTTATTTTGGGTATCGCCAACATTTTGTAACGCAGAACTAAACCCTGAAGTAGTCGGTAGATTTACGAGTAAAAGTAAATCTTTGGTCTTTTTTAAATAGGCATCTGCCGTAAAATGGAGGCGATTACTAAACAACGAAAAATCGACCCCAACATCAGATTGAGTAGTTGACTCCCAACTCAGATTAGGATTAGGAATCGCCGAAAGAGCAATACCCGCTTTACCTACATAATTGCTTCCTGTGCTATACAAACCCTGCGCACCAAAATCACTAATCGACTGATTGCCAACTACTCCAATACTTGCTCGCACTTTCAAATCATTGATAAATGTCAAATTTCGCATAAATGACTCTTCTGACAATCTCCAACCCACCGATACCGACGGAAACAAACCATAACGCTTGTCGGCACCAAACCGAGAGGAACCATCCCGACGGAGAGTAGCAGTGATGAGGTATCTATCATTGAAACTATAATTGAAGCGCGTATAAAATGAGACCAATCCCCACGAAGACTTACTGCTTGAGGCTGCCGTAGGAGTGGCGGCAGCATTTAGGGTAGTGATATTGTCGGTAGCACCTTGATTTCCCGCCGCCGAAAGATTAAAGATTTTGGAAGCCTGAACACTATAACCAAGCAAGCCCGATACACTATGCTTACCGAAGGATTGGGCATAATTAAGGGTATTTTCGCTAATCCAAGTAAATACATCCCCGTACGAAGCAGTGGCAGGGCGTGCTGCACCTCCTTGAATACTACTAGGTGTGAAGCGTTCGTCGCGCGTTCCCGAATAATCGATATTTAAAGTAGAGCGAAAACTCAAGCCTTTTCCAATATCATAATCTCCGTATATATTTCCTACTAAGCGATTGTTGATTGTAAACCATGAAGTGAGGTTGGCTAGCCCAACGGGATTGGGTCGCTGGATTTGATCAACAAAAGTATAATTACCATCAGCGCCATAAACGGGCGAAAAAGGCAGCATCCTCATGGCATTGGTAATCACCGCATTGAGGTCGTCTCCTTCGGGTACTCTGTCTCTTTTTGCTGTTGACAATAAAATATTGGCTCCTGTTTTAAAGCGATTAGACGCCTGATGGTCAATACTAAACCGCCCCCTGTAAGTATCAAATCCTGAGCTTATTACGACTCCTTTTTGATTAAAATACCCCAAACTTGCCGCGTAAGTTGTTTTGTCATTTCCTCCTCTCAATGATAGCTCATAATTGGAGATAGCACCTTGCCGATACATTTCATCTTGCCAATTGGTATTATATACGGCTTTGCCGTCTCTAAAAAGTGTATCTAGTCCTAAGCGAACCTCCGCTGTACCTGCGTTGGCATTGGCATTCAAGATATAATCTCGCTCTTGATAAGCATCCAACATCGGAATTTGTCGACCCACATCCATTATGCCAGTATAGGCACTCACATTAAAACTGGTTTTGCCTGATTTGCCGCGCTTTGTAGTTACGATAATGATTCCGTTTGCGCCTCTTGCCCCATAGATAGCCGTAGCTGAAGCATCTTTGAGTACTTCTATCGACTGAATATCATTGGGATTGACTACATTGATATCCCCCGTAATCGGTACTCCATCTACAATATAAAGGGGGTCATTGCCTGCATTTAAAGAAGTAACCCCTCTAATCCTTACATTAGGCGTAGCCCCTGGTGAACCACTATTTTGCACAATCTGTACCCCTGCCACGCGGCCTTGTAATGCTTCAAGTGGCCCTCTTACAGGTATATTTTCAAGCTCTTTCCCCTTTATAGAAGCTACGGCTCCCGTAAGGTCTTTTCGCTGCTGAGTACCATAGCCTACTACTACGACCTCAGTGAGTGCTTTCACATCGCTTTTTAGCACCATATTGATGATAGTTTGGCCTCCTACAACTATCTCTTGCTTATCGTATCCTACCGAGCTAAACACCAAAATAGCATCGCTATTAGGAAAACTCAGGCTGTATTCTCCACTAGCATTTGTAGTGGTACCGATGGTGGTTCCTTTGACTGTTACGCTCACTCCCGGAAGAGTTTCGCCATTTTCGGAAGATACTACTCCCTTGACTGAAATCGCATTAGAAGGTCGGTGCCCTCCTCCCCACGCCCACAAGGGTGCTTGGGTAACGAACATGCCAATTAGTACAAGCAGATACACTGCAGGGTTTAGAAGTTTATTCATATACATTTCAAATTGGAATAATTATAAAAATTCATTAAATTTCACTTTCTCTCCATTGTATTTATCACCTACATAATCCATTCTAAAAAGGGGATTAACTACAAAGCTTGTTGTTGAAGTTATAGGAAAACAATCACAGTAGTCAAGGAAAATTGACTATTTCAGAGTTTTTTTTGTGAAAAAACGTTATCGGAAACGTTGCCGAAAATTCTATTGAAGAATTAATTTGGAGAAAAATTCTTAAAGAGCTAAATCGAAAGCATGAACTACCAAGGCCAAAAGGAGAAGAAGCAAAAACTATCGTCTCAACCCTAATGCCTACAAAAAGTGCAAAAATGGAGATGTTAATACCTTTGTTTAAGCTTGTATATGAGAAACAAACAACCAACCATTTGGGACATCGCTATTAAACTCAACGTCTCTATCTCGACTGTTTCAAGAGCATTACGCAATGCCCCCGACATAAACCCAGAGACTAAGAAAGCTGTGCTAGAGCTAGCACAAGAGCTAGATTACCAGCCCAATACAATTGCGACAAGTCTACGAAAAAACAAAACCAATATTATTGGGGTGATGGTGCCGGAGTTTGTGCATGCTTATTTCCCTAATGTCATACTTGGCATTCAAGAAGTAGCCAATGCAGAAGACTATAAGGTTATGATCATGCAATCTGCGGAATCATTGGAAATTGAAAAGCATAATCTACAGGCTATGATGTCGAGCAGAGTAGAAGGACTCATCTTGGCCATCACCCGAGAAACCAACGACTATGGGCACATTATATCCGCCCAACGCAAAGGACTTCCAATCGTTTTCTTTAATAGAATTGTGGACGAACTACCTGGCTCTAAAGTGATGGTTAATGATTATCAAGGGGCATTTATGGCCGTTGAACATTTGATTCAGACGGGTTGTCGGCGGATAGCTCACCTTGCAGGCCCCCAAAATCTGACCATCGGTCGCAACCGACTCAATGGCTATTTGGATGCGTTGAAAACTTATCAACTCCCCATTGAAGAATCTTTGATAATGCCTTGCAATTTTGAAGAAGGCAAAACCCGAATGTACACTCAAGCGCTACTCAACCAAACCAATCGCCCTGATGCGCTATTTGCCGTCAATGATCCAACCGCTATCGAAGCCTTAATCTGTATTCAAGAAAATGGGATGAATATTCCGGAGCATATTTCTTTGGTTGGTTTTTCAAATGCACCTCATAGTGCTTTCATCACACCTCCGATGACATCAGTTGTACAGCCTCTCCATGAGATAGGCCGTCATGCAGCCGAGTTGCTGATTCGACAACTTAATGAAGGAACCCATTTTATACCCGAAACTCATACCTTAGATGCCAAACTAGTGATTAGAAAATCAACTCGCAAAGCTTGAAATTTATCTTGTGCACAACTATACTCTCCCTCTAAGTCAACCCACTTTTGTCTAGGTTAACTATCATTCCAAATTATTTTAGTAGCTTATAACAAGATTCTCTTCATCCAAATATTATCCAAAAAAATCACGCTAATTGTGCAAAAATTAGTTTTTAATTTTTTTTAAAATATATTTGCACTTATTATAAACTGTTGCCCTTAACTGACGTGAGACCTTTTGCTAGAGTGATTCCTTTCTTGCTCAACAACAAGCTTTTAGTAGCTACTGTAGTGGCTGTTTCTTATATCACCACAGCTTGCTTTCTCAATCGAGGAAATGCTTCTGCGGCAGCAATCCCTGATGAGGTGGATTATAATTACCACATCCGGCCTATTCTTTCTGATCGATGTTTTAAATGCCACGGCCCCGATGCCAATAAGCGCGAAGCAGACCTGCGCCTCGATACCGAAGCGGCGGCATATGCGGCCTTGAAAGATAATCCCAAACTTCATGCTATCGTACCCGGCAAACCTGACCAATCGGCAGTTTGGTTGAGAATCGTTACTAAAGATACGGCCGAAATCATGCCTCCTCTGGAATCTAATCTCAAACTTACTGATCACGAAATTGCACTTATTGAGAAATGGATAAAACAAGGTGCCAAATACAAACCTCACTGGGCATTTATCGCTCCTTCTAGCCCCAAGCTTCCACAAGTCAATGAAGAATCATGGCCAAAAAATGAGATTGATTATTTTACGTTGGCCAAAATGGAAGAAAAAGGCCTTGCCCCCAACGAAGAAGCCGACAAAGAACGTTTGCTCAAAAGAGCAGCGCTTGATATTACAGGTTTGCCGCCTAGCCTAGATTTGCAAGAACGTTTCTTGAAAGATAAATCAGAAAATGCCTACGAAAAAGCCGTTGACGAACTTCTGAAAAGTAAACATTATGGTGAAAAAATGGCGATTCCTTGGCTAGATGCCGCTCGCTACGCCGACTCTCATGGCTATCAAGACGACGGCCTCCGTACCATGTGGCCTTGGCGCGATTGGGTAATTCATGCTTTTAATCAAAATTATGGTTACGACAAATTTCTCACTTGGCAGTTGGCAGGAGATTTGCTGGTAAAGCAGCAAGGCAAACGCTACGACGATCCTACTGCCAAAGAAATTATGCTGGCAACGGGTTTTAATCGAAATCATAAAATCACCCAAGAAGGCGGGGTAATAGATGAAGAATACCGCATCGAGTACGTCACCGACCGCACCAATACGTTTGGAAAAACATTTTTGGCGCTTACCTACGAGTGTGCCAAATGCCACGATCACAAATATGACCCTATCTTACAAAAGGATTATTATAGTGCTTTTGCATTTTTTAATCAAGTGCCAGAAAAAGGGCTTTTTGGTACCATAGACGCCAATTTTGCCGACCCTCCCAACATGAAAATCACAACCCAAGATGTGAAAGACATCTTGAAGTTTGTGAACAAAACGGATACAGCCGCAGTGATGGTGATGGTAATGCAAGACCTTGATACCCTGCGATCTACTCACATCCTCAATCGTGGCAATTATGATCAGCCTACCAATGAAGTAGCGGCCAACATGCCCAATTTCATCATGCCTTTTAATTCCAAAAAATACCCCCAAAATCGTTTGGGGCTTGCGCAATGGATGCTCGAGTCCAAAAACCCTCTAACAGCTCGGGTATTTGTGAATCGTATTTGGCAAGAATTTTTCGGACGCGGTATCGTCAAAACTGTTGGTGATTTTGGAATGCAGGGAGAGCTGCCTTCTCATCCCCAATTGCTAGACTGGTTGGCAGTAGATTTTCGCACCCACGGCTGGGATATCAAACGCCTCATAAAACAAATCGTAATGTCGGCCACCTATCGGCAATCATCACGTATTACCAAAGACCATCTCGCCAAAGACCCTGAGAATGTTTTCCTTGCCCACTCTCCTCGTATGCGCCTCTCTGCCGAGCTTGTACGCGACTTGGTACTATCAAGTAGCGGCCTACTCAATCCCGAAATTGGCGGGCCAAGTGTGAAACCTTATCAACCCAAAGGACTCTGGGAATCGGCTACTTCAGGCCGTGGAATTCTCAAAACTTACATCCAAGACCACGGCGATAGCCTCTACCGACGGGGTATGTATGTATTTATCAAACGTACCGTACCACCACCTAGCATGTTGATTTTTGATGCTAGTAACCGTGACCAATGTGAAGTAAAGCGCTCACGTACCAATACACCTCTGCAAGCCCTTGTCATGCTCAACGACCCCGTTGTGCATGAATCGGCGCGCGTATTGGCAGAGAAGCTCTCCCTCGAAAAAACTTCTACCGAAGCTAAAATCACCAAAGCCTTTCGACAAATCGTATGCCGACAGCCCCAATCCAAAGAACTTTCAGTAATTCAGAAATATTTTGAGGAAGAAAAAATGGCTCTTGCTAAAGACCCCAAAAAAGTAACAAAAGTGCTTAGTATCGGAGAAAAACCTCAAAGTCGTCTTCCTGACCGAGCTTCTGTAGCGGCTTTAATGCAAACTATTTTGATGGTGTACAACCTCGAAGAAACCATCATGCGATAATTGATTGCCTCATCTGTGACTTCAATACCATAAAAGATATGAAAGAGTTTTTAGAAAACCGTTTCAACATCACTCGTCGGCATTTTTTGGGTAAAATGACGGCAGGCATCGGCAGCGTCGCCCTTGGCTCTCTGCTCGTACCAGATTTGTTTAAAGGCAACGGCGACGACTCAGATACCCTGCCTTTAGGAATTCCGCATTTTGCCCCCAAAGCAAAGCGGGTCATTTATTTATTCCAAAATGGTGCGCCTTCTCAATATGAGAGTTTTGAATATAAACCTTTGCTCAATAAAATGGCCGGCGAAGAGCTTCCCGCCTCCATTAGAATGGGGCAACGCCTCACTGGAATGACTGCCAACCAAGCCAAATTCCCCTTGGTGGGTTCTAAATTTCAGTTTGCCCAGTATGGGCAGTCAGGTATGTGGATGAGTGAATTGTTTCCCAATATCGCTGGCATCGTGGATGATATTTGCATGATTAAAACCATGAACACCGAGGCCATCAACCACGACCCTGCACTTACTTTCATGCAGACAGGTGCCCAACAAGGCAACCGCCCTAGTATGGGCGCTTGGGCAAGCTATGGGCTAGGGAGTGAAAACAAAAACTTACCAGCATTTTCGGTGCTTTTGTCACGTGGGAAAGGCAACGGCCAAGGGGTTTATTCCAAATTATGGACCAACGGCTTCTTAGACTCTATTCATCAAGGCGTGGTTTTTAGCAGTGGAGAAGAGCCTATTCTTTACCTCAACGACCCCGCTGGAACTGACCGAGCCGCTCGCCGCAAAATGCTTGACAATCTATCAGAACTGAATAGCATGGCTTTCGACGATTTTGGCGACCCCGAAATCAACGCTAAAGTACAACAATACGAAATGGCCTACCGAATGCAAACGGCCGTGCCAGAACTTACCGACTTCTCCAAAGAACCTGACCATATCATCAAAATGTACGGCCCCGAATGCCTCGTACCAGGCACTTTTGCGGCCAATTGCCTCTTAGCTCGTAAATTGTCGGAAGCAGGAGTACGATTTGTACAGCTTTATCATCAAGGCTGGGACCAACATGGCAATATGGTGGGTGAAATGCCGCTACAAGCCAAAGACACCGACCGTGCCTCGGCAGCTCTTATCAAAGATCTCAAACAGAGAGGTCTCCTCGACGAAACGCTTGTTATCTGGGGAGGAGAGTTTGGACGTACCAATTATAGCCAAGGTACCGCCACTCAAGACAATTATGGCCGCGACCATCACCCGCGTGCTTACTGTACTTTTATGGCAGGTGGTGGGGTAAAACCGGGATTTGTTTATGGTGAAACCGACGATTTTGGCTACAACATCGTGCGTGATCCCGTACATATCAACGACTTTCATGCTACGGTTTTACACTTGATGGGTCTTAATCATGAAAAACTTACTTACAAACATTTAGGGCGCCGCTACCGCCTTACCGACGTAGCCGGAAAAGTGATTCCAGGCTTAATTGCCTAATCCTTGTAGTCGTTTTTGGCCGTCTGACTGCAACAAAAACCTTAACATTGACCCTTGAAAATGCCTCGTTTCCAAACCCTAGTTTCTTATTTATTACTAGTTATCCACACCTTACTGGTGTTTTTGTTGATATTTCAAGAAAAAGTAACCATTCCTAGCTGGCTCCAACCCCTCGGGCGAATGCATCCCGCCATCTTGCATTTACCAATTGGGCTTTTGATTTTGGTGGGTTTACTTTGGGTATTTAGGAAAGAATTTGAGGGAGTACAGTTTGCCAAAATTTTTGGTTTTATTTTATCTTTTTCGGCATTTACCGCAGCCTTGGCCGCGCTGATGGGCTTTTTTTTGTCACGTGAAGAAGGTTATACAGCCGAACTGCTCAATTGGCACAAATACACTGGTATAGGTTTGAGCTTTCTGATGTATGGCCTAGTGCTACTTCACCAACAGTACGTTTACCGTAAAGTTCTTTTCAATGTCTTTTTAGGAGTTAGTTTGGTTGTTTTGATGGTTACGGGTCATTTTGGAGCGAGTCTTACCCACGGAGAAGATTATCTTTTCCCTTCCCAAAACCAAGAAAACACGCCCTTTACTTTCGATGAAAATACGCCTATTTTTGAAGCAGCCATCCAGCCTATTTTGAAAGCCAAATGTTATCAATGTCATAACGAACAAAAAACCAAAGGCGACCTGCTAATGACTACGATAGCAGGGCTGCTCAAAGGCGGAAAAAATGGGCCGATTTGGGTAGCCAACGATGCCCTCAATAGCCATATCATTCAGCGCGCAAACTTGCCGCTTGATGATAAAAAACACATGCCTCCCAAAGGCAAACCTCAACTCACCCCCCAAGAAGTGGGCATCATTACGGCATGGATTCAAAATGGGGCAGATGCCAAAAAATCACTCAAAGCGCTGCCCGCCAACGACCCTCTCAAAAGTTTGATAGAGGCATTTTTAAAGAAGCCCTCCAACGCCCCTTCTCCTCAACAATATACTTTTGATGCTGCTTCCGAAAGCACAATCCAAAAACTCAACAATCCATTTAGGGTTATTTTTCCTATAGCTAACAACTCTCCCGCACTCCAAGCTGATTTTTTTGTGAGACAAGCTTATAAAGCTGAGCAGTTGGGCGAATTGAGCGAAATAAAAACACAACTCGTAGCATTGAATTTGTCAAACATGCCCATCAAAGATGATGACTTAGCCACGATTAGTAAACTAGAAAACCTAGAAAGACTCAACCTAAACAATACTGACATTTCAGGGGCTACACTTTCCAAACTGGAGGGGTTATCTAAACTCAAATCACTCTCCTTGTCGGGTACGAAAGTAAGCGCTAAAGCCCTCCAATTTTTATCTAAATTACCACAATTAGAGGAAGTGTTTATTTGGAATACCCAAGTCTCAGAAACAGACCTTGCAAGTTTACAAAAACAAATTCCTAAGCTTAGGTTTGAATTAGGCTATGTACCAAAAGCTTCCGAAGTCTTAAAGCTCAATGCACCTATTTTAGTAAATGAGAATTTTGTACTTTCTGAAACAGACCTAGTGACCTTCAAACATCCGCTCAATGGAGTCATTATCCGCTATACGATCGATGGTTCTAATCCAGATACCCTCTCTTCGCCGATTTTCAAAACTCCTTTTAGGCTTACAAACCCCTATACGGTAGTGAAAGCACGGGCAATGAAAAATAATTGGTATGCAAGCGATGTTATTGAAATTCCCTTTTTCAAAGGCACTTATCGCCCTTCATCGGTAGAGTTGCTCAAAGAACCTAATCCTACCTACAAAGGCGAAGGTTCGCATACGCTTATCAATCGTAAAAAAGGCGACCCTAATGATTTTAAAAATCCTGCGTGGCTAGGCTACCGCGAAAGCCCCTTTGAAGCCCTTTTTACTTTTGCTCAACCTACTCCTATCAAAATAGTAACTTTGAGCCTTGGTATCAACATCGGTAACTCGATTTTCCCTCCCACTTCGGTCGAAATTTGGGCAGGGTCTGACAAAAACAGCCTTAGTCTTGTCCAAAAAATCCAACCTACAGCTCCTCAAAAAGTAGAAGCTGCTCGGATACAAGCTATTGAAAGCCAACTAAAAGAAGGAAAATATGGGGCTATAAAAATAATAGCTCGCCCCATAGGAAAGTTGCCTGAATGGCATTCAGGCAAAGGCCAACCAGGATGGGTTTTTGTAGATGAAGTGTTCTTCAACTAATAGCTAATTCAACAACTTGATTTTGAGGACTGAAGAGCCATTGTCTTTGACTTCAAAGGCGCAGTCCTCAAATTTAGGTCCCGTAAAAATAGGGCGATAATTGTTGCTAAATCCAAAAGGCTCTTTGGGATATCCTACAAAATTCTTATCTAATTTCCAGTTGTCGTTGGTATCATGATAGAGCGCCAATGCATACCGCCCTGGTGGTAGCGACATCACCGTTCGTTCTTCCTTTTTCCCACCTACGGGTACCATTTGCCCAAAATCTGGCTTAGTATAGGTACTCCCAAAAGTACTACCTTCTCTAAAAACTCCCACCCGCAATGTACCTGTAGTATGGCGAATGTTGGAAATTTCGAGGGTAAGTTTGGTTTCGTTTGTTGAAAACAACAAAGTGCTTAATAAACTTAAAAACAATGACTCCATACTCGGGCTGCAATAATCTTTAAAAGATTTAGAATAGATATTTTAAGGCGTCAGATAATTTTTTCCTAATTTACTAACTAAAAGCCATTATTGGTTGTTTAAAGCCTTCCCTTATTATTATTTTCATCCAAATTTTTATGGCTTAAATATAAGTCAGGCGTTTGCAATTCGTGACGAAATGCCTATAATTGCGAAACGACTTTTGAGGGTTTTTATTGGAAGCCTTCAAATTCAAAACCATCTTAACCTATGATAAAAAAAGACAAGCCAAATTTATCATTTTGGCAAATTTGGAACATGAGTTTTGGCTTTTTGGGTATCCAATACGGCTTTGGATTACAACAAGCAAATATGAGTCCAATTTTCCGGTACTTAGGTGCCGACGAAGCTTCTATACCCGGTTTGTGGCTTGCAGGCCCTCTTACAGGGTTATTATTACAACCTATTATCGGGGCTATTTCTGACCGTAGTTGGTCACCTACTTGGGGACGGCGGCGGCCTTTTATTTTAGCTGGTGCACTTTTAGGGAGCATTGCGATGATTATGATGCCCAATTCGTCGGCAGTGTGGATGGCCGCGGGCTTGATGTGGATTTTGGATGCGGGTCTCAATTCTGCCATGGAACCTTTTAGGGCTTTTGTGGGCGACATGCTCAACGAAAAGCAACGTCCGCTCGGATTTGCCGTCCAATCTTTTTTTGTGGGTTTTGGCCAAACACTCGCCAATCTAATGCCCTACATTCTACCTCTTTTGGGAGTTTCGATGGTCTTAAGTGATGAGCAACTTTCCAACGGGATTCCTAATTCGGTGCGCTATCCTTTCTATATTGGCGGAGCTTCTATTTTGTTAGCAGTCTTTTGGACCATGCGCACCACCAAAGAGTATCCTCCCGAAAACGATGATTATAAGAAAGCCCATGTTTTTACAGAGGAAGAAAAAAAATCAATATCGTTTTGGCACTTAGCATTAGCAGTTGGCGGAGCTATCTTAGCTTTTGGCTTTGCTTATTTTTCTGGAGGTCTGGCCAATGGACTTAAGTGGGGTGTAGGCGTACTTGCGGGAAGTTATCTCGTTCTGATGCTACCCGTTTTCAAAGAGATACTGGCCCCTCTTTCTTCCATGCCTACCGTAATGAGACAGCTGTGGTGGGTCAAGTTTTTTACATGGTATGGCCTTCCTTTGATGTGGCAATATTTATCATTAGCGGTGGCAAAGTATGCATTTTTAGCTCCTGACGCTGTTTCTAATCCTAAGGGCTTTGAGGAAGGCACCAAATGGGGGGGATTGTGCTTTGCCATGTTTAGTGTTTCTTGTGCGGTGATTTCGTTTCTTATTCCACGCATTGCCAAAGCCGTAGGCAGCAACCGCGCCACCCATGCTTTATTTATGTGTATTGGTGCATCAGGATTTTTTATGACTTTGCTTTCAAACGATAAAATGATCTATTTGATAGGCATGACTATCATCGGGCTGATGTGGGGTTCTATTATGTCGATGCCTTATCTAATGCTAGCGGCGGCTGTACCCAAAGAACGGATGGGAGTGTATATGGGTATTTTCAATGGTTTTATTTGTGTACCTCAGTTTATCGGGATGTTGACAGTCCCTCTTTTTTACAAAACTTTGCTAGGTGACGACCCTCGCAATGCCCTTGTACTGGCAGGAATATGTATGCTTTTGGCCGCTGGATCTTGTTTTTTGGTAAAAGAATCTAAATAAGCGATTAGATTATACAAAAAGCCTCGTGAATAAACTTCACGAGGCTTTTTGTATATGCACTTTTTTATTTTTTTCTAAAATTATAGCCCAAGGTCACAAAGAATATTTGGGATTCTGTACCTGCGTACGGTCTGCTTCCTCCTTCCGAAAAGGAGGGGTTCAAGAAATCGTTGAGATAATACTGGAATTTAAGGCCAAATCCATTTTTGGCTTGGAATCCTGCAAACACTGCTGGCATGAATTGATTGGTACGATTGCTAAACCACTCATTAAACTTATCAACTTTTTCACCGTTGATAAATGTTTTTTGTTTGAAATTGATAGCAAACCCCGCTTCTGCGCCCCCATATACATAAAACTCGCGGAGATTACCGATTTTGATGCCTACCGGAATTCCAACCGAATACACCCGTTGTTTAAGTTTGAATTTGTCAGTTTTGACAGTTCCCACGATTTCTTCTTCCGTAATCATCCCAATATTGGTAAGGTTAAGCCCGCCGAAAAGCCCAAAGTTGTTGCCTAAATCAATATTGGCATTGGTTCCCATGTTAAAAAATAACGTAAAACGGGGGATAGTTCCGATTTCATCTCCATTGCGCGAAACCTTCGCAAACGACAAAACAGCACCATTACCTCCGTGAGTGTAGTACACTTTAGAGTTTTCTTTGGTAGTAGCTTGAGAGTCGCTATCTTGAGCGGCTACGTTGAAAGCAATAGCGAGTGCGAGTACTGTGAATAATCTTTTCATGGCTGTAAAACGATTTTGTTTAGTTAAGATTGATTTTCGTAAGCAAGATGCAAGGAGTAAGGGACAGGGTGACATGTAAGAGGACAAACGGATTTTTTTCTTGATAAAACCCTCAAATTTTAATTTTATCGGTAATTAGGAAATTACCATACCAAAGTTAAGAACACAAATGCCTATGTATTGACAACAAGAAACTAATTTAACTTGCGTATTTTAAGAAATACTACTAACTTTGCAGCCCATTTTGATAGAGAAGTGAAAGCGTTAACACAGTACGACATAGACATTTACGGCTTAAAAGACAAGCAATACGTCTATGATTTTGAATCAGAGAGCGAGTTTTTTGAGGAGTTAGAGCAAGATTTAATCTCAAGTGGTCATTTCAAAACCCACTTAACCCTCGACAAATCAGCAACAATGCTCATCTTGAATTTTCATATTCAAGGTGTAGTAGGTTTGGTCTGCGACCGTAGTTTAGAAGATTTTGATGAATCTATCGACCTCAAAGAGAGATTAATCTTAAAATATAGTGATCATGATGAAGAGTTGGGCGACGAAATCGAACTCATTCGCCATGAAACTGTTCGTATCAATATAGCTCATTATATTTTTGATTATATCGCATTAGCTTTACCTATGAAAAAGCTTCATCCTCGTTTTCGGAATGAAGAAACCGAAGATGAGTACGAAGAAGATGAGGAGGGTATATTGATATATCAGTCGCAAGATGAAGATACTGACTCAGACAATACCGAGTCCGAAGAAGTAGATCCTCGGTGGGAAGCTTTACAAAAACTAAAAGGAAAACAATAATATCCAAGATTTTAGGTAATACGATATACACTCTATATCTCAACTGCCTAAAATTCATTTTTATAAATCACGAACATAAACAATTATTAGCAACATAAGGCAATGGCACATCCCAAACGCAGACACTCAAGCACCCGCCGCGATAAACGCCGTACACACGATGCAATCCAAGGCAAAGCGCTTTCTACTGACCCTTCAACGGGTGAAGTACACTTGATGCACCGCGCACACGTTTTTGAAGGGAATCTAGTTTACAAGGGTAAAGTAATAATCGAAGGCTATAAACAGGCCTAATCCATAACGCCCTGTATGTGAAAGCATTTTGTTACAACTCATATAGAAAGTTGTAATAAAATGCTTTTTTAGTATTACATATCTGCTATTTTTACAGCCTAGTTCAAAAACCCTTGAGACCTCTTGATACTCAATATCTCTAAACAATAATGAAAATAGGAATAGACGCAATGGGGGGAGATTTTGCCCCCGAGGCTATCGTAGAAGGCGTTGTGATGGCAACTCCGGGACTACCGCCCAACGCCCATATTGTGCTTATAGGTAAACAGGATATCATTCATGATTTGCTCAAAAAATACGGTTATCAAGGCACTCAAATCGAAATCGTCCATGCCGATGAAGTAGTCGAAATGGGCGAGCACCCCACCAAAGCTTTATCTCAAAAGCCTCATTCGAGTATTTCGATTGGATTTAAATTACTAAAAGAGAAGCAAATAGACATTTTTTGTGGCGCCGGCAATACGGGTGCTATGCACGTGGGTGCGCTGTTTAGTATCAAAGCTATTGAAGGTATCATACGCCCCGCTATAGTGGGATTTGTACCGCAGAAGAAAGGCGGCCACGCCGTAATGCTTGATATCGGTGCAAATGCAGACTGCAAACCCGAGGTCTTAGAGCAATTTGGGGTGATTGGATCTATCTTTGCCCAACACACTTTCAATATTGAGCGCCCACGAGTAGCATTGATGAATATCGGCGAAGAAGAGCAAAAGGGGTCGGTGGTGGCTCAAGCAGCTCATCAACTTCTCAAAGACAATACTCGTATTAACTTTATAGGAAACATGGAAGGAAGCGATTTTTTTGATGACAAAGCCGATGTAATCGTCACCGACGGTTTTACGGGCAATGCCCTCTTCAAACTAGCCGAATCGTTTTATACCGTTGCCAAAGAAAGAGGAATACAAGACGAGTATATCGATAAAATGAACTACGAAGCCGTAGGAGGAAGTTCTATCATTGGTGTGAATGGCAATGTCATGATCGCTCACGGAATCTCATCGGCTATTGCTATAAAAAATATGATTACTTGGGCACGCAAACAGGTCGAAACTCAAGCCTATGTGCAGATTGCCAAAGCCCTTAGTTAAACCTTTAATAGTTAATGCGGTGCTTTGCAGCACCGCCCGTTGGTTCTACTTCCAGCGGCTATATTCAAACCTAATAACTTTTACGAGGTAAAAATGAGTCAAATTCGAGCGGCTATCACGGGGATACAGGGATACGTTCCCGACTATATTTTGACCAATGCAGAATTGGAGAAAATGGTTGACACCAATGACGAATGGATTGTGAGCCGTACAGGTATCAAAGAGCGTCGCATTCTCAAAGGAGAAGGTCTCGGAACCTCCCATATGGCAGTAGAAGCCGTCAAAGGGCTTTTAGCTAAAACAAAAACTTCCCCCGAAGAGATTGATTTGCTCATTTGTGCTACTACTACCCCAGATTATGTTTTTCCAAGTACAGCCAATCTGATTTGTGATATGGCAGGCATCAAGGCTATTGGAAGTTTTGACATCCAAGCAGCTTGCTCAGGGTTTGTGTATGCGCTTACGGTAGGCTCTCAGTTTATCGAAACAGGTAAATACAAAAAAGTGATTGTGGTAGGTGCCGACAAAATGTCGGCGATTGTAGATTATACTGACCGTACTACTTGCGTCTTGTTTGGGGATGGCGCAGGAGCGGTATTGCTCGAACCCAATACCGAAGGCTTTGGTGTACTAGACAGTATCATCAAATCTGACGGAGCTGGGCAGCCATTTTTACACCAAAAGGCCGGGGGTAGTCGCTATCCACCCACTCACGAAACGGTCGATAAACGCTGGCATTATGCTTATCAAGACGGCCCATCTGTATTTAAGTTTGCGGTTACGAATATGGCCGACGTGGCAGCCGAAATCATGGAAAAAAACCACTTAACAGGCGAAGACGTAGCTTGGCTTGTGCCTCACCAAGCCAATAAGCGCATTATCTCTGCCACCGCCAATCGGATGAAAGTAGGAATGGATAAAGTAATGCTCAACATCCAAAAATACGGCAACACTACTGCTGCTACGATACCTCTATGCTTGTGGGATTATGAATCGCAGCTCAAAAAAGGAGACAATCTCATATTAGCAGCTTTTGGAGGTGGTTTTACATGGGGAGCAATCTATGTAAAATGGGGATATTAGATTATACTAACGTCAATCTCCTAGTGGAAACACCCTAATAGCTGCTTTCTCAACACAATGATTAACCTCAATATATTGATATAACGATTTTAAAAGTGGCTTGCCACAACAATCACCGCTAACGCGGATTTTTTCTAATCGCTAATATACCATATCATATGGCAACAACTGCAGACATCCGTAACGGATTAGTTATTAACTTCAACAACGATTTATTCCAAGTTATTGAATTTCAACACGTAAAACCAGGCAAAGGCGCCGCTTTTGTACGTACAAAAATCAAAAGTCTTACTAGTGGTAAAGTACTAGACAATACTTTCAACTCAGGGGCTACTATTTACCCTGTACGGGTAGAGCGTCGTGAGTTTCAGTTTTTGTACAAAGATGAAGCTGGTTTCAACTTTATGGACAATGAGACTTTTGACCAAGTTTCTATTTCAGAAAAACTCGTTGGTAATGCAGATTTGATGAAAGAAGGTCAACTAGTGGAAATTCTGCTCAACACCGAAAATGAAACACCCCTCACTTGTGAGCTCCCTCCTTTTGTAGAATTAGAAGTAACCTATGCTGAACCAGGTATCAAAGGAGATACCGCCAATAACCCCCGCAAAGCCGTAGAGGTAGAGACGGGTGCTCGAATCATGGTACCAATGTTTATCGAGCAAGGCGACAAGCTTCGTATTGATACCCGCACCTACGATTATGTAGAGCGCGTCAAATAATTTTTATAATATAGTTAGTAAGTAGTTGCTAGTTATGTATTTATAAAAGAACTAACCTCTGAACACTAACCCCTAAAAAAATGGAAATCAAAGACATCCAAAAGCTCCTCGACTTTATCGCAAACTCTGGCCTAGATGAGGTCAATATCGAAACTGGCGAATTGAAAGTAAGCGTAAAACGCAATAATACAACCACTACCTACGTCACTCCAGCACCGGTTCCAGTAGCTACAGCGGCTCCTGTAGCTGCAGCCCCCGTAGCTACTCCTGCGGCAGCGCCATCACCCGCTGCGGCTCCTGCGCTTAAAGCTGATGAGTCTAAGTACCTCACGATTAAATCTCCCATGATTGGAACATTCTACCGCTCTGCCGGCCCCGATAAGGCTTCATTTGTAGAAATCGGCGACGAAATCTCTTCAGGCAAAGTAGTATGTATTGTGGAAGCAATGAAACTCTTCAATGAGATTGAGTCCGAAATCTCAGGACGCATCGTAAAAGTGCTTGTTGAAAATGCAACTCCCGTTGAATACGACCAGCCACTTTTCTTGGTAGAACCTGCATAACAATTTGAAAATGAGTCAATTTTGGAAATACCATAAGTAGTTATTCCCAAATGAAAAAATTCTCAAATTTTCAAATTCTCAAAAACTATGTTTAAAAAGATACTTATTGCCAATCGAGGCGAAATTGCGTTGCGGGTTATTCGTACATGCCGCGAAATGGGCATCAATACCGTAGCCGTATATTCGACCGCCGACCGCGACAGCCTTCATGTACGCTTTGCCGATGAAGCAGTTTGCATAGGCCCTCCTACAAGTCGTCAGTCTTATCTTAGTATCCCTAATATCATCTCTGCTGCCGAAATTACCAATGCCGATGCCATTCACCCTGGCTATGGTTTTTTGTCCGAAAATGCCGAATTCTCACGAATTTGTGCAGAGTATGGAATTAAATTTATCGGAGCCACTGCTGAACAAATCAACTACATGGGCGATAAGGCTACTGCCAAAGCAACCATGAAAGCAGCAGGAGTACCTGTCATTCCTGGTTCAGAAGGACTACTTGAATCGGTAGAAGAAGGAAAAATACTCGCCAAAGAAATCGGCTATCCCGTTATTGTCAAAGCTACCGCAGGTGGTGGTGGACGAGGAATGCGCATTATCAAAAATGAAAGTGAGTTTCAAAAAGCATGGGATGATGCCAAAATGGAATCAGGGGCGGCATTTGGCAACGACGGTCTCTATCTTGAGAAATTTGTGGAAGAACCACGCCACATCGAAATTCAGGTGGTGGGCGACCAATTTGGACGTGTTTGCCATTTATCTGAACGTGACTGCTCTATCCAACGTCGTCACCAAAAATTGGTAGAAGAAACTCCCTCTCCTATTGTCTCGCCTGAGCTTCGTGAGCGAATGGGACAAGCCGCTATCAAAGGCGCGGCCGCAATCGGCTATGAAGGTGCAGGAACTATAGAGTTTTTGGTTGATAAATATGGCGAGTTTTATTTCATGGAAATGAACACGCGTATTCAAGTAGAGCACCCTATTACGGAAGAAGTTACGAACTTTGACCTTATCAAAGAGCAAATCAAAGTAGCCGCAGGGCAGCCTATTTCGGGACAAAATTATACGCCTCAACTGTACGCAATGGAGTGTCGTATCAATGCCGAAGACCCCGCCAATGGCTTCCGTCCGAGCCCTGGAAAAATTACACAGCTACATTTCCCAGGTGGACACGGGGTCAGAATTGATAGCCACGTGTATGCCGGCTATACCATTCCCCCCAATTATGACTCTATGATTGCCAAGGTAATTGTAAGCGGTCAATCGCGCGCCGAAGTAATGACCCGTATGAAGCGAGCTTTACAAGAGTTTGTGATTGAAGGTATCAAAACTACGATTCCCTTTCATATTCGTCTCATGGATGACCCAGGTTTCCAGTCGGGAAATTTTACAACTAAATACCTCGAAACTTTCGACTTTAGTGGATTATAACACTCCTCTAACCTTTATACAAAGCGGGCCTTTATGGTCCGCTTTTATTTTGAATGGCTAATCATTCTCTTTAATACTACTTTTTGAAGATTTTCGACCGAAAAATTTGTCACTTCGACTTTTGTAGCTTGTTTTTTACCTGAAGTTACTTCAAAAACCAACTCTTCTCCTCGTAATTCATAGGTAGAAGTAAGAGTGATTCCTTGCGTTTCAAAAACACAATACAGTTTATTGTCAAACAAATAATTGATTAGCTCTACACCATCACCTTCGTCTATTACATAGATACCTTTGGAAGCGTCTTTGGTCTTTAATTGGTAGTCTTTTACCATAGGCATTTTAGAGGATAGATACTCGGTTTTCCAAGTCCATTCTCCAGAAGACGACATAGGCGCAACGGTGAGTCTGACCTCTACACTATCCTTCAAGCTACCATACCGATAGATGTGCATTTGTCCTTTCCAAGTTCCGACACAATGTTGGATAAATGTATTCTGCCCTTGTACAATATACCCTATAGTTGTGAATAAAAGCCCTACCACTACCTTTCTCATAATAATCCGTCTTATTCCTAGTACTCTCATTTCAGTTCATCTACTGTATCGATATAATAGCAATGTGGGTGGTTTTTCATACCAATTTTGGGGTAATATTCCACTGCTTTGGGTGCAGAAAGTAAAATAAGTTTGGCCAGAGGTGCCGCTAATTTTGTTTGACGAATCAGTTCTGTACCAATTCCCCTTTTTTGATACGCTGTATCCACGGCCAAATCAGACAAATAAGTACAAAAAGCAAAATCCGTAATAGCGCGTGAGACTCCGATAATGACGCCATTGTCACGAGCGGTCACAATCAAATTAGCATTTTGTAGCATCATCGCAAGGCGTTCTGTATCTTCTATAGGACGGCGTTCTCCTAAAGTAGAACGTACCAATACGGATTTAAAATCTTGTACTGATAAGTCATTTTCAAGCTGATAAGTAATCATAGGGTATCTAAAATTTGCCTTATGGGTTTCCAAATTAGTTAAAATTTTGGTATCCCGAAAATATCTATTTTAATTTAGCGTATCAATCTCAAAACTGACTACTAACATTTTTTTTTAACTCTTCTCCCTTTAGTTTTGGTAAATTAATATAGTATACTTTATCAACATATTCCTCTCCCTCCCATGGCTGCTACATTAAAATGCCCTAAATGTGATAGTTTAGAGACTGTCAGAAACGGAATTATCAAAAACCGCCAAAGATTTAGATGCAAAAAGTGCGACTACAACTTTACCGTCGATAAGCTTGGCAAAGGTATCAGTTCGTACTATGTTATAAAAGCTTTACAGCTCTATATTGAGGGGGTAAGTTTTCGTGAAATAGAAAGATTACTAGGTGTAAGTCACGTATCAGTGATGAATTGGGTCAAAAAATACCAAATCAAAATTCCAGACCGTATTACACATCATGCTACTTACAAAGTGATGAGTCATAAAGAATTGGCGGAGTTTTATGCCGACCGTAAAAACCTAGAAGGAACGGGCATGATTGTGACCGAGCTAGGGGACAAATTTATGATGATTAAATGGGAGCGTTTTAAAGATTGAAAAGGTCAAAATTACCTTCCTACTGAGAGCCACACCCTAGGGGTGTGGCTTTAATTTTAAACTTTTTCACGTTTTTTTGCTAATATAATATACTTTTGCTAAAATAATATAGACGCATTATTTGTAATTTATTCCTCTACTTATCTACCTTTTCTCTTATTTTACTTTGTAGTTGGCATACAATATTTGGCTTAGTGAAGCCTTCGCAGTATATTTTTTAAAATCTACCTCTTCAATTACCCCTTCTACTGCCTATTATTGGGTTATCTAATCTTTACCTATACTTTTTGACCAAAGCTATATCAATATTTTCTTTATTAATTGGATTTTATTGTGCTTTGAACTGTCATTGAAACGCAAGGCGCCAGTGTTTCAGTGAGTTTACCAAAACTTCTCTCAAACCTTTCTTAACCAAAGATGAAAAAAACAATTTTTGCAATAGCTACTGTTTTGGGGTACGCTACTGGCGTACAAGCCCAAGGCTCTTCGGACTATGGCGCGGGAATGAAACTAAACGTAAATCCCGAAGGCACCAAATACGTGCGTCTCATCACTTGGAGTCAAATTTGGATGCGTTCTGTTCAGAACAACCCCGGTACGCTTGTCAATGGCGTAAGTCAAAACAATACCTTCGACATTGGGGCTCGCCGGCTTCGGATGCTCGTTCAAGCTCAAATGAACCCTCGATTTATGGTTTTAGCCCATTTTGGTATCAACAATCAAACTTTTTTGAACGGCGGTGCCCCCGGAACCTCGGGTACAGGAGGCTACGGACAAGGCAAAAAACCAGAATTGTTTTTTCATGATTTTTGGGGTGAATATGCTATCATTCCTGCCCTTAATCCTGATACCAAAAAAGCGAATCCTTTTTCAATGTCGTTTGGAGCAGGCTTACACTATTATTTAGGCTTAAGCCGCATGACAATGCATAGCACACTCAATTTTATGACCGTAGATTCGCCCGTTTTTACGTGGGCAACTATCGAAAATTCAGACCAATTTGCTCGGATGTTTGGCGTATTTTTGAAAGGGAAAGCCAATAAATTTGAGTACCGTTTGAGTCTCAACAAGCCTTTTGCAACCAACATAACACCTGTAGAGGGAGTCGCAGTAGACAACAACGGAGTCAGCAAAACTTCTACTGCAGGCTATTTAGAATATCAATTTTTTGATCAAGAGTCCAATGTGTTGCCATTCAAAGTAGGCTCCTATGTAGGAACCAAGCGCGTGTTTAATATTGGCGCGGGATTTTATAATCAACCCCAAGGCACCCAAAGTCTAAAAAATGGAATCGCGCAGAAACATAATATCAGTTTGATGTCGGTCGATGCCTTTTTGGACATGCCAATTGGCAAAAAAGAAAAAAATACGGCCTTAACTCTTTACAGCGGTATTTATAAATACAACTTTGGCCCCAACTATATCAGAAATGCGGGTATCATGAATGTAGGTACCTTAGACCCTAAATTTGAAGGACAAAAAGCACTAGCAGGAGCTGGCAATGCCCGCCCGTTACTCGGTACGGGCACCATGTTTTATACACAAGCAGGGATAGTATTACCCAAAAGCAGCGAAAAGCCTAAAGTAAGAATACAGCCCTTTGGCGCTTATACTTGGAAAAAACTCGAAGCTCTCAGCAAAAGTGGCAACTACTATGATTTGGGGACTAATTTTTATCTTGAAGGACATCATTCCAAAATCACTCTCCAGTATTCTACTCGCCCTATTTATATTGCTAAAGATAAGATAGATGGCAGTAAAGGAGAGTTTATTATTCAATTTCAAACGTACCTTTAGGAAACTAGAGTCGCATTTAAGCTAAGTAAAATCATACTCAAAAACCCTTACTATTTTTTATAACACCTTAACTTTTTTAAAGTAATGTCTGAAACTGCAAGCGCTGCCGAAAAAGGGCAGAAAAAGCAAAGCCTAGCCGCAATCATCGGCGCCTCATCGGTAGGAACGATGATCGAATGGTACGACTTCTACATATTCGGAAGCTTGGCTACCATTATCGCTACCAAATTTTTTCCGGATGGCAATCCCACCGCCGCCTTCCTTTCTACCCTAGCCACCTTCGCTGCTGGATTTGTGGTGCGGCCTTTTGGCGCTATTTTCTTTGGGCGGCTTGGTGATTTGATTGGCCGCAAATACACCTTCATGGTCACGCTACTTCTGATGGGAGGGGCTACTTTTATGATTGGGTTGATTCCTAGCTACGAAACCATCGGTTTTTTGGCACCTACTTTAGTACTTTTACTGAGGCTCTTACAAGGGCTCGCGCTAGGAGGAGAATATGGAGGAGCTGCTACCTACGTAGCCGAGCACTCCCCTGCCGACAAACGAGGCTTTTGGACTTCATGGATCCAGATTACGGCTACCGCCGGTTTGTTTGTATCGCTCATCGTGATTCAAGTGACCCAAAACAGTATGTCCAAAGAAGCTTTTGCCGATTGGGGCTGGCGGGTACCTTTTTTGGTATCTATCCTCATGGTGTATGTATCGGTGTTGATTCGTAAAAATATGCACGAGTCTCCCCTTTTTGCCAAAGCCAAAGCAGAAGGAAAGACTTCGACCAATCCCCTGAAAGAATCTTTTGGGAATCGCTACAACTTCAAATTTGTGCTTCTCGCCTTACTAGGTGCTACCATGGGACAAGGCGTGGTATGGTACACGGGGCAGTTTTATGCGTTGAGTTTTCTTCAAAAAGTAATGGCAATAGACCTTCAGCAATCCAACGAACTCATGACCTATGCTTTGGTATTGGGAACGCCCTTCTTCGTATTCTTTGGATGGCTTTCCGACAAGATTGGTCGTAAGGGTATTATGCTAGCGGGGATGCTCATTGCGATTTTATCGTATCGTACGATTTACGAAAAAATGTACCAAACCACCAACTTTAAAAATAAAACGGAAATCACCGACAAGACGAGTATTGAAGTATCTCGCAAATTGGAGGTAAAGGATGGCGTGGCTACGAAAGATTCATTGATTACGACTACCACCAAGAAAGAATTTACAGACGGCACTAAATACGAAGAAAAAAAGATTGAGAAAATCTTAGCCGTTGCTGCTGCCGACGCTCCTAAGCCCGAAATTAAGAAGACCGTTACGATCAACGACAGCGACAAATGGACCTTGATATGGCTGGTATTCATTCAAGTGATTTTTGTCACCATGGTATATGGCCCTATCGCGGCATTCTTAGTAGAAATGTTTCCGACGCGCATTCGTTACACTTCTATGTCGTTGCCTTATCACGTGGGCAATGGAGTTTTTGGAGGATTGTTACCTACTATTGCTACTGCTCTCGTGGCATCGGCGGGCAAAGCCAACGAAACAGCCACTGCCGCTGGTCAAGCTGTTCCGTACGCCGCACCTTATTTGGAAGGTCTTTGGTATCCTATTGTGATAGCGGGGATTTGCTTTGTGATTGGGTTGTTGTACATCAATGGCAAAGACCGGAATGTAAATGACTAATACCACTTTTTGAGACCCAAAGGCTGATTCACAAAAGCTTTTTTAAAATCATTTCATCTATTTTTTGAAAAACGACAATACAATGAACACAATAAAAAGACTTGCCGGTGTACTTTGGCTCCTCGTGGGAGCTGCCGCAGGATACTATCTTTTAATCAATCAGGCCCTTCCAAAGTTTAGTACTGGCAAATCGGAAGATTTGATTCCCGCCGGAATTTATACTTTCATTTTATGCCCGCTGATTGTAGGAAGTTTGGCCACTTTTGGAGTTTATGCCCTCAAAGGCGAATACGATAATCAAAATTAGGTTTAGGGTTTAGTAGTATGGATGGTTGTTGGGGTGAAATATATCTTCGACAACCATTTTTTAACCCTCTTCCTTTGGTTTTAAATTCAAACATGTCCCTTTTTCATGAATCGTAACCGCGAATTACTGTTGGCCTCTTTATGTATATTGACGATGGCGATCTTCAACACGCCCCTTTTGTCGATATATAATTACGGCGCCTTTATAAGCGGAATTCCAGTCTTTTATGTCTTTCTTTTTGGAGGTTGGTTGGGTATCATTTTAATCATTGCTTGGCTTGTACGCCAACCCAAACAAGATACCAACGATGAGTAGTTTGTGGATTATTACATTGTCTCTGATTTATCTGTTGGTATTGTTTGGTATTGCCAACTGGGCCGAGCGTCGTGCAGTAGCACATCGAAGTATCGTCAACAACCCCTATGTCTATGCTTTATCATTGGCCGTCTATTGTACTGCTTGGACTTTTTACGGTAGTGTAGGGCGAGCCGCCGAAAGTGGCCCTGATTTTTTAAGTGTGTACATCGGCCCTACTTTTCTGATTCCTCTTTGGTGGGTCATTTTCAGAAAAATCATTCGGATTTGTAAAGTTCAGCGAATCACGAGCATTGCCGATTTTATTTCGGCCCGTTATGGCAAAAATCGGGCCTTAGGCGGCATCGTGACTTTGGTGTGTTTGTTGGGGATTGTACCTTATATTTCGATTCAGCTCAAAGCTATTACGATAAGTTTCTCGATTTTATCAGGGCATCAGCCTTTGGCTACACAGTCGTTTTGGTCAGACCAATCATTTTATATTGCCTTAGCCCTCATTATTTTCACCATTTTGTTTGGAACCCGCAAACTCGAAGCCAACGAGCGACATGAGGGCCTTGTAGCGGCGATTGCTTTTGAGTCATTGATCAAATTATTCACTTTTATTGCCGTAGGGCTATTCGTAACCTTTGGGCTTTTCAACGGTTTTACGGATATATTCTCACGCGCTGCCGAAGTACCTGACCTCCAAAAACTCTTTGTTTTACCTCAAGAACAAACCGGTAGCTGGTTTTGGCACTGTTTATTGGCAGCGATTGCCATTTTGTTTTTACCACGTCAATTTCAACTTACGGTAGTAGAAAATACCAACGAAAATCATCTCCGCAAAGCGCAGTGGCTTTTCCCGCTTTATTTGCTCATTATCAATATATTCGTTTTGCCAATTGCCCTGAGCGGAAAGCTTATTTTCGGAAACGACACAATCCCCTCTGATACTTATTTACTTGCTTTACCATTGCATTTCAAACAACAAGGACTGGCCTTTTTAACATATCTAGGTGGTTTTTCGGCAGCTACCAGTATGATTATTGTAGAATGTACTGCCCTTACGGTAATGTTTACCAACAATCTGCTTATGCCTGTTTTGGTAGGTCGCCCAAGCTGGCAAAAGGGGCTTGGTAGTTCCGGGGGGAGTTTTGTACTCAATGCCCGTAGGCTATTTATCGGAGTCATTATTTTATTGGCGTATTTATATTACAAAAACGTCAGCGACAAGTACTCGTTGGTATCGGTCGGGATGGTTTCTTTTGCAGCAGTTGCCCAATTTGCCCCGGCTGCTTTAGGCGGGATTTTCTGGAAAAAAGCCAATCTTGTAGGTGCTATGGGTGGTATTTTGGCCGGAAGCACAGTATGGCTTTATACCCTTATTATTCCTTCTATGGTTTCAAACGGTTTTATTTCAACTGATTTTTTAACGTATGGCCCTGCCCATATCAGTTGGTTACGGCCAGAAGCCCTTTTTGGACTTGAAAGTATGGACAATCTTTCTCATGGGGTATTTTGGTCCTTGTTTTTCAATTTGATTTTTTATGTATGTGGTTCGCTTCATTTCGGTCAAAGTGCTCTTGAACACAACCAAGCGGCTTTATTTGTTGATATTTTCAAATATGATACTTCTTATGAACGCTCGGTCGCTTGGCGTGGAAAAGCCCTCATTACCGACATTGTGACACTCATGAGCAAATTTTTTGGGAAAACACGCGCAGAAAGGGCGCTTACGCTCTATGCTCGCCGCAACAAACTAAGTCTCCAAACCAAATACGCTGACCCCATGCTTGTCAACTACGCCGAAAAAATGCTCAGCGGAGCCATTGGTGCGGCCTCTGCTCGCATTGTAGTGGCTTCTGTGGCGAAGGAAGAACGTATCACGGTCGATGAAGTAATTGATATTCTTAAAACATCCCAAGAACTGAAGACCGTCAATGAAGAGCTTACCCGAAAATCTCGCGAACTAGAAGCTTTGACGCATCAACTCAAACAGGCTAATGACAAACTTAGAGTATCTGAGCAGCAAAAAGATGATTTTTTATCGACCGTAACCCACGAAATCCGCACTCCGCTGACTTCCATTCGGGCCTTATCCGAAATCATCCACGATAATCCTGATATGGAGCTTTCGCAACAGCAGCATTTTTTGACTACCATCATCAAAGAATCTGATAGACTCACCCGACTCGTCAATCAGGTGTTGGATTTGGAAAGGTACGAAACAGGACGCTATCAGCTTTCTAAAGAGACTTTTTCGATTCAGACCCTCATCTCCGAATCTATTAACTCAATTGAGCAGTTGGCCAAAGAAAAAGAAATCATTATCAAAACATCTTATCAAGGTTCGTTGGGCAATATCTACAGCGATTACGACCGATTGATGCAAGTTTTGATTAATCTTCTATCGAATGCTATTAAGTTTTGCCCGAGTCAAAATGGTTTAATTGAAGTATTGGCAAAAGTAGAAAATGGTATTTTACTAATAAGCGTCAAAGACAATGGCCCCGGTATCAGTCCCGAACTGCAAGCCCTCATCTTCGATAAATTCTATCAAGCTGAGTCAAAACATAATCGCAAAGCCAAAGGCAGTGGGCTTGGGCTAGCGATTTCAAAAAAAATCATTGAGCTATGTAAAGGAGACATTCAGGTACAAAGTACCTTAGGTGAAGGGGCGGTTTTTACTTTTCAAATTCCTACGATGATGTCCTAAAAACCACTCAAAAGCACTATCAATAAACATTTTACAAAATATTTACTCAAAGAAATCAGCATCTATACCACTTTTGCAACTTAATTTTATTTTCAAAAAATTAATTTTCTACTTTACGCCATTATTGACACTGAAGCGATTGTAGGTTTCTACCGAAAATGTGATTAGCATGACACGCCAGCATATAAAAATATTAATAGTAGACGATGAACCCAATATTTTGATGTCGTTGGAGTTTTTGATGAAAAAAGAAGGGTATCGCGTATTTATTGCTCGCGATGGTGAAGAGGCTTTTGACATCATTCGTAGCGAAGTTCCTGATGTGGTTTTATTGGACATCATGATGCCCAAAGTCAACGGTTATGAGGTATGTACTTTTATCAAAACTAGTCCAATGTACCAGCACATCAAAGTTGTTTTTATGAGTTCAAAAAGTCGAGAAATCGATTTGCAAAAAGGATATGAGTTGGGAGCAGACTTGTATATACCCAAGCCATTTTCGACCCGTGACATGGTATCCAAGGTAAATGCGCTTGCGACAAGCACCTTGTAATAAGCACTTTATATTTCATAAATCATGAAATCGTCAATACAATCGTATGCTGACTTCTATGAGGCCAGTCTAGCTAATCCTTTGGCCTTTTGGAGCCAACAAGCGGCTAAAATTGCTTGGTATGAGTTCCCCACTCAAATCCTCACTACCAATGAACAGGGCTTTTATCGGTGGTTTGAGGGTGGCAAACTCAATACTTGCTACTTAGCGATAGACTATCATGTAGAAAATGGCCGTGCCGATCAAGTAGCCCTCATTTACGACTCACCTGTCACTCATCAAATTCAAAAATATACTTATCGTGAGCTTCAAACCCAAGTGGCGAAGCTAGCGGGCGCATTGCACAATTTGGGTGTACAAAAGGGTGATTGCGTCATCATTTATATGCCTATGGTACCCGAAGCAGCATTTACTATGCTGGCTTGTGCTCGGTTGGGGGCGGTTCATTCGGTAGTATTTGGCGGTTTTGCACCTCATGAATTAGCAATTCGAATCGACGACACCCGTCCTAAAGTTGTTGTTTCGTCCTCCTGTGGTATTGAGTTTGACCGAGTTGTTCCTTATAAACCACTCCTCGATGAAGCCATTCGACAAGCTAGCTTCAAGCCGCCTCATTGTCTTATTCTGCAACGTCCCATGACCACCGCAAGCATGGAAACCAACCGAGATGTCGATTTTGAGGAAGCCCTCCAACAAGCCTCTCCTACCGAATGTGCCGTATTAAGTGCCCTCGACCCTCTGTATGTTTTATACACCTCCGGCACTACAGGAAAGCCAAAAGGAATAGTCAGAGACAATGGCGGTCATGCTGTAGCTATGAAATTTTCAATGGAATATGTGTATGATATAGCCCCTGGCGATGTATATTGGGCCGCTTCAGATTTGGGCTGGGCAGTGGGTCACTCATATATTGTATATGCCCCTCTCATTCAGGGCTGTACTACCATTTTGTTTGAAGGAAAACCAGTACGTACTCCCGATGCTGGCACCTTCTGGCGCATCATAGCAGCGCATAGAGTTAAAGTTTTTTTTACTGCGCCTACTGCTTTTAGAGCTATCAAAAAAGAAGACCCTACCGCCGAGCATCTCCAAAAATATGACCTTAGTTCTCTAAAACAAATATTTGTGGCGGGAGAGCGCTGCGACCCGCCTACTTTAGAGTGGCTCCAACAAATCACCAAAGTGCCTATCATCGACCATTGGTGGCAAACCGAATCGGGCTGGCCTATGATTGCCAATATGACCGGGGTCGAAATGTTTACGGTGAAAGCAGGCTCTGCTACCAAGCCCGTGTGTGGATTTGATGTTCAGATTTTGGACGAAGAGGGACATCCCCTTCCGCCCAAACACGAAGGATATGTATGTATTAAGCTTCCGCTTCCGCCAGGCTGCCTACCTACGTTGTGGAACGACGACCCCCGCTTTCAGCAGTCTTATTTATCAAAATTTCCGGGCTATTATCTTTCAGGCGATGGCGGGTATAAAGATGAAGACGGGTACGTATATATCATGGGACGAGTCGATGATGTCATCAATGTGGCAGGGCACCGACTCTCAACGGGCGAAATGGAAGAATTTGTGGCCTCTCATACTGCCGTGGCAGAATGTGCCGTAGTAGGAATTGCCGACGAGTTGCGCGGTCAACGTCCCGTGGGGTTTGTGGTACTCAAAGACAAAGTAGAAATTGAAGAAAATACGCTTGAAACTGAGCTAGTGACCATTGTACGAGAGCAAATCGGTGCGGTAGCTTTTTTTAGAAATACACTTATTGTAAAGCGTCTTCCCAAAACGCGTTCGGGCAAGATTTTGAGAAAAGTGATGCGTCAAATTGCCGATGGCGAATCGTATAGTATTCCCTCCACTATCGACGACCCTGCGATTTTGAGCGAAATCGCCGAAGCCCTCCAAAAACGGAAGATAGGTAGAGGCTTTGGACACTAAAAAATCTCACTAGTTCGCCTACTTTTCTATACTTGTTTAGCAATTTTGTGATATTTTTTTCACTCAATCGGGAAAATGTTTTGCTATTTTTAGACCCTCATTTCATCACCAATCGTTCCTTACATTAACCTTAATCAATCCAAAACATCAATAAATCATGCGTATACGTACTTTTGAAGACTATCAAGCTGCCTATCAACATAGTGTGGAAGACCCTGAGGGCTTTTGGGCAGAAGTAGCACAAGAATTCAAATGGCATAAACCTTGGAAGCGGGTATTAGACTGGAATTTTGAAGAGCCTAATGTGAAGTGGTTTGTAGGTGGCAAAACCAATATTACCGAAAATGCGCTCGATAGACATCTCAGAGAATTAGGAAATCGTCCTGCTATTATCTGGGAACCCAACGACCCCTCTGATCCAAGCGTAACGCTTACCTATAAAATGCTCCATGACCAAGTGTGTCGATTTGCGAATGTACTCAAACGCAATGGAGTTCAGAAAGGAGACCGTGTGTGTATTTACCTTCCGATGGTGCCCGAAGCTGCCATAGCGATTTTGGCTTGTGCCCGCATTGGTGCCATACATTCAGTGGTTTTTGGTGGATTTTCGGCCCAATCTCTTACCGATCGTATCAACGACTCCAATTGTAAGGTCATCGTTACGTCAGACGGGGCGGCCCGGGGCAATAAAAACATCCCGATGAAAGACACCGTCGATGATGCCCTCATTGCTTGCCCTTCGGTACAAAAAGTAATTGTACTTACCCACACCCGTACGCCTATCTCTATGATCAAAGGACGTGATGTATGGTGGGAGAGTGAAATGAAGCAAGTCACTTCCGACTGCCCCGCCCAACTGATGGACTCCGAAGATCCCCTCTTCATCCTTTATACTTCAGGCTCTACTGGTAAGCCCAAAGGGGTAGTTCATACCACGGGTGGCTACATGGTTTATACGGCTTATACTTTCCAAAATGTATTCCAATACGAACCCGGCCAAATCCACTTTTGTACCGCTGATGTGGGCTGGATTACAGGGCATAGTTACATTGTTTATGGTCCATTGTTGAGCGGTGCCACCACCGTCATGTTTGAGGGGGTACCTACCTATCCTGACGCAGGACGTTTTTGGGATATTGTGGATAAACACAAAGTGGATATTCTTTATACCGCCCCCACGGCCATCAGATCGTTGATGGGCTTTGGTCTCAAATATGTTGAAGGAAAAGACTTAAGTTCGTTGAAAGTCTTGGGTTCGGTGGGTGAGCCTATCAATGAGGAAGCATGGAATTGGTACAACGAAAATATCGGAAAAAGCCGCTGTCCCATCGTTGATACTTGGTGGCAAACCGAGAATGGCGGTATTTTGATTTCGCCTATTGCGGGCGTTACCAAAACCAAACCTACCTATGCCACATTGCCACTTCCGGGTGTACAACCTGTATTGGTAGATGAGGCAGGAAATGAGATTGAAGGAAATGGCGTAAGCGGTAACTTATGCATTAAGTTTCCGTGGCCGTCTATCATTCGTACTACTTGGGGCGACCACGAGCGTTGCCGCCAAACTTACTTCTCGACCTACCCTGGTAAGTATTTTACGGGTGACGGCTGTCTCCGCGACGAAGATGGCTACTATCGCATCACAGGGCGGGTAGATGATGTCTTGAACGTATCAGGACACCGTATCGGAACAGCGGAGGTCGAAAATGCCATCAATATGCACTCTGATGTGATTGAAAGTGCCGTAGTAGGTTATCCACATGACATCAAAGGGCAAGGGATTTATGCTTTCGTCATCAGCGAAAATCTACTCGACGACGAAGATCTCTCAAGACGCGATATTTTGGCAACTGTAACACGTATCATTGGACCCATTGCCAAACCTGACAAAATTCAGTTTGTGAGGGGATTGCCCAAAACTCGCTCGGGTAAAATCATGCGCCGAATCCTGCGCAAAATAGCCGAAGGAGATACCTCCAACTTAGGCGATACTACCACCCTACTCGACCCTAGTGTAGTAGAAGACATCAAAGACGGAGCTTTGTAAGCTTGAGATTTTAAAATCTTTTATACGAAAAAAGCTGCTTTTCAAAAAAGCAGCTTTTTTCGTATAAAAGATAAAACGCAAACACAGGCACCCCTCCTCTTATAAAAAAAATACTATTATCCTTCTAAAAAGCGATAACATAAAAAATACCGTATATCCAGTATATAATTTATCAAAATTTGATTTTTTACTTTTCAAAAACCAAAATCAATACAAAAAAATTAGCATTTTTAAAAATGTAGCATTTCCGAAAAGGGATATACAGTTGACCTCAAAAATGCCAAAATCAACGCAAAAAGGATATTTTTATATAATTTTACAAACAATCAATTTGACATATTCAATAATTTTGAAAATTATTTGTTATAACACATAATTTTGTATTAGCTTTGAATCATAATCATAGTTTTAAGACGCACTTTATTACTTTTATTATACTTCATCAACAACAAAGTTTCTTTTTTTTGGTCCCTTCTTTCTCCTAAAGAAGGGACTCATTTTGGGTAGCTATTCCTAAACCCTGCTTTATTTGAGCAACATCAGAGCTCCCCACCTTTTATGATTTTCGTAAGAAATGACGTATCCCCCTCTGCAAGTATTTCTGAAGAGGGGGATATACAGCAAGTTTATAGTACTTCGAACACATTAGTACTCCTCGTCCTGCATCCAAGGGGATGTAGATTCATATTGAGAAAAGCGATATCCCTTTGTATAAGCAATACCTTGGACTACGGTATGCAGTTCGGCCAGTTCTTCGGTGGGTCCGCAACCCGACTGAAAGGCGATTACCTCACCACTTTCCAAAACAAAACACCCAAATACTTGGGTATGACCAAGAGGCCAGTTTTCGATTTTGAGCCAAAAATTAGATGGTCTGATGGTCTTCAGGGCATCGCGGCTGCGCGTGTACGGAGCCGAGGCAACACCCAGAAATTGAGCGACCTGTTGATCAATTTTGTCCAGCCCCGCAGCATCGTTCGGGTGGGTTGATTCGATTTGGGCAATGATGAGTTGGGCACTGTGTTCGGTTTGTATTTGAAAGTGAAGGATATAGAGTTGTCCTTATAAAAACAGGAATATAAAACTGTAAACGCTTTTCGGAGTAGCCCTAGCTACGTAGTTGAGGGAGTGTTTGTGCTCGGTAGTTAAGAAGACATGTTATTGACAGGTATACTTGCAGGTTGCTATACCGGGAAAATTAAAAATTGGGCGGTCTCGGTGCCACCCAATAAGAAATTAAAAGCAATTATTACTTTTGGGCGACCCAATCATCACTGCCTAGCAGATTGTCATTTTCAATACCTAATCTGAAACTATTCGTTCTTGAAGCCAAACCATCGCCATCCTTAATAATTCGCGCTGCCCCAATTTCAATAAAGATTTTATTAGGGTCATTTTTTTCTGTAAATACCAAAGTGGAGTAAAAATCCTTGATGCCCTGTGAGGTAATCTCTCCTGAAAAAATTCTTACCTGCTTGCCGGTAGCTGTACCGTTTTGAACGGACAATTCAGCGAAAATACTGAATTTATTACCTGTTCCAGAAATAAATCCGCCTATCCCAGAAGCTACTGTAGAACTTGATTTAGTATCTATGTTAACGCTCAATTCTTTGCTGTTTTGATTCGAAAATCGCAAAACCAAGCTGTTAAAAACATGACCCTTAGGATTAGGGTCTCCTACATAAGGAACTTCTAAGGTATGAGGGTTTGAAATAAAAATCCCTTCTATATTGGGCGGGTTCAAGCCTTCATTAATGGGCATTCCCTTCGTTTTTAAGTCGTTTAGCAAAGTGGTAGGTACTATTTGCTGAATTTTAGCCGACAGGGTAGGCTCGGGCGTTTTTTTCTTGCAACTATCCAATAATAAGATGCTGCACAGTAATAAAGCAGAAGTGAGGAATGTTTTCATTTTTGTAAAATTGCTTTTGATGGTAAAAATTGATTGAAGATTTTAGCAGGCGTTTGTGCCAAAAGGGGATGAGCGTAACAGGTAAACCCTCATAAAAGGCTCATAATAAGCTTTCCCATGATTTTAACTACTTTTAAATTTATTAGAAGACTGTAATGACCTGCACAGGAGAGGTGCTTTCCACAATAAGTTGAATTTTTACATAAACCTCGTCTTGATGAGGCTTTGGTATCATCTGGGTAACGGGTGGTCGGACTTCAGGTACCCACTTTACAGCGGGGTCTTCGTTTAATTTAGATTCTAAGAGATGCCTCCCTTCTGAAAAATCTACTTCAGTTGTGGTTGGAATCAAGGTTTTTTCATAAACAATAGAGCCCACCAAAGAGCGTGCAGAAGTAGATAATACCCCATTCCCGCCACTGAAAATGTATGTTTCCCAATTTTGTCTAAAAGGCATTGATGATTGGAAATTATCCGAATCAACGAATGGGTTGTCTGTACCAAATAGAATCACCCGTACTTTGAACGTAGTTCCTAGTTCTTCGTGAGCAAACCTGAACTTTGCCGATACGCGTACCGTTCTACGCCATTCCTGATTGTTATCCTGCGAGCGTTCGCCGACAAGCATTGTCGCATTTTCTACTTTTGCCATGGTTGTAGGTCTTAATAAAAATGAAAAATGGATTACTTCTGCTCAATTGTCGAAGTAATAACCCCAAATCGGCTCGACATTGTGGCTTTAATTGTATTACTGAATTCTATATCGCCTGTTGGTAATGATAAACTGAGTAATGGTACGCCTGTAGATGAGATAGCTAAAAAGGCAGAACCCGGCCCATACGTTCCTGTAACGCTTTTGTTTCGGATAGCCCACAGCCATTTGTTTTGCATGGGGTTGTATTTCGCTACAACCATATAATTCTGCGTTTCCGAGGTTTGGGCAGGCAGGGTTATATCACCGATTGTAAAACGGCTGTTTCTACTGCCATCATAAACCATATAGAGATTTCCTGAATTATCGAATGTTGTACTTTTAACGTATCCAATCGGCGTAGCAGTTGCCCATTTAGTCGAGCCATCCTGACGAAAAACTGCCAATATACCGGAGTTAGTAGGGGTAGTAGTAGCTCCACCAATTGAAATACTGGAACTACTACTTGCTTTTACCAAAAACTCACCTGTTGAATGACACGATATGTCAGTTATCTGGTAGGGTTTAGTAGTAGTGATGTTTTTGCTCCATTCTAACGAACCGCCGGAAGAGAGTTTTAAGAGAAACTCACCAGGTGATGAGAGTGCTGTCCCTCCTACCGATGGTACGCCATCGAATGATCGTAAACTGGCATAAACATCCCCATTAGGATCCACATCGAAATAAACATCCTGTTGCCCTACCCCCGAAAATAGCCGACTCCAAAGCAGTTTGCCGGATGGGTCGAAACGTGCTATCACATGATCCCAACCTTCGGTACCATTATTGAGTCCCCAAGCCGGATCTGACCCTGTAACGGTGGTTGTGCCAATCGTAGCTTTAGAATTCCCAAGGATTCTTTCAATGACGTAACAATTACCTTGGGCATCAACATGAGTAGCCCCCAAAGAGCCATTACCGCCCGATCTTATACCAAAGCTACGTACCCACTCTACCTTCCCATCCGGGGTGATTTTGGCCATATAGGCGCCAAAGTTAGGTAACGTAAAAGAACCAAAGGTTGCATTACGTGTACCCGCACTTAAAGCTGCATACAAGTTTCCTGCCGCATCCATATCAAGATCATACACTTCATTACTCGAAGTACTAGTAAGTTCAATAACCCAAAGGGGTTCACCCGTGGCATCAAGTTTGGCGACGAAGCCGCCATTGCCCGAACCCGTCGAAAACTTCCCTATTTTCCCTGCTTTGTTGTAAGAACCTGATATGTAAAAGTTTCCGTTGGCATCGGCAAGCAGGTCCCTGGTCTGGGTAAAGTCAAAACCTTCGCCCAAAGAACGGGCCGTTTTCCATTCGGCCAAGCTGGCCGTAGGTGTTACGGCCGTCGTCTTCACCTGCACAGCCGTACCGTAAGTAGTTCCCTTATCATTAGTCGCATAAGCCCTTACATTATAGGTCGTATTGGCTTTGAGGTTTTTAAGCTCCGAGGTAAACTTCAACGGAAAAGGGCCGTCGGTTTTGCCGAGTTCGGTTTTACTGTCGGCCGTAGTTGGAGCCGCGTTGGTTTCCGACCATACATGCCCATGCTGACTGATGGCCGCCCCACCGTTGGCCGAAAGGGTACTGCTCACTTTGGCACTCACGGCGGTGATGTCGCTGCTTGTGGTAGCATTAGCTGTATTGTCGATTGTGGGTGCGGTGGCCGTAACGGGATTCGTAGGATTTGTTGGTTTAGAAGGTGCAGGGTCTTCTTTTTTCTTACAGTCCAATAATGTCACTGTCAACAAAGAAAAAAGGCTTAGAGATAGAATGAGTTGTTTTTTCATGATATTAGAAAGTTTATAACTAATTAGCAATATGCTTTAGGCCATAAGCCATAAGATTTTTATTAAAAAGGAGGGAGCCTCCTCAACGAGTTTCCGCTGTGGTTGCCTAAAAAATTCGCAAAAAATGCCTACTGCTTACCGCTTATTGCCTAGGGGTAAGTAATTACAAATAGCGAATCTCAAATGAGTCAAAATACCTATGAATCAATGCTTTTGGGGTTTTAGCTTCCAGCGTTTGACCAAAAAATCCTTAAATGTCCAGAGGGGCCAATAAATAATGATGGCTACGACATTGCCAAAAATAATCGTCAATGGCAGTGCCCATACCCAATTTGAAGGGTTGATTAGCATAAACCAGAAAGGTGGCCATACCAGTAAAAACACCCCCGCAATCGCATTGCGCATTTGGGCTTCGGAGGTGAAACCTACCCGAATCTGTACCTCTGTATGTGTCTCAAACTGCTGAGTAGAGCCTGTTATTTGTGACCAAAAAACAGTACTCCAACGAGTAGCACGCGCTTTTTGAATCCGAAATCTAGGGTATTTGGTCTCTACTCCAAACCGAGGTTCGGGAGAACGAAACACCGCTAGTACTTCTTTTTCTTGGACCAGACGCTCAAGATCTTGCCATAGAAAAGCTTCCGGCTGAGAAGTTATGTAGAGTCTCATATTTGACTTTATCGTTTATTCTTTCGCTTTCTAATCCGCCGTTTTTTGGGGTTCCAAATCATTTCAAAGTGAAGTTTTTACAGTACCGCCTTTGGCTATACGTATCAATTTTACACCCGCCGTTTTGATACAGCGACTAACTGTTTTGGGGACTTGGATTGTATTCCAAAAAACCAAGAAAATAATGCCTTGTATTTGTCCCAAAACTTGTCTTATTTCTTGTAAGGAAACTTCTTGGCAGCTCGCTCCATGAGTTTTTGGGCGAGTTCTTCAGGTGAGCGGTAGCTGCTATTCCAGTCATCGTTTTGGTAAGTCCACACCACCCGTTTTTCGAAAGCGTTATAGAGCGTTAAGCTCAGCGTGGCCTCACCTTGTTTGGGACTTAAAGAAAAATTTTCGGTTTGTCGAGCCAGTATGTCTAGGCCACGAGAAAGGCTTCGGTCTAGGTTTTCTTTACGTTGGTATTTGCCAGTCAAAATACCATCCACTTGGAGAAGCTGACACAGTTCGGCTTTGGTCATTGTACGTCCTTTTTCATAGCCAACATTATTTCGTTTGAGGAGAGCATTGGTATCATCTATATCCTGAAAGTTGACATTAAAGTCTTTTTTGCGCTCCATCATATACTGAAATACGCCGCTTTGATACTGTAAGCTTTCACGTTCTTCTTGCTGACGAAGCATTTCAGGAGTTGTTTTTTTGATTTGTAAATTTTTTTCAATGGTTACGTCAAAAGGCAAAATAGCGTAAGTTTTGACAACCCCTTGATTAACGACAGCCGTAGAAGTGGTTTTATGGCTGCACCCAGTTATTACAGAAATTATAAAAACGATAAGAATACCAAAATTTTTCATATACTTTCAATTGTTTGAACTATTAGAAAATCCAGCCAAAAGCAATACCTGGTATAGGACCATTGATCCGAAACATAAAACCACTATATGCAGTGTAGCGATAGCCTGCAAGTGGCAGCACTAGGTATTTCCAATGCTCATTGAATGTGCGATAAATCCGGCCCGTTTGTGAATCAGTTTCAGTATCAATAGTCCGTTTTTGGTGCCGTACTCCCATTATGCCCAGTTCCCACATCGCACGCCCGCTACCAAAACCATAAGTAACGTAATGCGGCACACTCTTACCTACAGAAAGTCCACTTGAAAGCGTAGCCCCAATGCCAACACCTGCATTGAGATAGCGATTTTGGTCATCAAAAGCACGGTAATTATTAGTAAATCGAAACGACCCGTGCAGCTGCGCCCCTATGCCCAATGTGTTGCCGCCCAAATCTACCGATAACCCTACCCGCATTCGGTGAGGTAACTCTTGCGCTTGCCCCGACCACGACAAGAGTACGCATCCAAGCCAGAGAAAAAGGGGTTTCATGTGTTATTTGGTTGCATTGATAATAAACGCCCCATAAGATGCATCCGTAGCCGAAGTAATGCGTGGAAAAGTAGTAGTTCCAAAACCAAAAATAGCTGCCCAACCTAATGCCTCTTGTGCTCTGTCACGAGCTGTAGTACCCACGATGATGTTGTCGGACGTGAGCGTGAGGGCATTATTGTTGAGGGTATATGTGAAACTAACTACATCTTCCTTGGTGCTTTGGTCGATGAATACGACTTTCTTTATGCCGTTTACGGTTTCGTTTCGATAGTTGTAGGTGGCATTGCCCATCGTAACGGTACCTGTACTAAAATCCAGTAAATCATTAGGAAAACGAGTAGTAGTACCCTTCGGATTATAGGCGCCATTGGCAGTATATTTCAATTCCAGTTGAATATTGTTCATTTTGTAAGTACCCAATAGAGGCCAAGCGGCTTCCACTGCACTCTGAAATAGGCCACAACTTGTAAGAAAGGTAGCAAGAAAAATAGCCGCTAAAGCAGTGCTATAAAAGGGACGAATTTGAGATTTCATGGCCATTCAATGTTTTGATAGACTATCTTGGATTATGTTTTCTTGGACAGTTACGAGCATGGCATTCCCATGACGCGCTTTGATGTAGCGTGTAAGGTGGGATAATGTTTTACACCTAAAAACTGAGGACTATACCTTTAATCAGGCAAATTGTAGTAAGCTTTTACCTCTTCGTATTTGGAATAATCAACGGCAGCTTTACGGCCATTACGCAAGTCGGATACTGGAATGATAATAATTCTTGTTGCATTGAATGTCTGACTTACGGTAGTGTTGTCCGTTCTTCTTATTGCTACTACTGAATTCGCACTAGGCCGAATAATAGTCCGGTACTCATAAGAACCATCAAAAACACCTGGTATAGGATACCAATAACCTAACGCATTTTGCAAATATAAAAGAAGGACTGACTTCCCTATCATATCTGCTGTTATGCCTGTTAGTGTGTAAGTAACTTCAATATTAGCGACTGGATTAAATACCCGTGAGCCATAGGTGAATTGTATCACATTGGCGTTGCCATTCTGCCCCGCAGGGCCTTGAGCACCAGTATCCCCTTTAGGCCCTTGTGCACCAGCGGGCCCTGGCTCTCCCTGTGACCCAGGGCAAGCAGTCAACAAAAATACCATAGAAGCACTTATAAGTGCTAGCGAGAGGAAGCGTAGTTTTTTCATTATGAGTACGTATTGTTTACCGCCGTCGCGGTGAGATTGAGTTTTAAAACATTTCAAAGGTCGGGCATAAATAGCCTCTACAAAATCCCCAATTTTGGTGAATGGCTGTATTAGAAAAATTATTACTTTATATCTATAGATATAGATTATTATAAAGGCAAACCAATCCCCTGCCACACCTAGTGAGGAGAAGCGAATCAGAATTTTGGTCAATCAATTTATCTACTTATAGAATACTCCTAAACATTTATCCCTAACTGGTAAGTGGAATAGTCTGAAAGCTTTTTGGGGAAAGGTCAAAAGAGTATTTCATAAGTAATTAGCGTTCTTTTAAGCTACAGCTAGGCAGATTTTTGATAATTTTTGAATATATTTTTCACTTCCGTGTATCGTCGCCTTGCAATGGGCAACCTCATTCCGTTGGTAAGCAAGAGCATTTTTTGCCGAGCTAGTATCTTTGCCAAATACTGCACATTGATTACGTAAGATTTATGAATCCGTATAAACTGAGGAGGAAGATTTTGATGTAGAAGCTGGATATTTTGGGTCACTACCGCAAAACGTCCATTGAGCATCACTACCCGACTATAGTTACCGTCTCCTTCAATATGGACGATTTCTTCTGTCACGGTTTTTTCTACCAGTTTTTGTGGTTTCAAAGAGGGTAAATTGGTTTCCATAAAAGATACAAGTTTAGTCTAAACTTGATACTAAGGTAGAAGTAGTGGACAACGAGTTCCATTCAACTCGGGTGAGTTGTGCGTTTTTTTGGGTGAATGAACTTGTTTAGTAGGCGAACGGCCATTTTTATTTTTTATAAAAGAAGCCTTATCCTGAGGTCGTTTATGTCTCTCCCTCACAAATCCGACCATTCGCCCTAGAGATTCAGCATTTGAGGTTCTTATTCTTTCACATCCCCTTTTTACTATCTAAATTAGAATTTGAAAAAGTACTACATGTTGGCTCATCGATTCGTTTACACTGCTTTTATTTTTATTTGGGCTTTGATTTATGTTAAAGCCCAACGTGTTGAGACTATATTCCTAGCTCCTTCTAAAGTGATTGTGGGAGAGCCATATTTAAGATTTGACCCATTTACCGTCGAAAATGATATTTTAAAACAAGCATTTTCCAAAGAAATGAGAATGCAAGACCGAGAAGGGTATCTGTGGTTTATAGCCGACAATCAGACCTTGATACGCTACGACGGGCATTATTCTAAAGTTTATGATTCTCTGCCTTATTATGGTATCAATATCACACCCAAAGGTCAGGTATGGTCGCTTACCGATAAGGGCGTGGCGCTGTATTCTCCTATCAATGAAAAATTTGAATTTTTCCACACTCCTCTCGTCCAAAATTATCAAGTGTGGGGATATACTTCGGCGGCCGACGGTAAAATCTATTTTTTGTTTCCTGCTACCTCCAACAACGTCCGTGCACCTGTATTTGAATTTAATCCTCAAAACAAGAAATTTAGACACATTAAGCTTCCTGCTATTCTCAATGGCTACACCCAACAATATGATTCTGATACCTCATTGGTGCTCCTAAAACCCTTACATACAGATGCCAAAGGCAGGGTGTGGGGTGTAGTGTATACCGCATCCGACAAGCACCTTCCTCACTCTTGTCTTGGATATTATCACCCTGGTAGCAATGTACTCATCCGCTATCCCTTAGGAAATGCCCATGACCCTGATTCCAAAAGCAAAACGCAAGCCTTTCAAGAGCTTGATATCAATAGTGTATTGACAGATTCGAGTGCCCAAAACGTGTGGGTAGGGGCATGGGGGCATTATGGGCTTCTTCGCTTCCACCTCCCAAGTGCCACTTGGAAGCAGTATCATTTCCCAAATTTAGATGCCAACCAGATTTATCAACTTAACCCTTTCACAAACCACAAAATACTTCTTATCTCTAAGCAAGGAGTGACTATATTTGATACTCTTTCTAAAACGCTCCATCTCTATCCCCACATTCTGGGCGACAAATTTTCTCCACCAACTCACCCAAATTCTGCATTTATAGGCCACCGGCATACAGTGTGGATAGGCAAAGAAATCGCTAATGGCGATGCTTCTGTCGCTTATCTGAATCTCGAAAATCAGCTCTTCAAAAGAATTCCCCTCAAAATACAATATGATAAAGTACGAATACTGTGTCAATACCAAGGGTATTTGTATTTTACATACGAAACCCCGCAAGGATTTGTACTCGCCCGCTACAACGAAAAAAGTGGGCAAACAACCTCCCTTCTCAGACAACCTATTCCTAAAAAACCAGAACAAATCATCAATCAAGCGTATGCAGATAGTATCAATCAGGTCATTTGGTTTGTGGGCAAAATAGAGGGAGGCAGTATATGGCAGTGGGATTTAAGACAGCAACGAATGCTCAATATCAAAGTACCTATCCAAAACACCCTATGGCATACCAATGAACTTTATCAAGTAATGAGTATTGCTTCCGATAAAGCCGGAAATATATGGATACCCGTCACATACACTAGTCCCAGCACCGAAGGGTTGCTCATCAAATACAACGCTACCGCTCGTACTTTTACCAATATAAAAAGTATAGAAAAGGAAATAAATAATCAACGCCTCAGGTGCGCTATGGTCGACCACAGAGGGATAGTATGGATGGGGAGCTGGGACGACAACTTCGTACGGTGGTATGATCCTAAAACCGATAAATTAATTCTTAAAGATGCTATTTACAAAAGTTCGCCTGTCACCAATATTTCTATTAATAAAATAGTAGAAGACCCCAAAAGAGGAGTAGTCTGGATTGCCGCTACTGATCACGGACTTTGGAAGTATGATTTTTCGACGGACCAATGGCAGCGTGTGACTCTCGACCCCAAAGATGTTATTACTAATATTCACCTTACCGATGACGGCTCAGTATGGTTAAAAAGTGCCAATGCACTCATACAGTATATTCCCGAAACGGGTCAAATTAAGTACTTAGGTGCCGAATATGATTTACGGGTTTTTCAGTTTGGAACGTTTGTAAAGGGAGATAAAGGTGAGCTTTTTTTTGACAAGTTTAGATTTTACCCCTCCGATATTCGTCGTACAAAACAAACCCCTAAAGTCATTTTCAGTTTTTTAAAGGTATTTGACAAAGAACTACCTCTGACAAAAAATCTTAATTTAACATCTCAAATTACCCTAGATTATAACCAAAACTTCTTTACCATTGGCTTCTCTGCTTTATCGTACACTCAAAACCATAAAAATCAGTACGCTTATCGACTCATAGGCTTCAACAAAGAATGGGTGATGTGTGGCAACATCCCTTTGGCTACCTTCACCAATGTACCGCCTGGAAAATACACCCTCCAAATCAAAGGGGCTAATTTTGAGGGAACTTGGGGAAAGATTCGCACTATTAGTATCATCATTGAGCCACCTTTTTGGAAAACTTGGTGGTTTATATCCCTTTTAGCGGTAGCAGCAGCGGCCATTATTTATACTCTTTATCGATATAGGCTAGCACAACAAACCCTCAAGAGCCGCCTTGAAGCCCAAGAAGCCCTGCGTCAACAACGAGAAGCACAATACCAACAGCACATCGCCCAAACAGAAATCGCGGCATTGAGAGCACAAATGAACCCCCACTTTATTTTCAATTGCCTTAATTCTATCCAGTATTTTGCGGCTCGTAACGATGCCGATACGGCTTCCGAATACCTGAGCAAGTTTTCGAGACTCATCAGACTTGTGTTAGAAAATTCTCGTTCCGAAAAAGTTACTTTATTGAATGAGCTCGAAACCCTCAAGCTTTATATTGAAATGGAAGCCATGAGGTTTCAACAAAAAGTAAGGTATCAATTTGAGGTAGATGCTTCGGTAGATACCGAAAATATTCAAATTCCCCCTCTTTTGATTCAGCCGTTTGTAGAAAATGCCATTTGGCATGGGCTCATGCACAAACCCGAAGGAGGCATGGTATCTATAAAGGTACAACAGCCCCACGACAACCTTCTTCGAGTGATGGTGATAGATGACGGCGTAGGAAGAGCCAAAGCTGCCCAATTTAAGAGCAAGTCGGCGACTAAACAAAAATCATTTGGCATGAAAGTAACTGCCGAGCGTATCGACCTTATCAACCAATTTTATAAGACTCACTCCAAAATTCAAATTGTGGATTTGAAAGATGCTTTTGACAAAGCACAAGGAACAAAAATCATTATCGAAATTCCGCTCTAATTTCCATTTACTCAAAATCGATACCATTCGTGCGCTGTTTTAGACAATCTACCCGACCTTAATGGTGGATGTTTTTTTTCTGGTTTAACTTGCCTAACTGTTTTTTATATTTATAAACACTTGAAAAATATTGCCCAAAATATACTCTGTGCTCTACTGTTTACGGCCTGCTATATGAATACCATGGCGCAAGAAGTAAGCAGCCCTCGTTTGCTCAATGTAGATAAACGATTTAATCTGAGTTATGTCGATTCTATCAAAAAGGAGCATTTCTATTACTTGACTCAGCTCTCAAAAATTCCTAAAGCCATTACGCGCGATACTTTAAAATTGAAAACGTACGTGTATTTAGCCTATTTATATACTTACACGTCTATCACCCAAAGAGACAGCTCGCTCTACTGGGCCAACCAAACTATCGAAGAAGCCTCACATCTCAAAAACAATTTTTATAAGGCCGAAGGAATGATAAAAAAAGCGGAATTTTTGGAAAGATTTCGTTCCAATTATCAAGAATCCGTTGAGATCCTAAACAACGTCCTTTTTATTCCAAACATTACTTCCAAGCAGCGCTTCTTTGTGCGTCGCCTCATTGGGGTGATTTATGCTAAAACCGACAACCCCAACGCGACCTCTTACATCGAAACCCTCATAAGTGATATAAAAAAAACTTTCGTTGACGAAAAACAGCGCGCCCCCGACCTTTATAATTTGTACATCGCCCTTGCCGAAACCAACGAAAGGAAAAAACATTTTGCGGTTTCGTTGGAGGCCTATCTCCATGCGCTCGAAGAAGTCAAAAAATTCAATCAAGGAATTGGACTGGCTTATTTGTATGCTTCTATTGCCCAATCTTACATTGAGCTAGAGAGATATACTGAAGCCGAAAACTCTATCAATCAAGCCAAAGCACTTTTTGATAAACTTCAAATTCCGCTCGATGAGAGCATCAATTTTACCACCGCCCGAATGCACCTAAAAAAAAAGGAATATGACAAAGCCGCTACCAAAGGAGAAACAATTTTAGTCAATGTCGTAGCTCGGAAGTTTAAGAAATATTCTAATGTTTATAAAGAAGCTTCCAAGATTTTGTATGATTCTTACCTAGGATTGGGAGATTATGAAAAAGCCCTGTTTCATTATCAAAACTACATTTTAATCAAAGATTCGCTCGAAGTTGTTAAAAAAAGTAAAGAAATAGATGAGCTTATCAAGAAGTATGATATCCAGCAAGTAAAATCTGACAACGAAAAACAAATACTCGCCAAAAACAATCAAATCCAGCAACTGTCGCTTTCTCAATACAAAAATGAAATCGAGAATCAACGCCTCAAAGAAGTACTTCTACAAGAAAAACTAGAAAAGGAACAGGTCATCAGCCAAGACCAAGCCAAAAACCTAGAGCGACTCACCGAAAAACGCCGCTACGAAGACCGACTCGAAAAATTGACGATTCAGCAATTAGAAGAAAAACTTTCATTTCAAGAACAAAACCGGAATTTGTGGTTTGGACTAACAGTGATTACATTGCTTCTTGTAGGAGCAGGTATGATAGTAATGGTGTATCAATCAAAACAAAAATATAAATTTAAACAGCGAGAAGCCGAATACCAACAACGCATTGCCCAAACCGAAATTTCGGCATTAAGAGCGCAAATGAATCCTCATTTTATCTTCAACTGCCTCAACTCCATTCAGTACTATGCCGCTCGCAACGAGGCCGATACCGCCTCCGATTACCTTACTAAGTTTTCGCGACTTATCAGGCTTGTCTTAGAAAACTCTCGTTCCGAAAAAGTAACCCTTACCAACGAACTCGAAACGCTACGTTTGTATATCGAAATGGAAGCCATGAGATTTCAGCAAAAAGTCCGCTATCAAATCCAAGTCGCCCCCTCAATCGATACCGATCTCATTCAGATTCCACCGCTGTTGCTACAGCCTTTTGTCGAAAATGCCATTTGGCACGGTCTGATGCACAAAGAAGAAGGCGGCACTGTCGCAATCGCCGTCACCCAACCTGACGATAGCCACCTTCAGGTCATTATTTGTGATGATGGCGTGGGCCGGGCCAAAGCTGCTGAATTCAAAAGCAAATCGGCCACCAAACATAAGTCTTTTGGGATGAAAGTAACCGCCGAACGAATCGAACTCATCAATCAAATTTACCATACTCATACCTATATCAAAATAGAAGATATGACTAATGTGCAAGGCGAGGCTGAAGGAACCAAAGTAATTGTAAATATTCCTTTATAACTAAGCCTATTTATCTCAATATGAAGCCATTTCAAGCCTCCTAAAAAGATTGAATATTCTTAAAATCCCATATTTTACTACTAACTTATGTGCCCATAATCATCTACCTACTACTTTGAAAAAAAAATATTCACATATTATCCTCCTAGGGCTTCTACTACCTTCTTCGGCAGTGTTTGCTTCGGTAGATATACTCTTCCAAAAAATCCGCTTACTCCAAAAACGCTCCCCTTCTTATCAGCGAGATACAAGCCTAGTAATGGCCTATTGCCAAATAGCTCATCATTACCAGTTTAAAAATGTAGATACGGTAGCTAGTTTTGCTCGCAAAGCTTTGCTACTTTCTCAAGAAATTAAATGGATAGAAGGACAAATAAGAGCAATGCACGAACAAAGCAATTATTTGGTATTTGACGGACGCTACCCCAATGTGATGGACCTTTCAAGACGAGGCCTTACCCTGTCTCAGGCCATAGGGTGGCCATTGCACGAAGCGCATGCCTTACGATTTATTGGCGATTGTCATGCCGAATTTAAGCAATGGGATTCGGCCAAGGTTTATTATAATAAGGCCATTGTGATTTTTAAAAAACTTAAAAACGATAGCATGGTGGTACGTTGTAAAGTAAACTTTGGAGATATATACCGAGGTCAGCAAGATTTTGCGCAGGCGACGTATTATTATCAATCTGCCCTAAAAGACTATCAACGTGCCAAATCTGACTTTGGGATAGGCCTCGTCAACTGGAGTTTGGGCTATCAAAAAGTAATGCAGAATGATTTGGACTCTGCCATTATTCATTTTCAAAAAGTAAAAGTCATTGCTGACAAATTAGAAAATGTATTTGCCCAAGGAGCTATTTTCAATGAAATGGCGGGGCTTTATCTAAGACGCGATCAATTCAAAGAAGCCATTTATTATGCCCAAGAAGCGTTAAAATATTCCCAGAAATACCATTCGAGCCAACAGATTTTTTGGTCTTATTACCTATCTACTCATACCTACAGAGCATTGGGAGATTATCAAAAAGCGCTAGAATACTCTTTACTTTCTTTGGATCAAAAAGACTCTATGTTTTATGAAAACTTCGAAAGTCGTATTGAGCTTTACAAAGCTCAGTACGAAAAAGATAGGCTACTCCAAAAACAAGCCTCCGAAGCCCAAGACATCAGTCGCCTGTTTTTGATTATTGCTTTTTTGTTGGTAGCTTTTGTCATTATTTTATTATACCGAAACAGCCTCCTAGCTGAGAAAAAAGAAAAGCAAGAAGCCGAATATCAGCAGCGTATCGCCCAGACCGAAATCGCTGCTCTGCGCGCTCAGATGAATCCGCATTTTATTTTTAATTGTCTTAATTCCATACAATACTACGCCGCCCACAACAACTCCGATACCGCCTCCTCTTATCTGAGCAAATTTGCCAAACTCATCAGGCTGGTTTTAGAAAACTCCCGCTCCGAAAAAGTAACCCTTTCTAATGAACTTGAAACCCTACAGCTATACATTGAAATGGAAGCGATGAGATTCCAACAAAAATTTAGTTATAAAATCAACATTGCACCTTCTGTCGATACGGATACTATCCAAATCCCCCCTTTATTGATTCAGCCTTTTGTCGAAAATGCCATTTGGCATGGCCTGATGCACAAAGAAGAAGGCGGCACCGTCATTATCGATGTACAGCACCAAAGCGATCACCTACTCATTGTGACCGTGACAGATGATGGGGTAGGGCGCGCCAAAGCAGCTGAGTTTAGAAGCAAATCGGCTACCAAACATAAGTCTTTTGGGCTGAAAGTCACCGCCCAACGTATAGAGCTTATCAATCAAATTTATCATACCAATACCAATATCAAAATCGAAGATTTAATGGATATGCATGGCAACGCCCTCGGCACCAAAATCGTTGTCCAAATTCCTATCTAGTACCTCTAATCCTTCTGTAATTATGTTACGAGCCGTTATTATTGATGATGAACCAAACGCTGTGAATCTACTAGCACTTAGATTATCACAACATTGCCCCCATATTGAGATTGTAGCTACTTGTACCAGTAGTTTATTGGGTATCGAAGCTATCAAAACTCACCGTCCTGAGATTTTGTTTTTAGATATCGAAATGCCCCAAATGAACGGATTTCAAGTACTAGAAGAAGTGGCCGATATTCCTTTTTCATTAGTTTTTGTGACAGCCTACGATCGTTTTGCCCTCAAGGCATTCAAATACAGCGCACTTGATTATCTACTCAAACCCATTGATACCCAAGAGCTGATAGAGGCCATCAACAAAATTGAGAAGCAACGTCAGACCGATCCTCTCCAAATTCAACACCTCAAACAACAAATGGCTCCCAACGCCAAAACATTGCCTGAGCGTATCGCTTTGCCTTATCAAAATGGCGTAACGTTTGCTTCTATTCAAGACGTACTATATTGCGAAGCTGACGACAACTACACTCGTTTTCATCTCAAAGACGGGCAGCAATATTTAGTGACCAAAACCCTCAGAGATGTGCAAGAGCTGCTCGAAGAACGGGATTTTTTAAGGGTACATCGCCAGTATCTTATCAATCTTAATCACATCAAAAAATTTGTAAAAGGCGAAGGGAGCTACATCATCATGGACAACGACCTTAGCATACCAGTATCAAGAGGACAAAAAGATAGACTGATGGAGCGTTTTGGGTGGTTTTAAATGCTAAAGTTGATATTTGACCAAGACACGTCTTAGGATTTTTTATTGCGTTTTAAATCATTTTTTGTTTGCCAGCAAATATGCTTTTACGACTAAGTAGGTAGAAACATTTACTATCCTACTATCATGCAAACACTCCTGCTCCCTTTTCCAAAACAACGACTCGATGTTCCGCTAGATGATATCATTCGCTTAGAAGGTGCCCGAAATTATACGAAAGTAACATTCACTGACGGGAACGAAATCATCGTATCCAAAACACTTAAAGCTTTAGAGCCTTTTTTATCGGTGGAGTTTATCCGTATCCACCGTTCTTTTGTTATCAACACTCGTCATCTTATCAAAAAAGGGCCAACGGGTTTTTTATATATGAGCGACGGCGTCAGACTTAAACCTTCGCGTCGGAAAAAGAAAGAAATCAAAAAGGCTTTAGAAAGCATTGCGCCTTCTCCACAAAATACCAATTACTATCACTACGAGCAATCCTCCCAACCAATACAAAGGCTGCTGCGATGGTAAAGCAGTAGCGCTACCTACTAGCAACACTCCTGCCCACTGCGAGGGGAGCTTATCAGCGGCACTACCTTGTGCAAGCCATTCGAGTTTTGCTTTTTGGAGTGCCTCATCTTTGGGAAAGCCTTCTCGAAGAAACTTATAAAAAGACTCGGCCAGGGCATAAGTAGGTTTATCTTCGACCTGCCACAAGGTAGTAACAGTACTCAAAATACCCAATGCCGCAAATCCTCGTGCAAGGCTATAAACACCCTCGCCTCGTTGATTATGACCGATGCCCGTCTTACAAGCTGAAAGTACCAACAAATCGGTATTAAACTGCCCTAAGCGGCTAAGTTCGGAGAGAACCAAAGTCGAATCAACAAAATAAATTTTTGGCTCAGTAGCTTCGGCACTATCAGCATCTGCATGGGTAAAAAGCTGAATAATGCGTGATTTAGGAGCGTAAGTCAGGAAATTTGCTTTAGTAGCTTCTTTTTGAACAAACTTTTGCCCCCACCAAAAATGCTCTCTTACTTTTTCTAAGGATTCTTCAGAACCTTTAAGCATAGCTTGTCCACTTTCAAACGCCACGGGAGCCATCCCCAAAAACCCTTTTTTCTCCAAACCTTCCCATAGTAGGCGAAGCTTCTGAAAAATTGAGGTCGTAGGTTCTTTAAAGGTACCCATTGTTGATAAAAATCGTGCAGAATAGGTATAGCTAACTGCTTGATGCTTTACCAAAAAATCGTCGGAAGTAGGAGAAACAAGGAGAGCTTCGAAAGGTAAAAATTCGCCATCCGAGGCAACAATCACTCTCTGTTCCGACACCCCTATGGGTTTCCAGAGTTTATGATATAATTCATAGGCTAATCTTTGGAAGGTGGGGTATTGGGCATTAAGTACAGCCCTGTTGGCAGAAATATTCAGAAATTCATGCGCTTGACGGTGATATTCTTGAGATGAAAGCGGCAGTTTGAGCAGCTTTGTCGTGGAGGCCTTCACGGTGAGGGCATACAAGGCACTATCACCCACAAAAAAAGAAACAAAAGCTTGATTTTTGGCCAATATCTGTTCTCTAAGATACTTAAGAGACATGACACCATTGTCATATTTATAGCGATAATAGGCAGGATTAGTAGTTTCGAGTGAGCGAACAAATGCTTCCCACTCGCTTTGATACTGATATAGTTTGGCTTGGTCAGTCGCCAATGCCTTGGCAGTTTTTTGGGTTGAAACGAGTTTCTCTTGTAAGTCTGTAATTTGCTGACGTAGCTGGGCTTCTTGTTCACGCTGCTGCGAGCTAAGTTGTTGATTAGCGCCAAGCTCATTGAGTTTATCTGCCAACAAAACTGCCTTTGATTTTTCTAAAAAATGAAAAGCTTGTTCTGTATTACCTCTCAAAAAACAAGCCTCTAAGGCGTGTTCATACATACTTCGGGTTTTGTTACGCCAAAAGAGCTTTGACTGAGAGCCTGTCTGTTCCCACCTCATAAAATCCACCATACTATCTGCAAGTGCATATGTTTTGATAGCATTGGATAGTTTTATGGAATCATTTTTGGTAGCCTTGGCGTAGTCTAGCCACGCATCTGCCTTGGCAGATATGAGCGAGATAAGATAAGATTTAGAAGCCGAAAATCTGATGGTATTGGCCGAAGGGTTGTGTTCAACGTTTTTATTGGCATAACCAATAGGCGCTTTTATTAAAGCATCCTGATAGGTTGACACAGCGGCTTTAAAGTCTTTTTTTTGATTATAAGTATTGGCAATATTCCCCAAGATTCGGGCATAGGCAAAGTCATCATTTACGTAATTAAGAGCTTGCCGATAATAATTGATAGCTTCATCATATTTTTTGAATTTGGAGAAATAAATATTCGCCATATTATTACAGACAGCACCACAATTATAGGCTGCATCACGGTCATCAGGTTTTATAAGTAATTGGCGCTGATAAGTGTGTAAAGCATTTTTGTAGAAAGACACAGCTTCTATCAATCGCCCTTGGGATTCGTTGATACTTGCTATTTGGGTCAAGGTAAATCCGATAATAGCAGTATCTTTACTTTGTAAGGCTATTTTTTCGGTACCTCTAATAATTACGGCAGCTTCATCAAAACGTTTGAGTATAATAAGTGCTTGAACTTTTTCGAGAAGATTATTTACCTGAAATGAGGTATTTGCCTGCATCTGAGCCAATCTTGCCCCGATTTCAGCGTATCTAATACAAGCCTGATAATCGCCTTTGACATTGTAGAGGTTGGCGAGCTGCTGATAGGCTTTCGGAATCTGTTCTTTGCGTTCGGGATAGCGCTCCCCATATTCAATTGTTTTTTTGAAAGCTACTTCTGCGGCCTCAGGATGATTCAGGAGCCTCTCGATTCGTCCTAGATTAAAATAGCTATTGGCGCAGTTGGCAGGTTTAGTGAGCTTTCCTCCTGAGGCATTGATATGAATCGCCTGCTGAGTGAGCTCTTTGGCTTGTTTCAAATCTCCTATGTACCAATAAGTTCGTCCTAATACGTGAATCACTTTGGCATACACAGAGTCTTGTTGATAGCGACAATCTTCACATTGCTTTTTGAGCAAAGTTGTTTTTTCGATAAGCTGATTCCCATTGAGCTGGGTCGATATAGTTTCGAGTTGTTGCCAAATAGCTATTCGGGGGGGGCACTGCCCTCTGAGCTGCAGTACCACCCCACACACAACCATAAGTAGGAGATTATAATAAGGCCTCATTCATATTTATTATGGCCAAATATATCCAAACTAAGGTCGTTTTACAATTTTTGATAATCTTGTTTTAGAAGCCGCAGGCATACCACTGATATTGCCCATATTGATACTATTGAGAAGGGCATTTTTGTCAGTACTTGGTGCTGACAAAATCGCAGATGCCGCTTTACCAGCCACTACTGGCGTGGCAAAAGAACTGCCCGTTCCCTGCAAAGTAAAATAAGGGTTGTCATATTTTATATAGCAATTTTTACTGGCCTCTACCGATACATCCACCAAAGTATTTGAATAGTTTTGATTGGGGCATATATCAAAACTGTTACGACTGTCGCTAAAAGCGGAAGTGACCACTATCATATTTTTAATCTCTTTGATAGACGCAGGATAGAATTTGAGTTTTCTAATCTCCAAATCGCGAGAGCTTGTATTGTCTAAGCCATCTATATAGGTATTTTTGTTGCCAGCGGCGACAAAAAACCAAGCTTCTGTTTGTTCAATATATGTTTTAATTAACCCCGAAGGAATAGAATCATTAGGAGCGTAGAAGCCCAAACTTGCATTGATAATATCCACTTTTTTGCCCTTCAATGATGACAATACACAGATAAAATTAAACAAAGTAGTATATCCGTCTTTATCCAAAACCTTAATAGGAATCACCTCTACATCGTTTCTTTTTTCTTGGGGGATAGCATCCATCAGCAATGTCGTCACAATCGTACCATGTTTAGTAGGGTCATCGTCAAATTGGCCAGCGGTACCTACAAAGTTAAAGTCAGTTTTGCCAGTACAAGGTTGCAACGAATGAGGCGTTAGGCTACCAAAATTAGCGTCATATCCTGTATCCAAAACGCCAATTTTCAATTTATTACCTCCTTCTTTTTGAGCAAATAGTTTTTCCTTGGGCTTGCCTTCGAGTGGGTTCTTCTCCCCAAAAACACGATAATTAGGGCTAAATTCTTTGATGGTTGAATCTTTTAGTTCAATAACCGTATTGCCCGCTGCCGAGCCTCCTCCCGAAACAATCACGATGTTTTCGGGGTCTCCACTTTTGTAAATGGATTTGATGGGAAAATTATCATACCTTCTGAGTAGTGGATCGCAAGTACAACTATCAATTGTGAGGGTTTTATGATATTTTCTGATGCTATCTTCAAAGCTCCTAATATGCCGAGCAGTAGTACCCTCTTTAAACCTAAACAAAAAACTCGTAGGCAGGCCGTTTTCTCCATCTACAATACCACATTCATTTTTATCTTTAATTTCTTTTGGATTTTTACATCCATAATACGCAGAATTGGAATCAGCTTCCCATACCAATATCCGATTTTCTTTGTTTGTTTCTTTTTTACAGCTTAGTGTTGCTACCAAAGCAATCAAGATGAAGCCAAGGGAAAAATAATGTTTCATCACTTATAGAGGTTTAAATATGAAAGATATACTATTCACTCCATCTCTTTCCACCCCTCTAATTTATTGGTTTTCACCTCCTTCAACAAACTTTCCGCTTTTATCTTATCAAGCGGTGTTTGTTTTTTCAAAAGCGCAATCGCTTCATAAAATTTCCCTGGATTAGAGACCAAATCAGTTCGGGCACCTAGACGATGAAAGTAACTAATCGCTTGGTCGTAATCTCCACTTCTGAGGCAAACAATGCCTAGTAGTTTTTCAAGTTCAGGATTGTTTTTATCCTTTTGATAAAGGTTTTCCCAAATCGCCTTGGCTGTTGCCAATTCACTATTATTATAGGCATTAATTCCCAACTTAAGACTATCTTGTTTTATATCTCCCATAGTAATGGGTAGCGTCACCAGATTTTGGCTAATATACTCGGTGGCCCATTCTTCAGTGGCTATCGAACGGCGGCTACGTGTCGGTTCTACTCCCAACCACACATACCAACTTATACCCAATGCCAACAATATCGAAGCTGCCACTGCCCATCCATAATATACCTGTCGCGCACGGCCTAGGGTTTGCTGTTGGCCTAAGGCGGTCAGTTCGGCCAATCTTCGCTGTCGGGCTTCTTTTTGAGCGGCCTGTTTTGCTTGAACATAAAAGGCTACTTCAGAGGCAAAATGTGGATCTTCTTGGAGGCTTTTCTCAAAAACTGTCTTTGCCTCATCCGAAAGTTGATTGTTATAATAATTATCAATAAGCTCTAGGTCTGTCATTTCTTTTTGATTTATTCTCAATACATTCCAATACTGTTGAAATCTTGAGATGCTCTATGATACGGATGTAAATCTCTTACCTTAGTTTATACTTTTCTTTGAGTTTTTCCAAGCATCTCAATCGGCTAGTTTTAGCTACAGCTGCGGTATTGTATCCCATCTGCTGGGCAATTTCTCCGTCCGAAAACCCCTCTCCCCATGCCAATATTATCCCACGACATTTATCTCCGATACTACGCAAATGCTGCTGCAATATCGCTATTTCATTTTCCGAAATGAGTTTCTGAACAATGGTCCGAGATTCGTCGGGAATCCATAGCAATGCATCATCCAAACCCTCTGTGTGATGGATGCCTGCTTTGTTAGTCGTACTTTTCCGAATAGCGTCAACACATTTGTTTGTAAATATTTGATACAGATAGGTTTTCACCTCCGAACGTCCCTCAAATCGCCCATTTACAACATGATCGATGACGGTCAGTATTGCATCCGAATAAGCACTCTGGGCATCATCATATGATATTTTGTGTTTAAATTGTGCTTCTCTGACTAAGTAGTGATACTTTTCATAAAGTTTGTTTTCATACAACTGTCTTCTTGAATCGCCCTCGCGGATGCCTTGTAAAATGTCATAGTCTTTGAGAGTTTTATTAAAGAAAAACATAGAAGTAATAGAATTAATAGAGGTTTAGGGCAGTAAAATGATAAACTTAGCAAAGAAAAACAACATATTCTTGCTTTTTAAGCAGAAAGTCTTTGATTTGCAATAGTTTACTTCTCTTTCCCTAAAACCTCAAACCATTTTTTGTATGGAAAAATCACAACTAGCTGGAGTGGGCAATCGCCTAGTCGCTCAAATTATCGACGGTGTCATTCTTACAATCGCCTTTAGTATTATTATTGTTCCTTTTGGAGGGTTTGCGGCTCTACTTGGAATGGGTGCCGACAACCTCAATGACTCCGAAGCAGCCGCCGCTATTGCCAGTTTTGCGGGGTTTAGTATTTTGGGTTTTGTATTATTTTCACTGGTAGCGCCCTTGCTCTATGAGGCAGTGATGCTCAGTTCTAGCAAACAAGCTACGCTTGGTAAAATTATTATGAAAGTGAAAGTAGTAAATGAGACTGGCGACCGCCTTACTTTTGGACAAGCACTCGGTCGCTCACTTATCAAGTACATCAGCGTCAATGTATGCTTCTTACTGTGGTTGTGGCCTCTTTTTAATCCAGAAGAGCAAAGTCTGCATGATTTGGTCATTAAAGGATATGTTTTAAGAAGTAACTAATGCTAAAAAAAATCACGCTAACGGTAACGGCCCTGTCCATTACCGTTTTTTATTTTTATTACAATCCTGCTATTTCTCATTTTGGTCCTCCTTGCCTTGTTCACAAAACCACTGGCTTATACTGCTGGGGATGCGGCGGGCAGCGGGCATTACATGCCTTGCTGCATGGTCATTTGAGGCAAGCACTTCATTTTAATCTTCTGATTTCTTTAGTAATTCCTATCTTATCAATTGTATTTGTAAGTGAGATTTTTGATATTCCCAACCTACGACGCCTCCTCTGGCATCGCTACACAGTTACTTTTGTCGGGATAGTGGTTAGTGTTTTTACCATTGTCCGAAATTTGAAAGGATTTGAGTTTTTGATTCCGGATTGACCTCAAAAATCTTTTGTATTTTTGCGCCTTTCTACATTTTCACCCCTCATCAACTCAAATGCTTATTGATCTCCGCTCCGACACCGTCACCAAACCTACTCCGTCAATGCTAGAAGCGATGTTTTCGGCAGCGGTAGGCGACGATGTTTTTGGCGACGACCCCACCGTCAATGCTTTACAAGAAAAAGCCGCCCGACTTTTTGGTATGGAAGCAGCTCTATTTTGCCCTTCTGGTACCATGACCAATCAACTCGCGATTCGGGTTCATACTCAGCCTGGCAGTGAAGTAATCTGTGATGCCCTTTCTCATATCTATCTTTATGAAGGCGGCGGCATAGCCCTCAATGCACTCAGTTCGGTTAAGCTTCTCACAGGCGACAGAGGCCGCATCAACGCCGCTCAAATCAAAGATGCGATCAACAACCCCGACGATGTACATGCACCCGTATCTCGTTTGGTTTCGCTCGAAAACACCATGAACAAAGGGGGTGGGTGCTATTATGAATTGAGTGCTATTGAAGACATCAAAGAAGTATGTACCCAATATTCCCTCGCTTTGCACCTAGATGGCGCACGTCTGTTTAATGCCTTGGTCGAAACCAACGAATCTCCTTCTGATTACGGGCAATCGTTTGATAGCATTAGTATTTGCTTATCCAAAGGTCTTGGGTGCCCAGTAGGTTCATTGTTGATAGGAAAAGCTGATTTTATAAAAAAAGCCCGCCGTTTTCGCAAAGCAATGGGCGGTGGATGGCGCCAAGCAGGCTATTTGGCAGCAGCCGGCATTTATGCTTTAGATCACCATATTCTGCGCTTACGCGACGACCATGCGAGGGCGAAGGCTATTGGGCAAATGCTCCGACACCTTCCTGAGATAGAAGAAATCTACCCGATTGATACCAACATTGTCATATTTCGTTTGCCCGATTCAATCCTTGCTACCGACTACGTAGCCAAACTCTCACAAAAAGATATTGCAGCCGTTACTTTTGGTAAACATTTGGTACGATTTGTGACACACTTAGATTTTACGGATATGCAGCTCGAAGAATTGGGAAAAAGCCTGAAAAAAGTTATCTAACGGTCAAAAAACACGTATTTCTACGCACTAAAAACTCCACAAAAGTTGGCACTTTTGTTGCTGTAATTTTTGTGTATTTTTTATAAACCTTTTTAGGTGTTTTACTGTATAAATAATAAAGATAAATAAAATTTTCAGTCCGTTTAACCCCTTCAAAAGAGCCATGAAAAAAGTCGTCAAATTACTCTCAGTTGCCCTCGCTGTAAGTGCCGCAGTGTATACTTACAAAAAGATTCAAGCCAAAAAAGCATGATTCTTCATGATTAGGGCAGGTTTCCAAGCCGAAAACATTCGTAGCGATGTTTTCGGCTTTTGATTTTAGGCTTATTTTTCCTCTAGCTATGTACTCCCCCATCTAGTAGCTGGTTTGTAATGCCGTTTCCCAGTATTTTAGCTTTTTTCAAGTTTGAGTTAAGTTCAATTAGCAATTGACTTATTCTAGCATTTTGTTTAGAAAGGTCATGGGTTTGAATCCATTTCAGCAATGTACGTTTTAGAGTTTCTCCACTAAGGGTATCTAATAAAATAGTACTGAAAGAATCGATGAACGAATGAACTATCACCTGATCGGGAAGACTCTGTAAGAGGTCGTCCAATTCGTACAACGCTTCAAACTGACCTGTAGGAACTATCTCGGTAGTATTATCAGAAAGCAAAAGTTCGTGGATTTCTTGCATTACCATTCCTAAAGATTGATTTGAGGCAGCCACTGGTCGTTCTAAACTCTGTTGTGCTTTACGTTTTTCATAGTCTTCTTTTACTTTATTTTGAGCCATTTCTACGAGTTTGGCCTCCGATGTTTCGGAGGGTATTACTGCCCATTTTTTGAAGCTTTCAAAATCTTTGCACTCAAAAAAATCAACACTTACCTCCAACATACGACAAAACGTATCAAGTGTAGCATTATTAAATCTACACTCAGAAGGAATAGAACGCATCTTACGATATGCCTTTTTCAAACTCCCTACCCTTGGTACATTTTCGTAAGGAATTTTGCCATTGGCACCAAAATGTTGTGCAAACCATGCCGCTTGCTGACTTCCTGTAGGAACAACATACGGATGATCCACCACAATAGCTAAGTCCAACAACTTAGCCAACATCCCCATGTGATAGGGAGAATGGAAAGTATTCTTTTTGCGCATATCGATGAATGGTTATTATTTACATACCAACCAAGGAAGTGCGTTTACTATAGACAACTAGTTTTTGAGGGGTAATTGAAAATGTAAAAATGCCGACTCTGACGCTAATATTCAAGTCATTTCATTTCCTTTTCAAGGAAAAATATCTTTTGTTCGTAGTACAACCTTTGAATCTTATTAATGGAACTTCCATTTCTGAATAGCCGTTGACTATTTATCCATAAATCGTAAGCATTACCTACTTATTGTCCGTTGTTGTAAAAAATTTTACTTTCTTTCAAAATGCTTCAGAATAGCATAGTTAAACGCCTCTTAGCTTATTTTGGGCGAGGCTTGGTGCTGGTTGCCCCCACTTACTTTACTTTTATCATTATCAAAGAAGGTATTCGTTATTTAGATAGTATTCTGCCTATTTATATCGATACCAACGAAAAACAGCCCCTTTACTTGCCAGGTTTAGGACTACTTATCATTCTTTCCAGTATTGTACTATTGGGTTTTATTTTTTCGAGGTTTGTCCCGCAGTCTTTCTTTTCATTTGGGGAAGGATTACTTAAAAGAATGCCGCTAGTGAGTCTCATTTACTATGCTATCAAAGATCTTATCACGGCCTTTGTAGGAGACAAAAAGAAATTTAATCAGCCTGTTTTGGTGACAATTAATGTACCTTCTAATCTCAAAAAATTGGGTTTTATTACCCAAAGTGACCTTGCAGACCTAGGTCTTAATGATTATGTGGCAGTGTACTGTCCACATTCTTATGCTTTTTCGGGAGAATTGTTTATTGTACCAAACGCGCAGATAGAAATACTCGACCTATCAAGTACTGATGTAATGAAAATGATTGTTTCGGGAGGTGTTTCGGTCAAGTAAAAACTATAAACCTCTAATGAAGCGGCGTGCCCAAGAATACTTCCCAGGATAACGATTGCCTGCTTTCCAAATATCTGACCATCCTAGGTCTTTTTTGTTTTTCATAGCACGCATTTTAAGAAAATACCCCGCAACTAAATACAAGCAAAAAAGACCTACTAACACAAAAAACGCTTGTGTATTGGTAATGTATTTGAAGGTAAGAAAGTACCCTATCACGTTGATGATAGTCATACTCCAAAACGTCAATGAAGTTTGAAAGTGCGTAAGCCCATTGTCCAGCAATACATGGTGCATGTGATTACGGTCTGCTTTGAAAGGCGAGCGCTTATTAAGAATACGTACCAAGAATACCCGAAGTGTATCAAAAATAGGCACAATCAATAGCACAACCGCCAATACAGGCGCGTTAAAAAATGCATTAGTATCATGAATGTAAGTCACGTTGAGTCTGATGAATTTTACGGCAAAAAAAGCCAGTAAAAAACCTACAATCAATGACCCTGTATCACCCATGAATATTTTGCTGGTTTTAGAAAAATTAAACCGCAAAAATCCTAGTAAGGCGCCCGACATCGAAAAAGCCATACAGGCCATCGAGAAATGGTGATTCATCAAAAACCACGTTCCGAAACTAAGCCCTGCAATAAAAGCAATACCGCCTGCTAGCCCATCAACGCCATCGATGAGATTGAGGGCATTGATAAGGGCAATAAAAATAAAAATAGTAAAAGGGATACTTATAATATCTGGAATATGATACCATCCAAATATCCCAAAAAAGTTGTCTACTTTTAGTCCGCCTAAAAGAATCAAAGTAGATACAGCCAATACCTGCAACAACAACTTTTTGTTGGGGTCAAGCACCAATATATCATCTTTAAGCCCTAAAAAAAACAATATTGTTAAGCCTACCACTGCCAAGCTCGTAAGGTAAGCATCGGTCTGTTCGTTGGTATGAGGCCAAAGAAAATGAGCGATTAGTAAGGAAGCATAGATAGCGATTCCACCAAACTCGGGAGTTTCTTGTTGGTGAGAGCTTCTAAAGTTGGGTTTTTTCTTCAACTCCAACAATCCGCTAATATTGATAATCACCGGAATTGATGTAACGGCCACGGCACACGCCACCAAAAAAGAGATAAAACACTGATATACTTCGTGTTCAAGTATATTTTGGTACTGTGTTCGTAGGACGTCTATCAGTATATCTGCATTCATAATAATTATTCCATTTGCCTCAATGTCTTCATAACTTGAAGACAAAAATTATAAAAATAAGGTTGCCGAACAAAAAAGGCATTCGAAATTACGATTCAATTTATTATTCGGTACGCTTTGGTTTATCAACAAATTGTAAAACTTTTCGAATAGGTTTGAGCCAAGTTGTAAACCAGTAAGGATGTAAGTCATTTAGGGTCCAAGCTCGTCGATCATTTTTATTGGCATCAAAACGATTGCTAATTGTACTATTGCTTACTCCTCCTATTCTCATGTGCGTTGTCACCTCTGCCAAATATGCCGTAGTGACTTGGTTTTTGTAAAGTATTCTCAACATCAACTCATAATCGGCCGCACTTCCGAGGTCTGTCCGATAGCTTCCGTACTTCTTATAAGACGCAGTCCGTAAAAAAAACGTTGGATGAGGCGGCATCCAGCCATATAAAAAGTTTTGTCTTTTATAAGCCCCAGACTTCCAATATCGCTTTACGGCCGTTTTATCTAAAGAATCTACGTATAACAAATCCGCATAGATGCTGTCAGCTTGGGTTTTTGTAAAAGTATTTACAACCTTTTCGATGACTGACGAATCTCGATAAAAATCATCGGCGTTTAGGATACCAATCACATCACCAGTTGCTAGACTAATACCTTTGTTCATTGCATCATAAATTCCCGCATCCTTTTCGGATAAAAATACAGCAATTTTCGTGCCGTAACTCCTTACAATTTCTGGAGTAGAATCTGTTGATTTACCATCAATAACGATATATTCAATATCTTTATATGACTGATTTACAACCGATTCTATACAGTCTTTGATAGTCTTTGCTCCGTTATATACTACTGTGATAATACTTACTTTCAAACCTTTTGGCTACGTTTAATGACTTACAGGGAAATAATTACTTTAACTTTCAATTTTGCGCTCTCTGATATATTGAGCTGGGTTTCCTTGATAAATTCCGTAAGCTTTTAAGTCGTGTACTGCTACCGAATTTACCGCTAAAACAGCATGTGAATGGCACGTAACATGCGGGCATACAATCGCTTTCGCCCCAATCCATACCCCTTCTTCTAATACTATTTTTCCCACCTTCAAATCAAATTTAGTGTTTTTATAATCATGATTCCCAGTAAGCAGCATCGCCCCTTGAGACAAGCAAACATTTTTGCCTAAAGTTACTTCTACTAGATTGTCTATCCATACGTCTTCTCCTATCCAGACGTAATCATCTACTATAAGTAACCAAGGATACTTAATATTTACTTTAGGCTTCACCATTACGCCACGTCCTATTTTAGCACCAAACCACTTCAAAATCAACAACTTAATCCATACTGGAACAGGCAAATATGAATTAATAAAAATAGGATTTATCAAAAACCATAATACATTTTTTAAGAAAGGTGGCTGTTTATACCAACTATTATCGTACTTCGACAGGTCGGTTTTGAGCCGCTGTGAGGTCTTTTCCGTATTCATTTTTAAAGAAGTCAATGATAGCTTGTTTGTCGTGTCCTACTCTGTGATAAACTTCGTATATCTTAGCATCTACCAAAAATCGATACCATAGGCCTTGTAAAAAATGCCACATCAGGCCCTTTGTTCCATCCAAAAAGCCTAACTTCACAAAATATCTATAAAAAAAATACGCAAACGGACGAGTAAAGAGGGGTAAAGAAGCATATTTATGCTTCAAGAAGCGCTTACGTTGCTCTTGGGTACCAAACAACTTAGGTATAACGCGTTCGGCGTCTCCAAAATTATATTTTATATCTAATAAATCAATGACCTCACGAATGGCATAGTTATTGTGCTTTTGGGTCCACCAAGTAAGGTTATTGAGATTGTGATCGACGATGTCGTTCTGAAATTGCATCGTTTGCCCTTCAGAAAGTTTAATATGTTCATCCATCCACAGCTCTTCACAAATTCCCTGCCCTTTTCTCCAAATCCGTAACAGCCATATGGGATAATATCCGCCACGTCTTATCCAATGATTCATAAACATTACCCGCCGCTTCACATACACCCCTGAGACAGCTGAATCTAAAGAAGTGATTTTGGTTTTGATTTCGTGGGCGAGTTCGGGAGTGACATATTCATCCGCATCCATACGCATGAGCCACTTGGTCTCAAACGGGATGTTTTCTATCCCAAAATTAAACTGTACCGCATACGTAATCCAAGGATTATACACTACTTTAGCGCCAAGTGACTCGGCAATGCTCACTGTACGGTCGGTAGAGCCCGAATCCACAATAAAAACCTTGTCGGTAAAAGGCATCAAACTTCGAATACACCTCTCAATGTGTTTTTCTTCGTTGTATGTCAGTATAATAACCGAAATATCATTCATGGTAGATGACATAATCAAGTTGCAAATTGTACTTTTTTATGTTGAAAAGCAAAAAAATGCCTTTAACTTTGTAAAATTATCATACGAGTAGCACGCTAAACGGTAAGCTGTTGACACAAGGGCTTCTGTATTTTAATTGTGTTATTTTGTGATACCTAGCGATTCTCGTCCAACGTCACTTTTTCATGAAATCCATTACAGTTTACCCACCTTCTCAACCCATCCGTGCTGAAATCCAGTTAGCTTCTTCCAAAAGCGAAAGCAATAGAGCATTGATAATCAATGCCCTCACTGGATTTAAAGGAAACTTAGAAAATCTTTCGTCTGCTCGCGATACCCAAACCATGCTCCGCCTTCTCCAATCTCCAGAAGCCATTGCGGATGTCTTAGATGCGGGTACAACTATGCGTTTCCTTACAGCCTACTTTGCGGTAACAGGCCAACACAAAACCATGACCGGAACTCCTCGTATGTGTGAGCGCCCTATTGGAATTTTGGTAGATGCGCTCCGCACTTTAGGAGCCGATATTAGTTATCAACAAAAGGAGGGTTATCCTCCTACTCTCTTGCAAGGATTCAATTATACGGGGCAAAACTGGGTGAAAGTCAGAGGCGATGTAAGTAGCCAATATATCTCGGCCTTACTGATGATAGGGCCTACGTTACCAGAAGGAATTGTATTGGAACTAACAGGCGAAATAGGCTCTCGCCCTTATATCGAAATGACGCTCCAACAGATGCGTGCTTTTGGAGTAGAATCCCTCGCTGATTGGGATGCCAAAACTATTACTGTTCTTGCAAAACCCTATTTTCCCTGCACTTATCAGGTAGAATCTGACTGGTCGGGAGCAAGCTATTGGTATAGTTTAGTAGCCCTTGCGCCCGAAGCGGAAGTAGAATTGCTGGGCCTCAAAGAACACTCGCTACAAGGTGATAGTGCGATTGTAGCTATCATGGAATACATGGGGGTTAAGAGCACGTTTACAAACCGAGGCGTTTTACTTTCCAAAATTCCCGCTTCTGCTGCTTTTGAATGGGATTTTACTGATTGCCCTGATTTAGCCCAAACTGTAGCCGCTTGCGCTGTAGCCAAGGGAATTACGGTAACGATGACGGGAATTGAAAGCCTCAAAATCAAAGAAACAGACCGCGTCAGTGCCCTTCAGACAGAATTACCAAAAATCGGGGGTGAATTAGTAGAAATAAAAACCAACGAGGTGTATGAAGTACGAAGACGTACCCCTCTGGACAATACAAATGTTCTACCTCACATTGATACTTATGATGACCACCGTATGGCTATGGCTTTCGCTCCCGTCGGGATGTGTTTTCCTGTGACTATTGCGGAGCCGCACGTAGTAGCCAAATCATATCCAAGTTTTTGGGAAGATTTACAAAAAGTTACCACACTTCAATCAACCCCTGCTTTTGCTGAATAGCATAAGCAGTTATTTTCTCCTATCTTTCCCAAAAAGATTGTTTTTGGGAAAGATAGTCTTACATTTCATCAGCCATGCAAAATCCCTATTTCTCGTTGCTTCGCACTGCTTGGCGGTATGCACGCCAACAAAAAGGGCGTTATCTGTTGATATATAGTCTATTTGTATTAGCAAATGTTGTTTTCGCGCTCAATCCCCTCATTTATGGGTGGTTTATTGAGGCCATCCAAAAAGAAGGCACTGGAGTGTTAAAACACGTGTGGATGTATGCGGGCAGTTATCTATTTTTGATGTTGCTTGAATGGGCTTTTCATGGCCCTGCACGCGTCATGGAGCGCGAGTTAGCATTCAATCTAAGTCGCAATTTTTTGGATGAAATGTATCATCAGGCGCTTCACTTACCCGTACGTTGGCATCAAGACCATCACAGCGGAGCTACTATCAACCGTATTCGTAAAGCCTACGAAGCCTTGAAAGATTTCTTCCAAAATGGCTTTATGTTTTTACACGCTTTCTCTAAGTTTATATTCTCTTTTGTAGCCATTCTTTATTTTTCTCCTTTTTATGGGGGGATAGGGGTATTGATAGGTGGCTTTACGGTCTGGATTATTTTTAAGTTTGATAAACCTTTTATCAAAGCTCTCGACGAAACCAACGAAAAAGAACACGTGGTATCTTCTACGCTGTTTGATAGCCTTTCTAATATTATCACGGTGATTACCCTACGCCTTGAAAAAAGAATGCAAAATAGCTTGTTGGGAAAAGTAGCGGAGGTATTTCCTCCTTTCCGACGTACGGTGGTAATCAATGAATGGAAATGGTTTGTGGCGAGCGTCTTGATTGGTGTTATTTATGTGGTGGTGGCGGTAGGTTATGTATACGAACATTATGTTCCCAATGAGGTATTTCTAGTAGGCGGCTTAGTTACTCTGTTAGGCTATGTCAATCAGTTTACGAGCGTGTTTCAAGATGTCGCTTGGCAATACACCGAAATCATTCGCTATAATACCGACTTCCAAACGGCTCGTAGCATCGGGGAGGCATATACTCAACAGCATCGCCCCGAAACTACGGATGTACTTCCTCCAAATTGGCAAGAGATACAAATACAGAATTTGAATTTTTCGCATCAACAAACTTACGACGCCCAACATAGAGCGCATAGCCTTCATGACCTTCGGATTCGTATCAAGCGAGGTCACAAAATCGCTTTTATCGGTGAAAGCGGTAGTGGAAAAAGCACATTGCTTGCCTTGCTTAGGGGGCTTTACGAGCCAGAAAAAGGTGTTTTTGTCAGCATTGACGGCCAAAATTTCAACGGTTTGGAATCGCTCACGGATACTGTGACTCTTTTTCCACAAGAACCCGAAATCTTTGAAAACACCATTGAATACAATATCACTTTAGGACTTCCTTTTGAAGAATCCGACATTAGGGAAGTGTGCGCTACCACGCAGTTTGCTGAAGTAGTGGGTCAGTTACCAAATGGACTTCAATCCAATATCCAAGAAAAAGGCGTTAATCTCTCTGGAGGGCAAAAACAGCGTCTTGCCTTGGCACGGGGTGTGTTGGCCGCTCGTAGTAGTGATATTGTACTGCTCGATGAGCCTACAAGTAGTGTTGACCCAAAAACAGAAGTATTGATTTATGACCAACTCTTTGAGGAATTTAAAGGAAAAGCCGTACTTTCTTCATTGCACCGCTTACACTTGCTTGCCAAGTTTGATTATGTCTATATTTTACAAAATGGGCGGATTGTGGATGAGGGTACTTTTGAAAATTTACGTCAACAAAGTACCATTTTTCAGGATTTATGGCGGCATCAAGAAAAATTAAAAGCTTAAGACTTTCCAAATTTTAAAAATTTGGAAAGTCTTAAGCTTTTAAAAAAAATATTATTGAATTACTACTTTAGCTACTACAGGCTGATGGTCTGAAGGATAACGCTGGTCTTTGGCATCAGTCAAAACTCCGTATTTCAATACCGATACTTTGGGGCTAGTAAAAATATAATCGATGCGATTTTTCATGGGCGCATCAAATTTAAAGGCATTAAACGTACCTTCTGGGCCATAAGGAGCTTGTTGGGATACTTTTTTGGAATCACTAAGCAAAGTCTCTATCTCCTTGATTTGTTCAGTGTCGGGAGTAGAATTAAAATCTCCTACTAAAATTACAGTCTCATTTTTGGCGATTTCTTTAATTTTCTGAACCATCAATTTTCCCGATTGACGCCGTGCTTCTACCCCTTGGTGGTCAAAGTGAACGCTGAAAAAGTAAAAAGTCTTTTTGGTGTTTGTATCTTTGAATTTTATCCAAGAACAAATACGATTACAGCAAGTCGCATCCCAGCCTTTAGATGGCTTGTCAGGAGTTTGACTCAACCAGAAGTTGCCAGACTCTAACACATTAAAACGGTCTTTTTTGTAAAAAATAGCCGAATGCTCACCTGCCTGCTGCCCGTCGTCGCGACCGGCGCCAAAAAAGGCAAACTCTTTTAGCTCAGCAATATCATCAAGCTGACCTCTAAGCCCTTCTTGAGTGCCAAAAATATCGAACTCATGATAACGTATAAGCGCTTTAACATCTTCCTTACGATTAGGCCAAGCATTGACACCGTCATTGGCCGTATTGTAACGTAGATTATAAGAAGCTACTATGACAGGTGTATTTTTTTGAGCAAAACTAAATTCTACAAAGAGGCTCAATACTAGAAGAAAGCAAATAGATTTGTTCATAGAAATTGGGGGTTGAATGATTTTCAAAGGTAAAAGGATGAATTCAAACCATCTACCCACCAAATGTTAACTACCTTTTATCAATTCCACATAAAACCTAACAACATTTTTAAAATCGTCAACATTGATTCGTTCGTTGGTACCATGGGGCCGTTTGAGGTCTTCTTCATTCATACGAACTGGCATAAAACGATACAAATTCGTGCACACATTCCGATAATAACGCGCATCCGTAGCCCCCAACACCAAATAAGGAGCCACAATTGCGTCAGGGAAACACCCTTTGATAGTGCGATGTAAAGCCCTAAACCCTACCGTAGCAGTATCTGAAATCGGCGAAGGCTCCGAATCAAATTGACTGATTGTCTCTACCGAAATTTTATCATTAGCTATTGTTTTTTTGACATATGCCATCACTCCTTTCACAGAATCTCCTGGCAAGATTCGGAAGTTGATTTTAGCTACTGTCTCTACGGGCAATACATTGTCTTTCACCCCACCTTGGATAACCGTAGGCGCTATACTTGTCCGAACCATCGCATTGCCTGCATTTGTTTGAGCCAAAATATCCACAATCACGGAACTCAACAACCACCGATTAGCCATCGCTAGCTTTGTAGCAAAGGGCATTTCAGGCGCTAAATAATCTTGTAAATAACTCGCAGCTCCCCCCAATTTGGCAGGAAAAGGATTTTTTTGAAGTTTATCAATCGCTTCAGCAAGTATGCCAATACTCGTTTGAGCAGGAGGCATTGATGAATGTCCGCCTTCCCCAAGTGCTGTCAACTTTAAAGTAGTATATCCTTTTTCAGCAATTCCAATCAAAGCCACAGGTTTTGTAATTCCCGATACACCATCTATTTTGATAGTGCCGCCTTCATCCATAACATACTCAAGCTGTACTTTTTGTTTTTCGAGCAATGCCGCTATCTGCTGCGCCCCATACCTACCCGACACCTCCTCGTCGTGCCCAAACGCTAAATAAATACTCCGCTCAGGTTGGGTCCCTTCTCGAAGCATGTACTCTACGGCTTCCAATATCCCAATCACTGTTACTTTATCGTCCAAAGTCCCCCTACCATACACAAATCCCTCTGCCACATCGCCCGCAAAAGGTCGATGTTTCCACATCTTTTCGGTACCTTGCACTACAGGTACTACATCATAATGCCCCATCAAAAGCGCAGGCTTTAGATTTGTATTTTTTCCCTTCCAGTAATATAAAAGTCCGTAGGTATTGACCCGCTCCAAGCTAAGATGCTGATGAACTTTAGGATACGTATAAGCCAAAAATGCTATAAACTTCTCAAATTGGGTACTGTCCATCAGCGATACATCTTCGTAAGAGACTGTGCGAAATTGGATCGCTTGCGACAAATGCGTAATCACCGAATCGTTCACACTCAACGATTTCATAGGAACCACATCTGTCATTTGTTTGGAAGAAATCCGAAACGTATTAAAGAGCAAAACCACTATCAATAGCAGCAAAACAATCCCCAACAAGCGTACAATTTTTTTCATAAAATGTGGCACGGACAACCTGTCCGTAGTTATATCCGATTATCCCTTTCCACCCTGTCCGTCGTTATCTCCAAACCTTATTACATTCTCTTAATCTGGACTATAGTTAAAACTTATTAGCTACCTCACCTTCAATAGCATAACGCTATTTACGAACTAATTCTACAAAATCAAATCCTACGGCATGTTTTTCATCTGGTAAATAGGAAACACGATTTATCTCTTGCCAATCATTTTTTTGGGGAATCTCAAAATAAGCATCACCTTCAAAATCGGCTCTCACTTCGGTCAAATAAATTTTATGAGCATAAGGCGTAAACAAACGATAAATCTCCGCTCCTCCAATCACAAAAGCTTCGTCTGCGCCTGTATTTTGAGCGGCAGTGATAGCCTCTTCAACCGAACTCACCACAATAACACCCTCAAAATGCCAGTCAGTATTTCTGGTAATTACGATAGAAGTTCGGTTAGGCAAAGGCTTGCCAATGGATTCAAAAGTCTTACGACCCATCATAATCGGGTGCCCTGTTGTGAGTTTTTTAAATAGTTTGAGGTCATTGGGCAAATGCCATATCAATTGATTGTCACGACCAATCACGCCGTTTTGTGCCACGGCCACGATAAAAGAAATTTGCATGGGAAAAGCTGTACTTTAAAAATTTTGAATCTTCCTCTTATCAAGTTTAGTATTTCATCTGGTTGTATTAAAGTAATAGTATTTACTTTGACTCTTTGGTTTTGTATTTTTGATTGGGGTGATTGTCATGGTATAATTTAACCAAACGCTCCATTTCAATCATTCTCGGAATAATTCTATTGATTAAATGTCGAGTTGATTTTCCAACTCTTTTAGCAATTTCCTCTAATGACATGTATTCATGTGCACACACTTGTTCAATAAAAGCGATTAATTCTTCATTTGTAAGTCGTTTTTTATTAGAACTATCCTCATTAGAACTATCCTCACTTGAACTATCCTCATTAGCTCTGTACTGCTTATTCAAATGATATGGTAGTCCAGCGGCCTTTGTTATCGGATACAAGTAAGACGATACCAAATGGTTTTTCCTTTTTCCAATTAAGCAAAAACTCGCTGTATATCAGTAACTTACTAAAATTTCCTTTTTCTAATTAAGCAAAACTACCTCTCATTTTTTTCGCGTTTTTTTTCTCTTTTTTAGCCGTTGTTGGTATTTTCACCACCAACCTTCTTTCCGCGTCGCAAAACACCACCAAAGACATCAACCATAATCTTTCAATAATTGTTAGTTCATTGATAAAAGCACCAACAAGGGCATAATATTTCTACCATTTCCTTTTTCTAATTAAGCAGAAACCGCCTCTATATCAATATTTTAACAAATTATTCCTTTTTCTAATCAAGCAAAAATAGACGTGGCAAAACGACTTTAATTCTTACCAAAGATAACAAAAAGTTCTGGTCGAAGAATCCTTTCACTGTCTCTCCACCGTTCAGCTACACATTGCATTATCACTTTATGAATACTTTCTTTCCTCCAAAACTAAACAAAAAATAAAAGCGTAGACCTGTATCAAACAAGACTACGCTTTGGAGAATGATGAAAGCTCTTGCTTAAGGCTTAGGAGCCGACTTAGGCGCGAGTGAGTTGATCCAAGCCGCAATTTTGAGTGCTTCATCACGCGGCACCTGTGGCATAGGTGCCATCGGTGTAGCATAATCAGGCCAGTTTTGAGGCTTAGGATTGTAGATAAGTTCTACGATTTTTTCGTTTGAATATTTGCGCTTAGCCACTTCAGTATAGGCCGGGCCTACTTGGCGTTTGTCAACCGCATGACAGGCCAAACAAGTATTTTTAGCCAACAAAGGTTTTACTTCTTCAAAAGTAGGCACCTTACTAGTAGTTGCTTTGGCAGTAGTTTTAGTCTCAGTAGTTTTGGTAGGAACAGCGGTAGATTTAGTGCTTACTTCTGTCAACTTGAGCTTCTCTCCGTCAGGGATTTGATTGAGGGTGTAGTAGGCCGTAGGGTGTACCAATGACCAATACAAACCTGCCGAACGAAGTCCATCTAATTTGATTTCATGAAGGTATGTCTCACGAAGATTATCTACGATGATGCGCGCCTTCAACCCATCTTCTGATACTTTCACCCCTTTCACTGCACACTTGGCTTCGTTGACAGTAGGACTTCCATAAACCGGGTGATATTTGTAAGTAAAACTACGAACTGCGTAAGAAGCTAAGTTTTGAGCTGATTTTTTATCAACTGGCAACGTAAATTCAACTTCAAAACCATCAGGCATTGCTCTTACTGCCTTCATTTCAAAAGGTGTTTTGCCAGTCCATACCAATCGTTGCAGGCCTTGATTGGCATCTCCTGCCGAGCCCCAGCCACGGTTGGTTTCACCGATATACAATGAACCGCCGTCGTTTGCCCAAGCCATCCGCAATACACCCGATTGGAATCCCGAACGGAAATCAAACGCCGCACCTTGGTATTCTCCTTTTACTTTTTCCAAGAAAACACGCATTACTTTACTTTGCCCTTGGTCTCCTACAAACAGCTGCCCATTGAAAGGGCCGAAGTTGCCATTGGTTTGGTCAGCAATGATTTCAGCGTTAGAAATACCCAAGATTCCGTGAGGAAGCCATACAGCAGGTAGTTGGGTTTCGGGGTATTTTTTCTTCATATCTGCCAATGTCAAAAACTTCTCATTCTGAACGTTTTCGGGCTTGATAGCATTGCCGTTTTTATCGCGAGTTTTGCGGGGATCAACCGTCGCATATACTTGGTCTTGGGTAATTTTGAGGGGCGAGCCTGGGAGGGTATTAGCCCATTTCAAACCTGCAGGGTGCCCCATAAAAGCACCTTTTTTGGCGTGCCAAATACCACCCGAGCCAATCCAGTCACCTTGGTTGTCATCATAAAACAACTCCCCGTCAATCATCCCAAGTCCGCAGGGAGAACGTACACCCGTAGCCCAAGGCTCCATTTGGCCGTCAGGGGAGATTTTAAAAATCCATCCACGCAAAGGCCGACGGCTTTCGCCTGCCCACCATTCTTCATCTCCAAAGGCCACATTTCCGGACACAAAAAATGAACCATCAGGAGCGATTTTAGGGCCGAAACTATATTCATGATAGTGTGCCGAAAGTGGCCAAGCATAGATAGTCTCATAAGTATCAGCTTTGCCATCATGGTCTTTATCAATGAGCTTTGTAAGCTCACCACGTTGGGCACAGATTAATGCACCATTTTGATAAGCCAAGCCCAAAATTTCGTGTAAGCCTGAAGCAAATTTGCGAAAGTAGGGTTTTGGACCACTGGGATTGTCGAGCATCCATACATCACCTCGACGAGTTGCTACGGCCAAACGACCATCGGGTAGTGTCACCATTCCTCCAACTTCCAGTAACACACCTTCGGGGACAGGTGGCGTCACAATTTTGTAAAAGTCTTCTTCGGAAGGAGATTCTTGACCAAAAGCCAGCGAGAGGCTCAAAGCAAGAGTGGTAAGGGTGCTAAAAACGCGTTTTTTCATTATTACTCTATTTCTAATATATTGGTTAATACTACTTCAAAATCGACAAGTACATCTTCGCCTGTTAGTTTTTCTGAGAAAGGAATGATCATAACTTTATGGTCGGCCCGATAAACATAAGTTTGTTGCTCACTCATCGCAATCAGCCAAGCCAAACGTACTCCATTTTTTATCCAGTGTTCCATTTTATGTTTTAGCTCTTGCAGATTATCCGTATCTGATTCAAGCTCTAATACAAAATCGGGTGCAAGATAAGGAAACGATTTCTTTTCTGCGGAAGAGAGTTGTTGCCATTTTTCTAATCGAATCCAAGCTACATCAGGAGCACGCATTGATCGGTCGGCCAAAAAAAAACCGCCGTTAGAATCAACCACCTTTCCAGCTTTGGTACGGCGATTCCAAATTACAAATTCCGCATTGAGTTCACTATTGTTTGAACTCGTAAGAAGATGAGTTGGCGACATATCAATAAATATTTGACCATTCTCGTCACGCTCTACCCGAAGTTCTGGATTGGCTTGGCAAAACACCACCAATTCTTCGTCGGTCAACTGCTCACGGGTCGGTATGTTTAGTGGAATTACCATCAATACACTGCTGATTGTCGAATAGTTGAACAAAGATATAGAATGATTCTGTAATTTTGCTTCATGCTTGCTTTCAGATATTTGTTCAAACACACTTTTCATACGCTACGCAGCCGAGCGGGGCGGGCCTTGTTGCTTTTGTTTTGGAAATACGGACACCGTCCTCGTTATCAGACTACTAAGGTACGTTTTGGGCGTTATCAATTTGAAGTTCCAGATGCCTTTTCGTGGCTTTGGCAATATGAAGAAATCTACGTGGAAGAATTTTACAAATTTGAATCTTCCTCCCCTACTCCTGTTATTTACGACTGTGGAGCCAATGTAGGCATGAGTGTTTTGTATTTTAAAGAACTTTATCCGCAAGCTCGTATCAAGGCTTTTGAAGCAGAACCTTCGATTGCGACTTACTTAACCCAAAATCTCAAAGCAAACGGCATCACTGATGTAGAGATTATTCAAAAAGCCGTTTGGAAAGATCCTCATGGCGTTTGGTTTGGAGAAGGCCAAGCCGACGACGCCTCTATTTATGGCGAAGGCAAAAAAAAACACATCCCTTCCGTGAGGCTCCGCGATCAACTAGCCGCCGAGGTTCAAGTAGATTTCTTAAAAATCGACATCGAAGGGGCCGAAATCGAAGTCATTCCTGACTGTGCGGATGTACTCGACCGTGTACAACATCTTTTTGTCGAATTTCACGCTTATTTAGGTCAGCCTCAGGCATTGGCAAATGTTATAGAGGTAATCGAGCAAGCCGGATTCCGTTATTATATTGACACCAATCAGCACCGCCGCTCGCCTTTTATGAATCATCGCTATCGCAACAATGATGTCATGGATTTGCAACTGAATATTTCGGCTTGGCGGCCTCATGTCTAGCTTTTTATTCCAATCATCACCGCTTTGAAAGTCGTTCATGTAAGCACATATCATCGGTTTGGAGGAGCAGCGATTGCCGCTTTACGCTTGCATCACGCCCTGCGCTTAGAGGGCGTAGATTCGGCACTACTCGTCCAAGACTCTGACCGTCCCGAAAGCGACGTAGCCGCAGTTGCTGAGGGATTTTTTTCTAAAAAAATCGCTTTCGGGCGTTTTGTAGCCGAACGGCTCTACTTTTCGTTGAAAGAAAAAGACAAAAGTCTGCGTTTTCATTTCTCTCCTCTGTGGACGGGGACTGATATATCTACTCACCCTCTTATTCAAGCAGCCGACATCATCCATTTGCATTGGATTAACTTTGGATTTCTATCTCTTCGCTCCCTAGAAAAACTATTTTCTTTGGGCAAACCCGTCATTTGGACTATGCACGATATGTCTACTTTTACAGGAGGCTGTCATTATAGTCGCGAGTGTCAGCATTATCTTACGCATTGTCATCACTGTCCTTATCTCAAGCATCCAAGTACTACGGATTTGTCGTATCGGGTTTTTGAAAAAAAATCACAGTTATTCCAAAAAGCAAACCTTACTTTAGTCTCTCCTAGTAAATGGTTAGCGGACTTAGCACAGCATGCAGCCTCTACTCGGCATTTACCAGTATATGCTATCCCTAATCCTATTGACCTCCAAGTTTTTAAACCCGAAAACACGAAAGATGAACTAGGGCTAGACCCTCATAAGAAATGGATTCTTTTTGCGGGAGTCAATACCCAAGACCCACGCAAAGGCTTTGCTTATTTCAAAGCGGCCACTCATCTGCTCACTGACCACGCGCACGAATGGGGCGTTGTGGTGTTTGGCAAAACCTCTCCCGAAGGCCTGAATGATTTGGGACTAGAAGTAAAATCTCTAGGAAGCTTGCCTGCTCACGAAGTTACGAAAGTGTATCAGGCGGCTGATGTGATGGTAGTTCCTTCACTAGAAGACAATTACCCCAATACGGTCATAGAAGCAATGGCTTGCGGCACGCCTGTGGTAGGTTTTGATACGGGTGGAATCCCCGAACAGATTCTTCATCTCCGCACCGGCTATGTGGCGCAACTTCATTCGGCAGAAGATTTAGTGCGCGGGGTTCGGTTTGTTTTAGAAAATGAGAACTATACTTCTCTCAGTGAAGAAAATGTAAAAATAGTGGCCCAACGCAACGCTTTTGAAATAGTAGCAAGGCAGTATCAGAGGCTCTATGACAAATGTGTCTGATCATTGTTTATCCTGTAAATGTAAAGTCGGAGACTTTATCCCATTTTCGTCCCGACAGAATGTCGAGACGAGCAATAGTTAAACTATCATTTGGGGCAAAAAATGGCGATACGTCTCCGACGCTCTAAAATCTTCTGAATCTTTATTTTATACCAACGTAAAGGGATTGATATTATATCTGTGCCAATTGATAACACGTCGATACAAACTTGGACTAAAGTAATGATACACATTTCGAATCACAGCATCGTCGGGCAAGAGGATATCAGGCAAAACGACGGGTGTCTCGTGCATTTCGCCTCCTTTTAAGCTATGTTCGTTGGTACCGCTGCCATCGTAGCCAAGGTGTGTAATTTTGGATTTAGTGGGATGTAAGCAATAAGTCCCTGTTTTGTAATGATGATAAGTCCATCGTACGGCCCACGACTGTATCATACCATGACGCTGCTTGATAAGCATCGGCAACAAATCAGGTCCTGCTTTGGTAAATTCTCGTTTTTGGTCAGGAGATGCCAAGAAACTTGCAAAATCTTGAACCTCCCAATCCGTTTTCTGCCAACGGTCTTTCCAAGTTCCCCATCCCCAAGAGCTCCCTCTCGGAATCAACAACACATCTTTGGTATAAGCATTTGGAATCTGAAAAGGATAAATATAGCCCGTTACAGAGCAAATGAGAGGGTCGTCGGCATAACGCGCAAGTGACTGATTCATAAACAATAAAAAATCAGAAGTACACAGCAAGTCATCTTCCATGATGATGGCTCTATCATAACTCTCAAATACCTGCGACACCCCCGCAATCACCGATTTGGCTAGTCCCGAATTAGTAATTGATTCATGAATAATAAGGTTTTTAAAACCCGTAATTTGTTTTACAAAATCCCTTACTGCTTGTACTTTTTGTAGGTCGTCAGGGGTATTTTTGGGACCATCTACAAACACAATCAGCGTACTATCAGCCGCCAAGGGGTTTTGTTGAAGACAAGCTACCGTCTGTTGCAAGAGCGAAAGTCGATTATAACAAAAAAGGACAACGGGTGCGAGTTCCATTGAGATACGATTGAGTCACAAAGTCTATTGGTCGGTAGTTTTGATGGTATAGTTTTTGGTAAGTTGCCACAACAACGCAGGCGCAAAACGCTTTAGATATGTACCTAAAGTTTCTTTAAATCCTGCTATTACAATTTCGTTTTTGCCTGATTTTAGAGCATTTACCATTTTGTGAGCACATACTTGTGCCGAAATTCCATTGGCTTGGTTTTGGTCCATTTTACCAAAGGGTTTACCATCTTTACCAATGGCATTGATAGAAATGTTGGTTTTGATATAACCCGGACAAGCCACCGTTACTTGGATACCTTCACGCCATACCTCACCACGCAGCGCATCAAAGAAACCTTGAATGGCATGTTTGGAAGCACTATAAAAAGTACGATAAGCCGTGCCGATTTTACCACTTACGCTACTTGTCACGAGTATTCCGCCTGATTTTTGGGCAAGCATATAAGGCAATACTTCCCGCGTCAGCAATACCACACTTGTAAAATTGGTATCCATTAATTTTTGAAAATCAGAAGGAGCAATATCCAGAAACTTCTCCCTTTGGCTAATTCCGGCATTGGGTACGAGTATGTCTATTCTTCCAAAATGCTCGATTACGGTTTGGGCATATGCTTTAAAGGCTGCGGGCAGAAGCATATCCATCGGTAGAAGCAATACCATTTCTTCGGCCAAATGAAGGTCTTTTTTCACACGCTCTAGTTCTTCTTTTCGCCGCGCCGACAATACCAATTTGGCTCCTTCTTTGGCAAATTCATGTGCTAAAGCCTCCCCTATTCCCGATGATGCACCTGTTATCCACACTACTTTGTGGGTAAGGTCATTTATTTTGCTCATTATTCGATTGACTTGTTGAGTGTTTGAATAATTTTTGTGCAATATCGTGCATTTTTACGCGTTAATTCCACCAAATACATTTTTTATGGCCACTTCACGTTTGTGCGTTCCTCTTTTATTAATTGTTTTTGTATCTCAAGTTCAGGCTCAGCATTTTGCTTTAAGCCGTCTTTTTTACCCCAATGTTACGCTACGTGCCGATTATATGCCCAGTGCCAGCATGGGCAACAATCAAAGTTATGGCCTCACCCGTACTTCATTCAATGGCATTATTCCACTCAGGAGCGAGGTCGATGTATCTTTTAGCTTGCGCAAAAAGTTTGATTTGCGGGCTCGACACTTTTTGATGCTCGCCAATGCTTCCCAGATTAACCCTACCATCAACAATACCATCTCCCCCGCCAACGGCTACAAAACCGCTTCTGTGGGTGTTTTGATGCTCCAAGCAAGCCTACGCGACCGCCTGTGGATTTATGGAGGAGGATTGGGAATTACCGAAACCAACGAAACATTTTTTACGCCCCAACCATTCTTTTGGGCGGGAGGCGCACGCATGAGAATTTTAGGACTACATACCCAAATTGCCTACGGTACCGCTATCGTTTTTAATCAGAAAGTAAGAATCATACCCATTTTTGGATTCAACAAACGTATCAATAAACAGTGGCGAGCATCGGGCCTATTGCCTTTCAGAGTAGATGTCAATCATCGCATCAATGAATGGTTTAACATCGATATGATAGGAGGATTTGACGGCTATAGTGCTGGATTTCAACACGTAACAAGTATAGAAAAATCACTCCGCCGCAGCAATTACCAACATGTCAAGTTTTCGGTAGCAGCCAATGCGCACTTGTTTACGGTCTTCAATGTATCTTTAGAAGCAGGATTGGGGACTTTTAGACAACTTCGCACCTTCAACTCTGCCCGCGAAAATCTCGGCACCGAACACCCCAATATCGCCCCTTTTGTGGGCGCAAGTGTGAGGTATATTTCTAGCAAATCAAAATTATCTTCGAAATTTACCCGTAAATTAGGATTAGGCGAAAACGGCATCAATTGGTAAACTTTAGTTTTATTCCTAAAAAGCGAGGTGCCAGCAAAAGGTAAAGCCCGACAGCGCCCACCCACTGTATCATCATGAGTGGAAAGTTGAACTCTGTAAGCATCCAAATCGTAGAGCTAGGCGCCGAACTGCTAGGGTATCCTACAATCAAAAATGCATACAGATTGTTGGTGGCATGAATTCCTAGCGGCAATTCGAGCGATTCGTCGTTGAGCGTTAGTAAGGCCAAAAATAGCCCTACTCCTATGTAGTATATCATAGCAATCCCTAAAGAACCTACGGCTTCTATTTCGTCGTTGAAACTATGCGCTAAGCCAAATAGTATTGACGTAACCGCCACACCTACCCACAAATTCCAAGAGCCAATGCCCTGCATCAAATACCCTCTAAAAAACAATTCTTCAAAAGAAGTTTGAAGAGGAATCAACAACAGCCCCACCACTACGCAAGGCAAAAACTCGGCCCATTTGAGACTCAAAGTATATTTTTCGGGAAAACTAAGATAAGTCACTATCTCCACCACGGCCGTACAAGCTATCCAAAGCCCGCCTGATTTGGCCACTCTTCCCCAATCCACCGCTGCCGTAGGACGAATCATTGTCAGAGGATTTCGCTTATGAATGTGCTGCACAGAAAGCCATAAGGCAATAATGGCCGTCACAAAACCCAAAAGCATCATTGCCAATACCGCATACACCGGCAAACTGTCGGATGAGGATTTCCATTCTATCAATGCCCATCCTCCTGGTATAGAACCTAAAACATTGGCGATGATGACGAGCAAAAAAACTGCCACATAAATCCCTAATTTATTATTGCCTTGCCAAGCGGCATTTATATAAGGGTTTGGATTTTTAAACATAAGGCAAGAGTCGGTTGGTTAAAGATTGAGTTGTGAATGACAAAAACAATAGTATAACAGACATTTTGTCATTTTAAAATTTTACAATATTTGCAAAACAAGACATTTTGTCATTTATATTTTTTCTTACAAAAATTTTCCAAAAACAATCAAAGCATTGATTATCAATAAAATAAATACAAATTTCTCGTATTTCCTTTACTTTTTATGGATTTCATGGTACAGAAGTTGAAGAAATAGATACGTCGCCGACAATGGCGAGAAAAAATTAAGAACTTAATCAAAACATTAAAATAACAACAACCATGGCAACTTTAGTAAAAACCAACGGAAACTTTCCTACTCTTTTCGGCAACGTATTTGGCAAAGACTTCAATGATCTTTTTGCTCCTGCAACTTTGAGCAACTATGGCGTTCCGGCTGTTAATATCGTAGAACACAACAACGGTTTTCGTCTTGAAGTAGCAGCTCCTGGCTTGAAAAAAGAAGATTTTAAAATCAACTTAGAAAACAACGTGTTGACTATTTCGGCCCAGCAAGAGCAGAAAAACGAAGAAACCACCGAAAAATACACCCGTAAGGAATTTAGCTTTGCGAGCTTCCGCAGGTCATTCACTTTGCCCAATACCGTAGATGCAGAACAAGTAAATGCTACTTATGCCGACGGAGTACTCAAAATTGAACTTCCTAAAAAAGATGAAGCCAAAAAAACACCTCGTGTCATCGAAATTGGCTAATTCTTAAACATTATTACCTTCTTATCTAAAAAGGCCGCTTCAACTTCTGAAGTGGCCTTTTTAACTTTTTACAAAAGCACGATATCGTTGGCATTGGCAACTTCAAAATTTTGCTTTTTTAAATTGAGAAGTATCACTACCGACGATTCTTTGGCCTTGCCCACAGCCACGGTATTGAGGTTTTCATCCACAATCTCTACGGCTTCTCCTGCTTCAAACTCCCCTTCTACTTCTGTGATTCCGACCGCCAATAAACTTTTTCGATTTTGCAGTGCTGCGGCTGCACCAGCGTCGATTTTGAGCTTTCCTGCCACCAAGCTACCACTACCAAGCCATCGGTTGCGCGACGAAAGCGTGCTTTCTTGAGCCGCAAAGACAGTGCCCGTTTTTTCTTCAAAAGCTCTTAAAATACCGTCCTTTTCTTTCATCCCAAAAATGATGGTTCGGATTCCCATGCGCATAGCGAGCTTGGCGAAGGTGAGCTTAGAGGTCATTCCACCTAGCCCCACGCTCGATTTGTCGGTGCGGGCATACTTAAACACATCCTTGACCTGCTCCACTTGAGGGATAATCTGCCCTTGGTCGTCCATCAATCCTCCCACCGATGTACAAAGCATGAGCGTATCAGCCCCAAATCCTACGGCAATGAGCGTAGCAAGTTCGTCATTGTCCGAAAATTTAAGTTCAAGACTGCTCACTACGTCGTTTTCGTTGACAATAGGAATAATGCCGTTTTCCCACAACTCTTGAAATGTTTCTTTCATTTGCAAAAATTGGTCGCGATTGGCAAAATGCCCACGTTCACAAAGGCTTTGTGCTACGGGGATTTCGTAAGGGGCAAAAAATTGGGCGTATTTGTTGAGCAAAAGTAAGTTCCCAATCGCCGCTGCTGCTTTTCGTTGGGCAATTTCGCCCGCATAATTGCGGATATACTGTTTTCCTGCCGCCACGGCTCCCGACGACACTATCACTACATGATAATCATTATAAAGCTGCGCCACTTGGCGCGCTATCTCGACCATTACCAAGGGGTTGAGTTCGCCGTTGGGTTTGGTAATAGCCGCACTTCCAAATTTAATAACTAAGATGGGTTTTGACATGTATCATAATCTTTGCGGCAAAGTTACAAAGGCAAGGGGCATCGACAAATTTCCCTTGCTCCGAACAAGAAAATACCTCGGTCATTCAGAAAGTGAATCTGAATGCCGAGGTATTTTTAGTTCTTACCCTCTTCTATTTATCAAACCACTGTGGTGCGTCCAGTGTCAAGCCTGAAGGAGTATTGGGATTGGAGTTTACTTCCTCGCTACGATATAGCAATCGGCGTATGAGTCCCGCTACAGGTGCGCCAGTAGGAGTATTCATATTAGGGATTTCCTGTCCTACGGTTCCCGAACGGCGATGCTGTACCCAACCTTCAACAGGGCGCATAAACAAATCCAAGTATTGTTGCTGCGCCAAAACCGTTTTGTAGTTGGCGGCAGTAAGTACCGGTAAACCCGCAGCATAGGTATCAGCTTGGGCAGTGGGCACGCCAAAAGATACTAATGATTCTTTCACCCCCGCCCGCATTTTGGTAGTAGCGGCATCGAACCCGCCGGGAGCAAAACCACGGGCGATGGCTTCCGCCTCAAACAAAAGTTGTTCTGAATACGAAAATGATACTTCCGGCAAATCAGCCTTCAGAAGATTCATATTTACCAACGCCGATTTGTTGGTATAAGTCTCTACGGAATTAAGTGCAATAAACTCATTGGCAGCTGCATCAGGTCCGGGCTGGAAAAAGTACGGAATACGCGGGTCTTTGAGTGAAACCAATAAATCATAGACGGGTTTTGAACAATACCAATCCGACTGTACGCCTCCACGGAAAATAGCAGTAAAAGAGAAACGGGGGTTTTGACGCCCTGGCTGATTGAAGTACTTATACAACATCGCATCGGCAGTAGACGAAATCATGTTTCCGCCTGCTATCAGCTGCCCAATCGCTGTTCCTTTTGAGGCATCAGCATCAACCATCGAGAATAGAATTCTTAATTTTAGGGAGTTTGCAAATTTTCTCCATTTTGTCATATCTCCACCATAGTAAAGATCATTGGGAGCTACGATCCCTTTACTATTGACATCAATCAGCCCAAGAGCTTCGTCGAGCATCGCAATGCAACCATTTAGTACATCTTGCTGTTTGTCAAATTTTGGAAAATCTACTTTTCCCGTTGCAGCTTCTGTAAAAGGAATATCTCCCCAAAGTAAAGAAGTCTGAGCATAGGCAAACGCCATCAAAATCTTGCACTGAGCTACGGCATTTTTATTAACTGGTTGGCTATTTTGAGCAATATCTACGGCCACATTGAGGTTTTTGAGTACATCCGTGTAAGTACGTCCCCAAGCACTACGAATACGGGTTTGGTCGTATTGAGCTTGCGACAATCCCCAACGCCCTCCCGAAGCCCACATTTGATTCATAAGTGCAACAGGCCAAGTAAGTTCGGCAACGCGCAAAAGCGAAAACTGCGTGGCTGCTCCCGAAAACAACAAAGCAGGATCAACCGAAGTAGAGCGATTGGGATCGACATTGATGTCACTATCTTTGAAACAAGCCGTTGTTGAGAGTGCCAACAGAGCGACTATAATCAGCTTTTTCATATGGATAATCGATTATGATAGTTCAAAAACAAAATTGAGAATGAAATGTTAGAATGTGAATCTTAAATTGCCTCCTATGGTACGGCTACTTGGAATACTGCCCCTTTCTAAGCCCTCTCCAATAAGCCCTGTTCCTAAGACGTTTGCTTCGGGGTCAATATGTGGTACTTTAGAACTGATAATCCACAAATTACGACCTTCTACTCCCAATGAAATATTCCCAAAAGGAGTCTTGCTAATCCAAGATTTGGGCAAATTGTAGGCAATTCTCACTTCGCGCAGCTTAGTATAAGAGCCGTCAAACACATTGTTTTCGGGGCTTACGGAATTGTCTAATTGACTCCAATACTGCTGTATACTCGCCACAGGAGTGGTATTAGGACTAAAACTTCCGTCGGCATTACGGATTACACCGGGGTCTACAAAAGGCGTGCGATTATTGACTGCCGTTTCGGCAGCCAATCCGCTTCCTCTTACAATACTCACCGTTTGAGAGTTAATCACTCCCCCTTTACGTACATCAATCAAGAAGTTGAAATCGACACCTTTATAAGAAAAGGAGTTGTTGATACCCAATGTCCAGTCTGGATAAATCGACCCCAACACTTTACGTGGCCCTGGCGTACGCAAACCCGTGGTGGGATTGATGATGATATTTCCTTGGGGATCTCTCAGCCATCCTACTCCTTGAATACTAAAAGTCTCACCCGGACGAGCTACGATAAATATCCCAAACCCATCCCCAGAAGTAGTAATAAATTCTGAAAGACCCGGTGCTAAAGACTCTACACGATTGATATTGCGGTTGAAATTGAAAGCCGCATCCCAGCGCAATCCCGAACGGGTTTTTAGCGGCGTCACGGTTAGCATGGCTTCTAAGCCTCGGTTTGAGATTTCGCCCACATTGAGCCGCCGCGCCGAGTAACCCGTAGTTTGGGGAACCGCAATCGAAATAATCTGGTCGTAGTTAAGGGTTTTGTAATAAGTCATATCCAGTCCAATACGTCCTCCCAAAAACTTCAATTCTGCCCCAAATTCATAAGAGGTTTGTTGCTGAGGTTTGAGATTGGTAGGAGGCAAGATGTTGGTCGCCCCAAAAGCCGAAGCCCCTCCAATAGGATACAAGATGTTGAAAGTATAAATGTCACTTGCTTGCGTTAGGGGATTATAAGTAAATGACAACTGATACGGGTCTTCGTCTGAGCCTACATTGGCATAATTGGCGCGGAGCTTGGCATAGCTCAATATGTCGTTTTTGACAATGCCCAAATTTGAAAAAGCCTCGGTCAATACAAACGAAACACTAGCCGATGGATAGAAATAGGAATTGTTGTTGACAGGTAGCGTAGAAGACCAATCGTTTCGACCAGTTAGGTTTAAGAACAAATAATTTTTATAGTCAAAGCTAAAGTCACCATATACTCCAAAAATCTCGCGTCGGCTAAAGAAATTGGAAGGCACATTAGACTGCGCATTGGCAAACGTATAAAGTTGGTCAATGTTAAGTCCTTCCGACAATAATCGCGACCGACGAATAGTACGCTGATTGAACTGATGCCCTACGATTCCTTTGAAAGACCAGCTGTCGGTTATTTTACGAGATACGGTCCCCAAAATATCAGTCTGTAGCTCGCGTTCAAAGATCTCATTGGTTTCAAATTGACCGTTCAAACGCCCACGTGTACCTTTACGCGTAACAGAGCGACGATTTTCGGTAAAGAAATCAGTACCCACGCGCCCCGTCACATTAAACCAAGGAGCTACGTCGTAGCTGAGGCTCGTTCCGCCATAGACTCTATCCACAGAGTTAGAAAAACGGTTGAAGGTAGTTACAAAATAAGGATTATTTTGTACGCCATTGAGATCAATAGACCGTGCCAAGTCGCCCGTCCATCCTGCCGGAACAGCCTGAGTAGAAGGAGCAAAAAGATTGTTTTTTAGCTCATTAATATCTACCGTTACGGGTAGCCCTGCCAAAATCGTAGCGATGATGTTGGTGGTATTTGAACCTTGTTGGGGCCGCCCGTCGCTGGTGGTACGCACGTAGTTTACCCAAGCCCTTGAAGTAAGCTTATCAGTGATTTTTTTACCAGCATTGATAGCAAAGGTATTTCTATTGAGTTCAGAGCCTGGGACTGTACCCGTTTGGCGAAGATTCGTATAACCAATCCGATAATCACCTTGCTCAGTAGCGCCATCGAGCGATACGCTGTTAATCATGGTATGGCCTGTAACAAAGAAGTTTTTCCAATTTTGTGGATAAGCTTGTAGACTTTGAACGGTTTCACCTTTATAGTCTTTGACAGGACCCGTAATACTCGAAATCTTAGGTCCCCAGCCATTTCCTAGTTGGGGATTGTACACGCCTAAGTTACCTTGGGCGTACTCATTTTGTAACTCAGGTACGCGCAAAACATTATCGGTACGATACGAAGAGTTGACGGTGACATTCATTTTTTTTGCACCTTCCTTGCCTCTTTTTGTAGTAATCACAATCACCCCATTCCGCGCTCTTGAGCCATACAAGGCCGATGCTGCCGCCCCTTTCAGTACCGTCATGGTTTCGATATCGTCGGGGTTAAGGTCTCCAGCACGGTTTCCTACATCGACGCCACCCGTTACGATATCAGTCTCTGAATTGTTGAAAGAAGAGTTTGAAATCGGCATCCCATCTACCACAAACAAAGGCTCACTAGAGCTTGAGATAGAGTTGGCACCGCGAATCATGACCCGACTCGAACCACCCACGGTTCCTGATTGTTGCGAAATCCGTACCCCTGCAATACGCCCTGCCATAGAGTTGAGTAAGTTTGGATCACGTGCTTTGACGAGTTCCGAACCTCCAATCGTAGACACCGCATAACCCAGTTCTTTCTTTTCCCTCACAATGGCGTTGGCTGTCACTACTACTTCATTGAGGTTTACCAAATCAGCTTCAAGTTGAATGTTTACAGTGGTTTTGTTTCCAATTTCTACTTCGGAAGTTTTGTAGCCAATAAACGAAAATACCAACGTTCCAGCTTTGTCAGGTACGCTAATTTGATAGGTTCCATCCACTTTGGTGGCCGTCCCTACATTGCTTCCTTTGAGCAACACATTTACCCCCGGCACGGCCTCATTTTCGGGAGAGGTAACCTTACCCGAAATCGTCCTTGTTTGTCCCCAGCCTAGCAAGGACATACCAAGTGCCACTAAGAAAAGTAACAGTCTTTTCATAAAAAATTTGATGTTTGTTTGTTAGTGAAAGAAAATAGTACCCTAATAATGGGGGATAAGTCGGGGTACTAGGATAAATAAAGACTATTTTACGCGCCGTGCCGATTTAATAATGACAGGCTCTTTGAGGAGTTGCATGGGGTTTGAATAGGCATTGGTGGGGCCGTTTTGTCCAGTGACGCCTTGCTGAATCTTTTTGACTACCTCCATCCCTTTGACGACTTTGCCAAAAGCAGCAAAACCTTGCCCGTCTGGATTTCGTTTTCCTCCAAAATCAAGATCAGGCTGGGGATTGATGCAAATAAAAAACTCGGAAGCTCCACTTTCCGGCGTACCGCGTGCCATCGAAATCGCTCCATCTACGTGTAAGATGCCCGTTTTGTTAGTAGTTTCTTGGGGAATTGGGGGGAGCATTTTGGTAGAATCATTTTGAAGTCCCCCTTGAATCACTTCTATTTTTACCGGGCTAGTGGCCTGATTATCCATCCTTACTACCCGATAAAACTTGGCGCCGTCGTAGCGTTTTTCATCTACATAGCGTAAGAAATTGGCTACCGTCAGAGGTGCTTTATCAGCATATAACTCCACGATGATATTGCCTTTTGTAGTACTAATTTTAACTTTTTGAGCAAATGAAACGAATGTAGTTGCTACCAAAAAGCATACTGCGAGTAAAGAGTTTTTCATATGGAGTTTTTATAGCGGCTGAATGCTTGACCAATGTAACATTTAATTAACATTAAGTCAAGCACTTACCGCTAAAACTCCAAAAATTTAAAAAGGTATTTGAAATAATACAAATATTTTATAAACTACCCCTCATAGCACCTTACTTCAAGCAAAGAGGCCGCTACTTTGGGAGAAGGATGGGCCACTACAATCGTAAGTGATTGGGTCTCGACAGGGTTTTCAAACACCACTATGCGCTGACTTTGATGATTATCTGCGATTTGGGCGATGATCTCGTTGTGTTCATTGAGAATTTTTATGTCTTTCACACAAAATGGCATCTCGTTTTCGGGATGTGACATCAGCACCGTTTCCATTGGATGGTCAAAGTCAGTATCAAAATGTAAAACGACTTTTTTGATAACCTGCTTCTGTGACCATTGTAGCGTGAGTTGGGGCTGCGCATCCTCATAATCAGCCACCCAAGCATTGGGACGATGAGTAGGGCGTTGAAGCCCATTACTCACTTCTTTAGCTTCAAAACACTTTAATGCTGGCTCGAATTTCAACGCAAGGTTTTTGCCAGCAGGACGGCGCTGCGGACACCAAAACTCAAAGGTATCAACGCCAATATCTTCGGTAGGAGCCTGTTTTCCATAATTGGAGACAGCCTTGTTTACAAGGTTAAAAACCGATAAAATCCCCGTAATTCGCTGCTCAGAATATTGGAGCCTTACTTTTTCATTTTTCTGAATGGTCAAGAAAGCATAGCTTGGGATAGCACCTACCACAAGTGCATGTTTTGACAAATCAAAAACCAAATGGATACAATTACGCCCTTTTTGTAAAGAAATCGTTTGTGTTTCAAGTACCACATCGGGCGTATGATTGTCCGTTTTGCTCGATACCCGAAGCTCTATCTGAAGGTCGGTAGACTCATCGGCATAGGGATGCACAATCACTTTAAAAGGATTTTGGAGAGCCTCCGCAGCGAGAGGAAACATCTGAGCTACCGAAAATTCCATCGGTTGTGGTTCCCCCGACGGCATCAGTTCGTCTAATACCAATTCACTGCTTGCACTAATCTCCGCTTTCTGAACTAAATCCTCTTCATCTTGCAAACGTAGATTCGGGATATGCTGCCCGGTTTTGAGAAGTTCTTTTTGTAAAAAAACGATTTGTTCTTCTTCGGACAACTGCCTTGGGAGAAGACCTCTTTCGATGCACACTTTGGCGGCCATTCCTACCGCTTGGCCTCCGTGCGCACTCGTAGCCATCACTCTCGAAGAACCAAATGCCACGTGGCTAGCCGAAATGATACGCCCTGCTATGAAAAGATTGTTGACATTTTTGGAATAAAAACACCGATACGGAATGCCATAAATCCCTTTGCTGTGCCATTGATTGCAGCTCGATTGCCCGATTTCCGAAAAAACGCCATCGGCAGGATGCAAATCGATCGACCATCCACCAAAAGCTACGTCATCATAATGCGCGCGTTGCTCTACTATATCTTGCTGAATCAGCATGTAATCCCCTTCAAACCGCCGACTTTCGCGCTTGCCCGGAATATGGCCTACCCACTCCAAAGTAAGATTTTGGGCATCAGGAAATTCACCCGAATTTTTGATATAATTCCACACTCCATAGACTACTTTCCACAATTCCCATTTGATGGCTTCTGTATCGTGAACAGTGTCTAATCGCCCCCCATATTCAATCCACCAAAGTCTACAGCCAAACTCATTGGTATTGAATGATCTAAACTTAGGTACTTTTTGGGTAACATCATGGGCAAAAGAAGGTGCCACGAATTTAATGGGCTTGCCTGCATCTTTGGAATAAAAATAAAGACTATGCCCCAACAACTCTCCATACTCTTTGGAAGGCGCAAATTTCTCTCCAAATTCATCTTTCGATTCAGCTCCCATTCTAAAAGCCGCCCCTGCCAAAAAACCTAGGATACCATCCCCAGAAGCATCACAAAACAAAGGAGCGACTAGTTCATAGTGGGTAGAGTTTTGCGAACAAAAAGCATATACTTTTGCGATGGTATCGGGTGCCGATTTTTCTAAATCATACACCGAGGTATTGAGCAAAAGGGTAATATTTGGCTCACTCACCACTTTTTCTAATAAAATTGTATCAAAAATCAGCGGATTGCTATCGGGATTGCGGTACATATTTTCGACCAACAATTCGTCAATCACTCCCCCTTCACGCGCCCAACGGTTGTTGTTGCCCATATGAGAGGTCGCGCCTAGCACCCACAGCCGCACCTCGCTTGAAGAGTTGCCTCCCAATACAGGACGATCGGTGACCAATACCACTTTGATGCCTGCTCTTGCTGCCGTAATTGCTCCGCAAAGGCCCGCCAGTCCGCCACCTACGACCACCAAATCAGAAGTATAAACCACATTTTTGGGGGCTCTTTTTTCTGTTGCTTCTCCTTTAATCATTGTATTTTTTCAAAAAGATTCTTTCTAATCGTCCTGCTTTATGGCAAATATTTATCACTATTTCAATTCAAACTGCTGGGTAAAGACCGAAAAACCAGTCGGCTTTAGAATTTCCAATTCCACATTTTTTTCAAATCCTCTCATGGGTAAGTTGATTTCTACGCTTTGGCCTGGCTCTAAATCAGGAATCGCCCAAGTGTTGTCGCCGCTTTTTAGACGATATTTCTTGATAGCATAAGCCGGAAAATCATTTCTCACTTTTACTCTTACTCTTAATTGATGAATCCCCTGAGGCCCTACTTCAAACCCTGCTTTCTCTAAAGTTACTGGCGACATTTCGCGGCGATGTGCATCATAGAGTGGGCGTTTGTTGCGTTCGGGTCCTACCAATCCCCACGGACGGTAGCCGTTGGGATTGGTACCTACGTGTCGGCTCTGATAATCGTTGTACGACCACCAAGATGCTCCTACGATATAAGGGCGTTTCCTGATTTCGGCCACCACATTATTGAGGTGCGTTACTTGTCCTGCCTCGCCTGTGGGCGTATCGGCACGTAGTCCCCACTCGCTTACTAAAATCGGCTTGTCGGGATATAAAGCATGGATATGGTCAAACGCTTTGGCGTGATTGCCGTAGGTATTGGTCGAAACAAAATCACAATATTGGGTCGCTTCATCTTCGGGCTTGGCAGGCAGAATATTGAGACGCATCGTCGCAAATGTATACAGGCGGGTAGCATCAAGGCTACGACCGTATACCATCATATCTTTGGTCCAGCGCTGTCCTGAAGGTGTTTCTGACAAGTACTCATTACCAACGCTGTACGCAATCACACTGGGATGATTCCAATCGCGCTCGACCATTTCTTTGAACTGATGTTGAAACTTAGTCCTGATAGTGTCATTGTCCATTTGACGAGGCGTAAGCTGCCAATTTCCAGCTTCCGTGATGATGAGCATTCCGTAGCGGTCGGCTAAGTCGTAAAATGCTTCGCTAGGTGTGTAATGAGTAAGCCGATGAAACTCCATCCCCACTTCTTTCATCAATCTAAAGTCTTTTTCAATCAACCAGTCGGGTTCCAATGACCCTAAACTAGGATAATCTACCACCCGATTTCCGCCCGCCAAGCGAAGGGGCTGACCGTTAAGAAGCAATTGTGCATTTTTAACTTCTACTTTGCGTATTCCAAAACTCGTCGAAAGTGTATCGCCATTGACTGTTGCTTGAAGTTTATATAGATTAGGTTCATCCAAATTCCATAGTTTTGTTTCAGTAGATTTCAATGAAGTCTCGGCTTCTAAAATCGCCGTTTGACCTGCTGCTACAGCGGCGGCGGTATTTTTCCAAGTCAATTTTAAAGGCTGATTTTCCCACCAAATCACCGTCGTCAATTTAGGAGATGTAACTTGCTTGGAGGTATTGCGCACCCGCGCTTTAACCTTTACGGTGGCGGTACCTTTCGCCAAATCTGGTGTGGATTCTACTTTTATATTTTCCAGATAAATCTCTGGCTCCACCGTCAAATACACGGGACGAATCAAGCCTCCGTAGTTTATCCATCCAGGAAAAGGGTCGTTGGCATGGCCATAATCTTTAGACCCTGGGATTGTTCCCGACTGCCATGTATCATTATTAACCGATATCGCTAACACATTCTCTCCCGATTTTAAATAATCCGTAATGTCAACATGAAAAGGCGTATAGCCACCTTCATGAGTTCCCACTTTTTGGTTGTTAAGCCATATAGAAGTCAAGTAATAAGATGCATCAAAGTGCAAAATCACGCGTTTACCTGATGCAACTTGCCACGGAAAAGTACGTCGATACCATACTGTCCCTGTATAAAATTGATAGCGAGGGTCCACTGAAAAACAATGCGGCACCGTGACCTTATCCCAACTACTTACATTATAATCTTCCTTAAACCATCCGCGCACTGCTCCCATTTCGCGCGTATCCATCGCAAAGGCCCACTGACCGTGCAAAGGAATAGCGTCGGGCTGACGAATTGAGAATTGAGCCAAAGCAGAGAAGGACAATAAAAAAAATAAACTTATTAGCTTCATGTGTGATATGTGTTGGTTGTCAGGGCTAAAGCCCATTCATTTTCGTTCATTTGTATCACCCCAGGCTAAAGCCGTGGGGTTAAAAGAGTACCTTGCAACGTGAGTTTCAAGGCTAAAGCCCATTCATTTTCGTTCATTTGTATTACCCCCAGGTTAAAGCCGTGGGGTTAAAAGAGTACCTTGCAACGTGAGTTTCAAGGCTAAAGCCCATTCATTTTCGTTCATTTGTATTACCTCAGGCTAAAGCCGTGGAGGGCCGAGGAATATCTCCCGATCTTCCTAACCACGTCCTTTAGGGCGTGGCAGAGGCGAAGTAACCCAATATTAGGGCTTTAGCCCTGACCCGTCAGTACCTCTTCTTTACTCAACTGGATTTTTTTTGCTGCTCGCCACGGAATAAGTGCTCCTAAAAGAATCACCACCGCAATCCCTGCCGTAACCAAACCGCCTGAAGTAGCAAAGGCGCTTAAACCCAGCAATACTACCGCTACAAATACCAATGCTCCCGCAATAACCCTCATTCCGAAGTGATTTTGGCGTTTTATTTCCAAAGCTTCCTCTTCCGTTTCGGCGAGTTTTTCGGCTTTGCGGGTTGCTTTAGAGATGAGATACGCTTCATACTCTTCGGCAATCAGTCCTTTTGAACGAGCATACAATTCATAAGCCAGCAACAACACCAACGGCAGACCAATACCCACGATAGTTTCGACGGCACGGCTTAGTTTAAAATCTAATAACCAAGGTGACAGCACTTTAAAGAAGAGATTGACCGTCAACCCGACAATCGTAATCCAGAAAGTAGTCTTTCCGTTGATACGTTTTGAAAACAGCGCCCAAAGTGGTGGCGCTAATAATGGCCCACCCGAAATAGCCGAAATACTCAATACCACTTCTACAATTCCCCCTGCCGCAGGAACCAACAGCGCAATCACAATCATGCCTAGTCCAAATCCCCACGAAGAAAGCCGTGCTACTTTAATCAGTTGTTGGTCAGAAGCTTTGGGATTGATAAAACCTTTATAAATATCATTAGTAAAAACGGCAGAGACGACATTTAGAGTGGTATTGGCACTGGCAGAGGTGGAAAAATACATCCCCGTAAGCATCAAGCCCAGCAAACCTGGCGGCAATACAGCTTTACAAATAAGCAAGTAGGCATTTTCAGTATCTAGACCTGTAAGGGCAGGATTGAGTGCGCGATAAATCATGGGTGGCAACATCCAAATCATCGGGCTTACCAAATACAAAGCCGCAAAAAGAAAGGCTACTTTCCGCGCCGACTTTGGGCTATCTACACTTGTATAGCGCTGAACGAATGTCCAGTTGCCGCCGATATAAGCAATGTGATAAAATACAAAAGCCATCACAAAACCGAAGGTATATTCGCCGTGAAGGAAGTTGAAAAAATCGTCGGGGACTTGTTGCGTAAAACTATCAAAACCACCGACCTTATTGAGCGACAAGGGGAGTAAAATAAACACCGCAGCCGTCAGAATCACAAACTGTAAAATATCAGTGACCATCACCGCCCAAAGTCCGCCTACGGCTGTATAAGCAATCATAAAAATGCCCAATACAATGGTAGACTCGACCAGCGGAAAGCCTAGCGAAACACTCACCAATTTAGCCACAGGATACAACACAGAACCTTTAATAAAAACAGATACCAAAGTAAAAATCCCAATGTAGGTCTTCTGAACGCGTTCGCCGAGGCGCTCGCGGATGAATTCCGCTGCGGTGAGGTTTCCAGTAGCTCGCCACCGAGGAGATAAAAACAATCCTGTCACAATAGCTCCCACACACATCGTCCATTGAATAGTCACGGCCACCCAGCCATGTTTATAGGCAATCGACCCCCAAGCCACAAACGTACCCGCCGAGAAAAAAGACATAAAAAGCGACAGTCCTCCAATAAACCAAGGGACGGCTTCTCCGCCCGCAAAGAACGATTTTAAGTTGCGCCCCGTACGAGCAAACAGCATCCCAATTCCGAGCACAAAGGCCGAAAATATGAAGATGACGGCGGTATCTATGAGTGAGTTCAAGCGTCTAAAATGAGTTAAATTTTAAAAATTCAGAATTGTGAATTACCCTAATTACTTATTTTATTCAAACCTAACTTCCACGGATTTTTTTTTGAAAGCATTGGTTCAAAAGGGGTCATTAATAAAGTTGTCGCTTTTCGACAGACTTCTGTTCCAAGCATTTATAATCTTGGCTTAGCAGATTATGACCCTAACACTGGCGAAATTGATGATACTATCATTACTGATAATGGCGATATGGAGAAAATTTTAGCCACCATTTTTCAAATTGTTATCTATTATCTTTCCACCAATCCTGAGCATATCATTTATTTTTCAGGAAACACCCTATCGCGAACTCGGCTTTACAGAATTGCTATAAACCATAGTTTGAGTGAGATTACCTCTTTTTTTGACGTATTGGGGCTTATCAACTCTCAACTTGAGCCCTTTACAGCAAATAAAGCTTACGAAGCTTTTTTGATTAGAAAAAAATAATTTGTTAACTTTCACCATAAAATTCACAGAATTATGAGAGTTGAATCTAAATCGAAGGTTGAAAAAAGGGCATCTTTACCGTTAAAAACGAAAGACAATAAACCTCCCTTTTCTGAAAAACTAGAAAAGGCGAACGAAATACTTAAAAAGATACCTCTTCCTTTAAAGAAGGAGTAAAGCCCTAATCACTTCGCTACCGTCATCACTTCCAATCCCACCCCTGCCAATTGTTTTTTGTAGGACTTACCGTTGATAGTGACCTGAAAATCAGTTGCCTGAGAACGGTTATTCAACAAAATCACAAATAGCTTATCTTTCTGTTCCGATTCTGCTAAGAGGTAATCAATGGTCGGATTATCGATTTTAACGAGGTTTTCATCAACGATGAGTTTGGCTTTGGTACCGTTGATAAGACCCGCTTCAAATCCATAACTTTGGTGAGGGCCTACTTTAGGCGTCACAAACCCACGAGGGAACTTCACTTGACCATTAGAACGAACCTCCGCTTCAGCCATCAGATAGTCCGTAATCCAGCCAATCTGCCACCAAGCGTGGTGTGGATAAGGCCCTGCGCCACGATTCATAGCTTGCCAATAGTAAGACGCTACGCTTGTTTTGGCATCCACAAAAGCATCACGCCCCCAGACTCCTGCCCGTGCCAAGTCGGCGAAAATGGGTTCTTTTGTCAGTTGAAACATCCGTAAAAACAGCCCCGTATGACTTGCCAACTGAATAGGTCCTTGGGAATTGGAAGACCCAAAAATGCCACCGTGTTCAAAACTAAGACCTGCTTGGGTTATCTCCCAATCCTCTCGAGGGCTGCCGTTGACGGTTTTGGGGTTACGATTTGGGATGGGGTGAGTGTATATAGAGGTGGTGTATATTTTTGCAGCAGTAATAGCCGCATTTTTGTATTTCTCTTTTTGAGTAAGGTCGTACAAATCTAGCAACGCCTGTGCCGACTGCGCCGTGGCAAAATCGGGGGCATAGCGAGCATCGCCACATACCCCTAAAAAGCCACCTGTTTCGACAGCGTTTTTCACAAACCAATCTGCTCCTTTCTGCGCCGCTGCCAAGTATTTAGGGTCTTTGAGAATCCGATACGCTACCAACAACCCATAAAAAGTAGGCCGTACATCTTTGATGTCGCGGAAGATTTCTTGCTCATTTTTGCGGTCGTAAGCCACGGCCCAGCTACCATCGGGCTTTTGATTTTTGAGCAACCATTCGGCACCATTACTCAACAAATTTCGCAAGGAGGTATTGTTAGGTTCAAAAAGTAGAATATTGCCTAAATCCAACATCGTATAGTAAGTCACGGCGATGGGTTCCACTACCTCGCCCCACTCTTCCGTAAATCGTTTTGATTTAGCTAAATAATACTGCCCTGCTAAGGCTCCTTTAAAAAAACCTTCGTCCGTAATCTGTTGTACGATCTTGAAATTCAGGGCATAAGGCAATACATTTTTGGTGAGTAAGCTATCTTTAGTGGCATTGGCAAGCATCCACATCGCGCCATAGTCAGAGTTTTTCATGGCATCTCGCTGCGAACCTACCACTCCACCTAAATACGATTGTGCCCCAATTTTCAAGCCCTTATATTCTTCAATATTCCAAAGCGACGTTTTGGGTTCGGTCAGATAATGGTGCATTTTCTGAATACGGTCGGTGAGCGACTGCTTACTTTGGCGAAGCGCAAGGCTTTGTTTGAGTTCAAAAATATCATAAACGGCATGGTTAATTGCCTTAAACCAATCGCCATCTATTAAACTATAACGAAAAGAATAGCTCACGGTTTCCCCTGCTTTCAGCTCAGACTTCGGCTCCCCCAACACCGGAAAATACAGTGTAGGAGCAAGTTGAGATTTACGATTTTTGTGTGATAACCCCACGTTCCAAGCATGCATGGTATTTTTGTCTTTTTCCCAAGGGTCGCGACAAAGCGCAGGATCGGGTATGACCGAAATCGTAATTCCGCTTTTGGTCGTTACCAAAGGGCTTAGCGTACTAGCCGAACGCTCACGATAGACGACGGGCAAAGCAGGTGCCCCATGACCATAGGCATAAGCCAAGGCAAAATTGGGCTGAATATAATTTCCTTGAAAATAACCTGGCACCGATACCCAAGCCATATCGGCCTCACTAACATGAGCAAGCGTAGGCGTAGCCAATGAAAAATAGCCCATGGATTTAGGCGTCAGTGTTTGTTTGACCCATATATCGGTTGGAAATTGGGGATCAAAACTCCACTCAGTAGTGATTTTTGCTACTTCATTTTCTGTTTCAAAACTGAGTTGGTTAGTTTTGATTTGTTTGCCATTTTTTGCAAAAAAATGAAGTGCTTTACCAGCTGTATTCAACGATACGGGATTGGTACTTTCGGCCCATTGCTTCGTTTGGTAATGATAAGCCTCTCCTGGAAATGTTTCACCAGTAATAGATTTAAAAACTGAATCGGGAGTCATTTTGGGTTTTTCGGCACTAAAAACTAAGGTATTTTCTCCCGAAGGTGTTTTTAATGCTACCCAAGAATTTCCTTTTTTAACGGATAATGTTTTGATTTTCCAACCTACTGCGCTGTTTTCCCAAAGCATTTTCACAGCTTCATTTTCTAAAACCAGACTCTTCTGTGCCCATAGCTCCCCAGCTATTATTAAGAAAGCCACTGCCAATAAGGTGCGTATTGTTTTGGTCATCGTTTTATTTTTTGTCCCTCAACTTTGTTTGATTCATTTGATTAATAGCGCTGCTTTTTGGGCAAATCCCATCGTTCCGTAGGCAACTTCCAGCGAGCGACAATCGGTCGGAATTTTATAATTAGCTCTAAAAACACCCGTGTTTTCACCCGTTTCGACCACCTCTAACGTATCACTTCTTTTGCCGTTGATTTTCAACGTGACAAGCCCTTTTTCTACCTTATCCCAGTCCATGTTCAAAGCAGCTTTTAGCTCAACAATTACCGTTTGCCCCGCTTTGGTTTGTTTGATTTCTTTTTCGGAAGCATCCAAAAAAGTCACTCGGTGGCTACCTAGCGTCGAAAAAGTGAGCGTCGCCTGCCAACCACGGTTGGAGACACACCAACCTTCGGTAGCATAGGCGTCCTTGCCAATCAAGTCTTTGGGGTCGTTGCTTGTTGGAGTAGTACTAGCAGATTTTTGAAAATCTTTGTCGAGCGGTGAGCCATCAAGCGTACCCCGCACTTTACCCAGCATCCCGTAGCCATTCGGATGAGCCGACGGCCAGCCGTTTTCGACGCCCTCCCAATATCCACCAATCGCTAACCGCTCGGGACTTTTATTGCTCAAATGCGCGCCTACGGGATTGACTCCAAACACAAAATCAACTTGTGCCCACCCAATGTCTCGCAAGCGACGGTCGTTGAGCAAATGCGCTACGGCAAACATCGATCCGCCCAGGGCAGGAGCGCCGCCCAATTCTTTGGTTTTAGGATGCGCCCATTCGGTTTCGCTGTGGACGCGGTATTTCCAAAAATTATTGGTTTTTTGGTGCATGTGCGTAGCCCAAGCCTGCAATTTTTCTTTGGTGCCTTGGGGGGCATGTTCGGGCGCTACCAGTAAAAAATAGGCCAAGGCTTGCGGCGTAATATGCTCGGCGTTTCGAATCCACCACATGTGGCGGGGGTTGTTGAAATCCCAGTGTTGAATGATGTCTTTTGCACTTTCTTGGGCCCACGTTAGGTACTGCTGAGGCGTGCCGTTGGGCTCGTTTTTTTCGCACAAATACATAAACAAATTGCTAAAGACCGACTGCCCGTAAGCATTGCCCATTTCGTTGAATTCCTGAAAACCTGCATCTACCCATTTGTTGCTGTAAGTCCAATAGCGAACCACTTTGTGGCGGTCGTATTGCGTCCATTTTTCATTGCAGACTTGTCGATACTTGAGGTATTTTTCGCGGGGTAAATAAGGTTTCAGAAAATCATGGTAAGCGGCACAGACGACCGAAAGCTGGTCTAGTAAATTCCAATAATCATAGTTCATGCGCGGTTGGCCCTCGTAGCCTAGTGAGCCGTGGCGGTTGCCTACGGGGCCTTGATAAGCCACATGGGCATAAGCAAACTCCGCATGCCACAAAATCAAATCAATCAAATCGGGCGTGTTTTTGTCCCCAAATTCCGTTTTCCAGCGGTCATACAACGACGGATTTGAAGCGTATTGGAGGCATTCAAAAATTGTTTCCAACCCATACGCGCCCCCATCGCGCGAAGGGCCTCCGCCGTATACTTTGGGCAAATTGGCATTGATTGGGTCTTCGGAGCCACGCACGTCGATGAAGAACTCGTAGCCTAGTTTTGAGGATAGTTTTTCGATGAGGTGGTCGGCAATCCAAAAAGGAACGGAAGGGATAAAGCCTTCTATTTCGATTCTAAATTCGTCTTTGGAGACGGGATTGAAAGTCGTAAACCACCCTTCCTGATTGATGAGTTCTCCTTCAAATTCGGCGCGGTGGGAAGCCATATTCACGATTTTAAACTTAGTGCCATCTTTAGCTCCTAAGCACACAAAACGCTTTGCTTCGCCGCGATTATACCCAGCTTGATTGACCAAAATTTGGGTTTGGCCCAAAAGATGAGTGTGACTTATTAATAGCCAACCAAATAAATACCACGAAAATAAATTTATCGTTTTTTTCATTTATAAAGTCTTTAATCCCTCAGTTGAATAAGTACTCAAATTCCCCTTTTCATTCCCATAAATGATATATACATCAAGGTCTTTGCGGGTTGTCAGAAAACGCTTGGTAGCCTCTAGCCCCATCACAAAAAATGCGGTATCGTATCCATCAGCCGTGATAGCATCGTTGGCAAAAACTGTTACACTGAGTATCGCATTTTGCTCCATTTCACCCGTTTTAGGATTGATGATATGGCTAAACAAGCGCCCATTGGCTTCATACCGATTACGATAATTACCCGCCGTAGTCATGGCGCGATTGGTGAGATTCATTTTGGTTTGCAACTTCGCTGGATGTAGAGGGTTTTCGATGCCAATGACCCACGCTTGTCCGTCGTTTTTTTGCCCTTTTGTACGAATCTCGCCCCCAATTTCGACCATATAGTTTTGAATGCCTTGTAATTCTAATAAGGTAGCTACTTGATCCACGCTGTACCCTTGTGCAATCGAATTGAGGTCTAAACGAACATGAGGTTTGAGTTTCGCGACTTTTACCGAATCAAATTTTATATACTGAAAACCAACATATTGCAACAAAGAATCTTTGTTAACGAACTCTCCCTTAGGCATTTTTTTAGAACCAAATCCATACGCCTCTACCAAAGGCATTACGGTAGGGTCAAAAGCACCTTGAGTTTGGTGAAATATTTCTTCTGATTTTTTGAGTACAGCATAAAAATGGGGTAATCGAAACCGAAAACTCATAGAACGATTGAACTCCGAAATCTCCGAGTCGGAGCGATAGATAGAAAGAGATTCGTCAATCTCAGCCAATAATGAGTCAATCTGTCGTTGGAAAGACCGTTGATGAGCATCAACATATTTGATATGATAGGTGGTACCTTGTGCCTGTCCTTGCAAAAGAATCATCGGCTCGTTTGCCAGGACAGATGCAAAGGCTAACATCCAACCACCAAGAATCATTATCGTCGTTTTCATCAACTTTTGATTTTAAGTGCTAAAGCACAGGTTAGCAGCACTTTTGTCTCAGCGTACCACAATTCCATCACCTAAGGCTTCGCCGATGGCACATCATCTTTAATAATAGCCATGAGTTCGGGCAGGTATTGTTGATAAACGCCGCGTGGCGTAGTATTGAATTTTTTGGTCAAATAAGCCGCAAATCCTACAACTTCTCCCATCATACCACAGGTACGCATCACACGAGTGCTTCCGAAAGCCACGTGAGTAGTACTGATGTTGCGTCCTGCCATGAATAAATTGCTGATGTTTTTGGAATACAAACAACGATAAGGAATGGTATAAGGCGCCACTTTGATGTGCTTCGTCCCCGCAAAAAACTCTTGTCCTTCGAAATATTTTTTATTGCGCTCATCAGGAAAATGCAGGTCGATAGTCCAAGTCGCTGTCACGGTTCCGTCGGGGTATTGCTTACCTTCCTGAATATCCATCTGATTGAGTACATGGTCGCCCATCAATCGTCGCGACTCGCGTTTTCCGCCGATATAAGCTACCCAAGCAAGTTCATGCTTGGCATATTTAGTGGCTTTGTTCTTTTTCAAGTACGACCAATTGCCATAAATCGCCCGTAAGTTATGGTCGCGGATTTGCTCGGCTTGCGTAATGGTGTTAAAATTACCAAAGCCTGTTTCCCACTGCCAATCAGCCTTGGTATCGTCGATGTGGTATTCGTCCGAAAACTGAATTGCCCAAGGTGTTTCGGGAAAAGAAGTCTCCGTATCACGTGGCAAAGATGCCCACAAATTGGAAGTTCCCAATGTAAAGTCGTCGGCTTTTTCGGATGCCAGAGATTCACCGGTTTCGGCCTTGCTCTCACGGCCCATTCGGTAATCGGCCCCTGCCAAATAACCAATCGTACCATCACCCGTACAATCAGAGAAAAATGTTCCAGTAAAACGAGTTTCTTTGTTGGTGGCGATGTCTCGTCCAATCACCGCCACAATTTTATCGCCTTCTTTTTCGACTTGATATACGTGGGTATTCAAAAACAAAGAAATGTTGCGCTCGGCTTTTACAATAGCCGTTTTGCGGGCGTCGCCGTATTCTTTAGCATCAGGATTACCATTGCCGGGGTCTCCATTGTCCATTTCTCTTACAATCCGCCCTAGTTTTGGGTAATGATTTTTGTCAACATCTCCCATCAAATGCACTCTGATTTCGGAGCTATTGTTGCCCCCTAACACGGGTCGGTCTTGAATCAACGCTACTTTTAAGCCCATCCGAGAAGCAGAAATCGCAGCGCAAGTTCCGGCGATTCCACCTCCAACTACGACCAAATCAAAGGGGCCAGTATTGGCAGGTTTGTCGGTGAGATTTAGTAATTTTTTGCGAAAAGCAGTCATTGCCTCCAAAGATTCTGGCGGCGTAAAACCCGATGCATTCGTAAACAAAATGGCATCACAACGGCCGTTAAAGCCTGTGAGGTCATGCAAAGCTACGCTTACTTCTTCGTTCTGAACGTCGATTTCTCCTCCAGCATACCATTTCCATACATCCGAACCGCTTTCTCCAAAAACTTGATTTAAAGGCTTTCCATTAAGCACAATCTGGAATTTGCCTGGCCCTTTAGGAAAAGGTGCCCAGTCTTTGGTACGTACCCACACCCGATATTTACCTTTTTTGGGGAATTGAACGGTGGTAGTAGCGTCTTTGACAGGGCGACCCATGCCGTGAGCCATCAGATAAGAAGAGCCTAAGACCACAAAAGATTGCTGGTCAATCACCCAACCTCCTTTTTCGGCAAATGATTCGGTTTCCAGAAAAATGTGTTCTTGCGCCACCAAATGTAGTGACAATAGCAGGAGAAATAGAGTTTTTAGAAATGGTTTCATGTCATTTTTTGGTTGGATTGAGTGCTTTATTAAATTCAGTCATACGTTGTCTTACTTCCTTATTTTTGGGAGCCTGTTTTAATAATAAATCATAAATGTGGCTTGCCGTGGTTGAGGAAGGCAATTGAACTGCCAAAATGAGCTGAGTCTTATCCGACAATTTTGACTGCGTCGACAATATTTTTAACAAAAGAGTAGCTTGCTCGTGATTCGTATTGCTCAATTGTTGAGCTATCGCTTCCTGTATTTTGTCCATAAACGACAGGTTTATCATTTTTTTCAAAATTGCTATTTGTAAAGCATAAGAGGCCAATTGATAAGTTTCCCAAAGCCAAAGTTGGCGGGCTTTATCCGCAAAAAACTGATTATTAACTTTTTGTAAAGCATAGCGAGCCGTAAAGATATTTTTACCACGAATCACCTGCTGTATATCAGCTTCAAAACCCGTTGTCACTTTTCCTTCATCGGTCATGAAGCGTTCCATGGCCCAGTATTGATAATGATGATTGTGGTCGGTCAAAAATCGATGCAACAATTCCTCACTTTTAAAAGTCTCCGTGATTCGCTGCATCTCTGCCACGACTTTTCCGTGCGCGATGTGCCACAAGGTGTAGCAAGTATATACCGCTCCGTCGATGACCTCGTTTTTGACGGTTTTGAGCGTCGCACCTGCTTTGGCATCTACCGAATCGGCGAGATTTTCGGTGCCTTTGCCCACCAAATCCTCCATCGAAACATCTTTTAAAAGGGAGCGACTATTTGCCAAAATATTCTGCAATTTCTCATAATCTTCTGGCTTAAAAGGCTTATGATCCATGCGAGTCAACTCGGTTCTTGGGGGCAAATCGAAACGCGTATAGTTACCCAACAAATCCCAATAAAAATTAATATAAACCGGTTTACATTCGCCTGTAAGACAGACCGGTGTGAAAATATTGCTAAAGAAATAGTGCGGTTGTCCTGTATTGTCCAAAGCCAACTTTAGCGTGTATTCCGTAGAGTCATTGATTGTGACAGTATAGGATTTGGTACTTAAGGGAATTTGGGAAAACGCTGAAATGGTTACCGATAAGAAAACACATAAAATACTAGCATTCCTACCAAGTTTTGTGGAAAACCCAAGTGGTAAAAAACAGTAAGTGATGTGTTTAAGTTTTGACACTATAGCTTTGAGTTTTGAACGTAGGCAAGGTTTGGAACCTTGTCAACGTTGATTTCAAGTTTTTGAGCGTTACTAAGGTCTACAACCTTAGCTTGGAACGTAGGCAAGGTTTGGAACCTTGCCTACGTTATGTTTTACTTCCAGTCAGGATTTTGCTCCAACTTATATCGTCTAGTGGTTAACATTGGCTTGGAACGTTGGCAAGGTTGAGTTTTTCCAGTCAGGATTTTGCTCCAACTTATATCGTCTAGTGGTTAACCTTGGCTTGGAACGTTGGCAAGGTTTGGAACCTTGCCAACGTTGAGTTTTTCCAATCAGGATTTTGCTCCAACTTATATCGTCTAGTGGTTAACGTAGGCAAGGTTTGGAACCTTGCCTACGTTGGGTTTTACTTCCAGTCAGGATTTTGCTCCAACTTAGGATTAGCATTTATTTCATCTAATGGAATCGGAAAATACTTGTTTTTGGCCGTTGGCGTACGCGTTGGATAGACATTATTGACGGCTTTGGGAATCACACTCATAAACTTGTCGGTGCGAGTCAGGTCGTACCAACGGTCACCTTCCGCAAAAAACTCCCACGAACGCTCTTGCAACACGGCATCGATGAATGCATCTTTGCTCAAGCCGGCTTTCAAATCAGGCAGGCCTGCACGTTTCCTAATAACGTTTACAAATCCATAAGCAGCGGCAGTAGCTCCGTTCAAACGAGCTTCGGCTTCAGCCGCAATCAAGTACATATCAGGCAAGCGCAAAATTGGAATGTTGGGGATTTGTCCTACAATGGTGTTTGGGTCTTGGTATTTTTTAATCAAAACACCTTGCGTCGTAATCGGCGTAATGCTACGTTGAGGCACAATTTTTCCACTTCTATCCAAATAGGTTGTGTCTAGCAATTGGCGACGCTTGTCGGCGGGGTCAAACGAATCAAAAAAGGATTGATAAGCAAACATTGACCCAAACGATGTACGAGCGTACTCCGCTCCCGCGTTGCCGGGAGGGCCACATAGGCCCGTAAGTTGATGACCACGTCCTGGCGAAATTGGCGCTACTTCAAAAGCCCACATATTTTCAACCCGTGCGGCATCTTCTTTATCATACCGATACACATCGCGTACATCGGGCATGAGCGAATACTTGCCCGAACTGATAACTTCTTGCGCTTTTTGCGAAGCTTTTTGCCAATCTTCGTTGTACAAAGCCGCTTTGGCATACAGCGCATTTACAACTTCTTTAGAAGGGCGGCCTTTCTCAACGGCTGGATATGACAACAGGCCTGCGGCAAGTGCTTGGTCTAAATCGCTGTAAATCTGCTTATAAACTTCGGCTTTCGTGCTTTTAGGAATGGTTGCTTCTGCTTCAGAGGTACTTGGTTTTATCTTGACCGGAACATCACCAAAGTTTTTGGTCAGGTTCCAGTGATAAAACGCCCGCATAAAATAAGCTTCGCCCACGATTTGTTTTTTGCGTGTTTCATCCATAACAGCCGCAGGTACTTTTTCGATAATCCAATTGGCCTTTTCGATACCATCATAGCACGACGCCCAAATTTGCTGCGGCGATTCGTTGGTACGCCCCGCCGTGCGTTGGGTGGTGTAGTTGGCATCATAAGCAAAAAGCGTCAGGGTGTTGCGCCCTACTACCGCCCGTGGATAGCACTGATCAGCACTAAAGTCAGATACAATGGTCAAAGCGGGTCCCCCTCCCATATCTCCCAGAGGGTCATAGACGGCGACAAGCCCTTTTTCGGCATCAGCAGCTGTTTTGTAAAAAGCCTCGGTATAAATGGAGGAATAAATGGTTTCGTCTAGATTACAGCTTGTATTGAGCACCAAAAGGGCAGTACATAAGCCGATGAGTCTATTATATTTTTTCATAATGAATGCTTTTTGAAAGATTGAGACTTAAAACGTTACTTGAATACCTCCCAAGAACGAGCGCGCTTGTGGATACACGAAGTTGTCGATACCAATGACCGTATTGGAACCTGCAAACGTATTTACCTCAGGGTCAAATCCGCTGTAATTGGTAATGGTAAATAAGTTGTTGGCCGACACATACACCCGAATGTTCTGGATGCCTTTGATAGCAGGTAGGGTATAACCCAATGTCACGTTTTTGCAACGAATGTATGAACCATCTTCTACGTAGTAATTGCTCACTGGCAAACGACCACCTTGCGCAGCACTGACGTACTGATTGCTCGGATTGGTAGGCGACCAGCGATTTACGACGCCTTTCAACAAGTTGCGCTGCCCCAGTGGGTTTTCAAATGACAAGCGGCTAAGATTATAAATATCATTGCCCTGCGAACCCGACAAGAACGCACTAAGGTCAAAGCCTTTGTAGGCAAGATTGGTAGAAAAACCAAAGATAAAATTAGGGTTAGGATTTCCCGTAATGGTTTGGTCCGCTGAGGTAATAGTACCGTCACCATTCAAGTCTTTGATTTTATGTCCACCCAAACGCCCATCGTAGCCAGGCAAAATAGTTTCTCCTGTTTGGTTGATTCCGTCAAAAATGTAAGATTTAATCAAGCCCAACGGTTCGCCCACTTTCAAAATGGTATAGCTCGTGATAAAACGTTCGGTGGTAGTTCCGCCGTCAAGGTCTAGTACTTTGTTGCGATTACGCGTCACGTTGGCTGATACATTCCACTTAATTGGCCCATCTAAGATACGGGCATTGGCTGCAAACTCAATCCCCTTGTTTTCCAAAGAAGCATAGTTTCCAGTAATACTTGCATAGCCCGACGAAAGCGGTAATGTCTTGATATACAACAAATCTCTTGTGATTTTATCGTACACATCCACAATCAAGCTAAAGCGATTGTTAAGCAAACTTACATCCAATCCGACGTTGGTTTGGGTCGATTTTTCCCAACGCAAATCAGGGTTAGCAATTCCGGTTGGATTGATGCCTGTTACGTAGGCGTTGTTGAAAACATAATCGCTTCCCGTAGCAGCTACCGTACTCAACGATTGGTAAGGCGAAATACCGCCTGCATTCCCCGTGATACCGTAGCTTGCCCGTAGTTTGAGGTCAGAAAGCCAAGTTACGTTTTTCAAAAAAGGCTCTTCAATCAAGCGCCACGCCGCCGAAACCGCCGGGAAAAACCCATACTTGTTGTTGGCTCCAAAGCGGCTTGAACCATCCACGCGAGCGGTCAAATCTAGGAAGTATTTGTCTTTGTAGCCATAGTTTACCCGCCCCATGTAAGAATCTAGACGCTGCTTGCTACGACTACTGTTGACAGTGCGGTTGAGGGCCAACTGCAACGCTTCGTTTTGGGTAGCGTCGTTAGGGAAGCCCGAAGCACTGATGGAATTGGCATTGGCAAATTCAGCTTGTGAGGCAAATACCCCCGTAAATTTCAAGCTATGATTTTGGGCAATCGTTTGCGAATAGGTCAAGATACTTTCGTGCAATAGCCCCAAGAAATTGCTATTGGCTTTCGAACCTGAGCCCGAGTTGTCATTCAAATCACGCGCACTGATGATAGAGCGAGGTGAATAGCGGTCGGTGATATTGTTTTGTAAATCTACGTTGAAAGACGCCCGATAGGTCAAGCCATTCAAAATCGTAGCTTCCCCATAAAGATTTATCAATGTCCTTTTTAGCGCTGTTTTGTTCAATATCGCTGCAAGCCCTAAGGGGTTGGTTACTTCGCGATAGCGTCCGTCTTCTTGTTCTCCAAAAGGGAAAATACTTCCATCAGGACGATAAGGCTTCAAGTTGGGTGGTGCGCCGATAGCCGCACCTAAGATGGTACCCGTTACTACATCGGCATCTCCTTGACTAGTAGAACCCGTCTGCACACCTGAGTTAACCGAATAACTTCCTAAGATACTCGTTCCGACTTTAACACGATTACTGATTTTGTGGTCGAGATTCAACCGATACGAATAACGTTTGAAATTAGAACTGATGATAATGCCGTCTTGGTCAAAGTAATTGGCCGAAAGCGCCACTTGGGTTTTATCATTACCTCCATTGATAGACAATTGGTGGTTTTGAATGGGCGCTTCGCGGAAAATGATATTTTGCCAGTTGACTCCTTCACCCAAGGAGGCAGGGTCTTTGTAATAACTATTTTTAAAAACTTCATTTTCTAGCTGTGCAAATTCGGCCGCATTGAGCGTAGGAAGGGTTTTTGCCACTTTTTGCATTCCATAATAGCTATCAAGCGTTACGCGAGTCCCGCCGCTTTTACCGCGTTTGGTGGTGATAAGTACCACGCCATTGGCTGCACGCGCTCCATAAATCGCTGAGGCCGATGCATCTTTCAGTACTTCTACGCTCTCGATATCATTAGGGTTGATGGTCGAAAGAGGACTAACATCATTGATACCCCCTCCGTTAGAAATCTGAATGCCATCTACCACATACAGCGGCTCTGAAGTTCCATTGATAGAGTTGGTACCGCGAATTCGGACGCTGACGTTTCCGCCTGGCGAGCCTGAGTTTTGGTTAATCTGAATTCCCGAGACACGCGCTTGCAAGCCCTGAGCTACGTTGGCGACGGGTGTCTGTACCAAATCCGACGATTTGACGGAAGCAATCGAACCCGTGGTTTCGATTTTGCGCTGCGTACCATATCCCACGACTACCACCTCATTGAGGGCTTTTACGTCAGCTTCTAGCACCACATCTATCACACTACGATTGTTGACTTCTAGCTCTTGTTTGAGATAACCAATAAACGAAAATACCAAAGTTGCATTAGTAGGTACGCCGTTGAGTTGGTACTTACCTTCTCCATCCGACACCACTCCTTTCTGCGTACCTTTTACCGTTACATTGACCCCCGGAAGCGTCCCCCCCGAACCGTCGGTGATTTTTCCTCTAATGGTCAAGTCTTGGGCATAAGCATTGGACAGCAGGCCACAGACTAACAACCATATTCGTAATTTTCCTAGCATAGGATTAAAGGTTTAAAAAGTAAAAAATATACAATTTTTAATGATTAAAACAAGCACACCTATAAAGTGCTTTTGAGGTGTTTTAAACCTGATTTTGCTGGAAGTTAGAGGTCATTCTTAAATAATCAACAGAAAAAATTGAATTTTATTCACAAAAACTATCGGGAACTTTCCCGAAACTGATGTCGATAGGAGTATTTAAAAACCATTTATCACTTTGTTAGGAATATTTTGTTTTTTTACCAATCCTTTCAACACACACCCATAAACTTAAAATAATACAAATTTTAGATGATAAAATGTCCGAAATGTTTGCAAATTGATTTTGTGCAAAAAGCTGGGATTACGCGCGGAAAACAGCGGTATTTTTGTAAAGATTGTGACTATCATTTTACGTTACCTACACCCTCAGCTACCACCGAAAACAAACGTCACCACCAAGTCACTATCATGGATATTGCCCATCAACTTGGCATCTCCAAATCGACGGTTTCGCGGGCGTTGCGGGGGCATTCAGACATTCATGAAGGAACGCGCAAAATGATTTTGGACTTGGCCCAACAGTTGGAATATCAACCAAATCCCTTAGCCAATGCCCTTTTGAAAAGTCGGACAAATATCGTAGGGATTCTAGTACCAGAGTTTCGGCATTATTTCTTTCCTACCATGATTATGGGGGCACAAGAAGTACTTTCAAAGGCGGGGTACAACGTGATGATTTGTCAGTCGGACGAATCTTACGAAACCGAAATGGCCAACGTCAAAGCCCTCATGAGCAGCCGCGTAGATGGGCTTCTAGTATCGGTTACGGCTCAAACCAACAATTTCGACCATTTCAGGGCTGTATTGCGTAAAGAAGTTCCTATGGTATTTTTCAATCGTGTTTGTCCCGAATTAGAAACTCCACAGGTAATTGTGGACGATTATAACGGAGCTTTTCAGGCAGTAGAGCATTTGATTGCACAAGGTTATCGGCGTATTGCTCACTTGGCAGGCCCCAACTCACTGTTAGTAAGCCGATTGAGATTGAATGGGTACCGAGATGCTTTGCAAAAACACGGACTTCCACTCGACCCCGACCTCGTCATTCATTATGATTTGTCGGAAGAAAAAGCCCGTATTTACGCCAATTATCTGCTTAGTTTGCCACAGCCTCCTGATGCTATTTTTGCTATCAATGACCCCACAGCCATCGAAATCATGCTCGTTGCTAAAAGCCGAGGAGTTAAGATTCCCCAAGAATTAGGAATCGTGGGCTTTAGCAACGACCCTGTTTCGGCCATTATTGAGCCATCACTAACCACCATTGAGCAACCTGTATGGGAGATGGGGCGGCAAGCAGCAAAGCTATTATTAGAACAAATGGAACATCCTCATAATGTGACACATACACTTCCTACAAAGCTCATTGTTCGTAATTCTTCGGTGAATTTAAGACCCTAGAAGCAACTTTATTTGGGCGAATTAGGTTAAAAACTGTAGGTAGTAACCTTAGTTTAGAATATCTTGAAAACTTACCCCAACGACCCCTACGCCGCCCTGCGGTATCCTGAATTTGTACGGTTGATTTCGGCCAATAGCCTCATTACGGCTGCCATCATGATTCAGGAAGTAGTCATTGGCTACGAGCTATACAAAATGACGCACGACCCACTCTCGCTGGGTTTTATTGGTTTAGCAGAAGCCCTTCCTTATATATCTATTGCCTTGTTTGGGGGGCACTATGCCGACCGCAAAGACAAACGAACCATCATGCAAATCAGCCAAAGTGTGATACTCTGCTGTTCGTTGGCGTTGATATGGGTTATGCATCCGTCTCATCGTTCTCATTTTTCCACTACCCATTTACTACTGATTGTATATGCTATTTTGGCCGTAATTGGGTTTGCCAAAGGGTTTTATTCACCCGCTTCATCCTCCCTCAAAGCTTTTTTGACCCCGCGTGAAGCCTATTCCAACGCCGCCACGTGGAGTAGTACTTTTTGGCAAGTAGGGGCTATTGCAGGGCCTGGCATTGCTGGATTTTTATACGCTTATATTGGGCTTGTCAATACCCTTTGGGTAGTGGTGGGTCTATTTGCTTTTAGCCAAATCTTGTTAGCCTTGATTTCTAAAAAACCCATCCCCGAAGTCACCGACCCTCAAACCAACGTATGGCAAAGCATCAAAGAAGGTATCAAGTTTGTGTATGATAAAAAAATCCTTTTTTATGCCACTTCCCTCGATTTAGCGGCGGTATTGTTTGGTGGAGTTATTGCGATTTTGCCCGTATTTGCCGAAGATATTCTCAAAGTAGGCGCCGAAGGGCTTGGTATCATGCGTGCTGCGCCTTCGGTAGGCGCGGTGATTACGGTTTTTTCAACGGCCTATTTTGCCCCTACGCGCCACGCTTGGCGCAATATGCTCATTGCAGTGGCAGGTTTTGGAGTAGCTACGCTGGTATTTGCAATTTCGACTAACTTTTGGTTGTCGGTATTGATGTTGTTTTTAACAGGGGCTTTTGATGCGATCAGCGTTGTCATTCGTCAAACTATCCTTCAAGTAGTACCACCCGACCATATGCGGGGGCGGGTTATTGCAGTCAATAGCGTCTTTATTAGTTCATCCAATGAAATCGGCGCATTTGAATCAGGCGTCGCGGCCAAGTTTCTTGGCACCGTTCCTTCCGTATTGATTGGGGGTGGACTTACGATGGTGATTGTGACCTGGGTGTGGTTACGTTCCAAAGATTTATTTGGGGTCAAACTGACTTAATTTTTTATTTTTTCAAACAATCTTCTTTCTCAACACGTTTATCCCGCGTTGATGATTTCATATTTGCAAGTTTGCGACCGACTTTGGGTCTTTTAGGTCAAAATTTGCAAAGTTTTACAAAAAATTCTTTGATATAAGTATTCATACAAAATTAGACTTTCCAAGTTTCGATAACCAGTAAAGCTGTAAACTTGGAAAGTCTTGTTTAAAGTTTTATAAACCAGTTTTGATTAAAAATACTTTGAGCGAGCTACCTTCTTCTCATTCTAGTAAAAGTAAAACTGCTAAGCGCCACGGCTTAGCAGAGGAAGATTATTATACTGACCCTAATGGTTTTTTGGTGTTTACGGCTACCTATCACCTCAAGCGCGGCTACTGTTGCAAAAATGGCTGCCGTCATTGTCCCTATGGATTTAAGAAAGAGGAGAAACACTAATCCCACACTACACTTTGGGTCTTCATAGCGGCGGTGAGGCGACGTAGAAGCGATTTGCGCTCCGAAGAAAGTGCCAAGGTGCCAAGTCCATCCTCAAACAACTGATAACTCCAGTTTTTGATTTCTACTTTTTGTGCTTTTAGTTTTTTCTCAAAATCCTCTACTTCGTCTTCTCCGGCTTGTTGTTGGGCAATTTTAGAAGCTAATATCAAATAATCTGCCACCCATTTTTCGGCGATTCTAAACTTTGAAGTATCCAAACCAAATAGATATTCGTAGGCTTTGTCGGGCTGCTCGTTCATCAAATAAACTTCTGCCGCGCTCAATTGCACCATCGGCGGTGGGTTTCTTACGTTTTCATACATATCAATAGCCTTATCGAAAGTCGCACCGCTTTTACCTCTGGTAGGACTGTACAAACGATACAACAAACCCAAACGCCCCCAAAGATGAGGCGCAAAAAGCCGGTATTCGTTGACGAGCATTTCAAAATCTTGGATTGCCCCTAGCGTATCTTTGAGTTTCCATTTGGCCTGTCCCCGAAAATCCACCATCAGCGCTACAGGAAGCCCTTGCCGAACGGCGGGATTGTTTTTGGCAAAATCAAAATAGCGACCAATTACCACATTCATGCTATCGATAGCACGGCGGTATTGATGGGTATGAAAATAATACCTCGACCATAGTTCGGTATTCCACCTACCCTCGGTCGAGTCGGCTTGTTGCGAATGGTTCATATACTTCACAAACGTCCCGATGTTTCCGCGATTGAGCTGCTGAGTCGCTTGCATGATGTAGGCCCGTGCCATTTCTTTGGTCTTAGGAAAGGGTTTAGGAACATATACTCCGATTTCTTCACCTATCAACAAACGTTCTTCAAAAGAAGAAAAATCACGATTGAGCGTCGCTGGAAGTTTATTAGCGTGCAGATTAATGGATTTAATACCTTTTGCTCTAAACCAGCCTGTCGGCAATTTTGATATATTATTTTGTAGCAATTGTAAGTTAGGGATTTGGGTTTCTTCCCAGCCCTCCATCGGGATAGAATCTAAATCGCAACTTGACAGGTTGATATACCCTTCTGACATACGAAGCTGCTGAATTACAGGCCACAATTTTGCCTCTTCCAACGATTTGTTATGGGACAAATCTAACGTACGAAGCCGACGACAATTGCCCACTGTCGCGGGCAAATACCGCAATCGACTTTGGTACTTTGGGGTATTTTCGGCTTTTCTATTTTCAAAATGCAGAGCATTGTTTATCTCTAAGAGCTCAAGTCTTTGTAATTTGCCTATCGATAAGGGGAGCGTTTCTAACAAAGAATGACTTACCACCAACGACTGCAAACTGTCACAATCGCCGATGGTTTCGGGCAAAGAAGTAAGCGGATTATGGGATACCTGTAGCGTTTTGAGGCGACGGAGTTGCCCTATTGAGCTAGGCAGCGAAGCGATTGCATTGTCGTTGAGTAAGAGAGTCTGTAAAGCGGTACAATCACCGATACCTTTAGGCAAAGCAGAAAGTTGATTATTCATCAGATTCAACCCTGTGAGCTGAGTGAGATTTTCTAGCTGAGATGGTATCTTCTCAAGTTTGTTTTGTCTAAGCGAGAGTTGCTTCAATGACCTTAGTTCAAAAAGTGCAGCAGGCAAATCCCTCAGTTCATTTTGTGACATATCTATCACTTCTAGTTCTTCCAATTTCCCAATACTTTTGGGCAGTGCTGTGAGTTTATTTTCTTGGGCAACAAGTTTTTTCAATGACTTCATTTTCGCCAAATCAGGCAATGTCTCAAGGTCATTTTGGGCTAGGTTTAGTTCCTGCAATGCCGGTAGGTTTTCGAGGTATGATAAAGTACTCGAAGTCAATGATTTATTGAGACGTACGATTTGTAGTTGTTGGCAGGTTGAGAAATCAGGCAGGGAAGTCCAGCGGTGTTTGCGTAAATTGTCTTCATGCAACTCAATCAATTCCAATTGTTTTAAGGCAGGCAATGAAAGAGTAGCCGCAACACCTTCGGGAGCGATAGTACCGTAGTTTATCCTAAGGGTTTCGAGCTGTTGGCACCGATTGAGTTGCTTCCAAAAAAGACCGACTTCGCTCAAATTTGAATTAGTCAAACTCAAATGAACAAGCGAGGAAGGCAGCCCAGCAAAATAAGAACCTTTGAGGTGAAAATTTCTAATGTCAAGGTGTTTTAATAAAGTAAGCTGCGGCAAAAAATCTTGTATATCTGACAAATCCCTCTGCTGACTTAGTCCTTCTAAAGTATGAAGTTGCAAAATCAAGGATTCTAAAGATTTCAGTTCGCCTATCCAATCTGGAAATACAACAGGGTATGGAAGTGAAAGAGATAACGCTTTGAGATTTTTGCAACGACGAATATCTTCTGGCAAGGTACAACCCGATGGCAAAACCAACTGTAATGCAGTGAGTTTATCCATTTTAGGCAAAACAGCTGACAAATTAGCAACGTCAAAACCAATGAGAGATAAGCCCTCTAGATTTTTTAGTATATGAAAATTTGAAGGTAATTGTAGCTTCCTGTTTGGGTTTTCATAATTACTCATGGTTAAATTACGCAACTTTGGCAATTGACTTAATTGTTCAAGGATTTTCGCCAATTTTACCGTATCAGTTTGTGAGTTTGATACCCATATAGTGACTGTTTCAAGGTCAGTAAATGCAGCGAGTGATTCGCCCCACTCCTTCTCATAATCACTCAGCGATAGGCTAGTTACTTTCCTTCCCGCTTTTAAATCAATCTTAGCTAGTCTAAAAGAAACCCCATGCGTCGGGAAGAATTTTTGCCAATAAGGATCCATAGACATTTGAGCTTGTAAGCTTTGGATACAAAGCATCAAGCAAACGACCATTAGGCAATTTAGATGTTTCATGGAAGGTACGAATTTTTTAAAAAGGCTGTAATTATTGGGCTGTATGCTTTAAGCAGTAAGCTATATGCTAAAATTTTATTCTACCAAGCGCCGTAACTCATTAAGCTTTAAAAGTGCTTCTATGGGCGACAACGTATTAATATCTAGACTTTTGAGCTTCGTTTTGAGTTCTTCTATGCGTGGGTCTTGGGGTTCAAAAAGCGTCATTTGATAATTGACCTTTGGCATTTCTTTTACTGCCTTGGTCGTTTCTTGTTTTTGGTGGCTTTTTTCGAGACTGTGCAGGATGTCGTTGGCACGTAGTACAATTTCCTGCGGCATTCCTGCCATTTGGGCCACATGGATTCCGAAGCTATGTTCACTACCTCCTTCTTTCAATTTACGTAAAAATATCACCTTGTTGCCGACTTCTTTTACTGCCACATTGTAGTTTTTGACACGCGGAAAATCTTCGGCCAATTGGTTGAGTTCGTGGTAGTGCGTTGCAAAGAGCGTTTTGGCCCGATGCCGAGGATGATTGTGCAAAAATTCCGCAATACTCCACGCAATACTCACGCCATCATAAGTGCTTGTTCCACGCCCAATTTCGTCCATCAATACCAGACTTCGTTCGCTGAGATTGTTGAGAATACTCGCCGTTTCGGTCATTTCGACCATAAACGTACTTTCGCCACGGCTCAGGTTGTCGGAAGCACCCACACGGGTAAAAATCTTATCCACCAATCCCACTTCAGCTTCGGTAGCAGGTACAAAACTACCCATTTGTGCCATGAGTACAATCAGAGCCGTTTGGCGCAACAAAGCCGATTTTCCAGCCATATTGGGCCCCGTGATGATGATAATTTGCTGCTTTTGGTCATCAAGATAGAGGTCATTTGGCACATAACTTTCGCCCAAAGGCAGTTGCTGCTCAATCACCGGGTGGCGTCCTTCTTTGATATTCAACGATTTTTCGTCGGTAATGCGAGGCTTATGATAATTGTTTTTGCGGGCCACCCGCGCAAACGACGCCAAGGCATCCAATACCGACACCACACGGGCGTTTTGCTGTACGGCTGCCACGTAGTCGTTGGCCATCATCACCAAGTCATTGAAAAGACGCTGCTCAATCACAAATATCTTTTCTTCGGCGCTCAGGATTTTGTCTTCGTATTCTTTCAATTCGGGCGTAATATATCGCTCGGCATTCACTAGGGTCTGCTTCCGAATCCAGTCGGCAGGTACGCGGTTTTTGTGAGAATTGGTTACTTCCAAATAGTAGCCAAACACCTTGTTGTAAGCAATTTTGAGGGAAGTAATACCCGTCCGCTCAATTTCCCGATTCTGAATCTGAATCAAATAATCTTTACCCGAAAAAGCCAACTGATGTAATTTATCCAACTCGGCATCTATTCCTGACTTAATCATCCCCCCTTGGTTGGTCACGGTCGGTGGGTCTTCGCGCAGTTCGGCTTCTATTTTTTCTAACAAAAACTCGCAAGCATTGAGTTGGTCGGCATATTTACGCAACGGCGTAGAAGCCGTCACCGTTTCTCCTTCTTCTTGGGCTTTTTTCTCTTCATTCCACGCCTTTTGGAGTAGCTCTTTCACCGGCGCAATATGACTCAGTGATTTTTTGAGTTGCACCAACTCGCGCGGATTGATACGCCTCACGGCCACTTTAGAAATAAGTCGCTCAAGGTCACCTATTTGTTTGAGGTGTTGAGTAATTTCCTCCAACAATTCGTCATGTTGTAAAAAATACTCAACCGTTTGCAAACGCTCCTCAATCGGGGCTTTGTCTTTCAAAGGCAATACCAGCCATTTGCGTAGCAAGCGCGCGCCCATCGGTGTCACGGTTTGGTCTAGTATCTGAATCAAAGGCACGCCGCCTTCTTGCTGCGGATATACTAGCTCAAGGTTACGAATCGTGAAGCGGTCGAGCCATACGTATTTTTCTTCGTCGAGGCGAGTCAGACGCGTAATGTGCTTTACTTCTTTGTGCTCTGTATCAGCCAAATACCTCAAAATCACCCCTGCGGATACAATCCCGTCGGTAAGTGCTTCTACGCCAAAGCCTTTGAGTGAAGTTGTCTGAAAATGTTTGATAAGAATCTCATACCCAAACTCATGCGTAAAAGCCCAATCTTCGAGCGAAAAGGTATGGAATTTATCACCAAACAACTCCCCAAACTCTTGACGATGTTTTTTACAATAAAGCACCTCCGAAGGCGCAAAACTCTGTAGTAGTTTTTCGATATACTCTTTGGTGCCTTGGGTAGTCAGAAATTCTCCCGTCGAAACATCCAAAAAAGCGACCCCAAAGTTGTTTTGTTTACCAAAATGCACCGCCGCTAAGTAATTGTTTCGTCGTGTATCTAGCACATTATCATTAAACGAAACGCCTGGTGTCACAAGCTCCGTCACGCCACGGCGTACAATACCCTTCGCCACGGCAGGGTCTTCGAGTTGGTCACAAATCGCTACGCGCTCCCCCGCCCGTACAAGTTTGGGCAAATAAGTATCAAGCGAATGATGCGGAAAGCCCGCTAATTCCTCCTGAGCTCCTCCATTGTTGCGTTTGGTAAGCACAATCCCTAAAATCCGACTTGCCCGTATGGCATCCTCACCAAAAGTTTCGTAAAAATCCCCTACCCTAAATAGCAACATAGCGCCGGGGTATTTGGACTTGATTTGATTGTATTGACGATTGAGCGGTGTTTCTTTAGGTTTGAGGGGTTCTGTGGTAGTCTTTCCGGTACGAGCCATGCCTTATATCAAATTGAAGAATAAAGCGACAAAAATAGGTAAAAATTGACGGAAATCTCTACTCCAATGCTCGATGTCTCTGCTCAGTTTTGATGGTTATTACTAAAAATACACAAGCGCTTAGGCTCCTATTTTTTGTACTTTACAAATACTTTTTTGAAATATTATTTTACTAATATGATTATTATAAAAATTTTCAACCAAAAATATCTATAATCACAAAATTAAGTAATATTTTTAGGTAAAAATTAAACACAATTTGATATTTATTCATTTTTTAGTTGAAAAAAACAAAGTACATATTAAACTAAACTGTTATTATCAAATAATTTACTTCACAATAAAACATAAAAAATTTTCTTTTTTTGTAGTACATAAACAACAGTACCTCTTCACGGAGGAGTCTTTATTAGGGATTATAAACATACGTTTTTCATGACACAACCTCTAAAGGTAGTGGTAGTAGGCAACGGCATGGTAGGATACAAATTCTGCGAAAAGTTGCTGACAAAAGCGGGTGGCGGCTCGTTTTCTATCACGGTGATTGGCGAAGAACCTCGTCCGGCATACGACCGGGTTCATCTGTCCGCGTATTTTTCGGGTACCTCGGCAGAAGAGCTTTCAATGGCTCCTGCAAGTTGGTATCTCGACAATGGCATTCGACTTCTCACGGGCGAATGCGTCACTCAAATCAACCCTCAGGCGCGCGTTGTTGTGACGCACACGGGCCTGCAAATTCCCTACGATAAGTTGATACTAGCCACGGGTTCTTCGGCTTTTGTACCAGCGGTAGCAGGAGTTGAAAAAGAAGGGGTATTTGTGTATCGTACGATCGAAGACCTCGATGCGATTATCGCTTATGCAAAAAATGCCAACCGTGCTGCGGTGATTGGCGGGGGTTTGTTGGGGTTAGAAGCTGCCAAAGCAGCACTTGATTTGGGACTTGAAACCCAAGTCGTAGAGTTTGCACCTCGGCTCATGCCAAGACAACTCGACACCGCTGGTGCTGACATGCTCAAATCCAAAATGGAGCAGCTCGGCATTGGAATTCACCTCAACAAAAACACCGCTTTTTTTGATGGTGATGTGGCAGTCAAAGGGCTATCCTTTACCGACCAAAGTTATTTGGAAGCCGATATGGTCATTATTTCGGCGGGGATTCGTCCACGCGATGAGCTGGCCAAGCAGGCAGGGCTGGCAGTAGGGCCACGCGGCGGAATCATCGTAGATGACGCCCTCACTACTTCCGATGCCCATATACATGCTATTGGTGAATGTGCGCTTTATCAAAATATGATTTATGGTCTTGTCGCTCCCGGCTATGAAATGGCCGATATAGTGGCTACCAATCTTGTTAGTGGTCAAATCGACAAAACTTTCAAACCTTTTGATATGTCCACCAAGCTCAAATTGATTGGCGTAGATGTGGCAAGTTTTGGCGAGCCTTTTTGTGAGCATATTCCCCATAATACCCTTGTCATAGAAGACAAGCTTAAAGGAATCTACAAACGCCTGAATGTATCGACCGACGGAAAATATCTATTAGGCGGGATACTGGTAGGAGAAGCTGACAATTATAATATGCTTCTCCAAATGACCAAAAATCAGATGATACTGCCACCTTCGCCCGAAGACCTCATCTTAGCTCCCCGCAAAGGAGAAGCTACCGCAGGGGCGGGCATATCGGCACTTCCCGATAGCGCGAGTGTATGCTCTTGCGAAAATATCACCAAAGGCACTATCTGCGACGCCATTGAGTCCCAAAATTTAGCCGATGTCGCGGCCATAAAAAAATGCACCAAAGCAGGTACAGGATGCGGCGGATGCGTACCTATGCTCTCTGACTTGCTCACCGAGACCTTGAAAAAACAAGGAAAAACGATAAAAAAAGTCATATGTGAGCATTTTGACTATTCGCGCCAAGAGCTTTATCATCTCATCAAAATGTCGGAGACGCGTACTTTTGAGGAGGTATTGACAGCTCATGGAAAAGGCTGTGGATGTGAGGTTTGTAAACCTGCCGTAGCTTCCATGCTAGCTAGTATTTACAATGAGGTGATTGCGAAGCAAGCCGTCATTCAAGATACCAACGACCGCTACTTAGCCAATATCCAAAGAGGTGGAACCTACTCAGTAGTACCACGCGTACCGGGCGGCGAAATCACCCCCGACCAACTTATCGCGCTGGGAGTAGTAGCTAAAAAATATGATTTGTACTGTAAAATTACCGGAGGGCAGCGAGTCGATTTATTTGGTGCTCGCGTAGAACAATTGCCCTTGATTTGGGAAGAACTCATCGAAGTTGGCTTTGAAAGTGGGCACGCTTATGGCAAAGCCCTGCGCACCGTCAAAAGCTGTGTAGGAAGTACTTGGTGTCGCTTTGGCGTACAAGATGCAGTAGGCTATGCCATTCGTATCGAAAATCGCTACAAAGGAATTAGGGCTCCCCACAAACTCAAAAGTGCCGTATCGGGCTGTACAAGAGAATGCGCCGAAGCCCAAAGCAAAGATTTTGGTATCATCGCTACCGAAAAGGGCTGGAATCTCTACTTGTGTGGCAACGGCGGCATCAAGCCTCAGCACGCCGTGCTATTTGCTAGCGACCTCGACGACGAAACTTGTATCAAATACATCGACCGATTTTTGATGTTTTATATCAAAACCGCCGAACCGCTTCAGCGTACGGCTACTTGGTTCAACAAACTCGAAGGAGGACTTAAATATCTACGCGACGTCATTATCAACGATAGTTTAGGCATCTGTCACGAACTCGAAAAAGAAATGGCCTATCTGATTGATACGTACCATGACGAATGGCGTGTGGCCGTCGAAACTCCCGAAATCAGAAGTCGTTTTACGCACTTTGTGAATTCGGAAGAAGCCGACCCGAGTCTGCAATTTGTAGAAATGAGAACCCAAAAAAGACCTGCCGACTGGTAATCCTACCCAACAAAAAAGACGATGACAAACAAAAATATAACTTGGTTTAAAGCCGCACCCATCGCAGCTTTCCCCGAAAATGGGGGTGCTTGTGTCAAATATCATGACAAACAAATTGCGGTTTTTCATTTCAAACAACTTGACAAATGGTATGCCACCGACAACGAATGCCCGCACAAACATCAAATGATCCTGAGCCGAGGTATGATTGGTGATCAGCAAGGGCATCCCAAAGTGGCTTGTCCTTTTCACAAAAAAACATTTTCGCTCGAAACGGGGCTTAATCTTCAAGGAGAAGACTATTGCATCAATGTCTACCCCGTCAAGATTGAAGAAGGTTTTGTTTTTATTGGGGTCTAAAAACCCCGCTTTGGTCGGACCTTTTCTCTGAAGAAGAGCTTCGACCAAAGCATCCTTAATCGTATGTTTTATTTGAGATTTATTCATTATAGTTAAAATGCCCATACGTATCCCTAGGCGATTTACCCGATTATACATTGTGGCGTTATCGTTGGTTGCTTTCCTGACGATACTTGGGCAAATTTTGGTTCAAAACACCCTCAAAGCTGGCCTCAATGACTCTTGGCTTGTCAACTATGCGGGCCGCCAACGCTTCCAGAGTCAGTTGATTGCCAAAACCGCCTTGCTCCTCACCCAACGCCCCGATTTGGCTCATCCAGAAATTCACTTGCTGGAATTCAAAAAAGTATTGGCCGATTGGGAGCTACATCATCATCAATTGAAAACGGGGGATTTGGCTGACATCCAAGCAAAGACCCGCAACAGCAGTACACTTCAAAAAATGTTTGACGATATTGAGCCTCATTTTCAGGCCATTCGCTCCAATTCCCATTTGGTTTTAACTAGTTTAGAAAAACGTACTCCTCTCCCCAATACCGATTCTGTCCTTAAAAACATCTTTGACAATGAACTGGTTTTTTTGCGAAAAATGGATCGCATTGTATTTCAATACGACAAGGAAGCCAAAGAGAAAGTAACCAATCTGCGAAATATTGAGATGTTACTGATGGCTCTGACGCTCTTTGTTTTGTTTTTAGAAGGACTCTTTATTTTTAGACCGGCCGTTGCCAAACTTCGAGAATCGATTTTGCAATTGATAGAAGCCCGCGAAAAAACCGCCCAAACCAACAAAGAGCTCAATGAAGCTTACCAGCAGCTCCGTATCACCCAAGCTCAGTTGTTGGAGGCTACCCAAAATCGCCACCGTCAAGAATTAAAAGAGCACAAAATACACGCAGCGGCGCTTGTACAAGGACAAGAAAACGAACGCAAACGACTCTCGAAAGAATTGCACGATGGTGTGGGACAAATGCTTACAGGACTTAAAATGATGACTGAAAGCCTGGTGGATATTGCCGATTTGAAAGAAAACGAACGTCAAAATATTCTTAGTCTGCGCGATTTGGTAGGACAAACGATACAAGAAGTACGCCATATTTCCAACAATCTTATGCCGCCTGTTCTTCACGATTTCGGCATCTCAATGGCTCTCAAACAATTGACGGATGCTTCTGCTCGTAATACCAACGCTTCTCTATCATTTTCGTCAAATGTCCAAGACCAGCGCTTTGACCCCAATGTGGAAATTGGACTTTACAGAATTGCGCAAGAAGCACTCCACAATGCCCTCAAACATGCCAACGCCGACCAAATCACATTATCATTGACTTCCAAACCCCAGAAAATCGTCCTCCAAGTCAAAGACAATGGCCGAGGATTTAAAATCAGTAAAAAGAAGAATCCGACGCAGGCACCTCAGCATGGCCTTCACAATTTGCAAGAAAGAGCTCATTTACTAGACGGAACTTTAAAAATAAACTCAATCATAGGAGAAGGAACCGAGATATTGGTACAAATTCCTCAATAATCATCTAAACTAATAATGAAAAAAATCCAAGTGTTACTCGTTGATGATCATACCATTGTAAGAAATGGGCTTAGGTCGATTTTAGAAAATACGGGCGAAGTAGAAGTAATTGGCGAAGCTTCTACGGGCGAGGAAGCCCTCGAAAAAATCATGGTTTTGGCTCCTCAAATCATGCTCGTAGACATTTCGATGCCGGGGATATCAGGTATCGATTTGGTAAAAAAAGTAGTGAAACAAAGCAACCAAATCCGACCTGTGATTTTGTCGATGCACAACGACGATGCTTATATCCTGAAATCGGTAGAAGCAGGTGCGTACGGCTATCTGCTCAAAGACGCCACTCGTGAAGAAATTTTAACGGCTCTTCACACCGTTAAAAATGGCGACAAATATTTCAGTGCTTCGGTCGCAAGCATTATTGTCAATGGCTATCTTTCGCAAGTTCAGCGGGTAGAAAAAGCCTCTGAGTCGCGTAAAACACTACTTTCTAAAAAAGAAAAAGAAGTACTCAAACTGCTCGTTGATGGCCTAAGTAGCCGCCAAATTGCCGACCAACTCAACCTCAGCGTGCGTACGGTAGACAACCACCGCGCCAATATGATGCGACGCCTCCAAGTACACAATGCCGCCGAATTGGTAAAACTTGCTTTGGAAGAAAAACTCCTCTAACATTGGCAAAGTGCCAAACTTTGTCCATGTTTACGATATGGAAATAGTCGGTTTTGTAGGGGCATTGCTGATGGGTCTATCGCTAGGGCTGGTCGGTAGCGGTGGGGCTATTCTAACCGTACCCATTTTGGTGTATTTGTTTTCGATAGATACACTACTTGCTACCACTTACTCGCTTTTTATTGTGGGTATTACTAGTTTGGTAGGTGCCACCGTACGGGCAGGGTCTGGCAATATCAACTGGCCCATGACTTTTATGTTTGGCGTACCATCCATGATAAGTGTGTATTTATCTAGAAGTGTGCTACTTCCACTTCTTCCCGACGTTATTTTCCACACCTCCTATTTTATTCTGCACAAGTCTCTTTTTCTCTTGCTGCTGTTTGCTATTTTGATGCTTATTGCTTCCTATTCAATGATACGCAACCACGACGAGCATAGCGAACTAAGCCATAAAAATGGACAATTCAACCCTTGGGCGCTGATTTATAAAGGGCTTTTGGTAGGAGTAGTTACGGGTTTTTTAGGAGCAGGAGGCGGGTTTTTGATTATTCCAGCCTTGGTTTTAATGGCTCGAACCCCTATGAAAAAAGCCGTTGGTACTTCTTTGGTCATTATCGCGGCCAATTCCTTCATGGGCTTTTGGCGCGACTATGCTCTACATCATCTCATAGATTGGCGCTTTCTATTACAATTTTCCACCATTGCTATCCTCGGAATTATGGTAGGCAGTGCTTTATCCCACAAAATAAGCGGAGACAAACTCAAACCGATTTTCGGCTATTTTATCCTCACAATGGGTATATATATTATTTTTAAAGAGCTATTTTTGTCTTAATCAATCACTAACGATTCCAAAATCTTATCCTCTTTTCAAATGAAAACCTTCCTTTCTTCATTGATTATTTTTGCTTTTTTTGGAATAAATCAAAGCGTTTTTGCTCAAAACAACCTTGATTTAAAAACATTTGTGCAAAAGTTAAAATCTACCCCCGATGCCCAAGTACTAGATGTACGTACTCCCAAAGAATGGAGCGAAGGCAAAATAAACACCGCGCAGGGCATAAATGTGATGGACGATAGCTTCAAGCAGCAAGTAGAAAAACTTGACAAAGACAAGCCTGTTTTTGTGTATTGTAAAGCAGGAAGCCGAAGTGCCAAAGCCTCTAAAGTGTTGAAAGAAGCTGGTTTCAAGTACATTTATAACCTCGAAGGAGGCGGCTACCCTGACTTGGTCAAAGAAGGGTTAAAATAAAAAAAAGGGGAGCATCCCCTTTTTTTATTATCTAATCACCTGTGGTTTGTTACCTCAAAATACGCAACTTAGCAAAACTCAACAGGAGTGTTTTTTCGCCTACGCCATCAAAATGAATCACCGCTTTGCGGTCATTGCCATTGATGTCCATTTTCTTGACGGTTCCCTTCCCAAACTTAGGATGCTCGACGCGATTGCCCTCTTCAAGGGTTGAAGTATCGCTCGGAACAAAAGGCTCAGACGATGTGCTACCTGCCGCCGAAGGAGTATTATCTTTTTGAGTAGCAGGAGGTTTAGCAACACCTGATACTGCCTTCGAGGGTTGGGGGCTAGAATTACCCACGGGTTTGCGAATAAAATTCATGGCGGCAGGTTCGGCATTGTTGCGATAATCGTCAAATCCACCCGAGCGACGCCCTTTCGAAGTCGTCAAGAAACGTTGATCTACTTCGTATAAAAATCGACTTGGCTCACACATATTCAAGCGCCCCCAATTGTAACGACTTTCGGCATACGAAAAAGTAAGTTTGTTTTCGGCGCGGGTAATAGCCACGTAAAACAAGCGCCTTTCTTCTTCCAAATCCTCTCGTTTTTCGAGCATCATTTGGCTCGGAAAAAGCCCCTCTTCCAAACCTACCACATATACATTTTTGAACTCTAGTCCCTTCGCACCGTGAATGGTCATGAGGGTTACGCGGTCGGTATCGCCGTCATCTTCGTTTTCGTCGGCATTGGTCAAGAGCGATACCGTTTGTAGAAACGAACTCATGGTTTTATCTTCAATATCAGTATTATCCACAAACTCTTTGATGGCATTGAGCAACTCTTGCACGTTTTCATAGCGGCTTAAACCTTCGACAGTCTTGTCTTCGTAGAGTTCTTTCAAGATACCCGATGTTTTGGCCACGTGTGCCGCTACCGTATAAGCATCTTTACCTTCTTCAATAAGTAATTTGAAACTCTTTATCAAAAAAGCAAACCCCTCAATGGGTATAGTCGCTCGCCCTGAAATATATTTTGTAATATTGGCCACTACCTCCCATACCGGCACTCGGTTTTCGGCGGCGGTCACTGCGATTTTGGCCACGGTTGTATCGCCAATACCCCGTTTGGGAAGATTAATGATACGTTTGAAAGCTTCTTCGTCGTTTTGATTGACAATAAAGCGCAAATACGCCAACAAATCCTTGATTTCTTTGCGTTGATAAAACGACAATCCACCGATGATTCGGTACTTGATGTTGAGTCGGCGAAGCGCCTCTTCAAAAGCTCTTGATTGCGCATTGGTACGGTACAAAATCGCGAAATCGGTATTTTTGAGTCCTTTGTTTACTTTTTCTTCAAAAATCGCCGTCGCTATCAATCGCCCTTCTTCATTGTCGGAATTGGCTTTGACGACATCAATCAGTACCCCTTCCGCATTTTGCGTAAAAACGCTCTTCTTCAATTGTCCTTTGTTGCGAGCAATCACCGAATTAGCCGCATTGACGATGGTCTGGGTAGAGCGGTAATTTTGCTCCAATTTCACCACCCGTACCTCTGGAAAGTCTTTTTCAAAATTGAGGATATTCTGGATATTGGCACCGCGAAAAGCATAGATACTCTGGGCGTCGTCGCCTACCACCGCGATGTTTCGATGTACTGCCGCCAATTTTTTGGTAATCAAGTACTGAGCTACGTTGGTATCCTGAAACTCATCTACCAATACATACTTAAATTTGTGTTGGTATTTGTTCAGGATTTCGGGAAAATCGCGAAATAAGACGTTGGTATTAAACAACAAATCATCAAAATCCATGGCATTGGCCTGAAAGCAGCGCGTGCTATAAGCCTTGTAAAGTCGCCCAATTTCGGGCAGTTTAGCGGCTTCATCATCGGCCCTAAACAGCGGATTTGCCAAGTACTCATCCGCCGAAATGAGGTTGTTTTTTGCCCCCGAAATACGATTAAAAACGACGTTGGGCTTATAAGTTTTATCATCCAAATTCAGTTCTTTTACGATGCTCTTAATGAGTGATTTGGAATCGTCGGTATCATAAATAGAAAAATCAGAAGTATAGCCTAAGTAACGAGCTTCGATACGCAACATTTTGGCAAAAACGGCGTGAAAAGTTCCCATCCAAATATTTCTTGCCTCTTGTCCTACCACTTTTTCGATACGTTCGCGCATTTCGCCCGCAGCCTTGTTGGTAAAAGTCAGCGCCAAAATCCGAAAAGGATCCACGCCGTTTTCGATAAGGTGCGCAATCCTAAAAGTCAATACACGCGTTTTGCCCGAACCTGCCCCCGCAATAATCATCAAAGGCCCTTCTCCGTGCGTAACGGCCTGGGCTTGTGGTTCGTTTAATCCGCTTAAATAACCTGTCATTAGATAAAATTTGATTTTGATAGAAAACAAAAACAAAGTTAGGGAAAAATGCCCTCGTTTGGTAGCAATATGTGGGATGAGCCACAAACATTAGCCCCTCGCTCGGTAGCTCAAGGTTTTTTTAATATGACATGCCCCCCTTCAAATCACTTTCTTGAAGATTTTAGAAGTACCTAATACTGCAAAACCCGTAGGTAAATCGCCTACGGGTTTTGTAATGTTATGAAAACGTAATTTGTGATTTAGACTTCTGAAAGTTTAGGGGTGTTTTTAGACTGTGTGAGCTTGCCCACCGTAAGCCCTTGCACCAAAATAGAAAAGATGACGATAAAGTAAGTAATCGCCAAAAACAAATCTTTGTTCAGGTCTTTTTCAATCGATAGTGCCAACGCTACCGAAACTCCCCCTCGAAGACCGCCCCACACCAAAATAGTAATGGTTTGGCGATCAAATTTTGTTTTGAAAGGAATAATAAGCGTGGGTATCCATATCGAGATAAACCTTGCAAATAGCACCACTACAATGCTAATCAAACCGACGAGCCAGTATTTGGTAATATCAGGGATGAGCAACAATTCAAGCCCAATGATTAAGAAGAGAATAGCATTCAGAATTTCATCAATCAGCTCCCAAAATTTATCTAGATAATCGCGCGTGGTGACCGAAATCCGCGTTGCTTTTCCATAATTCCCAATCACAAGTCCAGCAGCCACCATGGTCAAAGGTCCCGAAATATGCATCGCTTGTGCAATCAAGTAACCACCCATTACAATCGCTAAAGTAATCAAGGCCGATACATTGGCACTGTCGATTCGTTGCATGGCTCTTGACCCAATAAACCCGAGCAATATCCCCATTCCAAATCCGCCTAGCACCTCTTTGGCAAGCAGCCAACTCACACTCCCAAATGACAAATCGACATCTTCTCCTTTGGCAAGCTCTAACAATACCACAAACACCACAACCGATACGCCGTCGTTGAACAATGACTCACCAGCTACCTTGGTTTCCAACGACTTACGCACACCGGCTTTTTTGAGAATCCCTAATACGGCAATAGGATCGGTTGGCGAAATCAATGCTCCAAAAACCAGGCATTGAATGAGCGGAACATTCAGGTGAAAAAACTGAAGAATATAATAGCTGATAAAACCCACAATAACCGTGGAAATAATCACACTTACGGTAGAAAATACAATAATAGGTGCGCGCTGCTCTTTCAAGTCTTTGAGACGGATGTGAATAGCTCCTGCAAAAAGTAGGAAATTGAGCATTGCACCCATCAATATTTCAGTAAAATCAAGATTAGCAATCAAGCCCGAAAAACCCGCAAATAAATTAGGGAAGATATTGCCAGTAATAACGAGCGCAATCGACACAAGCATGGCCATCAGCATAATGCCGATAGTGGAAGGCAACTTAAGAAAGCGCTCATTGAGATATGAAAATATGGCTGCAAGAACAATAAGTACTGAAAATGAATAGTACAACTCCATATATTACTAAGGGTTTATGGTTTTTAAAAACTAACTAAAACAAACACGCCTTGCCTACATTTAAAGCAAGTACAAGCACCCAAAGAAGATAACAGAAACGATTTTTTGTCGGAAGTAAAGCGGGTCTATTGAAAAGAACCTCTCCTTTTAAAAGAGGTCATTTCTCCAAAAAGTTCATAATTTACGCAAAAAATAACACATACTTTCTAAAACACCAGCGTTTGTTTTCAATAAAATGGTGAATAACTTAGGTGTTTTGAGCAGCGCGCCAACCCCCATTTGTCACCCCTCAATGATAAGTAGAAGCAAGGGATTAGACACTCATTTGCTTATTTTTTTAAAGAGTTTAAACACCTCGTTTAACACCAAAGGAAATACCCCTAACCCCATGATTTCGAGCCAAGATCTAAGATGCAAGGGTTGCAATTTGAAAGCTTGTGCTAAAAAAGGAACCTCCAACAACACGATTTGTAAAAGAAACCCAAGTACAATTGCTCCAATCAAGTATTTATTTTTGAAAATACCCACTTTAAAAATACTTTGTTGAGGGTGTCGTAGAGCCAAGGCATAAAATAATTGACACGCAATAATTGTAATAAAAGCAATCGTGCGAGCATATCCTAATATATGAGCAGGTACATCTGTATCAAAAGGAGAATAACCATACTCGCTAAAGCCCAACCAATACGAGACAATAGTCACTCCTCCAATCGACAATCCACCTAGGATAATATTGCTAATGGCGCCGTGAGCAAAAAAACTTTCGTTGGCTTTGCGGGGGCGATGCTTCATTACATCCTTACTACCAGGGTCCATTCCCAAGGCGATTGCTGGCAAAGAATCGGTCACTAGGTTAATCCATAACAACTGAGTAGCGAGCAAAGGCACAGGCATTCCTGCCACAATCGCCACAAGCATCGTAATCACTTCCCCTAGATTGCTAGAAAGCAAAAATACCACCGATTTTTTGATGTTGTTGTAGATATTTCGTCCTTCTTCTATGGCCGAGATGATGGTAGAAAAATTGTCGTCGGCCAAAATCATATCCGAAGCATTTTTGGCGACATCGGTTCCAGTAATGCCCATTGCCACCCCAATATCCGCCGCATTCAGAGAAGGCGCGTCATTGACCCCATCGCCCGTCATTGATACGATGTTGGATTGAGCCTGAAAAGCCTTTACAATATTTACTTTATGCTCAGGTGATACCCTTGCAAAAACCCGATAATTGCCCACTTGTTTTTCTAACTCTTCGATTGACATCTGATTGAGTTCCGTTCCCGTAATAGCCTGCTCACTTTCTTCGGCAATCCCGAGTTCTTTGGCTATCGCTACCGCCGTAGTTTTATGATCGCCCGTAATCATGATAGTGATGATACCTGCCTCTTTGGCTAACTTAATTGAGTCTTTTACTTCATCTCTTGCAGGGTCTATCATTCCCACTACGCCAATAAGCACCAGTTCTTCTTCAAAATCATGGTGCGCCACCTGAGTATGAGTAGACTTATAAGCCACAGCCAAAGTACGCAACGCCTGCGCCGACATTTGATCAATCGCCTCCATGAGTACTACCTGATGCGTATCTATGAAAGGGATAATATCCCCTTGTTCTATCACATATTTACATTTGAGAATGAGGTTGTCAACGGCACCTTTGGTATATACTATAAAATTGTCGTTTTCTTGATGCAAGGTAGACATCATTTTGCGGTCACTATCAAAAGCCAATTCATCTATTCGCGGTTGCGATGCGTGGATTTCATTTCTGTCCATGCCTAAATCATCGGCTAGCATCAACAAGGCTATTTCTGTCGGGTCTCCGGTCGATTTTTCGTCTTGGAGGGTGGCATCCGAATTGAGCACCATTGCTTTCACCAATAAAGAAGCTTCGTCAGAAATACTTTCTTTTTTTTGGACCTTGGCCACTCCATCCGTAAACGTAAAATAATGCGTGACCGTCATTTTGTTTTGGGTCAAGGTTCCTGTTTTATCGGAGCAAACGATATTGACCGACCCCAAGGTCTCCACGGCAGGCAATTTCTTGATAATGGCATTTTGTTTGGCCATTTTGGTAACTCCCAGCGACAACACAATCGCCACAATAGCCGCTAAACCTTCTGGAATAGAAGCAACTGCCAACGAAACCGCCGTCAAAAACATATCGGTAAGGTCGCGGCCTTGTAGATAACCTATCCCAAACATAACGACACAAATCGCCGCAGCAATGATACCTAGCGTTTTGCCCAGTTCATTTAGTTTTTTCTCCAAAGGAGTCACCGTTTTTTCTTCTTGGCTGATGATAGTGGCGATTTTACCAACTTCCGTTTGGTTGGCTACCTCCACCACAATCCCCATGCCTCTACCGTAAGTCACCAAGGTAGACATATAGGCCATATTGAGACGGTCGCCGAGGGGTGCCTGAGCCTCTTCAATAATGGCTTTGGCATCTTTCTCGACGGGGACAGATTCGCCCGTCAGTGCTGCTTCATCTATTTTCAGATTGGCACTTTCTACCAATCTCAAATCTGCGGGCACATACCGACCCGCATCCAATACTACTATATCTCCTACCACAATCTCCTCCGATGACACTTCTATTTGATGACCATTTCTTCTTACCAAAGCTTTGGGCGAAGCAAGCTTTTTGAGCGCTTCTATGGCGTTGCCTGCTTTTACTTCCTGAAATACTCCTAAGACTGCATTGATAAAAATGACTATCAAAATAATGGCTCCATCTACGTATTCTCCCATAAAAAAAGTGATAGCCACTGCACCAAAAAGCACAAAAATCAAAGCATCGTTGAGTTGGTGAAAAAACATCAACCAAATCGGTTGCTTTTGGGCCGCCTGCAAGATATTGGGACCGTTTTCAAGTAATCGCTGTTGGGCTACTTCATTGCTAAGTCCAGCATGAATTTCGGTAGAAGTTTCCGAGGCAGTTTCGTCAATCGTTTTTAAAAACCATGGATGTGGCATAACCTAAATGATTTTGTAGGATGTCAATATACTTAAACAACCTTTATTTTGGTACATTTTCTACCCTTTTTCTATGATTTAACAGTTTAGTAATAGTTTCACTAACACGCTCTTATCCGTCAGCAATTTACCTCTGTCTATTTATAGCCTAAATCAAACCAAAGAGCGTATTATGATTGGTTAGCTTGCCAATGAATCTTAAAAATTCTCCACATGTCTTCTATTAAAACCTTTTTACTGATTTTGCTCAGTTTCCCTATATCGGCCTGTTTGGCACAAGAAACTTATTTGCAAACAGTCAAAACCGACATTATCCTCCCTGACGAAGCTGGTAAAAATGTTATTAAATTATTCAATTCTGAGGCAAATGTAGTAGCTGTTACTTCCGCAGGCGTTTTCAGGCAAAAAGACGGGAAATGGACGGGTCGGCGTCAAGGCACGGGATGGCGCACAGCCACGCTTGATTTGGACGGCAACGTGTGGATGGCTTCGGCTAAGAACATTCAATCCGAAAAAAATACAAAAAACATGGGGTCGCCTCCCTTAGCGGTCAATGATACGATTGTGTGTTTGTTTTGGGAAAGCAAAAATACATTATGGGTAGGTACTACTGGGGGATTATGGAAGTGGGAAGACCGTTGGGATTTTTCGCCCCTCATAAAACCAATCCGGGTAAACGATATAGTCAAAGATGCAGCGGGAAGCTTGTACATAGCCACTACGAAGGGGCTTTGGCGGAGAAAAGATGATAAATGGGTAAACCTCGACGAGACCTTAATGGCCATAGGCAATCAAGAGACCTACTATGCTCTTTCTCCTTACAATCAAGGTAAGGATATGATTTTTGGTAGTGTATGGGCGGTGAGTTGTATCGCCGACAACGGCGACCACTGGACACTACGCGGTGCAGATGGCTTGCCTTATGGCCCAGTCAGAGTAGTGCGCCCGGCCCACGATGGTATCTGGATGGGTACTCATAAGGGCGTTATCAAAAAAGATTCAAGTTGGCATTATTATCATGGTAAACGATGGATGCCTCATGGTCAAGTAAACGACATTTTGGTCATCGACTCACTGACGGTTTGGATTGCTACGCCCGAAGGTATTTCTCAAATCAAACAACAACCGATGACTTTGGCGCAAAAAGCAGATCTCTTTGAAAAAGTCACCGCACTGCGGCACAATCGTCGCGGGCTTATCAATCGCTCCAAATTAAAAATTCAGGGAGATATATCAAGTAGTTATTCAGACAATGAAGACAACGACGGTCTTTGGACTTCGTGTTATTTACTAGCCGAATGTTTTCGCTATGCGGCTACGGGCGATTCGGCAGCCAAAGCCCGTGCCATTGAAACTTTTGAAGCTTTGGAAAGGCTCGAAACCGTAACGGGTATATCGGGCTACCCTGCCCGCTCCTACGCCACCGCTACCGACATAGTGACACAGTCGCGGTCGCCACATCCTAAAAAATGGCATTCGTCCCCTGATGGCAAATGGCAATGGCTTGATGATACTAGCTCTGACGAAATCACGGGGCATTTGTTTACGCTACCTCTTTTTTATGATATGGTGGCAGATTCGGCTCAAAAAAAACGTGTCCGGCAGCTAATCAAGCGCATTGTTGACCATATTGTTGACAACAATTATCACTTGATTGACTTTGATGGAAAACCTACACGCTGGGGTATATGGCATCCCGACTCGCTCAATCATTCACCCAATTGGATGTATGAAAGAGGACTTAATTCGCTCCAAATTCTCTCTTTTTTGAAAACTGCTTATCATTTCACGGGCGATTCAAAATTTGAAAAACATTATCAGTATCTAGTCACGCAGCACGGCTACGCTAAAAATGCGGTACAAGCCAAAATCTTTGGGCCTTTTGAAACAAGTCATTCGGACGATATCCTCAATTTTTTTCCTTATTACAATCTACTTCGCTACAGCCAAGGCGACCCTCATCGGGAGCTTTATCAAAAAAGTTTGCTAAGAAGTTGGCAGGCCGTCCGCAACGACCACATGCCCGTCTGGAACGTATTGAGTAGTGTGATGCTCAACAAGGATTGTGATTTACAAATAGCTCTTCAAGAAATCCAACAGTACCCCTTGGATTTGGTAAACTGGACCATGGAAAACAGTCATCGGTGGGACTTGCCCAAAGACCAACTCGTAAGCCGTTCAGGGAAGCTTCAATCTACGAAGCCTATTCCTACGCCCGAAAGCAATATTTCGCGCTGGAATACCAACCCCAAACATTTTGATGCGGGCGACGACGGAAAAACGGAAGAAAGTGGCAGTTATTTTCTGGCCGCTTATTGGATAGGACGTTATTATGGATTTTGGAAGTAGTAGAATGGAGACTAATCCCCTCGTTTTCTTACCGTTGCAAAGACGAACATGAGTGAGATGCTGCCAATAAAAAGATATTTTAATTCCAACTTTTTTCGACAAAGCAACGTCCTTAGGACAGAAAATAGATTGATTGGAACCCTCTCGTATTTACTGTTTAAAAAAATTTAAACAGCATCTCAGCAATAACCACAAAAAACCATGTATCGCTATTTACTCTTATTGACTTTGTTGGTTGCATCGGTAAGTTGTAAACAAGACACGCCTAATCCTGCTGTAGCGGGCTGCTATGGTAGCACCAATCTAAGTCGCGCTCAACATGTTGTCAACGCCCCTGTGACGGTCGTTGCTTCTGGAGGCTTGTACAGTGGCTATATGCTTATTTCTGATACCAATGGAGTGGCGTGGGGTAGTTGTGGCCTGTCTGAGGAATTCAAAAAAAACAATTTGAAAATTTATGTTACTGGCTATTTTCTTACTTCTCCAGAGCTAGATTTACAAAATATATCTCCCCTACCTTTCGAAGTTACGGCTGCTAAATCCAGATAGTATCCAATCCCCTCCGGTTACGAAAACCCAAACTCATGGCCAGTATCCGTTTGGATACGCTATGAATCAGTTAGCCCAGCCCCCTGCATTCAATCTATAACTACTAGATGCTCTTAACATCGAAATAGCAAGGCAAAATCGCTTCAGTTTTGTCTACTCTTTGAGAGTCTCCAGTGTATGAGTGGAACATGAAAAGAAGTCTATTCCTCTTTTTACATACAACTCTTTACCTCTGTTTCTTCGTCTTTCATAATGTCTTTCTTATAATGGATTGAATCAAAACCATTTCTAGTATTTACTGATAATTATTCAATGAAAAAAGCAGCCATTCTATTATTCTTAGCCTGGAGTGTTGTTTCTGGTAGCTATGCACAAAACAAGAAAACTTACGTACTAGACTCTCAATTTAAAAGTCCTGATTTTGTGGGCGATAAAGTCGCTGCTGGAGCAAGCCAGTCTCCCCTAGTTTTGCCAGATGGAAAAGTCATCCTAATCACCCAAAAATTTGACTACATCGACGACAAACACCTGTCGGGCAATACGTTGAGAATCAATAAAGATGGAAGCTACGATCAAACCTTCCAACAAACGTATATTCATCCGATTTATGAAATTTCAGCCTCTAAAGTTTTCCCAGATGGAAAAACGGTAATCATTCCTGATGCTAAATATTCATCCATTCAGCAAATAATCAATTTTAACGATCGAGGTGTTGATACGATTTACAGACCTAAAGGAAATTATTTTGTTTATGGGCTAAAGATTCAATCAGACGGTAAGATAGTTGTTCTTAATTTGGCAACAGAGAGTCAAAAATATGAACTGCTTCGCTTATTGAGTGATGGAAGCCCAGACACTACGTTCCGCTTTGCTCAGGAAAAATTTGATGACAACAGTCGTTTTCTGGGCCTAACCGCTGACGATAAAGTTTTAATCGGTGGTGCTCGCTTTGACACCATTACCGTCAAACTATTCAAGAAAGACGGACAATTAGAAAACAAATTCCACCTTCGTCAAAATAATACAGCCTTTTCTTCAACCTCTTTGGATATAGCTCAGTTTTCAATCTTTCCTAATGGAAAGCTGTTTCTGAAAGACCTAAACTCCAACACCTATTTTATTTTTAGTGCCGACGGAAACCTTGAAAAAAAATATTCTTTGCCGCTTTCAATAAAAGTTGATTCTCGACAAAGCTCTCTTTTATCCGACGGTACCATTGTGGAGTCTACTCAAAAAATGCCTTATAGAATCAATACGATTACGAATGAAATCACTCCCTTACTTAAGGATACAACACTCATCAACCCTGCATTTGGCTATCAAATTACATCGCTTGCTAACGGCACCTTTTTGCTGTCAAATCACATCAATGACCTTACGTGGATTGACGGTGCAGGAAATGTGCTTCAAAAATCTTCTGTACGCCTTCACCGATCAGGTGTAAAATCAATTCAGGCGTTATTGAAAGACAATCAAATTTTAGCAGATATCCAACAAAACTCTAGCTCCGACCTGTATCGACTCCACAAAGACGGCAGCTTCGACAACACGTTTATTTTTCAACCAAAAAAAATTACACAACCGACCTCCTTTACTTCGAATCGCAGTTTTTTGGCCAACAACATCATGAATTTGTACAACTTAAACGACGGTTCGTTGCTTATAAATCTATCGCCAGAATGGGACTCGCTTCCCAAAACTTACCGAATAAAAGTTGACGGTAGTATCGATGAACGATTTGTAAGAACTGGTGCTACAACACTTCCTTTACCGAATAATTTATTCTTGATAATACCTTGGTCTCGGTATGGCATCCCCCCAAAAAGAGAAATTGTTGATAATCAAGGGCAAGCGGTCAATCCTCAAAATGCCTTTCATCAACTCGCTCTACAACCCGATTTTTCTTCCTATTATTTGTTGGAAGATGGCAAACTTCTGATCAGAATGTATGATTTAAAGATAAACAATTTTGCTTTCTCTCGTCTTCTAGCCAATGGCACACCTGACCCTTCGTTTGAGCTTACCAATCAGACTTTGGATTTAAGGGCTATTCAAAAAGACGGTAAACTCTTGATGGGCAGTGATTATCAGGAAGAGTTAAAAAGATTCAATACTGACGGGTCGTATGACAATACCTTCAAGGCCGTTTTGTCTGACAATGGGCCGTCTCCCTATGTTTATAAGGCTTATCTTCAAACCAATCAAAAAATCATCATTTTCGGGCGATTTGGTGATTACAATAAATTCATGCGATTAAATACTGACGGCTCGGCAGATTCCACATTTATTATCCCTAAAGAGCTTAATTTGGACTTAATCAGCAGCATTTATCCAGTGTCAGAGGAAGAGATTCTCATCATTTATAAGGGAAAAATCGAGCGTTTGGTGGTTAAAGAATGCACGGTGCCTCAGATAAAAGCCACTAAAACCCTGGCCTGTGCCAATGAACCTGTGCAGTTGAGTGTTGGTGCTATTTCGGGATTCAGTTATCAATGGCAGAAAGATGGAAAAGCCTTGGGATTAAGTGACACCGTGATTTCAGTAAGTGCGGGAGCAGGAGGCAGTTACAACGTAGTGGCCATCGATGCTGATTGTGGTAGGCACTCCTCCAATGAACTTACGATTACCTTTTTACCTGTTCCGAATGCTCAAATTGTCAAAATCACCCCAGTCGTAAGTCCAAACCCTAGCGGAGGTACTGTTTCTGTAATTTTGGAAGCCAATGACAATCCCAGTTGGACTTATCAATGGCAAAAAGACAGTATCAATATCAACGGAGCCACTAGTATGAAATATGAGGTGAAAGCGTCTGGATATTATAGGGTAAAAGCAAGCCACAATGAATGTAATCACTTTTCAGCGGCTTTGTATATCCACATAAGTCCCGGTTTGTTAGGTACCGAGTCACCGCAACAACAAAGTTCGGTCAGTGTTTTTCCCAACCCTAATAATGGAACTTTTAAGTTAGATTTCTCGCCAGGTCTCTCAGAAGGAAAAGTCGAATTGTTTGATATGCTAGGCAGAACTCAACCATTTAGACAGCAAAATGGCTATTTCCACACCCAATTGAACAAAGGAACGTATCTTATCAGGGTAAGTCAAGGACTGAAAACAGCGACGACCAAAGTGGTAATTGAATAACTTATTCTTACCACTATTTGGTCTTCACAGTTAAAGCTGTCGAAGTATCGGAACCTGCTTTCCTCTCACACAACACTCATTGTGTGAGAGGGTGAAACAATTTCTAAAAAACACCTCTGACCTCCAGAAAATGCAAGAGTTGAATCACATCAGCTTCGTTGTTGATTTTCTTTCCGAATTGTTCAATATGCCATTCGATAGACTCATAATGGCGTACTAAAGCCAATGAAACAGAATAATCAGTAAGCTGAATGGGCCGTAGTTTATGGTTGGGAAAAAGCAGGTAAAAATCTTTTTTGCGAACTACTTCTCCCCGAAAATCATTATCCAAGGATTCAGGAAGCCCATCTTTATACCCCTTAGCATATTCCTTCAAAACGCAAGAATGATGTACTAATACCTTCACTTTCCCTACCGAGAGTGGCTCATAAAAGCGACCTTTGATGCATACAAAATGATGCCCGTCTAAGGTAAGATTCGTATTGGTAATTGCGCGAGTGTTATCTTCAAAGTGAACTAAAAATTGTTGGTTCAACAGATCAAGCAGCACAAGCTTGGCTACCGTATCACCTCCAGCTACCGAGAATCTGCCAAGGGTAAGCGTATCTTTCCAATAAATACTTCCTTTGTATTTGTTTTTTATCAATGATTCCGACGACATTTTGTAGTCGAATTCGGTGTATTTTTCACCTTTTTCGTTAACAAAAACCCCTGTTTGAGCGACTGTATCAAGCCCCACAAGGCAGGCAATAAAAATGAGGAATGGCTTCACTGTAGCGTAGGTAGAATCAGGTTGAGTGTATGAGGATTCGAAATTAATTATTTTATCTGTAAAAAAACATTACAATATCAATTATCACTAAGGCTGACAAAACAAAAATAATATTAAGAAAGTCATAAGAATCAGTTGCGTTGGCCTTCTGATTTCAGCGAAATACTGTATGAGGGCGGGACTTCATGATAAAGCAGAGGAATATCCAGAGAATTAAAAAAAATCCATTAGTCAAACACTGATTAATGTTTGTATTAGCTGCTACACATACATCTATAGGAATGCACTCCATTATTTCAAGTCAATAGGAACAATAAATTTTACATATCAATACTTCAACTAACCCCTACTCTTTATGCAATATACTAACCCATAAGATAAGGCACGTATACAGTTTATTGAAATTTTATTTTCTCTAAAAAAACCTCAAAAAAAAAAAAAAAAAAAACAAATTCACTTCATAGATATTTCTTTTTCTATCAATTTTTCTAGATACTCTAACTTAAAATCTTTTTCTTCATTCCTATTATACAAAACTAAGCCATCAGATTTAATTAAATACACTTTAGGTATCACTTGAGCGCCAAAAGCCTTCATTAAGTCATCATTAATAAAGGCATGTCTACCTATAATATTAAACTTTTTAACAGCTTTTTCAAAATCCAATATATCTTCATCGGCACTCACAAATACAAAGTCTACGTAATCTGAGTATTTTTTCTTTATATCTAAAACTATTGAAACTTCTTTCAAACAAGGAGCACACCATGATGCCCAGAAATTCAACAACACATACTTTTTCTCATTATTTATAATTTTAATAAAATCTCCATTTATGTCTTTTATTCTTACATTATCAATGAATTGGTTTTTTCTCAGGTCTAATCCAGCAATTATTTTTTTCACCTCCTTACCTTCTCTACTACTTTTTAAGCTTTCAGTAAAAGTATTAAAAATTTTAGTTAAACTATCCGGAGTTATCATATGATTATAGACAACCTCTCTTCTGTACACCCAAAACGAATAATAATTACTGTTATTTTTAATAACAAATTCAGTTTTTTTATTCATTAGTTTATCTGACTTCTCAAAAGCTATACTAGCCAAAGAGTCATTCATTTGGTCAGTATATTTCTGTATAAAATTCACAAAATCAACATGTTCTTTCTTAATAAAATCGTCAAATCTTGACTTTCCTAATTCATTCGGAGCTAGTACATTCTTTAATTTGTAATATTGAAACGGATTTATACTGTCAGATTTAACTATCCTTATCACTCCTGGCTTGTCATTCGCAAAAAAAGTCCCAATAAACTTATTACCTTCTTTTCTTGTATCTGGATACACTAACTTCAAAAACACATATTTTGAAAAATACTTTCCAGTCAAAAACAGCGGCCCATTTTTGCGCGACACCTTAAGCTTATCTTCACTTATACCATTGTCGTAAAAAACATTTAACTTGTCTATCTCCAACTCTTCTGGCAGTATCAAGCTTATTTTAAAAACACCTTGTCCTTTTACTGCACATGACCCCATTACAGATAAAATAAAAATAAAGCATTTCATAAATTTATTTATAATTAAATTTTGTATTTTTTTACAAAAACAAAAAAATATTACAGTTCACTTAAAATTCAGAGATTGTGAAACATATTTTTCATTAGATATTAAATGAAAAATTATTTTTGCCATATGTTTACACCACTAATCAATTCACAAAGAAACACAAACTTTAAATTAAAGTACAACAAAAAAACTAACCAGCAAATAGTAGTATAGCTACATCAGTCTCCTACCATCTACCTTTTTCATTACTTACAATCTACATAGCGTATAACAATACCAACTACATACTTCATTGTGCACACAACTTTATAAGTCAATAGGCTCTGGACATTTAGTTAAAAGTACACCTTGAAGTATATTCAATCAGTATTAAATTAATTTCCACAAAGGTTTATATATTTCTTCTTTATTCCAATACTGGAATTCCAGTAATTTTTCATTTTTCACTTCCTATTATTTTATGCGTATCAGACAATATTATTTATATTAATGCGTTTCATGCTTTTTCCATAAAGAAAAAAAAACCACCCTTCCCTGTTTAAAAAGTTTGAATTTAGCCGAAGTCCAAAAAGCGATTGACATACCCTTACAGAAAGAATGCAGCAGGTACAGTTCAATCAAACTGAACGGTAGAGAGCAGCGTAGAGACAACGGGATACTCAGACATGAAACCAATCAGACAACTCGGCTGTCGCTAGACGTCCTTCTTTATTCCGCCTCCCAACAAATTTCCGCTCAGATAATCAAAGTCTACTTCCAACATTTGTGGGAAATTATCAAGAAAAGTCGTGATTTCTACACTACTGTAATCCACTATTCAACCGTCAATGGAACGCCATTGAAAATGATAATTTCGTAAATTTTAGGGCCACTTACAGGGCACCTCATAGGATAAGTTTTTTTGTTTTCATAGTGATGTAAGGCTTTTAACTCCGATATTTAGGGCAATTAACTAATCTTTACACTCAATGAAACAAGAAAGACTCATTATAGTGCTTTTACTGCTTGCCTTTGTAAACTTTGCCTATTCACAAACCAAATCTAACGCTAAACCCGTTAAAACCACTACCACTTCTAACAAAAGTACTTTGAAAGGTGCATTGCTACCTAGCGACTACAAATACTATCTTTTGGTTCATAGAGGGACATCTGATGCCATAGAAACTAAACCTTATTATACCTTATCTACCAATACCAACTATCTCTCGCCCGCAGAAGGTAATTTCAGTGGTTATGGTGTAATTCTTGACATACGAACCGGAAAAGAAGTGTCGTGGTGGCCAGGCAAAGGAGAAACTTATTATTCTACAAAACATAAAATGCTGTTTAATAGAATCCCTGGCAGTCGAGATCATTTGCTAGGATTCGATTCAACGGGTGTTTTCAAATACGATGTAGAAATGGCAACGGTTAGCAAAGGATCAGCCCTAGACAGAAGCTCCGTAAAACTATCTACGGATTGGTCAAAAGGGTATTTGACTTTTAATAATGATATTTGGAAGGTTGATTTTGATATAACAAAAGGTCAGTTTTCAACACCGACCCAACTTACCTTCAATGGTGCCATGACGGGAGAAATCTTATTTGTGAAAGGAGAGAACGCTATCGTAGGACAGCAAAGCTTCCAAGTTGATAAGATGATTAATTTAACTACCGGAAAATTTAAAGAAATAGATGGTGATTGGATTAACAATAATACTTATATCACTGATTGGTTTTATGCAACTGATATAAATGATCCTTCCAAAAGTGGTTGGTGGTCGTTGGAAAAACAACTATTTCTTCGCAGCAGTCCCAAGTCATTTCATTCAATGTGGTTGAACAGAACCCAAACAAAAGCTTTGTTGTGTGGGTTTCCGACCTATAACGGGGAGGGTGGGTTAACTGACAATGATCAGCCTGCATTTTCAGTGAAAGATTTTGAAGCAAAAAAACCATCGGTCCCTATCCCTACCTCATATATGAGTTCCAGCGCCAAAAGTTTTTTGTTTATGCCCAATGGCTTTACGGGCGTTGTCGGTACTTCTCATGGACTCCTAAAAGAGTTTTCGCCTGACTCAAGTCGGCTCCTCTTAGGCAATGCAGGATGGGTTGGAGGCAATAGAAGCTATTGGACCCAAGAAACGGGGGTTGTGGTACTAGATGTTAAAAATTTGACTGAAAAAGTCATTCCTATTCCGTTTACCGACAACCAGTATAAGTGGACGGATAATTCACATATTATTTTCAATGCTAAATCAGGAAGAAAGATTGACAACGAAGAAATCACGACCGCGACCCAAGGAACGTATATTTACGATCTTAACACCAATACTTACAAGCGTATTTCGAACTATTTAATAAATGAGATTAACACCGGAATGACAAACCTTAGTATTGATGTGTGGTCATTTCCTGAGGCCAATTTCGTCGTATTTAGGGCAAATGATATCTTATTCAGATGCCGACCTGATGGTAGTGAACTTACGCCTATTGTGAAGTTTCCCGGATTATATGCCATTGATGGCCGTTTTCTTTCGAAAGATATTGAACTCCATTAAGTGTCTTTCACTCTTACAAAACCTTTCAGCTCTAACTTCTTAGTTTTATTAGCGCAAAGTGCAAGTATACCGAAATAAACTACAGGTTAAATCGGTATGCTTGCGCTTATAATTAATTCAAGTAGTTATGCCTGCTGAAACAAGGGCTTTGTGAAAATGCAATACAAGTAGTGCTTGATATGTGTTAAGCAAAGTCGTGATTGATACATTGTACTGAAACTGACAGATAATTGACATCAATAAGCATTGGTAAGGCATAAAGCTATTTTAACGATAACAATGCCATTTTCTGTCGAGATCTATTTGTGGGCATGTTCTTATCTTATCAAAATCTTCTTACCTGTCTTTGCTGCTTTGTAGATGGCATCCACAATCCGCATGTCTTTTAAACCTTCCTGACCCGCAATGTGCGTGGGAAGGGGTTGATTAGTCAATAAAATCCGGGCAATTTCATCCATTTGCTGGGTTTGCTGGTTGATAACCGGAAAATTCAATTCACCGGTGGAAGTCCGTCCTTTGAATGGCCCATAACTCAAGGCAGGACTTAACTCAAAAAAACCTTTATCGGCTCCTGCATAAAACCGGTCAATGGCAAAGTTATAACTACTCACTGAGGAACAAACCGCTCCGCCGGGAAAGTATAGTTGCCACGAAATAGATGCTTCTACCTCCGCAAAATACGCTTTGTTAGTATTGGGGCCAAATTGCGCAGTTACAGAAATCGGCTCTTCTCCAAGTACATACCTGGCACTTTGGATGCAATACACACCCAAATTCATCAATGGCCCGCCGCCCGATAAGGCTTTTTTCATTCGCCATTCATTAGGATCGCCCGGTGCATCCGTTTTGTAACCCAACGAAGCCTCAATGTACCTTACTTGCCCAAATACTTTCTCTTGTCCCAATCTTTTGATTTCCAAATGTGTGGGTTCGTAGTGTAACCGATATCCCACTGCCAGCTGCACTCCTTCATCTTCACACACCTTTATCATTTCTTCACAGTCTTTAGCGTTGAGTGCCATAGGTTTTTCTACAATAACGTGTTTTTTTGCCTTTGCGGCCCTAATGACATACTCCTTATGCATGGCGTTGGGCAAGAGTACATATACCAAATCAATATCTTTGTTGCTGATAATCTTATCAAAATTTTGGTAATTGTATACATTTTGTGAAGGTACACGGTAGTTTTTTGCCCATTCGGCCGCCTTGGTGGGCGTTCCCGAAACCAGTCCGCTCAAACGGCAATAGTTTGATGATTCTAATCCATACGCTACGGCATTGGCATATCGTCCTAAGCCACAAAGTGCCACATTGAGTTTTTGGTCGTTGTTGGAGTTAATAAAGTTGTTAGACGGTAAAGTGAGGCCGGAAACCGATAACAACGAACTACCCAAACCTATATTTTGTAAGAATTTTCGACGCGATACGTGGTTCATATTTCAAAAATTTAGACGTGATCAGATAATTTTATACATTATACTTTTTGACAAAAGTACCTTGCATATAATAGCGCACAAATCAAGGCTTTTTCAAATATATTCAGATTTGTTCAAACTCATAAATCATTCATTTTCAAATGAATAAAGAAGCACATTCGCTCAAAAAATGCCAAAAGTCCATCGAAGAAAAACTGGCTTGGGGAAGTAGTGAACACTGGCAAAATCAAGATTTTGAAAACCTCAGTGAACGTATTTTTGAAGAAACACGCACACAATTGAGCACCAGCACCCTAAAAAGGCTCTGGGGAAAGATACCTTACGACAGTACTCCTAACTTGGGAACACTCAATGCGTTGGCACAATTTGCAGGTTATGATAGTTGGCGTACATTCAACAGCACACAAGTGGCTCTACTGCCTCCTCCTACTATACCTTCTGTTACAGTTGCTATTTCCCAACCTAACCGGTTTAGATTCAGTATGATGTTGTGTCTTTTCATTTTACTGATGCCTCATTCGTTGTCAGCTTTTTGGAATTATACCCCAAATCTTCGGTATCATCATATCCGCTTCAGCAGTCAATTCATAACGAAGGGTTTACCCAATACCGTTTTTATTAAATACAATGTCATGGACTCCAACGCCGACAGTGTGTTTATTCTACAAAACCAAGACACGCACCAACGCATAAAAGTAGATAAACACAAGTCTCAATGGGCACACACTTATTATACTCCGGGGGTTTACCCTATTCAACTCGTACTCAATGACTCGGTTATACAAAACCACGATTTAATCATCGAAACTGACGGTTGGCTGCGCATGATGGACAAGAAACCTATTCCTATTTATTTTTCTAAAAAACAGGTTGACTATTCCAAACCTATCGACATCACAATGGCTGACCTGGAGCAAGCTAAACCAAGTTTGTTCCAGTCAGTGCCGTGGGTAAGTTTGTTTAAAGTACAAAAAACAATGGCGGTACCGAGTCAGCACTTCGTAATGGAAACATCGTTGAGAAATACTTTTGGGAAAGGTGATGGTGTGTGTCAGCAAACCAAAATATCCTTACTTGGTACCAAAGGAACAACAGTAATACCACTTTGTGCTAAAGGATGCGTAGCAGATTTAGAGGTCATACTCAACAACCGCATTTTTGACGGCCACACCGAAGATTTATCAGGTTTAGGCGTTGATTTCAAAGATTGGGTAGAGGTTCGTTGCGAAGTAAAAAGTCATTCGATGAAGGTTTTTGTAAATGACAAACTGGCTTTTAGTCGTCCTATTGAGCATAACATCGGAACAATTGTAGGTACGCGCATCCAGTTTTTTGGCACGGGCGAAGTGAAACGATTTGAATTGAAGCGATACTGACTTGTCCGTCTCATAAAATTAATTTTAATCAGTAACTGTTTAGGTAGCCCATTGAAAGCTACCTAAACAGTTACAAATTTATTTATATAAAAACATAACTTATATTTCTTTATGACAATATACCGCATTGTAGTTACTCCTTTAATTATTGCTTTTTCTTTTGTCATACAAAATGTACAAGGGCAATATCAACACTTTGAAAAACAATTAAGAAACAACGCAATTAGATTCGACGTCTCTTGAAGCGGCAGTCCCTTACCCCTGCCTGATGCTCTTGATTTAAATTTTTCCGAATTTTTCAAAGCCAGAATTTCATTGATCAAATCGCTGGCCACTATCGGTAAGTAGCCGGCAATTGATTGCCGGCTACTTCGTTGGTTAAGGACAAGGCGTGTAACTAATGGCAATGCCTGAATAATTGATATCCAGAGCTGAACTTTCTAATCGATTAACCATATAACTCCACTGCGTTAAGAGTTGTGTAGTACTGCCACCTTTGACATCAGAAATATTAATGGTTTTTTTATCCGATGAAAAACTCCATTTTCCAGTATCGGGCGTGTCAGTTATTTTGAGTCGTTGTTGCCAACTGCCGTCTGCAGCAAAATATTGTTGGGCAAAGTTTCCGCCGGGACACCACCATTTATTGGCAATGAATTGTTCTGGTGAATTTCCCGGAGCGGGTTCCTCACTTTTATTGCATGAAAACAGGGTGAATCCCAGTAATAAATACAGGACAAATCGAAGCGAAATTGTTTTACTTGTCATAGCTAGAAATGTGTTAGTTTATACAAAACTAAACACGAACTGCTTGTGCAACAAACCGTTAAGTAAATCTGTTATAGCAATCACGACATCGACTGACCATTCCTAACCAGATTTCTTGTCTCATAAACGCCCGTTTATAAAATAAAATTTGTCTCGCAAAACGGGCGTATTAGAGAGACAATCTTTACTCTTTTAAACTGCTAACGTTTATATCTTTTACTATCACAAATCGCCCTCTCATAAATCAATGTCTCATTACATTATTTCTAGCTGACTTACTGGTCCTTCTCAGAACTACAGTTTCACTGTTTTGCAGAATACCTTCTGGTACATGTCATTTACTAATTTACGCCTAGGGAATCGACGCATGACCAATGCTTTGGCAGTAGGCGGTCGCCAACAAACGACGGTCTTGCAATACCGAGACCTGTTCAAAACCATGTTTCAGGGCATGTTGCTATCCTACAGCATCCCAGTCAAAGGTTTTTAATAAAATTATCAGGATAGAGTGAATTGATTTTAAAAAAAAATTGTTAGCTCATACTAATAAACCAAGCCTTAAAAAAGGCTTTTACAAATTAATACATATCAAACCAAACATCGCGAGGCTTTGAACCTCCCCAAGTAGATATTTTACAAGAGCATAATCGATTAATATACAGGTACTTACGCAAAATAAACAATATATTTTTTTGTTTGGTACAACATAGGTACAACAACATTAGATTCTTTACTTTTCCTATCTCATTTTTTCCAACAATTTTATTTTAGTACAAGCCTTCTCTGAAAAGTGAAGCGACTGCCGTAGATAAATTATCAATGGGTCTATTTTTTAGCGTTTTTAATTGCTCTTTGGGATACGGGTTTCAAGCTTGTAACTTGTACTTCTACCACCTGAATCCTCTTTGACCAAAACACCCTGCTCCACTAAATTTTGTATATCTCTCAAGGCGGTATCCGTTGAAGTCTTGGTGATTTTGGCCCACTTGGATGTATTGAGTTTCCCATCGAAGCCATCTAATAATTTATTGAGCATCAATTTTTGACGGTCATTGATGTTTTTCTCAGAGAAAAATTTCCAATATCGTGCTTTGGTTATTACTGAGGTAAGAATGTCTTCCGTGGCTGATAATGCCCTGTCCAGGCAAGTCAAAAACCAATAAACCCACTCTGTGATGTCTAAATCTCCCCGTTGTGTCTTTTCCAAAATATGATAGTAGTCTTTGCGTTCTAGTCGAATTTGGGCAGACATGCTGTAAAAGCGCTGATGACTTCCATCCGCACGCGCCAGTTGCATATCAGCAATAGAGCGGGCGATACGCCCATTACCGTCATCAAATGGGTGAATGGTCACAAACCACAAATGAGCCATAGCCGCCTTGAGCACAGGATCTATGTTGTTTTGGGTATTAAACCATTCTATGAACTGAGCCATTTCCTGGGGTAGTCGTTCGGAAGAGGGAGCTTCAAAATGAACCCTCTCACGACCTAAAGGTCCTGATACTACTTGCATCGGGCCATTCTCATTATCCCGCCAATTTCCTACGGTGATTTTGTACATACCGCTGCGTCCTGTAGGAAACAGCGCGGCATGCCAGCCGAAGAGGCGGTCTTCTGTAAGAGGCTGATCGTAATGCTGCGTGGCATCCAATAGCATTTCCACCACCCCTTCGATATGGCGGTCTGTGGGAGAGAGTGCTCCAATGTCTATACCTAGACGGCGGGCAATACTGCTGCGTACCTGTTCGGCATTGAGGATTTCGCCTTCAATTTCATTGGATTTAAGAACTTCTAAGGTCAATGTTTGCAGCACGGCTTCTTCCTGCAAAGGGAAGCCTAAGCTTTCCATTCGGCCAATGAGTTTCCCCTGTTTATGGCGAACGGAAGCCAGCAAATCCATAATCACTTGCCGATCCCATGAAAAATGAGGCCATAAAGGTCGTTGATGGATGTACATATTGTATTCACCGCTTGTTGTGCGGTAAATGTAGCATGTAATTACCGCATTGTCAAGATAATTGCCGCATAGTTTGCGGTAATTGGACGGTATATTCGCCGCATGACCACCTTGTTAGGGATAAATTGCTGATAAACAAAAGCAATATTGGAGGCGTTTTTTAAATAATTATACAGGTATATACTTTATAAAATATCAGCTAAGTAAAACACAAAATTTGAAATATAAACCTACCTCAGCCATCTCTGAAAGATGATAAATATCGCCAAAAAAATAGCCCAAAGGAGTAGCAAAATGACCGAAGATAATATCTTCGGAGATGAACCCTTGACTATTGAATGAACTAGATTTTTGTCTGTGGCCAAGGCACTGAAACGGTTGGAGAAGAAAGCAGAATACATCAATGTAAATTCGCAGAAGAGGCTTATAAGGTGAATGAGACCGTTATCTATTCATTAATTCTTTAGAGTTTGTTCCAATATTCTTTCTTTACTCAATATGTAGGATATTGAAATTTTGACCCTTAACATAGTTATTGACACCAGTTAGGTAGCTGCCATAGAATGATAACGATGGAAAAGTATCATCCGTTATCTCTTTTCGCTTTATTGTTGGAGGTGGTTCATGCCGCGTAATGCAGTACTCTTACAATCGAAGCCGGTTTCCTCCCAGCTTATCCTGAAAGTTGTTGAACCGGTACGCCTCCAGAGACCCGTAATTAAATCTTTAAAACCATGGATTGGTAAAATTCACTGCGCCGACTGCATTGACCTAATGAAACAGCTCCCCAAAGAAAGCGTTAGTGTCATCGTTACCTCACCGCCTTACAATCTTAAAAACTCTACCGGCAACGGGATGAAGGACGGACGGGGTGGCAAATGGTCCAATGCCAGTTTGATTAACGGCTATACTGACCATGACGATTGCATGCCGCATGAAGAGTATGTTCAATGGCAACGCAGATGCTTAACGGAAATGATGCGCGTTTTAAAACAGGATGGTGCCATCTTTTATAACCACAAATGGCGGGTACAGGACGGCCTCTTACAGGATCGCTCAGACATTGTTGCCGGCTTTCCGGTAAGACAAATCATTATTTGGAAGCGCAAAGGCGGCATTAACTTTAATGCCGGTTATTTTTTACCAACGTATGAGGTTATCTATCTTATCGCAAAACCGGACTTTAAACTGGCCCCGAAAGCAAACGCAATGGGCGATGTGTGGGAAATACCGCAGGCCCGTGACAATGAGCATCCTGCCCCTTTCCCGATTGAATTGGCGGAAAGATGCATAGCTGCCACGAATGGCGGTGTTGTGTTGGATCCTTTTATGGGCTCCGGTACTACCGCGATTGCCGCCGAACATCTTAATAGAGAATGGATCGGTGCGGAGCTGTCCGCTGAGTATTGCAAAATGGCAAAGAATCGTATTAAAAAGGTAATCACTCACAAAAATAAAAGCACAGTAGGAACCTAATGCCCCCAAAGCTGCCAATGCCTGCGAATTTACCTCGTTCAGCAACGGCCAGCTTTAAAAAAATAGCCGAGATTCTTGAAGCGGGAACTTGGGCTTTCCCCACAGACGGCAAGTATAACGGCAGCGGTGCGCCGGGCAGATACCTTGAAGATCTGCTAGGGATAAAGGAAAATAATGCGGACTCTCCTGATTTGAACGATTGGGAAATTAAATTCCATGGCGGAACGGCTCTTTTAACTCTTTTTCACAAAGACCCCGAACCGAAGGGAATCATTAAAGAGGTCGTCAATGATTATGGATGGACCGATGCACAGGGGCGTATCAGTTTTCGTCATACCATAAGCGGTCAAACGAAGCGTGGTTTTTGTGTACTGAATGAAACCGACAGGATCATCATTAAGAACACGGCACAGACCGGCGCAACTCCCTACTGGTTGCATAATACCATTTTAAATGCACTTTCTTCCAAGCTGAGACGGTTAATCGTCATTGAAGGAGAAATGCACTCTAATCCTCGAAGTGTAACGTATAAGGAAGCAACGGCCTATTGGGAGCCGGATATAACAGGCTTTATTCAGGCAATCCTGGAGGGCGTTATTTGCGTTGACTTTGATGCCCGAACGAATGAAGGCCGTGGGTCAGCCATAAGAAATCACGGCACAAAATTCAGAATTAAAAATGATGATGTAGCAAAGATTTACGCTAATAAGCATAAAATAATTGCCGGTGTAGGTTAAAATTATGGGTAATAATATACTCAAAGCCAATCTATAATTTCTTGGTTTACATTAGTAAGTTTGCCCATCTTTCCAACAAAATGGCACAGGGGTTCAGAATGCTGGTGTAATTGAAGGCATGGCAAGTGTTCAAAATACCCATATTTGACAAGTTTCAATACCAACAGGTGCAATTGAAGGTTAGGGTATTACGAGGTGGTAATGAGGTAGCGACAGGTTTCAATACCAACAGGTGCAATTGAAGGTCCTTCCCAATGGTGCCGAAATCGAATTTCCAAGCGCGTTTCAATACCAACAGGTGCAATTGAAGGCAGTAATTGATTTGAAACCCGTTGGAAGCATGCCCGAGTTTCAATACCAACAGGTGCAATTGAAGGTTATCCTGATGCGGTGGAAACGGGACAGGTCAAGGAGTTTCAATACCAACAGGTGCAATTGAAGGACGTTGTTAGCTCCGCTCCCCGAAACCGTGATCCCTGGTTTCAATACCAACAGGTGCAATTGAAGGGGCGATTGGCCAAGGGTGAGCCAGCGCTGGAAATTTGTTTCAATACCAACAGGTGCAATTGAAGGTTTGTACGCTCTCCTTACCGTTACCGTTTTTTCGAGTTTCAATACCAACAGGTGCAATTGAAGGAGGTAAAAAATAGGGTAAAAAACCGCGAAATTCAGGTTTCAATACCAACAGGTGCAATTGAAGGAAAAGAAAAGTCTACTGGCAAGGTTATTCGGCTAAAGTTTCAATACCAACAGGTGCAATTGAAGGAACTAGGAGGTTGATTTTGTGTCCTGTTAATACAAAAGTTTCAATACCAACAGGTGCAATTGAAGGCGTTATTAGAGGTGTCAGATTCACAAATATGCCAAAGTTTCAATACCAACAGGTGCAATTGAAGGCGATGACCATTATCTCCTCTCCGCTCTCCTTCTCAAATGTTTCAATACCAACAGGTGCAATTGAAGGCTACGGTAAAAACGGAAAGGTAGAGACAATCATCGTAAGTTTCAATACCAACAGGTGCAATTGAAGGTCGGAAGTAGTTTTAGAACCTAGTTCGATACCGCGTTTCAATACCAACAGGTGCAATTGAAGGCTTCACGGGGCAAACATTCAATACCACCCTCAGCAGTTTCAATACCAACAGGTGCAATTGAAGGAAGTATGACCCCAATGATACCGTAAGCTCTGACGAGTTTCAATACCAACAGGTGCAATTGAAGGAAGTATGACCCCAATGATACCGTAAGCTCTGACGAGTTTCAATACCAACAGGTGCAATTGAAGGTTGCTGCCAAGTTAGTAGAACCACCTGCACCTCCCACGTTTCAATACCAACAGGTGCAATTGAAGGATCAATCCACCTCTCCTGAGCGAAAGAGGAAACGAGTTTCAATACCAACAGGTGCAATTGAAGGAAGTTTGCTTTTCGAGGAAAGAGTTTCGAGCTTGAGTTTCAATACCAACAGGTGCAATTGAAGGACCAATACATCTACCTCCGCAAAGCGCTGCCCACTAGGTTTCAATACCAACAGGTGCAATTGAAGGCTGCATGATAATTTGTAAACTCTGTTCAACATTTCTTGTTTCAATACCAACAGGTGCAATTGAAGGCAGCTGTGAAGTTTTCTTGTGCCTCAATGCTAACCACGTTTCAATACCAACAGGTGCAATTGAAGGGAGATGCTTACGAAGCAACTTTGAACGCACAAACGAGTTTCAATACCAACAGGTGCAATTGAAGGTAATTAAAATGACAATGAGCTACCGATGCCAAATATAGTTTCAATACCAACAGGTGCAATTGAAGGCGAAGCGCAACGGCTAAATGGTATCGCTATCGTAGGTTTCAATACCAACAGGTGCAATTGAAGGAAACATACTCAATCACTTGAGAGCGCTTATCTTTGCGTTTCAATACCAACAGGTGCAATTGAAGGTTCTTCGCGCACTTTCTTCATGATTACCTCTTCCTGTTTCAATACCAACAGGTGCAATTGAAGGTTTCAGTTTGCCAACCAAATATTTTTTCTACAATTTGTTTCAATACCAACAGGTGCAATTGAAGGTTGAAGCCTGAAGCCGAATTACCGCCCGAACCTGAGCGTTTCAATACCAACAGGTGCAATTGAAGGTTGCCGATGCAGATACAATTGATTCTAACATTTGCTTAGTTTCAATACCAACAGGTGCAATTGAAGGCATGACATTAAAAATTTAAAAAGTTTATAATTACCAAGTTTCAATACCAACAGGTGCAATTGAAGGTTTGTTTGATGCAAAGGATAAGAAAGTAGCCGATTTCAGTTTCAATACCAACAGGTGCAATTGAAGGCAATGTTTTTGATAGGCGCAAGAGATAACATCATCTAGTTTCAATACCAACAGGTGCAATTGAAAGTAGGTCCTTTTTGTTTGAGAGCTTCATAAAACTCGTTTCAATACCAACAGGTGCAATTGAAAGCTGAGGACGCCGTTTCTGCTTGTGTGGCACTACTTGCTGGTTTCAATACCAACAGGTGCAATTGAAAGCAACTTGGGTACAAGCGGTAAAGAGCTTGCAACCTGTTTCAATACCAACAGGTGCAATTGAAAGAAATTACAGGGCTATCGCCAGACTCGAAGAAGTTGCAGTTTCAATACCAACAGGTGCAATTGAAAGTTTAAACGCGAAGGTGAACACAACACCTTCATCACGTTTCAATACCAACAGGTGCAATTGAAAGTGATAAGTATTTAAGCTCATTGAAATAAAATTATAAAGGTTTCAATACCAACAGGTGCAATTGAAAGTGGTTATCTTCTTTACCAATTGCCACCTTTCAGCGGGTTTCAATACCAACAGGTGCAATTGAAAGCTAAAATGAGCAAAGAAATAAAATTCCCCGTTGTGTAGTTTCAATACCAACAGGTGCAATTGAAAGAAACGTGTATTTGCTTTTGTACTTCTTTCAGGGTATCGTTTCAATACCAACAGGTGCAATTGAAAGAGCTGCTACAGTGGCCACCAGCGAGCTAGGCGCGCGTTTCAATACCAACAGGTGCAATTGAAAGTTATGAATTACAAACAATGCTTGGGCTATGATAACACGTTTCAATACCAACAGGTGCAATTGAAAGGAAAAAGGCAACACAGGCAATGCCCGGGGGCATATGTTTCAATACCAACAGGTGCAATTGAAAGAGCCGATGCGGTGCTTATTGTTGTGCTGCAAATCGCGTTTCAATACCAACAGGTGCAATTGAAAGACTTTGCGCTCGACTTTCTTGGTCACTTCCCCGTCCAGTTTCAATACCAACAGGTGCAATTGAAAGTACGATAATCAGTGGCGCTATAAGATGAAGCGCCTATGTTTCAATACCAACAGGTGCAATTGAAAGAAATATATTGGGCATCAATCCAGTGTGGTGGAAAACGTTTCAATACCAACAGGTGCAATTGAAAGCGCTGTCTCTTCGACAGTGAGCAGAGGGTCAATGGGTTTCAATACCAACAGGTGCAATTGAAAGTGATGAGTTCGGCCAACCAAACCATGAACAGGCTTTGTTTCAATACCAACAGGTGCAATTGAAAGCCGCTCAGCTCCTTACTGTCTAGCTCCTTCAGTAGTTTGTTTCAATACCAACAGGTGCAATTGAAAGGAGAAACAATGTTTTCAATTTTGGCAATGGACTCCTGTTTCAATACCAACAGGTGCAATTGAAAGCCGACAACACGCGATACAGAATCACGGTCGCCAACGGGTTTCAATACCAACAGGTGCAATTGAAAGTAAAAGAGAAAACTCGGGCCGAAAGTGTAAATTTTGTTTCAATACCAACAGGTGCAATTGAAAGTAATGAAATACCTGCCTATTATGCAAAAATGGTATAGTTTCAATACCAACAGGTGCAATTGAAAGTTTTGGAATGATATTGCTTATTAGGCTTGACATAGTTTCAATACCAACAGGTGCAATTGAAAGACACTTCAATTTGAACTTGACCTGTAACCCTACCCACGTTTCAATACCAACAGGTGCAATTGAAAGATCCAACACTTATCAGTTTTGATATTGCCGAAGACTGTTTCAATACCAACAGGTGCAATTGAAAGTGTTCTTGCGGCCAGCGGGATACTTCGCCAACTACGGGTTTCAATACCAACAGGTGCAATTGAAAGAACAAGTCCCGAAAGGGCATAAAGTCACTTTTAAGGAGTTTCAATACCAACAGGTGCAATTGAAAGTTTTTAGGGAGAAAAATGTAGAGCTTAGCAGCCTTCGTTTCAATACCAACAGGTGCAATTGAAAGGAAATATCTTCGAGTAAGTAACAATATCGTCGAAAGGTTTCAATACCAACAGGTGCAATTGAAAGAGGTCTTAATGTCCGATATACTAGGGTTTTGGCACTCGTTTCAATACCAACAGGTGCAATTGAAAGAAGAACTTTTAAAACTAAAAGAGGGACAAACAGTTTTGTTTCAATACCAACAGGTGCAATTGAAAGAGGTCTTAATGTCCGATATACTAGGGTTTTGGCACTCGTTTCAATACCAACAGGTGCAATTGAAAGAAGAACTTTTAAAACTAAAAGAGGGACAAACAGTTTTGTTTCAATACCAACAGGTGCAATTGAAAGACAGCTACCGACCGCGCTAGGGTTACTTTTGTACCTTGTTTCAATACCAACAGGTGCAATTGAAAGGGACATTCGGTGACACGTACTCACCAAAGCCAGAGAAGTTTCAATACCAACAGGTGCAATTGAAAGGTTCGAATACGCCGCTTTCATCAGCAAGAAGTGAATGTTTCAATACCAACAGGTGCAATTGAAAGTAGCAATGGTACTACCCCAATTCCTACCACCACTGGTAGTTTCAATACCAACAGGTGCAATTGAAAGATTTTGATTGTAAATATTGGTCGAAAATAAACAAAAGTTTCAATACCAACAGGTGCAATTGAAAGGCGATTTACAACGCAAATAAAGGGGCTTTCGACAAATGTTTCAATACCAACAGGTGCAATTGAAAGGCGGGATGATGGCGGTAAGCAACGAGCAGATAAGGTTTCAATACCAACAGGTGCAATTGAAAGAACGTGGGGCAGCTCTCAAGCAACCGTCAAAACGTGTTTCAATACCAACAGGTGCAATTGAAAGGGATTAATTATCTCCTGCACCCTAGTGTTTCTATTGGGTTTCAATACCAACAGGTGCAATTGAAAGCAGTAAAAGTAAAAGAGGAGGTGCGCACGGTTAGTGTGTTTCAATACCAACAGGTGCAATTGAAAGCCGCTTTAAGCCTAATCCTAGTATGCAGGGGTTTGTAGTTTCAATACCAACAGGTGCAATTGAAAGTAGTATGTTTTGGCCGCTGTTGACGCCTGACCCTTGTTTCAATACCAACAGGTGCAATTGAAAGAACCACCCATCTATCGTTTTTTTGAAAAATAATACAGTTTCAATACCAACAGGTGCAATTGAAAGATTGAAAACCCTTAAAATTTCAGAAGCATGAAAAGGCGTTTCAATACCAACAGGTGCAATTGAAAGTTTGCCGACCAATCCAACGACCGGCAAAAACTTTAGTTTCAATACCAACAGGTGCAATTGAAAGGTATGCCTTTTTCTCTGAGGGTGTAGCTTTTGCGCGTTTCAATACCAACAGGTGCAATTGAAAGGGAAGTAATCGATGCGCAAGTCAACGCTATTGACTAGTTTCAATACCAACAGGTGCAATTGAAAGGGTAATGCCTGGCCCAACAATGTGATTAGTAACGCCGCGTTTCAATACCAACAGGTGCAATTGAAAGTTTGCGATAATAATCGCAGGAGACTCAGATACAAGGTTTCAATACCAACAGGTGCAATTGAAAGTGGGACGGACGTACAACAAAAATATGGGGTCACTTGTTTCAATACCAACAGGTGCAATTGAAAGTGTTTTCTTGTGTATCATGAGAATTATCAATCCAGCGTTTCAATACCAACAGGTGCAATTGAAAGAGGAGTCTCACCACGGCATCTCGACTAATCTGCTCACGTTTCAATACCAACAGGTGCAATTGAAAGTCTAAGCATGTGCTAGAAAAAAGAATCCACCATACCAGTTTCAATACCAACAGGTGCAATTGAAAGAAGCCGCTATCTCCCTCGCCTCCCCTGCTGCCAAAAGTTGTTTCAATACCAACAGGTGCAATTGAAAGACCGCTATAACGTAATCATTGGCGAGGATATTGACACGTTTCAATACCAACAGGTGCAATTGAAAGCTAAATCTTTAATCCTCTCAATCATTGCGGCAATTGGTTTCAATACCAACAGGTGCAATTGAAAGGCGCAAAGCTATTGGAGGTAAACAAAGCCTACGTGTGTTTCAATACCAACAGGTGCAATTGAAAGTTACTTTCATTGGTCTTATTGGCGTGGCAATTTTTGTTTCAATACCAACAGGTGCAATTGAAAGGGTTCAGGTAAATGTGGATGGCCAATTGGGTACCAGTTTCAATACCAACAGGTGCAATTGAAAGTCTTAGCTTCGTAACGATTTGGAACGTCATGGTTCGGTTTCAATACCAACAGGTGCAATTGAAAGCGAAATTTGCGAAAAGTAGTATTGTAGGGTATGCTAGTTTCAATACCAACAGGTGCAATTGAAAGCGAAATTAAAAATGGGGAAGTATTTCCTGTTTTTGTTTCAATACCAACAGGTGCAATTGAAAGATATGAAAGTTAAAGGTTATTTCAGAAGCGACAGCGAGTTTCAATACCAACAGGTGCAATTGAAAGCTCTTGCGGTTAAGTCAATGCTTCTACACTGAATACGTTTCAATACCAACAGGTGCAATTGAAAGAAGTAGCGACACTCCAGTTAGGATTGAATACAATAGTTTCAATACCAACAGGTGCAATTGAAAGACGAAGATGATTTGGCTGGCAGGTTACTTGCTCGAGAGTTTCAATACCAACAGGTGCAATTGAAAGAAGGTACAGGACCTTTATGCGGTGCAATAACAATATGTTTCAATACCAACAGGTGCAATTGAAAGTTCTCGATTTCCTCCAGAATGGGCGCGTTGATTACAAGTTTCAATACCAACAGGTGCAATTGAAAGCCAAAGAAGTACTTTCCGATAAAGACTTTCGAGATTGTAAACTAAACTGTGTCACCCCAAATTGAATCAAAGGGGGAAAATAAGTAACTTAGTTTTAACTTATAGACACAATGAAAACTGACGAATCCTTTAATTTCGAGCGCTTCAAGGAAGAAG
>NZ_JARNTW010000001.1 GCF_029433105.1 Runella sp. MFBS21 | reverse complement strand
AATTGGGGGTTGGCCATGTCGCAATTGTACATTAAATTTGGCGATAGATTACAAGCTGACAGAGAAAATTACCTCGGAGGCTGAAAAGGCAAAACTAAAATCCTGACACAGTTCAGCGTACACTCCCAGACTTTCTTGAATCAAGTTTCAATACCAACAGGTGCAATTGAAAGCCAGTTGGTTAGATAGCGCCTTACTTGTAGCTTATCTCGTTTCAATACCAACAGGTGCAATTGAAAGCCAACTACTCCAACAACCCCGACACCACCCACATGTTTCAATACCAACAGGTGCAATTGAAAGCCTGAAATAAGCGCGTTGATATAACGCTGCGCCTGTTTCAATACCAACAGGTGCAATTGAAAGCTCTTCATTGCGCAATATGTCCCTAGCAATGCACGGTTTCAATACCAACAGGTGCAATTGAAAGATCATACACATAACTGTTTCGGCTACTATATGAATTCGTTTCAATACCAACAGGTGCAATTGAAAGCAGGATTTGTAGAGAAAACAGGTGAGACCTTCTTCAGTTTCAATACCAACAGGTGCAATTGAAAGGCATCTCTTGCGTTTGCTCAATCTGTCGATAGTTCCAGTTTCAATACCAACAGGTGCAATTGAAAGTGTTTGCCAAATGCAATGATCCTTATATTGCGTTGAGCTTGTTTCAATACCAACAGGTGCAATTGAAAGCATTATGGCGCCCAAGGCCATCAGAACGATCGCCCCTAGTTTCAATACCAACAGGTGCAATTGAAAGGCGGCATTGGAGGGGTGGTGAAGATGCAGTTTTTGCCCGTTTCAATACCAACAGGTGCAATTGAAAGCAAACTGATGTCTGCCTACTTACAAGACGTCGCGCATGTTTCAATACCAACAGGTGCAATTGAAAGTCTATTTTCTTTCCTTTTCTGATTTCGCTGATTGTGAGTTTCAATACCAACAGGTGCAATTGAAAGTAATAATGAAATCAAACTTCGTTAAGCTGTTATTTGGTTTCAATACCAACAGGTGCAATTGAAAGCAAACGGTTTAGCAGCGCGTCAGGGGGATGCAAAGTTTCAATACCAACAGGTGCAATTGAAAGTTCAGAGATTTGGATGAGACCGAAAAAGAGCAATTGGTTTCAATACCAACAGGTGCAATTGAAAGCCACCTCTAAAATGGGGTTTAGAGGCTGGATTGGCCGATTTTAATGGTAAAAATAAATAAAAAAGTCGTCAATGTATAGTAGCGCCAAAACCCCTAGAGGCTGACGACTCTCGCAAAATGCCTCATTTACAGTCATCTAAAGTGAAAAAATTTTTTGCTGTAGGCTGGATTGGGAACCGATGTGGGTAAATTTTATCGCACCCGACGACTTGATTTTGCCTAACTTACAGAAAACGAGTGCGTTGATTTTTTTCTTCTCCCAGCGCAATCCGCTCTGTATAGCGCTCATCTCGCATTTGATAAAATACTACCCCGTCGCCTTCTTGCATCAATTGCTCGGCTTCCCATTGTAAGGATTTGAATTGGGCGGGAGTTAGTTCGCCTTCAAAAACCGAATTCTGAATCCAAGTGAGATAACGTCGAAACAGCTTCAGCATTTTTCCTACTCGCTTTTGATTTACGTCATAAACCGCAATAAAATAAGGCATATCTAAAATGATTTACAGTACGTCAATGAACATCTGAAGCTTATGACCTACCACCACATATGCAACCCTTGATAAGGTTCGTGGACAGGGTTGTTGAGATGACGGACCAATTTATAACATTCGAGTCGAATCAATCGCTCGTACGATACTTTTCGATTGAGTTCTCGATGTTGTACCGTTTGACTGAGACGTTCATCCCAATGTTGTACAAAAATTTTACGTCCTGCTTCCGACAAATAACAACCTCCAAGGTGTTTTTCAAAATGTTTGGGGCTGATTTCTCCCGTTTTTAATAATCGGAAGATGGCCCGGTCTACCAATAAAGGTTTAAAAATTTCGGCAATATCAAGCGACAACGAAAAGCGCCTATCCCCAGGTTCGTGCAAAAAAGCGATGGTGGGGTCGAGAGCGGTACGGTAAATTTGTCGCAGAACGGTAGTATAACACATCGAATTACCAAACGAAATCAGCGCATTGAGTTCATTGGAGGGAGGGCGTCGCTCGCGCTTGTTAAAGGGAAACAACCGCGTCACGTTTTCTCCCAAAAAATGAGGCCAAAGCTGATAATATCGGTCCCGTATTCGGCCTTCTACGGCCATCAATGTGGGAATGTCGGTGGTTTTGGGTAAGGCCTCGCGGTCGCGAGTCAAGGCTTGAAGTGTCACTTGGGCCGCCGTACGCGCTTCACCTTCCAGACGGGGTTGGTAATACTTAATGACGCGCTCAATATTGAACAAAGCTGCTTCCACAAATGCCTGAGCCAATACCAGCCGTTTTTTAGAACTCAGATAAAACTGCGCCTGCTGAACCCGCAAATGTCCCGAAAGAAGGTTGTCGCGAGGGTAAAGTGTCGCAGTATAGTTTCCGTAATAATCATAAAAAAAGGCCGGAATGCCTTGCTGTCCCAAGAAAGTGATGAGCTTGGAATTAATATCTACCTCGCCAAACAAAAACAAGCTATCTACACTTTCTACGGGAAAGGGCGTGCGAGCACCATCAGCCTCGGCAGAAGGTAGGGCTTCGTCCTCAGGGGCATCGTCGGGTTGACGTTCGCCCGTCATTTTCTCTAAGGCCAAGGTGTTGTGCCGCCGTTTGAGGCGTCCGCTGGAAAACAAATAGTAAGGTCTTTTCATAAGGTTTCTATTTTTCAAACTTTTGTCATCCCGACGTTCTTGTCATTCCGACTGACGTTCTTGTCATTCCAATCCCGAACGCTTTCGGGAGAGGAATCTATGTCAGCTACGGTTATAAACCCCTGTACGATAGCCTGGTCCTATTGTCGGGCTGACACAATAAATCTATCCAAAACACAATTCTTCAAACGAACATTTTCGACAAAAATCGCGCTTTGAAAGTGTCGCAGGTGGAGACTCCTGATTTGCTAACTGTCGTATATTGGCTATCGTTTGAGTTAGTTCTTGGATATGTTCTGCTTCAAGTACTACGTTTTCGGTACGGCGCAACAAAGGATAATCCAACTGTCCTGTAAAAGGAGTCCCATCGGAACGCCTGACGCCATTGAGGTACAGTAGCCACAGGTAAAACCGCACTTGCCACCGATGTGCTTCCTCGCACGAACGACCTTTTTTAGTTTCGTGTAACACCCCTTGCTTGAGTTTCATTCGGTCAATTTTACCCACTAAATGGGTACCGTCAGGGGCTTCGGTTTCAATCAAGATTTGTTTGTCGTCGCGGGCATAGCTCGTTTCATCCAACAAGCGTCCCAAAGCTACTGCATCGGATTCTTGTTCCATCCAAATCCCTCGCAACGACCACCACGCTTTACGAGGGCAAATTTGGTAGTACCCTACAAGCATTCCGCCAATGCGGGGGGAGGAGAGGTTAATCGTCTTCATATTGCTCTTTTGGCTTTTTGTAAAAAGAAGCTAGGCCAATACTTGATGTTTTCTTTTCCTCACCTGTTTCGATATTGGATGGCTCATCATAGTAAGCATCTGTATAAATCAGTTTGACAGGTTTTTCATCAACATTTACCTCTACGACCTGGACTTTACTTTCAGAGCCTTTTCTAAGCTCTTTTTCAATCATCCAGACAGGAATAGAAATACCGTATTCTAAAGAAAAGCCTTGGTAGTCAATGTATTTGTTGAAGTCTTCGGGGGGCTTAACAAATACCGTTCGTTGTTCTTCAATATCACGACTTTGCCATTTGCCAACTACTTTCCCTTCATCTTCATCAATCTTGCGGTCAGGTACAATAAGCCAGTTTTGCTGCATTAAATCTTCTAAATTCTTTCGATTTGTCTCTGCTTTGTCAGAAAACTCTTTCAATTCGGGATAAAGCAAATTAACCTGTCTAACCATTTCTTCGGGGGTTACTTCAATGGCTGAATCGTTGTTTAGAAATTTGGCAATAGATTGAAGTGTATTAGTAAACGCTTCGCTTGGTTGCCATTTTTTCTTTTCTATTGTGCCATAGGGTGCCACATAAGGTTTACCTTTTTTGAATGGAACTGTTACGAAGCATATAGGATTGTTGCTTTGATTGAAGCGATTGAGTCGCCCCAATCGCTGTGTGAGTCTATCCCAAGGACACAAATCCGACAGCATAACCGTTGATGAAATGTTTATACTCATTTCACCTATTTGTGTCAAAATGGCAATTCCCCGAACGGGTTTATTTTTTTCCTTATAATCTCTCCAACTATCTTTTCCGAGCATACTTAGAAGTGTATTCTCAATGGCTTTTTTATCCGGCTCAGTAAAACGGCTGTGATACATAATCAATTCGGGACAATTAGGCTGTTCTTTTAGCCAATTGTAATAATGTAAGGCTCGTTCTACAGTGTTGGCATAGACAATTCCATGACCTTCATCAATCATTTTTTGGAGTGCATCTTCACAGTCTAACGAATCAGTTTCGCTATCAAAATCTGTAATATAAATGGTACTTTCGTCCTCTAACTGCTGTTTTCTGCCTGCCCAAGCCAGCTTTCTGATAGGTGGTTTTGTAATTTCCTGCGGTTCTGATATAGCAGCAACTTGGTATAATTCAGTTGACGAATCAGGAACCGTTGCGCTCATTATCAAAACAGGGACCCGTAAGATTCTTAATACTTTCAGCAGAACAGTTAAATTGGCTTGTATGAATGGGTCATAAAAATCGGCCTCGTCAAATACCACTGCACTATTAGCCATGAAAAAGAAACTACTGTGATGGTGCTCGGCGGTTCCTGTAAGACTAATCAATAAATGGTCAATAGTACAAACCGTAACTGGCGTTACAAACAATTGAGCCGATTTTTGTAACTCCCGACAATAATCTTTCTCTTCGGGTTTGGCATTGCCAAAACGATTAAACCACGCACTTGAATGGTAAAGACCTGTATCGCTCAACACGTTTTTGTTTACGTCCACCGCCAGCGAATTGGACGTAAAACGCGTGGGCATGGCGATAATTAATCGACTGGCGTGCTTTTGTTTAATCAGTTCTTCGGCCCAAAGCAAAGCCGCATCAGTTTTGCCGCTCCCTGTAGGCGCACGAAGAATCGAACAAAAATTATCAGGAGTCCAATCTTTAGCAATTTGTAAGGCCGCTTTTTGAACTTCTTTCAAGCTATCACGAAACGGGCAATTGTAAATAAATGTATCTAACGGAGCAAGTTTACCTTCGGCTTCTTCGCGACTGGCACGGGTATCAGCTAACTGTAATAACGCTCTCACAGCCGCCATTTTATAGCGTTCCAATAGAAGTTTTTCCCAGCGCTGAGAGTCTTTAAAAAAAAGCTCGAAACTTGTTCTTAAAAAGATTCCCCAATATTTCTCAAAATTGAGTTTGCCCTTATCGTCATTTTTCCATCTATCTTCAAATCGTTTATGCAGTTTCCCATGATGAGCAGCTATTGCAACTTTTTCAAAAAAACTCAAATTAGCATTTTCTTTTTCAGCAAGATATAAAGAACCAAACTCATGTCGGAAACGTGCATCTCTTAGATTTGTCCCGGTGCTTACATCTTTCTGTCGTTCAAATTCTTTGTAACTCTTTGAATATTCCTGCTTCCTGTTTTTTTGCAGCCACTTAGAGTAGATTATATAATCTTGACGACAAGCAATTTGCCAAGGTTCAAGTTCTTTACCTCTATCATGCCATTCGATTACTTTACTCAGGGATTCTAGTAAATCATCTTTTTTCGTCAACTCTTTGTACTTCTTTTGTAAAGTAGGCCACTTATCTAAAAAAATTGTAGCTTGCAGTTGTACACGCAACGTATGGGCTTTGAGCGAAATACCAGAAGGCTTAGCCAATATCATGATGCTGGTGTTGGTTGATTACCTGGCCAGTAAAGCTGATTTTCCGCACTATTTAGAACCGCTAATGCCTTGCGGTAGGCACCATCAACAGTATCATTTTGGCTGTTAGTGACTTTGGTATCGTCTCCTAAAAAATAAAGTGCCTTTCGGGCATCCAATTCGGCTAAGATATTTTCACGTTCGATATCAGTAGTTGTATCTTTATAATAGCGTGCTGCTTTACGGCTCATTACTGTATCCAGTACAATAAGAACTTTTTGAGGTTCGCCAGATGTAGCATTACGAGCTTGGTTAGCGTAGTCGGTGAGATAGCGAGTTCCTTCCAAAAACAATTTGACGCGCCTTTTTTGTTCGCTTGGGTCTATGTGTGCCTGAATGTGCGTTTTAATATGTGTCTCATCGTTAGGGTTATACACAAACTGTTTTCTGACACCAAGAGCATTTAGGTCTAAATGAAAAGACATAACCATTTCATCATACTGACTATATGAGTTAGTAGCAGGTACAGGGTCTGAGCCCTCGCGTTGATTGAGGCGGAGTAATAAATCTCTACCGACTTGGCTTGGGTTTTTAGCAACGGCAGGAGTGGCGGATATGGGAGAAGTTCTTCTTTCTATACCGGGGCGTAAAAACCCTCCCATATCTGCACGCAAGTCTTGCTTCATATTATTAAAATTTATTCCATCGCCATTAGATAGATAAGTACCTCCTTTATTCTCATTTAAACGGTCTATGGCACTAAACAAGGCATGTCTTTGCATCTGCCCAGCGATATATACTCTCTCGTCGGGTCGTTGCTTAATTGAAGATAAATTACCCAAAAGCCTCTCACCTCTGTTAGCAGCATGGTCAGACATCGGGGCTACCAAGGTTACAGTAATTGATTTGATAGTCATAATTGTAAAGTTTAGTTATTATCGGTTAATTGTTCTGTGTAAGTACTAAGACGCATAAAGGCCATTATCATATTTTTGGCATCTTCTACATCTATCTCGCCTGTCAAAACTGCTTCCATGAAGCGTCCACTGATAGAAGGAATATCCTTTTTAACTAGACGTCCAGTAATACTACCTAATTGATAAAAAAGAGCAGTGCTACTTTTGGAACTTCCGATAGTACTTTCTAACTGCGTAAGCACTCGGTCTTTAGATTCCGAAATACTTTTGGACTTATACTTTCTCAATTCATCCTCAGGAAGTGTCTTTATTTCAGAAGAAGCGTCCTTTAATTTTGTTTTAAAGTCTTCGTTTGCAGCTATGTATGCCGCTAAATTTAGAGCCTCTCCGTAGGCTCTGGCTGACTTAACTATCTCTAAGTCAATTCTATTTTGCTTTGTTGTCATAAAATAATGATTTAAAAGTTTTGATAATTCGGCAGGATATTCAGCTCTGAATGACAAGAACATTTTAAAAGATTCTGGTGTGTATAACCTAAGAAATCTTTCAGCCATCATAAGAAATGCTTGTTTCTTTTTTTCATCATCATTACCAAATAGTAATCTTACTCGATAAAAAGACAATCCGATTACTGTTAAATCTTCCTTTAAAGTTAAGTCTATCAGATGATGATTGAAGGATTCTTGAAACGACCCTTCATTTGAAACAATATAAAGTGGATTCTTTTGTATAAAATGAAGTACCCTATCTGCCCAATTGACTGATGAAATACCTCTAAAATACTGTATCTCACGTGCCCAACGGCCTATCGCAGCCACTAAACTTACAACACCCAAAGACCCATTACTTAGTCTGTTAGCATTCGGAAAATTACCTCTGAATATAAGAGGTTGAGGGTATTTTTTCGGAGCTTTAACTTTTGCTTTCAGAATATCACCTTGGTAAGTTTCAGAAATATTTTTAAATACAAGTACAAAGTCAATTAAAGGAGTAGAACTTGTATTCAACTCTTCCCAAAGTGGTAAGTCTGGAATAATGCCATGATTTGCCCAAACTTGTTTTTGATCAGTACTCTTACTGGGAATACGGGCATTCAAACATGGCTTAAGTTTAGTAAGCGTTGTTATGGCTGTAAAAACTGCTTCTAAATACGTTACTTTAGGATTACTACTTCCCTCATTTCCTTCCTTGTTAATTTTTGTCACCAGGGGAGCAAAAGACTGGAATAATTCTTGTGGTTTTTCTTTTTCAGGTGATTTTTCAAGACTCTTAATTAAATCTTTTTGGACTTTATTAAAGCATCCTTTCCATCCTCCTCCATATTTATCACTACTTGTAAGGACATGTGGCGAAAGCATAACCCCATCTTTTTTAAAGGCTTCTGGAACATCCTCTTGGCTCACGTAGCTATACTTTATCTCGCTTTGAGGAATTAAATTGTCAAAAGTTTGTAGCAGATAGCCATCTAATCCTGCTCGAATAGCATATTTAGCTAATTTTTCAAGAATGCTTAAATCAGACAAGTCATCATTGAATGCACTTTGCTCAACTACGGCGACGGCCACACCATAACGAGCGTAAGGATGCCAAAGGTTTGGATTTAATCTGTCCATTGTAAGGTTGCCTCCACCCAACCATCATTAGAACCAAGATATAAAGGCGATTTTGGGTTCCTAATCGCTTCAAAAAGTAAATTTTTAAGTTCTGTTGTTGTTACTATTTCAAATACGTACGGTTGTGAAGGAACAACATACCCTCTCAATGTTGGACTGTTGTAATAAAAGGGGAAAAAGGGCTTTAGATGCTTTTTGTGAAGAGTTGTTTTATCTGGTACGGCTAACATTTCTTCAACAGTAAGCCTACGTTCGTTTTTTTTACCAACTTTTTCTGATTGCTCTTCATTATTCACTATTTTCTCATCTTCTCCCTCTTTGTTTTTCTCGCTTTTATCATCAAATTGTAATGTTTTTCGGGATATTCTTTCTCGTACTTCTGTTATTCTGAAGTCATGATTTCGGCTGCTGTTTTCAAATCTTCCACTAACTCCTGCATTGATATGCCGTGTCCATAAATCGTCATAATGTAAAAACATTTGTTCTGAATCTGGTTTTAAATTTAAAGACACGTGATAAGCCAATAAAGACATAAACCCTGAACCGCTTTTTAATGGGTCTTCTGTGAGCCATTTAGAACTTTTCCATTGTTCATCTTTTTTAAATCTTTTAAATGCAATAGACTTTAATTTCTTTATTAACTTTTCCCTGTCATATTTCTTTGACTCCTTCTCAATGATTTGAAGATTCATGCTTCCAAAGTGCCAGCCCAATGCATTTTCAAGCATACCATACACCATTTCGTTGGTAGGTATAGATTGCGTTCGATAATAAGCCCCCGGCTGCGCCGCAACCATCGAAAGCGGAGCCAAAGCTTCAATAGTCAAAATGCCTTTTACTGTTAATTCTGGCGGTTCTAAGAAAAACTGTAAATCAATGGTTTCCATATTTTTGAACATTAAAGATTAAACGAGTGCTCCAAATCCGCTACCTGTCAAGTCGCCGACTCCGACCAACCATGCAAATTCAATAGCTTCAGGAGTTCCTTCTACAATGACGGGGCAGACACTAGCTTTGTGTTGAATGTCTTTGCCACCTTCTACGCGTTTGGCGGTCATTACTTTCTCACGAGCTTTGGCATAGGATCGGTCAAAACGGACTTTTATTTGCTGATGGTTTTCTGCTAGTCCTGCTTTTTTCATTTTTTTGATTAGCGTTTGAGTGAGAAGCACATCCGAACGAATATCATTCCATAAAATACATTCGCGGCTACCATCGAGACGGCTGTCACGTACCAACACAGCTCCATCTACCGCAAACCGCATGGGCGACTCAAAACGTGGAGTTGGCACTTCCAACGCTTTTTCAACGGTCATGCCATAGGCCAAATGTTTGTCTTTGATAATGCCTTTGGCCAATTCCCAGCCCAAATCGCTGTTGTAAAACCCCAAATTCCAAGTGGCTCCTTGTGGGAAGTATAGACTGCGTCCAATTTTTTCGCCTCCTTTCAGCCAACCAAGGCTGTAAAGGCTCAAATCATCGTGAAGGTCGTTAGGACCCAGCCACTTGTGTAAGGCGTGCCGCAAATCAGGTAAATAAGAAAACGGCACTGGCTGTATATTCGGACTCAATACCAATTGTATTCGCATAGCATTTTCAGTTTTGATGTGCCAAAGATTAGAGGGCATGACTCTCAAATCGTGAGAGTCATGTCAAAATGTTGAAAAAAATTACAGATATTTTTGAAAGGTTGCTTCAATACGCTTTCTAATCGTCTCCCGTAGCTCCGCAGGCTCAAGTACCTCCACGGCTTCGCCCATGCCGAGGATTTCTATTTCGAGCTCTTTGTTTAAAACCACCCTCAATTCAAAATCAACATAGTCGGGAGAGGTTTGTGGGAGGGTTCGTTGAGAAGGATGCAGTGGCAGGGATTGAAGATAATTGGCCTGTAAGGCGGTCAGGCGCAATACCACCCGCACAGGTTCATTGTCGGGCGCGGAGTTGACGCCGATGACGTGTCGGCGCATGGCACGATATTCATGGCTGCGGTTTTGGGAAATATATTTGTCAGTCAGTTGGAGCAGAGTCATACGGTCGAGACCAAACGTTCGCACTTCCTTTTTGTTTATGTCCCATCCGTCCAAATACCAACGGTTTTTGTATTCAAACAATAGCCCCGGCTCTATCAAACGTGTCTGCACGGGGGTGGTGGTTTGGGCGTAAGCGCTGTATCTAAACGAAATGACCCGCTGAGCCCGTAAAGCTTCCCAGAGCTTAGGCAAATGGTCGATACCAGCAAAATGAGGGTTTTTCTCCAATTGCAGATAACGTCCAATCTCCTGTAGTCCCGTCAAGGTTTGCTTGACAAACTCTAGTCGTTCGCGGCGTTCGAGTAGCTCCACAAACGCCTTGAAATCGGTAATATCCTCGTCGTCTTCGTTGAGGTTGATGTAGTAGCCGTTTCGGCGTTTGTTGTGTTTAATATAAATGCCATATTCCTTAGTAATATCTTTTTTGTCGCGCTCAAATGAGCTCTCGGAATAATCAAGAACCCCGTCTTCCCTAAGAAGCTCAAATAATTTTTCTTTAGAAGGATAAACAAACGGCGGTTGAACAGCCCGAATGATACATAAGTGGCGTCGGAGGGTGGCAGCTATCGTCAAAGTAGAAAGGTTAAAAGGATTTTGGCCAAAAAATACCTGAGTTTTTGAAAGCTCACAACTAAAATATTAAATAGTTATCAAACGGTATTAATGGCTTTTTGGTAGCAGATAGTTCTCCCCATGCGTCTATAACTTCAACGACACCTACAATGACTTACCACCCCGATTGAGTAAACTCCAAGAGCGACCATTGAGTTGATGATTCACGATAAGCCCATCGCCCAACGAAATCTTTTTGAGTGATTTTACCCGAAAAAGGCCGGTTTCCCTGTCTTCAAAAAATATTTTTGCGGGAAGTTTTGTCTAGGAGTAAACCATCGTTAACCCATGGACAAAAACCGCTCTTTTTAAGCTACCCCTCCCTATTAAGTGATTGAGTTACAGCTTCCCGATTTCATCAGCTAACGGGATTTTAAGCCAAACCTGTTCAAATATAAACGATGGCTTACTCACGGACAGAATAGAGGATAACGGACTATGAAACAGGTGATTGCATATTATAGGGTTTCCACTCATCGGCAAGGCAAAAGTGGCCTTGGGCTGGAAGCACAACAAATGGCTGTGCAGAATTACTGTAAGCTTAGCGGGTATGAGGTGATTCATGAAATCATGGAAGTAAAGTCAACCCGTAAAGGCAGGTTTGGCCTGTTGCAAGCACTTGAAATGTGCCGAGAGACGAATGCGATGCTGGTAGTGGCAAGACTTGACCGGTTGGGTCGGGATGTGGAGCAAATTGCTGGGATTGTTAAATCGAATGTGGAAATTGTCGTAACTGATAATCCACACGCCAACCGATTTACCATTCACATTTTAGCCGCAGTGGCGGAAGATCAGCGCCAACGTATCAGTGAAAACACAAAAGAGGCCTTGTGTGCCGCCAAAAGACGAGGGGTAATCTTGGGCAAAAATGGAACCATGCTGGCCATTGCCAATAAAAAAGCCGCCCAAGAGTTTGCCCTGCAATTATCCCCGGTGATTACAAGATTAAAAAATAAGGGGATCACTTCTGTAAGAGCCGTTTGCCGAGAACTTAATAAAAGGCATATCCCTACTTTTCGCGGAGAGGGCCGTTGGCATCCGAGCACAGTGGGGATTCTAATGAATCGATTAAAATATACAATGACTTCACCTTAACTTTCATTATCTATGAATTACGCCACTGAAAATGACCTTCTTTTTGATGATGTTACCCTGTTAGAAAAAAAGCTTGGAGCAGGTGCTTTGAACATCACTTCTGTCAATGCCAATTGTGATTGTGCAAACGATCCTATCCGCTCAACCTACGAATATGTTGACCCCAAAAAAGTCACCGAATCTGCTCCTGCGACCGCTTGATACGAAGCATTTCTACGCCGTCAACTGCTCCTTTCCGAATTCACTGCGCATTCTGAACCAAGTGCAGTACCACATTCTCACGGCCATTGACGGGAAAACAACCAATGCCGCACTTTGCACAAAATTGGGTCTTCCGGCTGATAGCTTGGAACGTTTTTTAGGCATGTTGTCAAAAACCGAGCTGATCCGATTTGATGATGATTTTAGCCAACCTAAGAAACCCGTCGCGCCGGAGTCACTGAATTTCTGGATACATACGACCAACAAATGTAATCTGAGTTGTAGCTACTGTTATATTTCCACGCTTAATTCCACGGGCGGAATGTCGGAAGCGACCAAACGACAATTATTGCACAAGTTAATTGAAACCGTTACCAAGCGGAATATCCGTAAAATAAAGTTCAGACTGGCAGGGGGAGAACCGTTAACTCAGTTCAAATCGTGGAAAGAATTTATTCCCGAAGCGAAACGAACTTTACAGGAATTAGATTGTGAATTGGAAATTGCCTTTATTACCAACCTGACGATTTTAACGGACGAGATCATCACATTTTCAAAAGAGCACGCTATCAGTTTCGGGGTTTCACTGGACGGGTTGGATAGGCACCACGACAGGGTTCGTCAATTCAAAGCCGGGGTAGGCACATTCAAGGTGATTAATGCCAATCTCCGAAAATTATTAGCCCATAACATTCCGGTCTCCACTAATACAGTAGTCACGAACGGTAATTTGGAAGGGTTGCCCGAATTGACCCGTTACCTGATTGATTTGGACATTCCGTTCCGATACTCCATCGTCAGGGGTGAAGCCATTAATGCCGAATTGCTGGAACGATGCCTTTCGGAATCCTATACAGTCATGGAAGAGGCCATTCTGACCGGCTGGTCATTTTCACGCCGCCATCAATTCTGTGATCTTAAGACCAATGAGTTGGGTTTTCAGACCTGTGCTTCGGGATTCTCGGGCGGGGCTATTTATGTTGACGGGAGACTGAATTACTGCCATGTTCATTTTGGCGATACTGCTCAACCTTCGTTCTCTGTTTTTGAAGAGGGGATGGATTTGGTAGATATGATTGAGCAGGGCGTTCACCTCCAAGACATGAAATCAGCCGATTGTTCTTTATGCAAATACAAGTCCATCTGTACCAGCGGTTGCCCCGTCTACCGAGTCAATGGCAGAGACCCGCAGTGCAGTATTTATCACCGCTTTATTCCCCTGATTTATGAGCTTCAGGCGAGGGAACGGTTGAAATTATTGCGGGATTACGGAATGATGTAACCATCGAAACACTTTCTGAACGGCAGGTGCTCCTTGTTGTCAATCATCATTTCTACCTTAGCGTTACTAGCCACGTTTTATCAGTTGTATCTGCAACGGGTTCATAATGAAAAATCGCTTAAACCCTTAGCTCAAATTGACGTAGTGGATCACCGAAACCGAATATACATTTACCTACGCAATAACGGCATGGGCCCGATGATCATTGATCGACTGACATTCATCAAAGAAGAAAAGCAGTATACGAAGCTCGAAGATTGCCTGGAATTGGATCGAAGAAGCTATCTGTCCATAGCGGCGAGTGATACCTTAAAAAGAGTTGTTTTACCCAACGCCCATTTGATTGTTTTTGAAACTCAGTTTGAAGACCATGAGGGTGAAGCCGAAAAAGATAATGTAAGAAAACAGCTTGCGCCAATATCGTTGAAAGCTGAATGTCGGGACATTTATGATAATAAATTTACCACAGAGAGAAATCTTCAATGGTTTTCCAGATATGATAGAAGATTAGATTAATTCAGTCCTTTTTAATAATATGTATAGATAGGTCAGTCGTCTATATTTTCTTTTTGTTGTAATAGGAACCAACTTTTGTTGTGATAAAGCGCCAAAAGCCGTTGGTAGTAATCTTGCCTTATAACTACAGCGACTCCTTCCAGACTTGGAACTTCTGTTCCGTCACTTATACTTCCATAGTAGGCTTCTTTCCAGTTAATCATTTTTATAATAATTTCCCCGGAAGAATTGATGGCCTGTAAACCTGCATGAAAATCGGATTTGATTGTTAATCCCAGACTTTTTATGATATAGGCCGATACAAAGAGAATATTCGAACGCTCAAGTGTGTCCCAAATATCAAGTCTACAGATCGGTGAATCAAATGATGCATTTTCAATCTCCCTTTCCGAGTACTGATTCACCCTGAAAAGATACTTCGCATACAACCCTTCGCTAGGTTTTGATTTATCGCCAATTGTTAGCATTACAAATGAGTGTCGAGTTTGCTTTGGTTTAAAACTTTCGCCATATAGTTCTTTTTCTTTTAATGCAAGTAGTAGCCAACTTTCATTCCCAAAGGCAGAATCTGTATTTCGTATTTCAAAAGATGGAAAATTTGTTGGTGTTGGTATCCATGAAGGCCTGCGCGCTAAAGAACCAACTTGCAAAATAATTTCCGGTAAAAAAAAGTCCAAATTACAAATGTAGGCCGGATGAATATAGTAGGTAAGATCCTTTAATTCCAAATAAAACTGACTGTTTAATATCTCGTAAGTTGCATTAGCAAGAGGTACAATGGGAGTAATTATTTCCTCAGTTCTTATATAATAAGACTTGTGCTTTTTAATAATCTCGTCTCTTTTACGGGCGTACGCATTATATGTACCTGTAAGAGTGCCCAAATGTTTATGTATACTAATATATTTTGGATGAATGTGTAAAAAGAACCCATCATCATATAAACTGGATTCATGTTGAATTCTTATTGCAGCGGTCTCATCCAATTCAATAGCATAGTTGACAAAAGAACGGATGTATTGATCTTCCAGAAAGAAACCCGTCGGATATAATTTAAAAAATTGGCCTATGAGATTGTCAGGAAGAAGGGTTGGATCAACATATTCCTTAAGAATTTGAAGAAGTACCGCTCTGTGTATAGGTAATAAAAATGTACTATTTGAAAATACCCAGCTATAAGGTTTAATAAGTGTTTCCGGTTTTGTTTGCGCCAGATAAGTAAGTGACCACAGAATACCCTGTGTTTTTTCAGTGGTTAGTGTTTTTAGCCTGGCAATTAATAATGCAACCACGATTTCATCACGACTAAACCCTTCAAGACCCTGATAAATGGACTCATTTATTGCTGAGTTCGGGGGATGAGGGAGGCGACGCTTTACAATCTGAAATGTTATATGCAGAAGATCACGCACCAGAGATTCAGCTACTTGTAATTCACACAATGCTTTGATGAGATTACAAGATATACGACCCGGGTACTTTTCATCAGCTAACAAGTCTGCCAAAATCTCTTTTAGGATCAAAAGTGTTTGAGAAGGGTTATCTTCATAGGCACGCTTAAGATATTTTGTGTAATGAAGGCCGGACCAGCCATCAGTAAGGAATATAAATAGATAAATATTCCAATAGAGCCATTCAACTTGTTTTGGTTGTAAAAAATGCTCCGCCCACTTATCAGCTTCATTTTCATATCTAAAACTACGTGCAACCTGACGTAGTAGTGATTTTTTTTTGTCCCAATCAGTAGAAGAAGAAATTAAGTCTATAACTGCTTGTTTGTGAGGCGACTGCAATTTGTTGTTTTCCAGAAACGCGAGTACTTCTTCAATTGATGTTGCAGAAAATGTACATGCTGTTGTTTCTTCAGGTATGTCATTTGACTTTTCTTTTTCTTCTTTCAGTTGTAGTGTAATACCAAATTGTTGATCATATTGAGTAACTATTTCAGCAGGATAGGTTGATTCTTCATTTTTGTACAAAGTATAAGGTAAGGTTTGCAACCATCTGCGATAGACCACCTGCAATTGCGAATCAATTCGATCTGAAAATAATAATCCATGACTGACCAAAGTATCTGATGATGCAAATGGAAGGGACCTGCACAGAAGAAACCACTGCGTTGGGGTAAAGAGCGAGGGGTATTCCTCTAATATATGAAGAAATTCTTCTTCCTGATGCCAGCATGAGGCTGAATTTTCAAGTGTTTCACTCACTAAAAATCGCAGTGCCTCATTTGGATATACCTTGGTAAATTCTTCAAACCACTCAACTGGATATCCGGAGGTGGATCTTCCGTCAGTATGGGTGACGACAGTCATGGCCATATGATAAAGTTCATAAAACCAGTCTATGGTCAGTGTTCCGTAAGATTGTTGATAAGGAACACTGCAGTCTAATATTTCACTTAAGGTACGGTCTTTCCTGTATCCATAGGCAGTAAGTGCCTCAATCCCTTCTTTATACTTCGCTTTCGCTTCTTCTACTCTCCCTGACTTGCTTAGTATATAGGCATATTCAAAGGCAATTTCAGCTACATCGGAATAGTATTTTCTCGACCCTAACGGTGCAAAATATTCCTCATATTTAGCAATCACATATCCCCCGGACAGATAATTAGCAATCAGTTCCAGATACTCCTCATCAGTTAGCGGGCCGCTGTAAGAACCTTGAAGGCTCGTTGTAACTTCAGTTACTTTCTCCAGAAGCTGACAACACGAGAGTAGACGCTGCTCATCTGCTTTGCAAAGCAATAAGCCTTGGTGAAACGACTTTTTGATAAAAGAAAGTTGGCTGTAGAGATCACAGACGCGTGGTTCGCCCTTAAAAGGGTCAAGGTCACGAACAAGATAGGTAAATGCCTCAATAAGTTCTTCGCTTCGATGATTTCTTTGCGATAGTTCAGTGACCTTTATAAGATAAATCAGCCAATTCCGAAACCAATTATAATGGGAAAGAGATCTTATCGCACCTTCCAACTCTTCTTGCGTTGCTGTTTTTGTTACGGCTACAAGATCACGAACCATTCCCTGCCAGTTGTCATCAAATGCAAACCTTTCATTTGAAATGATACGTTCAACGGCTTGACCAATCGTTGAAACAGAAGGTTTGTAGGCAGCAAGTATGCTTTGGAAATAGGTCGTATTTGCAATCCAGCCATCACCAAAGTGTATGGTCCACCACTCTGTTTCATTTAGTATATTGTTGAAGGCGGTTCGATAGTTCGGGTTTTCGTACACTTTTTTGATCATTTCATCAAACTTGTCATACTGCCTTGTATGAAGATGTTTGATTGCGACTAAGCCAAGCAGATCATAGGAGATACCCAAAGGAAAGGTAATTATTGACCAGTGGATAACAGGCTCTCCGGCATATGCTCGTTCAGTAAGAAAATGCAAAGCTTCTTTCTGCGCGATTAATAAACGCTCCCCGTCCCAAAGAACCCGCTCCATGAATTCATCTCCGTGGATTCTCTGAGTGGCTTTTAGATAATTGATGAGGGTATTTCCGGAGATATGCTCAAGTTCATAGATAATTTTGGATTGTTCTGCGATGATGATTAGGGGAGCAAATCCATCAACATAGGCAAGAGCGGCCTTCTGAAGACGTTGATTTTGAAATATTGTATGGAAGGGCTGAGCGTAGTATAAACTGTTATCAACAAAATCTATGGCAATTGTTTTGGCAATTTTATCGTAAAAATCAACTTCGTAGTAGAGTTTTAAAAGATGCCCATACGCTTTTGTCGACTCAAAAAAAGAATGTGTTTCAAGCCATTTTATGAGGGGTTGATAGATTAAATGTTCAATGGAAGCACCACTTGATTTTATCCTGTCAATGACAAAACGCTTAAAACTTTCGTGATAGATAGAATATCCATAGGCGGTTTTAAACTTGAGAACCGGCCTCAACGTATTGAGCTGCCCGGTAACACTGTTTCCAAGGTAAGTAATTTGTTTAAGCTCATCTTCAGTCAATGAAAAATCCGCTCCGCACAGTGCATAAGGAACACCTGAATCTCCATGAATTTGTTCGTAGAGATATTGATAATACCCGGTCAGATTATATTGATAGGGTGGAAGAGAATGAATCCACTCAAATGAATAATTTGCCTTGTTCGATAAAGCATGTTCAATCAGATACTTACAATACAGGGCATTCCCGTTACTTTTCTGATAAATTATAGTTGAAAGTGATACCTTATTAATTACGCTGTTTGGAATAGCATATTTCTCTAACAATGTTATTACAAATGATTCCGGAAGAGGGGCTAATGTACAGGGATAAAACGGGGTAAGCGTACTTAATTGTTCAATGGGCTGTGAGACGACTAGGATCGAAATATTTGGGTTAGAACAATCGAGTTGTGAGAGCGCTTTCAGAATTGTCGTTTCGTCCTCAGTAATCCCCCCTCTGTTTTTTTGATAAACCCTCCATATGTGATCAATTCCATCAATAATCAGGAGCGTTTTTTTCTCAATGTTTTTTAAAAGCAAGTTCAACTCTTCCAAATTAGAAGCATACCTCTTTGCCTTTACGCCTATTAAGCCTTCATCACTTTTTATTAGTTGAGTGATAAGATTTCCGTATAAGACATTGACAGTGATTCTTTTGAGTGAAAGCGGGTCCTCAAGAGCAGTATAACAATAATGCTTGATGATCTGAGTGGTATCAGTCAAATGTTTCTCAAGATTCTCAATAAACCATGATTTTCCTGCACCCGGCTCGGCAGTAAGCACAACTGAACGATGATCTTCTAAAGCTTTAATAACTTGATTTACTCGTTCAGGAGTTGTAACCAGAAGCGTTTCGTCAATTGGGAATTTCTGTTCAAATCCACCATAAGACTGGATAATATCCACCTTTTTGGCAATTTCATCACAAGAGATTCGACCACTGTTTTCGGTTGATCTTTTGGTTCTCACAATACTGCAGATTCTTTCGGCTGTATCACGAACTGAAAGGTGATCGTTCGGATAAATACCGATACCGATCATCTCAATAGTACGAGCTAAAAGATTTTCCAATCCATAAGTATAGTCTTGGAGAAGCGATGATTTCGGAAGGCCTACTTCTATAATCAGGCAATCTAAAAATGATTTGAATAATTTTCTGTCTATAGATTTTGACTCTTTTTTCAGAGCACTCCATGAAGATAGAACCTCACCTTCTTCAGGCCAAAGCACTTCACAGTCAAATTGATAACACGTTGTACCCGGTAAAAGGCTTTCATAATTAGATAAATGAATAAGCACCTTGTATATCGGGTCATCAGGAATAGGCTCGTCCCACGCCAAACCGACTTTCCAAACAGTACCGGGTTTATGAAGCGCATTCCAGGTCTTGAAAAGGTCAAAAAGAGCCAAATCATAGGAGCTGCCGGCAGAAAAATCCTGCTTGGTTAAGGCGTGCCGATTCTCCTCATTGCTGTACTTAACCTGAAGATAAATTGTCGTTTCTTCCCGGTATATGGTAAGGTCATCAAATTTGTCAGGTACACCCAAGGGCGTTTTTTTTTGATCAAAGACAAAAGTCGTTGATCCTCTTCCCAAAGCTATTTCCTGAGCAACAAAATAGGCTCCCAGAATGTCCTGATAAATATAACCTTGATGGGCAGAGGAAAGCACAGTGAGTAGATTAATGTTGGCTTGGAATTAACTATTATAATCACATACTAAATGCCTATTTTAAAATAGTATAGAGCTAAAATCATTATTAGTTAATGAAACGGTATGTGGCTGAAATTACTAATTAAGCGCAAGTGATCATAAATTATCAGCTTTATTTTTTACCTTGCATCATCAGTTTTGACGCAATATTGCCGCCACTAGCTACTGGGTCATTGGATAGCCTAGCATAGATCGCAGTAGATACCTGACTTTTATGGTTTAATGCTTTGCCAATCAGGGGCAGGCTGGCACCCCTGATGGTCCTATAGCTGAAGGCTTACAAAAAGATGTTTTATGAAATATATTTTTGGAACTTCCATTTTACCCTTCTTTGTCAAAACTCCCTGAAGAATTAATAAAGGTGTATATCCGATACAGAGAATAGATGATGATTTCGGCAAACTATATAATCCGTTAGGACCAGATATAATGGCTAAAAAATCAGGGAATGATGTTTGAGCCACACGAGGAAACCGCTCAGACCCAAGTGAGAGCAGAACTAACTACGTTGCGATTACAAGTAAAAGCCAAGGATATCTATCAGAATCACATCGCTGTCGTCAGGAACTTTCGGTGGTTTGTGAGACATGCTCATGCTGTCGCTTTGCCACAAGAATGAGTTATCATTAAAAATAATCATATAAGTAAACTTTAAGTAGACAAAAGAACTTATTTTTAATAAGTTTGTGTTTGTAACTGTTGACTTTTATTAAAAATGATATTATAAGTAAACTATGAGTTTACAAAATAACATAAAAATACAGTACTTACTGAACAACTGGCCGAAAGGTCAGGTGGTCACCTCGGCTTGGCTTAATAGAATGGGCATATCACGACAGTTGACCCAACGTTACCAACAAAGCGGCTGGGTGGAAGCGCTGGGCGTAGGAGCCTACAAACGCCCCAAAGAACCCGTAGAATGGCAAGGCGGGGTAGCCAGTTTGCAACAGCAGCTTGCCTTGGAAGTACACGTGGGTGGTCCAACGGCCTTTTCGGTACGGGGAAGCTCTCATTATGTTCGTTTGGGTCAAGAAACCATTTTTTTGTTTACTACCCTCAATGAGAAACTCCCCAAATGGTTTACTGATTTTGATTGGGGTCATCCGATACACCATGTTAGAACCTCTATGCTTCCCACGGAGTTAGGTATTACAATGTACCCACATGAGGGTGTACAACTAAAAATCTCTGCTCCCGAAAGAGCCATCTTGGAATGCTTATACCTCAGTCCAAAAGCATTTGACCTACTGGAATGTTATCAACTCGTGGAGGGGCTACTCACATTGCGACCCCAGCTCATGCAACAACTTTTGGAAGCCTGCCACTCCGTGCGCGTAAAAAGATTGTTTTTGTACATGGCTGACAAAGCCAAATTGTCCGTGCTTTCCTATTTAGATAAAGAAAAAATCCAGCTTGGAACGGGCGACCGTACTATTGTACCCAAAGGGGTTTATAACGCTCAATACCAAATTAGCATTCCCAAAGAGTTAGCCGATTATGTTTGAAACCTACCGAAAGAAAGTCCAACTCCTTATCCAAGTAATTCCCTTCATCAAAGAAGTGGGTTGTTTTGCTTTACACGGAGGAACGGCAATTAATCTCTTTGTTCGAGACATGCCACGACTCTCCATCGACATCGACCTTACTTACGTTCCTGTCGAAGACCGAGAGACGTCTTTGCACAACATCAACGTAGCACTTGCCTCAATCAAACACCGACTGGAAAAGCTTATCTCAGGGGTACGTGTTCAACATAAACAGGATATTGGCAAGCTTTTAATTATGTTTCAGGGGTTGGACGTAAAGCTTGAGGTCAATTTAGTAGGTAGAGGCACTATTGAGGCTCCAAAAGAGCTGCCTTTATGTGCCAAAGCCCAGACCGATTTTGAAGCTTTTGTGTCGATTCCCGTGGTTCCGATGAGCCAACTTTACGGCGGGAAGATTTGTGCAGCCCTGGACCGACAACATCCGCGTGACCTCTTTGATGTAAAATACCTGTTGGATAATGAAGGTTTTTCCGATGAGATACGCACGGGCTTTCTGTATTGTTTGTTGGGGAGCGACCGACCCATTCACGAAGTAATTAAGCCCAATTTCCAAGACCAACGTTCCGCGTTGGCCACTCAATTTTCGGGCATGAGTGATGAAGAATTTACCTACGAAGACTACGAGGCAGTAAGAGAACGCCTGGTTGAAGTGGTCAATCAACGGCTGACCGACCAAGACAAAGCATTTCTGTTGCGTTTTAAACAAGCCGATCCCGACTGGTCGATCTATGATTTTGAACGATTTCCTTCTATTCAGTGGAAACTCCGTAATCTGACCACACTTAAAAAGACCAACCCGCAAAAACATCGGCAGCAGTACGAGTTGTTGAAGGAAAAACTGGGTTGATAACAACTTTGGGGTACTTTAGAGTCGTTTCCTGCCAGCTTTAGTTGCATACAAAATAGGCAGATGATAAACTATATTAAACGGGCATTAACCGTCTTTGGGGGCATGATTGGGGGCATCCCACCGCAATATCCGTTACAATCCTAATCAATTCAAGTACTTCAGGGGGAAATAGCGATGCGACATCCGGCACCATTCTTTTTTTTACTGACATTATTTCTCATTACCACCGCGAAAATTATTCAATTTTCGCAGTACGTTAAAGCTATCCTTGGTTTATCCCTTTATGCCTGTCATAGACCCACAGTAACCAAAAGTGGGGGCATGATTGGGGGCATGAAATGGCTGGTAGTTACCGCAATTTTCAGCAACAGAAATCAAGAGGTATCGTAATGCCTTTAACAAATAGGGCCTGTCAGGCCGCCAAACCCAAAATCAAATCCTATAAAATGGCCGACGGGGAAGGACTGTATTTGGAAGTCACCCCAGCGGGCACCAAACTCTGGCGGCTCAAGTACCGGCTTCATGGCAAAGAAAAACGGATTTCCATGGGAGCCTACCCGACGGTCTCCATTGTGGATGCCCGCAAGGCCAAAGAAGAGATAAAAAAGGAAATAAGTTTTGGGGTGGATCCCGTCTTAAAACGTTGGCAGACCGCTCAAACGAATGCTTTGCGGCAACAACTGGATTTTAAATCCATGTCCATGGAATGGTACGATAAGCAAGTTCCTTTGTGGAAACCCAAGCACGCCGCAATCATCAAACACCGTTTTGAGAAATATATATTCCCTTCTTTAGGTGAGTTTCCGCTGGCGGAAATCAAACCTTTGCTGATGCTGAGCTGCCTTCAAAAAATGGAAAAGACCGCCCCTGATCTTACCCGTAGGATGAAGGCCATGTGTAGTCATGTATTCAAATACGCCATTGCTACGGGTCGGGCCGAGAATGACCCTACTTATGGTTTAGAAGCGGCTTTGAAGAAATTCAAAAGTGGACATTATGCCGCCATTTCGGTGGATGAATTTCCTGAATTTCTGAGCTGTCTCACTCATTACCAACCTCATGTGCATCGTCAAACTTTTCTGGCCCTGAGGCTGTTGCTTTTAACGTTTGTTCGCACCTGCGAATTGGTGGAAGCCCAGTGGGAAGAAATCCATTTTGAGAAAGCGATGTGGGTGATTCCCGCCGAGCGCATGAAGATGAATTTACCTCATATGATTCCGTTGTCGCGGCAGGCGCTGGCGATTTTTAGGGAGCTGAAAGAAATGAATGGGGAGCGGGAATTTATCTTTCCGGGTTATTATCACCCCAGAAAGCCAATGAGCAAAAACACGATGCTAGTGGCCATCAAACGTATGGGCTACAGCGGCAAAATGACCGGACACGGATTTCGCTCTTTGGCCTTAGGGATATTAAAAGAAAAATTGGGTTACGCACACGAGATTGCGGACAGGCAACTGGCCCACGTTCCCAAAAGCAGCGTCGACCGGGCTTATGATCGAGCCTTGTTTTTACCCCAACGCATCAAAATGATGCAGGAATACGCGGATTACATTGACCAAGTCGAATCAAAAAGAGGGAATGAGGATTAAGCTTGGAAAATGCGATGATTCTTTAGATTTTCAAATCAGCAATAGATCAGGTGACATACCTCATTGACAGAAGAATTGGTAAATCATAAATGGCGTTTAATTGTGATTAATCAACTCCAGATTGAGTTGACACTGCTGTTTGAAAACCCTTAGGTATGCCAGACAGCCTTGTAGGAGGTTGTTGTTTGGAACTGTTTTTCGACCAAAGGAAAAAGCTCAATGTCGCCGAAACACCTTCCCCCCGATCCGCTCTTGGACCGCAAAAGTGCCGCCCGCTACTTGGGTTTCTCCCCCGGTACCTTGGCGGTATGGCAATGCAAAAAACGCTACAACCTCAAATGCATCAAAGTAGGCCGCTCGGTTCGCTACCGCCGCAGTGACCTCGACAAGTTTTTGGAAGAACGCCTTTTGGCCTGAGGTCTTTTCCCTCCTAGACTTCTCTTCCTTATTTTCTTCTCATTTATGGACAAGGATTGGCATGGACAAAACACAAGCCAAAGCCATCGGGCTGCCCGAGATTCTGCGGTTGTTGGGGGCCGAACCGGCTCGCATCCGTAACGGCAAAGCCTGGTATTCCTCCCCCCTCAGGCAAGAAAAGACCCCGAGTTTTATGGTCGATTTGCACACCAACCGCTGGTATGACTTCGGGGAAGCCAAGGGAGGAGACAGCATTGATTTGGTGCAATGTTACCTGCAATCCACCCACGAAGCCCATACTTTACCCGATGCCCTGCGGTGGCTAGGTAACATGACGGGTGGGGCTGCTGTACCCTTGTGGTCACCCCCCGAAAAAGCCCTTCCTGAAAGTGAATTGGTGCTTATTTCCAATCGGTCCCTGCAACACCGAGGATTGATGAATTACGTAGAAAAACGCGGGATTGCGCCACTGTTAGCGGCCAAACACCTGCGAGAATTACGGGTACGCAACCAAGCCACGGGCAAGTATTTTTTCAGCCTGGGGTTTGCCAACGAAGAAGGGGGCTACGAACTCCGCAACCCCTTCTTCAAGGGGTGTTTGCGTCCCAAATCCCTGAGTTTTGTGCGGGGAAAAGCCGCGAAAAGTATTCACTTCTTCGAAGGCTTTATGGATTACCTTTCGGCCCTCAGCCAAGCAGGCCAAAGCAGCTTTGGGCAAGATGTGATTGTGCTCAACTCCGTTTCCTGTTTGGGGCAGGCGTTGGCGTATGTACAAAACTATGGTTATCGCCGGGTCTACACGTGGCTGGACAACGACCCGGCGGGCGAGAAAGCCACCGCACGCTTAGCTGATTTTTGTAAGACCCAGCAAGGCTTGTTACACCAGCCCCTCAACCGTTTGTACTCACCCCACCCCGACGTGAATGCGTGGCACATGCACCAACGTGGCCTGCGGCTTTAGCACGAGGATTGTTGGCATGCAACAAAATTGGCTTTCCCAGTACTATCAAGTGAGTGAAGTGGAAATCGTGTACCGCAACAAAATCCCTTACCAAGACCGGATTCAGGTCAACCGGGCGGGGGTGGCCTACGAAATCCTGCGGCAGTGTTGGGACGAAAACCGTTGGGAGTTGGTGGAAGAATTCAAGATTTTGTTGCTGGACCGTCAAAATCACTGCTTGGGGATTTCACAAATTGCGACGGGAGGTAGTGCGGCTTGCGTGGTAGATGCCAAAATAGTGTTTGCCACGGCCTTGAAGGCCAACGCCTCTTCGCTGATTTTGGCCCACAATCACCCCTCGGGTCATTTGAAAGCCAGTCAAGCGGATTTGGAACTGACCCGAAAACTGTGTCAAGGCGGCAAACTGCTGGATTTACCGGTGTTGGATCATTTGATTGTCACCCCGGCCAATTACCTCTCGCTGGCCGACCAAGGGTTGATGCCGTGAAAGAGGTAGGAGCCAGTGAAATCGTGTCCACAATCGAGCTCACGCAACTTGATTACTCCGCATTGACGCAGCAAATCAGTTTGGCTTTGCCCACGGCGGCGCTCGCATGGGAACCGGCTTGGCATGAGCCGCATCCCGAGGATGACATCCTGAGTCCTTTGCGGTGGAATGACCAGCCTTACCAAGGTATCAATATGCTGAGATTGTGGGCAGCGGCCACCCAAGAGCAATATCCCTATCCACATTGGATGACTCACCAACGGGCGGTTTGTTTAGGAGGAGAGCTGAAAGACCAAGCCCAAGGGGTTCGGATTAGCTACGTCCAGACGCGTTCTGCTACCATGGGCGGTGACTATGCGGAGGGCTTGGCCTTTTACCGCAGTTACACGGTGTACAACGTGGCTGATCTGGCAGGTTTACCTGCTCGCTACTACGAGCTTCCAAAGAAAGTAGGGGGAAGCAATCCCGATGCTCGCCACGATACTTTGGAGGCTTTTTTTGTGGCCACGAAAGTGGAAATCGTGCGGGGAAATGAAGCGATGTACTTGGCCGAGTCCGACCAAGTGGTGTTGCCCGCTTTCGAGTGGTTTGAGAGTGCGGCGGCGTATTATGCCACGGCGGCACACGAATTAATCCACTGGAGTCGTCACCCTCGTCGTTTGAATCAAAGGGTAGGCGATGCCGAGGAAGAGGTCATTGCGGAGCTGGGAGCCTGTTTTTTGTTGGCGACGGTGGGTCTGGCTCCTTCGGCTCGCCAACTGAGTTACCTGCGACATTGGTTAGCTGCCTCAGAAACGCCCCTGGAATCGCTGGCCGGGGCCGCCGTTGAATCGGTGAGTTACTTGCAGACTTTCGAATGCCGTTGAGCGGGGAGCGAAAGGCCGTGGATCTGACCGTGACTTGGGTCAGCGCCGAGGGTGGGGAGTTACCGGAGTCCGCCCTGGGTGTCAACCCCTATTTTCGCCTCACACGCCCCACCCAAAATAGCAGTGGACACTGGGGGCGGAAGAACTCCGGTGTAAACCTCCCCAAGCACTCACCCAAGGAGCACGTTAATGAAATCCACGACCCCCGAGCAAAAAAGTGACATTTACCAGCGCGTAACGGCCAAGTTATTGGCGGATTTGGAAAAAGGCCAGCTGACGTGGCGCAAGCCCTGGAACAGTGAACACCTAGCGGGAAAGGTGCGGCGTCCATTGCGTTGGAACCAAGTTCCTTACAGCGGCATCAACACCTTGGTGTTGTGGGCCACGGCGGCCGACAAAGGCTACCAGTCTCCCTACTGGATGACCTTTCACCAAGCCTTAGAACTAAAGGCCAACGTTCGCAAAGGCGAGAAGGGTGAACAGGTGGTCTATGCCGATAAAATGGTGCGGGAAGAACAGACACCCGAGGGTGAAACCGACTTGCGTCAGATTCCTTTTTTGAAAACTTACACGGTATTCAACGCGGATCAAATCGAAGGTTTACCGGCTTCTTACTATCCCGTGGCTGAAACGCAAACTACCCCTTCAATGGAGCGGGATGCAAAGTTGGAGACATTTTTTAGCCAAACGAAAGCGGAGATTGTGCGGGGTAAATCGGCGGCGTATTATTCGCTGAGTGACCGGATTGAGATGCCTCCATTGGAGCGTTTTGAAACAATCCAAGACTATTATGCAGTGTTATCGCACGAGCTTTGTCACTGGACCAAACACCCCACGCGTTTGAATCGTGATTTGGGTCGCAAGCGTTATGGCGATGAAGGGTACGCCAAGGAAGAACTAGTGGCCGAACTCGGAGCCTGCTTTTTAGGCGCAGATCTTGGTTTTGAACCGATGCCGGAGCTACAGCATGCGGCTTACCTTCAATCGTGGTTAGAGGTGCTCAGAGATGACAAGCGTTTTATTTTCACGGCGGCATCTCATGCTCAGAAAGCCGTGGAGTATCTGCATGGGTTACAGGGGCCGTGAGGAGGCGGGAGCTGCTTATTTCATCTCAGATATTTTTCAATGCCTCCTTTGTTGAGGTGTTGATGAATAGTCAGCCTAACCTCAAAAACCAGCTGGCGCTTATCCCTGCTTTTTACAAAGTAAAAAGCATCTCTGACTTCGTGTTACTTCGGGGAGCTATCTGGTTCTTTTTGGGCCTGTTTTGCTTCCATCATCTACCACACAAAAAAGGAGAATTGATGATGACAACTGAAAATCAACCAACGAAAAAATCACCTACGCATACGGCTTACTACCTGAAAGCCAAAGAAGGGAGTGAAAAACAAGATTGGATGATTACTGGGGTGGCTTGGGAACATGGCGATAAAGACGGATTTAATCTGTCGCTGGCCGTTTTGGGACAACCTGTCTCGCTGGTAGTTCGTAAGAACAAACCGAAAAAAATGTAAGCTGCAACTGGGCCGAGGATAGCCTCGGCCCAGTTTTTTTTAAGGCCAATTACTGAAGTTCCACCCATAATTAAGTGATGGTCGCTCGCGGCATGAATTTCTTCTTTCAATTCGGGATACACCGTCCCGCGTTTAAGCGATTTACCAGGCCACGCTCCTTTACGAAATAATCCACAAGCGGTAAGGCCTCTACATAACGCAAAGCTACCCCTATTACTAATCATCTTTATTTCAATATGTTCGCCAAGTTTAAATGTGAATAGCCTCCAATCGGGCGAGAGATACGAATTGAGGACTATTTAAAAAATCATTAGGGTCTGTTTTGTTGTAATTAAAAAATGTCTGAGCGTGTTTTTGAACCTTAGCAATTCAAAAAAGTAAGCCGTCGGCTGGAGTAATTTGGAAGCGATTCCCCAAGTTTATTCTGGGATTTATGGCAGCTTCCTTGTTATTCTCGTTTGTGCTCAATGCAGAAACGATTGACGGGGTGAAAGGGAGTCTGAAAAGTTTACAGGGGTTATGGTTTGCGCTTGCTTTTATCAGTATCGGTTTAGAAACCCGTCTTGCAGATCTGCTGAAAGCAGATAATCGCCGACCTTTATATGCCTTTTTAATCGCTCAGGCATTTAATATTTTCGTTACACTGGTGATAGCTTACGTACTGTTCAACTGATCCGCCGTCAAAGCAACTTACAACACTGATTCTTAATTTAATAAACCAATGACAATAACCACTCAGCTCCATGCCGTAATGGATGTACTTAATCTGGCAGAAAGATTAAAATTTGAACTTCGTCACAGTTATCCAAAAAAGCTATTTTGGCAAGTAAAACACTAGATTTAAAGATTTCTTCTTAGTAAAACTCCATATTAGGCGAATCATACAGCAGAGCACCTTTGTTTTATAAAGGAATCGTTCATTGGATAATTTTTTTTGAAATTTTTTGGCGTTTTTATTGTATTTTTTTAATTTTCCAGAGTCGAATCAAGTGAATTTGTTTACTATTAGGCTCATTCGCTTGTTGATTGTATGTATTTTTAGTGGTAACTCTTTAATATATACGTTATATCTTGTAATATTTACTATTTGATATGGCTTTGTGCATGGTGCGGATAAAATAGAGATTTTACAAGGCATAGTTCTAAAAAACGAGGCTTTTTCCAGTTAAGGTAAGTTGTTTTAGATAATTTAGTCCTATTTGCGGTTATATATATTGCAATCTATTGTATTTTGCCCTTATTTGGTATCCATACAATAAAGTCATTTTGTATTAACAATTATTAAACTAATATTTGAAACAAAAACGTATTTCATACGAATAGCTTACTTTTATTTAACAAACAAATCTTTACAAATCATGCATAAGTTAGATAAAGTCAAGGTAAAAATTGAAAACATTGAGCCACTTATTCAAGCTATCAAAAATAAAAAAGCGGCAGTGTATGTAGGAGCAGGAGTTTCTATTAGTGCAGGATATGACGACTGGAAAACGTTTTTGGAAAAAATTCTAAAAGATTATGAAAAAAAATACCCTAACGCTGAATTCAAAATAGCAAAAAAAATAATAAAAAGTGGAGATTTGATTTTAGCTGCAGAGTTGATAAATATTGAGACCAATAAAGAACTATCAAAATCAATAAAGGATATATTTCAAAGAAAGGAGCCATCTTCATTACATAAAGAGCTGATTAAAATACCTTTTACTTTTGCAATAACTTCAAATTTTGATGATTTATTAGAAAAAGCATACAGTAACCCTGGATCTTACGTAAAAGTATTTAATTGGTCAGAAATAAGTGATTTTTTTGCTCATGTCAAAAATGGTGACTTTGGAATTTTAAAAATACATGGTGATAGCTCCATTAAATCATCACACATAATAGATAAAGAAAATTATAAAAATTCTATTCGCAATCAAAGTCTTAATTCGCAATTGTTAAATTTCCTAGCTCTGAATACTTTTCTATTCATAGGAAGCTCTTTGAGAGATCCTGATCTTTTAAACGTTTTGGAAGAAGGTCGTTTGATTTATGGAAAAGATTTTGGGCCACATTATGCTATTTTACTTGATATTGAACTTGATGAATCTTTTAAAAAATATTTAGATACTTTTTTAGGTATTAGAGTTATTGAGATACAAACAGATAAAGACAGGACTGAAGTAACAACCCAAAATATTATCTCTTTTTTAAGACATTTATCTGGAAATGTATCAAGTATAAGTTATAGTAACGAAGAAGTATCTTCTATGAACGCCGATGTTTTTATTTTTAACAAATTGGTTAAACAACGTTTAGTAGAATTACGAAAAGCATTAGCAGCAGATAAAACATCGGTAATCTTCATTGATAGTAGAGAGTTGCCAGGGCTTGAATACTTATTTGTAGATGGGGAAAAATCTTTAATAGGAGTTAAGTTTGCTACTTATAAACCAAAAGAGCTACGCACTATGATTAAAGACTTTTACTCAATAGGGTATGGCAAGCAGCAAACAGTTTATTTGCCTAATACCAAGAATATGGATGACATTTATAGGTCTTCAGAACAAAACGAAATGGAAAAAGTGAAAAATGAAACTCTTGAAGAAATTTTTAAAGAAAAATATGATGATGAAAAAAGTGTCTTAATTACCCATCTTTTTTCAGATGGAAATTGCATTGGAATTTTGTTAGCAGAATCCAATGTTACAGATGCTTTTACAGAAGGTCATTTAAATACATTTAGGGATGTTTCATTATTATTGTCGGCTTTATTTAGAAAATTTGAACTTCGACTTAATAGTCTTACTGAAGTTAACTTTGAATACAATACTCAGCGTTTTCAAGAGTTGTTAGATACATCCTTTCAACTTTCCGAATTTGAACTATCATATTTGTTTTATAAAATAGACAATCGTACAGGGCGACTAGTTCCATATTTTGATAAACGTAAAGTGCCAAGTAAACAAAAGAAAGAGTTTTTTTATGAATTTGGCGATCTAAGTTTGGCAACACATATTCTGCATTCAAATGAAGAAATCTATTTTGATGATGTCAAAGATGGAGTTAAAAAGGGACGAATTGCAGAGCTCGGAGTTGATAATTTCAATATTGAAGGGTCTATATATGGTACTCCTGTACGTGTAGGTAAATATACGTCATTTATTTTGATAGCATGGTCTAGGAAGAAAATGCCATTTAAAAAAGCTCGAATATCTATTTCAAAAATGGCCCATCTTATATCAAACTCGAACTATGACCCCAACTATGAGATTGTATTTGAAAACGCAGAAAAGTTTATTGATAATATTAATAATAAGTTGAAGTATGAAAATTTGACTAATTGGAATTTTTTAAAAAAAATGCATTCTCAAAAAATAGAAGAAAAATTGACCAAAGAAGATGCATTAATTAAAATAGATTCACTATTGAAGTTCTTCTTACAAGGATTAACTGAATTACATTGCAATTTAGGACGCGTAAGGTTATGGATTCGGGATGGAGATAAAGAACAGTTTAAATGTTATTACTCTTATTCAAAAGAAAACAATGTAGAAAATGAGTTTAAAGATGAAACTACACCTTCTAAAGAAATTTATTGTCAATATACTGAGAGGCGTTTCAGAGTTAATCCATATGCTATTCATCAGCACAGAACTATGCTTGGTCAAGAAGACCCCAATACGGAAAAGCTAAAAAAAGACGTAGATGGCAAATGGATTGTAGGACCAATTGTTAAGAGAAATAATGATGGAGTTCCTTATCATCTTTTGGGCTATATATCTGCTGATAACCATTACATAATTGACGGAAAGCCAAAAGAAAAGCGTTGCACTGAGAAACAAGATTATTTTCAACGTTATGCAGTGGATTTAGTAGCAGGAATGCTTGAACCTCTTGTACTTCAAATTTTGTTTTTAGAGAAGAAAAAAGATAATTAGTATACTTTGTACTAATCACAGGGGTTTCTTATAAAAATGGTCAAGTAGTTAGTTAGTACTACTTTTGTGGTTGCAACACTACAAAATCATGACTACTACTACTTGCCCTGTTAAAAATAGTTCTTTTTTTCAACTTCTTGAGCAAACACCCGACTTGGATAGCTATTGAATCATCTAGTAAATAAATTTTTGCGGACAGATGCTGGAAAATAACGGAGATTGAGAAAACAGGAAATCTATGAAATTAAGATTTCTCCACCACTTCCACCTCAATCTCGGTGACGATGGGCACTCCCGTATCCTGATTCTGTGTCGTAAGGTAACGTGCTTCGGTGAGTTCTACTTGTGAAAGTAAATGGTCTAATAACCCTAAAAACATAGGTTCTAATTCGTAGCCTTTTAACCTCACCGTGTAGTCGCTGAAGTAGAGCGTAATCTCGTTTTGTTCTCCGCCAGTCGTAAATTCCCCCGCTACCAAGTAAGCGTAATTCAAAAAAAAGCATTTGCCCTCGGGCCACCTCAAACATAGGTTCAGTGGACGAGCCAAAGAATACTCATTGGTGGGAGCAAGCATTTGCTTTTCATTGGAATTCTCTGCTGGGTTGCTTTCTTTCATCTGGTCAAAACGCAGCTTAAAGTTCGGGTTCATAGAATCGGTCTTTGGATTTGTGAGGCGAGGGTTTGTCTTTTGCTTGCCCCTTGTTTTTAGTAATGGTAGGTAATTGAGTACGCTGATTTCTCAACTGTTGTTCCGCCAGCTCGTGCGTGCGGTTCTTTTTACGGACCAACTCCAGTGCCGAAGTTCGGTTCCCCAGCCGCTGAGCATATTGCATCAGTTCCTCTTTGTGATCGGTGTAAATATGCACCCCGTCGCGTCCTCTGGAAACCGACACGTAAAACTGCTTGGCGTCCGTGGCGGGAAAGGTCGCCGCTGGTTGAAAAATAAAGACCTCATCGACGGTTTTACCCTGCGAAGCATGCGAGGTAATGCAATAAGCATGAGCCAAATGTCCGTAGTCTTGCCCCAAACGGAATTTGGTTTTACTCAACCGGTTTTGTAAGACCAATTCCCCTTTTTTGCTCACCGACCTTACCTGTAACAATTCGCCATTGTTGAGCCGCTTCTTTTGTTGGTCAAAGCCGTTGCGCGTCAGCCGCACCCAATCTCCCTTGGAGAGGGGAAGCTGGCTTTGTTGGTAGAGTTCAAAATCTTTGCTGCGATCTAGCGGTAGTAAGATTGTCGCTTGGTTTTCGTCTTTGAGTCGAACGCCTTTCTCACTGCTGCTTTCGACCGTCCAGACACTGCCGCGTTTGAAACCCGGTCCATTTTGGTTGAATTGTACGTGCATGCCCTCTCTTAGGTTACGCCAATCGCTTTTTTGGGCCTCGGTCAAATTCAGGTTTGCCAAACGGGGAAGGGTGATTTCTTTTTTACCTAACTGCTTGGCGGCTCGCAGTTTTTGCCGAATGGCTTGGGTAAGCTCTTCCCCCTGCTGGTGAGTGGGTGAGACCACCAAAGCCGATTTACCTGCTTTGAGGGCAGCGGTATAATCCTGGACCAGTTGCTCGTGAGGGTTTAAGGCATCCACCTGATGAATAACCCCCATGGCATCCAATGTTGCAAACGCATGCTTGACTTCTCCCCGCGCCAAATCCTCCACCGCCGAACGGTAGTTTTCATTCCGCTGCCGGTAAATTTTACTGACCTCCGCCGATTGGATGCCGCCTACCGTGTTGAGAATCCGCAAGGCATCCCCGCGCACGACGGCGGCGTGTTGGCGGGTATCCCCGCCCAAAATCAAGCGGGCGTTCTTTTGGGAGGCTAGCTCCAGCAGGGCACTCATGTCTTGAGTGCCGAGCAGGCCGGCTTCATCCACCCACAGCAATTGTCCCGTGAGCTGGTTTTGCCTTTCTTTGTCCACCAGCAGTTTGGCCACCGTGTCGGCTTGGTCAAAGCCTTCGTCTTTCAATACCCCCCGCGAAGCTTGGGCGGTGGGAGCCACCACGGTTACTTTTTTACCCGCCGCTTCTAGGTGTTTGACGGCCTCTTGCATCAGGGTGGTTTTTCCCGACCCCGCCGCCCCGCGAATGATAGAAACGCGGTTGGTGGTCGTCAGCAGGTGACGGACGGCGTCGGCCTGTTGACCGCTGAGGCCTAGCGGGGGTGGCTGGGAGTAGAGGGGGCGAAGTTTTCCCTGCCCCTCCCTTGCGAGTTGCACCATGCGCTGCTCTTGAGCCAGCACCTCTCGGGTGGTGCACAGGGTTTGTCCGGCTTCTTGGACGTGAATCAGCCGCTGGTCCGCTTGGAAACAATCGGTAATCTGCGCCAAGGAAACCGACGCATGGCCAATGCCTTGGCGGTAGGCGGTTTCCAACAAACGACGGTCTGGCAGGACCGAGGCGCGTTCAAAACCATGTTGCAGGGCGTGATCCAAGCACTGCTGCGGGTCAAGTCCTTTGTCTTTGATAGGTCGTTTGTCCCCTGATGGGTAGCGAACTACCCGTGCCCCTTCCTCTTGTTCACGGGGGTCTAAGGAATGGATTTGACGTTTCCAGTCCGTTTTCAATTCAGTCATGGAAAGCCCTTTTTCTTTTTTAGATCGGGTCCGTGCCCCCAAGCCGTCGAGTTCCTTCGCATCGGTGATGCCTTTTTCCTGAGCCACGCGTCCAATCTCATCGGTGCGTTTGGAGAATAGGTCAATGACGCGCGGCGGTACGCCTTGCACTTCAAAGGATTTTTCCGTTCGTCGAATTTCGTAGCCCAAGTCGATCAAGCGGTCAGAGAGCCGTTTGTGAAAGCGGGCTTGGTAGTAGGGCATGTCGCGTTTGATGTCGCGGAACTGGGCGGCTTTATACGATTGTTCCTGGGCATCCCAAGTGGCATTAAAAACAAAACAGTGGGCGTGCAGGTGCGGGTCGGGGGCATGTCCTTCCACGGGTCGGGCGGTTTGGTGGATAAAGTCCGCCCAGACCAACTCTCCCGTGGGACGGTCATCGTAGGTATTGTTTTTACGCACCCTGGTTTTAGCGTCGGCTTCGATGTCGAGCATGGTCGCGTGTACACTCTGCCGAAAGGCCTCCAACAAGTGGTCGTCTTTTGAGAGGGCATGAAGAATGGAGACCGATTTGGGGCAGTGGAAGTTGATGTCGTAGCCCGTCGTGCGTTCGTCTTTGGTACGGGCCGTCAGCGGCTCACCCGTGAGGGGGTGGGTGTTCTCGCACAGGGCAAAGAAGGCCTGTTTGGTGGCCTTTCCGTTGACGCTCAACCGCTCGGCCAATTTTCCGTGAATGCGTCCCTGAAGCTCTTGGTCGTTGAGGTAGTAATCAGCCTTGGCGAGGGCTTGGGAAAAATAGGCTTTGGCGTGGGCGGCGCTGCTGCTTTGAATCATGCGGATCATGACGGCAAGGGTACAAGATTTTGGGGAGTATCGGGGGTGCTTTTGCGTTTGGTTAGCGCGGGTACATCACAAGTAAGCTGAGCAGTGCCCAAGCAGTGCAGAGGGAGTGAGACGGGTCGATTAAACTTTTTTCATCAGACATCTTCCCTAAGCACAGCTTAGGAGATTTTTAGTTGGTATTTTTACAGGGCTTCGACCGTATCATCGTCGATAAAAGTATCCACCAATTTACGTCTAGTATCGGGGTCGGCGGGCCGCCGTCCGTAGAAACTGACCCCTCGGGTTTCGCTACTGTCGCGGCCTTCCACGAAGGCGTTGACGAGTTCTTCGTTACAAATCATTTCGTCGATTTTGTCCATGACAAAGTGGTCTCCTTGTCGGTAGGCAGCCATGTAACTGAGCGCATAAAAAATACTTGCAATTAAAATAATCAAACCGATAGGCTGAGTCGCCGCCCACAACAGCAAACCAATCACGGCAGATACCCCAGGTTCAACCAAGGTTTCAACGGTTCTCAAATCCACCGGCGTATCACTGAGGGATAGGTTGCGAATTTCGGGACGGATTTGTCCCGTGGATAGGCTGAAACGTCCCAAGTCATACACCGATGGCAGCTGTTTAATCTCTTGGCGTCGTTGCAGGCACATGTAGATAAAAGCAGCCAGGTATAGGTACCAAGTAGTAAAGAAAGTGGCAAAGAGGAAAAAATCAGCGGCTCCTCGAAAACGGCTCAGTATTTCAAAATAAACAAAAGGGAACAGCGCCAAGACGGTGGCAATGAGCATTGCGGTAGAGAAGGAGAAATACCTTTCGCCCAAATTTTTGCGGGTAAATACTTCAATCATCAGGCGAGGCCATGAACAAAAGGCTAAAAATAACGTCAAGACCCCGTCTTGCAGCATACTGCTGCGTTTAAAAACGGTTCGGTAATACAGGTTCTTTTTCATGCGTTAGTAAAGGTTAAAATGAAAACAAAGAAGAAAAAGTCAGCGAGTGGGGGAAGGTTGGTAGTGCTGGTTAAAGAGCATTTTGGTGTGATTGAGTCCCCGAAGCAGCGCATCTCCCTGTCGGTGTAAATAACCTTCCACGCGAAAGTTATTCAGCGGTCCGCCCGTTCGGAGACGGACGAACTCTTCGGGCCGTACCATGCGTTCGAGCTTGAGCGATTTGGACTTGGTTTGTCCAAAGTTTTGGGAAACCGTCACGCTGTGGGACTCCTCCTCAAAGTAGGCCTCTCCGAAAAGCTCGGAGGCATATTTGTTGGTTTCGATGTCGGCGTTGGCGTGAAAGATTTTCGTGCCCAGCGTACCCAAAAAACTTTTGACCCGAAATTCGGCTTTTTGCCCACCCATGCAGGCGTAGTAGTTGGGCAAGTTCTGGGAAATATAGACCGTTGCAATGCGACTACTGCGGGCGGTGGCTTGGTAGTCGGCATCGTGTTCGTGCAGGAAGTTTTGGGCTTCATCGGCCCACAAAAACAAGGGACGGGCTTGGGGGTTGACCGGCCGTTTTTCCATGGCTCTTTGCCAAATGTACTTGAAGAGGATTTGGCAATCCCTGCCGACTTTGTGATAAACCTTGACGGGCAAGTTGAGCAGGATGATTTTGCCGTTCAGGCAGTCTTCGGGGGTGACGGTGGAGTCACCCCGACAAAAGAGCGAATAAACGGGTTCGCGCAGCAAACGAAACAGAAAGCCTGCAAAGGTAAAATCAATGATCGAACGGGTTTTCTCGGACAGATTAATAAAGCTGTCGAAGAAAAACTGGTCGAGAAATTTGAGCAAGCGGGCTTGGGGAAGGGCGTGGAGCAGTTCGGCTTCAAAAGCAGCTTCGTTTTGCAAAATGGTTTGTTGAGCCGCCGGCAACGCATTAAACCACGCATCCATGTTTTCGGTAACGCGCTTACGGGCGGCTTCAAACGCTTTTTGAAAGGCTTTGACTTCTCCCTCCTGAGGAGAATTTTGCAATTGTTCATGGCTTTTGGGAATGGTCTGCACGATGTCGTACATCTGTTGCACGGAGATATGCCCGTAGGCCAGTTGGCACAGGTCGATGACGTTAAAGATCAGCATGTCCAAGGCCGTTTCCCAGAAGGCATCGTCACTTTTACCGCTGTCCTTTTCCTCCCCCGCGCGGATGACGGTTTTGAGGACTTCGACAATGTTTTCGGTCAGCGCACTTTTGGCCTGCCGAGATTCGTATTGCAGGAAGTTAAAACGGTGGGGACCACCCGGTTCCAGAATGATCAGATCCCGCTCGCGTCCCGTCAGTTGGCAGTATTCTTGCCACGCCTGTTTTTCATCGGGTTTGACGGTCAAGACCAAGCCTCCGAAACCACTGGCCAAATACTTGAGGGCCAGCATGCGGCCCGAACCGGAGGTTTTGCCCGAACCAATCCCCCCGAAGATTTGGACGCCTTCGACGGCGTGGCGAATGGTCCAATATCCCCGTTCGGTTTGAGAGGCTAACTCAATCAAGGGCTGATCTAAATCGAAGGCTGGCATCGTTGGTAAGGGGCATAAAATGGCTATTCAAAACTATGCTTTTGAGCCTGTTTACCAAGGATTGAGTAAAAAAAGGGGTGAATTAGTTATCAAGTGGTCGAAAGGGGCCTAGAAGAGGGGACGCATCGGCGGCAGCTTTTCCTTGACCGAGTAATATTTCGCGGTAACGAATGATCGTCAGGGCTTTAAAGTCCACGGCGGTGCGTGCTTCGGGCAGCCGAATGGTGTCCCTGGTCATCAGGTCGAACAACCACAATTCGGCCATCAGGGAATGTTCCAACAGCGGTTCATAGCCCAAAAAACGGGTCAAACGGTCTTTGGCTTGGGAGCCATATATTCCGAACATTTTTTGATAACTTTGTTGAAAGTGCGGGGCTGGTTCGGCAGAAGAGTAATGAACCATGTCAGCATTGCGGATGAGTTTGATGTGTTCTTCGGCCTCATGCTTGAAGGCATTCTGAGACAGCGTTCCCTGATGATAGCTTTGCAGCAGTGCCCGCAGGTAAGGCGCGTAGGGCAGACTTACGGAAGGGTGAGGCACATAGCCCAAGCGCTGTTCGATGAGTTGGTGGGTGGCGTCTTCTAAATGGGGCAGTAGGGTGGCGTTGAGGGCCAGGTCTTTCCAAGCCACGGCCTCGCTGATGGCTTCGGTGACGGCGGTTTGGTAGGCGTTCTCAAAGCGTTTTTCGTCGCCGCCAAAGACGTTTTCAATGGTCTGTTGTCGCCAATCCATAACATTCCCCCGGTAAAGTAAAAGATTCATTAGGTTAGCATAATTCCCCCGAAAATCAAGTCCTAAACCCCGAAAGTTATGAGCGGCAAAGATGATGACGACAAAGATAAAAAGCAGAAATCTGCCTTTCCAGAAGGTTATGAATACCTAGATGACCTGATGAAACAGGGCTTGGAACGTCGGCAAGAAATTGACAAACAACTCGAAGCCTTGTCGAAAGAGGCTTCCAAGCCCCCCAAACATAGCCTCAAGTATGCGCCTCCTGGTTTTGTCACAGGGCGGCCTGCGGGCAATAAAGACTTCACAATGGGGAAGTTGGAGGCGGAGAAAACCCAGATTGAAACCGGTATCAATGAACGAATTGAGCTGCAACTGCAGGTGATGGAGACCGATCCCGAAACGGCGAAACAGATACGTCAGACGGTGATGGATAAACTGCACCCCAATGTCTTTGAAGGCAAGGGCGAAAAAGAGTTGGAACGTTTGGGGAAGTCGGAAAAGGATATCAATACCTCCCAGGACTACATGCGAGCTCAGATGAAGAATTTTAGGGAAGGTCCCCCGAGAGATCCCAAATCTCCCGAAGAAATTAATAGGGATGCGGCCAAAACGGAAAAAGAACTGAATAACTCGCAGGAATTTATGCAGCGGCAAATAGCCGCCGTGAAAGAGCGCGGGGCGGAGAAAGCAGCGGAACAACCTCCAACGTCGGGGAAAGAAGAGGCCAGAGCGCAACCGACGATGTCGATGTCGGAGCGGTTTTCGCAGTCGCTGAGCTACACCAAAGCGTTGGAAAAATCGGCGGAGAAACCTAGTCCTACCAAAACCAAGGAAGATAAATCACCCGACAAAGATTAGTCAAGTTCGGGTTCAATGTCGCGGTCTTTGTTTTTGTCGGGCTGCGGTTCGGCTTTGGCGGGACGGTTGCCAGTGAGCCAGGCCGGGCGTTTATCTTTGGGCTGTTCGCTTAAAAACTGACGCTGTCCGTCCTGAAAACCGTTGGGTTCTTTGTCTTTCATCGCCGCAGTGAGCTGCCGGGCCAGTTCGGGCATGTACTTGGCGATGGTATAGCCTTCATTAAAACGTTTTTGGTACTCGGGCGGAACGGAGGTGTTTTGTTCTTCCATGATTAAAAGGTGTTACGGGCGTGTTGTTGTAAATAAGCCTCAATGGAATCGCGGTCGTAGAGGATGATTTTCTTTTGGGGTTGAGAAAAGCGTATTTTTCCTTCATCCCGCAGTTTTTGCAGGGTGGTTTTGGATTTGATATTGAGCAATTGCATGGCCTGTTCGTCCGAAATCCACTTTTCTTTCTCTTCGCCGTGAGTTTCTTTCAAACGGGCCACTACCTGCTCGATCAAGGTGTAGAAGGCGGCTTCTTCTAGGCAGATGACTTGCATGAAATAAAGCGAATTGGTTGTATAAGCAAAAAGTTATATGTGTTTGGCTCAAGAGCCCCATCTCATTCATACACAAAGTAATTATAATAATTTCGAATAGTTTTGTTATAACTATTTATTTTGACAAATTGCTAACTATGTGGTGCTGATTTTGAATAGCTAAATTTATAAATATATATAAATGATCAACGTAGATGATTTAATTAAAATTTACCAATCTTACGGATTTGAAAAGGAAGAGTTACCAAACAAAGATATTGTTGTATTCTCATATAAGCAAAGCCGTTACTTTGGTGTAGATATTGTTCCGTTAGCTCAGACTCAACAAATTTCAGAGCAAGTTATCCGATATAACGTACATCCCTCTCAAAGACGGAAAATGGACTTATTTGGCGGCATGGATGGACTTGTACACACGCAGAATTGTAGGGTGGCACCTGGATGTAAGTATGACGCAGGAACTGGTGACGATAGCACTGAAAAATGGAATAGATCGTCACAGACCGCCCTCAGAGCTTACGGTCCATTCTGACAGAGGTGGTCAGTATTTTGGAGCTAAATTCAAACAACTCGTTGACAAACACTTTTTTAAACAAAGTATGGCAGGCAAAAAATCTGTTTATGAAAATGCTTACGCGGAATCAATTTGGGCCACTATCAAGCGCGAAATGCTAGAAAAGGGGGCTTTTGATAGTTTGGAAGATGCTAAAACAGAGGTATTTGAGTATATTGAAGTCTATTATAATCGTAAGCGGAGACACTCATCTTTAGGTTACCAAAGTCCGGAGAAATTTGAAGAAATATTTAACCAAAATCTATTACTAAATCTGCAAAGTAAAGTGTCCGTCAAGTGAGGACCACTCCAAATATCCCTTTCACGAAGAGCCGGGGTATTTCTTTTCAGGATTGGGAATATAAATTTAGAGTCAGTATTCTGTTGTATGAAATGCCCCAATATTTTTTCAAGCGGTGGTGTAATCTTGATGTCGTAGGGTTTACTTGTTTTTCAGTGACGATAAGGTTTGAAGAACTATCTCGATTCGAATAATATCCATCTCATCCGCTTTCGTTTTTTGAATCTGGTTATTAAGCCTGGCCACTGAGCCTGTACCTTTGTAGGAATTTCTAATGAGGCGTTTTTTCTCATCTCAATCCTTTTGCTCAATGCTGATGCCAACAGGAATGGAGGTGGTTTTCTCATTATGCCCTAAACGCATAATGATCGGGCAAGTGCCGTCTTTCTTCCGTCGGTGCGTATCCAATGAAACGACGCCCCTATTCATAATTTGTTTGAAATAATAAAAATTGATGCATACACATATAATAAATCTGCAACTTCACCCTTAATCACCTCTATTGTTTAGAACAGCATCCAAAGCGTCATCGGCATCTTTGTGGATAAAATTGCTTTGATAACCAATGGTCGTCGTAACCGATGTATGACGATATAACTTCTGTAACAATTGAATAGGTATCTTGTCGCCTGAAATGTTACCAAAGGTATGACGCGCTATATGCATGGTTAGCGTCTTATGAATCCCTGCCAATTTAGCCACTTGGTGTAAATGATTATCTAATCGACGAATAGCATTTGCTATTTTCTTTTGCACTTCATACGTATCTTTTAAATTCTCTAACACTTGTAACTCAGGAAAAATCAAATCATGCCTTCCATTTTTAGGGTACTGGTTAAGAATAGTGCGTACCTTATCAGAAACTTTTAGCGAGCCTGTTTTTTCATTCTTCCCCATCTTATAATGCAGACGGTCGTTTTGAAAATCGGTCCATTTTAATCTCAAAACATCAGAGACTCGCATTCCAGCAAAATAGAAGGACAACAACCATAGATTCCTTGCATGTTCCAAGCGTGAGTTTTGGGACAAACCTACCTCTTCTAATAATTTCACTTCTTCAATATTCAATCCTATTTTTATTGAATCGGGCAATTTAATCTTGATTTTCCCTTTTCCAAACGGATAATGTTTTACTTCTACCAGCCCTTCGGCTATCCCTTGATTATAAATAGTTCGAATCGTGATAAGATGATTCATTATTGTTCGCTCTCCTACCTGACGAGTTCCTTTCAAGTAAGCTTTAAATCTTGTAATCAAAGGCACAGTAATGTCAGCAAAGGCAATATCCTTCCCTTTCAGAAACTCATGAAATCGATTAATTCTAGGTTGTTCAGTACTTACGCGATTGTACTTTCCTTGTTTGCGTAAGGTCTCCACAAATGTAGCAGCTTGGTCAAAAAACGACGCGCCGCTTTTTGATTTAACTTGTTTACGAACAATTTGAGAAGACACCTCTTTATGCTGTGAAGAGATTTCCAGCAACTTCTCATTAATCTCTGCTTTTTTTTGGAGAATAAGATTATTAATTCTTGCCGAATTAGGGTGAATTTTACGGACTTTCTGCCCTACAGCATCCCAGTCAGAGGTTTTTAAATGCTGACCTAAATAGATGTAAGAGGACTTCCGATCCACGGTTACGCGAATTGCCAAAGGAAACGTGCCGTCCTGATTAGTTTTTTTTCGCAAGACAGCTTTCAGAGAGGAGGCCATAAAATTATCAGGATAGAGTGAATTGATTTTAAAAAAAAATTGTTAGCCCATACTAACACTCAACTGTAATCTATTACAAAGATAAAAAAAAATTGGTACAACATAGGTACAACAAATCTTGGTTTTCCTTGTTTTATCCTGATTTTATTAAAAACACAAAGCGCTGATAATCAGCAAATATTAATACAAATCAATACATATCAAACCAAACATCGCGAGGCTTTGAACCTCGGTCAGATACAATTATGAGCAAACACGGACGCATTTTAGTCGCCATGAGTGGCGGCATCGACAGTTCTCTCGCTTCTGTCCTCCTCCACGAACAAGGCTATGAAGTCATTGGCATGACCATGAAAACTTGGGACTATGCCAGTAGCGGCGGCTCCAAAAAAGAAACAGGTTGCTGCTCTCTCGACTCTATCAACGATGCCCGCACGGTGGCCGTCGAGTTGGGTTTTCCTCATTACATTTTGGATATTCGTAACGAATTTGGTGACTATGTCATTGATCATTTTACGGGTGAATATCTCGAAGGCCGCACCCCTAATCCTTGTGTACTTTGCAACACTCATATCAAATGGGATGCACTGCTTCGCCGCGCCGACCGCTTAGATTGTGAATATATTGCCACCGGCCACTACGCCCACGTACGACAAGAAAACGGTCGCTATGTGGTATCCAAAGGAATTGATACTTGGAAAGACCAAAGCTACGTACTTTGGGGAGTATCTCAAGAAAGCTTGGCCCGTACCAAACTACCCCTAGGGCACTTGAGAAAAGCCGAAATCCGCGAAATGGCCAAAGAACGTGGTTTTATGGATTTGGTCAACAAATCAGAAAGTTACGAGATTTGTTTTGTTCCCGACAATGATTACCGTGGCTTTCTCAAACGCCGCTTGCCCGAACTTGAAAGCCAAGTAGCGGGGGGCAATTATGTGTTACAAGACGGAACCGTCGTAGGAAAACATGAAGGTTATCCTTTTTATACGATTGGTCAACGCAAAGGGCTTGGCATCGCCCTCGGCTATCCAGTGTTTGTGACCGAAATCCGCAAAGATACCAACGAAGTAGTACTCGGGCGCGACAAAGACCTCGAACGAGATGGTATGTACGTCTCAAAGCTCAATCTTCAGAAATACGCTCGTATTGATGCCTCTTTGGATACCATCACCAAAGTAAGGTACAAACACGAAGGTGCCCCTGCCACTATCGTTCAAGAAGCTGATGACCGTATCAAGGTTCTTTTTCAAGAATCTGTAAGTGCGATTGCGCCAGGACAAGCTGCGGTCTTTTATGAAGGCGATGATGTAGTAGGTGGCGGATGGATTAGCAAAAGCTTTCGTCAATAAATAGTATTTCTAACGCTGTTGGCGCTCTAAGCGCCGACAGCCTCTTATTTCAGTAGCCTATTTGACTCTCAATCCAGTCCAACCCTCTCATATATAAAGCCTTGGCATACCCTACTCTATTGTCAAAATCATGATAGTCGGTACGCCCATTATGAAGGTATTTTCTAATCAAAGTCGCATTGATTTCGGCGGTAGGGTTTTCGATTTCGTCATCAGTCTCCGTACGATAAGCTGCAAAAGCGGGAAAATCATGCTCCAATCGCGTAAAAAACAGATGATTGTTGGCATTCCGTACCGCACACAGCAGACCGCTTGCTTTGGAGGTAGAAGGAGCCAAACTCCCTTCTAAGCCTCGTTTGAGCACCATTACGCCGTCAAAACCTGCCATAAGTGCCAGCTCAGCCATCTTCATCTGATAGGTAATATGAAATACTGACGTGACCAAAATACGAGCACCACAGGGATTAAGCACTTTTTCGAGCGTGGCCAAAAACGGTCTTTTCAACGTAGTTCGGCGGCGCTCTACCCATTGGTCAAGGGCAGGCGAAAGCGATTTTTGGTCCAAGACCCACCCAAACGTAGGATTCATCTCCAATAATTCGTGGTTGTCGGCCAGAAGCCAACTTCCTAAATAAAGATACAAATCGTGGGAGTTAAATTTATATTTAGGACCTGAAGAGCGCCCTAGTGCTGTCACTGCGTTATAGTTACGTTCCTGAAAAAAATACGCCAGCAAAGGCGTAATCATGTAGGAATGCTCCACACCATCGAAGGGTTCGGCCAATTGAATAATCGGGAACTTGGTTTTGACACGGCGCTGAAAACCGGGCGTATAAGTACTCATGACTGCCTCATGCAGTCCTTCGTATTCGTCGTTGGTTTCATAGCGTACTCGAAGAATACTCACTGCCATTCCTTTAAAAGTTTCGCAAGGTTCATCAGACAATAAAAAATCGCCTAGTTGATGCGCTTCAGATACTTGTAGTGATTTTCCACTTAGTAATTTCACACCAATCGGAAACATATTTTGGGGCAAATCAGGGCAAAGTTTATTTAAAAAAAATACAGGATTCGAAAAGGCATGCCTTCCTATATAGGTTTCTAGTTTCAGCTCTGCATCGGTAGGGCCTTTCATCATCAATGCCCCAAAGAAGGCCCCTTTTTGTAAAGGATGACAATGCCCTTGGATTAGCTCTCGCAAACACTCTTCCACAAGCTCTGGCGCGAGGGGTTTGCTTCCATGCTTTCCTATACCCACCTGCTTGATTCCTCTAGCTAGGGGAGTATCTAAATTGTATTTTATAGCGAAATCGATAGTAGTCACAATTACTTAAAAATTACTTAGTTTTCAAAAACTAAAATTAATCATTTACACATTTTTTAAACCTAAAATAGTTCTATTTCAAAGAAATATTTATAAAATATGAAGAATATTTGATTGTTTACGCGAATTTATCAACCAAAATTTTGCAAATATACATTTATAACATACTTTTAAGTAAAATTTTTAAGCAACCTACACATAAGAATTTTATTTTGACAAGTACAATAGTAAATATATAAACTTTTTCTACAACCTTGTTTTGAAAAACTATATTTTTTAATTAACTCATTTTAAAAAATCCCCTCAAAACCATCAATACTCTATATAAATAGTATTTTTTCAAGAAATAAAAATCACCCACCTTATATACTCTGGTAGCTCTTACGTAAACTTCCAATAGCGTTGGCGGACGCCTATTAGGAAGGAAAAAGAAAACCCCGCAGAATGGCGGTTCTGGCGGGGTATTGTGAAGTCTTAAATTAGGGATTAACTTAAAACCTTACAAACTTATGAAAAAATTGTTATACGTACAATCGTATACGATACTTCTTTTCACATTCTTACTAGTCAAATCGGCGCAGGCTCAAATGAGCCTGCAAGGGCAAGTAAGAACCCGTACAGAGGTAAGAGACGGCCTCGGAAACCTCGCCAAATTGGGTGCTAAAGCAGCGACATTTACTTCCCAACGAACAAGCTTGAATTTTGGATATCGGTGGGATCGACTCACCTTCGGAGTCAATATCCGCGATGTAAGGGTATGGGGGCAAGATGCCTCTTCGATCAACAACTCCGACGGCTCAAAATTGTTTTTACACGAGGCTTGGGCCGAAATCATACTGGCCAACGCAAACGATACCTCCTTCAAAACCAAGGCCTTTGAGCGCTTATCGCTCAAAATAGGACGGCAAGAGTTGATCTACGATGATGTACGATTGCTTGGGAATTTGGATTGGCTCCAGCAAGGGCGTCGTTTTGATATGGCTTTGCTCAAAGCCCAAAAGAAAGGCTGGCAAATAGATATTGGAGCTGCTTTTAATCAAAATAGCGATGCTTTTGGACGTACGGGCACTTTTTATGTAGCTGCCAATACTCCCACCACTATCGCCAATTCTAAAGGTGACTATATCAGCCTTCCTAGTGATTTTATTCCTACTACTTCTAAAGGAGGGGCTCCTCTCCTAACCTCTCCTCTCAGTACCAATGGACAAAATCAAATGTTTAAATCAATGCAGATGGTGTATCTGAGCCGAAAATTCGGAACTACAAAATTTGCGGGGCTTTTCTTCAAAGATGATTTTCAAAAGTATAGAATAGATAGTATCGGTAATGCTTCCAATGGCCTAGTTTATGGCCGCCGATACGATGTAAATGGTGTCCATAGCCGCTTTACTTATGGTGCCATGCTCACTGGGCTACTCAATCCGCTCGCCAAAAAACTAGGTAAAATTACTTGGCAAGCCTTTGGTTATTTACAACAAGGCAAAAACCGTGACGGTCAGGCATTGAGTGCTTTTCATTATGGTGCCAACGTATCAATTCAACAAGGACGGCTTTCTATAGGACCAGGCTATGAATTGCTTTCGGGCAGCAATACCCTTACTCCCGACGGCAAAGACCACCGCTTCGACCCGCTCTATGGTACTCCACACAAGCATTGGGGATACATGGATTATTTTTATGTAGGTACGGGCTCGGCAGCAGGTGGATTGGCCAATGCTTTCCTCAAAACCAAATATACAGCCAATCCGAATTTATATTTCACATTGGACTTTCACCACTTTGCTTTAGCCAACGATATGAAAAATGGGCTAGATGCTTCGGCGGGAAAACTAAACCGCCAACTAGGCAATGAAGTGGACTGTATCATGAATTATAGCCTCAACAAATTTACGAACCTTGAAGTAGGGTATTCTTTCCTCAAAGGCTCAGATAGTCTCGAATACGCCAAACTAGGTACTATTGGCCAAACCAAACGCCGTGCTCATTGGGCTTATATCATGCTCAACATACGCCCCGATTTCCTTACGACCAAAGCTGCAAAGTAATCTTTCCCAAAATCTTTAAACTACTGAAATCCCATGACTTCTAATAAACCTCTTTCTCAGCTCAATATTTTTAGTTTTAGTGGCATTCAGATGCGCACTTTCCACATCACGTGGCTTACTTTCTTTGTGTGTTTTTTTGGTTGGTTTGGAATAGCACCCTTAATGCCTGCCATTCGAGCCGATTTAGGACTTACCAAACCTCAAGTCGGCAATACTATCATTGCGGCGGTATCAGCTACGATTTTCGCACGGCTCATTATCGGTAAATTATGTGATACTTGGGGGCCTCGCAAAACTTATACTGCTCTTTTGATAGTGGGTGCTTTGCCCGTCATGCTCGTGGGCTTGGCCAAAGATTATACTTCATTTTTATTGTTTCGTTTGGCGATTGGCGTGATTGGCGCTTCGTTTGTGATTACGCAGTTTCATACTTCTATGATGTTTGCGCCTACTATCAAAGGTACAGCCAATGCCGTTGCAGGAGGTTGGGGAAATCTAGGCGGCGGTATTACGCAGCTTGCTATGCCTCTCATTATGGCTACTATTATGGGATTTGGTTTTGTAAAAGCAGATGCTTGGCGGCTGGCGATGATTGTGCCGGGTCTTATGATGCTTCTTATGGCTTGGGTCTACTGGAAATATACCAAAGATACTCCTGCCGGAAACTACGACGAAATTAACCACACAAATACCTCTCAATCAACCGTTTCTTTTTGGAAAGCTTGCTCTGACATTCGGGTTTGGGCGTTGGCCATTGCCTATGCTTGCTGCTTTGGAATGGAAATCACCTTTGACGGCGTAGCAGCGCTTTATTTTTTCGACAACTTCCACATGGAAGAAACCGAGGCAGGGTTTTGGGCAATGCTATTTGGGTTTATGAATATTTTTGCCCGTGCCGTAGGTGGTATTGTTGCCGACAAAGTAGGACAAAAATTTGGAATGAGGGGTAAAGGGATTTTGCTTGCTTCTATGCTGTTGCTGGAAGGTATTGGCATCTTGTTGTTTGCCCAAGCAGGCAATTTGACCCTCGCTATTTTATCTATGCTTACGTTTGCGATGTTTCTGAAAATGGCCAACGGTGGTACTTACGCCATTGTACCCTTCATTAATCCCAAAGCCGTAGGTGTAATTTCGGGCGTAGTAGGAGCTGGCGGAAATGTAGGTGGAATGCTCATGGGCTTTTTGTTTAAATCTCAATCTATTTCTTATGGACAAGCCTTCATGTATATCGGAGGCATAGTGGCTATTACGGGGGTGCTATTGTTTTTAGTAAATTTTGGTAAAACTGTTACCCTCAAACAAACCGAAACAGAATTACAGGCAGCCTAAGTATTTTTTTCAAACGGGAAATTATGAACGAAACAACCTCATACAAAACCACTTGTTGCTACTGTGGCGTAGGCTGCGGGGTAGTGGTTCAGAAAAGTCGCAACGGCAATATCTCCGTAGAAGGCGACCCTAGCCACCCTTCAAGCCAAGGAATGCTTTGTTCAAAAGGAAGGAATTTGCATTATACTGTGATGGATACTTCCGATCGACTGCTGTATCCCCAAATGCGCCGCAATCGACAATCACCACCCCAACGCGTCAGCTGGGATACGGCACTAGAACGAGCAGCAGCTGTATTTAAGACATTTATTGAGAAATACGGCCCCGATTCCGTAGGATTTTATGCCTCAGGGCAATGCCTCACCGAAGAATACTACGTGGTCAATAAACTTATCAAAGGTTTTATAGGCTCCAACAACATTGATACCAACTCTCGCCTCTGTATGTCGTCGGCGGTGGTAGGATACAAAATGGCGCTAGGGGAAGACTCTGTGCCGTGTAGTTATGAAGACATCGAACTTGCTGACTGTTTTTTGATTGCTGGCTCCAATCCCGCTTGGAATCATCCTATTGTATTTCGTCGGATGGAAGCCCATAAAGCGGCCAATCCGCGTGTTAAATTTGTGGTGATAGACCCCCGCCGTACTGATACTGCCCGTATGGCCGACCTTCACCTTCAAATCAAACCTGGCACGGATGTGGTATTGCTCAACGCTCTCGCCAAGGGACTGATTTCGAGGGGATACATTGATGAACAATTCATCAGAAATCACACCGAAGGTTTTGATTCTTACCGAGTTCAAGTAGCCCAACGCGACATGCGAGAGGCGGCCAAAATCTGCGGCATCAGCCTGCATGATATTCACCAAGCGGTAGAGTACATTGGCAAATCCAAAGGATTTATTTCTATGTGGGCTATGGGGTTCAATCAGAGTGTCATTGGGGTCAACAAAAATCTAGCTTTGCTCAATCTCCATTTGATTACGGGGCATATCGGTAAGGCAGGGTCGGGGCCGTTCTCCTTGACAGGCCAACCCAACGCAATGGGTGGAAGAGAAGTAGGTGGGCTATCCAATCTTCTACCAGCACATCGCAATTTGGCCGACCCTACCCACCGACAAGAAGTGGCTGATTTTTGGGGTGTTCCGTCACTCAATCCTAAGCCCGGATTTACAGCTACCGAAATGTTTGAAGCACTCAAAGACGGGCGAATGAAAGCTATTTGGATTATGTGTACTAATCCGCTCGTAAGTTTACCCAATGTGCATTTGGTAGAAGAAGCTTTGAAAGCGGCCAAATTTGTGATTGTCCAAGATATCTCTAATCGTTCGGATACCCTAGCCTATGCCGACCTAGTACTCCCTGCGGCAGCTTGGGGCGAAAAAACTGGCACTATGACCAATTCCGAACGTCGTATTTCTTACTTATCCCAATTTAGCGAGCCTGTAGGAGAAGCACTCCCCGACAGTGAAATTATTGTCAAATTTGCCCATAAAATGGGATTTGGTGACGCTTTTAACTACCAAAATGTAGCAGAAATCTACGACGAGCACGTTCGCCTTACCCAAGGTACGCACATCGACATCAGCGGGGTGTCGCACGAGCGCCTACGTACACAAGGCACGCTTCAATGGCCAGTTCCTAGTCGTGATTCTAGTGGAACTGCTCGGCTTTTTGCGGACCATCAGTTTTTTACTCCTTCTCGCAAAGCCCAAATCAAAACCGTACCTGATGAAAATCAATCCGAAGCGTTGAGTGACGACTTCCCTTTGATTCTTACCACTGGGCGCCTACGCGACCAATGGCACACCATGACCAAAACGGGTAAAGTCAACAAGCTTACCCAGCATATCCCTAAAGCTGTACTCGAAATAAACCCTCAAGACGCCGTAGAAAGAGGCATCAAAGAAGGTCAAATAGTAATCATTGAAAATACACGCGGCAAAGTGCAAGTCCCGGCCAAAATCACGGACGATATTCGGCCAGGCGTAGTTTTCCTGCCCATGCACTGGGGCAAGATTCTTCATCAGAGTGCGGCTCGTGCCAACAACCTAACCAGCGATTTATTAGATCCTTTCTCCAAGGAGCCAGACTTTAAATATGCTGCCGTTGAAGTAAAAAAATTCAGAAAGCCTAAAGAACGTATCATTGTGATAGGGGCAGGGGCAGCCGCCTATAAGTTTGTCACTACTCATCGACAATGGAATCTTACCGACGAAATCCACGTGTTTAGCAAAGAGACCTTCGCCTTCTACAACCGCGTAATGCTCCCCGATTATGTCAGTGGGGCTATGAAATGGGAAAAACTTCTCAAAATGCAAGATGATGAACGCGCCTTGATTCACTTGCACGAAGGCATAAGTATTGGGAAGATTGACCGAACTCACAAGGTAGTTTATGATTCAAGGGGCCAAATGCATCATTACGACCGCCTCATCATTGCTACGGGAAGTCGCGCGTCTACTCCTCGTGATTTAGATACAAAACTAGAGGGGGTATTTACGATGAGAACTCGCCAAGACGCTGATAAACTAATGCAATACTTAGCCATTGAAGAAAAATATAGCAAGCCCTCTACCAAAAACGTGGTGATTGTGGGAGGAGGGTTGTTAGGCTTAGAATTAGCAGCTTCTTTACGACAGCGCTCTCAACGTGTCACGGTAATTCATCGCGCTTCTCGCCTTATGAATCGCCAATTAGATTCTACAGCAAGTACTCTTTTGCACGAGGAACTTCGAGACCGTGGTATTGATATTTATTATAATGACGAAGTAAAGTATATCATCGAAACCCAAAAAAAAGCAACTGGACTTCGCCTTACTTCTGGTCAAATCCTCACTTGCGATGCCGTAATATTTACCATGGGCACGACTCCAAACCTAGAAATAGCTCGTCAAGTGGGTTTGGAAGTTCAGCGGGGTATCGTCGTCAATGCCTATCTCCAAACTTCTGACCCTTTTATTTTTGCGGTGGGTGAAGTAGCCGAATTTGAAGGGCAGCAATTTGGCATTACTGCCGCCGCAGAGCAACAAGCCGAAGCTCTCTGTGCCTATCTCAGTGGCGATATCCAAAGCTACTACCGACCCACTATCTCTATGAACATTTTGAAAATAGACGGGTTAGATTTATGTTCTTTAGGAATCACCGAGATTCCAGTCAATGGAGCAAGTACCAACTATGAAGAAGTGATTTTTATGGATAGAACAAAAAGGTATTATAAAAAGTGTATTATTTATAACGACCGCCTAGTAGGGGCTATACTCGTAGGAGATAAGTCCGAGTTTGTGGAATTCAAATCTTTGATTCAACAAAAAACCGAATTATCCGAAAAACGTCTTAAACTACTTCGAAGTGGTCAAAGCACGACACCAGTCAAAGGAAAAGTAATATGCTCCTGCAACAACATCGGAGAGGGGAATTTACAAGATGCTATTAGAGCCGGTTGTAGCGATTTGCCCTCCCTATGCCAACAAACCGGAGCAGGTACAGGCTGTGGTAGCTGTAAACCCGAAATCAAAATGATATTAGAAAATGCTAAAACCTGGCCAGTCGAAAACCAACTTATTCGTTAAGTTTACAAACGCCACAATGCACTACTTGCCCAGCGGTGAGTAGCCCACTGCCCAATACTTGAAAATAAAGTGTGCCTTGTCCGAACTTTCAAATCCGCAAAAAAGTTTTGAGATAATTGCCCAAAACGAACAAGCTATGCAACACTCTATTTTCGATGATTTTATTGCACATGCTATCGAGGTTTTAAGCCCCCTTCCTGATATGGTTGGCCTCGCCGTAGCTGGTTCTCACATCACCAAAGAAACCGACTCTTTTTCAGATTTAGATTTGGTATTGGTATCTCAACATCCCTACTCAAGCGATGTCAATCAAATGAAAAACATCGCTCATCAACTTGGTACGGTATTGTCAGCTTTCACTGGCGAGCACGTAGGCGAACCTCGGCTCCTCATTTGTCTCTATGCCAATCCTCTCTTGCATGTGGATATCAAGTTTTTAACGCCCAACGAATTTTATCAACGCATCGAAAATCCCCTTATCGTCTGGGAACGCGATCATATCCTCAGTCAGATTATTCAAACAACCCAAGCCACTTGGCCATACCCTGATTACCAGTGGATTGAGGACAGATTTTGGGTATGGATACATTATGCTTCACTAAAAATAGGCCGGGGAGAATTCTTTGAAGCCTTCGATTTTTTAGGTTTTCTACGAATGGTAGTACTCGGCCCTCTGCTTCATATCAAAAACGGTAATCAACCACGCGGTGTACGGAAAGTAGAAACCAAACTATCGGCGCAAGACTTAACTCAACTTAGAAAAACCATAGGTGGTATGACGGCCCAAGAACTAACCCAAGCTCTGTGGCAGGCTATTGCCATGTATCAAGAGCTTCGTTTGGTATTATTTGAATCTAATATTGACCTAAAATCAGAGGCTGAAAAATCTGTGAAAGAATTCTTAACAGAAATAGAAAAAATGTAAGTAAATTTAGTAATCGAAGTTGTTCAACTCCCACCTCACCCTTCCCTTTAAAAATAACATGACTTTTCTTCGCATCTTGACCCCAGGCGGGGTAATTACCCCCGACGAACTTCAAAGGCTAGCCTCTTTGACGAGACAATATGCACTAGGCAAAATAGAAGTAGGTTTCCGACAAGATTTATTGATACCTTCTTCAGATGGGCAGCTACCTATTTTACGTCACCAACTCGCTGAATATGGGTTTAAGGTGGAAGAAGCCAACTCAGCACATCCCAACATCGTATCGTCGGTAGTAGCTCAGAATATTTTTCCTAAATTATCATGGCTACGTTCGGGAGATTATTTAGATATTATTGATTCTTTTGATTTTGAACCTCGCCTCAAAATCAATCTTATTGACCCCACCCAAGAGTTGATCCGACCGCTTACGGGCGAGCTCAATTTTATTGCCTCTGCCACCCCTTCCTTTTGGTATTTAGTGATAAAAATCCCTGCGTTAGGAAAAATGCGCGTATGGCCTGAGTTGCTTGATGGCGAACAAATCGCCCAATGGGTCAAAACCATTGAGTCTGTTCTCTACAATTCTACTCCTCTCGTAAATTTTGAGGAATTTTTCCAGCAAGTTTGTTCCAAATTTTCGGGCCGTACTCGTCGTATTGAGCAAGAAGTGAGACTTACACCTAAGCCTTATCCCCGCCACGAAGGTATTTATCGCTATGATGGACATTATTGGATTGGGCTTTATCAACGTACCAATGAATTTGAAGCGCCCTTCATAGAGGCATTGTCTCAACTTTGCAAAGACACCAAAATTGGCCGTATTTATACGACCCCCTTCAAAACTTTTGTTATTAGAGACATTCCAAAAGAGACCATTTATCAATGGGAAAAACTCTTGGGGCTTTGGGGCGTACACACTCATTATTCCTTTCTTGAGCTCAACTGGCAGCTACCTGATGCTGACGCCGCAGCTTTGCGCCTCAAAACCGAACTTGTAGATGCTTTTGAGCGCACTCGGATACGTACCTCTAGTCTAAGTTTTAGCATAGGAGAGCGAAGCCCCGATACCACTTCTACTATTGTTATAGAACCCCTGTCCGACGATTATGAGCGTTTTAGAGTGATTCACTCGCCTGATTTTTATATCGGCAATAGCGAATGGGAAACTTTTGCCGGTGATGTAGCTCGCAAAAATCTCCCAGAGGTTTTAAGACGTCTTACTCAAAAGTATTATGAACAACTTTCGACCGACAAAAAAACCACCCTTACCCGTAAAACCCCTGGGTTGCAGCCTATCATTATGGAAAAAGTTATGCAATGCAAACATTGCCTTACCATAGCTGATATACCCGCCCCTTTACCAGCCTCTTATGTATGTCCGACTTGTAATGCTCCCGCTGGAGATTTTGTAGAAGTAATGTTGGAAGCTATTTCTTAAAGTTAAAGCAGTAGATTACAACCTCTTATATCGGAATTATCAAAACGTCCGATGACCTCAAACTGTGTCCCTGTTTGACCTATAAAACGGCCTAAATCTTGGGTTTCGATAAAAGCGCAAGAATCAATATTGGCCAGGTCTATTACATTGATACCACCATAGCGAAGTTTGGTGTCAGGAGGAGCATATACAGTGCGAGGGTCGTTGATATCCCTCAAGAGAATCCGCATCGTAGCCGACATTTCAAATATCCCTTCCCCTTCTGAATACGATTGCGACAACAGCTCTGTCATCCCGTATTCGGAGTGAATTACTTTCACATTGAAAGCCTCTGTCAGTATCTGATGCACTTCTTCTCGAAGCATTTCACGGCGACGTCCTTTCATACCGCCCGTTTCCATGACTATTAGCCCTGAAAAATCCCGCAAGTCTTCTGATGCCTTGTACCTCCCCGATTCGGCCAAATCCAACAAAGCAAACGTGACGCCCCACAGTATTATTTTTCGGCCATCAGCTTGCCTTACTATTTGTTGAAGCACTTTTAGTAGCTCATCTGTATTATGCAAAAAAAAACCTGAAAATGGAGAGCGAGTTTGCGCAATAAATTGTTGAACCATATACACCAAAGACGAATTATTTCGTTCAAGGTAAGAAGGTAGCAACGCTAACAAATGGTAGTTTGTCAACTCCCCATACGTAGTTTCAAAAATACGGGTACTGATTTGGTCATACCATCCCAAGTCACTCACATGATGACGGCTCGTCTGGCTTCCGGTAGTACCACTACTCTCAAAAGTAGTTTGTATTTTTGGCGCAGCACTCAAAACAGTGTGATTCTTAAAAAAGCTAATAGGCAAAAAAGGGATATCCGACAAAGTCGTCACTTGAGTACTGGAAACTCCCAAATAGCTCAAATATTGGCTGTAAAGTGGATTTTGTATAGCTTGCCACTTAAAAACCATCAAAGCCACCTCCTCAAAAGTAGGGTGTGTAATGTGGAGAATGGCATCTTGCAAATCCTGACGAGTAAACATATAAAACAAACTTTAGGTAGTTGTTGTTAAGCGTTGAAAAAATCCACCGCATACAAGTTTAAACTATAATCACTTTTTGTACTTTAGAACAAAATTAAAAATAAACATGAAGGGCTTCGTTCGTTTTTTACTAACCATAACTTTGTTGGCATCGGCTACCACCGGATGTTTTACTCCACCAGATTACAGTCCCGTCCCTGAAATTGCATTCAATAGTATGGACAAATTTGAAGTTATTGAACCTTTTTCAAAAGCAAAACAGGATTCGGTCATTATTACTATTGAATTTAAAGATGGCGACGGCGATTTGGGTGAAAGTCCGGCTAATCGCGACGATCCACGCTATGGAGAGTGGGGAAATTATGAATTAAAAACGCTAAGAAGAACAACGGGAAACCAATTTGTAGAGTTTCCCCTTCCAGGCAACAATAAGCTGTTTTTTCCAATTTTAAAACCTGACGGCAAAAAAGGCCCTATCGAAGGTCGATTAGATTACTCACATTATTTCCCTCATTCTAATAATTCGCGCCCTACTACCGTAAAGTTCCAAATTAGAGTACGAGATCGGGCACTCAATGTCAGCAATGTAATAGAAAGTGATACGATTTCGGTGCATCTACTTCAATAAAGAATCAAAGTATAAACAAAAAAGCAAGCGCGTCGAATTTTGATAATTCGACGCGCTTGCTTTTTTTCTGTAATTATTTATCGCTTACTCTTCAGAATCGATTGCCAAATCGGCCGCTTTCTTAAACATATCTATCACCAAAGAAATACGGAATGTATTGGCCAAAGGGCTTCCTTGTTTCTGAGGCATCAAATAAGCAAAGTCTATTCCATAACGATTCTGAACACGAGCGCCAAAACCCACTGTAAAATATTTACGATCGCCTTTGCTACGAGCTTCGTTGAAATACCCTAAGCGTACTGCAAATACTTCATTGTACCAATACTCAGCCCCTGCCGAAATCATAAACTCACGCAACTCCTCCGAAAATCCACCAGGAGCATCCCCAAAAGAACTAAACATAGCTGCGATAGTGCCTTGATTGTTACCTTTGGTTCCACCAGGAGTAGGAATCATAAGTTTATTGAGATCTAAAGCAAAAGTTAGTTTATTGTGCGTATCAATAAAGCGCGTTGCAGCTCCTCCCAATTTGAAAGTGGTGGGAATAAAACCGCTTTCGGTTCCACCATAATTAATTTTTCCTCCGATATTCTGAAGCATCAAACCAAACGAATAATTCCAACCTTTGCCGGTTCCTTCGTCGATTTCTTCAGTTTGATAGAACGCACTAATATCACCCGCTACAGTTTGTCCAGGCTTGAGCGAAACGCCTCCCACTGCAATGTTTCCAGCAAGGTTTGAGTTTAAGTACTTTAAATTAATTCCCATCGAAAACTTATCCGATAATTTACGAGAATAGGCTAAAGTACCATAAAATTCATTGGAATAATAGTCTCCCAAGGAAGTTCCGAAGTTGTTTCTTGCTTCAAATTTGCCGTGGTCAAAATACATTAAGCTTATTCCAATCGCTTGGTCTTTGCCAATTTTTTTGAACCCTGATACGTTTGCAAAATACATGTCGTCGGTTATGTTTCTTAACCAAGGAGTATACGACACAGCTACACCATAATCCTTGGTAGATTGAGCCAATTTGGCTGATCCCCAATATACAGAGTTGGCATCGGGACTAAGTGCTACACCTGCATCACCCATAGCGGCACTTCGTGCATCTGGTGTAAAAGCAGCAAAAGGTACTGAAGGTATCACAGCACGTAGCGTACTATCTTGTCCAGCAGAAGTAATTTGAGCCGAAACAACGAAAGAAGAACAAAAACCCACCAACAATGTAGCGACGGGAGAAATTTTTCTTATCATAAGGAAATTGGTTTGCCAACATTACCCATTAAAACTTGAAGACATGGGCGAGTCAAAAATAGCATTTCTGTTTTATAAACTGCAAAGATATTAATTTGTATTTTCAAAATCTACTTTAGAAGTACCAACTTGCATCCTAGATTTTGCGTATATTGTCTTGTAAGCGAATAGATACTAACTTTGTACACATACATTCCTTTAGGTATTGCTTGTCCGGCATTGTTAGTTCCATCCCAATTAAATGCTTCTATGATTTTATCAGAGTGATAGATAGTTTGATTTGAAGTCCGAATTAGCTGACCATTCAAGTCGAATATTTGAGTTTTGATGTCGATGTCATCTCCTTCATCTACTAGCTCAATTTGTAATTTAGTTTGCTCGACAAATGGATTCGGATATGCAATGAGGTTTTTGATTAATCGTATCTGGCTTCCTACTCTAAATCTCAACGTCTGAGTACTTGAATTATTGTATGTATCTTCTATTTTTAAAGTAAGTATATACTCTCCAGCTGAAAGTTTATAAAATGGGTAGTTAACAGTGCCTTTGCGGTAGTCGTCTTTATCGGCCACAAAGTACTGATTCACCACCATCGAAAGGGTGTCATTTAAGGTCAACACCATATCTGTCGAAAGATTTATACCATTTTCATCCGCTATTTCAGCAATCAATACAGGGCTATCTTCTACTTCATTTCCATCAACAAACGTGCCATCGTTTAGGTACATAGAAAGTTGAGGAGGAGTATTATCTACGACTGTTGCCGCTTTTCCACCTACCCATATTTGATTACTCCCACCACTTGCGTCGACTAGGCTATCTTCCCTCACGGCGTACACTTGCACTCGGCCTTTGGCTAGTTTTTCCTCCACATTTTTTGGTACGATAAAATCCGTGCTAAACTTTCCGGCTTTGACACTGACCCACCCTTCAAAAAGGCGCGTATTATATTCGCCATACACCATTTTACTGCCTTCATTTCCAAGAGTCTCGATTTTGTTTTCGGGACCAAACACCGTCACACGTGCGAGTCCATTAAAGTCTGCAACGAGGGTATCTCCATTTTTAACCTCTCCCACAATCTGGCTTTTTCCGCCCGCTCTTAGCGTATCTTTTGCAGTTATTTCAATCGAATAGTCGGGATAATTAAGTCTGAGAGAAGGATCTCCGAGAAGCGTAAAGTTTCGATTAAACACGCCACTAAAGCTGTTGTTTTTGGTATGTTTCATCAAATCACCAAGGCGCGGAACTTCACCGCTTGATTTTTGAAAAGCCGCTTCGTAAAAAGCATTATTTAACAGGTAATTGGTACTTGCATACACGGGCCTGGCAGTAGTAAGCATTGCGATAGCTCCTCCCGTGCGGCTTAAAACGGCAATTTCGGCTCCCGACACCTCGGCAGGATTATCAAAACGACCAAACTCACAAGTGGCCGTAATAATCAAAGGCATATTATCGAGATTGCGCCAACTGAGCAAGTTTTGAAGAGTAACAATTTGCTCATCGGCCCATATCGAAGTACCGCCATGTCCTGTATAGTTTACTATAAACGCACCTTCCTTTATGTATCTGTCAATAGCCTTTCCCACTTCAGGGGCATGTTGACTTGTAGTGCCTATTTGGGGATAAGCATCTACATACAATTTTCGTAAATCATAGGTAGGAGAAAGTTTTGCTACTACTTTAGACAAATTATCAGCATCTTGCTGATGAAGATTACTATCTCCATCATCAGCTACAAATACGATTTTTTGGCGCCAATTTCCCCTAGACCGCTTAGTGTTATATCTCATCAATTTATTGACAACCGCTTCAGCCTCTTCTACTGACTTAATAGGCAGCCTGCCCACGCCAACATCTAACGTATGATTTCCGCTATAGTCTTCTCCCCATTCGCCTTCGTTATCTTCCAAAAAACCATAATAATCATCAGATCCAAAACTCAATACCGGCTGTGATGACTCGCGACTCTCATAGGTAGGAACAAACAAACTCATCTCTTGAGGAGACAGTGCTTTCAGGTTATTTTTATAATCATAACTTGCATCGCCCAACAGCAGTAGATATTTCAATTTTTGCGGGTCTTTTTGGTACATATACCTTACAAAATCCCGAATAGCCGTAGGGTCAGCCTGCCCCGATCCAAATTCATTGTATACCTGAGAAATAGGCACTACTGCTACCTCTAAACCATCGTTTTGGCTTCGAAAATCTGCCAACTTTTGAGCTTGTTTTTGCCAAACCATAGGCGTTACTATCAGCATATTAGGAGCCTTCATGGCCCGTATATTCTGATTTGCAATGGCTCTAAAAGAAAGAGGTTTTTGGAGTTGTTCTTCAGTAAATACCACAAAACGTTTTATGGTTTTTCCTTCTTTTCCAAAGGTAGCCTCGGTGCCATTGAGCTGATAGCTTTGTTGAAGTGGCCGCTGCGGTATCGTGATATCCCAAAGTTGCATTTGAGCCGTAGCTTGACTTATCACATATTTGACAGAATCTTGTGCCAAAGCAGCGAGACTCTGAAAAATCGTAGGTTGGCTATATAACCTTAAATTCCGCTGTAACTGAATCCCCAAAAAATCTAAGTAACCTTCCGCACTAGCTTGTCCTGCTTTATCAAAAGTCAGTACCATACTTACGGTATTAGCAGCCCCTGATAGTTTGCCTTCATAAGTACGCTGTGTACGTTGACCTTTAGAATCATAACGGTACGTCGTAACTGTACCCATGGTTTGTTCGCCAATCGCCTGTCCATTTATTGCAAAACCAAACTTAGTGACCACTTGCGCAGCAGCCACCGTTGCGGCCGTAAATTTGAAGGGGCTATCTGGCAACAGCCCTGGCAAATCTGCCTTAAATTCTTGACGAGTTTGGCTGCCAAAATATTCTCCCCACCACTCACGCCCTGATTGAGTACGATTATATAACTCACTCTCTTTGAAGACGTAATCGTCAAAGGTCGTAATCAAAGCGCCACTTTTTCCGGCAGATTGTGACACAATCCTCCTTCCCGCTTCATTCCCTATCTGAAGAAAATAAAAAGTAGTGTCATTATAGAGATTGAGCTGATGTTCGAGGCGGTTTTCGACGGCATTGTATTTAATTTCGTGCGGGCTTTGCCCAAAAAACCAAAGAGCGTCTGCTTCATCAAAACGGCTATCGGCTTCGCCTTTTACGTAGACTGCATTTTCGATGAGGTCAGCAGCACGGGGTATTTGATTAGACTGAGGAAGCATACCTCCTCCATTTCCAAAAAGTCGTAAGTGTTTAGGATTGATTTGGGAAGGGTCAACACCCATTTGTTTCAGATAAGCAGCGTCAATTTTATATACACCCGTTTGAGTAACTCCTATCTTAAACCATTGTCCAGAAGATAATACTGAGTTTTGGGCAAAACTTTGATTTCCCAACCCCCATAGTAAAACTAAATAGATGGGGGTTTTTGTCCCACAAAGTTCCCAAATAACCTGAAAAAGTCTTTCGTATAAAACAAACCTGTTTTTCACCCGTAGTTGTTGCCCAAATTGCACCTTATTCTTTATTTACACTTTCTCAACCCAAGCATGTGCCGCCACCAAATATTTTTTTTGTGAGGCTTTTTCTATACAAACGACCCGCGTACGTCTTAGCGTACCTCTCACAAACATTTTTTGATTCAGCAAGAAAGTCTGTCCTTCATTTAGCTGACTTACCATTACAAGATGGGTTTGAGGCGCATCAATGTTTTTGAGCGCTTGCATGAGAGGCAAGTGGGTTCCGGTAGAAGCCGTGGGGTTTTGGGCATAATGTAGCAACGGAGCCAAAACCGACAAAGGGAAATTTTGCTCATTCAAAACAGGCTGGAGCAAGAGGCTAAAATGATTTTTCCATGCTTTCCCGTGCGGAGGTTGGCGACGCTTGTATCCTCGATATACCTCCAAATGAGCTACTTCGTGAAGATACGTAATCAAAAAATTATAGGGATTTAGATTGACATTGACCGTGATACGTTCGCGCTGCCCAGACTGAGCCGTAAAATCGCCAAGACGAGTTCGGCGTGGCCTAGAAGCCACAAAATCAAATTGATAGCGTTCCCACAATCCATAACAATACTCCACGGCAGATGCCGGAATATGCCCCTCTAAAATGCTTCGCATGACAAATCTCGCTTCCACCGATATTTTGTTGGTAAAACAAACAACAATCAAACGCTAAATTCTGCATTTTTGTCCACCGAACCAAGAGAATAAGATTTATGTTCTGAAAATACAAAGATTAACTATTAAAGTAAAACACAATGAATCACGGACAAGAATTTAGAAAGTACGCAGTAAAACATTTAGGCATGAACGGCCTGACCGTTGATGGCTACGTAAACCATACCGTAGAAAACATGACCCGCGCTATCATCGAAGAGCGCCCAATGAATTTCCGCGAAGTAGATGTATTTTCGCGCCTTATGGCCGACCGTATCATCTTCTTTGGAATGCCCGTAGATGACCAAATCGCTAACATCGTAGTAGCTCAGTTGTTGTTTTTGGAATCTGCCGACCCCAAAAAAGATATTTTGATGTATATCAATAGCCCTGGTGGCTCCGTGTACGCAGGCTTGGGTATTTATGATACCATGCAATATGTCCGTCCTGATGTAGCTACGGTTTGTACCAGTTTGGCGGCTTCTATGGGAGCTGTATTACTAGCAGGTGGTGCCGCTGGCAAACGTGCCGCACTTCCTCACGCTCGTATTATGATTCACCAGCCTTCAGGCGGTGCCCAAGGACAGTCAGTTGACATCGAAATCACTGCTCGCGAAATCGTGAAACTTCGGGGAGAATTGTACGATATTTTGGCAAGCCACACTGGTAAGTCAGTCGAAATTATCGAAAAAGACTCCGACCGCGATAAATGGATGCGCGCCGAAGAAGCTAAGGAGTACGGCTTAATCGACGAAGTATTGGTAAGAGAAAAATAGGCGATTACTTATTTTTTTACAAAAGGCGACGTGGAAAAATCCACGCCGCCTTTTGCGTTTTTGTGCCAAAAATACTACTTACTGCCCCTTGCTTACTACCTTTGCGGTATGCATCAAAACTATCATTTTTTAAAACATTTGACCGAAGCGCTTCGTCCCTTGACCAAAGGGTTGAAGTTTATGGAATGTTTTAGTCAAGAAAAAGATGAGTTGGTCATCGTATTGGCTCAAGCTCGCGGCAAAAACAATTACTATCGTCCGTTTTTTATTCGGGCGATGTTACGACCTGATTTTGCTTGCTTCAACTTCCCTGACGAATTTAACCGCGCTCGCCAAAATAGCGTAGATTTATTCGAAAATCTCTATGATTTGGAGGTCACAGAGATACGACAATTTCATAATGAACGAGCGTTGGGGATTGTACTCGACAAGAATTTCACGCTCGTTTTCAAATTATTTGGCAATCGCTCAAACGCAGTATTGTTTGAGAACGACCTAGTCATCGACCTTTTTCACAATAAACTTGTTTCTGACAATACTCTAAAACTCTCGCAGCTTGACCGCTCTCTCGACCAATCTTGGGAAGCTTATGAAGCTGCCAATTATGACCATCGTAAAATATTCCCCACGTTTGGAAAGGAAATAAATGCATATCTGGAAAAGCAATTTACCCATGTAGGGGCAGGCCTTGCGTCTGCCCTTGCTGCTGCGTCTGCCCCTACTGCGTCTGCACAAACTCAAATAGACATTGGCACAAAGCCCACACCTGACGCCATAGGCGATATTGTAGGGGCAGACGCACAAGCCGTAGGGGCAGACTCACAAGCCGTAGGGGCAGACGCACAAGCTGTAAGCGCAGACTCTCAAGCCGTAAGCGCAGACTCACAAACCGTAGGGGCAGACTCTCAAGCCGTAGGGGCAGACTCTCAAGCCGTAGGGGCAGACGCACAAGCTGTAGGGGCAGACGCACAAGCCGTAGGGGCAGACGCACAAGCTGTAAGCGCAGACTCTCAAGCCGTAAGCGCAGACTCTCAAGCCGTAGTAGGGGCAGACGCAAGGCCTGCCCCTACGAAACACCGTTGGCAAATCATCCAAAATACGTTGATGCTTCTTTCAAATCCTACATTTCGTATTAGCCTCTGGAATCATCAACCTACTCTTTCGCTTGTACCGCTGGGGGAGGTCGTTCGCGAACATACCGACCCCATTATCGCTCTCAATGATTTCTATACTACTTACAATCGCATAGGAGTCATTGCAAAAGAAAAAAGCGAAGCCCTCAAAATGATTCAGAAGCGTATCCAACGAACTGAGCATTATTTGGAAGAAGCTTTTCAGAAATTATTAGACATTGATAGCAATATCAAAAATGAGGAAATTGGACATATTTTAATGGCCAATCTTCACCAAATTCCGGAGCGTGCCGAACGGGTAACATTGTTTGATTTTTATCGCAATCAAGACATCGATATCAAGCTAAAACCAGACTTAACCCCACAACGCAACGCCGAAAGCTATTATCGAAAATCAAAAAATGAGCGCATCGAAATTGAAAAATTGCAAGAGAATATCGCTTTAAGGGAAGGCGAACTGGAAGAACTCAAAAACCACGTCAGCATTATTGAAGCATTTGAATCACTCAAACTATTGCGCAAATACCTTAAAAATAATAATCTTCTCAGCGATGCGCCCGTCCTATCTCCTACCCAACTTTTCAAGCACACCGAGTTTGATGGATATGTGATTTTGATTGGAAAAAATGCAAAAAACAACGACCTCCTCACCAAAAAATACGCCTATAAGGAAGACCTTTGGCTACATGCCCGCGATGTAGCTGGCTCCCATGTAGTAGTGAAATACAAAGCAGGCAAAAAAATTCCTAATAGCGTCGTTGAGCGCGCCGCTCAAATCGCCGCTTGGTACTCGAAACGCCGCAATGAAACGCTTTGTCCGGTAATCGTAACCCCGAAAAAATTTGTCAGAAAACCTAAAGGCTTACCTGAAGGAGAAGTAATTTTAGACAAAGAAGAGGTCGTAATGGTTCAACCACGCGGTTTATGACCGCAATGATGATTGTCGGATTCGTAATTCACCCCGCATTTTTTGAGTGGAAGCCATAAATGTATCACGATGAATGATGTTGTCGATGAGCAGTGAGGCCGCGGCTTCGCCCATTGCAAATGGGAAAAGATGAAAAACCGTCAACGAAGGTTCAATCAACTCCGCAATCAACTCATCACCAAAACCCACTATTGCTACTTCCTGAGGAATTTGAAAATTTCTTTTTTTCAATTCTACCATTATTTCGATGGCATTGGCATAATGTACCGCAAAAATTCCGTCAGGTCGGGCATCAAGCGCAAGCCATTTTTCTAAAGCCAACAATGGCTCTCCTTTCTTGAAGTGACTATGATAAATCAAGGATTCGTCTAGCTCAATACCATGCTTTTCTAAAGCCGCTTTGTAGCCCTGAAGTCGAGCACTACTAATGAGTAGCTCACGTGGGCCTGCACATACCGCAATCCGACGACAGCCCTGGCCAATCAGATGCTCAACTAGCGCAAAACTTCCTTCAAAATCCTCTTGAACCACCTTGGCAGTGTCAACTTCATCACACACCCTATCAAAATGCACAATTGGCAATCCCTTTTTCAGTTGGAGTTTAATGTGTTCAAAGGAAGTAGTTTCTTTGGAATGACTGATAAGGAGCCCATCCACTCGGCTCGCCACCAAAGCTTGTACGTTGAGGGTTTCGGTAGAATGTGATTCGTTGGATTGGCAAATCATTACACGATAGCCTGCCTCAGTAGCGACTTTCTGAATTCCTGCCAATACACCCGCAAAAAAAGGACGTTCAATATCGGGAATCACCACTCCAATTGTGTGTGTTTCGCCACGGTGAAGGCTCTGCGCCAATAGATTGGGGCGATAATCCATCTCCGTAGCCACACGTAAGATTTCTTGACGTGTAAAAGAATTAATGTCTGTACTGCCATTTAGTGCCCGCGATACCGTGGAAGGAGCTACCCCCAATGCCCTAGCCACATCCACAATAGTAGTTTGACGAGCCGCTTTTGGCTCTTCGTGTTGTGGCAAAGATACCGTAAAATGTAGTTCACAGGTTTTACAAAACAAGCGTTGTTTGCCCCTTACAAATCCAGCCTTCACTACATTATGAGCTGTTCTACACTTCTTACAAGGCACCATTAAAATTATATTTTTCCAAGTTCAACTAAATCGTCAGTATCTACTCACTTCCAAAAAAGGGAAAGGAGTTTTATACAATTTCACAAATTTATATAAAATATTTGAGTCTAAAATAGCTATCGGTGGCGTTTCCGAAAACGTTTTCGATAGATAAAAATATTTTTTAGTAAAATAATTTCGAGATATTTTTGAATCTTAGCCATCTTCTCCTAACATTAACTACAATTTGATTTTGGGGGTTTCACTTCCGTTTTTATAGAACGTACCTAAGAAAAAAATCAAATTGTACAATTCTAATGTCTTAAACCGAACCAATTTCCTGAAATTTCACCATAAAGAAATCCTAAACATTTCTATGTCAAAAGCCTCACAACCTTCCGTTTCCCGCAGAAAATTCCTTGAGCTTACCGCCAAAGGAGCCGCAGCTTCTACGGTGATTGGAGTTCCTACGATTGTACCCTCATCGGTATTCGGCAAAAACGCCCCTAGCAATAAAATCAATATTGGGCAGATTGGCTGTGGACGCATCGCACGCGACCACGACATGCCCGGCACTATGCAGCATGAAGCAGCGCGCATGATTGCGGTTTGCGACCTCGATAAAAATCGCCTACAAGACGGCAAAAAACTCGTAGAAAGCTATTATACCAAGAAAACAGGTAATGCCAATTACGTCGATGCCAAAATGTACGACGACTATCGCGAGATGTTGCTCAACAAAGACATAGATGCCGTAGTCATCAGTACACCTGACCACTGGCATTCACAACCCGCGATTGAAGCGGCTTTGGCAGGAAAAGATGTTTACTTACAAAAACCCACTTCACTCACTATTGCCGAAGGACGGATGTTGAGCGATATTATTCAGAAAAAAGGCACCATTCTTCAAGTAGGGACTCAGCAACGCTCTTCGCCTCAATTTAGGATTGCGGCCGAACTTGTACGCAATGGCCGAATCGGTAAACTTCATACCGTGAAGGTGGGGTTGCCCGGAGACCCTTCTGGTCCTTCGGCCGCCCCAATGCCTGTGCCGGCAGGTTTCAATTATGATATGTGGTTAGGCTCTACACCCGAAGTGCCTTATACCGAAATCGGCGTTCATCCTCAGCAGGGCTACGGCCGTCCGGGATGGTTGCGCTTAGAGCAATACGGCGCAGGGATGATTACGGGATGGGGACAGCACCATTTTGATTCGGCAGCATGGGGGATGGATACCGAATATACCGGCCCTATTTATGTACAAGCCGTAGCGGAGTTTCCGAAATCAGGCCTTTGGAATGTGCATGGCGATTTCATGGTCAAAGCCGAATACGCCAACGGCATTACGATGTATACTAGTGGAGGTTTTCCTAATGGTATCCGATATGAAGGTACTGAAGGCTGGATTTTTGTATCACGTGGGGATTATGTGGCTTCGGCAAGCGACCCTGTCTCTAAAGCCAAAAGTAGTAAAGCGCTTGACGCGAGCGACCCCAAAATTTTGACATCTGTAATTGGAGAAAACGAAATTCATTTATACAAAAGTGACGAACAGCACGGCAATTGGCTAGAATGTGTCAAATCACGCAAAGCGCCGATTTCGCCCGTAGAAATTGGCCACCGAGCTTGTAGCGTATGTTTGGTGAGCCATATCGCTATGAAACTGCCTCGCAAACTTCAATGGGATCCTAAAGCAGAGCGTTTTGTCAATGACAAAGAAGCCAACGCCATGTTGAGCCGTCCACAACGCAAGCCTTACGGAACTACCAATATTAAAATGTAACCCCCAATCCTGATAAGATTTAAAGTCTTATCAGGATTTAATAAATCACCCAAATGAAAAAATCTCATAACCAACGTCGTACGTTTTTGAAAGAGTCAATGGCATCAGCAGCAGGGCTAATGACTTTGCCTATGTTTTCTTCAGACGCCCTTGGACATATCAAAACCGAAAAAGTAGCCCCCTCACCTTCCATTCAATACGAATCGCCCCGCATTAAGTTTGCGGTGATTGGCATGAATCACGGCCATATCTATGGTCAAGTAGAAGCCGTGGTCCGTGGTGGTGGGCAGTTGGTGTCGTATTATGCCAAAGAGCCAGATTTGGTGGCCGCCTTTGCCAAACGTTATCCTCAAGCCAAGCTTGCTTCAGGCGAAAAAGAGATTTTAGACGACAAGTCTATTCAGTTGGTTTTGAGCTCGGCGATAGCCAATGAGCGTGCCCCTCTAGGCATCAGAGTAATGAAAAGCGGGAAAGATTTCATGGCCGATAAGCCCGGAATTACTACCCTAGAGCAACTTGCCGAAGTACGCCGCGTTCAGAAACAAACGGGTCGTATTTATTCTATCATGTATAGCGAACGCTTTGAAAACCGCGCTACTGTCAAAGCAGGAGAACTTGTAAAAGAAGGTGCGATAGGAAAAGTAATTCAGACGATTGGTTTGGGTCCCCACCGCATGAATCCTAAAACGCGTCCTGAGTGGTTTTTTAACAAGGAACAATTTGGGGGTATTATTTGTGACATTGGTTCTCACCAATTTGACCAATATCTCTTCTTTACCAACTCCACGCAGGCCAATATTGTGGCATCGCAAGTAGGCAATACGCATTATCCCCAATATCCACAATTTGAAGATTTTGGCGATGTGATGCTGCGTGGCAATGGCGGCATGGGTTATATCCGAGTCGATTGGTTCACGCCCGACGGCCTCAAAACATGGGGAGATGGTCGCTTGACGATTTTAGGTACGGATGGTTTCATTGAAATTCGAAAAAACATCGACATCGGTGGCCGCTCTGGCGGAAATCACCTCTTCCTGACCGATCACAAAGAGACACGTTATATCGACTGCTCACAGCAAGAATTGCCTTATGGCCGCCAACTCGTGGATGATATTCTCAACCGTACAGAGACTGCCATGACCCAAGCGCATTGCTTGTTGGCTACCGAATTGGCTATCAAAGCCCAAAAGCAAGCGCAAAAAATCACGTTGAACAAAGCGTAGGGGCAGGCCTTGCGTCTGCCCCTACGTCAGGAGTGGAGCATGCCTTGCGTCTACCCTTACGTCAGCAGTGAACCCTATGCCTGCCCTTACATCAAGAGTGGGGCAGACGCGAGTCAGGAACAACCTTACAGTGGGCAGACGCAAGGCCTGCCCCTACCCCCAAAAAAATTATTTACGCCATTCATTTTTATACATGCATTATTTAAAACGTATTCTCTTTGTAGCAGTCGTATTTTCGTCTGTGAAAGGTTGGGCTCAAACAAAAATTACAGCCCAAAAGCTTAATTCTAAAATTGACATTACGATCAATAATAACTTTTTTACGAGTTACATCTTTTCACAAGATGAAAAATATCCTTTTTTCTTCCCTGTCAATGGCCCTTCAAATGCCAGCGTGACGTCGATACGAAACGGAAATTATCCCCACCACAGTTCGCTGTTTTTTGGGTGTGATAGAGTAAATGAAGGCAATTATTGGCAGGAAGGATTAGAAAAAGGGCAGATTATTGCCCTCCGTACCGACATTGTGCAATCGGGCGGAGAAAAAGTAGTGATTGAAAATGAATGTATTTGGCGACGCCCCAATGCCAATGCGCCTATCAAAGACTTTCGTACGATAACCATTACTGCCCCGTCGAAAGATTTGTACCAAATTGATTTTGATGTAACCATGGAAATGCTCATGGACGTCACGATTTTGAAAACCAATCACTCGCTTTTTAGCGGGCGAATGGATCCCGATTTGGCAGTGATTAACGGCGGAACGATGATTAACACCGAAGGAAATACGGGAGAAAAGGGGACGTTTGGTGTGAAATCACCGTGGATTGATTGCTCAGGAAAAAGAGGGGATAAAATAGAAGGACTTACTATTATGCAACATCCGTCTAATCCTTGGTATCCGTCTCCTTGGTTTACAAGAGATTACGGCTTTTTTTCACCAACTCCCATGTACTGGCCTCAAGATGATAAAGCTACGGTGTTGAAAAAAGGTGAAAAGTTATCGTTGCGCTACCGTGTACTGGTGCACGCAGGGGACCACAAAACGGCTAATGTGGCAAGTCTTTTTGAAAAATATAAAAGTGAATAAGTAGGATTTCTTAGACGTTTCAAGTTTAAAACTCTGTTGATTCTCAAAGGCATGAGCTTAAAACTTGGAAAGTCTATCTGCGCTCGCCCCAATTTCAAATTGGGGCGGTAATGGTCTAAAGTCGCTGGATTTTTAGAGCTTAATAAAATTGATTAATGTGTTATCTAAAGTCGGAGATTTTGTACCATACCCGCCCCGACAAGATGTCCAGACGAGCATCTGTCTAAAGTCTTTGACTTTTTAAGAATTTAATAAATACAAAATGGCATTTGTTCAAACTATGCGTTGGTTTGGCCCCAACGATCCTGTGTCTTTAAGGGATATTCGACAAGCGGGATGCACAGGAGTGGTATCGGCGTTGCATCAAATTCCCGTAGGAGAAGTATGGAGCGTAGAAGAAATTCAACGTCGTATTCAGCTAATTGAGGCAGAAAACCACCTCTATACCCCTCTGACGTGGGAGGTGGTAGAAAGTTTGCCCGTACATGAAGACATAAAAAAAGGACTTCCCAGTCGAGAAAAATACATCGAAAATTACAAAACGTCGTTACGGAACCTAGCTGCTTGTGGTATCAAAACGGTTTGTTACAATTTTATGCCAGTACTCGATTGGTCGCGTACGAATTTGAATTATCGGATGCCCGATGGTTCATTGGCCTTGCGTTTTGTGTGGGAAGATTTTGCGACTTTTGATTTATGTATTTTAAAACGCCCCAATGCAGAAGCAGACTACTCAGAAGCGATTCAGGAAAAAGCCCGTGCTAAGTTTGCCCAAATGAGCCCAGAAGAAATAGCCATGCTTCAAAATACGGTACTTTTGGGTTTACCTGGCTCCAATGAGGCGTTTGAGTTGGCTACTTTTCAAGGTCTATTAGACAATTATAAACACATTGGTGATGCCGAATTAAGGACTAACTTGTACTATTTTATCCAACAAGTAGCGCCAGTTGCCCAAGAAGTGGGTGTCAATCTCTGTATTCACCCCGACGACCCTCCGATGCCATTACTAGGATTGCCGCGTGTAGTGAGTATCGAGAGTGACTTAGCGCAACTCATGGAGGCTTGTGATGTACAGGCCAATGGTATTACGTTTTGTACTGGTTCGTTGGGCGTTCGTGCTGATAACGACCTTGCTGGAATTGCAGAGCGATTTGGGCACCGAATCCATTTTGTCCATTTGAGAGCAACCAAACGCGAAGCCTCCGAAGATAATCAGTTGATATTTCACGAAGCCGATCACCTTACTGGCGATGTAGATATGTATGCCGTGGTGAAAGCATTTGTAAGAGAAAGTAAAAAACGCCATGAATTGGGACGACCTAATGTGCACATTCCGATGCGCCCCGACCACGGACATCAAATGCTAGATGATTTACCAAAAACAGGAAAAGATAAATCATACCCCGGATACTCGGCGATTGGACGTTTGAGAGGATTGGCGGAGTTAAGAGGATTGGAATTGGCGATTGAGAGAAGCCTCTAGCTTTATAAATTACCTCCTGCTTTAACTGGAGATAACCAAATAAAATCAATGATAAAATATTTGTTTCTATTTCTGATATTAGTTTCAACGGCAGTTCTCGCCGACGACGGTTCGCGGCTTTGGCTCAAATACGATCTGTTATCTGACGGACAACAGCGCGAAGCTTATACAAAAATGACGCAATTTGTGGCAAGTAACTCCTCTCATCCTACGGTGAAAGTATCCATACAAGAATTGGAAATGGGGCTAAAAGGATTGCTAGGAAAAACACCATTGGTAGTTAAAACAGCAACAAAAACGGGCGGAATTATCCTCACTGTAGTTCCTAATTCTCCTTCGACAACGGCATCCGATGGCTTTGATTTATTTACGGAAAAAGGCAACATCGTTATTTCTTCTCAGTCAGAAGTAGGGGTTTTGTACGGAGTATTTGAACTGCTACGCCATATTCAAACGGGAAAAACAATCACTAAGCTTTCAATAAGCAGCAGCCCAAAAATTAAGCTGCGAATGTTGAACCATTGGGACAATGCCAACGGAACCGTAGAGCGCGGCTATGCAGGGTCATCGATGTGGAAATGGAATGAACTTCCTTTTCGCATAGATCCGCGTTATATTGCCTATGCCCGTGCCAATGCTTCTTTAGGTATCAATGCCACGTCGATTAATAACGTCAATGCCAGTTCTCGTTTTTTAACGGATGAGTACCTCGAAAAAATCAAAGCCGTTGCCGATGTGCTTCGCCCTTACGGAATCAAGGTTTTTATTTCGGTCAATTTCCGTTCACCGCGTACATTGGGAGGATTAAAAACATCTGACCCACTCGACCCAGAAGTGCGCAAATGGTGGAATGAGAAAACCAAAGAGATTCACCGTTACATCCCTGATTTTGGAGGTTATTTAGTCAAAGCAAATTCAGAAGGAGAGCCTGGCCCCCAAGATTATGGACGCACCCACGCCGATGGAGCCAATATGCTGGCCGAAGCCATGCGGCCTTATAGCGGTATCGTCATTTGGCGGGCATTTGTCTACAATGCCGACCCCAAAGGCGACCGATTTAAGGAAGGTTATGCTCAGTTTAAGCCTTTGGATGGGATGTTTGACCCAAAAGTAATTGTACAGGTCAAAAATGGCCCGATTGATTTTATGCCGCGTGAGCCGTTTCACCCCATGTTTGGGGCATTCCCTAAGACGACCTTGGGCATGGAATTTCAGATTACGCAAGAATATTTGGGGCAATCGACTCACTTGACTTACCTCGCCCCCATGTTTAAGGAATGCCTTGATTCCGACACCTATGCCCAAGGAAAAGGAACCACCGTCGCTAAAATAATCGATGGTAGTACCGAAAATCATACCCTCTCTTTAATGGCGGGGGTGGCCAATACAGGCTCTGATGCCAATTGGTGCGGGCATCCATTTAACCAAAGCAACTGGTACGCTTTTGGTCGCTTGGCGTGGGACTACACACTTTCGCCGGAACAAATCGCGGAGGAATGGACCCGAATGACGCTGACTCGAAAACCACAGTCGGTACAAAAAATTACGGACATGATGCTCAAGTCGCATCCTATCTATGTGAGCTATACCTACCCCTTGGGAACATCACACATGATGGGAGAGGGGCATCACTACGGCCCTGAGCCGTGGCTCACCAAAGCCGCCCGTCCCGACTGGACTTCGATTTATTATCATCGTGCCGATTCCATCGGTTTAGGATTTGACCGTACGGGAAAAGTGAGCAATGCGCTTCAATTGTATAGCCCTGAGGTACAACAACTTTGGGGGAGTCATGACAAGTGTCCGTTGGATTATTTACTGTGGTTTCATCACGTACCTTGGAGCCACAAGCTAAGCACCGGACGCAGTCTTTGGGACGAACTTTGTCACCGTTATTACGACGGAGTGGGGCAAGTAGGCAAATTGCAAACAGCTTGGGAAAGTGTAAAGTCAGATATTGATACCGAGACGTTTGAAAACGTGAAAGGCCGCCTGAAAATCCAAGAACGAGAGGCGTTGTGGTGGCGTGATGCTTGCGTGCTGTATTTTGGTGAATTTAGTAAACTCCCAATTCCTAAGCCGCTTGTGCCTCCTACTCGAACCTTAGATGAGGTGAAGAAGTTGACCGAGATTTATCATTTACGATAACGTCAGAGACGTTAAACCATGCCCGTCCCGACAAGATGTCGATACGAGAGTTGAACCGCGTTTACCTCAACAAAATGTCGGGGCGAGTTTTCTAATAAAAGCAATCCAAAAAATTACCAAATAAATGAACCCAATTTTTTCGTTAGAGGGCAAAATAGCCCTCATTACTGGTGGTGGTAGTGGTATTGGCAATGCCATCGCAAAATGTATGATTGCGTCGGGAGCAACGGTCGTGATCACAGGTCGCCGCGAAACCCCACTTCAAGAAGCGGTCGCTGAATTGGGCGAAAAAGCGCATTACGTTGTGAATGACGTTACCGATTTGTCGCAATTAGAAGCGTTGGTAGAGCAGATAGAGTCAAACATAGGGCCGATTGATGTGTTGGTAAACAACGCGGGTATCAACATGAAAAAACCTGCTTTGGAGGTATCAGATGAAGACTTTCACCGAATTATCCATACCAATTTAAGTGCCGTATTTTCGCTAACGCGGGCCTGTGCCAAGCGCATGGTGGCGCGCCAAATCGGTTCTATATTAATGATTTCGTCCATGGCCGCCTATTATGGCATTGACCGGGTGGTGGCTTATGGGGCATCTAAGTCGGGCGTAGAAGGGATGGTACAAGTACTCACCTCCGAATTTTCGAAGTTCAACGTTCGAGTAAACGCCATTGCGCCTGGGTTTATCGAAACAGCTATGATGAAGACCGCCATGAGTAGTGACCCCGATCGTATGAACAAGGCCCTCGACCGTACACCAATAGGATATTTTGGTAAGCCCGAAGATATTGGTTGGGCGGCAGTGTATTTATCATCGGAGGCGGCTAAGTACGTGACGGGCGTTTCACTTCCTGTAGACGGGGGTAATTCGATTGGTTTTTAATAAGCCTTTCCACATCCACTTTAAGACTTTTTAAGTTATGATAACTTAGAAAGTCTTTTTTATGAAAAAAATCTTGCAGAGACTTATGGTATGATTAATGTACTATCATTGGATTGGTAATTTCTAATCTTCAAACCTGATTTTTCAAATGAAGCTTTTGTGGTTGTTTTCATGGTGTTTTTTTGTAATAGGAGGTCTTTTTGCCCAAAATTCACCCAAAGATAGCATCGATATATTCAAGGAAGGTGCCGCCAATAGTTTGGTTCAACAATACGAAATGCTATGGCAAAACTCATCCCATAAAGAATTTTGGCAGGAGTTTCAACAAAAGTTTGCGTCAGATTTTGATCCGCAAAAACAATACCAATTAACTTTCACTCAAAACATCGACACCCGTGAAATAGAATTATTCAAAACAAGAAATGCCCAAACCACCTTCTTGAAAAACCATCCTCTATCTTCACAACTTTCGGACTCATTCAAACACTACGTCGAAAATACAATTCGGTGGAACTATTGGTATCAGCTTCTCAATTATGCCGTTTCTCGAAGCAATGCTGATGCTCGTAACTTAAAGATGGCCTCGTTGCCTAACGTCATGATAGAAGCGTTAGATCCCAAAAAAATAGCAAACGAAGAAGCTTTTTTAAGTACTTCTTACCGTGATTTTCTAATGGTTTTTGTCACTTATTTCAATTCTCGTCAACGCGGTTTTGAGAAATATACCAACCTAGGAGTAGCAATGAATGACAAGGCGGCATTTGCAAAAAAGTACTTATCAGGCCCGCTATTGCCTTATTACCTCTGTCGATTGGTGCGAGAAAATTGTACCAATACTCCCAAAGATGCGGTTATCAATACCATTGATGAATTAAAACGCCTCCCACAAAGTGAACGCTATGTACAGCTTGCTACCGAAAAATGTCAAGAAACTCTTAATCGAAAAGAAGAAATAGCAGCTGCTACCCCCACTCCTACCAAAGAAAGCACTCTTACACCTAAAAAAGGTGAAGATATTGTATTCCAAACTATAGACGGAAAACCTTTTTACTTATCTGATTTTAAAGGGAAAGTGGTATATGTAGATTTTTGGGCAAGCTGGTGTGGGCCGTGTCGCAAAGAGTTTCCGTACTCAAAAGCACTCCACGAAAAGCTTACCGAAAAACAACAAAAAAAGGTGGTCTTTCTGTATATTTCAATCGACCAAAATTCAGGCGCTTGGAAGCAAGCTCTTCAGGCGCTTGAACTACCCGGCGAGCATGGACATGTGAATATAAATCTCAATGCCCAACTCCTTCGCAAATACGCCATCGACAGTATCCCAAGATACATGATTATCGACAAAAAAGGCAATGTAGTTTTACCCAATGCGCCCCGACCAAGCTTTCCTGATACACTCAGTGAAATCTTAAAATTGGTTGACTAAAATTCAATCTTAATCACAGTTCTGTCTTATTCAGCTCTTACAATGAGCTCGGGTTTTATGGTGTCATACTGGTTAAGACAAAGCCAAAGCTGCGCCAAGACGACTACGTCTTCTTTACAATATCTACGAATGCGAGCGAGGTCTTTTTCGGCATAGTAGACCCGTGTTACATCCTCACCACTGATGTCCGACTTACTGCTTGGAATACCAAATAGCGCCGCCAATAAATCCAACTGAGCAAAACTTTTATAATCGCCAAAACGCCACATATCTAGCGTATCTTGGTGGAGAATTTCCCAAGGTTTTTTGCCTGAAATCTGCAATGATTCAGGGAGTTTGATTTTATTGATGAGCATCCGACGACACAAATACGGGAAATCAAATTCTTTGCCATTGTGTGCACACAGGGCTAGTTGATTTTGCGGATATTTTTCTACCAATTCCTTAAATTCCAACAGGATAGCTCTTTCGTCGTCTCCCGCAATAGATTTTACCTTAAAGCGAGGATTGTCGTCACTACTAGTCCAATACAAGGCTCCTACACCAATGCAAATGATTTTGCCGAACTCAGAGTAAATCGCCGCTCTACGATAAAACAAATCAAAAGCTGACACGTGATCATCGTTGCGGATATTGATCGCTTTGCGTTCCCATTGCTCTTGCATTCGTTCATCAAACAAATCCAACGACGCTTTACCCGATACGGTTTCGATATCGATAAACAAAATATTTTTAGCTTTTTGGCGAAGGTCTTGCATGGTGATAAGCTATTAAAAAGACGAAGCCTAACAAGCTCCGTCTCTGTTGTGATAATTATTTGGGAAACCTCATTTTATAATCCACTTTTACATTGCCTTTAGAAATATCGGCCAAGCGTTTTTTAAGCATCTGACGCTTCAACATAGGCAAATAATCGGTAAAAAGTTTGCCTTCTAAATGGTCATATTCGTGCTGAATAATGCGCGCAGCCATATTATCGTATTCTTCAATGTGCTCATTCCAGTCCAAGTCGCGGTATTTAATCTTTACTTTTTCGGGACGATACACATCCGCTCTGATGCCCGGAATACTCAAACACCCCTCTTCAAAAGCCCATTCTTCCCCCTCTTCTTGTAAGATTTGGGGATTGATAAATACCTTTTTAAATCCCTCCAAACTAGGGTCTTTGTCTTCCTCTTCTTCATCTTCGTTGAGAGGGGTACCATCCACAATAAACAATCGAATACTCTGTCCGATTTGGGGAGCTGCCAGCCCGATACCCGATGAATCATACATAGTCTGGTACATATTTTCGACTAATTCGGGCAAATTGAATTCATCTTTCTCAATAGGGCGTGCCACTTTTCTCAACACGGGATCGCCATATGCTACTATAGGAAAAATCATTGTTGTCTATGCAATATTAATCTGATAAAATTTTTCTGAGTTTTTCTCAACGACGACTTTCTAAAAAAGACTGTAGTATAATCGTTGCACTTATTTTGTCAATATTTGACTTATCACGTCGGTCACTTTTTTTGGAACCCGCCGCAATCATAGCATCTAATGCCATTCGGCTCGTAAAACGCTCATCATGCTCATAGATAGGCGTATCCGGAAATACTTTCTTAAGCTGTTTGATAAAACCTTTGACGAGCGGGGTGTTATTGGTATCAGTGCTATCAAGATTACGGGGCATTCCTATCACAAATGCCTCCAAAGATTCTTGACTAGCATAACGCTTCAAAAACTCCATTAAGTCATGCGAGCGCACTGTGTCTAGCGCCGTTGCTATAATCTGCAACGGATCCGTAACCGCCAATCCAGTTCGCTTAGCTCCGTAATCTATGGCCAAAATTCTACCCACTTGTACTTTTTTTTAAAAAACATTTCCTCATTATGTGGAAAAAAGTCAACAAACTGGCAATCAACGGTTTTGATATCCTAAAACAGATGTAAGCCCTTGCCAGCCTCTCAAACTTTGATTTCAGAGAGAAAAACCAACTTTGCTGCAAATATAGCAGAAAAATCGGCAGGATTCAGGAGAAGGCACTTACAAAAAAACCTTTATTCTATGACATTTTGACAGTTTACATCGCCTAGCATTATTATTTTAGGGATATAATAGACGCCTAAAAATTGCCCAAACATTTGCTTGTTAAATATTGTTAAAAATAAGAAATTTGGGCACTCTTTTTTTAGTGAATGGCGTTATGTCGATGCCTTTCGGCCAATGGTTTGTTAGAAAACCCTTTCACAAATCTTTGTTTTAAAAAACCAAAACCAAATCACATAAAGTCATGAACCAAAATTGGAAATCGTTGGCATTGGTTGGACTCATTTCGAGTGCAGTAACCGTCGGAAGCGTTAAGTTGCTTGGCGGTCTTAACGACACCAAAGATGTCATCTTCACAGAGGCTAGCACGCCTTCCCTTACCCGCTTTACGAATGGCAGCGCTCCAAGCGGCGCAGCTGCTGATTTTACCTATGCTGCCGAAGTTTCTACGCCTGCGGTAGTACACATCAAAGCCTCTGCAATGCGCCAAGCTCAACAAAGAGGCATGGATATTTTTGACTTCTTCGGAGAAGAGTTTGGAATGCGTCGTGGTGGCCCTCAAAAACAAGAATCTTCAGGCTCAGGTGTAATTGTAAGCCCTGATGGCTATATCGTCACCAACAACCACGTGGTAGAAGGTGCCGAAGAACTTGAAGTAGTAATGTCAAACAAACGTACTTACAAAGCCAAAGTAATTGGGACAGACCCTTCTACTGACATTGCGGTTATTCAGATTCCAGCCAAAGACCTTCCTGCTCTGGCATTCGGAAACTCCGACGCAATCAAAGTAGGTGAATGGGTAGTAGCAGTAGGAAACCCCTTCAACCTTGAATCGACTGTTACGGCGGGTATTGTAAGTGCCAAAGGCCGTGGTATTGGTATCTTAGCCGAAAAATTCCGCAGCAATGGCAATCAACTCAAAGGTGATACTCCTCTTGAATCTTTTATTCAAACCGACGCCGTAGTGAATCCTGGTAACTCTGGTGGCGCTTTGGTCAATCTCAAAGGAGAACTTGTAGGTATCAATACCGCTATCGCAAGCCCTACAGGTAGCTATGCTGGATACGCTTTTGCAGTACCTTCTAGCTTAGTCAAAAAAGTTTCAACTGACATTATCAAATTTGGTGGCGTACAACGTGGCTATATCGGTATTATTCCTGAAGAATTGGATAGCAAAAAAGCAGACCAATACGATGTAAAAGTATCAACCGGTATTTATGTTCAAGGATTTGGCGAAGGCAATAGCGCCGCCAAAGACGCTGGCCTTAAAGTAGGTGATGTGATTACAAAAGTAGACGGTATTGATGTTGATTCTGACCCTAAATTCCGTGAGTTAGTAGCTCGCAAACGCCCTGGCGAAAGTGTAGTATTGACCGTAAACCGCGCCGGTTCTGTGAAAGATTATACTGTGACACTTCGTAATCGTGAAGGTGGCCGCGAAATCATCAAAACAGATGAAGCAGATGTAGCCCTTAATTCTCTAGGTGCACAGTTTAGCGACCTCAATCAACGCGAACTTCAACGCCTTCAACGTGCCAATATTGAAGGAGGAGTGAAAGTCACTGCCATGCAAGCTGGAAAACTAGCGCGAGTAGGAGTAGAAGAAGGTTTTGTGATTACGAAAGTAAATAGTAAAGCGGTACGCTCTGTAAAAGAGATTAAGGCTGCACTTTCGTCTAAAAAAGGGACACGCGTCCAAATGGAAGGCTTGTACCTAGATTATCCAGAAGATGTGTATTCGTTTGGATTCAATCTTTAAATCTTAAGTTTTTATCTTTTACAAAAGGGTGGGTCAGCAAGACTCACCCTTTTGTTTTACAAAATGCTTTAGTACTATTGTATAAATATTCAACCTCATAGTGAATGACAACAGCTATCATTATTACGATTTGTATATTGATTCTTATCGCTTACGTTTTTGACATTACTTCTTCAAAAACCAAAGTTCCTTCAGTAATTTTATTGCTATTGCTTGGGTGGCTAGTCAAACAAATTTCGACTACGGTCGGTATCCGAATACCTAACCTTAACCCTATTTTACCTATTTTAGGAACGATTGGACTGATTCTCATCGTATTAGAAGGCTCTCTTGAACTTGAGCTAAACCCTTCTAAGTTTTCGTTGGTAAAAAAATCTTTCATGGTGGCTTTGCTTCCAATCGTTTTGTTGGCCATAATATTTGCAAGTATATTTTACTTTGGATATGGCATTGATTTCAAAACAGGCCTTACCAATATTATTCCGCTCTGTGTCATAAGTAGTGCTATTGCCATTCCAAGCGTCAAAAATTTATCAGGCTCTCAAAAAGAATTTATCATTTACGAAAGTAGTTTGTCGGATATCATTGGGGTGGTTTTTTTTAATTTTGTAGCTCTTAACAACACCTTCGGTATCAAAACTATTTGGGATTTTTTGGGAGAACTATTGGGTATTATTATTATCTCTTTTATTGCCACAGGCGGGCTTTCTTATTTGCTCAATAAAATCAATACTCACATCAAGTTTGCCCCCATCATCGTATTAGTGATTTTGATTTATAATATCTCCAAAATATACCATCTCCCTGCTCTTATTTTCATTCTTATTTTTGGGTTGTTTTTAGGGAATCTAGACGAAATGAAGCAACTGCCTGTCATCGAATGGCTAAAACCAGAATTGCTCAATCGGGAAGTAAAGAAGTTTAAAGAAATAACAATTGAAGCTACGTTTATTATAAGAGTACTCTTTTTTCTACTCTTTGGCTACTTGATGGAAACTTCCGAAATCCTCAACCCCCAGACTTTTGTGTGGGCTGTGGGGATTGTGGCAGGTATCTATCTGATTAGGTTGTTGATATTGAAACTCTACAAAACTGAACTTTCACCGCTTGTGTTTATTGCTCCTCGCGGTCTTATTACTATCTTACTTTTTTTGAGCATACCTACTCCTCAAATCATCCCACTAGTCAACAAATCTCTTATCATACAAGTAGTTATCTTGTCAGCTTTAGTAATGATGGTAGGTCTAATGTTGGACAAAAAAGAAATTAGTTTGATTGAAAAAACAGAATAAGGGCCTATCGTTATTCAAGATTAAATAGACGATTAAGCTTCAAAACGCGGCATAAATTTTTTTATACAACCACCCAAGCTCCTTCTTTCAAACTCCTAAGAGCAGCAAAAGTAGCTTGGGTCGTATTCACAATCTCATCAAAAGGAATAAGTGGCTCCCCTCCTGACTGAATCCAACTGAGCAGTTGTTGAAATTGGGCTTGATGCCCTTTATCCTGAGTCGTTTTAAGTTTAGAAAATCCTTTAAAACCATACCCTTCTAAAGTCCTGAAATTATCAAGGATAAATGTCCGCTCTTGAGAATATACTTCTACTCTTTCTTTGGAGTAGGATTTATGACCGTTTGAGAAATAATTAATCACGCCCGTTGAACCATTCTCGTATCGCAACAAAATACTAGCATTGTCTGATGTTTCGGTAGGTTGTAGCCCCATGGCATTCATGCATACGGCTGTGATGCGACTCCCTGTCAGGTAAGTAATCAAGTCAATAAAATGACACGCCTCCCCCAAAATCCTTCCTCCCCCCACGGCTCTATCGTGTACCCATGAAGTAGAAGGAATAAAACCGGCGTTCATTGTGGCGATTACATTCATGGACGCTTCACCAAGCAGACTTTTCATTTTTTGAACATGTGGCGAAAAACGACGATTAAACCCAACCGTTATACTTGGAGCAGCGGAAGAAATTTCCGCATATGTCTGAATCAATTCTTCAAATTCATCTTCAAAAATGGCCAACGGTTTTTCTACAAAAACGTGTTTCCCAGCTTTCAATGCTTCAATCACAAGGCGAGCGTGTTGATGGTGCCTTGTTGTAATCATTACTAAGTCTACTTCGTCATCTTTCAGAATTTCTTTATAATCAGTCGTACTAAAAGTGATACCATGTTTTTGGGCAAGAGCGGTTCCCGAAAGTCCATTTGCACTTGCAATAAATTTGATAGAAGCACTGTTTTTTAGAGCAGGCAATAGAGTCATTTTGGTAAAATTCCCTGCCCCAATAATCCCAACAATTCCTTTCTTGCCTGCAAAAGACTGAGAGTGATAACGTACCGTAGACGCCTGTATAAACTCTTTGGGATAAGAAAGCAAGGAGGCAATTGCCCCGCCTTTACCCATATCCCCGTATATTTTTTGATACTCTTCAAGGGGTACTACTTCTGTTATTAAAGGTTTTACATCTAGCAACCCGCTTTCAATGAGCTGTAAAATGGTCTGAAAATTGCGATTTTCGGTCCACCTCACAAAAGGTAAAGGATAATCTACCCCTTTTTGCTCGTAGTCATCATCGTAGCGTCCTGGACCATACGAACATGATACCTGAAAAGACAATTCTTTTTCGTAAAACTCTGCACGACTTAAGTTGAGCCCTATCACCCCTACCAAGATAATTTTACCGCGCTTCCGCGACATTTGTGCCGCTTGAGAGATTATCTCATCGCTTTTAGCAGAGGCAGTGATGATTACGCCATCAGCACCTACACCTTTGGTCAACGACTGTACCCACTTAACGGGGTCGGTACCCGCCGATGGATTGGCCACCACAATCCCCTTCTGACGCGCTATATTGAGCTTGTTTTCATCAAAATCAAACCCTATTACTCTACAACCATTTAGGCGCAATAACTCAGCAGTAAGCAGCCCTATCAGCCCTAGTCCAATCACTACTACTGTCTCGCCCAGCGAAGGATTGAGCAATCTGATCCCTTGCAGACCAATCGCCCCTATAACCGTAAAAGCAGCCTCCTCATCGGTCACATTATCGGGGATTTTTACGGCCAAATTTCGAGGTACACACACCACTTCTGCATGTGACCCATTAGAAGCAACTCTGTCTCCCACTTTGAGGTCGGTGATTCCTTCCCCTATCGCGATGACCTCCCCTACATTACAATATCCCAACGGCAACGGCTGCCCAAGCTTGTTAAAAACCGCTTCGAGCGTTGGCATCAAACCATCCGATTTGATTTTATCAAGCACCATTTTCACCCTATCGGGCTGTTGGCGAGCTTTTTCCAACAGGTTTGCTTTCCCAAATTCAACGAGCATTCGCTCCGTTCCAAGAGATACTAAGCTTCGTGTAGTTTTGATGAGGATGGTGCCGCGTTTTACTTGTGGAGCTGGCACTTCTTCTAATATCGTTTGCCCGTTTTTAAGATTTTGGATAAGTTGCTTCATGGGGTATTGTGCATCAAAGGCCGCAAAGTTAACAAATGCCTTTTGGCGAATGGTTTAAAAAAATCGTCTTACCAACCAAATAATCAAATTAAGAATCAAACTCAACACAATACAAGTGACCAATGGAAAGTAAAACCCAAAGCCATCACGCTTAATACGTATATCGCCTGGAAGACGCCCCAGCCAATGAAGTTTGTCCGAAAAAAAGTAAATCATAGCTCCCACTACCAATAGCAGGAGGCCAATTCCCATGAGATATTTGCCAAGTGAAGGATTCATGACGCCAAATTTACGAAGCATTTGAATTTTTGAGCAAAAACCTTCATTTTCGCCGTTTCAAAACCATAAACCCTAAAACACTTATGAAGTCTTCCGTCCGGATACAATTAATGCTCATGATGTTCCTCCAATTTTTTACGTGGGGGTCATGGTACGGTCAAATGAGCGTTTATCTTGGTAAACAACTCAACGCCACAGGCGACCAAATCGGGAATGCTTACTTAGCTTTTTCGATTGCCATGATTATTTCTCCTTTTATTGGGGCAGTAGCCGACCGCTATTTTGCAGCTCAAAAGGTGCTTGGCGTACTCAATTTAGTAGGAGCGGGTTTATTGTTTTTGATTTCTCAAATCAACGACGCCGGGACTTTCTTCTGGGTGATTTTAGGCTATTGTCTTTGTTTTGCCCCTTGTATTGCGCTTACAACTTCGATTTCGATGCGTCATATTGCTTCGCCCGAAAAAGACTTTCCTACCATTCGTGTCATGGGTACTATCGCTTGGATTGCTGTCACTAACCTTATCGGTTTCTTGAACGTAGGAGATAAAGTTACGATTTTTCAAATCTCTATCTTTACTTCTATCTTGTTAGGATTGTTGGCGTTTACTTTGCCCAATACCCCTCCTCGTGCTACTGGCCCTATGAATATAGGTCAAATCATCGGAGCCGATGCTTTTAGTTTGTTCAAAAATCGCTCCTTTGCCATTTTCTTTATTTCGTCGGTAGCAATTTGTATTCCATTGTCGTTTTACTATGCCTTCGCCAATCCTTCGTTGCGAGCATCAGGAATGGAATTTGTAGAAAACAAAATGTCGCTAGGGCAAGTCTCAGAAGTGGGTTTTATGCTTTTGATTCCTTTCGCGTTTAGTAGATTGGGCGTAAAATGGATGTTGGGCGTGGGGCTTATCGCGTGGATTATCCGCTTTTTGTGCTTTGGCTACGGAGATGCCGCAACGAGTGAGTGGATACTCTACGTCGCTATTTTGTTACACGGTGTGTGTTTTGATTTCTTTTTCGTGACAGGTCAGATTTATACCGATACCAAAGCAGGAGAACGCATCAAGTCGCAGGCGCAAGGGCTTATCACGCTTGCTACCTATGGCCTCGGGATGGGGATTGGGTCATGGCTTGGCGGAAAAGTATTAGCCGCCAATACCGACGCAGCCAATGTTACCAATTGGCTGAGTGTCTGGACTGTGCCTGCAGGCATTGCCGCCGTAGTTTTAGTATTGTTCTTGATTTTTTTTAATGATAAGTCCAGCGACAATGTGGAGGTTAGTCATTGATTTTTGTATCAAACTAAGACTTTCACAGTTTTATTTAATCTTTAAAAAACCAAGCGTCGGCTAGGAAACTTCCTTGCCGACGTTATTTTTCCTGCCTTCATGCAAATTTTATCCTACAACATCAACGGTATTCGCGCAGCGATGCGCAACGGTCTGATTGAATGGCTAGCCGACAAATCTTTTGATGTACTCTGCTTTCAAGAAGTAAAAGCCACCCCCGACCAAGTCAACCTCCTCGAATTTGAAGCTTTGGGTTATCAGCTTGTCGGCTGGAATGCCGCCCAAAAAAAGGGCTATAGCGGCGTTGCGATTTTTTCTAAAATTCCGACTAGCCGCTGCGTCATTGGCTGTGGCATTGAGCAGTATGACTACGAAGGGCGAGTGATTAGGGCTGATATTGGTGAGCTTACGATTGTCAACGCTTATTTTCCTTCTGGTACAAGCGGCGACGAACGCCAAGGAATCAAAATGCAGTTTTTAAGCGATTTTCAGGAATGGATTTTACAGCTAAAACAGACCCAAAAACACGTAATAGTAGTGGGTGATTATAACATTGCTCATCAAGAAATAGACATTCATGACCCCATTCGAAACAAAAATACGACTGGTTTTTTGCCCGAAGAACGTACTTGGATGACCCAGTGGTTTGGGGGAGGATTTACTGATGCTTTTCGTTATCTCAATCCCGAACTCGTAGAGTATAGTTGGTGGAGCTACCGAGCCAATGCCCGCCCCAACAACAAAGGATGGCGTATTGATTACTTATCCGTTACTGACAATCTACGCCCTCATTTGGTGGCCTGTCGTCAGCTTACCGACGCAGTACATTCAGACCACTGTCCAGTATGGTTAGAAGTTGATATTTAACTAAATTTTTGATATTGACTCATACTCTTTAGGTTTATTTTGGTAAAACCACTAAATTCTTCCAATTTTGCTTCAATAATCTCGTTTTTTATGATAGATTGAACCTAATTTCGTTATTTATCACACCCATCAACGAGATTTTCTTAAAAGCGATGAAACACAAACCCTATATCTGGGTCATACTTTTTTTGAGTCAATTGGTTTTTGCTCAAAAAAATAAGCCTATTGGTGAAACTGAAGCTCAAAAAGCCCAACGATTTGAACTTGAATTTTTATTGACCGAAGGTCTGAAGTATTCGGCCATGGAAGAATACCAAAGGGCTGATAGTGTATTTCGTTTGGCTTTAAAAATCAACCCCAATGTGGCCGCCATTAATTATGAACTGGCGCGTACTTTGCTCAAAAGAGAAAAACTCGACGAGGCCGCTATATTTTCGCAAAAGGCTTTTCAGCTTACTCCCGAAAATAAGTTTTATGGCATCCAATTAGCCGAAATTTATACCCAACAGCGCAGATACAACAAGGCCGCTGATCTTTATCGTGAAATCATCCGCCAAAGCTCCGACAACGCCGAGTACGGTCTAGAACTAGCAGCGGTTTATATTTTAGATGAAAAATACGAAGAAGCACTCAAAGCCTACGATGAAGTCGAAAAATCTCTAGGGATAGACGAAGACTTGACACATCAAAAGCAACGCATCTACATCAAACTTGATAAGCCCAACAAAGCCATCGAAGAAGCAAAAAAACTTATCAATGCTGAACCCAGCGAAGCTCAGTATGTAGTAGAATTGGCGCAGCTTCTGATGATTGCCAAACGCCCTCAAGAAGCCAAAGAACAGCTCGAAAAAGCCCTCACAATCAATCCTGACCAGGCAGATGCCCGCATGATGCTAGCGGAGATTTATCGCCAAAGTGGTGACACCAAATCGGCCGAACAGCAGATGGGGCAGATGTTTAACAATCCCAATGCTGATATCGATACCAAAATGCAAGCATTGGTCAACTTGCTACGCGAAGCCAAAGATGAAGCCACTCGCCAAGAAGTGCTGGCGCGCGCATCAGAAATCGTAAAGGCCCATCCCAAAGACATGCGAGCCTACGTAGTCTATGCCGACTTGCTGGTAAAAGCCAACCGAAAAGCCGAAGCTCGCGATGCCTATATGAACGCCGTACGGATCAATAGCTCTATGTATGAAGTCTGGGGCGCTGTGCTCCAACTCGACGGCGAACTCAACCAAATCGACAGCATATTGGCTCACTCTGATTTGGCTATCGAAAACTTCCCCAATCAAGGATTGTTTTGGTATTCAAATGGCTCAGCAAATTTAGTCAAACGAAACTACCAAAAAGCCGTAGATGCCCTTGAAGAAGCGCAAAAACTAACTTCGGACAACAAAGAGCTTCAAAATGCGATTTTTGCCCAACTGGGAGACGCTTACCACGGGATAGGTGAACACGAAAAATCAGATGATTCGTACGAAGCGGCCCTCAAAATAGAACCTAACAACGACCATGTTCTCAACAACTACAGCTATTTTCTGTCATTGAGAAAAGATAAACTCGAAAGAGCCAAAGAAATGGCCGCAAGTGTAGTAGCCCGACACCCCGACAATGCCACTTATCTTGATACTTATGCTTGGGTACTTTATGTGATGAAAGACTATAAAAATGCACGCCTCAACTTAGAAAAAGCCATTGCTTCTGGTAAAAGTGTAAGTGGCACTATCATAGAACATTACGGAGATGTACTCTACCAATTGGGAGAGAGAGAAAAAGCAGTAGAGCAGTGGAAAAAAGCAAAAAGTATGGGGGAAAACACCCCACAAATTGACAAAAAAATAGCGACCGGACAGTTGGTAGAATAACCTTTGTAAGACTGCCTTAGTCCAATATCCTAAAATGCCAAAAAGTTAAGCTGCCTTTATACAACAAATAGTTCCTTAGGGTCATTTGTATATGTTTCAAAACTTTTTCGGCATGATAAGAATAATATGACTACCTTAAAACTAAAGTATATTTCTCTCGTAGTATTGGGTTGTTTGTCGGCCTGTCACCGTCCACGCCAAAAAAGTGAGACTCCTACCCGCACAGATAGCCTTGCACTTGCACCCAAAGATTCGGTAGTGATAGCTATTCCGATAGACTCAATAGCTGCTCTTCCCAAGACTGAATCAGAAGATATTAAAGTCAAGGTAGAAAATGTCGACTTTAAATACTTGTCTGCCAAATCAAAAATATCTTTTAAAAGTAAAGACCAAGATATCGACAATGCCAATGTCAATATCCGTATGCGAAAAGATAGCGTCTTATGGCTGTCTATCGTAGCGGGTCCTATTGAAGTAGTAAGAGGACTTATCACTCGCGATTCGATTCAACTTGTGGATCGCTATCACAAAGAATACTATCAATACGATTTTGCTACTCTTAGTCAAAAATTTAATTTTCAGTTAAGTTTTGACCTTATCCAATCTATCTTGGTCGGCAATATGCCCATTCCCAAAAAACCAGGGGAGAGATTTAAGAAAGAAAATGATTATTTTATGCTACGCCAAGAAGAGGGGAAAATCTCACTGGAAAATTATATAGGAGAGCAAAATCGCCGCCTCAAAAAACTCTTGGTGACAGAGCAGCCTACCAAAAATTCGCTAAAACTTGACTACGATGATTTTACCCAACTCAACAACTACCTCTTTCCTTATACTAGCCTGATTGAGCTGGATTATAAATCAAATAAAGACAATGAACTTTACCAAACGGTATTTAGAATCAAACACCAAAAAGTAGAACTGAGCGAAAAGCCCCTTTCGTTTCCATTTAGTATTCCTTCTAAATACCAAAAAAAATAGCCAAAAAGGTGTATTCTTGCAGTTTGAAGAAACTACTTATGAGTAAACATTTGATTTTGTGTCGGTCAAAAGACTCCTATTTGCAGCAAAGTAGCCCATTTGGTGTCAATAATAAATTGACTTGGAAGTTAGCTCTTTGGATTGGATGCTTTTTTTTCATTCCTTCTTTATCGGTTTTTGCCCAAAAAAGTCGCCAACAGCTTGAGAAAGAAAAAAAAGAAAATATCGAGAAACTACAGCAACTACAGAATATCCTCAAACAAACTAGCGAACAAAAACGCGCTACTTTGGGACAGCTCAAAGCCATCAAACAACAAATTTCGGCACAAAACCGCAAAATTGAACTCATCAATGATGATATAGAATTGATGGATTCGGAGCTTAAGGAATTACAGAAAGCCAAAGTAGAATTGGACAATGACTTAAGCAAACTACGCGAAGAGTACGCTAAGATGATTTATAACGCTTCAAAGCGAAACAATAGCCTCAACGAACTTAGCTTTCTTTTCTCTGCCCCTAATTTTAACCAATTTTTGATTAGATATAAATACCTAAAACAATATACTGACGAGCGTAAAAAGCAAGTACAACAAATGAAAAAAGTGCAATCGATGATGATTGCCAAAACGACCAGTATATCCAATAAAAAGAAAGAACAACAAAGTGCCCTTCAAAGCAAAATAGCAGAGAACAAAAACCTCGAAAAACTACGTGGCGACCAAGACAAAGTAGTAAAAGAGCTTAGTGGACGTGAGAGCGAGATTAAGGCCGAAGTAGCTGAAGTACGCAAAGCCAACAAACAAATTGAGAATAATTTGACCAGAATTATTCAAAAAGAAATAGAAGAACGCCGCGAACGGGCCCGTGCAGCAGCGCGTGAAAAAGCCGCCCGCGAAAAAGCAGAACGCGAAGCTGCCGCTGCCCGCGCTCGTGAGGCCGAAAAAGCTAAAAACAAAGGCGAATCTTCGGAAGAAGTCGCCAAAGTAGAACCGCCCAAACCTGAGCCTAAAAAAGTCGAAATCAATGAAGAAGGAATGAACGAAGAAGAAGTAACCCTGGCTTCGTCATTTGCGGCCAACCGTGGCCGTTTGCCTTGGCCAGTACCCGGTTTTATTTCTGACGGTTTTGGAACCAAAGAAGTTTTGAAAAATGTATATCAAGAAAACCAAGGGATTGATATTCAGACCAATGCCAATACATCAGTTAAAACTGTGTATGATGGAGTGGTGATGGAAGTAACTAACTTTGGGGTAATGCGTAATGTGGTATTTGTCCAACACGGAGACTTTTACACCGTATACGCAAAACTGAAAAATGTGAATGTTCGTCCAGGACAAAAACTAAAAGCTCGTGAAACCATCGGAGTAGTAGCCACCGACGCAGACGGGGTATCAGAAGTAAATTTCCAAATTTGGAAAAATACCAGCAAGCTTAACCCTGAAGTATGGCTTCGCTCACGCTAGTATTTTGTTTTTTTATTTATCCTCACAAACCTGATAATCAACCCGATTAACAGTCAATCTATTAATTGTGCGCGAGCACTTAACGATTCATTTGATGTCAACTCAACTCTCTTCCGTTGAAGCAAAACGTGTTACGACCCATATTATTCAAGAAATGAAAAATAGGGGCGAAAAAATCTCGGCTCTTACTGCTTACGATTACTCCATGGCTCGCATCGTAGATGCAGCGGGTATCGATATCATTTTGGTAGGAGACTCAGCTTCCAACGTCATTGCAGGCCATGAAACCACCCTTCCTATTACTTTAGACCAAATGATATACCATGCGCAAGCAGTGGTAAAAGCAGTCAAACGTGCTTTTGTGGTGGTAGATTTGCCGTTTGGTTCTTATCAAGGCAACTCACGCGCAGCCCTTGATTCGGCTATCCGAATCATGAAGGAATCAGGAGCTCATGCTGTCAAATTGGAGGGTGGATTGGAAATCAAAGATTCGATTACGAGAATTCTTAGCGCAGGCGTACCCGTAATGGGGCACCTAGGGCTTACTCCTCAATCGATTTATAAGTTTGGGACGTATTCCGTAAGAGCCAAAGAATCGTCGGAAGCAGATAAACTACTCGAAGACGCCAAAATGCTCGACGAAATCGGATGCTTTGGGATGGTACTAGAAAAAATTCCTTCTCACCTTACCCAAAAAGTTTCGACAAGTGTGAGTATTCCTACTATTGGTATAGGAGCAGGCCCCTATGCTGATGGCCAAATACTCGTCCTACATGATATGCTTGGGATTACAAAAGAATTCAAACCACGCTTTCTCAGGCGTTATGCAGATTTGCATACTGTCATGACCGACGCCGTCTCTAATTACGTTAAAGATGTGAAAAGCAATGATTTCCCCAACGAAAAAGAATCCTATTGAACTATCACTAATTCTTGGCCGTTGAAGAAAAACATAGAATCTTTGTATTCTATATCAACGAAGGTTTGCCAACTAGGCTCATTTATCAAAGCCAAGTTGATTTCTTTTACAAACTTTTCAAGTTTATTCATTACAACTAAATTTTAATAACAATGGCCAAGCCATTTCACGTTGTTTACGAAGACAACCACCTTATCATTGTCAATAAAGCCCCAGGTCTCCTTGTGCAAGGGGATGCCACTGGCGATGTATGTTTGCTCGACTTAGTAAAAGATTATATCAAACAAAAATACGAAAAACCGGGAGAGGTTTTTTTAGGAACAGTTCATCGCATCGACCGTCCAGTAAGTGGATTGGTGGTGTTTGCTCGTACCTCCAAAGCCCTCGAACGCATGAACGAGATTTTTCGTAAAAGAGATGTTCAGAAGACCTACTGGGCAGTAGTACGCAAACACCCTCCCAAAAAGCAAGATAAACTGGTAAGTTGGCTTGTAAAAGATGAGTCACGGAATGTTGTGACTGCTTATGACTACCCCGCACCCAATGCCCAAAAAGCAGAACTTACCTATCGAGTGGTGGGAGAAATCAATCGCCATTTTTTGTTGGAAGTGACCCCCCTCACTGGCCGTCCTCATCAAATCAGAGTGCAGCTGTCTCAAATGGGTTGTCCTATCAGAGGAGATGTAAAGTATGGTTTTTCAAAGCCCAATTCAGATGGCAATATCAATCTCCACGCTAGGCGATTGTTTTTTGTACACCCTGTAAAAAAAGAATCTATTTTATGTCGCGCCGCTTTGCCTCCTGAACCTTTTTGGGAGGAGTTTTTGGAGCTTGACCCCGAAGAAATTGGCCCAGAGCATTTGGCTTTTTTACATGAGTAAAAAGAAACTTAGATTGGCTCTTTTTTAAACATATAGCTGTCTAACAACCAGATTATTAGTCAATGTCTTGGATAGAGAAACTAAAAAATAGGTGGGGAGTCAAAAATGGATGGCAGGTACTGGTAATACTACTGGTATTTGCCTGTACAGGCTTCACAGTTATGTATACCAAGAGATGGGTTTCCCAATGGCTTCGTATCGAAAGCACATGGGCAATTTGGTTATTTAATATCCTTGTAATACTACCCCTTTACCAAGTTATCTTGTTGGTATACGGGTGGCTCTTCGGACAATTCGCTTTTTTTTGGGCTTTCGAGCAGAAAATGTTCAGGCGCCTGATGAACTTATTCTCTCGCAAACACTCATAATTCTGACGGCTCTACATTTTTTTCAACTGTTGATACGTCGGTCCACATTTGGTGGGCCATTTGCTCTACTGTATTAACCACCCCCTGAAGGGCTCCAAATACAATACACAGTGGCAAGATTATGGGTAGGAAAATGAGCCACTGAAAAGCCAGATGCATGTTAGGCTTCTTCATTCTTAATTCATATTAAATGTCCACAACTATTTAAAAGAAAGATATTTACACTGTTAATATAGCTTTCTTCAAACAATGTGCCAAAGTATTTTATGAGGTAAATTATTTTTATTAACAAACATAATCAGCATTTGCCAATATTCCCAATAAAGTCAAAATATTTACTTATTTAATCATATAACCAAGAATTATTTTTATATGTTTAGAAAAGACCATTTAAAATTTATACTTGGCAAACGTTTTACTGCCTTTCTGTTGTTGTCTTACCAAACCACCTGACCAAATATGCAAGACGTCATACGCCTACTACCTGATGCTATCGCCAACCAAATCGCAGCTGGGGAAGTAGTACAACGCCCTGCTTCTGTTGTAAAGGAGCTGTTGGAAAACGCCATCGATGCTCAAGCTAAGAATATACAAGTAATTATCAAAGACGCGGGTCGTACGCTGATTCAAATCATTGATGACGGCTGTGGCATGTCTGAGACCGACGCTCGTATGAGTTTTGAACGCCATGCTACCTCCAAAATACGCCATGCCGATGATTTATTTCGGATTCGTACCATGGGCTTCCGTGGCGAAGCGTTGGCGTCTATCGCAGCGGTAGCCCAAATAGAAATGCGAACGCGGCGACCTACCGACGAAATCGGCGTTCTTCTCCGTATTGAAGGCTCTGAAGTAAAATCCCAAGAATCAGTGGCGTGTTTGCCTGGTACTAATATTTTGGTAAAAAATCTCTTTTTTAATGTCCCCGCAAGACGCAATTTCCTAAAAACTAATTCGGTCGAAATGCGTCACATTCTCGACGAATTTCAAAGGGTAGCATTGGCACATTCGGAAGTAAGTTTTTCTTTGTACCACAACGATACCGAAGTATACAACCTATACGCAGGCAAAATGAGCCGACGCATCGTAGACATGTTTGGCAAAAATTACCGCGAACAACTCGTTTATTGTCAAGAAGAAACACCTTATGTAACGGTCAAAGGATACATAGGAAAACCTGATTTTGCTCGTAAAACACGCGGCGAACAGTTTTTTTTCGTCAATGATCGCTTTGTCAAACATAGCTACCTTCACCATGCCGTACTGTCGGCTTATGAAGGAACGATTTCGGATGGCAATCATCCCTTTTATGTTTTAATGCTTGACATTGACCCGTCTCATATTGATATTAATATTCACCCCACCAAAACCGAAATAAAATTTGACGATGAGCGCTCAGTGTATGCTCTCTTGATGGCCGCTATCCGAAAGGCAATCAGTGTCAATCACCTTGCTCCGTCGATTGATTTTGATCTCAATGTCAATTTTCTGAGCCCCATTTCACAGGCCCGGACCAACACTCCTATTCAAACAAATACGTCAAGTTATTCGCCTTCACCTTCTACAGCTTCGGCACCTACCAAACGAGAAAGTGATAACCTATCCAATTGGGAAAAATTGTTTGAAGGATTTCAGAAGCCCATGCCAAGCGCTTCTCAACCCGAATTAGATCTAGGAGAGACAACGACAGAAGAAATCTCGTCGTCTACCCTTGGAAGCAGAGCCAATGAAGTCAATGCTGATGAAGAAAATTTAAAAAATCGCCGCTTAGCGGTGCAAATTCAAAATCGCTATGTAATATCAGCTGTAAAATCAGGTATGATGGTCATTGACCAACGCGCAGCCTACGAACGGGTGCTGTATGACCGCTATATCAAACAACTCACTACCCAAAATACAGTTTCGCAACAATTACTTTTTCCAGCCACGGTACAATTACCTTTAGCAGACATCCCGCTTTTGCTCGAAATACGCGACGAAATCGCAGCTCTTGGCTTTGATTTCGATGCATTAGGACCCGGTACGCTAGTTGTGAGAAGTATTCCAACGGATCTTCCGAGCGAAGATATCCAGCAGATTTTTGAGGATTTAACTGAGCAGCTTCGTTCCAACTACTCAGACTTGCAACTCAATCGCGCCGAAACTACTGCTCGAACTCTGGCTAAACGTTTTGCTCATAGATATTTGGTAATGCTTTCATCAGAAGAACTTGAAAAATTAATTAACCAATTATTTGTATCTTCCAACCCAAATAATACACCTAGTGGCGAACCGATTTTTACAGTTTTGGCGTTAGACAAGATATCTAATTTAATAAAAGGAGGATAGTAATCGTTTCAATCACTACCTCAACCTCAAACTTGACTTTAGCATGTTAAACATCACCCCCGTCGTAAGAAATTTATTAATTCTGAACGTTGTCATATTTATCCTACAAAGCTTAAGCCCTCAAATAATCAACTGGTTTGCTTTATACCCTATAACAGGCCCGGACTTTCAACCCTACCAATTTGTGACATACATGTTTTTGCACGGGGGATTTGGGCACTTGTTTAGCAACATGCTTGGGTTGATTTTTTTTGCTCCTTTGCTCGAACAACATGTTTTAGGCACTAGACGATTCGTAACTTTTTATTTTGTGACAGGTATTGGTGCTGGTTTGTTGTACGCAGGTATCAACTACTATGAGCTCATTCAACTTAGGCATGCGGTAGATCTCTATACCCAATATCCTTCGCCCGAAGCTTTTTTGGACTTTGTAACCCGCTTTGCACCAGAGTTTAAAAGGAATGCCTATAATTTTTTGAATGACTTTGAAGATAAACCTCAAAATATAGCGTATATCAATGAAAGCTTGGCTTTCGTAAAACAGATGTATACCCAACGCCTCAGTGTACCAATGCTTGGTGCATCGGGGGCAGTGTTTGGCATTATTGCGGCTTTTGGGTTAATTTTCCCCAATATGGAAATGATGTTGCTTTTTTTTCCTGTTCCTATCAAAGCCAAATATTTTGTTTCAGTTTATGCATTGTATGAGCTATATGCAGGCGTACACATCAGAGATTCGGGAGTAGCGCATTTTGCACACCTTGGAGGCATGATTTTTGCTTATATTTTATTGAAAATGTGGAACGTCCGACGCATGTACTGATTTGTGGATTTATAGATTATTTTTTAACTTTCGTTCAAGAATTTTCGATAAAGATAGGTGTTGTTTGAATAAATATTGACTAAGAATCTCTAACGGCAAAATAGGTATGGGTAGCATTTTTGACGATGTAAGAGGAGAGTTTTCGAAGACCAATAATGCGGTCATTAAGCTCATATTGCTCAACGTTCTTGTGTTTGTAGTGGTGATGATACTTTACGTGGTTTTTATGTTTAGTCAGCACCAATACTATTTTGGACTGATCATGGAGCAGCTAAGTCTGCCTGCCAATTTCAACACTTTTATTTACCGGCCTTGGACATTATTTACCAATTTTTTTATACATCAAGGACCTTTTCATATTTTCTTCAATATGCTCTCCTTGTATTGGTTTGGGCAAATAATTGAAGAATATCTAGGTAGCCGTCGCTTGGTGGGTATGTTTATTTTAGGAGGTCTTGGCGGAGGTGTGCTTTTTTTAGCGTTGTACAATTCTCTGCCCTATTTTCAGCCCGTTTTGTCTAGTACCACGCTCGTAGGAGCCTCAGGGGCAGTTTTTGCCATCATTGTAGGAGCAGCTACTCTTCTGCCCGATCATACTTTTTTTGTATTTTTAATCGGTGCCGTTAGACTAAAATATATCGCCGCGTTGTGTATAATCATCTCTATGGCGCAGCTTGTAGGGCCCAATGCGGGAGGTAACTTAGCTCATTTAGCCGGCGCGCTAGTGGGATTCGGATTTATAAAATCGCTCAAAAATGGTTGGGATTGGGGTACTCCTATTTATGCGGTTGGGGACTTTTTTCAAAAAATCTTTAGTCGTAAAGCTAACTTGCAAGTTCCTCAACGCGCTCGCGCTACCACTACATCTTCTAATCGCCGATTTACAACTTCAAGCGAGAATGCCTCAATTGTGATTCCTAACCAAGACGAAATTGATGCCATTTTAGATAAAATTTCGAAATCAGGCTATGAAAGCTTGACGCGCGAAGAAAAACAAAAATTATACAAAGCCAGCCAACAGTAATTTATGCCTATCTTAAATTGTATGTAGACTGAGCGTCTTTTTTTGTACTTTTGCCAAACACTTTTGTTAGCAAGCTAGTTATAGTACTACGTTTTGTTTCAAGCCATTCAAAGATGCTCATCACTCCCGGTAAATTACTATCGCAAATCAGTACGCCTGAAGACCTGCGAAAGTTAGATTCAGTGTTACTGCCACAGGTCTCTCAAGAGCTTCGCCAATATATTATTGACTTGGTGTCGGTCTATGGTGGCCATTTTGGTTCTAGTCTAGGCGTAGTCGAGCTGACAGTAGCCTTGCATTATGTCTTCAATACCCCCGAAGACCAGCTCGTATGGGATGTAGGACACCAAGCTTATGGTCACAAAATACTTACTGGGCGCAGAGACGTTTTTCATACCAATCGTCTATATGGTGGTATTTCGGGTTTTCCTAAAAGAAAAGAAAGTGATTATGATTCTTTTGGAGTAGGGCATTCTTCTACTTCCATTTCGGCAGCACTTGGGATGGCGGTAGGAGCTCAATTGGAGGGCAAAAAACATCAACATTCTATTGCAGTAATTGGAGATGGCGCCATGACAGGCGGCATGGCTTTTGAAGCAATGAATCATGCAGGGTCACTCAAAAACTCCAATTTGCTTATCATTCTCAATGATAATTGCATGAGTATAGACCCCAACGTGGGGGCCCTCAAAGAGTATCTTACGGATATTACGACTTCTCATACCTACAACCGCGTCAAAGACGAAGTCTGGAACTTGCTTGGTAAGATGAGCCAATTTGGCAAAAATGCCCGTGAGATTGTATCCAGAGTAGAAGATGGCCTAAAAGCAACACTCTTGCGCCAAAGCAACCTTTTTGAATCCCTTAATCTGCGTTATTTTGGACCCATTGATGGGCATGATGTAGATCATCTTGTACATGTGCTCAACGATCTAAAAAATATCCCTGGCCCCAAACTTCTTCACTGTGTAACAGTGAAAGGAAAAGGATTTGGGCCTGCCGAAAAAGACCAAACTAAATGGCATTCACCAGGAAAATTTGATAAGATAACAGGTGAAATTTTCAAAAAAATTCCTGATAAACCTCAACCACCCAAATATCAAGATGTGTTTGGAAATACCTTGGTTGAGCTTGCCCAACAAAATCAAAAAATAGTAGGTGTAACCCCAGCAATGCCTTCTGGCTCTTCACTCAATATCATGATGAAAGCCATGCCACATCGGGCCTTTGACGTGGGCATCGCTGAGCAGCATGCAGTAACTTTCTCAGCAGGGATGGCTACGCAAGGCTCAGTGGTGTATTGTAATATATACAGCACTTTTATGCAGCGCGCTTATGACCAAGTCATTCACGATGCTTGTATTCAGGAGTTGCCAGTTATTTTTTGTTTAGATAGAGCTGGATTTGCGGGTGCAGACGGTCCTACTCACCACGGTGCTTACGACATCGCTTACATGCGCTGTATCCCCAACATGGTAGTAGCTTCTCCCATGAATGAGCAAGAGCTGCGCAATTTGATGTATACTGCACAACTTGACGAGGTACAAAATCAGAAAAAAGCTTTTACGATACGCTATCCAAGAGGAGAAGGCGTAATGTCACAATGGCGTACTCCTTTTGAAAAAATAGAAATCGGAAAAGGTCGCAAAGTAAGAGATGGCGAAGATATTGCGATTTTAACCATTGGTCACATTGGCAATTATGCCGTCGAAAGCTGTAAAATGCTAGAACTAGAAGGTATTCAAGCGGCTCATTATGATTTAAGATTTGTCAAACCACTTGACGAAACCCTCTTGCATGAGGTGTTTACTAAATTCGATAAAGTGATCACCGTCGAAGATGGATGCTTACAAGGAGGTATGGGAAGTGCCGTACTAGAGTTTATGGCTGACCATGGTTATCATGCCAAACTCAAACGCCTAGGCATTCCTGATCGAGTAGTGGAGCACGGAGAGCAACTTGAGCTTCATCGCGAATGTGGTTTTGATCCTGAAGGTATTGCCAGAACAGCTCGCGAAATGACCGCTATAGCAGTAACAATTTGAAGGCCTACACTATTGAAATAAATATTGTATTGAGAGGCTGTCTCTGTTGAGACAGCCTCTTTGCTTTGCTAAGCTGCCTGACCTCCTAGCCTTCTACTTTTTTAGGCTATACTTCTCTTATCTTTGTTTTTTTTCTAATTTGTGGCAAAATCAAATTTTTCCATTTCTAAACCCGAATTTATCTTAATCATTCCTTCTCAAATACCAAATTATTCAAGAAATAAGATGAGAAGAGCCCCTTTAATAATTAGATTCTCTCAACCTGACCTTAATTTCTTCACAACTGACTTTTTATGAACAACCTCAAACATCGTCTTTTTATCGTCAACTGGGTACTGGTTACATTGGCAGCGCTTGCTACAGTGCTTGATAAGTATGAAATCATACACTTTAGTGATAGTATTCTTATTACCCTTCGTTGGCTGGCATTAACAGGATTAGTCATTCACGCTTTTATCAAGCAAAATCTTACTACTTCTATCTTAGTAGCGATGCTAGTAGGTACCGAAATTGGCTACGATTTTCCTGAGCTAGCCCAAAACCTCAAGTTTTTACGGAAGATTTTCTTGCAAATGATTAAAACTATCATTGCGCCTTTGCTTTTTGCGACATTAGTAGCAGGGATTGCAGGGCACTCTGATTTGAAGCAAGTGGGGCGCATGGGTTGGAAATCACTGCTTTATTTTGAGGTAGTTACCACGATTGCCCTTTTTATAGGATTGTTTTTTGCCAATTGGTTCCAGCCAGGTGCTGGCATCGCTCCTCCTAAAGATTTTCATGATGAGTTACCTAAAGTTCACCAACAAAATTGGCAAGATATTATTTTGCATGCTTTTCCTGAAAACATTGCCAAATCTATCTATGAAGGTCAGGTATTACAAATTGTGGTATTCAGCATCATCTTTGGGGTAAGTTTGGCATTGCTACCAGCCGCCAAGAAGACCAAAATGGTACATGGAGTGGAACTATTGGCCGAAGTAATGTTTAAATTTACAAAAATCGTGATGCTTTTTGCCCCTATTGGGGTAGGTGCCGCTATTGCCGAGACTGTAGGGCATATGGGTATTGATGTTCTCAAAAATCTAGCGATGCTCCTAGCCACTTTATACTGCGCACTGTTAGCATTTTTATTGTTAGTGCTCACTCCAGTAGCCCTTGTTGCACGTATTCCTGTTTTCAAATTTGCCAAGCAAATTTCCGAACCTGTTTCTATTGCATTTGCCACTACCAGTTCGGAGTCGGCATTGCCCAAAGCTATGGAACAAATGGAAAAATTTGGCGTACCTCGTCAAATTGTATCTTTTGTAATGCCTACAGGGTATAGTTTCAACCTCGACGGCTCCACGCTTTATTTGGCCTTGGCGACGATTTTCGTAGCTCAAGCATCGGGTACGGAGTTTCCGATAGGCCAGCAAATTACCATGGTATTGTTGCTAATGCTCACCAGCAAAGGCGTAGCGGGTATTCCACGTGCCACGCTCGTGATTCTTTTAGGTGCGGTGGCCAACTTCGGATTGCCCGAGTGGCCGGTATTACTTATTATGGGCATCGACGAATTGATGGACATGGCCCGTACCTCGGTAAATGTAATCGGCAACTGCCTAGCTACTGCGGTGATTGGACGGTGGGAAGGCGAGCTCGACGACGAAAAGATGCACGCTTCTGATCAAGTAGTAACTCCTTAAAAATTAACTTAAAAGCTTTTTTGTTTGATAAAAAAAGTTTAGGTTCGGTAAAGTTTTACCGAACCTTTTTTATTACTAAACCTTATCACTCAACACAATGGCACAACTCCTCCCTTTAGAAAAAGAAATCTCAGACATTTTTGCCAAATTTCCCGCTTTCCCTGACAACATTAAGGAAATTCTAGTCAAAATTTCCCCCTATCTCTGTATCATAGGAGTAGTATTTGGTGGCCTAGGCCTACTAGCGGCCTTTGGCCTAGGCGTAGGAGTATCCGCTATTGGCGCAGCGGCCTACGGTGGGATGGGGATTTACTGGATATCAATGTTGTTTTTGGCCGCGATGGTTGCCTTGGAAGCGATGGCTATATCGCCGCTTATGAAGCGACAGAAAAAAGGCTGGGATTACCTTTATTATGTTTTTCTCCTTTCGCTTATCAATGGAGTAGTAAGTATTTTTGGTAGTTTCTCTGGGGGGATTTTTAGTCTAATTTTAACTTTTGTAATCGGAGGCTGGATTTTATTTCAAGTCCGCGAAAAATATCTATAATTTAAGAATTTACAGTTTATATTTAAAAGGCTAGGATTCTGTCCTAGCCTTTTAAATTTTACCCTTTTCCCAACAATTCGTCAAGCCCCTTGTCTTTATCGTTCAAAAAAAGAGGTTTGTGAAAATGATGTAATTTTTGAAGCAAATACAACAATTGTAGCTTCTCGACCTCATTTAGATTGCCTGCAATAATCAAACTCGCCTTTCGCATCTCGCCAAAAGTCCCAAACAATACTCCTCTTCCTTTGTCTGTAATAAGCAACCGCTTACTGCGGCGGTCGTGAGTGTCATCAATCTGCTCAATGAGCTCGTGATTAAGCAATCTCTTGATTACTTCCATACCTGTGGTTTTTTCATGGATATTCATTTCAATGATTTCGGTTTTAGTACAGCCACCACGCTGCCAAATGCCCGCTAAATAGCCAAAATCATCCACTGTAATCAGATTGGTTTGATCCAAGGCTTTTTTAATGTATCCTTTTGCATAACGATACAAAAACGCTATTAACTGAGACAATAGCGCCTCTACGGTTTCTCCATTTTCAAACTGTACTGCCTCAGCCGTTGACTTACTGAATACCTGCTGATTTAGGAAAGCCACAAAACTTTCCATGTCGTTTCGGTGATTAGGAGGGCGCTGTGCCTCATAAGCAGCCAAGTGGACTATCAATTGTTGCAAAAGGTCATAATTCATATATTATATGAAAACATTCTAAAATTTAGAAAATATTATGTTTTCGTACAAACAATTTCTGAGATTGTATGTTATTGTACTGTATTCTATACTTTAAACAAAGAAAAAAGAATAATGTTCAAAGAAACCTCCACCCGATAACAGCCATGAACCCATTCTTGACATTAGATAATATAGCCCGTCTGAAATCTATCCGAACCCAAATCATTGATATACTCGTCAGCGACTTTTGCGTACCGATAGAGATGATTCACCCCCAGGCTCATTTGAGCAGAGACCTAGGTTTTGATATAATAAGGCAAGCTCTTTTCATCCAGCGTATTATCTCTCACTTTTCTATCCCTATTCCAGCATACAAACATAGTCAACTTTACACAATTCAAAAGGTTATGCAGTATTTATATAAGCATCAAAACACACCAACAGCACTATCCACTTCGCGGGGTTTGCTAGGTAGCGTAGTGATTTTCTTTACATTTTTTTTGCAAACAGCTTGGTCCCAAAACAATGGTACCATTTTGGGCATTGTGAAAGACAAACGCACCCAAGAAGCCCTAGTGGGTGTAACCGTACAAGCCGAAAATACAACCTTAGGTACCACTACAGATACAGATGGTAAATTTAAGCTTACACTCCCTGTGGGAAGCTACAACCTAAAAGCTAGTTTCGTAGGCTATAAAGCGGCTAGTAAGTTTAATGTGGTACTTACCTCAGGCAATGCCCAACAAATCAATTTTGAGCTGGAAGAGGAAGCTTTACAGCTGGAAGAAGCCAAGGTGGTATTTAACCGCTCTATCTCAGTGGCTTCAGTCGAAACGCCCAACTCCATTCAGAAACTTACTACCGAAGAAATCAAAAATAATCCAGGGGGTAACTTTGATATTTCGCGGGTGATTCAAGTACTGCCAGGAGTAGGCGGTACGGCTGGCTCAGTGGGAGGTTTTCGCAATGATCTCATCATCAGAGGAGGCGGGCCAAACGAAAACGTCTTTTACCTCGACGGCATCGAAATTCCCGTTATCAATCACTTTGCTACACAAGGAAGCTCGGGCGGGCCTACGGGTATTCTCAACGTATCTTTTATTGAAGATGCTACGCTGAGTTCGAGTAGTTTCAATGCGCGTTATGACAATGCCTTGTCTTCGGTGCTCCAATTTCGCCAACGCGAAGGAAACCCCGAACGAGTTCAAGGCAATATACGGGTAAGTTCTACAGAAGTAGCGGGAACGTTTGAGGGGCCGCTTTCGCCTAAAACCACTTTTTTAGCTTCGGTGAGACGTTCGTATTTGCAGTTTTTATTTAAGGCTATCGATTTACCAATTCGCCCCAATTATTGGGATTTTCAGTACAAGGTTACTCACAAAATCAACAAAAAAACCACTCTTACCGCTATCGGAGTGGGTGCTATTGATGAGTTTACGTTTGCTGTGCCCAAAGAAAGCAGCCCCGAAAAAGAGTACATCTTACGCTCTAATCCCAACATCAATCAATGGAACTATACTACAGGGTTTTCGCTCAAAAGATTGCTTGACAATGGTTTTCTGAATGTTTCATTGAGTCGCAATATGTTTGACAATCGTCTTGATAGATTTGAAGACAACCGTCAAGGAGATGAAAGATACCGAGTACTGAAAAGTAATTCTCAGGAAATTGAAAATAAACTTCGTATTGATGTCAACAAATTTGTGGGTAAATGGGAATACAGTTATGGAGCAGTGTTGCAATATGTCAAATACAACAATGATTTTTTCAATATACTTCGTCGAGAAATCAAAGATGCCCAAGGTCAAATCATTCAACCCGCTGTCAATATTAGTTTTAATACTGCCATTGATTTTTTCAAATATGGTGCTTTTGCGCAAGTCAATCGTAAATTGTTCAATGACCGACTCAATCTGTCGGCTGGACTACGCACCGACATGAATTCTTTTACTGATGAAGGCAACAACCCCCTTCAAACCCTCAGCCCACGTCTCTCAGCAAGCTATCAACTCAGCGATAAATGGCGAATCAATGCTTCGATAGGGCGATATTTCAAAACTCCTATTTATACAGTTTTGGGCTATCGTCAAGACGGCAATTTTGTAAACAAATCCAACAAATACATTCGTTCAGACCATTTGGTAGCGGGGCTTGAGTTTATTCCAACTCCTACAACACGTATTACTCTTGAAGGCTTTTCTAAAACTTACGACAATTATCCCGTATCCACACGTGATGGTATTTCGTTGGCAAATCAAGGGGGCAATTTTGGAGCTATCGGCAATGAAGCCGTCACTAGTACGGGCCAAGGACGTAGCCGAGGAGTGGAGTTTTTTGTGCAACAAAAGCTTACCAAAAACTTCTTTGGCGTACTGAGTTACACTTACTTTAAGTCAGAGTTTACGGGCAAAGACGGCAAATACATTGCCTCTGCATGGGACAATCGACATCTGTTATCAACCCAACTTGGTTATAAATTCAAGAAAGGTTGGGAACTAGGACTAAAATGGCTTTATCAGGGAGGTTCTCCTTATACGCCTTTTGACTTGGTGGCTTCTCAGCGCAACTATCTCACGACGGGCGTCGGTACGGAAGATTATACTCGCCTCAATAGCCAACGCCTCAAAGCTTTTAGTCGGGTAGATTTTAGGGTTGATAAAAAATGGAATTATAAAAAAATCTCTATTGATTTATTTTTTGACTTTCAAAATGCTTTGTTAACCGCCAACCCCGCTTTTCCACAATATACTTTTGAGCGATTGGCCGACAACTCAGGCTTCAAAACCACCGACGGACAGGCGCTGAAATTGGATGGTAGCAATGGAATTCCGCTTATTTTGGCCAATGAAGACTCCAATTTTACACCCGCATTAGGCTTAGTAATCGAATTTTAAAGACTGTATCTTATGTAAAAAGGGAGGCTTGTCGGCCTCCCTTTCTGTATAAATAAAAATTAGTTTATACCATAGCCCCTACTCGCTCCAAAAGCTTTTTGGTAGCCTTGATACCATCATATTCTGAAGTTACATTTCCTTCATACTCAATACCAATGATTCCTCTAAATCCAGCGTCTTTTACAATCTTAAGCAAACGAGCATAATCCATTTTAGCTTCATTGCCTTTTTCATCAAAATCGTTGGTTTTGGCACTTACGCCCTTTGCGTAAGACATTAGTTCTTTTACGCCTTTGTAGCGATCATACTCTTCAACACATTTGCCGCCCCACTCGCTATTGTCGCTACGTTTTACACAGAAGTTACCGAAGTCAGGTAGCGTTCCTACATTTTTCATGTTGATTTGCTTCATTACCCCTGAAAGCCATTGCCCATCGGAAGAATAGCCTCCGTGGTTTTCGACAATCACGTTGATACCAACGGGTTTGGCAAATTCGCCCAATTTCCCTAATCCGTCCACCGCAGCTTTGGCCACTTCTTCGGCAGAGCCTTTCCCAAACGAATTGACCCGGATGGTTTTACAGCCTAAGTATTTGGCACATTCTACCCATTTTTTATGATTTTCTACGGCTTTGTTACGCACGGTGGCATCGGTTTCGGCAAGGCCGCCTTCTCCGTCAATCATAATGAGGTGATTCTTCACATTGTTGTCTTTACAACGCATTAGCAATTCATTAAGATAAGCCGTGTCCTTGGCTTTATCTTTGAACATTTGATTGACATATTCGACAATCCCGATTCCAAATTCTTTACGAGCTATCACGGGAAAATCTAAATTAGTCAGTTTTTTTTCGTTGAAAATAGTCTTGTGCAAAGACCACTCTGCCAATGAAATTTCAAACCAAAGTTTTTGGGGTTCGGCGGCAAAAATTTCAGGAGAGAAGGCAGCCATGCCCGCCAATGCCCCTAAGTCTTTGATGAAAGTGCGGCGATTACTCATTTGTTAAGGTTATGTTTTAATTTATGATTGTTGACCACGAATAAGTTGGAGTAGCAAATTCATCCCTTTTTGTAACTCTGCTTGCCCAGCCGTGACATCATGTCTAAACTCAGCAAACATTAGCCCTTGGTTATCTACCTTAGTTTCTAGCCTGTCTACCTTAGTTTCTAGTCTATCTACTTTGGTTTCTAACTTATCCACTTTGATTTCCAACCTATCCACTTTGGTTTCTAGAGATGCGACTGCTACTTTCAAGCTCGCAATGTCAATTGAATTTGAAGCCACTTTAAGACTTAGGTGAGCTACTTCTTCCGCGATTCTGTCTTGTTTTTTTAATATCTCAGACACGATTTCTTCTAGCTGAGATAAACGTTCTTTCTCGGTCATACATGCTACTTTTTAATGCAATTAACAAAAGAAATCTCTCAACCCAAAATCTATTTTTTGCCTACATACCGCTCAAAAAATTCATAAATACGGAGCATTCTATCAATCCGTTGACGAGGATTTCCGCTACGGCTGAGTTCGTGTGTGCCACTGGGCATTCTTACATATTCTACTTCGCGACCTAGTATTTTTAGGGATTTATACATCATTTCACTCTGAATTACCCCCGTACGAAGGTCATTTTCGCCATGTTTGATAAGCAATGGTGTTTTTATTTTGTCCACAAACGTATAAGGCGAATTGGCCTCCATAGAAGCTTTTGCTTCTTTTTCCCAAGGATACCCTCCAAAGTATCCCGGTACCAAACGCCACGCGTTGCCCTCTCCCATGAAGGTGGTCAAATCGTACACTCCACGCTGCGCAAAAGCAGCCTTAAAACGGCTATCGTGCGCTACAATCCACGCCGTAAGATAGCCCGCATACGAACCTCCCGTAATCACCTGTCGCGACGTATCGGCCCAAGCCTCTTTGGCAGCTTCAGTACAAGCCCGAAGCACGTCGTCGGCAGGGCCAGTCCCCCAATCTCGATAGTTGGCCCTCATAAACTCTACCCCGTAGCCTCCTGAACCCCGAGGATTGGCATAGACTACCCCATACCCTTGCGCACAAAAAAACTGAAACTCATGCCACATTGACGCCTCTCCAGGTCCCCACATTGCAGTAGGGCCACCGTGCATATTGAGTAACAAAGGGTATTTTTTTCCCGCTTCCGCAAACGTCGGTTTCATAATCCAATACTCAATCGTCTGCCCTTTTTCGTTTTTAAAAGTATGTTTTTCGGGCATACTTAAAGCTTTTTTAGCTACCCAATCGTTGTGAGAAGATAGCTTCGTCGCATTTTTAATCAATATATCTGATACATACAGCTCTGAAGGATTCAATACTTCTGTTTTGGCAAATACAACTTTATTGGGCGCCAAGTCAAAGTCTGTAATACCACTTTCAAAATCTGAAAGTTGTTCTACTTTATCAAGGGTAGGTACAGCTCTAAACACAGGGACACCGCCATTGGAAGAAGCCGTAAAATAAACATAAGCTACTTTCCCTACTTCTTTTTTGCTTTTAGGAAAAGTTAAGGTCACCCATTTGAGATTCCCCGCCGAGCGGTCAAATGAATTGATAGTATATTTTGAATTCGAGGTTTTAAGATTCAAAAATCCCAAATGACCTTGGTCGAGAGTAGCAGGTTTGACAGGCGCTTGTGAAGTAATAAACGCCAGCCATTGTCCATCAGGAGAAGGTGTAGGCTGTCCAAAGTTTCGTCCTTTTTCTACCAATATTGTACGAACATTGCTACCGTCCGCATTCATGACACAAATACGGCTTTCAAGATCTCTATCGGGATGCACCAAACTATCAGCACGGGTTGAAAACCAAATAGATTTGCCATCGCCAGACCACGTAGCTCCTCCATAAGAATAAAAACCCTTGGTGAGCGCAGTGGGCTTAGCTCCTTCTTTTACTTCTACTACTATCAAATGCGAAAAACTCAGGTCTTGGCCCGCAGCGGCTTCGCCCTGAAAATTGAGGCGATTGATAACCTTTGCTTTTTTATCTTCTACATCTTTGTCCAGATAAGCCCTAATTTCTTCTATGGTTCCGTCAGGATTAGGCTTGGCGGTATTTTTCTTTAAAAATTCATTTTTTCCAAAACCTGCTTTTTCCAAACTCCAAACAGGAGCGTTTTGAGATGGATTAAGAGTAGAATCACCCATCAAAGCCGCAAAATTGAGACTTGTAGAAAATAAAATTTTACTACCATCGGGCGAAAATTGAGGTGCTGAAGCACCGTGTTTATAATCCGTGAGCTGCCATGCTTCTCCACCGTCGAGGGGCATTACAAAAACTTGAGATTTACCTTTGACAGCCCGCACAAAAGCGATGCTTTTTCCATCTGGACTCCATACGGCCTGACTTGCGCTTTCGGTGCCCCGCGTAAGGGCGCGAGGCGGAGTTTTGGTCTCTAAATCTACCAACCAAAGATGCGTACGATATTCGTATTCAAACGGCTCAGTAGCAGATTCGGTAGTAGTGACAGTATAGACGGCACGCTTTCCATCGGGTGATAGCACCACTCCTCCCACTTGTTTGATTTTGGTCAAATCTGAGGTCACTATTTTCTCTTTGTTTTGGGCAAAACTTCCTAGAGAGAGAGAAATAAGGAGTATTGAGAAGTAAATGGTTTTTATGTAGCTTTTAAAAAACATTGTTTTTGGGGTTTGTTGATTTATCCTCTAAAGTAAGCACTTTTCTAGTTTTGACAATAATCAATCGTTTTCGCGTTACCTTTGTAATCACATAAGTACATAGTTCACCCAGAAAATCAATTGATATGCGAAACGTAAAAGTTGGTTTAGTGCAGATGAGTTGCACGGCCGATGTTGACCATAATTTAGCAAAAGCTATTGCCAAAACCCGCGAAGCTGCCGCCCAAGGGGCGCAAATTGTGTGTTTGCAAGAGCTGTTTAAGTCCCTTTATTTTTGTGATGTCGAAGACCACGCCAACTTCAATTTAGGTGAATCTATCCCCGGCCCTACCACTGATACGCTTAGTGATTTGGCGAAGGAATTAGGCATCGTCATCATTGCATCATTATTTGAAAAACGTGCGCCTGGATTATACCACAATACCACCGCCGTATTAGATGCCGACGGTACTTACCTTGGCAAGTACCGCAAAATGCACATCCCCGACGACCCTGGCTATTATGAGAAATTTTATTTTACACCCGGTGATTTGGGCTATAAGGTTTTCAATACAAAATTTGGGAAACTAGGAGTTCTGATTTGCTGGGATCAATGGTATCCTGAAGCCGCTCGCATCACAAGTTTGATGGGGGCTGAAATTTTATTTTATCCCACTGCTATCGGTTGGGATACCAACGAGCAAGACCCTAGTATCAATGTAGAACAATATAACGCTTGGCAAACCATTCAGCGGAGTCATTCGGTGGCCAATGGTGTCTATGTAGTGTCTGTCAATCGGGTAGGGCGCGAAGCCGATCAACAATTTTGGGGAGGGTCTTTTGTGTCAAATCCATTTGGTAGCCTCTTATATCTTGCTTCTCACGACCAAGAAGAAGTGAAAGTCGTAGAACTAGATTTGGACAAAACCGAATATTATCGTACCACTTGGCCCTACTTGCGCGACCGCCGCATCGATAGCTATCAGCCTATTACCAAGAGACTTATTGATGAATAACGATAAAAAATGGGGTGTAAAAACACCCCATTTTTTATTATTTGTGTCTTTCTTTCAAGACATCCACAATATCATCCAAATCCATTCCTCTTTGCTCCAGCAAAATAAGATAGTGGAAAAGTAAATCGGCTGCCTCATTTTTGAAAAGCTCGTCGTTGGTATCTTTGGCTTCAATCACCAATTCTACGGCTTCTTCTCCCACTTTTTGGGCGATTTTATTTACCCCTCTTTTAAACAACTTACTGGTATAAGATGCCTCTGAAGGGTTGTTTTTACGGTCACGAATGATTTGTTTTTGTAGATAATTCAAAAATGGGGCTTTACCTTCATTTTTTTCAAAAAAGCAAGTATCTGCTCCCGTATGACAAGTAGGCCCGATAGGATGCGCTTTGATAAGAATGGTATCTTGATCGCAGTCTACCAAAACTTCTTTCACTTCCAAAAAATTACCTGACGTTTCCCCTTTAGTCCAAAGGCGTTGTTTGCTTCTACTAAAAAAAGTCACTACTGCTTCCTGCTGCGTTTTGGTAAGTGCCTCTTGGTTCATATATCCGAGCATAAGTACTTTGCCAGTTTCATAGTCTTGAATCACGGCAGGTACCAATCCATCGGGAGATTTTGTAAAGTCGATTTGCATTGAATTGATATTTGACGCTCAACGCTGACAACCGAACTCTTCGAGAGAAATTCAACTGCCAGCGTTGGGGTCTATTTGGGAATAATTTAGTAAGGATTAATTGCCGAAACTTGCATATAAGCGTACATCATCTAGCATGATTTCGTCGCCACACATGATTACCAAACGCTCAATAACGTTGCGAAGTTCGCGAACATTTCCTGTCCACGGCAAAGATTTTAGATACTGCATTGCATCCGGCAGGATTGTTTTGGGTACGCCACCATATTCCTGCGAAACATCGTACAAGAATTTTTCGGACAGCAAAGAGATATCTTCTCTTCTTTCGGCCAAAGGTGGTACATGAATAGGAATGACATTGAGGCGGTGATACAAATCTTCCCTAAAACCTCCTTCCGAGATTTCTCTTTTGAGGTCTTTGTTGGTAGCAGCAATCACCCGCACATTTATTTTTATTTCTTTGTCTCCTCCTACTCGAGTGATTTTACTTTCTTGTAAAGCCCTTAACACTTTTGCTTGAGCGGATAAGCTCATATCTCCAATTTCATCCAAGAAAAGTGTACCTCCATCGGCTTGCTCAAATTTGCCAATACGCTGCTTTACAGCACCCGTAAAAGCTCCTTTTTCATACCCAAAAAGCTCACTTTCAATCAATTCGCTTGGAATAGCGGCACAGTTCACCTCGATTAAAGGCTTATTGCCCCGATTGCTCCGTTCGTGGATTTGTTTAGCAACCATCTCTTTTCCAGAACCATTGGCGCCCGTGATGAGTACCCTTGCTTCTGTAGGAGCTACCCGCTCGATAGTTTCTTTCACTTTTCGAATTGGGGCAGATTCTCCCACAATTTCATTGATTTTGAAAATTCGCTTTTTCAAATCAACGGTTTCTGCTACCAATTTCGATTTTTCGATGGCATTTCGTACCGAAACCAGCAAACGGTTCAAATCTGGGGGTTTGGTAATAAAATCATAGGCTCCACGCTTGGTAGCTTCTACAGCATTCTCGATGTTACCATAAGCAGATATCATAATAAACTGCGTGGGGCGGCCAGCTTCTCCTGCTTTTAGGAGCACTTCTAGTCCCTCAAGCTTAGGCATTTTGATGTCACAAAGAGCCACATCATAATGATTCTTTAAAATCATACTGAGCCCTTCTTCTCCATCCTTAGCCTCTTCCACCTCATAATCTTCATACTCTAAAATATCACGCAATGCCGCACGGATGCTTTTTTCATCATCCACTATTAAGATTTTTGCCATCTATATTTTGGTGAATTAATCGTTAATCATTAATCACTCAAGAGTTAATAGGTCCACTCAAAAATATAAATATGATGAGTCGTTTTGTAAGATAACTATTAACTTTCAACTGAAATAAACACTTAATTGGAGCAAATTTAGCAAACCAACCGCGAAAATTACGCGAAAGAATTCCGCTTTTACAAATTATTTTCTCTATTCATGAGATATTTTCCCCATTTTATTACTCAAATCGGTAACCATATCGTTTTGTTATTTTCTTCTTTTTCATTTTTTCCACCGAAACTACCATTTTAACATCTTCCAAAGGACGGTCTGCGCGGTCGCGAGGGCGGCTTGCGATACTATCTATCACTGCTACACCACTTATAATTTGCCCAAATACTGTATAGCCTCCATCTAAATGAGGAGTACCACCTACGGTTTTATAGGCTTCTTTTTGCTGTGGTGTGGGTATGCGCCCTCCCCGCCTCAATTGAGCATCTAGGGCAATTTCGTCCATTATCTTCCCTTGTACGATATAAAACTGACAAGCCGAGGATTTTTTTTCGGGGTTGTTGTCGCGGGCAGCAGCCAAAGCCCCTTTTTGGTGAAACAACTCAGGACGAAACTCGGCCGGAATTCGCTCTAGATTTCCGCCGCCGCTTCCTAGGCGTTCGCCGGGAGCGGCATTTCGTGAATTAGGGTCACCTCCCTGAATCATAAATCCCTCAATTACTCTGTGAAACAAGAGATTATCATAAAACTTTTCTTCTACAAGTTTTATAAAATTTTGTTTGTGAAGCGGGGTTTGATCATGTAAAACTGCTTTCATTTCTCCATAAGGCGTCTTGAAAGTGATTAAATAATCTTTTTTAGATTTTTTCTGGGCAAAAGAATTAATACAAATGACCAGTAGAAAGAATAAGTAAAAGGGTCTCATTGCGCTTTGGCATTATTTTTTCACGAAATTGCAATCAAAAAAATTGTTTCCCAAATTCCCCACACTTCCGTGAACAAACGCAAAATTTTTAACGACCCCGTTTACGGTTTCATCAGCATCCCGTCTGATTTTTTATTTGACCTCATCGAGCATCCTTTTTTTCAAAGACTGCGCCGCATCCGTCAGCTAGGCATGGCTGAGCTTGTATATCCAGGAGCCTTGCATACACGTTTTCATCATGCTTTAGGAGCTATGCACCTGATGACTCAGGCACTGAGCACATTAAGAGGCAAGGGGCATTTGATTTGGGACGCCGAATGGGAAGCAGCTCATATTGCGATTTTATTGCACGATATTGGCCACGGCCCTTTTTCTCACGTCCTAGAGAAAACCCTCCTCAACGGTGTAGCACATGAGTACCTCTCATTGGAAATTATGAAAGAACTCAACCGACAAACGGACGGACGACTAGATTTAGCAATTCAGATGTTTGAAGGAAGTTACCCTAGGCAATTTTTTCACCAACTTGTATCAAGTCAGCTTGATATGGATCGTATGGATTACCTAAACAGAGATTGTTTCTTTACGGGAGTAGCCGAGGGAGCTATTGGTACGGAGCGAATCATCAAGATGTTTGATATTGTAGACGACCAATTGGTGATAGAATCAAAAGGGATACTAAGTATCGAAAATTTCCTCAATGCCCGTCGGTTGATGTATTGGCAAGTGTACCTTCACAAGACCTCTATCTGTGCAGAAGTAATGCTAATTCAGGCTATCACACGAGCTCGAGAATTGGCAATGAAAGGTGAATCCATTTTTGCCCCGCCTCATTTTGCTGTTTTTCTTACTCAAAATATCACATTCCAACGCTTTCAAGAAAATGCCGAATATCTAAACGCTTTTCTACAAATTGATGATTATGATGTTTGGTCATGTATTAAAATTTGGGCGCAGCATCCTGACTTAGTACTATCGACTATTTGCCAGAGAATATTAGACCGAAAATTGTACAAAATCCAGTTTAGCAATCACCCTTTTGATGAAAATTATCTCTTAAGTATCTCAGCGCAACTCCACGAACAAGGCATCGAAGCAGACCTATATCCTTATTTTATGGTGCAGGGTCAATCCACCAATGCGGCCTATGTATCAAGTAAAGAACATATTCTGATTAAGATGAAAGATGGCAAAGTAAGGGATATTGCAGAGGCGTCTGATTTGCCAACTATCAAAGCCCTTAGTAATATTGTCCGAAAGTATTATGTTTGTTGGATGAAACCTCTAACTTTGCACTCTTAAATCAGACCGTATGGAATTTACCGTCAAGCAGATAGCTGGACTGCTCGGAGGAGAAATAGAAGGAGACGAAAATCTGAAAGTCAATCAGTTAGCAAAAATTGAAGAAGGAAAAGCTGGGGCTATTTCTTTCTTATCAAATCTCAAATATGAGCCTTATTTGTACACTACCGAAGCATCAGCGGTTATTATTGATAAGCGTTTTGAGCCTAGACACGCTATTAAGACTACACTTATCAGAGTTGACAACTCCTATACTGCTTTTACTCAGCTTCTTCAAGTATATGAACAAATCCTTAAAGGAAACAAGCAAGGAATTGAACAACCTTCGTATTTAGGAGAGAATTCGAAAGTAGGAGAAGGGTTATATTTAGGAGCTTTTGCCTATGTAGGCAAAAATTGTACTATCGGGCAAAACGTAAAGATTTATCCTCAAGCTTATATAGGCGACAATGTCCAGATTGGTGACAATTGTGTCATTCATTCGGGAGTTAAAATCTACAACAATTCCATTATTGGAAAAAATTGTATTTTTTTTGCCAACGCTGTCATCGGAAGCGATGGTTTTGGGTTTGCTCCCCAGCCCGACGGCTCTTACAAAACAATTCCTCAACTTGGCAACGTCGTGATTGAGGACAACGTAAGTATAGGAGCTGGGGCAACGGTCGATTGTGCCACTATGGGCTCGACTATCATACGACAAGGTGTAAAAATTGATAATTTGGTGCAAGTAGGCCACAATGTCGAAATTGGTAAACATACAGTGATTGCGGCTCAAGTGGGTATTGCAGGATCTACCAAAATTGGTGAATGCTGTACTATCGGTGGGCAGGCAGGCTTTGGGGGGCATATTTATGTTGCGAATAAAACCAAAGTAGGAGGTCAATCTGGCGTAAACCGTACTTGGGAAAAAGAAGGATTGTCACTGAATGGTACGCCAGCCATTGAACTCCAAGACAGTTTGCGAGCACTGGCCGTTTTTCGTAAGCTACCTTTGCTTGAAAAAAGAGTATACGAACTAGAGAAAAAAAATCAAGAAGATAAATCATAAGGAATGTTGAACATTAAACAACAAACCATCGAAAAATCCGTGTCGGTATCGGGTGTAGGTTTACACACAGGTGTTTCCGCCACGATGACCTTTCTTCCCGCACCTATCAATCACGGATACAAATTTCAACGCATCGATTTAGAAGGTCAGCCTATCATCGACGCCGATGTTGACAATGTGGTAGATGTATCCCGTGGTACCACACTTGAGCAAAACGGAGCACGGGTATATACCGTGGAGCATACTCTGGCGGCTCTAGTGGGTCTTCAAATCGACAATGCCCTTATCCAACTCGATGGGCCAGAACCGCCTATTATGGATGGTAGCTCTATCAAGTTTGTCGAAGCTTTAAGAGATGCGGGTATTGTGGAGCAAAACGCCTCTCGAAATTATTTCGAAATACCAGAACCTGTTCGGTATATCAATGCTGAAAAAGACATTGAGATGGTAGCACTTCCTCTCAATGACTACCGACTCACTGTGATGGTTGACTACAACTCAAAAGTAATCAGTAGCCAACACGCCTCTCTCAACGATATCACCACCTTCTCACGTGAAATAGCCTCCTGCCGCACCTTCTGTTTTTTGCATGAGCTAGAAGCACTCTATAAAGCCAACCTCATCAAAGGAGGAGATTTGACCAATGCCATCGTCATCGTAGACCGAGATGTAGAAGAAGGGGAGCTAGATTATTTGTCTCAATTGTTGAATAAACCCAAAATTGGTGTCAACAAAAATGTAGGCATTCTTAACAATCTAGAATTGCATTATCCTAACGAAATGGCTCGCCATAAACTCCTTGATGTAGTGGGAGATTTGGCATTGGTAGGCCGCCCCATCAAAGGTCAAATTTTAGCTGCTCGCCCTGGCCACGCTGCCAATGTAGCTTTGGCTAAGAAAATCAAGAAGCTGGTTCAATCTTCCAAAAGTCATGTACCACACTATGACCCTAAAGTGGCTCCAGTGATGGACTTGAAGCGTATCTGTGAGCTTCTGCCCCACCGATATCCGTTTTTAATGATTGATAAAATCGTTTATATGGATGAAAACAGCGTAGCTGGTTTGAAAAATGTCACCATGAACGAACCCTTCTTTACGGGTCATTTTCCAAACAATCCTGTCATGCCAGGAGTTTTACAGATGGAAGCAATGGCACAAACGGGCGCTATTTTGGCTCTTAGCTCTCAACCCGACCCCGAAAACTATTGGCCTTTCTTGGCAGCTATCGAAAATTGCCGTTTTCGCCGAAATGTAGTACCGGGTGATACGGTCATATTCAAATGTGAGTTTACGGCACCTATCAAACGTGGTATCGTCAAAATGCACGGGGCAGGCTACGTAGCTGGCCAACTTGTTTGCGAAGCTGATATGACCGCGAGCTTAGTGAGAAAAAAATAATATAAGGATTAACAACCTCTCAAGTTTATAGTAAAACTAATGCTATAAACTCAATCTTATGAATTACTGATCCAAAGAATGATTCAACCACTTGCATACATACATCCTGAGGCAAAAATCGCTCATAATGTAGTCATTGAACCCTTTGCGATTATCCACAAAGACGTCGAAATCGGTGAAGGTAGCTGGATAGGCTCGCATGCCGTTATCAATGAAGGCTCCCGAATCGGGAAAAATTGTAAGATTTTTTCAGGTGCCGTCATTTCTTCGATTCCTCAAGATCTCAAATTTAAAGGAGAATATACCCTCACCTATATTGGTGATAATACAACTATCCGAGAATATGTGACCATCAGCCGAGGAACTGAAGAGTATTGGAAAACCGAAATAGGCGCCAACTGCCTCATCATGGCATATGCCCACGTGGCTCACGACTGCCGTATTGGCAACAATTGCATTATCGGAAATACAGTTCAGCTCGCAGGGCATGTTCATATTGGTGATTGGGCTATCGTAAGTGCGGCAAGTTTGATTCACCAATTCAGCAAAATCGGTGCTCATGCTATGGTATCTGGGGCTTCTTTGGTAAGAAAAGATGTACCACCTTTCACCAAGGCAGCCCGTGAGCCCCTTTCATACGCTGGTGTCAACTCCATAGGTCTAAGAAGAAGAGGATATAGCAATCAACAAATCAATGAAATTCAGGAGGTTTACCGCTATATCTATTTAAGAGGCCTCAACAATACAGAAGCCTTAGAGCAGATTGAAATTGAGTTACCCTCTTCTATCGAACGGGACGAAATCGTTAATTTTATTCGTAATTCAGAAAGGGGTATCATCAAGGCTCCTAACAGTAGTCATTCTGACGCTAGCGACGATTAAAAATACACATGCTTTCTTATCCAAAAATCCCCAACAGAGGCTTTGACAGCGTCGTTGGGGATTTTTTTATGTAGAATACAAAACAACCATAAGATAAGACAATGGAGAGCTATCTCCTAACGTTATTCTTTTATTACCAAAAGTTGTAACATTTCAATAAGAGCTACTTAATTTTGTAACCAATTGAATGCATCTATACATCTTAAAAATTCAATGGCTTCATTTTCAACTACTTCCCACTTTAAAACATTTTAAATACTTCCTCCAAAAACACCATTCTAAACTATAAACCCTTATGATAAATTATTTTTACTTATACCATATCACCCCTAAACATTTTAATGCTTACAAACTTTATCTTAAAAGATGAGTTTGATTCAGCAGAATTAAATCAAGGTTTCAACCTTTTTAATTTTAATGTTTTATGAAATATTGGTGGTGCTTTTGGTGGATAAGTATCGGCGCAATGTTAATGCCGAAAGTTGTTAGAGCTGACGACAATGAACGGTATTTAGCCGTTTTGCTGCTTAATCTTGATCGTAGAAATGATGTCGATTTGGACATACTCGAAGATGCCGTCAAAGCGGGCTGCAACGCCGTCCATCTTACTATTCATTGGGATCAAGTATATCCCAGTATTTCGTCGCAGCCCGACTGGCAAAAGTACGATACACAGATTGCACTAGCCCAAAAATTGGGTGTCAAGATTGCTTTAAGAATTTATTTAGGACGTAATGAGGGACGGATTCAGGGTTTTTGGACTCCCGACCAAAGACAGCATGACCAACAAGGCAAACCCTTAGTGGCGGGTTATGCAAGCACTTTTTTCTCCTATGCCCATCGCCCTTCTGTAGAAAAAGCCCGAGAATTTATCAAAGAAGTATGCCAACGCTATGTCGAACATCAAAAGCAAGGCAGAATATCTTGGGTCTCCGTATGCTCTACTCCTACCCAAGAGACAGGCTATTATCATGAAAACAATCCCGACGGTAGTCCCTACGCTACGGTGTTTGATTATTCTCCTTCCATGAAAGAGGAGTTTAAAATCTGGGCAAGTAGGAAGTATCAAAAAATCGCCCGTTTGAATGTAGCTTGGCAAACTCAATACAATAGTTTTGAAGAGGTTGTTCCTCCTACTTCTCTCAAAAATCGAGACCAAATATTTTGGGGAGACGCCGGCAAAGATTGGTATGTTTTTAGGCATGCTATTTTCAAGCAATTTATTGAACAAACTACCCAAACCATCAAATCGGTACATCCTCAGTATCGGGTTATTACAGATTTTGGTTCTGTTTTTGACCAACTGAGCACTGTGTGTGGAAGTTTGGCATTTCGGGATTTAAATCTTACCACCGACGGCGTCAAAATCAACGATGACGTACACTATGACCACCGTTTCTCAATTGATGTATTGAGAAGCAATGTCTTACCAGGGCAATGGGTTCTGAACGAAGTTTTTCCAGATTTTAGACAAGGCCAAGAGCCAGTTGTCAAACAGATTGACGAGAATTTTGCCCACGGTGCACGCTGGATTAGTATTGTGATTGGGACTCGGAATATTTTAGAGCAAATGCGCCCTATCATTCAGAAAGCCGTTCCTAAATGGTTACAGGTTCCCTTTACACCACCCCAAGCTAAGTCCTTCATGACTTATAACCTTTCTCAGGTGCTAGAGTTTGGCTATTTTAGTGGAGGAGTGTACAGCGAATGGAGCAACAAAGCAGGTCCGGCGTCTAATCGTCAACCCGTCGAAATCCGGATGGTAGAAGACCTACTCGCTGATTCTCTCAGAGGCTCTATCAATAGGCACCCTTTTGTCAAAAATGCCCTTCCAACCAAAACCATAAGAGTAAATAGCTCTTTTTCTTACAAACTTAGCTCAGAAGTATTTGGAGATTTGGATGGATTGATTAGTAGCGTCGAAGCCATTAATTTACCCAATTGGCTTTCTTTTCAGGGGGGAGTGTTTAGGGGAATTCCTAACCAGCTTGGGACCTACAGTTTTACACTAAAAGCTACCGACGACGACGGTGCTAGCATCGAAACCCCTTTTACTATCATAGTCAACGAAGTAGGAGTTCTCAATCGCCCTCCTACTGTTAAAAAGCCATACCCTGAAGCAATTGGACTCTACAAGCAACCGCTGATTTTCACCATAAAGGATAGTATTTTTACCGATAGTGATGGATTTATAAGTAGGATTGAAGTAGAAGGACTACCCACATGGGCCCAATACCGAAACGGCGAAATCCGAGGATTAGCAGATACCGTGGGCGTATACTTAGTGATGCTCCGTGCCTATGATGACGAAGAAGCCATGGTTTCTACAACTCTCAAAATTAGTATTAACTACCCCACTGTTTTCTTTGATTTAATCAAAGCAGGCCGCCCAGGCGAGCGCATTTTACTAAAAAGATTAAGGCCAAACGATCGTCTTTTAGAACATGAACTACCGCCTTATATCAATGTTTATTCTTCATGCGACGCTATCTTTGACACCTTCGTATTAGAACTTACAGGAAGTCAATCACGCACAGTGTCCACAGACCGCTCCCCTTTTTCACTTTATGAAGGAGACTTAGGCATGCCCGCGATTGCGGGCAAATATATTTTGAAGGGTACCGCTTATTTTAAGAAAGACCTCATTGCATCTACTATCTACGAATTTGAAATATTACCAACTGACCCTACCACTCGACTTCCAACCGAAATTGATGACTGGGCTGTATATCCCAATCCTGCGCTAGACTTTATCAATATTAAATTACCACTAGGCAAAGCCTCCACCCCCATTAGGCTTATCAGTTTGCTAGGAGCAGAGATAGTATTACCTGAAAGAGCTATTTTTAGAACCGAAGGTTTGATTTCGATTAATGTACGTCAACTAAAGCTCGCACCAGGCATGTATCTTTTAAAATTGCAAAATGAAGATGCCACTTGGCGAACCTTCAAAGTGATAAAACAATAAATATGACTCGCAAAAGCTTTATATACCCTCTCAATTTCTATATCCTAATCCTTTTGTGGGGAGCCAGTATATTTACTCCTAATGCTGTTGCCCAAAATAGTGACCCACAACGGTACGTTGGTCTCCAATTGCTCAACTTGGATCCTAGCCCCGAAGCAGGTCTTGACATCATTGAAGCTTCTATTCAAAACGGATGTAACCTAGTAGCCCTTACTATTCAATGGGATGAAGTTTATAAAACCGCAACTTCTGCGGGAGATTGGCGACAATACGACCGTCAAATAGAATATATCGCTAAAACTAACGCTAAAATCGCCTTACGAATCATGGTAAATCGGCTTAGTTACCGATTAGACGGTTTTTGGACTGCCGATGAAACCATGAAAGATGACTTAGGTAGACCTCTCAATGGAGTTTATAGCCGTACTTGCTTTAGTTTTGCACATCAACCTACAGTAGAAAAAGCCCAACGTTTTATCCAAGAAGTATGTCAACGCTATAATACTTACCAACAACAAGGCAAGATTTTATATATTTCGTTTGGGAATTTGCCAACCCAAGAATTAGGTTTTTCGCACGAAAATCAATTTGGCAACGATAAAGCCTATCTGGCATGTTATGATTATTCTACTTCTTCTATCTTAGCATATCGCCAATGGGCGCAAGCTCGTTACAAAACCATAAATAAGCTAAACTATCATTGTAAAACCAAATTTACGTCGTTTCAGGCGCTATTGCCTCCCAATACAGCTTATAATCCTCTGCCTGCTTTTCGCCAAAAATCTGGAAAAGATTGGTATATTTTTTTACATTCTCAACTTAAAACTTTTATCAATACAACTATCGGAAAAGTCAAAGAGGTCAATAATAGTTACAAAATCGTCAATGAGTTTGGGACAGTCACCGACGATTTTTCGGCCATGCTCGTATCCTATGGCTTCAAAGATTTAGGCCAACTCGCCGACGGCAACAAAGTACATAATGACCCCTACTATAATCACCGCTGGATTGCGGACGTAATGCGTTCAAACTCTACCAATAAGTGGATTCTAAACGAAGTGTTTTACTATTCTCAAACTCCTACGGATCGCTTAATCCGTCAATTTGACGAATGCTTTGAGCACGGCTGTAAAGTAGTGACTTTTGTAGTAGGAACCGTAGAGCCTGCGTCAATGCAGCTATTGAGAAACATATCTCAGAAATGGCTTAATGCCCCTCTCAATTCTATTCAGACTTCTCGCGACATTCCTTACACACTCACCGAGGCCTTAGATTTTTCGTTGACCAACAACCAGAAAAAATGGCAGGAACAATATGCACAAAATGCCTCTCCTATCAACATCCCTTTGACCGAAGATATCTTAAGTGAGGAATATTGGCGTCCCTTAGCGGTCAATATCCCCCCTATCGTATCACAACCTATCGGCAATCGAGCTACCAAACCCAAGAGAAATTTCAACTATACCTTACCTAAAGAAGTATTTTCGGATCCAGACGGCGAAATTGTCAGAATCGAGGTAGTCGAAAAACCACAGTGGCTTGCCTTTTCTAATGGCGTATTTTCGGGTACTTCTCCCGAGCAATTAGGTGAATACCAAATCAAACTTAAGGCTACCGACGATGAAGGTGCAAGTGTAGAAACGACTTTTAAGCTTTCGATTGTAAACGTTAACCAAAAACCCATTGTAAAAAATACAATTCCCGATTTTGAGTCGCAGCTCGAACAACTGATTTATTATCAATTTCATGGAGATATTTTTGATGACCCTGACGGAACCATCGCCCGAATCCAAACTTTTGGACTTCGCCCATGGATGACTTTTACCCCCAAAGATTTTTCGGCTTATCCGCGCGAACAAGGTACTTTTACGGTTACATTGAGGGGATATGATGACGATAGCACCTTTGTCGAAACTTCATTTAAGGTCAAAGTTCTTAATCAACTACCCATTGTAAAACAACCACTTCCAGTAAAGGACATTGCTATTAATAGAGCTTTTCGCTTCAAAATCCCTATCTCTATGTTTGCTGACCCTGACGGGCAAATCACCCAAATCAAGGCAGTAAATCTCCCTTCCTGGCTTACTTTTGACGCTCCGACCACTACCTTAAGAGGTACTCCTACGCAGCTAGGAGAGTATCGGGTAGGTATTAGAGCTTATGATAATGTGGGAGATTCGGTACAAACCACCTTTATTATCAAGGTCACAGAGACGGGAACCCTCAATGCACCTCCTATTTTGAGATACTCGATTCCGAATGCTCAATTGTTTATCACCCAACGATTTAATTACAAAATAGCCGATTCTCTTTTTTATGATACCAATGGGTATGTAGACCGAATAGAAGCACCTAATCTACCCTCATGGCTTACTTTCAAAAACAACGAGCTCTCTGGAATTGCTACGACTCCAGGGCTTTTTACGGTCACGATACGAGCCGTAGATGATGACGAAACATCTACCAATACGACGTTTCAGATAGAAGTAAAACAAGCCAAACTGGGATTTGAACTCATACAAGCAGGCAAGGTGGGAACACGGGTAAAAATAGGGAATTTAAATAATAATGATATCTTGGCCGAAAGCGCCCTCCCTCCGCGCATCACCATTTACGCAAATAGCGAAACATCGGCTTCCAAAGTAGACTTTTTACTACGCGGACCGTATCAAAAAAACTTTACCGCCACTCGTTTTCCATTTGCTTTATTTGACGAAGAAACGGGCTTTATGCCCATTGCGGGGCGTTATTTGCTGGAAGCTATCGCCTACAATGACTCTGTCAAGGTTAGTTCCGCCCAAATTTGGTTTACTGTCACTGCCAGCCAAGCGCTCTCCGAGTGGGAAGTCTACCCAAATCCTTTTGAAAGTGTATGTAATATCAAGCTTCCTACGGGAATAGATCCACAACATCTTCAATATCAACTAGTAAGTACATCTGGTCAGGTGATTAGGTTGAGCCCCAGTGTTATCACCATTGTCGACGATGTCGCTTATATCAACATAGATTCTCTAAGCCTTCCCTCCGGCACGTATGTTTTAGGAGTATATGACAAAGACAAGAAAATGAAGTCTATTAAAGTCCTCAAACGGTAGGGATAATACTTTTTTAACTAAAACCCTTACCCAAACAAATCACTAGAAAGATAACGGTCACCACGGTCGCAAACGATAAAGACAATCACGCCTTCATCCAACTGGCCTGCTAGTTGAATCGCCGCGTGTGCGGCGCCTCCACTACTCATACCCGCAAACACTCCTTCTACCTTGGCCAATTCTCTCGCCATATGAGTGGCATCGGCTTGTGAAACCTCCATGACAGTATCTACGCGTGAAGCATCAAAAATTTTGGGCAAATACTCTTGCGGCCATTTACGAATCCCCGGGATACTCGACCCATCCGTAGGCTGACATCCCACAATCTGTACATTAGGATTTTGTTCTTTCAAAAACATAGAGGTCCCCATAATCGTCCCAGTAGTTCCCATTGACGATACAAAATGCGTCACTTTGCCGTCTGTATCGCGCCATATCTCAGGGCCAGTCGAACGGTAATGCGCCATATAATTGTCGGGATTGGCAAATTGATTGAGCATCAAATACCCACCTTCCGCTACCTTAGCATCTGCATAGTCGCGCGCTGATTCTATGGTCTCTGTCAGGATTACCTTTGCCCCAAATGCCTCCATCGTCAGTACTCGCTCACGGGTTGAGTTTTTGGGCATGGTAAGTTCAATTTCAATTCCATACAAGCGGGCTATCATGGCCAATGCAATGCCAGTATTGCCACTTGTAGCTTCGATTAATTTCGTACCCGGCTTGATTTCGCCCCGTTCCACTGCACCCTTTATCATGCTATAAGCCGCACGGTCTTTCACACTACCGCCAGGATTGTGACCTTCGAGTTTGGCAAATAATTTTACATTTGGATTGGGGTTGAGTTTTTTGAGCTCAACAAGCGGGGTATTTCCCACAAAATCTAAAAGCGTAGACATCTTTGGAGGGGTTGATTAATCAATTTGGGTTTCAAAACTAACCACAATCATTTGTTTGTAGGTTCCTTTTTGTGAGCAAAATTTAAAAATCAATTTTTACGAGCCGCAAAAGCCCTCTATCTTTGGCAGTTTGTTTGCAAAGAAATTTACTTAATTGCCATTGGCTAAAATGAGCGTACTTAAAAAACTGGCTAGCGAAACAGCCCTGTATGGATTAAGCAGCATTGTTGGGCGATTTATCAACTATTTATTGGTTCCATTACACACTTGGATTTTTGGCAAACCAAGTGAGCTGAGCCCCACGGTCGATTTGTTTGCCTTTGTAGCGGTCATGAATATTATCTATACTTTTGGTCTCGAAACAGGCTTTTTTCGCTATGCGTCCAAAACAGGGGAACTTCGCAAATATTACGACCAAACCCTCACTTCAGTCATCGTGCTGTCGGGGGTATTGTCATTTTCGGTGGCTTTAGGCGCTCCTGCCATCGCCCAAGCCTTAGATTATCCTGACAAAGCCCATATCATCATATGGTTGTCAGTGATTATGTTTATTGATTCGATTGTCAACATCCCCTTTGCTCGTCTGAGATTAGAGGGCAAAGCAAAGCGATTTGTGTACGTTAAGATTGTCAATATTTTGGTAAACATTCTGCTCAATGTTTTCTTTTTAGTAATCTGTAAAGGAATTTATGAAGGATTATTTTTATTGGAATTGAGCAACGAAGTAGCTCTGATTTACAATCCCGAATGGTCGGTTGAGTATATCTTTTTGTCTAATCTTATTTCCAATGCTCTTTTTATTTGGTTATTGAGAGATTTGTTTATTGATTTTAAATTTCAGTTTGATAAGCAGCTTTTCATTGAGCTGTGGAATTATTCTTTTCCTGTAATGATTTTGGGCTTGATTGGAATGATCAATACTATGACCGACCGGATGTTTTTGAAGCATCTTTTGCCAAAGGGATTTTATCCAAATCGCAGTTCAGAAGATGCCTTGAGTATATATGGGCAGTGCTATAAGCTTTCGATGCTAATGCAGCTTGCCGTACAATCTTTCAAATTTGCCGCCGACCCCTTCTTTTTCTCAAATGCCCAAGACAAAAACGCCCCTCAACTCTTAGCCCTAGTGATGAAATGGTTTGTAATTGTATGCGTGGGGCTTTGGGTAATGGTAAGCCTCAACAACGATTTCATTGGTTTTCTCTTTTTGCGTAACCAAATTTACCGCGAAGGACTGATCGTCGTACCTATACTTTCGCTGGCCAATTTGTTTATGGGTGTTTACTACAACCTAGCTTTTTGGTTTAAACTAACCGATAAAACCAATTTTGGCATTTTGATTTCGGGAATTGGGGCGCTTGTTACTATCACCCTCAACATCTTACTGATTCCTCAGATGGGGTATATCGCCTGTGCTTGGTCGTTTTTGGCCTCTACCTTTGTTATGTGTGCAGTTTGTTATTTCTTAGGCGAAAAATACTACCCTGTTCCCTACCATGTAGCCTCTTGTTTGGGATATATTGTGAGCGCAGGGCTACTGATTTATGTTTCTTCTTTGTTCAAAATTTCGAACTTATGGGTGTCAGTTCCTTATCATTTAACGTTATGTTTGTTGTATGGTATTGGAATTTTGCTTGTTGAACGGGATTCAATACCTTTGAGAATTCGTCAAAAAATCAAAATATTAGGGTAATATACCTTTTCAATCCTATGAATTTCGTAAAACTTGCGAAGTACTTTTGTTTTGCAGTTGCCATTTTGGGCTTGTGTATTCTACAAGGTTGCGACACAAACGCCGTCTATAAAAGCCACGACGACATCAAAGACGGTCAATGGTTTATCAAATACGAACCTACATTTACCTTCGAAATCACCGATACAACTCAAGCCTATAATGTTTACTATTTAGTCAGAAATAGCATTGGATACCCTTATTATAACTTATACGTCAAGCGGTTTTTAATCAATGAAAAAAAGAAGATCGTCAACGAAGCACTCAATGAATTGATTTTGATGGATGAAAAAAGTGGAAAACCGCTTGGAGACGGATTAGGAGATTTGTTTGACCACAAAATCATCGCTCTTAAAAACTTTCATTTTCCACACAAAGGAAAATATACCTTTAAGATAAGACAATACATGCGTCAAGATCCTTTACCTGAGATTTTGAGTATGGGCATTAGTGTAGAGAAAGTAGTAGCAAACGCCGAATGAGTCGCCAAGATTTGTATCATTGATATGGAAAGTTTCTTACCTTTTTTTCCCTTAAATTTGGTAGCTTACCCTACCGAAAACCTCAATTTACATATTTTTGAACCTCGCTATCGTCAGTTAATCAATGAATGTATCGACCAAAATCTGACCTTTGGGATTCCTTCTTTTATCAACAACAAACTCCCTGGCTATGGAACGGAGATGAAAATAATGAGTCTAGCCAAACGCTACGACGACGGGCGGATGGACATCAAAACCAAAGGTTTACGGATATTCAAAATCGTAACCGTCCAAAACCCCGTTCCTCACAAACTCTACTCAGGAGGAAAAATCCAATTTATTGAAGATCAAGATAGTCCAGAGGGAGTGATTTCGGAATTGTTACTCCAACTCGACCGCCTTTACCAACTCCTTCAAACCAAAGTTGATTTTGATAGTACTCAGTATCCTTTTTCATACCAAGTGGCTCACAAGGTCGGCCTCTCTCAAGAAGAAGAATACCAATTGCTGACGATGAACTCCGAAACTGAACGTCAACGCTTCTTGCTACATCATCTCAATAAAGTCATTCCGATTATGTCAGAAATGGATCGTACCAAAGCTAGAATACAAATGAATGGCCATTTCAAAAATCTTGACCCTCTTAATTTTTGAGGGCCTAGTAATCTATTCTGTCTATCTTCTGACGCCATTGCTCAAATACTGTGAGTGCTTCCTCTCTCAAACAACACTCTTGCGGAAGCTTTCGATTAGACTTGGGCGTATCAAGTTCTTGATAAATAAAAGCATCATCAAAATTGGCCGCAGCGGCATCGTCTTTAGTACAAGCATAGTAGATTTTTTGAATCCCTGCCCAATAAATAGCTCCTAAGCACATGGGGCAAGGCTCGCAAGAGGTATAAATGACACAATTGTCGAGTTTGAAATTTCCGAGTTTTTTGCAAGCTTCCCTGATTGCTACTACTTCGGCATGGGCGGTGGGGTCGTTGGTAGAAGTAACTTGATTGCAGCCTTTTGCCACTACCACACCTTCTCTTACTACTATTGCCCCAAAGGGTCCTCCTATGTCATTTTTCATTCCTTGCCGCGCTACCTCAATAGCTTGGCGCATAAATTCGTGGTGTTGGTTCATGCTATTTTTATCGTATTCTAAATAGATTCTCTAAGTCTCGTTTTCCCGTGATAATTTCAGCGGCTAGCTCTCCGAGTGCTGGGCCATGCTTATATCCATGTCCTGAACCTCCGCCCAAAAACCAGCAATTGTCGGCCTCAGGATGCGTATCCAAGATAAAATTTCCATCAGGAGAATTTTCGTAAGGGCACACCCTGCTCTCTACCAAAGGGGCATTTTGTAAGGCCGGAAACCGATGCGCCATAAAAGCCCGCGCTTTAGCCAATACTTCGGGATTGGAGATTCGTTCGCCGTGCGTAGGGTCAAATAGCTCTCCTCTTTTATCGACTCCTACTTTAAACCCCCGATAGGCATTGCCCGGAATACCATAATAAAAATCCTGCCCGTCTAAATCTATCCATACAGGCATGGTATCAAACAAAGAAGTATGGGATGCTGGCACCCCCAAATAATAGGCCTCTTGCTTAGTACAAGTGATGATGTCACCTAATACTTCCGGAAAAAGTCGTCCCAGCCACGATCCACATGCAAACACAAAAGCATCGGCTTCAAGGGTGGAGCCATCCGACAATATAACTGCCTCCAGTCGTCCTTTTTCAATGGCCTCAGGCTTTACCAAAGCCATTTTGTACTGACCACCTCCGCGTACCAGTGCTTCTTGAACAGCCTGACAGCTTTCACGGGCTTTGAGATAGCCTCCTTCAGGATCTAAAACCAAATGATGCAAGTCTTTGGTATGAATATGAGGATAAAGCTTGGCCGCCTCTTTGACCGAAATATATTGATACGACAACTGGTGTTTAGCCATAAATGGCTCAGTGGCCTCAATCATACTGGGAGACTCTTCATAACAAAACCATAATACGCCCGTGTTAAAAAACAAGGATTTGTTCCAACGATGCTGGTGCTCACGCCACAATTCCAATGCTCTTACATTGAGGTCAAAATAAGTCTCGTTGTCACCATAAGTAGAACGAATGACGCGCGTTTCATCCCCTGAGCTTGCCCGCGAATTGCCCGGCCCCCAAGCATCGACTAGCGTGACTTTAAAACCTGCTCTTAGCAACCATAAGGCAGTCCAGCCCCCAAAAGCACCTGCTCCTACTACCACAATATGCGATTTAGTATCTAATAAAGGTCCTCGTCGAGGCAAGCGCAAAGTAGAAGATGAGTGTGGTGCAAAAGTAGGTTGTGAGGGCATAACAATAAATGGAGTTGTTAGACTTATAGAATTACATTTACTTTGAAGATTACTCAAACATACAAACAATCATACGTATTTTGACGACATCGATGAGAGTTTTACTAATTCACCAGTATTTTTTAGAAGACAATGATGGCGGCGGGTCGCGCTGGAATGAGATAAGTCGGTTTTGGCAGCAAGAAGGGCATGATATTACGGTTGTAGCAGGTATGGTACACTACATGGGGAACCGCCCTGCCAAATACCAAAACAAGTATTTTCATCAGGAAACCAACAGAGACGGCGTCAAAGTAATTCGATGCCACGTTTCAGAATCATATAATAAAAGCTTTTTAGGACGACTATGGGCTTATTTTTCATTTACTTTTTCGAGTATTTGGGGGGGATTATATTACACCAAAGGCAAGTACGATGTCATTGTTGTGACTTCTCCCCCTCTTTTTGTGGGTATCACGGCTTATGTACTTTCTGCTTTAAAACGGACTCCTTTTGTTTTCGAAATTCGGGATTTATGGCCTGAATCAGCCATTGATACAGGAGTTTTAACCAGTGGTTTTCTGATAAAATTTGCGTATTGGTTCGAAAAATTCATCTACCACAAAGCCCGATTTATCAATGTACTTACGCCTGCTTTTCGTGAGAAATTGATACAAAATAAAGGGGTACCTGCCGACAAAATCTTTTTTATCCCCAATGCAGCTGATTTTTCACTTTCTGAAGAATTACTACAAACTTTTGATATAACATCTTTCCGAAAGTTACACCACTTAGAAAATCATTTTGTAGTTACGTATGTGGGCGCTCACGGCATCGCCAATCACCTCATTCAAGTCTTAGAAACTGCCGAGCTTCTGCGCGATACGCCTGTGTTGTTTTTGCTGATTGGTGATGGTATGCAAAAAAAGGAGCTTAAAGTCGAAGCTCAAAAACGGAATATTACCAACGTAAGATTTATTGATTCGGTACCCAAACGCGACGTCTTCAAATATATATTAGCGTCGGATGTGGGGGCATCGGTCCTCAAGAAAGTAGATACTTTTAAGACCGTTTATTCCAACAAAACTTTCGATTATATGTCGTGTCAAAAACCTATTTTGATGGCTATTGATGGGGTATCTCGGCAGTTGGTAGAAGAAGCTCAAGCAGGCATTTATGTAGAGCCTGAAAATCCTGTTGATTTTGCGGAGAAAATAAGATTTTACTTATCACATCCAGAAACAGTAATAACACACGGAAAAAATGGCTACCGATATGCCAAAGAAAATTTTGATAGAGAAGTATTAGCCAAAAAATATTTGAGCTATTTATCTCAGGTCTAATAGCTATATTTGCGCCCCAATTTACTGAAAATCAATAAGCCTATGAATTCAGACACTAATCCACGTTTAGATTTTTTTCGTTCACAAATCGGTAATAACATTACACAAAGTCCCTCACCTCTAGGCCAATGGCTGAACGGGAAACTCATAGAAGTACAGCATGGCTCTATGACCGTCGAAATCACGATCCGAAAAGATATGACCAACCCTTTAGGTACGCTTCACGGGGGAGCAGCCGCCGCGATTATGGACGACCTCGTAGGAATGATGGTCTTTGGCTTAGGACGTGAATATGCCTATACCACCGTCAACCTCAATTGTGATTTTTTAAATGCCGCTCGCTTAGGAGAAGTACTCATCGCTCATGCGTATGTCATTAGAGCCGGCAAAAACGTAATTCATTGTGAAGCTCGCATTACCAATACTGAAGGAAAAATAATCGCCAAATGTAGCACCAACATGATTCAGACAGGTGTAAAGTTGCCCTTTTAAAACTCTTTAGTACCCCACAGGACGTGTAGATTTATGGAGGTCGTTGTTATCCTATTATATGTAATCGCAAGTTTTGTATTATTTTCGTACAGTTGTGCGCAATTGAGTTTACTATGGAATTACTGGTACAAACCTAAGCCTCGGGCTACCTCTACTGCCTCATTGTCTACTCTGCCTTTGGTCACTATTCAATTACCTATTTATAACGAACGCTATGTAGTAGAGCGACTTCTTAAGGCCATAACAACACTCAATTACCCTAAAAACTGTCTAGAAATTCAAGTTTTAGACGACTCTACCGACGAAACACACTTTCTTTTAGAGAAACTAGTAGCACAATATCAGTCCGAAAGTTTTGATATAAAGTATATTCGCCGTAGCCTACGTACCGGTTTCAAAGCAGGGGCTTTGGCCTATGGCCTCCAAGAAGCCAAAGGAAATTTGATAGCTATTTTTGATGCTGATTTTGTCCCAAGGCCGGATTTTTTGACGCAGACGTTGCTTTATTTTCAAACACCCAATGTAGGTGTTGTTCAAACCCGCTGGGGCCACCTCAACCAATCTTATTCTCTCCTCACCCTGCTGCAAGCCTTTGGACTTGATGGCCACTTTACTGTAGAGCAAGGCGGGCGCAATGCAGGAGGGCATTTCATTAATTTCAATGGTACGGCGGGTATTTGGCGCAAAGACTGCATCATAGATGCCGGAGGGTGGTCGGCAGATACCCTTACCGAAGACTTAGACTTGAGTTATCGAGCCCAACTGCGCGGATGGGAATTTGTGTATTTAGAAAATATCATTACTCCTGCCGAATTACCCGCCACCATGCCTGCCTTCAAATCACAGCAATACCGCTGGATGAAAGGAGCTGCCGAATGCGCCCGCAAAAACCTCTCCGCAGTATGGCAAAATAAAACACTCAGTGTCTCTACCAAGATATTCGCTACGTTTCATTTGCTCAATAGCGGCGTTTTTGTAGCGGTATTACTGATGTCTGTGTTGAGTTTGCCCCTTTTATTTATTACTACACACAGTCATGAATATCACACTTTATTGGGAATTCTAAGGCTTTTTCAATTGAGTATTATCGTATTGGTAGGTTTTTATGCTACCGCTCATTACTCCCACAAGACTTTCTGGCAATTGCTGTGGCAATTACCTCTATTTTTGGCAGTAGTCATGGGTTTGTCATTACACAATGCGATTGCTGTGGTAGAAGGTTATTTAGGTAGAAAAACGCCCTTCATTCGGACTCCCAAATGGGGTATTGTGGAAAAACAAGATAACTGGACCCAGAAAAAATACTTACTAACAAGCTTTAATCTCCTTACAATCCTTGAGTTGCTTCTTTGTTTGTATTTTATAGGGGGTGTAGTATTAGGATTATACTGGGCTGCACCTCAGCTGATTGTGATGTACGCGATGCTTGCCATCGGCTTCGGCTTTGTCAGCTTTTATTCTATTAAACACTCTCTCGTTTAGGTATATACAACAACAAAAAACCCCGCTGCAGCGGGGTCAATGTCTTTTGCAAAAGATTTTATATCGTCGGCTTACAACGCACCGGCTTCTTTCAATACTGCTTCAATACCTTTTTTATTGATAGTGCGAAGCGCAGAAGTAGCCAATTTGATTTCAACCCACTCGTTCAAAGAAGGTACAAAAAACTTCTTTGTCTGCAAGTTTGGATAGAACTTACGCTTAGTTTTATTGTTAGCGTGCGATACGTTATTACCTACTCGAGTTCTTTTGCCTGTAATTTCACAAACTCTTGCCATGACGATTGATTTTTTCAGAATGAGGCGCAAAGGTCGTAATTTTTCTAAAATTTGCCAAATCTTTATCAAAAAAACCTCACTTATTTAAAAGTAAAACGGAGCTTTAGGAGGAGTAAATCTCCATTTCTTTCGCTAAAAGCTCCGTACAACATTGACTCTAAAATAATTGTTGTTTAGGCAATTTGCCGATATTCAAGCGACTTTTTGACAAATTGACGACGACGCTTGGATACCGGCAATTTTTTCCCATTTACCAAATGTACAAAAGTACCTTCTTCTGTAATTGTATAATCAGCAAAGTACTCGAAGTTGACCAAGTATGATTTATGAGTTCTTATGAAAGGTGTCTTTTTAAGAAGAGCTTCATAACTTTTCAAGGTTTTGGCCTGCACATATTGTTTGCCGCTTTTTGTAAAAATCCGAACATAGTTGACATCGGCTTGAATGAAAACTACTTCGCTAGTGTGGATAAAAACGGAACGCGTGGGGTGGATTAGCTCCAAATGCGAGCGCTCTCCCGCTACGGGGAGTAAAGATTTGATATTGTTCATGGCTGTATTAAAACGTTAATTAATAATTACTGCACAAAAATGGGATATATTTTCGTCACTAAGTATACCCATTCAAACCGAAGTGCAAATTTTGATAGCTGAAGCGTACATTTTCTATCCTCCAGAGAACAAATCGCCCGTGCGATGTCTTGGAAGAATACCCAAATGACGATAGGCTTTTTCGGTAGCTTCGCGACCCCGAGAAGTACGTTTCAAAAATCCTTCTTGAATCAAAAATGGTTCATATACTTCTTCAATGGTTTCGGCTTCTTCGCCACAAGCCGTCGCAATGGTCGAAAGCCCAACAGGGCCACCTTTGAATTTCTCAATGATGGTTGATAAGATTCGGTTGTCCATGTCGTCGAGGCCGTTTTGGTCTACATCAAGCGCTTTAAGAGCAATTTCGGCGATTTCGACCGTGATGCGTCCTCTGCCTTTCACTTGGGCAAAGTCGCGGGTTCGGCGCAGGAGATTGTTGGCAATACGAGGGGTACCACGACTACGCCGTGCGATTTCGAAAGCACCTTCATCATCGATAGGAGCGCCTAAGATTTGGGCAGAACGTTTTACAATGGAAGCCAACAATTCGGCATTGTAGTATTCTAAGCGACAATTAATTCCAAAACGAGCTCTTAAAGGCGAAGTCAACAACCCCGCACGAGTAGTAGCGCCTACCAAGGTAAAAGGATTGAGGCTAATTTGAATACTGCGGGCATTTGGCCCCGAGTCGAGCATAATATCAATTTTATAATCTTCCATGGCCGAATAAAGGTATTCTTCCACCACGGGATTGAGACGGTGAATTTCATCGATAAACAAGACGTCGTTGGGTTGAAGATTGGTCAACAATCCCGCCAAGTCACTCGGTTTATCCAAAATAGGTCCCGAACTCGTCTTAAGAGAAGCCCCCAACTCATTGGCGATGATGTTGGAAAGCGTGGTTTTTCCAAGACCCGGAGGCCCGTGCAAAAGCACGTGGTCTAGTGCCTCGCCGCGTTGTTTGGCGGCAAGTACAAATACTTTTATATTTTCAAGGATTTTGTCTTGCCCTGCAAAATCGTCAAAAGAAAGAGGCCGAAGGGCCTTTTCTATCTCTTTTTCGACGGGCGTAAGCGGGTCTTTGTTTCCAGTTAAATAGTCTTGGCGCATTGGAGAAATTGGCTAATGAATGAGGAAGTATTATTTTCTACAACCTATGATTTTCCTTATTTGAACTCCACATTCAATAGCCAAAGATACTAAAAATCATCGAATCAGCAGCACGGCTCCCCGCTGCGATGTGCGGGGCCTATCAGGGAAATATTTCGACTTGAATGATACTACATACGGATAACTCATTGGGGGGTAAGTAGTTCCTCGATAAGTACCGTCCCATTTTTGATTGATGTCGGTAGTATGATAAATGACTTCGCCCCAGCGATTAAATATCTTCAAATCAAAGTCTGTAAGATGATCCCCATATACATCCAAAAGGTCGTTTTTACCGTCACCATTGGGAGAAAAAGCATCGGGCACATACACCCTTGGCTCGCATCTCACTACAACTCTTACGGTATCTATCAACTCACATCCCTGCGGGCTAATGATACGCACTCGATAAAGCCCCACTGTATCGACCGTAACACGGGTAGAGGTACCATCAATGGGTGGAAACCAGCGAAACGTAAGATTGGGCGAAGTAGGCCGAATGATAATCGTAGCACTCGTACCATCAATATCGCACAGAGCGGCTTCTCGATTGAGTTCATAGGTAGGACGCGGAGCCAACGAAAACCCAAACTCGTCGCTATCCGTACAGCCAGTTATGGCATTTGTAACCGTAAGACGATAAGTGCCTGCTCGATTGACGCTAATTCGTGAAGTAGTGTCGCCGGTGCTCCATTGGTAGCGGTTGCCCGGAATCAATGGCAAGCTCGGAATCAGTAAGGCCGTATCTCCGATACATTTGATGCGGTCGGGGCCTAAACTCAGGAATTTTTCGGGGATAATTCCGACCGTAATGTCTCTAATCGTAGTATCGCACCCACCCACGTCGGTAACTTTTACGTTGTATTTGCCAGGCAATAAATTATTCAATAATTGGGCATTACTTCCAACAGTCGCGCCGAGCGCGTTTGTCCACACATAAGTTGTAGGCGTACCTGCAATTGTATTGAGATTGATAGCTCCCGCGTTGGGCAAGGTACATCGTGCATCCACAATCGTGGGCGCTAGCCGCAAGTTGCGCACTGCCCGCAAGTTGAAAGAAGAATCAGTAGCACACACGGCGGGATTTCCTCGCAATCGGACTTTGTAGGGGCCTTCCCTCAAATTGGCAAGTGTGCTCCCACTACCCATGATAGGAGCGTCATTAGCACCAAACCATTCGTAAGTATAATTGCCCGAAGGCGTAACTGTTCCGATCAAAATAGCCCCGTCTTGAGTAGTACAACCCGTGGGTGGAGTCAACGTAGCTTGCAAACGAGCCTTGGGCAGCGCTCTCACTTGTATGGTATCTTCATTGACGCAGGCTTGGGGCGTTCCGGTATTGATAGTTACCTGCACTGAATAAGTGCCAGGTTGAGTTACTGTAATTAGCTGAGTAGTCTCCCCTGTGCTCCATTGAAACTTATTCCAGTTGGTAGGCGTAGGTTTGGCATTGAGTACTACATTTCCACCTCCTACACAAAGGCTCGTATCAGGACCTAACGAATAGGCTGGAGGTCTTCTCATGGTGACTTGCATCCGGCCTTGAGAGTAGCATTGCCCTTCAGCGCCATTAATAGCATAAGCATCATAGCGCCCTGAGCCTCCGTTTGGTTCTAAGGTTACCGTTCGGGTTCGGGCAAAAGGTGCTCCATTTCTTAGCCATAAATATTGTTCTGCTTCTACTCCCACATCTACCACGAGCCTATTGACGCAGGTATCTATGGGCGAACGAAGATTGATGGGGTCGGGCGTACGGATAATAGTAACACGCTGGGTGATAGTAGTGTCTTTGCAACGATTTCGGAGAGTCAGGCTGACCGTATAGGTTCCAGGTTGCTGATAGGTATGCTGTACTTGCTGCTGCTGACCTGTCGTAGGCGCCGAGCCATCTCCAAAATTCCATGTGTAGGTATCTTTGATGGGGTCACAGAGAGGGGAAGCTTGAAAGTTGGTAGCCTGATTGGAGCATGTGTCCGAATATTCAAACCCAGGTCCCGAAGAAGGCTCGGTAAAATTTTGTACAAAGTTTGGTAAACCCAACTGACTTGTTTTTCCACCTAAAAAAATACCATTACTTACAAAACGAACTTCTTGTTGCGAATCTTCATCGGGTACATTGATAACGCCCAAATATTGACTGCCTTTTTTGGCTAAATATATACGGCCATCAGAGCCTATTTGTAAAGCCCCGTACACTTCCGTGGCCGAGCTATCTATCAGTATTTTAGAATCGGCAATAAGCGTAGAATCTTCCAAACTTAAATCAAACTGCCAGAGTTTGGAAAGGGTAGTATCGCTTTCGCTCTTTTGTAAAGATACATACATCTTGGTGCCATCAGGAGAAAACTCCACCCCGTAGGCTTTGGGAGGAGCAGGTCCTAAGTCAAAGGTTTTGGGGCCAGAAAGCGTCCCTGTCGAATCATTGAAATCATATATCTCCACCAAATTGCGCGGGGGTCCCGGCACTACTACGGCCAAACGACGCATACCCGTGCTATCAGCCGGCGAAAACTTCATGTAGCCTTCGGCTTTGTGAGTGGTATCTTGTACCGCGCCTAGATTTACAGGGGGCTGTGCTTCAATTCCCGCTTTAGTAGCATGATAGATTCTAAAAGTATTGCTTTTATAATCATGCGTTACAATCCAATAAGTAGAATCGCGGTCATTACGAACCGATGCCACCCGCTCGGTAGTGTTATTACCCAAAGGTATGTTTTTCTCTACCACTTCTCCTTTTCCGCCGTTGCGACGCATATCCACAACACTATAGCTAAATTGCTTCTGCCCGTTGATTTCGGAAGTAGTAAAGATATAATAGAGATATTCGCATCCACGGCATGTGGGCTGAGGCACTATCAAAGCCGATTGGGTAGAGTTAGGGCTTCCTCCCAGCAAAGTCGTATCCTTGGAAGGCATGAGAGCGCCGTTTTTATCATATACCCTTACGCCATCGGTATAAAACAAAAGCTGCCCTTTGGAGTTGGCAATTGATGATGAGCCTTCGGGAGTGTTAAGCTGACCATTGTCGATTGGAGCGGGATTGCCGCCCGAAAAATCTAGGCCGGCATTGTTTCCAAAAAACCATTTTGCGCCTTCTTGGCTGGTTTGTTCCAAACAAACTTTCACATTGATGCGGTCTTCATAAGAGCAGCCTTCTTCGTTGGTAACTTCTACCGAGTAGCAACCCGAGCTATCTACCCGTAAAGTCTGGGTGGTATCACCCTTTGGAAACCACATATATTTGGCTCCCGCTGGCCCGCCCGAAGGATAGGGATTCAAAATCAGTTTCCCTAAGTCTTCCTTACAAATCATGGTATCGCGCCGCCAATTCTGAAACTGAGGCGGAGGGACACCAATGTTGATGGTTTCAGTAACTATTTGCTGAACTCCATTCACCACTCTTGTAAGGGTAACAAGCTTAGGGCCTGGCACTTGAAATACGTGTTTTATACTTGGATTGGTAGAAGTAATAACTCCGCTACCATCTCCAAAATCCCAAGTCCATGCAGTAGAAGTAGTAAGTGAATCGGTGAAAGTCAGTGAATCACTTTTACATTCTACATCGGGAATACATTTTTTACCTTGTATACTAAAGGTGGGAGTTTGTGCATTTGCTTCTCCCGATGTAAGCATCAAAAGTATGCTACTTCCGAGTATCCAAAGAAATATTTGCAGCGTTTTTCTCATGGGTTTCATTTGACTCCTCTATCACAAATCTCGTGCCTATTCTCAACCTACTTTCTGGTACAGTTGTTTACGCAGTTTTTCATCATAGTGCTGCATTTATAGAAATTTTCTCTCAAAAGCAGGTCAGAAATTAGGCGCTATCTAAAAACGACAAAACCTTACCGAAAATTTTATACAATTTTCAAGTAAGGTAATAATTTCTGCCGAAAAGAGAGGTATCGGATTAGAGACTTTTCAAATACACTAAGCTCTGAGGTACTTGCTGCATCGAGCCGAGGTTCTCGTCTTCAATATAATAGTACTTAATGGCACTTTTCTTCGCCGCTTTTAAGATTTCAGGGTAGTTGATTTGCCCGGTTCCGAGTACTACACAATTTTCGTTGGGTGTACTGCCTGCCATGCTACTTGGTACTCCCTTTTTGAGGTCTTTGAGGTGAATCAACTTAAACCTTTTGGGATATTTTTTTAGAATAGCCGCAGGGTCTTGACCCGGCAAATGCATCCATACTACGTCCATTTCATAAAATACCGTTTTGGGGTTAGTATTTTGAACAATATAGTCAAAGTAAGTCGCATCCTGATAAGGTGCAAACTCAAAGCCGTGATTGTGGTAGCAAAAAGTAAGCCCATTGTCTTGAAGCTTTTGGCCAAAACGATTGAAGTCTTCCACCGTTTTTTTGGCTAAATCCAAATCCATCGGACCTTTGTGAGGTACTGAGCCTATTCGTACAAATTCAGCCCCTAGGGTCTTGGCATTTTGAACCACGGTCTCTGTCTTGTTGTTAAGGTCATCAAAACTCACCCCAAGACTTGTACATCGCATCCCGCGTTCGTCCAATAAAGCACGCAGTTCGGCGGCAGTTTTTCCAAAAAGATTAGAGAATTCGATATTGGTAATCCCCATTGCCTTTACTTTGTCGAGTGTACCAGGCACATCTTTGGCAAAATCGGTTCGAAAAGTATAAGAAACCGCCCCCGGCGTATCTTTTAAGAGTTTACCGAATTTTTGGGCATGAGCAGCGGACAAAACACTTATGGCCAACACTGCCACTGAAAACAAGAATTTTTTCATTTGAGCGAAAATATAGATTAAACTTATAGACTGAGGCAATCACTTAAGAATGTGACAAAAAATTTGTGCATTTTCAAATTAAGGAGACAAAATAGACTTTCTAAGTTTAAAACCACAAGAGTCTCATATTCAATATATTAAAAACTTAGAAAGTCTTGGTGCATTTTCAAATTAAGGAGACAAAATAGACTTTCTAAGTTTAAAACCACAAGAGTCTCATATTCAATACATTAAAAACTTAGAAAGTCTTGGTGCATTTTCAAATCAAGGAGACAAAATAGACTTTCTAAGTTTAAAGCCATAAGAATCTCATATTCAATACATTAAAAACTTAGAAAGTCTTGGTGCATTTTTAAGCTAATTAATCCCCTCTTTATTCTTCATAATTTAAGTCTTTGGTGAAAGTTTCTTCTAGAAAATAAAGAGACACCAGCGCAATAGCGACCGTAGTAGTACCAATCACCAGAGCACTATTGATGATTCCCAAAGAAGGTCTTAAAAACACAAATACCGACGTAAGAATGATAGCCGTTCCGCGCACAAAATTGGGTACTGACGTAGCGACCGTAGCGCGAAGATTGGTACCAAAAAGCTCGGCAGCAATCGTAATAAAAATGGTCCAATAACCATTGCAGAAACCAAGCAAAGTGCATATCACATAAAAAACCGTTGCGTTTTTGGAAGGAAATAAAAGGTACACTAGCATAAAAGCAAACGAAAGCACAATAAAAATACCAATGATTTTTTTGCGACTCCGCAGGTATTGACTACCTATCCCACTCAAAATATCCCCAAAAACTTGCCCTGTAAAAGCCAACATGACACATTTTCCCGCCAGAATTGGCTCTTCAATACCTATTTCTTTCCCAAATTCGGGTGAAAAAGTCATCAAAATCCCCGTCACAAACCACAACGGAATGCCGACCAAAATCGACAATAGGTATTTGGAAAAACGTTGCCAATTGTTGAATAGCATGAATACATTGCCTTTTTGCACTTTTTGAGACTTCATTTTTTCAAAAAGCCCCGATTCAAATACGTTCAGTCGCAGCACAAGAAGCATCAACCCCATACCGCCACCTACAAAATAAGAAATACGCCAATCGAACCAATCTGCCACAAAATTGGCGGCAATTGCCCCAAAAAGCCCCATAGTAGCCACCACGGTGGTACCATATCCTCTGATTTCTTTGGGCAATACCTCCGACACTAGTGTAATGCCCGCCCCTAGTTCTCCTGCCAAACCAATCCCTGCGATGAACCGCAAAAAAGCGTATTGGTTCACAGAAGTCACGAAACCATTGGCGATATTGGCCAAAGAATACATAATAATCGAGCCAAATAAAATGGACAACCGTCCTTTTTTATCTCCCAAAATTCCCCAGAAAACCCCGCCTATCAACAACCCTGCCAACTGTGTATTGAGCAAAAACACACCTTCGGGAAGCAGTTGGTCAGGAGCTACGCCCAAGTCTTTGAGACTCGTGACACGCACTACACTAAACAAAAACAAATCGTACATATCCACTAAATAGCCCAAAGCAGCTACCAAAACAGGGACTTGAAGCAGGTGTTGTAAATTGGATTTTTGAGACATATAATTTTTTTAATTTAATCACAAACAGATGAAGGTCGCAAAGCTCCTCCACTGACCACTTGAGTTTGGTAAAAAGTTTAGACTTTATCAGGAACTACGTAAGGCGCACGGTATTTGCGGGTAAGCATCGCATTTGCTTCCTTATCACCGACAAACTTCTCAGTAATAGGATCAAATTTGAGTTTACGATCCAAACGATAAGCGATATTTCCTAGATGCGCCAATGAAGCCGACAAATGCGCCGTCTCGACAGGACCGTTGAGCAATGCCTTGTTTTTGGCACGTACTGCATCCACAAAGTTTTTGTAGTGATCTCCCCCTTCTTTGCGGGCAGGCCCTGGCTCACGATTTTTTCCTAGAAAGGTTTTATAGTCGTTGTATCCGTTGATCACCATGTAGCCTTTGTCGCCATAGAATAAGTTACCCACTTCTATGCCGTCTTCTTTGTTGGTCATCCAAGGTCTCACTTCTACTTCAATTACCTTTTTTTGTTTGGGATAAATATAAGTTGACGTAAGTGTTTCGGGGGTTTCTTTACAGTCATTCCACAAAAACTTACCACCTGCCGAGGTGATTTCTTCTGGCAGCCCCACATTCAATCCCCACATGGCAAGGTCGGTTTCGTGAATACCTTGGTTGCCAATGTCGCCATTGCCATACTCCCAAAACCAATGCCAATTGTAATGTACATAGTTTTTAGAAAAAGGACGAACTTGAGCTGGCCCCTGCCACAAGTCCCAGTTGAGCCCCCCAGGTACGGGCGAAGTGCCTTCATTTCCGATATCGGGACGCCATTTGTAAATCAAAGCGCGCGCCATGTATACATTGCCGATAAGCCCTTCACGTAGGTGCTTGATAGCCTCTTGCATCGCTACTGAGCTACGCAACTGCACTCCGTGCTGCACGATACGGTTGTATTTGGTAGCAGCTTCTACCAATTTACGGCCTTCGTATATATTATGGCAAGCAGGTTTTTCGACGTATACATCTTTGCCCGCCTGACACGCCCAAATAGCCGCCAAAGCATGCCAGTGATTCGGCGTAGCAATGCTCACTGCATCGATGCTTTTATCTTCATATACCTTCCGAAGGTCTTGTTCGGTTTTTACTTTTCGATTATAAGTTTTCTCAAATTCGGCGGCTCGCGCTTGCAATACCACATTATCAACATCACAAAGCGTAGCAACTTCTACATTTTCCAAACTCGAAAAACCCGATATATGATTTTTACCGCGTCCATTAATGCCAATCACAGCCACGCGCATACGGTCATTAGCTCCGAAGGCTCTTGAAGGAATAATGGTAGGGATTCCCACAGCAGCAGTGGCTACAGTAGCCGTTCCTACTGTGGCAGTTTTGAGAAACTCCCGACGCGAAAAAGAATTTTGTTTCATGAGGCAAGAGGTTTTAGATATTTTCTTAGGAACAGTGTTGTTTTCTCAATCTTAACAGCGTACTAAAGCTCATAAAATGGCGTTATTAATACTTTATCCTAAAGCACTTCCTTATCGTCCAACTACTATACTTTTAAGCAAATGAAAGCTAAAATCTTACTTACACTGAGTATCATACTGCTTGGTATAGCAAGCTGTAAAAAAATTGAGACGGAAAACATTCCTACCCCTACAGCCCCCACCCTAGCAGAACAGGCCAAAGAATATGCAGATGCTCATCCAGCTATTCAACCTCCAGCATTGGTAAATTATCAACCAACTTCAGTAAAGGTGAGTATAGGTAGTCTTTCGGTAGGTACTTACCACTTTCAATACGACTCTCAAAAACGTTTAGCAGATATATCCAATGACAAAAGCAGCGTTTTTAATACTTATTTGGACCCTACCAACTCAAAAGCAACTAGTAAATGGACTACCCGAGAAATACACTATCAGCTCAATCCACAAGGGCTCGCTCAAAGCTCAGAAGGAGTGTTTATGAATGGAAAAGAGGCTGCGGTGGAGTATTTCTATAAAAATGGATATTTGGTCAGTAGTGCTGACAAAAATTATCTTACAAAACTCACCTACAAAACCAATGGAGATTTGCAAGAATGGAATGGTTTATCACACCTAGGCGAGACCATCCGAGCATTGTATACCTATAGTACCTTTCCTAATACAATTCAACAAGAGATTAATTATTGGGCCGCCCCGCATTTTGCCTTAAGAGGTGATTTTTTAGGAAAATATAGTTCCCATTTGGTGGAAAAAGTCGTTTTTACAAATAGGGCTGGCGATAGCACCCTTGATTTTTCTTATACATTTGATTCTCAAAATAGGGTTACAAAAGTTGTTATCAAACGTAATCTAAGTGACGATGCCATTTACGAGTATAGTTATTAAGCGAAAACATTGTTTGAATTAAGTTTAAAAGTGCCGAATTTTAGACATCGTTTCGACGGCATTAAAATTCGACACTTTTGAAATTTCTCCTCTTTATCCTTGGTTGTTTTTGTTTGTTGGGAACCGCGAAAGCACAACTCCCGCTACGGCGCGTTTTGGTGAATGGAAAACCTGCTTCAATCACTTCCATCTCTCAGCCGATTCAGTTAGCCGCTGCCAACAACGACCTCGTGCTAGATTTTGAAGCATCAACTACCCACGACTCCATCTTTTATTTTTATCGAATCCCTTCTATCAATCAAGCATGGTCGCAAAGCCTATACCCTTCGGCTCACTATCAAAACCTCAGCGGTGGCCGATACACCTTTGAGATATATGCTCAAAGCAAAAATCATAAAACGCCCGTTGCCACGCTGTCGCTAGAAGTCAAAGAAGCTTTTTGGCAAAAGTGGTGGTTTTGGCCTTCGATTGCCGTTTATATTTTATTGGTAGTGGGAATTGGTATCTATTTGTTTTTTCTATACGATTTTCGTCAAAAACTCAAACTCCAATCCATCAGAAATCAAATCGCTTCTGATCTTCATGATGAAGTAGGTGCCAACCTTAACTCAATCGCCATTTTTGTAGAACTTCTCCGGCAAAAAGTCAAAGACAATCCCGCTTTGCTTCCGATTTTGGAGCGTATCACGAGCAACTCTGAAGAAACCGTGACCCTGATGAGAGACACCGTATGGGCCATCAACCCTACCAACGACTCCACCGAAAAATTGGTGGAAAAGATGCGCTTTTTTGGTATTGAGATTTTATCAGCCAAAAACATCGCTTTTACTTTCGACAATCAGCTTGATCTCAAAAAGGAGTATTTTTCGATGGAGCAACGTCGCAATCTTTACCTCGTTTACAAAGAAGCCATCAACAACATCGCCAAACACGCCCTTGCTACCAAAACTACTTGCACACTTACGTCCAAAAACGGCTCCGTCGAAATCCACATCATCGACAATGGCGTAGGATTTGACCTATCACAGACCTTTGAAGGAAATGGCCTCAAAAACTTTAAACTACGGAGCCAAGAAGAATTGCTAAATGTAAGCGTTCGGAGCCAAAAAGGAATCGGAACTCAAGTGACCATCCAAATTTTATTGGGCTAAGCACCATGACTCACCAATATTGGGGATTTTGTGAGTATAGGCAATATCCTAATTTTACTGCATGAAAAAGTAGTACCGTTAGATAGAATTTCGACGGTATCTTATTGCTTTTTTGGGCTAAATTTATAAAATTGAGAATCGTATATGATAAGCGTACTACTTTTTGAAGACAACAAAAATTTCCGTGAGAGCCTTTCTTTGTATTTAGCTAGTGCGGAAGGTATTTGGCTATCGGGAGCCTTTGCCGACGCTACCGAGGCCGTAAAATTGGTACGCAAATACAAACCTGATGTCGTACTTATGGATATTCAGATGCCACACCTTTCGGGAATAGATGCCTTACGAGCCATTAAAGCTGCGAGCAAAGACACCAAAGTGATGATGCAAACAGTGTTTGAAGATGATGACAAGGTATTTGCGGCTATCTGCGCGGGTGCCAATGGCTACATCCTCAAAAACCCCCGCCCCGATACCTACGTACAAGCTATCTTCGACGTTTACAATGGCGGCTCGCATCTTAGTCCAAGCATTGCGACGAAAGTATTGACGATGTTTCAGCATCAGTTTGCCAAATCAGAACAAACCTATATTCAGCTCACCCCACGCGAAAAGGAAGTTTTGCAATGTATGGTAAAGGGAATGAGTTATAAAATGATTGCGGATGCTTGTGATATTAGTTTCAACACGGTGCATACTCACATCAAAAAAATCTATGAAAAACTACACGTCAACTCAGCACCCGAAGCCGTAGTTAAGGCTTTGGAGTGGAAATTGGTTTAAGGAATTGAATAGCTCTAAAAATTAGTAAGTTTGCTATAATACCTGAAATATTAATAATTAATAGTGCATAGGTAAAATAAACGGGCGAAGTTTCATAAAGGCTATATTGAAGTAAATTAGACAACAGAGGCATTAAGCAATTAATAAAAACAGCAAGAGTAAAAACAAAAAACGAATTCCTAGACAAAGCACTCTTAGTAAGCTTGGTTTGAAAATAAAAAAACACCAAACACAAAATAACATAATACAACTGAATAGAAAACCAAGCAATATTGTCGTAATTGTTAATATAATCAAAGAAAAAATACCTACATATCAATAAAAAAACACCTAAAATTACCAAAAAAATCATTATCTTTTTTTGATAATATTCATTTAAAAAGCTATAAAAAACAAAAGATAGTAAAACAAAAAATTGCAAGAAATAAAGTGGTGTAAGCCAGTAGCTATTTTGATTTTTAAATTTATAAAAATAAAAAGTTATTGAATCAACTACCACACCTAAAAGCAAATACACAAAAATAAATTTCGCCTGTTTGGTGTATTTAATTTTAGAATAAGAAAACAGAGCTAACAAAAATGATGTAACCATCATCAATATATTCAGAAATTCATTCAAAGTTACTAAACTCATACCTTTAATATTTTATGGCATCATTATACACATTTCAAGAACTTACTGACCAAATCAATTTCCGTCCTCTCCTACTTAACAAATCAGGCATTGACGACATACTATCTACCGATGGCTTCGAAAGCATTGGGTTTTATGTAGTAACGAGCAAGGTCAAAGCAAGCAAATATCCTGACATTACCACTATTGCTTATGTTTTGTTTGGCGAAGATAAGAAAGCTTTTTTAAAAATTAACGGCAAGAAAGTTTTTATTTCAAGCAAACAACTCAAAGAAGCAGGGTTCAAAAAAAATGAAGACCTAAGTAACACTTCTTTTTTAATTTCAAAGAAAGACCTTGAAGATATTTCGGCAAAGTTAGAAAGCTATATTTTTTCTTATTGTGTTTTTGGAATTGAAATTATAAGTGAAGGCTTCTATGAATTTTTTTATGAAATCATAGATTCGTGGAAAGGCGGCGGCGGCGGACCTGGCCCTGGTGTAGCAGTAAGCCCTTCTAACTAATAAACGGCATGGTAAAACAACATATAAACAGAGGTGCATTCCAACCTCAGACTTATGCTGAAAGCTGCTGGGCAGCTTCCTTTGCAAATGTCTTTTCTCAATTCCCTAACGAAACAGACAAAAAGACAGAAGCAGATTTTTTAACCCAATTAGGGAAAGCGGGAAATAATGCATCTATTCAGAAAACGGAGTTAGAAAATTTACTTAATATTAGTCTTTTTTCTAAATATCTTACGCAACTACCCAACTCATCTTGGCAAAGTATTAGGGTGACTATAGATAGTGGAAAAATTTTGGTGCATTGTTTTCCTATATTTGGCTCAGAAATGAGCCATTTTGTTAATATATACGGCTATGAGGAAAACAAAACTGGAAAATGGCTATACATTTATGACCCCAAGCCTGATAAAAAGGGGCAACACTATGTTTTGAGTTATAGTTATTTTTTACAAACAATGACCCAAAACATACACACCACAGAAAAACATATATCAGGTGTTTTTTATTTTAAAGACCCTCCTCGCCTCACCTCATCTCTTGATACTCAAAGCTTCTCTCTGCATGATACCAATGTCAAGGCCAATTCTCTTTTTGAAAATCTAGTATCAGTCGCTAATACACTTATAGAAGACTCATCCGAAGTCTCATTCGAATTTCTTAGTATAGCAAATGTACCCATAGAAGGAATCGCACGAGGCTCTATTAAAACGCTAGGAGGAGATAACAATTTACAACCTACTAGTATAAGAGAAGCTGAAAGTAAGTTTAGCCGAACTATTAGGAATTTTCAAATTGTAAGAAGTCATCTGTACAAATCAAACTTTCTTCCACTCATACATATTACAAATGCCAATGTAACACCAAATGAGTTTGAATTTATCACTGCTATCACTTATCGACAAAATGAAAGTGGGGTAGAATCAATATTCTCTTTAGATTTCTTGAACGTACCAGAGATAAAAAACAGACTAAACGACTTCTTAAAATTACCGAATTTCGGATTATCGATTTATATCGAAAACGATAATTATCGAAGATTGGAGTTAACAGCAGCAAATATAGCTCCTTTTGTAGTCCATATTGATAAAGTTTTTGTTATTGAGGGCCCTGTTAATATTACTGAACAAATCCTTAAAAAAAATGTCATACAAGTAAGTACCCCGATAGACCTTGAAAATGTAGGTCGATTCAAAGATATTAGGCGACGCAAATAATCGTTGCAGTCCTCCATTCTCTTCCTCATATCCCCAAAATTGGGGATTTTTTGATTTTGGGCAATTCCCGACCTTTGTTAGGCAAGCTTTTAACCCTATCATAGGTAATTTATTTTCCAAAATTGTTATGATGAAACCCTTACAAAAATTCACGCCTGTTTTTAAAGAATGCGGAAACAAAGCAGCACTGATTAGCCTTGCGAGTGTCCAAAAACCCATTTCAGAAAACCGTAAAACACGTCTTTTTTTTTTCAACAATAGCGAGTACGACCCCGCATCTAATCAAGCTACTTGGCAGCCGCTATCCAAACATCTGGCCCAATATTTGCCGCCGGGCCAAGTACGCTTCAGTTTTCACTTAATAAACGAAGGCTGCCATCGGGTCATTTTTAAAGTAAGGAGAGTCCAAGAACATCATAATTTTGCCACTCAACTGGGGTTTGAAGTTGTGGGACAAGGACAGGTAGCCCACACTGAAGAAAAATCCCACCCCAACTATAGTTTGCTCATTGTGGAATTGGGATATATAGACTCAACAACGGATATGTGGGAGTTGTGCCTTCACATCAACCTTATGCATCCTGATAGTGTGTTTGTTTTTCAGGAGGCTTATTTACAACGCTTGTCTTAATCGCAGGCTTTTCTCACTTTCTGCAAAAAGCGCTACCGTTGGATAGGATTGTATTGATTTTATAAGAACTAGCCCTAAAATTTGTAATAGTTAATTCGGACATCAAAAACGGCTTTGCTCAACACCACAGTATTTTTCACATCCCAAAAGCCGCAAAATTTCATAAGACATTTTTAGTAACAGTGGGCTTTACCCGCTGGCTAGGACTCTTTTTGCTGAACTAAAATAAACCCAATTTCAACAATGGCTATGGTACGTTTTAAAGTCACTTTGTTTTTTATTCAAATATTGCTGCTTGCGTTGGGGTTTGATAGCCAAGCCCAACGCCTAGGACAACCTCACATAGTCATTACTATCAAAACAGGTGGCGACGACCTACGTAGCGGACAATCAGCAACGGCTGATATTTATTTCAAAAATCGCCAACCTTGGAAAAATATTGATTTAAATGAAGGACAAGGATGGGGGAACTTCTCGACGCATACCTACCAAGATGCTTTTGACGGAATCTTACCAAGCGACTTCAAATCTCTGACTATTAAGCACAATGGTAGCCCTACGCAAGCATTTCAGGATTATGACAACTGGAATATCGACCAAATCAAGGTAGAAGTAATAATGCCCAACAGAGAACCTATGCGTACGGTATTGCTCGATATAAGGGCTCAACCAGTGGTGCGTTTTACGGGTGATTACCGACAAAGAAGTTGGAATTTCTTACAAGTCAATGACCCCGTTGACCCGGCTGCTACAAATGTTTCTTCTAATGCCTCTTCTACTGTAGGAACATCATCGGCGGTAAATTCGTCGCTCAATCTTTCAGTCATGAACAACCGCAGTCTGTGGCCAGTTAGCAAAAATGGACAAACACCTCCTAATGCCTTACAAGCAGGCTACGAAGCCGATGGGACTCCACTATACATTGCTCGTTCTTTTTATAACAATAGTTTTGTGATTGGTAAAGTCAGAGCCAATGCACAAGAGGCATTTGTACCTTATGGCGGCCGCGAAATCATCCAAAACTCATTTAGCGTATATACCGGAACGGGTAGTTGGGTCTTGGTCAGAGCAGGGCAAAGCGTCCCTCCCAATGCCATTGTAGCAGGTCAAGAAGCCAATGGCACTCCTCTTTACATTGCGCGAGCCAGCATGGGCGGAGGGCTCCACATCGGCAAAAGTCGAGGGCGCGATGCTTTTATTCCTTTTGATGGCAAAGAAGTGGTAGTATCTTCGTTTGAAGTGCTAGTGCCGGCACCTCTCAAAGCTTCCGACAAAATACGGGTAGTTCGGTGGATTTCGCCTGTCACTGGAGATTTTGAATCTATGCCCGAAGGACGCCACACCGACCAACAGTTAATGGGCTGGGGTTTTAAAAGCAAAATGTATCAATTTTCGGGCTTACGCAATCGTCCCAACGACCCCAATGCCATCGCCGTTTATCGCTGGACTATGCCCAATTGTAGTGCTTCTATCATGTTTGGAGAGCATGAACTTAGTGATAATCAATTGCTAAGCTGGGGATATAAAGACAAAGAGTTTCAGTTTTATGCCTATCGCCGCCCGCCCAATGATGGCCTTTCTTATGTGCCTGTTTATCGTTGGATTAATGCCAAACCCCAAGGTGACCCCTGCCGCGATTTTACGCTTACCGTAGCGAGTACCGAGCTTACCGATGAGCAGCTCCGTAGCTGGGGCTATTCAGACAAACGATTGCAGTATTATGTTCTTAGATAAACTTTAAACCCTTTTAATCAAATGTCAAGACTAATTCAAAGAAGAGATGATTGGCTACGTCGAGAAGGCCAAAGAAGTATAGACTATTCTAGTGCTATTTTTTTAGCGGCTGGAAGTGGGCATTTTACCCCAGGTAGAAGTCTACCAATATCTTTAATTGTACTCCACGTCACAGGAAGCCATGATCAAATGCCGCACGAAGCACCGCCTGTTGGCCTATCAGCAATGAATATGTTTAGAAGCGAACATGGAAATACTAGTGCTCACTATATTATTGATAGAGACGGGACCATTATTCAAATGGTTCGAGAAAGAGATACCGCTCATCATGCGACAAATTATAATCGTAACAGTATAGGTATTGAACATGTATCTCGTTATGATTTGCTCTTAACGGAAATTCAATTTAGAAAATCTGTCGAATTAGTATCGTCTTTATGCCAAAAATATAGTATTCCTGTTTCTCGGAATATTAACAATGGCATATGTGCTCATGGTGATTTATCAAAGAAAAAACCTCATTGTGGTACAGGAAGCTGGAATTGGGAAAGATATTTACTTGAAATCCAACAGCGCTTAGCTACTATATAATCAAAAGTTAGGGCTAAAGCCGTTGTGCTATTTTCATATTTTTTAGCCCCAGCCTAAAGGCGTGGGGTTAAAAAATATGAAAATATCTCGGCTAATTCTTCTTAATTACTTAAGATACCAAGATAAAAAAACTATAAATGCATGTCACAAGAATCATCAAATGAACGTTTTAATCGGATAAGAAGAGAAATTGGTACCCTACTATCTTTTTCGTCTCGTCTCAATGATTTGGCACGTGATAATCTTATCTATTGGCTAACGGGAAGTGGAGCTACAAGTAGTGATTATCCAACAGATGCCTTTCAGAGGTCTTCAGTAGTGAATAACGAATTGGAAACAACCCACTTAAGGCGTTTAAAAACAGGTATCTTGAGACGTTTACAAGCTAGTTCTAATGAAATATTTCCGTCAGGTGTGGGTACGTCAGTCAGTTTTTTAGGTGGAAACGAATTTTTATCTAGACTCCCAAATCAATTAAAGAACAACAGATGTGAAGAGTTTTATATAGAAAGCTCAATTGGGTTTGATAGTTTTCTACTTGGGTTAAATATGGATTTGGCATATGCTTTCGGAGGGCTTTCCATTCTCTCAAAAATTCAAGTTAGATTATTAGAATTTAATCAAACACATCCCGAAAATTCTAGAATAAGAATAGAGAGATGGCGTTGTAAAATATATGATGAATATGACTGGGATATTGGCAAACAGGCTTTTCTTTTTGGATTTGGCATATCTGATGCTGATATGGTGTTTTATCGGCAGTATAGCCGTCAGTTAGGAAATCCCCGTGGAGAAAATTATACAATTCTTTCTAGAGAATGGATACATACCTCTCCCTATAACTTCACGACTGTAGAATCGCTTGATTCTTATTGGTCTCGTATAAATCCCACTTCTATTCATTAATTATTCAATGAAAAAATAATACCCTTTATCAACTATCTATCCATTTTTACTTTACCACCTCAATGCTAGAAAAGGATGAAAAACTATTTACAACAGCCATTTATAGCAAGACTTAAAGTTTCATCAATGCATTTCAAATCCCCTTAAAAATTACTAACTTACCTTAAAATTCACTCATGTAGTCGATACATTATGAAAGTTTTCCACATAATCTGTGTATGGTTGGGGATAAGTGCCTCGCTTTGGGCCCAAACCGTCAGTTTTGCAGATTATAAAGAACGCGCTGATAACTGTTTTGCCAAAGCTGATTACGATTGCGCCCGTAGCAATTATGAACGAGCACTACGTATTAGGGGCAATGATAAGCACTGTTTGAGCCAATTAAGGAAAATTGAAGACATCGAAGACCGAAAGAAAAAAGAGAAAAGTAGAACCAAACAACAACAAGCCGAACAAGAGCAGTTGCTTAAAGAAAAAGAAGTCGAAAAGAAACGAATTGCTGAGCAAAATAGGCTCGAACAAGAAAAAATTAACAAAGAAAAAGCTCTCAAAGAACAGCAAGCTCAAGCCTTAGAAGCTTTGAAATTAAGCTTTTTGAAAACAAATTATCCCCAATCCACCGACGACGACAAAGACGGAGTACCTTCTTTTTGTGATTTTTGTCCAGCCCAAAAAGGTGAAGTTCAGTATTGGGGATGCCTTACGCCTATCATACCCAATAGCCCTTGGCACCAATACGCCAACGGAAAAATACCCCCAGAAGCTGTAGAACTTGGCAAAACACCAGAAGGAAAAAAAAGATACCTAGCCCGCGCAGGCATCACTCATTTGGGATACATTGATGAAGAACAAAAACAAGCTATCATTGGCCCTAACAATGTCTTTATCAATGTGTATGATGTATTGGAAGGAAAACATTTTAAGTGGGTACAACCTTCGGCAGATTGGTATATCTCAGGCAAAGCTGTGCCTCGTTCCGAAATATCTACCCAAAATTTCATCGCAAGATTTTTATCAAAAAACAAAGTTGCCGTTGGTGTTGCCAATCCTTCTAATACGGCAGCGCTTTTTTTTGATGATACTCAAAACTTCCAAGATACAAAGTATGAAATCCTTATCGACGAAGCGGTGCCTGTTGGCTTTTTTTATCTAAAAACCGACAAAAGTGTCAACCCTTCGGCTATTACACTTTCAGTCAATGCTATCACTACTTCTACCAAAGCATTTGAGATAAAAACAGGCACAGTCGAAATCTTCGCCGAAGGCATTGATAAAAAGAAAAAAAGGATTTCTACTCCCAAAATCAATTTGAAGGTAGAAACCCTCCACCGCTATTATTATGTACTAGAAAAACGCTCCGACGAAGAGTGGGTGTTAAAAGAAGAAACACGCTAAATTTCTATAATCGTGCCAGCGTCAAGCCCCCGTCAATGACAAAAACCTGCCCTGTCGAATACGGAAATGCTCCTTCTGCAATCGCCGCTACGGCCTTCCCGATGTCGTCGGGGTAGCCCCAGCGAGCTTGTACCGTAAGTCCTTCGGCAATGAGTTTGTCGTATTTGGCTGTCACGCCTGAGGTCATATCCGTTTTGATGATACCCGGCCTTACTTCATACACAGGAATGTTGAATTCGCCCAACCGCGCCGCAAAGAGTTGGGTCATCATTCCCAAACCCGCCTTAGCCACGCAGTATTCGCCCCGATTGACCGAAGCTACCGTAGCCGACACCGACGAAATAGTAATAATATACCCTTCAAAATCAGGGGTTTCGTATTTTTGTTCGACCATCCAATTGGCCACTGCTTGGGTCAAGAAGTAGGTTCCTTTAAGATTGGTATTGAGTACTTCATCAAAACTCTCTTCGGTGGCTTCCAAAATATCATTGCGAACTTTGGGTGCAATACCGGCATTGTTGACTAGTACATGGAGACGGCCAAAATGCTCTTTTATTTTTGCCAACATAGCCGTCCGTGCCGATGCCGAAGCGATGTCACCTTGGCAATAAATCACCTCTGCCCCTAGCGCCCGCAAAGCCGTCAGTACTTCTTCTACTGCCGACTCTTCTCGCACGCCATTGATGGCCAAGTCAAAACCTTTAGAAGCTAAATGTTGGGCGATACCAAGTCCAATCCCTCGGCTACCGCCCGTTACGAATGCAATTTTTTTCATTAGAGACATATGTTCTTACTTAATAAGCAAGTAAAATGTGAGCAGGAATTCCCAGCTCATTGTGTAAGAACTTTAAGAAATTGAGGCTCATTTGTTTTTTGCCGCTCATAATTTCTGAAATCGTGCTTTTGCTCATCCCGACTCGTTTAGCTAATCCTGTTTGAGATAACCCTTGTTCTTCCATTTCATATTTTAAAGCTTCTAATGGCGACAACATTTCTACCTTATGATGTTTTTGTTCATATTCATGTATCAACAAAGACAACACTTCTAACAAGTCACCTTCTGGAGTCGAAGGTTTGGCATGAAAAATTTTTGATAATTTTTCTAAAGCCAATTCGTACTCTTGTTCTGTCTTGATAGGTCTTATGGTTTCCATGAGTTAAAATCTACAGTTTTAGCGTCAATCCCATCATATGCGGCATGGGTACCAATAAATTTCACAAAACACAGTTGGAATTCGTAGTTGAATGCTGCTATCAAACGGTATTTATTCTTTGCGATATTAAATACAATTCGTTCGTTGCCTACATAATCAGCGCCCTTAAAACTCGCGATGATTTCTTGAAGAGTTTTAAAGTTTCCCCCTTCAATTTTCCCATACCAATGCCTTAAGTTAGGTTCAGCATCAGGATAAGCTACCCAAAACTGCTTTAAGGTCTTTAAAGCATGTATTCTCATACAAAGAGAAATCAAAAGTTCGAATAAAGCGAACTACGAAACTAAAACGATGTATCCATTTTCTTTGGCAAATTTACATACTGTCTTTTATGGCTTTCAACGCTTCTGCTTCGGGGCGTTTTTTGTAGAAAGTATCCAACGGATAACAACCCGAAATCAGTCCGTTTCGAGGTGCAGACGTACAATCGGAGAAGGTTCTACAAATCAGATTGCGAGTAAGGGTGCGACCATTGATTATATCTTCGGGCATATTGGGATAGGAGAGTACCATGCGCCCAAATCCGATACTATCAGCCATGCCATTGCGCAATACATACTGCGCCACATTGGGGAGCCATTCTTGTAAATAGGAATAACCCGAGCCGATGATTACCAATTCGGGAAACGCTTTTTTTAATTCATCCGTCACCGCAATGTGCCTTTGAACACCCGCAAGTGGCTCTTCGGGCGGCTGATACCCATCCGAAGGCGGAAATAGCGCCGGACGAGTCAAGTGTGGATTGTAATAAGGGCTACCCGCTGTGATACAAACAATCTGAATACCAAGCGACTGCGCTAATCCTAAAAACGCCTTAGTCTCAGTCAAATCTATCCCAAGTCCGTTTTGTTGTCCCCCAAAAGCATAAGGATATTGCTCTGCTTCTTCGGGTTGACCAAGGTCGTTAGGGCCTTTTTTGTATGGTAAAAAATCAAAAGCACTCAACCGAATTCCCATCTCTAGGCCAGGAGCCTCTTTTTGAATACCTGCTACGATATTGCGCAGATAACGGGTGCGGTTTTCAAAACTTCCGCCGTATTTGCCGGGTCTATCAATAGCACTCAAAAACTCGTGTCCCAAATATCCATGACAATGCTTGACATCCACAAAATCATAGCCCGCTTTTTGAGCCAATACCGCTGCTTTGATGTATTTGTCGATGATATCGTCGATTTCTTCGTCCGTCAAAACGGGGTAATCGGCCTCCATTCCAAATTTTTTGTTTAAGAAAGGATGCGAATACAGGATTTTGGACTCAAATTTTTTGTGGCTATTGGGTTTACAAAAACGCCCCGAATGCGTCAGTTGCAAACCAATAACCAAGCCGTCGGTATTACCAAATCTTTCGGTATGTTTATCTAAAATCAGCTGCCGAAGCTGTACAAATTCTTCAAAGTTTTCTTCATTTATCACCAACTGATTAGGATTAGCTTTGCCTTCATGACAAACCGCTACGGCCTCGCATCCATACAACAACTTAGCGCCACTGACGGCAAATTTTACCCAACGATTTTTGGTAAATTCCGTAGGTTTTCCGTCCAATGTCCCGTCCCAACCTTCCATGGGCAAGATACACAAGCTGTTACCAATGGTTTTACCAGACTTTAAAGAAATGGGTTTGGCAAAAGGGCTTTGGTCAGGCGCAAGTAGAGTCTCATCAAACGACAAATCTACCCCAGCCGTCTCTAAGTATTTTTGCAAATCAGACGCAGTTTTGAGCTGCGCCATTCGAGTATATTTGGGTTTGTATTTTGTACTCATTTGGAAGAGATAAATATTTTTCAAGAATTTAGGCATCACTAAACTTTCCAAGTGTAGGATAAACTAGGAAAGTTTCAGCTTATCTATTTTACACAATTTAAAAAAGCATAATAAGGCTCATCTTGGATAATACGCTGAAGATACAACGCCACCTCACGGATATGATAGTCACCCCACATACTGGATTCGCCGTAGGGGATTTTACTGCCCTCTGGTATATAATCCCAGCCATTGGGACGGTGATAAATTGAGTGTAACAACAAACCTTGATGCGTAGGGTCGGTGCTGAGGTAGGGTTCTTGCAATAAAGTATCCACTACCGTCAAACCCGCTTGCCAGTAGCGTTGTCCGGCTGCGACTTCACCTTTGCCAATGAGATATTTGCCAAGTCTCAACAGCCCCTGCGCCCCAATCGCCGCCGCCGAACTATCAACGGGTTCGTAATCATTGAAAGGGTCGGCGGGCGCATTGAGATAATCGCCCAATTTGTGAAGATAAGGCGCGCCAGTATCCCAGTAAGGTACGCCATCGATAGGGGTATGTTCAATGAAAAAATCGCAGGTAGCGCGTGCACCTTTGAGCATTATTGCTTCTATCGCTTCCCGACCACCAAGAAGTGTCAAATCGGCATCCGAAATTTGCGCCAACGCCTCTAACTGCTCAGGAAAACCACACATGGCCCATGCTAAGCCACGTGTCCAAGTACTAAAACCGGTATAGCCTTGTTGAGAATTAGGACAACGGAAGTTACCGTCTTTGACATTAAATACACTTTCGTGCGCGGTACGTCCCCAAATATCGTATGAGTCGCGGCCTTCGCCATAATACACCGAAAAATCGGCCGTAGCTTTGATGTGTTGTAAGGCGCGTTCTAATAGATTGATTTTGACATCGCCTTCTCCTTGAAAAACGTGCCCTAACTGATGACTCACCACCAACGCCCGACACGACCGAATGGTATCCACAAACAACGAATGAGGGCCATTGAAAGAGTGAATAAAACCGCCATTGGAGCTACCATCACGGTTTTTGATACTCGTCCAGCGGCTTGCTTGCACAGCACCGGAGATTTTGAGGGCAAGCTCATAGAAATTTTTCTCCCATTCATTAAACTCAATCTTGCTTTCATGCATCAGCCGCAGCAAGTTGCCATAAGTGCTGACGTTGTTGAAACCGTGGTCGTGGACACCAATATGACTTACATGAGGAGCCATTACCGAAAGGGTATTTTTGCGTCCTATTTCTAAAAATTCTTTTTCTCCCGTCACATCATATTGCAAAATGGCTGAACCAAACTGAAACCCTTGGGTCCATTCGGTCCAGCCACGTGTCGAATATTGGCCTTTTATGGTAAAAACAGGAGAGCCTTTTGATACATCGTAGTGTTGTTCAATGGCGTTTATTTTTTGAGCCGAAAGTCCCCAAAATCGTTGAAGCTTTGTAGACAAATCGGCAGTAGTAATAGTAGAATTGATTCGAATCATTGACGCAATAATTGTGCTTTTATCAATGAAGAAAAACACCCTCCAAAACTACCCTTTCTTAGAAGGCTTATTTGCATAAATATCTCTCCGAAAATCTAGCATCTGTAGTTGCACTCAACAAAATTTAGAACAAATGTCTACACTTTTTGACGAATCACATCAAAGGCATCGTCGTATTGTTTATCTACTTTTTTGATGGATTGTTTTACACTTTTGAGGGCTGTGCTGTAGTTGGCGTTGATTTCCATGAGGCGGTCGGTAATCTGCTTTCCTGTGGTTTCCTCAATTTCAAACGTCCAATCTTTCAAGCCTAAGTCATAGTACATCTGCCCCTTGATGGTGTCTTGTGGTTGACGTAGATAAAACGCGGGTGTGCCATTGGCCAGTGCGATAATGGGCGAATGGCATTCATAGCTCAGTACGGCATGGGCGTGGGAATACAACGACGCCGCCTCATCAGGCAGCCAATAACCGTGTTTGACCACAAAAGGCTTCACATCATCTGGGAGTGGGTTGACCAACAATTCATCAATAATATCCACTTGATAGGTCATTTCGGGGCAAACTACGATTTTATTCCCCGTCTTTCGTACCCAAGTCACCATGGCTTCACGTACTTTGGCATGGTCGATTTCCTTCCATTTATCATTGAGTTCGTTGACCTCCTTGATACGCTCTTCACTCCAGCCGCTGGGCCTGATTTTGTAATAAGGCGTTACACGAAGACGCGGAATCACACAAATGAATTTGCGATGTTCCAATTTATTTTCCTGAATAAATTGATTGGCTTTTTGGTCGTCATGAATCTCCAACACAAAAGTAGCATCAGGCGCAAAAGCGATGTGTGGCCCTTGTACTCCTGCTTCTTTTAGTTTTTGAATAGAAGCTGTTTCACGCGTAAAAACAAACGAGGCGTGTTGTAATAGGTCTTTTAACGCAGGCGAAACAGTTTGTGTAGTAACCCCAAAAATACCAAAGGGCTTCTGGGTTTGTTTGTGCCAAGCCTGTAGATAATCAGCGGCGGCTACTGAAGGCCCCGAACCATGAAGAAAAAAATCGGCTTCCTGAAATGCCCGTTTTACTTCTTCTGTTTGGGGTACAAACTCCTTATCTACCGCCCCGTGAATAATGGTGACGTCGGGATAGTATTTATTGAGCATGGTTTCCACCTTCTCACTTTTGCTTTTTTTCCAGAGAATAATTCTAGATTTAGGAAGACGTTTTTTCAATAATCCAATCAATCCGGGCGTATGCGCAATGTCTCCGATGTTGACATCTTGCCAACCCGAAGTGATGAGTAATACGGGGTTACTTTTCTGGGTTGCTTGCGACAAAAAAGGAAGCATGGCAGCGGCTGAGGCCAAGCTGGTTTGTTGTATAAATTGACGACGATTGAGGGGCATGGATTTATCTTTTATATGGTTAATGATAGACCTAGAACCTCCTCAAACCCCACGCCTTTAGGCTGGGGAAATAAAAGAGGTAGAATTTATTGGGCTTTAGCCCTGATTGTTACTAAAAAAGTCAAGGCTAAAGCCTAGTTGACATTCCTTTGATTTATCTACCCCCAGCCTAAAGGCGTGGGGTTTGAGGAAACTACGAATGTTCATTTACTTCTACTTAGTTAAGTCATAGCAAGCTTTTTCACTACGGCCATGGTTTCTTTTTGGCGATTTCTGACGACATCCATGGCTTTTTGGGCTTTAGCTTTGGCCGTTTTGTAATCTTTATAAATCGTCAATACCGCCCCTGTGATGTCCGAAGCAGGTGCTTGATCTATTTCAAAAAGCCATTCTGGTACACCAATATCTCGAAACATCCACCCTTTTCGGCCGTGTTTGAGCGGACGGGCGTGAACCACGGGTACTCCCAACGCCAAACCCATAATGAGCGAGTGAGGCTCCATACCAAACATCGTATGCGCTCGTGCATAAACCGACATGGCTTCGTCGGCACTCCAAAAGGTCTCGCGGCATACGACTTTGGCCTTGATGTTTTCTTCTAATTGGTCGTAGAGCATCGTTTTGGCATATTTGGTTTCTTTCAAAGCCTCGGGAGCAATCAAGACTTTCATACCCGTAGTCGTGACCCACTGATTGATCAAATCCTTCACTTTTCCCAGTCGTAGCGCATCTTGCTGCTGCTGCTCGGGAGAAGGGGCGGGATTCATCATATCACCTTTGCCCGTGGCGTTCAAGTGCGGTGTATTGGTGCGGACTACCACCACCAAAAATTTCCCTTCTTCCAATCCTGCCTGACGAAGATAGGCAAGCCCTTTGGTTTCATCCCGTACGTCTATTCCAAAACATCCATCGGGTCCAAATTCTATGATTGGGGTTTTGAATTGATTCTCTTTCAGAAATTTGACCGACTCAGCATCACGACAGTAAATAAATGATGCACGATTTAGTACATCACGATAAAGCGATAACGAAGGTGGCGCAAACTTATCGAAAGACTGCCCATAAAGCCCAAAAGGGATGTTGTTTTCGATGCAATAATAAAACGGTGCAAGATTGCCCATGGTAGCACCCCACTCATAGTGGAACAAGCCGAAGTTCATCGACATTCCAGAATTATGGATATAAACATCTGCTTGTTCAAAAGCAGTTTTTAATTCCCCTTGCAAACCTTCATCTTGGTTGAAAAAAGCCCCATGAACGATTTTTACTTTCGGGAAGTTTTTGACAATCAATGCCTCCGTAACGGGGCGAGGTTGGGCGTGCCATAAAATAATTTGCGCTTCGGGAATGTGTCGTTCCAACAAACGTAAAGTGCCAGGCGTATGACCAATGTCCCCGATGTTGTTGTCGTTCCACGACGAGCGCAGCAGTATCGTGGGAGCTTTGGCTAATACGTTTGACAGGCTATGCGCCTCCAATATTTCATCTGAAGACATCTGAAAAGTAGAAGCGGCAAGGGTAGAAAGTTTAAGAAAATCGCGACGGGTCGTTGGCATGGGGCTAGTTCATTTTTTATCTTTTGTGAAACGCTGTCGAACCTTGCCGACGTTTTGAACGTCGGCAGGATTGAGCTTTTTCAAGTAGTGAAAACGTTCTTTTTCAACACATTCATGGTTTGTTCTTGCCGCTGTTTCACAAAGGATTGGGCTTTTTTTACCTTCATTTTAGCTGCTTTGGGGTTTTTAGCCATTTCAAGCACCGCCGGTACAATCTTGGCCACGTCGCTCGGGGTATCCATGTCAAAAAGCCATTCTCCCAATCCAATATCACGCCACATATAGCCTTTGCTGGTTTGTTCGTCAAATCGACAAACAATGGCAGGAATCCCTTGAGCAATGCACATAATAGGCGAGTGCATTTCCAAACCAAACAAGCCCGCCGAACGAATATACGTACTCACGGCTTCGTCGGTAAGCCAATATTTATCCCGCCACACTACTCTCTTTTTGACATCCTCAGGAAGGGGGTCGTAGAGCATTTCTTTTCCAATCCGCATTTGGGTCGCATTTTCGGGCACGAGCAATACTTTGAGTGGTGTTTGTCGCACCACGGCGATGATTGCCTCCCGAATGGGAGCGTTGTCTTGCTCTTTCATTTTTTCATTGTGCGCGTGCTTGGCTTCGTTGATGGTTTGTTTTTTGGAAGGAAGCTCCCACCAAGGCGAAAACCGTAACTGAGGAATCGCGCACAAAAACTTACCTGTTTCGAGTCCGTGCTCACGCAGAAAAACATCCGCTGCCTGATCATCTCTAACATCTACCGCAAAGGCACCATCGGGGCAAAACTCCATAATGGGGCAGTTAACTCCCTGTTTTTTGGCAAAATCCATCGATACAGAATCTCTGAAATAAGCAAACCGGGCATTGGTCAAAAGGTCTATTTCGAGAGGGGTCACTTTTTGCCGATCTTCAGGAAAGCCATACACACCTGGAAACGTAATCCCATAAATGCCGTAAGGTTTACCCGTAGTTTTTCGCCAACGTTCTACGTCTTGCTTTGCGACCAACGACGGCCCTGAGCCATGCAGCAAAAAAACACATTCGCTGAATGCTTGTTGAATTTCTTCGGAAGTTTGGATGATACGTAGTTTTGGGAAACGCTTTCGGAGCAGTTCTTCAACCCCATTTTTAACATTAGAAGGCCAAAGCCGTACTTCTACTTCGGGTAAATATTTTTCTAAGAGCGTCAGCACGCCCGGCGTATGCGCAATGTCTCCGATGTTTTCGGTTTGCCACGAAGAACGCAAAATAATTGACTTAGGTGCCGCCGCTGTAGCTTCTCCCAAAGCCACGTGCAACGAAGCCGCCAATAGGGAGGTTTGTTTTAAAAAAGTACGTCTATTGAGTATCATAGAACAATTAGACTTTTAAGTTCTCTTTCAATAAATTCATGGTTTCCCGCTGACGTTGTTCTACGTACTTTTTGCCTTTGGCGGCTTTGGCTTTGGCAGCTTTGGGGTTTTTAGCCATGGCCAACACCGTAGGTACATAGCGTGCAACGTCTTGCTCATTGTCCATATCAAAGAGCCAATCGCCAAGGCCAATGTCCCGCCACATCACGCCTTTGCTGGTTTGTTCAAAAAAACGACCCACAATCGCAGGGATTCCATTACCAATGCACATAATAGGCGAGTGCATTTCCAGACCAAACAAGCCTGCCGAGCGGACATAAGTGCTTACCGCTTCGTCGGTTAGCCAGTACTTATCGCGCCACACCACCTTTTGCTTTACGTCGTCGGGGAGCTTATCATACAAAATCTCTTTGCCGAGTTTTACGTGGGTTTCGTCTTCAGGGCAAATCAAGATTTTCATGAAAGTCTGACGTACCACTTCAATAATTGCCTGTCGCAAAGGTGCGTTATCATGCTCTTTCATGGCTTCGTTGCGGAGATGGCGCTGTTCGTCGAAGGGTGTTTTTTTGGCGGGAATTTCCCAATATGGGGTAAAGCGAGTCCGTGGAATGACACACATAAACTTGCCTTCTTCTAAGCCATGTGTTTTCAGGAATTGAGTAGCGGCCTCTTCATTTCGTAAATCTACGGCAAAAGCACCGTCGGGGCAAAACTCCATGATTGGGCATTTAACCCCATTTTTTTTTGCAAAATCCAACGAAATGGAATCTCTAAAAAGCGCAAAACGGGCGTTGGTTAAGAGTTCTATATCAAGGGGATTGGCCGTCACCGACGCCTTGGGGTCAGGGCTATATACACCTGGGAAAGTGATGCCGTATATTCCGTAAGGTTTGCCTGTTTCTTTGTGCCAACGTTCTACATCTTTGCGCGCTACCAAGGATGGCCCCGAGCCATGTAATAAAAACGCACACTCTTTGAAAGCCGCAGCGATTTCGCTTTGGCTTTTAATGATGGCCACTTTGGGAAAACGGCGACGCATGAGTTCTTCCACGCCATTGCTCACACTCGACGGCCACAGCCTCACTTCGACGTCAGGTAAGTATTTGTCCAAAAGTGCTAATACTCCCGGTGTATGCCCAATGTCTCCAATATTGACGGTTTGCCAAGAAGAACGCAAAATAATCGACTTAGGAGCAGCCGCTGAAGCTTCTCCCAATGCCATGTGCAAAGAGGCAGCTAGCAGAGAGGTTTGTTTTAGAAAAGTTCGTCGGTTGAGTGTCATATTCATCTTGAGAATTTAATTTTATCCCCGCAGAAACTTAAAACCGCTGATTTTGCTGAAGGTCAAACATCTGCGTCATTCTGCGGCCTTAAATCTGCGTTTGTCTGCGGGTAAAATTGAACTGACTAATAACCAGGATTTTGCTCAAATTTAGCTCCAGTATTGGCATCGATTACTTTTTGGGGAATAGGCCAAAACTTGTTAAAATCTTGGATTGTTTTGCCCGAAGAAGGCCCATTTGGTACCGACGGTTCTGAATTGTATTTTTTCACCCTGTCCACCAAACGTCCCATGCGAATCAAGGTGCGCAATCTGGGTTCTTCCACGATCAACTCACGCGTTCTTTCATCCAAAATAAAGTCTTCGGTTACTTTTGTTGCACTGATTAGGGTAGCTTTTGCCCTAGCCCGCACTACGTTGATATCTTTTGCTGCATTTTCCAAATCGCCCTTTCTAAAATAGGCCTCCGCTCTCAGCAAATAGGTTTCAGCGACCCTCATGCGGCTAAAATCTTTGGACGTATTGCCCGATAATATATCGTTATTGATGGAAGGACCCTCAATTTTTCGATAGTAAGGGTAGTATTGTCTCAATGTATCGACGGCAATGGTCGTGAGGGTGCCATCATTTCTGGCCAAAAATAGATTTCCATTGGCTGCTTTTTTGACAATAATTGGTTTGCCAAAATAATCTTTATCAGCAGGGTTATTATAGTAAAAGGTACGTCGGATGTTATGAACGGAATTTCTCATGTCTTTGGGGTCTAATGCCCAGACATCATATTTAGCATAATTGGTAGGACAATTAACCCCTATTCCCCTTCCGATGCTATCAGCTACCACATTCAATACCCGATTTGGAGTTTGCAAGCGGTCGTATTCAGGCCCCCAGTAACGAATGCTGTTATTGGCCGAAGAAGTCGAAAAGCTCCCTCCAACGTTGGTACTTTCAAACTGCCAAGCCCACATCACCTCTTTGTTGCCCGACGAGTAATTGATTTGCCCATTGGCAAAAAGGTCAGAGAAGACATCACCAGCGCGCGAAGCCGCAGCCCCAAACCTCGCCGTCATGATTTGATAATCGCCCGCTTCTTTATTAATCACTTTGCTGGCCGCACTGATGGACTTATCGTAGAATGACGCATCTTTTGATTCCATTCCTAATGAGATATAAATTTCGCTCAATAGGTGAAATGCAGCCGCTCGAGGTATGCGGCCGTCTTTTACCTGCAACGGCAGCAAAGTGACGGCTTCCTCCAAATCTTTGGCCGCAAAGTTCAACACTTCGAGCCGAGAGTTTCTTACAAAATCAAATTTGGGTTCGGTGATGGTTTGCTTTACAATCGGAACACCGCCGTAAATATTCGCCAAAAAATTGTAAGTGTAAGCCCGAAAGAAAAGTGCCTGACCTTTGATATTGTTCAAGTCTTCGGTCCTGATGCTTAGATTGGGGTTGTTGAGACCGTCCAGAATGGTATTGGAGCGTAAAATCATGGTTTTATACGCCCAATCCCAATAGACAATGGTTGCATCTAAGTTGGGGTTGAGAAGACTGTAGTCTTTATTTCCACGCGAGTCGTTCCGCCCCCATTGGGTTTGGTCGGTTCCTACGGTCATGTACTCGAAGTTGTTAGAAGCAATAATATGCTCTTGACGTGATCCTTCGTACAAACCTACCACGGCGGCATCAAACCCTGCCGTATTGGTCAGTAAGTTTTCGGGGCTGAATCGATCTAAAGGAACTTCCTTTAAAAAGTCGTCACTACAGGAAGTGGTAATCCCAAAAAGTGAAAGAAGTAATATGGCTTTAAATTTTGATTTCATGTTTCGAAAATGTTAAAATGACATGTTGATACCACCAATAAATGTTTTAAGCAACGGGCCATTAGTGCCTGGGTCGCGACCGCCCCCACCAAACTCAGGGTCCCAGCCGTTCCATTTGGTCCACGTAAATAGGTTTTTGCCGCTGACATATACTTGAAGGTTGGAGATTTTCAACTTCTTCATCAAAGCATCCGAAAAATTGTAAGACAATGACACATCTTGTAATCTGGTGAAACTGCGGCTTTCGTAAAAACCATAGCCGAGCGGATTACGGTAGTTGATTCGGGGATGCGTATTGATAGGATTAGAGGAAGTCCAATAAGGAAGATTAAGGAAATTGGCTTGGTCAAAAAAGTTGGAACCTGGATTGGTGAGCGAGCTAGAACTATAGCCTCCTTCTCTGATATTGACGGTAGAAGACAAGCTAAATTTCTTGAAATTGATGATATTGGTAATTCCCAAAATAAAATTAGGTTGATTGCTATGTAATACCGCACGGTCTAAGGGCGTGATTTTGCCGTCAGGTACGCCATTGGGGCCACTAATGTCTTTAAATTTTATGTCTCCGGGCTTAGAACCAGGGATTAAAGACAAATCGTCTCCTTGTTGGAAAATTCCGTCAAATACATAGTCAAAGTTGCTACCTAAAGGCTGCCCAATAAACCACCCACTGGCAATGTCATCGTCTTCGATGCCGTCGTTGTTGATATCTCTGCCCGTGAGTTGTACGATTTTGTTTCTATTGAGCGAGAAAGCGATATTGGTATTCCATCCCCAATCGCCGCGTTCGATATTCTTGGTTTTGAGGTCTAATTCAAATCCTTTGTTTTTGGTTTTGCCAATATTCCGCAAGAAAACCTCAAAACCGTTGGTATTCGGAATCGTTTGATTCAAGAGTAGGTCGAAAGTATTGGAAACATAAAAATTGAGCGAAGCCGAAATACGACTTGAAAAAGCCTGAACATCGGTACCAATATTGAAACTTTCGGTGGTTTCCCAACCCAAGTTCGGATTGGCAAGCGTGGTAGGGATTAAACCAATGGATACGGGTTGGCCGTCTCCAAAGACATAATTCCGCTGCCCAACTTGGCTTAAAGAAGAGTATTCGCTCACGCCTCGGTTGCCGTTGCGCCCCCATGAAGCCCGCACCTTGAGGAAGTCAATTTTTTTAACATCCTTCATAAAATCTTCATCACTTACATTCCAGCTAAAGGCAGCGGAAGGGAAAGTTCCGAATTTACGTCCTTCTCCAAAAGCCGAAAAGCCGTCTCTACGCACACTTAAAGTAAAGAAGTATTTACTTTTCAATGAATAGCCCAAGCGCGCCATAGAAGAGATTTGACGGTTTTGGGTGGCGCCTACATCAATGGCATACCCTTCGCCAATTTCCAGCGAATTGTATCCCAACGCATCGTTGAAAATATTTTGGCTTGATAGGAATGAAAACTGATTTGATAACTGATAAATCCCATAAAGTACGGTCAAATCAACACTGTGATCTTGGGCAAATCGGCGTTGGTATTTAAGAATATTTTCTAGGGTAAAATTTTGGGTTTCTCCGTGTCTTTTTGAGCCGGAACCTAGACGGTTGGTAGGAGCATAAGTAGGGCTATAAGTGAATGTTTTGGAGTCGGTTCGGGTATAGCCTCCGTTGAGTTTGTAGGTCAAACCTTCCAAAAGATTTACATCGGCGTAGGCATTCGCAAAAAGTATATTAGTGATTGACTTGTTGGTATTTAAGAGCGTTCCCAACAATGGATTGGCTACTAAGCCCCAGTTTTGTGGAAGAGGATTTGGCGAAACGCCATCTTCTAAATATAAACTTGCAAAAGGACTCAAATAAGAAGTAGCCACAAGGTTGGCTCTCACCCCTGAATTATCTCTGGAAGAATACCCAGAATTGATACCCAACTTGAGCCAATCAGTGGCTTGTACGCCCAAGTTTAATCTGCTCGACAAGCGGCTGAAATTATCCCCTCTAACGGGCGATTTGGAGTCGGTATATGCTCCTGAAAAAAAGTAACTTAATCTATCCATTTTCCCTGAAACATTGAGCTCATAATTTGACATAGGAGCGCTTTGTTTGATTTCCTGAAAAGGATTGATGGTTTTTCCAGCGGCAATATTGGCCTGTTCAATCACCGAAAATGGCACACTTCCCCCTTCGGCTTCTTCGGCATCTTTACGAGCCGCTAAGTACTGCTCAGGAGTGCGGTAATTAGGCAAAAAAGCATAATCAGAAGCCCCCAAATAGGTAGTAAACGTAAATTTAGGCTTGCCAGATTTTCCTTTTTTTGTGGTGATCTCAATGACCCCGTTGGTGGCCAAAGAACCATAAATGGCCGTCGAACTGGCATCTTTCAGAATATCAATGGTTTCAATGTCGTTGGGGTTAATATCGGCCAAATTGCCTCCCGCATAGATAATTCCATCTAGTACAATAAGGGGAGAACTATTGGCTGAAATTGAATTGATTCCTCGGATTCTTATGGTACCGGCTTGTCCGGGACGGCCATTATCAATGACCTGCACTCCCGCTGTAGTTCCTCTAAGGATTTGCGAAGCATTGGTATTGGGTTGCAATCGAGTGGCTTCCACATCCACACTTGCGATGGCTCCCGTAAGGTCTTTCTTCTTCTGAGTTCCGTACCCTACTACTACTACTTCTTCCAGCGACTTGTTGTCAACATTCAGCGCAATAGGCAGTTGAGTGCGACTCCCTACCACCACTTCTTGTAATTCATAACCTACGAAACTAAATACCAACACGGCATTGTCGTCGGGGACACTCAACGAAAACTCCCCGTCAGGATTGGTAGTAGTCCCTCGCTGCGTTCCTTTGATAATCACGTTTACGCCTGGCAAGGATTCTCCTTTTTCGGCATCAGTTACTTTGCCTTTTACGATTTTATCCACTACCCGATTGACTTCGGCCACGGCAGGCGCGAGCGTTTCTATGGCTGCGGGTGCGGATTGGCTTGGGGCTTTTGGGGCGGACGGAGCGTCACCTTCGGGAAATCGTGACACGTTTTGCTCCGACCTCCTTTCGGTACGTTTGTCGGTAATGACATAGCCTCCATTTTTTGATTTTTTGTAATACAGTCCCAAAGGTTTTAGAAGTGCTTCGAGATTTTGTTCCAGTTTAGCATTGGGATTGACGACATTGCTCATTACCATAAGCCCATCCACATTGCGGTCAAAAAACAAAATATCTACCCGATACTGCTCTTTTAGCTCGCGCAACACATCCTTTAGTTTTTTCTGGGAGGGCTTGTGGGAGGCATCTTTGCTGTGGTTGGTTTGAGCACTGGCCAAAAATTGGGCAAAACTTGGCTGTACCCCTCCCAGCAATACCCCCAACAATAGGGTTTGTATTGTTTTTTTCATTCTTAAAAAACGTTAGAGTTATGGATTGGTGGTTATGATGATTTTCTTTCCTTCTTTTTGGTAAGTAAGATTAGCAGCTTCCGTAAGCGTTTCTAAAAGTTCTTCGGCATTGTGCGCCGTAAACGACCCCGTAAGTGTCCATTGAGCAAGTTCGGCTTCGGGGATTTCGACAGTTACTCCAAAATTATCTTTAAACAACTGGGCTACTTCCTGTAGCGTAGTTTCTTCAAATACAAACCGATGGTCCTGCCAAGCGGCGTAGTTTTGGGGTTCTTGGATTTGATGCAAATTTATTTTGCCTCCTTCTTCGAGCGTCACCAAATCTCCGGGCTTCATCGTAAGTTGTTTTTGATTGTTGCCTTCCTGATATCGCAGTTGTACTTTACCTTTGTTTAAGACTACCTTCGCTACCTTGGGGCGGGTATTTACCACAAATTCGGTTCCTAGCACTACTACATCAAACTCTTGCCCAGTTTTGACAATAAATTTTTGGTGATTGGGCAAATGTGTCACCGAAAAATTAGCCTCTCCTGTCAGATATACTTCACGGGTTTGATGACCAAAACCAAAACGCGGCACCCGAAGCGACGAATTGGCATTGAGCACGATTTGACTCCCGTCGCCCAATGTCAAACGCTGGGTTTGACCATAAGCGGTATGATAAGTTTGGTACCGAATAGTATCTCTGAATAGCCAACTACTCACCGCTAATATCAATACTACTGACGCAGCAGCCCACAGCCATGACGATAGTTTTCGAGGAGCGACTTCCAAAACCTCTACTTCTTCTTTTTGATTCTGATAGCCGCCCATTCGTTCTTGATGACGAGCTAAGGCAGCAGTGGCATCAGCCATATACTGTGGATGTTCGCTTTCCCACATAGCCAAATAAGCATAAAACAACTCTCGATTTTCGTTGTTTTGTGCCCATTCCTCCACCATCTGCTTCTGAAAAACAGTAGCTCTACCAGCGAAGTAATTGAAAAGCATTTCTTTGGTTATGTGCATTTTCATGATGAAATGATTTAAAAACAAGACGTGTTGAAACGTCGAAAACACTTAGCGATGTGGATTATTTTTTAGAATATTTTTATTCGTGAATATAAATCTTAAAGCCACCATCCGCCGATAAGCATCACGATAGCGAGCCACTTATCTTTCAAAGAAGTCCGAATCTGACGGATAGCTTGGTACAAATGAGCCTCTATAGTACGAAGAGAAAGATTGAGTTCATTGGCAATTTCTTGGTACTTTTTTCCTTCAAAACGGTGCATGACATAGATTTGGCGGCGTTTCAAAGGCATACTGTTGATGGCATTTTCGACATCGTGGTAGAGTTCTTCGTATTGGGTAATGGAGTCGGGCTCGTAGGTCGTGGCTATCGAAAACTGCGTGGCATTGTCCAACGAAGTATTTCGGCGCATCTCGCTTCTTACGTAGTCGAAAGCCCGGTGCCTTACCGATGTAAACAAAAACGCTCGAAAAGAAGTAGTAATGGTGCGGTATAAATGCTGGGTATGAAACTCATAAAAAATATCCGAAACAATATCTTCGGCAATGGCTTTTGAAGAAACATAGCGTACAGCATGACTGCACAGCAATGGATAATATTGCTGAAACAACAACGCTATGCCAGTGTCGGGATTGGTCTCAAAAGCGACTCTAATCATCCGTTCGGGGTCAAGCACCGTATGTTTGGGGGCGGGATTTTCTCGCTCATGCCTCCCAAAAATCGGTTGCGCCTTATCTTCTTCTTCCATAGTATGCTTGACCATTCTCATTTTCTATATAAAGATAAGTTTTTTCTTGGAAACGTTTTATTTAAACCTGTTTTTTGAGATAGACGTTTTTGTCCGCACAAAACACTTAGTGAGAAATAGGATTTTTTTACTTATTTTTTTAATTTATATCAAAAGAAGGTGTAGGTAGCTTCAACCCCTCTTTCTTAAGAGTCCCCTTGCACTACTATTTTTAGGGCTTCTTCTTGAAAACACACATCTCTAAAAACAGAAACTATCTCACTGATTATTAGAAAATTACAAGCTTGAACAAACTTGCTCCAATTTGAACACCGTTTGCATAGGTCTTCTATGTCACTTTGCAGAGATTTGTGTTCTCAATTCTTATTTCAATTCTAAATTTTTATGTCAGCTATGCAAAAGAATGCAAAAATCACCCTGTCTTTACTCACGATCTTGGCAGTTTGTTTGGGAAGTTTTTCGGTTTGGGCTCAAGACAAAAACAGCCGACCTAGTCCCCCCGCCCAAGTTTCGCAAAAAGTAGAAAACACCACCATTACCATCAGCTACGGGCAGCCTTCGGTGAAAGGTCGAAAAATATGGGGAGAACTCGTGCCTTACGGGCAAGTGTGGCGTGCAGGTGCCAACGAAGCTACTACCTTTGAGATAAGCCAAGATGTAAAAGTAGAAGGGCAAATCTTAGCCGAAGGCAAATACGGCTTTTTTACCATTCCTAACGAAAAAGAATGGACCATTATCTTTAATAAAGTCCCTAACCAATGGGGTGCTTTCAAATATGATGACAAGCAAGACGCTTTGCGCGTGAGTGTAAAACCAAAAAAATCGTCGAAATTTCACGAGCAACTTACCTATACCATTTCGCCCAAAGGAACAGTGGCGATTTTGTGGGAAAATTTAGAAGTAAACTTCAAAGTAAAATAAAACCTTGCCAACCCATTTAATCATGAATTGACAGCCATTTTAACATTTATATTTTGGAGGTTGCGCGTGCTACAACCTCCAAAATCATTGTTTAAATTCTTTTGCTACTCCAACGTCAGTATCTGTTTATCTTTCAACAGTTTAGCTTTCAATACGGTATAGCTTACTTTTTGAATCGTAGTTTTTTTGTCGAGTGCCAATGCCGCAGCCGTACCCGCAGACTGCCCCAAAATCATAAAGGTCCATTCTAGCCGAATCGCTCCATAAGCAATATGACTTGAGGAGGGACAAGTAGGCGTAATCAAGTTGGTACATTGGGAGGCTTTGGGCACCAGCGACCGGTACGAAATAGGCAATGGTTGCCAATAATCGCCCCCAAATACAAAGCCTTCATTGTAGGCATAGCCGTCTTTTACGATGCGTCTCACACTGTGTACGTCTGTAGGCCAATACGCCATGCCGATAGGGTCAGATACAGGCGTGGGGTTTTGTTTTTTGACATGATGCTCCGTAATCACATAATCCGACACCATACGGCGCGCATCACGTACATAAAACATTCGAGGCCAGCCGCCATTGTCAGTAAATTCATCTTTGGCCAATCCCCAGCTTGTCCATTCTTTTTGCAAGGCGGGGTCGAGTTGACCTACTTCAGGGTCATGGGCTAAGAGATAAAAAAGCCCTTGTGTAAACGTCTTGTGCTCTTCCAATATCCTTTCTCGTACAGCGTAGCTCCCTTCGGGATAGTCCATATTCATGCCGTAGAGATTATGCGATAAATCATGCCACGCACCTAAGTCCGTTTTGCCGTTTGGAAGTCCTGCGCTAGGCCGATACAGTTTCCCCCCTGCTTTGATATAACGCAGATAAATCTCGTATTGGCCTCGGTCATAGCGCGTAGGTTTTGTGAAGGGAATTTGATTGTCAGGGTTTTTGGTCAAACACATCCGAAAACAAAATGCTTGCAGGCGTTTATCTCCCGTGCCGGGTGTTCCTAGTGGTTCGTCCTGAATTGTCGGAATCACTCCACTGTTTGGGTCATTGGGATTTTTATAAGGATTGACTTTGACCACAAACTGTGCATGATCTGTCTCAGCTCGGATACCATTTCGGGTTTCATTATAAGTGGCATTGGCCTCTCGCCCTACCGTTGTACTGACACCCGCCCGCGCCAGTAAATCTCCTTCAATGGTCGCATCCATGAAGATTTTCCCCTTGAATACTTCTCCTTTTTCGGTACGAATTTCGGTAATAGTGGTCATTGTTTTACTTACTGCTTGGGCATTCTCGGCCAAGCGTCTCCCCAGAAATACGTCGATTTTATGTTCTTTTATCCAATCATTAAAGACCTTTTCTGCCACCTTCGACTCAAATCGCCAGAGACTTGTGTTTTTGACTTTGTTATTGAGCGCGTTCTCAAAAGCCTCTTCTCTTCCATAGACTTTTGCTATACGGCGATAAAATTCCAGTGCCAACCCTCCCACAGCAGGGCTATTTTGAAAATCCTTATGGTTGTCAATGTCGGTTCCACCGAGCCCTTCTACACTCATCCCGCCAAGGTGCATAGTAGGTTCGAGGAGAGCTACACTTTTCCCCATTTTGGACAACTGAATCGCCGCCGTCACTCCCGCTGCCGTTCCGCCATAGATGACCACATCATAAGAAACTTGGTTTTTGGGGAACTGAAATGAAGTCAGCCCCCAAAAAGTGAACAACAACGTCAGTGTTTTTCTCATTTTTTACCATCTTTTTCTCCGTCCCAAATTTGATGATTAATACTCAAAATCACCCCTCTTTTTTTCAAATTCGTCTGTAAATCAGTGGTGCTTAATTTTTGAACGGATTTTTTTTGACGAGCGGCCATCGCTGCTGCAATGCCCGCACTATTGCCTAGCTGCATCCACGTACATTCCACCCGTGCCGAACAAAACGCAACATGCGACACCGATAAGCATACAGGCACAAGCAGATTGGTGCATTCTTGCTGCTTGGGCAAAATAGTACGGTACGAAAACTCATAGGGTTTGGTCAATACTTCCCAGATTCGTCCTTCATTGACAAATTGGGTTTTAGATACAGCCACCCGTTGTACGTGATGACTATCTATCCAATGCGAACCCAAACAAATCGCATCGGGTTTTGTACGTTCTTCTAAAATATCTTTTTGGGTCTGTATCAATTCGCCCTTCATTCGTCGTGCTTCACGAATATAAAGATAGTAAGGAAAGTTTCCGTTGTCTTTGAATTCATCACCCGTAAGACCATATTGATTTACCGCATCGTGTAAACTACGTGGGACTGAGGGGTCGTTGGCCAAGTAATATAATAGACCCAAAGTCCAGTTTTTATGGTCATCATAAATAGCTTGTCTTTCGGGATAATCGGCATCGGGGTAGTTGACATTCCCACCAAAGTGACCTAAAGAGATGATTGATTTCTGTTTGTTGTTGGTTTCGTATTTACCTTTAGGGTAATTCCAACCGTACAAATCAATGATGTCTTTGAATTTGACATTAGGTTCATTTTTAAGCCATCTCGAAAGCAATATATAACGCTGTGGTTCATAACGTTCGGGTTTAGGAAAAGGAACTCGGTCATCTCTTGTTGACATCATCACCCGAAAGTTATAATTCATCACTCGTTTATCGGCTTGCCCATCAGTAAGTGTGCTTCGTTCAACAAATCCAGGTAGCAATTTGCCATTATCATCATAGGGAGAGGCTTCAATAGGAGTATCAATAAACCTTACACCCGCCAATGACTCACCATACTGGTCTTTGCTTTCACGCCCATAGGTATAAGACACTCCCGACCGTGCCATCAAATCTCCTTCATAGGTAGCATCAATGAATACTTTGCCTGTGACGGTGGTGCCGTTTGATAAAGTAATGGTATGAATAGCAGCATTTTTCTTACTTACTTTTTGAGCAAATGCTTCATAGATAACCTTGACTTTAGCTTCTGCTAACAGGTCATTGAAGACTTTCTCTGCTACATGCGATTCAAAGTAAAATTCGGTTTTAGTTTTTCCGTAAAATTGACTCATACGACTATAAAACTCTAACGGTAATCCCGAAATAGTTTCTTCAATCATGTGTTCGGACTCGGCAGTGCCAATACCACTGGTATTCAGTCCTCCAACATGTTTTGTCTGCTCAATAAGCATCACTTTTGCACCTTCACGAGCAGCAGCCACCGCAGCAATGACACCGCCTGGTGTTCCGCCATATACCACAACATCGAAAGAAGCCTGAGCATACGCAATCCAAGTATTCAGTATTATTAAAAGAGTAAGACAAATTTTCATATTAAAATAAAAGTGTAAAAAGTGAATATCTAAGCCATTCTGAGAGGTTAGCTTCCAGGCTCAGAATGGCCATACTATCATCAACAATCAATAACCTGGGTTTTGTACCAAAGCTGGGTTTACATCAATCTCTTGAATAGGAATAGGATAAAGCAAATGTTTTGCTTCAGCATTTATTCCTATTTTTTTCATCTTTTCGATATACTTTCCTATTCTTAACAAATCCCAACGACGATGTCCTTCAAAGCAAAGCTCCCAACTTCTTTCTTGCCAAATTGCCTCACGCAATTGCGTTTGAGTCAGGTTACTGAAGTCTTTTAAATCTGCTGGAGTTTTTCGTGCCCTCGCTCGCACTAAATTAATGGCTGTATAAGCTTCAGTAGTAGGGCCATTTAATTCATTCAGGGCTTCGGCATACATCAACAATACATCTGCATAGCGAATGACTAAAAAGTTGTTTCGCGCCGACTGCGACCCACAGGCTTGTGGATCCCAATATTTGTCCAAATGAGGCCCCGTACGTGAGGCTACTACGGTGCCGTTGGCTATTTTTTTCTCATAAATAACCGTTACGTCTTTACGTAAATCTCCTGATAAGTATGAAGCGGCGTGTTGCGGTACTACTTGATAGCTTCCTCCCGTCAAATTAATAGGATAGCTGAAGTATATAGAAAAATTCACGGCCATTGGACTGCCATACGCAGGCAAGACACAACTGTATTGAATCGAAAAAATATGTTCAGTACCATTTTCTTTTTCGGGTAAAAAGACATCCTTAAAATCAGCGAACAAAGCGTATGCTTTGGAATCAATGACTTCCTTTGCTTTAGAAGCAGCATTAGCCCAGTCTTTACGGGTTAAATATACCTTTGCCAACATGGATTTAGCTGCTCCAATCGTTGCTCTTCCATTTTCGGAAGCCGCTGTATATCTTACTGGGAGCGTTTTTTCAGCCTCTTGTAAATCAGAGATAATTTGCTGATACACTTTTTCGGCTGGTTCGCGGGGGATTTGAACATTGATAACATCATTGGAAACACTCGTCACAAGTGGTATATCGCCAAAAGCCCGTACCAAATTAAAGTATGTTAACGCCCTCAAAAACTTGGCTTCGCCCACAATTTGATCACGTAGTTTGGTATCCATCGTAATCTTTGGGACATTCGCAATCACTCGATTGGCGCGGTCAATTAATACGTAGCTATTGGTGTAAAACCCATCAAACAAGCTCGTTCCACTGTTAAATAGATTCTTATGTATCTCATCTCCACTGCCATTGTCTTCGCGTACTTCACACTCATCACTGTTGAGGTCAGCCAAATTTATCATGGTCATGCCATAGATATTTTTGAGTCGGTCATATACGCCATTGATTGCAGAAGTGGCGTCAGCGGCAGAGTTGAAGGAATTTGATTCTTCAAAAAAACTAAGAGGTACCTCCTCTAAGTTTTTTTCACATGCTGTCAACAGAAATACTGTAAACAACGCCGAAAATAAAGTCGTTTTTTTCATCTTTAATTTTGTTAATCTGTTCAGAAAGAAAGGGTAGCACCACAAGTAAATGTACGAGCAGCAGGATAAGCATAATTGTCGACACCGTACTGAACATTGCTCGTAAAATCAGAGTTTACTTCTGGATCAAAACCCCGATAAGAAGTAAAAGTCCATAAGTTTTGGCCACTTACGTAAACACGTGCCCGTTTAACAAACTTTGTCCGAATAGGGAGTTGATAGCCCAACGATACATTTTTGACGCGGAGAAATGAACCATCTTCAATATAGAATGAGTCTGTTCCAGTATTTCGCCACTGCCGAATCGACGGCAATGTATTCGATGGTTTATCAGCCCGCCAAGCACCCTCAATGACCGTTCGGAGTAAGTTATCACTCGGATCTGACTGTTCCATTGATTTCCGTGTAACATTCAACAGTTTGTTTCCCTGTGTACCTTGCAGAAAAATAGATAAATCAAAAGATTGATAAGAAAGAGTATTAGTCAGACCAAAAATAAACTTGGGAAGTCCAGTCCCCAAAATCTGGCGGTCGGTGGCTTCATTAAAGATTCCATCTCCATTTAAGTCCTTATAACGAATAGCACCAGGCAAATCTCCCGAACGAGCCAATGTCCCTGCTGCTTTGATTTCGTCGGCTGTTTGCCAAATACCATCAAAGACGTTTCCGTAAAATGAACCAACAGACTCCCCAACTTTCACGATGGAATTGCCCGTAAAAAACTGGTCTGCATTGTTGAGTCTGATAACCTTATTACGATTAAATGAGATATTACCATTGGTTTTCCATTGAAATTTACCGTCTATATTGACCGAATTGATGCTTAGCTCCACGCCTTTATTCTCCAAACTACCCACATTTCTAGTAACACTTGTAAAACCAGTGGTGGCAGGTAGTTCAACGCCTAGCAACAAATCTGTGGTAGTTTTGATATAATAATCAGCAGTCAATTGAAGACGATTGTTGAATAATCCCAAATCAAAACCAGCATCAAGTTGAGCGGTTTTTTCCCAACGCAAATCTGGATTGGCGATACGTGAAGCCTGAATCATCAACACTTCTTGATCACCAAATACCGTACGTGCAGTGCTATACTGTGACAATGAATTGTAAAGACCGATCCCGTCATTTCCTGTGATACCATAACTCAAGCGCAGTTTTAGCTCACTTATCCAACGGTTATTTTTTAAAAAGTTCTCATCCGAAATCCGCCAAGCAAATGCTCCTGATGGAAAAAATCCATACTTGTTATTAGCTCCGAAACGCGACGAACCATCCACTCTACCTGTAATGGTCAGCAAATAACGATCTTTGAAACGATAATTCAGCCGTCCTAAATAGGAGTTCAATCCCCATTCCTGCACTCCCCCCGTTGATGGAAGCGGTTTGTTTGCTAACCCAATGTTGTTTGCGCCAAGGGTGTAATTTGGAAAATCTTGCGCTTCAGAGTAGGTGCGTTCTTCACGATTGCTCTGAAATGTCACCCCTGCTACGGCATCAAACGTATGCTCATTAAAGCTCTTTGTATAGGTCAAGATGTTTTCATTCAGCAAATTAATGTTGTTAGAGGTGCCATTACTCCCATAGCCATTCACAGTATTAGCAATGAGTGTCTGGGGCGTATAGAAGATGTTGCGACGAGAATTGAGAATATCCGTACCTATACTGATGCGTGCAGTCAAACCCTCTGCGAGCGTAATATCCCCAAAAATACTTCCTAGTACACGGTCACTAGTGAGAAGATTGGTGCTAGTCCTAGCCACTGCTACAGGATTGGCGACCGAGCTAAATCCCGAACCTGGCCCTACATTTAGAAGCTGATAATTGCCCGTTGCATCATAAATAGGACTAGCAGGAGAAGCTCGCAGTGCCAATCCTACCAAGCTATTACTTCCTATTTCATTGACACTATTGTTATAACTGCGCGTTATGGTAAAATTAGTGCCTATTTTTAGTCGATTACTGACTCTGGCATCTAAATTAATACGAGAAGTATAACGCTTGAAATTAGAAGTAATCACAATCCCGTCTTGGTTGAAATAATTGCCACTGACAATATACCTCAACTTGTCCGTTCCACCCGAAACAGACAACTGGTAATTTTGCATCGGTGCTCCCCGAAAAATCTCTTTTTGCCAGTTAGTACCCACCCCATACTCCGATGGTTTTTTGGGGTACGCTCCCGTTGGATTTCCGTAGCGTTCGGCAAAATTCAGGTTTCTTAATTGCTCGTTTTTGGAGGCAGTATGCTCCTCTGCAGTAGCCATATCAAGCATTTTTGTAACTTTTTGATATCCATAATAAACATCGAAATCAACCGTAGCTTGTCCTTCTTTACCACGTTTGGTAGTAACCAATACCACTCCATTGGCTCCACGAGACCCATAAATGGCCGTAGCAGAGGCATCTTTTAAGATTTCTATAGATTCGATATCATTAGGATTGATTGTCGCTAGCGGGTTAGGATATAGGGTCGAGTTGCCTGCTCCTGTTGCGGGTGCAGGATTAGTAACTGGAAAACCATCAATGACATAGAGAGGGTCGTTACTAGCTGAAATAGAATTACCACCTCTAATCCGAATCGTAATTCCACCGCCAGGAGCATTGGAGGAGTTGGTTACTTGCACTCCTGATACACGCCCTTGCAGGGCTTGATTAAATGAACTCACGGGTTGAGCTTTCAATTCAGTTGACCCAATAGAACTCACTGAACCTGTCAAATCTCGTTTTTTCACAGCACCATACCCTACTACTACCACTTCACTGAGGGCTTTGGTATCCGTTTTAAGACTAATGTCGAATTGTGTACGATTACCTACCACTAATTCTTGTGATTCATAGCCGACAAAGCTAAAAACTAGAATTGCTTTCTCATTAGGAACGATGATTGAGAACTCTCCATTCGGATTGGTAGTAGCTCCTCGTTGAGTTCCTTTCAACAAAATATTTACTCCTGGTAATGCTTCTCCTTTATCAGCATCTACCACTTTGCCTTTGATGACCTGCTCTAAGGCATTTTGATGTGATACTCTTTGCAAAGGCGCAATTTCCTGAGGGGATTTTGTCCCAACCACCTCAGCTTCCATTTCTTGCTGAGTTGCCGAGGTATTTTCAGCGGATTTTTGCGCTTTTTTATCTGCTGCAATCACCAAATAAGAACTGTTATTTACCTTCTTAAATCGCAACCCTAACGGACGTAAAATATGCGTTAAGTTTTTTTCTACATCCCACCGATTGTTGATTACTTCAGGCCTTACGGTCATCCCTTCCACGACTTTTCGCTCAAACATAATTTCGACCCCATATTGGGTTTTTAGGTCGCTAAGTACGTCTTTGAGGAGACGAGGGGCGCCATAGCGAGTCTGCTCTGCCGTCTTTTGAGGATTGTCTTGGGCTTTGGCAAAGGCTTGCTGCGACCAGCCCAATTGCTTCCCAAAAAACAATACACCTATCATAAGCCCCATTTTTGAGGCTTTTTGTATTTGTTTATTCATAAAAACTAGAGTTGAATGTATGCTATTGAATTACTTGTCGGTCAGCTGCACGCGATTGCCCTGCCTGACCACGTTGATGTCTAAAAGTTCAGAAATAGAGCGTAACAATTCGTCCACATTTTCGGCGCGGAAAGAGCCCATAATCACGCGTTCGGCCAGCGGTTTGCTGCTGATTTCGACCTCTAATCCGTAATTTTCTTGGAGTAGATAGGCCACTTCTTGTAGAGTAGTTTCTTCAAAGACAAAGCGTTTTTGTTCCCAAGCCGCATAGTTTTGGGGCTGATTCGTTACTTTTCGTGAAAGGCGATTTTGGTTATCAAGGGTTATCAAATCACCTGGTTTCATCATCAAATGTTTTTGGGTATTGCCTTCTTGGTATTGTACCTTTACTTTTCCTTTGTTGAGAACCACCTTCGAAATGCGCTGACGCGCATATACCGTAAACTCCGTCCCTAGTACCACTACTTCGAAGTTTCTGTCAGTTTTTACCACAAATTTTTGGTGATTAGCTTGATGTGTCACTTCAAAATTGGCTTCTCCTGTCAGGAATACTTCTCGTGCGGTTTGGCTAAAACCAAAACGTGGTATTCTTAAGGAAGAATTAGCATTGAGGGTTACGTGAGTACCATCTTTGAGGGTCAGAGACTCCGTTTCGCCAAAAGTTGTTTGATGTGTTTGATAAAGTAGATTGTCTCGAAAAAACCAACCTGCGATTGTCATCACCCCTACCATTACTGCCGCCGCTACACCCCACTTCCGCCAAGGGGTTGGTCTAAGTGGCAATACCTGCACTTGCTCTTCAGAAGAAACAACATAAGATTCAACAGATTGGGGGTTATTTTCCAAAAAAGCTTCATATTTCAATAATGCAGCCTCGCTATCGGGCAAGTATTGCGGATGCGTACTTTCCCATTCTTCGAGCCATTCGTAGTATTGCTCTTCATTGGTTTTGAACCATTCTTCTACCAGCTTCCGCTGGAGTGGAGAGGCTTTGGATGCAAAATAGCTAAAAACCAATCCTTTGCTTATCTCTGTTTTCATCGATGGTGCTTTTACTATTAAAGATGAGAATCAGGCCAAATCCCCTTAGTCATAAATACATTTTAAGACCGCTCCGCATGATACCCAGCGCCTTTCCTAAATGAACTTCCACCGTTTTGATAGAGATGCTTAATTCGTCGGCAATTTCTTGGTATTTTTTACCTTCAAAACGACTCAATAAAAAAACCTTCTGACACTGAGGAGGTAGCGTTTCGACCAATTCTTCCACCTTACGGCATACTTCTTCATATTGAGTGGCATGGTCGGGCTGATGCCCCAATGATGACTCCCTCTGCACGGCTTGTTCTATTTCTTCGGTCTCTTTAAATTCCCACCTGAGATAATTGATGGCCTCATTTCTTACACTTCGAAACAAATACAATCGATATGAAGTGGCAATGGATTCATAAGCTTTTGTTTTCCAAAATTTACAGAATACATCTGCTACCAAGTCTTCGGCAATTTCTTTGGAATACACAAACCGAACGGCATGATTGCAGAGTGCCTTGTGATACCGCCTAAACAACAAAGCACATCCTTTGGAGGGATTGTCTTCAAAGGTAGATTTCAGAAAAAACTCTGTATCATGCAATCGGCCTTTTTCTGACAATGCTTCCGTCAGGTCGCTTCTTTCCCCCGACAGCGATGATGACTGAGACTGCGCAGGTTGGTCGTCGGTATAATCTGGGAAAGCCACTTGCACCATATCAATTTTGGATAAAAATTTCTTTGACTCTTTATATAAAAGACAAGTTTTGGAAAAAGTCCCCTTAGTGTTTTGAATACTTTATGAAATAAATTTTTGAGTGGCCAGAATTTTATCACAAAAAAAGGCTTTGCTGATGCCAACACACCATACAAAGCCTTTTTGAGAAATTAATTATTTTAAGTCTATTTTTCTAAAGGATGTTCACTTAGGAGCTTGGTAGTGGTATAAAAATCCTTCTTACTCTCAGTAGCCGCCCGTACTTGTTTCACCTTCTCAGGCGAGATAGCAGACGCTTGATTCCCGAAAGAATTGCGAACGTAGGTCAATACCGCCGCTACTTCTTTGTCGTTGAGCAACCCACCGTAAGGAGTCATTGGCACTTGGCCCGCGTATTTTACGCCGTTAATTTCCAAAGGTCCCATGAGTCCTTTCAACACAATTTTAATGAGCCGTTCTTCACTACCTTGCACCCACTTATTGCCTGTCAGTGGAGGGAAACCCGATGCTGACAAACCTTTGCCATCGGCTTGGTGACAAGTGACACAGTAGCCTTCTTTGCCATAGATTTCTTTGCCCATCGCAAAAAGCTCTGCCTCGGCACCTTTGAGGTTAGATTTGGTTTCGGCTTCCTTGGCTTTCTTGACTGAGGTTCCACTTAAGTGAGCCACTGCCGTTTCGTGGGCGTTAACCATCCACTCGTCAAGTGGTTTTTTTGCAGCTTCAGCCAAGATAGGCAAGCCCTTTTCCTTAGGCAACCAAGATGCTGCCACAATCGCCACTAGACGCACGCGACTGTTTTCGTCTTTTACAGCTTGCATGAGTAGCTCCGCTTGGTCAGCCACTTGATGCCCCGTGTATCTTACTACTTGTACGGCCGCCGCTCTTACGTGATAATCCTTAGCTTTGAGCAATTGACGTAGCAATTTTTGATCGACTTTGTCCAATCCCCAGCTCACCCAAAGCCCTTCTAATAAATGATGCTCATAACGAGGGGCTTTTTTATCGAGTTTGGCTATCCAAGCATTTAATTTTGTAAGTACCTGAGCAGGATTATGCTCTCTCAATTCGCGACGCGTCCGATAACGGGTACGGTATTCTGGCAGCTTGAGGTTTTCAAGTAGCTCATCAATACTTGCACCATCTACTTTCGCAGGTTTGACGAGAGGGCGCGAAGGATACGTAATCCGATATACACGCCCGTGCATGTGATCGCGAAGGGGGTCACGGGCATTGTGCTGCATATGCCCAATCAGGATATTGTGCCAATCAATCACATACAAAGAGCCATCAGGTGCAAATTCCATATCCACTGGACGGAAGTTGCGGTCTTCGCTTACAATCAAATCCACCAAATGACGGCTTTTGTAGCCCGTGCCGTCATCTACCATGCTATGGGCTTTGGTTCCCAAAAACCCAATGGTATTGTTGATGAGAAGTGCACCTTGAAGTTCGTCAGGGAAGTGACGGCTCGACACAAACTCTAAGCCTGATGTAGGCCGTACCCGATGCTTATCTTCAATAAGCTGAAACGACTTATGGGTAGCTTCGCCATAGCGAGGCAATACACTTCCTGGCATCATCCAGCGCACATCTGGGCTAGAAGTCTCGGCAAAGAAAGGTTGTCCCCATTCATCAAAGGCAATTCCCCAAGGATTAGGGATAGACAACTGAGCAGTGCGTTCTAATTTTTTGAGTTGTGGGCTATAACGATAAAATCCGCCATTGGTAGCCCTTACTGTACCATAAGAAGTTTCTACACTTGTGTGCAAAAACACCCCCTCTCCCGTATAAATTGCTCCTGAGGGATCGGCACAGAAAGCACTACTGTTGTGGTGCGTATCGTGGTCGTCAAATCCACTCATGATAATTTCCACTTTATCTGCTTTATCATCTCCGTTGGTATCTGTGAAAAGTTTGAGGTTGGTTCCTTGCGAAACATACACACCTTCAGGAGCCATTTCGAAGCCAAGCGGCAAATGCAAATGATCAGCAAAAACGGTACTTTTATCGGCTTTGCCATCACCATTGGTATCCTCAATGATGATGATTTTGTCGTTGGGTTTGGTATCGCCAGGCTTATAATGCGGATAGCTTGGCATAGCTGCTACCCACAGACGGCCTTTATTGTCAAACGACATCTGCATTGGTTTAGCCAAATCTGGGAACTCCTGCTCCGAAGCAAACAGTTCTATCTTAAATCCGTCTGGTACTTTGAGTTTGCTTAGGGCATCTTGGCCATAAAGATAGGTCAGACTACCATTTTTGTCAGGATTGAAATTGGTCTTCACCTCAGGCAATGTACGGGTATTTTTATCCGCGGCGGCGAGGTCCATTTTTTTACCTTGGGTAGCGGCAAGCCATACGGCACTATCCCGAATAGAAGTCATTTGTCGAATCTTCTCAATCTCAGCAGGATAATTATCAGGCCCAAAAGGATTGTAGCGCCGCCCATAAACGTGTACACCGTTGGGGATTTTGTAGTCGTTGTGCCACATCCAGTTTTTTTCCAAAACCATCTCCTTCACAAGTTGACGATTCGACTCTGCCTTAGCGGAGGTTTTGCCAAATACTTTGTCGGTCAACAAAAGCGAAAACTTTTTATAGCCTTCTTCGTTGAGCTGCGAGCCATCAATCGTCAAGGGGTCTTTGCTTTCGGCGTACCATTGCTTAGAAGGGGTAAAAGCATCCACAAAAAGTACATTGTTGCGCTCCGCTACTTCTTTCATGGCTTGGGTATAAAGCCACAAGTTCTCGTTTTCTTTTTTGCCATTGGGTACATCATAAATAGACGACAAATCTTCAAAAGCAGTCGGCGATACGATGGCAAGTTGAGGGGCTGATTTACCGTTGTATTTTTGATTGAGCGTCCATTTGATGAATGCGTCCAATTCGGCTTTATAATTTTCTACTCCTTCTTTGCCTTGGAAAGACTCACTGTAGCCAAACATCGCCACAATGATGTCGGTTTTGAGGCGCGTAAGCCATTCATCAGGATATTCAAAATGCCCTTCGCTGTGCGAATTGGTTGCAAATTCGGTCTGAAATTTTTCAGCACCCGGAAAAGCCCAGGGAGTATTGCGGCTAGCATGAGGACGGAATCCGGGGGTATCGCCACCGTCACACATATTACGAATCAGTAATGAATTGTCGGGATACCGAACGTACATTTCGGTTTCAAAGAATCCATAGTTCATCATTCGAGAGCCTAAATTGCCCCCAATCAACGAAATATGACTTCCTTTTTCAACTTGCAGGGCGTTGGGCGGAGTAGACTGGAAAGAACTAAATCCAATCACCATCGTTCCAACTGCCACGAACAATCCCTTGATGCTTAATTTCATGGGTTTGTGGATTTTATATGAAGGGTTTATTTTTGATTATTTGCGTTGAAAGCCAAGGGTTTTATTTAACAATACCCCGATAAGGCACATTAATGTCAATTTTCCCTTTCCATTTTTTAGGAACAGGCTTACCCAACAACCAATGAATGGCGTTGATAGTGAGGTGTTGAAGAGGCTCGTCTTTGAAGTCTTCGGGATGCCCTAGGGTTGTAAAAAACACCTTCGCACCTTCTTTGTTTTTCCAAGTCCACGCTACGGGATTGTCGATAGCCGCTTTGTCAGGATTAACGGATTTGCCCATCAATAAAACAGTGGCATCTTGAGGTGGATAATCAGGACGCACGCGATAAAGCCAAGAACGTACATGGAATGAAGGGGCCACACCGGTAAGTATTGGATTTTTCGCAGCTTCTGGAGCAATCGTCACATCGGTGGAGCTATTGTGTCCATAATGTGTATGCCCTGCTCTTCCCCAGCCCGGAGGCGAGCCAAAAGCCCTTTCTCCAAAAGCATTCCAAATTTCGGATGGATGTCCTTTAGGGAAATTGAAAGCATGAGTGGTAGTCCGAAAACCCATCACCGGCTTACCCGATTTGAGGTATTCGTCGATATACTGAAGCTGCTCGGGAGGCAATTGTCGCCAGCGTAAAAAGAATATCGCCAAATCTGCTTCTCGAAGAACTTCTAAGCCTGGAATATCCTTCTCGGCATTTTGGTCAGGATACGATTTGATGACTTTTGCACGCACTCCATAATTTTTTTCTAATTCGGCCGCAATCAAAGGCAAAGTTTGCTCACCGCTATACTCATGGTCGCCAGCTACAAACACCACCAGAGGTTTTTCTTTGACTTTGGGGGTAGGTTTAGAATAGGCAAAAGCCCCGATAACAAGGGCCATAAGAAGGCATACATGGCTCACAAAGCGAGCCATAAAACGCTGGTTTTTAACACTAATACTCATATGTGGCAATGATTTGGGAGGCTTCTTTTCTCAGGCAGAAGCATTTTGTAAATGACGGATTATTTTAACAACTCTTAATAAAGAGTTAAAGGAAGGCTTTATACCGTAAGCACGCCATAAAACATGCTTACGGTATCACTACTATCTACTTATTTATGGAACTAATAACCCGGGTTCTGCTTCAATTTGCCGTTGTTGCGGATTTCGGCAGTAGGTACCGGAAACAACAGCTCTCTTTCTTTTAATACGGGGCCGTAGGAGAATTTGTGTCCTACATAATCTTCAAACTTGCGGGTGCTCACATTAAAGGCCTTGCGCAAACGCACCATGTCGTACCATGTGATGTTTTCAAAACTTAACTCATACCAGCGTTCGCGCCAGATAGCTTCGCGGAGTTGCTCTTTCGACAAGCCAGCCAAAGCAGGCAGTTCAGCCCTTTTACGAATCGCATTCACAGCCTCATATACAGCTGCCGAGGGTCCTCCTACTTCATTGGCTGCTTCGGCATAGGTCAACAACACCTGAGCATAGCGCATTACAGTCCAGTTTAGGTTGCTACTTGTGGTAGAAAGTTGCGCTTCTGTATCGAAGTGTTTGTAAAGATAATAACCGCCCAAATCACGGGTTTTGGTACGGTCGCTCCGCAACGAAAACGTTTTATAGTAAAATTGTTTTTCTGCTACGCGTTTATCGCCTTGTTCGTACGATTCCACAAATTCTTTATTGGCAAAAATTGCTCCTGTTTCATCGGTATAAGCCGAAATCCCTTGGTTGTAAGGAATGATAGACGTTTGCCAGTTGGAAGGCAAAATGAAGGCCGCAAACTGTACCATGAAAATATTTTCACCGGTGTTTTTCTTAGCGGGATTGTGAAGGTCATCATACGAAGGAAAAAGACTATAACGCCCCGATTGAATCACCTCTTGCGCCTTGTCAGCTGCTTTTTTATAATATTCCGCTCCTTTTTGAAGAGGATAGCCAGCCATTGTTAAATAAACACTCGACAAGAGCGATTTTATGGCTCCCAACGATACCCGTCCCGTAGCATCGGTATAGGGTAGTCCTGAAGATTCGGCCTCCACCAAATCTGCCTCAATGAGCTTATAAACATCTTCTACCGGTGATTGTGGCGCGTACAAATCTGTTGATTTCAAATCTACAGGTTCTTTGATGAGTGGAATGCTTCCAAACATCCTTACCAACTCATAGTAATACAACGCCCGCAAATATCTAGCCTCGCCCAAGTAGCGTTTTTTGGCGGCTTCGTCCATATTGATACCAGGGATTTTGGCAATGGCCAAATTTGCGTTGGCAATACCACGATAATGGTTGGTCCAATAGGTAGCACCATAGCCATTATCAGAGTTGTTGACCAAGTTTCTAACAAAAATACTGTTTTGTGCTTGGCCTAATTCGGTATTGGCCAGCCCTGTGGCAAACTCAAGCATCATCCAAGGGGCACCATTAAACCCTCCCCCTAATACATTTCGGAGGTTTTCATAAATGGAGTTGACCACACTTTCGGCGTGTTCGGGCTTCGTAAAATAGTTTTCCATGGTAAAATTGGAACGGTCGGGTTCTTCCAAAAACTCCGAACAGCTACCTGCCGAAAAAAGCAGGGTTCCACAAATCGCCAATCGACTGAAAAATTTTATATTGTATTTCATTTGAGTTTACTTTAATGTGAATCAACGATTACAAACCTATGTTTAGCCCCACCATAAAAACGCGAGGTTTGGGATAAGCATACAAATCCACCCCTTGGTCAAATGCCGAGCCTGAAGTAGAAACTTCTGGGTCATAGCCCTCATACTTGGTGCTCAGGAAGAAGTTTTGTACCGATGCAAATGCTCTTAACCGATTGAGGTGAATTTTTTCGATAACCTTCGTAGGGAAGCGATAAGAAAGCAGCAAGTTGCGGCCTCTCAAGAAAGAGCCGTCACGTACGCGGTCGGTGTCGTTGTTGGTATTATAGCCTGCCGATACGGGTCTGAGCTGAGCGAGTGGTGTATTTTGATTTTCGGGCGTCCATGCATTCAACACCGTCTTGAAGCTATTGGCGATACCTGTGCGGTCTTCGGCGGAGTGTTTACTTCTAAACAGCACATCGTTGCCATACATAAACTGCAAATCTACGGTAAGCTCAAAATTTCGGTGAGCCAGTGTGTTGATCAAGGTCCCGAACCCATCAGGGATTCCTTTTCCGATAATAACGCGGTCGTTGTCGTTGATACGACCATCTCCGTTCACATCTTGGTATTTGATGTCGCCTGGCTTTTTGAGGTATTTGGCCGCTTCTGATTCTTCATTTAGGCTCCACGTACCTTGGTGTACAAATCCAAAAAACGAACCTACAGGCTCTCCTTCACGGATAATCGTAGAACCATTGAAAATATCGGCTCCCCCTGTGAGGGCAATAACTTTGTTTCGGTTAATAGAAATATTGAAAGTAGAATTCCATGAGAAATTAGGACGGGCAAAATTGACGGTATTGATGCCCAACTCTATCCCACGGTTTTCCATACTTCCTACGTTTTGGCTTACTGTCGTAAAACCGCTGCTCGACGGTACGGGTGCGCTCAAAAGCATATCGGTAGTAAGCTTACGATACACATCGGCTTCAAGCATGATACGATTATTGAAAAGCCCTATTTCTACTCCAGCATCTACTTGGGTGGTTTTTTCCCAGCGCAAATCTGGGTTTGCCAAGCGGTTTACGCCAATCCCAATCTGACGAGCGTTATTAAAAATCACCGAGTAATTGCCCAATCCTGCCAAGGCTTGATAAGCGGTAATTTCGGAATTTCCTGTTACGCCAAAGCTAGTACGCAGTTTTAAATTGGAAACAAAAGGCAGATTTTTCATAAAATCTTCTTCTATCACCCTCCATGCCAAAGCCGCTGACGGAAACATCGCATAGCGATTGGATGAACCAAACTTAGAAGACCCATCAATACGTCCCGTGAAGGTCAGTAAGTATTTTTCCTTTAAGTTGTAGTTAAAACGCCCAAAATAAGAGTTCAAGCCATAAGCACTCACTCCCGACGAAGGCGCCAAAGCTACCGCACCAGCGCCAAGGTTGTTGAATTGGAAGTAGTCATCTTGGAAACGCTGCGCTCGAGCTACCGAATTGAATCTATCTACGTGCTGCCAAGCAAGCCCCAACAAGGCATTGAGCGAATGGTCTTTGTTTATTTTTTTGTTGTAAGTAAGATAGTTTTCAAACTGCCATGAATTGTGGCGTTCATTGGTAATAGATGCATCGCCACCTTGGTTGCGAGAGATATAGTTGAGAGTCCGCCCACCGTAGTAATCAATCCGCTGATTGATGATGTTGGTTCCGAGGGTAGTTCTTAGCTCCAACCCTTTGGCCAAGTTGATATTGGTATAAATATTACCCAACATCGTTTGGGTTTTTAGATAATACAAACGCTCTGTAGCTACATGGATAGGATTGCCACCACCTTCCATACCAGGATAGTCTTCATTACCACCCCAACGGCCATCAGGATATTTTACGGGAATGATAGGCAATGCTTCTAATACCTGACGCATCGCGATGATTCCACCTGCTCCGAGGGGGTCTACTTGGCTTTCATTTTGGTCATTATAACTCAAGCTACCACCTACTTTAAGCCATTTTTTGATTTGGCTATCCATCACAAAACGCCCCGAAAAACGCTTGAGCCAAGATTCTTTCATCAACCCGTCTTCGTTGCGATAGCCAAGGTATAGGCCAAAATTATCTTTGGAATTTCCGCCCGTAAAAGAAAGTTGGTGGTTTTGGGTAAATGCTTTGCGGAAAGCCTCATCTTGCCAATCGGTATCATATAGAGGTTTGCCGGTAGCATCAAACAAGAGGGGATTGGTTCGTTTGGTTTTGGGGTCTACGTATTTGCCACCAGCCCAGCCTACGGGGTCATACTTTTGGGCATTGGCATAGGCAATTTCTTCCACCCGCAAAAACTCCGCCGAGTTGAGCAATGGGATTTTGCGCGGAAGGGTCCCAACACTAAAATCTGTATCATAACTTACCCGACCTCCATCTTGACTACCACGTTTGGTGGTCACCAAGATGACGCCATTCGCTCCCCTAGCTCCATAAATAGCCGTAGCCGAAGCATCTTTTAATACTTCGATAGAAGAAATGTCATTGGGATTAATATAATCGATAGGCGTACTACCATTTCCCAAATCAGTTGCATTCAAAATCACACCATCAATTACATATAGTGGGTTGTTGGCCACACTTACTGAGGTATTTCCTCGAATACGGATATTGGCTCGTCCCCCCGGACGCCCCGAGTTGACCGACACATTGACCCCTGTGATACGCCCTGATAGGGCTTGATTGAGCGAAGCTGCGGGGCGCTCTTGGAGTGTCTCTCCTTTCACTGTTCCTACGGAGCCGGTCAAATCACTCTTACGCTGCACTCCATATCCTACCACTACTACTTCTTCCAACGATTTTGTGTCTACTTTTAAAGAGACATTGAGTTGGGTTTGATTTCCCACCGCAACTTCTTGGGAGAAATAACCCAAATAGCTAAATACAAGAATAGAATTGTCGTTGGGCACTTCAATATCAAAACGTCCCTCTGCGTTGGTAGTAGTGCCTCTAGTAGTACCCTTTACTACCACACTTACTCCGGGCAAACCAGCATTGTTTTCGTCGGTTACGGTTCCATTCACACGCTTGGCAAAAGGCAGCGTTCTTACTTTCGGAATAGTATTTAAAGATGAACTAGGACTCTCACTTTCTTTTTCACGACTCAAAATAATCTGATGCCCCACTATCTCATAACGCAATTTTAGAGGCTTAATAAGGCGACCAAGTACCTGAGCTAGAGGTTCATTGGAAGCAATCAACGTCACTTTTTTATCATACGGAAGGGCTGCTGGGCGATACGCAAAGCGGACTTTGGCCTGTTTTTCTAAAGCCGAAAGTGCTTTTTTTATTTCTTGATTTTCGACATGGATGGTCACTCTTTGATTGAGTATCTCTTGGGCACTAGCCACACGAGCTAGCGATACACCCGTAAAAATCACCGCCAGTAGGCATTGTATCAGTGAAATTTTCATAAGGTGATACACGAAGGGTTTGAAACGTACCTTTTTTTTCATTAGATTTGATTGTTTTTGTTTAAGAATTGAGCAAAAACTCCTCCTACACGTCTTACCAAAAGACGCTTGCTGATCGGCTAAAATCACAAGGAGGCGATGGCATCAGTAGTGGTCCTAACACTGCTGATGCTTTTTAATTAAAAGAGTAAGGGGTTTGAAGTCATAAAATCAAATGAGCATTAAAGGTTTAAGAATAGTTTTATGATAAGCACACTGTTTATCCAATAGTTAAAATACTAATGTTTATTCAGGGCATAGGTTAGTAGTCTTTAGCACTCTTTACTGTAAATGATGATTTGCCCGTCGATAAGTTTATAACTGGCATCCAGCACTTTACAGATTACTTCCAATTTTTGATATAGATTTTCGTCAGTCAAATTAATCGTCAGAGTGCAATTCTTGATAATTTCCTCATCAAATAGCACTTCTACTCCGTAGGCTTTTTCTAAGGCCTCAAATACCTTTTTGGCAGGGGCAGCCTCAAATATCAAATGCGCCATTTCGGCGGGTGGCAACTGAAGCGCCGGTGCCTCTACGAGCAACTTACTAATGGTAGCTTCTTCACGATGAAACACCGCTTTTTGGTTGGGTGTAAGTACTACTCCTGCTACCTCAGGGTCTTGCTGTGGATGAGGCCGGTCTGCATACACAGATACTCGACCCGTTTTTACGGCCACTGTCACATTGGGATCTTTTTGATAAGCCTTTACGTGAAAGCTTGTCCCTAACACCCTCGTAACCAAACCATTGGCAAAAACCAAAAAAGGACGATTAGGATTTTTTTGTACGTCAAAAAAAGCCCCACCTACTAGATACACTTCTCGTTTTATTTTGCTAAACTCGGTAGGATACTTTAATCGGCTATTTTTTTCTAGCTGCACTATGCTACCGTCAGATAGCTGTATGAGCATGGTTTTGTCGGCTCCATTGACAGCCTCTACCCATTCTGGCACAGCTACATACGGTGTCGCCAAGGGCGATACAGTGCGGTGTTCATCGTAGCTACTCCACCATACCCATCCTGCTCCAAGCCCTACTATTACGATAGCAGCAGCAAGCCATAGGCGAGGAGTCCAACGATGAGAAGGATGCGCCATGATAGGTGTTTCGAGGCCGTTGATTGTGTTTTCGATACGCCACCAAATATGGTGCACCGACTTCGCTGCATCAGGGGTAAGATTGAGATGCTGAAGTCCCCTTACCAAACGCTTTGCTTCTTCCACATGATAATAGCGCTCGGGATAGTCTCGCAAAAAATTTCTCCAAAAAGTTTCGCTCTCTGCCGTCGGCGAACAAACCCACTCCTTGAAGTAGTCGTCAGCGGCAAAGTCTTCGGCAGTATATTGATAATAGTTCATCGGGTAAAATGTAATAAAGAATAGGAAAAGGGTATGGATATAGTATTCTGACTTCGATTAGAAAATATAGTTTGCACTTACAGCTATCAATACTGAAAAAATGCGTACTGTTTCGCGCAAGGTTTTGAGGGCAGTGTAGATAAATCGGCAAGCTGATTGATAATTGACTCCCATAATATGGGCGACTTCTTCGTTAGAAAAATGATGCGTGTATCGCAAATCAATGGCCTGCTGCTGACGCGGACTTAGCAGCCGATAGCCTTCGCGGAGTTGGCGCAGCATTTCTTCTTGACCTTCATTTTTTATCAGTTGGTTTTCGATAAAATCGTCTTCTTCGGTGGTATCTATTTCGCCCACATCCGTAGCTTGATAAAATACATCACGCTGCTGTACCCGAGTGATTTTGTTGCGCAGCGACCTAAACAAATAAAATTTGATAGAATCTGTCTCGCTGAGATTACCACGACTCTGCCAAAGTTCAATGAAAAGGTCATGAATACAATCTTCTATCAATTGGACATTGGCCGTGATTTTGTACCCATAGCTCACCAAATCTCGGGCGTACAACTCATAAATACGCTTAAACGCACTACGATCGCCTTCACGAAAAGCATTCCAAAGAGTAGTATGAGGATGATGTGGTATCACAAAACAATAAGGATAAAAGAGTATAAGGGTTAGAAATAAATGTATGCGTATCTTCGTATTGAGACCAAGGGCCGTTCTATATACTAATGGCACAAACTGTGTTTTTTAATCCTATTTTTTCTAAAAATTTTTTAATTTTTTTACACCCCAACTACGTATTGGTACACTAATTATCATTTTCCTACACAAACTACTGACTTACAAACCTTTATCAAAAACAAAATCGCACTTTCATTTATGACCCCTTACGAACAACTCGCCCTCAAAGAACTTAAACAATGGCAACGTCAAATGCTCAGAAAGCCTTCGGCGGCTAATCGGCTTGCCAAATCGATACAGACTTGGGTCAACAATCTTATTCCTGAGAAAATCCATGAGGTCATTACGACCACTATCAAACAAATGACGCGCGCGGTTTTGTTTGGTGCCGAATTCATCACTCCTCAGCCCAGTCCCGCTCCTACTTTTGAGCTGCGCGAAGCTGCTGTTTTCAAACGCATCAGTTTTTACAAAACCGCCGGTGCTGCCGAAGGAGGGGTGGCAGGTGCAGGAGGTTTTTTATTGGCGATTGCCGATTTTCCCCTACTGCTCAGTATCAAGCTTAAGCTACTTTTTGATATAGCTGCTCAGTATGGCTACCCTATCGACGACTACCGCGAGCGTGTTTATATCTTGCATATTTTCCAATTGGCATTTTCGAGTCAGCAGCGCCGCAAAGAAGTCTATTTACAGATGGTAGATTGGGAACACAAAAGCAAATTATTACCTGAAGATATCCATGCTTTCGATTGGAGACAATTTCAACAAGAATATCGTGATTATATCGACCTTGCCAAAATGGCTCAGCTCATCCCAGGAATCGGCGCTGCGGTAGGTGTGGTAGTTAACTATCGCCTTATCGACAAGCTAGGCAAAACTGCTATGAATGCCTATCGAATGCGGTGGGAAGAAACAACGAAAAAATTAACCTAAAAATACGATTCAATAAATTTGAAGACCGCTTACTCAAAAAATTTTCAGTCTCTGCTTCCTTTTTCCTAATTTAGAAATCTAGCCACACTTACGCTTCTGGCATGAGATTTTTTATTCATTTAATGTTCTAAAAAAACAGTATAATATGAAGTTAGATAAAAAAGAAGCTGCCACTCTCAACAACGCTATTCAACATTGGGTCACAACCCAAACCATTTCCCCAGAGTTGGCGAGTGACCTACGTAATTCTTACGAAATCAAGAATTCGAATATCGATACCATCACTTGGTACGCTTTTATTTCGGCCGTTTCGTGCGGGTTATTGGCTTTTGGGGCCTTGGTCATTGACGAAAAATGGATTGAACTCCTACGCAAGCAATGGGAATTTTCGGAGGCAAGCGTGGGTATTGTATTCACCTTGATAGCGGGGACGTTCATTTACTTAGCCCGAAAAAGATATTTAAAAAACCCTAATTCTCACATAAGCAATGAGTCTTACACCATCACTATCGCCCTCAGTATGGCTGTGGCAATTGCGTATTGGAGCCGAAGCTTGGGCCTGTTAGAAGATTCGCATTATGGCCCCTCTTTGTTGATAGCTACATTGTCGTACGCATTAGTGGCTACTTTTTTGCCTTCTAGTCTTCTCTGGACAGTTGCTTTGTTTGCGTTGGTAAGCTGGTGGGTGGCCCAAACCTACCAATGGTCTGGTGGACATTTTAGGTTTGCAGGCATGAATTATCCACTTAGTCTGACATTGGCGGGGCTTGTGGTGTGGGGAAGCTCATGGTTGGTTAAAAAAATCAAGCCTCTTTATTCATTTGAGCGAGTTACGTATGTATTCGGGCTTATTTTGTTTTTGTTGGCCGCTTGGCAGCTTTCTATTTTTGGAAACTATGATGATTTTGAGCGCTGGTCAAATATCAAACAGCAAACCTTGTGGTATTGGGCTGTAGGTTTTACGATTGTGATTACTGGCCTTACGATTTATGCCTTCAAAATCAAAAACGAACGGCTTCGTGATGTATGTCTAGTGTTTTTCTTGTTGAATATTTACACGCGCTACTTTGAGTATTTTTGGGACCGTACCCACAAAGGTATTTTCTTTTCTATCCTAGCGCTGTCGTTTTGGTGGGTAGGGAAAAAAGCCGAGCAATGGCGCAGTCAGGAAAAATAATAAAGCTTTTGTTTCTGCTGTTACTCTTCTAAAAGTCCTTGCTGGGCTGCGACTTTGATAAGAGAAGCGGTGTTTGATACCCCAAATTTCATCAACAAGTTTTCACGGTGAGTTTTTATGGTTGTAGGACTCACAAAAAGTTTATCGGCAATTTCGACATTGGTCATACCATCAGCAATGAGTCCCAGAACTTCTTTTTCACGACGAGTTAAAAACGGCACTGTCAATGATCTATCAACGACGGGTTCGCTCATAGTTACATTCATGAAATAGCCTCCCTCATACACTTGCCTAATCGCCCTGATGAGTTCATCTTTGGAAGAGCTTTTCATCAGATATCCTACTGCGCCATTTTGCATCATCCGCCCAATAATAGTGCGCTCGTTGGAAGTAGTAAGTGCTATACACTTAATATTTGGCCACTTTCCTTTGATTTTTTTACATAATTCAATGCCATTGACATCTGGCAAATTAATATCCAAGAAGGCAATATCAATATTGACCTTTTGAAGGATTTCAAAAGCCTCAAAGGCATTCGCAGCGGTGGCTACTATCTGTATGTCGTCCATACCATATAAAAGTGACTTCAGACCTTCTACCACCAGTGGATGGTCATCCACAATAAAGACATTAATCATAAAAAAGTTAAAATTATTAAACTGGGATTTCTATCAAGATTGAAGTGCCTTCATTAGGTTGACTTTGGATATCTATCGTGCCTCCTAAATAAGCCACTCGATTTTCGACATTGGTCATACCCGCACTTTTATGACGGTTTATTGCAATAGGAGCAAATCCTTTTCCATTATCTTCTACCGTAAGATGAATCACACTTTCTTGTTTTATTAGTTGTAGATAAGCCTCAGATGCCTGAGCATGTTTAAGGATATTGTTGATTAATTCCTGCACTATGCGATACAATATAACTTCTGTGGAAGACTCTAATCTTTGGTCTATTCCCAAAAACTGGTATTTGATGCGAATCTGTCCTGTTTCATTGATATCTTCACAAAAATCTCTGAGTGAGTCAATTAAGCCATATTTCACGAGCGTTTCGGGCATCATGCTATGTGCAACACGCCTCATTTCATTGATAGCACCATCTAATTGATCAAGTGCGCGGCTAAATACCCCCACACTAGCTTCTGGCAAAATAAAATTTCCTCTCACTTGATTTAAAGTTAGTTTAACAGTTGTCAGAATTCCTCCCAATCCATCGTGTAAATCCCTTGCCACGCGCGTTCGTTCTTCTTCTTGTCCTTTTAAGATGGAATTGGTCGCTAAAAGTTGTCGCTCTTTTTCGAGTTGTTGTATTTCTTTTTCTTTTAAAAGAGTTTGTTGTTGCGCTATTTTACGTTGGTTTGAAAGATTTTGGTACCCAAATCCAATCACCACTGCCAACAGCAACATTCCTCCCAACAAACTATATATCCATGCTCTCTGATACTGTTTATCTTTTTCCAAAGTCAGTATTTGATTTTCTTTTTGAGCTGTCTGATATTTGGTGTCAATTTCGTTGAGTTTAATCTTGGTTTCTTCTGCTTGAATACTATCATTCAAGACCAAATACTCAGATAAATATCTAAATGCTGCTTTATCATTAGCTAGTTGATGAGACACTTCTGCCAATCCTTGTAGGGCATTTTTTTGGGTTTCTAGGCGATTGTTTTTTTGGGAAATCAAAAGCGCCTGTTTAAAAAAAGGCAAAGCTTGTTTAAATTGCCTCAGCCTTTGAAGACACTTTCCTATACTTAAATGGGCACTTATTTCATAGGCTACTTTTTGGGATTGTTGGGCGTATTGAAGCATCATTTTATTGCTTTCTAGTGCTGCTTCAAATTGGGACTTTTCAAAAGCAATCTCTCCTAAAATACCATAGTATCGCATGTAGAGAACTGGGCTTTTGATTTCATTTACAATCTCTTCTACTGTAGATAAGTACGCCGAAGCACTATCTAGTTGATGATTTCTTATAAAAGCATTGACCAAAAAAATGTAAGAAGTTGCCAAATCACTATCTCTTATATTGGCATTAAGGCGCGTGTCAATTCCTTTTTTGTTGTAATAAATAGCTTTCTCAAATAGCTTTTCTTTACTGTAAAGTCCCGCAATGCTTACATATAAATTTCCTACGGCTACATATCTTTCAGGAAAGGAAGTGGCATTCCAGACTTCAAGCGCTTTTAATTTTAGCCCAACGGCTTTTTCAATGTCACGCTTTTCTTCCGCAATCTGACTCAGATTGGCAAGGGCGGTAGCCACTCCAAGAGGTGCTGTATCTTTTATACTTTTTTTAAAGTAATCATGGCTTTTTTGAAAGTATGCTTCCGCTTCGACAAAGCGTGAAGTCTCTAGATATAAAATACCATAACCATTATAAATATGCCCAAAGCCATAATCATACCTATGTTTTTGGCTAAGCTGCAATCCTTCCTTGAGCAATTTAAGCGCTTCGGAAGTATCTGAGTTCATGATTAGCATTCTTGCCAAATCGCCAATGATATGAATCCGAGAAGTATCGATTTTCTCGGCGGCAAGTTGTTTTCGATACTCATTAATATAAGCCTGCTGTGCCCATAATACTCGCGGACAAAGCACTATCATTAAAAGAAGGGCAAAGGTGTTTTTCATAAAATAGAGTCATTCAATTCTCCTCTAATTTAGCAGCGTAAAGTTCTGAAACAAAACCATTTAATAAAATCCTCCAAAAGGCAGATTTTATTAAAATCCGCTTTTTGGAGGATTGACTTAAGCGTTTAGCAAAGCCTAGTTTTGTAAGACTATTTGTAGTGTATCTTCAAACGCATTCATCCTTTCAATGAATTACTACTATGAAATCATTTTTTAAATTCTGCTTTGTAACTATCGGATTGATAGTAATGCTAGCATCCTGCAAAAAAGAAGATCCAGAGCCTATTTTAGCTGATCAAATGGCGGGGGAATACAATGGTACCTACTATACCGTAGGTGGTACAACCCGCGTAAATCTGCCTGCTACTAATACCTCTGGTGTAACAGCGACCTCAAAAATTAGTGTCATCAAAATCAGCGATGAGACAGCTACTTTTAGAATTACGTTTACACTAACTGATAAGGCCGGCAAAAGCAGTGATTCCTTTTCTACTCACGAAAGTTTAACGCTAAAAAAATCTTCTTCTGGTGAAATAGAAGGATACCAAGGCACTACTAAACTCGCTTCTTTGATGAATGGAGAATTGGGAGTTACTTTTCCAAATGCTGACCCAAAATCTACAGTGGTTTTTTATGGAAAAAAATAATTAATATGTTTTATTAAAAACACCAAAAAAGGCGTGTCTTCAGAGTTTTATCTCTTTCTGACACGCCTTCTATATCTGATTTGGAAACTAGCGAATTTATTATTCTTCAGTCAAACGAGTTGCTACTGAATGATTTTTCAAGTCTGTAGCTTTGATGTAAGTATCTACTACTACGCTTGTTTGGATATGCTCATCGCTGATAGGCAAAGCAGCCATCCATTTTGTCATATTCACTTTCAAAGCAGGAGTTTCTACGTTTTCATCCATGATAGGCAACGAAGCTACTAAAGCTTTAGGGTTGATGCTATTCAAAGAAGGCATCTCCACATTTTCATCTACTGTAGGCAAGGTTGCTACCAAATTTCCAACGTTTCTCAAAGTAGGCATTTCTACATTTTCGTCAACGATAGGTAGAGAAGCTACCAAAGCCTGAGCATTTACCCATGTGATGCTTGTTTGTACATTTTCATCTACGATAGGTAGAGAAGCTACCAAAGCGGCTCCATTTACATGGATATAAGAAGCAGTGGTATATATTTCAAAATCTTGAGTAGGCAACGAAGCTACCAATTGAGTAGCGATTTCTGTTTGGTTTTTTCCATTCTGAGCTTCTGCAATAGTGCTCAAAGTAAGAAGGCTTAAAGCGGCGGTGGCAAATAGAGTTTTCATGATTTAGTTTTGTCTTAAAGTTGGCTGTATTATTTATTGTTTTTGGCTGTTATGTCGTGTTTGACTCTACAAAAGTGGCAGCTATTTCTGGGGTAAAAAAGGGAATTAGGATGAAGCGTTGTTTTTATAGGGTGAAGCACACTAAAATCGGGTTAAACGGAAGAATATTCTAACATATTCTTTTCAACCCCTAGTTGCACCAAAAATTCAGTATAAAAACAAATAAAACAACCACTTAAACAAAATATTATTCCGATTAAATTAATCCAACATCTACATAATATGGCCTTGAGTAGCGTTGATATCATAACTAACCTTTTGGAAAATCCCTCAAAACAAAAACGGCCTTTGCTTTGGAAGCAGAGGCCGTTGAAGTATAAATAACTTAGAGGATATCAAGACACATCACAAATCTGGAAAGCTTGCTTCAATGAAGCGATTGGGTCGGGACGTTTGGGAATAAATTCTTGCCCCACAAAACCCTGATACCCCGTATCGGCGATAGCCTTCATGATAGCGGAATAGTTTAATTCTTGGGTATCATCGATTTCGGCGCGACCAGGTACACCGCCTGTGTGATAATGACCAAAATACATATGATTTTTCTTAATGCTTGCGATGATATCTCCCTCCATGATTTGCATATGGTAAATATCATACAATAGCTTAAAACGCTCCGAACCTACCCGCTTACACAACTCAACGCCCCATTCGCTATGGTCACATTGGTAATCTTTGTGATTGACTTTGCTATTGAGAAGCTCCATAATCATCGTTACCTTGTGTTTTTCGGCAGCAGCCATAAGGCGTTTAAGACCTTTGGTACAATGCTCCAAGCCCTCTTCGTCCGAAATCCCCTTACGATTTCCCGAAAAACAGATAATCGTATTCAGTCCTGCTTCCACAAGTTTAGGAAAAATCGCTTCGTAGCTAGCCACCAATTCATCATGATAGGCGGGGTTGTTGAAGCCTTTTTCAATACCCATACCCGCACCATTGGGGAGGGCGCAAGTCAAACCGTATTGTTGAATAATAGGCCATTCTTTAGGGCCTTGCAGCTCTATCGACTGTATGCCTATGGCCTTGGCTTCTTTGCAAAGGTCTTCGAGAGGAATTTTGCTGTAGCACCAACGGCACACCGATTGTTTGATGCGGCCATTCAAGGCAGGACCTAATGCTTGCGCAGAAGCCGCCATAGCTTCTGTAAGCGAAATAGGGGCAGCCAGCAAAGCTGTACTGCCCACTATTGATTTGAGTGCCGAACGACGAGATGAACCTTCTGCCATAAGGGGATTATTTATCGCCGCTTTTTGTTTCGGTTTTGGCGGCAAAAATTGGATTCTTTTCGTTTCCTCCCGCCATCAAATAAGCCATCAAGTCTTTTAATTCTTCTTCGTTGAGGCTATTGATGAGGTTTCCGAACATAATCGAAACAGGTGAATATTTATGAGAAACTACATTCTTTTTCGGAATTTTCACTACGGTTTCAGGCTCATAGGGGTTTTGAGATACATAATAGGTATTAGCATCTTCGTTGGTCAAACGCCCCACAATCGACTGTCCATTTTTAAGCGTAAAATGCGTAGCAGCATATTGGTCAGATATTGCTTTGCTTGGGTCAATAATGGCCTCTAGCATATCTTTGGCTGAGAAGCGAGTACCTAGTTGAGTCAAATCAGGACCAATACTTCCACCTTCTCCGCGCATACTGTGGCAGCGGTTACAGGTGATAGCTTCGTACATATTTTTTCCATTTTGGAAATTACGGTTGGTCAGCCCTGCTTCGAGTATAGGCATAGCATTATCCATTTTCCAGTTTCTACCGGGGCCTTTTGGATAGGTAATTTTCACAAGATCATTACCTGATTTGCTCAACAATTCCCCTCCCGAAAGTTTGTCGTAATAAGCCACTTTGTTTTCAGGTACATTTTTCAAAGCTAGTTTGCGAGCTCTGTCAATAAACCCAACGTAACTACGGCCACCTTTGTAGCTGAATGCTTTATAAAACCACTTGAAATAACGCTCGTGTAATTCAGGTGTCCAACCTTTTTTAGCCAAACTCAACATCGTAGCGTAGTAAGTTTGCTGAGCAGGAGGCATGTTTTTCAACATATCCGCAATATCCAAACCATACTGTGGATTTCTCATAATCAACTCAGCAGAAGCTGTAGCAGTAGAACCTCCAGCGGTAAGATTGGTAGGCTGCTCTTTAGCTTCAAGAAGTGCCAATGTCTTAGGAATCACCCCTGGTGCTTCCAAATAAATCAAGGCTTTGCTAAGGGCACGATTCAAATCAGCTCCTGTAGCAGGATAATATGGATTCAGATACGCTGCTATTTGGGCGTTTTGAGTAGCATCAGGCTGTCCTGTTCTTAAAAATATCAATTCAAAAGCACGCAAAATATCCAGTTGCTGAGATTCTGACAATGATTTAAAGTTGACATTGAGCAATGATTTAATCATTGCACTTTTGTTTTCAGGTTTGCCTTGACGCGCCAATGCGATAATGGCATTGATAGAAGTTATAGGGTCTTTTTCGCTCAAGGCCTTGGCCTGCCATTCTGCTACGGGCTGATGCTCTACCGCCAATCTAGCGGCGTAGCGAATGAAGCGGTCAGGGTGTTTGAGATAAGGCCATGCAGTGGCAATAGCCGCAGGGTCAGGGTCTCCATGAAAACGCTCTAAGCTTCTTCTTAATTCATTTTCTTTATTGATAGGAGCAGCTGCCACAGGTGCCGTATTCTCAGTTCCATTGTAATACACGCGATACATATCAGCCTCCAATCGACGCCCACCAGTCAAGAAATACAACGCACCGTCAGGGCCAATAACCCCATCCGTAAGAGGAAGTGGAATACCCGACAAAAACTCCTCATGCTCAGCAGTATAGGTAGAACCAGAAGGTTTTAAATGAATTCCGTGCATGATACCAAAGCTCCAGTCAAAAGCTAAGAGCGTTCTTTTATATTTAGCAGGGAATTTGGCGTCTTTGAGGTGAATCAAGTTGGTAGGCGATCCCTGTCCGATGTTCATTACAGGCGGCAAGTTGTCGGGGAAAGTAGCCGACCATTTGCTATTTCCAGTACGCCATCCCCATTCGCTGGCACTTGTAGCATGGCAAATACGCGTAGGACGATACCAAGGTAAACCAAAATCCCACTCCATATCAGCATCATACACAAACAAATCTCCCACTTCGTTGAAAGCCATATCAAAGGCATTACGATAACCAGCACTGATCAACTCCCAACGCTTTCCTTCAGGGTCAAGATTGGCAATCCAGCCACCCGGTGCCATGCGGTCGTTGGCGTGGCCGCGAGGGTCTTTGATAAGTGGAAAAAGGTTATCTTCTTGCCAGTTAGAAGGCAAGCGATAGGCATCCATTTTAGGTACATCGGTATGGTTCCCGGCAATCACAAAAAGCGATTTTTTATCAGGCGATAAAATAATGCTGTGAGGTCCGTGCTCGCCATCACCTACCAATTCCTTAATCAAAGTAATTTTGTCGTATTGGTCGTCATTGTCAGTGTCTTGTAAGCGATACAAACCACTTCTTCGGGGAAAAGTTTTGTTGTTTTTGCCATTGTTAATCATTACATAAAGGCTATTAAAAGCATACAATAGCCCATTGGCATACCCCATACCGATAGTATCGATTTCGGTACCTTTTCCAATTTTCAACGGCTCCACTGAAGTGGGCTTGGTGCCTTGTCCAATCGCCGGAATTACGATTCGATATAAGGTACCATACTGATCGGAAGTAATCATTCGGCCTTTGTCGTCAAAAGTCATTGCTACCCACGAGCCCTGTTTGTTGTCAGAAGGGCTATAGAGGTGTTCGGCCACAAAACCAGGCTGAAGTTTTAATTTCTCGACCTTCGGATTGTCTCGACCATTGATGGCCGGCTCTGTTTTCTGAAGGATTGTGAAAGAAGCTCCAAACACAAAAAGAGCTACTATCACCAACAAAACAGAAGAAAAACGGTGTTTAGGATACATAACTTTAGAATTGATAAGATAAAATTTGTTGATTAAAATCCCTTTTTTAGAGCCACTTTTTGGGAATAAACTCACCGTTAAAAGCGCATATGTCAATTGTTTTTACTCAACTATTTTAGGAATAGGCCACTAGCTTCTTGAAAAAGTTCGGGTCAGCCTTTTCTGACTGACCCGACATTATTTAGAAGTTAGGACTCAAGTCAGCCTCTGCCGCAGGAAGCCCATAATAAGGACTTATGTTGGAAAAGGCGTCGCCTGGTACAAATCCTGCCTCAGGAAAATAATATCTCGCTTTATTGGCTTTTACACGGTCGCCGTAGGCTTTGATGACCGTCTCTAAACGACCCGTACGTACCAAATCGTGCAAGCGTTTTGCTTCAAATGCCAACTCCACACGTCTTTCTTTATACACCAAATCACGCATGGCAGCTTGGCTGCCTACCGTAGCATTTGGCAAACCTGCACGAGTACGGACTTGATTGATAAACGGCAAAGCATCAGCCAATTTATTTTGCTCCACCAAAGCTTCCGCCAAAAACAACAATACTTCCGAATAGCGATAGATAGGCCAGTTGGTTCCGTGGTTGTTGTGCAAAGCGTGTGGCTTCGCATATTTTTTGATGTATGGGAAAGTTTTGTTGACATGCAACGCTCCCGACAAAGTAATGTACCCAATCGTCGCATCTTTGCGAGCATCTCCTGTCTCGTAAGCCTCTATCATATCAGGGGTAGGGATATTGTTACCTTCTCCTGACAAAGGTTGAGGGTTGGTAGTACCAGTAATAGTCACCAGCTCATTGGCCGCAATAGGATAAGGAATCATGTTATACAAAAAGTTACCATTAAGTCCTTGTGAGCCTTCCAAAAATTGCACCTCAAACACTGATTCTTTGTTGTTTTTGTTGCTAGTGCTGGTCGAGAATGCATCTGCATAGGTTGGCATTAAGCTATACTCATTGCTTGTCACTATGGCGCGAAGCTGAGTTTCGGCTTCAGCCCACTTTTTCTGGATGATGTAAGCATTTGCTAACAACGCACGCGCTGCTCCTGAAGTAGCACGACCCGCTTCTTGAGCTGATTTTGCAGGCAATAGCCCTACTGCTTCTGTAGCATCTTTGATGATTTGATCATACAATTGGTTGGCTTCTGCAAGAGGAGCAGCAGCCTCCAAACGATTGCTTACTGGAGTCAATTGAAGCGGAGCACGGTTAAAATAACGCGCTAACTCCAAATAAGACAATGCCCGCAAAAACAATGCTTGGCCTTTTACGTTTTTCTTGGTCGCATCTGGAATCGTAGCCGCATCTATCAGCGCCAAAATCTGATTGGCACGCGCAATGATAAGGTAGTTTTGACGATACGCCGTAAGGACGTTTGAATTGGTAGTGATTCCATTCGCAGTTGGTACGTTAAAATCAGCTAAGTTAGACTGGTTTTCAGTAGCTCCAAACAAGATGTTACGTACATATCTAGCATTGTCGGAGTGCTGCTCGGCCAAATAGTGCGAGTTGATATTGTGAAGCGAACGCAGAGGAGCATAAGCCCCATTGGCAGCTTGTATAAAGTCTGACTCCGTTTTGAAGAAAGTAGCAGAACTTAACGCAGTCTCGGGTACTACCGTCAGGAAGTCGTCACTACAGCTAAATGCTCCTAAACTTAAAGCAATAGAGAATATGATTGATTTTTTCATTTGTGTTCAATGTGTTTAAGTTGATTTAACTTGATTAGGCTTTGAAAGAAGCTTCAATCAAAATCGACTTTTTTAGAAATTAAAGTTTACACCAAGAGTTGAAGTACGTGGCACAGGATAGTTAAACAAGTCCACACCTGGGCTCAGGTTTCCACCGTCACCAGCACCATTTTGTTGGGCACTTGTTTCAGGATTGGAACCACCCCAGTATTTGGTGAAAACAAATGCTTGTTGGATTGACGCATACACACGCGCAGAACGGAACAGCTTGTTAGGTTTGTTGATAGTATAACCTAATGTGATGTTTTTGATGGTAAAGAAAGACGCGTCGGCTACAAAGCGGCTGTTTTGCCAGTCACGCTCGATACCCGTCACAGTACCCCCACCTACAGTAGTACCATAGAATCCTTTGCCGGGATTGGCTTCTGAGCGCCAACGGTACTTCACTTCTCTGTGAAGATTAAATACCCCGTCAAGGTTGGCAGTACTATACAAATGGCGCACCCAAAGCTGATTGCCTTGCGAACCAGAACCTACCACACTAAAGTCAAAATTTCCATACGATAAGTTGGTAGTAATACCATAAGTAAATTTAGGGAAAGGATTACCCAAAATAGTACGGTCATCTTTGTCGCCACCGTTGGTCAAGACACCATCACCGTTGATATCCACAAGCTTGATACTACCTATGGTAGAGCGACCTGGCACCACTGGAGAATTTTTAAGGTCTTCAGCATCTTTATACACTCCATTTGCCAAGTGTCCATAGAATTGACCAAACGGATATCCTACTTTTGTAATGTGGTGCAAACCATACACACGGTCAATACCTTGGGCAAGAGCAATAACTTTATTGCGGTTGAAAGAGATATTAGCATTTGCATTCCATTTCAATTTACCGTCAAGAATACGAGAATTTAACGAAAACTCATGTCCCCAGAATTTAATTTCACCAATGTTGTCGTTGAAGTTACCAAAACCCGACTCTTGTGGGATTTGAACTGCGTACAACAAGTTGGTGGTATTTTTAAGATAGTAGTCGTAAGTAAATTGGAAACGGTCATTGAGGAAACCCATGTCAAATCCTAAATCTATCTGACGGGTAGTTTCCCAACCAAGATTAGAGTTGGCAAGTGAAGATACCACAGCACCAGCCGCTACGTTGTTTCCAAATGCTACGTTTACGGTATTGTTAATAAGAGCATATTGGGTATAGTTACCGATGTTATTGTTACCCGTTATGCCTATACTAGCTCTCAATTTAGCAAAAGAAATAGCACTATACTGTTTCATAAAATCCTCATCAGATAATACCCATCCTGCTGACAATGAAGGGAATGTACCCCAACGATTGTTTGAACCAAAACGAGAAGAGCCATCACGACGAATAGATGCTGTGAATAGATATTTGCCTTTGTAGTTGTAAGTCAAACGTGAAAGCAAAGAAGTAAGTCTCCATTCTTGTACGTTACTGTTGGTACCACCACGGTTGATATTGATACCCCCTTGGATAGTTGGAAGGCGGTCATCAGCATATGTATCCGCTTGAATACGGCTTGTTTCCCTTCTATAACTTTGGTTGGTATAACCAGCCAAAAGCTCAAAGTTGTGATTATTGAAAGATTTAGAATAAGTAGCCAAATTTTCGTTCAACCATCCAAGATCATCCGTGTATTCGCGGATTGTATTGGCTGTAACAGGAATAGCCGTGTTGATGGCGTTAGTGGCAGTCGATGGATTGAAGAAGAAGAATTTTTGATTGAGCAATTCTACGTTCATCGACGATTTGAACGTCAAACCTTTAATAGGGCTATAAGCTACAAAAGCATTTGAAAGTAAATTCACTTGACGAGTTTCATTTACTAGCTCATAAGCGGCTCTTACCCAGTTAGGATAAGCGAAGATGTTACCAGTACTTGAAGGAAAACGGTTAAAAAGCGTCAACTCACCTTTTTCGTCACGGATAGGCATCACTGGCCAAGTGTGGATAGCATTAAATAAGATACCTGTACCACGGTCACCGTCGGTACGTGGTGTATTGTCAAATACATAGTTAGGTGCAATGTTTACCCCTAATGTTACTTTATCTGACACTTTGTACTCAGAGTTTAAGCGAAGCGAGTAGCGTTGATATTTGGTATTGAGTACTACCCCTTGTTGATTAAATACCCCTGCTACTACCGAAGTACTTACTCGGTCTTTATTAGACGTTACCGTCAAGTTGTAGCTTTGTACAGGAGCGCGACGAAGGAGAGCGTCATACCAGTCATTGTTTTTACCTTCGTATTGCGAAGGGTTTTGAAACTCAACAGGCACAGGATCTCCCTGGTCTTCGTAATATTCTTTTTTAAATTGCGCAAATTCTACAGCGTCCATCATTGCAAAACGGCCTTTTTTAGGCACGACCTGCGTTCCAGTAAAAACATTTAAACTTACGTTTGTCTGACCCGACTTCCCTCTTTTGGTAGTGATAAGCACTACCCCATTGGCAGCTCTCGAACCATACAAGGAAGTAGAAGCCGCATCTTTCAAAATAGAAATATCTTCGATTTCGTCAGGGTTGATAGCGCCGATATTACCTGTGATAGGAAAACCATCGATTACATACAATGGGTCACTACCCGCAGTTACAGAAAGCTGACCACGAATACGTACGTTCATTCCTTGTCCAGGACGGCCTGTGGTTTGGTTGATTTGTACCCCCGCTACTTGCCCTTGAAGTTTTTGGGCAATCTGCGAAACGGGAATGTCTTTGATTTCTTTAGACGTAATGGTCTGAACAGCTCCTGTTACTTCTTTTTTCACTTGACTACCATAGCCCACTACTACGATTTCGTTAAGGATTTTGTTGTCAGTACTCAAAATCACATTGATCGTTGACTGACTTCCTACTTGCACTTCTTTGGCCGTGTACCCAATGTAGCTAAATACTAAAGTAGCGGTATTGGCTACATCTACTTTGTAATTCCCTTCGCCATCAGTGGTAGTTCCACGGGTGGTTCCTTTGACAGTCACACTTACCCCCGCTAAAACCTCACCTTCTTGACCGGTCACTTTTCCTTGGACCGTTTTTTGAGCAAAAGATGTGGAGGAAAAAAACATCACCAGTGCCAAGATAAAGCTTGACCCCCAAAGCCCCCTTCTAAGTAGGATAGATCTTTGTTCCATTTGTTAATAATTTAAAGGTTAAAAGTAGATAGATGACAATCTCATAGACTTTCAGAAAAGTACCATAAATCCATAAGATTATACAAATATTTGAAACACTCTCAAAACAACTATCCTATGCCATCCTGTAAGAATGACATTCTACCCATAAATTGTACAAGTAAGTAATAAAGAAAAATCAAGCCTTTAAGGAGAGACCTATAGGTAGAAGCACAAGCACACATTTCAAGTGGCCAAAATAGACACTTAATTCATTAATAATCAATAATTTAATCTATTTTCAAACGTTTATTATCTCTTCCTATTCTAGGCTAAATTAGATATAAAAAGAGGGAATTATTGAGAGATAGAGAAATGTAAGATTTTATGAAAAAATTATTCTGAATATATTTTAAAAAACGCTTTGAAACCTATGTACTTGTTCAAAACATAGGCTTTAGAAGCTACTTCGCAAACTGCGCCACGTTTTCGGCCGTCACCAGCTGAAAGGGAATCAAAACTGACTTTTCATAGGCCTCGCCTTTGGCTATTTTCACGGCCGTTTCTATGGCTTTTGCGCCCTGTTGTGGCGCATTTTGGAAAACTGTGGCATTGAGAGTTCCTTTCTTTACAGCCTGTAGAGCATCAGGAATTGCATCAATACTTACCACAATCACTTTATCTTTTAAACCAGCATCGGTAAGAGCTTTGACGGCACCCATACCCATTTCATCGTTTTGAGCAAATACCGCGTTGATATCCTTACCATATGACTGTATCCAGTTTTCCATCAAAGCCATAGATTTAGCGCGATCCCATTCGGCTGTTTGGTGTGCTAGGAGTTTGAGATTGGGATACTGCTTTAAAATCTCACGAGCGCCTTGCTCTCTTTTGATCTGAGCTGCTTGCCCCATATATCCATGCATCATCAATACGTTTCCTTTTCCGCCGAGTTTTTCGGCAATGTATTTCATAGCGATACGCCCCGATTCTACATCATCCGACCCCACGAAAGCCGAAGGAGCAGCGGTGGTCTCAGAATTGACATTAATAATCGGGATTTTGGCCGCTAACGCCTTCGTTACAGCAGGTGAACTTGCTTCTACCTCACAAGGGTTCATCACAATCACATCTACTTTTTGAGCAATAAAACTCTCAACCTGCTCAATCTGCTTTAGGGCAGAGCGTTCGGCGTCGACAGTGATAAGCTCTACGCCTAGCTCTTTGGCTTTTTTTTCCATTTCATCACTCACGTTGACAATAAACTCATTTTGCATACTCAACATCGTCACTCCCACCGTCAGTTTATCGCCACTGCTTTTATCCTCACTTGAAGATTGATTACAGCCTCCTAACAACGCTACTAAAACCAGCAAACTTAAATTTATAATTCTCATTTTGAATCAATTAATATTTTATAAAATCGTTTTCTAAATCAGCTTTATGAGACGTTTATTTTTGGGAGGATTGGTTCCAGCTATCTAGAACTACCGCTCCAATAATAATCGCCCCCATCACTACTTGTTGATAATAAGAGGTCACATTGAGCAAATCAAGACCATTACTAATTACACCTATCAGCAATGCCCCAATCAAGGTACCAGTCATCGTGCCAGTACCGCCCGATGTGCTCGTACCACCAATGATAGCCGCCGCAATAGCATCTAGTTCAAAGCCTACACCCGCATTGGGTTGCCCAGTAGTGATACGAGAAGTAAGCAAAATCCCCGCTAAAGCCGCCAAACCGCCGCAAAGGGTATAAACGGCCATTTTCACTTTATTTACTCTAATCCCTGAAGCTTTGGCAGCTTGTTCATTACCACCTACCGCGTAGATATATCTTCCCAAAACGGTTTTTTTTAAAATAATAGAGCAAATCACAAAAGCTATTATCAAAATAATAATGGGCAAGGGAATACCCATAATTTGACCTCCTCCAATAAAGTTAAATTCGTCAGAAAGGTTAGAGATAGGGCGACCCTTACTCAAAATCAACGCCAACCCTCGACCGATGGTCATCATCCCAAGCGTCACAATAAAAGGTGGAACTTTGCTCTTTGTAATAACGACTCCATTGAGCGCCCCCATAGACACGCCAGCCAAAATTCCTACCAAAACCGGAACCACTACGGGATAGGTATCAGGATGTGCCATTGAGGCAGCTACAACCCCCGTAACTGCCACCACCGAACCTAGCGACAAATCGATTCCACCCGTAATGATCACAAATGTCACTCCAAAGGCGAGCAATGCATTGATAGATACTTGAGTGATAATAATAGTCCAGTTGGAAACTGTTAGAAACTTGGGTGTTATAAAAGATAATAATAAACAAATAAGCACAAAAGCTACAAAAATGCCGTATTGCCCTAGTCCTCTGGTATTTATTTTAAAGGTATTTTTCACCGTATATAAGTATTTATTCTCTCTTTTAAAAACTAAATTATTCATGCATAGCATACCGCATGATTGTTTCTTGCGATGCCTCTTCTTTGTTCAAAAGGGCAGTTTGTTTCCCCTGCGACAACACCAAAATACGATCACTCATCCCTAAGATTTCGGGTAACTCTGAAGAAATCATCACCACCGCCATCCCACGGGCTGTGAGGTCACGAATCAGTTTATAAATTTCGGATTTAGCGCCAATGTCAATCCCTCTCGTAGGTTCGTCCAAAATAACCACTTCTGGCGATGCCTGAAGTACTTTCCCAATGACGACTTTTTGTTGATTGCCTCCACTTAGATAACGCACCTTTTGCTCCATACTCGATGCCTTGATTTTAAGCTCCGAAATGGTCCGATTTGCAATTTCTTCTTCGCTTTTTGATTGCAGAAGCCCTCGCTTTGAGTGGCGCCGCAAACTCGATAAGGTGATATTCTGCTTCACAGATAATCCTGGAATAAAGCCTAATCCTTTGCGGTCTTCGCTTACGTAGCCTATGCCAGCTTTGATAGCTTCTTGAGGAGATTTTATAGTTACTTTTTCGCCTTTGAGCCATACTTCTCCCCCATCGAATGCATCCAGCCCAAAAATCGCTCGGGCAATTTCGGTACGCCCCGCACCCATGAGTCCTGCCAAACCAAGTACTTCTCCTGCTTTTACTTCAAAGCTAATATCCTCAAATTTTCCTTTACTGCTAAGGTTTTTTACTTCTAGTAATACTTCTCCTTTAGAAGCTAGTGCAAGCGGAAATAAGCTTTCTATTTCGCGCCCTACCATCATAGCGATAAGATGCTTGTTGTCTATATCTTTGGTGCTTTTGGTTCCGATATACTTACCATCGCGTAGCACAGTGATAGTATCCGTGATTTCATAAATCTCGTTCATTTTGTGAGAGATATACAAAATAGCCACACCTTGCGCCTTGAGGTCACGAATGATTTTGAAAAGCGCATCTACTTCCTTGTCCGAAATGGCCGACGTAGGCTCATCCATGATAATCACCTTGGCATTGTTAGAAATAGCTTTGGCAATTTCGACCATTTGCATTTCAGCGACACTGAGGTATTTCATTTTGGTACGCGGATTGAGCTTCATTCCCAATTGCGTCAATAGTTCCGCAGCTTCCTGCTCGCGAACATGGTCTTTGAGCCATGGGGTATTTTCTCTTCCCAAAAAAATATTTTGTGCTACGGTCAATTCTGGCACCATCAATATCTCTTGGTGAATCATCGAAATGCCTCTCTTCAATGCCTCATGAACACTGCTATGGCGCAACTCTTCTCCTTCAAAAAAAACCTGCCCTGCATCCGCTTGCAGCAGTCCCATCAAAATCTTCATGAAGGTGGATTTGCCAGCACCATTTTCACCCATAATGGCATGGACTTCACCTCTACGTACGTTGAGTTGAACACCTTCGAGCGCTTTTATACCCGAAAATGACTTGGTAAGATTAGAAACTTGAAGAATATAATCAGGATTGAGGGTCATTTTATAATTAGCCCTTTGGTGGCAAAATTACCATAATAAGCACAAAAAGGGCATAAAATACTCATAGAGAGTCTCACCAAATAGTCAAAACCTACCTCCTCTTTTCACTGGTAGATACTAAAAAGCGGGCTGTGAGATTCACAGCCCGCTCAAAAAACTAAATTAAAGTAGGGTAAAGAAAATTAAATAACTTATACTCTCACAGGTGGTTTTAGGAAAAGTTAGGACAATTTTCTAATGTATTTTATAGTTTTGGTATCAATTTTGAATTCCCTTGTGAGTCAACCTATTTTATTTTTTAATTACAATGCCAAAATGACCCAGATTATAATTAAATGCACACGGAGGATTGGCTTATTTTGTTACATTTGTCAACACAACATCTCATAAATCCAAGTCAAAATTAATAAATATATTAGGTTACTTTAAAATAGAAATTACACTAATTGACTAAACCTATTGATTTGTCAACAAACACCCACAAACTATCCTTTAAATTAGAGTACTTTTATGAAAATTAACACCCTTATTATTGACGATGCTCCATACTGGCAAAAAATAGTTGCAAAGTTTGTGGACATGAACCCACTCCTTCATCTGATAGGTACTTGTGATTCGGCCATGCAAGCCTATGAACTCATCGCCGAGCAAAAAATAGATCTTCTTATCTGCGACATCGAAATGCCCGACCTATCAGGTTTGAATTTTGTAAAAAGTCTCCAGGCTCCTCCCTTGGTTATCTTCGTAACAGCCCACCGCGATTATGCTCTGGATTGTTATGAAGTATCGCCCGTTGATTTTTTGCTTAAGCCGCTGGAATATGATCGGTTTTTGAAAGCCATTGAAAAAGTACGCCTACGTATGGACACCGCCATCGAACTAGCCTCGGTTGAGCCGTACTTTTTTGTAAGAGAAAACCTTAATTATATACAGATTCGCTATAGAGATGTACTTTACATGAAGGCTCAAGAAAATTTTGTTCAAATAGTGACAAAAAATGAAGTATATCTGCCGATTTTGACAATCAGCAGTCTGGCCGAAAAACTCAAACATGATGTGTTTTTGAGAGTACACCGCTCTTATCTCGTACATAGGGATGCCATAGCTCGTATTGGCAAAAACGATATACAACTAGTAAACGGCGAGCAGATTCCGATTGGAGACTTATACCGCAACAAAATCAACCAGAAGCACATTCAGATGCATACTATTTCACGTAATAATTAATACATCTCAAACTGCGAGTTTTCTCTTATTTTATAAGATAGGGCTATCTTCAAACCTCTCAATCTAGGCAGTAAACTTGCTACCTCATTCAGAAGGCTATTTTGCAAAACTATATTTAAGTTTTTTACTTACTGTTTGCAAATGTAACGACATTCACAAGTCCTAAGAATCAAGATTCCTTTTCTACGGAAAGGCGTGGTAGGATAAGACCATTATCTAAAATTTATCATCTCCCACAGAAAAAGCGCGAACACTTGTCCGCGCTTCAAGAGGTTTTTAATGAATTATACTAAGTCCTTAAAACTTAGTATAACTATCAAGTATTATTTAACCAATATGGCCTTCCACGCCCGTATCTTTCCAGCTACGAGAATTGGCCGAGGCAATCACCGCTTCGCATACTTTTTGTGTTTGTAAAGCATCTCTAAATGTAGGACCACAAGGCTCTCCTGTTTCGAGGCTTTTCAAGAAATCGGCTACTTGGTGGATAAAGCTATGTTCATACCCGATACCACAGCCCGGAATCCACCAACGATTCATGTAAGGTTGGTCGCCGTCGGTCACGTGGATTGAGCGCCATCCGCGTACGATAGATTGATCGCTGTGATCGAAGTATTCTAGGCGGTTGAGGTCATGCAAGTCCCAGCGGATAGAAGCATGCTCACCGTTGATTTCGAATGTATAAAGTGCCTTGTGTCCACGGGCGTAGCGCGTTGACTCAAACAACCCTAAAGAACCATTTTCGAAATGACAATGGAAAATACACGCATCATCGATACCAACGGGGGTCATTTTGCCCGTCACTTGGTGCATACGCTGCTTTACGAAAGTTTCTGTCATGGCCGATACATCGGTGATAGCGCCATTGAGCCACATAGCGGTATCAATACAGTGAGCGAGCAAGTCACCCGTTACGCCTGAGCCTGCCGAATCAACATCCATCCGCCAAAGCCCTGTTCCACCTTGTGGAAGGTCGGCATTGATGGTCCAATCTTGGAGAAAGTTGGCACGGTAGTGAAAAATCTTGCCCAATTTGCCCGAATCTACAATTTGTTTGGCTAAAGTTACCGCCGGAATCCGACGATAATTGTACCATACTGTAGTAGCTATGCCAGCCTTCTCAGCAGCTTCAACCATAGCCTCCCCTTCGGCTAAAGTACGTGAAAGGGGTTTTTCGCACAAAATCATTTTGCCAGCTGCGGCAGCGGCAAGGGCGATTTCGGCGTGAGAGTCGTTAGGAGTACAGATGTCGACGGCATCAATGTCGTCGCGAGCCACCAATGCTTTCCAGTCAGTCTCGTACGATTCAAATCCCCATTGCTCTGCAAAAGCCTGTACTTTCTCAGGATTGCGTGAGCATACTGCTTTCAATACAGGTTGATATTCTAATTCAGGAAAAAAGTTAGCGATACGGTTGTATCCATTGGCGTGGGTGCGGCCCATCAAACCTGTTCCCACCAATCCGATTCTTATGTGTTTTTTTTGTGCCATTTTGTTAATGAGTTTAGTCGTTTTCAAACTTTCTCTTAAAAACTACTTTAAGAGAAAGTTTCCTAATAAAATTAGGCCTCGTACCAACCGTGTACTTGACGTACTTTAATCATAGCAGCCAAGATGTCGTTCCAAGTTTTTTGTTCGGTCATAACCGCATTCGGGAACATACAGCCATCCCAACAAATATGACGGAAGGCTTTGGTAAGTTCGCCACTTTCGTCGCGTAGCCAAAGACCTGCATCATGCGTAATGTCAAGTTTTCCATTAGGATCAGTGGCAAGGCAGTGGCGGCCTGTCTTGTCGTGCGAGCCTGAGCCAAACACAGTACCATCGTTTTGAGCCACGTGGAAGTCAATCGTCCAAGGGCGAAGGGCCGCCGTCAGTTTTTTCAAGCCTTCAAGGAAAGTCTCGCGATCACCCCACTGAAAATCTTCGGGCAATACGCGGTGCTCAGGAGCATTGTAGCCCAACAAATAAAGGGTCGTGTGCGACATATCCGCCTGGAAACCAACGTTTTTACGATCGACAGCTTCGAGCGTTTCTATCATGTATTTCCATGAATGCATACCGCCCCAGCAAATTTCGCCTTCTGCTGCAAGACGCTCGCCAAAGTCGGCAGCCACATCAGCAGCTTCACGGAAGGTTTGAGCGATCAATTTGGTATTGCCAACAGGGTCAAGTGCCCAATCGTGCGGACTACTAGCTGAGTCGATACGTACAATACCATTAGGACGGATGCCCATTTCACGGAGTTTTTGACCGATTTGGCAAGATTTACGAACCATTTCTACAAATTCAGCTCGTTGTTCTTTGGTACCCATGGCAGGTCCACCCCAAATAGGCGCTACTAAGCTACCAATTTGAAGGCCATGATTGGCTACTTTATCAGCGAGACGTTTGATACCGTCATCTGATGTATCTAGGTCGTAATGAGGATCAAAAAGTCCTAAATCCACTCCATCGAATTTAACACCATCTACCTCAGCAGCGGCCGTCATTTCGAGCATGGTGTCAAGTGCAATAGCTGGCTCTGAATCAGGGCCTTTCCCCACAATCCCAGGCCATGTGGCGTTGTGGAGTTTAGGATAATTATTCTCTGGCATAGTTTGAAAAGGTTTATTTATTTTGATTTATGTTGTTGGTTTATGATGATTTACCGATAATATGTAGCCCCTATGGGGCATTTTTTAACCTTTATTCTTATCCTTTCTACCGATATATAGCCCCTACGGGGCATGGTTGACTTTTCTTTCGTCCATGTTTTGTTTCTACCGATATGTAGCCCCTACGGGGCATTTTTGGCTTCTTCATTTACTCCGTTAGGAGTTGTATATCGGTAGCAAACAAATCAGCCCACATATCCCTATGCACCGTAGGTGCTAAACTTTACTTCTTCTATTCTTATCCTTTCTACCGATATGTAGCCCCTATGGGGCATTTTTGGCTTCTTCATTTACTCCGCTAGGAGTTGTATATCGGTAGCAAACAAATCAGCCCACATACCTCTATGCACCGTAGGTGCTAAACTTTACTCTATTTCTTTGAAAATATATTTTTCATCAAATTCTATCTCAAAAAGCCTTAAAAACGCCATGTATTCTTCCCTAAATGTCTTTTTCTTATGATGTTCTTCCTGATTTTCGATGTATTTTATAATAGTTGGTAATTGAGATTGTCCGTATGAAAATGCACCATATCCCTCTTGCCAAGCAAATTTTTGACTCGTTAGTTTATTTTCATTTATCCACAATGATGTCATTTGTTTTATATCACGCACTAGGTCTGAAAGAGTTTGTGTGGTACGAAATCCAATCAGTATGTGAACATGATCTGGCATTCCATTTATAATCAATAATTTATGTCCATTGTTTTGAATAATGCCTGTGGCATATTTATATAAATCATTTTTCCATTTTTGTTGAATGATGGCTTGACGATATTTGACGGCAAATACCAGATGTACATGTATTTGAGTAAAGGTATTTGCCACGGTTACCGATATTTAGCCCCTACGGGGCATCATTGTTTTCCTATCGTTTGTTTTTACCGCTATGTAACCCCTACGGAGCATTGTTGAATTCTTCCTTATTCTATTATTTCTACCGATTTGTAACCCCTATGGGGTATTGTTGATTTTTCTTTACTGTTTATGTAAGCCCTACGGGGGAATCTCATCAGATTCCCCCGTAGGGACTTGTGTTTTATTTAACTACTGTTAAGTCAGGGTTATTAGGCCCAAAATGCTTCAACATCACGATGGGGTCGGTTGAAGAATAGTTTGTAATGGTTACGCCTTCTTTGGCCGCTTTTTCAGTTACAAAAAACTCATCGTTGGTAAGTTGTCCGTAACGAATCAAAGCAGGTGTTTCAATATTCCATTCGCCCATTTTACCATGACCTTGCATCATAATTAAACCATAGGCTGCGCTATCTTTGATAGTAACTGTTTGACCTGGATATACGGTCAATTCTTTAGCGCTAAATGCCTCTGAACGGTAGCAAACCCACACTTCGCTGTAGCCTTCTGTTTCTACATCAGGATTTACTGGAATAGGACGCATAAAACGCGTTTCGAGAAGATTGGGGTTGGTATTGAGATCCCAGTCGATTACTTCCATCAATTGGTCATAGTCCCCAATACGCTCAGGAGGCGTACCGTTCCAAAGCAATTCTTCGGGAATGACGGCCTCATTTACGAGCGATTGATACATCGCAAATACGTCTGATGCTTTTTGAGGCTCATAAGTACAAAGGCTACCCGGCGCGTGCAACATCCCTGGAGGCACATCCCAGCCTGTACCCGGAATAAGCGGGAAAGCTTGCGAATACATGGTGATTTTGTTGTCGCCTTTGGTGAAGTTCATCAAGCACTCTTTGATTTGCTCTTTGGTAGTACCGGGCGCAATTCCGAAGAAGGTATAAGGAAAGTCACCGCCGTGATTGTTAAGCTGAGGGGGATAATAATAGGCTTCTGGCTTACCCAATTGCCCGATTTTAGCGGCTTCTTCATCATTGTGGTGAATATGGTGAGGAAGTGGCCCCATGTTATCAAAAAACTTAGAGTACATCGGCCAGCTTTGATATTCATCCCAAAGACGGTCGCCGATGATTTCGCCTTTTAGCTCATCAATGACATCTTTCAAGAGGATTTGCTCGGTTTGTCCTCCCTCTTCATATACTACTTTACTGAGTCCTTCATGCTCGCCAGTGAGTGGGCCATTTTTGGCAGGAGTAGTTGACGATAGCCAACGCTCATCGATACCACCACGCACACCACCCAATACATAATAATCATCAGGGTGAAGCTTGATGCGGCGTCCTGGTACACAAAAAGAGCGAGGTACCCACGTAGGAGCTAAGCGTAAAATTCCTTTGCCTTGTTCAAGCGCTTTTGCTGCTAAACTTATATTTGCCATTGTATTGTTATAATAAGTGCTTTTGCACGATTGAATTGATATGTGTTTGTTTTTAGAAAGATTCTTTTTGGGGATTTAGGCTTCGCTGCCCCGCACATCTATGGTTAAGTCATAGATACGGCGCTCACCAGGAGCAAGATAGATGAGCGTGTTTTGGGCTCGGGCACTTGCCTGTCCAATAGGTGGATGCGTACCTGGCTCTAGCCCTGTAACATATTCATTTTTGCCCCAATGTTGCCAGTTGGTAAGATGAGGCAATTGATTCTTTTGGAAATAGAGCTTTAGGGTGACTCCCAAGTTAGGATTATGCAAACCACACATGCAGCGCCCTGTCTCATCGGCAGTAGGGTCGATAAAGGCTACCTCTTCTCCCGAACCAAGGTGGTCTTCGGGCGGTGGAGGGCAAGTTTTGAAATCATTTCCTTCTTTGAATATTTTGGCTTTTTCGGGGCCAAAACGAGGTTGCCAATCTCCTTCCCACAAGATTTGAGTACCTTCATCGGCCAAGGGCCACCCAAAATTGAAATGATACAACAACATCAAGGGGGCAGGGGTATTTCCTCGATTCAGTACTTCGTCGTGGATACGCAATACGGGTTCGCCAAGGGTGCTAGAAATAGTGCGACGTAACTCCAAACTAGGACCGAAGATTTTTGTTTCGCGCATCACACCCGTAATACTCATTTCCATTTTTCCAGCCAATGGGTCGGGTTGAATGATAGATTCTATTTCTGCGGCGATATTGCTGATTTGTCCATGTAGACCCCGTTCGCCATACTCGTCTGATTCAGGGCCTCCCACGTGTGCGAGACCACAAGTAGTCAAAAGACCTCCCGTGAAAGTTTTTAACCAATCGATTCCTTTATCCGAAAAGGGCTGAGGCGACATCACCCCAGCGTGACTTATCCAAGCCAAACCGTGTTGGTTGTAAAATGCATCGGCAATATCCATCGCACGGTCTATGACGACTTTGTACCTTAACCCTGCTCCTGTATTGAACCAAGCTATACGAGTACCGCGCCCTGCGCCATTATCAATCACCGACGTCTCGATGCCTCCCCACTGTGCTACATTTGAAAGTTTATTGGTCCAAGATGGCTTTGATGCGTTCATCGACTATGTCTAAAAATTAAGGTTAAAAGAAGGACAAAGCCTTCATCAATTGGGTTTTGAATGACCGCCTTGTGGGATACTGATATACTCTCAAATTTTTCCCAACAAATTGAGTTTTAAAACTTGTCAAAATTGAATACAATGCACTAATCAAATAAAAAATTATGATTTTTTAATGCACCAATAACCAACTTTTGACTCTTTCATTAAAATCTTCTAGTTTTTCGAAATGGAAAATGTGCCCTGCTTTTTCGTATAAGTACAAATCAGCTTTGGGAATTGCCTTAGCTACTTCTTCGGCCATCCATACAGGAGTGAAAATATCCTCTTTACCCCCAATCACCAAAGCCGGTTGGGTAAGCGTAGGAAGGGATTCTAGGGCATTGTGCGTAATACAAGCCCATGCTTGACCTTCAAGGGCGTGTAGAGGCTGTGGCTCAGCTCCAATAGCTGCTTGTTGACGCCCTTCGGCTAGCTCCGCCGCGACTTTTTCGTCATCCCAAGAAGCTTTAGAATAAATCAGCAACTGAATATAGTGGCTAAATTCTTCGGGGCGAAAACGTGCTTTGCAAGTCATGATGTGTTGAAAAATCGCCTTTGCCACATTGTCGCAGCGCGCCCAAGGGCACATTAGCACGAGTGAACTCACTTTTTGAGGATGACGAATCGCCAACTGCTGCGCAATAGTGCTACCCATAGAGCAACCTACTACTTTTACCTTTTCGAGATTGAGGGCATCCAGCAACCCTGCATAGTCGTCGGCCATTTGAGCAGTAGTATAAGGTCCCGCAGGTTTATCGGTTTTTCCTACGCCACGGTTATCGACCACAATGCACCGAAAGTATTTTTCCCAATAAGCCACATGAGGCTCCCATACTGAGCCGGGTGCCGTAATCCCCATAATCAGTAATAGGGGCTGCGCTGAGGCAGAGCCACGCTCTTCGTAGTATAGCTTGAGTCCGTTGGTTTCTACAATAGGCATTCTTATTGATTATTTTAGGTTCGGAATAAGTTCAGTCGTAATCCAGCGACCATCGTGTAAGGTTACAAAATCAGGGTCTTCCAACGCTTCTGCTCCTTCGTCTTCGCAAATAATCCAACCATCGTAGTTGATGTCTTTGAGCCATTGAGTGATGGAAACAAAATCCACTTTGCCTTTACCCATAAGTGCAAACTCCGGGGAACCATCCCAATCTTTATAATGAACGTGATTGATAAGCGACTGATATTCTTTCATTTTAGAAAGCGGATCCATATCACCATTGATGATGTGACCTACATCGGGAGTCCAGCCTGTAACACGCGTATCAAGCGATTCCAAAACTATTTTGTAATCTTCTTCGGTACGGATAATAGAAGTATGAGGAGAGTTGGGATGAAAACTACATTCAATCCCTTTTTCCTTGGCACGAGCCGAAACAGAATTGACAATGTTTACCAAACTTTTGCGACGTTCTTCTATGCTATGACGTCCCGTTGGGATTTGGACGGTATTCAATACCGCCCCCGGAAAGTGTGTCAATAAGCTAATGGCATTGTCGGCTACGATACGCTCACTGTCTGATTCTTCGGTTCCGTTCCATTCTTGTGCCAACGCCAAGGCTGCTAATTCAATACCTTGTTCTTTGAGCTTGGCAGCCAAACGCTCAGGGTCTACCAAATCTCCCATCCAAGTAAAAATAGGTTGAATTCCGGTAAAGCCTGCTTGCGCAATGATTTCAATCATATGTCCTAGACGTCCTTGGTGGGTTTGGCCATTGCCACTCATAAACCAAGTATATACCTCTGAACCAAAACGAAACGGAAGTTTTTCTGTCATTTTTGTAGTATGTCAAATGAATTTAAAAAATCACTTTTTTTCTTTTTTTACCACTTCTCCTGGCATAATCAACGAATCCCAGCCCGCTAAATCGGCTGGTTTGACATTGGCTTTATAACCCGTAAAATTGAACGTGGTAGGCTTATAAGGCCCTACAAAGTCAATATCACTATTGGGTTTGATTTTCTTTTCAAGACCCATTGTCCAAAAAACAGCGTTGATGAGCATTCGACGAAAACCCTCATTGAGCAAATCCTCAGAAGCACCGTGAGTAGTAGCAAATACCCGTCCGCTTGCTCCTGATTCTAAGGTATAATTGCGCACCCAAGCTACTGGAAGTAGTTTTTTGTTTGGATCTGGTGCTGCATCGGGAGTCATACCATTGAGTACTTCACCTCGCGCGATTATAGTAGCATTTTTGGGATCAGCGGTGTAGCCACCTGACTGCACCCACATATCTTTGACTCCTCTCAGGATTGCATGTTTAGCGTGTGCTTCGTCGGGAATCAATCTTGACGATTGTTTGTGGTTTGTACCATAATGTGACACCCATGTTTCGCCTAGCACTACTTCTCCAAATCCATCCTTCCAAGCGGTTTTATGGCCTTTATAATTCCAGCCATAGTGCTCCCATGTAGGGTCATTTTTAATATCAAAAGCATGAGTTGCGGTACGAAGACCAATGACGGGTTTGCCACGTTTTAGATAATCATCGATGTGTTGCATTTCGGCGTTTTCAAAATGTGAAAAACGCGTGAAAATAAACATCAAATCAGCCTTATCTAATACTTCCAATCCTCGTAAGTTGGAGCTGCCGGGTAGAATATTACCTTGGTCGTCGAGAGCAAAAATCACCGTGCAAGTAAATCCAAAACGCTTGGCTAATATCCGTGCCAAAGCAGGCAATGTTTCTTCACCGCGATATTCATGGTCAGAAGCTATAAAAACAATATTTTTTCCAACACCAGGCCCTTTTTCTCCCTGATATACAACACGATATTTTTCTAAATCGTCCTTAGGAGTAGCATTCTTGGATGAGGTAGGAGAGATTTGAAAACTACTACCAACCGCCAAAAAAGATAAAAGCAATAATAGATGCTGAATATGCTTCATATAAAAGGTGTAGGATTTCGGATAAATAATAAAAAGGCTAAAGTCCTTGCTTGGCTCCCATTTCTTTGATAAACTTTAATCCTTCTTCGGCAATGTGCCAAGGGTCGTTGTATTCACGCCATACGTTGATAGCATTGGCAAAATCAGGGTCATTTCTGGAAAAAGCCTCAATGGTAAGCCATCCTTTATAGTCTATCGCTGCCAAAGAAGAGAAAGCGGCATCCCAAGGCACATGACCGTCGCCGGGGGTTCCTCGGTCATTTTCGCTGATGTGTACGTGACTCAGCACGGGCGCAATCGTATTGATAGCTTTGTCGTATTTTTTTTCTTCGATATTGGCGTGGTGGGTATCAAACATAGCCCTCACATGGGGATGGTCAGCCATTTTTACCAATTTCGACAATTGCTCCATGGTATTACAGAGATAGCACTCAAAACGATTGAGTGCTTCTATCGCCAACACGATATTGCCCGAAGCGGCATGTTCGCCAGCCGCATGAAGGACTTCAGCACTGCGCGCATACTCTTCTTCTAAAGCTGGATGTGCTGCAAAGTGGGCGTGTGCCGAATGGAAAGGCCCACACAATACGGTCGAATTGAGGTCATGCGAGCGGTCGATGGCCCATTTGATGCGGTCGAGGGATTTGGCTCGTACCGTGGCTGACTCGTGAATAGGGTTCATGTCAGGACTTACCACTGTCACTGTAGTTACTCCTAATCCCAACGAACGAGCATGCTCTCCCACTTTTTTGTACATCGCATCGTCAGGTGCGCCTACAAAAAACTCAACGCCGTCGTAACCGATTTTTTTTAATCGGTCGAGGATTGGAAAAAGTTCTTCCGACATTCCTGCCGACCAAGCCAATACATTAAAACCTATTTTGTTCATCTTAATTTTGAGCCTATTTAATTTTAAGTTAAAGGGTCAACTATTGTGGATTTCAGTTGACAATTGTGGATAATGTACGGATTTTTATAAAAACAGTGCCAAGGTGAAAACTCACCTTGGCTCATCCAATCTTTATTTTACAACTGCTTGATGCGTAGATTACGGTACTGTACTTTCATCGGCGGGCCTACGTGCACTTGTACACCCAACAACCCACTCGCTTTGCCATTGACGGTATCTTCGTCGATTACTTCGCTCATCAGCACGCCATTGATGTAGTGTTTGAGGTGATTGCCTTTGATGACCAAATGAAACTCATTCCAGTCTTCGCTTTTGATTAATGTTTTGAGAGAATCGCTGCTGCCCAACGAACCCGTCACGGTCAAATTGGTCCAAGCATTTCTTTGTACTTTAGAACGTACCGCTTGAGGAGTAGCTTCGCCTGAATAAGGACTGATATTGGTTTTTTGACCACGATAAGCCAGCGTTGTACGTCCGCGTTCTTCGTAGTTTTGACCCGTATAATTAATCTTTCCGTCGATATCTGCTTGGTACCCTTTCAAAGCAAAAGGAACATCCGGAACGCGTACACTACGATAATTGATACCAGAATTGCCAGCAGCGGCGATGTTGAATTCGCCTTTCAACTCAAAATCGGCAGGCTCGCCACCTTGCCAGATGATAAAAGAATTGGCTTTCAACAGAGTAGCAGGGGTTATTTCTCCCACCAAATTTCCGTTTTCAACCCGCCAATAGGTAGGGTCACCTTCCCAGCCATCTAACGATTTTCCGTCAAATATTTTTACAAAACCCTCTTTGTCTTTCTTTGCCTTTTTTGCTTTTTTTCCTTGGCTCATGGCATCGAAGCTAAACGATACAAAAAGGGCTGCTATCAAGCCCAACGTGAAATATCTAAGTTTGAAAGTACTGATCATTATTATGTTGCGTTTGATTGTATGTTTTTTGTTGGTTTCGGCGGTATTTGGCTCTCTTTATTACTTAACTCCTCAACAAGAGTCAATATTATATTCAAATATTTCTAAAAACACAATGGATTACTATCCTTTACATACCTGTTCGATGAAGTTTAGGTGAGATAAAAATGCTTTTTGTTTAAGAAATTTTAGGAATAAAATATTGATTATCAGTTAGCTTGAAAATTTCACTTATTTGCTTCACCGTTCTCTTTTTGAAGGAGATATTTGAATATTATGCTAGATTATTGGAACTCCTGGCTTTCAAATCTTTCCTTCATTTATGGTTTTATCTTATTTTTTAAAGAAAGCTATGGGTAATTACTACCCCTGTTTTTTGGCTAAAAACGTCAAATAAAAAGCCCCAGCGAAAATCACTGAGGCTTTTGGGATTACTAACCAATTGTAAAGTATTTTACCACTCTAAGCGTTGTTTGTCTTTGAGCAAAACTTCCTTCAATTTCTCGTAGGGTAGCTTTTGTGGCGACACTTTACTATCTATCGCAAGGGCGGCGGCTGTAGCAGCCGACTGCCCCAATATCATAAATACTGGCTCCATCCGAATTGAGCCATAAGCAATATGAGAGCTTGATACACAAACAGATACCAGCAAGTTGTTGCATTCATTTTCTTTGGGCAAAATCGACCCATAAGCAATCGAATAAGGCTTATCGGGATGCACTCCGATGTCACCTTCATTTTGTACATAGCCATCTTCGGTCACAAATCGCTGTGCATTGTGAGAATCCAACGCATACGAGCCCATACCAATTGGATTCGGCACTTTGGTTTTGCCAAGGGCGTCGGCTTCGGTCATTACAAACTCCCCAAGCATGCGGCGAGCTTCACGGATGTAAAGCTGATGTGGCCATCCGCCATTGTCTTTAAACTCGTCTTTGGGCAGCCCCCATTGCTTCATTTTGTCTTGTACGTCGGCTGGTACCCGCGCATCATTTTGGAGGAAATACATCAAGCCTTTTTGGTACAACTCATGCTCTTTGATGATTTGGCGGCGGCGCTCGTAGGAAGCATTGGGATAATCATAGTTTTTGCCGATGTAGTCGGTACTAAAAGGTCCGTGATTGTTGGTATCGGTTTTGCGGTTAGGAATGGGATCAAACTTGTCGTAAGTTTCGCGCCATCCTGCCTTAAACACGCGTGCATAAAGTTCGTAGCGATTAGGATCATAGCCTTCTGGTTTAGGAAAAGGAATCCGATTGTCGGGGTGATTGCTCAAACACATCCGAAAACAATAGGCCTGAATCTTGTCATCACCTTCGCCGTTTTTGCCGGGAGGCAAAGCCGATACCTCTGGCAACAAACCACTTTTAGGGTCTCCTTCTATTTTGTAAGGACTGATTTTGTCTTTGAAATAATGGCGATGCTGAAAAACGCCCACTTGTACGCCGTTCCATTTTTCGTTGTAAACACTATTGGCTTCGCGACCTACATGAAACTTGACCCCGGCGGCGGCCATCAAATCGCCTTCATAAGTAGCATCAATAAACATTTTTCCTTCGTACACATTACCACTCAAAGTACGGATTGAAGTAATACTTCCTCCTTTTTTAGTGATGCCTTTGGCAGAACGGTCGAGCCACTCGTTGCGATAAATAGTAAGGCCGTATTCTTTCACAAAATCTTCATAAACTCCTTCAGCAGCATGAGGTTCAAAAATCCACATGGTGCGGTTGGCTCCGTCGAGGGCAGGGGTACCTTGGCCTTTGTTGCCATATTCTTCTTTTTTCTGCCATTGCCATGAAGCATCTTTTTGATAATGCTGATACAGACGTTGATAAAACTCCCGCGAAAGTCCTCCAATCACTTCTTTGTTGCCAGTATCGGTAAAGCCCAAGCCACCCGACGTAAGTCCGCCGAGGTGTTTGTCGGGAGAAACGACAATGACGGATTTACCCATTTTTTTTGCTTGAACGGCCGCAATCACCGCCGACGAAGTTCCTCCATATACGATAATATCCGCTTTGCGCGTCGCCGCCACGGTTTGGGCATCCGCCGAAGTAGCTTCTGAACCCATTTTATGGCTCGAAAACAGCAAAACGCATGGAATCAACCACGTCAAAAACATATTTCTTTTCATCAGAATGCAGAGTTGTTTTGGTTTAAACTAAAGACTGTTTTGTCATTTTTTTACTATTGAATAGGTGCTTAATAGCCAGGGTTTTGATCCGAAGCTGATAAATCAGGGTTATTGTCCATTTCTTGTTTAGGAATAGGCCACATCAAGTGAGTATCTTTGACATCTTTGCCACGAGCAGTTTTGATAACTTCTTTTAATTTGGTAGTGCCTAGCCGTTTAAGGTCGTACCAGCGGCTTGCTTCCATCATAAACTCATAGGCTCTTTCGGTCATGACCAAATCTCTAAACGAAGCAGCCGATAGTCCCGCCAAAGAAAAATCAACGGGCGAAGTAGTGGTAGATAAATAACCATAGGCTCTACGGTGCACTTTATTGAGAGCTTCGAGTGCTTGGGCGGTAGGCCCGCCATTGGCTTGACTTGCCGCTTCGGCATAGATGAGAAGCGCTTCCGCATATCGCAATACTGGAAAATCATTACCAGCAGGATTGGCTGGCAAATCCCTAAACTTACGGAAGCAAATCGGTTCGGCGGCGGGAAAAGTAGTAAGGCGGCCGCTACGATTGGTATAGGATGAATACAAATTGTAGTCTTTACGAAGGTCTTTGTCGGACCAATCGCGGATAAGGGGCAAAGTAGGCAAAGTAAAATGGGCTCTTACTCCCGTGGTATAAGGGCCATCTGCCGGATGTTGATAGCTCGGATATCCCCAGCCTTGCCCTGTAATGCGAGCATATTTGATATAAAATACTTCTTCGGGCGTAGTGGCTAAATCTGCCCCGAAAAGTTTTTCAAAATCATCCGAAGTTTTTACTTCTACCAAAGAATACACGCCCGACTTTATTACTTCGTCGGCTTTGTCGCGCGCACCTGCCCAGTTTTCACGCGTTAAGTAGACACTGGCTAGGAGCAATTTGGCCGCTCCTTGAGTAGGACGCCCCGCTTGCCCAGCAGATACGGTTTTGGGCAGGGAGTTTTCGGCAAATTGCAAATCTTCAATGATGAGTTTATAGACTTCTTCTACCGAAGCCCTTTTTCCTCTGGCCTGTGATACCTCAAAAATAGGCGCTGTTCGTAAAGGGACACCGCCATAATTTCTCACCAAATTATAGTAATTGAAAGCCCTCAAAAACCGTGCTTCGGCCACAATCGCACTCTTGTCGGCTTCGCTTACCGAAGCGACGTTGGGCGTAACCTGAATCACGATATTGGCTGAATTGATACTTTGGTACAAATCTCTCCATACGGCATCGGTGCGGGCGATGTTTGTGCCGTCCAATCCCTGAAATTCACTCACGGGTATTTGAGTACCTCGTGAAATACAATAATCGGCCATACCATTTAGCTGCGCGGGGTAATTGGTCCCGTAGGAGTTGGCTCCGCGTACTTGTGAATACACCGCATTCAGGGCAGCAATCAAATCATCTTTGCTCTGATAGAAGTTTTCTTGAGACAAACGGTCGGTAGGAACTTCTTCCAACAGGCGTTCACATGAGGTAAGAAATAAGACCAAGCAAGCAAAAAATATCTTTTTCATATTCGATTTCATTTAGGAAATTAAAAACCAAGACGAGCGCCAAGGGTGATTGTTTTGGCAACAGGATAACCAAACTGATCTACACCTGGGCTGATAGACGTACTGCCACCTAAGGTGCTTACTTCGGGGTCGTACCAAGAGTATTTGGTAAGGGTGAGCAGGTTTTGACCACTTACATATACTTGGGCTTTGCGCAGCCATTTGATGCCTGAGGTCGGAATGTTGTAGGCCAACTGAATGTTTTTCAAACGCATGAAAGAGCCATTTTCAACATACCGATCAGATTCTCTAAACTTGGTATTCACACTGACCTTGGGATATTTGGCAGTGGAGTTAGGGTTTTGCGGCGTCCAACGATTGAGATATAAATCTTTGATTTGATTTTCCCCAAAATTGAAACTGTTGGCAAAACTCGCCACGTTGAAATTAAACAAATCTACCCCCTGCACTCCCTGAAGAAATAGGTTGAGTTCGAAGTTTTTATAAGAAGCCGATGAGCTAAAACCAAAAATAGCTTTAGGGTTGGGATTACCGATGATGGTTTTATCATTGGTATTGATGACACCGTCGTTGTTGAGGTCTTTGAAAACAATTTCACCTTTTTCATTGAGGCCATTTTCTTGGTAGCCAAAGAAAACACCCACGGGCTGCCCTACTCTCACCAAACTTACGGGTACTCCTAAGGGATTTTGCAAAGCAGCTCCAAAAATATCGCTACCTCCTACCAAGTATTTAACCTTATTGCGATTGAAAGAAGCATTTGCTGAAATATCCCATTTGAATTCTCCCGAAAACACATTAGCATCTATCCCAAGTTCGACACCAGAGTTTTGGATTTCGCCGATGTTTTGAGTCGTACTAGCATAACCCGCCGAAGTAGGAAGGGATACAATGGCCAACAAATCTTTGGTGTCTTTCATATAATAATCGGCGGTGACTCGAAGGCGGTCCCGCAAAAACCCTAAGTCTACCCCGATATCGGTCTGAGTGGTGGTTTCCCACTTCAAGGTAGGATTTGACAAACTGCTGCTAGGGGCATAGCCAATCGCCAAATCGTTTCCAAAAATGGTCTGATAAGAACTCAGGCTATTGAGGGTTTGGTAAGGGCTAAGGGCGGTATTGCCGGTTTGTCCCCAAGACACTCTGAATTTCAAATCCGATAAAATCGTCTGCTGTTTCATGAAATCCTCCTCAATGGCTCGCCAAGCAAAAGCAGCAGAAGGGAAATAGCCCCATTTATTGTTTTTCCCAAACCTAGACGACCCATCGGCCCGATAGCTTGCGGTGAGCAAGTAGCGGTCTTTGAAAGTATAATTCACCCTTCCTAAATAAGACAAAAGTGTCCATTCAGAGGCACCACTTCCAGGGATTCCGGGCGTAGCCGCACCTTGTAGGGCATTGGTAGTGAGCACATCTGAAGCAAATCCGCTACCACCTGCACTCAAAGAGTTGTTTTTTTGGTTTTGGTAAGTCAATCCTGTTGTTACTGTCAAGCTATGACTTTGTCCCCAAGTACGCGCATAGTTGAGGATATTTTCGTTGAGGAGATTGGTCTGACGCGAAGTAGACACCGAAGCCGAACCAGAAGGAGAAGTAGATAGTTTGCGGGTAGAGTACTGGTCTCTTCGATTGTTGAATGCTTCTATCCCACCCGATACCCTCAACGTAAGTCCTTTGAGAATTTCATAATTAATGGCAGTGTTGGCCAATACATAGTCTTGCACATCTTGGTCGCGGCGCTCGTTGACCAAAGCAAAAGGATTGAGCAACACATTGGAACTAAACGAATAAGGCACTACATTGCTATAATCGCCTTGAGGGGTAAACGGAGTCACGGTAGGGGGAGCTACCAAAATGGCCGAAAGAGCCCCATTGCCACGGTTACTGTTTTCGCCGTCGATACGGCGCTGATTCAAGCGGCTCAGTATCATGCTGAAATCAAAGGTCAATTTGTCATTGACTCGGTGATTGATGTTGCCACGTATGGTTCCTTTTTTGTAACTAGAATTGGGAACAATGCCGTCTTGCGACAGAATATTGGTAGAAAAAGAATATTGCATACGCTCTGTACCTCCTGAGAAGGTAGCGCCGTGGTTTTGAATAGGTGCCGACCGTAGCAATTCTTTTTGCCAATTGGTCCCTTCTCCAAAACTAGCAATCTCTTGGGCCGTGAAAAATGCACTGACGCCATCGTTGGCCGCACGTTCGTTGGCGATTTCAGCCATTTCGCGTGCGTTCATCATTTCAATAAGTTTTGTGGGAGATTGTACTCCATAAAAACTCTCTACATCTATTTGACTTTTACCTGCTTTTCCTTTTTTAGTGGTTACAATCACCACTCCATTGGCACCTCTAGAACCATAAATAGCCGTGGCTGAGGCATCTTTGAGCACCTCAATGGATTCAATGTCAGAAGGGTTAAGAGCTGATAGACTCCCCGAAAGCGCAAATCCGTCCACTACATACAAAGGCTCATTGCTGGCACGTAATGAGTTTCCGCCTCGTATACGCACCGAAATTGATGAACCTGGGGCACCCGAGTTTTGAATAACTTGCACTCCCGATACGCGCCCTTGGATACCTTGTACGGGCGTAGTGATAGGAAAAGCCGTGATGTCTTTGGCTTTGACTGAAGCTACTGAGCCTGTTAGGTCGCTTTTTTTGACTTGACCATACCCCACAACCACGATTTCGCCCAACGACTTAATGTCTGTTTTGAGTTTGACATCGACAGACGTCTGATTTCCAATCGCAATTTCTTGAGATTCATAACCCACAAAACTAAACACCAATACGGCGTTGTTGTCAGGTACGACCAATACATAGCCTCCATCTGCTCCGGTGATTGTACCTTTGTTGGTTCCTTTGACTAGTACACTTACACCCGGTAAGCCCAAGCCTGATTCGTCGGTCACCGTTCCTTTGATAGGCTGCTCAATGAGCATCTGATTGGTACGTATTTCCGAACGAGGACTTTCGGGGGTAAGATTAGGAGGAGTGGTGATACGGTTGAGCAATATTTTATTGCCTACTACTTCATACGTAAGATTAAGAGGTCTTAGCAGACCGTCCAAAATGGTAGCAAGCCGTTCATTTTTCGCTACGAGCGTCACTTTACGTTTCGACGCAATAATCTGTGGGCTGTACATAAAATGTACATCGGCGACTTTCTCAATACGCTCAAGCGCACGCCCTATTTCTTGATTTGCTACTTGAATAGAAACCTTGCGTTCGAGTAGTTCTTGGGCTTGAGTATCTATGGCATACCCCAGAGAGGTGCATAGAATTGTGATGAAAATTTGATAACAAGTGATTCGCATGATTTTGAGCAGAATCTTGCTGAATTGTCGACGTTTTGACATAACTTTGGTCTTTGTTGGTTTACAAGATTGACAAAAACATCCCCGCACTCGCCTGAGAACGAGTGTTGTGAAAGCCTGAGAAACTTTGGGGAATCCTAAGCCGGTGATGCGGACACATCGCCGGCTTTTTGTTGGTTGGGGGTTGAGCGTAATTTTAAGTCATTCGGAATACAAAAGGGGTTAGGTAAAACAATCATTAAAGCATCGTAAATACTTAGCAATATGCTTTGGGCTATAAGCTATAAGCTTTGGGGTTTGCCTCCTCAACGAGTTTGCGCTGCGCTTGCCTAAAACCTCGTAAAAAATGCCTACTGCTTACCGCCTAGGGCTAAGTAGTTATAAATTCTTTTTTTAAGAGCCTCATTTACAACCTTTTCCTGTTACTACAATTTGGGCATCTATCAGTTCGTACTGCGCTTCGAGTACCTTACAAATCAATTCCATTTTTTCTAATAAAGGCTCATCTGAGAGCGTAGCGGTGAGTTCGCAACCTCCCATCAAATCTTCATCATAGACAATTTTGACGCCATACGCTTTTTCTAATACATCAAATACATCCGATACCGGAGCTTGTCTAAACTCGAAACTTTGCTGCTGAATCTCAGGCAAAGCCAGGAGTTGGGGTTTTTCAACTAGCGAGCGTACCAGTCGGCTATCGGCTCTACTATAAGTCACTTGCTGATTGGGCGTAAGCACCAAACCTGTAAGTTCTCGGCTCGATTTTTGAACCTGCGAGGCCGCGTCTTGTGCAAATACCGATACTTTTCCCGTCTTGACAATCACCTTTACTTCTTGGTCTTTATCATAGGCCTTGACCGTAAAAGAAGTGCCAAGCACTTTAGTAATCAATCCATTAGCAAAAACAAAAAAGGGTTTGTTCGGATTTTTAGAGACCTCAAAAAAAGCCTCGCCCGACAATACAACCTCTCTTTTGTCCGCTAAAAAAGTAGTAGGATAACTAATACTAGTCTGGGGTTGAAGTACCACCGAGCTACCATCGGAAAGCATAACAGACTGAGCAAAAGAAGTGGTGTTGGTAAATTCTAAAAGTTTAACTTCATCTTTGAGCTGCCCTACCACTTGCTGATAGGGAGTGATATGTATTTTTTGCTTTTCATAATAAAGCAGCCACCCAATCATAAAGAGAGCTATGGCTGCCGCTCCCACTTTGAACCAAGTTTGGTGCCAAAGCGGAATTATCATGCTGCGCTTGTCGGCTATCTGCACCAATTGATGTATGGCATCGTCAATTTCTTCTTCCGAAATCTCGTCTTGGGCTTGATAGATAGACAATACAAGCGCTTGAGCCTGCTTGACAGTGGCTGTTTTGGCAGGGTTATTTTCTATCCAATTTTTCCAAAAATGGTGTTCTTTATCCTCCAAAACCCACCCTCTAAATGAATCGTCTAGGGCGAGAGCTTCGGGGGTATATGTGGTATAATCAATCATAGAATAAATTGCACTTAAATACCTTATTATATTGAGATAGACACTTCTGTAAAGCGCATACTCACTTGAATACAATTTTTTTTGAATTTACTTCAAAAATAGAAGTAATAACTTAACGAGAGAAAACCAGTTGGTTTTAAGAGAAGTAAGCGCTCGATGGAGCAAATTAGCCACTGATTGGCGATTCATGTCTAGAATCTCGGAGATTTGATCGTTGGAGAGATTCTCATAAAATTTCAGAAAAATGATTTCTTGCTGACGTTTGGGGAGCTTAGACAAAGCGGTTTTGATTTTCTCCTCATTTTCAAGAAAAAGCTCACTTTCAATCCAACTAGACTCTGCCGATATATGATCTGACAAAGGTATGTCGGAATCGAGGTCTTCGGCGTCGGTAAACTTTCTTTCTTGGCGTATTTTACGAAACAAATTGTTTCTGAGGGCTTTGATAAGATAAATACGCACAAAAGGCGTCTGTGTCAAGTAGTCACGCCGCTCCCACAGCTCCAAAAACAAATCTTGAATACAGTCTTTGACTACTTCGCGGTCTTTGGTGAATTTTATGGCATAATTAAACAATGCACGATAATGACGGCGAGAAAGCAGCCCAAGGGCCTCACTGTCTCCTTCTTTGAAACGCTCCCAGAGGCGTTCTTCTTCGGTATGAGAGAGGTTGTCTTTCAAATGTACGCCTATCTATTTTTCGAGTTCAAAATAACAAACAAAGTATTATAAATCATACTATTTTTTATGAGTTCAGTACTAATTTGTTGTCATCAGCTATTTATACAGCTTAGAGAATCATAAGGACTAAAACCCCCATTATATCTTTACTTTTAGGTAAAAATTTGGGACATAAAGAATATAAAATTGTATAAATTTTTGTTTTAAACATTTGTTTAAAATTTTAAGTTAAAATAGTTTGTTAGTTAAATTATCCAATATTACCTTTGGCGCAGGTTAATGAAAACAGAGAAGAAAACGTGGCGTGTATAACTCAATCTAGTGAAGAAAAAATCAAAGAAGCAGCGAAATCTGTTTTTTTGAAGAAAGGGTACGCTGGTACAACAGCGCGGGACATTGCGGAGGCAGCCAACATGAATATTGCCCTTACTAACTACTACTTTAGGAGTAAGGAGAAGCTTTTTGTCGAAATTTTTAAGGATTTATTTTCGCTTTATTGTAACAATACGCTTCAGATTTTTGAGAAGCCTATTTCGCTTAGAGAGAAGCTAATTGAACTGATTAAAGCTGATTTTCAAGTAATGAAGACAGAACCTGCCTTGGTTTTGTTTTTGATGACTGAGATTCAACGCGACGGGAGTCGGCTGTTGCCGGAGCTAAATAAATTAAAAGAACTATTACACGGGCATTTGACGGCTCATATCGAAGAAGAAGTGAGTAAAGGTACTATGCGCAAGATTCCGACCGAAAGCATCATGCCTTTAATTATGGGAAGTCTTCAATTTGTGTTTGTTGGTAAAAACCTTACCATGAAAATGTACAATTGCTCGGAGGAGGAGTTTAATCAGTTTGCCGAAAATCATAAGAATATAATCATTGATATGATTACGGAGTATTTATTTATTTCGGAAGAAGTGATGTAGTTGTTTAACATTTTCTTCTGAAACATTGTTTGTAGTTGTAAGTTGATATTTGCCTTATCTCCAATCCTTCCATTTTTAATGGAAATGATTGAGTAAAGTTAAAAGCAATTAGTAGAATATTTCTGACACCAGTTTCATAATATGAGTAACAAACTACGAAGCCGAGTTGCGGAGTTTAAAGACGCTGCAATCGCAAGAGAAAAGGGAATATACCCCTATTTCAGGCCGATAGAATCAGGTCAGGATACTGAGGTTCTTATCAAAGGAAAGCCTGTATTGATGTTTGGGTCAAATTCATATTTAGGGCTTACCAACCACCCCTATGTGATTGAAGCGGCCCAAAAAGCAGCCCAAAAATATGGAACAGGGTGCGCAGGTTCTAGATTTTTAAACGGCACGCTTGATATTCATATAGAGCTAGAGCGAAGATTAGCTGCTTATACTGGAAAGGAAGCCGCTATTCTTTTTAGCACCGGTTATCAGGCCAATCTGGGCGCATTGTCTTGTTTGACAGGGCGGCACGATTACATTTTGCTGGATGAAATGGATCATGCTTCTATCATTGACGGGAGTCGGCTTTCGTTTTCGAAAGTCATTAAGTATGCTCACAACGACATGGAAGACCTCAAGAAAAAATTGGGTCTCCTGCCCGACGAAGCTATCAAGTTGATTGCGACCGACGGTATTTTTAGCATGGAAGGCGACATTGTCAAGCTTCCCGAAATGGTCGAAGTAGCGGCGCAGTTTGGTGCTTCTATCATGGTAGATGATGCCCACAGCTTAGGGGTAATCGGCGAAAAAGGCGCGGGAGCTTCTTCCCATTTTGGTCTTACCCATGCCACTGATTTAATCATGGGTACTTTTAGCAAATCTCTTGCTTCTTTGGGAGGGTTTATTGCCAGCGACAACGACACCATAGAGTACCTGAAGCATAGAGCTCGTTCTTTGATATTCAGTGCTAGTATGACACCGGCTACTGTGGCAAGTACTTTGGCGGCTTTGGATATCATCGAAACCGAACCTTTTCATATTGAGCGTCTATGGGCCAATACCCGTTACGCCAAGGAGTTGTTGCTCATCAATGGGTTTGATTTGGGCAAAACAGAAAGCCCTATTCTACCGATTTATATTCGAGACAATGAAAAGACTTTCTTAATCACCCGGCTTTTGCAAGATGAAGGGGTATTTGTAAACCCAGTCGTATCGCCGGCAGTTCGTCCAGAAGATACGTTGATTCGGTTTTCGTTGATGGCTACTCATACATTTAGTCAGATAGAGGAAGCTATCGATAAGATGACCAAAATTTACCATAAAATTTGCCCAGAAGCCATCAAAGCCAACCTATGAATCGGATAGTTGCGGTAGAGTCTAGCAAGGAGCTCGCTAGGTTTATTGATTTTCCCCATGAGCTTTATCGCGACGACCCAAATTACGTCCCAGAGCTGTTTATTGCTCAACAAGATATGCTCTCTCCCCACAAACACCCCTTTTATGAACATGGGAGTGTGAGGCTTTTTCTTGCGTATAGCAATGAACGTATAGTAGGACGCATCGCCGCTATTCATAATCAGAACCATATTGATTTTACGGGAAATAAAGACGGCTTTTTTGGTTTTTTTGATTGTATCAACGACCCTGCTATCGCCAAAGCATTGCTTCAACAAGCAACCGAATGGGTAAAAGAAAAAGGAAATACCAATATCATAGGCCCTGTCAACTTATCTACTAATGATACTTGTGGGCTTTTGGTAGAGGGTTTTGACCGTCCGCCTATTGCGATGATGTCCTACAATGCTCCCTACTATGCCGAGTTGATTGTAGGTGCAGGATTTAAGAAAAAAACGGATTTGTTGGCCTACGAACTCGAAACCAAAGAAGCCAACGAGCGAACCCTCAAATTGCTAGATACGCTTGAGGCTCGCTTGAAACGCAATGGTATCACGATTAGGAAAGTAAACCTCAAAAAATTTGCGGAAGAAGTACCCAAAATCCGAGAAGTTTATAATTCGGCTTGGGACAAAAACCTAGGCTTTGTGCCCATGACTCCCAAGGAGTTTGATTATTTGGCCAAAGATTTGAAATTAATATTAGACCCTAACTTTTGTTTGGTAGCCGAAAAAGACAACAAATTGATTGCCTTTGCCTTAGGAATCCCGGATATCAATCAAGTTTTGATTAAAATTAAAAGAGGACGCTTACTACCTACGGGGATTTTTAAATTGCTTTTCCAGAAAAAAAACATCACCCGACTGCGCGTACTTACCCTTGGGGTGGTTGAGGGCTATCGCAAAATGGGTATAGAAGCATGTCTTTACGGAAATATTATCAAAAATACGTACGGTACTAAAATTACGGGGGGCGAATGTTCGTGGATGTTGGAAGACAATTATCTCATGAACCACGCTATTGAGCAGATTAATGGTAAGCTTTATAAGAGATACCGATTGTACGAAAAGGAATTATGAGCAGCAGGGTACTCATTACAGGAGCGAGTGGTTTTATTGGCTATCACTTAATTGAATCCGCACTGAAAGCAGGCTTGGAAGTCCACGCCGCTATCAGGCCTTCAAGCGATGTGAGCCACCTAAAAGCATTTGATATTACGTATGTTTACCCTAATTTCAACGACAAAGCAGGGCTTCAAAAGTTACTTGCAGAAGGGCGATATTCCTACATCATTCATTCGGCAGGAGCCACTAGAGCCAAAAATCAAGAAGCATACAATCTAATCAACGCCCATTATACCCGTACATTGGCCGAAGCCTCTCTTGCTGCCGATATTCCGCTCAAAAGGTTTGTGTTTTTGAGCAGTTTGGCAGCTTTAGGACCCATTTCATACCAAGACACCCAACCTATTACCGAACACACTTTACCCAACCCTATTACCAGTTATGGCAAGAGCAAGCTGCTTGCCGAGCAGTACCTGTCCCAATTGAGCGAGCTACCTCTTACTACAATCCGACCTACGGCAGTATATGGCCCGCGCGAAAAAGACTTACTGATCTTGTTTAAAACGCTCAACAAAGGACTAGATGCTTATATTGGGCGCAAGCCTCAGCGCTTGAGTTTTGTCTATGCCAAAGACTTAAGTGCCGCTACCATAGCAGCTCTCTTCCAAGCTTCGCCCGAAAAACACACCTACAATATTTCGGACGGGAATTGGTACGACCGCTATGCCCTAGCCAATTATTTTAAAGAAGTGAGTGGTCAGCGTCTTTACCGATTGCATTTACCAGTGCAGATTTTGAAAATGGCCGCTAATGCACTTGAATTGAGTAGCTCATTTTCTAACAAAACACCCGTAGTAAACCAAGAAAAAATAAAAGAACTCACCGCAGCCAACTGGTATTGTAGTATCAATGCCGCTCAAAAAGACTTAAAATACAGCCCTCAGTATGACCTAAAAAAAGGTCTCACCGAAACCATTGAATGGTACAAAGCCCAACATTGGCTTTAAAGAATCAGATTAGTAGAATAAAATAACAGTTGTGATAGACAAATTAGGCCCAAGGCCCACATCAAAATGTTACGAATTATTTATGTACATATAGCCCTTATTTTTGCGATTGTAGGCATACAATCCACTGCTTTGGTAGCGCAGACTACTACCGTAAAGGGGGTCATTACCGATACTAAAACCGGCGAGACGCTACCTTTTGTCAATGTCCAAGTAGTAGGGACTACCATCGGTAGTACCTCCGACGCCGAAGGCAACTATACACTTAGCTTCCCTGCCAACCAATCCCGCATTAAGTTTACGTACATTGGTTATCAAAGCCTTGAAAAAACGGTAACACCGGGAATTACGCAAACCATTAATATAAAGATGGCTGTCGATGCGGTACTGCTCAAAGAAGTAACCGTCAAAGGCAAAACCCGAGGCTATCGCAACAAAGATAATCCTGCGGTACAGCTGATCAGGGAGGTGATTGCGCATAAGGACAAAAACCAAATGGCAAGCAATGATTATGTAGAGTATGAGCAATACGAAAAAATATCGTTGGCTCTCAGCAACTTATCCGACAATTTCAAAGAAAGACGCATTTTCCGCAACTATCAGTTTTTGTTTGTCAATCAAGACTCTACCAATATGGGTGGCAAAAATATGCTTCCCGCCTATATGCAAGAAAAACTCTCTCAGGTCTATTTTCGGAAAAACCCTTACACAAAAAAACAATGGGTAAAAGCCGATAGAAAAGCGGAGTTTGACTCTAAATTCATCGACAACGACGGTCTAAACGCCTACTTTAGAAGGCTTTATGAAGACATAGATATTTATAAAAATGATATTTCGATTGCGACCAACCTATTGTTGAGTCCCATTGCCAATAGTGCCCCCACTTTTTATAAGTTTTTTATCCGCGACACCGTCAAAACCCAAACGCCTTGGTTGGTAGAATTGGGCTTTGTACCACGCAACAAGACCGATATGCTTTTTGAGGGAAAACTCTTTGTGACTCTTGATGGTAATTACAGCGTTCAAAACGCGTATCTCACTGTCAACAAAGACATCAACCTCAACTTCATGCGCGACCTAGAAGCTCGCCTAGAATTTGAGAAAGGCGATGAAGGGCGTTATCATCTTAGCAAAACTACGCTAGGAATGGAGTTTGCATTGGGAGAAAAAGCAGCGGGATTGTATGGGCAACGGGTCGTCAATTTCAAAAACTTTACCGTCAACCAACCACGGGAAGATAGCCTCTACAAAGGCCCGGCCCAAGAGTATTTGCCCACGCTTGCTTCTACCTCCAAAAGTGAAGAATTTTGGAGCAATGTAAGACACGTGCCTCTCGAAAGACTGGAGCGGAATATTTATCGCAATGTGGACACCCTCCAAACGATTCCGTCATTTCGGCGAGCTATGGATATCGCAACCTTGTTTTTTGCGGGTTATAAATCCTTCGGCAAAGTGGAGGTAGGACCCGTCAATACTTTTTATAGCTTCAACCCAGTCGAAGGTTTTCGATTGCGCTTTGGCGGACGTACTACTACTGAGTTGAGTCATCGTCTTTACTTTGAATCGTATGCCGCTTATGGTTTCAAAGATGAAAAATGGAAGTATTTTTTGAGTAGTACTTACTCTTTCAACAACAAATCGATTTATCAGTTTCCGTTTCATTATATCAGAGCAAGCTATCAGCGCGATACCAAAATCCCGGGGCAAGAGCTTCAGTTTGTGCAAGAAGACAATTTTTTGCTATCGTTCAAACGCGGCGACAACAACCGTTGGCTCTACAATGATATTTTCAAACTTGAGTACATCCGTGAATTGCCCAATCACTTTTCTTATCGCTTAGGATTTACGCAGTGGAACCAGACTCCAGCGGGGATTTTGAGATACGAAAAAGTAAACAACGATGGTTTGGTGCAAGCCGTACCTCAACTAAAAAATACCGAACTAAGCCTCGAACTTAGGTACGCGCCCAATGAGCAGTTTTATCAAGGAAAACTATACCGTACGCCTCTCATCAACCGATACCCTATTTTCACACTTCGCTATAATGTGGGAGTAAAAGGGTTTTTGTCGGGCGAAAACAATTACCATACTATCACAGCCAACGTGGCCAAACGTTTTTATTTTTCTCAGTTTGGGTTTGCTGATATTACTACCGAAGGTGGGTATATCGTAGGTAAGAATATTCCTTTTCCGCTTTTGATGATTCACCGTGCCAACCAAACTTATGCTTATCAGTTGAACTCTTACAACTTGATGAACTTCTTGGAGTTTGTAAGTGACCACTATGCGAGCGTGGACGTACAATATTATTTTAATGGCTTTTTCTTTAACAAAATACCTCTTCTCAAAAAACTAAAACTCAGAGAAGTAGTAAGCGTAAAAGCTTTGATAGGGGGTTTGAGGGATGAAAACAATCCAGATAAAAACCTATCCGTCTTTAGATTTCCGGTAGATGCGCAAGACAAAGCTATTAGTTATTCGCTTGGACGTCAGCCCTATATTGAAGGAAGTGTAGGGGTAAGCAACATTTTTAAACTTATTCGGGTGGATTTGGTAAGGCGTTTCAATTACCTCAATCATCCCAATGTAGCCGAATGGGGAATTCGTACCCGATTCAGGCTCGATTTTTAGAATCAGCTCTTTTTGAATAGCTCCTTCTCTCTGTGGTTGTATTTTTTACCATAGCACGAAGGAAAAATCCAGAAAGACATAGACAAACACCAATATGAATTATGCAATCATAGCCGCTGGAGAAGGGTCACGTTTGGCAAAGGAAGGCTTTCAATTTCCTAAGCCTATGGTGCAACTTCATGGAGAAATGCTCATCGATAGGCTCATTCGGATATTTGCGAAAAATGGCGCTAAAACCATCCAAATTATCATCAACGAAGAATCAGAATTACTAGAGACACACTTACTATCAAGCATTTACCCAGTCCCGTTGAAGATAATCAAAAAATCTACGCCTAGTTCGCTCCATAGTTTTTATGAGTTGCTGAAAGCCTCCCAGCAGCTTGATTCTCTCTGCCTTACTACTACCGACACGGTGTTTCGGGAAGAAGAATTTGCCGATTATATTGCCGCTTTCCAGCAAAATACTCAAGTAGGTGGCCTAATGGCTGTTACTACTTTTGTGGACGACGAAAGCCCACTTTTTGTCTCTGTGGATGCACAGCAGCAAATCACGGCATTTACGGATACCAACCAAAACAGTACGCCTTATATTTCGGGGGGCATTTATTGCTTGCGTCGTCCTGCGCTCAATCGGGCGATTGAGGCTGTAGAAAAAGGCACGAACCGGATGCGAAATTTTCAACGCTATTTAATCGAAACAAACATACCATTACAGGCTTACTCTTTTTCCAAAATTGTGGACATCGACCACGTCTGGGATATTACTACTGCCGAACGCTTTTTGAGCGAACAGCAGCCGACACCAAATCATGAAGTTACCTTAAAATGAATCATTTAAAAGTATTAGGAGTACACCGCAATCGAAAATTTTCACCTAACCATATCGGAAATGACGACGCTATTTTTTCGCTTGTAGCACAGAATTTAGAAAAAATGCAGTGCCATGTTACGATTTGTTGTGAAGATGAGTTTCTTCAAAAAGAAGAGATACAAGAAGACTATATCTTTACAATGGGGCGCCAGAAAGAGGTAGTTAAAAAATTGCAACAACTTGAAAACGAAGGCAAAAAGATTGTCAACTCAGGCTTTGGTATCGAAAATTGTTTTCGAATCAACATGACCAATGGCTTGATTCAAAACGGAATTCCGTATCCAAAGAGTTTTATTGTGCCCACTACCTATGCCGACAACGAAGTATTTGACCAACTTCCGGGCAAAGGTTTTTGGATTAAACGTGGGGATTTCCACGCTATTCACAAAGAGGACGTGACGTTTGCGGCTTCAATCAAAGAGGCCAAAGAAATCCTACGTGAATATACTTTTCGGGATATTCATGATGCCGTTATTTCGCAACATTTGGTCGGCGACTTGGTGAAGTTTTATGCCGTCAGAGATACTGGCTTCTTTTTTTGGTTTTATCCTTACGACAACAACCACCACAAATACACTGGCTACGAAGCCATCAATGGGCAGTCGCTTTATCATGAGTTTGATATAAATGAGCTACAAAAAGTAGCCAATGCCTCAGCTGAAGCCCTAGGGGTACATATTTATGGCGGAGATGCTATCGTGAGTAAAGACGGAAGTTTTCATATCATCGACCTCAACGATTGGCCCAGTTTTGCGCCTTGTCGCGAAGAAGCTGCTAGCTACATTGCGCAATCTATTGTTCAACAATTTAATAGATAACAGCATGGCAACCAATACCACCCTCGAAGAGAAAAAAGAAAGTGCGTTTGAAAGCTCACTCAAATCCAACGATACCGAAGAGCAAATCGATATTTGGTTTTATCGGCCTATTGGCTACCAAATCGCGCTATTTTGTGCTAAAGTAGGTATTACCCCCAACCCCGTTACGATTGTCAGTATCTTTTTTGGAGTAGCGGCCGGTATTTTGTTTTATTACCAAGAGCTTTGGATCAATGTCATCGGGATGTTGTTGTTGGTTTTTGCCAATTCGCTCGATAGCGCCGACGGTCAGCTTGCACGCCTCACCAACAACAAAAGCCGACTTGGGCGTATTTTGGACGGAGCGGCGGGGGATTTTTGGTTTATTTCGATTCATATCGCAATTTGCTTGCGTAGCCAAAACGAAGGCTGGAGCGCCTTGATTTGGGTGCCGGGCGTAGTAGCGGGGCTATCTCACGTAGTGCAATCCGCGATGGCCGATTATTATCGCAACGTGCATTTGTTTTTTATCAAAGGTACATCAGGTAGCGAACTCGACAATAGCCGCGATTTACAAAAAGAATATGACCAACTTTCTTGGTCCAAAAACTTTGGGATGAAACTCGTAGCACGAACGTATCTCAACTACACCAATCTCCAAGAAAGTTTTTCGCCTCATTTACAAAAACTTTTGGCTCTTGTTCGTAAGCGATTCCCCAACGGTCTTCCGCAAGATTTGATACGGGATTTTAGAGCTCAAAACAAACCTTTGATGAAATATACCAACATCGTTCAGTTCAATACGCGCGTTTTGTTTCTGTTTTTGTGGCTCTTTATCGACCAAGCTTGGATTTATTTCATGTTCGATATTTTCATCTTGAATCCTATCTTGATTTATATGTGCGTGAGTCAGGAGAAAGTAAGTCGTCATTTTTATCAACAGTTGACCCACCCTAGTGAAAATAAGTACGCAAATATATAAAGCCCTATTTTTGGTCATTGGGGTCTTGTCGCTCGGCTATATGATATATGGCATGGGTATAGAGACTATTTGGCAAAATATCCAAAAAACAGGTTGGTGGTTTTTGCCCGTGATTGGAAGCTGGCTGGTGATTTATGTACTCAATGCCTTTGCTTTTCAGGCGATTATAGAAGAGCCACAGCGACCCGAAACAGACTTGCCTTTTTGGGCGGTGTTGCGTCTTACCATTACGGGTTATATCATCAATTACATTACACCTTTTGTGGCGTTGGGCGGTGAGCCTTACCGCATCATGGAATTGAAGCCCGCCGTGGGTATCCAAAAAGCCACTTCGTCGGTGCTCTTGTATAGTCTGATGCATATGTTTTCACACGTCATTTTTTGGTTGGCTTCCATTGTTTTGATTGTGTGGGCTGTACCTCTTTCACCGCTCATGATAGGGGGATGTGGCGTTATGCTTGTCATAGGGTTGGTCTTGGGATTTTGGTTTGTAAGGGTATATCAGCGCGGGTTTACGGTAAGTACTTTTAACCTATTGCAAAAACTCCCTTTTATCAAAACAAAAGCCAAAACTTTCGCCCAAGAAAAAGCGGATACATTACAAGAAATAGATGACCAAATTCGGATTTTATACGCCGAACGCAAAGGGCGCTTCCATGCTTCTCTGTGGCTTGAGTTTGTGGCACGGGTGGTGGGCTGCGCCGAAATATACTTTACAGCACAAGCTATTGGATTGGAGATGTCGGTAGTGCAGTCGTTGATTGTGAGCTCTGGTTCATCTTTATTTGCCAACGTGGTCTTTTTCTTTCCGATGCAGCTCGGAACCCGCGAAGGTGGCTTGGCGTTAGCTTTAAGGAGTATTGGCTTACCGTCTGAAGCGGGGCTTTTTATTGGAATAGTAATGAGAATCAGGGAGTTGGTATGGATACTGATTGGGTTAGTTTTACTAAAATTTACACCTACTTATCTACCCAAACAACCCCAAAAATTGGAACCGATGCCGGAGAGTGCATCATTTTGAAAAACCGAACAGATATTATGATTAGAGGCGTATTGTTAGATTATGGCGGTACTATCGATACCAACGGCCTACATTGGGGCGGGGTATTGTGGAATAGCTATCAAAAACATCACATAGACATTCCTCAGGAGGCATTTTCAAAAGCTTATTCTTTTGGGGAGAAGGCGTTGGCTATTCATCCTATTGTGATGCCTCACCATACTTTCTATGATACATTAGCGTTGAAAATCGACCAACAGTTTCGTTTTTTGGTCGATAATGGTTTTGAGCTTGATAAAAGTCTCGTAGAGCTTATCGCCCAAGATTGTCATCTTTTTGCCAAAACTACCGTGCAGAAAGCGATTCCTACTTTGGAGGCATTGTATGAGCAATATCCCTTGGTTTTGGTTTCTAATTTTTATGGAAATATCAACAGCGTACTAGCCGATTTTGGTATCCGTCATTTTTTTAAGGCAATCGTAGAATCGGCAGTGGTGGGAGTGCGTAAGCCCAACCCCGACATCTATCGGCTTGGAGTGGCGCAGTTGCAATTGCCGCCTGAGGAATGTGTAGTAGTAGGCGACTCCTACAGCAAAGATATCGTACCAGCCAAAGAAGTGGGTTGCCAGGCTATTTGGCTGAATGTCCAAGGTTGGGAAGAAGATACCTCCATATCTATCTCTGATGCCGAAATTGGCGATTTTGGGAAGCTTTTGGAGGCCATCAAAATCCTAGATAGTATTCTTTTTTAAACACATCTGACACCAAATCATTTTGAGCCATGTATGATATTTGTACAATTGGGCATATTACACTTGATAAAGTAGTAACCACGCAATCCGTCAATTTTATGCCGGGTGGTACTTCGTTTTATTTTTCGAAAGCCATCCAAAAATTTGACGTTGATTATCGGCTCATTACGGCAGTAGCAGCGGCAGAGCTTCCGATTGTGGAGCAATTGCAAAAAGAAGGAATTGAAATTACAACTTTACCAAGCGAGCATACCGTATTTTTTGAAAATATTTATAGTCAAAACCAAGACCACCGCGAGCAAAATGTCTTGTACAAAGCCGACCCTTTTACCAAAGAAGTAGCTTTGTTGCCAAATATTGATGCTCAAATTTACCATCTTGGCCCCCTTCTCTCCGACGATATATCGGTGGAACTGCTGAAAGCGCTGGCCCAAAAAGGAATGGTTTCGCTTGATATTCAAGGCTTTTTACGTTTTGTCAAAAATCAAAAAGTACATTATACCGACTGGGTTGACAAAGATGAAGCATTGGCCCATGTAAGTATTTTGAAAGCCAATGAGTACGAAATGGAGGTGATTACGGGTCAAAAAGAAATCAGGGCAGGTGCACTTTATTTGGCCGAAATGGGCGTGAAAGAAGTCATTATCACGCTTGGCAGCAAGGGCTCGGTGATTTATACCGAAGGCAATTTTTATGAAATTCCCGCCTTCAAACCCAAACAGGTAGTAGATGCCACGGGCTGTGGTGACACTTATATGGCGGGTTATTTGTTGAAAAAAATAAAAGGTGGAAATCCACAAGAAGCAGGGGAATTTGGGGCAGCAATGGCCACTATCAAAATCCAATCTTCTGGGCCTTTTTCAGGTGATTTGCAGCAAGTTGAGAATATCTTAAACTCAACTTTACACGAGAAAATTTTTCCTTGGGAGGAGTTAGCTTCTTCCATTTCACAGTCATGAAGTAAGCGTATGAAGTCAGTAGTAAACCGTTTGTTGATTGTCCTTATAGTAGGTCTATCGTTTATAAGTGCCATTGCACCCAATCACACAGCACCCTCTTTCAATGGGCCTCTTCCCGACCCTGAGACCTTTCCAATACCAAGTGGATTGCCTAAGTTACTTTTTTATATTCAGCGTGACCCTAATACCAACACCATCTGTTATGAACTCAATATCAACGAAAAAGGTCAGCTAGAAGAAGGTAGCCCCATTCATGCCTTTTGGATACGCTATCCTGAAGGTGGCGCCCACAAAGACCTCAACTATATTCAAAGGAAGTTTGCGTATGGTATCAATGCAAAAAAAATTGGTAATGGCCAATATGAATTACGCTCAGTGGCCTATTCAAAATTACCTTTGTTGTTGAAAAAAGATACCAAAAATCAATACCGAGTTTATACTGACATTGCCCAAAAAGAATGTGTCTTGCAGCGGGTTTTTATCCGCATCGATGGCGGTACATTTTGGTCACCCAATGTGCTTTATATCGAATTAAAAGGCACCGAAACAGCTACTGGAAAAACAATCGTTCACCGTTTCAAACCCTCCTAACTATTGCTTATGTATTAGAGATAAGCGACCTCACTAAAAAAACAAAAAACGCTCATTATCAATCGGAATTCACCAATTCCTAGCACTGCTATTTGCAAAATTTTATTATCAGTAACGTACTACAGCTATTCGAAAAACAATTTTTCCACCTTTAAAAACCGTCCTAACATGCCTAAAAAATATGTTTCGAACTCGACGGAGTCCTCAAGGATGTTTAAAAGTGACCTGTTGGAAGCCCTTTCCAAAGTCCACTATAGTGTCCCCTTATTTATTTTTATTCCCGTCATTTTTTATTTTTCTTGGAAAGCCCTTTTTGTAGGCCAATTGCCCGTTTTATCATTTCTTGGCTATTATGGCGGAGGCTTGTTTGTGTGGACTTTTACCGAATATTTCCTGCACCGATTTGTGTTTCATTTTACGCCCAAAGGCAAAATCATGGAGCGCCTCCATTTTATTTTCCACGGGGTCCATCATGATTTTCCTAACGATGCCAAACGTCTCGTGATGCCTCCGTCGGTAAGTATTCCGTTGGCCACGGCCTTTTATTTTTTATTTGCGCTTTTGATGAGCGCGTTTCCTGTTGCAGCTTTTTTTGCGGGTTTTATCAGCGGGTATTTGTTTTATGACATGAGTCATTATGCACTTCACCACGCTAATTTCAAAGCAGGTTTTTGGAAAAAATTAAAGAAGCACCATATGCTTCATCACTATGCCGAGCCTGACAAAGGATATGGAGTCAGTTCGGATTTTTGGGATAAGATTTTTGGTTCGACTTTCCCTCGAACCAATGAAAATTGACAGTATGCTTTCAAAATAAAACCCCAACCATAGTTGGGGTTTATCTTTTCTCACAATTTAACCTATTTATCTTATCTAAAATCGTCCAAATTCTTCATATACATCAAAAGGATTACGGCCTGTAGCCATGGCTTGGCGGCTTTTGGCTTCTGACGCAAACCACTCCTCGGCAAGTTCCAAAACAGGAATCGTGAGCTCAAAAGGTACTACTACTACGCCGTCGTTGTCCCCAAAAATATAATCTCCTGGATTTACTTGGAGGAGTCCTTGCATCCCTTTGACATAAATCGGAATTTGATAATCCACTACCATAAATCGTCCAAAAGCTTCGACGGGATTTCGGAAACGACAAAAAGTGGGAAAGTTCATATCAATCAAATAGTTGGAATCACGCGTAGAGCCGTCAATCACGGCACCCACACATCCGTGGGCATACGCAGCAGTAGCTGAGATTTCGCCAAATTGCCCACACGAAGTATCGCCCTGTGTATCACGGATTTGTACTACACCCTGTGTCATGCTTTTAAACATTCCCAATCGAATATCGTGGATTTTGGTGTCTCGACTAGGGGTGGCGATACCATGCGCCGTAAAAGCTGGCCCTGCTACTTTCATGGTATGCGTAAGAGGATAAATCCCACTCGCCATACACTGACTATGATAGCCCATGTGCTCGAGCGCATCTGATACGAGGGCAGCATACAATTTAAGATAACGGTGCTGTATCTCCTGCCAATCATAGTTGACTTCAAATTTTTTTACGGGATAAGACTGTGTGATAATTTCCATATTGTTTTATTAATTAAAAATTTTGTACTCAATTTGTCTAGCTTGACCCAAACGGCCATTTGGGTCAAAATAGTGCTGCGTCTCCGACGCAAAAACACTCAAGCGAACTAGTTTTAAGTTTCTTTATCGTGCTTGAAAAACCAAACTACGGCTGTGGCAATAAGCCCACTGCCCAAAACATAAAAGCCTGCTAAACTTGCCAATCCAGTGGTAAGACCTAAAGTAGGCTTGAGGATGCCCAACAAAAAAGGAGAAGTAGCTCCTACCAAAAAAGCACACGCCAGCATCAAGCCATAGGCCGAAGAGCGAATCTGAGGCGCAACTACTTCATACAGAGAAGCAACGATATTGGAATCGTACCAACCTCGAAAAAGCCCGAAGCAAAACAACGCCACATAGGTAACACTAGGCGAAAGACTCACACTCATTAAGTAAATAAACGGCGCACCTAGTAGCAGCCCTAAAGCTTGCACAATCAAGCGGCTTTGGGGTTTGGTTTTGGCAAAAGAATCTGCGATTTTGGCCCCCATAAGCACCCCTAAAAAGGCCCCTACATGATGATAAAACAAAGAAGTAAAACCCGCTTCGGTGAGTGATTGACCAAATTTTTCGGCCAAAAAAGAAGGCATCCACGTAAGATACCCCACATTGACAAAAACCATACATGCAAAGGCCAAAGTAAGCATCCATACCGTAGGTTTTTTGACGATGATACGCGCTACTTGCGCCACACTTACCGCTTGCGTATCAGGTAGCAACTCCTTCGCAATAGCCGGCGTATCTTTTTTGACCCGCACAAAAAACACAATGCCGAGTATTACCCCAAAACTCCCAAATAGAAAAAAAGCACGTTGCCAGCCGTAGTGTTCTCCCACATAGCCAGCAATCAATCCACTTAAGATAATCCCAAAATAGACGGCTGTTTGATGAATAGAGAGTGCCAAAGACTTGTTTTGAGAATGATGCTCACTCAAAAGGGAATTGGCTGAAGGCGCATAAAAAGCTTCTCCACCTCCTGTAGCGATACCCCGTAGTAGCACAAATTGAATAAGGGTTGTACAAAATCCTGTACTCAATGTGGCCAAAGACCAAAACAAGAGACTTATTCCCAGGATATTACGCCGTGAATAGCGGTCGCCAATAAAACCAGCGATAGGTACTAAAAGACCATACGTCCAAACCAACGCTGATGCGATCAAACCAAGTTCGGCATCGGTCAGACCCAAATCTTTTCGAATCAAAGGCAAAACGACGCTGAAAATCTGCCTATCTGCTTGATTTAAGAAAAAAGCAAACCAAAGTAAGGCCAGCAGCTCCCACCGATAACTAGCAGGAAAAACAGGGGAGGTAGAAGGCAGGGACTTTATTTCTAGTGACTTGTTCATAGTTTTGTTTCTACTTTAGGAGCATTCCATGCACTAAAATTCAATACTGCTTGAGCCGCCGTTTCGGGTTCACGCCAAAGAACATCTAAAGTAATTTCACGACTTTCGCCTGCTGCCAACCAGTTGTAGTTGTCACTTGCTACGATAGCTCGCTTCGTACCCATAATATCCACTTTGGTCATAAAGGCAGGTAGTTTTCCTTGATTTGAAACCCTGATTGTAATGCGACTTTTTTGCGCATTTATTTTTTCATGACGCACCACCGACAGCTGACAAGTTGTTGTGTTTTTAGCAACAGTAGGTTTGAGCCAAGGGCCTTTGTCGAGCGTAATCCATTCAATGGGCTTGGTGGTATAGTTGCTATAAAACTGGGAATCTTCCATTTTGGCCAAAACCCGTGGATAATAAAATGAGCGAGAAATCAGTTTGCCCGTCGCATCTTTGAGTTCGGCTATCACAAACAAAAAGCGATCGCTGTAATCTTCAGGGATGGCATAATGTCCCGTAGCTACTTCACTAACCGAAGGCCCAGCGTTGATATTCACTGTTTTTTGTTGACTCCAAACTGCTTTGAAATTATCGTCCAAAACCGTGATTGAAACCTGCCCATTTTTCAGAATTTCGGGCAAAGCATGGGTAATTTTGATAGGAAGTGCCATCTTTTCGCCTTTTTTCCACAACATTCGGGGGATATCCACCGCTATGTGGGTAGGTTCATAAGTACGTTTTAGGAAATAATAAGGTGCGGCTGCTTGGCCAAACCAATCCATCAATTGAATGGCAATCACGGGCCAATGCCGCTTAAATACCCAAGGCATCAAACCTGCCGTAACGGGATAACTCCCTTGGACTTTTTCGGAGAAAATTTGATAAAACTCGCCCGCACCTACTTGCGAAGCCTCCGAAATAGCATCAATCGTAGGGTCAGAGACATCAATGATATGCGACGCTCGACTCAGCATCCGAGGTACGCGTCCGGGGCCATATTCTGTAAAATGATGGATAAATTCGGGGTGCGTTTTATAAAACTCTTTATCCCACATTTTACCTAGGTCATGAAATTCGGTATTGTCAACCGTCTCATAAAATACGCCTGCTTCGGGAATCGAATGCATTCCTGTTTCCGAAATCCACGGTGCTTTGGCATAGCTACGATTGTACCAAATAGGGTCCATATCGGGATAAATATGAATGGCACCGTGGTCGGGAGTGGTGCGTTTGAACACCCTCGATGGGTCGAAGGTTCGGAGATTTCGCTCAATAATCCCGATAGAGGTAGCGTTGCCGTAAGAATAAGCATTGAATTCATTTCCTCCACACCATACCGCCAATGAAGGATGATTGCGAAGGCGAAGAATATTTTGCACCACCTGTGCTTCCCATACATCTTGGGGGTAGTCGGGCGTATCTTGGTTTCCAATCGGGAAATCTTGCCACACCATGATGCCCAATTCATTACAGATGTCGTACAGATGCTGAGTTTCTAATAGCCCCCCACCCCAAATACGAATGAGTTGGACGCCCATTTTTTGAGCGGCTTCTAAAGTCCAACGATAACGCTCCCGGTTCAAATCCAACAATATATCTTGGGGGGTAAAATTCATTCCTTTTACAAAAAACTTCTTACCATTCACCACAAACTGCCAGTCGTCCCAGCGGTCGCGGGTGCGGGGTCCTGCAGTAGGTAAGTACTCAATCGTCCGGACACCATAAGTAAACCCTAGGTTATCAACTGCTTTGCCGTCTTTCAAAAGCACTATTTTTACATCATAAAGCTCGGCTTTGCCCAGCCCATTGGGATTCCAAAGCTTGGGTTTGGGCAATAGAATGTCTTTTTCTAGCCAGTTTCGTCCTTTGTTTAAGCTTACGGTCCAAGATTGCTTGAAGGCAGAGACTCCACCACTACTCATTTCCAAGGCTACCGTGTAATTGCCACCAATAGCTTCAAATTTTTGACCATAGTTGTCAGGATGGTCGAGTTGGGTGTTTTGCCACGGATGCAGCTTGAGGTTAGTAGAAACTTCGTTGGCCAACAATTCCAGAGAAAGATGCAAAGCCGCTGAACTTGCATTGGCTGCGATGGATTTGGTAGTCAGAAAAGGACGCTCAACGTGGACTTTAGGAACCACCTCCAAACGTACTCCTTGCCACATCCCGACGCTAAAGAAAGGTTCTCCTCCCGAACCGCCCGAAATCACCCACGGTTTGATGATTTTGCCGCTTGCTCGGGGATTGTAGCCTTTGCGTTTAGAATAATCAAATTCGCCAGAACCTAAGCGAGGGAGATTTTCATAATAGGTAGCTTTGTTCCCCCAATTTCCTGCTCTTACTTCCACAACTATTTCATTATCAGCTTCCAATAGCCGACTAATCTCCACGGTAGGTCCACCAAACATCCCCTCATGGATACCCACTAGCGAATCATTAACCCATACTTTTGAGAAATAATCTACTCCCTCAAAACACAGATAAACATAATGGTCGGTGGCAGTGGCGGGTAGTTTGAAACTACGACGATAATACCACGCTTTTTCGTCGAGCCAAGTGTATTGAAGAGAGTTTTTGTGATAATAAGGGTGAGGTAACTTTCCTGCTTTGAAATAAGACCAATGCACTGAATTAGGAATAGAAGTTTTAAAAACATCTTTCACATCTTTTAGGTCTTCGATGTTTTTGATAGGTTGGTCGGTGTGTCCAAGTGTCCAGCCCTCGCCCGATAAATCAAGGTGCTGTGCCCCTACTCTTTCGGCTATACGATAAGGCTGCCATAAAGTGGGGGGAGTTTGGGCAAAAACAGGTGAAAGCAATGGCCAAAAGGCCAAAGCCCCCAAAAGTCTAAAAGTATGGTATGTCTGAAGAAAAGGGTTCATGTTAGGTTTTTGTTTTTCATTTTTCTGTATCATAAAGACCGGGTTTTCCATAACCTCGCATCAACAATAGGCCACCATCCAGAGTGAGGCTCGCTCCTGTCAAATAGCTCCCCGAACTCAGCAAATCTACTATCACTGCAGCGGCTTCGTGAGGTTGGCCAAAGCGCCCCATCGGGATGCCGTCATTGACTTCTTTGAGCAAAGTTGGGTTTTGCCAAACGGGAGCTGTAATATCCGTTTCAAATGCGCCCAAAGCAATGGTATTGACCCTGATTTGGTGAGGAGCAAGCTCCATCGCCACACCTTTCATGAGGGTTTCGAGGGCACCTTTGGTAGCACCATAAGTACTCAGCCCCAATCCTGGACGAAGCGCATTGACCGACGTTATGGTATAAATGCTACCTTCTACGTGGTGTTGAATCATCAATTGAGCAAGGGTCTGACTTAGAAAAAACGTGCCTTTGAAATTGACATCCATAAAAGCGTCAACATCTTCTTCGCTGACATCCAAAAAATGTTTTTTGTAAGAAATCCCAGCATTGTTCACCAAGTAATCTATCCCTTGCATGGCTTCCCAAGCGGCTGTTCCGAGGGCTTTTACTTGCGCTACTTCCGACAAATCTGCTTGAAACAAATAGGCTTTCCCACCTTGTGTCTCAATCTCGGCTTGGACCTGCTTGGCTTCTTCTTCTTTGTCGAAATAATGCACACCTACCAAGCATCCCTCGCGGGCGAGCTGCAAGGCGATGGCTCGGCCAATTCCGCCCGAAGCTCCCGTTACTAATGCTTTTTTATGTCTTAATCGCATGACGTTATTTCTCTAATTTTACAACGATAGAACGGCTAAAAGAAGGCAGTACCAAGCTGCCGTCGGCAGATAAAGCACCTGAAGACCAGCGGTTTGTCCAAGCATCATAAAATGATACGTTTCGGATGCCCTTTTGGTGAATCGTTAGAGACTGCGGCACGACAGCCTTTACTGCCTTTCCTTCTACCAATTCCGTTTTCCAATCATTTCGAGGGTCTCTTATCCATAGCAAACTCATATTTTCGCCTTCCAATCCATAGAGATGTAAGCCTTCGGGAAGGTTTTCGGTGAATGCTTGGGCTTTTTGTGCTACGGGGTCAAAGCCTTTGATGGCCTCCGAAAAACGGGCAAAATGCCACCAAAGGTTATGTTTTTCGATATAATAATCCCAGTGCCAACTTTGCCCAGGGGCAGCAGCTCCTGCAAAAAACGGCGCAAACAGGAGGTCGTGCAAAAGAATGCCTAAAGTGTCTTTTTCGTACAATTTTGAAGGCCCTGCATGGCGTGGCTCTACGGCTCCTACCTCAGAAAGTAGCACCGGCTTATCAGGACAAAACGCTCGAAGAGTCAAAACGGCATTGCTTGCAAGCACTTCCATCGGGCCTTTACACACTTCCAAGCTTGCCCCCAAATCCAAATACCGGTGTACTTGGGCTAGTTGATTGGTAGGCAGTTGGGAATAGATACGGTACATATCGGTCGCACTTTCAGTATCAAAGCTTCCAAGACTTTGCATCACCAACTGACGAGGAAATCGTTTTTTCACTTCCGGGAGCATTTCTTGCGTCCATTTCAGCAATTGATTCTTGTCGTTGACACCTACGGCATTGACCTCATTCCAAAGTTCCCAGCCAAAGACGCTCGGATTATTTCCGTATCGTTTTGCCAAAAAATCAATACGGTCGAGGTACAATTTTTTGCCTTTATCGGTCAAAAAGAAGTCATCTATCGTTGCAATTTTGGATTCATAAACAGGTCTGTCAAAAGGTACAGAAGTAGGAAAAGGCGCGGGAGAATTGGTGATTTTTCTGAAATGTTCCAAACAAAACTTTACCCTGATATGATATTTTTTGGCCATTGCCAATACCTTATCGATACGCCTCGCGATAGCCAAATCATACTTTCCGGCAGACTGATGCTCTATTTCAAAAACAGGTACGCTCAACCAAATACGGGTAAAATTGCCGCCATTTTGAGCCAGCTTTTGGAAGTACTTTTCATAAAATCCCAATACGTCGGTTTCGGTAGTAAGTCCGCGTGGAAAACAGATATTAGGCCCCACAGGGATGAACGTCTGCCCATTGCTCAAAGCCAAATACCGCGCATCTTGACGACTGATTTCCACAAATGATTTTTCAGAAGGTTGTTTTTGCGCTATTACCTTCCCAAACCAACAAACTACGAAAGCTAAGATTAATTTACGCACAGTTAATCGTTTTGTGTTATTAATTCGGTGCCTTTAACTATCTGATTATTGAACAATTAACTTCCCTTTCATTAAATTCCACCGACCGTAGGATACCAGTCTGGACGATAAGGGTCTTGATGAAAACGGGCATAATAATCCCCTTTTTGTTCATAATATTTTTCGTAAAACTTCATCTTGTCTTCATCTAGCGCGACGCCCAAACCTGGTCCTGTAGGTACTTTGATAGCCCCATTTTCGTATTTCATTAATCCTCCTTCGATGATGTCGTCGGTCAAATAATGATAGTGAGCATCTCCCGCAAAAGTCATGGTAGGAATGGTAGAAGCAGTATGAATCATGGCTGCGAGTTCGATGCCAAACTCAGCCCCACTGTGCATTGCCACCCCTAGATTGAAGGTGTTGCAAACCGCCACCAAATCTTTGACTCCTTTGGGCCCTTCCCAATAGTGAATATCGGTCAATACAATATCTACCGCCTCCATTTTGATAGCCGGCGCAAGGTCATCAAATCGAGCAGGATACATATTGGTAGCAATCGGAATGCGTATTTGTTTGCGGACTTCGGCATTTCCATTCAATCCCCAAGAAGGGTCTTCAAAATACTCAAGTCCTAGGCTTTCCAATCTTTTCCCAATTTTTACCGCTGTTGGCACCGACCATACGCCGTTAGGATCGATTCGTAAGCCAAAATCATCTCCTAACCTTTCTCGGCAGAGTTCGAGTACGCGAGCTTCTTCGGCAGGAGGCATGACGCCCGCTTTGAGTTTCATGGCATTGACACCCAGCGTTTCGTGGAGTTCTTCACAAAAATCGGCCAAATCTTCCGCTGTCTCATCATGACCACCGCCGGGGCGGTCGTAGCGCCAAAACAAATAAGCGATGAACGGCACCTCGTCGCGTACACGTCCGCCCAATAAATCACTTAGAGGACGCCCCAACACTTTGCCCTGAATATCTAAACATGCCATCTCGATAGCGGCATACAGTCGGGCATTCGACATATAGTAAATACTCCGCAGAACCTTTAATTTGATTGTTTCGAGGTGAAAAGGGTCAAGGCCGATAATTCGCGGTTTGAGTTTTTGTAACGCGCCGCGTTGGTCACCACCCCCTACTTCCCCCAGACCAATGATGCCCTCGTCAGTTACCAGTTCCAAAATGGTCCGCAGAAAGTAGCCAGGGTGCACCCCTGTATTGTGTCTTAATTGCGCATTGAGCGGAATCGCCACACAACGCGTCTTTAAATCAATAATTTTCATAAATGTGGCACGGGCTACCAGCCCGTCATTAAAGTTTTACTATCTTGAGCTAAATGCTACCAGCCCGTCATTAAAGTTTTACTATCTTGAGCTAAATGCTACCAGCCCGTCATTAAAGTTTTACTATCTTGAGCTAAATGCTACCAGCCCGTCATTAAAGTTTTACTATTTCAAGCTAAGTACCAGCCCGTCATTAAAGTTTTACTATTTTAAGCTAAGTACCAGCCCGTCAATAAAGTTTTACTATCTTGAGCTAAGTACCAGCCCGTCATTAAAGTTTTACTATTTTAAGCTAAGTACCAGCCCGTCATTAAAGTTTTACTATCTTGAGCTAAGTACCCAGCCCGTCATTAAAGTTTTACTATCTTGAGCTAAGTACCCAGCCCGTCATTGAAAGAAATTGAGTGCTTATATACAGCTAATTGTTAACCATTATTTGCATTGATAATCAACCACTTAGAAAACAAATTTTATTCAATTTTATGCATACTCATTTAAGTAAATAAGCACTCCGATTTAGCCTTGATTTTAAACACACTCCTATGAAAAAGTCAGGGCTAAAGCCTCGCTGGTATTTCTTTTTTCTTCCATCCCCAGCCTAGAGGCGTGGGGTTTTAGGAGTAATAGTTTTGTAAACAAGCAGACTAAAGCCCCGTTATATTCAATTCTTTAGGTTGATTTTTTCCGACCACGAAACGCTTTTCTACCGTCTTTCCATTGACCGTGATTTTAGCTACATACTCCCCATAAAACCCTCTAAACGAATAACTTTTACCTGTTACACTTGTATTTATTTGGGTCTTCCATTCCTGATTAATCAAAGAATTAAGTGCATGATAAGAAGGCTTAGGTTGAAGAGCTTCATCCAAAAACCCTCCCCTCCACTTGTCTTCACCCGCTACCGCAGTACCATCGGCAACATTCCACCAAATAATCGCCTCTACCGCCGCGTGACTAAACCACAAGCGATAAAAATTACGGGTCATTTTGGCTTGGTTTTCCAACCCCTCCTTGGTATTGGGCAAAGTAGGGATTGTAATCTCCGACACGTGTAAAGGCAAATTGAACTGACCATACAAATCAAGCGCCTTAAACAAGTCTTCAGGACGCATGGCCTTGCCCGCTGCTACATCATGATGCAGAGGTTCACTAAAAAAATGAAACTGCAAACCAATCCCGCCGATACGTGCCCCTTTGTGTTTTAGGTTCTCTATCAGCAACTTATAAGGTGTGTAATCTCGGTGATAATTTTGCCAAGACAAGGTAGTCACTTCATTGATAAACAAGCGTGTGGAAGCAGGATAATACTTTTGAGCGGCCTTGAATGCTTTCAAAGCATAGTCGGGGGGCATCGGTACATTAGGATGATCGGCTAGTACTTCATTGACCACATCCCAAGTCTTCACCTGCGAGCCGTAGCGTTCGGCCAAAGTCTTGATGCGGGCATCAATAAAAGGTTGAATCTTAGAAGTATCTTTGGTAAGCCATGTGGGTACAGCATGGGCAGTATTATCCCAGACAAGCGTATGGCCTTTGGGAGTAATGCCATTTTTTTGACAAAAATCAAGTACCAAATCTGGCGGTGGACGACGATAAATAAAGGCACTATTGGCCGCAAATCGGGGTTTTCCTTGCTCTGGTTCAAGGTCTTTCCAATAAAAAGGTACACAAGCCGTATTGAACAATGACTTAAATACCTCTTCATAGCGCTGATTTTCGGCATCGGTTTTGAAGCCTTTCAACATAAAAATATTGGAACCAAACTGAAACTCATGTTTTACCTGTTGAATTTCTATTTGAGCATTGCCCTTTAGATTAGGAAAAAGAAGAGTAAAATCTCCTTTACGATTTTTTTCGATACCATCCGCAATGCGTTTTTCTACCGCAGCATTGTTCCACAAAGAATCGTAGCGGCTAGTTTGGGCAAAAGTGTGGATATAGCCCAATAACAATAGTAAAATCAGTTTTTTCATTCTCTAGTTTTTAGATAATTTTTTGATTTCTTCTGCACTTAAGGAGCGGTCAAAAACCGCCAAACCTCCTATTTGGCCCTTGAAAAAATTGCCCATACCCGCTTTAAGCAACACCGCCCCTACCGTAAAATCGGAACCATTGTTGCCCATACCATCAGGAAAATAGTAAGGGTTTTTGGAGTGAGTAATGCCTTCAGGATAGCCCTCAAAGCCCTTGGTATGGTCGATGAGTTCGGGGGCTCTTTCTTTGAATTCACCGTTGAAAAAAGAGCGGATGTACTTGCCGTCGTATGTAAAGGCCACACAACTCCACTCATTGGCAGGAACAGCCTGATGGCTTGCCGAATAATCAATGGAATACGGGAAAGGAGGCGTAGGTTTGCCGTTCCATGAAATATGTCCACAAACTTGATTTCGACCATTGTAATAGGGCAATGAAACAAATAAACCATACTGTCGCTTGCCGCCGTCTTGGTATTCGTTCCACATTCCACCCACAAAGCCCGTTTGTTCGCCCGTCCATTTGACCCACGCCATCACTGTTACGCCTTGTGATTTTCCATAAATATTGAGTTTGCCAGTTTCTGCATGGGGTAAAGAAAGAAAGGCTTTATTGCCAAATTGAGCAGAATAGCCCGACAATGGCCCCTCATTGACACGCGGCAAGGTACCATTTTGCTCTTTGAGGGGAAAATCACTCACTCCTTGCGCTTTTCGAGCTTGACCTTCTTCTTCCTTGAAATCCCAAAGAGCAATCAAATTGGGGGTTTTAAGAATCCGGGCTATATACTTCATTTGCTTACTTTTAGATTGTCCACAGACTACATTTATCCCCCCTATAAGGATAAAAAAAGCACACAGACTAATGGCGTTTTTTTTCATTTTATAAAAACAGATTGGAGTAGGTGAGTTGATTTGAAAAATAATAACAAATATCTATTGATTAGGCTATTAGTCTTGATTTTCAAATCAAACTCATCCACAATCCTTGAATCAATACCCCAAGTTCTGGTCTTTACTGGGGTCGAGGGCTGTGTTAAAGTTTAATTCACCTACAGGTATAGGCCAAAACAAATGCTTATCTGCCACATCTTTGCCCGTAGCTGCTTTGATGATTTGTTTCAGCTTGGCTGTACCTAAGCGTTTCAAATCAAGCCAACGTTTAGCTTCATATTGGGTTTCGTATCCCCTTTCTTGCAATACCAAATCATTAAAAGTCTCGGCAGTATAATCAGCCAATTTGAAATCGACGGTCGAAGGAGCCGTTGCAGATTTGCCATAAGCCCGGCGATGCACCTGATTGAGCGCTTCTAAGGCTGCCGCAGTAGGGCCATTGCTGGCGCGACAAGCAGCTTCGGCATACATCAAAAGCACATCAGAGTAACGATAAATGGGAAAGTCGTTGCCAGCTGCGGTACTTGTGGGGGCAAGTGCGTCAGAGAATTTCTTACACAACATACTATTGTTCCCCAATCCAATATTCCAATTGATCCAATTGTAGCTTTTCCGCAAATCATTGTTATCCCAATTCTTATATACTGGATTGGTTTGGGAATCGGTATAGTGGGCAAAAAATCCCCCAGCACCGTGTAGTCTCGTGCCAGGATGATGCGCAAACATCGCCAAATACATCCCTTGGTTGTTTTGGCGGGTCATTTTCAAATAAAAAATCTCTTCGGGACTTGTCACTATAGTAGGACCAAAGACCTTGTCAAAATCAGCCGCAACGGTGACAGGAACGAGCGAAAATTGCCCTGATTTGATAATTTCATCGGCTTTATCGCGGGCTTCGGCGTATTGATTTCTTGTAAAATATACCTCTGCCAAAGCTGCTTTAGCAGCCCATTTGGTAGCCCGACCTACTTGAGCGGGCTTGTCGGGGAGATTGGTTTCGGCTTCTTTTAGGTCAGCAATGATTAAAGTGTATACTTCATCTACCGTCCCACGCTTCACATTGGGTTCATTGAGAGTGGCTTCGGTACGAATGGGTACGCCGCCCCAATTTCGCACCAACCAGAAGTAGTTATAAGCCCTTAAAAACTTAGCTTCGGCTACATATTTGGCTACATCAGCTTGGCTGATATTTTTGCCTTTGGGGGCATTTTGAATCACCAAATTGGCATTGCGAATACTCAAATAAAACAACCGCCATCCATCATCGGTACGCGGAATATTGGTGCTATTCAAGCCTTGAAAATCACTCAATACTTGATAGCTTCCACGACCATAGCTATAGTCGGTATAAGCTTCTACCTGAGCACCAAGCTGTCCACTGATGCCATTGGTAGCTCTCAATTCTTGGTAGGCGGCATTCACAGCCGTTTCTACCTCAGCGGCAGTGTTATAAAATGTTTCGACGGCCACCGCCTTAGGCGCTTCTTTTAATACATCCTCGCAGGACATCAAAAAGACAGTCGATAATAGAAAGAATATTTTTTTCATTTTTTCAATGATTAAGTCTTACATGATTGAAACTCGACTCTTAAACAAGACTTTCCAAGTTTACAAATCCTTTGACTATCAAAAACTTGGAAAGTCTATTCTCGCATCAGTACTTAGAGGATTAAAATCCGACTCTTAAACAAGACTTTCCAAGGTTACAAATCCTTTGACTATCAAAAACTTGGAAAGTCTGTTCTCGCATCAGTACTTAGATGATTAAAATCCGACTCTTAAACAAGACTTTCCAAGGTTACAAATCCTTTGACTATCAAAAACTTGGAAAGTCTGTTCTCGCATCAGTACTTAGATGATTAAAATCCGACTCTTACCCCAAAGGTGACGGCTTTGGAAGTAGGATAGCTGTAGTGGTCAATACCTTGTCCGATAGAATTGGCACCTCCTTGTGAGTTGGTTTCGGGATCCCACCAAGAGTATTTTGTAAACGTCAACAAATTCTGCCCACTGACATACACTTGAGCCGTGCGCATCCAGTTGACACGCCATTGTTGGAGAGGTAAGCTGTAGGCCAATTGGATATTTCGCAACCGTAAATAAGAACCATCTTCCACCAGTCTGTCGGAATAGTTGTAGCTATTGGAGCGCGAAATCACGGGATATTTTGCATTAGGATTGGTAGGAGACCAGTGGTTATAAAGTACTTCGCGTGGCATATTAAGCCCAAACCCATAGTCGAGGGTATTGTTGATAGAGCTTACGTTGAGCAAATCGTTGCCTTGGGTTCCTTGCAAAAACAAGGTAAGTTCGAGCCCTTTATAGCTCATAGTCGAATTGAGACCGTAGATGAAATCAGGATTGGGGTTTCCAATGATAGTTTTGTCCAATTGGTTGATGATGCCGTCACCGTTGAGGTCTTTGTACTTCTCCTTGCCTAGGTCAGTGTATCCGTCTTTCAAATAGCCAAAAAATACACTCATAGGTTGGCCTTCTCTTAAGAGGTTGGCGTTGTCATTGATGAGGGTTACGCCTACCGTTCCACCCAAAATATCGGCACCGTTATAGAGCTTAATGACCTTGTTGCGGTTGAAAGAGATATTTCCTCCCAAATCCCATTTAAAAGCTTTGTCGATAACTCGCGCATCTAAAGCGATTTCCAACCCTTTGTTTTGGATTTGACCTACGTTTTGAATCGTACTCGTAAATCCAAATCCAATCGGCAACTGCACGGTGTTAAGCAAATCGCGGGTGTTTTTGATGTAATAATCGACCGAGAGACGATAGCGGTTGTTTTGGAAAGCGGCATCTATCCCAAAATCAGCTTGTTCGGTAGTTTCCCATTTAAGATTTCCGGGCAGACGAGTACCGGGAGCAAAAGTGTTGTAGAGGGCATCATCAAACACCGTTTTTCCTGCCGATAGGTTATTGAGAGTAGCATAAGGGCTGATTGCTTGGCTGCCTGTTTGGCCCCAACTTGCGCGGACTTTCAAATCAGAAATAAAGGGTACATTTTTCAAAAACTCTTCCTCTGATACGCGCCAGGCCAAAGCTGCGGATGGAAAATACCCCCATTTGTTGCCTTCGCTATAGCGCGACGACCCATCGGCACGGAAACTGACGGTGGCTAAGTATTTGTTGTTATAACTATAATTGACTCTTCCTAAATACGAAAGTAAAGTAGCAAACGAGTAAGAAGTAGATGGAATACCGGGCGTGTTGGCAGAACCTAAATTGGCGGTTTCGGTGACATTACTCAAAAAACCAACTCCCGAAGCTCCCAGTGAAGTATTCCGAAAATCTTGATACGTAAAACCTGCTACCGCCGAAAGGCTATGCTTACCTACACTTTTGTTGTAGCTGATGGTATTTTCGCTCAACAAGCTCCTACCTTGGGTAGTAGATACACTCGCCGACCCTTGAGAATTGATAAAATTGGTAGTAGTGTAGGCGTCGGTGCGGTCATCGCTATTTTCGATACCCCCTGAGATTTTGATGGCCAATCCTTCAAAAGGCTTGAAAGTCATTGCTACGTTGGCCAATACACGATTGGCCCGCACTTCGTCTGTTTGTTCATTGACGTAGTTGAGAGGATTGGTGATAACATTGGAGATAAACGGATAAGAAGTGGCCAATACCCGATAGCTACCGTCGTCATTGTAAGGAGTGAGCGTAGGAGGAGCCGATATGGCCGCCGAAATCATAGAACCACCACGGTTGCCGCCGCCGTTGTTTTGACGGCTTGTATTAATGTTGGTCAAAGTGGCTCCGTACGATAAATTGAACTTTTTACTTACATCAGTTGTGACATTCGCGCGCAATGAATAGCGATTGTAATCACTGCCAATAATAATTCCTTGCTGTCCGAAGATACTTCCCCCAATCGAATAGCGCGTTTTTTCATTGCCTCCGCTCACCGTCAAGTTATGGGTTTGCATAGGAGCCTTTCTGAAAATTAGATTTTGCCAGTCGTAGCCTTCTCCAAACCCGTCAATCTGTGCTTGGGTAAAGTAGGGAGCCACACCGTCGTTGGTGGCTTGCATATTATAAAAAGTAGCGTACTCTTTGGCATTCATCAAATCGAGCTTTTTGCGGAGGGTCTGAATGCTGTAGCTTCCTTCATAATCGACCTGCGTTTTGCCGGCTTTGCCTTGCTTGGTCGTAATCAAAACCACACCGTTAGCACCTCGCGAGCCATAAATAGCCGTAGCCGAGGCATCTTTCAGGATTTCAATGGATTCTATATCAGAGTTGTTGAGGATAGTAGGGTTGCTCCCCGAAGTCGGAAACCCATCTACTACATACAGTGGCTCATTGCTTCCTTGGACCGAATTTGTCCCTCTAATCCTCACACTTACGCCTGCACCCGGAGCACCTGTATTTTGGGTGACTTGTACCCCTGGTGCTCGCCCTGATAGTGCTTGTAGGACGTTGGTGGCAGGAAATGCGTTGATTTCTTTAGACTTTACAGAAGCCAACGACCCCGTCAAATCACTCTTTTTGACCGTACCGTATCCTACTACTACTACTTCGTTGAGCAGACGATTGTCAAGCTCAAGTGATACATCTATTGCACTTTGATTACCTACGGTGATTTCTTTGGGGCTATACCCTACAAAAGAGAACACCAAAACGGCATTGGTAGGGACGTTTAATTTATAACTCCCGTTAGCGTCGGTGGTGGTACCTGTGCTAGTACCTTTCACCAAAATACTTACTCCAGGCAGTGGGGCATTGTCATTGACTCCCACAACCCGCCCTGAAATCGAGCGGTCTTGGGCCAGCAGTGGAGCGGCACTCAAAAAGAGGCAAACTCCCATAAGCCAAGTATAAATGTTGAGTTTCATTGGGTGTTGGTTTGGAATAATTTTTATATTATAAAATTTAATTTTATTTTATTACAATATTCCTAACAAATCATAAGCTGACCAAATTTTTTAGAGATTTTTTTTCATTTTTCTTAGATTAAAAATAAAAAAACTCCTCACAGGGTTTACAGCCTATGAGGAGTCGATGAGGGAGCCTAAACCAAAAGAAGAATTATTTCAATCGCTGTGTTATGCGTTTGGCCGTAGCTTTAAGTTGAAAAACAAGCCCCGATTTATCAGCTACCATATAGCGATATTCGGGCAGATAAATACTCAAACTTGCCACCGCTTTGTCGTTTTTGAGAACAGGCACCGCCAAGCCAACCACTTGTCGTCCGTATAATACTTGAAGAGCGCATTCTTCTTTTCGAAACTGCATCAATAAACTTTTGAGGGTTTCTAGCGAATCTACTTCTTTCCAGCTTTCAGGGGTAGGAAGACCATATTTAGCTACAAATCGCTCAATTTCAGGCTCTGAAAGCATAGCCAGTAGCATACGACCCGAGGCGGCATCATATACGTGTTTTTCGAGAGGAGTACGCACCTGAAGGTCTTGTTCGGCGTGAGTCCGATGAATGACCATGCGCTTGTCGCCATTCAAAACTGCTAATAAGCAATTTTCATTGATTTGGGCCGTAAGTTTGTCCATCTCATCTTTGGCCGCTTCAACCAAATCTTTGCGATAGGCGTCGTTATTGGTAAGTGAGTAAGATTGGGCTCCTAAAATATACCCCTTTTTAGTCCCCACTTGTTCTAAATACTTACGCGTCACAAGCGTTTTCATGATATTGGCGCAGGTACCATGATTTAATCCCAAAGCATCCGCAATTTCACCTAAAGAAGTAGGTTTTTCGGGATTTGCAGCCACTATTTCTAAAATATCAAGGGCGCGGTTGATTACTTGTATCATCAATAAAAATATATTTTATAATGTAAAATTATATTCTTAAAATTTTTATTCCAAAATTCAGGATATAATCCTTCTCAAACTTTAACAAAAAGTAGGCTTTAGCGCTTATCAATCTAGCCTGTGTATTGTTCAAAAAGCCCTTATCCGTTGATTAAATTGAGATTAAAAGCGGTTTTTTGTAGTCAAGTTATCAAATCAGTCGTGAACCCTTTTTTAAAAAATTTGTTTTTCTTCTAAAGTCAATACTGTCATTGGTGACTAGTAAGAAACTTTTTTTATATCCCATCATCACCTGTAAACACCCATACCAACTCGCAGCGGTTTTGACCTAACCTAGATACGCATTACTAGTTATGGCATCCTAACCATAGTTTTTTAGTTGAAAACCTGCGATTGTGTATTTCTTTTCATGCTCTACGATAACAAGCAGTATGAGAAGCGGGAGTAAGGTTTAAATCATAAAAACCATGCTTGCTCTGATTAGCGCAAAGTCATTTCTGGAAAAAGTTAGAAGAGTCCCCTGCATTCTATTGTTAGATTTAGGTGCATACGTCGATTTTTTATCAAACGACACGTGATTGGGTTGCTATTTATAAGTAATTGTGCAAAATAGAATTTCCACGTTTTTACTTTTTTGACTCTCCGCTAAATAAGGCTAATTGTTTTATTTAGCTACTGATTATCAACACAATTAACTGTGCTTTGGCACTGAGTTAAGAGATAATTCAGCTTATTATTTGTGCGCATTTTTTCATAATCAAACATCATCCTTCATGAATTATTGGCCTACAGAAGACAAAAGGAGGACTATCGCTTTGCTAGTTGCCTTTCTTCTGCCTTTTTTAGCATTTTCCCAAACTACCCCCACGCCCGCTGAAAATGGGACTTTAGAAAATGCTTCTTTAGATGATATTGTAAAGTATGCCCTCAAAAATCAACCATCTATTCAGCAATCCCTGATAGATGAGCGCATTACCGAAAATACCATCAAGAATAAATTAGCGGACTGGTATCCGCAAATCAACTTCAACTACAATTTCCAGCACAATTTTATTGTGCAAACGAGCATTATCGGGGGCAATCCCGTCAAGCTAGGCGTCAACAATCTGTCTTCTACGCAGTTTACGGTATCACAAGCACTTTTTAATAGAGATGTATTGTTGGCTAATCGCACTAAAAACGATGTCAGGCTACAAGCAAGCCAAATCACGACCAACAATAAAACGGATTTGGCGGTGACTGTTTCCAAAGCATTTTATGATGTATTGGCTACGATGCAGCAAATCAGCGTAACCCGCGAAGATATCGTACGGCTAGAACGAAGCCTAAAAGATGCTCAAAATCAGTACAAAGCAGGTATCGTAGATAAGATAGATTTCAAAAGAGCCACCATCGCTCTCAACAATACCAAAGCTGCCAAAAAAAGCAATGAAGAAATCTTGACCGCCAAACTTGAGTATTTGAAGTCATTGATGGGCTATCCCAAAGAGCAGGCTTTGAAGCTTCAATACGATAGTCTCCAAATGGAACGAGAGATTTTTTTGGATACTTTACAAAATGCTGAATACGGCTCGCGGATTGAATACCAATTGCTTAACACGCAAAAGAAACTGTTGGACTACAATTTGCAATACCAAAAATGGAGCTATTTGCCCACAGTCTCTGCCAACGGTGCCTATAACCTCAACTTCCAAAACAATCGTTTTGTGGATCTTTATGGCAAAAACTTCCCCAACTCTTTTATGGCCCTAACACTATCATTGCCCATCTATCAAGGCGGAAAACGTAAGACAAATATCAATACCGCTGAATGGCAAATCAAAAGAGTAGACCTCGATATTCAACGATTGAAGATGAACATTAATGCCGAGTATGCCAGGGCTTTGAGTGCTTATAAAGCCAACCTTATAGAGTTGCTGGCTCAAAAAGATAATATGGATTTGGCCAAAGAAGTGTATGATATTATCCAACTACAATACAAATCAGGCATCAAAACTTACCTAGAGGTAATCACCTCCGAGGCTGATTTGAGACTTGCACGTATCAACTATTACAGCTCTCTTTATCAGGTGCTTGCTAGCAAAGTTGATGTACAAAAAGCCCTCGGCCAAATCAATTTTTAACACGACAGAAATTCCCCAAACAAGATGTTTTCAAATTCCATGAAATATTTTACAGTATCCGTTTTGATAGTGACTTTGCTGATTTCTTGCGGCAAAAAAGAAGAACAAAAAACGGCCCAAGCACCACCGGCGATTGCGGTATCTTTGGAAGAAGCTACCTCTACCGATGCTCTCTATCATGACGAATACCCTGCAACTATCACTCCCCTGAATCAGGTGGAGCTTCGACCACAAGTAACGGGCTTCATTACGGGTATTCACTTCAAAGACGGGGCTCATGTAAGCAAAGGACAATTGCTGTATTCGGTGGATGCGCAGCTGTATTCGGCCAATTATGAGCAAGCAATTGCCAACCTTAAAGTACAAGAGGCCAATTTGCAAAAAGCCCAAAAAGATGCGGATCGCTATCATGAACTCGATAAAAACGACGCCGTAGCGAAGCAACTTGTAGATAATGCAGACGCGGCCCTCGAAGTTGCAAAAAAACAAGTAGAAGCCTCCAAAGCCAACGTATCGGCGGTACAAACCAATGTGAGATATACCAAAGTATATGCACCTTTTAGCGGAATCATCGGAATATCGCTCGTGAAAGTAGGAGCAGCCGTATCGGCAGGGCAAACCGTGTTGAATACCATTTCGTCGGACAATGAGCTGGCGGTAGACTTCAATGTAGACCAAAAAGAGATTTATCGCTTTACTAATTTGCTCAAATCCAACAAGCCTGCCGACTCCACCTTTACCTTGGCTTTTGGAGCAGATGTGTACCCTTATCCAGGCAAAATCCAACTCATCGACCGCGCCGTGGATACCCAAACAGGGTCGATCAAAACGCGCTTGATTTTTCCGAATCGTGACAATCTCTTACGGGCTGGTATGACCGGAACCGTCAGAGTTTTGAATCGCTCCGCAAAAGCAGTAGTGATTCCTTATAAGGCTGTGACGGAGCAATTGGGCGAGTTTTTTGTCTATGTAGCGGGTGATAGCAGCAAAGTAAGTCAGCGACGAATAGCGCTAGGAAAAGCCTTGGGCAACAAAGTAATCGTCAAAGAAGGATTAAAAGAGGGCGAGAAGATTGCCGTAGAAGGGGTACAGAATCTCCGTGAAGGAGCAGTAATTAAAACAAATTAACCACGGAAATTCCTCAAAGATGATTGCAGATATTTTTATAAAAAGACCAATCACCGCGATTGTTTCGTCGATTGTGATTGTGTTGGTTGGGCTTATTGCTTTATCCACGCTTCCTGTAGCCCAGTATCCCGATGTAACACCTCCTACGGTGACCATTTCGGGAAACTTCATAGGGGCCGATGCCCAAACCGTAGAGCAAACCACCACTACGGCTATCGAAACCCAAGTCAATGGCGTACCCGGCATGAGCTATATGTCGAGCAACAGTACGAGCAGTGGCCAAAGTGGTATCAACGTAGTGTTTGAAGTAGGAACCGACGTCAATATCGCCGCTTTGGATGTTCAAAACCGAGTCAGTGTGGCAGAGCCGTCCTTGCCGGATGCGGTCAAAAGATTAGGACTTACTGTTCGGAAAAGACAACCCAGTATCATGATGGTTTTGGCGTTGTATTCTCCCAATGGTACCCACGATGCTCAGTTTATTGGAAACTATGCCAATATTTATCTCAAAGATGCTCTTCAGCGGGTCAAAGGCGTAGGAGATATTATTTCGCGAGCCGATGATTTTGGGATGCGTATTTGGCTCAATCCCGAAAAACTTGCCAGCCTACGCATGACTCCTGCCGACGTATCGGCGGCATTGTCCGAACAAAACCTCCAGATTGCCGCAGGTACGGTGGGTGGAAACCCTCAGCCCAATACCCAGAGTTTTGAGTATAGCGTACTGACCAATAGTCGATTAAATACCAAAGAAGAGTTTGAGGATATTATAGTACGATCTTCGCCAGCCCAAGGTAGTATCGTGTATCTACGCGACGTAGCTCGGGTCGAACTAGGAAAGTTTGATTATGGCTCCAATGCTTTTGTGGGAGGCAAGCCTGCGGCTTTTGTGTTGATTTATCAAGCTCCCGGAGCCAATGCCCTCGAAACATACGATGGCGTAATGAAAACTTTAGAGGAAATGAGAAAAACCTTCCCTAAAGACATCGATTTTGTGTTACCCACCGAAACCGCCACGGTGGTACGGGTCTCAATCAACGAAGTGTTGCAAACATTTGCCGAAGCCATGATTTTGGTGGTTATCGTAGTGTTTTTGTTTTTGCAAAACTGGCGCGCTACTTTGATTCCTATTTTGGCGATTCCTGTCTCGCTAATTGGTACGTTTATTTTCTTTATTCCTTTTGGATTTACTATCAATACCCTCACTCTCTTTGCGTTTGTATTGGCGATTGGGATTGTAGTGGATGATGCCATTGTGGTTGTGGAGGCCGTTCAGCACAATATCGACCACGAAAAACTCTCGCCCAAAGAAGCCACCACCAAAGCCATGAAAGAGATTTCGGGGCCGGTGATTGCGATTGCTTTGATTTTGGCGGCGGTGTTTGTACCAGTGAGTTTTGTGCCAGGTATCGTAGGGCGTTTGTATCAGCAATTTGCGATCACCATTGCGGTATCAGTTTTGCTATCGGCTTTTGTGGCGCTTTCGCTTACACCTGCACTTTGTGCGACCATGCTCAGACCTTCTAAAGGTGCCAATGAGAAGAAAAACTTCCTAGAAAAATTCTTTGATAGCTTCAACCATTGGTTCGAAAAACTCTCGCATTCTTATACCCGTGGCGTAGCTAAGTGGATTAAAGCCACCCCTTACGTAATGGTGATGATGGTCTGCTTGTTTGTGGGATTGTTTTTCTTATTCAAAAACAAACCTACAGGCTTTGTACCAGTAGAAGACGAAGGGCGTCTTTTTGTTACGTACGAAATGCAAGAAGCGACTTCTACTACTCGCAACATCGCTATGCTAAAAGAAATTATGAAACGCGTGGAGGCGATTCCCGAAGTGCGGGTAGCAGGAGGGCTTGCTGGTTTAAACGTCCTTAGTTTTTCTAACAAATCAAACGTGGGGACTTTGTTTATCAACCTCCACCCTTGGTCTAAGCGAAAGGGTGCCGAGCACCATGTTCAGAGCGTGATTAAAGAAATACAAAAACGAACTGCCGACATCAAAGAAGCGCGTGTATTGGCGATTGCACCACCGGCTATTCCGGGGCTTGGGGCTACTTCTGGTTTTACGTTTCAGTTACAACAAACCACCAGTACCGACAATATCCAGCAATTTGAGAAAGTAGCGCGTAATTTCTTGGCTGAGCTTACAAAACGACCCGAAATCGGTACCGCTTTTACCTTTTTCAATACCCGTACGCCTAGTTATAAAATAGACGTTGACCGCGAAAAAACTAAAAAATTGGGGGTACAAGTATCAGATGTATTCAGTTCGCTGTCGGCCATGTTGGGTAGTAACTATGTCAATGATTTCAACCTTTATGGTCGAAACTTCCGGGTAGTAGTACAAGCTGATAGCAGTTTTCGGTCGTCTTTGGATAAAATTGAGAAATTTTACGTGCGTAATCGCGAAGGAAACATGATTCCGTTGAGTGCACTTATTACTACCAAAGTCATCGAAAATCCAGCTTTGATTTCTCATTATAATATCTACCGCTCCGTCGAAATCAACGGGACCCCTAAGCCAGGTTTCAGTAGCGGGCAGGCGATTACGGCACTTAGAGAAGTAGCTAATGCGACTTTGCCAGCAGGCTACGGCTATGAGTTTTCGGGCATGAGTAGCGAAGAAATCAAGGCGGGTGATAGTACTCTCATGATTTTTGCTATTTCGATTGTGTTTGTATTCTTGTTTTTGGCGGCTTTGTACGAAAGTTGGTCTATTCCCTTCTCGGTTCTTTTTGCAGTGCCGATTGGTGCTTTTGGTTCTATTTTGACCCTTACGTTTTTACCTAATCTTTCCAACAACATCTACGCCCAAATCGGGCTTATTACGTTGATTGGACTTGCTGCTAAAAACGCCATTTTGATTGTGGAATTTGCCAAAGAGCGGGTCGATGCAGGTATGGAGCTTGTCAAGGCCACGCTCGAAGCGGTACAGCTTCGTTTACGGCCTATTATCATGACCTCGTTGGCATTTATTCTGGGCGTATTGCCGTTGGCTTTTGCCAGTGGTGCCGCCGCAGAGTCTCGCAAGACCATCGGTTGGACAGTATTTGGAGGAATGCTAGCCGCTACTTCTTTGGCTATTTTTGTGGTTCCGGTTCTTTTTGTGTTGATTGAAAAAATCAGCATGGGCAAGAAAAAACGCCAACAAAACGAGCTAAATTCTCAAAACAACACATCGCTTTCTTCTCACTAAGATTTTATTTTTCTAATAAAAATGCCCCGAGAGTCAGTCGCATTCTCGGGGCATTTTTTATTTTAGGTAATTGTGTAAAGTCCCTAGTTTCGGTCTTATTCCTTATATCCCCTCAGCCTAAAGGCGTGGGGGTTATAAGAGTTTAACTCCACGTAGCGACGCTTGGATAGATTCTAATATCCAATTTGATTTTGACCAATATTTATGCAACATTTTCATCTTCAACGACTCTCATTGCTTATTGAATAGAACACCTATCGCATCGTGGAAGACAAAGAGCTGGTTTATAGAGTTTTAAAAGGCGACAAAAACGCGTTTACGACCGTCATCAAAAAGACGGAAGGACTTGTGGCTCAGATTGTCTTTAAACTGGTTGATAGCCCTGAAGAACGAAAAGACATGGCTCAAGAAATCTATTTAAAGGTGTATAAATCTTTGCCTGAATTTAGGTTTCAATCCAAACTCAGCACTTGGATTGGTCAGATTGCGTACAACACTTGCTACCATTATTTAAAACAAAAGAGACCTACGCAGTCTCTTTCTGTACACCAAGGGAATAATTATGAGGATGATTTGCCGCATAGAAATATCGACAAGCTCCTCAATGACTCCACCAACAAAACAGAAACCCTTATTTTTAAAAAAGAACTTTCTCAGTTGGTTCAAGTCGCGCTGTCAAAGCTCTCCCCCATTTATCAAACACTCATAACTTTGTATCATTACGAGGAGCTAAGTTATGAGGAGATGGCAGAAATCACGCAACTGCCCATCGGTACGGTAAAAAACTATTTGTTTAGAGCAAGAAAAGCCCTGAAAGATAACTTATTGACACATTACACCAAGGACGACCTATGAAAGCACCCCATCTTTCGGACGAAGAAATTCAGACGTATGCCTTGCGTTTGGACACGGTATCGGAAGAAATCCATACCCACATTCAGGAATGTGAACTGTGCAGACAAAAGGCACAGGCCTATCAGCTCCTATTTACAACCCTTGAAAAGCCCGTCGCACCTGTGTTTGATTTTGATTTGGCAGCAGAGGTCATTCAGCAACTTCCTCCCACTGAGACAATCACCTCCGACTCACGCTTTACCTCTTACAGCGTTGGTGGAGGAGTGTTGGTGGGGATTGGGATGCTTTTTTTCTATTTTTTCAACTACCCTATTTACTTATTTGAAGGACTTTCGAGCATTACTTTGAGCATTTTGTTGACCGCTACAGTCGGTATTTCGCTGTTTTTGGGGTACGACCTCTACGCCAAATACCAAAAACAACTAAAAGTGCTAAATCTTTCTTGAGCATTGCAACATTTCAAAGCTTAAGTGCTCTTATCAGTCAAAACACATTTACTATTACAATCATGAAAAAACTTATTTTAATTTTAACAATCGTGGGCTTTGCCTCCACAGCCCACGCCCAAGACAGTCTTATGAGTCAGCACACTTTTAATATTTGTGCCTCGATTCTGGTGTTGGGCTTGGTGATGTTCTTTATCCTCACCATTATGAAAAGGTTGTTGGAATACCGCATCAAAAACCGTATTGTTGAGAAAGGAATTCCTGAAAGCATTGCGATGTCGGTTCTCGAAAATTCGCCCAAAGAAGACCGCAACGCAAACCTCAAATGGGCATTGATTTTGGCAGGTCTTGGAGTCGCCTTATTTTTTATCCATCACACCCAGCCATTAGGTATTCATTCATTATCTATTTTAGCGTTCTGCCTTTCTGCCAGCTTCTTGAGCTATTTTTTCATCAGCAAATCTTCCCACAAATAGTCATTTTCCCCTCCCTTTAGTAAAGTCATGAAAACGTATCATTCCTCCAATGGAGGCAGGGACTCTATTGTCTCAGCAATTCACCTTTCTTTAGCGAAAGTAACCCTCGGATTTCTATTGCTATTTATTGTCAAAACTGGGGTTTCCCAATCCACCACCTCCCAAAAACTCGAACAATTGATAACCGCTTACCACGAAGTAGGCTTGTTTAATGGTTCGGTTTTGGTAGCTCAAAAAGGCCAAATACTTTTAAATAAATCGTATGGATACCGCAATTTTGATACCCAAACCCTAGCCACCGAAAACACCAAATACTTGGCTTATTCCATCACAAAATCCGTTACGGCGACAATCATCCTAAAGCTTATCGAAGATCATAAACTTTCGCTTCAAGACAAGCTTTCTACATTTTACCCTTCATTACCTTTTGCCGACAGTATCACCATCGAGCATCTGCTAACGCACACATCGGGCTTATATGCGTACAACAACGACTACAGTATGCCCGTCGAAAGCGAACAGACGATGATTAATTTTTTGAAGCAATCGAAGCTTGATTTTAAACCTGCAACCTCTTGGAGGTACTGTAACACAGGCTATTATTTGTTGGGATTTATCATTCAGAAAGTAACAGGGATGCCCTATGAAAAAGTGGTCAAAAACTATATTTTCACCCCGTTGAATATGTCAGAAAGCGGTTTTGATTACAAAAAACTAACAGATTCTCTAAAAAGCAAAGGTTATAAATCTACGTTCAAAACCTACGTCAAAGAAGCACCCCTTTACGACAATGAGGAGCTTTTTTCGGCAGGAGGAATGTACACAACACTTAGCGATTTATACAGATTTCACCAAGGAATGCAGTCTTATAAAATCATAAGCCAAAGCACCACCGAGAAAGCATACACCCCCTACAAAAACAACTACGGACATGGCTGGTTCATCGAAACTATGGCGGGTCGTAAGTTAGTTAGCCACAGCGGCGGAGCTTCGGGATTTCGGAGTTATTTGATTCGTGACCCTGAAAGCGACCTTTGCATTGTTTTGTTGTGCAATAGCGAAGAGGTCGATATAGTAGCTATCAAGAAGAAAATACTGGCCATTTTGTTCAACGAACCTTATTGGCTCCCCAAACAAATAAACCTGTCAGAGAAGCAACTAGCGAATTTGGAGGGTGCTTTTCAATATGGTTCAGAAATGACTTTTTATGTTCAGACTGACAATGGTAGACTGCTCATTATGCCTTCGCGTCAACCGTCGGCAATTTTACTTCCACAAACCGATAGCACGTTTTATATTGACAAAATTGACGGGAAAGCTGAATTTAAGAAAAACAAACTAGGCGAAATTGACACCTTAGTTTTGGAACAGAAAGGCAAAAAATACACCCTGCCCAAAGCAAGTTTTCAGTGGGGAATAGTGGGAAGCGCCACCCCCAATGGCTGGGCAGGCGCGGATATAGTGCTAAAAGCAGATGCCCAACAAAAAGGAAGGTGGATAGTACACAACATTTTATTGAAAGACGGAGAAATTAAATTCAGAGTCAATAACGACTGGACTCTCAGCTATGGAGGAACTGACGACCAACATAAGTTAGAAAAAGGAGGACAAAATATTCGAGTGGTGGCGGGTTGTTATAACGTTATACTAGATTTAATCGATGTCGATAAGCCCACTTATCGCATCGAAACCCGTTGAGGAGTTAGTTAAAATAGGCGCAAGACCATATCCCTAATTCCAAAAAAATATCCTCAAAAACAGGCTTCTTTGCGGTTTTTTGCACTACTAAATAACATTTAATTGAAAAAACCGTTAAATTCTCGGAGATTAAATGATTAATTTGGCAAAATGTTTGCGGTAGCGTTTGGTATCATGACGAGAAGACTATTTCTAACCTTGCTTTTAGGACTTTCTTGCTGGCTTGTAAGAGCTCAAGACCCTCAGTTTTCGCAGTTTTATGCGAATCCTCTTTATCTCAATCCAGCCTTTGCGGGAGGAGATTTGGCTCCCCGTATTATGATGAATTATCGTAATCAATGGCCTGGACTTGCTGCCAACTATGTCACTACTTCCTTTGGGGTTGATCATTATTTTTCAAACGTCAATAGTGGTGTGGGACTTTTGTTTGTCAATGACACCCAAGGTACGGGAAGCCTAAGAACCTCCGAAATCTCCGCCCAGTACGCTTATCAACTCAAACTCAGCGAAACCACAGCTCTTCGCTTAGGTTTGCAAGGGACTTATGCCAATCGCCGCGCCGACTTACGCGAGCTTACTTTTGGCGATCAATACAGCAATCGCGGCTTTACAGGCAACCCCACCGCCGACCCCATTGCAGCCAATGGCACCCCTTCGATAGGCTACATGAGTTTTGCGTCGGGTCTTCTGCTTTATTCTGACAAATACTGGGTAGGTGTAGCAGCCCACCACATCAATCGTCCCCAACAAGGATTTTTTCAAGTAGCTGACGGTACTCGTTTGCCTCTCAAAGGAAGTATCCATGCAGGGCTTAGGATTCCGTTTGCTGGTTTTACGGGGCTAGGCGATGAATGGGACCGTGAAAAAACGATTTCACCCGCTATTTTGTATAAGTTTCAGGGAAAGTACGACCAGCTTGATTTAGGGGTTTATATTACTTATTCTCCCATTGTGTTGGGATTGTGGTACCGCGGTCTACCTATCAAAAAATACGTTGATAATATTTCCAATCGCGAATCGCTCATTGCCCTGGTAGGATATCGCCAAGACCGATTCTCGTTTGGCTATAGCTATGACATCACCATTTCGTCGCTAGGGCTACCAAGTGGTGGCTCTCATGAGATTTCGCTAGCCTACACTTTTGATTTTGAACCTTCGCCACGGCATCGTGTACGTCGTAAAGACAAACAACTTTCTTGTCCTAAATTCTAGGACTACAAAAATACTTGATTTGTCACCACATCTTTAAGGCGTTGGTCGTGGGTTACGACTATCAAGCTAGCACCGATTTGTTCGGATTGATTCTTCAATAGTTCGATCACTTTTTGGCAGTTGATGTCGTCTAAGCTGGAAGTAGGCTCATCCGCCAAAATCACCGAGGGATTGTTCATCAAAGCCCGCGCAATACTCACACGCTGCTGCTCTCCTTGACTAAGTTGATGTGTTTTTTTGGAAAGATGCTCCGCAAAGCCTAGCTGCTCAGCCAACTCTTTGACCTTGCTTTTATCTTGAGGTTTTTGGGCTAAATAATTGGGCAATAAAACATTGTCCATCACACTCAACGAACTCACAAAATGGGCACGTTGGTAAATAATTCCAATTTGGCTGGCTCGTATTGCCGCCACTTCTGAAGCCGAGAGAGGGGTGATATCTTTTTCATTGATCCAAACCTGCCCCTTTTCAGGACGCAACAAAAGCGCCATTAGATGCAAAAATGTGGTTTTACCCCTTCCCGATTGCCCCAAAATAAGCAAGGCTTCACGGTCTTCACAGCGAATATCAGGAAATGAAAATGTTTTCTGTGGTGAATAAGAGAAAGTCAGTTGATGGCACGCAATCATGGGGTAGGATTTCTATTTCTACATTTTTTATACAAAGAAACTTAGAAACAGATAAACTCCCAACCCCTGACTTCAATTTTAGGATATATTAAAACTTACCAAGTCTGTATCAATCCTATATCGTAGGAAATAATATAGGTAAACCTAGCAAGGTTTTTAGTGACCAAAACGACGTTTTACAATCTCCAGCAGCTCCCCTACAGTATCGCCTGTCATATCCCACAGGTATTGAGAGGCAAACTTATAGCTAATCAAACTCCGAGCAGTTGCAAAATCAGGGGCTTGCTCTAGCTCCGCAATAGCACTTTCGTAAGCGCTATTGCTTCCACTAAATAGCTGATGAATAAACATAAACTTTTGGTGTAACGGAATATTCTGTGAAATACTCGCAATCGGTTGTTTTTGGTAAGAATCAGACACCGTTGATTGCTCAGTACGTAGACGATCGTTCAGAGATTCTTTGAGTCCATTGCCTGCTGAGTCATTGATTGTCTGGCGAGACGCAGTAGGTAGCGTAACAGGGGATTTGAATGACTCTACTGACTTAGGTACTTCTATTGGTTTTGGCACCACTGTTTCCTCTATTTTCACAGGCTGTACCACTGGTGTTTCTTCTGCCAAAGTATCAAAGAAAGATTTGGCAGCTGGTGTCTCTATCACTGGTGCAGGAGGCTCAGGTCGAGCCGCTTTTTTCAAAAGAGAAGCTACGTCCAAAGGTACCTTTTCCGAAAAGGCTCCCACCCATTGTTCTATCGAATCAAGCTCAGAAGCTCGCTGTGCTATTACCTGCTCCGACCACTCTATTGCCTGATTAACGTAGATAAATGCCCTATCTGAAAGGGAATCGGCCAAAGCTTGAGGCACTATTTTATTGAATCTCACATACTTTCGCAACTGCTGAATAGTTTCGGCAGTGACCGTAAAATTGGTCTGGTTTCTGAAGATTTCATTAAAGTAGCTATTGGGGTCGATAAGGAGCACCAAAGTGTCTTTGGTCGCCTCTCCCAAAATAGGCTCCAGATATTCACGTTTGACGGAGATGTTTCGCGAAACCACATTCATAAACTGTTTGAGAGCCTCCCTTACTTCCGCATTTTCAAAATCAAAAAATGGGCTCTTAAATGCCTCCGCATCGGCCTTCCACTTATCATATAAACTACTGATGACAAACAAGTTTATCTGTGGAATTGCCGTCAAATTCAGAATATGTTGACCTGACGCACTTGAGTTGTGGAGAAAAAAATCGTCGCACACTTTGCGCGCAAAACGCTGACTATAGTCATTTAGCACCGAAACATTAAACTTGTGAAGCATCCTAAAAATTGTTTGTTTTGTAAAAGTAGTTTGCAGGATTCAGTTATCTATGATTCATTATTCGAAAAATTTTTAGACTCTATTTCACAGTTCGCCCTCTCTCCATTTTTGTTGTTTTATTAACATGTTTATCGAGCCCAATCATAACTCCCAAAATACACACCCGCGCATTGGTTGGGTAGAAGTAGTCTGCGGTTCAATGTTCTCTGGAAAAACCGAAGAACTGATCCGTCGTCTCAACCGCGCCAAAATCGCCCGTCAGAAAGTAGAAATCTTTAAGCCTGCCATTGATAAACGTTACCATGAGGAGGACATTGTTTCTCACAACGAAAATTCAATTCGCTCTACGCCTATTCACACCTCCGACGAAATTTTACTTTTTGCGGGTGACTGCGACGTGGTAGGTATTGACGAAGCTCAATTTTTAGACCAAGGTCTTGTAGAGGTCTGCAACAAACTTGCTAACAATGGCAAACGAGTCATTGTAGCGGGTTTGGATATGGATTTTGCAGGCAAACCTTTCGGCCCTATTCCTTTACTTATGTCTATTGCCGAGTACGTCACCAAAGTTCACGCCGTGTGTGTCGTATGTGGAGAAGTGGCGCAATATTCGTACCGAAAAGTAACATCTCAAGATAAAATTCTTTTGGGCGAAACAGATTCTTACGAAGCTCGCTGCCGAAGATGCTACAATTTGGGAGATTTGGCTTGATTGTTGTGGGCAGCATAAACGTAGGAAAAATTCTCTCTGTTTTATGCGCTGTTTGATCATTACGTGTTGCTGCTTACTTCTAGCATTCTGTGTCCGTGCCCAAGGTGGCTATTTGCTTTTGTCAGGAAAAGTCATCGACAAAATCACCCAAAAACCCATTGCCCATGCCTACATCGGGATGATGAGTAAAGGAACGGGAACACTCACCAACGACGACGGTCAGTTTTTTTATCGCTTCCCTCGCATTGCGGTCGATTCCGTCCTAGTAGTCGCAGTCATTGGCTATCAGCCTTTTCAGCAAAAAGCATCGTCTTTTCAGCCCAATCAAAAAGACGTAGTCATTGAACTTACTCCTACTACGCCTCGCGTATTGGATAGTAGTTATATCAAAACTTTTGAAGCCCGAAATCTAGTAGCTGAAGCACTGGGCAAAATCAAGAAAAACAATCCTCAAGCACCTTATCTACTGAGCGGCTTTTACCGCGAAACCCTCCAACAAGACGGCGAATACATCGAAATCAGAGAAGCTGTATTGCATAGCGAAAAAGACCCTCGTCCCAAAATTCTGATTCCTGAAAAAGTAAAGGCCATAAGAGGACGCACTTTTACCAGCACAAATCGCTCCAAGGCTCTTGAAGGTTATGCCTTTCCCAACGGAGCTAGCATTGTCACTCATTCTATTGATGTAGGCACTCCTGAGTACCTCGACGGTAAAAACCTCTATGACTATGCCTATCAAATCGACGATACCATCACCCATTATTTGGGCAAAGAAGTCTATCGCATTTTGTTTAAACCTGCTAGTACTGGTCTCAAAGCTGCCCGCAATGGTGTCATCTGTATCAGCGCTGCTGACTCCGCTATTGTACGTATCGAATACGACTTTACGAGCGAGGGCGTCAAGGATGTTTTAAAAACAGGTACTAACGACAAACTCTTCGGCAAAACCAAACGTGATCCCAAGCGGCTTTATACTTGTATCACATATAAACCTTTCAATGGTAAATGGTTTTTGCAAGACTATAGAATGCTTTTGGATACTCAATTCGAACAAAAAAATGCCCAAGTACTCGGCACTATCAAACTGCAATTTGCTACTACCGAAATCCAGAAAAGCAACGGCAACCGTATCCCTGAAACTGATATATTGGTAGATACCGAAAATTTTTCCCAACAAAGCATTCCTAAATACGACGAAGTCATTTGGGGAAACTTCAATTTTATCATACCCTCCGATGCCATGCGCCAGATTGTAAATACCTTGATAAAATAAGCCTTTTGTGTTTTGAAAGCTTAAAAAAGTTAGCCAACTTGTCGGACTTGTATCATCCATTCACTTCTGACACAAATGAAAACTCGACCTTTACTTTGGCTAGCTACCTTGGGTTTGTTTTATATTTACGGGTTCCCAGCGAAGGGTCAATCTAAAATTGACTTAGAGACTGTTCTCCAAAAACACGTAAAAAACTACTACGGAGACTTATACGAATTTATGAGCTTGCCTAGCAATGCTCACATCAAAGAGCAAATCCAACCCAATCTGGATTGGTTAAAAAAAGCTTTTGAAAAACAAGGCTTCCGTACCGAAGCACTGCCTACGGGGGGGCATCCTGTTTTTTTTGCGGAGAAAGCACCCGCTGTTTCTCCCAAAGGCAAGCTCAAAACTTTATTGTTTTATATGCATTTTGATGGGCAGCCGGTGGAGCCTGAAAAATGGCAGCAAGCTTCCCCCTACCAGCCTGTTTTGAAAAAACGCACCGCCGATGGTAAATGGGAAGCGCTAGACTGGAATCTTCTTCAAAAAAACTACGACCCCGAATGGCGTATTTTTGCCCGCGCCGTCTCCGACGATAAAGGGCCAATTCTAATGCTCTTGGCGGCGCTAGACATGATGCAAAAAGAAAAAATCAATTCTCCCTATCACATCAAAGTTATTTTGGACAGTGAAGAGGAAATTGGCGCACCGCATTTGGCCGAAACCGTCAAAAAATACAAAGACAAACTCGCCGCCGATTTTTTGATGGTCATGGACGGAGGACGACATCTTTCCAATGAACCAACACTCACTTATGGTTGTCGAGGCATTGCTACAATCACGCTTACTACCTATGGCCCCAAAATCTCCCAACACAGTGGGCATTATGGCAACTATGCTCCCAATCCTGCCCTTAGAATGGCACAATTGCTGGCTTCTATGAAAGATGAAGACGGACGGGTGACGATTCCGGGCTACTATGATGGCATCAAAATCGACGAAAATGCGCGTAAAATCTTAGCTGCTGTACCCGACGACCCCGAACTTATTCGCCAAAAACTGGTATTTACCCAGCCCGACAAAGTAGGGGGCAATTATCAAGAAGCGCTTCAATATCCTTCTTTAAACATTCGCGGATTGGTATCTGCCAACATCGGCGAAAAAGCCAATACCATTGTGCCAGACGAAGCTACCGCCGAAATCGACCTTCGCCTTGTCCCTGAATCTTCTCCTGATTATTTGATTGGGCTAGTTAGAAAACATATTGAGTCAAAGGGATATGTAATTCTGGACCATAAACCTACCGATGCTGAAAGGCTGAAATTCCCTAAAATTGTGACCTTGACCGAAAATGAATCAAGGATGCTACCTTTCCGTACTGACTTTGGCATCTATCCCGACCGCTGGCTTACGGCGGCATTGGTCAGAACTTTTGGGAAAGAACCTATCAAAATCAGAATGACGGGTGGCTCAGTGCCGATAGTGCCTTTTTTGCGTGAACTAAACTTGCCTGCTATTCATGTACCCATGGTAAATATGGACAATAACCAACACGCCGCCAATGAAAATTTAAGACTAGGCAACTACGTAGAAGGCATCAAAACATGGATGGCTATTTTGACCCAAGAAGACGTAAAGTAGCGCGAAGCAGCCCGAAGTAGAGGCACCCATCAAAAATAGCCCTCAAGAGTGGTTATTTTTGATGAAATTAAAAGCCTCAAAATTAATCTTTACCTAGATTCAAAGCGGCTTTGGCTCGGTCATAAAAGCCCGTACTTTTGAAAGTAAAGGTTTTGTGTAAAATAAAGTTGCTCACAAAACTGAGTCCCATTCCGACCAAAGTCGATGCTGCTTCTGTGACGTTTACTTCACGGTATTTGGCTGGAATAAAATCTAAAGGAATATGATAAATTATATCGTTGGGGTTGCTCGCGTGGAGGATGTTGAGCGTAAGTGCCGCAAACCCTACCGTAATACCAAAAGAAATCGCAGCCACAATCCCAAATTTAACCATTTCGCGACGGGTTTTGTTGGTATTGCGTGCATCGAAAGCAAATAGCTTGGTCAATACAAATCCTACAAAAAAAGAGACAATATACCCCAACGATACCGACGCGTAAAAGTCAACGTAGTTACGAAAAAAGCTTCCTGATATAAATTGTACTGCTGCACCAGTGCCTGCTATCAGAAAATAAACAATGAGGTCTTTTAGATTAAAAAGCGTAGATTTCTTCTTCACAAGTATGTTTTAAACTACATGAGGGGGCAAAATAAGTGCATTTTTGACAGTCACCCAAACGAACAACCTAGTTTTTATTTCTCGGTTAGAAGGAGTTAGAAACAAAAAACACCAACAATAGCTCCATTCCGTCCTATAAAATCTCCTTTTCTATAGGGTAAAAACTAAATTTTAGCTCTTAAAAAAAGAAAAAGAGCCTCATAAAGATTTTATGAGACTCTTAAATAAAATTTATTTTTTACAACTTTTTAGGTGAATTTGGAGAGACTGGAGCTATTGCAGGTTTAGGAGTCTGAGTAGGTTTCGCCGCTTTTTTGGGTTTAGCAGGAACGGATGCTCGTGGGGTGCGGGCAGCCCTAAACTCTATTGGTGGTGGCGGAGGAACTAAGTGGCTTATTTCATCCGAATAGCGTTCGAGTTCTTGAGCATATTTTTCATTGATTTTTTCTAATTTTTGCAATTGGCTTTCTAGCTCTTCAATGGGTTGACGTGCCGTTTTGATTTGCCCCTTCAATTCGCCCAATTGCTGATTTAATTGTTGTACGTTGGCCTCATTTTGTTTGATTTGCTCTTCAAACAACGCCAACTGTTTCTCCATTTGTTCTTCTGTTACTTTTTTAGCCTGATTCTCTTGATGAAGCACTTGATTGCGTTTTTCCAACACTTTGTTACGCTCATCATGAGATTTATTTTTTTTCCACTCTAGCACTTCCATTTTCCGCTCTATTTCGGCTGTTTTAAACTCATATTGTTCCATTTCTAGGCGCAATGCCTCCATTTTTTGGTACTGAGGCTCCATAAGGCGTCGAAGGCTATCCATTTTAGCATGATTTCGCGCCATTACAGCCTCAAAAAGAGAATCGGGTTCAATCGGAGCAAGAGACTCTATATACGCGGCTTCGTCAGGCAAAGGGGGAGGCGTTATCTCCATATTGTCCATTGCAAGAAATGACAAGCCTTCTGCCAAATTTCTCATTCCCTTGTCAAGCTCATTTTCAGCCTTCATGATTTGAGTTAAGATGGCTTTTTGCTCCGCATTTTGAACCGAAGAGAAGGTTACTTTTCCTTCCTCAATATCTTGTTTGAGCTGCTGAAGTGCTTCTACTTCTTTGCCCGACAATATTCGTTTTTTCCAAATAACCTGAGTCAGTTTTCCATCCTTGTCCAAAACAAATTTAGTGTCTTTTGAGGTGTGGCTGATATTGGTCGCTTTCGTTTTTTTGGTAGGTTTATCTTGGGCTTGGAGCGCATAGACAGACACTCCTACCACAAGCAATAAAATCAGAATCAGGCCATTGCCTCCTAAGCGTTGTTGCCGCTTTTCGGCTACGCCTAATATACGTCGAATCCGATGCAACATCACTCCCTTTTTAGAAGCAAACCCCATAGCAAGTTGAGGTGTGTGGCGAAAAACTTCTACTTGCGTTAGAGCCTGAGCAAAAGCTATTTTATCACCACAAATTTGTACGGCAAGGTCATCGCAGCAATGTTCACGCTCTTCTCTTACCCTTGCCGACAACCACCACAAAGCTGGATGAAAAAAGTAAAAAATCTCCACAATCGACTGCAACAGATTCACCAAATAGTCATGACGCTTTATATGAGCGAGTTCATGCGCCAATATAGTTTCGATTTGCTTAGTAGTAAGCCCCGTAGCTAGACCAATAGGTAACAAAACAACGGGTTTGATAAAACCAATTACCATTGGCGTAGTTACTCGCACCGACTCAAACAAATGGACCGTTTGACGGATACGGAGCGCGGCCGTAAGTTTTTTGAACAAAGTTTGTACAGAAGCGTCAGTCAGGCGAATCCCCTCTGCTTTGAGTTGCTGTACATATACCCAACTGCCTATCATCCGGACAAACAACACCAAAACACCTATTGCCCAGCCTAATACAATATAATCAAGATGAAGTTGTAAAAAAATCAATGCTTGTTTGTACCAAGGTAAGGCAACTTTAGCATAATTGAGCCCCCGCGCTAAATAAGGAGTAGCTGCCCGAGAAGCACTTACCACAGCCCTAGCTGAGGTTTTTATAGGCTGATAATAGTAAGTAAAAGTGGCCACCGAAGAAACTATCTGTAAAGCCAGCCCTCCAACCCCTATTCTATACCGCAGCGCACTTGAATGCTTTCTTAATAAAAATAACATCATCGCCGTAACTAGTACGATTCCAACTCCTTGCCACACGGCATGCAGGAGTGTCCAGCCTAAAGCCTGTACAATCGGCTCTGTTATAAGTGAAAGAGTTTTCATGACTGTTTTTCGATTTGGTCTAAAAGTTGACGAATTTCATCAAGTTCGGCAGAGGTAGTTTTGTGATTGCCCAAGGCATGCATAACGAGCTTGCTCGCTGAGCCTCGAAAGGCCGTATCCACAAAACGCTCCAACAAAGTGGTTTGGGTCTCTTGTTCCGTCACATTGGCCTCATAGATGTGCGAACGCGCTTCTTCGAGCCTCGTGAGTAGCCCCTTTTCGTACATAATTTGCATCAATTTGAGGGTAGTAGTGTAGCCTACATCACGGCTTTGCGATAGCCGCTCGTTGACTTGCCGCACCGTACAAGGGCCTTGCTGCCAAAGCACCTGTAAAATTTCAAGTTCAGAATCGGTTGGTTTCATGGGAGAAATAATTAATCTACGAATATTTTCGTAGCAAACATATACGAACAATTTCGTAATACCAAATTTTTTGTACGAAAATTTTCGTAGATATATTTCCTCGGCCTTCCTGCTAAGAGAATGAGATTGTTTTGGGTACAATGAAAGTGCCCTAGGATAGCCCATACCACACAAAGTATTATCTTTGCCTTTCAACTGTACCACCATGACTAACACGATTGTTCCTCAGCTTCAGGCTACCCAACAAGCCGCTGCGCAAGTACGACGCTTATCAAGCGAGCAAAAAACGGCTTTATTAAACCACTTGGCCGATTTGCTTCTCCAAAACCAAGCCTCTATCATGGCCGAAAACCAAAAAGATATGGAGCGTATGCCAGACGGGGATCCGAAAAAAGACCGTTTGTTTCTAAACGAAAAACGAATCCAAGGTTTGGCCGATAGCCTGCGCGATGTAGCCCAGCTCCCCGATCCTTCGGGAGAAGTATTGTTGGAACGTGAAATCGAACAAGGTCTTAAACTCAAAAAAATAGCCGTTCCGCTTGGAGTGGTAGGCGCTATTTTTGAATCTCGCCCCAATGTCACTGTGGACGTAGCCGCTTTGTGTCTGCGTTCGGGCAATGCCTGCGTGCTAAAAGGAGGCAAAGAAGCTGACTTTTCCAACCGTTATTTGGTTAGTTTGATTCATCAAGCTTTGGACGAGCATCATATCGATACCAACGCCGTAATGCTGCTTCCTACCGACCGTCAGTTTGTGAATGAGCTTCTCACCGCCACGCGCTACGTAGATATTATTATTCCTCGCGGTTCGGAATCGTTGATTCAGTTTGTTCGTAAAAACTCCTTGATTCCTACTATCGAAACCGGCGCGGGTGTATGTCATGGCTATGTAGAAAGTACCGCTGATCTTCTCAAAGCCCGCGACATCGTAGTAAATGGACGTGTATCGCGCCCTTCGGTTTGCAATTCGATGGATTGCGTGATTGTGGACCGCGCCATTGCTACTTCATTTTTGCCCTTACTCCAAGATGATTTTATTAAGTGGAATGTAGAGGTTTTTGCCGATGAAGAGTCCTACCCTATTTTTGAACAAATGCAATATCCGTTTCTCCAACATGCTCAATCTCAAGATTTTGGGCGAGAGTTTTTGGATTATAAAATGGCGGTCAAAATAGTAACAGGTTTGGAAGAAGCCCTTTCTCACATTCAAAACTACTCATCTCGGCACTCTGAGGCGATTGTCTCCAGCGACCAAACACTCATCAGTAGATTTTTGAGCGAAGTAGATGCCGCAGCAGTCTATGCCAATGCTTCTACGCGATTTACGGATGGAGGAGTATTTGGATTAGGAGCTGAAATTGGCATCTCAACCCAAAAACTCCACGCGCGTGGTCCTTTTGCCCTCGAAAAACTCGTCACCGAAAAGTGGGTCGTAGTGGGAGATGGGCAGGTAAGATGGTAGCATTTTGATACATTTTTAAATTCACTAATACCTCATAATCCATGAAACACCTCTTACTGGTGGTTTCGTTTTTTTGTATGTCTGAAACCATTTTTGCCCAGAGTGATTTAGCGCAACGTCTTTTTGATGCGCATGATTTGTTTAAAGAAAAAACCATAACCGAACGCCGTGCTTTCAAACATCGGCATTTGGTACCGCTCATCGACAAACTCAAAGCAAGTCCTAAATTCAAGGTCATTGAAGCAGGCAAGTCTTTTGAAGGGCGGTCTATTTTTCAAGCTCAATACGGCAACGGCGCGCCTCCAGTGTTGCTTTGGTCGCAAATGCACGGCGACGAAGCCACCGCCACCATGGCACTTTTGGATATTTTCAATTTCTTGAACGCAAGTGGCGATGGTTTCGATGATTTCCGTAAAAAACTCGCCGAAAAGTCAACCCTTTACTTTGTGCCTATGCTCAATCCTGATGGCGTAGAGCGCTGGCAACGACGCACCGCCCAAGAAATCGACATGAACCGCGATGCCTTGCGCCTGCAATGCCCCGAATCCAAACTGCTCAAGCATCTCCAACAAACGCTTAAACCACTCGTAGGTTTTAATCTCCACGACCAAAGCCCCCGCTACAGCGTAGGCGATAGCAAAGAAGTGGCCGCCATTTCTTTTTTGGCCACGGCTTACAATCACGAACGTACCATCAATTCTGTCCGCGAGCGTGCTATGCAGCTTATTGTAGGCATGAATCGCGACCTTCAAAAATTCATTCCTAATCAAGTAGCGCGCTATTCGGACGAATTTGAACCTCGGGCATTTGGCGACAATATCGCCAAGTGGGGCACAAGTTTGGTACTGATTGAATCGGGAGGTTATAAAAACGACCCCGAAAAACAATACCTCCGTAAGATGAATTTTATTGCGATTCTTACCGCTTTAGAATCCATTGCTGACGGTGCTTACAGCCGCGAAAAACGTACAGAGTACGAGAAAATTCCTCAAAACGGGCGTAATCATTTTGACCTTATTATCCGCAATGCCAAAGCCGAACTCAACGGACAAACTTATACGGTAGATGTGGCTATCAATCGCAACGAAGTCAGCAATGCCGATGCCACCGCATTTAGCTATCGTAGTAGTGTAGAAGATTTCGGAGATTTGTCGGTATTTTATGGAATTGACGAACTCGACGCTCAAGGAGGAACCTTGGTCGATGCCAAAGGCAAACCGATTGTATTGCGTCTAGGCGATCGAGGCAATTTCGAGATTCGAGCTGGTAAAAAAGGGTGGAAAATTGAAAGTGGCTTCGTAAAAAGTTTATAATTCCCCATGAAAAGACGCGATTTGCTTCTCTCCTTTGCAGCGGTTCCTTCTCTCTTTAGCGGGCGCAGTCCAAAACGCTTCTCTCGTTTTGAGAGAGGGTCTTTTGCTATTGATGCCAATCGAATCCGCTTTTTTGTGCCTCATCTCAAAGAGCGATTCAGCATTATGTTTATTGCGGATACGCATCTTTTCAGAGACGATGCGCGCGGCGCTGATTTTACCCAATATAGCGCCCGCATGGCCAAAGCATACAATCAAACCAAGCATTTCCAAACAGGCGAAGCTACTCAGCCTGAAGAATGCTTTCAGAAAACCTTAGCGTTGGCCCAAACTGAAGGAGTTTCTTTAGTAGCTCTCATTGGCGATATTGTGAGTTTTCCTTCGGAGGCTGCAATCGACTGGGTAGGTCAACAATTAAAAACTGTCAATTTACCCTATATGTATGTAGCCGGCAATCATGACTGGCATTATGAAGGGATGTCTGGCACTCTCGCCGAATTACGTAATACTTGGGCGCACAAACGCCTTTCGCCGCTTTATCAGGGAGCCAATCCTCTGATGACAAGCCGCGAAATCAACGGCGTTAGGTTTGTAGCATTAGACAATTCGACTTACGAAATCTCACCCGAACAACTTGATTTTTTTCAGAAAGAAGTGGCTACTCAAAAGCCCATAGTGCTGATGATTCATATCCCGCTCTATGCTCCCGAAAGGCCCGTAAGCTTTGGATGTGGCCACCCCGAATGGGGCGCAAAAGCCGACCGTAGTCACGAACTTGAACGCCGCCCTCGTTGGCCCGAGACAGGCCACACTACTACTACAATGCGTTTTTATAAAGAAGTCACTCACAGCCCCAATATCATAGGGGTTTTGGCGGGTCATACTCACAAACAAACCCTCGACGTCATCAATGGCCTGCCTCAAATCATAACGCCTGCCAATGCGACGGGCGGCTATTTGAAAGTAGAGTTTGTACCTATTTGAAATTCTTTTGATATTAATCCAATGCAAGTATTTCATTCTATCGCTGACCTGCGACTTTTTCTAAAAAACCAACGTCAACAAGCCAAAACTGTGGGTCTAGTACCTACCATGGGCGCACTACACGAAGGGCATTTGTCGCTCATCGAGGCATCTCGTGAACAAAATGATGTGACTGTGTGTAGCATTTTTGTCAATCCCATTCAATTCAACAATCCCGACGATCTCGCCCGCTACCCTCGTACGCTCGACGCCGATTGTGCCATACTTGCACCTGCTGGCTGTGATGCGGTTTTTGCACCCTCGGTAGAAGAAATGTATCCCGAAAAGGCTAGCCTTAAATTTGATTTCGGTGATTTAGAACGCGTCATGGAAGGAAAATTTCGTCCAGGGCATTTTAATGGGGTAGGAATTGTGGTGTCAAAATTGTTTAATATCGTTCAGCCTGACCGTACTTATTTTGGACAAAAAGACCTGCAACAAGTAGCCGTCGTGAGACGAATGATGATTGACTTAGGATTTCAGATTGAACTTCACCCCCGCCCTACCCTTCGCGAATCTGACGGTCTGGCAATGTCGTCGCGGAATCGTAACCTTACTTCTGATGAACGTGCGATTGCGCCCCACATTTTTGAAGGTTTAAATCTAGCAAAAGCACAATTGTTAGAAGGTCAAAAACCCACAGAAGTAAAAGCAATGATAGAGCAGCATTTTAGCAAAGAACCTGCTTTTAGATTAGAATATTTTGAGATTGTCAACGCGAATACGCTACAATCCGTCGATGAAATTCAAGCAACGAACCAAACGGCGATGTGTATTGCCGCTCATTTAGGAAAGGTACGATTGATTGATAATTTTGTTTTTTAGACTCCTAATATCCATTTGGCTATATAAAGTGAAGCAAGTGCAGTAAGCCCCATCAAAGCCGACGAAGGAGTAATGCTACGCAAAGTAGTAGCTACTGTTTGATTGCCAAAACGCGCAATGACCCAAAAATAGGAATCGTTGGCATGAGAGGCCACCATAGAGCCTGCACCCATCGCCAACAGTGCCAACAAAGTGCCATCGCCACTCCCAAAACCCAAGCTTGCCAAGAGTGGCGCTACTAAAGAAGCCGTAGAAACTACCGCCACGGTAGAAGACCCTTGGGCTGTTTTGAAGATAGCGGCCAAGCCAAAGGGAATCAAAAGGCCCCAATTGCCTGAAGCCAAAGCAGGGCCATAAACCTTGCCTAGCTCAAGCGTTTTGATGATTTCTCCAAAAGCCCCACCCGCCGCCGTCACAATCAGGATAGGGCCCGCTTTCTCGATCGCATCATCAAAAAGATGATTAAGTCGTGTTTTGTCTATTTTTTGAAAAAGAGGCAACGTCAGCACAATCCCCACCAACAGTGCACTCACAGGTTCTCCTATAAATTTAATAAAGTTCAAAAAAGACGGAGGTACTGACTCAGGATTGAGCAGTAGTACCGATTTGAGTGAAATAAGCGCAATCGGAACAATAATGGGTAAAATCGACAAAAAAGGCGATGGTAAAAACCCAGCACTATCGTCTGTTTTAGGTACTTCCCCCAACGACTCTTCAGAAGCATTTGAAGGCAACATAATGCTATACACATAACCAATCGCCGCCGTAGGTAGGGCTATACAAATACCAATCAGCATCGCCTTTCCTAAATCTACATTGAGTACACCAGCGGCAGCTGTAATACCTGGGTGCGGCGGAACTAAACAATGAACTGCATATAAGGATGTAGCTAAACAAGCCACTAATGCCCGTCTTTTGGAAGGAATTTTTTGACCTAACGAAACCACTAAACCGCTCAAAACCACAAATCCAGAATCACAAAAAATAGGCAGCCCTATCAACACTCCCACCATAGTGATGGCTAGAGGTGCGTACTTTTCACCTGTTTTGGACAAAATCAAATTAGCCAAACTTAGCGTAGCATTGGTTTTGTCTAAAATAACTCCCAAAGTAGCGCCTAGAATGATGAGTAATCCGATTTTTTCGAGCGTACTTCCAAAACCTACTTTGAGGTATTTGAGTACACTCTCTCCGTCCATGCCTGCCGCGAATCCTACACCAATTGCCACCAAAATCAACACAAAAAAAGTATTGAATTTGTATTTAGAGCTAAGCAAAATGATAGTCAAAATACTGACAACAAGCAGAATAGACACAAAAAATGGACTGTGCATAAAAACCAAGGTTTAGGTCAAAATACAAGCACAGCACTTGCTATATCTACTGTTCTAATTTGTACCACTTGATGTTGCGTAGTGGCTCGCGCCGCGAGTAGGCGGCCTGATTGGGCGCATAGTGTTTGGCAAGGTAATCAAGCACCGTTTTTTCGGTTTCGCCCAAATCCCATAGCTTGTGGTTGCGCTGCATCCACCTGATTTTGCTCAACCATTCATCTCTCGTAAAACGGTGCTGAAGAATCAACTTAGGCGAATGACAACCCGTACATTGGGCTTTTATAATCGCAAAATTAGGGTCTAGCGCGAGTCCTGTTTCGGCATCTACTGAATCGGCCAAAACCATTTGCGATTTTTCGAGAGAAGGCGCGTTTTCTCTAGTGATAGCCGCCACAAATAAGCCGACAATGGCCAACATCATCACAAAACGCTCTATTGATATTCTCACTGTTTTCATTTGTTTCATCATTAAGTGCAAAAACACTCATTTCTCAATTATAGCTAGACTATCACACCACTTTTACCGCAATACGATGACAAGTATTGTTCAGATACCCTCCTGGATTCCAAGCCGGAATCACCATCGGTTGAGAAGCGCCATGTGAATCCGTAGCTTTTGCCCATACTTCATAGTATCCTTTTTTAGGAAACTGAATTTGAGTCGACCACTGTTGCCAAGCCAATCGATTTTTGGGCGTTTGCAAACTTGCTTTTTGCCAAGTAGCCCCATAATCTATCGAAACATGTAGCTCTTTCACTGCCAAATCCCCTGCCCACGCATGACCACCTACGGTCAATGTTTTCCTAAAATCAATCATTGCTCCTGATTGGGGCGATGTAATGAGCGACCTTACGGGCATTGATTCGATGATTTGATAGTTTTCGGGCGTTTCGGCTAGTTTTTCGCCCGGTTGAATCGGCTGCCGAGGAATACGATAGCTATGTCCGTCCATTTTGGCGCCATCATGCTCTTTGTTTCTGACCGCAATCGTATGAAGCCACTTGCCTGATACCGACGCCGGCCATCCACCCACCACCAATCGCAGCGGAAAACCGTGCATCATCGGAATCTCTTGGCCGTTGACGGCCCATGCAATGAGTGTTTCGTCCTCAAGGGCTTTTTTAATAGGTACTCCCCGCGAAATCACCACCTTGCTCGCATCACGACTTGGGTGAAGGTCTTTGCCATAATATCCAATATATACCGCATCGTCTTTTAGACCTACATCATTCAGAATATCTTTGAGGCGTACTCCTGTCCATTCGGCGCAACTGACCGCCCCTTGATCCCATTGATTGCCAGAAGTTTGTGGCACAAAACCTGAACGCCCATTGCCGCCACATTCCAACACCAATTGATAAGTATAAGTCTTAAACTTACTCTTCAAATCGCTCAATTTGTAGGTTTTTGGCGCTTTTACAGATTCCCCTTTGATGGTCAATGTCCAAGTAGTAGGGTCTATTTTTTCTTCTGGTACCAGGCCATTGTTTCTTATAAACATCCTATCGATAGGTGTAACTGCATCGTTCAACAAATGCGGAGGCGTTTCGACATTCCAAGGCTTATCGCTCAACACAATCATATCGGGGTGTTTGCCCTTTAAGCCTTCATCTAAGGCCAATGGAACGTGGTGCTTTGGCATATTTTCGGCAAAAACAATGTCGGTTCCTACCAAGCCCGCTAGTGACGTAAGCACACTTTGTTTCAAAAAACCGCGGCGGTCATGAAGTTCAGTATTCATAAGAGGTTGTAAGTGCGAAAGCGCACGTTAATCATTATTTTCTTGAAATCAATAAATTACAAAAACTCAAAACTTACCAAGCTTAGGATTTACTTTTTATTGTATTCCCTAAAAGCAAAACGCATAAAAGATTCCGGCATTGGTTCGGGCTGCCCTTGTAAGTGAATCAGCCAAAATTTTCGCATCAGTACTAAGTCTTTTACTTTAATAAGCTTCAATTGACCCATATTTAACTCTTTTTGGATGGATTTTATCGACAAAAAAGCCATACAATTAGAATGTTCGAGAAAGGACTTGATGCTTTCGGTACCGCCCAGATGCATCACAATCTGCAACGAAGAGAGTTTGAGATTATGCTCTTTTAGCGCGCCTTCAATCACCTCCAAAGTACCGGAGCCACGCTCTCTCAACACCAAGGGGATGTGGGTGAGTTCGTCGATGGTGAGTTCGTCGAGATGAGCCAATTTGCTTTTGACATGCACCACCGCCACGAGTTCATCATCCATAAAGTCAACGTATTTGATGCCCGAATGGTGCTTTCTACCTTCTACTACGCCCAAATCTATGGTATGCGACAAAACCGCATTTTCTATCATTTCGGTATTGCCATTGAGAAGCGATAGCTCCACTTGAGGAAATTTCTCATAATACTTAGCCAGCAAAGGTGCAATCAAATACTGCCCAATAGTAGTACTCGCCCCAAGGCGAAGTTTGCCGCTGTGCTTTGATTGGAGTGTTCCCAACTCAAAAGCTGCTTCTTGGTATAGCTGTAATATTTGATTAGCGTATTTTTTGAGCAATTCGCCCGCAGGAGTCAAAAAAACGGAGTTTCCTTTTCGTTCAAAAAGCCGCGTACCATATTGCTGCTCTAGTTCGTGGATGTGTTTGGTTACGGCGGGCTGCGTCACAAACAGCTCTCCCGCTGCTTTGGTAAAGCTGAGGTGATTGGCCACGCTACAAAATACTTTTAAACGAAAATCTGACACGACATCTTGAGCTTGGGATGAAATACAAAGTAAATAGAATTTAGGGAATATATTTTTTTGAACCATGATAAGGTTTGGTCAACAATAGCCTAATCCCTAACTTTACAGCCTACACTTTACATTTTACGTTAACATACCCAATGCCACAACAGAAAATTCAACAAATATTTGAGGAAATGGGCAAAGTGGTGGTAGGCCAAGAAAAGCTTATTAACCGCCTCCTCATTGGCCTTTTTACGGGTGGACACATTTTACTAGAGGGCGTCCCCGGACTAGCCAAAACCCTGACAGTGAATACCCTTGCCAAAGTTTTAGACTTAGATTTCCAACGTATTCAGTTTACGCCCGACTTGCTTCCTGCCGACATCATCGGGACTATGATTTATAAACCCAAACTCGGTGACTATGAGGTGAAGAAGGGTCCTATTTTTGCCAATATGATTTTGGCCGATGAGGTCAACCGCTCACCTGCGAAGGTGCAATCGGCTTTGCTAGAAGCAATGCAAGAAAAACAAGTGACGATTGGGGAAGAAACTTTTCACCTCGACCGCCCTTTCTTTGTATTGGCTACCCAAAACCCCGTAGAGCAAGAAGGCACTTACCCACTCCCTGAAGCGCAACTCGACCGCTTCATGATGAAGGTATTTGTGGATTATCCCAGCAAAACGGAGGAGCTAGAGGTAATGCGCCGAATGTCAAATTTGGATTATAATTATGAACCTCAGGCTATTTTAACAAAAGAAGATATTCGCCAAATCAGGCACGAAATCAATCAAATTACCCTCTCCGAAACCCTCGAAAACTACATTGTAGAACTGGTTTTTGCCACTCGTAAGCCCCTCGAATACGGCTTGCGTGAAGAAGATAAATACCTTCAATATGGCGTTTCGCCACGGGGAACGATTAAATTAAATTTGGCAGCCAAAGCCCTCGCTTATTTTTCGGGACGCGATTATGTATTGCCCGAAGACATCAAAGAAGCCGCTCCCGATGTATTCAATCATCGTATCACTCTCAATTACGAAGCCGAAGCAGATGGTATCACAACACGTTTTGTGATTGATTCCATTTTGAGAAAAGTAGCGATTGGACGGTAGTTTAAACCAAAAAATACTCTTACAACATCAAACCCTGAATTTTAGATGAGATTCAGGGTTTGATGTTTAGTGTAATACTGATTAATGCTTACTTTCCTGAACCGCCCAATTTTGAAGTCCCACTTGCCGCTTCTGCTTGTATGGGAGAGAGGCGTTGGTTGATACCTTTTTCTACCATAGGCAAGCCTTCGGTCATCCACGCAGGAGCAGGCGCATCTTTGAGATAATGATCAAAATATTGGTACAAACGCACCGCAAAATCTTTCATATTTTGACGTTTGGTAAGACCGTGTTTTTCACCGTTGTAATTAAGCATCCACACGGGCTTATTAAGGCGTTTTAGAGCCATATAAAACTCAATTCCTTGGTACCAAGGCACCGCACCGTCGTCGTCGTTGTGCATCATCAATACAGGCGTTTGGATTTTGGGAGCGTGGAAAAGCGGTGAGTTTTCGAGGTACTGCATTGGTTTTTCCCACAATGTACCCCCGATACGGCTCTGCGTATGCTCATACTGCGCCTGCCGCGACATACCCGAATCCCAACGGATACCCCCATAAGCACTTGTCATATTAGATACAGGAGCACCGGCTTCGGCAGCTTTAAATAAGTTGGTCTGTGTCACGAGATAGGCCGTCTGATACCCACCCCAGCTATGACCCGAAATACCGATTTTCTCTTTATCCACAAATCCTTTGTCAATCATACTCAATACACCAGGTACGATGCAATTGTAGGCACTTTGTCCTGGATAGCCGTCTTTATACACAATATCAGGTACAAAAACCAAGTAGCCATTGCTCGTAAAGTAAGAGTAATTAATGTAAGAGCGAATAGGGCGCGGAGCATAATGCGTATGGATATTGTCTGAGTTTTTCTCATAAAAATACGTCATCATGGGATACTTCTTGGTAGGGTCAAAGTTTTCGGGTTTGTACAACAACCCTTGCAGAGGCGTACCGTCGCCAGCTCTCCAACTTACGATTTCTACCGAACCCCACCAATAATTGTTTTGCTGAGGATTAGCCTCTGTCACACGTGTTATATTCTTGAAACTCAAATCCGTAGCATACCAATCTGGATAATCTTTGAAAGTCTGTTTGGTAAACAATACCCGATTGGCATCTTTGGCTTTCAGTACTACATTTCCTATACTAAAATCGCCTTCATATAGCGGCGTTATTTGAGAAATATTAGCGGCAAGCTCAACAAATCCTTCTTTCTTAGTGGTCTCATTGACGGTACTCAACAAAAGCGGGCTGTTTACATCTACGTTTTTTTCTTCGGGGTCAAGTCTTACATAGCGAAACACCTTCTTGTCGGTACGACCATTGGTCAGGCGTTTGGCCTGAGTAGGGTTTTTGGGATCAATTTGCCAAATATCATAGCGGTCATATATCAAAAGAGATTGGTCATCTTTGCTCCAACCTGCCACGCCATACGCTCGTGGAAAATCAGGGTGGTCGTCTTCTTCATCAGCAAATCTTACCGTTTTATTGTTGGTAAGTTGAATCGTTTTATTGCTTGCAATCTCATGCGCAAACCACGACGTATCAGGGTTAGAAAACCAGTACAAAAACTTGCCTTCAGGCGATACACGCACATTTCCTTCCACTTTTTCTTTCACCAATTTTTGAGAACCATCTTTGGCGTCAAGGATATATAAATCCTCTTTGGGATTCCAATCCCAGTGTTGACCCGAATATTTTTCATCGGCATGACCAACCAAAATATTGGCGTTGCCTTCCGCTACCAAATCAACATCAGGCAGATGAACTCCTCCTAGCTGCACGAGTTTTTTATCATTTAAGTGCGCTACGGCCAAGTATGACTTTTTCTTATCTCTCTCCAACGACACCTTTTGTTGGGTTTGGAGCTTGGCATCTTGCCAATGCCACACTTCCACATTTACAATTTCGTCAGACAAGAGAGTAGTATCCTGAACCACAGGGCGGGGAGCAGTACCAAAAAAGAGTTTGTCACCACTTTTAGAAAACTTAGGAGTATAGTCACCACTTACTAGCCAATCTTTCTGGGCAGGTTGGGTACTTTCATCGGCCAGCAAAGTCGCCGTTTGCTCACCCATTTTCCAATATAAAAGTTTATGGCTTCTAATTTGGGTTTTGGCGTTGGTATCCAAATCAGCCACAAAAGCCAATTGGCTTCCATTATCATCAAAAGAAAGTTTCTTGAATTTGTGTTTTGAATGTCCTTCGTAGATTTGGGCAAGTTGCTTTGTAGCAATGTCATACACATATACCCCTGCCTTGGTAGAATCTGTACCAGTAGAAGCAAAAGCCAATAGTTTGCCGTTTTTGGTCACTTCATAATCAGTCACGAAGGGGAAGCTTTTTTCGGTGGCCGTTTTCAAATCACGCCACACAAGGCCATAGCCATTTTCCTCGCTTTCTTTTTTGGCCTTTGCACGTGGTGCTTTTTTAGTGCTATCGCCTTTGGCTTCGGGCGCTTTGGCCTTTTCTAATTCTTTAATAAAAGCAACCCAACTACCGCTTTTCTCAGGGATTTTGAAAGACTGTACTAAGGGAAACTTGACCAGTTGTTTGGTGCCCAATGTATAAATTCCCAACGAGTCTTTAGGAAGTTCATCTTTTTTCTTTTTAGCACGCTTTGCGGCTTTTGTGACGGCGAGTTGGGGTTTTATTTTAAAAACGCCAAACTCCGAATCGCTCGTAAATTTGAGGTCATTGCCGCGCGCTACTGAGTCGGCTTTAGCAGTAGTAAAATTGTAAAAAACCACTTTACCATCGCCTTCTTGGGGATTGAGTGCATAGCCAAACCATTGCCCATTGTGGCTCACTATTCTTTCTGGAATATCCTTCCAAAAATCATATACATCATGGGTTAAGGGCTTTTTGGCCACCGTTGGAGCCTCGGCAGGGGCTTTCTTAGATTTCTTCTGGGCAATCAAAGGAGTGGAGGCCACCCCTAGAAGCAGGAATAGTAGATACTTTTTCATTCTTTAATAAAAATAGTTTATTGATGTTATTTGACTTCTAAAGCGCAGTATTGCAATTGTTCCTCTAAAGACTCAAACTCAGCATCCCACAGGTTATATTTCAGCATCCAATCTTTTATCACTTGAAAATCATCATCATGAAGAAGATAAGAAGCTACCACACAGCTGTACTCTGCTTTTGGTGTACCTTCCACAAAAAGGTTTCGTAACTGCCTAATAATGGTATTTCGTGAGTGAGTTGATTTTACTACTTCTTGGTCGTAGGATACCATTTTATCCCTAATTTCTTCCAATCTTTCTATTGCCTTATCACCAATCTCATAGCGTTTATTTACCCATAGAGTACGATCATTTAGATTTAAAACCTCAATACTTTCGCGCCCCTTCTCTGTTTTTGGCTTAAATCTATACCCTTGAAAATACAAATGCTCACGGGGATTGTCATACCTCGGGTTAATAATAGGTATGGTTCTCGTATCATGATCACGTTTAGCTTTATTACAAGCACTACTTATGGGTAATAGATTTTCCCACTTTACTACTTCGTCGGGATACAAGGATTTGGGATAAAAATGCTCCACTTCGAGGTATTTGCCTTCTTCCTGTAGTTTACATTCCGAAAAACAACACTTCCCGTTTGACATCGCCAACAATGGCTCCGCAATAAATTTCCTTTTCCAAACGCTCTTTTTCGTCTGCTTAAACTCTTCGGTTAGCTGCGCCACCAATTCATCTGTCAGTTCGGTAGGACACGGCACGTCTTGCAATCTAATCATACACTAGCGGGGGCAATAGCACCTAACTGTAACTTAAGAAGTTTTCGTTGACTACTATTTGGATGAAGCAGTGGTAAAAGTTCTTCATACGCGGTACGAGCTTTACCATAATCGTCACTGTCAAGTCCTTCTTCAAACTGGCTTAGTAGTTGCAAATACGTATCAGACAAGGTTTTATCGCCAAGCCCCATCAAATCCTGCAAGATTTCTTCTACTGTCCACCCTTTAAAAGTGCCAAATTCTTGTCGGATGTGGGTGTAGTTGTCTGCTCCTTTTTCTAAAATAATCAAATTAACATTTTCGGCTGATTGAACTATCAACGGACTATGTGCTGTAACGATAAACTGAGTATTAGGAAAAATGCCACTCAAATAACTTATAATTTTACGCTGCCAATCGGGATGTAGGTGTAAGTCTATTTCATCCACTAATACAATCGCTGCTCCTGTAAGCGGATTGTCTAAATTGGGATAACGTTCAAAAAGTTTTTTGGCTAAATCTACCACCCACGCCATCGTAGCTTGATAACCATATCCTAAGCCTTTGAGGCGCACTTTGCCATAATCAGTCTCAAAAATCGCATAGTTTCTGACACTATTTGTTTTGGAATCTAATTCTGATTTAAGTTCGATGGATTTTACATCTGGCAAAAGCCCACTAGAGAGGATTGCTTTTAACCTTTCTAAAACAGCGCTCGCATTTGACACCCCATTTTTTGCGGCATAGTCTAGCTGTAAAAGCCACTCTTCGGCATTGGTGAGTTCATAATTGTCTGAAAAAAGTCCACTTATAGTATCTAAATAGGAGCTATCCGTAATATTTGTCTCTGACATTTTTCGAGCAATTCCATATCCGTAAAATTTCAATTTTTTGAAGTACAAAAAATTTTGGTCATCAGGAAATAAACCACTTACTATCACATTGTTTGTTTCTTGACTTTTATAGTACGCCCACCCTTTAGTTAAATTTTCAAAAGAACTATTTTCCTTTTTTTGTATAACGGATTTAATCTCAAATTGGTTAATTACTGATGTCAAATCCCACATATGCTGAAAAGGCATTAGAACACACGGAGCTATGCCTTTTTCCTCACTATTATCTTGTAATATTGTCGCACTCAACCCGCTCAACAACCTCAAAATGGTTGTTTTCCCTGTATTATTATTTCCCAAAATAACATTCCATTGCTGATAGCGACCATCAGGACGAGTAAAAGAAATTTGGTGCTCACCCTGAAAACAATTAAAGTCTTTGATAGTGACTTTACTTAGATAAACGCCTTCTATCTCATTGTTCATAAAACCCTTATCTTTTTTGTAAACTTACTTAAAAACGCGTTTTATTGCTGAATTATCCCCAATTTTGCGACGTAATCACCAACTATTTAGTCAAAACTAATGAAAATTGCCATAGTAGGTTGTGGAAATATGGGAATGGCCTTTGCCAAATCATTTCTACAATATGATTTAGTAAAAAAGGAGAATCTTCTTTTAATCGAAAAAAGCGCCGACCGCGCCAAAGCCCTTCGTACTGAAAACACGGGCGTAGTCATCGAAACGATCAGCTCGCACATTGGCGACTATGATGTAGTGATTGTTTCGGTAAAGCCCCAAGATTTTACGAATGTACAGGCAGCTTTACGCGAAGTGCTCCAGCCACAGCAAGTGGTGCTTTCGATCATGGCGGGGATTCCAATCAGTACTATCCAAGACGCCCTCAATCATCGACTTGTGATTAGAGCCATGCCCAATACACCTGCCATGCTTGGCATGGGAATTACGGGTTTTTCGGCGGCCAAAGAATTAAGTTTTGCCCAACTCCTCAAAGTCGATAACCTCATCAATGCCACTGGTCGTTCGGTTTTTTTGGAAGATGAATCCATGCTTGATGCCGTCACGGCACTCAGTGGTAGTGGGCCAGCTTATTTTTATTATCTCGTAAAGTCAATGGTAGAAGCTGGTAAAAAAATGGGTTTTGAGGAATCACTTGCTACGCTTTTGGTAAAACAAACCATGCTTGGCTCATTTCACCTTATCAACAATGCCGACAAAAGCCTCGACGACCTTATCAAGGCGGTAGCCTCAAAAGGGGGAACTACTGAAGCAGCTTTACGTACTTTTGAAGAAGGAGAACTATCCCAAACCCTTCAAGCAGGGATTTTGGCCGCCGAAAAACGCGCCAAAGAATTGTCGAAGGGGTAGAATTTTCACTCCTTTGTATTTGCTATCAGTAAATTGCCCGCCTCCGTAATTTAGAAGCCCTATTTTTCGTTATTTTTGGTATGAAGCAAATTTTACGTACTATCTTTTTGTTGTTGTGGGTTATCGACGGGATACAGGCTCAAAATCCCGCTGCGGTTCGGTTTGTGCGCAATCAAGGACAATGGGATGCCGCCATTCGTTATCGGGCCGAAATCCCTGGGGGGTATCTATTGTTGAAAGAGAAATCGCTGATGTACGTTTTCTTTGATGCCGAAGCCCTCAAAAGTCGCCATGCCATGGGCAGTCTAGCCAACGCCCGTACGTCGGATGTAGTAAACAGCCACGCTGTAGAAGTGCTATTTGAAGATGCTAATGCCGCTTTTAAAGTCGAAGAACAGCACCCTAATGCTAGCAGTAATAATTATTTTTTGGATAGTAATCCTACCAAATGGGCCTCTAATGTTCCTTCTTTTGGCGAAATCATCTATCGTGACGTGTATCCTGGCATTGACTTCAAAATGTATGCTTTTCGCCAAACCCTCAAATACGAATTTTTGGTAGCGCCTCAGGCCGATGCTTCGCGCATCAAGCTTAAATATGTAGGTGGTAAATCGCTCAAACTCATCGACAATCAGCTCACAGTCGAGACTACTGTCAATACCTTCAATGAACTTAAACCTTATACCTATCAGGAAGTCAATGACCGTACCCGTGAAATAACCACCCAATACCGCTTGGAAGGCAATCGGGTTTCTTTTGAGTTTCCGAAAGGATACCAAAAAGAGCACACCCTTACGATTGACCCTGAGCTTGTTTTTTCGTCATTTTCGGGGTCTTTTGCTGATAACTGGGGCCACGCTGCTACTTACGACGAAGACGGCAATCTTTATACTGCGGGGACTATTTTGGATACGCGGGTCTTTCCAGCTACGACAGGGGCTTTTCAAACACGCCTTAGCGGTCAAGTGGACGTGGGCGTATTGAAATTCACTCCTGATGGTAGTCGCTTGCTCTACGCCACTTACATTGGGGGAGCTTTTACCGACATCCCTCATAGTATGATTGTCAATCATAAAAATGAGTTGGTGATTTTTGGAACTACTTCTTCCTCCAATTTTCCTACTACTACAGGAGCCTATCAAACAAGATTTGGCGGAGGCACTCGTACTACCCCTATTGATGGTCTGGAACTTGAAAATGGGAGTGATATTTTTGTGCTTAAACTCAATACCACCGGTACAAGACTCGAAGGAAGCACTTTTGTAGGAGGCAATGGCAATGATGGTATATGTAATGCTTTTGACCTAACTGTCCGCAATTATGGTGATGAGTTTCGAGGAGAAGTGGTAGTAGATGCCCAAGACAATGTATATGTAGCGACTTCTACCAACTCTACTAATTTTCCAGTAGTAAATGGAATTACTAACCAATACGGTGGGCGACAAGATGCGGTAGTTTTTAAACTCAATGCTAGCTTACAAAATCTTGTGATGAGTACCTATTTAGGAGGTACAGCCATTGATGCTGCCTACGGTATCAAGTGGGCACCTTCGGGCGCATTCTATGTCACGGGAGGTACTCGAAGTAGCAACCTTCCCGCAAAAGCGGGTGCTTATAAAGGTACCCTAAGTGGGATAGAAGACGGGTTTATCGCTAAGTTTTCGAATGATAAGTTTGAGCAACTTACTTACCTAGGTACTGATAGCTCCGATGTCGCCTATCTGGTAGATATTGACGCCGAAGAAAATGTCTATGCTATTGGCCTTACTCGAGGGAGATACGCCACTACTACAGGCACTTATCGCAACCTAAACGCAGGTCAGTTTATTCACGCCTTAGACAAAAACCTATCTAGCACGGTATTTTCTACTACTATTGGCTCCAGTCGTGCCCGTCCCGATATTTCACCCACTGCTTTTTTAGTAAATGAATGTGGGAACATCTACTTTTCGGGCTGGGGAGGAGTAGTCAATACTCGTAATCGAAACAACCCTTACAGTAGTACTACGGGGCTTCCTATCACTACCGATGCTTACCAACAAAATACAAATGGCAACAATTTTTACATTGCCATTCTTGAGAAAGGTGCAAAATCTTTATTATACAGTACTTTTTTTGGAAACTCTAGTCCTGGTGACGTAGACCGAGGCGACCATGTAGATGGTGGCACAAGTCGTTTTTCTAAAAATGGCATCATCTATCACGCTACTTGTGCGTGTGGGGGGTCTCGTTTTCCTACTACTCCGATGGCTTGGTCACGAACCAATAACAGTGACAACTGTAATAATGCCGCTTTTAAAATTGACATAGATCGTCTCAAGGCCGACTTTGACCCTTACTTGGGTTCTCAAAAAGGCGTGGTATCGGGCTGTGCTCCGTTGACCTTAGATTTTATCAATATCAGTCAAGGAGGCAAAACTTATACATGGGATATAGAAGGAAATACCATTTCCCGCGACCCCAACAAAGCCACTTATACTTTTAATCAACCAGGAGAGTATCGTGTCACTTTACGGGCCTTCAACCCGCTTGTATGCCGTGGACAAGATATAGTCACTAAAATTATCAAAGTAGGAACTAGCAAAGCAAGCGCCAAAGGAGATACCACCGTGTGTAGCAATGTAGGTGTGCCTTTATTGGCTCAAGGAGGCATCAAATATACTTGGAGTCCCGCCGCAGGATTGAGCAATCCCAATATTGCCAACCCTATCGCTCATGTCAATGCCACTACTCAATTTATCTGTACAATTACTGACTCGGTATGTACCGTAACTCGCAACGTGACAGTACGTATTGATAATGCAAAACCCGATTTTAATGCCCTCAAAGACACCACTTTATGTTCGGGACAAAGTACCCTATTGACGGCTTTAGGAAATGCCCCACGCTTTCGCTGGAATCCTTCCAGTACTTTGAGTGATTCGGTAGGTACTACCGTATCAGCCAAGCCTACCCAAACAACTACCTACACAGTGACGGGTTTGTATGCCGATGGCTGTAGGCCGCAAAAAAGCATTACAGTTAGGATAGAAGACAATAAACCTGATTTTAAAGTATCACCAGATACCACTATTTGTGCGGGCCAAAGCGCGCTTCTTTTGGCCGAAGGAAATGCCACTTTCCGCTGGACACCTTCCCCGTCACTGAGCGATACCCTTATCAAAAACCCTATTGCGACGCCCACCCAGACTACTACCTATACGGTGACGGCGGTGTATCCTGACGGGTGCAGACCTAAAAAGAATGTAACGGTTAGTATCGAAAGAGGTCCTCAAAATATGGCGTTTGATATAGTACCTTCCTATACTTGCGGTCAGCCAACTACGCTACAATATGTCAACAAAACCTCAGGAGCCGCAAGATATGAGTGGGATTTGGGCAATGGTGTAAAGGCTACTACCCTGACGCCCTCACCTATTACTTACACCCAAAATGGCACCTACCAAGTAACTCTTAAGGCTTATTCAGCCCGAGGGTGCGAGTCGTCAGTCACTCAATCGGTCAATGTCTTGAATTTAGATAAAATCCCTAATGTAATTACCCCAAATGGTGATGGCAAAAATGATACTTTTGTCATCGGTGTTGCTGGCACTCGTCTAGAGATATTTAATCGTTGGGGCAAGCTTACTTTCAGTAGTACCAATTATGCCGACGATTGGGGTAAAGACGTTTCAGCAGGAACTTATTTTTATCAACTCTCTCTACCGGGCGATATACCCTGTAAAGGATGGATACAAGTATTGGAATAGCACAAAAAAGGCGGGTTCCCCCGCCTTTTTTGTATAAAATTATTTGGACTTAAAATTAGTCATCGCTTCTTCTTCCAAGCAACAAACTAACGTAATACATCAAGTTTGCTAAGGCGCCCAATGCCGCCACTACGTAGGTCATAGCCGCCCACCACAGAGCGTCTTTGGCCATATCATATTCATTTCGATTGACAATGCCTCTTTGCTCTACCCAAGCCAAAGCTCTACGGCTTGCATCAAATTCTACTGGTAAAGTAATGAGTGCAAAAAGAGTAACTCCCAAGTTTGCCGCTACCAAGATAGTCAACAAAGTAGTACTCACAATCCCTTGGTTATAGAAAATAAATCCGCCCAAAAACAACATTCCCATATTAAAAATATTAAGAATATTGCTACACACTTGCACCACAGGTACCAGTGCCGAACGCATTTTAAGAGGTGCATAGGCTACTTTATGCTGCACGGCGTGGCCGCATTCGTGCGCTGCTACCGCTGCCGCCGATACACTTCTACCATGGTACACATCTGCACTCAAATTGACAGTTTTATCGGCAGGATTGTAGTGGTCGGTGAGCATTCCTTCTACTTGTGTGATTCTGACATCGTAGATACCATTATCTCGAAGCATTCGTTGGGCTATTTCTGCGCCCGAGAGGCCATTCATCAAGCCTACTTGTGAGTATTCCGTAAATTTACTTTTCAAACGCCATTGGACAAACATCCCAATGACCATAAATACCAGTCCAATTAGAATTAAACCACCCATGATTTTTGGATTTAGATTTTACCGATTTTAATTGGTTTCGATTTTAGTGGATAAGTTCAAACTTAAAACTAATTAAAATCACCAAAATCCAACTAAAATCGAGTTAATAGCTGTTTTTAATTTTTTCAATCAAAGAAGTCGTCGAATACCCTTTCACCAAGGCGATGGTCTTCACTTCTCCTCCTCTACCTACTACAAAATCTGCGCCAACGATGTTTTGGGGTGTATAATCATCACCTTTCACCAAAATATCAGGACAAATTGTCTGAATTAGCTCCAATGGAGTAGGTTCATCAAACAAAATGACAGTATCTACAAACGACAAGGCCGCCATCAAACGGGCGCGGGCGTATTCGTTGACCACGGGGCGAGAAGGGCCTTTTAAACGACTCACCGACGCGTCGGTATTCAAGCCCAAAACCAGCTTATCGCCCAAAGCACGTGATTTTTCGAGATAGTCGATATGTCCTAAATGAACAATGTCAAAACACCCATTGGTAAATACAATTTTCTTCCCTTCGGCTTGCCATTCGCGTGCAACTTGGGCGGCAGCTTCCCAGCTCATAATTTTGTCGGCAGTACTAGACATTTTTGTTTGGAATAGAATGTGTTACAGAATCTGTTTGATTTGAGGCTTTGGGACTTTTGACCAGCGTAATGATAAACGAAATACCGCCCAAAATCAACATCAGAATCATTTGCGTACCGTGGATATAAGTGGCCAACGCCAATCCATTTTCTTTGGATAATCCATACAATACCAAAGCACTACTCACCAAAATATGATATGGGCCTATCCCCCCCTGTACGGGAGCCGACATACCTAATCCACCCATAATCAATACCGTAAGCCCTGCCAACAAAGAAAGCCCCGACGACTCAGGTAGTACAAAAAAGCACACATAAGAACTCAAGAAGTACATCACCCAAATCAGCACAGTATGAAAGACAAAAGCCGCCGGACTCCGAAGTTTTCGAATACTCAATAGCCCGTCAACCAAACCTAACACAAAACCTTCAATTTTAGCAAAGAGTGCATTCTGACGCAGACGTTCGGCATTTTTTCTGTAAAACCACCACGCCGCCACCGCCAAGCCTATTCCTATTACTCCTACCCCTGCCAGAAGTACTATTCTATTAGAGCCGCCTTCTTTTCCGAGCCCTAGTTTTTCACCAAAAAGGCTCATAAAGAAATCACTCAAACGCCCAAATTCCAGCACAAAGGCTAGACCTATTAATAACAATAACGAAACCACATCAAACACCCGCTCTGCTACAACCGTCCCAAAACTCACATTGACTGGTACTTTTTCGAGGCGATTGAGTGTGCCACAGCGCGTCACCTCCCCTGCCCTTGGAATCAATTGATTGGCAAAATATCCCGTAAAAACCGCTACCGTCGAGTTGAAACCCGAAGGCTTATAGCCCACAGGCTCCAAGAGCATATTCCAACGATAAGCGCGGCTCCAAGCCGCAATGATGGTAAAAATCGCTACGAGGATAAGCCAACTATGATTGGCATTTTGGAATTTGGCCCACATAGCCGCCAAATCCATGTCTTTGAAAACGTACCACATCAAGCCCCCAGCCACTGCCAATGAAATGATGTATTTGACAATATTTTTCATCTTTTGAAAAGTAAATAGCGATTTGGCACTATTTCACAATGAGGTTGTTTTCGTCGGGAAAAACGATTTTAGGTTGGAAAGTTTTTGCTTCTTCTTCGGTCATCATACCATAAGAAATAATAATCACGACATCCCCAACTTGGGCTTTACGAGCTGCTGCACCATTGAGACAAATGATGCCCGTTCCACGTTCACCTTTGATAACATACGTAATGAGCCGCTCACCATTATTGTTGTTGACCACATGCACTTGCTCATTTTCGAGGATTCCAGCCGCGTCCATGAGGTCTTCGTCAATCGTGATACTACCTACATAATTCAGCTCGGCTTGGGTAACTTTGACGCGGTGAATTTTAGATTTAAAGAGGGTTACAAACATGATGTTAGAATATTATCAGTTAGTTTAAAACCGTTTTTAAAAAAAATCGGCGTTGAAATAACCTTTAAGAATGCCGCAAAGTTCGTCTTTAATTTTCAAAAGTACAGAGGTCTATTCAATTTGATTTTAGTAAAGTAAGACTTTAGCGTACTTTTGTCCCAATTTTTATGACAACTACTACAAAACAAAATAACATGCGCTTTCATCGGGTACTTGTGGAAGCTACGGTTTTTGCTCTCAGCGAAATCTTCGAAAAAAATCGCCAAGCCGACAAAGTAATCGAGCAAGTGCTCAAATCAAATCGGCAATGGGGCGCCCGCGACCGTGGATTTATTGCGGAAAACACTTACGAAATCGTACGCTGGTGGCGATTACTGACTTTTGTAGTCGAAACCGCCAAAGTGGATGAGTCATCTCAGTACCTTGATCTTTTTGGGGCATGGCAGATTATCAAAGGAAACACCTTACCACCTTGGGTAGAGTTTGCGCATCTCTCTCCTGTTGTTATCAAAAAAGCCTACGAAGAAGCGCTCAAGATTCGTAAAATAAGAGAATCTGTTCCTGATTGGCTAGATGAAACAGGTTCGACCGAATTGGGTAATAATTGGGAGGCAGAGCTTCATGCACTCAATCAAACAGCTCCCGTAGTATTAAGAGCCAATACCCTCAAAACCAATACCCAAGAACTGAGAAAAGCTTTGGCAAACCAAAATATCTTTACTGAACAGCTGCCTGATTTACCTCAAGCTCTTGTATTGACAGAAAAGAAAAATGTATTTCAAACCGAGCTTTTCAAAAATGGATTTTTTGAAGTACAAGACGCAGGTTCGCAGCGGATTGCCCCTATGCTGGATGTACACCCCGGTATGCGCGTAGTAGATGCTTGTGCGGGCGCAGGTGGAAAAACCCTCCATCTCGCTGCTTTGATGCAAAATCAAGGAAGGCTCATTGCGATGGACATCGAAGCATGGAAACTCGATGAACTCCGACGCCGAGCTCGCCGCAATGGCGTAAGCAATGTAGAAACGCGCCCTATCGAAGCCAAAACCATCAAAAGGCTACGCGATACCGCCGACCGCGTACTGCTCGATGTACCTTGCTCAGGACTCGGCGTGCTACGCCGCAATCCCGATTCAAAATGGAAATTGAAGCCTGAGTTTTTGACCCAAATTCGTCAAACTCAGTATGAAATCCTCAATGGGTATTCTCAAATGGTAAAAGCAGGCGGTAAGCTCGTATATGCCACTTGCAGTATTTTACCATCCGAAAGCGAAGATCAAGTCAGACGTTTTTTGAGTGAACAGGGTTCAAAATGGCAACTCTTACAAGAAGAACGTACTTCTCCGGCGCTTCAGGGTTTTGATGGGTTTTATATGGCTTGTTTGGTAAAAGCTTTGTAAAACAACCTTTTTTTTGTTATTTGCAACAGAATCTAGCCGACGAAATGCTTACCATCCAAAGCAACGTTTCCCTCAAATCATACAATACCTTCGGAATAGACGCCACTGCGCGCTATTTGGTGGAAGTGGATAACGACGAAGACATTCAGACTTTACTTCAGCTTCCTGACGTTCAAACACTCCCTAAACTTATCTTGGGCGGAGGCAGTAATTTGCTACTTACGCAGGATTTTAATGGGCTAGTGGTTAAAATCAATATCAAAGGCATTCAAACCATCAAAGAAGACCAAGACAATATTTGGGTGCAAGCAGGTGCGGGCGAAAATTGGCATGAGTTTGTGATGTATTGTGTAGAAAGAAAATGGGCAGGTCTCGAAAATTTATCGCTGATTCCGGGTACCGTGGGTGCCGCCCCTATGCAAAACATCGGCGCTTATGGCGTAGAAATCAAAGATACGTTTTACAGGCTCGAAGCTGTTCATATCTTGACGGGTCAAAAGCGCATTTTTACGCATGAAGAATGTAAATTTGGCTACCGAGATAGTATCTTTAAAAATGAAGTCAAAGGAGAATATATCATTTTGAGCGTCCAATTTAAGCTTCACAAAACCCCCACTTTCCATATTTCTTATGGGGATATTCAGAAAACGCTCGACCAAATGAGCATCAAAGAACTGAGTATCAAGGCGATTAGTGATGCAGTCATCAAAATTCGTAAAAGTAAGCTTCCCGACCCTGCCGAAATTGGGAATGCAGGTAGTTTCTTCAAAAATCCAGAAATTCCAAATTCTCACTACCAACAACTCCAACAACTCTACCCCGAGATTCCGGGCTATGTAGTTAGTGAGAATACGACCAAAGTTCCGGCAGGATGGCTTATTGAGCAATGTGGCTGGAAAGGCAAACGCCTTGGCAATATTGGCGTTCATACAAAGCAAGCTCTTGTACTGGTTAACTACGGGGGTGGTAAAGGAGCCGAAATCAAACAACTAGCCGAAAAAATTCAGGCTTCGGTAGAAGAAAATTTCGGTATCAAACTTCACACAGAAGTTAACTTCATATAGAAAAAGTTGGCCAGAATCTAGCCAACTTTTCGAAACCTTCCTCTTTATTAATTTAATGACTTCTTATAGGGGACAGCAAACACTTGTATGTTTTCCATTAAAACGAATAAGCGTACAGACTCAGTTTGTCTTTTAGCTCTTTGCGCGCTATGTGAATTCGATTTTTGACGGTTCCGATAGGGATATGGAGTTTTTCGGCAATCTCATGGTATTTAAACCCTCGGTAGTGCATCATAAACGGCACACGATAAGTCTCTTCCAATGAATCCACAGCTCTGTTGATATCTTCCATTACAAATTTGTTATGGGCATCGTTGTCCGTACTATTTTCCAAAGAATTGATATAGTGCAGATTCTCGCTTGTATCAATGAAGGTGTTCTTTCTCACCATTCTCTGATAATTGGTGATGAAAGTATTTTTCATTATGGTGTAGAGCCACGCCTTTAGATTAGTACCGTCTGCATACTTTTCTCGATTGGTAAAGGCTTTTAGTAAGGTATCTTGTAATAAATCATTCGCATCGTCACTATCCTTTGTCAGACGAACTGCGAAAGGCTTTAGTGATTTCGAAACCTTAGCGATATGATACGTGAATTCAATGGCAGTCATGATGTGATGGATTAATTGTCTTTGCCTTATTTTGTTGAATCAAATTTAGTAAATAGTTAAACAAAACTCAAAACATTTTTTCAAATATTTTTTCAATCTCCTCCAAAACTAGTACAACATCATGACAAATTACCTTAAAATACTACAAAAACCCACCTTCAAATTGGCCAAAAATCGCCAAAAACCAAACAAAAAGTACAAATTACCAACCTTGTTTAATATTTTAGATTATAAGTTAAACAAAATAAAGCAAGATGTTTTGTTTCACCTTTCAAATCAAACATTAAACAAAAAATCACTGCTCATAATAAAAATCTAGTGGATTGCTATACTTAAAAGAATACCCTAAATGAGTGGTTAATTTTTGAGAAGAAATTATTTTAAAATCATTAGGTGAAGCACTGCTCACAAAAGTAGGAGCCTCATAGCCAAACTTTATCCCACTACTGATGTACACCTCGCGGCGCGTGGGATGTAAAGGAGCAACGACATTATACACTTCGTTCCAAATAGAAGTATTTTGCAAAAAAGCTTCTATTACGCCTATTACATCATCTCGATGCACATAATTGACAGGCACATCTCCCGTCGTAATGTCTTTTTTGCCAGCTACGTATTTGGCTGGAATACGCTCATAGCCCATCAAACCTCCACAGCGTAGTACGAGCCAAGGTCGCCCTAAATGCTGCACCAATTGCTCTGCTTCCACAAGCGCAGGAGTAGCCGACTCAGAAGGCATAGTTACATCTTGTTCGCTCACTTCTCTGTTTAAGTCTCCATAAACCGAAGTTGAACTCACATAGATTATTTTTTGTACCGTACTTGTTTCCACAAGTGATTTTAAATGCTGCATCTGGGTTACATGATACCCTACACCTGCTTTTTCCAAACGAGGAGGAATATTAATAATCAATACCTCTGTGTCGAGCAGATAATCCCACCCAATTCCCTTAGGTTCTGGGGTAAGTTGTAACCATAGCGGTTCTATTCCTCTAGCCCTCAAATCACTGAGTTTTTCGGCACGCGTTGTGCTCCCCCGTACTATATAGCCTTTTTCTAATAAAGATTTCCCCAATGGTAATCCCAACCAACCGCAACCTAAAATACTAATTTTCATGGTTTTCAAATTTTAAAGTTGCCCATTGGTTAAGCGTTTTTTGATCAATAAGCTTCAAACCTGATTCTTCTGCTTTCTGTACTATGTCGGCAATGTCAAACTCATAAAATCCGCTAACAATCAACGTACCACCCACTTTCAGGAATTTTACATAAGTCGGAATCTCTTGCAATAAGATATTGCGATTGATATTTGCCAATACAATGTCATATATATCTGACGGGCAATCGGCAATCGTACCTTGAAAAACGGTGATATGAGTACAATCATTCAAAGCCGCATTTTCAATAGCATTTAGATAAGCCCATTCTTCTATATCGAATGCTGTGAGGCGATTGGCCCCTAATTTTTCGGCCAAAATCGCCAATATCCCCGTACCACTTCCCACGTCAAGCACCGACTTATTTTGGTGGTCAAGGGAGAGTTGTTGTTCCATCACCAAAGTTGTGGTTTCGTGGTGCCCTGTTCCAAACGACATTTTAGGATCAATCACCAAATCATATTCAAAACTTGGGTCAGGCAAATGATACGAGGCTCTTACCCTAATCTTCCCAGCCACTTCTATGGGCTGATAGTTTCGTTCCCATTCTTCATTCCAATTTTTGGTTTCCAACTGCTCATATTCAACCGAGATAGGCGTCAAATGCTGATAATTGTCCACTACTTGCTGAAGAAGTGATGCGTCAAAATTATTTTCGGGTATATACGCAGAAATTCCTTCGTTGGATTCAACAAAAGATTCGTATCCTATTTCGGCTAGTTCAGCCATCAGGATTTCGTTAAAATCAGGATTGAGCAGCAGGCGTGCTTCAAAGTAATTGGTAGGCATATAATTGTTTTTGATTGATGTACATAAAAAAACAAAGGTACGCCCAATCTATTTTTAAATTACATTTGCAGAAACCATTCCTTTCTGATGTTTTACGTTTCTAATACCCACTTTTCGTTTGAAGAACTCACCCGTGATTTTGCGGGAGAATTATATTTTGACTCATCTGTTGCGCATCAAGCCATCAAGAAACTGTATGCCACCGATGCATCTGTTTATCAAGAAATGCCTTTGGCAGTAGCACTCCCCCGTACCGTAGATGACATTCGTCGGCTTATCGCGTGGGCTACTACCCACCAAGTCACCCTGATTCCAAGAGCTGCTGGCACTTCTCTTGCAGGGCAAGTGGTAGGCAATGGTGTAGTAGTAGATATTTCAAAATATTTCAATCAAATCTTAGAAATCAATCCCCAAGAGCACTGGGTCAGAGTACAACCAGGTGTAGTAAGAGATGATTTGAATGTGGCACTCAGACCTTTTGGATTGATGTTTGGCCCAGAGACCTCCACCGCCAACCGCGCCATGATTGGAGGGATGATTGGGAACAACTCCTGTGGACTCCACTCCATAAGTTGGGGAGCTACCCGCGACCACCTGTTGGAAGTAAAAGCTCTTCTGAGCGACGGCACAGAAGTACTGTTTGGAAAGCCTAGTAGCACTGAAGCAAAGTTCAATCCTTTACAGCAAAGCATCTTTCAAAGACTTTCTGAAATTGTCTCACAAAACAAATCGTTGATTCGGGAAAAATTCCCCAAACAAAGCATCACCCGCCGCAATACAGGCTATGCTTTGGATGCCCTGCTTGATTCTGAAGACATCGCTCTCGACCTCCCCAAACTTATTGCCGGCTCGGAAGGTACACTTTGCTTTGTTACGGAAGCCAAAATCAATCTCTTACCTCTTCCTCCGGCTGAACTAGGCTTACTCTGTATCCATTGCACTACTTTGCATGAGTCTTTGTTGGCCAATGGAATTGCCATGAAGCATACCCCTTTGGCCTCTGAGCTAGTGGACAAATACATCATGGACTTTACCAAAAACCACAACGAATACCGGCACAATCGCTTCTTTATCGAAGGTGACCCCGCCGCAATGCTAATGGTGGAGTTTGGAGCTGATACTCGTGAAGAAGTAGAAGCAAAAGCGGCTGTATTAGTCACTGAACTAAAACTCAATCAACTAGGCTATGCTTATCCATTACTTTTTGGCGACGATTCCAAAAAAGCATGGGACGTAAGAAAAGCGGGCTTAGGTTTGATTCGTAACCTACCAGGAGATGTACAACCCGTCAATCTTATCGAAGACTGCGCTGTGGCTGTCGAAGATTTACCAGATTACATCCAAGACCTAGGCGAAGTACTCCAAAAACATGGCGTTCATGCCTCTTACTATGCCCACGCAGGTGCTGGTGAGCTGCACGTAGAGCCAATGGTCAATCTCAAAACCTCAGAAGGCAAAGCCAAATTCAGGGCGATTTTGGCCGATACCGCCATTTTGCTAAAAAAATACAATGGCGCGCTTTCGGGGGAACACGGCGATGGCCGCCTCCGAGGCGAATTTATTCCTTTTATGATGGGCGAAGAAGTGTACGCTTTGTTTAGAGAGGTAAAACAACTTTTTGACCCTAAGGGGATTTTCAACCGTGGCAAAATCGTGGATACGCCCCCCATGAATGAGTTTTTGCGGTATCAGCCCGACCAAATAAACCCCAAAATTGATACAGTCTTTGATTTTTCAAAACAAGAAAGCATACTGCGTTTAGCCGAAAAATGCAGCGGCTCAGGCGACTGTCGCAAAACCCACATCACGGGCGGCACTATGTGTCCTAGTTACATGGCAAGCCGACGCGAGCGCGATACTACTCGCGCTCGTGCCAATATGTTGCGGCATTTCTATACAACCGCTTCTAGTACACCGGCTTCCTCGGAAGAGACCAAAGAAATATTAGACTTGTGTCTTTCGTGCAAAGGCTGCAAATCCGAATGCCCTTCAAGCGTGGATATTTCTAAGATGAAAGCGGAGTTTTTACAAAGTTATTACGACCAAAAAGGAGTGCCTTTTCGTTCGCGTTTGATTGCCAATTTCTCCCAGCAAATGCGTCTCGCTCGCATCGCACCTTGGGGGTATAATATGATTTTTGGAAACGAATCCTTACGCCGTATTGCCAACAAAATCGTGGGATTCCACCCCGACCGCACCATGCCTTTGTTGCACAGTACTACTTTGGAGGCTTGGGCAAAAAACCGCCGTTCTACTACGGCATCCCCCAAATCGAAGGTTTATCTCTTTTGTGACGAATTTACTAATTATAACGACGTAGAAATTGGGCAAAAAGCCATTATGCTGCTGGAAAAGCTAGGCTATGAGGTGGTGATTCCTAAACACGTAGAAAGTGGACGGACGTATCTCTCCAAAGGGCTAGTAAAGGAAGCCAAAAAAATAGCGATTCAAAACGTCGAAATGCTTCAAGGACTTATTTCGGATCAAACTCCCTTGGTGGGTATTGAGCCATCGGCGATTTTGACTTTCCGGGACGAATACCTCGACCTCGTACCCGAATCGCTCAGAGACGCAGCCCAAAAATTAGCCCAAAACGCTCTCCAATTTGATGAATTTATAGCCCGAGAGATAGATGCCAAACGCCTCATTTCTAATCAGTTTGAAACTTCCAACAAAGTCATTAAATTGCATGGACATTGTCATCAAAAAGCTTTAGCGTCGCTCACACCTACCAAAAAAATGCTGTCTTTGCCAGCCAATTACAAAGTTCAGCTCATTCCGTCGGGCTGCTGCGGGATGGCGGGGTCTTTTGGATACGAAGCTGAACACTACGAGCTGTCGATGCAAGTAGGCGAATTGGTACTTTTTCCTACCATCCGCCAACAGCCCGAAGAAGTAGTGATTGCTGCGCCTGGCACAAGCTGCCGCCATCAAATCAAAGATGGTACAGGTCGAAAAGCCAAGCATCCTATAGAGATTTTGTGGGAGGCACTACGGACTTAAACAGCCATAGATATGCGTTATTTTTGTATTTTACTCATCTGTTGTATTCAGGGATTTGCCCAATCCAATGTTTGGGTGAAGGGGTGTTTTGAAGGTTTTCCTTCATCAAAATATCAAATTTTCATTCAAGATTCACTGCATTTTATTTCAAATGTGCCTTTACACCAAGGAAAAACCGACCAAAAAGGGAATTTTAAGGCTGATTTTGCGCTAGCTTATCCCCAAAAAGTAGTCATCGAGTGCTTGGGCTATCAACTTGATTTTTTTTTAACACCCCACGATACTCTGATTTTTCACACCCCTAATCGTTCCACCCTCCCAATTGTAAAAGGTAAAATAGCGCGCTTACATGATTTTTTGTACAAAAGCCTCTTGATGGGCAAAGATAGCCTCACAGCCAATCCTCTTTTTCAGCATATGTCGCTTGAAAACTATACAGTCATTATTAATGATTTAGCGGCCCAATCTTGGGAAAACTTTAGGAATCAATGCAATACTACCAATCCCCACATCAACAAATATGTGTGGGCTTCTTTGGAAGGACAGAAATATTTTAGAAAGCAGGCCTATTTATTTTCAAAAGGAGAACTAGCCAAACAAGAACAAATCCGTCCAGCCATTACAGAAGATAGCCTCTATGTATCAGGCTTGTATATGCAGGCGCTTCATTCGTTTTTTTTGTCGGGACCCGACGTGTACGTTCATCCTAATCCAGCATTTAGAAGAGGTGCCATGAGCCTTGACAGCATTGCGTTAGAAAATAAATACCATCAGATTTATGAAACTTTGAGCAAGGTTCCCAAAACACGACAAATTCTATTAGCGCAATTAATAAAAATGTATTTTTTCCCCTATGTATATTTTGATGGTAAAAAACCGCAACCTTTTGTAAAGCTCCTAGAAAAATACAAAGAAGATTTCCCTTCATCTCCTTATATTGCTCCGCTTGAGCGGTATATACAAGCTCTTCGCAGCGAAAAACTTTTTTTGGGAGGACCACCTCGCTAGGCGTCAATCAATCAAGTTGTGCTTAATCGCAAACCGCATCAAGCCGACTACCGTTTTTACATCAAGTTTCTTGAAAATATTGCGACGATGTGTTTCTATGGTATTGGGACTAATATTAAGCAACTTGGCAATGTCTTCACTAGATTTGTCTTTGACGATATAACGGATGATTTCAATTTCGCGCTTGGTAAGGTGCGGTATCTCATCTTCTTTGCTGTGCCAATTTGATACTACCACTGTAGCATTTTCTGCGGTTTCTATTTCTAAATCAGCCCCAAAATACTTTCTCCCCTCTACTACTTCTTTGATTGCCCACTGAAGTTCTTCTAGACTTGAGCTTTTTAAAATATAACCCCATGCTCCTATTCGCATAGCGTCACGTACACGAGCCATGTCTTCCGTCATGGTTAGTAAAATCACCTTGATGTGAGGCGAAATCTCTCTCGCCTTGACCGTAAAATCGATTCCGTTAAGTAAAGGCATACTTAAATCAGTAATCACCACATCTATGGGCATTTGCTTCAGAAGCTTCAAAGCTTCGATTCCATTGACAGCTTTTGCTACTATCTCTACTTTTCCGAGATTGGTAAGCAGGGCTTGTAGACTTTCAAGAAAGATAGGATGGTCGTCAACTAATAATACTCTGGTAAGTTTCATAAATCCAATACATATACTATTAAAAGAGTTATCTCATACTTTTAAAAGAAACTACCAAAGTATATCTCAAAAAGTTATTAGATAATCGTTACTCATCGTCTATATTCTAGACAAAGAACATATGGATTTATGTTCTACTTATCAAAAATATAGAGTCTAAAAAAAAACGTTGATAAGAAAAAAGGTCTTACCAACGTCATACTCAGCAAATGTTTTTAAAATGGCTATACAGGCACTTATTATACATTAATAGATGATTCAACCCAAATCTATAATCTTCATGTCTCACTACTTTTAATCAAGTATTACACTTATTAAAGTAATTTGACCGATTTTTATCGGTTTGAGTTCAACAATCTGAGACTATGTTTTACTAAATATTTCAAAATACTTTTCCTGCTGGAAATAGTGGTATTCTATCTATATATCAATTAAATAATAATATATCTTTCCTACTCCTTGCGACCACGTCTACAAGCTTGTCTTATACTCGCCAAGTGACTTACTAGTTACAGTTTAATGTACAGCAATATTAACAAGGCGAGTATAATTAAGCATAGCTTACAAATGAACCAACAACGCCACCTTGGAAAATGAAGTTTTCCAAAGAAACATTTTCGGGTAAAAGTGTATAGCTAGTTGTCAATGTAGGATAGAGGTTTAGCGACACAAAGTTCTCACTATCAACTATATCACACAATACTGGAAATCCAGTATTTTTAGCCTAATTTGAGCTTTTTGAAGCAAAAAATATAGCATTTATAGAAAAGTATAGCCTACTTAGGATACAGTTAGTGCTGTTGCAATGAAAAAAATGGTTGTCTATAGACTCACCTTACTTTGATTGCTCCAAAACCTGCAAGGCTGCTTCCAAGTAGATTTCGGAGTCTTTTTTGAAATAATTTTCTACTTTTTGGGGAGACTCTTTATGCCCTAATCTTACTACTACGGCATTTTTGGAAGGAATCGCCCAAATCAACTGCCCCAATAGACCTCGCATACTAACGGTTGAGATTCCTTTGTAAGACTGCATCCAAAATTGGTATCCATAAGCCTGAAGAGGCAGCTGAGTCTTGGGGTCGAGAAGGTAAGAAGCAGGCCGCTGTGCTTCTTTCATATACCCTTCAGAAACAATCTGACGCCCTTTCCAATTGCCATTCCAAAGCATCAAATGCCCAAACCTAGCAAAATCCCTAGCAGTAAGAGCAAAACAGCAAAATGCTTTTTCGCGGCCTTTGGGTTTATCGAGCATCCAAACCGCATCGGTTTCGCTGCCAATCAACTGAAAGATTTTTTCGGACGCCAAATCGGCGATTTTTTTATTATATATTTTTTCCAAAATCAAGGCCAAAATTTCGGTATCTCCGCTTCGATACTCAAACTCCTTACCCGCAGGTTTTTCGGAATCCAAATGCTCAATCACCCCTTCTATATTTTCGCCATAGTATCCCAAGGCATTGTTGCTAAAAAAACCTTTGTCTTTTTCGTGCCAATCTAGTCCTGTACTCATCGTCAAACAATGACGGATGGTAATCTTGCTTTTTTCACCTTCCGCAAAGGCCCCTAAATATGCTTTGACAGGCTGGTCCAAACTACGAATTTTGTTTTCGTTGAGAGCAATACCCACCAACATCGAAATGATGCTTTTGGCCGCCGAAAAAGACTGACTCAGACTACTGGTATCGGTATTTTCCCCATATTTTTCATAAAGCAATTTTCCGTCTTGAAACACCAAAAAAGCCGTTGTTCGATACTTTTCTAGGGTATCCAAGAGGTTTTGGCTCACCACCGCTTTATTAAAATTAGAGTCTAAAGGCCAAGGCTCAGGCCGAGTAGAAGCCAGCACCTGCCGCGTAGGGTGCTGCTTGTAATCAATAATATCCACATCTCCTCTTTGAACGTAGTTTTTGATGTGCACCAATGGTGAGGTATAGGTAAGCCCTGTCCCTACAAGCAACAGTCCTACTAAGCCAAAAAGTAAATTGCGAGATAGTCTTTTCATAAGTCCCTAAAGTAATTAAGGATAGGCTCATTACTTTATGAGGCAAATATAAACCCTGGATTCCATGAAATATCTTTTTCTATTTGTATTCTGTTTGCTAGGGAACATTGGCAGCATGGCTCAAGAGACTTATGCCGAAAAACTAGGCTATCCCAAAGGCAAAAAAGTCATTATCTTCCACATCGACGACGCGGGCATGTCGTATGAGGCCAATCAAGGTACTATTCTCGCCATGGAAAAAGGGGTGGCCAATTCAGCTAGCGTGATGATGCCTTGCGGGTGGGTACCTGCCTACATGAAATACCTCCAACAGCACCCCAACACTGACGCAGGCGTGCACCTCACCCTTACCTCCGAATGGAAAGGCTATCGTTGGTTTCCGCTGTCGGGGCGCGACAAAGTACCGGGCTTGCACGACAAAGAAGGTGCTATGTGGTCTAATGTAGCTAGTGTGGTCAAGAATGCCTCCGCCGACGAAGTAGAAACCGAAATCAGGGCACAAATAGCCCGTTTTCGACAATTTGGGGTAGAGCCTTCGCACATCGATTCGCATATGGGAACGCTCTTCGGTTCGCCTGCTTTTACGGAACGTTATGTAAAAGTGGGTATTCAAGAAAAAATCCCCGTGATGTTTCCTGCGGGCCATGCTACGCTTATCTCCAAAGAGCGTAACAGTCCAGCCCAAGAAATACAACAGTTTCAGCAAATTGGTAAAATGCTTTGGAACGCAGGTTTGCCGGTACTCGACGATTTGTTTGCAGATACTTATGGTTGGAAACTCGCCGCTAATGTGCCTAATACCGAAGAAAACTTACGGAAAATGAAAACCGAAAAATACATTGAGCTTTTGAAAGAAGCTAAGCCGGGTATTACAATGGTAATCATGCACTGCGCTGCCCCCAGCGACAACTTCAAAGAAATCACCGATTCTTGGCCTACCCGCTACGGTGATTTTTGGGCGATGTTAGACCCTGCCTTAAAAACTTTTATCGAAAAAGAAGGCATCATTCTTACCACTTGGCGCGAAATGCGAGAGCGTAGAGCCAAAGTAAAATAAGACTTCCTAAATATTTTTTAAAAAACCACAGAGGTGCAGAGATACAGCGAGGCTTTTTCCTTGATATCTATTCTGCCTTCTGTGGTTTTGTTTTGGTAGTATAATTGGGACTCAACAAACGTTATTCTATATTTTTAGATAAAAATCAACAATTCTCAGAAGTTTCATGAGAAATTTTCTAATATTCATCTGCCCATATTGCCTTTAATCCCAAAAAATATAGTTTGAGTATGGTTTTTTCTATTTTCGCAAAACCTTCAAAACCTACAAACTAATTTCTTCATGCAGCTAACCATTACCAATCTTTCCAAGACGTATTCTAATGGCGTACAAGCCCTTAAAGATGTTACACTTACCATTCCGCAGGGGATGTTTGGACTTTTGGGTCCTAATGGCGCGGGTAAAAGCTCCTTGATGCGCACCATTGCCACCCTTCAAGAGGCCGATAGCGGTAGTATTTCGCTCGATGACTTGGATGTACTACGCCAAAAAGAGGAGGTACGTAAAATTCTAGGCTACTTACCGCAAGAGTTTGGGGTATATCCGCGCGTCAGTGCCGAAACCATGCTTGACCACATCGCCGACCTAAAAGGAATTTCGAATCGTGGTGAGCGTAAGGACATTGTTACGGCGCTTCTTCAAAAAGTAAACCTCTACGAAGCCCGTAAGAAAAACTTGGGGACGTATTCGGGAGGGATGAAACAGCGCTTTGGTATTGCACAGGCGCTTATTGGCAATCCCAAACTCATCATTGTTGATGAACCGACGGCGGGTCTTGACCCCGCCGAACGCAATCGTTTTCATAACTTACTTTCTGAAATTGGCGAAAACACGATTGTGATTCTTTCAACGCACATTGTGGAAGATGTTACCAACCTTTGCTCTCACATGGCTATCATTTGTTTGGGCGAAGTAGTGGCCAAAGGCAATCCAAATGAATTGGTAAAAGGGCTTGAGGGTAAGGTATTTAAGAAAAGTATTGAAAAACACGAACTGAACAACTATCGCGAAAATTACCAAGTGATTTCGACTTCACTGAAAATGGGTAAAACCCAAATCAGAGTCATAGCCGACGAGTCACTTGAAGGTTTTGAAGCAACTACTCCTGATTTGGAAGATGTGTATTTCTCCGAAATCACGGTTCGACAAGGACTGGCAGTGTAGTCTTTTTTGTTCTTCCGACGAAAGTCTCTTGTCATTCCGACGAAAGTTTTTTGTCATTCCGACGGAGGAGGAATCTAAATCGTCGAATTCTGTGCAAGGACGCAGACCCCTCCTTCCTCGGGGTGACAAAAGAAATGTCAGGGCGACAAAAGAAAGTTCTTTGTTCTTCTGATGAAGCTTTTTTCATTCCAACGAAACCCTTTTGTCATTCCGACGGAGGAGGAATCTGAATCCGCGAATTGCGCGTGCAAGGACGCAGACCCCTCCCTCGTCGGGGTGACAAAGGAAATGTCAGGGCGACAAAAGAAAGTTCTTTGTTCTTCTGATGAAGCTTTTTTCATTCCGACGCAACCCTTTTGTCATTCCGACGGAGGAGGAATCTAAATCCGCGAATTGCGCGTGCAAGGACGTAGCCCCCTCCTTCCTCGGGGTGACAAAAGAAAGGTGGGTGACAAAAAAGGCAGTGGTTCGTCATTTTAGGGAAACCTTTTGTCATTTCGATGAAAGTTTTTTGTCATTCCGACGAAGGAGGAATCTAAATCCGCGAATTGCGTGTGCAAGGATGCAGCCCCCTCCTTCGTCGGGGTGACAAAAGAAAGGTGAGTGACAAAAAAGGCAATGGTTCGTCATTTTAGGGAAACCTTTTTTCATTTCGACGAAAGTCTCTTGTCATTCCGACGGAGGAGGAATCTAAATCCTTATCACCTTTTGCATTTTATAAATCATGAGAGAGCATTCATATTACGTGTACATTTTAACAAACTATAATAAGACGGTTCTTTATGTTGGCGTTACAAATGATTTGGTGCGTAGGTTAAGCGAGCATAAGCAAGGAGTAAGTGGATTTACTGCAAAGTACAATTGCTTCTATCTCCTTTACTGGGAGCATCACAAATACGTTTACAACGCTATCGAACGTGAGAAGGAAATAAAGGGTTGGCGAAGATCAAAGAAAGAAGCACTTATCAATGAGTTTAATCCTGAATGGAAATTTTTAAACGATGATATTCAAGACTAATGAAACCATTTGTCATTCCGACGTAGGCTTTTTGTCATTCCGACGTAGGCTTTTTTGTCATTCCGACGGAGCAGGAATCTAAAGCGGCGAATTATCATTGCAAGGATGCAGACCCCTCCTATCGTCGGGGTGACAAGGGAGAAAATGGGGTAACAAAAGTGTAGGCGTTTTCTGTCATTCCAATGTAGGCTTTTTGTCATTCCGACGGAGGAGGAATCTAAAGCGGCGAATTATCATTGCAAGGATGCAGACCCCTCCTTCGTCGGGGTGACAAGGGAGAAAATAGGGTAATAAAAAAAAGTGTAGGCGTTTTCTATCATTCTGACGTAGGCTTTTTTGTCATTCCGACGTAGGCTTTTTGTCATTCCGATGTAGGAGGAATCTAAAGCGGCGAATTGCGCGTGCAAGGATGCAGACCCCTCCTATCGTCGGGGTGACAAGGGAGAAAATGGGGTAACAAAAGTGTAGGCGTTTTCTGTCATTCCAATGTAGGCTTTTTGTCATTCCGACGGAGGAGGAATCTAAAGCGGCGAATTATCATTGCAAGGATATAGACCCCTCCTATCGTCGGGGTGACAATGCAAATGCCGGGGGTGACAAAGAAAAATTATCAAACAGTAGATTTTTCAAAAATAGTCAAACACAGCTAAATTTATGTTTTCAACCATACTTTCTTTTGAACTAAAATACCGCTTTAAGCGACCTGCTACTTGGGGCTATTGGGCGGTGATGTTTCTATTTTCGTTAGTGTTGGCACTGTTTGGTTCGGTGAGCATCAGTGGCGGTTCGTCCGAAAAAGTATTCATCAACGGTCCTGCTATGGCGGGAGTTTTCATTGCCGTGATGAGTGTTTTCGGCATCATGCTTGCTACAGCAGTGATGGGCGTACCCGTCTATCGCGACATTGAGCACAAAACCCAAAATTATTATTTCAGCTATCCCATTTCCGAAAAAGGGTACCTCATGGGGCGTTTTATGGGGTCATTTCTGACGCTGTTGTTTATTGGTTCAGGAATGATTGTAGGACATTTGGTCGGTTGTATCATTGGAAAAACGTTCGAAGTTGGCGATAATGCCGAGCGTATTGGTCCTTACAACCTGCTCAACTACCTGTGGCCTTACTTGGTCGTAGGGGTTCCCAATTTATTCTTTGCGGGAAGCCTCTTTTTTAGCTTGGTGGCCTTGACAAAACGCGTGTTTGTCACCTATGCGGGTGGGGTGGTTTTATTGGTGACCTACTTGGTCGCCTCTTCGTTGATGGCCGATTTGGACAACAAGTCGCTGGCCGCTATTCTCGACCCATTTGCGTTGGGAGCGCTCGACGATTTGACGCGTTACTGGACAGTTACGGAACAAAATACCCGCTTTTTTCCTCTGGAGGGTAATTTCTTATGGAACCGTTTGTTGTGGATAGGGGTAGGGCTTGCTCCACTTTTGTTTTTGTTGTTTCGCTTTGATTTTCAACGCTTCATTGCCCCAAAATCTCAAAAAATCTCCAAAAAGAAGACTGAAAAAGTGGCAGCTCCTCGCTCATTGGCTGATTTGCCCGTGGCCGAAAAAGCCTACACCACGGGTCGTTATTTGAGACAAATGCTCAGCATGGCCAAAGTGGAGTTTCGGAACATCGTTCGTGATCCCTTCTTTATTGCTATTTTGTTAGCGGCGGCGTTGTTCTTGTTTTTAGACAATCAATACGCAGGAATGATGTACGGAACCGATTCGCTTCCTACCACTTACCTTATGTTGGAGTCGAAAGACAGTACATTTTATTTTGTAGTAATTATCCTCATTATTTTCATTACGGGCGAAGTCGTTCACCGCGACCGAACGGTCAATTTTCACCTCATTGGCGATGCTTTACCGTTGCCCAACTGGTTGGTGTATGGCTCCAAGTTTTTGGCCATGATTGGGGTGATGCTGTTCATTCCTGTCGTGGGGATTTTGTGCGGCGTTATCTGGCAGACCATCAAAGGATACTTCGATTACAACTTGGCGCTGTACCTGCAAGGCTACGTAGTGCCTATTTTGCAGTGGACGTTCCTGACCATGATTACGTTTTTGATTCATACGTTGGTCAACAACAAAATGACGGGGCACGTGGTCAACATTGCTTTTTGGGCGGTATTGTACGGCACGCGGGCTTTTTCTGAATACAAATACATGTTGCTATATTTCAACGCCGTTCCTACTTCGACGTATTCAGACATGAACGGGTTTGGGTTTACCGAAAATACGATGTGGTATTTGTTGTGTTGGGGCGGATTGGCGGCAGTCTTTTTGGTGATTGGCAACCTGTTTTGGTCGCGCGGTACCGAAACCAATTTCAAAAATCGTTGGCGTTTGGCCATGCAGCGTTTTACCCCTGCTACGGGGGCGTTGCTGTCGGTTTTTACCCTTGTGTGGCTAGGTTCAGCGGGCTTTATTTATTACAACCAAAGTGTATTGAACAAGTACCGTACCGCCGAAGAAGGCCGCAAACGAAGTGCGGAGTACGAAGAAAAATACCGTAAATTTTACCTTAAACCCCAGCCTAAAGTAACGTCGGTGAAGGTAGAGGTAGATTTATTCCCTAAAAAACGAATGATAGATGCCCGTGGTCGATTTGTGATAAAAAATAAGCATAACCGCCCGTTGGATTCGCTGATTTTGAACGTGGGAGGCGGTTTCCCGCATTACCGAATGAGTCTAAAAATCGACGGAGTAGAGCCTAAGAAATTGTTGAACGATACGATTCAACGTTTTTATATTTATCAATTGCCTAAAAAGCTGATGCCCAACGACTCGGCGGTGCTTGAAATCGCGTCGCATGGTGAGTTTAGAGGCTTTCGCAATGGGGGAGAAGAGCAGTTTACGATTACGGACAATGGTACTTTTGTGAACCAAGGCGATTTATTCCCGAGCATCGGATACAGTCAGTCCGCCGAACTTTCGTCGGAGCGGTATCGGAAAAAGTATAAACTGCCGATTCGGGAATTTGACATGCCCAAACGCACCGACTCCACGGGATTACAGAATTTCTTGTTTACCCAAGAAGGCGACTGGGTAACGTTTGAAGGCACGGTCAGTACCGAACCCGACCAAATCGCGATTATGCCTGGGTATCTGCAAAAGGAATGGACGCAAAATGGTCGTAAGTACTTCCATTACCAACAAAACGAGTTCATGGATTTGTTTTTCAACGTCGCGTCGGCGCGTTATGCCGTCCACCGCGAAACGGTTAAAAACTCTGATGGACAGGATATTAAAGTGGAGATTTTTCACCATCCTACGCATAATAAAAACATTTCCCACTTTATGAATGGGTTGAAAGACGCCTTGCGCTACTGTTCGTCCAATTTTCGCCCGTACCAGTTCCGACAGATGCGTATTTTGGAGTTTCCTCGTTATCAGACCTTTGCGCAGTCGTTCCCTAATACCATTATGTATTCGGAAAACTTTGGGTTTTTGGCCGATTTCTCAGACCCCAACAAAACCGATTATGCGTATTACATAACGGCCCACGAGGTAGCACACCAATGGTGGGGGCACCAAGTGATGCCGAGCTTCACGCGGGGAGCCAACAACATCGCCGAGGCATTGGCCGAGTACAGCTCGCACATGGTGCTACACCACACTTACGGCCGCGACGTGATGCAGGAGCGCCTCAAATACGCCCTCGACCAGTATTTGCGCGGTCGTGGTACAGAAAACAAAGGCGAACAGCCGCTGATGGACAACGAGAGTGGGGCGTACATTTGGTACGGAAAAGGCACGTTGACGTTTTATGCCCTGCAAGACATGGTGGGCGAGCAGCGCCTCAATACGTGGCTGAAAGACTACGCCGAACGGACGGCCTTCCGCCAGAAAGCGCCTTTTACGACGACCGACGAATGGTACAACAGTATTTACACCCAAACGCCTGATTCGCTCAAGTATTTTGTGGAGGATTGTATCAAGAAAATCACCTTGTACGAAAACAAAGTAACGGCCGTAGAAGCGACGCCACTGAAAGGCGACCAGTATAAAATAAAGCTGACAGTAGAGACCAAAAAGCTGTATTTTGACAAAACGGGCAAAGAAATTGCGCAGGGAAAAACCCCGAACTACATCGACATTGGGGTATTTACGGAGGAGTCTAAAAACAAGCTAGGCATGAAGCAAAAAGTGCCGCTCTACCTCCAAAAACACAAACTCAGTCCAGGCAAGCACACGATTGAGTTGGTGGTAAAAGGCAAGCCCCTCAAAGGCGGCATCGATCCCTACAACAAACTCATCGACCGCATTTCGGATGATAATGTGATGAAAGTAGAAATGCTGTAGAGATGGAAAAGACGGCGAGTTGGGTTCCGTACAGGGGCTACTCGCCGTCTTTTTTTCTAATCTTTAAATTTGTTTTTATTTTTGTCTAAACTTTATGAGAGATGAAATCAGAGATATCCTTTCAAGAATTGGAGAAGTTACAGGCAGAAATCTTATCCAAACAGCCTTGCTTTACCTTAGCACAAGCGAGAGCACAGGTAGAACGGCTCAAAAAACAGAATTCCTCAGTAAAAAAGACGAGGTAGAACTGCTATCTCTTTTTGCTGCTCAATACGATTATTGGTATTCGTTAATTGATGATAATCAGTATATTGGCGAAGGAGCAGAGCAGCAAGTTTTTCTCAATAATGATGGTAGGAGCGTTACCAAAATTAACGATGCCATTTTTTATGAAAGTTGGAAAGACTATTTTGTTAGCCTGCTTATTCACAACTTTTTATTTCCGAGTACTCATTACGAGCTGCTTGGTTTTTATCTCAAAGACAACAATTTTTATTCAGTTGTCAAACAATCATTTATAGAATCTACGCAGCCTACTGACTTAGATGAATTGAGGAAATTCTTAGAACGAAACGGTTTTAAACACAGGAGAAATAACGATTATTATCATCCTGAATGGGGTATTATTTTGGAAGATTTACACGATGAAAATGTCTTGACAAGCCATGGTGTTTTTTTCTTTATAGATACAGTTATCTATCTCTTACCCTAATCTGTCCAGAATTGTCCGTCAGAGGCGGCATCGACCCCTACAACAAGCTCATCGACCGCATTTCGGATGATAATGTGATGAAAGTGGAAATGTTGTAGGAAATCGGTGTCGAAATATTTTTGTAATCATGCAGTCTAGAAAAATGACTCTAATGTGCATATTTATGATGCAGTCAATTTAAAAGGAATTGACTTTCAAATTCATTGTGCTATTAATGTGGCTCTGAACTTATTGTCAGTAAAGAGGTCTTTGAATGCTGTTACGAAGGTATAGAAGATATTGGGGAGTATTATACTGCCCGGTACAATAACGGCAAAAAATGTAGAGGTTTCTCCAACCCCTCATAATACCCCGTTTCTTTGATACGATACCATAGGTTACGAATCGTTGAAAAGTCTTTGCTGAGTCTTCCCCCCCTCATTCCAACCAAAAAGCCGCTGTTCATCACAGCGGCTTTTTGGTTAAAAAATTATAGATCAATAATTTACAAAATCAATCCAGCGCGTTTGAGCATTGCTTCGGGCTTAGGCTCGCGACCACGGAAACGCTTATAAAGTACCATTGGCTTCTCACTACCTCCCTTTGAAAGTACGTTTTCGCGGAACGAATTGGCTACTTCTTGGTTGAAAATACCTTTTTCTTTGAACAACTCAAAGGCGTCAGCGTCTAACACTTCCGACCATTTGTAGCTATAATAGCCCGCAGAGTAGCCGCCCGCAAAAATGTGACTAAACGCAGTACTCACGCTTATTCCTTCTACTTTTGGATAAATTTGAGCACCTATGTCGGCTTTTTCCTCAATTTGCGCTACCGATTCGCCATTGGGTACGTTGCTGTGCCAAGCCATGTCTATCATTCCCAATCCTATTTGGCGTAGATTGGCTAGGCCTGCCATAAAGTTAGAACTAGCGCGGATTTTTTCGATGTATTCTTGGGGAATCACTTCGCCCGTTTGATAGTGTTTTGCAAACATCCGAAGTACTTCGGGCTCTTCCGCAAAGTTTTCCATGATTTGACTAGGAAGTTCTACAAAGTCCCACGCTACGCTCGTACCTGAGGTAGTTTGGTATTTGCCTTTGGCAAGCATCGCATGAAGGGCATGACCAAACTCGTGAAACAAGGTAGTCACTTCACCAAAAGACAACAATGAAGGCTTGGTATCGGTAGGACGTGAGAAATTACAAACATTGACCACGTGCGGACGATATTCTACGCCATTTTCTATCCATTGGTCTTGGACGCTGTTGTTCCACGCACCCGCACGCTTGCCTGCGCGAGGGAAATAATCCCCGTACCATACCGCCAAAAACTTCCCGTCTTTGTCAAAAACCTCATAAGCTTTCACTTCAGGATGCCAGCCAGGAATGTTTTTGTTTTCTTTGAAACTAATACCGTATAGTTTGTTGGTGAGAGCAAAGATTCCGTCCAACACATTTTCGAGTTTGAAATATGGTTTCAACAACTCATCATTGATAGCGTATTTTTCTTTTTTCAGTTTTTCTGAATAATACGAAACATCCCAACGCTGCAATTTGTCTTCGGTAAATCCATTTTTCTTAGCATAGGTCGTCAACTCGGCTAGTTCACGGGCAGCGGCAGGTTCGGCGTATTTTTTGACGTCATTCAAAAAATTGTTGACAATCTGCTTGCTGTTGGCCATACGCTCTTCTAAGATATAATCGGCCCAAGTAGCGTAGCCGAGTAGCTTTGCTTTTTCATAGCGAAGCTTTACGATTTGGGCGATGTTGTCTTTGTTATCGTTTTTGCTACCGTTGAATCCACGTCCGTTATAAGCCAAGAAAAGTTGTTTGCGTAAGTCGCGGTTGTCGGCATACTGCATAAAAGGCCCGTAACTTGGAGCATGCAGCGTAAACACCCAACCTTCTTTATTGAGGCGTTTGGCAGCGGCCTTTGCAGCTTCTTTCACAAAATCGGGCAAACCTGCAAGGTCTTTTTCGTCGGTTACTACGAGCGAGTATTCGTTGGTTTCGGCGAGATTGTTTTCAGAAAACTTGATAGACAACTGCGACAATTCTTTGTTGATACCACGCAGTTTTTCTTTGTCAGCGGCGTTGAGATTGGCACCATTACGGGCAAAGCTTTTGTAGGTTTTTTCCAAAAGCATCGCACTCTCAGTATCAAGTTTGAGTTTATCGCGTTGATCCCACACTGCTTTTACACGCGCAAAAAGCTTATCGTTGAGGGTAATATCATTGCCATATTCCGTAAGTAAAGGAGAGGCTTCGCGTACTGTTTTCTGGATTTCGGGATTGGTTTCTGCCCCATTCAAATGAAACAATATCGAACTGACTTTGCCTACATTTTCGCCACCTTGCTCGAGCGCAATGATGGTATTTTCGAAAGTAGGCTTGGCTTTGTTGTTAACAATCGCGTCAATTTCTTTTTTTCCTTGTGCCATTGCTTCTTTCAAAGCAGGCAAAAAATGGTCGGGTTTGATTTTGTCATAAGGAGCCGTTTGATGGGGGGTATCAAAGGGTTGTAAAAGTGGATTTGAACTCATGTTACTGGTGTTTTGTGCAACGGCCATGCCACTACTAAGCAGCAAGCCCAAAAATAGAGATTTGGTTTTCATGGGATGAAAGAACGGTTAGTTTTTAATGAAGTGGCAAGTTAATACTTGTATTCTAAAAATTCCTCCCCCAATTGAGGGGAGAGTATTTGCCAAAACGGGAACAAATCTAAGCTAATTCCCTAACAATCAAGAATCTTCTTTCAAAACATAGCCCATTCCAGATTTGGTATGAATAAGTTTGGTTTCAAAATCTCGGTCAATTTTTTTACGTAAAAAATTGATATAAACCTCTACGACATTGGTACCACTATCGAAATTCATATCCCATACTTTTTCGGCAATATCGGTTTTGGATACCACTCGACCTTTGTTACGAATCAGGTATTCGAGCAAAGCCAATTCTTTAGGAGTGAGGTCAATCGTATGCCCTGCGCGTATGACAGTTTTGGTATCAGGATTGATTTCAAGATCGGCAATGCGAAGCAAATTGTTTGTCACATTTTCGATATCCGACTGTGAGCGTTTCAAAAACACATTGACGCGGGCTAGTAGCTCCCGAAAATCAAATGGTTTTACGATATAGTCGTCGGCACCTACGTTGAAGCCTTCGATTTTATCATCCGCTTCACCCAGAGCCGTTAGCATCAAAATAGGCACATTGGGATCGCGCTGTCGGATATTTTTACATACCTCATAGCCATTCATGGATGGCAAGTTGATGTCCAAAATCACTAAATCGAAGTGATGAGCAGCGGCAATTTTGCTACCTATCAGTCCGTCATAGGCCACTTCGGTATCGTATCCTTTTTCACGCAAGCCTTTACTGATGTTTTGAGCAATGCGTGAGTCATCCTCTACAATCAGGATTTTTTTTATTTCGTTGGTCATCAATTAGGCTGTCATATTGGTTAATAATCCACTTTATTTACAAAAACACTAGGCTTAGTATCGGCTTCACTTTTATAGAGAATTCATTTGGCCTCACAATAGTTTCCGTACTTTCTATCTCCTTTAGCATTTTTTATACGGTAAATATAACGAGTTTCGTCAGAAATTAGTTGTTTTGAAATCATTCCTCAAAAGCTCCACAATATGCAATTACACGTTATAGACGCAGGGCATTTCAAACTCGACGGCGGCGCGATGTTTGGTGTAGTACCCAAAACTATCTGGAATCGGGTGATTCCTGCCGACGAAAACAATCTTTGTAGCTGGGATATGCGATGTTTGCTCATTGAAGACGGCAATCGCCTAATGCTAGTGGATACAGGTATGGGCAACAAACAAGACCTCAAATGGCAAGCTTTCTACTACCGACACGGCGAAGGAGATTTGGTAAAATCGATACAAAAAGCAGGATTTGGAGTAGACGAAGTCACTGATGTTATTTTTTCACATTTACATTTTGATCACTGCGGTGGTGGGGTCGAATGGAAAGCCGACCGTTCGGGCTACCAAACTACTTTCCCGAATGCGCACTATTGGACGCATTCGGACCACTGGAACACCGCTAATTTTCCAAACGCTCGCGAAAAAGCTACTTTTTTCAAGGAAAATATTTTACCGATTCAAGAAGCAGGACAACTTCGATTTTCTGACGAATTTGACAATCCTTTTGGCCCCCACGTTACTCCTATTTATGTAGATGGACATACCGAAAAAATGACCATGCTCAAAATAGCCTACAAAGGTCAAACGGTGGTGTTTATGGCTGATACCATTCCGTCGCACGCGCATCTGCCACTACCTTATGTGATGGGCTATGATGTAAGGCCGCTCGAAACCATGAAAGAAAAAGAAGCACTTTTAAAAGAAGCCTTGGAGCATGACTATCTCCTATTTTTTGACCATGACCCCCTCTTTGACTGCTGTACAGTAGAAATGACCGAAAAAGGTATTAGAGCCAAAAACAAGGGTTTGTTGGGCGATTTTATATAAAAAAATTCCCTCTCTTTGCAAGGGAGGGAATTTTTAAAACTAATTTTTAAGAGATACCTATTGTTGTTCAAACTCACCGACAGCTCTGAGTTCTACATCTTCACCCACTACGGCGGCGGGCATACCACCTACGCCAAAGTCAGTGCGTTTGATAGTTCCTGTAATTTTGAAGCCTGCTTTGGGCTTCTGAGTACGCATGTTTTTGCCCATACCAAGGAGGGTCATCTCCAAAGTCACGGGTTTAGTAACGCCTTTCAAGGTCAAGTCGCCCGTCAATTTGTATTTTTTAGCATCTATTTTGGAGATAGAAGTACTTTTAAAAGTCAGTTTGGGATGTTTCTCTACGTCAAACCCACTCGCACCTTTGAGGTCTTTGTCGCGGTTGTCGTTGTCGGTATTGAGGCTATTGACATCAGCTGATACTTCAAAAACCGCATCCGAAAAATCTTCTTTGGAAGACTTGATCGTAGCATCGAAAGTTTTGAAGTTGCCATCCACTTCCGAAATCATCAAGTGTGTCACCGTAAAGCCTAATTTTGAGTGAGCCTTATCTACATTCCAAGTTTGCGCAAAAGAGGCAAATGACACCAAAAGGGCGGCTACAAAAGTGATTTTTTTCATTGATTGTATAGGTTTTGTGATAAGATAGGAAAAAATAGTAATATGCAAATCAAGCACAATATACGTTTTATCTTTTCTATAAATCGACCATTTCACAAAATACCTCTACCATTTGCTAAAATAAAGGTGTTGTTACATTTATTTTTAGCGCGACATCCTCATCGCAATACCTTGGTCACGAAGATATGTTTTAAGAACGGGAATATCGATTTCTTTGAAATGGAAAATACTCGCTGCTAAACCAGCATCAGCATAGCCGGTCATAAAAACATCATAAAAATGGGCCATTGTGCCAGCTCCCCCTGAGGCAATGACGGGAATATTGGCCGCTGACGAAATCGCCGCAGTGAGCTCTAAGGCAAAGCCATTTTTGGTACCATCGGTATCCATTGACGTCAAGAGTATTTCGCCCGCGCCTCTTTCTTCTACTTCTTTGGCCCAAGCCAATGTACGAAGTTCGGTAGGTTTACGACCGCCATGTGTATGCACGATGTCAATCATTTCTTCGCCGTTTTCGGTCTGAACAGCGATGTTGCGCGTATCTATTGCCACCACAATACACTGACTACCAAATTCTAACGCCAGCTCATTGATAAGACCAGGATTGCGCACCGCAGCCGAATTAATCGAAACCTTATCAGCTCCTGCATTTAGTAAGGCTGATACATCGGCTTTAGAGGAAATACCACCTCCTACGGTAAAGGGGATATTGATGGTATGCGCCACCCGACGAACCAATTCCAAAAGTGTGCTACGCCCCTCGACCGTGGCCGTAATATCCAAGAATACCAATTCGTCGGCACCCTGTTCGGCATAGATAGCGGCAAGCTCTACGGCATCGCCTGCATCGCGAAGGTTCACAAAATTAACGCCTTTGACGGTGCGTCCATCTTTTACATCCAAACAAGGAATGATACGTTTTGTAAGCATAAGGGTACTTAATATTTCGTAAAATTTACTTTTTCCATCATCCGTTCGGGGCGAGCCAAAGCCGTAAAACCGTACTGCTCATACAGCCCATGGGCATCGGCTGTGGCCAACGACCATTTTCTAAATCCCTGAAATTCGGGGGTTTGATTAAAGATACAATCCATCAACCATTTCGATAGCCCTTGTCCTCGGTACTCTTCCAACACAAACACATCTGCCAAATAGCCATAGGTAGCAAAATCAGTCACCACCCGTGCAAAGCCGATTTGATACTTCCCTTCATAGACACCATAAACTACCGAATTTTGTATCGAACGCTCAATCATAGCGCGAGGAATATTTTCGGCCCAGTACGAGCGTGATGATAGATAGCTGTGAATCAAATCAATGTCTAATTTTGATTTGTCGGTAGAAATCAAAAAGGGTTCTTTTGAAAACTCATAGGAGAAAGAATCGAGCAAAGACATAGTTTGGTAGGCCTAATGATACCGCAAAGAACTGAAAAAAAGGCGGTATTCCCCAAAGACCTTACTTGTCAATTTTTCTTTTAAAATCCCTACTTTAGTTTTGACTCAATGACTCTTTCCTTTGTCCAAAATTTTGCACAAAACGTCCGTAAGGGGCTTTGCATACTTGGTAAGGTTTTTTGGAGAGTCGAGCCGCACAGCCTAAATGAGTCATCGTGGAGTCTAACATGGCACGGCGATGAGAAGGAGACCTGAGCCATTCATCGATTGCCGTTTGGGCAAATCCTGCGTAAGTGTAAGGATGAAAGAGATGTTTGGAATCACAATCCATGTACTCAAAACTACCGTCTCTTTTGCGGCGGCAGCAATATTGCTCAGGGGTGTCTATTACTTGATATTGGCCTATGTTTTCGGCTTTACGTGGAAACTCCCACGTATGAAAACCTACTCTTTCATTGAGGGTAGCAAGGGCCGGACTGTAGGGATGATTGTGTCCATAAAAGTCCATTTGAATCATGTCTTTCGCAAAATTTTCGGCAGATAGATGCAGTCCCACCGCATAGCTTAGGGGTTTTAAGCCTCTATTCATCCGTTCTCGATTTGTCAAATGAAAAATCGTAGCATCGAGGAGTTTATAATCAGGTTCATAGACATTTACAGGTTGTTGCAAAGCCCCTAAACGAACAAACTCCTTGGTCGTAAGCTCATGATAATCCAAAGGTTTGGGTTGAAAAGCACTCCCTAAACAAATGAGAAGTAAAAAAACAATCATCCTAAACATGGCTATATCGTATTTTTTACATATAAAATCTAAAAATAATCAATTTTCATCAATAAAAACACTTTACAAAAATTCTTGATGCTTACAAAATAAGGAAAAGTTTTTATAGGTTTTTCTATTGTCCAACAACAAAATAAAAACACAATATACTGATAATCAAACCACAACCTATTAATAGAGGCATTTTTAAATTATCAAATAACTTTTCAAACGCTGAGCTTGTCTTTTTGTGGTAACTTTGCACCTCCAAAAGTGAGGGCTTGTTTTGGAATCAACATTTAGAAATCCATAATGCATCAATAGTTTTCGGAATTCATTGATTACCAATGTGTATTCTAAAGAAAAGACATTCTCAAACAACCCGACAAAAACAACCAAGATTTACAAAATTTCATGTCAGTAAGAGTTCGTTTTGCCCCCAGTCCTACCGGCCCTCTCCATATTGGAGGGGTTCGCACGGCTTTATACAATTATTTATTTGCTCGCAAAAATGGCGGCAAGATGCTTCTTCGCATCGAAGATACCGATCAAAACCGCTACGTACCAGGCGCCGAAGCTTACATTTTAGAAGCCTTGGCATGGATAGGGATTCAAATCGACGAAGGACAAGGCGTAGGCGGCCCTCACGCCCCTTATCGTCAGTCTGAGCGTAAAGAGATGTATCGCCAATACGCCGAGCAACTCATAGCAGCAGGCAAGGCTTATTATGCTTTCGATACTGCCGACGAAATCGAAGCCATGCGCAAGCGTCTCGAAGAAGCAGGAGCCGATGCCGCCCAATACAACGCCATTACGCGCCTTCAAATGACCAATTCGCTCACATTGTCGGCTGAAGAAGTACAACAACGCATTGCCAAGGGCGACCCTTATGTAATTCGTATCAAAATCGACCCCAAACAAGAAATTCGTTTCAAAGACATCATTCGCGAGTGGGTATCGGTACATGCTTCTACCCTCGACGATAAAGTGCTTCTCAAATCAGACGGTATGCCTACCTACCATTTGGCCAATATCGTGGATGACCATTTGATGGAAATCACGCACGTTATCAGAGGAGAAGAGTGGCTTCCGTCGGCACCATTGCATGTATTGATGTACCAATATTTTGGATGGAAAGCTCCCCAATTTGCGCATTTGCCGCTTTTGCTCAAGCCCGAAGGCAATGGCAAACTCTCCAAACGAGATGCCGATTTGGGTGGATTCCCGATTTTTCCCCTCCAATGGACCGACCCCAATACGGGTATAGTGGCTAGAGGCTTCCGCGAAGATGGCTACCTCAAAGATGCCGTCGTCAACTTCTTGGCTTTTCTAGGCTGGAATCCCGGCACCGACCAAGAGCTATTTAGTATGGATCAACTTATCGAAGCCTTTTCGCTAGAGCGTATCCATAAAGCAGGGGCACGTTTTGATATTACCAAAGCCAAGTGGTTTAATCAACAATACCTAAAAGGCACTTCCAATGAAGCATTGGGTGAAATCCTCCAAAACAATGGCCAATGGCCTGCGGATACTTCCTTGGATTTGGACAAAGTGGTGGCTCTCATGAAAGACCGCGTCACTTTCCCGCAGGAAATTTTGAGCGAAGCTGCGTTTTTGTTTACGCCTCCTGCTACTTATGAAGAAGCCGTGGCAACTAGCAAATGGAATACCGATGCCCAAAAGGCCGTTGCGGCTTACATAGAAGACCTTAAAATATTTGAAGGTGATTTCTTGGCAGAGTCTGCGAAGGCAATTTGGGCGGCGGCGGCAGAGCGCGTAGGGGTAAAGATGGGCAAGGTAATGCAAGCCTTGCGCTTGGCCGTAACAGGCGCTGGACACGGCCCTGATTTGATGCTTACTATGGAAATTTTAGGAAAACAAGAAGTCATCGCTCGCTTGGAAAAAGCGCTAGCCACTTTATCATAATATAATCATCATATGCTTACCAATTACCACAGCCACAGCCATTATTGTGACGGCAAAGGTTCGTTGGAAGAACAAGTACAAGGCGCGATAGCTCAGGGGCTTCGCGCCTTTGGGTTTTCGTCGCACTGCCCCGTTTGGTTTGACAATCAATGGAGTATGAAAGCCGAACGCCTACCCCAATACCTGGCCGAAACCCAAGCTCTCAAACTCAAATACGCCGACCAAATTGAGCTTTATCAAGGGCTTGAAGTCGATTTTATCCCCAACGACCCCGGTTTACAGCCCCTAGGTCCGAGTCATTTTCCGATGCTTGATTATTGCGTAGGTTCAGTTCACTACGTAGGACTTAATCAATTTGGACAGCCTTGGGAAATCGACGGTAGCTCGGTTGAGTTTTTAGAATGCCTCGACAGTTTGTATCATTCCGATATTCAACCGGTTATTAAGAAATACTACGGCATCATCCGAGAAATGGTCGAAACCGACCCACCTCAAATAGTGGGGCATTTGGACAAAATCAAAATGCACAATGAAGCGAGACTATTGTTTGAAGAAACAGAAGCATGGTACGTAGAAGAAGTAGAACAAACGCTTCAGACGATTCAAAAGGCGGGATTGATTGTGGAAATCAATACCCGTGGCAATTACAAACGCGGCTTGGATTTATATCCTTCGGGCTGGATTATCAGGCGAATGAAACAGCTTAACATCCCTATTTGTATCAATTCCGATAGTCATCGTCCCCAAGAAATCACCGCCTCTTATCCCTTGGCATTGGCCACTGCCAAAGAAGCAGGCTATGAAGAAATACGGGTACTGTTAGGAGGAAAATGGCAAGATGTGAGTCTCTAGCGAGGTTTTAGTGCCCAAATGTATATTGAATTTTATAGGTTTTTCCGTCATCTATAAAAGTTTCCATTACTTTCAAAGAAGTAGCACTCAGTTCTTGAATACTCCAAACAAAACTGTTCTGGCCCTTACCTTCTTCAATGATTCTAATGGAAGCTTCCTCATTTTCAAATTTCCACGTCCCTTGTGCATAAATTTGCGAGTCTCCAATGTTACATATGGTAGCGCCTTCTTCGTGGGTAAATTTGCTGGCCACCGAAAACACCCAAACATCATCGCGCCAACACTCGGGAGTCCTCGTAAAATAATCGTCTCCTATCAAAACCCCTATTCCGAAAATATCATAGGAAGGCGAAATAGTCCCTCCTACCCATTTCCATTTTTGAGAAGTCAACAGTTCAATTTTTGAAGGAATTGGCGCTTCTTTCTGACACGAAAGCAGCGAAAGTAAGCAAAGAAGTACGAGTAAATTTTTCTTCATGTTGGGAAAGGTTCAGATGGTGATATCAATCTCCTACTCCTTCTACTTCACACTAAAACCACCTCATTGTCAATCATCTTCAAACAAATCTAAGTTTTTATTTGGATGATTACAATGAGGTAGCAAAAGAAAAATCAGTCGTCCTCGCCCAGTTCAAAAATAGCTTCTACGGGCTTGGCAAAATAGCGTGCGATTTTAAAGGCCAACACCGCCGACGGAACGTATTTGTTAGCTTCGATGGCATTGATGGTTTGGCGCGATACGCCTACGGCGGCGGCTAAATCAGCTTGCGTAATCCGCTTGATGGCACGCTCTACGTGAATTGTGTTTTTCATGCGGCAGTCCTCCTTTCTTCCAAATAAGGCTTCACGTACACTATCCAGTGAAAACGCGCCAAAAATACTAACGGAGCCGTGAGCATATTCCACGACAATACCACATAAAATGCCAACCCGTACGACAACCACACCGACAGAAAAAACGCGGCTAAGTGTACATAAAAAGCCCAAAGCAAGGATTCGAGCCGTACTTTCATAATCCACTCATCATCGGTACGCTCGCGTGAGAAGGCCACAAAGAAAAAACCAATCGCCGTCAAAGCCATCAAAATTTCGCCTGCCAAGTCGTTGGTAGGGCCGTCCAAAAACTCACTCAAGCTGCCTTTTTCGGCAACTCTAATGGTAGTCCACGCCGACAAAAAATGATCCCCAGAAAAAAAACTAAGCGCAGAGCTTACCTCTAACATACCTAAAATAGTCAAAATCAATGCGGGTGCAAAGATAAGCCATCCGAGACGTTTGAAACGATTGGGCAAAAGTAATTTGGTGTCCATAGCTGTTAATAGGTTGATTTTAATTTCCGATCTAAATGTAAAGCAAACTTTACATTTAAGCAAATATTTTTGACATTAAGTCAAAAATAAAAGCGCGCCGTAAAATTTACAGCGCGCTTGCTAGGGTGGGTTGTCGAAAATTATTGATTGAAAAGCACCTCCTTTACTATTCGGCTCCTGCTTCTCCCGCCGCACCTGGATAGGTAACCTTGGCAATCTCTTGGTCAATCGTATAACGACCGATACCTTCTTCGCCAATCACATCAAACAATTCGACCTGACGGCGAGCGATGTATTCTTCTTCGATTTGCTCTTTCACAAACCACTGCATGAAGTTTTCGGTAGCATAGTCATCATGACGGCGGGTCAATCCGACGATGCGGTTGATTGACTGCGAAACGGCAATTTCTTGCTCCAAGGCCGTTTCGAACACACTACGAAAAGTGGGGTATTCTTGGGGGATATTGGTCACTTCGGGAGTAATAGCTACGCCACCCATATCGCTAATGTATTTGAATATTTTGAGCATGTGCCCCCGCTCTTCTTCTGCTTGTGTGAAGAAAAAATCGGCACTGTTTGAGTAGCCATTACGGTCCAACCACGCCGCCATCGCCAAGTATTTAGAAGAAGACTCTGCTTCCATTTTTACTTGGGCATTGAGGGCGATTTGCAATTCTTCTTTGAGGGAAGTCCGAAGACGCATCAGATCTTTCATCGTATCGTTAAATTTTTGATTTCTACATTGATTATTCAACAATATTACAATCTTCGGGCCAATATTGTTCTATTTCTGGGGGTTTCGCCCAAAATTTGGAATGAGTCTGAATTTGCATATTCGACTCGTGTATCTGTATTTAGCATGAAGCCACAAATACTTAGAAAGGTACATAAGAATTCTGCTTGACTTAGAAGATACGTTGGAAAATGGAACTGTATCGCTTGAGATTTAGCTCAAAAACTTACTTTTACCATGAAAATCCAAAGTTTAATTTTTGATTTTCATGGAGCTGATTACGTCCTAAAAAGGATTTGTAATTGCTCAGGTCAATGAAAGCTACCGAGTAGAAGCGAGTATTTTAGTTTGTGCTTTAGAGGCATTTTTGAATGATTTTTTACCACAATTGCTACAGTCATAACCAACAATTCAATTTGTTTCTTACTTTATCTGCCCGCAGCCACCAGTCTGAATTACTAGATTCTACTCATACTTCCTACTTAGCCTAAAATTTTAAGGTAGATAGTGAGGGTTATTGTCATTTAGTAGCAGATAGTGTCATTCGTCAAATTTCCCAATCAACTTATTTGTCAAGTGAAATTTTTAAAAACCTTCCTTTTCATTTTGACTTTTATAAGTCAGCAATCCATCGCCCAAAACACCGCCAAACCTTGGACGTATTGGTGGTGGATGGGGAGTACCGTCACCGAAAGCGATATTACTTGGCAGCTCGAAAATTTTGCCAAAGCAGGGCTGGGTGGCGTACATATCATTCCTATTTATGGGGTCAAAGGACTCGAACAGCAGGCGATTCCTTTCTTAAGCCCTCGTTGGATGCAAGTACTTACGCATACCATCCGCGAAGGCAAACGCCTTGGGCTAGGAGTAGATATGACCACGGGTACGGGCTGGCCTTTTGGCGGCCCCAACGTGACACCTGACTTGGCTGCTAAAAAATGGCAGTATAACAACGGCAAATTTGAAAGCGTACTTACCAAGCAGGCCGTCAAACGCGCCGCGCCGGGTGGAGCTGGACTCGTACTTGACCCCTTTCTCGAAAATGCAATCCCCCGTTATGTACAACGGTTTGATTCGGCTTTTGCAACCATCAAAGAACTCCCCCGTGCCATGTACAACGACTCTTACGAAGTATATGGTGCCAATTGGACCACCGATTTTCTGGAACAATTCCGAAAACGCCGTGGCTATGATTTGCAAAACCAATGGGCGGCCTTTACCGATACCACCACCGCTTTGGTCAAAATCGATTATCATCAAACACTTGCGGAGCTTTTACACGAAAATTACGCCAAAAAATGGACGGATTGGTCGCGCACCAAAGGCTTCTTGACGCGCTATCAAGCGCATGGCTCCCCCGGAAACTTACTAGATCTCTATGCCGAAGCCGATATTCCCGAAACGGAGTCTTTTGGTAGTAGTCAGCTGCCTATCAAGGGATTGCGAGTAGACGAACAATACGAAGTAGATCGCTACGGCACGCCCAATGCCTTAGCGATGAAATTTGCGAGTTCGGCGGCTCACCTTACGGGCAAAAAATGGGTGAGTTCGGAAAGTACTACTTGGCTTGCCAATCATTTCAAGGTATCGCTTTCACAAATCAAACCGCAAATTGACGAACTTTTTACGGCAGGTATCAATCACGTATTTTACCACGGTACTACTTACACCCCAAAAAATGAAGCCTATCCAGGGTGGCTTTTTTATGCTTCTACCAACTACGGCGTACATTCTCATTTTTGGAAACACTATCCCTTGTTAAATAAATACATCGAGCGGTGCCAAGAAATACTGCAAAACAGCCAACCCGACAACGACCTTTTGGTGTATTTTCCCATTCATGATTTGTGGGCCACCAAAGCCCGCGCCAGCGGAGGTATTCACCTTTTGGAAGTACATCATGTGGATAAGTGGCTACTTAAACTACCTTTTGGACAACTGAGTGATTGGCTTTGGAAAAATGGTTTTTCTTTTGATTTTATTTCCGACAATCAGCTTCAGCAATGGAACCCTTCTACTTTGCCCAAATACAAAACTATCCTTGTGCCTGCCACTACCTACCTGCCCGAAACCACTCTTGCACGTCTTCAGGCCTTGGCACAAGCAGGTGTAAAGGTGGTGTTTATGGAACATTTGCCGATGCAACCTACGGGCTTTTTGCAACAGACCCAAAGGAATGAAGTCTTTCAAAAAAATCTGACAAATTGGACACAAAATGCACCTTCGATAGTACCCACTTTTGATAATCTTGAAAAAACACTTTCTTCTTTGAATATCAAACAAGAACAATGGGCTAAAAATGGCTTGCGTTATATTCGCAAAACTGAAAATGGGAAAGTGATTTATTTTATTGCCAACCAAAACCAAACCTTTGAAGAAGGCTGGATTACCCTCGCTAGTGCGGCCAAAGGCGTGAATCTTTATAATCCTTTGACCCATGAATCTCGGCCTTTGGCTACCCAAACAGTAGCGGGCAAAACCCAAGTATATCTGCGCCTGCTGTCGGGAGAATCTTGTTTTTTGAAACTTAATGACACTCCCAGCTCTACCACGACCTCATCCACTCGCCTACCTGTGCCTTCATTTGGCTTAGACGGAAAATGGAAGATTGAATTTTTGGAAGGCAGACCTTTTCTTCCTAAAGCAGCGGTCATGGACAAACCCAGCTCTTGGGCTTCCCTTTCCGATTCGGCGAGTTATTTTTCGGGAACAGCCCGCTATTCTTTAACTTTTAATTTGCCTCCTAACTTTCCAATAAATCGCAAATTTGTACTTGATTTAGGAGATGTGCGCGAAGTAGCGGAGGTAACTATCAATGGTAAAAAAATCGGGACGGCTTGGTGCTTGCCGTTTAGGCTGGAAATTCCCGCCAACACGCTCAAAACTAACAAAAATACCCTCCAAATCGAAGTCACAAATTTGGCGGCCAACTATATGCGTCTGAGAGATACCCAAAAACCCGATTGGAAAAAATTCCAAGAAATCAACATGGTAGATATTCAATATAAGCCTTTTGATGCTTCCAAATGGCAAGCCATGCCATCGGGGCTATTGAATGATGTTAAACTTGAAACTTCCAAAGATTAATTAATTTTTAATTGGCTTTTGCAACGAACATTCTCAATCCAGCGTAAGTTTACATAGAATAGATAATCGTATTCGTTTTTATGGCTGTTAGAGAGAGAAATCGCTGTTGGTATTACCGACAGCGATTTTTTATTATGGTCTTCAAAGGGCTTATTCCCTATAATTTTTGTAAATTATGTGACTTCTTAGCGTTCTTTGCGTTTCAAAATTATGGATACCATAGCGCATAAGTTCTACAATGACCAATATACCTCCTAGCAAAGAAAACATCCTCAAACAATATTTCGGGTATGATACTTTCCGCCCACTCCAAGCCGAAATCATTGACTGGGTATCAGCTGGCAATGATTGCATGGTTTTGATGCCTACAGGGGGCGGGAAATCGGTCTGTTATCAAGTTCCAGCCATGATAAAAGAAGGTATTACGCTGGTAGTATCGCCATTGATAGCACTCATGAAAGACCAAGTCCAAGCCCTCCGTGCTAATGGTATAGAAGCTGCCTATCTGAATAGTACACTTACGTCTTCCGAACAGTACGCTATTGAACGTAAATGCCATGCTGGAGTCATCAAACTACTTTATATTGCACCCGAAAAGCTTTTGGCCGCAAGTTCGTTGGATTTTGTAAGGGCACTCAAAGTCAATCTTATTGCGATCGATGAGTCGCATTGTGTCTCCGTGTGGGGTCATGATTTTCGGCCTGAATATACCCAACTTCATATTCTCAAAGCAGCTTTTCCCGAAGTTCCGATGATTGCCCTCACCGCCACCGCCGACCGTGTCACGCGCCGAGATGTGCTTAAGCAATTGGGAATTCCAGAAGCCAGAATTTTTGAAGCTTCTTTTGACCGCCCTAATTTATCCCTCAATGTATTGCCAGGCCGTAATCGCCTGAAAATCATTGAGCAATTTATCAACGATCATCCCAATCAATCGGGTATCATTTATTGTTTAGCCCGTAAAACGACCGAAGATATTGCTCAAAAACTTCGCGCAAAAGGCATCAATGCGCGGCATTATCACGCCAAAATGCCCGCCGACGAACGCTCGCAAGTACAAGACGCGTTTATCAAAGACGATGTTCAAATCATGGTGGCTACCATTGCTTTTGGTATGGGGATAGACAAATCCAACGTACGCTGGATTATGCACTACAATATGCCTGGCAATGTGGAGAGTTTTTACCAAGAAATCGGGCGAGCAGGGCGCGACGGTCTCCGCGCCGATACGCTGCTTTTTTACAGCTTTGCCGACTGGATGATGCGCCGCGAGATGATTACAAATTCTGAACTACCTGCCCACCTCAAAGACATTCAATTTGCCAAGCTCGACCGCATGAAACAGTACGCCGAGGCCGACCACTGTCGCCGTCGTATTTTATTGAGTTATTTTAATGAGGCCGTTGACAAAGACTGTGGGAATTGTGATGTTTGTCGCAATCCTCGTTCTAAATTTGACGCGACGGTTTCGGCCCAAAAAGCACTTTCGGCCATAGCTCGCACTGACCAAAAAATCGCTATGGGCTTGCTGATAGATGTGCTTCGTGGTTCGCACAACCGAAATGTAACCGAACGCGGCTACGACCGCATCAAGACTTTTGGCGTAGGTCGCGACCTACGCGCCGAAGAATGGGCCGAATACCTCACCCAAATGCTTAATTCAGGAATCATGGACATCGCCTACGACGAAGCCCACGCCCTCAAACTCAACGAACTTTCGTGGCAAGTGCTGCGCAACGAACGAAAGGTGCAGCTAGTACGATTTGAATCGTACGAAGAAAAACGAAAACGCCAAGAAGAACAGGCCGAACCCGTGAAGACTAAGAAAGAGGTAATCAGAGATGAGCTTTTTGAGCGACTTCGAAAGGTAAGAAAGCGATTGGCCGAAGAAGAGAATGTTCCTCCTTTCGTAGTATTTTCGGATGCGACCCTCGCCGACATGGCCGAAAAACGCCCAATCAATCGCATTCAGATGCTACAAGTATCGGGCGTAGGTGAGGCTAAATTTGCGCACTATGGCGCGGATTTTATCAATGAGATTTTGGAATATGCTCGCTCCAAAACCCAGCCAGGTACGCGTGTAGTGAGTGGCATGACTTACATCGAGACGCTCGACTTGTACAAACAAGGATTTACGCCCAGTCAGATTGCACAAAGGCGCAATTTGAACGAATTGACCATTTTTTCACATTTGGCAAAATTGTATGAAGACGGCAACGAGATTGACCTCTGGCAGTATCTCACCAAAAGCGAATATCGGACTATTAGCAAAGCTGCCGAGCATCTTCAAATCACTCAAGGTGCGGCTCTTAAGCCCCTTTTTGAGCATTTAGAAGGTGTATATGAATATTATAAACTCCGTATCGTGCTTGCTATTTGGAATAAGAATAACGAACTCTAAATAAATATCGGTTTAAATTTTCATTCTTGTTGTTTTATTTTTTATCAGAAAAAACAAAAAATTCTCTAAAGGTTTCAACGAAATAGACACCTAATTTTGGGATAATTTAAAAACTTTAAATAGTTTCATCGAACCCCTATTTATTCTCGACAATACAATTACTTTGACAGCGATAAGATTATTGTATTTTTGTTAATAGATGATTAATGACAATAAAAATCCTAAAAATAACTAAGGCGTTAATCGGGTACATTTATTCTATGTATTACTACTTTAGCATGTTAATAAATAAATGAGAAAGGCGTTCCTGACTCATATCATCCTACTCCTTATGTCCTTTTGTAGTACTGCACAAAAGGCAACATTTGAGTTTTTTACTACGGCAAATGGACTAGCCGGCAACCACACGTCTTCAGTCACACAAGATGATCAGGGGTTTATCTGGTTTCTCAATGAGAGCAAACTCCATCGGTATGATGGACGAAACTTTGTCATTCATCCCATTCCGAAAGAATTATCCATAGGTAACGAATCACTGGTAGGATTAGCTTCGTGGCAAGATTCTCTGCTCTTTGTATGGAGTGAGCATTTTCTATTCCTTTTTAATCCCAAAACAGGGAACTGGCAACCTCTCAAACTACCTAAATCGAATATTCCCAATGACGGGAGTCGAATCTGGGTAAGACCCGGTCACGGGGACTTTGTATTGAACCGGGTAAAAAAAGACTTTTTGAAAATCCATAAGCCACATCCTCAGGATAACAAATTAGGAACTGTTCTTAACTCAACCAATCCACTCTTGTTAAATACCTATTATTGGGAGGGAAGTGCCTCATATGATTATGGCTTAATGTGCCAAGATACAGTTTATCATTTGAGCAAATCAGGACAGATTAAGACAATAACATTGCTAGACAATATCTGTAAGAACTGCTTTTTTCTTTCTTTTCAATTTGCTTCGGATGGCAATTTGGTCATGCTGTCAAACAAACAATTTTATCAGTTAGACAAAACAATAAATAGATTTGTTCCACACCCTGCTAATCGTTTTTTACAATCCGGTTCCAGTTTTTTACTTCAGTTTATCTTAGAAAAAAACGGTAGTATTTGGGCTTGTGGACCTGATAGAACCCTCATTTATTATGATGTCGTAAAGGATACTTTATATAATTTTCAGGATGAACTAAAACAGCTACTACCCAACCGGAATGATTTTATGGGGCTGTTTCAGGACAAAACCGGAATTGTATGGGTAGATACACGCCTAGGATTACTCAAAGTAACACCTCAAACCAATCCATTTGAGAAATATTTTGATGGGTTAAATCCAACTAACGCACACTATAGCTTCCGAGGTTTTACTGAAGATAATCAGGGAATGATTTATGGAATGTATTATGATGGAATAGTCCGCTTTGATCCTAACCGCAAAAAATCATCAAAAACCTATACCTTCAACCCTCTGCTTAGTTTATTCGACCTTTCGGCAGAAGGGGAAAAAATCTGGATCAATGGCTGGCAATTATTAAATCCAAAGTCAGGCAAGGTAAGCAATATACCCAGCCCACTTCGTGAAAATTCTTTTTCAGATAATGGTTTTTTCGCCAAAGAAAAAGATGGAACGCTATGGTGGGCTTCTCATTATCTATTGTATCGCTTGCATAAATCAGCGACGGGATTTTATTGGACAAAAGAGTTAGAGCTAACCGAAAAATTTTTTAATAAGACCGAAGCACTGCATTATGGAACAAAAACTGGGAAACTTTGGCTTAGCTTTAATGGTAAATTGCTACAATACGACCCTCGCACGAAACAACAACAATGGTTTGATCCCAAGACTTGGAATTTATCCCTCACTCGTATTACAGTGATTGAAGAAGACCAAAGCGGAAAACTTTGGTTAGGAACAGATACTGGACTTGTGCAGGTCGATCCTATCAAAGGTACGACAAAACAATATACTGTCCATGACGGCTTACCTAACGATTTTATCTGTGGCTTGTTGACAGAAGGCGACTCCTGCTTATGGTTAAGTACCAATCATGGCCTTTCCCGTTTTCATATCCCAACCAAAACATTTATTAATTTTTTTGAAGGAGATGAATTAACCCACAACGAGTTTAATCGAAAATCTTACTTTAAATCTCGCAATGGCCGAATGTATTTTGGAGGCATGAGGGGAATCAATGCCTTTTTTCCAAAAGAGGTAATGCAAGCTTATCAGAATAGAAATCGAGGAGCTAACATGGTACTTACTTCTATTGAATATACCGACGAACGTCAAGATACTGTATTTCGGGAAACCAAATTTGCTAATCATCCCGAAATACACTTCAATCATTGGAATTGGTCTTACACATTTGAGTATGCTCTTACTGATTATGCAAACCCAGAAGAAACCCTTTACAGCTATAAAATGGAAGGTTACAAAGACAGTTGGTCTCCTCCTTCCAAATACAACTTTACTCGCTTCAACAACCTGCCCAGTGGCCATTATATTTTTCGGGTAAAGGCTCGTGATAGCCGAGGCCGATGGAGTCCGCATGAGTTGGTCGTAAATGTGGTGGTTCATCCCCCATGGTGGCGTACTTGGTGGGCGTATACTATTTATATTTTATTATTTTTAAGTCTTGCTTACACCGTTTATTTATTTCTAAAAAAACGCCTTCTACTGCAAAACGAACTACAAAGAAAACAGGAAGAGACCAGTCGTTTGAAAGAACTAGACCAAGTCAAAAATCGACTTTATACCAATCTTACCCACGAGTTCAGAACCCCGCTCACGGTTATTTTAGGTATGGCGGAGCAAATTCGAGAGCAACCAAAAAAATATCTTGAGGAAGGCACACGACTCATACAATCCAATGGCAAACACCTCTTGCAGCTTATTAATCAATTACTTGATTTGTCTAAACTTGAAAACAAATCGTTTCGACTCAATCTGCAACAGAGCGATATTGTACCTTACCTGCGCTATATTACCGAATCATTCAGATCTTATGCAAATAGTCAGAATCTATCTCTCCGATTTTTTACCAACGTAGAATCATGCGTCATGGATTATGATTCTGAACAAATAAAACAAGTACTGACCAACTTGCTTTCTAACGCATTTAAGTTCACTCCATCGGGAGGTGATATTATGATACGACTGACCAAAAAAGAAGGTCATTTATGCATAGAAATCCAAGACACTGGCATTGGTATAGACGCTAATGAGTTACCGTATATATTCGACCGTTTTTATCAAGTTGATAGTTCTCCTACTCGCCAAAAGGAAGGCACAGGCATTGGGCTAGCTCATGCCCAAGAACTTGTCAAGTTGATGAGAGGCGAAATCATCGTAAAAAGTCAACTTGGTACCGGCAGCTTGTTCACTGTCACTATTCCAATTACCCACCATGCACCTTTCTCCACACCCTTCAATTTTGAACTACCACAAAACCTAAATACTGCCACTCCGTCTTTATTGTCCAACGTATATTTTAATCCCCCACAATCTTCGTTGCCGCAGCTTTTGCTCATCGAAGACAACCACGACGTAGTCGTATATCTCAAATCCTGCCTAGAAGGTTTATATCAGATAAATGTAGCTTACAATGGCAGAATCGGTATTGAAAAGGCACTTGAAACCATACCCGACATCATTATTAGTGATGTAATGATGCCCGAAAAAGACGGTTATCAAGTTTGCGACGCCTTGAAAAACGATGAACGTACCAGCCACATTCCCATTATTTTGTTGACAGCCAAAGCAGGAATAGACGCCAAAATAACAGGGCTAAAACGCGGTGCTGACGCCTACTTAATCAAGCCATTTGATAAGCAGGAGCTATTGGTACAACTGAACGTATTAATTGAAAAACAGAGGCGGCTCATTACCCATTTTTCAAAACTCAACCTTGCCAGAGCCATTGTCGCAGAACCTTCACCCAAATCAAATCACTCCTCCGAAGTGGAAGACTTTGCGCTAGAGGATGCTTTTGTGACAAAAGTGCGAAATATCGTGGCAGAAAACTTTGCGGATGAAACATTTGACTTAACCCAACTTTGCCTCAAAATCGGTATGAGCCGTTCTCAGCTATTTCGCAAAATGAAGGCTCTAATGGACACCTCTCCCTCAGATTTCATTCGTTCTTACCGCCTTAACCAAGCCAAAACATTACTTGAATCAGGAAATTTTAGTGTCTCAGAAGTAGCCTGGCAAACAGGCTATAAAAATCCTAGTCATTTCTCGACCTCTTTTCAAGAAGAGTTTGGCTTCCCGCCCAGTGAAATCAAAAATACCTGATTATCAATACACAAAACAGGGTTTTAGTTAATTCATCTACTGCCTAAAAGCTGTTTTATTGTGGTATGCAACCAATCGAAATGAATTTGGGACGAATAGAAATGTCGATTATACCTGTTTGTTTCATCTTTGTAACACCTCCTAACAGGGTTTTTATTAAGCAATTTTATTTGGAGTAATTTCCCTATTATAAGACCTCATCATAATGACTAAAACTCCTTATAAAATACACTTAGCCGACTATTACTACCCGCACAAAAAGCTATTCTATAGATTTGAACATATTAATAGCAAACTTCTATCAATCTTTAACATAAAGAAATGCCTACTTTACCCTAAATAATGGTAGTTTGGGCACAAGCATCCGCTCGTGCCCTTCTACTTTAGGAGATTTATCTGAACACTCTCCGATTAAGAAACAAATACGCACAACCACAGCTAAGACGAAGCGTTATGTTCAAGCAAATAAGTATGAAAAATATAGTTGTTCAAGTTACAGATGCGTCTTTTGAGAATGACGTACTTCGCAGTCAAACACCTGTGCTGGTATTTTTCTGGGCAGTGTGGGCTGGTCCCCTTGAGATAATACACCCCATAGTAGAGTTGATAGGGATTGAGTATGCTGGTAGACTAAGAGTAGCCAAATTCTATATTGACCAGAACACAAAAATGCCCACAAATTATAATGTGAAAGATGTTCCTACCCTCATCATTTTCAAAAAGGGTATACTAACTGCCACCAAGGTAGGCACACTTCCACTGAAACAATTACGCGAATTTATAGATAGTAATCTTTAAGTCATTTTGAGTTTCTCAAGCTATTATACTTTTAAATTGTATGAAGTAGTATTTATTTTAACCACAAACCACCTATAAACACGGCGTTTTGCTGCATGTTTTTATTTATGGATTGTGGTTAATTACATTATTTTTGTTTTGATAGTTAAATGCCCTTTTTTACAATCCAAAGGCTCGAATCTTACCCACAATTTATATTCGTAATGGTCACCTCCAGTCTGAAATTCAACTTTTCCCTTCTCCCAAAAAAATGAGCCGATGTACACATCAGGCCCATTACCATAAAGAACTTTAGCCGCCCATCAAGTTCACCGGTGATTGTCAATTTCATTCTTACGTATTCTATTCCCAAAAAATCACATTTTCTGAAAGCACAAGCCAAACAAAATACGCCCTTTCTTTTTCATCATCTAGTTAAATCTTGATGTGCCATTTAGTTTAAAAAACAATTAGAATTTTTTCCTGGCTCAGGGGGTTATTTTTCATTCTCTAATTCCTAGCAAATTCAGCATAAAAGCGTACTCAAGCGCGACGTCTTTTAGTCGTTTAAAACGTCCTGATGCGCCTCCGTGGCCTGCTTCCATATCGCAGTGCAACAACAGTTGATTGGCATCGGTTTTGACTTCACGTAGCTTTGCTACCCATTTGGCCGGTTCCCAATACTGCACTTGAGAATCATGCAATCCCGTAGTGATGAGCATATTTGGATAGGATTGAGGGATTACATTATCGTAAGGGCTGTAGGATTTCATGTAGTCATAATACACCTTTTCATGGGGATTTCCCCACTCTTCATACTCGCCCGTAGTCAGCGGAATACTATCATCGAGCATGGTAGTCACTACATCTACAAAAGGCACCTGCGCTACGATTCCTTTGTACAACTGAGGAGCCATATTGGCCACCGCACCCATAAGCAGCCCGCCCGCACTGCCTCCCATCGCAAAAAGCCCTTCGGACGAGGTCCATTTTTCGTGAATGAGAAATAAAGAACAATCTACAAAATCGTTGAAAGTGTTCTTTTTATGGAGCATTTTACCATTGTCGTACCAAGCGCGTCCCATCTCATGCCCTCCTCTGATGTGACAAATCGCAAAGGCAAAACCACGATTTAACAAGCTCAATCGTCCAGCGCTAAAACTCGGGTCCATAGAGTAGCCGTATGAGCCATAAGAATACTGAAGCAAAGGGCCTGTACCATTTTTCTGGAAACTTTTTTTATAAACGATAGAGATAGGAACCAACACACCATCCCGCGCAGGTGCAAAAAGGCGTTCGGTCTGGTAATCATCTTTGTTGAAGCCCCCCAATACCTCTTGCTGCTTGAGCAATAGCCGCTCTCCTGTATTCATGTCATAGTCAAAAGTACTATTGGGGGTTGTAAGCGACGTATAGCCATACCTAAGGATATGTGTATCAAAATCAGGATTGGTACTTACATAGGCTGTATAAGCAGGCTCCCCAAAATTGAGATAATGCTCTTTTTGAGTCACTTGGTCGATGATACGAATGTGAAGCAAGCCCGCTTCTCTCTCTTGCAATACTAAATGCCGCTTAAATACCTCAATCCCTTCCAAATACACTTGCGCTCGGTGCGGAATGAGCGGTTGCCATTTCGCTATATCAACCGCCCAAGCTTCGGCTACGGTCATGAGTTTAAAATTAGAAGCACCGTCGATATTAGTTCTGACAAAAAACTCACCCTCCAAGTATTCTACAAAGTATTCGTGTCCTCGTTGACGAGGTAAAAAGGGTTCGAATTTCCCTTCTGGTTCGTCGGCTTTCAGCAGGTTGTATTCGGTGGTTAGGCCATTTTGGTCAGAAACGATAGCAATGTATTTTTTGGATTTCATCCGAAATAGTGTCAGATAAAACTGATCGTCAGCCTCTTCATAGACCAATACATCGTCTTTAATCTCAGTCCCCAAACGATGTCTCCATACTTGATAACCCAATAGCGTCTCAGCATCTTTCCGAATATAAAAAACCGTCTCATTGTCGGCTGCCCAAGCGTAGTTGCCACCTTCAGTATCGGGGATGGCATCAGGGTAGATTTCTCCCGTCTTAAGGTTTTTGAATTTTAAGGTATACATACGACGGCTTACAGTATCTTCGCCAAAAGCCGCAATTTCTTCATTGTCAGATACATCAGGAAAAGTAGCATTGTAGTAAGTATGGCCTTCGGCAAGTTGGTTGAGATTGAGCATCACTTCTTCGGTCGCACTTAGTGACTCTAACTTGCGACAGTAAATAGGATACTCGCCCCCCTGTTCATACCGATAATAATAGTAATAATTACCGATTTTGAAAGGTACCGATTCGTCTTGCTCTTTGATACGGCCTTTCATTTCCTCAAATAGTATTTCCCTAAACTCTTTTACAGGCGCTAAAACAGCCTCTGTATAAGCATTTTCGGCATTTAAGTAATCTATCACTTCGGGGTCTTCGCGCTCACGTAGCCAATAATAATCGTCGGTTCGGAGGTCATTATGTAAGTCAAACGTGTGGGGATGTTTCGTGGCTTTGGGGGGCGTCAATTCCATAAATTCAATATTCGTTTTTGGATTATCTAAAGGTATTTCAAAATTGAAAAGTACAATTTCTTTTTGTAAAAAATGTATTTTTGTAAAAAAGCACATCTATATGATTACAAACATCAATGCTTTAGATTTGAACGGTACTTATAGTTATGCTGATTACCTCAAATGGAGATTTGAAGAGCAGGTCGAACTCATCAAAGGGAAAATATACTTGATGTCTCCCGCCCCTAAAACTGCGCACCAATGGGTGTCGGGACAATTGTCGTATTTGATTCGTAAATACCTAGAAAACAGCCCCTGTAGTATATTTGAAGCTCCTTTTGATGTACGATTGCCGATAGGAAATGAAAAAAATCCTGCAAAAATTTATACGGTTGTCCAGCCGGATATTTGTGTGATTTGTGATGAAACCAAACTAGACGAAGACGGCTGCCTTGGCCCACCAGATTTGATAGTCGAGATTACGTCGAGATCGACGTTCAAAAAAGATTTCAACGACAAATTTAACTGGTACGAAAAGGCAGGCGTTCGTGAATATTGGATTGCAATTCCGAGCGAAAAAACCATCCAAGTCTATTATCTCCATGAGGAGCAGTATCAGTTGGGAGGCATTTATGACCAATCTCCCGCCCAATCAGTTATTTTTGAAGGATTTGAAGCACCTCTTGAAAAGATTTTCAGATAGTTTCTTCATCTCTAAACCAGCCCGCATACATAACGTAGTTGTTGGCAGTACGCATAAATACTTCACCCAAATCGGGGGTTACATCTTTCAAATATTTGGCTGGATTGCCCGCCCATACCGTACCCGGAGGCACCACTTTTCCCTGCGTGATCACCGCCCCTGCTGCAATAATTGAACCCGTACCGATATGCGCTCCATCCATGATGATGGCCCCCATACCCACAAGCACTTTGTCTTCAATAGTACAGCCGTGCACGATAGCATTGTGGGCGATAGAGACATGATTGCCGATGATGGTTTTAGATTTTTGGTAAGTACAGTGAATCACCGCCCCATCTTGGATATTTACATAATCCCCCATCTGAATGGTATTGACATCGCCACGCACTACGGCATTGAACCATACCGTACAATAATCCCCCATGATTACTTCGCCGACCACCGTAGCGTTGTCGGCAAACCAACAATGAGAACCATATTGAGGGGCGATGCCATGTACAGCTTTAATGAGAGCCATTTTTTGTCGTTTTTTGAAGATAATTTAAGTCAATCTATTTGCCACAAAGATAATAGTCCCGTTGTTTTATTTCCGTTTCCTCTTTGTTTTTGACGGTTTTAGATTTAAAAAATTGGCATTTATTGACCAACTTTATTGTTTTGACAAAAAAATCACATGCAAAAGTTATTGCGCTCAAAAGCTCGCATTTTTACCATAGTCATTATCGTACTTATTGTATGTTCTTTTGTAATGCGGTGGTATGTTTTCCGGATTCCTTGGCGCTCCAATCTTTTCTTTGCCTCGGTTTCAGGAACCGTAATGACGCTTTCATGGGTGGTTTTTAGCAAAATACATCGATTGTTTGATACCTTTTTTCCGTATGAGCGCGGAATTATTGCCCGTATGATTCCTCAAGTATTGCTTACTTTTATTTTTGTACTGGTCATTTCCCAATTAAGTATCAACTGGGCCATCAGTATTTTCCCTACGAGCGGTATCATTGCACAACAATACACCGATTTAGCCAAAATGGCGGGTTATTTTGCCCAATTTTTGGTTGTAGTCCTTATCAATGTGTTACATCTTTCAGATTATTTGTTTCATAAATGGCGCGAAAATGCCACACGTGCCATTCACCTCGAAAAAGAAAAAGCACAGGTTCAATTTGACAATTTAAAGAATCAGCTCAATCCCCATTTTTTGTTCAATAGCCTTACCTCTTTAGATAGCCTTATTCAAGAAAATCCTGAATTGGCTCGGCAGTTTTTACAGCAACTTTCCAAAGTATTTAGATATGTTTTACAGCACAAAGACAAAGGTCTAGTACCGCTATATACCGAACTTGACTTCATCAAAAACTACGTTTTTTTGCTGCATACTCGCTTTGAAAATCATCTAACAATTGACTTTCACATTCCAGAGGAGAGCCTCGACAAAAAAATAGCTCCCGTAACGCTGCAAATTTTGATTGAAAATGCGCTCAAACATAATATCATAAGCCAAGAGCGACCACTCCATATTCACATTTGTTCAGATGATACTTTTTTGAAAGTCGAAAACAATTTCCAACCAAAAAAACAGGTCGAAACTTCTAACCGACAAGGTTTACAAAATCTCAAAACCCTATACAGTTTTTTGATTGATACTCCTTTTAAGACTATCGAATATAATGGCAAGTTTGTGGCTTATGTACCACTTATTAGCCAATAATTCCGCCATACTATGACCATTTTAATTCTTGAAGACGAGCCACTTGTAGCCAAAAATCTTGAGAAGCTTGTACAGCAGCTTCTTCCACAAGCCATCATCCAAGGCCCTTTGGCAAGCATCGAAACTACCCTCTCTTGGTTTAAGAAACACCCTGAGCCTGACCTTATTTTATCTGATATTCAACTTGCGGATGGTGTGAGCTTCGATATTTTCCAAGAATTAAACCTTTCATGCCCTATCATTTTTACCACCGCCTACGACGAATACGCCATACGAGCCTTTAAGCTCAATAGCATTGATTATTTGCTAAAACCTATTGATAAAAACGACCTTAAATGCGCTTTCGAAAAACTTAGTCGTTGGCAACAAAATTCTCCTACTGACCTTTTTTCGGAGCAATTACGAAATTTACTTCATGATTTAGAAAACCGTAATATTCGGCAATACAAACATCGCTTTACGGCCCATCATCAGCGTGCAGTAGTAGCCGTCGCCGACACTCGCATCGCTTATTTTGTAAGAGAAGAAGTGATATGGCTAGTTACTACTGATAATCAACGACTTATTACAGACTATGCTTCATTGGATGAAGTAGAAGATATGCTTGATCCTGCACAATTTATTAGAGCCAATCGTCAATATATCGTGCGAAAAGATGCCATTGAAAGCTATCGAACTCATTATATGGGAAAAATTGAACTCACCCTTATCATCCCTGTTAAAGAAGAGATTGTTATTAGCAAAGATAAGGCAGCCCAATTTCGCACGTGGTTTGAAGTTTAAAATGTGTTTTTGCTTCGGAAAGCTGCCTCATTTGGGTTAAATTTGCGTTATGGAAAAAAATGCTAAAATATACGTAGCTGGTCATCGGGGCATGGTTGGCTCAGCACTTGTACGCCGATTGCAGTCGGAAGGGTATGAAAATATCATCGTTCGTACTTCACGTGAGCTAGATTTGCGAAATCAGCAAGCGGTCACTGATTTTTTTGAAGCGGAGCGTCCTGAATATGTATTTTTAGCGGCAGCTAAAGTGGGCGGTATCATGGCCAACAATATCTATCGAGCGGAGTTTTTGTACGATAACCTCCAAATCCAAAACAATGTCATTCATAATGCATATGCCACCGACACCAAAAAATTGATGTTTTTGGGTTCTTCTTGCATTTATCCCAAAATGGCACCTCAACCCCTTAAAGAAGACTATCTACTAACTGGCCCTTTAGAATATACCAACGAGCCTTACGCTATTGCCAAAATCACGGGCATCAAAATGTGTGAGTCTTATCGTAAACAATATGGCTGCCATTTTATATCGGTAATGCCCACCAATCTCTATGGCCCCAACGACAACTATGACCTCAATAATTCGCACGTTTTGCCGGCAATGATCCGGAAATTTCATGAGGCCAAAATCGAAGGAAAGCCTTTTGTAGAACTTTGGGGTACAGGCTCACCTCTGCGCGAGTTTCTCCATGCCGATGATTTGGCGGATGCTTGTGTTTATCTCATGAAAAACTACGACGGCGAGCAGTTTGTCAACATTGGAGTAGGTGAAGACATTTCTATCAAAAGCCTAGCCGAGCTCATCAAAGAAACCGTAGGATATGAAGGACAAATCCACTGGAATACCGATAAACCCGACGGTACTCCTCGCAAGCTCATGGATGTATCGCGTTTGCATGAAATGGGGTGGAAGCACAAATACAGTCTTGAAGAAGGCATCAAAATTACCTATCAAGATTTCTTGTCAAAAATGACGGAATATTCGGTGTAGAGACGTTGCATGCAACGTCTCCACGTATGCAACGTCTCCACGCATGCAATATCCCACACATGAAACGTATTCCACATGGTAAAAAACAGATACGTTGCATGCAACATATCTACAGACGGCCATAATTAGGATAAGGCATTCACCACCTCGTCAATGGGTTTGGCATCGGGAAAGAAAGAAAGCATCCGCGTCAAAACGCCTTCAATGATAGCATCAGGACAAGAAGCCCCACACGTAAGCATGATAGTCACTTGGTCTTTCTGAGGGATAAAGTTTTCGGTGACTTCTTCTTTTTTTCGATGCAGATTGTAATGTTTGATGATATTTCGGTCTAGTATTTTAATAGCTGATTCGATAAAATACGTAGGGAGTTTTTGTTCACAAAGCTCTACAATATGAGAGGTATTGGAACTGTTGTAACCACCCGCCACCAGCACAAAATCGGCTTTATGTTGAAGTAATGCATACGTAGCGTCTTGGTTATCGTTGGTAGCATAGCAAAGTGTATCACGCGTATTGGCAAAGCGGTCTTCTACTTCATGAGGTGCCAATTGGTAATGTTTAATCATTACCCCTTTTAGATAATCTGCTATTCCCTGTGTATCAGAAGCTAGCATTGTGGTTTGATTCACTACCCCAACACGCTGCAAATCTTGCTCCGGATCAAAACCTACCGAATACTGTCCGCTAAATTCTTCATAAAACTCTTCTTTTTGTCCTTCGCCTACAATGTACCGCGCCAAGCGCTCCGCTTGCTTCATATTTTTTACTACTACGGTAGGGGCATTTTCTTTACTATGCGAAAAAGTCGCGCGTGTCTCTTCATGTAACGGTTTGCCGTGTACGACAATCGTATAGTTTTTTTGCCCAATTTGCGCAGCTCTGTTCCACACTTTTTCTACAAAAGGGCAAGTAGTATCATACTGATAAGCATCAATCCCAAGCAGTTGTAGGCGATTTTGAATCTCAATGGTAGTTCCAAAAGCAGGAACAATCACCACATCGTCGGGTTTGAGTTCTTCCCAAGGAATAATCTGCCGACCCGTAGTTTCCATCAAAAAACGAATTCCTTTTTCATGTAAGTCGCGATTTACATCAGGATTGTGGATCATTTCGCTCAACAAAAAAATACGTTTGCCAGGATTTTCGGCAATGGCTTTGTAAGCAATTTCAATGGCATTTTCGACCCCATAGCAAAATCCAAAATGGCGTGCAATCAGAAACTTGACAGGTCCAAAATCAAGTACGGTCGGCGAAAAATCGCGTTTGAGTTTATCGTTTTTCCGACGTAACTCTTTGATAGGACCAATGATATGGCTTCGATAAAATGAGGGAATATGGAAGGTCTTCATGCCGTGAGAGCAGGATTGCGCGTTCTAGATGAATATAATATAAAATGGGTTACTCTATCGCATCACAAAATTACGACGAACGTATATATAACATACTACTCTAACGCATTGTTTCGAGAATTTATTAAAATACCTGCTCATTTACTTTGTTTTGAGTCACAGGGTTAAACTGATAGGTGTAGCATTTTCCGTCTTTTTGGGCCTCTACCACCCGATAGCCACGATAATCTACCCCCCAACTACCACCAAAATGTCCATCAAAAAAAGCAGGTTTGGAAGTTGATTTTCCGCTGTCGATGGCATGGTCGTGTCCATGAAACATCGCTCTTAAATTAGGATATTTGGCAATAGTAGTTTCGAGTTGGGGGCAAGTAGTACCATGTTCTGACCACATCTTGGCGGGAATATGCATGAATAAAAATACCTTTTCTTTCTTCGAAAAACGCGCTAATTCCTTATCTATCCACTCAATATTAGGGCATAGATATTCGCCTTTTTCGTTAGAAGTATCGGCCAAAATGATGGCATTTTTACCGATTTCTACTGAGTGATTAAGGCCATATCCCCACGTATTTTCCCACTGCTCAGGCGTAACGTGGTCGTGATTGCCACGGGTCACGTAGTAGGAAAATCCGAGCCGGTCAAGTGCTTGCTTGACTTCTGGCAAAAATTTTACATCATCATGAAACAAATCTCCGTTGAAAACCACAAAATCAAGTCCTCGTTCGAGGCGTTCTTTTTGGAGATTCGATATTATTGCTTCATAAAAAGATTTATAATCTGTTTTGGGTTGGCCATAATGCCCATCTGAAGCCACCGCAAAACGGAGTTTGGAGAAAGATTGGGCAGGCCGTTGACATCCAAAAGCCAACAAGCCCATCGAAAGATGTAAAAATTTGCGACGACCTAACATGAAGTGTTTTGTTAAATTCTTCTCAAAGAAACGGTTTTACGCTCAATTTTTGGCGAGAAAGTTTATTAACAAAACGAAAAATCTCATTCATTCCAAATTTCCCAAGCCTTTTCAGCTTGCAGATGTAGCATGGGCAAACCATTGTGAGTGTGTGCGCCGTTTTGTTTTCCTTTTTGCAAAAAAAGCGTCTCAGCGGGGTTATATACCAAATCATACAAAAGATGATTTTCCCCTACATATTGATACGGAATAGCAGGGCACTCATCTACTTTCGGATAAGTCCCTACAGGCGAAGTATTGATAATGAGACGATAAGTCGCCATTATTTCGGGCGTAAGTTGGTCATATCCTAGCGTTGTTCTTGCTGGTTGGCGAGATACAATTTGATACTCAATCCCCACATCTGTCAAAGCGGTCAAAACAGCTTTGGCTGCGCCGCCATTGCCCAATACCAACGCCTTTAGAGATGCTGCTTGGAGCTGCAATCCTGCAAGCCATTGTTCCAAAGAAAGCCTAAAACCATAATAATCGGTGTTAAATCCTTTCAGTCGGCCATCGAGCAAGATTTTGATAGTGTTTACGGCTCCAATCCGCGCCGCCGAAGCCTCATCTAATTCGTCCAAAAATGGTATCACATTTTGTTTGTGAGGAATCGTCACATTCAAGCCCACTAAAGTAGGATGAGCTGCAATAAGTGCTGGAAAATTATGATAGTCTGGCAATTCAAGTAGCTCATATTTGCTCTCGGCAATACCTTCTTTTTCAAATTTTTCGGTAAAATATTTTTTAGAAAACGAATGGGTCAAAGGATAACCTATCAGGGCAAATAATCTCATGGTTTACTAATAACAATCTTTTTGGTTTGCTTAAATTCTTTGGACAAAACCTGCAAATAGTAGGTTCCGATGGCTAAATTCCTAAAATCAAATTGTACTTGTGTATTAAGAGAAGGAAGTTCTGCCGTACTTACTACTTTTCCAGTCACATCATATACCACCACCGTAGCATCTTTCAAATTTTCGAGCGTCTCCACAATCACTTTACCATCAAAGGAAGGATTAGGATAAACACCCAATCCAGTACTTGAGGCATCAATCTCAAACGCATAAGCAGTGGATATTTTGGAAACACAAGTCAAGGTAGAGCTATGCTGAACCGACGAAAAAACCGTATAGCTACCCACTTGCCCTGTTTTGAGATAAGGCTGTGTATCTCCAATATTCTGGTTGTTTACTTTCCATGTATAAGTAGCTGTGGGAGTGATATTATCTACTTGGAGACTATACACACCTACTTTGGCAATGACAGGCGTGGCTGGTAAGGCCTTTACATCTACCCTTACCGAGCTAGAAAAAGGTGATTGACAACCAATTTCATCCCTAAGCCTAGCGGCATAATTGCCCGACTGCTTGGCAATAATCCGCGATACTTCTTCGCTTGTATTCCAGATTACTTGCAGAGGAGAATCCACCCGCAATGCCACTTGGTCACCGTCACAAAAAGTAGTTCGACTCTCAGCTATCACCGTGGGCGCGTTGGGCAAAGGATTTACTTTGATAAAAATAGGTTCAGAAGCGGCAGAAGCACAGCCAAATTGATTGCGTACCACTACCGTATAATTTCCCTGTACATTGACAGATATACTCTTGGTATTGCCTTGATTTGACCACTGATAAGCACTAGCATCAGTAGCTGTAAGAGTAACAGTCTTATCGGCACAAATAGCGGTAGGGCCTGTAGCAGTGATAGTAGGACGATCGGGAATTGGATTGACTACAATTTGTACCGATTGTGAAGCAGGTGAGGTGCAGCCTGTCCGAGGTTCGAAAACGGTAGCACTTACCTGCCCCGCCGAAAACACCGTGATACTTCTTCCCCGTCCTCCGTTGCTCCAATTAAACACATCGCCAGGCGATGTGACGGTAAGCACAGTATTATCAAACATACAGAAGGTAGTAGGCTTTTCGTTGACTATAGTAGGTGCCGCAGGCAAAGGGTGGACTGTCACCACAAACGCATCCGAAACCGACCGACAACCGTTATCATCAACGTAGCTTACATTATAATTCCCTCCTTTGGTAGCTACTATACTTTGGGTAGTCTGAAAACTACTCCAGTTGATTCCTCTATCATAATTTGTAGACAATGTCACCTGCCCCCCATCACAAAAGGTAGTAGGGCCTTGCGCTGTGATGATTGGTTTGGCAGGAAGGGGGTTGACTCTTAATGAGATTATATTGGAAGGCAATGACTGACATTGGTTAGCATCCACCGTTCTGACCGAATACTGACTACTGATATTGACCGTAACACTTCGAGTATTTTGGCCATTACTCCAAATATAACCTGACTGCTCAGAAGAAGTAAGGGTTACAACTTCATTTTCACAAATCACTGGGTTTCGGTCAACTGTAATAGTAGGTGCTGCTGGCAATGGATTCACTTTGACATTGACTACCTCAGAGGCAGCCGAAGTACAACCATTGGCGTCAGTTACTGAAAGCGAAAAATCTCCTGGTTTGGAGATGGTGAGGCGTCTTGATTTTTCGCCATTATTCCAATTATAAATCGCAGAACTACTAGAAGCCAAAACAGTGTAGTCACCTTCGCAAAAAGTAGTAGGCCGTTCGCGCGTGATGACAGGGGCACTCGGTAGAGGATTTACCGTAACAGTAATATTATTTGAAATCCCATCACAGCCATTACCATCTCTAAAGCGCACATTGTAAGTACCCGAACTGCTGATTTCAACATCTTTTGCTTGTGAACCATTACTCCAGATATTACCAGAATTATAATTGGAAGAAAGTACTACTTTCCCACCTTCACAAAAAGTAGTTATTCCTGAAGCTGTAATAGTAGGTGCCGCTGGCGGACTATTAACCTGTACGCTCAGGCTTGTAGGCTCCGAAATACAACCTTGCGCATCTAAGACCCTTACTTCATAGTTTCCAGTGTTTCGTGCCACCACATTCCGACCTCTATCTCCAGTAGACCAACGGTATTCAGCAGCTTCGGTGGCAGTGAGCGTGACTTCCCCCCCTTGACAAAAAGTAGTTGCCCCCGAAGGCGAAATAGTAGGTTTTGCGGGGGGAGCACCTGTAAAAGAAGTAACCGTAATACTCGCTTGTGCGGAGCATCCATATAAGTTTTTGGTAGAGACAGTATAAGTCCCCGAAGAGTTCACTTCTAAGCGTTGATTGGTAGACCCAGTATTCCATTGATTATTAGATGGATTGCTAGAAATAAGAGTCACACTACTACCTTGACAAAGTGGTAGTTTGCCATCTACTTGGATATTTACAGCCGCGCTTTGGATATCATTGGGGACATTGATTTGGGGCGTAAAATATACATTCCCAGCCCCATCGCGTATGGTAGCCTGATAATTACCCGGCCCAAAATTGACCGATGACCCTTGTGCTCCATTGTTCCATTGTACTGAAGTAAAAACACCCTGAACATTGATATTGAGCTGATTGCCACTCACACAACTTACCGAAAAACTAGGATAATTTCCTGTTTGGGGAAAACATGAATTAAAAAAATTATCATCTAAAGAGTTGCTCCAAGCATTGGCTAAATCTGATAATCCTTGATTTTGAAAATGAAACCCATCGGGGCGAGGGACTTGTATTCCGTCAGTATTAGGGCCAAAAAACACTGCATGAGTATTTGTCACTAATTCATTTTGTCCATTGATAACTTCTTGATTACTTCCTTTTGAATTATAATAGGATACTCTAGAAATCACCCAGCCGATATCCCTACCAAAATGCTGACGAGATTTTCTGATTACATTTTGAAGGTTGTCCCGATAGGTTCCTGCAGAAGTATTGAGCTGATTATCAGCCTCTCCTTGATGCCAGAGTACAGCTCTAAGTCCTGTAGTACTTGCATAATAGTTGAGCGCCATCCGAAGGTTTCCATAAGGCTGACCTATGGGGTAAGAATCATTCACATAAATGCTATTAGTGATTCCACCATCTACGGTTTCACTCCAGTTTTTGGAGGCTGTTCCTTCCCAAGCAGCATTATAAAACAAAATAGGGACATTTAGTCGGCTTGCCAACATATCCCCTAATCGCCCCCAACACCATGCAGAAAGTCCTCTAGGGCCAATGTCGCTATTGTCACCCATTCTTACAAAATTGGGCTGAGGAAAACTGTTATTTTGATTGGTTACGTTACGATAACTAACACAGTTGACGCGGTCGTCGCCAGTACCAGGGGCACCGTAGTTATAAAACCCTTGGGCATTGGATTGCCCTGCCACCAAAAACACTTCTCCCACACCTACCCTTTGGAGTTCGGCAGTACTGATCACATTGTTATTGAATATTCCACGTACTTGTAATTCATACCATCCCCCTCTCACCTGAATCTTACCAGAATAGAAACCACCTTGAGGAGCATTTTGAAGCACCCGCCAGTCGGTTTGTTCGCCTTGCCCAGAGTTCATTGGTACCACCCTGACTTCTACTCTATCTATGTTTTGAGAATATTGTCCTGTGACAAAAATGGTACCGTTGCCTCCATTATCACGCTGAAATACAATTCTACTAGTAGGGAAAGTGATGTTGATTTGCCCCAAAACGGCTAAAGGAAAAAGAAGACATCCTAAACTACGCAAAAAAGCAAGAAAGTAATTGTTCAATTTCATTTGTAATTATTTTGGTGGAATATATTATCGTTTTAATAATAGGCATCACAAACTATACCAACTCCATTTTCCCAAAAACTTCCTTCGCCTTTAATTATTAGGGAGTTAGCTATTCAACGTTTTCCAAATCAAATCTTTCAGTTCATTAATTCCTTCTTGGGTTACCGACGATGTAAATACGTAAGGCACCTCCGAAGGTATTTTTTTCAACACCTCTTTTTTTGTTTCTTCATCCACCAAATCTCCTTTGGAGATAGCCAACAGATGAGCTTTATCGAGTAATGTCGCATCATACACTTCAAGCTCATGAAGAAGAGTCCGGTATTCTTTTCCGACGTCTTCGCTCGTGGCCGGTATCAAAAACAACAAAATAGAGTTGCGCTCAATATGTCTCAAAAACCTCAATCCCAGCCCTTTCCCCTGCGAGGCTCCCTCAATAATCCCGGGTATATCCGCCATCACAAACGATTTAAAATCGCGATAAGACACCACTCCCAAGTTGGGCACAAGCGTCGTAAAGGGATAATCGGCGATTTCGGGGCGTGCCGCCGAAACTGTCGAAAGCAAAGTGGATTTACCAGCATTCGGAAAGCCCACCAAACCTACATCGGCCAAAAGTTTCAACTCCAACACCACCCACTCTTCTAGCCCACCTTCGCCCGGCTGAGCATGAAGGGGAGTTTGATTGGTCGATGATTTGAAGTGATGATTTCCCAATCCTCCGCGACCACCTTTCAACAAAATCACCTCTTGCCCTGCTTCGGTCACTTCCGCCAAAATTTCACCTGTTTCGGCGTGCTTGGCCACTGTGCCTAGGGGTACTTCTATTATGACGTCATTTCCTTGCTTTCCGTTGCAACGGGCGCCGCTTCCAGCTTGACCATTTTCGGCTTTGATGTGTTTTTGATATTTCAAGTGCAGCAATGTCCACAATTGAGGATTTGCTTTTAATATGACGTGGCCCCCCCGTCCTCCGTCACCTCCATCGGGACCGCCTTTATCTACAAATTTTTCACGACGGAAGTGTACTGACCCTGCGCCTCCAGCTCCTGAACGGCAATTTATTTTTACGTAATCTATAAAGTTTGAACTAGCCATATTGATGTGCCAAAGCACAATTTATTCGTTATCAATTAATTGAAGATAGGTGTGAATATAAACAAAAACTCGTGTGGCTACCATAAATTTTGGCCACACGAGTTACAAATTTCGCAAAGAAATAGCAGAGTATGTATGAATCTATAGGTTAAATTTATTATTCGGCATCAATTGCCTCGCATAAATTCCCAAAAATAGTTTCAATTTGACCGATTCCGTTTACCACTGTAAGCTTACCTTGTGCTTCATAATAAGGCAACACATGAACCGTTTTATTAAAATATTCATCGATTCTTTTTACCAATTTTTCTTCGTCATCATCAGCGCGGCCACTGACTTTTTTACGCTCGGCAATACGCCGTTTTAGCTCGCCTTCGTCCACATCCAGCTGCAATACGGTTTTGATAGAGGCATTTTTGGAAGCTAAAAAAGCATCTAGCGCTTCTGCCTGCGGTACAGTACGCGGAAATCCATCAAAAATAATGCCCTTGGCATCAGGATTTTTCTGTACTTCTTCCTCCAGCATATCGATAGTCACTGAATCGGGCACCAAGATACCATTGTCCAGTAAATCTTTGACACGCTTACCCAGCTCGGTTTGTTCTTTGATGTGCATCCTGAACAAATCTCCGGTGGAAATGTGAACCAATTGGTATTTTTCGATGAGTTTAGCAGCTTGAGTGCCTTTGCCCGCACCCGGAGGGCCAAAAAGTACAATGTTAAGCATCTGACAGAAAGTGCGTTTGATGGAGGTAGTGCTATAAATTTGAGTGGTTTAATGCGCAAATTTACAATTTCGTAACACTCTTTAACTGTTTTTGGCAACAAATTAAAAAAGGAATCTGCTAAAATAGGGTAGTTGGGTGTATAAGGGGCCATTGATTTTAAACTCAAGAACCAAAATGCTCACCGCTACTGCCAATCTACATACTCCCCTCTTTAAGTTTTCGGTCGGTTTCTTTAAACTTTGCATCAGTGTCATTCTGAGAGATAATTACTTCTGGAAGTAGTTGTTTTATTTCCTCAAGCGACGTTTCCATTCGTTTTTGTTTTATTCAAATGCGCTATCTTCAAGGGTTTTGAGGCACAAACTCCCCAACAAATAAGCTAAAATTGAACTAATTGGCTCCCTAGCCTTTAATTCTGGCTTAAAATGAGTTAGCCTCCAGATCCGCAAGCCTTTTTTGCAATCGCCTAATTTCTTCCGTTTGCAACCTAATGACGACCTCTTTGCTCTCTAAAAGTTTTTGGTAGAGTTCAAGCGGCTCTACTTTGGCTTCAGAATCCGTGGCTACCTTCTCTTGATTTGCTGACTGCGGCCTATCATGACTTAGAGCCACATTACGCGCTGGGATAAGCTCTATAATCTCCACTTTGAAGATTTCCGCCAATTGGGGTAAATATTTGGCCGGCAGATTGGTTTTTCCACTCTCCCAATTATGATAGGTACCTTGCGATACCCCCAATAAATCAGCGATTTCTGACCCTGTTAGTTTGCAGCGGTCGCGATTTTTACGAAGAAGAGTACCTAAACTCATACGGCTTTTCGGTTTGAGGCTGTTTCTCTAAGACCCTATTCAGCTTAAAAAGTCACCTATATCAACAACGCCACCATTAGTTATTTATCTTGAAAACAAAAAACAAAACCTTAATAAAATTAATTAATTGCTTATTTTTTTACTTGTTTTTTTACTTGTTTTTTTGAATCCGCCAAAGGCTAAAAAGCATTATCGCTATCACTATTCCCCTTTGGTATAAAAACAACATGAAAAGATTATCATTAGCCGAATTAAAGGCACAGTCAGGAAACGTAGTCGCTAATTTGGAAGCGATTAAGGGTGGAAATCTGGACAATTGCCACACGCCAAGTATTCTTCCGCCACCTTCAGGATCTCCTGACCCTAAAACAGAAGTAATTTTAAAAAATTAGTTTTAAGTCTCGACAGTAATAGACTAATGAATAATCGATTACTGTCGAGATGGAATGGATAGATATAAATGAAAAGGCTATTAATAACTTTATTAATAACATATAGCTCAAATCTATTGAGTCAAGAAGTATATCGTATTGAAGGGGTAATTCGGGGTATAACCGATGGCAATTGTATTCTCGCATACAACCACTATTCTTCACAACTTTATGCCAAAGACACTGCCAAAGTAGACAAAACAGGTAGAATAATTTTTTCAAAAAATGAAAAATTAGACACAGGAATATATGAAATCTTATTACCTAATCGTAACAAAACTATCAGTTTAATTATTTCAGATGCACAGCAATTTAGCTTCAGTACAGACACATCAGATATAATAGAAAAAATGAAAATCATGAATTCTCATGAAAATAAATTATTCTATGATTTTCAAAAATTCATGAAGGTAAATCAAGAAAAATATAAAGAAGCTAAACTCTCTAAAAATCAAAATATCATATTAGATGAACGCAAAGTTTTTTACGAAAAATTTATAAACAAGAACAAAGGGTATTATGTTACAAAGCTATTAAAAACCGCAGCAGACACCGATATTAGCAATGCCCCTAAACTGCCTAATGGATCAATTGATAGTACAAAATTATTTGAATATTACAAAGCTCATTACTGGGACAATTTTGATTTTTCCGACACAAGATTAGCTAAAACACCTTTTTTACATCAAAAATTAGAAAGGTACATTAAGAATTTAACTATTCAAAGAGAAGACTCTATTATAAAAAGTGCCAATCAACTAATAAATAAGGCACAGAAAGGATATCAAAAAGATTTTGTTTCATACATCATCTCATATATAACAAACCAGTATGAAATTCCTAAAATTATGGGTACAGAAGGAGTATTTGTTCATATGGTAGAAAATTACTATTTAACAGAAATCATAACTTTGAACGACACTTCTACACTTAAGGCATTAAAAGAAAAAATAAGCATTTTAAAGCCTCTATTATTAAATAGAGAAATCCCAAACATTGGAGTTCAAAATATACGTGGCAGTTTTAGTTATATCTATGAACTAAATGGAGATTTTAATGTAATATTTTTCTACTCCCCCTCTTGTGGTCATTGTAAAGAGGCTGCTCCTAAGTTAAAATCCTTTTATGACAAATATAGGAATTACGGAGTTCAGGTGATGCCAATTTCTATCGAAGGAAGTGAAGAAGACTGGAAAAAATTTATTAGTGATAATAAATGGCAAAATTTAGCCAACGGGTATGGATTAACTGTTTCACGAAAAGTAGACTATCGGAAAGACTATGATGCTATTTCAACTCCTACTATCTATATTGTAGATAAAAACCATAAAATTATAGCTAGGCGAATTGGTGTAGAAGATTTAGAACCATTTTATAACCTTCATAGTAAAGATAATCCTTTAATTTCAAAATAATAATCATGACATATCATTCAATTCGTTCGAAGTTCAGTAGTGCTTGTTTATTTTTTCTCGTTACGTGTAAGTTATTTGGCCAACAGACAACAATTTTCAAAAACGTAAATATCATTCCTATTCACAAAAACACAATACTGTATAATCAAGATGTAGTAGTAAAGTATGGTGTGATAGAGCGTATTGTAAAAAGCAGTAAAAAAAGGTATAAATCGGCAACTCTCATTGACGCTACTAACCAATACCTCATACCGGGATTAGCAGATATGCACGTACATATCCCACGCCAAACGAAGTATGGCTATGGTACTGATGAATTTTTGAAATTGCAATTAGCTGCCGGCGTTACTCACCTGCGTTCGATGCGAGGGGCTGATGCCGATTTGGTCATCCAGAAAGAAGCCACTCAAAAAACTAATCCCGATATTTATACTTCAGCACCACCATTTTATGCCAGCAGAGTATGGATACGAGGTGACTCCCTCCAAAAACTGCTAAAAAGCTACCAAAGTCAAGGCTATCAGTCACTCAAAGTCTTAAGTGTACCCTCAGTTGCTTGGTTTGATACGTTGGCACAATTGGCACAAAATCACAGTTTTAAACTGTCGGGGCACGTACCCAATGGCGTAACCATTGCCCACGCACTCAGCAAAGGACTCAACAGCATTGAGCACTTAGGTGGTTATGAAAATTTATCTATCAACAGCCCTGAACTCTCTGCCGCCATAGAACAAACTAAAACCCGGCAGGTTTACAATTGCCCTACATTGGATTGGTATTTTGTAAATTATACACAAGTACCCTATAACGAGCTAAAAAAACGCCCGGGCTTAGACCGTTTACCCACAGGGCTGGTAGCAAGTTGGACAAAAACCTTTGATGATTATTTTGCTAAGCAAGCCCAAAAACACCCTGATTCTTTAAGAAAAGAGCAACAAGTTGAAAAAGAATACATCGAAAAGAAACTAATAATACTCAGTAAACTACACCAAAATGGATGTAAATTATTGGTGAGTCCAGATGCTTCTACAGTTTTTCAAGTACCGGGTTTAGCAATGATTGACGAAATGAAATGGTACAAGAAAGCAGGCCTCCCTGAATATGATATTTTGCGGGCTGCCACCCTTAATGCAGCCGAGTACATGGGCGAAGCGAACCAATGGGGAAGTATTCAGAAAAACAACGTGGCCGACTTGGTATTGCTTGCAGCCAATCCACTTGAAGATATTGAAAATTTACGAAAAATAAAAGGTGTAATGAAACGTGGGCAATGGTTTTCAGCCTCACAAATTAATGAATTGATACAAACTTGCAAACAAAACTACCGTGAACAACCTTGATATATTGTTCAAAAAAGAAATTCAGTTGGGAAAAATGGCCATCTCTGATTATATCAAAGCGGCTCTTTACAGAACTAACGAGACCATCTTTGAACGCCTTGATTTTGAAAATGATAGTGCATTTTTAGAACCCCTTTTGATTGCATATTTAAGTTCAGGTGGTCCTTCCTATACAACATTGGAACAAATTTTGTGCGCGTATTTTACTGAAAAACAAGGATGCTTTGAAGTTATTTCAGATGCAGATGGTACAGTGTATGTTCCGCAAGTAGGTTATTTTTATACTGAATACTCAAATCAAAAGTTACTGCTAGAATGTGACGGCGAAACATACCAATTAAAGAACATCTCATACGGCTTTTTACCTTGTCTAACTGTATTAGATGGGAAAATAGAAATTTATAGGCATAAAAATCCTTTACTAAATTCGTTCTACCAAGCCAACGGCAATAGACAAATTTTAGATATTGAAGTTACCCAAACGACACACCGTCATATACAAAGCGTTGACCGTGCCTTAGAAATACTGAAAATTCATCTACCAAACCTCTGCAAAGAAATAACCTCAACCAATCGAACACTATCAGTATTTTTCAACCCTCAAGTTAATTGTTTTGCTAATATCGGGGCTACAGGTTGTGCTTTTTTGAGTACTATTCCAACTAATGGAACAATCTTTTTTCTAGAAGAGTTGATACATCAATGTTCTCACAATACTTTTAACATTATGCTGTTTAATCGGTCTAATTATTTCAAAATTGATGTAGAACAAACACAATTAGGAAATGTGATTGGACTTCAAAGCGAAGAAAGAAGTATTTTTTCGGCTTTTCATGGACTGTACACCGTAGCCAAACGCTACGAAGCTTTCTTTGAGTTGTACAAAGCAGATATTTTTTTGGGTATTCAAAAGCATGAGTTTTTAGGACGATTTACCGATTTAAAAAAACGATTTCGTACAGGGCTGGAATTATTATATTTAGACGACGTATATACTAATAGGGGAAAAGAAATTTATCAACTTTTAGATACATTGTGCGCTGATTATATCAAAAAAATAGAACACTTAGAAGGCGTTTTTGACTTATCTAATCAACCCTCAGAATTCAGTTATTTCCATTTTTCACAAATAAATCCGTTTGAAAAATTTATGGCTAAAAGTGGTATTTGATGCCTTGAATCATGCGTAAAAAATACCCCTTCTATAAACAATTAGACACACGAGACTGTGGCCCTACTTGCCTACGGATGATCAGTAAGTATCATGGTCGCTCGGTTGAGGCAGCTTATTTGCGCGAAATATCCAACTTAGCCGGCGACGGCACTACCATGGGAGGACTGGCCGATGCTGCTGAAAAAATTGGATTTAGCACACTTGCGCTCAATGTTACCTATGACGATTTGTCTTCCCAAATTCCCTTGCCGTGCATTGCGCATTGGCGGCAGCGGCATTATGTAGTAATCTATGAAGCTACCCCCGAGAAAGTAGTCGTGGGAGACCCTGCCTACCAACTTATCACTTATACCAAACAGGATTTCCTGAAAGGGTGGATACCCAACAAAGCCACGCAGGAAGATGCTGAAGGAGTGCTGTTGTTATTTGAAACCACTCCCTTATTTTTTGAACAGAAAAACGAATCATCATCTCCTAAAAAATCGTTTTGGGGATTTCTGGGGCGTTATTTTCGGCCGTACCATGCCTATGGATTTCAGGTTTTACTTGGCCTTACGGTAGTCACGGGTTTACAATTGATTTTTCCATTTCTGACGCAGCAAGTGGTAGATACGGGAATCAATACGCGCAATCTTAACTTTGTGTATTTGATTTTGCTCGCGCAGTTAGTGCTATTCATCTCACAATCAAGCGTAAACGTGATACGGAGTTGGATTTTGATGCACGTTACGAGCCGTATCAATCTCCGTATGTTATCCGATTTTTTGATGAAACTAATGAATTTGCCCATGGCTTTTTTTGATTCCAAAAGCACAGGTGACATCATGCAACGCATTCAAGATCATAGTCGCGTGCAGGGTTTTCTTTCGGCCACTACTTTAGATGTGCTTTTTTCGACGGTCACATTTCTCATTTTTGGCGGCATCCTGTTTTATTTTAATGCCCAACTTTTCTGGGTTTTCTTACTAGGAGCAAGTCTTTATGTGGCTTGGATTTTTCTGTTTCTCAAACGGCGGGCTGAAATAGATTACCGTTATTTTGACCAAGCTTCTGGTAATCAGAGCAGCACGATTCAATTAATAAACGGAATGCAGGAAATCAAACTCAACGGCTCCGAAAAACGCCGCCGTTGGGAATGGGAAGCGATTCAAACCCGTTTGTTTCGGCTCAATATCAACAGTTTGGCCCTCTCTCAAACTCAAAATGAAGGAGGGCGTTTTATCAACGAAGTCAAGAATATGTTCATTAGTTTTATTGCGGCCAAAGCCGTAATAGATGGACAAATTTCATTGGGGGGAATGCTGTCAGTGCAGTACATTGTAGGGCAAATGAACGTCCCTCTCAACAACTTTATCACCTTTGTACGCAGTTACCAAGATGCCAAAATAAGCATTGAGCGACTTTCTGAAATTCATGATAAACTTAATGAAGAACGGCTTGATGACCCACTTATAAACGAGCTGCCCACTCACAAAACCATTCAAGTTCAAAATGTAGATTTTCGGTACGGAAGCAGCAGCTCGGAATTGGTGTTGAAAAACATCAGTCTTACCATACCCGAAGGGAAAGTAACCGCGATTGTAGGAGCGAGTGGAAGCGGTAAAACTACCTTGTTGAAATTGCTTTTAAAGTTTTATGAGCCTACAAACGGCCAAATCAGTATTGGAAAAATAAACCTCAAAAATTTGAGTTATAACTTTTGGCGAAGCCAATGCGGTGTAGTAATGCAGGATGGCTATGTTTTTGCTGATTCTATTGCCCGAAATATCAGTGAATCAGATTCTAATGGCCTTGTCAATCGCTCAAAACTTCAGGAAGCAGTTGAAATCGCCAATATTGAATCTTTTGTAGAAGAATTGCCCAATGGTTTTAACACCCGAATTGGAGCCAGTGGAATGGGAATCAGTGGCGGCCAACGGCAACGGATTTTCATTGCCCGTGCTGTGTATAAAAATCCTGAATTCTTATTTTTCGACGAAGCTACCAGTGCCTTAGATGCTAATAATGAAGCCGTCATTATGAAAAATTTAGAAGGGTTTTTCAAAAACAGAACAGTGGTAGTAGTGGCTCATCGCTTAAGTACAGTCAAAAATGCTGACCAAATTATCGTATTGAACCAAGGCGAAATTGTAGAAAGTGGAACTCATCCAGAATTGGTATCACAACGTGGCTATTATTATTCATTAGTAAAGAATCAGCTAGAATTGGGGAACTAATGGCGAAAATAGAAGAATTAGAAGTAAATAGTGAGGCTATCCGCGACTACATGGAGCAAATTCCCGCTTGGATTTTGCGTTGGGGAATTACCGTCATTTTCTTTGTATTGTTGTCGCTTGGGACTATTAGTTGGTTTGTACATTACCCTACTATCGTTACGGCAGCTTTCAGACTCACTTCCGACAACGCTCCAAAACCTGTTGTGGTACGTGCTGAGGGTCGATTAATTAAGTTATTTGTTACTGACAATCAAATTATTAGACAAGACCAAATCATAGGTTTTATAGAAGCTACTGCCGACCATTCGCAAGTTTTATTATTACAAAAAGATTTAAAGAACCTTCACACAGTAATTGAATCAGGTAGTTTCGATAAGCTTGATATATTCCCTGCCAATCGGTTTCAAAAATTGGGGGAGTTACAAACAACTTATCAAAGTTTCATGCAATCTTACACGCAAACGTTGGCGTTGTTTTCTAACGAATATTATAACAAACGTAAAAGTTATTTAAGCGCCGAATTTAAGGATTTACAACAAAATAGAATACAGCTTTTAGGCCAATTAGAACTGCACAAACGTGATGCAGAGTTGGCAAAAAAAGAATTTGAAATCAACGTAAAACTCTACAAAGAAAAAGTAATTTCTCCCTTAGAATACCAACGGGAAGAAAGTAAATACATCAATAAACAACTGCCTGTCAGGCAGTTGGAAATGAGTATCACTTATAATATAACTGCTCAAACCCAAAAACAAAGAGAATTGACGGAGCTTGAGCGTCAGGCAATTGAGCAAAAAGCGCAGTTTATTCAGGCGTTGAATACATTGAGAAGCGAACTGGAAAATTGGCAAAGACGTTTTATTTTACGCGCTCCAACGGATGGAAAAACAAATTTTTCAATGACCCTGCAAGAAAATCAATCGCTACGGGCGGGGACAGAAATTATGTACGTAGGGGGAACTAGTGGCCGTTATTTTGGGGAAATAAACATACCTCAGGTTAATTTTGGAAAAGTAAAAAGAGGGCAACGCGTTTTAATAAAATTTCAAGGGTATCCTTTTGAGGAGTTTGGGGCAGTAGAGGGACAAATTGCTACTATCTCACAGGTTCCTACACCTGATAGTCAATTTTTTTTGGCAACAGTCAATTTGCCAAATGGCTTAAAAACTGGCACCAATAAACAACTCATTTACAAAACGGGAATGGTAGCATCCGCCGAAATCATTACCGAAGATTTGAGGCTTATTGAGCGAGTATTTTATCAGGTCAAACGAGCTTTAAATCAGCAATAACACTAAAACCATTTATGAATAGATACCTATTACTTTCTCTATTTCTTGCTAGCTTGGCTGCCCAAAGTCAAATCTATGTTCGTCCTGACGGAGAGTACATGGATACAACATTAGTTCTTGGAAAAAACTGTTTTGATACAAAAGGAGAATCCTACTATTACAGTTATGACGCGAAATATCCTCGAAGCTCAACGACGATTCAAACAAATGCCTCTTCATTTTTGAATCAAAGAAATATAAAATTGACGGAAAACGGTTACGTTACTTTTCGGTTTAGAGTCAATTGTAGTGGCGAAATAAGCTATGTAAAATTGATGCAAACCGATGAAAATTACCAACCTAAGAAGTTTAAAGTAGAAACTATTCAAAGTTTGTATGAATTTACAAAGTCATTAAAAGATTGGAAACTAGTCAAATATAAAAACATAATACCTCTTTCTTATACCGCATTCATCTCTTATAAAATTCATCATGGCCAAATTGTCGCTGTTATTCCTTAGCCTTTTTTATTTTCAAATCATTTGCTTAGGTCAAAACTCAAAAATAATTGATTGCTCGTCCAAGCAAGTTCAAGATAGCCTTGTCGAGCACTATATTGATAATGGAGCGGAAAAATTTGGGTATAACCACCCTAAATGGCAAGTCTACCTTGATAGCTTAATTTCTATTTGCCCCAACATCGCAAGAGCTTATCAACAAAAAGCTTGCCTTATATTAAAAATGGGGATTATGGAAGTGCTTTCCCTCTTGAAGACAAAGCAGTACAATACGACCCTGAAAGATGGGTGAGTTATCGGGCATTTTTGAAATGTATATTTTCTAAAGATTATAAAGGGGCAATTATAGATTTTGATTTAGCTCAAAAAATAGCACCTCATATTTTTGTCATGGATCATTCTTATTCTTTTTATAAAGGGCTTTGTTATTTGGAATTAAAAAATCTTAAAAAAGCAGAACAAAATTTTTTAGAAGACATTAAAATTCAAACAAAAGGTGATAGTATTAAAAACATACATTACAATACGTTGCTTTATTGTGGTATTGTTTATTATGAAATGAAAAATTATAAAAAGGCAGAAATATATCTCAAAAAATGTTTAAGACAATTCCCTCAATTTCCTGATACTAATTTTTACTTAGCAATGATTAATAAAGACACGGCAAAAGAATATAAGTCTTATCTGGAAATTGCAAAAAAATCATTTGAAGAAGGCTATAAACAAAATGAGGATAATGAAGCTTATGCCTATTATCCTCATCAAATTACACTACATGAAGTAATTCAAGAACTTGAAAAAGCTAAATAAAAACGCTTTTTTTATTCTATTACAATGCGCTTAACGGCGCCATCTTCATTTTGTACTACACTCACAAAATAAGTTCCTTTAGGATTTTTGCCGAGGTCTATCTGCCCCACAAAATCCCCCGAAAAATCTTTTACTTCTTTCTTGGCAATTTGCTTTCCTTTGGTGTCGGTTACGGTAATCAGTACATCGCCTTTGATAGGCGCATAAAAACGCAGATTTAATTCATTTTTTTCGGGGTTGTTAGGAAAAGCCTCTAGCCCTCGCACCGAAGCCGGCTTCTGACTTCCTCTGAAGTTGACGTCGCCTTCCCAAAATTCTTTAAACTTTGGTTCAAAATCGCGGCTCCAGTTTTCCATATTGCGCTCCAATTTACGCATTTGAGGCTCAATTTTTTTCTCAATGCGTTTCATGCGGTCGGCAAATGCCTCCTCATCAAAAGGAAATTTATCGTCTCTGTTGTTATTCCATTGTTCTGAACGGTTGTTGTTGGGGCCAGAGCGATATTCACGAGTCCGATTTTGGGTGCGCTCTTCGCGCGAACCGATTCTACGCTCAGGCATCCCGTCGCCTTCTTCGATGATGATACTCATCCGCCGATTGGTAGCATTTTTGTCATTGCCTTTAAGCGAATCCACGATGGCCTTAATCTTCGACTCACGTTCGTCACCTGTGAGGTTGTTGTAGGTATAAGACCGCTCGATGGTTTCTGTTTTACCGTCTTTTTCTTCGGTCATTCGTACCCTTACGGTTACTTTGTCTTTGTTGGTCTGTTGTTTAGTGTCTTCTTGAGAATTAGCAGTCGAGACCACTCCCAGTCCTACGACCAATGCCATGAGTACCCATTTTGTTTTCATGCTTTTTGTTTTTTAAAACTTTTTCGAAAATTGCACAACTTCCCCAAACTGACGATGTTAAAGTTTCTTAAAATGTGTTAAAGGATGGATAGAATTATCTTAATTTGAACGTTAACACGTTGTTAAAGTCACAATCACAAGGTCGCATTTCTGAAAAAGAATGTTGCATGAGGTCGAAAAAAAATGATGACAAAATCAAAAATACGGTTATTGATTAGTTTGATGGGGCTAGCTATGCTGGGGCTTGTGGGTTTTCAGTGGCACTGGATTACGAGTGCCTTGGAACTACGCAACGAACAGTTTGATCTGAAAGTCTCCGAAGCCATGCAAGAAGTAGTGCGTAAACTCGAAAAGCAGGAGATTATTTACCTGATTCGTCAACGAGAAGAAATAGAACAGCAACGCCGCAAACTAGAAGCCCTCAATAAAAATCGATTGGCTCAAAAATCCAATGTTCCCAAACCCAACCTTCCCGAAACCTACGCCCAAAATACGCATGATGATGTGCCCAACTCAGGAAGAAATATCAGTGATGCGCTCATTCCCCGAAATAGAGCTATTACGGATTTTCAGGCGAGCTTAATCAATGAATTTTTACGGCAACGTAATAATGAACTGCCCAATATCGAACGTTTTTTGAAAATCCATGCCGAACAAGAAAAAATCTTTGATACGTGGTTTGAACAAATAGGACAATCCACCTGGGCCAATGATAGCCTTCATCACAATTCAGTGCTGTTGAGTGTACGCTCGTCTCTCAAAAAAACGCATAAGCCTTATTCAGAGATTATAGCTCCTAAAAAAGAAAAAAACAAGCAAACCGTTGCCCAAACCGATTTGCTGAAAGATGTTTTTAAGGATTTGCTTTTTAGCAAACGCCCTGTAAGCCAACGTGTCAACCGGATTACACTTGATTCTTTACTTAAAAATTCGTTTCAGGAACGGGGCATCGAAATTTCTTATGAGTTTGCCATTCAAAATACATTCCCCAAAAATGTTATTTTTTCTAGCGCATCTTATCGCCCCGATACCGCTAGCACCGACTTATTCAAAGCCACTTTGTTTCCCAACGAAATCAATAACCTTCCAAGTCAGCTTTTAGTGTATTTCCCTCAAAGGCAAGATTTTATTTTGAAAAGTATGGGCTTTTCGCTCATAAGCTCGGTATTGTTGTTAGTAGTTATTTTGGGTTGTTTTTATGTGGCGGTAGCTACTATTCTAAAACAGAAGAAGCTCTCGGATGTCAAAAATGATTTTATCAATAATATGACTCACGAGTTCAAAACACCAATTTCGACTATTTCTTTGGCCGTAGGCATGGCCCAAGAACAAGTACAAAACCACAGAGAAATCACAAAAATCAATCGTTATCTAGGAATTATCCAGGATGAAAATCAACGCTTGGGTAGTCATGTGGAAAAAGTACTGCAAATGGCGCTGCTAGAACGAGGCGAAATCAAGCTCAAAACAACTGCTATCAATATTCATGATATTCTGGAAAAAGTGCTCAACAACCTCGGTGTACAAATAGAACAGCGACAAGGGGAAGTGGAGCTGAGTTTTGAAGCAGAAAACGAAATCGTGGAAGCCGACCCTATGCACCTTACCAACATTTTGACCAACTTAATCGACAACGCCAACAAGTATTCAACAGAGCAGCCACACATCGGACTTAGTACTTACAACGACGATAATTTTGTATATATAAGTGTAAGCGACAAAGGCCGTGGTATCAGCAAAGAACAACAATTGAAGATTTTTGACCCATTCTACCGCGTTCCTACGGGCAATATCCATGATGTAAAAGGGTTTGGATTGGGGCTCAGTTATGTCAAAAAAATGATTGAAGCCCACGGAGGGAGCATCCACGTAGAGAGTAAAGTGGGCGAAGGAAGTACGTTTACGATTCAATTACCGTTAAAAAAAGAAAGCGCCTAACCTCACAACTATGAAATCGCAAAACCCTAAAATCCTTTTGACCGAAGACGACCCCAATCTAGGGCAATTGTTGCAAGAATACCTTACCAACAAAGGCTATACGACCGACTTGGCGTCGGATGGTAATGTAGGCTTACAACGTTTTTTAGAAAACAATTACGACTTATGCCTTTTTGATGTAATGATGCCCAAAAAAGACGGGTTTTCGTTGGCCAAAGAAATTCGCCTTACTGATAAAGACGTCCCTATTATCTTTCTGACGGCCAAGAGTATGAAAGAAGATACTATTCAAGGTTTCAAAGTAGGAGCTGACGACTATATCACTAAGCCTTTCAGTATGGAAGAATTGTTATTACGTATTCAGGCAGTACTGAGGCGTTATCAGAAAATATCCCTTCCCAACGAACAACCTCAAAATATCTTTCCACTTGGCAAATACACTTTCGATTTTGACCATCAATTGCTGACGATTCACGATACCTCCCAAAAACTCACAAGCAAAGAGGCGGCATTGCTCAAGCTCTTTTGTGAAAACAAAAACCAACCCATCAATCGGAGTTTTGCTTTGAAGCTCATTTGGGGCGATGACTCGTATTTCAACGCCCGTAGCATGGACGTATATATCACTAAGTTAAGAAAACACCTCAAAGATGATTCTTCCTTACAAATCATGAATCTTCACGGAGAAGGATTTAAACTTTTGGTAGACTCCTAATTGGAACCTAGAGAATAAACAGAAAACTGTTTGTCAGCAAAAACCAAATGATAGTTGCCAAACCGGGCGGCCCCTTGCGAAGGATAATAATCGGCACGGGCGGTTTTGTAATCCAATACAATAAAACTCGCTTTGTGCTGCTGCGCCCATGCCCCAAACTTCTCGCTCGACCAAGGCTTCATCTGTTGTTGGTACTGCATCTGTAGTTCAAAGTTGGTATGACACAGCAACTTATCAAAATGCTCATATTCATTGAAATAAAAAGTAATGGGCACCAAGCCCATACCTTTTTGGGGAAGTTGGGGACGAAGTTGGGCGTATTGCAGAGGCAGGTATCCCGACAGGTTTCGGCCTATCACCTGTATATTGCCTACCAAACCTACAATAAGATACAAGACAGTTATCACCTTTAGATAGAAGGGGATTGTCGGAAGAGGTTTTGATTGCAACCATTCATAAATCAACAAAATCATAAAGGGTACAAACATGACCTGATAAATAGCGCTTGCTCGCTTGGTGATAAGCCAAAAGAGTATTAGCAACGATAGGCTATAAAGCGGTAAAATACGGTCGGTATGCCGAATGTTTTTCCTGCCAAACCACCCTACCGCTATCAATAGCAAAGTAGTACAGAGCTGTTCGGGAGATTCTACAAAAATCAATGGATAAGAAGCTAAGACTTTCAATTTTGCTACCCACCCAAAAGCATTTTGGGTAGCAGGGTCGTTTCGGAATTGAAACCACCATTTGGTCAGTCCGTCGGGTTCTTGTAAAATATCATAAAAATAAAGGCTAGCCGTCAAGGCTCCTACAATGCCAAAAATAAGGCCCTTTTTATAATGACGAGTCAGAACGAGAGTTAGAAAACCCGCTCCCAAAAAAATAATACCATTGAGGTGAGTCAATACCGCCAAGCCCGCAAAAAGACCAGCCAAGGGCACCATGACCCTGTTTTTATCCATGCGCCTAACGCCATAAAAAGAAGCCAAACCAAAGGCCGTTATCATCATTTCGGGGCGGTTTTCAAAACTCATTTGAGTCATCAACGTATTCCCAAAAACCAAAATCAATACACCCCAGAAGCCGTTTTTTTGGGGTGTTTTGCTTTGCGTCTCTATTAATAAAAACACCACAATCACTCCAAAAAACAATAAACCTGATAGCTTTGAAGTATATAATGAATCAGGTAAAATACCTCCCAACAAGGCCCCAAAAGCAATAAAAAGCTTGTGACTTACCAAATAATGCTCTTCCCAATGAAGCAAGCCTCTAAAAAACTCTGAACGGACTTTGCCTTCTTTCCACAACCAATACGACTCCTCGGCAAACCAAGCGTCATCGCCAGTAGGATAACGTTGAAAATAAGTACACAAGGCCAAGATAATCAAAGCCATAGCTCCCCAAGGAAGCCAAGAAGATAACCGAGAAGATGACATACAAAAATAATCGTCGCTTTAAGCTGTACCGTAAATGTACAAAACTTTTCTTCTGGGTCATTAGAAATATGAGCTACAAAGATTAAGCTTCTCCGAAGCTATTTGTCCATAGCCCTATTTTTATTTTTGCCTCGGAGTGGCGCAAGGTTGGTAGCTGACAAGAACGCGTAACAGCTCGCAAGATGCGCCAAATTTGTAGGAATATAGGTCAAGGTTGGACTTCTCCGAAGTCCTGGGTATGCAGATACTCATCTCATGCTACAAATATTACGCTTCTCCGAAGCCATGCCATCTATAACAACATTTTTTACATTTTGCCTCGGAGAGGCGCAAGGTTTGTAGCGGACAAGTCCAAAAAGACAAATGACTTCGGAGAAGTCAAACAGAAGCTTGATTAAAAAGAGAATCAAAAGATAGGTATGATAAGCAAAAAACCTTCTGTTTGTATCTGAGAGATAGTACCTACTCAAACACAAATCAGAAGGCTTTTTAGATAAACTTGGCAAGTTTTGTGCTTACTTTTTACGCTTTTTCTTTTTTTCGGGAGCTTTTTCTTCTACTACAGTAGGAGTATTGTTGACAGGCACTGTAAGGTCTTTGATTCTTATATTTCTGAATCTTACCACATCTCCATGTCCCAAAAACCCAATATAGCCCGACGTGCGACTCAATCCTGGATGGTCACGATGGTCGGCTGTTCCATTTTTAGAAGCTTCGGCTAAGTCACCGTCTAAAATGACCGTTCCGTTGAGCGTCACTTTTACTTTAGAGCCTTTTACTTCAACCTCCTGATAATTCCACTCCCCTACGGGCTTCAAAAAGCCACGCTTGGCCGCCAGAATCCCGTAGGCCGAGCCGTGATATTGATACGGCTGAAGGTTTTTATAAATCTCTGCATCATTATCCAAAATCTGAAGTTCAGTTCCTACATAAGCGGCATCTCCTTGCAAAGGCGCCCGAATTCCCAACCCGTTGTTGGCACCGGGTGTAAGGAGAAACTCAAATCTAAACACAAAATCACTGTACTCATCTTTGGTATAAAGATTGCCTTTACCGCCACGATTGGGATAGATTACCATTTCTCCATTTTCGACAATATAGTCCGTGGTATTTCCGGTCCACTCAAACATATTGGTCCCGTCAAAAAGCATTTTATATCCTTCTTTCTTTTCATCTTCGCTCAATACAAAAGGCGTAGGGCTTGGCAGCTCACGCACATAAATATCGCGGTAGGCCACCAAAGTGCCATGCGCTTGGAGTTCCAATTGTTCGATTGGGAAAATAGGTTGCTTACGATCCCAGTAATTTTCCAAAATCACATTATCAACTACCAATTCCCCATTGAGACGCACAGTGACACGGTCGCCCCGCATGATGATATGGAAAGTATTCCAATCGCCAATGGCATTGTCGGCCAATTTAAGCGGCTTACTTGGTTGTTTTTGGTTATTGTAAAGTCCACCCGACCCTACTTGTGCGCCTACATCTACGCGTGAGGTATCCCATACTTGTACCTGCGGCGAACCACGCAAGTAAATTCCTGCATCGCCTTTAGGTTCGATTTTCCAATCTACGTACATCTCAAAGTCACCGTATTTTTTTTCCGTACAGAGATTGTCACCATGTCCCGTAAAAATAAGCTCGCCGTCTTTGGCTATCCATCCCTTACGCATTATCTCATCGGCTTTGATTTGTTTTTTGGCCAATGTATCGGGGTGCATTTTAGCACGTGCGATAGGATTACCCACCAAGCCCTTCCAGCCCGTCAAATCTTTACCGTTAAACAACGACACAAAACCTTCGCCTGTGGGCATTTCGGCCAACCATTTCCGAGCGGCTTCTTTTTGGGAATCATTGTTGACAACATTCATGGCCTTTGAAATCCATTGACGTATACTAGTACCCGTCAGCTCCTTATTAGCCAATGCAGCATTCAATACTACTTGCGCGGCGGTCTGTTGTAATTCGGTATTATCTAAATAATTACTTGCCGCAATAAGCGCATTGAAAGTGCGATTTCTGACAAGTTCTTTTAGGATACTTTCTTTTTGGGCCGTTGTTTTGGCTACCTCCAATACCTTACGATAAGCCAAGGCTTTTTGAGTAGGTGTTTGTCTAGCGTTAGTGATTGCCTTCACATAGCCATTCACGATTTGGTCGAGATAAGCGGCATTAGAAGTAGTTTTTCCAATTTTGTACAATTCGCTCGTAGCACTGACATCAGACCAATTGGTCAATGCCCCTAAAGCAGCCTTTTGAGTAGCTTCGTCGCCATTGGTAAAAGAACCACCTACAGCATCAAGGGCTTTTTTGGTGCCAATATTGGCCAATACTTGAAGATAATTGGGCTTTTTGTCGGCACTTACTGCATTGATTCTGGATACAATGGTCTCGGTCTGCTGTGCCGGAGAGCCTGTACCTTTCAGCGCCGCTGTAACGGCCTCTTGAAGCGATTTGATGTGTTGGGCATCCGTAGTCGAATCCAAAATCCCATATAAGGTGTTTAAATCTTTGGTCTTAACTACATTCTTCAAAGCGGCAAAAGCTGCGCTTTTCACTGCACTATCATTGTTTTTTAATTGTGCCAAAATCACTTCAAGATGTGCATCTGCGCCGCGAGCCGCCAATACTTCTATAAGAGCAGGCTGAGCCGTAGCAGGCATGGTAGGAATAGCCGCCGCTACTTGATTTACGACGCCTTCTCCTTTCATCATCAGAAGCGCATTTTTTACAGCACTTATGTCTTCAGAAGTACCTTTTTTGGAAGCACTTAATAGATTTCCTAATACACTTTCTTGACCCATTTTAGCAGCTGCTTTAATGGCCGCCGCCCTCACGACTCCTTCTTTATGACTGATGTTTTTTAGAATAGTAGGCAGTGCGGTTTTGGCTTCTACGCTTCCCAACATCTCTATGATTTCGGCTTGCGATTGCGGTTTTGAAGTGGGCAAAGCCTTTAGCCAAAGCGCCGTTGTGGCAGGGGTAATGTATTTTTGCGCAATTTTCAAGGCCGCTATACGATAGCTTATATCGGGGCTGGTAGTGGCTTTGATTAGCACAGGTACGCTTGCACTTGCCTGACTATCAGCCAATAACTTCAACGCTGCCGAGCGGGTAGGGATTTGTTTGGTTGAGGTTGTATTTTTTAGAAGGTCGCTTGTAGCGGCTTGCACAGTAACTTTATCACCTTTTCCTGCTAGCGTTTCTAAATAAGTCAAATAAGACGACGTAGCATTGGCTTCATCGTAGCCATAAGAAGCTTTGGAAGCGGCATTTTTCAAAACATTCAGGGAAGAACGTTCTCCGATATTTGCCAAGGCGTAGAGCGCTACTTTACGGAGGTTTACATCCTCGCTAGTCGCCAATTTTTCGATAGCTGACGCTGATGCGCCAAATTTGCTATCACCTAAGGCTTCTACGATCGAAAGCTGAGTGCCTCCAGAAGCATTGATCAAAGCTTGAGCCAACGCCTGCCCGGCGCTTGAGGTGCCGATTTTTGCCAATGCCCTAGCCGCTGGACCGCTCAATTTTGGATCCGACAAATAAGGTGCAAGTACTGCTACAGATTCATCTTTTCCGACTTGTTGGAGTTGAAAAATCAAAAATGCTTGATTTTCTTTATCGGCTACTTTACCGAGTGCTTCGCCGTAGGCTTCGGCGGCCATTTTACGTAAATCTTCTTTACCATTTTGGGTTACAAAATAAGAAAAGCCTCCAAGTGCATATTGAACTTTTGCATTATTGCCTTTATCAGCCGAAACCAACATGGATGCCAATTGAGCAATGCCTGATTTGCCCAATGCCGCCATATCTTCCATGTTTTTTTGGAGTTGTTTGGCATTTTGTGCAGGAAACTGCCCTAAGAGTGTGGTGTACTTGCTATCTACTTGAGCGCGTAAAGTAGCAACACCCAACAAAAAAATGAAGAGTATATATTGTGTTTTTTTCATAATGATTTACAGAAGAAGGGGTTGGGGTTATTAAATCGTCCACGGGCCACGCATGGGTTGGTCGATGAGGCGATTAGCTCCTTCATCATCCACAAAAAGCTGCTTTACGGGGTCAAATTTCAGAGAGCGCCCTAAGCGCAATGCCGCCAATCCCATATTGACAATGGTACACGAGCGATGCCCATTTTCTTCGTTAAGCGCAAATTTTTGTCTTTTACGAACTGCCTCCGCAAAATCAGTTATTTGAGGTTCAGAATCTGGGAAAGCGGCCAATTTTTTCTCCAAATCGGGAATATCCGAGCGAAAACCAGGATAAAGTTTACCTTTGGGACCTTCGATATAAGGCACATTGGCATCTTTGGCTTCACCGTCCAAAATGATTTTGCAACCGTCGGCATAGGTGTATTCGATTCGTCTCCAAGTGCCGACGGCGTCGGTATGCTGCTGAGGGGCGTCGATTTCGACACTAATCGGGCTGGTATCGTCCTTGCCCAAAAAGTACTGAATTGGGTCTAAGTAATGCTGCCCCATATCGCCAAGCCCGCCACCGTCATAATCCCAATATCCCCTAAAAGTACCGTGCACACGGTGTGCATTGTAAGGCTTGTATTGCGCCGGTCCTAGCCACATCTCATAGTCCAATTCGGCGGGAACAGGCTCAGGTTTCAAGTCGGTTTTGCCTACCCAATAAAACTTCCAATCAAATCCCGTATGCCGGCTCACCGTCACTTTGAGCGGCCACCCAAGCAAGCCACTTTCTACGAGTTTTTTGATGGGTTTTACGGTGGTGTTCATACCGTAGAAATTAGACTCAAATCGAAACCAGGTATTGAGCCTAAAAATACGCCCATGCTGCTGGACGGCTTCTACCAAACGTTTGCCTTCACCTATGGTACGTGTCATGGGTTTTTCACACCATACATCTTTACCAGCACGAGCGGCATCGGCGGCGATGATACCATGCCAATGCGGGGGAGTAGCGACGTGTACAATATCAACTTCGGGCAATTGAATGAGTTCGCGATAATCTGAAAAGGTTTTCACGCCTTTATCTAATTCATTCATTGCCAATTGTATATGCCGCTTATCGACATCGCATATTGCTACTACTTTGGTGCCGGCATATGGAATGTGTCCACGACCCATGCCACCTACACCCACAATACCCTTCGTGAGCTGATCGCTAGGTGCCAAATAGCCTTTTCCCAATACATGACGAGGCACAATAGAAAAGGCCGCTACCGTAGCAAGCGAGCCTTTGAGGAATTTTCTTCTTGAAAAATTTTGAGGGAGAGATTTACTCATGGTGATAGATGAATCAAAATTATGTTGACATGAAGCAAATAAACTTACTAAATAAGACCTTCCAAGTTTTGTATACGCTCAAACCTAAACTTGGAAGGTATAAAACCAAGCAAGACCTTCCAAGTTTTATATACGCTCAAACCCAAACTTGGAAGGTCTAAAACCAAGCAAGACCTTCCAAGTTTTATATACGCTCAAACCCAAACTTGGAAGGTCTAAAATTGCACATTTATTTAAGCAAATAAATACTGCCAATTACTTATTTATTTTAAAAAAAATAGGTTCATTTTTAAAATTATTGTTTTTGTACAGTAGGATAGTACTTTTCTAACCAATCTACCATTTTAGCAAAAACATCGACCGCCGCATCGGCACTCATGCCATGTTTTTCTTTGGGATAAATTTCTAAATGATTCACTACTCCCAAAGAATCAAGCTTTTGATGGAGGTTTTGCGCTTGACTCACATGTACAAGCGGGTCTTCACCACCGTGAAAAATGAGCGTAGGCACTCCCGTTTCTTTGGTCAGATGATAAGCCGGACTCGCATCCAAACAAATTTGGGCTTTAGGGTCTGCTTCTCCCAAAAAATTAATGACGGTATTGTTGGCATCACTCCCATCTGCCCGTACCGACTTATCCGACAAATCGGTAGGTCCCCACAAGTCGAGTACTGTTTTTACTTGCTTCGCTTTGTCGTGCCCATACGCATAGAGCAAAGCCAAATGCGCACCCGCGCTTGCCCCAATAATGGTAAATTCTTTTCCGTTGTATTGATAACGTTTAGCCTTATCCGTTATGAAAGAAATTGCTTTTTTAACGTCTTCAATTTGGGCTGGAAAACGGTTTTTCCCATCTTTCACCAAACGATAATTGATCGATACCAAAGCATATCCTTTTTCACCAACGAGTTTTTGAATAAGCGGCTCAGGAAACTCCGATTTATCGCCCCTGCTCCAAGAACCACCATGAATATACACAACCACTTTGGTTTGTGAATTATGATTTTCAGGAAAATAAGCATCCAACAAATTATCTTTGCCCGGTGCCTCTCCATAAGGAATATCCTTAAAAGCCCGATAGCTAGGTTTGGCGGCCAGCGATGCTGCACTGTTCTGCGTGGCACCATCTCTTAATTTGTTTTCAGTCAAATACTTAACAAGATCTTCGGGGTGGTCGGTTTGTACGCCATCCACCCCTTTTTGTAAAGCGCTTTGCCATATTTCGGGACCTTCGGAGGGGTTTTGTACATCGAGCCACACAGCGATACCGTTTCGGTGCGCCACTTGTAGCATCCCTTGGTCAGTGATATTGTCTAATACTTCTAGCTTGGCTTGTCCCAAAAAGAACCCCAACTTTTCGGGGGTATTGATAGCCTCCGTTAGGCTTGTCATGAGGGGTACTTGAGGTGCAATGCTCCGCCATTGTTTGTACTGAGGTATTTTGTTGATATACACCACCACTTGTTTTTCCATGCCTTCGGCCTGAATCTCCTGCCAAGTCTGCGCCACATCAGCCTCCTTAAAATCAAGGTAAATATGAATACGTCCTTTGCAAAGTTTTAGCACGTCCTTAAAAGTCGGAATTCGATAATTATTTACGTCCGAAGCCTGATTTTTCTTGATATTTAAAGCAGAAAGTTCCGCCCATGTCAAATCTTTGACAAGTCCTTTGCCATCGGTCATTCGGTCGAGGGTAGCATCATGATGAATCATCAGCACTCCGTCTTTGGAGGTTCGCAGGTCTATTTCTACATAATCGGCCCCCGCCTTAATCGCATCTTCATAAGAAGCCAAAGTATTTTCGGGAACATGCTGATGATTGCCACGGTGAGCAATCACCACAAATTTGTGTTGGGTCTGAGGGAGAGATGCTGGGGTAGTTTGGGCAAAAACAGCCTGAACTACCATCCAAAAAAAGCATAATTGAGACCAGATACTTTTCATCAGAGAAGGATTTTAGAATTCTATATAATACTCCTAAAAGGGTGGAAAAGACTAGAAATAGGCATAAACTTTCTGTGGTTAGGCAAGTTAGGAGCTATTTCCCTCGATAGCAATAGAGACCATTAAAAATACAAACTAATCGTCTTCTACGGAGTGAATAGTGCTTAAAAATGATTACTGTTGTTAACTAACGATGCTTCTGACATGATTTGGCACAGGTCATCAATTATTAAAAATCCGTAAACAATTAAAAAAAACAAAGCAAGTACAATAATAAAACACCACCAAAAACAGTAATAATATTATAAAAATATTTATAACTAAACCTTAAAAACACCTAATCACCATTTGATAAATTTTACATTTTTTATTTGTTTTAAAAAAAAAAACAAATGTATATTTGAAACCTATACAGCAAATCATACTTGTTGTTTCTACCCTACTTCACGTTAAAATACTTTGACAGTTTTATTTATTAGCTGTTTTTTGGGAGTGCTTTGTACTCAGAAAATCTTTAAAATAAAAGTGTTGACCTAATAAAAGGATAGAAACCAATGTAGATACATATATGACAGCCAATCTCCACTTATCAGATCGTTTCCACAGCTTTTATCAGCTAGAATTGCTACTTCGTGATGAGTCTATAACAGTAAGCCGCCAACAACTCAAGGTGCTGTATTGGGCATTCCACGGAAAGAGCAATGCCGAAATCTCCATCCTTTTGGGTACGAGTATTTCCACCATCAAATCCCATAAAAACAAGCTCATTACCCAAATTGGCAGAAAAGGGCGAGCGGATTTTAGAAGATTTTTGTTGGAAAAAGCCTCGTTAAAATGAGGAATTATCCTTATTGAAAAGTACCTCTCTACGTTTTGATCAACTCACTTAAAAAATTACCTCCATGTGTATCAAAGGGATACGCATCCTTTTTGTGAATTGAACCAAACCCATATTTAAAATGCCTAAACTACCACCATTTTCTGATCCCGAAATGAAAAAAACATGGCTAAAACTAGCCACTTTTTTGGATAAGCACTCCCTACGCCCACAGCTAACTCCCCAAGAATTGAATGTGATGTATTGGTCGCTTCAAGGCTATAACAATCCCGCAATCGCCCAAAAGCTCAATGTAAAAGAGAGTACTATCAAAACCCACAAAAACAATCTCATCGCTAAACTTGGCTTACAAGGCCGGGAAGAATTTCAAAAGTTTTTGTTAAAAATCGCCTCATCTCCACCCTAGGGTGGAGAAAATTCAAACTTTGGGTTGAAAAACTTTAGGATTGTTTTACAGAACTTTGCCGCTGACTATTGCGCATAGTTCAAAAAAGAAAGCCCCGCGTCAGTTTGGCCACCGTGCGGAGCTTCTCGTAGCAGTTTAAACAATTTTTCAATCATTTAAACAGAGTACAAAATTATGAAAAAAATCGTTTTATCAACGATGGGGGCACTCTTTATGACCGCCCTAATGCTAAGTTGTGACCAATCCAAAGAAACAGGGATCACTCCAACCAACGCTAAAGCACAAGAAGAACCATTAAGCGTAATCGACCAAATGGAAAAAGAAGAAGGAATAAAGTTCTTTAAACGAGATGTAACGTTGACAGATGAAAATACGGGCTTAAAAGTATTTCTACGATTTGCTAGCTTTGATGAAGAAATGCTTGAACAACATTTGGCAAACCATGACTTTAAAATTAAGACAGTATTCAAGGAGTTTCCATCAAAACATTCACCAAGTATCCCTATTAAACAAAAATCTTCAAATCATGATATAAGTACAATAATTACAGAGGTCTTAAAAAAAGAACTACCAAAAGGTGCTACAGGCTATAGTCTAAGCGTCACATCTAAACCATTAAATGGTTTAAATGCCAAAAACGCTAAGATTAACTATTCGAGGGAATGGGAACTTATTAGCGATACATGGCCTGAAGAGTTAGTTATTAGTGTTGTAAGTGGACAAACTATTTCCTATGCATTAGATAAAAAAATGAAATGGTATAGCTCTTGGACTACTTTTTATGAATCAGGAGGTTGGTATCCTCTCCAAGGTCCCGCCACTGATACTCATTGGTTAGATGGGCCAGAAGCTTATGGATTAAGCCCGTGGAAAGTTCGTATAAAGGTTGCTTATGATTCTATGAGTCCAATGTATGATTCCAAAGGATTTACAGCAAATTTTAATCAATATTAACACTTTTCTATAGTTATTGTGGGGAATATCAGTAATTCCCCACATTTAAAACATAGTCATGATGAAAATAAAATACCTTACGATTTCGCTAACAATATTACTAGTCTTCCTTTTAGGCTGTCAAAACACCAAAGATGAGATGATTGAGGCCGAGCTAGACAAAGTTCGTACTTCTTGGGATATTCAGTCTTTTGAGATTAGTGGAAATGTTCCAGATTCACTGAAGAATGTATTAAAAAGTGGTGAGTTTTTATTCAAAGAATGTAAGTATTCACGAAAAACGAGAAAAACAAATACAAGGAGATGTACAGGAGATTTCTTTTTTAATGGCGAGTTTTTTGGTGGTGATTACGAATATAATTCAGACACGAAAAATTATATTATAGCTATTTATATTAAAAATCAATTTCCTGACCCACCTAAAAAACCTACCCCTAGTCAGTTGAAGATAATAGCACTGATGAGCGGTGAGTGGTCTTTGAGTGTAGTCGATAAAAAAATGACTGCCGTACAAATAAAAAATAGCACGCTGCCAGATGTAAAGGTAGGTTTTGTCGCTACCGAAAAATAACACGTATTTAATGTCAACCATGAACTATTGTTGGTTATTTGTTTTTTTTAGTGCTATCGTTCAGGCACAAACCGTTACGTTGAGTGGGTATGTACGAGAAAAAGGAACGCAAGAAAACCTAGTGGGAGTAAGTGTGGGTGTGGAGGGGAGTACGATTGGGACAGTCACCAATGCGTATGGATTTTATTCACTTCATTTGCCTGTCAATCAGGCCCTTTTAGTTCGATTTTCGGCCTTGGGATATGCCACTGAGGAAAGGACGATGACCCTTTCCCAATCGTTCCAACAAAACATCGTGCTTACTGCTCAAGCCAAAGACCTAGATGAAGTCAAGGTAAGCGGACAGCACCCACCTGCGGAAGTAGCACAAATGAGTGTAGTGCGTTTGCCTGTTTCGCAAATCAAACAAATCCCAACCCTGTTGGGCGAAAAAGATGTTATTAAAGCCTTGCAGTTGTTGCCAGGTGTGCAAAAAGGAACGGAAGGAAGTACCGCGCTCTATGTAAGAGGTGGAGGGCCTGACCAAAACCTTATTCTGTTGGATGAAGCTCAGGTATATAATGCCAATCATTTATTTGGATTTTTCTCGGTTTTTAACGGAGATGCTATCAAAAATGTGGATTTTTGGAAAGGTGGCTTTCCCGCCCGCTACGGAGGCCGTTTGTCGTCGGTTATTGATTTACAAATGAAAGAAGGCGGCAAAGACAAAGTGAGGGGAGAAGGGGGAGTGGGATTATTGTCGAGTCGATTGACGTTGGATGGCCCCCTCAAAAAAGGAAAATCGTCGTTCCTTTTGTCAGGCAGACGTACGTATTTAGACTTGCTAACGATGCCCTTGATGCCAAAAGAAGAAAAGTTAGGCTACAGTTTTTATGATTTGAACGCCAAAATAAATCTGGATTTGGGCGACAAAGATAAACTATACCTAAGCGGGTATTTTGGCAATGATGCGCTGCGTGTCAAAGAGTATATTGAACGAACCTCTTCCGTCATCAAAACCAATTCAGGATTAGGATGGGGCAATGCCACAGGTACACTTCGATGGAATCATTTGGTGAATCAAAAGCTTTTTGTGAATACGACCTTAGCGGTTACCGATTTTCGTTTTCGATTATTTGACGAATTTGAGCGTATTCGTAGCGACGGTGGAGAAAACACCCATACTTTTACGGAATTTACTTCCTCCATTCGAGATTACACCCTCAAAACGGATTTTGATTATTTCCCCAACAACGCCCACCAAGTTAAATTTGGAGCATTGGTGACTCATCATCGCTTTAAACCAAGGGCGTATTTTAAAGAAAATAAAGAGGATAACACTGAAGAAAGAGATAATCAAGTCTCTAGTAATCAAGAGTTTGCTGTCTATGTAGAAGATACGTATAGTTATAAGGGTTTCTCATTAAATGCAGGTTTGCGGTTGAATGGTCTCCAAACAACTGCTCGTACTTACGTTTTCTTAGAGCCTCGTCTGACGGCAGGGTATTCTTTGTCTCGCGATTGGTCCCTCAAAATGTCGTATGCGCGCAACAATCAGTTTATCCATTTGTTGACAAACACGGGTACGGGTTTATCAACCGACCTATGGGTGCCCGCCACGGAGCGTGTTCCACCACAGCAAGCCGACCAAGTGGCTGTGGGGTTGAGTAAGGCGTTTCCTAAAGCAGGTCTTCAGTTGACAGTGGAAAGTTATCGTAAGTGGATGCGAGGCATTGTTGCGTATAAAGAAGGAGCTACATTTTTATCTTTTGATGAAGGGGCAAAACCTTTGAAATGGGAAAACAACGTAACAACGGGACGCGCGTGGTCGTATGGGACAGAGTTGCTTTTACAAAAGAACAAAGGTCGATTGACAGGTTGGGTTGGCTATACGCTTTCGTGGACGGTACATCAGTTTGATTCGCTCAACAATGGAAAACGGTTCTATCCCCGCTACGACCGTCGCCATGATTTTTCGCTGGTAGCTTCTTATAAATTATCTCCGAAAGTGACCCTTTCAGCCAATTGGGTCTATGCCACAGGTAATGCGCTGACAGTACCGCAAGGCTTTTACTTTACCCAAGCGGGGCTAGGACAAACGTTTCCTGAACGTTTTGACTACCTAGGAAGCCGCAATAGTTTTAGGGCAGAAGCGTATCACCGATTAGATGTTGCCGTGCAATTTCACAAGAAAAAACGTTGGGGAGAACGTACTTGGGAAGTAGGTCTTTACAATGCGTATAATCGCCAGAACCCTCTTTACTATTATTTAAAAACCGAAAACTCTCCTGAAGGACAACGGAGCAGGTTGGTAAAACGAGCTTTATTCCCCGTAATTCCTTCGGTAACATATAACTTTAAATTTTGATGAGAATAGGTAATTTTTTGGTCGGGTTGGTGAGCATTTGGTTTTTGTCTTGCCAAAGTGGTGTTGAAATAGAAAGAATTTCGCCTGAGAATTTAGTCGCCGTTAGCTCCTTGATTTCTCCCCAAGATTCTATTGTAAAGGTATATGTTTATCAAGGAAAGGCATTAGGAAGCGTGGTTCGTTCGAGTGAAGCAGTCATCAATGATGCCAAAGTTAGCATAGCAGATGATAGCACGGTGCATATGTTACATTTTGATGCAAAGAATAATAGCTATTTTGTGGATAATCGCACCTTAAAAGTCAGGCCTTCAAAAAATTATAAGCTTCAAGTACTGCTTTCAACTGGGGCTATTCTAGCAGGGAATTGTACAGTACCACCCAATCCTGATAAGGCGGTAGTCGAAGGAAATAAAGAAGGAAACGATTATGCTTTTTCCATTCAAAAACCGGCAAACAATGTTTCTTTTTTTACCTTTCATTTTGAGCTTAAAAACGTTGTTTTTGTCCCAAAATTAGGGGCTTCAACGGGTCCTTATTTAGGCTTGTTAGTTGGGAATGGGCTATTCGATGCGAAAGATTTTACAGTCAATTCTATTGAAAATAAGGCCTTTAATGCCTATTTGGCAGAATCTGTATCATTACAAACTGTGCTTTATTCGCTTGACAGCCACAGCTATCATTACCTCAAAACAAGGGCCGAGGCCTACACGTGGGAGGCGAATACGAGTGGCCTTATTCCTAATTTAAAAGAGCCTAAACCTCTTTATTCTAATATTGAAGGTGGGGTGGGTATTTTTGGGGCGTATAATCGTTCTATTAGTCTCACCCCCATTCAATAGTTTAACTACTTAACAATAGGCTGTAAGCCTTTTATTAAAAATGGTTTTAGAGTCTTCGCTGTGATTGACTAAAAAAGTCAAAAAATCGCCTCATCTCCACCCTAAGGTGGAGAAAATTCAAACTTTGGGTTGAAAAGCTTTAGGATTGTTTTACAGAACTTTGTATTTTAATCAAGGGGCTTATGAAATCGTATTTTCTAGTTTCTACTGTTATTTTTTTCATTCACATTTACGACGACGCGTCTATAAGGGAGGCTGTAAATGACACACTACAATCCAAAAGTAAACGGGAAGGGTCTGAAATAGATTTACTAAGCTATTCCATTCCTCCCATGAATGGAAAACCCGTTTCCATAGGGGCGCTTATGGAGCTAAAAACAAAGGGAATCCCGATGATGGAAGAAGAAATTGTTGCTGCAAAAAAACAAAAATCTTGGCAGCAAATGGATTCTCTTTTTCAAGCCCATTACCCTTCTCTCAACGACCCTGAGACTCAATTTGTGTTTGAAGAACACATGGCGCAGATTATATTAAAAGACTTTGGGCTTCTCCTCAACACAGATAAAACAGCCCTAGAACGCACTGCTTTTTATACGGAGCTATTGTACAAAAATAAAGGTGTACACGCGGGGCATCTTTGTCTAGCTCTTACCCAATTGAAAGGGTATTGGCCTAAAGAAAAAATCAAAGAATATGCCCAAGTCACCCACAAACGGGTAAAAGCAGCGATTGAAAAAACGGGAGATTCTGTGCAACAAATAAGAGAAAATTTCAGAGAAAACACCAAAGCACTTTCTCCCCAAGAACTGGCACGGGCTGAAAAGGTAGTAGGTGGAATTATTAAATCTTACGATGAAAATGTTTATTTTCTTAAAAAAATTGAGCATTTGATGGAAGAATAAACGGTGATTTTGTAGCAAGCCATAAACTATATGCTTGTTTTTATTTTTATACTTGGAGAGGAGAAGGCATACCCCTAAATACCTAACAATTAACACCTTTAATAAATTACTATGTAACACCTAGCTAGTATTATTCTTTCTAAAAAAAATCTGGTATATGCACTTTTGGAAGTGGTTTATAATAGGGGCGTTTTGGATGATAAATGAAAAAAGTGTCTATGCCCAACAAGTAATTGTGAAGGTGACGGAAGAAAGAACGGGAGAGCCGCTTTCTTCCGTCAATCTCTCTGACTCCATCACCAACACACACACCCTGACCAATCGGTATGGGCATGGAAGCATGATTTTAGAACGCACGCCCAATTGGATACGGGCATCGCTGATGGGCTATGAAAGCACAAAAATCAAGATTTATGGAGATACCGTTTTAAAAATTGTTTTAAAACCCTATACCCTCCAAGAAGTAGAGGTTAAAGCTAAGTATCAAAATACCGAAAATATTAACCAATTAAGCATCACTCCTACTTTGCTCAATAATCTCCCCAGCTTGGGCGGCGAGAAAGATTTACTCAAAGCGATTGGCGTGTTTGCAGGGGTGAGTATGGGAAGTGAGTTATCGTCGGGTATCAATGTACGGGGTGGTACCAACGATCAAAACCTTTTTTATCTGGATGGAGCACCTATCTATAGCACAGGTCACTTGTTCAATTTTCTGTCTTTGTTTAATGCCGATGCATTACAAAAAGTAAACTTTTATAAAGGAGACTTCCCCGTTGAATTTGGCGGAAGACTTTCGTCGGTTACGGATGTAATGTTTAGAGAAGGCAATAAAAACAGTTGGGAAGGGAAGGCCGAATTAGGAGTAGTGTCTAGCAAGTTTTTAATCGAAGGCCCTATCAAAAAAGACAAGACTTCGTTGCTAATAGCTGGACGGACTGCGTATTTTAATTTGTTTAATATAGGCAAAAAGAAAGCCATTGAAAAAGGAGACCCTAATGGATACTTGGGATATAATTTTTATGATTTAAACCTAAAATTTAACCATACCTTTCACCCAAATCATAAATTATTTATCAGCTACTATCGAGGCAATGATAAATACGAATCACTCCAAAATGACCCTTTTGGAACCACCAGAGACCATAATAGACGAAATCTCACCAATCAGCTATTTTCACTAAGAACTTTTCATGTGTTAAGTTCTCGGTGGTTTCTCCAAACGGGCGCACATTTTACGCGTTATCATTTCGACTACGACGAAGGCCAAACCTCCTATAGTGTAGTATCCACCCGCCCCAAACCTTGGCTGGAGCCAGAGCTTACGTTTAATAAGATTGGCGAAGAAAATAAACGCAGCACTGGCAAAATCAGTGACATATCGGCCAATGTATTGGTTGAAGGAGCCATTACTTCAACAATCAAGGCTAAGATAGGTGGCGATATCATCAAACATACCTACACTCCTATTGACTATCTCCAAAACAATAGCCAAGGTGATAGCTTATCTCTGAAAGAAAATGACGCGAAAGCACTGGAAGGGGGGATTTTTGCGGGTCTTTTGTTCAACCTTTCCCCTCATTTCCAACTGAATATAGGTAGCAGATTCTCTTATTTTATTACCAATCAAGCAAACTACCAAGGCTTTGAACCAAGAGTTTCATTTAGTTTTCGGAAATCGCCCAATCATCAATTTTCATGGGGGATTACTCAAATGAGGCAGTACAATCATGCCTTGCTCAAAAGTGGAGAGTTGGTAGACAAAATCACTTGGGTGCCTTCCACTCCGTCTATCTTACCCCAGCGTGCCTGGCAATATACGGCAGGGTGGAGTCATGCCAATAAGCTGTTTAAACATAGTTTAGGACTGTTCTACAAAAGCATGAAAGACTTGAGCCAGTATCAATATTATTATGGAGACCCCTACCTCTACTACAATTGGCAAAACAATACCCTCTCCAAAGGCCAAGGGAAGGCATATGGTATCGAAATGACGCTTGAGAAAAATTACCGTCGCTGGGATTGGTCCTTGAATTATACCCTTTCGTGGAACAAACGGCAATTTTCCGAACTCAACCAAGGAGCTTGGTTCAACGACCTCTATGACCGCCGGCATGTATTAAATACCACTGCTTTGTTTAAAATCAATAAAACTACTCAGCTTTCGCTGCTGTGGGTGTATTATAGCGGACAGCGATACAATCGACCAGCGGGGCGGATTGTGAGCAGTCCAATGGTGCCCGACCATGTGGTCTATGACAACCTAAACAATGGCAAATATCCTGATTATCATCGGTTAGATGTTTCTTTGACTAAAAAATATTTATTATCTCGCGGACGTTTTTGGGAGCTAAACTTCAACCTTTATAATGCCTATAGTCGCCGAAATACCTATCGGTTATATCCTGCGATAGAAACCATCAGAGATGCCCAAAACCGCCCCATCGAAACCCGAAACGTAGTTAAGTCTACCTCCGTATTTCCAATATTACCATCCATAAGCATTATTTATAAATTCAGATGAGGTCTTTTGTTTGTATTTTTTTGGTAGCAGTGATAGGCTTGGCTTGTGAAGTATCTACCGTCAAAAACGTGGATATTCCTTCTGCTCCTACGAAGTTGGTAGTAAATGGGGTTGCTACCAATGTAGGCATCGGAGTTTTTGTGACAAAAACCTACCCTGTATTGGAGCCTGTGCGAGCCAATCCTCCCCTGTCAGCCATTGTAAGTCTAAAACAGAACGAGCAAGTTTTAGAAACACTACACTTAGAAAACAATCTGTATATCACCAATAAAGCATGGGATTATAATTCTTCTTTTGTAGTAGAAGTACAAAACCCTCAGCTCGGCATCGCCAAAGCATCCCTCGAAGCTTTACCGAGTAGTATTGGTTTAAAAAACGCCTTGGCTTCTCAGATTCCCCAAACTTCGGAGGCTCAGGTGACGATGAGTTTTCAGGATTTACCGGGCGAGAATTTTTATGCTTATAAAATCATTCCCATTTACGAAGGTATTCCTTTTCAAAACGAATCTATTTACCAAATTCCTACCAACAAGCTATTGTCAGACGTAGGTTTTGAATCCCAAATACATACTATTAAAGATAGAATATTTTTACGCAAAGACCTCGGCAATAATCAAGACGTTGTAGCTCGTCAGCTTAAAATCTGCTTCTATCATCTCTCAAAAAATACCTATGATTACTATCGTCTGGTGCATGATTACGACTCCTATCATGATGATGCTTTTGCCCAGTCTATTTCAGTCAGCAACAACATCCAAAATGGCTACGGATATGTAGGCGTTTGCCATATGGATACCCTCACAGTCAACATAAAACAATAACTCCCATGAAAAACATCACAAATCTCATCTATGTAGCTTCTCTCGGTATTCTGACCACCATCCAAAGTGCAGCCCAAATCGCCGAAGGTATCGCTTTTGGCCTAAAAGGAGGAGTCAATCAGAATAGTACAACTATTGTCAAAAAACCTAGGAATCTTAGTCTTACTCTAACTGGCATCGGCAATGAAGACGGATTTCAGGCAGGAGGTTGGGCCACAATCCGATTGAATCGGTGGCTATTTATAGATAATGATCTCTACTTTTTACGCCGAGGTAATCGCTATGAAGATCCATTTCATAAAGAAATTGTGTTTGCGATCAATAAGTATAATTATATAGGGTTAGGAAGTAGAATGGGAATCACTTACAAAGGCATTTTCGCAAGCGTAGGCCCTGAATTAAATTTCTTAATCTCTGATAAGACAAAAATGTTAGGCGCAGAAGAACTTCAAAAATTGGAATTTGGAATAAATGGACGCCTAGGGTATCAATACAAGTGGGTAAGAGCGGAAGTATTTTATTCTCGAAGTCTTTCACCTTATGATTTAAGAATAGTACATTCTATTCCTGAAAAACCAAGATATCTATTTATGAGTCGAAGTATTGGGGTTTCGGTGGGTATTATGTTGTTTAAATCAAAAAAAGCAAGTAAACCTTAACCTTAAATAGGCTATCAGAAAAAAAGCGTTTTATTCGCTTTAACCATTCCTTATGATAACATAATAAAGTCTCATAGATTTGGAGCTAACACTGTAATAAAATATTGCAATCTTATGAAATGCACGTATTATATTATTCTTTTATGGCTCTTTGCTATGGTTGGGAATGCCCAGCCCATTCCACAGGTTACTGTCCAAAACCCAGAAATCGTAAAACATCTCCTGAATTATATTCATGACTCGCGAAGCAAAGGTTTTTTGCCTGACTCTTTAGGTATTGTGGTACTTTCTATGCCTGCTGGCGGAGGCACTTTACATCTTATGGCGATTCGAAAAGCCCCTTCTTCTTTTTTTAGTAAGAAGGTGATTCCAGCCTATTATACTTTCATTGATGGCGTGTTCGTATTGGTAAGGTCGGGTTTTGAGGTTAGTTTCAAATACCCTGACTCGTTTTTTAAAGAACTTGACAAGTTTGTAGAAAGCTACTATACTCCCCAAAAAAAGAGGAATAAAAATTCCCCTAAAACAATTAAAGAGGCTACCGAGAGCTTTGAAGGAGGAGTCTATAATGGCACTTTTATAAAGTTGTAATCTTGTGTATCTTCAAATTTTTAACATCATGAAATTTCTTTGGTTATTCATTTTTGGATTTTCAATAAGTGTTTGTAGCACCGCCCAATCGGTTCCTAATGTGAAAATTAAAAACCCCGCCCATTTAAAATTAATTAGTAATTATATTGCTGAGTGTAAACTCAAAACCATAATTAATGACACGCTTGGGCTTGTGTTTGTAACCTACAATCGGATCGGTGATGGCTATACCATTCATCTATCTGCTATTAAAGAAGAGAGAAAATCTTATTTTACGCTTATCAGAGTTCCGACACAATATACATTTGTTGACGAAGTTCTGGTTTTGTTCGGGAGTTCTGGGTTGTACCAAACTCAATTTTCACCCTCCTATTTACAAGCTGTAGATACCCTCGTGGAAGGTCACTTTAAAAGATTAGAAGAAGAGGGAGGGATGTTTGTAAAATGGGAAAACATCAACGGTAAACTTGTCAAAATTAAGTATATATCTATGGGGGGAGTACACAATGGTACGCTTGTTACCTTTAAGTTTGATGATAAAATACAACGCATCACCAAAGCCCTTTAGGATAAAGAGTAAAACAATACATCTAATACCCAAAAAAGCCTGTCTTTGTGGAGACAGGCTTTTTTGGGTATATAAAAAAATCGTAGGGGATTACCCTTGCGATAAGGCTTCGGCACCCCCTACGATTTCGAGAATTTCTTTCGTAATCGCAGCTTGGCGAGAACGGTTGTACTCCAAACGCAACGCTTTGATAAGCTCTTGGGCGTTTTCGGTCGCTTTGTCCATCGCGGTCATACGGGCACCATGCTCAGAGGCATTAGACTCTAGTACTGCGCGATATAGTTGGATTTTGAGCGTTTTAGGAATCAAATCTTGTACGATTTGCTCCTCAGAAGGCTCAAATATATAGTCAACTTTTGAAGTAGGCATTTTTTTCAAAGCCTCTTCATCGGCTACGATTGGCAAAAACTGCGTCGTATTTATGATTTGAGTAGCTACGTTTTTAAATTCATTAAAAACGATTTCTACCGCATCGTACTTTCCTTCTTGGAAATCAGTCATGATGCTCTCAGCTGCTTCTTTTACCACCCCAAAGCTCAAACGAGTATAGACATCCATGAATTTGGTATTGACTTGGTAGCCTCTCCGCGCAAAAGCCTCGCCTCCTTTTTTACCCAAAGCCAAAATCTCTACATTGCCTTTAGCGGCTTGAGTAGGGTATTTTTCTTGGATAAGGGCAACCGCCGCTTTGATGACGTTGGTATTGAAGGCACCGCAAAGGCCACGGTCAGAAGTGACCGTTACTATCAACACTTTTTCCACTGTGCGAACCTGCTTAAAAGGGCTATCAGCGGCAGTCTCAGCAGCAGCCGATACCGTCGCAAGCATTTCGCTCAACTTACGTGCGTAGGGGCGCATCTGTAAGATAGCGTCTTGAGCGCGACGAAGTTTGGCAGCGGCCACCATTTTCATGGCCTTCGTGATTTGTTGGGTCGAGTTGACCGAGGTGATTCTATTCCGAACTTCTTTCAGTGAAGCCATTTTTTTATTACGATCTTAATCGTTGAAAGATTGTTGTTAATAGTTAAATGTCAATGGTTAATCGGAGGCCCCTATTAACAATTAACGATTAACTTTTTTAGCTGACTTTTTTTAACCAAATACTTGACCCACGACCGCGTGTAGCGTAAGTAGGCATGTGTTTGGAAAGCCAATCTGCGTGAAAAGTCTGTAGAAAATCGTTGTGAAACAATATCTCAAACTTATCTTGGTACATAAGGAAAGCCCTTAATATATAAGCCTCATTCCATCCAAAACGACCATTGCCGTCAATCACCCATGCCTTGGGATACTCAAACGGATAAAACACATCATGTACGTGAACAATCACGCCGGGCTTGAGACGCGGAAAAATTTCAAATAAGAAATAGTTCACATCGCTTCCCGTTTTGGAGACGTGCGTAGAATCAATGAACAAAATATCATTTGCCTGAAGTTGCTCGAAATATTCTACGGGAATATCCTGTAAAGTTTTCTCAAAGATAGTAGTCTGCTTGTGGTCGGCAGGTGTCAGTAGCGAGTACAGCCTGCCAGGATAAGGCTCAATAAAAGTGAATTTAACGCTTTGATTCAGAAACCGTTCGTTGGTATCTAGCATCACTGCCGACGAAAACCCAGACCCCGCTTCAATGATTTGCTGAGGACGGAAATGCCGCATCATACAATGAAGCGTAGTAGCATCAGCGTGAATAAAATATTTATTGACAAAATAATACCGAAACCCTTCTTGTGGCTCATCCGTAAATGGAACGGAAGGGTAATAAGATTTTGCAAAAGTTTTCATCAACTCCACCTGTGCCTCTTCTCTCAAGTCGATACCGGGGAGGGTTCGAGGCGGTTCGGGATAAATTTGACTTTCTCTTCTGCGTACTTCTTCAACCGATACGATAGGACTATAAAAATGCCCTGCCGGAACCCGGGTGCGGTACTTGCCAATAAATCGGGCTACGTCCCCAATAAGGGGCGTAGCCTTAACGATTTCTTTAATGCGCGACATTCGAGGCGATTATGCGTATTTAGTGGCCAATTCGCGACCCACTTTTTTGATAGTATCAGTTACGGCGTCATCCAATTTACCAGCGGCTAGGCTAGTCAATACTTGTGGATGAGTAGCTTTCAATAAATGAATAAATTCGGTCTCGAATTCTTTCACTTTAGATACAGCTACTTTATCAAGTACACCATTGATAGAAGCGTAGATAATCGCCACTTGCTCTCCTACGCTTACTGGTGAGAATTGTCCTTGTTTCAAAATCTCTTGGTTGCGACGACCACGGTCAATGGTAAGCTTGGTAGAAGCATCAAGATCAGAACCAAATTTGGCAAACGCTTCCAATTCGCGGAACTGAGCTTGGTCAAGCTTCAAAGTACCCGCTACTTTTTTCATTGATTTGATTTGGGCATTACCTCCCACGCGCGATACCGAGATACCTACGTTGATAGCTGGACGAATACCTGAGTTAAACAAGTTTGACTCAAGGAATATCTGACCGTCAGTAATCGAGATTACGTTGGTAGGAATATAAGCCGAAACGTCACCCGCTTGAGTTTCAATGATTGGAAGAGCGGTCAATGAACCACCGCCTTTTACTTTGTCTTTCAACGAAGGTGGCAAGTCATTCATATTTTTAGCAATTTCGTCAGACGAAGTTACTTTGGCTGCACGTTCCAACAAACGGCTGTGGAGGTAAAATACGTCTCCAGGGTAAGCTTCACGTCCTGGAGGGCGGCGAAGGAGTAGAGATACTTCACGGTAAGCTACGGCTTGTTTTGACAAATCATCATAAACTACCAAAGCAGGACGGCCCGTATCGCGGAAATACTCACCAATAGCCGCACCAGTAAATGGCGCAAAGAATTGCATTGGAGATGGGTCAGAAGCAGCAGCTGATACGATGACAGTGTAGTCCATTGCACCATATCTACGAAGGGTAGCTTCTACTTGTTTTACGGTTGAGGCTTTCTGACCACAAGCTACGTAGATACAATATACAGGCTCTCCTTTATCGTAAAACTCTTTTTGGTTAATGATAGTATCGATACAAACTGCCGTTTTACCAGTTTGACGGTCACCGATTACAAGCTCACGTTGGCCACGTCCGATAGGAATCATGGCATCGATTGATTTGATACCTGTTTGAAGAGGCTCGGTTACAGGCTGGCGATAAATTACCCCTGGCGCTTTACGCTCAAGTGGCATTTCAAAGGTTTCGCCTAAGATTGGGCCTGCACCATCGATAGGCTCAGCCAATGTGTTTACTACACGTCCTACGATTCCTTCGCCTACTTTTACAGAGGCGATTTCGCCAGTACGTTTTACGGTATCACCTTCTTTGATTTCGGTTGACTCGCCGAGCAATACCGCTCCGACATTGTCTTCCTCGAGGTTAAGTGCGAGTGCCTTTAGGCCATTTTCAAAAACGAGCAACTCCCCTGCTTGTACTTTTGTTAAGCCGTAGATACGAGCTACCCCGTCACCTACTTGCAGCACTGTACCTACTTCTTCGAGTTGAGCTTCGGTCTTAGCACCGGCCAATTGCTCCCGAAGTATCGCCGAAACCTCATCCGGTCTTACAGCTACCATATTATGTTGTTAAGTTTATAGTGATTCATAAATTTGCCGCAAAAATAGATTATAAAAATGACAATTCAGAGGCCGAACAACTTTTTTCTACTAATAATTATACATTTTGGAGAAAAAACGGCCAATTGCGGCAAATTCTTTGGGTTTTTAAAAGATTTCAACCCCTATCATCTCAAAATTCCAACAATCTTAGCCGTCTTTTTAGGCTTCACTCACAGAAGACTTTAAGATTGTTTGAATTTGCCCCACCACTTTTGATTGTACTTCCAAAGTTTCGAGTGGCTCAGCGTACTCCACAAATACATTGGAACGAGCAAATTTTAGACCAGCACTACGTATGTGATTGTGTTTCAAATACACCGGAAAATTGGCAATAGGAAAGAAAGGATATCCGGCACTTTTGTAAAAAGTGAAGGTAGGGCAAAAAACGCAACAAAGATGCTCAGGAAACGAATCCAAAGTAATAGCAAAGGAGGCACTCTTGGCCAAAACTGCAATCTCATAAATATTGATCTGAGAAGAAGAGTCAACCAAATAGCTAGCATAGGCAGTATTGATTTGGGAGATGATTTGGGCCGAAAAGCTAGTTTGTCCACAAAACACAATCGACAGGGGTTTCTCTTCTAATATTCTTGTCAACATTTGCGCCCAATAGGCCGAGGATAATTGCCGCTGTGGATGCCCTGACTCAGGAAATACCAAACAATATTCACTGCCAATAGACGGGATTTTTTGTAAGACATTATGGAGTGTTAAGTCGGGAGGCAAATACAAATAGGGCTTTACCGATGCTAAGTCGCCTTCTACTCCAATTTCTTTTAAGAGCATCAGGTACATATCAAAATGATGAAATTCAGAAGTAGGAAGTTCAAATTCTTTATCAAGCAATCCCCCTAAACCTCTCCGACTAAATCCATAAGCTTTTTTTACTTCAATAAACGGTAAAATAAAATGAGCAACAGCATTAGAATACCTTAGGTCGATATAATAATCATATTCTGAAGCCTTTAACAGCGGAAGAGCTTCTTTGAAACTACGGTAATGATCAACTACCTTGGCCCAAAATGAAATGTTTTGGCGGTTTGTCTGGAAATGATTTAACGTAATGAGTTGATTAATGTAAGGGTTGATCTGATTAATAGCTTGACACCATTTAGGAGCCAATAAATCAATCTGAGCCTTAGGATATTTTGCCTTAATGATGGGAAACAAATAAGTAGTAGTAAGGGCGTCTCCCAGATGCCCTAAAGAAGCAATTAAAATCTTTGGAGCTTCGACTGACACTTCTGGTAGTTTCCGACGTTTGTAGAAGGCACTTGCATATAAATCTACAAAAAAATCGATAACCCTCATAGGCAGGGTTTCACGGGGGGTACCAGAATATTTGCGTTTTAAAAACTTCATATTGTTTTTTCACTCAACTCATAACCAAACTTGGCTATTTCTTTTTTCCAAAATTCTGTCTCATAGATATCCCACGCATGGCACCCAAAAGGTAAGCCGCCGTTGAGTTTTACGGCTTTTTGGGGCAAATGCTCTGCCGAAAAACGAAGAGCTGTGCGCCAATCAGGAATCCGCAAACGAGGATAATACCTATTCATTTCGATACAAAAGAACATATCCTCATTATAAAAATTGCTAGAATGAGAAAGGTACTCTTCGATTTTGGATTGATGGGTTAGTACTATATCTAATAGCTTTTGGGTTTTGCGAAGCGAAAAGCCCCCGTTTCCCACACTAAACTTCAAAACTACGTCATAAGGAATTACCTCATTGACCTCGTTTTTGCTGCTCAATTTTAGCCAAATCGCCAATTTCTTTTTTAATAAAAAATAAGCATAATCCCAACCCGACGAAAACTCCCGCTCTATCCGCCAAGGTGCGCCAATATAGTCATACCCCTCATTGCACCAATATACCAACTCATCCTTAAACACAAATGCATCTAACTGATATATCAACATATACTTATAGTCCAGAAAACGTTGATAAAATTCTGGAGCTAACATCAAACGATTATAGGTATGAACAGACTTAAAATAACTATCGTCGAAAGTTTCAACGCTTAGTTGAGGGTACTGTTTCTCTATATTTTTGATATCCAATGAGATTGGTTTAATCACTATCAAAGGATGTTTGCCTAGTACTTTCACACATTGTTCTAAAGATACTTTTTCAAACGTTGATAGTGTATTTTTGTAAATTGGAATAACAACAGCTGCTAATGGCATAATTTCTTATCAAAATGGTAGAGTTTTATCATAACAGTATAATGCAAAAACTCTTGTGCTTAGGATGTTGGACAAAGGTACAAAAAAATACCTTTGACTCTGTGATATAGCTTGCTATAACATCTTATGGCTTAGACAGAATACTAGTCTATTTGAATGTGCTTTTGAAGAAATACATCCTTAGACTTTTAAGGTTTTCTATCTTTCTATCATGATATATTTGCCCTATTGCTAATTTTACAACGCGGTTGATTTGCTCTAATTTGAAGTCCCTATCGTGCCAGCAGATTTTATTTATATATAAATTTATTACAAACGCCTTGGTGCGTTTTTAAAAACAATGATTGGTAAATCTCGTAAGTACTGTGCCCCTCGCCGTTTAAGCTATCCGCTTTGGCTAATGGATTCATTGGTGGATATTTATGCTCAACTTTTCTATAAACGACGCTCTAGGCCCAAAGTTGACTCTCCTCGTTTTTTGATACTTATGTCGGGGCACTTGGGAGATGCGCTCACGATGTCGTATCTTTTTCCGTTTATTCAAAAAGCATACCATAAATGTACTATCGACGTAGTTGTGGGTGATTGGTGCGATCCTATTTTAGTGAACAACCCCTGCATCCGAAGGATTATTCATCTCAACCATGCCAATACCAATCGACGCAACATCAGTAAAACCGCTAAGTGGCGCGACCATATCCGTACAACTCGTAGCGCGATTAAGGCGTTAAAAAATGAGACTTATAGTGCTTTTATAGATTTAAGATTTTCTGATTCTCCGTTTTTGTTTTTGTTGCCTTTTCTCCAAGTTCAAAAAGCCGTAGGTTTTGGTACGCGCGGTTTAGGAGGACTGCTAGATGAAGAGTTTTTTTTACCTGATCGAGAGTTTCATCATTTAGAGTTACTGTTAGATGTTTTGGGGGCAGTAGGCATCAACGCTACTTTGGCAGATATAAATCCTTACTTCAACTTTCCCGAAAAAGCCTCTCAAACTTTGGTCCAAAAACTCCCATTTTTGAACCAAGCACAACCGTATATACTACTATGCCCCGAAAGTGGCGCGGCTAGTCGATTTCTTCCTAATGATTTTTGGATCGAACTTGCGGGCAAGATTCTTCGTCAACAACAGGGGCTGCTGATTGGGTGTGGGCAGCAAAATCAAACCAAAGAATTACTCCAGCAAATAAAAATGGCTTATCCGACATATCAGGAGCGGGTATATGACGCAGTGGCTCAACTAAATCTCAACGAATTAGCCTCCCTATCGCAAAAAGCGGCGATTGCTTTCACACTAGAATCCTTACCAGCACATCTGTGTTCTATTTACTGCCCTACTGTTTCGTTTTTTTATAATGGAACAGGTTTGCAGTTTTTTCCTCTTTCCAATTTTCCGATATTGATTTTTCACAACCATGTGTTTAGTAAAAATCTCAGCATCGAGCGACCCGGTTTTGTGAGTCAGTACGTAGAAGCTTTTGACACAGATGTTCTGACACGAGCCATGGATTGGGTTCAAACATTGAATTTATCTCATCATTGAGCCGATTTTATAACTTACAGGGCGCTAAATGTGGTTGTGAGGGTTGATAAAAATCATTTTATTTGAACTATAAAAAGATTTAATTTGATTTTTCTAAACCTTTTCATGCAATGAATCAACCAAATTCTACCGAAGAGAAAGAGACACATTTTGCCAAAAGACGCCAAAGGGGGCTGATTGTGGGAGGCGTGGGAGTAGCTACCCTAGGGCTTGGGTTTTTGATTCAGTACATCTTATACATGCACGATACCTCTTTCAATGGTATCATGTATGGCCTTACAAGTCTCGGTATTGTGCTAGTGCTTTATGCGGCGGTTGAGATTTTGGGATGGTAAAGAGATAAAAAAGGTTGGCTAAACGCCAACCTCCTTTGCCTCCACCTCCTCAATTCTAAACAAATGAAAGGGCAAGAAATAGGGATCTAATTCGACATAATTCATTTCACCTTTCCATACATATTTAGAGTCTGTCAACAAATCATGTACGATGTATTCTTCCCAACCTGCTTTATCTATTTTTTGGATAGGAATCTTAATCATGTGACCCCGGCGATTGTATCCATCTAAATTCACCACGCACAGGATTTGATTGTCGCCCTGAATCTTGAGGTAAGCCATAAGCTGCTCATCATAAACCTCACAAAAGGTAATGTTGTTGGTATGCTGCAACGCCGCATTCTCCTTTCGGGCGCGATTCACTTGCGTAATTACGTAAATAAGTTTATTGGTTTGCTCCCAATCCCAGTGTTTGATTTCATATTTCTCGGAGTTCCAATACTCTTCTTTTCCCGGAAATGCTTCGTGCACCATGTATTCAAATGTTGGCCCAAAGATACCGTAATTAGAAGACAGCGTAGCTGCTAAAAAGTAGCGAATCAAGAAGTTAGGTTCATGTCCTGTTTGGAGAAGTGGAGGATTGATGTCGTGGGTATTAGGCCAAAAATTAGGTCTAAAATAGTAGCGCATTTCTTCCTGCGTCAGCTCCGTCATGTATTCTGTTAGCTCCGCTTTGGTATTGCGCCAAGTAAAATAAGTATAAGATTGGCTATATCCTCCTTTGGCAAGCTGCTGCATGACTTTGGGCCGCGTAAAAGCCTCAGCCAAAAACAACATATCTGGATATGTTTGTTTGGTTTCGGCAATGACCCACTCCCAAAACGCAAAGGCTTTGGTGTGAGGATTGTCTACCCGAATGATGCGAACACCCCACTCCGCCCACAAGAAAATAATGCGTTTAAGTTCTTCCCACAAGCTCTGCCAAGCTTCGGTTTCAAAATTAATAGGATAGATGTCTTGGTATTTTTTGGGAGGATTTTCGGCATACTGAATAGTGCCATCAGGCCGAATTTTGAACCACTCAGGATGCTCTTTAGCCCAAGGGTGGTCGGGCGAGCACTGTATGGCCAAATCCATCGCAATTTCCATCCCATGAGCCTTACACGCTTCAATCAATGTCTTAAAATCCTCTAAGGTGCCCAATTCCGGATGAATCGCATCATGCCCTCCCAATTCAGAACCAATCCCGTAAGGCACCCCCGGCTCGCCGGGTTGGCATAGCACGTTGTTGTTTTTTCCTTTTCGAAACTGATTTCCAATGGGGTGAATAGGGGTCAAATAAAGTACATCAAAACCCATACGTTGAATACGGGGTAGTAAATCTATTACATCTCGAAAAGTACCATGCTGACCGGGTTCTTTAGCTGCTGAGCGAGGAAACATAGAATACCAAGTAGAAAAACCGGCTTTAGGGCGGTCTACCCAAAGCTTGAGCTCATGATAGCGGCTTACGTTTTCGCGAATGGGATACAAATCAATCCATTTCACCAATCGCTCGCTGATAGCATTGATAACGGCATCATCGTAGCGGCTTTCATCCCGAAATATCTTTACTACTTCTAATATTGCCTTTTTATCTTCTTGGGGTGCGTGAGCGGCGGCCCGCTCAAGCAAATTAGCCCCTACTAGCAATTCACTACTTACATGCTGGGCATCTCTAATTTTGAGCGTAATCTCATGCTCCCAAGACGCCAAATGGTCTACCCAAGCTTCGATGGTATAATGATAAAATCCTTCTTTTTGGGCAATAAACTCCGCCTGCCAGCGGTCATTATTGATGAGGCGCATCGGTACCTCACTCCATTTATTTTCGGATTGATGTTTGTAAAGAAGTCGAGCAGCTGTTTTATCATGACCATCGCAAAAGATGTCGGCTTTGACCGGAATGGTTTCTTGAGGTACAGACTTGATAAAAAAACGCCCTCCGTCTAATTCGGGAGTTACACGTTCGATAATCACTCGATTTCTTCCTTTTATAGCGGCAAGCTTCATCATAGGTATAATTTAATTTTAGACCCTAAACCTAAAAAAATACCCCAACGTGAACAAACGTAGGGGCATGCAATTTATGTATTATTTATCAACTTTCTCAAAGAGACTCAATCCTTTAAAGCCACAAATATTTAGCCTTAAAGAGTACTTAATTTTTCAAAAACCGATGCGGCGTCGCTCTTGAGAAGTTTGGTCTTTGTCTTGAATCAAGTCCACGATGATTCTGGTGGCAAGTTTTTCGCGCAGATACTGATTTTCGAGACGTAGCTTTTCGTTCTCTATCTTCAGTTTTTCTAATTCGAGATGTTGGATTTCTAGCTCTAGTGTAGGTGCCTCACCCAGCAGCGTAAGAAGGGTAATACCATAGATTTCTGCAATCTGCATCAATCTCGACAAAGTAATATCGGTCTTGCCACGCTCTATATCGCCATAAGATGTGGTTGAGATTCCTAACGAATCAGCCATGTTTTCTTGCGAAAAGCCGCGCTCAAGGCGTAGAAGTCTTATTTTGTCAGCCAGGGGTTTCATATTGACCTCAAAACATCAAAAGCCCCGCGATAGTTCGCGGGGCTTTTGTTTTGTTGTACTCTTTGCGTGCGATTATTGAGCAGCTGAAGTATCAGCGGCAGTAGTATCAACAGCAGTAGTATCAACTGAAGCTGTAGTATCAACAGTTACAGTAGTAGTATCAGTAGTAGCAGCTTCTTCAGTTTTACCGCCACAAGCAGCCAAAGTTACCATACCAGCTACGAACAAGAATGCGAATGCTTTTTTCATTTTTTGTGATGTTTTAAGGTTTCCTCTACAAAGGTAAAGGCTTTTTTAATATTTACAATGGTTTTCTTAAAAAAATATTAAAAAATACTTAAAAATAGTATAGTTTCTTGAAAAATTCCTATTTCGAGTTTTCATCAATCAGTTATTCCTTTAAATTTACACTTGCCCTGCTTCAAAATCATGACTATAAGAAAGAAGATATTTGCTTTTAAGGCACTTATTTAGCTTATAAGGCAGCATTTTCGACCTAAAACAAACTAAATCGTCAACATTCTCTTTGGGCAACAGAGTGGCTACTTTTAGTCAAAAATTTAATTCTTGGTTCAATAACGAGTCCTCCAATAGCTGGTTTCGGGTAGGGCTGCATTTCTTTTTCTGGCTACTGATATCGCCAGTAGTATGGTTCGAAATCATATGGGGCATCGCCAATATCGGTCAATCATTGTGGGGAGCGGTAGTAATGTGGGTAGGCTATCTCGGCATTATCATTGGTAGTTATTATTGGTTTGTGAGTTTTATATTGCCTACTATTTACAATAACCAATGGCACTTTTTTATCCTTCACCTTATAGGTATTTATTTGTTCAATGCTTGGGGAAGCTATGGAGTAGGGATGTTGACAGCACGTTTTTTTGAGTTACCTCTCAAGTTCAAACGTGTCTTTGATATGTATGGATCCAATTTCTGGTTGGGCGCTTTTAGTGTCAATGTGTTTGTGTACACTTTAAGCTTTACTATTTCCAACTGGACGATTCCACTTTTTTTAAAGACTGTCAAAGATTTTGTGATAGCACGTACGCGTATCCTGAGGCTAGAACGCGACAATATACAACTTGAGTTGGACTTCTTACGGTCGCAGATTCATCCTCATTTTATATTCAATGCCCTCAATAGCATTTATGCTACTGCTATCGAAAAAGATGAAGAAACAGCCATGTCGCTGCTTAAGCTTTCAGAGTTGTTACAATATTCGATTTATGACTCTAGTCAAGAAACCATCGCGCTCACAAGAGAAATGAGTTTTTTGGAAGACTTTATGAGTATAGAAGCCATGCGTCAACGCGAAAATGCCACTTTGGCTTTTAGTTATGATAAAACCAATGCTCATTCTTTCAGGATTCCACCATTGCTACTGGTGACATTGCTCGAAAATGCTTTTAAACATGGGATTCATTGTACAACTAAGCCCGCTTGGGTACAAAGCCAACTCCATATTTCTCCAGATGGACTTTTAATATTTATTGTTAAAAACTCAAAACCTCTTGTGCCGTTTTATGCAAAACAACCCAAAGGCGTCGGCCTCAACAATCTCAAACGAAGACTTCAACTGCTCTATCCCTCAGCCCATTCATTTACCATAAAAGACGAAAAAGATACTTTTTCGGTAGAATTACAACTACAGCTATATGGAAAACACCCTTAATTGTATCATTGTTGACGACGAACCTCCCGCTCAACAAGTATTAGAAAACTTTATTAGTCGGTTGCCTTTTTTAAACTTACTCCAAAAGTGTAACGACGCTTACATGGCTTTGAATGCAATTCATCAACACAGTCCTGATTTGATTTTTTTGGACATTAACATGCCCGAAATGTCGGGTATTGACCTCCTTAAAAGTTTTGCACGCAACAGTCCACAAGTAATCGTAACTACGGCGTATCGGGATTATGCTTTAGAAGGTTTTGAATATGATGTGACTGATTATTTGCTCAAACCAGTTCCTTTCGAACGATTCTTAAAAGCAGTCAATAAAGCCCGCGAACGATTTGATAAAAACAAAACACCCAAATCAACAGAAGCAACGCCTGTATCCCTCCCTCCCATTGAGACAAACGAAGGGTCAAAAGAGAAGGCTTTTATCTGGATTAAAGAAGGACGGAAGTTGCTACATATTCAGGTGGAAGATATTCTTTTTGTAGAAGGAATGAAAGATTATGTAAAGGTATACCTCAACGACAAACCCATCGTAACTTACCTAAGCATGAATAAAATGGAAGAAATGCTGCCTTCGGACTTGTTTTTGCGGGTACACCGCTCCTACCTCGTCAATAAAAGTTGCATCAAAGTAATCCAAGGAAATACGTTAGAGACAACTATTTCGAAAGAGATTCCGATTGGGGTGAGTTATCGTGAAATAGTCCAAGAATTTGTAAACGGCTCTCTCACCAAAAGATAGGGGAAAATTGGTCGAAGCAAATCTGAAGTTAGTCGAGTAGAGGTCAATATTAGTCTAAAAACGCCCCACATTAGTCTAAATAATTAGCAGATATTTCAGAATAACAATTGTTTTGTTGCGCTTATGTTCCATTCCATCATTTAACCATTTTATTAAACTATGAAAACTTTAAACACTTCTAAAATCAAATTTGAGAAAAGAACAATTACTAAACTCAACAACCACAAAAAAGCCTCGAAAGGCAGCCAAGAAAATCTATCAGCTACTGGTACTACTATCATTGTAACGCACTGGTAAAACAAAAATCGATAACCGAAGCAGGTATGAAGAGATGGCAATTATTTCCATTTTACGTAGCCCGATTGCCATCTCTTCCATTGGACGATATTTGGGATGCCGATATTTCCCTTGATTTTTTTAATCATTATTGGGCGATTCCGCTTGTTAAAGAAGCTCTTCTTTTGGCGTCTCCATCCTTTTACAAACATCTTGAAGAGTGTTTTCAAAAACAAAACCTACCACTCAAAACTCAACAATCTTTTTGGAAGTATATCCAGCGTATGGCTAGTCGCTGTACACCCTTTGGGCTTTTTGCAGGCTATACCGTAGGGCAGTGGGGTGAGTACTCTGGCTTAAATTTTGAGAATCGGCAAGCCACAAGGGTGGCACAGCTAGATGGCGAATCTCTGGTGCAACTTACCAAGGCTTTACTAGCAGAGCCCAAGATTTATGAAAACCTTCTTTTTTTTCCTAACAATACCCTCTACGCTATCGACAGCCATTTAAGATATACAGAAAGTAAAATCGAAGAAGGAAATCAAAGTTTTTTTGTGAGTGAAGTGTCACGCTCGGACGAATTGCAGGCGGTGCTTCAAAAAGCAAAAACTGGAGCTACTATCCAAGAGCTTGTAGGGCTACTAATCAATGATGAAATCGCTGCTGAAGATGCTTTAGGTTTTATTGAGTTGCTGATTGAACAGCAACTTCTCGTTTCGGAAATAGAACCCACGGTGACGGGTATGCCGCATTTATGGCGTCTTTATCAAAAAATTTCGACGCTTGAAGGTACTTCCCCTCTAGTTAAAACCTTGAAAGCAATCATTCATGACCTTGAGTTTGCGCCCAACGAATTTGTAAGACGCGAACAAATCATGTCGCATTTGGCTCATATTGAGCCTTCTTTAGCACAAGGAAATCTGCTTCATATCAATTTGCGTTTTGGCAATGACGCACTGCCCTTAAAAGATACGTTTGTCAAACCGCTCATTCACCAGATTCAAGAACTTGAACCACTCAATGCCGCCACCTTGCCTAAGGCATTAGAAGATTTTTGCAAACGATTTAGAGAAAGATACGAAGACCGCGAAATCGCTTTTTTGCAAGCGTTGGACGATGACTTTGGGATTGGCTATGGCCAAAACTCCGCTTTTTCGGGCTGGCTCGAAGATTTAGATTTTTCGTCAAATGCGCCAAGTAATTCTTCTTGGAATATTACCGATGCCCATAAGTTACAGCTTTGGTCTCAGTGTATAGAAAAAAACAAGGCCGAAATAGAGCTACAAGCAAGCGACTTGGCCAAGCTGTCCTCTTCAAGTCCCTCTCCTTTGCCTAGCATTTTTTTTGTTTTTGGGAGTCTTCTTAGTCCATCTATCAAGGCCTTAGAAGCAGGCGATTTTAGTTTTTGTCTCAATGGGGTGGAGGGTCCTTCGGCTGTCAATTTGCTTGGAAGATTTTGTAACGGTGACTCACACCTTACTAAACTTGTCCGTGATTGTATTCAGCAAGAAGAAAACCAACATCCCCATGCTATTTTTGCGGAGGTGGTACATTCGCCCCAAGGCCGTCTCTCCAATGTCATTGCTCGTCCCCAACTCAGGGCTTACGAAATCCCTTATGTAGGCCAAAGTAGCGTAGATGATAACCATACTATTTCTTTAGATGATTTGATGATTTCGGTTACTTCTAATCACCGAATTATAGTCCGTTCCAAACGTCTGCAAAAGGAAATTATTCCTCGCTTATCTACCGCACACAACTACCGCAACGGTTTAGGAGTGTACCGGTTTTTGTGCGACTTACAGGGTCAGTACGGACGGTTGAGAATTTACTGGCAATGGGGTGAGTTAGAGCATCTTTCATTTTTGCCCCGCGTACGCTACAAACAAGTCATTTTGAGTAGAGCCACTTGGCATCTTTCGGTAGAGTATTTCAAAACCCCATTGACTTTTGCGCAAATCAAAGAATGGTTTCGACAGTATCCTTTGTTTCCCGATAAAATCAGCATTTCCGAAGGCGACAATGAACTACTATTGGATCTTTCAAAGCCTTTTTGCCAAGAAATACTAATCACTACCCTACAAGCTCATAAAAAAATCAGGCTTAGTGAGTGGCTACAATCGCCCGATCAATGCTGGGTACAAGGCCCACACCAAAAGAGATACACCAATGAGATGATTATTCCGTGTTGGAACCCAACGGCAGAAGTCGTCCCCCCTCTGCCACCATTTTCTCATTATGTATCCACAAAACAAGTTTTTTTTCCGGGAGAAGAATGGCTCTCTTTGAAACTGTACGCGGGAGAATCTACGATTGAGCACTTTATCATTCACGCTCTTCCTACCTTAATTTTCTCCTTAAAATCTCACGATTGTATCCACGAATGGTTTTTTGTACGCTTTGCCGACCCTCATCCTCATTTACGTTTGCGTTTTAGGCATCACTCTAGCGACTCGGATGTTTTCTCCTTAGTCAATCTTGCTTTGCGTACCTATCTTGATGCGGGTACTATCTACAAAGTGCAAATTGATACTTACCAGCGCGAGATTGAACGTTATCATTTATTTCCCATAAAAATCACTGAGGAGATTTTTACAGCTGATAGTGAGGCCATCTTAGCTTATCTCATCCATGCTTCCGACGACAACCAGAAGGGGTATTTTGCATTAAGCAACGTAAGCTATTGGTTAGATGATTTTGGGTTGGATTTGAATCAAAAAGTAGAAATTCTCGCTTTACTTCAAAGTCGTTTTTTGAGTGAACATGCTCTCCATCTCAAAACACAACTCAACGATAAATACCGCCGAGAGTTTTCTTTGATTGAAGAAGCACTCTTAAACACCAATCTTGCAGAGGCGTCTATCCTTCTTCAACGTTCGGAAAAAGTAAGGGCTTTCATAGAGTCGTATTTGCCTGTATCCAAGCAAGCTTTTGAGGTCATTGCGAGTTATATTCATCTTTCACTTAATCGCCTCTTTACCAATGCGCCTCGTACGCACGAACTTATCGTTTATCACTTTCTTCTGAGGTTTTATAGTTCCGAAAACGCACGTCAACGAAAATCCAAACTTCTAGAGTAGGCTTACATTCGTCGAGTAGAACCCAAAATTCGTCTAAATTTTTTTTTCGCTTTTTTATTAGACTGTATTCTTGCTACCACAATCCGTTTGGCGTGGTATATTATATGTCATTAACCTATTTTCCTTATCTATGAAAAAGACACTGAATTTTTTTGTAGCAACAGCTAGTGACTTAGACTTAGCAATGCAATCCACCAACAACCTTATCGAACTGCTTTCAGAGGAAGAGTCTTTACAAGTAAGAGGAGGTGACAAAGATTTTACCCCAACTTCTCAATTTGACAGAGACAAAGACCCCAAAACGACAGCACCTTTTTTGTTAATCAATTTTTAACCTTAACAATAAATAAGTCATGAAAAAGTGGTTTTCGCTTCCTGCTTCCAAAAAAGCCAATAAAAAACTCTTGGATGAACTCAAAAATCTAGAAGAAGATAACTTAGACATCATTACGGGAGGCGCACAAAAAGATTTTGATGGTCAAAATGTAGGTTGGATTAAAGATGGCCTTAGCAATCAGGCCAAAACCGAATCATTTCCGACCAATGACCAATGAGTCGTCGCCGAAGCGCTCATATCAAAGGCCTCGTACTCAAAGTTACGAGTAGGTGCAATCTCAATTGCACTTACTGCTACGTTTATAACAAAGGAGATACTACTTACAAAGCGCAGCCCAAACGCATGAGCGATGAGACAGTAGAGGCTATTCTGAAGCGAGTGGCACACTACTGTCGGCGGCACCGTCTTAGGCATTTTCGATTTATATTTCACGGAGGAGAGCCTTTGCTACTTCCACCGGCCTTTTATGAAAAATTTGTAGCTCAAGCATCTCGTTTGTTACCTTCTTATACCGAGGCCGTTTTTTCGTTACAAACCAACGGTACCTTACTTACAGCCGATTGGTGTCAGCAGCTAGGGGATTGGGGGTTTCGACTTGGATTCAGCCTAGACGGGCCTCCACATCTACACGACTCTTATCGGGTGGATTTTGCGGGCCAAGGCTCCTATCATGACACTGTACGTGGGCTCAAACTTGCCCAAAATCACCCGGCGCTCCCTTTTCATCCGGGGGTTTTGTGCGTAATCGACCCCACTACTAATCCTTTAGAAGTATTCCGACATTTTTTATCGCTCCAAGTTCGTTTCCTCAATTTTCTCTTTCCCGACTATACCCACACCTCTTATCCCTGGCTTAATGCCCACCCCGCTACGCCCCTTGCCGATTGGCTTTTGGTAGTGTTTGACGATTGGTGGCAACTCCCCTCCCCCCAAAGACCTTACATCCCTTATTTTCAACACATTATCCAGCTCATCCTAGGATTACCTTCCAGTGCCGACGAAGTAGGAAGAGATGCTCATTTGTTTTTGATTATTGATACCGACGGCAGTATCGAAGCCCAAGACTCGCTCAAAGTATGCGCAGATGGCATTACGAAAGAAGGCTACAATGTGACAACACATTCGTTGGAAGAGGCCTTACAAGCACCTTTGATTCAGCTATGTGCTCAGAGCCATCAAGAGCTTCCTTCAGCCTGTCGGCGATGCCCTATCAAGGAGGTCTGCGGGGGAGGATTTATTGTACATCGCTATCATCCAAGTAATGGTTTCGATAATCCCTCGGTTTACTGTCGGGATTTATTAAAACTCATTACCCATATACAAAACAAACTACTTAAACGCTTACCCGTATCTTTTGTCCAGAAGACTCAATTGACGCCACTTTCTTATCAAGAGGCATTGCTTCAGCTTCACCACAACGCCTAATGCCCTAAACTCACCAAGTTTCATTCGTCGAGTATACAAAAAAGCTTCTTGAGAAGGCTCAAATTCGTCGAGTATCTTCTAAACTCCGTCTAATTTTTTTTCTGTTCCGCGCCTAATCTGCCAATTTTCGAATGTCAAAACGACAGGGAGTTGAATCGAAAGGCGCCCCGATAATCCTCCCAAATCATTTATTTCATTTCTCTAAACCACTTTCAATCATGGCAACGAAATCGCTAGGAGACATCCTTAACAAACTTGACGGAACTGAGAATCCAGAAGAAGGATTTGCTGAACTAACCCCTGAAGAAGCTGAAGAACTCGCCGGAGGACATGAATTAAACGTAGCTTGTGGCTCTGGCAACAACAAAGGATGCCCAGTAAGTAATACGAGCTGCGGTCCGGCTGCGGCAGAAGCCAATTAGAGATAAGCCCTATCGGCTGGCAACAAAACTTTACCAGCCGATAGTTCTTTAGAAGTACCCTCAATCATCACTTTCAGCCAATCTAAAAGTTCATGAAAAATCCTTCCAAATTTAGCCTTGACGAACTCGCATCACAAGGTGAAGGCTTTGAAGACATCTCACCAGATGAAGCCGAAGAACTCGCAGGAGGTTTTGACCGAAATACGGGCTGCCCTTCTACTGGCAACGACAAAAACAACAGTTGCCCCGTAAGCAACAACAGTTGTCCTCCGTCTTCGGCTTCTATTGACCTCACTTAATAGGAATTACAACACTGAGGTTCCTTTTTTTAATTTATAAAATCATCTCTAAACTTTCAATTCTCATGGCAAATCCATCTAAACTCAAACTCGACGAACTCGCATCACAAGGAGAAGGCTTTGAAGACATCTCACCCGAAGAAGCCGAAGAACTCGCAGGAGGTCACGAACTCAACGTATCCTGTGGCTCTGGCAACAACAAAGGATGTCCCATCAGCAATACGGGCTGTGGTCCTAAAGCAGCCGAGGTAGCTGAATAAAACCGCAGCAGCAGGCGGGACGCTACCAACTCCCCGCCTGCTTTTCAAGACTTAATTTCTAAAATTAAAATCACTGCCATGAATACTCCATCTAAGCGTAATATAGACCAGCTAGTATCGCAATCCTCTGAGCATGTGGAAGATATCACTCCCCAAGAAGCCGAAGAGCTAGCGGGAGGCGTTGAGACAAATATTAGCTGCTCTGGCAACAACAAAAATGATAGCTGCACGGTAAGCAACAGCAGCTGTGACCCTAATACTGTCGTTTCCCATAAGTGATTATATCTCATTTTACAGATTACCGCTATCTGTCTTTCGTAAAACCCATTAATCATCCCTGAATCAAAATGGACTTCAAGCTATCACAATACCTCGTTGTGACCGAACCTGTCACAGAACGCAAACGAGTACTTTTTGCTACTCGCACGGCTCGTACCTTGGTCATTACCAATTCCCTCTACGACAAGCTAATGCGTGGTGCTTGGGATGAAATTGAGGATCAGGTTTTTGAGAAAATGTTACAAATAGAAGCCATCGTTCCGGCAGATAATGACGAACTCAAAACGATCATTGGTCGCAACAAAGCCGCAGTGGCTGATGGCAATACCCTCTACCACGTTATTCAGCCTACGGCAATGTGCCAATTGGGCTGTGGCTATTGTGGACAAAATCATACCAAAGATTATATATCGTCCGAAAATTATGATCGTATATTAACTCGTATCGAAAGTAAATTTGAAAAGAAAAAATACAAGCATGTAGAAATATCATGGTTTGGGGGCGAGCCCCTCATGGCTTATGCTCAGATTCGCGCCCTTACTCCTCGTATTCAGGCGATTGCAGCAAAGCATGGATGCAGCTATAGCAGTAAAGTCGTCACAAACGGACTAAGTTTAAAAGAACCAGTTTTCTTAGAATTGGCCCAAAAATACGGTGTTACTAGCATGGAAGTAACCCTTGATGGTACCGCCGAATACCACGATGCACGACGCCATACCAAAGAAGGACTTTCTACTTTTAAATTGATATTCCAAAATCTTCTAAAAATATATAACCGACCAGATTTCAAAGAGTTAGGGTGTTCGATTTCGATTCGGTGTAATGTAGACGAACGAAACAACGAGAGCGTAAAACCACTTTTACAACTCCTTGCTGATCATAATTTACAAGACAAAATCTCTTATTTCTACGTAGCTCCCATTCACTCTTGGGGCAACGACGCTCATTTACTATCGCTTGAAAAGAAAGCTTTTGCCCAACAAGAAATGGATTGGATACTCGAAATGTTCAGATTAGGTTTCAATCCTCGTTTACTACCGGGTCTCAATCCAGTGGTATGCTTATCTGTAACTCCCGATGCCGAGGTATTTGACGCTTTTGGAAATGTCTTCGACTGCACCGAAGTACCGTATGTCTCGACTTACGAAAACACCCCCTACGTATTGGGAAATGTGAGCAATGGCCTCGAAACCATCTCCGAGCATCGCCCATTGCTGTCGTTTCATGACGAAGTAGCCGAAGGCGGACATTATCCCTGCACTACTTGCCGAATGCTTCCTGTGTGCGGTGGTGGCTGCCCCAAATCTTGGCGTGAAGGAATGGCTCCTTGCCCTACCAACAAATTCAATATCGAAGAAAAGCTCAAGCTGTACTATGCTCTCCAAAAACGAGGCAAAGAAAAACTGGTAGAACTCCTAAACCAATAAACTCCCAAGCCATGAACCGATTTGTGTATACCACCCTCTTACAAGAGATGCAAGAGTTGCTGAGTGAAGTAGAATCTGGCACCTCCTCCACCAAGCGGGATTTAATCCATGATAATATCTACGCCGATACCCTCACACAATTAGCCAAAAATTATGCAGCTACCCAATGGCGTAGTTTGAGCTACCTCTGGACTAGGTATGAAAAAGGACTGGCGGAAGCTCGCAATGGACAGTTTCAAGTATCGCAACGTATATTTGACGAAGTACAACATTACAGGCACCATACTCCTACCGACTTATCACTTTTTCCTTATTTGGTAGAGGTTTCGGCATTGCCAGCCATTGCTTATTTACGTTACAAACAAAAAAACTATGCCGAGGCAGAAACCATGCTTGTTTCGGCTATCGGCAATGACGCTCTACTTACAGCGCAGGGTTTTTATATTCTCGAATACCACCGTATTCAGCAGTTGCACAATCTGGCAAGGCTATATTTTTCGCAACAACGCTTAGAAGAAGCTGCTGGTGTGATTGGACAAGCGTTGCGTTTTATGGTATATGGACATATACCGACACTGGGCGACCAATGGGCAGAAAACTATCTACGCCAAGCACCCGTCCAACTCCGTTCAGACATGCTGCTCCAATTGAGCAGTGAAACTGTTAGCATTTTCTTAAATTATCTGTCTACTGAACGTGAATTGTTTGAGATAGCGTTCAAAAATCTTACCTTTTGGGAGCCCGCTACTCCCGATGAACGTGCAATGCTAGAATGGTTTGAGCTCAAAGAGGCATTTTATGCACCAGAAGTATCAGAAGATATTTTACAGCGTACTGTCTCTTTCTTCAAAAACCAACCGACTCATTTTGACATCTATAAATTGGCATTGCTTGTCGAGCTCACCAAACACCTGAGTCAAGGGGGGTTTTATGATACACATTGGCAAAGTACCGCCGAGCAATTCGTCAACAAACTCAAAGTTTCTTCTCGCCAACGTGCCTCGTGTGTACTTTTTTTCAAAAATGCACTCGCTCCCTCCGAAGAATTGGCTTCTGTCTAAGTATCCGACAAGCCACTGATAATCTTGTTGATTATCAGTCAAATATTCATAATTAACTACGCATAAGCACTTACACTATGGCAAACCGCTACAAATATTACCGTCAGCTCGATATGATGGATTGCGGGCCCACTTGTCTGAAGATGGCCGCGGCCTTCTACGGCAAAGATTATTCGTTGGAATATCTGCGCGCTAATTCTTACATCACTCGCCAAGGAGTGAGCTTGCTAGGCATTAGCGAAGCTGCCGAAAAAATTGGTTTCAAAACCCTTCGTGCCAAACTCTCTTACAAACAACTCACTCAAGATGCCCCTCTCCCCTGTGTATTACACTGGAATCAAGAGCATTTTGTGGTACTGTATGAAGTAAAAAGAGATTTTTGGCGGTTTTTGCCTTTTCGTCAAGAACAAGCCGAACGGCTCCTCGTAGCTGACCCTAGCCACGGTATGGTCAACCTCGACAAAGCCACTTTTATGAAATGCTGGGGAGCCGCCGACGACGGTCGCGGAATTGCCTTACTTCTAGAGCCTACTCCTGAGTTTTATCAACTCAGCGAAGAAACCAAAGAACGAAAGACGGGTTTTAAATTTTTATTTGAATACCTCAATCCTTATAAGCGACATATCACACAAGTGCTTTTAGGGATGTGTTTGGGCAGTGTCATCAGCCTTATATTTCCTTTTTTAACCCAAAGTTTAATCGACTTTGGGATTCATCGGCACAATGTCTCCTTTATCCATCTCATTCTGCTTTCGCAGTTGTTGCTCTTTATTGGCAATGTATCCGTCGATCTCATCCGAAACTGGATATTGCTCCACATTAGTACGCGAGTGAGTGTCACGATTATTTCCAACTTTCTGATGAAACTCATGAAGTTGCCGATTAGTTTTTTTGAATCCAAAAACATTGGCGACATCTCGCAGCGTATTCAAGACCATCACCGCATCGAATCTTTTTTGACTGGTGCCTCTCTCAATACTCTTTTTTCGGTTGTCAACTTGGTGATTTTCTCCGTCATTCTTGGCATTTATGGCACACAGCTTTTGGCGGTGTTTGCCATTGGGAGTCTCATTTCGATTGGGTGGATTATGTTTTTCTTACGTCAGCGGAAGGATTTGGATTACAGAAGATTCCAGCGAATGCGCGAAAACCAAAACACGATTTATGAGCTTATTACGGGTATGCAAGAAATCAAGCTCAACAATTGTGAAAAAGCCCGCCGCTGGGAATGGGAACGAATTCAGGCCAAACTTTTCAAAATCAATATCAAAAGCCTAGCTCTTGAACAATACCAAGAAGTAGGCGCTTCTTTTGTGACCCAGCTCAAAAACATTTTGATTTCGTATTTGGCGGCGATGCTGGTCATCAACAACCAAATTACGCTAGGGGCGATGTTGAGTATTTCGTACATCATCGGACAAATGAACGGCCCACTGAGCCAACTCATGCAGTTTATTAGAAGTGTACAAGATGCAAAAATCAGCCTCGACCGCTTAGGCGAAATTCATAACAAACCCGATGAAGAAATCGACGAAGAAAAGCTTTTGGGGAGAGTTTTCCAGCACGAAACACCTATGGCAGAATCTACCGAGGCACTCTATTTTGATGATGATACCTTAGCTGCGGTATCACATCGCCGTGGTATTACGCTTCGCAATGTTTCGTTTCGCTATGGCGGGCCGCACTCTTCTTTGGTTCTCAAAAATCTCAATTTACACATTCCAGAAGGAAAGGTGACGGCTATTGTGGGTACCAGTGGAAGTGGCAAAACTACCCTTCTCAAACTTCTTCTGAAGTTTTATGCGCCTTCGGAAGGCGAAATCATCGTCAATCACTGCAACTTACTCGACTTATCGGCCAAAGAATGGCGCAAAGGCTGTGGTACAGTTATGCAGGATGGGTATATTTTTTCGGATACTATCGCTCGCAATATAGCGGTCGATGGCAATACTGTCGATGAAGACCGGCTTTGGGATTCGGTCAGGGTAGCCAATCTTCAAGACTATATCCGCAAGCTTCCCTTAGGATTTGTTACTAAAATAGGGAATACTGGGGCAGGTCTTAGCGGCGGCCAACGGCAACGATTGTTTATTGCACGAGCGGTTTACAAAAACCCCACTTACTTATTTTTTGACGAAGCCACCAGCGCCTTAGATGCCAACAACGAGCGGGTCATCATGGAAAATCTCGAACGTTTCTTTAAAGGCCGCACCGTAATAGTGATTGCTCACCGCTTAAGCACGGTCAAAAACGCCGACCAAATCGTAGTCTTGGAAGATGGTATGGTCAAAGAAGTGGGAAATCATGCCCAACTTACCGCCCGCAAAGGTGCTTATTTTGAACTTGTGAAAAATCAACTCGAACTGGCCGAGAGTTAATCAGCCTCCAAACGCACTATTACTATGCCACAGTCAGATATTCATAATCGCTATGAGCTTCATAGCGGCGAACTGCAAGAAATCATCGGTCATGTACCTCATTGGATCATTAGATGGGGGATTACAATCTTAGCAGGGGTTATCGCCATTTTGGTGCTCGTCTCGCACACTATTCGCTACCCTGACAGCCTCAACGCCCAAGCCCTCATCAATGCCAAAGATCAACCCCAAAAAATCATTTGGTACATCACAGACCCTCTCGTCACTTATCGTACTCATGTGGGAGACAGCCAACGAGTTAAAGTAGGCGACACTTTGGTGTCTGAAATTGATGCGGCTCACAAAACTACCAAGCCTGTCCGGGCGCGTGTTTCGGGAAAAACTTATCTCATCAAAGGAGTCGAAAACAATCCCAAAGCTTTTATGCTTCTGGTAGTACCGACGGTGACGTCTTACGAAGTACAGCTCAAACTCCCCATCAAAGGAGCTGGACGAGTGAAAAAAGGGCAAAGAGTACTTATCAAACTCGATCCTTATCCCGACAATCAGTATGGTTTTTTGGAAGGATATGTCTCAGGGGTAGTACCGGTATCTCTTGATAATCATTACCGTGCCAATGTCACCCTTAGCAATGGTCTTGTTACCAATACTGGCAACAAACTCCCAATCCAGCCTTTGTTGCAAGGAACAGCCGAAATTATGCTTGATGACGAGCGGCTTCTCAGTCGCATTTTCAAGTCAATCATCTAGCTTCTTAGATTTTTTATCAATCATTCAACTCTCACATGGGTATGAAAAAGCTAATCATTCTTGTTTTTATGGTACTAGCAGGGCGGATATTGGCCCAGGCACAAGTACTTGCCGATTCGTCAAGCACGACTTTGACAGGAAAGGTTTTTGACGACAAACGTCATGCTATTGAATTTGCGACTGTCATGCTACTAGCCGCTGATTCTAGTTTTATCAAAGGAGCTATTACTGACACTACAGGCACCTTTGAATTGGTAGGGATTCGCTCAGGTCAATATTTTGTAAAGATCTCCAACATGGGTTCCAAAGCTTTTATTTCTTCTATTTTGGAAGTAAAAAATGGTTCTCCTTCTTTATCAATAGGCGAATTCATTCTTGAATCTGAAGCCCGAAATTTACAAGAGGTGGTGGTAAAAGGCGAGCGTCCATTGCTCGAACGTGAGTACGGAAAATTGATTGTAAATGTAGCCAACAGCGCCGTTTTCAAAACATCTACCAATGCTATCGATGTTCTAAAACGCTCTCCTAGCCTTATCGTTGACCCCAGTGGAGGAATTAGCATCAAAGGTTTGTACGCACCTTTGGTAATGCTCGACGGGCGTCCTCAGCCACTTAGTGCCGAAGAACTAAGGAATATTCCCGCCTCTGACATCGAAAAAGTAGAAATCGTCTCCAACGCCAGTGCAAGATTTGAAGGTGAAATAAGAGCGGTTATCAATATCAAACTCAAACGTGACAAAAACCTGGGTTGGACTGGCATAGCTTACGGGGGCTTCAATCAAAATCGACAATTTAGTGGCTACGAAACTGGCCTAAGTGCCACTTATAAAACACGCCAGTGGACGTATTTTGGAGTAGTAAGCCACCGAAACGACAACGACTTTTTGAATATGTCTGGTTTTCGACGCATCGGGCAAGGAAACAACTATACTCTTATGACGCCCAATGCTTTCATTCACTATGATTCAAAGCCAGTCACTTATCGCGTAGGAGCTGATTATCAAATCAACCCTAAAAATACTATTGGAGTTATTGCAAAAGGGGTATTTAGAAATCGCACCGATTTGAGTGACAACTTGACCCATCTTGATACTTATGCCCAAAACATCATCACTGCACGACAAAACATCCAGACCCTCAATCAAAATACCATCAAAGGGCCTACCCGCTCTCTCAATCTCAATTATCGAGGTACGCTCAGCCCTAAAAACAATCAATTAACCATTGATTTGGATTATGGCAAATACTCACGCACCGAAAATCAGGACATTCAAAACCGCTTTCTCAACAACGATAACTCCACTGTCATATCCACTTCTCGTCTAATGGGCGATGGTACATCGGAGTTAAGTATTCGTTCGATTCGTGCTGATTATACGCACCCCTTGTCCAAAACACTTCAGTTGGCCGCTGGAACCAAATTTAGTTGGGTAAATAGTGACGATGCCCTACGCTATGATACGCTTTCGCTAGGGGGCTGGGGATATGATGCTTCCAAAAGCAATCGTTTTCGCTACAACGAGCAGATTTCAGCCGCCTACGTTATTTTGGGAAAAGAATGGAAAAAATTTACTGTTGAAGCAGGTTTACGCCTCGAACATACCCAAACCCGTGGCAATTCTCTCACACTTGCGTCGGTCGTAGATCGCTCTTATTTACGCTGGCTCCCTAGCTTTCAGGCCAGTTACCGCCTCGACGACAACCAAAATATCAGCTTAGGATATGCCCGCAAACTCACCCGACCTTCATTTTCGGATCTCAACCCCTTTACTTTTTATACCGACCCTTTCACCTATATCGAAGGCAATCCATTTTTGTTGCCTACCATGCGCAACACAGCCGAATTGAGCTATAGCTTCAAAAACTTCAATGCGGGTCTAAGCTATGTGCATGATACGGACATCATTGTGCAAATGCCCATTCAAGATGACGCCACCAAGATCATTCGTTATACACGTGTCAATCTCAACACGCAAAATGTGTTTAATATTGACTTATCTTTACCAGTCAAAATAACAAAGTTTTGGTCTCTACAAAACAACCTACTTATCATGCACCGTCAGGTAGCATCAAGTTTTCTGACGGGACAATTCGACAATCGAATCTGGACTTACTACTACGGAGGCGGCCAGTATTTCTCTCTCAAAAACAATTGCACTATCGAGCTGAGCTATTACTACCAAGGTCCTTCAGCCGATCAGTTTTATCGCGTCAAAAGCTATGGGGTAGTTTCGGTGGGGGTTCAAAAAAGTTTTTGGGCCAACAAACTCACCGCCCAGCTCAATTTCAATGACCTCTTCAATACCTATCGCGAAGCTTTTTATGGACAGTTTTTGAATGTAGATGTCAACACTTTACAGACCCGTAATGTGCAAAACTTTGGTGTACGTCTTACTTACAAATTTGGCAAATCGGCCTTCAAACGTAAAAACCGCGCCAACGGTAGCGCCGAAGAAGAAAGCAGAACTCGCTAACCTTTAACCATTTTTTTGATATGGAAACGACCGTCATCACTCCGCTACAGTGTCCTAATGTACTTCTTATTCAAGAATTTGTGAAAAGAATAATTCCTTATTCCAACCAAGCACTTATTCGTGAGGCTGTACAAAAACTACCACGTTATCCCATTGTTTCTTTAAACGACATCAATCTTTTACTACAACATTGGAACTGTTCTACTAAAATGTTTAAGGTTTCCTTGGCTTCTCTAGAACAGCTTCACTTCCCTCTCTTATCTTTTTTAAAGGGTTTTGAAAACGACCAGTATTTTATCATCATTACAGCAATCTCCGAGGGGTTCGTCTCTTATTTCTCGCCCTATGGGGGTGAAACCGTCGAACCACTTGACCAATTTGCCACCAAATGGAGTGGAGCACTTTTGCGGGCCGTGCCTCATTCTTTAGACTCAATACATGGCATAGCTGAAGAAGACACAGAAAGTCTACTACGGAAAAATTATCTCCAAAATCACATTCGCACTTACGACCATTTTTTGAGTGATGATACCTGCGATTATATTATTCAATATTGCGAAGAAAAAAATCTATTTGTAAGAAGTGAAGTAGAAGCATATGCCAACGAAAGCTACGTCTCTGCCGACCGCACGAGTTATTCGGCGGGTATTAGAGAGCGTCAAAATCCGCAATTTAAAGCGATATTGCAAAAAGTGAGCGATTTACTAAACGTGCCAGTCAATTTTATTGAAAACCTTCAATGTGTCAAATACAGCAAAGGGCAGCAATTTAAGCCACATTTTGATGCGGGAGCCTCCAATCACCGTATTCATACCATGTTGGTATATCTAAATGATGATTTTAGTGGTGGCGAGACATTTTTTCCTGAACTTAATTTAAAAGTAGAACCTCAAAAAGGACGTGCCTTATATTTTTTGAATCGTATCGACCAGTCGATATTGCTCCAATCTGCCCACGCAGGCCTCCCCGTTGCGAATGGCACCAAATACGGTTGCAATATTTGGGTAAGAAATCAACCTGCTGTACCTTGAATGACCTTGCCAATTTTGTCTTGCGGGGTGATTGAGTTTGAACCACCCGCCGCTGCTCTAATGGATTTTTTTATCCGCCGAACCGAGGGTCTAGCATTGGCCTGGACCTGCGGTTCGCAAGACGATGTTCATGTGTTTTTAGAAAAACAAAATCCTGATATTCTTTTTTGGGAAGTAAGAGCAACACCGATTGTAGTGGCCCCGATTTTACTTCCTATTGTTAAGTACCATTCAAACGTTATCATCACCTCAGCGCTGTTTGAAGAAATGCTAAAAGAAGTCCCTTTTCAATACGTAGATTGGCTTCACAAACCCTTCTCATATAGCCGATTTTTAGAAGGCATCGAAAAAGTAAGAAACGCAAAAAGCGGAAGCTAATGAATGCTTCCGCTTTTTGTTGATATAACTATACTATCTGATACTATACTAAACCCTTCAAAAAATCGGGCAAGAGACCACATACCAACGTGATAACAGTCGTAACAATCAGCACTAGACGATAAAAGGGAGATATTTTAATGGCAGCAAGCTCTCCTTCACGCATGTAAGCAGCAATAATAGCTCTGAAATAATAATAAATACCTACTGTCGACATCAATACCGCTATGACCAGAATCCATGTCAAACCTCGGTCTACTGCACTAGAGAAGATAAAGAATTTACCCCAAAAACCAGCTGTAAGCGGAATCCCTGCCAAAGACAACATAGATACAGTCAACACAAATGCCAAAAGCGGGTTTTTCTTACCTAAACCATTGAAAGCCTCAAAGCTTTCGGATTTTTCGTTAGAATGTACCCCTGTTTCTTTAGCAACAATCATCAGCACTCCAAAAGCACTAATAGTAGCTAGCGAATAAGCTAGTGAATAAAACACAATGGCACTTTGGGAGTGGCTAGTGAGCGCCGTCACACTAAGCAACAGATAGCCTGCATGAGAAATACTTGAATAAGCCATCATGCGTTTGAAGCTTTTCTGGTATACAGCGGTGACATTGCCAGCCAATAGTGTAAGGATGGTAATCCCCGCCAAAGTAGCCCACCAAAAGGTATAAATACCAGAAAACGACCCAGCAAGCAAACGGTAAATCGCAGCAAATCCCGCTGTTTTTACAATCGTTGACATAAATGCCGTAAAAATAGTAGGTGCCCCATCATATACATCGGGAGTCCAGAAGTGGAAAGGTGCCGCCGATACTTTGAAAAGCATTCCAATCAACAACATCAATAAGCCAGCATATAATATAATCGACGGTGTAGCATTGGTAAGTACATAAGACTTAATCGCCGTTACATTGAAAGAACCTGTAGCGCCATAAAGCAGCGCCATTCCAAAGAGCATAATACCGGTAGCAAAAGCACCCATCAAAAAATACTTGAGAGCCGCTTCATTTGAGCGCAAATTACGTTTGTCACTGCCTGTCAATACATACATCGATACTGACAAGATTTCCACTCCTACAAACAACATAATAAGGTTCTCGAAACCAATCATCATGATTGCACCCACCAACGAAAACAGCATTAAAGCATAGTACTCGGCAGGTTGGGCACTTTCGTCATCTACAAATCCACGTGTCAAGGCTACAATCAAAAACGCCGATAAAATCACAATGCCCGAAAAAGCCATAGTGAGTTTGTTTTCGTAAAGCATACCTTTAAAATACAACGAAGGCACGTCATTCCAGTTGAGGAAATTGGTTATCAAAACTACTACCAATACCAAAAGGGTAGCAGGTAATAAAAGAGTTTTGGATTTTTGGAAACCCAAAAACAAAACTAAAAGACCTAGTATAGAAAGAAGTATGATTGGAAGCATTTTGTTTTCGTTAATTGTTAAAGATTAACATTTACTCATATTTTTTTTCAAGCACTTGTTGCTCTAATAATGAATCATCTGCAAAAGATTACTTACTGCGGGCTCTGTCAATTTCAAAAAGGTATTAGGATACAATCCCATCCAAAACACCATTACTATCAACGGAACAAGTACCGCACGCTCACTCATCGATAAGTCAGCAAAATGCTCCGTAAAGGTCGATTTATTACCAAACATTGATTTCTGAAACAAACGAAGCATATACACAGCTCCTAAGATAATAGTAGTACCCGCAATCGCCCCGAGCCAAATATTAAATTCGTAGACACCTTTCAACAATAAAAACTCTCCTACAAAGCCATTGGTGAGCGGCAGAGCTACGCTACCTAGCATCAATATCATGAAATATACAGTAAGATGAGGAGTACGTTGTGTAATACCTCCCAACTGTTCTAAATTGCGTGTTTTGGTACGAGAAAAGATAATTTCAACAATAAAAAACAAACCTACCACATTGATTCCGTGCGCCAACATCTGAATCAACGCACCTTGTACCCCACTCAATGTTTGCGAAAATACTCCTGCTGCCATAAGTCCCACGTGCCCAAAAGAAGAATAAGCGATGAGTCTTTTCATATCGCGCTGCTGAATAGCGATAATCGACCCATACACAATCCCGATGACCGAGAGGACAATCGCTGTCTTACCCCAATCTGCCAAGCCCAATGGCACCACTGGCAAAATGAAGCGAATCACGCCGTATATCCCCATTTTGAGCATGATACCCGCCAATAGCATCGTGGCTGGTGTGGGAGATTCGGTATAAGTATCAGGTTGCCAAGTATGAAAAGGAAAGAGTGGCATTTTGATAGCAAAAGCAATAAAAAACGCCCAAAAAAGCCAGCCTTGTTTGTGGGCATCTAGAGCCAATTTATAAAACGAAGCGATGTCGGAAGTATGACCGTTTGGCGAAGTAGAGGCGGTAGTTTGATAATACAAATACACAAGCGCCACTAGCATAAACAAACTTCCAAAGATGGTATATACAAAAAACTTGAAAGTGACTTTGATACGATTCTCTCCGCCCCATACTGCGGCCAAAAAATAAACAGGAATCAAAGCCGCCTCAAAAAATAGATAAAACAAAAAAGCATCAGTAGCCGTAAATACCCCCATCAAAGCCGACTGCATGAAAAGTATCAGCGCATAAAAAGCCGAAGCATTTTTGTAAGGTTGTCTGAAAGTAGAAAGAATAATCAGCGGGGTCAAAAACGCAGTCAACATTACCAATAATAAACTAATACCATCGATCGCTCCTGCAAAAGAAATTCCAGCCGACGCAATCCAGGGATAACTAAAGCCAAATTGCTGAGTGGCTGTCGGTTCAAACTTAGTAAAAATCACTATAGCCAAAACCAACTCTACAAGCGCCCCTACGAGGGCAAGTTGTTTGGCATTATTGTTTTTAGTGATTAACGAAACAACGCCCGCAATCAACGGAATCAGGATAAGTGTAAGTGTAAGCATAATTTCACCTATATCGTTAAAATATTCAGCGCTTTAGTTTAATTTGTTAACAAATGTATTTAATAACCAACCAATTGACTCTTTGACTGGCTCATAATAAATGGGGGTCATCCAAGCATAATCTCCCTTGAAATAGTAGGTGGGAAATAAAAAGGAAACGGCCACAGCTCCTATCACCACATTTTTTACAAAGGCGGGACTTTCGTTGTCTTGAAGTAGCTTTAGGGATATAAACAAAAGTGGAAATACTAAACACAAACTTTTGGTTGTATCCAATATACTATATGATACCACTACGGCTCCCAAGAAAGTTAAAAATGCCAACAAAAACCACTTAAAATTGGGGGTATTACGGCTGTGGAAAGCGTAAATCACAAACATAAGAATGAAAATCCAGTATCCTTCAAAAGGCAAAACCAACCCGAGTGGTATGTGGTGAAATTGCTCATACAAACACCAAAAGTAATCTGCCCCAGTTTCTCGTGGATGTAGTTTGTAGGAATCGGTTCCCTTGATATAATAAGTGGATAGCACGAATCTTACCACAAAATATCCCACAACACTTACTAAATACCCCACCGACAGGCGGCCAAACTTATCAGAAGCCGTTAATTTCCACCATAAGAATAGGACAGGAGAAAACAAAAGGGCCCTTTCATCTGACCAAAAGCTTAAGGAAAGGCTCAAAAACACAATCCAAACGTTGCGCGTAGCCATGGATAATAGAATAAAAAAGTAGGCAAATGGAATCAGCCACGAGGCTAAATCCCAAAAAAAGTCTTTACCTACAAACAAAAAGCTAAAACCCATACAGAAGTACGATGACAACAACTTATCTTGTGTGATTTCGTAAGCCATCCTCAGTACTAGATAAAAAAAAGCAGCTCCTAAAAGATGTTCTATCAAAGTCATAAAAGCTACAATCCTCATTTTGTGAGGAGTATCGTATATACTTCCTATCAAAATAGGAGTAAGTCGATATTGCTTGTTATGTTCGTTGGTGCCTAGCTTCAATTTATTTTCTCCTAGTGGTTGTTTTACCTTTTCATGCAGATAATCCCAAGGAATATTCAACGGATTGTCTTTTTGAAAAAAATATTGATAATTGGGTAAAGAAAACACTAATACAAGTAAACAAGACAATGCCGTCACTTTCAATTTCCAGTATTTTCCAACCCCAATAAAAGATGTAACCAGAGCCTCAATCTTGAGCAAGAGTAGGGATAAAGTGTGCTGAACCATTGTATTGATGGATAAAATAATGGATATAATCTACTCCCCCTCTTTCTCTTGCACTTACTTGCTTGTTTTATCTAAGCAAAAGATTCCACGCAAGTACAACCAATATCCCCAATACCATAGCAAAGAGATAAAAACCCGTCTCCCCAGTTTGTAGCATTCTGAAACGTCCGCCTAGAAACTGAACTAAACGACCTGCTCCATTTACTACCAAATCAATCAAGAACTCCCCAAAACTGTAAAGCAAATCAGATAGCTTACGAATCGGATTTACAAACACTGATTCGTATAACTCATCGATATAATATTTGTTTTGCAAAACTTTGGCAAACCCTGTCACGTCTTTGTCAGCCGCAGGGACGGTATTTTTACTAATGAATAGGTTATAAGCAAAGAAAATAGACAACAAAGCTGCTCCTACCGATACGCCCATGAGAATGTATTCGGTAGAATGCTCCAAGTGTCCATGCTCAAAAAACGCGGGATTAGCTTTTTTAGAAAGCTCAAAAAGCGGTGCCATAAAGTGAGATAAAGATTCTCCTCCACCCAACACATGCGGTACGTTCATCAACCCTCCTACTGCCGACAATACCGCCAAAATCATCAAGGGCACAGTCATACTAGCAGGTGATTCATGCAAATGATGCTCTTGTTCGTGCGTACCACGGAAGTTACCAAAGAAAGTCACAAACAATAATCGGAACATGTAGAAGGCAGTCATCATCGCTGTCACGACTCCAATACCCCACATTACTTTGTTGTGCTGAAATGTATGCGCCAAAATCTCGTCTTTAGAGAAAAAACCTGATAAAGGGAAAATCCCCGAAATCGCCAGTGTTGCAATCAAAAATGTCCAGAATGTAACAGGCAAATGCTTACGCAAACCTCCCATGTTACGAATATCTTGTTCATCCGACATAGCATGTATCACACTACCCGCGCCCAAAAACAAAAGTGCTTTGAAAAACGCATGGGTCATTACGTGAAACATAGCCGAAGTATACGCTCCCACTCCCAAGGCCAAAAACATATATCCTAATTGGCTCACGGTAGAATAAGCAAGCACTTTTTTAATGTCATTTTGATACAATCCGATTGATGCCGCCACTACGGCAGTAAGCAATCCGATGCCCCCTACCACACCTAATGTAGCAGGTGCGAGCGAGTACAACACATTAGAACGAATCACCATGTAAATCCCGGCCGTCACCATCGTAGCGGCGTGAATCAAAGCCGACACGGGCGTGGGGCCAGCCATCGCATCAGGCAGCCAAGTGTATAGAGGTATCTGAGCTGATTTTCCCATAGCACCTACAAAAAGTAATGCCGTAATGCTCACTATGATAGCATCATTGACACCAAAGCTTCCATCAGCTGCTTTTTCAAATACCTCTAAATACTCAACAGAACCAAAGTTTTGGATAATCATGAAGATACCCAACAAAAAGCCTAAGTCACCGATACGGTTCATGATAAAAGCTTTCCGGGCGGCATTGTTGTAGTTGGTGACTTTGTTCCAAAAACCAATCAATAAATACGAACAAAGTCCTACGCCTTCCCAACCAATAAACATGATGACGTAGTTGGAGCCCATTACCAAGAGCAACATGAAAAACAAGAATAGATTTAAGAAGGCAAAAAACTTCCCAAATCCTTCGTCATGATGCATGTATCCAATGGAATAAATATGAATCAAAGATCCTACTCCTGTCACCACCAACAACATCAACAAAGAGAGTTGGTCGATTTGAAATGAGAAAGGAATATTGAGCGAACCAATCGAAATCCAATCAAACAAGGGTACGATTTGAGGCTGACCCTCAAAACTATTCCAGGCTAAGATAGAAATGGCAAAAGCTCCTAAAGCCGCCGCCGACCCTATGATGCCTACCAAACTCTTGGGGACATGACGAAAACCAACTCCATTGATGACAAAACCAATCAGTGGTAGCAGGGGTATTAAAATTAGTAAGGATGCAGACATATATTTCTTAATGATTTTAGACAGACATACAGAAAGCAGACCTCATACTGTCAAAAAGGTCTGCCCACTCATTTCTAGAGAATCACCATTTTAGTTTATTCAAGAATCCGATGTCGATAGTACGAGTATTGCGATAAATCATCACAATAATCGCTAGCCCCACTGCCACTTCTGCTGCAGCTACTGCCATAATAAAAAACACAAAAACCTGGCCTACAGGGTCAGATTTGTAAGTAGAAAAGGCAATAAGCAGTAAATTGACAGCATTGAGCATGAGCTCTATACTCATAAAAATAATGAGAGCATTGCGACGTGTGAGTACGCCTACTATACCTATTACAAACAACGTCGTTGCCAACAGGACATAGTTTTGCAATGGAATCAGTTGAACAACGTCGGGAATCGACGGGGTAGCTTGTGGAAACATAGTGCAGTTAGGTCCAAAGAGGTTTTGTGGTCAATATATTTTCCCAAAAACGTGGCAAATTTACTGAATAATCGTACTTGCCCAAATCTGCACCTTAAAAACTATCAGTAAGAATATTTATCTATCGGTCATTTGTATCAACACTCACCTTCTTTTGGATCTAATCAAGCGCTGCATTCGTATTGATATTCTGCGACAATCTATTGTTTTTCTACTTTTACTCCCTTATGATTTTATACGATTGAGGATTTTAACCCTAATCAAGTTTATTTCATGAACTTTAAAAATCATACTACTTATCACAAAAAACGACGCAGCCCCTATCGCCAAACTCGCTCCTATAAAAAAACTTACTTCTTTGCTGTACAACGTGGCATCGTTCCAATAATTTCGAATTCCCCACACCACCGCCCCCCCAGCAGCCAGAGCGAGGGTTATTTTTAAAACTTCGACCAATTGGTATCCAGTAAAATACACCCGTTTATAAAACCAAACCGTAAGAATCGGTACAGACGCCATTAAGCAACAATGGACAAGCACCTGAATCTTGACGCCATCAAATCCAAAAGAATGAATAAGAAAATAGCCTATCGCAACTGATATGAGGTGTATAATGCTCCAATAGTAGTACTGGAGCTCAGGCTTGGTCACCGAGACCGCCAACTTACGATAAATCAAGGAAGGGCCATTGGTAGTCATACTTAAGAAAAAAAGGCAAAGAAGCTCATAAACCTCTGTAGTGGCCGAGGCATCAAATTTAATACCTGCCCAAAAAGACCAAATAAAATACTTTCCGCTTGCCCAAAAGGTAAGTATCACTAGAAAAGCAATGAAATAGGAAAAGTTTAAGTTTTTAGCCACAAACTCCTTCACCTCAGTACTATTTTTCTTATGAATCAATCGATTGATTTCGTTAAAAAAAACAGTACTGACAGGCATCATAAATACATTCGCTACTTTGCCGTAAATCAACTCCGCATAACGATATATCGCAAAACTTCCACTAGGCAACAACGACAAAGCCATATTGAACACAAAAGTGTACACCTGTACACTGAGCATATAAGTAGACGTAGCCATGAGTGTCCGCCCCAGTTCTCGCAATGGAAAATGAGGATTCCTCAATAGCCAAGAATGCTGATAATTGACTTGACGTAAATAATAACAAGTAGTAGCAAACTGTGCTAAGACACTAATCACCAGACCCACTACCAAACTCCATATGTTTCCTTCTCTTCCCCAGATTATCAATATCGCAATATTGGCGATTTGCGACACAGTGGATGTAAATTCGACTTTGCCATAAATCCCTTCTGCATTGAGCATGCCTTGAAAAAGATTGGTCGCAATCTGAATCGGCATCAAAAACCCCGTAATACAAAATATCTGCCATACTTGCACTTTGGTATCTTCGTCAAAACCGGGTACCAACAAATTGACGATACCAGTACCACTAGCAATAAAACCCAGTACCAACAGCAACGCTCCACCTACCATATAGTTGCAAAGGGTAGCAATAATCGACATGCCAGCCTGTACCCCATATTTTTGTTTGATTCGGTGATAGCGTGATACTACAATCTCGACCAATTGACCAGTGTTCACAAAACGAGATACCGCCGTACCTAGTACAGAAGCTGCAAAGAATGCTTCTACTTGGGAGGAGGTCCCAAAGAACTGCACAATGAGGGTAGAATATGCTACATTGAGCGCGATATTCAGCCCATTGATGCCAAACAGCATTCCAATATTTTTAAAATCCAGTGACAAATCAAAAAGCTTAAGAGAGCGACCCTATGTCAACTCTAATGTTAAGACGACTTAAGGCATCAAACGTCTCACTGAGTTATCCTTAATTTCCAACCAGCTTATGCCAAATTTTGTCTTGGGCAATAACCTATCAATAGTCTCGGCTTCTACACCTTTTTGAAAGTAAGTTTTCTGACGCCAAGCCATTGCTAAACTATTCCTTTTTGAACTTGTCGGAATCATAAAAGTCTGTTTTCCATAATCTAAAACCAAATATAGACCATCAGAAGCCTTGGTGGGGATACTAAGTTGAGGATGAGTGACGGAAAGATAACGCCCCGACTGCTCATAAAATTTTTGAGGCGCTTGATATTCTATTTTTGAAAGTGAATCTGCGATAATAACTTGCGCTTTTTGCAACTGCCGATGTAAATCATTGTCAGCGGCGACAATAAAAATCCCTCTTTTGTGCGCTTCTTGTGCCGCCTTTACCATAGGCGAATCTTTACCTTCAGAATACAAATCGGTAGATTGGTACAAGATATTATGATAGGCAGCATTCAAAATCCACCGTGTCGACAAGCGATATCCTATATCTTTGATATAAAAAAGTGTGGTCATACTTAGCAATATTCCGCAACCAATTACCTTTACGAATAGAGGCACACGCTTACTAGCTTCTTCTCGGCAAGCCATCAGCACTGCTAGGGCGATTGCCAAAGATGAATAATGCTTGTACCTACTTCCTATGATTATATCCATTCCTTTTTCGGAACGAAATATCGCTACCGAACAAGCCGTGAGTATCACAAAAAGCATGATACTCAAAAGTGTTAAATCAGCCGTTTGGCGTTTTTGATGAAGCCTAAAAGCTGTCCGAACCGTCAGAACCAATATTACCACACCAACTCCGATAGCACTCATCTGACCCGCTAAACCCGTGGTAAGAGCAGCATAAGCTCCCATAAAAGCAGCCATATTGAGCGGAAACAACAGCAAATTCCCCACAAAAAAAGTATCATGAGTGGGATGAGCTCTGAGAATCATAAAATAACTCAGACCTCCTATCAGCGAAGCTAATATCCAATAAAAAATATCTTTACGAGTACGCCCTTGCCACCACAGTATCAAAAAACCTATGGGCAAAATCATCATTCCATTGCCATTACTAAACAAGGTTAATATACCCAAAACAATACCCCACCACAGTGCTTTTTTTTGAACTAAACAACTGATTGTCAAAGTTGCCAGAACAATCACCAATACATTTGACCATACCGCCATAGCCCAAAAGGAAGTAGCACTATACTGCGGATTGAGTAAGATGATTCCTAGTAGCCAAAACGTAGCTTTTTGTTGGGGGAAAAGTCTATACAAAAGTATAAACTGAACTAAAAACAAGACATTGCCCAGCAAAATCAACCATTGAAAATCTACGCTGCCTATGAGATGGTATTGCAATAAGCCTATCAAACGAGTTCCCCACATAATATGCTCATTGTGGGGCACAAACATCTCCTTCACTTGCTCAATCCATGAAATATCCTGCACCTTAATTAGATACCCCAAAATAGCGTTATAATCATCAAGATAGGGAACATTAAGAGCATACTGCATTACGTACCATCCATAAATCATAAAATACACTATCATAAAACTCCACCCTCCCCAATAAAGCAGAGATTGACTAGTGTTGGTATTATGGGTAAGTGGTGTTTTCATCGGTTACGTACATAAATCCTGACTCCTTGCAGGCTGTCTTTAAGGGTATAGTTGGCAGCTATCAATTGGGCTAAGGCTGGATAATTTTCATGTTTATAGACTTCAGGCTTTTCCATCCACAAGGTTTTGGGAGTAATGGCGTCCACAAAAATAGCGGGGCGATGCAAACGCATATCCCTCAAATAGCGCTGCATATATACCTCCTGAAGGGGGTGCTTCATCGCACTTCTGGTAGTATGATTTTCGGCTACACCTTGTGGCATCTGACTTTCTACAAAATACTCACAAGACCATCCCCAAACAGCCAAGTGATCACCTTGCCTTTTGTATTTTAATATTGCTCGTCCTACCTCACTTATTTGAGCCTGAGGTGCTTTTGTAGGATAAAGATTAATCGGATTATCAGTCACAATATCTTTAACCAAAACGACAAAGAAAATCAACTGAGTAGATAGTACTGCCCAATACCATGTTTTTGAGAAATTTTCAAGCCATAATCCAAAAATTAAAGCCAATGGTAACAAGTAAAATAAAAAATAATGGGCATAAAAACTACCTGTCCGAATGATAGTCAGTGAAATTGCTACCACATACAGCAGCATCAGTGGCAAAAAATAGTAATCCCGTTTCAGAATAGCTCTTAAGCGTTCTTTTACCAAAGTTTTATTGACAACAACAAGACTCAAGCTCAAAACAAGAATAGGAAAGAAAATATAATTCAGTTCGATTGCTTTTTTAACCACAACCACTGGAAAACGCACAAGTGTATAAAAAAATTTAGGGCGCTCATCAGTCAAACGATGACTATATTGAGAATTGGCATATATATAAAAATTGTAAAAATCGTCGAGTACGCCATTGATAGCGAGCCACAATACCCAAATGCCCCAAGTCAAAATTACACCTACCGCCACCCATCCAAAGTATTGCCAAAATTTGGATGGCTTTGCTAGCCAAAACTGAAAAAGTATAGCCAATCCCCAAAAAAACGCAAAAGGTAAACCTTGTAATTTACATAAAGGAACCAGCGCTAGCATCACTCCAAAACCTACTAAACGCCAAGGGGTATAGGCTTGGATTTTGGCCAAATAAGCCCAAGCATACACCACAACACTTAGCAGCAAGATGGCATTGACTTCGCTATTATAATGAACATAATTGCTATCTTGAACAAAACTCAGAAATACTAAAAAAGGCAGCACAACTACTTGCGCAATCCTCTCATTACGAAGCACTTCTATTATTTTGTAAATAAAATAAAATGAAAAAAGGGATAATAGTAAACTCAAAAAATGAGCTAAATGAAAATCTATCTTAGCTCCTAACCACCCCAATACTGCTAACAAGTAGCTATTGAGCGGGCCTCCAGTAGTGGGGTCGACTAGATGATACAAAACCGGGTCTACCATCAGCGTAATCCCCTGTGCTAGCATTTGACTTTCATCTTTGTTGATTTGTCCTCCGTATAGAATAACGGGCAAACGCATCATCAAAGCTAACCCAACTACCACAGTCCAATAAATCCCACCGTGTAATGCTTTTTTGTGGGCAACCACCCAATAGCTAAACCCAAACCATAAGAAATGCCCTATGAACCACCATTTTGCTGGACAACAACCAAATTCAAGTAATTTTCCTAAAATCATCGGTCTTAATCCAAGTACTTTTTAAAACTCCTCTACAATCATTTTTCTTTGCAAAGGATCTTGCTCCATGATGAGTTCATCCGTGTAGAAAGAATCATTGCGATAGTGGGTGGTAGAAATTTCTTCAAAAATAACCCCACCTTCGGTATAAAAAGCATGTAAATCACCTCGTTCGATGGTAAGAATATCTCCTTTATGAAGCGAACGACTGATGCCATTGAGTGTGATGATCATCGAGCCACTCAAAATATGAAATGTCTCTTCTTTTTTAAGGTGCTTTTGCTCGGGATGGTGCTGCCCTGCAAACATCACAATGATTTTTTTACAATAATCCCGATTTACCAAACTCACTAAAACACAACCAAACTGCTCAAATCGCTCTTGTCCATAATGAAACGACAATTCAACTTCGGCTTTTTCATTCAGCACTACGCCTGCTTCCGCCATCATTCCTTTGGCTTGGTGAATAATACGTCTGATACGGTGATAGTTATCATCGGTAGTGGTTTCGAAGACACCTTCATTCGGAGCATAATCTTTGGAAGCAACAAAACGCGCCCTAAGTTTCCCAAATTCGGCTGAAGTGAGTTGGCCGTTGGCACAAGGCATTGCAAAATATACATCTTGTGCCACAATTGATTCACCTTTTTTGATAGGCCTATTCACAAAAACACCCCTCTTCAACGACAATAGTGATTCTTTTTCCGCATTTGTGACCACTTTTTCATCCTCTCCTAACATCACAAGTGCTCGTTGGTAAGCCTCCACCCACTGTGCTACTTGGGCGGGGTTCATCGAATAGTTGTTGAGCGTAATCGTTTCGGTAGGCACTCCTACGTGCCGTTCAAAAATCTCAGCACCCATTGCTACTGCCAACTGCGCCACTTCAGTATTGTCGGGAGCTTCATGCCCTGAGTACCCTATCGTCACATTAGGATAACGTGCCTTTAGTTTTTTAATAAATTTGAGATGAAGTACTTCATTGGGACTTGGATAAATTCCAACACAGTGTAGAATGGCAAAATTACGATTACGGTGTTCTAGAAAAGACACCAAATTATCAATCTGCTGGAGCACCAATCCGCCCGTAGAAGCAATGATAGGCTTATCAGTTTTAACAATTTTGGTTAACAAAGGCCAATCATCCGCACTACAGCTTGCGACTTTGATGATTTCGATGCCATGTTCTACAATCTGATCTACCGAGCGCTCATCAAAAGGAGTGCATATCGTCACTAGTCCCTCTTCCCGACAAGCATCCACCATTGTTTTGAATTGGTCGGAAGTCATTTCAGTACTTAAGAAGCGACTGATATGTTTGGCTTTGGTATCATTTCTAAAATCGGGATGAATAAAAGTATCCAAATGTCGGTACTGAAATTTCACACCTGCTTTGATACCATATTGGCGGGCAATTTGAGCCATTTCGCGAATGATACGCACACCATGTTCTACACTCCCTTGGTGGTTGTTGGCCATTTCGAAGATAAATAGACCAGAAAAATCGAAGTTTGAGGGCATATATTAAAAATATAAAAGACTAAATATGAAATATCTTCAAGGGTAAAATTCAATCTTCTAAATTCACAGAAACCTCACAAAGTCGGAAACTTTTTTATAGGTTTGTGGTTAAAAGAGAAGCAAAGTTACTCTAAAATTGATTCTCCAAATAGCAAAATTTTGGTCATGGTATCTCACTCTCCCGAACATCCCACTTCTATTTCAAATACCTCATTAGGAAAAACTGGCGTTTTGATTGTCAATCTAGGCACTCCTGACAGCTACGAAGTCTCGGATGTTCGCCGCTATTTGCGTCAATTTTTGATGGATGGCCGTGTGATTGATATTCCTTTTATTCCTCGTTTTTTGTTGGTCAATGGCATCATTGCTCCTTTCCGCGCACCCAAATCTGCGAAAGTTTACAAGCAAGTTTGGCTACCCGAAGGCTCTCCACTGAAAGTTTACGGCATAGCCGTCGAGACGATGCTGCAAGAAGCTCTTGGTAACGATTATGTGGTTAAGCTCGGAATGCGCTATCAAAATCCAAGTATTGAAGCTGGTTTAGAGGCATTTCAAAAAATGGGACTTACCAAAATCATCGTGGTTCCTTTTTTTCCGCAGTACGCTTCTGCTACAACGGGCTCGGTATATGAAGAAGTAATGCGGGTATTGACAAAATGGCAAGTCATGCCCGAACTAAGATTTGTGAATCAATTTTTAGCCCATCCTAAGTTTTTAGAAGGCTTTGTACAAAACGCCCAAAAATACCTCCAAGCTCATCAGTACGATCATTTTATATTTAGTTATCATGGCCTTCCCGAGCGCCAAATCAGAAAAGGAGATTGCACAAAAGAGGTATGTAAATTAGGCAGCTGCTGCGACACGCTCCATGCCATGAATCAGCACTGCTACCGAGCTCAGTGCTTCGAGACGACTCGTTTGTTGGTAAAAGCACTCGATATCCCCGAAGGGCAATATACAACTTGCTTTCAGTCGCGGCTTGGCAACGACCCTTGGATAAAACCCTATACCGAAGATATAGTCAAAGAATTACCTAAAAAAGGTGCTAAAACAGTACTCGCATTTTCTCCCGCTTTCGTCGCCGACTGCCTCGAAACCACTCTCGAAGTAGGCGAAGAATATAAAGAAGTCTTTGAAAAAGAAGGTGGTCATCACTGGGATTTGGTGGAAAGCCTCAACGATAGCCCCGTTTGGGTGGAAGCACTGGTAGATTTAATAGTCAAAGCCTAATAAGTTGATTTGCCAAAATAGTAGAATAATATGCTAAAATAATGGCATATATTCCACAAAAAAGACAATTTATTTGCGGAATAAAACAAAAGTATCTTTTTGAGGTTTTTAAATATCAACTATCTTGGCGACACTCTCTAATGATATTGAGCTTTGGCAACACTTCAAAAAGGGCGATAGAGCTGCTTTCGAAAATCTCTATCAGACCTACTTTAATGTATTAGGAAGCTACGGTTTTAGGCTTACTTCCGATAAGCAACTCATAGAAGATGCGATTCAAGACTTATTCATAGATCTTTGGCGGCGAAAAGAATACCTCAACGACCCCGACAATGTCAAGTTTTATTTATTCCGTTCTTTAAGAAACCAATTGCTGCGAAACTCCCGCAACAATGTCTTTGAAAGCTCTGAAAATATCGACAGTTTTTTGGATTACCTGACCACGTTGTCTATTGATCAGCAACTGATGAACAACGAACTGTTGGTTGATCAACAGTTGCATATCCAAAAAGCGTTATCGCATTTAAGCCCTCGTCAGCGCGAAGCTATTCATCTGCGTTTTTATCAAGGTCTGAGTATTCAGCAGACTGCCCAACTCATGGAACTGACCGTTCAGTCGGTTAGTAATCTTCTTTTTAAAGCTTATGCCGTGTTGCGCATGTCGCTAAAAGCCATAATTTCAATGGTATATTTTCTTTTTTAATCCCCATTTTTTCTCTCTCTTTTGCAAACTATCAAATATTCAAATCACTGATAATCAGGATTTTAATATTTTTATTGAAAAAATTATCAAAAAAATATATTTTGATTGGGTAGTTTTTTCAAAAAAATGTACCTGTACTTCTGAAGATGTTATACACGCGCACAAATGAAATATCAAGATTATCAGGTACAAGATTTCCTAAACGATGATCTGTTTGTAAAATGGGTACTCTTTGCAGAGCAAGATGAGTTTTGGATTGATTTTTTGGAACAAAATCCTTCAAAACATACCATCATAACCGAAGCCAAAGAAATAGTGAGAAGCCTATATAAAGCCGAACACACCACCTCACCAGATTTAAATAAAAAAGAAGTCTGGCGGACTATTGAAAGTACTCTATTTGATACTGAAAATGAAGCCAAAAAGATTGATTTTTGGCAATCGGCAGGTCTGAAGTGGGCGGCAAGTATAGCTGTATTGCTAGTAATAGGATGGCTTTTGTTTCGCCCTAAGTCCGAAATAAAAATTAGCTATCATGATTTGGTACAAGAAGCCGAAAATAAAAGTACCCTAGCCGAACATATCAATACAAGTGATACGCCACTCAAAGTCAGATTACCTGACAGTAGTTTCGTAACACTCCAAAAAAATAGTCGTATTAGTTATCCTACACCATTTAGTCCACACCAACGAGAAGTATTTTTGAGTGGAGAAGCGTTCTTTGAAGTAACAAAAAACAAGAAAAAGCCTTTCTATGTCTATGCCAATGAAGTGATTACTAAGGTCTTAGGAACTAGCTTCGTAATCAAGGCATTTGACAATGACAACAAAGTTTTTGTAAATGTGCACACGGGAAGGGTTTCGGTTTTTAAGCAAAACAAAATTGACATCGCTGACCCCGAGACCCAAGGACTTATCTTACTTCCCAACCAACGGGTCGTTATCAGTAGAATTACCCCTACGATCAGCAAAGGGCTTGTGGCGGAACCTCGCCCCGTAGTACCCTTAGAAAAATACCCTCGTACTTATTTTGATGAAGTACCTGTTACGAATGTTTTTCGCGAATTAGAAAAACTCTATGAAGTGAAAATATTATATAATGAAGAGGAGCTTTCCGACTGTATCATCACCACCACCCTTCGAAATGAGTCGCTCTATGATAAGCTAGATTTAATCTGCAAAACCATTGGAGCGACTTACAAAGAAGTTGACGCTCAAATTGTTATCAGTTCAAATGGTTGTCACTAAAACCCTCTTTTTTGCCTATGCCCCAACGTATTTTCTATTCCTAACCCTTTTATAAAAGAAATGGGAAAGATGCGCTAACATCCTTCCCATCCAAGTTTACCTCTGCCTGAGAAACATCCGGTAAACCCCCTAAATCGTTTTCGTACTAACAAAAACATTCAAAGTTATGTCAAAATTTTTTACGACAAAACAGATTTTCTATTATATGAAAATCACTGCTATTCAACTTATCGTAATTGGGCTGTTTGCGAGCTTGTCTTATGCACGTCCCGGTTTTGGACAGGAGGCTCTCAAAGAGCGGATTTCTGTCTCTGTAAAGGGTAGTAGCCTTAAAACTTTTTTAAGAGAAATAGAAAAGCAAACCGATATTTCGTTCTCTTATCAAAAAGAAGTAACCGCCTCTAAAGAAAAAATCAATGCTGATTTTAAGAATCAAACTGTTGAAGAAATTCTTAAACTCGTATTGACTCCGCGCGAGATTCAGTATCAGCTTATTAAGAAAAACCAAATCATTCTGTCGCGGACAAAAGCGCCACGTTCTTCGTTAATTCCTATTTTAAGAGCAGTGCTTTCCCCTTATGAAACACAAATTTCTAAGACGGTAAGCGGGATAGTCTCCGATGAAAACGGAGATGTATTGCCAGGGGTATCGGTCATTGTGAAAGGAACCACCAAAGGCACTACCACCAAAGGCGATGGCTCCTATTCGATTATGATGGAAGACAAAGAAACCACCCTCATATTTTCATATGTAGGGATGATTTCGCAAGAACTAAACGTAGCCAATTCGACTACACTCAACGTAACCCTAAAAGCTGGCGATAAAACGCTCAACGAAATCGTAGTAGTAGGATACGGCACTCAAAAGAAAGGAAATTTGACGGGAGCCGTAAGTTCTATCAAAGCAGAAGAAATCTCCGAAATTCCCGCAGCTAATTTGGCTTCCACGTTGGCTGGACGTGCCCCAGGACTTTATATTACTCAAAGTGGTGGAAAACCGGGCAAGAGTTCTTCCATAAATATACGCAGATACGACGGTTTTGGTACAGCTCGTCCTCCTTTGTTTGTGATTGACGGGGTGATTGTGGATCAATTTGCCTTCGATGGGCTCGATGCAAGCGAAGTCGAAAATATCTCGGTTTTGAAAGACGGTGCATCATCGGCTGTATATGGCGCGCGTGCTGCCAATGGGGTGATTGTGGTTACGACCAAAAAAGGCGCTAAAGGCAAACCTCGTATCAACTACGTGGCAAGCTATGGAATCGAAGAAGCAACCAAGATTCCCCAAACCCTCTCTGCCTATGAGGAGGCCATGTTTACCAATGATTATTTACAGCAAACCGACCCCAACTATCTCCAAAACGCAGCCTATTATGCCCAAGATGAGTTAGATTATTTCAAAAACAATTCTTTTGATTTACTCAAAACGGAATTTATTCGTCCTACCCTTACTCGTCATGCGCTCAATGTAACGGGTGGAAACGACCGCGTAAGTTATTTTGTTGGGGGTGCTTTTTATAAAGGAACAGGCTCTTTCCGAAATTTAGAGTTTGAAAAATACAACGTTAGAGCCAAAGTAGAAGCCAAAATCACCGACAATCTAAGTGTTTCATTAAATCTAAGTTCTGACACCCGCAACGATGAAAAACCTTATTGGCGCTACGATAGCGACAACGACGATTTCCTAGATTTATATCGCAACCTAGTATTGCGGGGAAAAATGTCGCCAGCTTATCTTGAGTATGAAGGCAAACAGTATCCGGTCGGAAACTTAATGAAATGGCACCCAAGTGAAGTCATCAATGGCAACTCTGGATATAACCGTAAAACTTGGACGAACTATACTACCCAAGTTGACCTTACGTATAAAGTCCCGTTTGTAAAAGGACTGCAATTGCGGGCTTTGTATTCTAAATACATCCGAAATGATTTCCGTAAAGAGTTTAATACACCTTACAAATTATATGTATTTAACTCCCTTGGTTCTAAAAACCACCTCGTAGGAAATATACTGGATCCCAGCAAAACCTTTGAACGAAACGACGGGAATTGGATACGCGAAACCTACCAAAACAGTAATTTTTATCAGCTCAACTTCTTTGTTAACTACGACAAGTCGTTTGGGCATCACAATCTAGGAGGTATGTTTGTGTATGAGCAATTTGAGTCTAACAACCAAAACTTTAGTGCTCAAAACCAATTTTTCATCTCTACGCAGTTAGATCAGTTGTCGTTGGGAAGTAGCGATTCAAAAGACATGAGTGTTTCGGGCGGGCAGCTTGAAGATGGTCGCCTTTCGTATATTGGTCGTCTTAACTATAGTTTTAAAGAGCAGTACTTTTTGGAAGGCTCATTTCGGTATGAAGGGTCGCGGTATTTTGTACCCGAAAAACGCTTCGGATTTTTCCCTTCTATTTCTGCTGGTTGGCGGATTAGCGAAGCACCTTTCTTCAAAAACAACATCACTTTTATCAATGACCTCAAACTCAGAGCCTCTTTTGGAAGAACTGGCGACGACTTGGTCAATACAAGCGTAGGCAATACCGCAGGTGCCCTTCAATGGTCGCAAAGCTATCGCAAAACTGTAGGGGCGGTATTTGGTGGCGGCACTACCAATGGCGTAGCACCTGGCACCATTCCCAATCCCGACATTACTTGGGCTAAGAAAACCACTTTCAATTATGGTTTTGATGCTGGATTTTTTAGTAATAAACTCACCGCCTCTCTCGACATTTACCAAAACAAACGTACTGATATTTTAGGCGCTCGTACCCAAAGTATTCCTTCTACTTTTGGAGGAACCCTCCCCGCCGTCAATTATGGAAGAGTAGATTCTAAAGGGGTAGAAGTGGAGTTGGCTTACCGCAAAAATATCCGCAAAGACCTATCTTATTTCCTTTCCTTCAACTATGGCTATGCCACCAACAAGCAAGTACTGATTGACGAAGCTAGCAATATTCGTCCTTTTCAATCTCAACTTGGACGGCCTACAGGCGGAATTTTTGGACAAATTGCCACCGACATCATCCGTACTCAGGCTGATCTGGACGCCCTACCTGCGGGATATACCATCAATGGCGCCACTCCTCGCTTAGGAATGCTCAACTTCAAAGATATCAGAGGAGCTACTTCCGAAGAACCTGACGGAAAAATTGATGCCAACGACCGCGAGTTTATTGCGACTTTTTCGTCGGCCCCTACTACTTACGGAGCCACGATTGGTGGTAAATGGAAAGGCTTAAGTGTAGATGTGTTTTTCCAAGGCTTAAGTGGTTACAAAAAAGTTCGGCAAATCACCTGGCATGCCTCTCAGTGGCAATCTCAAGAAACCGGAAGCTTTGACTACTGGCGCGACCACTGGACACCTTCCAATCCTAACGCAGCTTATCCTCTTTATTCCGACTTGGGAGGCAATGGCGGCACTTCTACTTTTTGGCTTGAAGATGCGTCTTTTATCCGTCTCAAAAACCTCAATATCGGATATGACATTCCACTCACTTTGACCAAAAAAGTAGGTCTTGAAAACGTGAAAGTGTTTTTCAATGGCGTTAATTTATTTTTATTAAAAGACCGTATCAAGCTTTACGACCCAGAAGGAGGCATCAATGCTTATCCTATCAATCGAAGCTACACACTTGGTCTTAACATCTCATTATAAATCCGTTACGCACATGAAAAAGCTATTTATTCATATATTCACCGTAGTTACTCTTATCTCTTTTACGCAATGCGAGAAAGTTCTTGATAAAAGAGACTTGACTGCGATTCCAGAGCAGGCCGTTTGGAACGACATCGCCTTGGCCACTGCCTATGTCAATCAGTTATATGTTGATAATATGCCCACTTGGCCTACTAATGCCTCTGGCGATTCGGACGAATCGGGCGGAGGGGGAGCTTATATGTTTGGGCAACTTACCATCGATGGTGTAGACTATTGGCCTTACAATCAGATTCGGAATATCAATGTTTTATTAAAAAACTTAGGTTCTGGCTCACTCACCAAAAGTCAACAAGACCCCTTAAAAGGGCAAGCCTTGTTTTTAAGAGCTTGGCAGTACTTCCAGTTAGTTTCTCGCTATGGCGGGGTACCTTTAGTACTTGAACCCCAAGAAATCACCGCCGACCTGCTAGTGAGCCGCAGCAAAACCTCCGAATGTATTGCTCAAATCATCAAAGACTTAGACGAATCCGCCAGTCTTTTACCAGTCAAATGGGACAATATCGACGCAGGCAGAATTACGAAAGGAGCCGTGTTGGCATTCAAAGCCCGGATATTGCTACACTATGCTTCGGAGCAATTTAATCCTACACAGCTCCCTGAGCGCTGGACTACAGCCTACGCTGCTACCAAAGCCGCCAAAGAAGCATTGGAAGGAGCGGGACACGCATTGTTTGCTGATTTTGGAAAACTCTGGTACACCGAAGGCAATGCCAATCCTGAAATAATATTAGCGACTCGTTTTATCAACCCTGGCCGTACTCACAACCGCGACGCTTGTACTCGGCCTTTGGACGAAGCCCAAAACTGTACAGGAGCTAATTATCCCACGATTTCGATGGTAGAAGCGTTTCCTATGAAAAATGGACTTTCTATCAAAGACCCTAACTCAGGATATGACGCTACTGCTTTTTGGCTCAATCGCGACCCTCGTTTTGCGGCTACGGTAGCTTACAATGGAAGCCTATGGGAGCTTTCTGGCAAAACAGGACGTACCCAATGGACATTCTTGGGAAGCCAACAGACGGGTAATACTAACACTGGATTTTATTGTCGTAAAGCGATTTTTGAAGGGTATAAACCCAACGAAACAGAGTTGAGCGGAACCGACTGGATTGAAATCCGTTTTGCAGAAGTGTTGATGAACTTTGCAGAAGCCGCCAACGAAATAGGCAATCCTGCCGAAGCTCTTGACGTACTGAAGGCGATTCGCAAACGGGCTGGTATTGAGGCAGGTGCCAATGGGTTGTACGGTCTCAAAGCCAACATGAGCAAAACCGAAATGAGACAAGCGATTTTGCTCGAAAGAAAAATTGAGTTTGCTTTTGAAGGCAAACGCTCTGCCGATATGCGCCGACGTAGATTGTACGATTCTGAGCTTAATGGAACCAAACGTAAAGGATATCAAATCAACCTGATTGCTTTTAATGGCAGCAAAAATGATTTCTTTGATGCCTTTGCCAAAGGTACTATTGACCTCAACAAAAACTACAATACGTATTTCAGAAATGATGTGCGTGATCTAGATTTAACACAAAGTATCAACTTCAAACCCGAATATTATTTCTTCGCAATTCCAAGAACTCACTTGGAAAAAAATGCGAATTTGAAACAAACCAATGGCTGGGACGGCGGCAGCTTTGACCCACTTCAATAATAAAAATAGCGACGGTATGTTGCACAAACAACATACCGTCGCTCCTAAACCTCTCCTTTCTCTTAAAAAAGTAATAACTCTTTTGTTTTGTCTTTTGAAAAAGCATAGCCCTCTTTGTATGCTTGTGGGTAGGCTATGCCTTATTGATAATAAGTACTGATGCGAAAATAGACTTTCCAAGTTTATAACTCTTCTGATTATCAATAGTATAAACCTAAAACCGCGCGGCGGACCGTTTGGATAGTCTAAACTAATTATGCGTAATTACTTAAAAGCCGTAACTTTTTATGAACATTTTTTATAGGCTATTCCTGACATTAACTCTTTTTTTACCTTCATTTTTGGCAGCCCAATCTGTATCCCTAAGCAGTTTGCTCACCGAAATGGCAGATAGAGACCGACTTGCTCGCTTTCCTTCTCCTTTGTATGAATCTTTACAAGCGAGTAGCTATAATCGTGAATCTACAACCAAAGATGCTCCCGGATGGTTTGCCGATAGCGACGGAACGGGTTTTATCCGTACCGAAGTCATTAATGGAAAGCAAGAATGGGTGGCGATGGAACATACAGGGCCAGGAGCAATTACCAAGATGTGGGCGCCTTATTTCTACTATGGAGGTTTGGACGATTTGGAAGGGCCGATTATCAATATTTACTTAGACGGAGCTACAACTCCCACTATCAGCCAAAACTATTTCAGATTCATCACGGGCAAAGGCTCCGTACCTCCTCCTTTTGCTCGGGTTACGGCTCGTGCTGGCAATAGTTATTTACCTATTCCTTTTGCTAAAAGTTGTAAGGTTACATTTTCACAAAAACCATTTTACAATATCATCAATTATCGGGCTTATCCTTCGGGTACGGTTGTAGAGACATTTACGATGTCACAACTTCGTAAGTCTTTATTACAAATGAACAAAATAAGCCAAATCTTACATTCGGTTTATTCGGCTGATCAGGGAAATGCTATCCATAAAAATGGTATGCTAGAAGCGGGTAAAGAAATGCAACTCTCTATCAGTGGACAAAAAGCAATTCATCAATTAGAGATTTTTGTGGAGCCTGAATATTTAAAAAAACATCCTGAAGTACTTCGGTCGGTGGTATTGGTGGGGCAATTTGACCAACAACAAACCATATGGGTGCCTTTGGGTGATTTTTTTGGCAGCCCCAATGAGCTAAATCCCTTTCAAACATGGACTCGTACCGTCAATTCTCTCGGGCAAATGGTCTGTACGTGGATTATGCCTTTTAAAAATGCGGCTACTATATCCCTTCAAAACCTAAGCTCTGAGCCTCTTCCTATCCAACATTTTGAAATTAAATACAAAAACTGGGCTTGGAACGAGCAGTCGATGTACTTTCATACCAATTGGCGGCCTGATGATATTGTGCAAGGTTCGACTTTTATTGATTGGAATTTCATTGACATTTCGGGCAAAGGTGTGTTGGTAGGAGATGCCATGACGGCCCTCAATCCCGACTATGGATGGTGGGGAGAAGGCGACGAAAAAATCTATGTTGACCAAGCTTGGGAGAAAAAAACACCCACCCATTTTGGTACAGGTACGGAAGATTATTATGGATGGGCCGGCGGCGAAAATCCCTCCAAAGATGATGTATTTTCACATCCTTATTTAGCCAATATCGAAGTAGGCTCTGATACAAAGCGCCGCCGCGACGTAAGAGGATTCAATATCTGCACCCGCATCCGCGCCTTAGATGCTATTCCTTTTTCTAAAAGATTGGTATTCGACATGGAAGCGTCGCCCGGCGTGCAAATTCGTAACCCTTGGGATTTTCTGGGATATTCGGCAGTCGTTTTTTGGTATGGCCAACAGGGAGCTACCCACAATCGCCCCGCTCAGCCCCTCAAAGCCGCTCAACCTATCATGACTTTGAAAGAATTGGACGAAAAGTCATTAAAAGAAAAACAAAAAAAATAAACACATGAAAAAATGGATATGTCTGTGGCTAGTGCTTGTGGGGAGTTTTCACACCTACGCGCAGCCCCTCAAAGAATCTGAACTAGTGCTTCCCACGCCTCGCCAAGTAGAATGGGCCAATGCCGAAATCGGGGCATTGATTCATTATGATGTACAAGTCTATGAACCTTCTTATAAATGGCGCAAGGACTTCAATTATCAACCAAGCCCCGCTATTTTTAATCCTGATAAACTCAATACGGATCAGTGGATAAAAGCCGCCAAAGATGCGGGAGCCACTTATGTAGTTTTAGTAGCCAAGCATTGTTCGGGTTTTAGTTTATGGCCAACCGATGCCCACGAATACAGCATCAAAAACTCTCCTTGGAAAAACGGAAAAGGTGACATTGTAGCGGATTTTATTGCTTCCTGTAAAAAATACAATATCAAACCAGGCATCTATGCCAGTGCTTCTGCCAATGCCTATTGCAAAGTAGATAATCCTGGATTGGTTATCAATAGAGACCCTGTAGCCCAGAAAAAATACAATGAGATTGTGATGCAGCAGCTCACCGAACTCTGGACGCGCTACGGAAATTTGTTTGAAATCTGGTTTGATGGTGGCGTACTTCCTTCTTCCAAAGGCGGCCCTCCCATTGCCGACCTCCTCAAAAAACTCCAACCCGACGCGGTGGTGTTTCAAGGACCTTATGGCTTCAAAAACCTCGTACGGTGGGTAGGCAATGAAGAAGGATTGGCGGCTTATCCTTGCTGGGCTACCGCCGACTCTACCACCCAAGCTGATGGTACAGTAGTCATGAAAGGGCTTCATGGCAATCCCAACGGCAAAGTATGGTGCCCTGGAGAAGCAGATGTGCCTTTGCGAAGCAATAAATCTTTTGAAGGCGGGTGGTTTTGGAAAGAAGGACAAGACGAGGTCATTAGCTCATTGGACTTGATGATGCACCGTTATTACAATAGCGTGGGACGCAACACAAACCTCCTGATTGGAATTGTGATAGACAAACATGGCCTCGTGCCCGATGCAGATGTAGCACGACTCAGCGAATTTGGTCAAGAAGTAAAAAAGCATTTTTCAACCCCTTTGGCTTCTACGCAAGGAAAAGGCCAGCAATGGACTCTCAAATGGAAAACCAATACGGCTCCTAAGTTTGCGGTGATTCAAGAAAATATCAGCAAAGGCGAACGTATTCGTGCGTATCAACTCGAAGGACTTGTCAATGGTAACTGGGAATCTTTGGCGCAAGGTAGCAGCGTAGGACACAAAAGAATCGAAGTGTTACCTTCTAAAAATATCCAAAGTTTAAGGCTCAAAATCACCGATAGCGTAGGGGAAGTTCAGTTAGCCAAATTTGCAGTATATTAAGTTTTAAAAACATATCTCCTTTCGACCAACCTATCCTGGCTTATGAAGATTTTTAAATTATTAATTTTTGTTTTTTCGATTGTATATCACTCTCATAGTCAGACTACTATCCAATGGAAAGAGCAGCACCCTGGGATTTGGAAAGCAATCGTGGGCAAACCCGAAAAAATAACTTTATTGAGCGCAGCCAATGCCAAACCCAACCTCACTGCACTCTCTAATCTTCCCAAAACTTCTTTTCCTTTAGACAAACCCGATATCAAGGTACAGGTCATTGACCACAAGACTTATTTAAGGTTTCCGTTGGAGAAAGAAGAACAAATTTTTGGCTTAGGGCTCAATTTCCAAACTGTCAACCAACGAGGCCGGATTCTTAATCTCCATGTGGATCATTATGGCGGTAAAGACAATGGTCGCACGCATGCTCCCGTGCCTTTTTATGTCTCTTCCAAAGGATATGGGGTGCTTATAGATGTGGCGCGTTATATCACCGTATATGCCGGTACAGCCATTAGAACCGATGCCAAGCATCCTCCCGTGTTGCGCGACCGCAACACTGACAAGCAATGGGAAGCCCAACCCTACTCGGATGCTATAGAAATACTGATTCCTGCCGAAGGAGCCAACATTTATGTTTTTGGAGGTCCTACTCCAATGAATGTAGTCCAAAGATACAATCTCATGAATGGTGGTGGCTACCTTCCTCCCAAATGGGGATTGGGCTTTACGCAGCGTGTACCGACATTATATTCACAAGACGATATACTGAAAGAAGTCCAAAGTTTTGAAGAACATCATTTTCCTCTTGATTTTATCGGCGTAGAACCCGGCTGGCATAGCATGGCTTATCCCTGTACTTTTGAATGGGACAAAAGCCGTTTTCCCGACCCTAAGGGTTTTCTACAAACATTGGCTCAAAAAGGCATCAGCGCCAATCTTTGGCTCAATCCTTTCGTTTCGCCGGTAGGGTCTTTGTATCCCAAAATCAAACCTTACACTGGTTCTCACACCGTTTGGAATGGCATTGTGCCTGACTTTACTATGCCCCAAGCGCGTCAGTTGTTCAAAGATCATTTTATGAAACACCATCTGAGCATCGGCGTAGGTGGATACAAAATAGACGAAGTAGATGGATTTGACAGCTGGCTGTGGCCCGATGTAGCCACCTTTCCCTCTGGCACTACCGCCGAGCAAATGCGCCAAACTTACGGTCTTATGGTACAAAATATGACGGGTAGTTGGTACAAAGAAATCAATAAACGTACCTATGGACTCGTAAGAGCCTCAAATGCAGGAGCAAGCAATTTTCCTTATGTGATTTACAACGACTACTATAGTCATAAAGATTTCATCACGGCCTTGGTCAACAGTAGTTTTATTGGTGTACTCTGGACCCCCGAGGTAAGGGCTTCCAAAACCGCCGAAGAATGGGTACGACGGATGCAATCGGTGTGTTTTTCGCCGATGGCTATGCTCAATGCGTGGGCCGATGGCACCAAGCCTTGGTCTTTCCCTGAAGTAGAACAAGCCGTGAATGACGTCGCCAACTTGCGTATGCAATTGCTCCCTTACCTCTATTCGACCTTTGCCCAATATCACTTTGAAGGAAAACCACCGTTTAGAGCGATGAATTTGGTAGAAGGCTTTGGTTTTAAATCCACCACGGAGGCAGGTACTTTTGACGCCACCTCCAATCCTTATGCTATGAGTATCAAAAAAGACATCAAAGACCAATATATGATGGGAGATTTTGTATTGGTAGCTCCTATGTTTGCAGGCGAAAAAAGCCGAGATGTGTACTTACCCCAAGGCAAATGGTATGACTTTTATACGGGCCAATTGGTGGGCGAAAATCAAGTCATCAAAGTCACTCCTGCACTTGACAAAATACCGTTGTTTGTCAAAGACGGGGGTATTATTCCTATGATTCCAGTTCGTCAACGCGCCCCTAAAGCCAATGAAACATTGCCTTTGACCGTCAGACACTATGGCACCGCTCCTAATTCATTGCAACTTTATGACGACGACGGCACTTCTTTTGACTATGAAAAAGGGCAATATTCATTCACAAAGTTAGCTGTTATGAAAACAGCCGACGGAAAACTTAGAGGAGAAATAGCTACTCCGACTACGGGCAAACCTTTTGGATATACAAAAGAAATCAAATGGGAGTTTATGACTCCCTCTAATAACTAAACTAAACTATCTCTAAACCTTCTCGTGCTTGTTGGCAGGCCTGAGATTTCTTCTTCATATTTATAATGAAACCTATTTTTTCTCTCATTCTATTATGGTGTTTAGTGTTCCAACTAAATGCCCAGAGTCCAGGCCTTTCACGCTATGACAAATTGACGACAACTGATTGGCTAGTGGCACCTATTGCCCAAAAAGCCGAAGTCATCACTGAAGGTAAAAACATCATTTTGTATAATGGCTTGGTAAAACGCGTATTCAGAATTGAACCCAATGTAGCGTGTATTGACTACAAAAACCTTTCTAATGGACAGCAGCTCCTTCGAGGGGTGAAACCCGAAGCACGTATCACTGTCAACGACAAAGAATACAGTGTAGGGGGGCTGATTGGCCAAAAAGAAAACGCATATCTGCTGCCCGAATGGCTTGATAAAATGACCGTAGGGCCTGAAGATTTTCTGTTCGTTTCTCATACTGTTTCCGACATCAAGCCCTTCATCAATTTCAAGGCTAAAACGTGGGGAATCAATCAAAAACAACCTACTGGTAAGCACGTTGCCTTTAAATACAAAGCCCAAGCCGATGCCGTAAAAGGTCTTGAAGTCACCGTCAACTATGAATTGTACGACGGTATTCCGTTGATTGTGAAGTGGGTTTCTATCGAAAATAAAAACAACCAAGAACTAAAACTAAACCGTGTCGTAAATGAAGTCTTGGCGCTGGTGGAAGAAGAGAGTGCGGTTGTGGGCAAACCCGAAGAAATGAAAAAACAGCATGGGATTTATGTTGAGACCAATTATGCTTTCAACAATGCCATGCGCTACGACATCAGCGACCAAACGACACACTGGAAAATAGATCGTACTTATACATCGCAGGTTAATTATAACTACGAAACGCCCTGTTTGCTAGAAGTATATCCAGAAAAAGCGCCCGGCATTGACCTTCAGCCCAACGAGATTTTCAACTCCGTCAGAACACACGAATTGTTGATGGATAGCTACGACCGTCAACGGCGAGGATTGATGATTCGAAAAATGTATAGAACGGTCGCTCCTTGGACTACCCAAAACCCTATTTTCATGCACTTAGTGAGTCGCAACGATGAGCAAGTACGGAGCTGCATTGACCAATGCGCCGCTACGGGTTATGAGGCGGTTATTTTGAGTTTTGGAAGCCATCTCAATATGGAAGATAGTACGGCTAAAAATATTCAACGTTGGAAAGAACTCGCCGACTATGCCCACAGCAAAAATATCTTATTAGGAGGATATTCGCTTTTTAGTAGCCGCCGTATCAGTGATGAAGACGATGTAGTTGACCCTAAAACTGGCAAACCGGGCGGCGCTTTTTTTGGTCATGCACCTTGTTTTGGAAGCAAGTGGGGATTGGCTTATCGTAACAAAATCAAGTATTTTTTCGAAAAAACAGGATTTGACATCTGGGAAAACGACGGACCTTATCCAGGCGATGTGTGCGGCTCTACCTCTCATCCCGGCCACAAAGGACTAGACGATTCGCAATGGCGACAAATGGAAATTCAAAAAGAACTGTATCGCTGGCTCAACGAACACGGGGTATATATCAATGCCCCCGACTGGTATTTCTTAGATGGCACTCACAAAATAGCGATTGGATACCGTGAAGTAAATTTTTCACTTTCTAGAGAGCAACAGCGCATCCTTAATCGCCAAAACATCCACGACGGCACTATCGAAAAAACAGCCTCTATGAGCTGGGGTTTTGTGCCTCTGACGCGCTATCAAGGTGGCGGGCCTGAAGCTATCTTAGAGCCTCTTAGCGAGCACCTCAAAGACTATGAGCAGCTGATGGTGCAATATTATGGAGCAGGAGTGCAGGCCTGTTATAGAGGACCTCGCCTGTATGATACCGAAACCACAAGGCAACTAGTATCCAATACCGTAAGTTGGTACAAACAATACCGCGATATTTTGAATGCTGATATGATTCAACTCCGCCGTGCTGATGGCCGCGATTGGGATGGTCTTATCCATGTCAACCCTCAACTCAAGCAAAAGGGATTTGTGATGCTCTACAATCCCACAAAAGAGAAAATGACTCGAACTATCAAAGTGCCGCTTTATTATACAGGTTTGACAAGTGCTGCTACTTTTAAAGAAAAAGGGAAGGTTGCTAAAAAATACCCCCTTAACCGAAATCATGAAGTAGAACTCACATTTATGATTGAACCCGAAAATTATACTTGGTTTACGGTGGAGTAACTAGTATTATCCTTAAACATGAGTCGTCCCGACAATTGGAGAGCATAACAGATAGAAGCCAAAAATTTGTAGTCAAAAGCTACATCAGTTAAGGTTTGACTTCTCCGAAGTCCTTTGTTTAGAGGTCAAAACATCATGCTACAAAGATTAACTTCTTCGAAGCTATTCGTCCACAACAGCATTTTCACATTCTGCCTCGGAGAAGCGCAAAGTTTGTAGCTAACAAGCTTTTGCCACCAAAACAAAGGACTTCGGAGAAATCAGATTAAAGAGTGAGTTAAACAACATTTGCAAAAAAGATAGAGATGATAATCGTAAAAAAACCTTCTGATTTGTATCTACTCAAATACAAATCAGAAGGTTTTTTAAGTTACGAATCATCCATAATTAGCAGGACTCTTATTTTTCTTTTTTATACCAATCCTATTGTTTTACAAACTTGATTGTAAGCGAACTCGCATCAAGAGTTTTGATAAAATAAACTCCCGTTGGTAAATCCCCTAGCTCAAGTTCATGAACGTGCATTTGTCGACTTTCTAATATTTCTTGAGTAGCCATCACCTTTCCAGTACTGCTAATAATCTGAAAATGTACAGGTTGTGCTTTACGGTAATTCAACACCACTTTCAATGTTTTTTGTACGGGTGAAGGATATACCCACAACTCATCTGTACGTTTTTTATCAATGCTCATAATCAGACCATTATCAAGGTATTCATAAGGTGGTATCACTATCGGGACTCCTCCTCTATCTTCCGTTGTCATACTAATCTCGCGATAAGTCTCACTTATTTTTTGTCCTTCGCGCCATTCTTCTACTACTACCACATACGCATATCTTCCTACTTGCGTAGGTGCTATCCAAGTCACATTTCCAGTTTGAGGATTGATTTTAAATGTTCCTTCCTTTGTCACTTCATTAGGATACTTGTAGCTTTCTATCTCTCGTCCAGTACAAATTTCTGGTTGTCCTCGCTTTATGGATGCTAATCGATATACCAAACTATCACCTTCCGCATCAATGGCTTTTTGGCTATAAGAATAGACCTGCTTGAGAGGAGCTGCTTGGGTATCTATACCTTGTTCAAAAGTAGGGGTACTATTGGGTATATTGGTTACAAAAGTAGTTTGTATGTGAAACGGTGCATTATTGTTTGCTGAAATATTGACCAAATCACCCGCCCGATTTTCAAGCCCCACCGACACGGTATACACGCCAGGCGCAGCATAAGTGTAACTCATATCATACACATTTAGAGAAATATTAGTACCAATTTGTATTTTTATCTTTCGAGAAGCCTTCAAGATTTGCCCTTTTTCTCCGACACATATACTCACATCATGTTGCCCTGCGCTAGCAATCGCCCCTGTTGTTTCATCCATGTAAAGGTTGACCTTAATTTGATAGTTTAAGCTTTGAGGTGAAGTGCGCTTAACTGAAATTTCACCCCCTATCACATGAGTAGCCAAGGAAGGCTGAATGGCTACTAAAAACAAGATAAATGTAGATAACTTTTTCATGACGCTGTTTGGGTTTATTGTTTTAAAACGACAGCTATGTAAAAGTTATTATCTCTGACAGTTAGACACTTACTAGTATTTCCTGAATTAAAGTAAGCTATTTTGTAACACTAATTTTCTCTACTTTCTTTTGTACAAAAAATAAAAGCTCTTCCGCCTCACAGAGGCCAGAAGAGCTTCGAATTCTGCTAAATTAGGAATAACTTATGATAGCTTTTGTCCCAACAATTGATTGACAACTTTGGGATCGGCGCTGCCTTTTGATTTTTTCATGACTTCGCCAACAAACAAGCCCATTAAGCCTTTTTTGCCTTTTTTGAATTCTTTTACCTTATCAGGCATGGCGGCCAAAACCTCATCCACAATTGCTTCCAACGCGCCTGCATCGCTGTTTTGTAGCCAATTGTTTTGCTGGGCTACATCAAGTGGTGATAGCGACGGATTTTCGAGCAATACGGGAAGTAGTTTTTGCGAAGCCGTAGTATGGCTCACTTGGTTATTTTCTACCAACTTAATCACCTCCGCCAATTGAGCTGGCGAAAGCGGGAACTGCTCGGCAGTAGCGTCGTTGTTTTCGTTAAGAAAAGTCTTTACGGGGCCTAATACCCAGTTGGCCGCCGCTTGGTAATTGCCACAAGCGGCTCCGAGTACTTCAAAGTAAAACGCCACGTCTTTGGTATCAACGAGGGTAGTGGCATGGCCTGCCGAAAGCCCGTAGTGAGTGGTGAATTTTTCGAACAAAACGCGTGGCAACGGAGGCATTTCGGCTTGGATTTGGTTCATCCATTCGTCCGAAATAAACACGGGAGCCAAATCGGGTTCGGGAAAATAACGATAATCGTTCATGGTTTCCTTCATCCGCATTCCTGATGTTTCGCCCGTTTCGGGGTCAAACATCCGCGTTTCTTGCAAAATTGTTTCCCCATTTTCAACCATTTCTACTTGCCGACGAAACTCCGTTTCCACGGCTTTCATGACGTTGCGGATAGAGTTCATATTTTTGACCTCTACTTTAGTCCCCAACGTAGTGGCTCCTTTCAAACGGACTGACACGTTCAGATCGCAGCGGAGCGAACCTTCTTCCATATTGCCATCGCAAATATCGATAAAACGAACGAGTTGGCGAACGGCTGTCAAAAACGCACCCGCTTCTTCAGCCGAACCAATACAAGGGTCCGTAACCATTTCAATCAGGGGTGTTCCTGCGCGGTTGTAGTCGAGTAAGGTATCCGTAACGGCACCGTCGTGTACCGATTTTCCTGCGTCTTCTTCCAAGTGAATGTGGTGAATTTTCACCGTCCGTTCCACGGTTTTTCCTGCTTTGTCTTTGAACGAAACAGGAATTCCACCGCCTACGCAGATAGGTGCTTTGTCTTGCGACAACTGATAGCCCTTTGGTAGGTCGGGATAGAAGTAGTTTTTGCGGTCAAAAATCGTGTGGCGAGTGATTTCGCACCCGCACGCAATCCCCATTCGAACAGCGTATTCAACGGCTTTTTTGTTCAATTTGGGAAGTGTACCTGGGTGGGCCAACGTAATGACACTGATATTGGTATTGGGCTCGCTACCAAATTGGTTGGCGTCGGCCGCAAAAATCTTAGTTTGGGTCTGTAACTGACAGTGTACTTCTAAGCCAATCACGATTTCGTATTTGGCGAGTACTTCGGGCGATAGTGTAAGCGTTTCGGTCATTTATCTTCAGAATAGCCTCCCGTCACTTTTCGGAAGGCGTCGATGATTTCTACAAAGTGGAGATTATCTGTATGCAAAATTAGAGAGTTTAGATAAACTATATCAGAGTAGTCATCAATAGTGGCATCTACTTTAACAAATTGGCCATGTTTAAATTCTTCAAACCATGCCCCAAATTTCCTTGAAATATTACATTTTACGAATTTGGCTCACCAATTCCCTGACTTTAGGGTTGTTTTTAACATCGTCGTCCATTTTTTTCTCCAATTCTCGTTTGCTTGCCAACATTCTCTTCGCCCAGGCGACTGCCCGCTCTTGGCGCAACTGCTCCTCTGTTTTTGCGATAGTTTCCATGTTCGTTGGATTTTTTTACAAAGATAGTAATTCAGGGTGTAAAAATTTTTAATAGTATGCTTGCATACTATTTTTGTTTCTCCTAATTTTGTTTAACAAGCAGAAACATAACATAATTCCTAAGACCATGATATCCGTAGAAAATCGTGCCAGTATCAAAGGTGGCGAGTTCCTGATTAAAGACACTGATGCTTCTCAAGTATTTATACCCGAAGAGTTTACCGAAGAGCAATTGATGATTGCGCAGTCGTGCCGTGATTTTTTAGCCACGGAAATTTGGCCGCGTTTGGATGAAATTGACCAAGCAAAATCGCCTGAACTCATGTCGTCGTTGATGGACAAAGCAGGTGAATTGGGCTTGCTCGGCACCGCCGTACCTGAAGAATATGGCGGCTTTGGAATGAGTTTCAATACCTCTATGCTGGTGGCGGAGGCTACAGGAGCGGGACATTCTTTTTCGGTAGCATTGTCGGCCCATACGGGTATCGGTACCTTGCCTATCTTGTATTATGGCAACGAAGCTCAAAAAAACAATTACTTGCCCAAATTGGCCTCTGGCGAATGGAAAGCCGCTTACTGCTTAACCGAACCTGATTCAGGCTCAGATGCTAATTCAGGAAAAACAAAGGCAGTATTAAGCGAAGATGGAAAAAGCTATGTAATCAACGGTCAAAAAATGTGGATTACCAACGGAGGTTTTGCCGATTTGTTTATTGTTTTCGCCAAAATTGAAGAAGGAGGAAAAACTGATAAAAACTTGACGGCATTTATTATAGAGAAAACCTTTGGGGGTATCACAATGAATGAGCCTGAGCACAAAATGGGCATCAAAGGTTCTGATACACGTCAGATTTTCTTTAATGATTGCCATGTTCCGGTAGAAAACATGCTCTCTGAGCGAGGAAATGGTTTTAAGATTGCCGTCAATATCCTTAACGTCGGTCGTATCAAATTAGCAGTAGCCGCCGTGGGAGGAGCCAAAGAAGTAGCCGTGCAAGCTATTCAATATGCCAACGAACGCAAGCAATTTGGAGTGGCAATTAGCACTTTTGGAGCTATCAAACATAAGCTGGCCGAGATGGCAGTGAAACTATACGCTTCCGAATCAGCTGCTTATCGTGCTGGTCAGAATATTGACGATGCTATCGAAGACCTAAAAGCCAAAGGATTGAGCGATGCAGAAGCCAAACTCAAAGCCTTGGAACAATTTGCCATCGAATGCGCTATCATGAAAGTGCACGGCTCAGAAGTGCTAGATTATGTAGTCGATGAAGGGGTGCAGGTATATGGAGGAATGGGCTTCTCAGCAGATGCTCCTATGGACCGTGCTTACCGCGATAGCCGCATCAATCGGATTTTTGAAGGAACCAACGAAATCAACCGTATGCTGACGGTCGATATGCTCCTCAAACGTGCCATGAAAGGCGAACTTGATTTGATGGGGCCTGCAATGGCCGTGGCGAAAGAAATCATGTCGATTCCTGATTTTAGCACTACAGACGATGAAGTAGCTTTTGCGGCGGAGAAAAAAGTCATCAAAAACTTGAAAAAAGCGGCATTGATGGTAGCCGGTGCTGCGGTACAGAAGTTTATGATGAAACTTTCGGAAGAGCAAGAAATCCTGATGAATGTAGCCGATATGGCGATTGAAATTTATGCAGCAGAGTCAGCGATTTTGCGTACCGAAAAATTAATAGGTATCAAAGGCGAAGCTGCTTGTACATTACAAAAAGATTTAGCAATGTGCTATTTGCACGAGGCCGTTGAGAAAGTAAATAGCGCAGGCAAGTCAGCAATTATGTCTTTTGCCGAAGGCGATGAGCTGCGTGTAATGCTCATGGGCTTGAAACGCTTCACGAAGATTGAGCCTTTCAATACCAAAACAGCTCGTCGCCGTGTAGCAGACGCTATGATTAGCGAGAATAAATATATATTTTAGTTTCCACTGATTTGAAATAAAACTGCCCATAAGACGCATGAGTGGGCATTAATCGAGTTGTTGGAATTAAACTAAAAACCGTTTAATAAGTAAGGGGTATCGGAAGCCGCTTGTCACTTGGCAAGCGGCTTTTTGTATTGTAATTTTATGTTTCTCTTTCTGCCTAGACAAATATGAAATCATTAAAATTTGCTCTTACTATCGTAGTTATTTTAACTGGAATACAGTCATTTGCTCAAAACTACACGCGACAGCGTGATTGGGTGATAGCACCTATGTATGGACTTGGGGCAGTGATTCCCCCAAGTGTTAGGCTCATTAGTGGAACCGAAGCTCCCAAACCCGCTTTTGGGGTTTCTTCTTATCAAGGCGAGTTAGTCAAAAGCGACGGTACGGTTTACACGCGTAATTATCGCACAAATTTGTGGGGATTTGAAACCTACTATCGCTGGAAAGAGCGTCACTCCGAAAACCGATGGGCAATAGGAATAAGTGCGGCTTGGCAACGTCAAGTTTTCAAATTAGAACACCCTTTTAGTTTTTCTTACAAAGGGCATAATTTGGTTTCTACCGTCTGGAATTTTAACTATTTACGAACAGGGCTCATCATCCGACGTACTTGGATGAAAGATTGGAGTGGGATTTATGCCCAAGTTGCGGGTTATTATTCAAATCTTTTTTATATGAATACCGCCAATGGCCGTGAAAAAATTGAAGAACGGACTGGAGGCTATCTAGAAGGAGGCACTGGCTATCGAACCAAAACCTATAACCTCAAAGATGGGGTGCCGCTTATCGTACCCGAAATTGGGATGCAAATAGGAGAAAACAGCGGTGTAGAGCTAAGTTTGGCTTACTATCACCCTTTGACACCTTTGCTCCAAACAGAAAGTACTTTTTATAGAAACAGCCAAGAAGTGGGTGTTAGTCGAATCAATATTACTCAAAATGTGCTAATGCTTAATCTCAAATTACCCATCACTATTAGTCACAATCGAGAAAATATTAGAAAAAATCGGGTTAAATCAGAACCCAAACTCAAGAAAGTCAAAACATCAAAGGTAAAGAAAACGGCGCCACCACCTGCTCCTCAACCTGAACCTAAAGTCACAACAACCACCACTCCTTATGATGGTGTAAAACTCAATAACTCAATAGTATTAGAGAATCTGTATTTTGAACTTACAAAGTCCGATTTATTGGAAAGTTCGTATCGTGAACTTGACCGTGTAGTGGAATGGATGAATGCCAACCCATCTGTCGAAATCCGGCTTGAAGGACATACCGATAAGATTGGAGATGCCGACAAAAACCTCATTCTGTCGCGCGACCGCGTCAATGCTGTTCGGGAATACCTCATCAAGAAAGGAATAAGACCTATCAGAATTACGACCAAAGGATACGGAGATACACGTTTGGTGTGTAAACCCAGCCCTTGCGAAAAAAATCGCCGCGTAGAAATGGTGATTACGAAGAGGTAAGATTATTTAATGTTTTTTCTATCACTTCTGGATAATGTTTGTGTTCCAAGACCTGTACTTTTTGGGCTACATCTTCTGGAGTATCAGCCGAAACCACGGGGCAAGAGGTTTGGAAAATAATAGCCCCTTCGTCGTAGCGCTCGTTGACGTAGTGAATCGTAATGCCCGATTCAGTTTCTTTCGCGGCGACCACGGCTTCGTGTACAAAATGCCCATACATTCCTTTGCCGCCATATTTGGGAAGCAAAGCGGGATGGATATTGACCATTTTTTGGGGAAATGCCTTTACCATTTCGTCTGGAATAAGCATCATAAAACCTGCTAGTACAACCACATCAATATGTTGATTTTGAAGCAATTCCGTAATTTTATCGGTTTCATAAAATGTTTTGCGATCAAACAAAACCACTGGTATTTGGAATTTCCGAGCCCGAGCAATCACCCCCGCTTGAGGATTATTAGAAAGAATCAGACTTACTTCAATCGTAGGATGATTTTTGAAATATTCGGCAATCTTTTCGGCATTAGAGCCTGAGCCTGAAGCAAAAATAGCAATTCGTTTTTTGGTCATTACAAAAAGAATGTTGGGCTTATAAAGCCACAAAGTTAGTTTTTTATGAAACTCAATACTTCATAATCCCTTAGAAACCTATAATTTCGCTCCTCTTTCATCACCCATTTTTTGTTGAGCTACGGCTCAAGACCCAATATTTGATTGATATGCAAATCGTAGAAGTAGGTACTGACCCACATCGACAACGCGAATTTTTGATGCTTCCGGTGAAACTTTACCAAGAAAACCCTTATTGGATACGCCCCATTGACAAAGATGTGGAAGACACTTTCAATCCCGCAAAAAACAAACATTTTAAGTATGGGGAATGTATACGTTGGATTGCGCTTGATGATTCGGGGCAAACTATCGGTAGAGTGGCCGCTTTTATCAACCAAAATACCGTTCATAAAGGAAACGAACAGCCTACTGGCGGAATGGGTTTTTTTGAGTGTATTGAAAATGAGGACGTAGCTTTTGCACTTTTTGACAACTGCAAACAATGGCTCACCCAACGAGGTATGGAAGCCATGGACGGCCCTATCAACTTTGGCGAACGAGATCGTTTTTGGGGACTTCTCACTGACGGCTTTGACAAAGAACCTCTCTATGGCATGGGGTATCATTTTCCTTACTACAAGCTTTTTTTTGAAAAATACGGTTTTCACGCCTATTTTGAGCAGAAGACTTTTTTCTTGTTTATGGATTATGATAGGTTTATCAAAAATGTAAATCAGCTTTTTTTTGAGCGTGCCGAAAGGGTTTTGAAAATGCCCGAATATGAGTTTAAGCACATCGAAAAGGCACATTTGGACAAATACGCCGAAGACTTTCGGATAATTTACAATAAAGCTTGGGCCAAAAATCTCGGTGCCGAAGACATGACTCCTGACAAAGCCAGGGGCATTATGCAGCGTATGAAACCTATCCTAGATGAAGAACTAATGTGGTTTGGTTATCATGAGGGAACGCCCATTGCTTTTTTTATCATGCTTCCCGAACTCAATCAAATATTCAAGTACGTCAACGGAAAGCTAAATTTGATTGGTAAACTAAAGTTTCTTTATCACAAACTCCTAAAAACCAATTACAAGGCTTTTGGCGTCATTTTTGGGGTGGTTCCTGAGTTTCAAGGGCGCGGGGTAGAATCGGCGATTGCGTTGGCCTCCTCCAAAGTGGCATGGCGCGACAATTACCAATACCGCGAACTCGAACTCAATTGGATTGGAGATTTCAACCCTAAAATGATTCGTTTTGCGGAGTTATTGGGAGGAACTCCTCATAAGACTCATATCACTTATCGTTATTTGTTTGACCGTACCAAAGAATTTAAGCGCCACCCTCTTATTTAGCAATTTGCCATACGCCGTAGGCACTTACCATCAGAATTGATACCACACTCACCCAAAAAAAGAAATTATAAACTGCGGTAGGTTCTAGCGAACGAGGTAATTGTTTATAACGAAATTGAATCGCTACCCACACTACGATAATAAGTAAAATGGAGGTGGCGATTCCGCCGAGTAATACCATCAGTACGGGCATTTTGATAATCAAATACAAGCTGCACCAAATGATAGGGAAAGCCCAAGAAAGTGCTCCAATTACTTTTTTTTGAGAAGCTGCGTCATTAAATTTCACCCATCCCAATTGCCCAAAGGCATCCCCAAAAATCCTTGCCCAACTAGCCGTAGCCGTAAAAAGCGTTGAATACAAAACAAAAAAAGCACCTATCAAAAAAATGACTTTGGCCCAAGGACCGAGTGTGTCCGTAAAGAGCCTTGAGAGCGTTTCTACCATGCCATAGCCTTCGGGGATTTCACCTTTTCCATGGAGTAAGGCTGCCCCGAGCAAATAAAATGCGGCGGTTACTAACGTATAAACTACCATCGAGCATACAGCATCCAGATACATCACTTGTATCCATCCTTTAGCTCGCTGTGCCCACTCTTCTGTGCCGTCGTTGGGGCCTGCATATACAGCATAGCCCTTTTCGATACACCAATAATTATAAAACATGATTTCGTCGCCACCTACGCCTGTGATACCAAACGCCCCAAAAGCCACCGCCACCGCCGCAGGAGGCAAAGAAAAACTCAGTCCACTTGCCAACTGCTCCCAACTGATGGCATAGGGCGTAAATTGAAGGGCTATTAGTGAAAAAAGAACGGTACACGTAAAGAGCATTATCATCACAAGGGCGCCCATTTCTACCGATTTATAATAACCCTGATATACCAGCACTGCTGTCACAAGGCTTGCCACTACTGCCCACGCAGCTGTCGGCAAAATAGGGAATCCCATATGAAGGACAATAGCTACCCCTCCTACAATTCCCCCTACTTGGAGGAGTTTGAGCCCTTGCAATGACAGCCACACCCAAATCGTCCAATGTGCTTTGCCAAAGTGCTTACCTTCTAGTCGATTGATCGATTGCATGGTGGTGATGCCAGTATAAATGGCATTTTTACCAAATTCGAGTTGAAGGGTAACCTTCACCAAACAACTCACCAAAATCACCCAAAATGTTACGAAACCGGCTTTGGCTCCCAAAGTGGTGGTAGCAATCAACTCTCCAGAGCCGACAATTGCAGCCGACAAAATAAAACCAGGACCTAAATAACGGAATTTTTGGGAGAAAGTTTTGGGAGGAGCAAGCATAAAAAACGAGTTTAGGGAATACACTAAGAAAGTGCTAAAACCACCAAAACTCCTCTATTTCATGACATAGAAAATGCACGCGGCTTTGCTTTTATGCTTTTGGATGCGATTGTTTGAAGATTTTCTTCAGTTTTTCAATAGAATTATGCGTGTAAACTTGGGTAGCTGCCAAGCTGCTATGACCCAGCAAATCTTTGATGGAATTGAGGTCAGCTCCTTTGTTGAGCAAGTGAGTAGCAAATGTATGACGAAGAATGTGAGGGCTGCGTTTTTGTAAAGAAGTAACGGCTGATAAGTATTTTTTTACAATTCGTTGAATCAAAACAGCATAAGCTGCTTCGCCTTTATGAGTGAGAATGAGCTGATTGGTAGAAAGAGTTGTAAAATAAGAACGCTTGGCTTCAAGGTAAGTTTTGAGAATATCTGCCAATCCTTTATAAATCGGAATGATACGCTCTTTGTTGCGCTTCCCAAGTACTTTGAGTGTTTGGTCATAAAAATTAATATCAGTGTCGCGGAGGGTCAACAATTCTGTCAGACGCATTCCTGTTCCGTAGAGGAGTTCCAGTACGACTCTGTCACGAATTCCTTCAAAATCGGCGCTAAAAGATATTTCCTCAAACAACAATTCCAAACTTTTCTCTTCCACAAACTGCGGCAGAGGTTTGTCGGTTTTCAGAGCTGATACCCGCAGCATAGGATTGACACTAATGACTTTACAGCGTAAAAGGTACCCATACAACGACCGCAAAGTAGCTAATTTTCGATTGACACTCCGATGATGTAGCTCTGCTTCGACCAAGCTCACTGCCCATCCCCGTATCATACGAAAGTCGGCTTTTTCGAGCTCTTTGATTTGATAAGTTTTTTCTAAAAACTCAGCAAATTGTTCCAAATCTTTGGTATAAGCCGTGATAGTATGCGGGCTAAGACGCTTTTCGTGGGCCAAATAGAGGAAATATTGTTGAAGCATAGAATTGAAACTTTTCTCTTAAATCTTGGAAAGGCTTGAAGCCTTTCCAAGATTATATATCAGCTATAAACTTCTGATTTTCATGTTTTTGAACCAAGCTTCATCGCCGTGGTCTTGAAGGGCAATTTTACCTTTGGCGCGTGGAGTGGCATAAGTCCATTTGGTAAATTTGCTTTTGGCCAATTGTTCTTTCCATGCGGCACTCCCGTACTCATACTCTACGACTTTTACGCCGTTGAGCCAGTGCTCGATATGATTGCCTTTCACTAAGATTTTGGCTTTGTTCCACTCACCTGCTGGTTTGGCTACAAACTTACTCGGAGCTTGCATATCATAGTTAGCGCCAGTTTTTTGTTTGTCATTGATTTTTACCATTTTACCATTGTCATTAAACGGCGGATAGCCTTCATCATCAATCAGCTGATATTCAGGCCCAGAATAGTACGGCGGATGAGCAGGGTCTTCGATTACTTTATACATCACACCGCTATTGCCTTTGGGTTTGATTTTAAATTCAAACTCAAGTTCAAAATTTTCAAATTCTTCGTCGGTTACCAAATCGCCAGATTTGCCGTGAGTCATGAGGGAGCCACCCATTACCATCCAGCCTTTTACGCCCGTTTTGCCATAGCTATGCCATCCAGTGGTGGTTTTTCCATCAAATAGATTTTTCCAAGGCCCAGGCCCGGCATACGCAAAAACAACAGTACTTGTCAGAGCAAGGCTCATCCAAAAACGCATACTTTTCATGTGTTATTAATTGGTTATAGTTTAACGAAAAAGGGAATGAATTAGATAAATTTACTTTCCTAAGTTTTATTTTTGATTAGCTACTGCTACCGCAATTTTAGAATCGGCCGTACCATAGTACAAAAACCATTTTCCCCGCAAGGAAGCCAATCCTTCCACAAAACATACCTGATTTACTTGGCCATTGATTTCGTAAGGTTTGTCGGGCTTGATAAAATAATTTGCCGAACGGTCTTTGAGTTGGAGAGGATTGTCAGCTTCAAACAAAAACTGCCCTGCTGCGTAGGTACCCTCAGGAAGGTTGGCATCTCCTGTACTATTGTAATTCATACCATTATAAAGGAGCAATATACCTTTTTTTGTCAATAGGGCGGGCGGGCCAGATTCGAGCAATCGCGAATCGTGCTTACCAGTTCTCACCGAGGCTACGGGCATACATCCTACATCCGATACATTGGCAGGTTGGTAAGCCGCATCATAAGCTTTCACGACAGGGTACCAATTGATGAGGTCGTCGGAAGTGGCGGCATAAAGCTGCGCTTGGTCACCCCAATACATCCAATATTGACCGTTGATTTTGGTGGCTATCATTCTATTTCCCACTTTACGACACACAATTGAGCCAGATTTTGACCAAAAATCGCGTTTGCTTTTGATAAAATTAGCAAAAGCTAAACCATGCTTTTGCCAATGCAAGAGGTCGGCAGAACTTGCTACGCAAAGCCGTGCCTTATCTCCATCGTATGAGGTATAAGTCATGAGATAGCGGCTGTCTTCTGTTTCTACCACGCGAGGGTCTTCGCATCCACCTTCCCATTCGTATTTTTTCATGAAATCATTGTCAGGATAAAATACAGGCTGAGGCATTCGTTTGAAATGTAAGCCATCACTACTCACGGCCAAGCCCAAACGCGACGTACCAGCATATTTTCCCACTTTATCTTCGGCACGATAAATCATATAAATCTTATTGTGACGTACCACGACGGCGGGATTAAAAACATCCTTCTCTTCCCATTTTACTGTTTCGCCTCGTACGGGACACTCAAAAGTCGTAGTTGTATTAGCAGTAAGAATAGGATTAAGCCCATCGACTTTCTTGAAAGGCCCAATCATCCAGTTTTGGGTTAGTTGAGCCAAAGCACAAGGCGAAAGCAGAATAAGAAAGGCTATTTTTTTCATGTTATCAGAAGATTTGGAACACATAAAAAAAGGCTAAAAGCATTGAAAGACAACCCTCTTAACCCTTTTTACAAAGTTTTATTGTAAACTACTAATCAAAACATAAAGAAGCTGCTCCTAGCAGACCTGCATCATTGCCGAGCGTAGCACGCTTGATTTCAAGGTCTTTTAAATAATAGGGCGTAAGCCAATAATTCAATTGTTTAGTAACAGCCGGAAGAATATAATCAAACGAAGCAGCCAATCCTCCTCCAATTAAAATGAGTTTAATATCCAAAATACGAACCATCGCCACTAAGCCATCACCCAACATCTCCCCTACTTCATTCCATATTTGTAAAGCAAGCTCATCGCCTTCGGCTGCTGCTGCTACAAGGCCCGTGGTAGAAATTGTACCATCGTCGGGAAGGTGGGTATCTCCTGTGTATTTACCTCGCATATAGTTGGCTAAGTCAAGGAGTTCTTTTTTGCCGATATTTCTTTCAAGAACCTTGCCGTTGCGAGAAGGAATGTGTCCAGGCTCCATGGCATTTCCGTCTCCACCCACAAAAACCTTACGATTGATGATAGCCGCCCCTCCTACTCCTGTGCCAAGCGTGATAAAAATATAATTTTCATTGATTTTTTCGGCAGCAAAATAAAACTCCCCAAGCGCAGCAGCATTTGCGTCATTTTCCAGGAAAAACTGTACCCCTTCAAAACGCTTCGATAGATATTCTACGAGAGGCACATTATCAATTTCAGGAATTGCAGTAATTTCTAAAGGTACGGTACGATTGCGATTAATCATTCCAGGCAAACCTATACCTACTTTTTTAATATTCGGGTATTCATGTAGTTGAACAGAAATAGCATCGCCTAAATTTTCTTCAAAATGCCCTGATTGTCTCCAGCTAGAAGTATCGTGGCTATAGAAATTTGAAATGCGCCCTGTCTCTGTATCTACGACGCCCATTTTGACGTTGGTCCCCCCCACGTCTATACCCAAATATTGTTCCATTGGTCAGTTAAAATCTTATCAGTTGATAGTTAATAGTAAAAGGTTTAATGCAAAATAGCGATTTAACGCGCAAAAATCCTAAACTTAAACAATATCTCCCAACTGTGGACGTATCAAAATTTCTTCGACTACGCTTTCAGGGGATAATTTGGCCGTACTCCAAACCATCTCGGCAACATCTTCTGCTCTGATAAATCGCTCCGCAGGTAGCTCTACTCCTTCCCAGCTTGGGGTCAAAGTAGCCCCCGGTAAGACCGCAGTCACCTTGACGCCATATTGCTTCATTTCTTGCCTGAGTAATTTAGTCATGCCATAAAGCGCAAATTTAGAAACTGCATAAGCGCCTCCATTGATATAGGCCGTTGTACTTGCGATAGAGCACATGTTGAAAATATGCCCTTTTTTGTGTGCTTTCATACCTTCTATAAGTTCTCTAGTCAAATAATAAGCGCTGTAAAGATTAGTTTCTATCATTTTTTCTAAGGCTCCTTCAGGCTCACTATGAACTTGGCTAGGTGCAAATAGGCCAGTATTGTTGACCAAGATGTCTACAGGTCGTTTTAATGCGTTTATAAAAGAGGCCAAGGCCTTTACATCTTCTTTTTGAGATAGGTCGCTTACTTTTATAAAAATTTGAGAGTTAGGGTATTTGTACTGTAAATCAGAGCGAAGGGTTTCTAAATCATTTTTATTTCGCGAACACGTCACCACATCAAATCCGCCTTCCACAAATCTTTCGATGAGTGCACGTCCTATGCCTTTGGTACCACCAGTGACAATTAAAAGAGGGTTCATTCTTAAAAAAATGTTATTTTTGTAAAACAAAGGTCAAGATAAAGTTTTACATTTGTTGGCTTTTCTGAAAGAAAAACCAATTTTTAACGTTATCTGTGTTTTTTTCTAACCTTAAAAAACTTACACTTTTTCGATGAATGTTTGGCATGTGTGTTTTGCCTTTGTGACAGCTTACTTGTTGGGTTCTATACCCTCCGCCATTTGGTACGGTGAAGCTTATTTTGGAATCGACGTTAGGAAATTTGGAAGTGGAAATGCAGGGGCAACAAATACGTTCCGTGTATTGGGTAAACGAGCTGGCACCATTGTATTACTAATCGACGTACTGAAAGGATGGACGGCTACTATGTTGGCCAATATACTCTATTTTTTAGACGTAATTGACACCTCTCAAATCCTCACTTTCAAGCTACTCTTAGGTTCTGCGGCAGTTTTAGGGCATTTGTATCCTATTTTTGTGCGTTTTAAGGGTGGAAAAGGAGTTGCTACTTCCCTAGGAATGATTTTGGCTATTGACCCACCAGTGGCGTCACTGTGCATTGCGATTTTTATATTGGTATTTTTGGCCTCCAATTATGTCTCTCTAAGTTCTATTGTGGCAGCCTTTGCTTTTCCTATGATATTGGTGCTAGGTATATTTGGGCAAGCTAGTACACTATTGATTGTATTTGGATTTTTGCTATTTGCTGTAGTAGTAATTACCCACCAAAAAAACATCATTCGTCTCCTCAATGGTAGCGAAAATCGGGTGTATCTACGCTCCAAAAAAAACAAATAAGTCAAAAAAGAGAGTTTTAGAGTACTTCCTGTATGTTTGCATTTGAAATTCAGCTTGTTTAAGATTACAAGCAATTTCGTTGTTTCCAATATAGCCCTATAAACTGTACATTTATTCTATGTCTCTTACGCTCATTCTGATAATCATCACAGCAGGTATTAGTTGGTATGGATTTCAAAATCCTTCTTTTCTTGACAAATGGGCAATGAATCCCGTACGGGTTGCGTCTAAAAACGAATACTATCGTTTTATTACATCGGGTTTTATCCATGCCGACTTTGGTCATTTGATTTTCAATATGTTTAGCTTGTATTTCTTTGGTGAAGCCATGGAAATGTTTCTGAACAGTATTTTTGGACCTACTGGCACTATTTATTATTTGGCTTTGTACTTATTGGGAATCGTCGTTTCGGATATTCCTACTTTTCTCAAACACCGTACCAACAGCCGCTATCTTTCGCTTGGAGCCTCAGGCGGCGTAGCATCGCTCTTATTTGCTTTTATTCTCTTAGCTCCTTTACAAAAAGTGTGCTTATACTTCGCCATTTGTATTCCAGGGTTTATTTTTGGCGCTATTTACATGCTGTATTCATTTTATGAATCCCGAAAATCAGGTGGTTATATCAACCACGATGCCCACCTGTACGGTGCTTTGTTTGGGATTGTTTTCATGGCGCTTTTATTACCAGCATCCATTCCAAATTTCTTTGATCAAATCGCCACTTGGCGTTTGTTCTAAAGCTATCCACTTTATTCATCAACCCCATGAATCAAATAAAATTATTAGCCTTGAGCTGTATCTCGCTTCTATGCCTGACAAACTCAACCGCCTACGCCCAAGACTTATCGCTACAGTATTCGCAAACAATCACACCTCAAGATTTAGAACGCCATTTGAGAGTCATTGCTCACGATAGCCTCGAAGGACGTGATACTGGTTCGAAAGGGCAAAAAAAAGCCGCCAAATATGTCGCTGACTTTTTCAAGTCGGTCGGCCTGCAAGCGATTGTCCCCACCGAAGACGGAAACAAATCGTATTTTCAGCCTTATGCCTTGTATCAGAAAAATTGGGGAGAAGTGTATCTCGCAACCGAAACCCAACGCTATGAGTTACAACATGATTTCTATCTCAGTGGGTTGCTCAATGTGCTTTCGGAAGAAAAAGTGCCGGTTATCTTTGCGGGTTATGGCATCGAATCTGATCGCTATGATGATTATAAAAATATTGATGTTACAGGCAAAGCGGTAGTCATTTTGGAAGGAGAACCCAAAAACAAAAATGGACAATACTTGCTCAGTGGTGATGCGACTCTCTCTAAATGGAGCGACGATAATTTGGCTTGGCAACGTAAAGCAAACTTAGCCACTCAAAAAGGTGCCAAGTATGTGTTTATCGTCTCAGACCTGACTGGCTCGGCCTTCTCCCAGCAAATCGCCAAAAGAAGCGCCATGAGTCAACGTTTCAATCGGCTTTCCACTAAGCCCTATACCGAAAAAATCAATGGTAACGCTGCCTTCACAATTTCACGTCAAATGGCATTGGACTTGTTGAATATTAAAGAAAAGAAATTAGCAAAAATTCAAAAGAATATTACTCAAAAAGGTATTCCACCGGCAGCAGGTAGTATTGCCGAAAGTACAGTCAAGCTCAAAGCGGAGCGCAAAGACAACATCGTCATGACCGAAAATGTCATGGGCTTTTTGGAAGGCACCGACAAAAAAGACGAAGTGATTGTAATTACGGCTCACCTCGACCACATCGGTATATCAGCTGATGGACAAATAAATAACGGTGCAGACGATGACGGTTCTGGTACAGTCTCAATCCTTGAATTAGCCGAGGCATTTTCAAAAGCCAAAGCCGAAGGGCACGGTCCTCGTCGCAGTATTTTGTTTATGACCGTAACAGGAGAAGAGAAAGGGCTATGGGGGTCAGAATATTATACTGCCAATCCCGTGATTCCGTTGGCAAATACAGTCTGTAACCTCAATATAGACATGATTGGGCGAGTAGATAATGCCCATCAAAAAGATCCAAAATACGTTTACATTATTGGTTCTGACAAATTATCGTCCGAACTTCATGCCATTGGTGAGTCTGCTAACTCCAAATACATCAATTATCAACTAGACTACACCTACAACAACCCTTCCGATCCAAATCGCTTTTATTACCGCTCCGACCATTACAATTTTGCCAAAAACAAAATTCCGGTTATTTTCTATTTTACAGGTGTTCATGAAGATTACCATCGCCCAGGAGATGATGTAGAGAAGATTTTGTTTGATAAACAAAGCAAAATTGTCCAACTTGTTTTTCATACCGCTTGGGAACTCGCTAATCGAGATGAACGCATCAAAGTCGATAGCAATAAGCCTTAAGATTGGGAATAAGCGTATATGATAAGAGAGAGGCCATCGGTCTCTCTTATCATATAAATAAGGAGAAAAACTTTATTTCATTGTACTTTAAAAGAACATATCTTCGTTTTTTTTGTACTTTAGACATAAACTACTCCCTTTATTTTTTATGCTTATTTTTGCTACACTTTCTGATTTTCGAACGCACTTAGGAAAAGAATTAGGAACGAGCGATTGGGTGATGATTACCCAAGAGATGATCAATGACTTTGCCAAAGCCACAGGTGATCAGCAATGGATTCATGTCAACTCCGAAATGGCTGCTCAGTATTCTCCCTTCAAAACTACTATCGCTCATGGTTTTTTGACTCTCTCTTTAGCTCCCAAATTTTTGTATGAACTTTATAGAGTCAAATCAGTCAAAATGGGGCTAAACTACGGGACTAATAAAGTTCGGTTTACCGCGCCTGTGCCCACGGGTAGCCGTATCCGAATGAGAGCTATCCTTAAAGAAATCGAAGACCAACAGCCCAATGGTATCAAGACCGTAATAGACGCGTATTTTGAGCTTGAAGGCAGTTCTAAGCCTGCTTGTGTAGCCGAATTGATTACTTTGATGTTTGAATAATTATCTCTTTTTTATCATGCGTTTAGAAAATAAAGTTGCTATCATCACAGGCGGAGCCCGAGGTATCGGGAAAGCCACCGCCGAAATTTTTACAAGAGAAGGAGCCAAAGTCATCATTTGGGATATGCTGGATGCGGGCGAACAAACCGCTCAGGAACTTCGTGACAAAGGATTTCAGGCCGAATTTGTTAAGATTAGTGTCACTGATGTACCTGCCATTGAAGCAGCAGCGCGTGATATATTTGAGCAATATGGCCAAATCGATATTCTAGTCAACAATGCGGGTATTACTCGCGACAAATCCCTGCTCAAAATGTCGTATCAGGAGTGGTCACAAGTAATTGACATCAACCTCAATGGCGTTTTTAATTGTACCAAAACCATTGTTCCTTACATGGTAGAAAAAAAATACGGCCGTATCATTTGTACTTCTTCGGTGGTGGGGCAAACGGGCAATTTCGGGCAAACCAATTACGTTGCTACCAAAGCTGCTATCATTGGGATGGTCAAAACGTGGGCCAAAGAACTTGGCAAATACAATATTACTGCCAATGCCGTGGCACCGGGTTTTATCAAGACCGACATGACAGATCTTATTCCGGAAGAAATAAAAAATCAGACTGTTGCTGGCATTCCTGTCAAACGAATGGGACTGCCCGAAGATATTGCCAATGCCTACCTATATCTTGCATCGGACGAGGCGAGTTATGTCAACGGTCATACATTGAGCGTCAATGGAGGAGTCGCTTAATCTTTAATAAGATGTTTTTAGTATGCTTGCATACCTTTTGGATAAACTGTACATTTGAGACATCAAGCCAAGTAAAACATTTCACTTCATAGATTAACTAAACACCATGGTATTGGAAGGTCTAAACTTCAATTTGACAGAAGAGCATCTTGCGGTCAAAGAAGCAGCACGTGATTTTGCCCAAAACGAACTTTTACCGGGCATTATCGAACGTGATAACGAACAAAAATTCGACCCTAAGCTAGTGAAACGCATGGGGGAATTAGGTTTTTTGGGAATGATGGTATCTCCCGAATACGGTGGAGGCGGCATGGATACAGTTTCTTATGTATTGGCGATGGAAGAAATTTCAAAGATAGACGCTTCAGCCTCTGTGATAATTTCTGTGAACAACTCTCTTGTATGCTATGGATTAGAAGCATATGGCACTGAAGAGCAAAAACAAAAATACCTTACTCGATTAGCTTCAGGCGAAATCGTCGGGGCATTTTGCCTTTCCGAACCCGAAGCAGGGTCGGATGCAACCTCTCAACATACCACTGCCGAAGATAAGGAAGACTACTATCTTCTCAATGGAACCAAAAACTGGATTACCAACGGTGGGATTTCGTCAGTATGCTTGGTGATTGCTCAGACTCACCCCGAACTCAAACATCGAGGCATCAACTGCCTTATTGTAGAAAAAGGGTGGGACGGATTTGTGGTAGGAAAAAAAGAAGACAAAATGGGTATTCGTGCGTCTGATACTCACTCTTTGATGTTTTCGGATGTAAAAGTCCCTAAAGAAAACCGCATTGGTGCCGATGGCTTTGGGTTTAAGTTTGCGATGAGTACCCTCAACGGCGGCCGCATAGGTATTGCTGCCCAAGCTTTGGGCATTGCCACAGGTGCCTTGGAATTATCACTCAAATACGCCCACGAACGCAAAGCATTTGGGAAACCCATCTTCGAACATCAAGCGATACAGTTTAAGTTGGCCGAAATGGCTACCAAAATAGAAGCCGCTCGCTTATTGGTATATAAAGCCGCCCGTCTCAAGGACGAACACAAAGATTATGTACAGGCAGCAGCAATGGCCAAATTGTTTGCTTCTGATGTAGCAATGTGGGCTACTACCGAGGCTGTTCAGATACACGGGGGATATGGGTATGTAAAAGAGTTTCATGTAGAGCGTCTGATGCGTGATGCAAAAATCACCCAAATTTATGAGGGTACTTCTGAGATTCAGAAGTTGGTAATTGCACGAGAACTCAAAAATTAAGGGTTTCAAATAAAATATTTTTGGATTTTTCTAACACCCCAAAAGACCACAAATAGGCTGTTTTGATAGAGATGTATTTCTAAGGGTAAAGGCTTATTTTCTCCAAAAGTACCTCAGAAATACAAAAAAAGGCAATATTACAGACTAATATAAAAGTCCAAAAAGTCCAATTTTACTATTTTTCTCAAAAAAAAGTGTGTGTTTTCTTGCAGGATTCGCGCACTTTTTTTTATATTGAAAAAAATTACACACTTGTATTAGTTTTGTACAATTATTAGTTTTGTACAAATTTTGAAATTTAGTAAATTTGCAATTTCAAACACTGAAGCACTTAACCCATTGTCCAATGGAAGATTATAATAAAATCATCGAATCACTCGGAGTGAAGTTTATCAAAGCTCGTCATATCCGAATGCTGCAAACTATTACCATTAAGAATTTTTATGACGTCGAAAACTCACTCATGATTTTGTATGATGGGGAAGTGATGTTTGCAAACGAAAAAATCGAAGTTGGTGATATGCTATTCATTCCTGGTGGTAAGCATGCGACAATCACCTATAGTAGTGGAGACAATGTACAACCGAAAGTAGTAAGCAATGAGGAGTTTCTGACCCGTCGTGAACTATATTTTGAAACATTGCGCGATGCTAGCCAAGTGGGCAAAATCCCCCATTCTTTTGGGCTTGTAGCATTTGATGCCAAAGTTTTTGATTCGGTCAATTTCTTTACTTCTTTGGACATTCCTCCTTTTATTATCAAGCAGCACAGTTACATGGGTCGGCTTATTGGTGAAATTCTCCAAGAAGATTTCAACGATACCCCTGGCCGTGGGCGTATTATCAAAATCAAAACTGAAGAATTGGCGATTGAAGTCATTCGATATATTTTGAAAAACAAGCTCTTTGTAGAGCAGCTTGTTACCAACAGTACTTATTTCAAAGATCCTCGTTTGATTGATATTTTTGCTTATATCAAAGACAACTTAGGTGGAGACCTTTCCAATAAGGTATTGGCCAACGTAGCCAATGTATCGGAGGATTATGTAGGTCAGTATTTCAAAATGCTGACCGGTATCAATCCACAAGACTATATCGAATATCAACGTATGGAAGAAGCCGTAACACTTCTCCGTACCTCTAAGAAAAGCATTCGAGCTATCGGCTCTGAAGTAGGCTATAAAGACACTGCCTATTTTTGTCGCCGTTTCAAGATGATGTTTGGTATCCCCGCAGGCAAAATGCGCCGTCGTGAATCACTCATGAATGTCTAGTTTTCTTTAATAAAAATTGGTTAATTGATATAATAAAGCAGCCTACTAAGTGGGCTGCTTTATTGTTTGTCGGGGTTTTGGTTTAAATTTGCTTTCACAACCACCAATCTTTCACAAACATGAAAAAGACATTATGTTTTTCACTCATCACTCTGTTTAGCTTCATAAGTGTCTCTCAAGCATGGAGTCAAGTCAAAGGAGCATGGAAGCAAACTAGCACCGACGGCAAAACAACGATGTTGATTTGCTCGGATGATTATCTGATGGCTACCAGATATACCGAAAAAGAGTTTTTGTACACCGAAGGAGGCACTTATAGTATTGCCAATGGTACCCTTACCTACAAGAGTGAGTTCAACTCGATGGATACTTCTAGAGTAGGTAAAACGTTGAGTTTTAAAATTAATCTTTCAGGCAACAAGCTATCTGTTGAAAATTTAGGAGATTGGGAACAAGTAGACAATGCAAACACCCCCGCAGCTGCGCTTTATCGGATTACGGGGCGCATGGGCAACGACGGCAACATTTCACCTATGCAACGCGGTGCCCGCAAAACCCTTAAATTATTGACAGGTACACGTTTTCAGTGGGCAGCTATTAATCCCGAAACCAAACAATTTTCGGGAACGGGCGGTGGCAGCTATACGATCAAAGACGGAAAATATACCGAAACCATTGATTTTTTTAGCAAAGACAATAGTCGCGTAGGGGCTTCACTGTCTTTTGATTATGAACTCAAAAACAACAAAGACTGGCATCACAGCGGACTCAGCAGCGTAGGGGCTAAAATCTACGAAGTCTGGAGTAAAGAGCAGTAATATCATCATATAATTCTTTAATTTTTAGAATGACAATCCCTCACCTATACGATTATTTTCTCACTTGCCGAGGCGTTTCGACCGATACCCGCCAAATCACCCAAGATTGTCTTTTTGTAGCCCTTAAAGGCGATAAATTTGACGGAAATGCCTATGCTAAAGATGCGTTGGAAAAAGGGGCTAAATACGCCATTGTGGATAACCCCGCTGTAGCGGTGGATAACCGCTACCTATTAGTAAAAGACAGTTTAGAAGCGCTTCAGCAACTTGCCCACCATCATCGTAGCCTACTTTCTATTCCCATCGTAGGATTGACTGGTTCAAATGGTAAAACTACCACCAAAGAGCTTATCGCTACGGTTTTGGCAAAAAAATACAAAACCTACGCTACCAAAGGCAATTTCAACAATCATATTGGTGTACCACTTACGCTGTTGGCTATCGACTCAAGCTACGAAATAGCCGTCGTAGAAATGGGTGCCAATCATCAGAAAGAAATCGCTCTTTTGTCTAGTATAGCCGCTCCTACTCACGGTCTTATTACCAATATCGGAAAAGCTCATTTGGAAGGGTTTGGCGGTATAGAAGGAGTTCGTAAAGGGAAAGGAGAGTTGTATGACTGGCTTGCAAAATCAGGTGGTACGGTATTTATCAATGCCTCCAATACTACGCTTACCGAAATGGCACAGGAACGTACCTTCAAAACTTGTATCAAATATCTTCTGGATGAGGATGCTCCCCAAATGATTGAAGACGCTCCCTTAGTGGTGTTTAAAGATACTCAGGGCACTATTATCCAAACACACCTTACCGGCAAATACAATTTTGAAAATATCGCAGCCGCCTTGGCGATAGGGAGTTATTTTGGGGTATCTTCTCAAGATGCAAACCAAGCAGTAGCCGATTACAATCCTACCAACAACCGCTCACAGATTGTACAGAAAGGTTCTAATACCATCATTATGGATGCTTACAATGCCAACCCTTCTTCGATGGCCGCCGCTATCGAAAACTTTGGCAAACTCAAAGCACAACGTAAAGTAGTAATTTTGGGAGATATGCTGGAGCTAGGAGAAGAGTCTCCTGAAGAGCATTTGGCATTAGGAAAACTTATTGCACAACAAAAATTTGACCTTGTGATTTTGGCAGGTAAGCTTATGCAAGATGCTTTGCCTGCCCTTCCCAAAGCCTATTATTTTCCTGACAAATTTTCCTTACACAACTGGATAGTAGACCATCCTCAGCAAGATACGCACGTTCTTATCAAAGGCTCTCGTGGCATGGGGCTTGAGACGGTTGTACCTTATTTGTAAAAAATGTTATGAGCGAAATCCGAATATTTCGCTCATAACATTTTATTCAAAATCCTGCCCTTTTCGGATTTTCTTCAACCAATCTTCGATACCTCTCCGAATTTGTTTGGCCATTTTCTTGCGAAAATCATCATTGATTAACAAAGCTTCATCCGCAGGATGACTCATAAAAGCCCCTTCTACCAATACGTTAGGGTATTCGGTGGGGCTATTGAGCGCAAAATTGAATCGTCCTACGTTGCCATATTCAGCCAGCTCCATATCCAACAGTCGCTTCAAAATGGTCTGACTCAAAGACCGATACCCCAGATGCTTATAATAAGTACTAGTCCCGCGAGTTTTGGTGGTATCGCCAGCAGCGTTGTTGTGAATACTTACCAACAAATCCGGTTTTTGGGTTCTGAATCTTAATACGCGGTCATTGTTATTGAAAAGAGTATCACTGACACGACTCATAAGTACTTTCACTCCTTTTCGTTCCAATTCCCTTTGTAGATGCAAAGCAATACTCAAGTTCAAGTCTTTTTCCCATTGTTTTGATCGTACCCCTCTCGCTCCTAAATTAGTCCCTCCATGGCCTGCATCTATCGCAATGGTCAAGGTTTTTAGTTTTAATTTTTCGGGTTGGTGTTTCACCGCTATCACAAGCCGCCGCCCCTCGTATCCTACCCGATAGCCCCAATGCTGAGAATGCCGCAAACAAATGGTAATACGCAACTGCTCATCCGCTACTTGCTCATAATCCACGCTTTTTATTTCTTTTACTGACCTCAATTGCGTAATCCAGTTGGTGTTGGTAGTCGCCCCAAAAATATCCACTACGATTTTAGAAGGATTTACTTCTTGCCAACTTCGATAAGCCAAGCGGTCCGGTAAGGGTATCGAAACATAATCAAAATGGCCTTCTCCCCATACCTTCCACGAACCCGTCAGGTATTGTAAGGGAAGCTTCACAAGGGTATCACGTTTGGTAAGATTTTGGGGTATCCAGGCTGACAAATGTGGCGTCAATCTCACGCGATAGAGGTTTTTGTATTGACCCGTCACTTTCAATAAAATCAACGAATCAATTGTGCCCATTTTGGCTCCACCAAGCCGATCTTCCCCCAATCCATAATTAAGATAAGGCATCGGACCTTTGGTACGAATGAAAACGGACGAGTCAGGAGGAAAATTAAAAATCGTATCTCGGGGTATCTGAGCAGAAACACCAGTGACAATAAGCCACATCCATAAGTAAACAAAACGACGCATTCAGCAAATATAAATAAGTGAAAGATAGCTCTTGTAGGAATTTGCAAGCTATTTAATTAAAGTTTTTGCTAGACTTGAGCGACGACTCTCTTATTACTAGACGAGTATCAAGGCGTTTGCTTTCAAAACGAATAGTGGCTTTGGGGCGCTCTATCAAATCAATCAAAAATTCTGTGGCAAGCTGTCCCATTTCATAGGCAGGCTGGGTGACCGCGCTCAGAGCAGGATTGAGCAAATGCGCTGATACCAAATTGGTAAACCCTACAATAGCAATATCATCAGGAATACGCAAACCTTCTTTTCTAATCAAAGATATACAGGAAGTAGTCAGACGGTCGCCTGCTGAGAATATTGCATGTGGGCGGTTGGGGTGATGAATCAATTCCAAAACCGCATTTTCTACTTCGTCCGCGATCATTCCTCCATGACTACAATACTTAATGTAGGACTCATCAATCGGAATCCCATGATTTTGCAAGGCCTTTTTATATCCTTCAAGTCGCTCATACGTAATCGACAACCACGACGGGCTAGTCAAATGAGCAATACGTCGATAACCCTGCTGAATCAGGTGCTCAGTACCTTCATAGGCACCTGCAAAATTGTCGGCAGTGACCTTGTGAGTAATATAATCTTGGGGAACTCGGTCAAAAAACACAATCGGCAAGCCTTTTGACTGAAGTTCTTTAAAGTGCTCTAAATCATTGCTTTCTCCCGACAATGAAACCAACAACCCATCTACACGACGCTGAGCTAAGTACTGTGTACTTACTAATTCTCGCTCATAAGACTCATGGTTTTGAGAAATAACTACGTGATAGCCTCGATTATAAGCAATAGACTCTATGCCATTAATGGCCTGGGAGAAAAAATTATTAGCGATTTCTGGGATAATTACCCCAATCGAACGGCTCCGGTTTTCTTTCAAACTCAGGGCAATAGGGTTGGGACGATAATTCATCCGTTCAGCGTATTCCATCACTAGCCGCTTGGTCTCGGCGTTGATTTCATAGCTCCCTCGCAACGCCCTCGAAACCGTAGAGGTTGACAAATTAAGGGCTTTGGCTATATCTTTTATCGTAATAATTCCCACTATTGTGATATTGGTTTAGTACAATTTATATACTAGAAAGTGCAGCTTCCTATTTAGACTGGTGAAAATACCATTTTTTGGGTATAGGTTCAAATATAATCACCATTAACTGAAAAGGCAAGATTTTGGGAACGTTACCGACAACGATTGCATAAAAAAATTCAACAAAATATTTGTTATGTACTAAACAACCTCTCTAAACTTGGTTATAATATCATTTATACAATAGAGATTGTCTTACTGTATATTCTAAAAAAAATTAAAATTAGTATTCTATGAATCTTTTTAAGAAATAAGTAAAACTATCTTAGCATCCCACAGCAATAGGGGTATCAGAATGGACTTACTGATATTCTTGATCGCTGATTCAGAAAGTACTATTTGGAAGGCTAATGACATTCAACTCTCTTTTCACTTCAAAAACTACCTATAATGCAAATCAGACACGAAAGTAGTCGTAAAGAAACGGCTCAAATGAATACTGAAGAACTTCGCGAAAACTTCCTTATTGAAAGCCTTTTTGTTTCCAATCAAATACAATGGGTATATACACATTATGACCGAGTATTGGCAGGCGGTGCTATGCCCACCACCACCTCTGTCACCCTAGATACCCACGACGCTCTCAAAGCTGAGTATTTCTTAGAACGTCGCGAAATAGGAATCATCAATGTGGGCGGTAAAGGTTTGGTAAATGCTGACGGCACCCTCTTCAATCTCGAAAAATTGGGGTGTGTTTATCTTGGAAAAGGCACAAAAGAGGTCACTTTTGCCAGTGAAGACCCCACAAACCCCGCCCGATTCTTTTTATTGTCTGCTCCCGCGCATCATTCTTATCCCAATCAAACTTTTACCAAAGAGCAAGCTTCCCCCGTCAATTTGGGTACACTTGAGACTTCCAATCAACGCACCATTTACAAGTACATTCATTTAGGAGGTATTCAGAGTTGTCAGTTGGTGATGGGGCTCACTGTACTTCAAACAGGGAGTGTTTGGAATACCATGCCTTCTCACACTCACGACCGCCGCATGGAGGTATATTGCTATTTTGATATTCCCGAAAATCACGGCGTTTTGCATCTGATGGGAGAGCCTACCCAAACGCGTCATTTGTGGGTTGCCAATCACCAAGCCATCATTTCGCCCCCTTGGTCTATTCACTCAGGATGCGGCACTTCTAGCTATTCGTTTATTTGGGGAATGGCTGGCGAAAACAAAGATTTTACGGATATGGATGCGGTGCCTATCCCCCAACTTCGCTAAGTTCCCTCTAAAAAGCTTTTCTCACCCATCTATTGAGTATGAAAAAAAACGTAGCTTTTTCTTCTTTCCTTATCCAATTTGGATGTTTGTCTTTTTTCATTTTATCCTATTGGATAACCCCCAAAAGCTATGCTTACCCTTGGCAGGGAATTCAGCACATGGCTAGTGATTCTGTTGCCGAACGAATGCTATTGTATCAACGTAACAACGGCGGATGGCCTCAACCAAATGGCGATCCTATTAATTACAATAAGGCCATTGAAGAGACTTTAAAACAGAAACTTCTTTCTGAAAAAAATAACTTAGATGCGACTATCGACGACCAAGCTACTACCGGAGAGATTAAAAGCTTAGTAACAGCTTACAAAAAGACCCAGAATATCCACTATCTCCAGGCAGCCGAACGGGGCATTCAGTATCTTATCATGGCTCAAAATGCGGCCGGCGGTTGGGGTCAATTTTATCCCGACTCTAGTAGCTACCACAAACACATTACCTACAACGACAACGCGATGATAGATGTAATGTGGATTTTGAAATATATCGTCGAAGGTAAAAATGACTTTGAAGTCATCGACCCCTCTCTAATTCCCCTCGCCAAAGTCGCCATGGCAAGGGGAATCGACTGTATTCTTAAAACTCAATTTGTCCAAAACGGAACTCTCACCGCTTGGTGTGCTCAACACGACCGCCAAACTCTACTTCCTGCCAAAGCCCGCGCTTTTGAACTTCCTTCTTTGAGTGGCAACGAAACAGTCGGAATCGTACAATTTTTGATGAGTATCGACAATCCTACTCCTCCTATCAAAAAAGCCATCCAAGCGGCTGTCAACTGGCTCGAAGCATCTAAAATCGTAGGAATTAGAGTGGATACTATCCCAGATGCTACCCAACCTAAAGGCCGCGACCGTATTGTGGTGGTCGACCCAAGTTCTACGGTTTGGGCTAGATTTTATGACCTCAAAACAAACAAACCCTTTTTTACAGGTCGAAATAGTATACCCAAATCTTCACTTGCCGAAATCGAAAATGAACGCCGTGTAGGTTACGCTTATTATGGCAGTTGGCCAGCGAAGTTAATAGGTACTGATTATCCTAATTGGGTGAAAAAATGGGGTAAAAATTAACATATTCCTTCCGTTTCTCTTCCTTCGTAACGCTAGACTTTCTTAAAAACACTTTTACAGCACCTACACTTTTCTTTTTTAGACAAAACGAAAGAAAAAGAAAGAAATGATACCCTATACCAACTTCAAAATCATTAAACACAAAGATTTAACTTTCGATTTTACCCATATTCATTGTCATAGTCCTGCCCAAGCAGACAGTACAGGAGGGTTATTTTCGGAGAAAAAATTATACTTGTATTAACTTTCACACATTTAATTCTCAAAATATCACAAAAAACCCTCTAAAATCAAAAAACAAAGGTTTTTTGATAAAAATAGAAAAAAATCGAAAGAGACAATCAGAATAAAATAGGGTCAGAATCCTATATCTTGAAGACAATACAAGCTAAATATTTCATTTATTTTTGTTTTTAACATTTTTCTTTTCGTTTATCTAAAATATTTTAAAAATACGTTTATCAAAGTCCTCCAAACCTTCTATGAAATTCATAAAACGCTACGTATTAGCTTTCTCGTTGGCTTTAACACTGCCCACATTTGCCCAATTATCAAAATGGCAAGCGGGTGTTATTGTGGATGAATTTTTGTTTGAAACGGCACCTTTTCCCGAAAGCCATGCTTCTACCATCGCCGAAACCCCCAAGGGGCTTGTGGCGTCGTGGTTTGGTGGCACCAAAGAACGTAACCCTGATGTCTGCATTTGGGTAAGCCGCCGCCTAGATGGCAAGTGGACTGCACCTCAAAACGTAGCCGATGGGATTGTGAATGATAAACTTCGCTATGCGTGTTGGAATCCCGTATTGTATCAAGTGCCCAACGGCGGCCCTTTGATGCTTTTTTATAAAATCGGACCCAGTCCTTCTACGTGGAAAGGATGGCTTAAAACCTCTACCGATGGGGGCATTACTTGGTCGTCAGCGCAAGCACTTCCTGAAGGATATTTAGGACCTATCAAAAACAAGCCTGTTTTGCTTTCAAACGGCAATCTATTTTGTCCTACAAGTACCGAGGGCGACGGTTGGAAGATTCATTTTGAGGTGACGCCTGATTTTGGCAAAACTTGGCGTAAAGTCGGCCCGATCAATGACGGCAAAGCCACCAATGCCATTCAACCAAGCATTTTAGACCACGGAAAAGGTAAGCTTCAAATTTTGGCCCGTAGTCGTAACCGCGCCGTGTTGGAATCATGGTCTTATGACAATGGTGAAACTTGGTCTCCATTAGCAGCATCAAACCTACCAAACAACAACTCAGGCACCGACGCCGTTACCTTGCGTGATGGTCGTCATGTGCTGGTTTATAATCACGTATTGCCTCCTGGCGACTTGGCAAAAGGCCCTCGCACCCCCCTTAACTTGTCGGTATCCAACGACGGCAAGAACTGGTCAGCAGCCGTTATTCTAGAAGATTCGCCCATTAGTCAATATTCCTATCCTTCGGTGATTCAGACTTCTGATGGGATGATTCATGTGATTTATACATGGCGTCGTCAACGCATCAAACACGCCGTAGTGGACCCTTCAAAATGGAAGCTTATTCCTATCCAAAATGCCAAATGGCCCGAAATGGAGGGATACCAAGCTCCCATAATAACCGAAAACAATAAAGATTAATCCTCGTTTGTATTTGCCTTATGAAAGCCTCCTTTATCACTAATCGCCGCCAATTTCTCAAGCATAGCTGCTTGTTGGCAACGGCAATGGCCAGTGCGCCTTACTGGGCAAGTGCCTCACAGGAAGGGGGGTATAAAATCGCAGTGGTAGATTTGATGATTTTGAAACGCCAAAAACTTGGTGCTTTCCAACTTACCAAAGACATTGGCGCCGATGGCCTTGAGATAGACATGGGAGGACTTGGAAATAGAGAAACATTTGACAATCAGCTATCTATTCCAGAAATCAGACAACAGTTTTTAAACAAAGCCAAAGAACTAAACCTTGAAATTTGCTCTTTGGCCATGACGGGTTTTTATGCTCAATCCTTTGCTACTCGTCCCACTTATGAGCGTATGGTACAAGACTGCATCGACACCATGAAAGCCATGAATGTCAAAATAGCTTTTTTGCCCCTAGGAGTACAGGGAGATTTAGTAAAAAATCCTGAACTCCGCCCCGCCATCGTACAACGGCTCAAAGTGGTGGGCAAAATGGCTCAAAAAGCAGGGGTAATTATCGGCATTGAAACCTCGCTTGATGCCCAAGGAGAAGTAGCTTTACTCAAAGAAATAGGTTCCAAACACATCCAAATTTATTTCAATTTCTCGAATCCCCTCAAAGCAGGCCGTGATTTAGTGAATGAACTTAAAATTTTGGGAAAAAGACGTATCTGTCAGATTCATTGTACCGACGAAGATGGCGTGTGGCTTGAGCACAACACGCGCCTCGACCTTCAAAAAGTAAAACAAACTTTAGACGAAATCAAATGGACAGGATGGCTGGTGATTGAACGCTCACGCGATGCCAAAGAACCTCACAACGTGAAGAAAAACTTTGAAGCCAACACGACCTATCTTAAATCTATATTCCAACATTCGTAAGGATATGCGAAAACTACTTTTCTATATTTTCCTTTTACCATTGTTGACCTATGCGCAAGAGTACAAGCTATGGTACACTGCCCCTGCCCAAAAATGGACAGACGCACTACCCCTAGGCAATGGCCGCATAGGTGCGATGGTGTTTGGCGGAATAGAAAAAGACAGAATTCAATTCAACGAAGAAACCCTCTGGACGGGTAGCCCTCGCAATCCTAATCGAGCCGATGCCTCCCAATATTTATCAAAAATCAGAAGCCTTTTAGCAGAAGGAAAACAAAAAGAAGCCGAACAACTGGCCGAAACGCATTTTATGGGACTCAAAACCCCCGAAGGTGACCAAGCCAAGTGGCTGTCTGAGGTTTTGGCATTGAAAGACTTTCCCATTCATCCTGCCTTCCCTCAATACGACGACCAAGCATGGCCTATGATGCCCGTACCGTCCTACGAAGGGTGGGAGGCGATTGGGTTTGAGGGACTCGACGGCGCGGTATGGTTCAGAACTACGATTGATATTCCAGCCTCTTGGGCCGGCAAAGATTTAATCTTAGACCTCAACCGCATTCGCGATTATGATATGACTTATTTCAATGGAAAATTGATTGGAAGCACTCGTAGCCTCGACCCTAGAAAATATCGCATCCCGGCGGAGTTGGTCAAGGCAGGTTCCAATACAATTGCCATTCAGGTTATCAATTTTTTTGATAAAGGAGGAATTGCTGGATACAAAGACGCCACTCGCGCTATTGGTATTTATCCTGCGACTCAGCCCGACCGCCTGATTTCTTTGAATAAACCTTGGAAATACAAAATCCAAGACAGCAACCCACCCGCTGTGGCGCGCTACCAGGCCGATTATCAACCCTTTGGCGATTTGAAACTTCATTTCAAAAATGTAAGTAATGCTACCCACTATCGCCGCGAGTTGAATCTCGCCAAGGCCCTTTGTCAAACTTCCTTTGAGGCCAACGGAATCGGATATACTCGTACTTACTTTGTGAGCCAACCTCACCAAGTACTGGTCGTAAGACTTGAAGCTACCCAAAAAGCAAGTATCAGTTTTGAAGCTATCTTGAGCAGTCCTCATCAAAACACCACCCTGACACGGCTCGATTCACAGACCCTTTCACTCGCAGTGCAAGTCAAACATGGGACATTGAAAGGTACAAGCTATCTGAGGATAGAAACCACCAACGGTAAAGTGGAGACCGAAAATAATCGTATCAGAATCACTGAGGCTGACAACGCAACCCTGTACTTAGTTGCCGCCACTAACTATATCAACTATCGCGATGTTTCGGCCAACCCCGATACTCGCTGTAAAACCACTTTGACCGCTCTCAAAGCTTCGACGTATGACCATATCCGTAAGGCGCACCTGCAAGAATATCAATCTTACTATCAGACTTTCAATATTGACCTAGGAACAAGCCCCGCAGAGGCGCTTCCCACTGACCAACGTTTGGGGCGATTTGGGACTGTTTTAGACCCTTCACTCATGGCCTTGTATGTACAATACGGCCGCTATTTATTGATTTCGAGCTCACGACCAAACACCCGCCCTGCCAATCTGCAAGGCATCTGGAACGACCTCTTAGCGCCTCCGTGGGGAAGTAAATATACCACCAACATCAACGCCGAAATGAACTATTGGGGGGCAGAAGTGCTCAATCTTTCTTTGCTTCATCGTCCTTTGCTAAAGATGATTGAGGAACTTGCCGAAACAGGGAAAGAAACCGCCCAAAAATACTATCAAGCCCGGGGATGGGTATTGCATCACAACACCGACCTTTGGCGAAACACTACCCCTATCAATGCCTCCAATCATGGTATCTGGGTGACGGGCGCAGGCTGGTTGTGCTTGCATCTTTGGGAGCATTATTTGTTTACTCAAAATCAAGCTTTTTTACAAAAAACAGCCTATCCCATTATGAAAGAAGCCGCCTTGTTTTTTGTAGATTTTCTGGTAAAAGACCCCAAAACAGGCTGGTTGATAAGTACTCCTTCCAATTCTCCCGAAAATGGCGGCTTGGTAGCAGGGCCTACGATGGACCACCAAATCATCCGTTCGTTGTTTAAAAACTGCATCGAAGCTGCCAAAATCCTAAAAACAGACGCCGATTTTAGCCTGCTTCTCCAAAACAAGTATGCTCAAATTGCTCCCAACCAAATCGGGAGATTTGGGCAATTGCAAGAATGGCTCGAAGACAAAGATGATACTACCAACAAGCATCGGCATATATCTCACTTATGGGGACTACATCCTGGCAATGAAATCAATTGGGACGAAACCCCCGCCTTTACCAAAGCCGCCCGTCTGTCTTTGATTTATCGTGGCGACGAAGGTACAGGCTGGAGTTTGGCATGGAAAATCAACTTTTGGGCACGTTTCAAAGACGGAGACCACGCTCTTCAAATGGTCAAAATGCTCTTGAGACCCGCTTCTGGGGCAGGAGGCTCGTATGTTAATCTCTTTGATGCGCACCCTCCTTTTCAGATTGATGGCAATTTTGGAGGCTCGGCGGGCATCACCGAAATGCTACTCCAAAGTCATACCTCATTTATTGATTTACTGCCTGCCTTACCCAAAGACTTGTCTCAAGGCAACATCAAAGGTATCAAAGCCAGAGGCGGTTTTGAACTAGAGTTTAGTTGGAAAAAATCAGCACTCCAAACCCTCAAAATAAAATCCTTAGCAGGTAATGTTTGTCAACTTCGCTACGGAGACAAAGTACTAAAATTCCCGACGCAAAAAGGAAGTATTTATGAATTTGACGGACAATTGCAAAAACAATAAATAACCCCAAATAAACACCCAAAGCACTCCTATTTGGATCTCTAGGTGTCTTGTTTCTAAACTCAATCTAAGATGAAAACATTTTTGTTTTTCGGGCTTACTGTATTCGTATGCCTCACAAACACCTTTGCACAATCAGAAGACCGCAATTACCAACAAGTCATTGCCCAACGTGCCGATAAGATTGTGGCTACGCTAGCCTTGACCGATTCTGCCCAATTCAAGCGAGTTAGCCAAGTCGTAGCTCAACAGTATCAAGACCTTAATCATCTGCATGAGCAGCATAAACCAGCAAAAAAAGGCATCACTGAACCAAACAAAATAAAAGAATTGGAAGTAGAAACCAATCGTCAATTGAGCCAATTACACATCCAATATTTAGCACAATTGAACAAAGAGCTTTCATTGGTTCAGATTGAAAAAATCAAAGATGGTATGACCTATGGCGTGTTGCCTAAAACTTACAGTGCTTACCAAGAAATGCTGCCCGATTTGACCGAAGTTCAAAAAGCACAAATTCTAGCCTACCTTACCGAAGCCCGCGAGTACGCTATGGATGCCGAATCATCAGAAAAGAAACATGCTTGGTTTGGCACATACAAAGGAAAAATCAACAACTACCTCTCTGCCCAAGGCATCGACATGAAAAAAGAGAGCCAGGAATGGGAAAAACGCATCAAAGAAGCCAAAGCCGCCAAAAAATAACCCGCTTTCAAACCAGTTTACACTAATCCAAACAAATGCTATGAATTCCTTTTTACTAACCTTCTCATTTCGGGGCAAGAGGCTGAGTAAAGCTTATTTTCCCATAGTAGCTATCCTTTTTCTCTGGGGGGCAGCTTTTGCTCAAACTGGCAAAACCATCACTGGTAATATCAAAGATGCAGCCTCACAGCCCCTTCCCGGTGCCAATATCATCATCAAAGGCACTAAAATAGGAACTGTGAGCAACAGTGAAGGCAACTTTAAACTTACGTTGTCGCAAGGAAACGAAACCTTGGTTATCAGTTCGGTAGGCTATCAAAGCCGCGAAGTGGCGGTTACTGGGCAAAACTTTGTGGCCGTCACGCTCGACGACGACGTCGCGTCTATCAGCGAAGTGGTGGTAGTAGGGTACGGTACCCAGAAAAAAGTGAGTCTTACAGGAGCCGTTGCAGCAGTGGATATGAAAGCCATTCAAGAACTTCCCGTAGGTAGCCTTTCAGCGGCTTTGCAGGGGCAGATGCCGGGCGTAAGTGTATCAGGTGGAACAAGTCGCCCCGGCGAAAACGCCCAAATCACTGTTCGTAATCCCATTATTTTATCCAAAGACGGCGGTACACTTCGTCCACTTTATGTGATTGACAATGTAGTCAGAACCGAAGAGGATTTCAACTTACTTGATGTCTCCGAAGTAGAAGCTATTTCGGTCTTGAAAGACGCCGCTGCTGCTATTTATGGCGCAAGATCTAATCAAGGTGTAGTAGTAGTAAGTACCAAACGCGGCAAAGTAGGAGCACCTAAGTTTAGCTATAGTGGTTCGGTAGGAATCTCGGATGCAGCTATGCTCCCCAAAATGATGAATGGTTTTGAACAAGCCACCTATCTCAACGACCTCAATTTTGCCGCAGGAAGAACGGCCACCGACCCGCTCATTTATACCCAAGATGAATTGGAGCATTTCAAACAAAACAACTATAATTGGCTCGAAACCGCTTGGAAACCCTCCACGGTGATGCGTCACGCCCTCAATGTAAGCGGCGGCAACGACCGCGCTACATACTTTGCGGGTATTACTTATAATGCTCAAAATGCCAATTTCGACAACATCAACGCCAACAAATGGACTTTCCGAGCTAGTACCGATATTACGGTAGCAAAAGGACTCAAAACGGGGCTTTCGTTGAGCGGTGACCTTTACGACAAGCGGATGTATTATCTCAAACAAGGTGGAGAAAACCCCGAAAACGACATGAAAGCGTTGCTTTACACTCCTCAATTCAACCCACCCTATGTCAATGGCTTACCTGTACTTTTGTCTAATGCAGGCAATGTTAATACTGTAGACGCTTTTCATTTTTTTGAAGTACAAAATTCTGACAACTACACCCGTACCCGCAATACTGGCCTCAACGTCACAGCCAATATTGACTACGAAATACCTTTTATCAAAGGGCTTAAAGCTCGGGTGTTGTTTGCCAAAACCCTCGACAATAGCTTTGGCAAACAATACGGCACCAAATACAATGTGTACAGCTTTACGATGTTAGGTCAAAACAAGCACATTTACGGAGGAGACATTTTAAGAACGGTTACGCTCAACAACGGCGACCGCGTCCGTATCAATCCTAGCTACAACGACACCTATCAGTTGAACGGCTATCTTAACTACGACCGGCAGTTTGGCAAGCATCATGTATCAGCAATTGCTTTTTTTGAACAATCCGAAACCAATTTCAACAGTGTAGCGGCCATGGCTGAGGGCGTAATCATCGGCGGCCTTGACAATATGCGCTATGCCACTGGAACCCAAACCGCCAACGAGACACAATCAGAATCAGGAAACCTGTCTTATGCAGGTCGTATCAATTACAATTTTGCCAATAAATACTTAGTCGAAATAGCCGCTCGTTATGATGCTTCTACCAACTTCGCCCCCGAATATCGCTGGGGATTTTTCCCTTCTATCTCCGCAGGTTGGGTGATTTCGGATGAGCAGTTTTTCAAAAACAATGTCTCTTTTGTAGATTTTCTCAAATTCCGTGGCTCATTGGGCTTTATGGGAGGAGATGCCACTAAAGCCTACAACTGGCTTACTAGCTATTCTATCCAAACTGGCAAAGGAGCCGTATTTGGAGGTAATGCCGATCGTCCTTTGATTATCTCTCCCAACAATGCTATGTCAAACCGTCAGGCACGCTGGGACAACAACACCAAGTACAACTTTGGAATAGATGCCCAATTCCTCAAAAATCGTCTTTCTTTCGGCTTTGATGCGTTTTATGACCATCGCTACAATATGCTCACGGCTCTTACGTCTTCCGTACCTCTGCTAGTAGGTGCCACACTTCCCTCCGAAAACTACGCCTCGGTAGATGGATTTGGGTATGAAATCTCACTGGGTTGGTCCAACAAAATCAACAGCGATTGGTCTTACAAAATCAACACTTTCTTATCGTGGAGCGACAACAAGCAATTGAAAGTAGATGTGGACAAAGGTAAACTTGGCACTTATGAAGACCCTATCGGCAAATCAACCGACATGGGCGTCCAAGGCTATCACTATTTGGGGATGTTCCGTACGCAGCAAGACGTGGATAGTTGGTTGGAGAAAAACCCCAATTACACCATTTTCGGGGCGGCACCTAAGCCCGGGATGCTTTATTATCAAGACATTAGAGGACCTAAAGACGCCTCTGGTCAATATACCGCCCCTGACGGAAAAATTACCGATGCCGATTTGGATTTTTTGACCAAAAAAGTCAACAATCATTACGGTCTAGGATTTAATATAAGCACTACTTACAAAAACCTCACGGTTTCGGCGGTTATGGGAGCTTCGTTTGGCGGACAAGCCGTGATTGAATCAAGCGCTCGTTCGCAAGCTACCCTAACCGCTAATCGCCCTCAATTCTGGGCCGACCACTGGACTCCTCAAAACACCCAAGCCGCTTACCCAAGTCCTTACTATCGTGATGCTTACAATGTGATTTCGGAGTTTTGGTTTGTCAATGCTCTATCGGCAGGGATGCGCAATTTCAATGTTTCTTATAATCTACCCGCCCAAGCTTCTAAAAAACTGGGGCTCAACAACCTAAAAGTTTATTTGGTAGCCGTCAATCCTTTCAATTTTTATAATCCTTACAGTTACAAAACCTACTCAGGTAGCTATGATGCGTATCCTACGCTTCGCTCGTTTTCATTGGGTCTTAATTTAGGTCTGTAACCAACCGTTGAATCCAACAATTTGACATCTGATGTCAACCCGATTGACAGGTAAAACCATCACAAATAACTGTGCGCAAGCACCTAAATCATGAAACTGAGTCATATTTTCACCCTCTGCATACTGGCTTTGCTGGGATTAGCTAGCTGCGAAAAAGTACTCGACAAAACCGACTTAGGCTCGGTCAATGGCAATCTCATTTTTAAGGATTCTGTTTTGGCTCGTATGAACCTCGACTATATCTACGACCAAAACCTTCCTAACTGGGGTGGTACTTGGGGCACGCGCCCCGACTTGTCGGATGAGTCTTTTGGCGAAAGCAAGTTTTTTGAAGGGACTTTGGTAGTAAACGACGTGACCGACTTTGGAACCGCCCTCAACGCCACCAACAACTACGGAAGAATCCGAGTTATCAACATGTTTATCAACGATGTCAACAGCGGACCTATCGCCCAAGCCACCAAAAACCGGTTAAATGCCCAAGCCCTTTTCTTCAGAGCTTGGCGTTATTTTGATTTGGTACGTTTGTATGGAGGAGTGCCTTTGGTTACTAAACCCCTCCAAGCCGTGGGAGTAGAAGCCCGAGACTTGGCATTTTTGCCCCGTAATTCCACCACCGAAAGTTATAAGCAAATCGTCAGCGACCTCGATTCGGCCATTCTGTTTTTGCCAGGCAAGTGGGGCAGTTCTGATTGGGGACGCATTACCAAAGGCGCCGCCGCCGCACTCAAAGGTCGCGTACTACTTTTTGCAGCTAGTCCTCAGTTCAATCCATCGGGTGATGCTGCCAAATGGCAAGCCGCCTACACCGCCAACAAGCAAGCCTATGACTTATTGGTCGCAAGCGGTTACGGCCTTCATGCATCCTTTGACCAACTATGGTTTCAGGAAGTCAACAATCCCGAAGCTGTTTTCTTGACAGGATTCAATACTTCTACGGGCGACCAAGTCAGAAAAAACAATGGGTACGACAATAGCACTCGACCTTCTTATACGGGTACCGGCGGCGGCTCCAATCAGCCCTCATGGGAAATGGTAAAGGCTTTTCCGATGAAAGACGGTAAAAAAGTAGGAGAATCTACCAAATACCCTTATACGGACCAATTGTTTTACAAAAACCGTGACCCGCGTTTTGATAAAACTATCGCTTACAACGGTGCCAATTGGCCTTTGAATGGCAACACCGCTTTCAAGGTTTGGACTTATTTTGTAAACAACAAAACCGTAGAAGCGCGCGCGTCCAATACGGGTTTTTATACGCGCAAAGCCATCAACCCTACCGTAGGAGTAAGTGATGTGCAATTTTCGGGAACCGATTGGATTGAAATCCGTTTTGCCGAAGTACTACTCAACCTCGCCGAAAGTGCTTGCGGCATCAATAACCTCGACGAAGCTTATACACAGCTCAAAGCCATTCGCAAACGAGCAGGTATCGAAGCAGGCACCGACGGTATGTATGGTCTCAAAGCCAACATGAGTCGTGACGAAATGTTTGAGGCTATTCTGTTTGAACGTCAAATTGAATTTGCATTTGAAGGCAAACGGTTTTGGGATTTGCGCCGTTGGAAGCTCATCGAAAAAACCTTGAATGGAAAACGTAGGACAGGCGTGACCATCAACCTCAATACGACGGGAGTACCGGCGGATTTTGCCACCAACCGAGACAATGTGGATTTGGACCTTGCTTACTCTAAATATTTTACGATTGTTACCAAACAATTGGATACCAAGTACGCTATCAACTGGAAACCCGAATATTACTTTTTTGCAATTCCCCAATCAGCACTAGACAACAACCCCAAACTTATCCAAAACAATACATGGGGAGGCGGATTCGACCCTTTACAATAAATCTCCAACCTTCTCTTGTTTCAATCAATCAGCAAGGGAAGGTTAAATTTTGAACTTAATAAAACATGAAAAAACACTTTCTCACACCACTGATAGTTGTAAGCCTGCTGTCGCTTTCGACATGGGCGCAGTACCCCCAAGTACCTCAAGACGTCCAAAAAGCCAGCGATGAAATGCTCAAAGAAGCCTATCATCAATCAAATATTGCTTGGCAAAAAGCGCTGCCTATCATCCAAAAAGAAGCGCGTGAAGGCAAACCTTACATTCCTTGGGCAGGGCGTCCCATAGATTTACCGCAGGCTTCTATTCCTGCTTTTCCGGGAGCAGAGGGCGGCGGAGCTTTCTCTTTTGGAGGGCGGGGTGGAAAAGTGTATGTGGTCACTAGCCTGGCCGACAGCGGCCCCGGTACACTCCGTGAAGCTTGCGAACAAGGCGGTGCTCGTACGGTGGTGTTCAATGTAGCGGGTATTATCCGCCTCCAATCCCCACTTATCATTCGGGCACCTTATATCACCATAGCGGGTCAAACCGCACCCGGTGACGGCGTTTGCGTAGCGGGCGAATCTGTGTGGATTAATACGCACGATGTAGTAGTTCGCTATATGCGTTTTAGACGTGGCGAAACCAACGTAGGGCGCCGTGACGATTCTATCGGTGGCAACCCCATCGGCAATATCATCATCGACCACGTTTCGGCGAGTTGGGGGCTAGACGAAAATATGTCGATGTACCGACATATGTACAACGACAGCACGGGAGCCATTGAGCAAAAACTCCCAACCGTCAATATTACCATCCAAAACTCTATTTTTTCAGAAGCACTTGATACATGGAATCACGCCTTTGGAAGTACACTTGGTGGCGAAAATTGTAGTTTTATGCGTAATCTATGGGCCGACAATGCCGGCAGAAATCCTTCTATTGGCTGGTATGGAGTTTTTAATTTTGTTAATAATGTCGTTTTCAACTGGGTACACCGCTCCGTAGATGGCGGGGATTATCGGGCTATGTACAACATTGTCAACAATTATTTCAAACCCGGCCCACTTACGCCCAAAGACTCTCCTATCGGGTATCGTATCTTAAAGCCAGAGTCGGGCAGAAGCAAATTAGGCTATCTTACTTTTGGCAGAGCCTACGTAACAGGCAATGTAGTAGAAGGAAATGAGACTGTCACCAAAGACAACTGGAACGGCGGCGTACAAGTTGAAAATTTCAAAAATGCCGACAAATATACTGCCGACATCAAAGTGAATCAGCCACTTCCAATGCCCGAAATGACGATTTTGCCTACTCAAAAAGCCCACGATTATGTACTGGCCCATGCAGGAGCCACTCTCCCCAAAAGAGACGCGGTGGATATGCGAGTAGTAGAGCAAGTACGCACTGGAAAAATCATGTATCGCGATGATGTAAAACTCCCCGAAACGCAATTTAAGCATCGCCGTTTGCCCATTGATTCCTACAAACAGGGGATTATTACCGATATTGCTCAAGTAGGAGGCTATCCCGAATACAAAGGCACACCTTACAAAGACTCCGACAATGACGGTATGCCCGACGCCTGGGAAACCAAAAATGGCCTCGACCCTCGCAATCCTGCCGATGCAAGTTTGGATAAAAACAAAGACGGCTATACCAACATCGAAGAGTATCTCAACAGTGTTGTATCAGTAAAAGAAGTAAAACCCTAGGAGGAAAGAGACCCGTCTCGTTTCATCCACTTAAATACAATATTCTAACCCCACGCCTATAGACGTGGGCTTTACAACATAAGAATGCTAAGGGCTTTAGCCCTGATTGTCCCTATCTCCGCGCAGTGGGGAGACAAAGCAGGATTGGAAAATTAAGTTGGATTAAAACCACTATTCACGCTTAACAATGTTTTAGCCCTTAAATCATATAAGTATTTTGTTAGTTGCCAATATTCATAAAACCTTATTCTTTTTCTTAGGCGTATTTCTGAGTTTTGGTTCTAAAAACTTGGCCCAGAAACCTCCTAAAAAACAGCCCCTTGTATATCAAACTGAGCAAGGGACTTTGGCCTATACCCCCGATTCGTTGGGTAATCGGATACCCGATTTTTCGTATTGTGGGTACCAAGCAGGAGAAACCGCCATTCCCGACGTAGCGATTCAAGTCTTAGTAAAATCACAAAAAGGCGATGCTACCCATCGTATTCAATCGGCCATTGACTATGTATCTACCTTACCACTTGATGCAAATGGCTTTCGCGGGACAGTATTGTTGGGCAAAGGCGTTTTTGAAGTTTCAGGGCAACTGCTTTTGCATAATTCTGGGGTGGTGTTAAGAGGGAGTGGAACCAATGAAACCATCATTGTCGGTATGGGTACATCTCGTGCGCATTTGGTTAGGATTTCTGGGAAAAACGCTTCAACAAGTAAAACCAAAATCCGCATCACCACCCCCTACATACCTGTAAATGCACAGACTTTCAAAGTAGAAAGTACAGCACAGTTGAAAGTGGGAGGAGCCGTCCAGATACACCGCCCTTCTACCAAAGAGTGGATTCAACGCCTTGGTACCGATCATTTTGGCGGCGGTGTGACAGCCTTGGGGTGGAAACCTAATCAGCGCGATATTTTCTGGGACCGAACCATTGTGAGTATCTCCGGCAACGAAATCACCATCGATGCCCCCCTTACCACTGCTTTAGATACGGCTTTTGGAGGTGGTTCCGTAATCCCAATTATCGAAAAGTCTAACATCACTCAGGTAGGAGTCGAAAATCTCAGCCTTGTTTCAACTTTTGACAAAACCAACCCCAAAGATGAAGACCATCGTTGGGTAGGTATTTCGTTTGAAAATGTGCAGGATACCTGGGCTAGACGTATCGTTTTCAAGCATTTTGCTGGCTCTGCCGTCAGCGTATTGGCAACTGCACGCCGTATTACGGTAGAAGATTGTCAAGCGTTAACTCCTGTTTCCGAAATCGGTGGCGAGCGTCGTTATACTTTTTTTACGCAAGGCCAACAATGTCTTTTTCAGCGCCTCTATGCCGAAAATGGCTACCACGATTTTGCAGTAGGCTACTGTGCCGCAGGACCCAATGCTTTTGTCCAATGCGAGGCTCATCTGCCACATAGTTTTAGTGGAACCATCGATAGCTGGGCATCAGGCGTACTTTTTGATATTGTCAATATAGACGGTCATGCCTTACGTTTTAGCAATCTCGGGCAAGACGGCCAAGGGGCAGGCTGGACGGCGGCCAACAGCGTTTTTTGGCAATGTACGGCCGCAAAAGTAGAATGTTACAGCCCACCTACCGCTCAAAATTGGGCACTTGGTACATGGGCGCAGTTTGCAGGTGATGGGCATTGGGCTATGTCAAACGAGCACATCAAACCCCGCAGCCTCTACTATGCCCAACTCAAAGACCGACTAGGCGAAACTATCACTTCTCGCACTATTTTGATGCCTACTCCTACCGAAGCCTCTAGTAGTCCCAAAGTGGAAGTAGCCTCCACTCTTACTCAATCGGCCCAAACGCCCGCCCTTAGCTTGTCCGAATTTATCCACAAGGCTCCTGAAAGACAAGCTTTGACCCTCGAATCAAACGCCAAAACCATCGAAGAAATCGGCTTAAAGCCTGCTATAGCATCGCCGCTATCGTCTGTGTTGCAACTAAAAAACGGTCGGTTGACTCGAAACAAAGCCCTTCTCACGGGCAAAAAGCATGAAGTGCCGTGGTGGAATGGTAGCGCCCGCCCCTATGGCCTAACCAATGCGAAGCCACATATCACCCGTTTTGTACCCCGAATGACTGGAAACGGGCTTACGGATGATTTGGAAGAAGTAAGCAACTGGATGAAAATCAACAATATCCTCACGTTAGACCACAACTATGGCTTATGGTACGATCGTCGCCGCGACGACCACGAGCGTATCCGACGCATGGATGGAGAAGTTTGGGCACCTTTTTACGAATTACCCTTTGCACGTAGTGGCCACGAAACCGCTTGGGACGGCCTTAGCAAATATGATTTGACCAAATACAACAAATGGTATTGGAGTAGGCTAAAAGAATTTGCAACCTTGGCCGACCAAAAGAACTTAGTACTGCTTCACCAGCATTATTTCCAACACAATATCATCGAGGCAGGGGCACATTATGCTGATTTCCCGTGGAGACCCGCCAACAATCTCAACCACACGGGCTTTCCCGAACCTGTACCCTATGCGGGCGACAAGCGCATTTTTATGGCCGAACAGTTTTATGATGTTTCGCACCCTGTGCGCAAAAAATTACACCGCGCCTACATCCGTCAGTGTCTCGACAACTTCGCATTCCAATCCGGGGTCATCCACGCTATCAGTGCCGAATTTACGGGGCCATTGGCTTTCGTTCAGTTTTGGTTAGATGTCATCAAAGAATGGGAACAAGAGAAGAAAAAAAATGTATTGATTGCCCTTAGTACCACCAAAGACGTGCAAGATGCGATTTTGAGCGATGCTTCACGCGCCGCCGTCGTAGATGTGATAGATATTCGGTATTGGCATTATCAGGCCAATGGAAGTATTTATGCGCCCATAGGGGGTCAAAACCTCGCCCCTCGTCAACACGCCCGCCTTACTCCCCCAAAACGCAGCTCTTTTGAGCAAGTATACCGCGCCGTAAACGAGTACCGTCAAAAATACCCCCAAAAAGCAGTCATCTATTCAGCTGATAGTTTCGATGCTTTGGGCTGGGCGGTTTTTATGTCAGGTGGTTCGCTAGCAAGTATTCCGATGATTAATGATGCTCATTTTGCCAAAGACGTCGCACTTATGACACCTTTTACCTCTCAATCTCCCCAATGGACTCTGGGCAATCCTGATATTGGATATGTAGTTTACTGCGAAGAGGCTGACGAAATTCAAATAGACCTGCGCACTACTAAAAATTCCTTTTTGGTATATTTTATAAATCCTAAAACGGGTCAAGCTACTCCCCAAGAACAAAGAATTAGGGGCGGAGAAATGGTAAAAATCCAAACCACTTCCACAACCCCACTGGTCGTTTGGCTCAAAAAAACAAACCCTTGATTTTTCAAATCCCACCCTCTATGAAACAGTGGTTACTTGTTTTACTTTCTATGTTACTCCTAAGTTCTTGTCAAAAAAAGGCTTGGCTTTTTACTTCTTTTCACGAACCCGCCAACGAAGGTCTACGGCTGCTTTATAGCTATGATGGCTACCATTGGAACGACCTGAAAAAGACTTTTCTAGCCCCCAAAATCGGTAATCAAAAAGTAATGCGTGACCCTTCGATGGTGCAAGCCAAAGACGGCACCTTTCATTTGGTATGGACTACAAGTTGGAAAGGCGACAAGGGATTTGGCTATGCGCATTCCAAAGATTTGGTTCATTGGTCAGACCAACGGCTCTTACCTGTGATGGCTCATGAATCTTCTACCGTCAATGTATGGGCGCCTGAGTTATTTTATGACGATGAAGCCGACCAATTCATCATTATCTGGGCTTCGACGATTCCGTTTCGTTTTCCAAAAGGCGTAGAAGACGAAGACAACAACCACCGAATGTATTATACCACTACCAAAGATTTTAAGACTTTTTCGCCTACCAAGCTCTTTTTCGACCCTGGCTTTAGTGTGATTGACGCCGTGATAGTCAAACGTCAGAAAAATGACTACGTACTTGTACTAAAAGACAACACTCGTCCTGAGCGGAACCTTAAAGTTGCTTTTGGCAAAACGCCCTTAGGGCCTTTTGAAAATGTTTCGGCTCCTTTTACCAAAAAATTTACGGAAGGTCCATCGGTCACTAAAGTGGGAAAAGAGTGGCTGATTTATTTTGACACTTACCAAGACAAACGCTATGATGCCATTAAAACCACTGATTTTAAATCTTTTACAAACGTTTCCCCTCACATCTCAATTCCCGAAGGACACAAGCACGGCACTATTTTGAAGGTAAAGCTCCCAATAATTAAAAAACTCATTAAAGCCTCCTAGGAAGATGACACACCTTTTTTATAAAAAACACACACCTCTATTATTCTTAAAACGAGCGTGTTTCACCCTGTCTATAATATGGTGGGGAATGATGGCAAATGCCCAAGATACGATTCGATATGTGGGCCAAACCCTCTCCAACGTGGATTATCATCATGGTCAATTAAGTCCCGCCGTGGGGGTTCATAATATCCAGGTTTTTAGAGCCAATCGTGACAATAAAGAAGGTTTAGCACTCAACTGGACCTACAACCACGCGCCAATGTTGGCTTATTGGAACGGCACTTTTTATTTACACTATCTCAGCAATCCCGTAGGCGAGCACGTACCGCCAGGAGCTACGCTCATGGCAACTTCCAAAGACGGATACCAATGGACAAAGCCCACTGTCATCTTCCCTCCTTATCGAATTCCTGATGGCTGGCGAAAACAAGGTTACGAAGGTGTAGCCAAAAACTTAGATGCGGTGATGCATCAACGTATGGGCTTTTTTGTGTCTAAAAAAAATCGCCTGCTGGCATTGGGTTATTATGGAATTGCACTGGATGCCAAAGACGACCCCAACGATGGCAAAGGCACGGGTCGTGTAGTACGCGAAATCTACAGCGACGGCAAACTAGGCGACATCTTTTTTATTCGTCACAATTCTTCTTGGGACAAAAGCAAATCTGCTTATCCATTTTACAAAAGTTCAAAAGATGCAGGTTTTGTAGAAGCTTGCGACGAGCTACTTTCCAATACCCTAATGATGCAACAGTGGCTCGAAGAAGCCGACCGCAACGACCCGCTCATTCCGCTCAAAGGAGAATTGAAAGCTTTTAGTTATTATCATTTACCTAATGGCAACGTAGTAGGTTTATGGAAACACGCCCTTACATCGGTCAGTCGCGACAATGGTAAAACTTGGCTTTATGCTCCACTGCGGGCACCGGGATTTATCAATAGCAACGCCAAAATCTGGGGACAACGCACCAGCGACGACAAATATGCTACAGTTTATAATCCAGCCGAATTCCGCTGGCCGCTTGCCATTTCGACCAGTAGCGATGGCCTCACGTATACCAATCTATTGCTTATCAATGGCGAAATCACGTCGATGCGATACGGGGGCAATTATAAATCCTATGGTCCTCAATACGTAAGGGGTATCGAAGAAGGGAATGGCTCTCCTCCCGACAAAAACCTCTGGGTCACTTATAGTATGAATAAAGAAGACATTTGGGTATCTAAAATTCCGGTGCCTGTAACTGACGAAGTAAAAACCCACGTGAAAGAATCTTTCAACGAAATATCCCCCAATACTGCCCTTACCTATTGGAATATTTACAGTCCACTGCAAGCCTCTGTCAAAATCGAATCTACTACTGACGGTACTCGGGCTTTGGTACTCCGCGATAGTGATAAATTTGATTATGCCAAAGCGGAAAGAATCATTCCTGAATCTAAAAAACTTACCGTTGCTTTTTCCGTAACTCCCCAGCAAAACACCCACGGCAAATTGCACATTGAGATGCAAGATGCCAAAGGGACGGCTGCCACTCGCCTGATTTTTGACACCGATGGTGAACTCAAAGTAAAAGTTGGCTATCGAAACTCCAACATTATGAAATATGAAGCAGGAAAAACCTATGACATTCGCCTCGAACTCGACCAAAGCAAGCGCATTTTTAATGTCTATATAAATGGTCAAAGCAAGGGTGCCAAGGTATTTTTTGCGCCTGTCGCATCGTTCAAACGGGTGGTGTTTCGGACGGGTGAGGTACGTCGTTTTCCTGATGCCGATACCCCCACCGACCAAAACTACGATTTGCCCAACGCCGATGCCCGCGATGCAGAAGCGGTATTTTTTATAAAATCTTTACAAATTAGCCCTTTCTAATAGTTTTAGCTCCTAATCCTCCATTTCTGATGAAAAAGATAATTTATTATTTGACGATTATACTATGGGTGCTAAATGATGGATATGCCCAATCCCCTCCCTCAAAATCGCTCCAAATAGTACTCACCGAATCTCATCCGCGTATTGATTTTGGGGTAGAAAAATTAAGAAAAGCCCTGAGCGATGCTGGTTATAAAACCACTGTGACTAAAACCATCAGTAAAAGTGCTTCTCAAATCATCGTCGGAACGCTCACCCAAAAAGGCATTCAAATCACCGCCCAAAACCATCATCTGACTCTTTCTGACCAGAAACCTAAGGAAGGATTTCAACTACATAAATCTCAAAATACGCCCTTGATCATTGCTGGAAGCGACGCATCGGGGACTTTGTATGGATGCTTGGAGGTAGCAGAGAGAGTAAAAAAAGAAGGTGCTCTCCCCTCAGAAATTGCGGTAGAAGACCAGCCCGACATGGTACTACGCGGCACTTGCATAGGTGTGCAAAAACCTTACTATTTGCCCGGTCGTGAAGTGTACGAATACCCTTACACGCCCGAAACCTTCCCTTGGCTTTACGACAAAGCACTTTGGCTTCAGTACCTCGACATGATGGTCGAAAACCGTTATAATTCTCTTTATCTCTGGAATGGACACCCCTTTGCGTCATTGGTTAAGCTCAAGGAATATCCGTATGCTGTAGAGGTAGACGAAGCCACTTTTAAGAAAAACGAAGATATGTTTCGTTTCCTGACTTCCGAAGCTGATAAGCGGGGCATTTGGGTGATTCAGATGTTTTATAATATCATAGTATCCAAACCATTTGCCGAAAAACATGGCATCAAAACTCAAGACCGCAATCGCCCTATTTTGCCCCTCATTGCCGATTATACGCGCAAATCTATCGCCGCTTTTGTTGAAAAATATCCGAACGTTGGTCTTCTTATTACCTTAGGAGAAGCCATGGAAGGCCAAGGCCAAGATGATGTGGATTGGTTCACAAAAACCATTATCCCCGGCGTACAAGACGGCCTCAAAGCCTTGGGCAAGACCACCGAACCACCCATAGTATTACGCGCTCATGATACCGACGCTCCCCGTGTGATGAAAGCCGCTTTGCCACTTTACAAAAATCTGTATACCATGGCCAAATACAACGGCGAAGCACTTACCACCTATACTCCCCGTGGCAAATGGGCCGACCTACACCGTAGTTTGAGCCGAATTGGTACTGTCCACGTCGAAAACGTACATATTCTGGCCAACTTAGAGCCTTTCCGCTATGGTTCTCCCGATTTTGTTCAGAAATCTGTGCAAGCCATGCATTCTGTGTATGAAGCCAATGCGCTGCACTTGTATCCTCAAGCTTCCTACTGGGATTGGCCCTATACCGCCGACAAAGCCCCGCAACGTCTGCTTCAACTAGACCGTGACTGGATTTGGTACAAAACATGGGCACGCTATGCATGGAACGCCAATCGTGACCGCTCACTCGAAACCAATTACTGGGGCAGTCAACTAGCCAAAAAGTACGGTCTTCCGCTCGACAAAGGCAAAGAGGTGCTGGAAGCTTATGAGCAAACTGGCGAAATCTCACCTAAGCTTCTTCGTCGCTATGGTATTACGGATGGCAACCGCCAAACCCTCACGCTCGGCATGCTAATGACACAACTCATTAACCCTTTTCGCTATGGGCTTTTTACGCTCATGTACGAATCAGAAGCACCCGAAGGAGAGATGATTGTGGAGTATGCCGAAAAAGAATGGAATCAACAAAAACACATTGGCGAAACACCCCTCATGATAGCCGACGAGGTAGTACAACACGGTCAAAAAGCTGTAACTGCCATCAACCGCGCCACTAACAGTGTAACCAAAAACCAAGAAGAATTTAATCGGCTTAAAAACGACGTTTATTGTCAGGATGCAATGGCAAATTTTTATGCTGAAAAAGTGCGTGCTGCCTTAACCACGCTCCGCTTCAAGTACTCCAACGATGTCAAAGATTTGGAGAAAGCTTTGCCACATTTACAGAACAGCGTAGCCTATTATACTAAGCTTGTTGACTTGACCAAAGACACTTATTTGTATGCCAATAGTATGCAGACCCAACAGCGTAAAATTCCGATGAGAGGCGCCAATGGCAATTACAAGACTTGGAGCGAAATGCTTCCTATTTATGAAAAAGAATTGAGTACATTTAAACGAAAAATCGACTCCCTCAAAACACATACTAATCAAAAAATAAGCCAATTAACTACTCTAAAACCTGCCTTAGTAAAAATCCAAAGTCCTGCCATCGGCGTATATGCTATCATTAAAGGCCAAAGCGTATTTTCAGACAGCACCACCCTCATCAGCGGTGTGGCACCGGAACTTAAGGAGTTGAAGGGATTGCAGTTTGCTAAAAAAGTACAACAGCAAAATCGTACGTCTATCACCTTTACGACGCAAGAACCCGTCAAACTTTTAGTTGGTTTTTTCAACGAAAAAAATCCGGCCTATCACCCCGCTCCTGAACTCGAAACCGATGCAAGTGCCAATGATTATGGTCAAGCAGAAATCAAAATTTCTAATGCGATTTTGGTCAATGGTTTTCCGCCCGCCAACGTTCATACTTATTCTTTTGGGGCAGGCACACATACCCTTCAATTGGGGCGTGGATTTTGTCTCATTTTAGGTTTTGTCAAAGGCTCTCAAGAAATTCCCACCTTTGACGCAGGCATGGCAGGAAATAAAAAAAATATAGATTGGCTGTTTGAATAATGTTTTATCCCATGAGTCACCTGAAAAACGACGCCTTTCAAAACCTTCCAAGTTTTGAAAACTTGGAAGGTTTAAATACCCATCATTCTACCCCCACATCTAATATGATGACTCACAAACATTGGAAAATAGATACTTTATTTTTGGTCATTTGTCTTTGGTCGGTGAAGATTTGCCATGGACAAAAAGCAGCCGTTTTAAGCACCGCATCACTCAAGAAAGACGTCGAATATTTCAATGCTATCGATGATGAAGCCATCAAAAACTACGTTCCTAATGCCCAATCTTTTGAATGGCTTGCCAACAATATTCCTCTTTTTGACTGCCCTGATTCGGTCATTCGGACGGTATATAATTATCGTTGGTGGTCGCTACGAAAACACCTCAAGCAAACTCCCGATGGCTTTATTTTTACGGAGTTCATTACCAAAGTAAACCACGCTGGCAAACACAACGCCATCAGTAGTGCCCTCGGACACCACATCTACGAAGGGCGCTGGCTGCATCAATCACAGTTTATTGACGACTACATTTCATTTTGGCTGTATGTTGACCCAAAACACACCGCCCCCCGCTTTCATGCCTTTAGCAGTTGGGTACAGGATGCAGTTTATCAGCGATATTTGGTCAATTTAGATAAAACATTCCTTCAAAAACACCTCTTTGCCTTAGAGGCTGACTACCGCAAATGGGAGCAAGAGCGCCAATTGCCTAATCAACTTTTTTGGCAATTTGATGTGCGCGACGCCATGGAAGAATCTATCAGTGGCTCACGCAAAGAAAAAAATATTCGGCCTACTATCAACAGCTATATGTATGGTAATGCCTTGGCGATTAGTAAGATGGCTGCACTTTTGGACAACGACACTCTTCAACAAAAATACCAACAAAAAGCTGAGGTGTTGAAGCGACTAGTACACGAAAATCTTTGGGATAGAGAGGCTACTTTTTTCAAAGTAAAGCTAGAAAAAGGAGATTTTGCCAATGCCCGAGAAGCGATTGGGTTTATCCCGTGGTATTTCAATCTTCCTTATGATTCTCCCCTTTATGCACGTCAGTGGGACCAACTCACCGATACTACGGGCTTTCGGGCCAAGTGGGGCATCACTACTGCCGAGAGGCGGCATCCGCTCTTTCGCACCCACGGCTCTGGACATAGCTGCGAATGGGACGGCCCCGTATGGCCATTTGCCACGACCCAAACCTTACGTGCATTGTCCAACTTACTCAACAATTATAAACACCACGGCTCCATGACAAAGCAGGTGTTTTATGAAGAATTATACAAATACGCCCAATCCCACCAAATGAATGGGAAGCTTTATTTGGGTGAATACCAAGACGAAAAAAATGGCGAATGGCTCAAAGGAGATATTCCTCGAAGTAAATTCTACAACCATTCAGGCTTTGCCGACTTAATTATTGCTGACTTGATTGGTCTAAAACCTAGAAGTGATAACACCTTACAAATCCAACCCCTGCTTAGCCCACAGCAGTGGGATTGGTTTTGTTTGGACAAAGTGCTATATCATGGCAAGTCTGTTACAATTATGTGGGATAAAACAGGGAAACGCTATCACAAAGGCAAAGGGATGCGGGTTTTTGTGGACGGAAAAGAAGTATTCAAATCTCAAAAATTAGGAAACACCTCCATAAAAATATAGTCATTTTATAGAGTTTATTAGCCACTGCTTGGTCTTCTAAAACAAGGGCAAGTAGTGGCTTTTTTATGTACAATTTTCTTTGGTCTTTTATGTCACTGACAATCAATGGCTTGATATTTGTCTATCTTTAAAAGAAAATAGTGCTATAAGTCATTTTTTTGTAACGAAAAATGTGACAATCCACAAAATATACCAAAAGATGTTTTAATTTCGTACTTTTAAATCCAAATGAAGACCCAACAAATCGCTTTTCAAGAAGAGAACTGGATTCCAGTATCCGAAAACTCCGAATTTTCTGCTTCCGCTGCACAATTAGTGCTCGTTTTTGGAGAAAGAATCTGTCTGGAAAATGTCAAACCTTATGAGTATTTAAGGAGTCTTTACCCTGTTGCCGATATTGTTATCAATTCTACTTCGGGCGAAATATACGGAGATGCTGTACACAGCGGAACCATCATCTCCACCGCTATCCATTTTGATAAAACAGAAGTGCGTACCACCCAAGTTGAAGTTGAAAACCATTTCCAAAGTACTTCTGCAGGCGAGCAAATCGCAGAAAATTTACAAAGAGAAGATTTAAAAGCGATACTTATCATTTCGGACGGAGGAAGAGTAAATGGCAGTGAGCTTATCGCCGCCCTTAATCTCAAGACCGACAATAAAATTTCTATTTCGGGAGGGCTTGCCGGAGACGAAGCCCGCTTCGAAAAAACATTAGTGGGACTCAATGACAATCCTAAAGAGGGAAAAATTGTGGGCATAGGCCTTTATGGTGATGCCCTCAAAGTAGGTCATGGTAGTATGGGAGGCTGGGATGTATTTGGACCCGAACGGGAAGTAACTTCTTCTGAATACAATGTATTGTACAAAATTGGGGATAAAGCCGCCTTAGATTTGTACAAAGAATACCTAGGCAAATACGCCGATAAGCTCCCAGGAGCGGCGCTATTGTTTCCCTTATCTATGCGAGCCACCCCTGATTCGGAGCCCGTAGTTCGTACTATTTTATCCATTGACGAAACGGCCAAAAGCATGACTTTTGCGGGTTCATTGCCTGAAGGCGCTTTGGTGCGATTCATGAAAGCCAATTTCGACCGCTTGGTCGATGCTTCTGGTAAGGCAGCCCAAAGTTCTATTAAGACTTTTTCAAGCCCTCCAGAATTTGCCCTGCTGGTAAGCTGTGTAGGACGCAAGCTTGTGCTCGGCCAACGTACCGAAGAAGAAGTAGAAGTAGCTCGTGAAATACTTGGTCCCAAACCTACTATTACTGGTTTCTATTCTTACGGCGAAATTTCCCCACTGAATCCTACCGCTCATTGCGACCTTCACAACCAAACTATGACCATCACCACCTTAGCTGAAGCCTAAACTTTAATGGATACTTCTACCTTTCATCAATTACTAAAACGACAAATCAACAGGCATCTGACAGAAGAATGCATGCAGTATGTTCACTTCCAGAATTTTATCAAAGCTGTCAATGAGTCATATCTAAGTTTTGACAGAGATAAAGAACTCTTTGAACATTCAGCCTCCCTCAATGAAAAAGAGTATGGTGAAATCAACAATAAACTGAAAGAAGAAATCGTCCAAAGAAAGCTTTCGGTCGAAAAACTCATCGAAGCGATTTATTCTTTAGAAATCAAAGAAGGATTAGAAAGTAAAGCCCTAGACTCCAACAATCTATTGAGTTTGGTAGATTTTCTCCAAGTGCAGATCGAAAATCGTAAGCAAATGGAGGCAGAGCTACGTCAAGCAAAGGAAGCCGCCGAACGCGCCACCCAAGCCAAGTCGGAGTTTTTGTCGATGATGAGTCACGAAATCCGAACCCCCCTTAATGCCATCGTAGGACTTACCTATCTCATGCAGCAAGAGGAAGTCCCTCCTGTAATCGCCGAAAACCTTAAAATACTCAAATTTTCGACCGATAATCTTTACGTCCTCATCAACGACATCTTAGATTTTAGCAAAATCGAAGCTGGTAAAATCGAACTCGAACAAAACCCCTTTGACCTCAAACAACTCATCTCCAATATCAAAAAAGCCAATCAAATCAAAGCTGAAGAGAATGGTAATAAAATCAAATTGATGATTGACGATGATGTACCCAATATACTTATAGGAGATGCTTTGCGTTTGGGACAGGTGATTTCCAATTTGGTTTCTAATGCCGTCAAGTTTACCAAAAAGGGAAGCATCACTGTAGAGCTTTCGCTACAGAAAAAAGTAGACCAAACGGCTTTTTTGGATATTTCTGTAACGGATACGGGTATTGGTATCGCCCCCGAAAAACAGAGTCTCATCTTCGACAAATTTACCCAAGCCAACTCTGCCACCACACGCCAATTCGGAGGTACAGGATTAGGATTGGTCATCACAAAACTCTTGCTTCAACTCCACGATAGTGATATTTCGATTGAAAGTGAACTTGGAAAAGGTTCTAAATTTTATTTTACACTCGCCCTGCCCATTGGTACTTCTCTCGTAAAAACTACTACTATCGAAGACCCTACTGAAGTAATCAATGACCAGACCCTGAAAGGTGTACGGATATTTTTAGTGGAAGATTACGCGGTCAATATCAAAATAGCAACGAAGTTTTTCCAGAAATGGCAAGTAGAGGTCGACGTCGCCGAAAACGGTCAGATTGCAGTCGACAAATTTGAAAAGGAGAAATATGATATTATTCTGATGGACATTCAGATGCCTATCATGGACGGCTATACTGCGACTCAAAAAATTAGGGAAGTCGATACTGATATTCCTATTGTGGCACTGACGGCTTCTGCTTCTTTGGGGAATCAAGACCAGGCATTTGCAGTAGGTATCAACGACTATGTTACAAAACCCTTTAACCCTAAAGAGCTTTTTTTAAAAATCGCTCGTTATACGGGTAGAACTTAGGCTAAAATTTAGTCATTGTATCTCGCAAAATTATTACGGCTTTTTCTAAATCCCCCTGAGCCGATTGCCAAAGCGCCTGTATCTGAGAAGCGTCAGGGTTGGTTTTGGCCCTCATTTCAATCTCGTTCAATTGCTCTTCTAAATCACTTAAGCCAACCATCCCAAGAGAAGGCTTAACTTTATGAATTAATTGTGCTAAACTGCCCCAATCTTGGCGTACTATAAAGTCAGGAATCAAGTCAAAATCGGGAAGGGCATCTTGTAGAAAAGTTTCAAACATCTCAGCAATGTATGACTTATCATCTCCATAAATCTGCTGTAAGCGATTATAATCTATCATAAAAGAAAACTAAGTGTAGGTTAGGTGGGGTTTTTTAGCCGTGCAATATTACTTCAGTACTTGTATTAGATTAGGTCAATATTTTTTCTCAATTTCTTCTATTCACAACCCTTACTTATCCTAAAACTATATTTTCTAATAGACAGTATATAAAACTATTTTCTGTGCAATCTCTTTCAAAATGAAAGCTTTCTACCAAAAAATCTAACCATAAAGGTATATAAAATTTACAATTATTTATCTATTGTAGTTAAAGTCAGAGACAGGAAGGTATAGTGCTGCTCCCTCTTAGGAAACATATAAGCTAAAGAATATCATAAAAAAGAAGAGACTTGGTATGAATGAACCCAAGTCTCTTCTTTTTGTAAAACATACCTTATTGGCAATATCTAGGGGTTGATAAGCCCTATTTAGCTACCATCAGTTTGAGCGTTTTGGTACCTTCTTCCGTCATGATTTGGCAAAAATAAACGCCAGCGGGTAGTGAAGTATCATCTAGTTTTATCAAGTACCAGCCCGCTTCCAATATTCCTTCCTTGATAGTATTTAGGGTTTCGCCTTTGGTGCTAAGTAAATTCATCTTTACCTTGCTTTGACGAGGAAGCCCTAACTTAAAAGTAGTACTCGTCGCAAATGGATTAGGGTAATTGGTCAACACTAAACTTGTCGGAATATCCGAATTAGGAACTGATAGCAGCTTATCTATTTTCACCCCTACCGACGCCGACGCCAAGCTACAGCCGTCTTTCTGTACTTTTACCACATAGCTCCCCGATGTTTTGGCCTCATAGGTAGCAGTAGTGGCTCCTGCCAGATCAGTACCGTCTTTTTGCCATTGGTAGGTGAAGTTATCTCCTGTATTGGCATTAAGTACCACTGTATTGGGTTCATACACTTCAAGATTGCCTACGGGTGTGATTTTTGCTTCTTTGGCACCAGTGGTGGTAAGAATTACCTCTCCCGATGTTTGGATACAGTTGCTGGCGTCTTTTACGGTTACGGTATAGGCTCCTTCGGCAGAAGCTGTATAGGTTTCGGCACTTCCTCCTTTTGACCAAGCATAAGTATAAGGGCTTTTCCCGCCCGTAACTTCTGCTTTTAAAGTAGTAGCATTTCCAAAACAGAAGGTATTGTTTCCCGTGATTGCCAATTTCGTAAAAGGTGCGCTTATTTCAAATGGCTCACTTTCTTTACTCTCAAAAATGTCAGCAAAAGTATATTTTACCCGATACCCTTTTCCTGCGCCATCATTGGGAATTGAAAAAGTAATGTAGCCGTCTTTATAAGTAGCCGGAGTTTCTTTGAAATTAGCACCATTAGCATCCGACAAATAAAACTTCATCGCCATTGAGTTGGTGGGCGGAGTGGCAAGACCTACTCTAAAAGTAAGATTACAGCCCGTACCCACTTGTTTTTGTAAAAATCCATTGAAGTTATTGCGTTCAAAACGATAGATGGTATTGCCCGCTTCTACGTAATAGAGCCTATCTTCGGAGTCAATCGAAAAGTTTTGGGGAGTATATACCGCACTCATTGTATAAGCCGATATAGTAGGGTAATTGTAATAAACATACCTTGCTCCATCATACTCCAAAAAGCCATTGTATCCCATAAAATAGGTGTATTTTTTACCGACTAATATGGTATTCATAAAACTCGTCAAAAAACCAGTTTTCGTAACCCCCGTCGAGGATTCTACATAGCTGATTTGATTGGTCAAAAACTTAATGTCTGCTCTTGATGTAAAGACCGCAATATCATAATTGCTTTGGGACGGAATCCATGTAGCGAGCCATATTCGGCCCGTATTATCAAACAATCTATAATAAGTATTGGGATTGTTGGTAAAATTGGGGATTGTTATCTCGCTCCAAGTTCCGTTTTCATAGACGCCAATTCTATTGTTCTTTTCGGGTGATAGTATATATAAATTCCCATTTTTATCGGTATTGAATATAGCCGGATAACTACCATATAAGGTAGAAGGCGGCGTAATATCACTCCATTCATTGCCATCATAGCGTAATATTTTAGAAACATCGCTAGCATTGGCATACACCACATTGTTGGGAGCACTAGCCACTCTATTGAATGAATTGTACCAAATATACCCTCCCACATTTCGACCAAAGGGCGCTCGATTTCTCAGGGTAGTCCATTGATTGTTTTCAAAGTAAGCCAAGCCATCTCTAGTAGCTGCCCACACCCTTCCTCGTGAATCTTTGGTAAGGTCGTTGATAGAATTAGGCAGCATTTTGTTGGATGTAGCTTGATTGAAGGCGTTGACACTTCCATCAGATTTTATTTCATAAATTCCATCGATGCCATATACCCATTGAGAATTGGCATTATCCACATAAACCCCTCTTAAATAAGCATTTGCAGGTAACACCGAATTGGTGGTACTGTTCCAGAGTTTCCAGCGTTGCTCCAAGCCTGTCTTAAATTCTGAGCTCTGTGTACTACTATCAATTCTTGAGACGGCCTTGACCCTATAAAAATATTTGGTATCACTTTCTAAACCTGAAATCGGCAACACACCTACGTAAAAATTTTCGGGCTGATTGCTATCATCATTCACTAGCTGTTTGGTAAAGGCTATATTCTTAAAATCAGCATCTTTCGCTACGTCCACTGTTATTCTTCGATAGTTATCCAATCTATTGAAATCTACATTCAATGACATTGGAAATTCCAAAGGCACACTATAAGTAGGGTTGGCAGTGATATTGAGGTTTAGTTTATTGTAGAAATAGACAGAGCGATCGTTATCGTCACTCCATTCTCCTACCGTCGTCCCATTCAAAGCCCTTACTCTCCACCGATAGCTGCCTAAGTCGGCAGGTCGGCTCAAGATGTCACCTATCCTCAAAGTTGTTTTAGTGGTTTTGATAGTTTTGTAGGTATTGGCCGCCGTCAAACTTTCATTGCTTCCTACCCGATGAAAAGACACTTCGTATTCTACGGCATCAGCAATCGAAGAAAAAGCAATAATTTGATCTTCGTGTGTTTTTAGGTTATAAACTTCATACACCACAGGTTTGGTCAACGAAATAGAAGAGGCCGTTTTGAAAGTAAAAGATGCCGACCATGCCCCCGCTCCTGATTCATTTCGGGCACGTACCCGCCAATAATGTGGCGTGTTGAAGGCGAGTTTTTTGCCTACCCAAAATGAAGGGGCATGAGTGGTAGTATCTAGGAGAACATTCGCAAAATCGGCCTTATCGGATATTTGTACCTGATAGTGAGTAGTTTGGGTAGTAGTACGCCACGAAAAGTAATGATTGGTGGTACTTTCGGAGCCATTGGTTGGATACAACAACGCAGGTGCAGCAAAAGGAGCCGATTGCATCGGAATCAACCCATAAGAATCCTTAGCTACTTTTTTGATAAGTTCTACACAAAGCGGATGAAATACATTATGTCCTTCAATGCCATATTTACTGCAATAGCTCATTACAGTACCTGTATTAGAGGTTTTGGTACCTGTATAGCAGTTTCCTCCTTCGATGTCATTGCAAGCATCAATAGGCCCACCCCTCCAGGAGCAATCATGTGTATGTGGCGAACCGAGATTATGACCTGTTTCGTGTGCTATCAAATAGGGACTCAGCTGGTCGCCAGTATCATGCTGATACGCTCCACCCAAAAATGCAACCCCACCATAAGGCTCTCCTGTGTAGCGCGTCCACATCACTGTGAGGTCTCTTACCACGTCGCGCCTCTTTGAATAATCTTCACTGAAATTATAGAGCTGCCCAAAGTCATTAGATACACCTCTAGTAGCAAAAGTATATCTGTTTTTTTTCTTCAAAATCTCAATAGATACTACATTAAGGTGAATCCCCAACTGTTTATTAAAAATGATATTTGTTTGCTGGTAAATAAAATAGATGTGAGCTTTAATAGCATTGGTATCAGCCTTGTAGAAGCCATAAATGGTAGAATCCACCACCACCCATACTTTCATTTCTCGTAGGGGTTCGTTGGCAGTGCGAGCAGTAGGAGTACTTGCTCCTTTGAGACTGAGCATTAGCTTTCGTATATGGTCAGGAACTTCGGTAGTACCGCACGCCAAAGGTTTTTCTTGGGGAACTTGCGCATAGACACTAGCGCATAGACATGCTATCAAAAAGCATAAAAGTTTTTTCATGTGAGGGTAAAGTTTTACTCTTTTATAAGTTTGTATTCATTAATACTATTCCCTGTTTTTAGGCTTGCGATAGCACTTTTGAGCGTCATTTGCTTATCAGTAGCGTCGCTAATCATAAACTCCATCGTACCGTCAGTGGCCGAAGGTTTAGGAGTAAGATTTTTAAGAATGAGTTTGGTATCGTTTTGCAATTCGTACTGCCCACTAAATCGGGTGTTATCAAACTCGGTATAAACAACCGATTGCCCACTCAGTACCAATCGCCAATTGGCATAGCCTGCACGAATATTTGCATTCGCGCCTTTGCTATACACAAGGGTCGCTCCCTCCTTTACTTCGGCAAGTATCCAAGTGGCTTGAATTCGCTCCGACAAAGGCGGAATTTTTTCTTTACACGACCCTAAGCCAATAATAATAAAAAAGAAGAGAAATACATTTCTTTTCATAACCTATATTTTTAGTTTTTCGCAAAACTAAAAAACATATAAGTCCGCTTCGAGGAGAAAAATCCCCTATTTCATACCGTATTTTTCTCCTTTATTGCCCAAGCTATATTCTTTCCAGCATTATTGTAAAATAATAAAAAAAGGGCTGGCCTTTAATAAAGCCAAGCCCTTTTTTGTGGAAACCTAAAAAGATTTTAAGGAAGCGAAAGTTTACTATTATAAAACCGTAGATCAATCAAATCAGGTGGAAGAGATTTTGAATTCCAGTGCCGATGAATACTCAAGGCAGCTCCCAGCGAAGTTGCTTGTGCAACGGATGCCGCAAACACTTCCATGGTCGGAAAAGCCGCCGCCAATAAATTCATATAAATAGGATTTTTGCCAAACCCTCCATCCACAAATATCCGCTTAACCGTAGAACCTGCCAAAACCAACTCGGTAGAAATAATCTGCTGCGCCACTATATCCAAAATCAATTGGTGATAGGCTCGTTCATAAGAGGCAAAACTTGCCAAATCGCGCTGTCCAAAAATCGTAGTAGGCATGGGCGGTTTTGACAATGACTCGAAATCAATTCCGTCTGTTTTTTTATCGGCTTTGAGTTGAGCAATTATCTCCGCATCGAAAGCCACACTTTTATAATAATCTAGGGCTACTCCAAAATGCTCCGCTAGGCGTTTGGTCTGCTGCTCATGCTCATAGCCTGCAAACAACCGCGACGCCTTCACTGGCTTACCGTTGTATTGCATATAGCAGAGGCAATCATACTGTAGTTCTTCATTGGTCAAAGGCGTATGATTGAAAGGATTGAGACTGATACACCAGGTGCCGGTAGAGATAAGGACAAAAGGCTCCAAAAAACTAACCAAGTAGGGAATCAATGCCGATGAGCTATCGTGCAGACCTATGCCTACTAAACACTCTTGGTTACTGATTGTCTGAATTACAACTTTATCACCTTCTTCGATAGGGGCGAGTTTGTCTAAAACACCTTCTTTTTCGACCCACTCATGATAACTATTTGTATCAAAATTCCATAAATGAGTATGACAGCCGATACTTGTGATATCAGACGCAAACACTGCTGATATCAAAGACCCAACATACTGGGGTAAATGAAGAGAATAGGCTATTTGTTGAAAAACCTCAGGTTGCTCATATTTCAACCGATACAATATCATCCCCGAATTGAGGCTCCCTAAGATAGGCGACGCTGTTTGACGAGATACGTGCTGCTCTCCTCCGTAAGTATCATAAAACTGCTTCTTGAGCGAATCAGGATAAGGTTTTAGATAGTTGTACAAGGGCGCTACTGTTTTGCCGTCTTTATCAACATGCACTAAACTTGCCCCATAAGTAGAGAAATTGATAGCTCTGACGTCGTATTCGGATAGTTGTAGCACTTGGGCTATTGAGTCTTTGACCCAGCGAGTAAGCAAATCTACATCCTCGCAGGGGTCACCATCTTCATCGACAGTTTCGGGAAATTGCTCTGTTTTTTCTAAAACGATTCGGTAATTTTCGTCAAACAGGAATATTTTTTTGTTGGTTTTGCCAACATCCAATACGGCACAAACGGGTATTTTCATACTATAATCCAGTCGCAACAGTTTTAAGACCTCTTTCCGCAATTAAATTTTCGCGAACTTTCAAACCACGGTACAAAGACAAGGGATTTAACGCGCCTCCTGCTCTCAAACGCGCCTCCGCTACCAATGCCCGCACATCAGTACGAAAAGCATTTTGGAGGATTTCCTGCGCTTTTACCACATCATTTACAGCTTGAGCCTCTATCAATGATTTTCTATCAACAGCCAGCGCCTGCGCATAAGCCACCATAATACCCTCAACGGATTGGAGCAAATCTTCGAGCGGGTCTTTGACATTGTGAGACGCATCTATCATCCATCCCAAATCAGTGGCGTGATTCATACCACGGGCATCCATTCCTTCTACCAATTCATTGAATATCAAAAACAATTGATAGGGTTTCATAGCACCCGCCGTAAGGTCGTCGTCGCCGTATTTGGAATCATTGAAGTGAAACCCACCTAGCTTTTCTTCCATCAACAGCAACGCCACAATCTGCTCAATATTGGCATTGGGCAAATGATGTCCCAAATCCACCAAAGTATAGGCTTTAGGGCCTAATTTTTGAGCAAAAAGCAATGATTGCCCCCAATCACCAACGGTCATTGAATAAAAGTTTGGTTCAAAGGCTTTATATTCCACAAACATCTTCCAGTCGTGGGGTAAGGCCGCGTAGATTTCTTCCAAACTTTCTAATGTATTTTGAAAAGCTTTGCGAAAGTTCAATTGACCCGGAAAGCACGAACCGTCAGAAAGCCATACGGTGAGCGACTCTGATCCCAATTCAATCCCGTGCTTTATTACCTCGATGTTGTGCTGGATAGCTTGTTTGCGTACGGCCTTATCTACATTTTGCAACGACCCAAACTTATACGTCAGAGCTTGGTCAGGTTGATCTTGAAAAGTATTAGAATTAACGGCATCAAATTTGAGTCCGTGCTGTGCCGCCAATGCCTTGATAGCCTTGGCATCTTTGGGAATATCCCAAGGAATATGCAGCGAAATCGCTCCACTTGCCTGATTGAGAGCGTTAAGAAGCCCTACATCTTCGATTTTTTCTTCCAACACCCGTGGCTCACCTCCACCCGAAAAGCGGCCAAAGCGCGTACCACCTGTACCTAGTGCCCAAGAAGGAATAGCAATCTGAAAATCAATCAATTTTTGGATGATTTGCTCGGCATTTTCAATTTCCGAAACAGCAAAATTCAAACGACGTTCGTGGATTTTCAGTAAGTCGTCGTTGTGTTGTTGTATCTTATATTTTTCGAGTTGCATGGTTTTCCGGATTTAGAGTCATATTTCATGAATAGGTATTTCAGAAAAATCTAACGCCTGAAGCCAGGCGTTAGATTCAAGTATTAAACTAACCTATGATGAAAAAACAGTCTTAAAAATCTGTTTAAGAAACAACAGATTGATGTTTATTAGCGAACAAAAGCCATCGCTACTCCGCCATCCACATTGAGTACATTTCCGGTAGATTTACTGAGAAGTCCTCCCACAAAAGCAAAGCACGCATTGGCAATATCATCGGGCAAAATCGCCTCATTCAACAATGTCCTTTTAGCGTAATAAGCAGGAAGTTCTTCAATCGTGATACCGTATGCTTTGGCACGGCCTGCGGCCCATCCACCAGCCCAGATATTAGAATCTGCGATTACGGCATCAGGATTTACGGTATTTACTCTAATTTTATCAGCGCCTAGTTCGGCTGCATTCAAGCGACTCAAGTGTAATTGAGCTGCTTTGGCCGAGCCATATCCCGCATTGTTGGGACCAGAGACAAGCGCGTTTTTACTTACAATATTAATCACATCTCCACCAAACCCTTGCTTGCGCATTACTTCCACGCCCGCTTGAGTTACCAAAAACTGTCCTTTTACCAAAATATCGTACAGTCTGTCCCAATCTTCAAGAGTATGGTCTTCTATAGGCTTAGAGATACTAATGCCGGCATTGTTGACAATGATATCTACCCCCCCAAAAGCCAAGGCCGAAGCATTCATGGCCTCTTTGATACTTGGAGCGTCAGTTACGTTCAATAAAGTAGTAGCGACGGCATCTCTGCCAAACTTTGCCACAAACTCCGCTTTCGCTCCTTCCAAACGCTCTTCATTGATGTCATTCAAAATCACTACCGCCCCTTCTTCCACAAATCTTTTGGCGATTGCTTTACCAATCCCTCCTGCACTTCCCGTAATCAAAGCCACTCTTCCCGACAATGCCTTAGGCTTAGGCATCCGTTGAAGTTTTGCTTCTTCTAGCAACCAATACTCAATATTAAAAGCCTCCTGACGTGGCAATGAGGTATATTCCGATACCGCCTCAGCACCTTTCATTACATTGACGGCGTTGATGTAATATTCGGATGCCAAACGAGCCGTCGTTTTATCTTTAGAAAAAGTAAACATTCCCACTCCAGGATACAAAATAACCACTGGGTTAGGGTCGCGCATGGCTGGCGAGTTAGGATGCTTACAGTTTTCGTAATATTCTGTATAAAGTTCGCGATATGCTACAAAACTTGGCAAGAGTTTTTCTTTCAAAGCTTTCACATCCGACAAATCTTCCTCAGGTGCCAAACTCAACACTAATGGGCTGATTTTGGTGCGTAAGAAGTGATCAGGACAAGAAGTACCAAGAGGTGCCAATTTTTCTAAGTCGTTGGAATTAATAAACTCCAATACCCGCGCATCGTCGGTAAAATGCCCTACCATCGTACGATAGGACGAACAAAAACCACGCAAAACAGGGGCTAATTGTGCGGCTTGTTTTAAACGCTCTTCGGCTGGTAAGCTTTCGATTTTAGCACCGCCAAATACAGGGCGCGTTTTACCATAATTTGCTTCTAGATATTCAGCACATTTTTCGATTACTTCGAGGGTATTGATATAGCTATCGTAGGAAGTATCCCCCCACGTAAACAAACCGTGTGACCCTAGCATGATACCGCGCAGCTTGATACCTTTCGCAGCAGCTTCTTCTAGGCAAGCTCTTAGCTTAAGCCCCAAATCAAATCCAGGACGCTGCCACTCTACCCATCCTACTTCACCCCCAAAAAGCTCTTCGGTGATTTTTTTACCGTCTTTGGCTGCCGCAATCGCAATAGCCGCATCAGGGTGAAGATGATCTATGTGTTTGAAGGGCAAAAATCCGTGTAAGGGAGTATCAATAGAAGGGGCTTTGGAAGCTAAATCGAAAATACAATGATTAAACAATTCTACCATTTCATCTTCAAACTCTACGCCACGGTACACATTTTCTAAGCTCAACAAACGGTCCATGTACAAAGCCGCACAACCCGATTTTTTGAGTGTACCTATATCTCCTCCCGAGCCTTTAATCCACATTACCTCCGTTTCTTTGCCAGTAAGAGGATCTTTATCAGTTATTTTTACAGATGTATTTCCACCGCCGTAGTTGGTAAGGCGAAGGTCTGCACCGAGCATATTCGAACGGTAAATAAAAAGGGCTACTTCATCCCCTGCCAATTCGGCAGCTTTAGCTTCATCCCATAAATAGCTTACATACTTAAACTGCGAGGTAGTTGCTGACATATATAATAGAAATTTGGTAGGTCTTTTAAAAGTTTAGAATAAATCAACAATACAAATGTATATTACCACCCGTGCATGGGTGTCATGTACCTTCATGGATTTTTTTAGATTTGAGTAATTTGTAAAATTTTATTGAAGACTTTGCCCAATTGAGCGCAATAGAAGGCTATTTTCGGGATTCGTTATGATTAAAATAATTTTAATCCTATTTTAGTCACTCGCTCATCATCGTCCAAATTTCAATTGTATCCTTACATTTTACCTATCTACTCATTCATTATTTTCTTTTCAAAAGCATGAAAGCAGTCATCGTTACTCAAACAGGCGACCCTGAAGTTTTACAATTGATAGAGACCGCAAAGCCCCTTTTCAATCCTTCCGAGGTTCTCATCAAAGTTTATGCCAGTGGTGTCAATCGCGCCGACATCCTGATGCGGCAAGGCCGATATGGTACTTCTAAGCAAGCACCTTCTGCCCCCCTAGGTCTGGAAGTAGCAGGGGTGGTCGTAGAGATAGGCTCAGAAGTAGGTCGCTGGAAAGTAGGCGACAAAGTATGCGCGCTCCTTAAAAATGGAGGCTATGCCGCTTATGCTGCCGCCGACGCCCGCCATTGTTTCCCTATCCCTGATTCGTTTTCCTTTGAAGAAGCGGCTTGCTTGCCCGAAACTCTCATGACGGTATGGTCGAATGTTTTTCAGCGAATGCACTTACAAGCTGGTGAGAATTTTTTGGTGCATGGTGGCACAAGTGGGATTGGTACTACGGCGATTCAGCTAGCAAAAGCGTTTGGTGTACGCCCCTTTGCGACAGCTGGCACTGATGAAAAATGTCACTTTTGCGAACAACTCGGAGCTATCAAATGCATCAACTATAAAACCCAAGATTTTTTGGAAGTTTTAGAACCAGAAGGTATGGATGTAATCTTGGACTATATTGGTGGAGATTATACTCCCAAAAACCTACGTCTCCTAAAGCCCGACGGGCGTTTAGGTTTTTTGGCTAGCTTAGGAGGTGCTCAGTCACAATTCAATATTTTGGAAGTAATGACCAAACGCCTGACGATCACAGGGAGTACTTTAGCGCCAACAGATGCTGATTTTAAGGCTAGTTTGGCAGCAGAAGTCGAAAAACATATTTGGCCTTTATTAGAAAACCAACAGTTCAAACCTATTCTTTTCCGAAGTTTTGATTTGGGTGAGGCTGCCGAAGCTCACAAACTCATGCAAAGCAGCCAACATATCGGCAAAATCGTGCTAACAGTAGGGCATTAGTGAGCAACTAAATCTTTAGCAAAACCCGAAAAAGATTTGATTTGATATTGAGATTGTACTTTTTGATTGAGTTGCTGGTACAATGGTGCATCTAGATTTTGGAGAATTTCGGCCAAATGCACCTCTGATTTTACCGCATTTTGGGGGGCTAGATTTATCAAATGCCGGTCATTCTGGTACTGATGAATAAAACTATAAAGACTTAGTCCATCTCTACTGGTATAGCCATAATCTAAGATAAAAGACGGTGTTTGAGTAAAGCAAGCCTCTAAACCCATGGTCGTTCCTAGATGAAAAAAAGCTTCAGCATGGGTTATTTTTTCAAACTTTTCTAAAATATGTCCGTCTTTTACTGACAAATCAAGCGTCTTAAAACCATCATCCATGACCACATTTGAAAGAGCCCGAAGAGGATGATACAGTTCCCAATTTCCTTGCACAGGATAGGGTCTTACTACTACTTTCAAATCTGGCCTTACGCTCGCTGCTACTTTAGCGATTGAAGTCACTACGGCGATTTCATCAGGAACTAAGTCTGCGGCACCTATCGCACAGCCTACGTAAAGGTATTGAAAAGGATAGGTTTTTGGGAGCGTGGCTTGTTGGCGACGATACTCTTCAATGTACGCAAATTGGCTTGCACCAACGGCTTTTACTTGTGAAATAGGTATATGTTGAAGCTCACAAATATCCTCTTTGATACGCTCGTTCCAACAGATGTATTTGGCTCGTTTGGAAAAACAAACATGCTTACAAGCGTGATCCCAGCTATAAACGTATACTTTAACGGGATGAATTTCACGAACCAAACGTGCCATCAAAAAATCATCAGCGATGGCCGTAAAACAGATAAACTGATCGATACCAGTCAATTCTGTATTTTTTTTATACTGGAGACGATTCAAATAAAAATCATAGGAGATAAACTTAGGCAAACGCTTGACCCAGTCTAAAATTCGATAACTTTTTGCTCTCAAAGCCGCCTCTGGAATCAATGAGGATTTGTAGAATTCCATCAAAAAGAAGTTATGGCGACTTTTGGGAATTTTTTTGAAAAGCACATAAAGTTTGAGCCAAAGGGCATTCCACCATCCACCTTTCTTTTCATCAATAAGTCGAAAATCCACATTGGGTGGGAGATGCCGCAAAATTTCATCGCGGTTTTCGGGTTTTCCTAAAATCACTACGTCATGCTGCTGCGCTACTTCCGCAATCACCCGCCTGACATCATTTCGAAAATCAAAAAAAGAAACTACAAAACCAACTTTCATACCAAACTTCGGCATTAGATATTGAGAATGCCAAAGCGCAAAATTGCGAAAAACTCCATATCTCCCCAAAAACTGAGTTGTGAATCCAAATTTTCTTTTACTCCCGCACAAACCGACTACCAGTAGAGGAGCAATATTTCACAATGAGGGTATCGTTTTGTAAGTTCATATTCCATGTATCGCAAGCCATACAAAGTACCAGCGCACAGCGAGGATTTTGGGGCAGGGACTCTTTGGGTTCGATAACGAATTTTTGCCCATTGAAAAGTAAGCTACTAGGAGCACAACAGGCTGGAAGTCCACTGGCATCAAGTATAACGCCATCATAACGTACCTCAAAAACATAGCCATCTTTAGCGGAGACAGGAGTCCATTTTTTGTCTCCTGTAGCTTCTTCCACGGCTTCAAGCCGCCATTTATCTACCAAAGGACGTATCTCTTCAGGGCCGAGTTTTTTGTCCCCGCACGATAGCAGCACCACAGAAAGTAAAAACACTAAAAAAGTCTTCATTGTCTTTGTTCTCTAATCTTTAAAAATCTTCAACCAAACTGTGTAATTTTCTTTAGGAGTCAAGGCTGCCCATTCTTCATTCAAATTTTTAACATCTACTTGTTCTAAACGGATGATGTAAGGCACATTGTTTAATTTTACTGTGGCTTCTTTGGCATAACCTGCCCTAGCATAAATCGAAACCGCTGAGGAAGTCAATTGATCCAGCGTAGGCCCATTTAATTGGAGTCTAATCACCGTGTCGTTGTCTAGTAGTAAGGTCACAAAAATATCTCCTGCCCAAACACACACTATGTTTTTTCCAATGCATCTTCCGTCTTCAAGCTCGGAAAGTTCCAACGTTGATTTAGTACCTTCTACTTCAATGCTTGTTTTGTCTTTGTATTTTAGTCCAAAAGCATTATCTACAGGAGCCGTTTTGGGAGAAATGTCATTTTTGGGCCTACATCCCCAATTCATTCCTATTAACAAAAGTACATAAGTAATATTTTTCATGTGAGCCTACTGAGGGTTTAGATTTTAGTATAGCGTGCTCGCCCTACACCTCCATTACAATATCTGATAGTAAGTACATCATCCTGTAAATCCATATACCACGTTTCACAATATACACAATTGACCAAAGAACATTGAGGGTTTTCGGGAAGCCGCGATTGAGGCTCAATCTTAAATGTTTTACCATTAATATTGAGTTTGTTAGGGGCGCAACAAGCAGGTAAGCCATTGGCACTAAGTACCACACCATCATACCGAATCTCAAACTGGTATTGGCCATCTTGGGTCACATACTGCCATTCATTTTTTCCAACTGGCTCTACAGCCACTACCCTCCATTTTCCTACTAAAGGCTGAACGATTTCGGGCGTGAGATACTTGTCTTTACACGAAAAGCAAGCTATGAAAAGAATTAGCAGCAGAATATTTTTCATTGTACGTGTCATTTTATACCAAAGACGCAAGGCACTACCAAAAAGTTGGAAAAATAAAGGAGGCGTTCGTCGATTTTTTTGAATCAACTAACGCCTCCTTCCACTCTGGCGAGCATAATTATCAACCACTCAGATTAACTCCAATCTCTATCCCAAGAGTCTTTGGTGTTCCACTCGTCGGTAGGTGCAAACCATTTCTGATCTTTCATCAAAAACTTCTTAGCTACTTCTTCATTAAGTTCTACTCCCAAGCCTGGCTTGTTGGGCACTGGCGCAAATCCATTTACTACCAATGGTTTATTTCCTGTCACAATATCTTCCCAGCCGGGCACATCTACGCCGTGGTGCTCTAGTGCTACAAAATTTTCGGTAGCTGCCGCACAATGTACATTGGCCATAAACGAAATAGGGCTACCTGCAAAGTGCATTGCCATCGGAATCCCGTGCTCTTCGGCATAGTCTCCAATTTTTTTGGTTTCCAAAATCCCGCCCGAAGAAGCCAAATCTGGGTGAATCAAATCTACCGCTTTGGCATCAATCAACTTAATAAACTCTTCTTTTAAGAAAATATCTTCCCCCGTAAGCGTCGGAGTATCAATCGCATCCGAAATCTGTTTCCACTGGTCGGTATAAAACCAAGGCACCAAATCTTCAAGCCAAGCCAATTGATATTTTTCGACAGCTTTACCCAAACGAATCGCCGTGTTTACATCAAAGTGACCAAAGTGGTCGGCAGAGACCGGAATGTTATACCCTACTCCTTCCCGAATCTTGCTCACATACTCGGCAATATAATCAAGCCCCTTATCGGTAATCTGAATACGCGTAAAAGGGTGCTTGGTAAGGCCATAGTTTCCCACGGTTTTTGTTTTATTATCTCTCTGATTGAGTTTCCACACATTGGCTCCAATGAGCATGCCGGGTTTATCGGCCAACAAGCCAATTCCAAAATCCATTTTCAAGAATGTATAGCCTTTATCCAAACGGGTTTCTTTTAGTTTTTTGGCAAAAGTAGAAGGGTCACTGATTTCGGGGGTATCGGCATAGAGGCGTACTTCGTCACGATACTTACCTCCAAGCATCTGATATACAGGAACATTGTAAGCCTTTCCTGCCAAATCCCACAGTGCCATTTCAACGCCACATACCCCGCCAGCGGCTCTACCATGCCCGCCAAATTGTTTGATTTCTTTGAATATTTTTTCTACGTTACAAGGGTTTTGACCCAGCAAACGGCTTTTGAGCATGAGTGCATAATTGGGGCTTGCTCCATCTCTCACTTCTCCCCACCCCACCAATCCTTGGTTGGTATCAATCCGAATAATCGGACTTCTGAAAGGAACCCCTTGCAAGTGGGCAATCCTTAAATCCGTGATTTTAAGTTCTGAAGGTTTTGAATCCCGCTTTACTTTTTGGGTGATAAATTCCATTTCTTGCTCATGCTTGCCGTCGAGCATCAGTCCTAATGATAATCCTCCCAAAACACCTTTTCTCAAAAAGTCGCGACGGTTGTTTTCACTGTTTGCATGGGTGGAGGGTAACTTGAATCGGTCTAATAGTTTTTTCATTGGGGTTTAGAATTAAAAATGAAAAGAAAAATGGGACTTAGAACAACGAGTTGTGTGTCGTCAAAAAAAGAATAATTTAAAGATTAATCTTATCTTGGCACAAGATTAGGTCAATTTTTTCTGAAAATATTTCAAAATTCACCGTTGGAAAAAGATAGAAGTGTAGAAAAGTTAATTGTCAGACTTTTGTCTATATAATCCTTAACAAGTTCAATCCATCATGAAAAAAATTTTCTCGGCTTTTGTACTAGCCTTTATCACCTCACCTTTATTCGCTCAGATTCAAGCGCCCAAAGAGCTTATCATGTTTTATACGCAAGAATGGAAGGGCGAGCGTTTTCCTGACGGCCGTCCCAAAGTTCCTGATGAAATTGTAAAAAGGCTCGCCAACGTCTCTATCGAAGAAGCATGGGGAATCATGCGGGGAGATGGCTACAACAACCAATTTGAAGGCAATTTTCAAATCATTCACCCCGAAAAACCATTGGTAGGCCGTGTCTTGACAGCGCAATACATGCCTGCACGTCCCGATATGGAAAAACCCATCAAGGAAAAAGGCAAAGCTGAAGGTCGCAAAGGCAACACCAACTCATGGCCTATCGACGCGCTTCAAATTAATGACGTTTATGTAGCCGATGGGTACGGAAAAATCATCGACGGCACGCTCATTGGCGATAACCTTGGCAACTCGATTTATGCTAAATCTAAAACGGGCGTGGTGTTCGACGCAGGCGTCCGCGACCTCGAAGGTCTAAGTGCTATCGATGGCTTCGTGAGCTTTACGCGTGGCTACGACCCCTCGGCCATCAAAGATATGACCATGACCTGCATCAACTGCCCTATTCGTATTGGTCGGGCGTCAGTTTTGCCAGGTGACTTGGTGTTGGGCAAACCCGAAGGTGTGATTTTTATTCCCGCACATTTGGCCGAAAAAGTAGTAAATCAGTCCGAGTTTATTGCATTGCAAGACGAGTTTGGGCACAAAATGCTCCGCGAAAATAAATTCACCCCAGGTGAAATTGACATGAAATGGAGTGAAGCTATCAAAAACGCCTTCCGCGAGCACATCAAAACGCGTTCAGGAAAAGTGTATTTGACAAGCGAGCAGATTGAGAAGTTTTTGTCGAGGGAGTAAATGATTGTAGAGATAATGGGGGCATTATCCCATAAATGCCCCCTTAATTTATTTCTAATACTTTTTCCTCATATTTTCTTTTAAAATACCCAAACGAAATCACTACCAAGATGACATAAAACACCGCTAAGATATAGCCCCCGTAAATGAAGAAATCAAGGAAACTGATATTGGGCTGACCAAAGTTTTTGTAAAGCAATACCAATACACTTCCCAAATACCCCCACCAATCGGCCAAAGTCACCACAAACCCTACAGTACTGACATATTTGAAAGAAGCCACCAAACGCTCAAAGTAAAGGCCATTGCAAGGCACATACGCCAGATAAAGCCCCACGCCTGTCAACGTAAACCACACTCCCGCCGACAACATCCCTTGCTGAAAAAGCCAAGTACTCACTCCCACCGTAATACCGCCCACAATCAACAACCCATTGATAAAATAAAAAGCTCGCCAATTGTCTTTTACCCAACGGAGCGTTCCCATCAGAATCAAGATAAATACCGAAACAGTTGTTTCTGTCTGTGTAAAAATCAAAGGGTTGTCTACCCCCGCTGCTCGCAAAATCTCAGGGGCAAAGTTGTCGCGAAAATCGCGGAAAGCAGATAGCAACACATACGAGCATATTAACAGTATCAATCCCACCGAAAAAGTCTGGATAAACTTCGAACGCTCTATCGCATTCATGGGTGCCCTTTCGGTACGTTCGGCTTGATCTTCAAGCGTAGGTGCAGGAAGCTTGGCCAAAGCCCCAATCGCCAACACCAACGGCACCGCAAATAGCAAGCCCGTCACAAAAGGCATCCAAAATTCTGATACACCTTCGTTGAGCAGCATTTTGCCGATGGTTTTTACAAAGCCTGAAGCAAAAATAAAGGAAGCGGTAAGCCCCGCCACCAACGCGTCGGTTTGTCGGCGTCCTTCCAAAAAGCCCAAAACAGTACCATATACCATACCCAAAGGCAGGCCATTGAGAAACAAAAAGGGGATATTGTAAGGTGCTGGTACAAGCGCAAATCCTAGCAAAGCAAGCTCCGAAATCCCAATAAAAGAAAGAATAAAAAAGGCACGTTGGGCCGGTTTCATTTCCGATACTACCTTGATACCGATAAGCTTAGAGAGTGCATATCCCAACACTTGCAAAGTAATGAGCCAAATTTTGTAATCAATCCCCCAAAAAACCATTCCTTCAAAAGTAGCGGCGGTGATTCCTTTGCGAAAAGCATACATACAAGCATAAGTGGAGAAAGCAGCAGTAGCACCCCATACCATCAGGCGGAGTTCGGATGTTTTTTTCATGAAAAAGGGTTTAGCAATAATAAAAAAAGGGTGTTTGTTGATAAACACCCAAAAATAGTAAAATCCGTGTTTTGCAAATGTTATTACTTCTTCACATTGTCTAAATTGTAATGTAGCCCTACATTTTCGCGGCGCGCCATTGCCATTTTGAGTACCAAATACGATACGTTAATCATATTACGAAGCTCCATAATCGGCACCGACACCTTCGACTGCCAGTAGAGTTCTTCGTGTTCTTTATAAATCAATTCTACACGGTCGTGAGCGCGTTTCAAACGGCGATTTGTACGGACAATCCCCACATAATTTGACATGATAGCTTCCAACTCTTTGGTCATTTCGGTCACCAAAATAGCCTCCTCCGGGTGCGTCGTACCTTCATCGTTCCATTCGGGTACGTTGTCTGGAATATGAGCATCAGGTAGATTGTCAATGGTTTTCAGGAAAGCTCGGTGTGCAAATACTACAGCTTCCAAAAGCGAATTAGAAGCAAGGCGATTAGCCCCGTGCAGCCCCGTACAGGCACATTCGCCAGTAGCATACAAGAAGAAAATATTGGTCTGCCCAAATTCATTGACCTTAATTCCACCACACATATAATGCTGCGCTGGCACGACGGGGATATAGTCTTTACGAATATCAATTCCTAAATTATCGCTACAATAAGCCGTAATATTGGGAAAATGTTCAATAAACTTCTCATAGTCACAATGAGTGACATCGATATACACGCATTCATCTCCATACTTTTTCATTTCGGAGTCAATCGAACGCGCTACGATATCGCGAGGAGCAAGCGACAAACGTGGGTCGTAATGCTCCATGAAAGTTTCCCCTTTTTTGTTTCGCAAAATCCCCCCAAAACCACGCACAGCCTCCGAAATCAGGAAGTTTGGTTTTTTACCAGGTTGGTAAAGGGCCGTAGGGTGAAACTGAATGAACTCCATATTGTCACAAACTCCTTTGGCACGATACGCCATCGCAATACCGTCGCCGGTAGCAATGCGAGGGTTGGTGGTATTTTGGTAAATATTCCCGATTCCGCCCGTAGCCAACATAGTAGTTTTGGCCAAAAACTTTTCGACTTTACCCGTTTTGGTATCAAGCACATAAGCTCCAAAACACTTAATATCGTCGCGGTGTCGATAGACCGTTTCGCCCAGATGATGTTGCGTAATCAAATCCACCGCAAAATAATGCGTAAAGATTTGAATAGAAGCATGACGCTTCACCTCACCAAGCAACGCCCTTTCGATTTCGGCACCTGTGGCATCTTTAAAATGTAAGATACGATGGTCAGAGTGGCCTCCTTCTTTGGCCAAATCATAGTCGCCGTCTGCTTCTTTATCAAAGCGAGTCCCATACGAAATCAGCTCCATAATACGCTCAGGAGCTTCTTTGACCACAATCTCCACAATGTGGCGTTTGCTAATACCACCTCCAGCTACCATAGTATCTTCGATGTGTTTTTCGAAAGAATCTTCTTCCGACCATACCGCTGCTATTCCTCCTTGGGCATATTTAGTATTGGTTTCGTCTGCCTGTACTTTTGTAATGACTGCAATCGAGACTTTCTCTTTGCGTGCGTCAAAATGCCGAGCTAATTTGGCGGCATAACTTAGGCCCGCAATTCCAGAGCCTATCACTAAAAAATCGAACTGAGGCATATAAAGTTTAGTTGCAAAATGGTGAATACCTAACCTAACTTGAAAAGGCAAAATTAAAGTCTTTTCTGTCCTGCAAGAATAAAGAAATATTTAGTAATAATTTAATTTTCAGAATCATTTTGCTATTCAAAAACCAAACCGCTATATTTGCAGTCCGATTTTCGCCTCAAAATGCCCGTTTATATAGTTAATTAATTGATTTTCAACGAAAAAAGTAATAACTAAAGTGGATACACTCAGTTACAAAACCGTTTCGGCTAACTCTGCTACCGTACAAAAGGAGTGGGTAGTGGTAGATGCAAACGGTGAAATTTTGGGTCGTTTGGCTAGCCAAATTGCCAAAATTTTGCGCGGTAAGCACAAGCCGTCTTTCACCCCGCACGTAGACTGCGGAGACAACGTGATTGTCATCAATGCCGACAAAATTCGTTTGACGGGCAAAAAGATGACAGACAAAGAATATGTACGTCACACAGGTCACCCTGGTGGTCAACGTTTTGCCACTCCTCGTGAAGTGTTAGCTAAACAACCTCACAAAGTGATAGAAATGGCGGTAAAAGGTATGTTACCTAAAAACCGTTTAGGTCGTAGCATTTTTACAAATTTGCACGTGTACGCTGGTGCTGAACACCCGCATGCGGCTCAACAACCGAAAGAAATTAAATTTTAATCATGGAAGTTACGAACACAGTAGGTAGAAGAAAAACTTCAGTAGCCCGCGTTTATGTATCTACCGGACAAGGTGAAATCAAGGTCAATGGCCGCGAATTTGCTGAATATTTTCCAGTAGAAACGCTTCAAATCATTTTGAAACAACCTTTAACGACCGTCAACGCCGTAGCTAACTACGACATCAAAGTGAATGTACGTGGAGGTGGAATCAGAGGCCAAGCAGAAGCCACTCGTATGGCGATTGCGCGTGCTTTGTGTGAAATCAATAACGATTTCCGCCCAGCATTGAAAAAAGAAGGTTTCTTGACGCGTGATGCCCGTATGGTAGAACGTAAGAAATACGGACGCGCTAAAGCTCGCCGTCGTTTCCAGTTCTCAAAACGTTAATAACTTTCAATTTGAAAATTGGGGGATTGGTTATTTTGAAAATTAAAGTCTTCAAAAGCTCTTTACTTTCAAATTACTCAGTTATCAAATTATCAAATTAATCACGTCCAGACTGCGCTTACAGTGTCCGTCGCGCGGTGCTGCGTACTATTCAATTATTTACAATTTTCATTTTAAAACAAAAAAATGGCACAATTAGAGTACAAAGACCTGTTAGATGCAGGCGTACACTTTGGTCACTTAACCCGCAAATGGGATCCACGTATGGCACCGTATATCTTCATGGAGAAAAACGGAATCCATATCATTGACCTTAATAAAACAGTTGCCTCACTTGATGAAGCTTGCCACTATGTAAAAAGCGTAGTGCGCTCAGGCCGTAAAGTGATGTTTGTAGCGACGAAGAAGCAAGCCCAAGAAATCGTATCTGAAGAAGCGCGTCGTTTGAAGATGCCATTCGTTACGGAACGTTGGTTGGGTGGAATGTTGACAAACTTCGCCACTATCCGTAAGTCATTGAAAAAAATGCAAGGATTGGAGAAATTGTTGGGTGATGAAGCTACTGCAAATAATATCGCAAAACGTGAGCGCCTTATCAAAGGTCGCGAAAAAGATAAATTGGAGCGTTTGCTCGGTGGTGTTGCTGATTTGACTCGTTTGCCAGCCGCATTGTTTGTGGTTGACGTAAAACGTGAGCACATCGCAGTAGCCGAAGCAAAACGTTTGAACATCCCAGTCATTGCAATGTGTGATACAAACTCTAACCCCAATGAGGTAGATTTTGTCATCCCTGCCAATGACGATGCTTACAAGTCTATTTCTCTCATTACGTTGGCTATCGGAAAAGCAATCGAAGAAGGATTGCTTGAGCGCAAACAAGAGCGCGATGATGCCCGCCTTGCAGAAGAAGAAGATGCAAAACGCTCAGAAGACTTAGGTGAAGAAGTTGAGACTCCTCAAGCAGCTGTAGAAGCCGCTGACGAGGAATAAGCACTCAATCCCGCTTCGGCGCGACGGTCGGCAGCGGCCGTCCTCTTATCGGATAGCCCGTAGCCTTCTAAATGCTATGGGCTTTTCCGTTTAACGATTTCATAAAATAAGTATTTGAGTTTCAACCAAAGGTATTGTGTAGTTTTACCACTTCTGATTCTATTGTAACTCAATACATTGTACTCATCTTGATTAAACTAAATAATTAAACTTTAAACAAATGGCTATCACAGCAGCAGATGTTAACAAACTTCGCCAAATGACTGGTGCAGGTATGATGGATTGTAAAAAAGCCCTCACCGAAGCCGATGGTGATTTTGAACAAGCAATTGATATTCTCCGTAAACAAGGCCAAAAAGTAGCAGCTAAACGTGCCGACAACGTGGTATCGGAAGGTTTAGTATTAGTTCATGTAAGCGCTGATGGTACTAACGGCAAAATCGTAGGCTTGGCATGCGAAACTGAACCTGTATCTAAAGTAGAAAGCTTCCAAAACTTGGCAATGAATATTATGAGCCAAGCCGTAGCAACCAATGCTCCTGATAAAGAAACTCTCTTGGCTACTGTGCAAGCAGACGGTCAAACACTTCAAGCCCAAATCACTGAGCTGATTGGTAAAATTGGAGAGAAACTTGAGTTGGTATCTTATGAAAATGTAAGTGGCGATGTAATAAGCTCTTATGTTCACTCAAACAACAAACGTGGCGTATTAGTAGCTTTCATGGGTGCTAATGGCACTGACTTGTCAGAAGTTGGAAAAGATGTGGCTATGCAAATCGCGGCTATGAAACCTATCGCTCTTGACAAAGATGATGTAGATGCAGCTACAATCGAACGCGAAATCGAAATTGGAAAAGAACTAGCTCGCAACGAAGGCAAAGCCGAAGCAATGCTCGAGAAGATTGCCCTTGGTCGTCTCAATAAATTTTACAAAGAGAGCACTTTGCTCAACCAAGAGTTTATCAAGGATGGTTCTTTGACTATCGCCCAGTTGCTCGACAAAACTCAAAAAGGTCTTACTATAAAAACATTCAAGCACGTCGCTATCGGTGCTTAATGTACCTCAATATTAACCTTTCAAAACCCCTGAAAATTAATTTCTGGGGTTTTTTTGTATCTATATTCTTTAAAAATAGTTTCTTTACATGTTGTTTACTGAAGCAATCAACTAAATACAGATATTTTGTAAATATTTTATTTTTTTCTGGTCTACCTTGTTACTATAAACCTTATTACGCGTCACAATGTCTGTACACTCAATAGGACTGAGCCACTACACCGACGAACAGTTGGTGCGTTTATACGTCGATACCCAACGTAATACTTTTTTTGAAGAACTATATGAACGTTACGCGGATAAAGTTTATCGAAAATGTCTTTCTTTCGTAAAAGACCAAGCTAAAGCAGAAGATTTTACACATGATATTTTTTTAAAGCTTATTTTACGAGTAGGTACCTTTAAAGAAAGTTCAAAGTTTTCAACTTGGCTTTTTTCAATTACTTACAACTATTGTATGGACCAGTTACGGGTGCATAAAAAGCAAGCAGAAGACGAATTAAATGAAACAATTGATATTGCAGATGAGCCTGAAGAATTTGATGGTATTGAATTAGAAGCAAAAAAATTAAAAAAAGCTTTGGAGGGATTATCTCATGAAGAAAGAACTATTTTATTAATGAAATATCAGGATGATTTTAGTATTCGTGATATTGCTGACACTTTTGGTTTCACAGAAAGCGCAGTCAAAATGCGCTTAAAAAGAACAAAAGAGAAACTCAAAAAACGCTATCTAGAAACTATTGTTTTGGTAGTTTTATTGGCAAGTCAAATAGCAATTCTCATCAAGTGGTGGCTAAATCATTCTCACTAAAAAAATGAACGAGGTCTTTTTTGATATAGATCCCGACGACAAAGTTCCTGAGTCTCTCAAAAGAGCCCTCGTTTCTGAAATTGATACAGTACGTAATACATTAGAACTAGTAACTTTGTTTGTAGGCCATTTTTTCAACGTAGCTGGCTCAGCAGCAACTATGAATAACCCTTTAAATTCAACGGACTCAACCCCCAAATCAGACATTGAATGAAAGAACTTCCTAATTTGACCGAAGTTTTGATAAGTACTCTAACGAAACTCATAAACCAATTTGTTGATTTTGTCCCAAGATTTATTTTTGCGGCTTTTATCCTTTTAATAGGGTATTTAGTAGCTAAAGGCATATCTATTATTCTCAAAAAAGTATTGGAAAAAATTGGGTTTGACCGAATTGGGGAAAAACTCAATGAAATAAGTATCGTCAAACAGTTACAAACCGAAATAAAGCTAAGTCAAATAGTTTCAAAGGTACTCTATTATTTTATCATGCTAGGCTTTATTACGGACGCTACTCGTACCTTAGGAGTGGGCGCTATTACTGGCTTAGTAGAAAAATTAGTAAACTTTGTGCCTCAGCTAATCGTAGCTGCTATTATGCTACAAATTGGAGTATTGGTAGCAGAAACGCTCAAAAATGCAGTAGTGTCCATTTGTAAGTCTTTCAATGTCCCCTCAGCCAAACTTATAGGGAGTATCGTTTTTTCTTTCTTTTCAGTCATTACACTTATCAGCGCTCTAGGACAAGCAGGTATCAATACAGAACTTTTGGAGTCTAGTTTTAACCTCATCATTGGAGGCATTATACTGGCATTTGCGGTAGGATATGGCTTTGCTTCTCGCGATGTTTTGTCAAATTTGTTAGCCTCGTTTTATAATAATAATCGATTTCAGTTAGGCCAAACAATCCAAATAGACGAAATAAAAGGTAAAATAATACACATAGATAATACTTCTATCACTCTTCAAACTGGAGATTCTCAAACTGTATTTCCGCTTCAAGTAATTCAATCTAAAAAAATAACAGTCTTTGATAATTAATCTCAGAGGTCTTAAAAAACCTTTGGTGTTATTACCCGATGAACACAGTTTCTGGTCGGGTCTTATTTTCACAACCATAAATACCAATCCCTATGAAAAAGTGGACTTTTGTTTTAGTCACCCTTTTTGCTTCAGCAAATACATTTATGTCTATGGCCCAAGAGGCAGTAAAAGACACAAGTTGGAAAAAAAACTCTCAGTTTGGGCTTAATTTAAGTCAAGGTACTTTTAGCGGCAGCTGGCAAGGCGGTGGTATCAATAACATCTCTTTAGGTGTCTATTTCAACACCAAAGCTGAATATACCAAAGACCGTGACAATTGGGTCAATGATTTCCAATTTCAGTTAGGGGCTATCAGCAACAAAGAAGATGCTTTTCTCAAAAGCGTAGACCGAATATTTTTTGATTCTAAATACGGGCGTAAACTAGGCACAAACTCAAAATGGCTCTTCTTTGCAAACCTCAACTTTTTGTCACAAATCGCCAATGGACGCGATTATAAAGACGAGCGTCGCCCATTCATCTCTGGTTTTTTTACACCTGCTTATATTACGGAAGCAATCGGTATAGAGTGGAAACCCCAAAAATACTTTAGTATGCAGTTTGCTCCCGGTGCAGTTCGTCAAACTATTTTAGGTAACAAAGATCTTTACTTAAATATTGACCGCCTCAATCCCGAATATCAATTCGCTAATTATGGGGTAGAAAGAGGAAAATCCATCAAAAATGAAGTAGCACTAATGCAATTGGTAATGAACTTTGATAAAGACATCGCCAAAGATGTCAATTTCAAATGGCGCTACCAAGCCTTTGCCAGTGTAAAAGACCTAGCAGCTATCGATAATAGGTTAGATGCACAATTGACGGCTAAGTTTGCGAAATATTTCAATGTCAACTTGGGGCTAATTGCAATCTATGATCAAGACCAAATCGCAAAAATGCAAATAGCCCAATCTATCAATTTTGGATTTTTGTACAAATGGTAGTTGGATTTTATCCAAAAAATACTTTCTTTAGTAAAACTTTTTGTTTCACCCCTATACAACATCTCCTCTATGTTAAAAGAATTTAAAACTTTCATTGCCCAAGGCAATGTACTTGATTTGGCAGTAGGAGTATTGACTGGTGCGGCCTTTGGCAAAGTAGTGACCGCTCTCATGGATGATATCCTTAACCCTATTTTAGGTCTTATCATTGGCGGAGTTGATTTCTCTGCGCTCAAAATAGTACTCAAAGCAGCAGACCCTGCCGCTGGAGTAGCAGAAGTGGCTGTCAGATATGGGAGCTTCTTAAACGTAATTATTCAATTTTTGCTAACTATGTGGGTTATCTACATGATTGTAAGAGCTGCCAATAAAGCTAAGCTCTCAAATTCTTTGGCACCTAAAGAATAGCATTTTTATATATAAAAATTTTAAACCCCATTTTTGAGTCCAAAAGTGGGGTTTTTCTATATACGTATTTCTACGTGTTTTATCAAGTGGTAGTACTGATTTACACCTAACCACAAAAACACAAATAACTCAATATCAACAAATTACAATCAAATACGTAAAAATACGTGTTGTGTAAGCATTTTTTTTTATATTAAGTTTGTCATGTCGATTTGAATAAATCTACCTTTTCAACTCTAAATGACAAGCATCATGAACACGCACCCTTTACTCAGCACCTTTTCTTCAAACAATTCTGTTGAAACTCAACCTCTGCATAGCATCATCATCCCCAACGGCAACCGTCAGGTGATTATTCCTACAGAACAGTTGGTATGCTTAGAGGGATGTGGCAATTACGCTTATCTCTATACTCAAGACGGCAAAAGATACTTAGTATCCAAAACTTTGAAAAGCTACATAGGGATTCTGGACGAGCAGCAATTTGTAAGAGTACATAAATCTTGGATTATCAATCTCAAATATTTGCAAGAATTTTGCGAAGATGAGCGTTCGCTCAAATTAAAAGGCGGGAGAGAAGTAGCTATTTCGCGCCGTAGAATTCGGGAAGTAAACGGAATACTAGCGCCATTAGTTAATTGCGCCTAAAAATATTAAAGACAAGCTTTTTAGTGGGTTAATTGTTGTAAACAGCCACTCTTTGATTGAGAGTGGCTGTTTTGTATGTTTAGAAAAGGACAAAACCCGCTGTTAACTGCCACAATGATACTTTGCTGTTGAATTGAGCATTGTTTTGAAGGTTAAGCTGCGAAATATTCGAAAAACCTCCTTCGTAGCGCAGATCAATATTAAATGAACGGATATCAAGCCCTATCCCCGCCTGATACCCAAACGTAGCTTGTTCAATCGTTTTGTTGATATTTTGAGAAGTGTAATCTTTCAATGCATCTCCCAACTTATCTCCTTGAGCTACGTTTAGAGAAGCCATAGGGCCTGCATTGAAGCGAAGCGGGCCTAGTTTAAATCCAAGTAAGACAGGGATGTCAATTTGGCTAAACTTAACATCTACATTGACTGGTGAGGTACTTCCATTCTTAAAAATTTCGAAAGTCCCACCTTTGGATGAAAACAATACCTCAGGCTGAATAAATACTTTACGACCTATACGAGTATAGAGCCCCAAAACATAACCTGTGCGGTTAGCAGAATTGTTCTTAAAAAAATCTACCGTAGAAGCCCCAGGCCGCGTAATACTCAATCCTTCTGTTTGAAGTTTGGAGAAATTGGCTCCTCCTCTTATTCCAACAAAAATAAATTTACTGTTAAACTGTGCATTTGCTTGTAAAGCCAAAAGGAGCACAAAGCCCAAGAGTACTCGTTTCATGGTTGTAGAGCGTGTTTTATGTAATAATTTATGAAATATCGTGACCGATTAACGCCAACTAAGGCATATAGATTGTTCGTTTATTTTTAATTTTCAAAATATACCAATCCTAATCAAAAAAAACACTTCTTAAACTCCCCCAACCTTCCATAAAAATCTTTGATTGGGAGTGAATCGTAGCGCGTATTTTTGAATAGTTTAAAACAAATACAAGGACAAAACACTGAATATTAAGCATTTAATACTATCAAATTTCTTTACACATATTGCCTTTAGTATCTTTACCTTTGTGAATAATATATAATATCGTTCTATATCTTTATTAACAATCATTAACCAAGATGAATCCACCACACTCCAAAGGCTTTTGGTCACAATTATCGACTTTTTCAAAAGTGCTCATTTTACTACTAATCTTAGGAATAAGTGGCAGTTTAATAGCTTATATGTACCAGCAAGAAACAGAAGTTATTACTTCTTCAACCGCTACTGATGATGAGATAGTGGCAGCTTCTGAAAACGAATCAGAAAGTGTTGTTTCAGCCACTACTATTGCTCCTGAACCGGAGACTAAAGAAGCGCCTCCCACAGTGGTTCGGAAAGATTCGGTGAAGTTGTTTTCAAAAGAAACCCATAAAAGGATAAAAAATCTAGTACAAAAAATGGCTAAGCAAGCGGAGGCCCATCCTCAAGACAAAGAGAAAACAAATTGAGAACTTAGTATAACAACAGATAGTAAGAATTAACCATCTAAAAATGCTAAAAAGCCAACCAAAAATTGTATAATCGCAAGCTGTGGCTGAAAGCAGTGAGAATGAAGGTTTATTTAAACAACAGATAGTATTTTTAACCTTACTTATTTTCTAATCATGGAAAACAATCAAGCTTTAACCAAACTGAGTGATCTGCCCATTCTTAAACACTTAGAAGGCGGTGAGAATAAATTGAAGGTATTGCCCCAAAATATGGCAAACTGGAAAAAAGGCGAAAAAACATTGGCTTATCTCGTAGGTATCGTGTTGTTGCTTGCGGTAGGCTATGGTTTTATTACAGTAGTATTACCATTACTTACGCAGTTATTGGTAGGAGTCGTCACGCTAGGCATCAAGCTCCTCCAAGCAATGATTATAGTGGGGGCGGTATTGCTAGGATTTATGCTTTCTCCTTTGATTATCAAAGTATTTCGTCGTATTGTACGCAGTTTACATAAGTTTTTGATTAAAGTTGACCCCTTTGCTGAACTTGACGACCAGCTCGACAAAATGAAAGACTCACGTCAGCAGTTTGAAAAGGTAAAAGCCGAAATCAATGCCTGTAAGATTCAGATGAAGCAAGAAGCCGTCAAAGCTGAGAAGTTGGCAAAAGATGCCAGTCAAAAAGTGGTGTATTGCCAAGAAGAAGCCAAATCTTTGAAATCGAAGTTGGATAAAATGATTGAAAAAGGAGGCGATAATGCCCGCGAAACGGATGATTTTGTAGAACTTGAAGCCAAGCTTAACACCGCTATTGGAGACGGAAATCGCGCGGTATCTGAGGCTGAGACTTACCGTCGTTTGGTAGATACTTTTGGGTCGAGAGCCAATGTCTTTGCTAAACTTGATCGCAAGCTAGTAGTATATGGTCATGCTTTTGACGAAAAGCTCAAAGATTTTGCCACGAGTATCAATCTCCTAAAAACAGAGTCAAGGGCTATGGCAGCCGCCAACAATGCTACTACTCGGGCTCGCAAGGTATTGGGACAAAGTCAAGATTGGCAGCTAGATTATGCTTTGGAAGTGATTTCTGGACAAATCGCCAGTGACATCGCTACTACTCAAGCCAATATCCGGGATTTGGATAGCATTGTTAAAGATTTCAATCCAAACGACGAACGCGCTTATGCTCGCCTCGAAACTTTTGCCAATCAAATCAAAGGAGGAGAGTTTGAGGTTAGTGATCCCAATCGGATTTCTAATCCTAACTATAAACTTACTCCTCAGCAAAAAAATGCAGGTGGCGGGTTAACTGATATTTTTTAATTAACCAATTTGAAACAAGCCCTTCCTAGTTTAATTCAAACTGTGGAAGGGCTTGTTTTACAAATAGTTGTTAAGCTATTCTTTCAAATTAAAATAATGACCTTACAGCAGTTTTTTGACCGCATAGGCGAGCGCCCAGATTGGGTGCTTATTTATTTTGCGCTTTTACCCTTTATGGCTTTTCTGGCAGGTATTTTGGGTAAAAATGAAGGGCATTTATCGCCGTGGAATTACTTCTACGCTTTTTTAATTTATTTGGCTTGTATTCCTGGGATTTTTTCGGTGACACTCAATATATATCTATTTTTATTTGAGCGTCGAAGTATTTTTGATTTTAACATTTATACCCAGATTCTCCCATTTTTTTCAATGTTTCTGACATTGTGGTTGATTCGACGCAATGTTATTTCGTTTGATTATATTCCTGGCTTCCAGAAACTAAGTGCGTTGGTTTTGATGATTTTTGCCACAATCGCCCTCATGTGGATTGTAGATCGTACGCGCATAGTGGTATTTTCGTACCTCAAATTTGAATACGTTCTCGTGATTTTCGTTCTCTTATTGGGAGTATTGCTTTGGGGATGGCGAAAATTATTCAATTAATTATACCGCCGAACTAAGCCTTCAAGCACAGTTCAGCGGTCTTTGGCTTTATTAGTTTATAGTTCTTCAACCGAACCTGCTCCTAATTCTTGTAATAAGGTAGTCCAATAGGTAGTCACCGTGGGATTATTTTCTTTGGTGCTACTTGTGGGTTCAAAAGGCAATGCAATTTTCACTTCGGCTGCACTTAGCGCGTATTGCTGCATTTGCTTAGCGTCTTCTTTGGCCCAAGTTTCAGCTTGAGCATTGTCCTGCGGGGGAGTATTGTGAAAATCACGACGATTAGCACCTTTCATACTCTCTATCATATCACTCAAATAATACACCTTTACTTCTGCACCTGATTCAGCGGCTTTGTTGATTACGGGCAAACTAGCCCAAATATCGGTCTGACGTTGCGAAGCCCCCACATTTTGAATACCTAGTTTGGCAATAAGTTGTTTTAAAAATACCATTCGCTCGCGCTGTAGAGTAAGATCGGCGGTAGTCTCAGCCGCTTCGCGGTCAGTTGCATTCATATGGCTTACATCATCAATCTCTGTACGACAAGTTAGAGAAAGAGCTTTGGCTTTCTGGGTATTTTCATGAATAAAATATACTTCTAGCTTATCTCCTTTTTGGCGAATATTCTGTTCTACCAAATCCGTCAGTATCTGCTGATACTTTTGAGCTACAAAAGCTTTATTGACATTTACACTTTGGGTCTTATCCATAAAAACCAAAGTATATACTGGGCCAGCGGTCACTGGTTGTTTTTCTTTTTCAGAAGTACAACGCGCGAAAAACAATGAACAAACACTAATCAAAAAACTATATTGGAAGGCTCGACTCATAATTTAATGGGATTTGGCTCGAAGATGCAATTTGCGAAATAAATACGCAAACCAAAACGGATGAGTGGTGTAAATATTGCAAAATATATCATTAAAAAAGCCCTTAATCAGTGAGTTAAGGGCTTTTTTAGAAGAGGTATATTATACTACAAATGAATCACCTCGCCGTAAGCGGCGGCGGCGGCTTCCATAATGGCCTCCGACATAGTAGGGTGTGGGTGTACCGACTTGACGATTTCGTGTCCTGTAGTCTCTAGATTGCGAGCGACTACTACTTCGGCAATCATTTCGGTGACATTGGTACCAATCATGTGAGCGCCCAACCATTCGCCGTATTTAGCATCAAAGATTACTTTTACGAAGCCTTCGGGTGCGCCAGCGGCTTTGGCTTTGCCCGATGCTGAGAAGGGGAATTTACCTACTTTTACTTCATAACCTGCTTCTTTGGCTGCTTTTTCAGTATAACCTACCGAGGCTATCTCTGGCGTACAATAAGTACATCCTGGGATATTGTTATAATTTAAAGGATGAACTTTTAGACCTGCTATTTTTTCAACACAAATAATACCTTCTGCTGAGGCTACGTGTGCCAAAGCTTGACCTTTGGTCACATCGCCAATCGCATAATAACCCGGTACGTTGGTTTGGTAATAATCGTCCGTCATGATTTTACCTTTTTCGACTTTGATACCTGTTTCTTCTAAGCCAATGTTTTCGATATTGGCTACAACCCCTGCTGCCGAAAGTACCACATCCGATTCGATTTTGATTTCGCCCGAAGGAGTTTTGACGGTCGATACACAACCTGCGCCCGAAGTATCTACTTTTTCGACGCTGGAATTGACATGAATCTCAATGCCTAATTTCTTATACTGTTTTGCCAATTCTTTGGAGATTTCTTCATCTTCCACTGGCACTACATTTGGCATAAACTCTACAATCGTTACTTTGGTACCCATGCTTGCATACACGTAAGCAAACTCAACACCAATAGCACCCGAGCCAATCACTAATAAAGATTTAGGTTGTTTTTCGAGCGACATTGCTTTGCGGTATTCAATTACCTTGATACCATCTATGGGCACATTGGGCAACTGACGAGCACGGCCACCGGTGGCAATCATGATGTGGTTGGCGGTATATTCTGTTTTTTTACCGTCTTTTTCCACTTCTACTTTCTTACCTGGTTTTACGCGGCCATTTCCTTCGATGATGTCGATTTTGTTTTTCTTCATCAAAAAATTAACACCCTTGCTCATGCCATTTGCTACGTCGCGGCTACGTTTGATGACCGCTCCGAAATCGGCTGATGCTTCGCCGACCGTAATACCATAATCTTTGGCGTGGTTGATATACTGAAACACCTGCGCGCTTTTCAGCAATGCTTTGGTAGGAATACATCCCCAATTCAAACAAATACCACCAAGGCTCTCTCTTTCTACAATGGCGGTTTTGAGACCTAATTGTGAAGCGCGGATCGCAGCTACATAGCCGCCTGGCCCGCTACCAATAATTATCAAATCGTACTGTGAAGCCATTTTTTTTTTACGGGATCGCCCGTGCGATGAGTAGTGAATATTGGGGATTGAGCAATAGAAACAAGTGTTAAATACACCCCTGTGGTGCCTCTACCTTGTCTCTCTTGCTCAATCCTGATTTCACTGCAAAAATAGACGGAAAACTTGGTTTGACAACAAACTTCTCTTGGTTGATTTTAGCCTACTGTAGCCCCTTGTTCCACAAAAGGTTGATTGTAGAGACGCTTGCCAGTGCTTTTAAAAATAGCATTGGCAATGGCTCCCCCCGTAGGCGGCAATGCTGGCTCTCCTAGCCCAGTAGGTTCGATACCATTATAAACAAAGTGCGCTTCGATTTCGGGGACCTCGTTGTATCTAATCAATCGATATTTGTTGAAATTGTCTTGCTGCGGTGCTCCTTCTTTGAAAGTAATATTGCCGTACATGGCATGACCTAAGCCATCCACTACAGCGCCGAAGATTTGGTTACGAGCACTGCTTTCGTTGATTACGATGCCACAATCCACCGCTGCGTATACTTTTTTAAGCACAGGTTTTCCTTTCACTACAGCCATTTCAGCAATTTGTGCGACATACGATGCATGAGAAAAATACACGCTAAAGCCTTGATAAACGCCTTTTTTCTTCTTATTCCAACCTGCTTTTTCGGCGGCCAGTTTGATTACTTCTCTAAAGCGATTGGGTTCATAAGTTAGCTTTCCAACGGGTTTTTGTTCTGCTTTGTCGAGCAGTTCCAAACGAAGCTGTATGGGGTCTTTGCCCCCTGCCATTGCTACTTCATCTAGAAACGCTTGCTCAGCATAAGCCAAAAAATTCGTGATAGGTGCTCGCCAGGGGCCTGTCGTAATTGGGGATTTATGATCATTGGATTGAATCAATACGTTTTCGACTGCTCCAGAAGGAAAATTGTCGGGGCGAGTAGAATTGCCAGCATTGATACTTGCTCCGTGTAGCATATATCCTGTGATATTTCCTGCTTTGTCGATAGAAGCTTTAAAACGATACCTTACCGCCGGGCGATAGATGCCCCCTGTCATATCATCCTCGCGTGACCAAGTCACTTTCACAGGCGCTTTGATAATACTCGATAGTTCGGCGGCTTCTACGGCATAGTCGGTATTGAGGCGACGGCCAAAGCCCCCTCCCATACGCGTAAGCTCAATACTTACTTTTTCGGGAGCTAAATTGAGCATTTTAGCTACTTGTTTTTGGGCAGCTTCTGGAGTTTGACTTGGTCCTGCCATTTCGATACTATCTCCTTTATAGTGAGCAAAGAAGTTCATTGGCTCCATAGGGCTATGCGGTAAGAAAGGGCACTGGTATTCAGCTTCTATGACTTTATAAGCATTTTTGAAAGCAGCTTCTACATCGCCATCTTTGCGGTGTATAGTAGGAGTACTACTACTGAGCATTTCTTTAAAGATACGGTCGTGGTCGCTAGAACTTTCTAGGTCTTTGTCTTTTTCCCACTCTATTTTGACTGCTTTGCGAGCTTGCATTACCTCCCACGTGGTTTTGCCAACCACAGCTACTTTGTTGGCAAACGAAACTACATCTACTACCCCTGGCATCTTTTTAGCTTCAGTAGCATCAAAAGACTTGAGTTTTAGACCGAAAGCAGGTGGGCGCTGAATCATAGCGTGCAGCATTCCCTCGCGTTTGTAGTCAATTCCAAAGAGTCTTTTACCACTCAAAATATCCTTATTATCAACGCCTTTGATTGATTTTCCTATCAAACTAAAATCTTTGGTGGATTTAAGTTTTACATCTTTGGGAGGAGCTATTTGAGCTGCTGCGGTAGCGAGTTCACCATAGCTTAGTTTTTTGCCAGAAGTATGTACTACAAACCCTTTATTAGCACTACACTCACTTGCAGCCACGTTCCATTGTTTGGCGGCGGCTTCTATCAGCATCAACCGCGCCGTAGCTCCCGCTTTACGCAAACGCTCCCACGAGTGGCGAATCGCTCCGCTCCCACCTGTAAGCTGACGCTCAAACTTCTTGGTATCCAAAGGGGATTGTTCCACTTTTACTTTTTCCCAATCAGCGTCCAATTCTTCGGCCACAATGATAGGGAAAGCTGTCTTGATGCCTTGTCCAATTTCTGGATTGGGCGAAAAAATAGTAACCGTTCCGGAAGGCGAAATCGACAAATAGGCATTGAAATCTATGGCATCGGCTGCCGTATTTCCTAATACTTTGGGTTGAAAAGCCTCGGTTGTTAACCAACTAAACCCCAACACCAGACCTCCTCCCGCTGCTGCGGTAGATTTGAGGAAGTCTCTTCTTGATTGAATATTGCTCATAGTATATGGTACAGACGTTCGTCTGCTATTTAGAATGGTTTAGGAGTAGATTATTTTTTCATTTTAGAAGCTGCCAACTTTACTGCATCATGAATCCGATGGTAAGTACCACAACGGCAAATATTGCCTACCATTGCTTCTTCAATGTCTTTATCGGAAGGATTAGAATTTTTAGACAAAAGTGCCGCCGCTGTCATCATTTGTCCTGCTTGACAATACCCACACTGAGGCACGTCGGTTTCGTCCCAAGCTTGTTGCACAGGATGGCTTGCAGTTTCTGAAAGCCCCTCTACAGTAGTAATAGTCGCATTTTCTAAAGCAGATACTGGCATTACACATGAGCGCGTAGCCTCTCCGTTTACGTGTACCGTACAAGCACCGCACATAGCGATACCGCAGCCGTATTTGGTTCCTACCAAATCAAGGTGATCACGCAATACCCACAACAAGGGCGTATTGCCATCTACATCCGCCTTGTACGTTTTTCCATTGATTTTCAGATTAAACAATGCCATGTTAGAGAAGGTTAAATTTTGGGATATAACATAAAGTTCACCATAAAAATTAGATTTTGCAAGCATCTCCTCCTCTTCTTAGCGACAAACAGCCTTCCGTTAACGACGAAAACCAAAGGTATTTAGTGATGTCTTGACTTTCATCTATTTTGAAATGCCTCACTTTACAAAAACAGAAAAGCAACTAGAGACTACTTACGACAAATGGCTCTATGTTTTAAAACATCTTCCTTATTTAGACAACCGTCGTATTACAGAGATTTGAAAAATGTTATTGATACTGCAATTGCAGAGGGAGAATCAAAAGGAAAAATAGAAATGGCTCGTAATGCAATTGCCGAAAATATTTCTCTGCCTATTATTATGCGACTCACAGCAGAAAAAATAGAAAATTTGAAAAACAAATAATATTTTCTGTTTTATAGCTTTTCCCATTTTCAAACAAAGTGTTCGAAATCGAACACTTTTATTACACCTAAAAACAAACAAAACCCTCACTTACAGAAACTTACCTGCTGGCACAGGTATTGAAGCCATTTTTGAGAAACAGCCAAATTTTTCTCAAAAATGGACAGAAATATACCTGAAGAAGCCCAAAACCAACAAAAACGTCGTCTTTGGTTATGGATTGCACTCTTGACCTTCTTAATAATAGCTGCAATATGGGCTTTACGTGGCACCTTAGGCAACAGTATCACCTCTAGCGATATCCGAATTGCTACTGCCGAAGTAGGTGACGTAGAAAATACCCTTAGTTCCTCAGGCGAAGTTCAACCTGACTTTGAGGCGGTGATTACTAGCCCTATCACAGCCGTGATTCAACAAACTTACTTAGATGCCGGTGCGAATGTAAAAACAGGCGACAAAATTCTAGAGCTCGACAAAGAATTTACCCAACTCAATCTCGAAAAACTCAAAGATGAGCTAGAACTCAAAAAAAATGCCATTGTAAAACTAAGATGGGAGTTGGAAAAAAGCTTTTATGACCTCAAAATCAACGACTCTATTAAAGTTCTGAAAATTAATAGTCTCCATGCCGATATAGAAAATGCGAAGCGACTTTTTAAAGCAGGCGGTGGAACTCGCGAAAATATTGACCAAGCCGAACAATATCTGCGTATTGCTCAACTCGAAAAAAGACAACTTGAAAACGACATCCGCATCAAACAACAAACCATGAGAGCGGATATTAGAGAGTCTGAAATTAGTGCCCAAATCAAAGAAAAAGAGCTACAAGAACTTCAACGTAAACTTCAGCAAGCCAACATTACTGCTACTCGAGCAGGCGTGCTAACGTATGTCAACAAAAACATTGGGTCAAAGGTAGCCGAAGGAGAAGCACTCGCTCGCTTGGCCGACCTCGGTGGGTTCAAAGTAATCGGTTCTATATCTGACAATTATGCCCCACAAATTCGCGTCGGAATGCCCGTTATAGTACGTATCAATGAAACCCAGATTCGGGGTTTACTCACCAATATTCTGCCTTCTGTGCAAAACAACATCGTCAATTTTGATGTGCAACTCGATGATAAAGCAAACAAACTTTTACGACCCAAAATGAAAGTAGAAGTTTATCTCGTAACAGAGGCTCGACCTAAAACCATTCGTGTAGCCAATGGAGCGGGATTCAACGGTGCTCCTGTTCAAGATGTATTTGTACTACGTACTGATGGCAAAGCCGAACGCCGTACAGTGAAAGTAGGGTTAATCAATTTTGATTTCGTGGAAATCACCGAAGGTATCAAAGCGGGCGAGCGCATCATTGTTTCGGACATGACTAAATTTAAAAATGCGACACAATTGGAAATCAAACCGTAGGGGCAGGCCTTGCGTCTGCCCCCTACTCTTGCGTCTGTCTTACGTCTTGCATTTGCCACTACGCAATCCTTACATCTGTTCTTGCGTCTGCCCAAATTCAAACCATAGAGGCAGAGCCAAACCATAGGGACAAAGGCAAACAATAGGAGCAGAGGCAAACCATTGGTACAAAGGCAAACCATTGGGGCAAAGGCAAACTATAGGGCAAAAGCAAACCATAGGAGTAGAGCCAAACCATAGGGGCAAATTCAAACCATAGAGGCAGAGCCAAACCATTGGTACAAAGGCAAACCATTGGGGCAAAGGCAAACCATAGGAGCAGATGTAAACCATAGGGACAAAGGCAAACCATTGGGGCAAATTCAAACCATAGGGGCAAATTCAAACCATTGGGGCAAATTCAAACCATTGGGGCAAATTCAAACCATTGGGGCAAATTCAAACCATAGGGGCAAATTCAAACCATAGAGGCAGAGCCAAACCATAGGAGTAGAGCCAAACCATAGAGACAAAGGCAAAACATTGGGGCAAAAGCAAAACATTGGGACAAATTCAAAACATTGGGACAAATTCAAAACATTGGGGCAAAGCCAAAACATTGGGCAGAGCCAAAACATTGGGCAGAGCCAAAACATTGGGGTAAAGCCAAGCCATAGGAGCAGAGGCAAACCATTGGAGCAGAGGCAAACCATTGGTACAAAAGCAAACTATAGGGGCAGAAACAAACCATAGGGGCAGAGGCAAGCCCTGCCCCTACCATTATCCATATAAACACAGCCATGAAATACAGATTTATAGATATGTTACCAAAAAGCTACTCCAAAACTTGGGTATTGCTTTTCTTTTTGTGCGTCATTTATCAAACCTTTGCCCAAAACAGTAAACTTACGTTGGAAGAGGTAGTACAAATGGCTAAAAATCAATCCATTTCGGCTCGACAAGCGGCTACTACCAAAGAAACAAAATATTGGGAATATCGAACCTTTCAGTCCAACTACAAACCTCAGCTCACACTCAATGGTAATTTACCTGCTTTTACTCGGTCGTTTAGAGAAGTATTACAGCCTGATGGTACTATTCAGTTTCAGCCTGTACGTAACAACAACTCAGCACTAAATCTTTCCCTCAGTCAGAGTATTGCCGCTACAGGTGGGAGTATCTATGCCACTTCGCAATTACAAAGATTTGACGATTTTGATCGAAAAAATACCCTTTACAATGGTACTCCTTTTGCCGTGGGTTATTTACAGCCTTTGCTGAGATTTAATAGTTTTAAATGGGATAAGAAAATTGAACCACTCAAATTCAACGAAAGCCAACAAGCCTACCTTGAAACTTTAGAGCTGATTTCATTGAGAGCAAGTGCGATTTTTTTTGATTTGTTGTTGGCACAAGTCAACCTGCAAATCGCGGAAACCAATCTTACAAGCACTCAAAATATTCTTAAAGTAGCCAATGAAAAATATGAATTGGGAAAAAACAGTCGCAACGAAATCCTTCAACTTCAGCTCGAACTACTCAAGGGTCAAAAGGCGGTGGGGGTTTCGAAGCGAGATTTAGAAATCGCCTCGCTTAATCTCAAAGCTTACATAGGATTACAAACGGAAGGCAAAATAGAACTCCAAGCTCCTGCACCCCCTGCTACTTTGGTATTATCGTCCGAAAAAGCCATCCAAGAAGCTTTTGCCAATAGATCGGATGCTATTGCTTTTGGCAGACGTACCCTCGAAGCCGAACGGGCCGTAGCCAAAGCTAAAGGTGACAATGGCCTCAATGCCACGCTCACAGCCACGCTTGGATTCTCGAATCGCGGGCAAACTGTACCAGAACTTTATCGTCGGCCACAAGACCAACAAACCATACAACTCGAACTAGATATTCCGATTTTGGACTGGGGGCGCTCCAAATCCAGGACTAAAACAGCCCAAGCTCAACAACAACTCACCCAATATACCGTAGAACAAGATAAACAAAATTTCAGGCAGGAAATCTACACCCAAGTTACTCTTTTTGAGATGCTTCGCGACCAGCTTGAGCTTACGCTCAAAGCCGATAGTATTGCCTCAGAAAAGTATAAAATAGCACAAGAACGCTACGTATTGGGCAATTTGAGCATTACCGACTTGAGTATTTCTTTTACCGAAAAAGACCAAGCTAAAAGAGATTACATTTATGCCCTTCGCGACTATTGGGGAGCTTATTATAAGCTACGACAACTCACTCTCTATGATTTTGAAAACAATATTTCCTTAACCCCCGCAGGGAAAACAAAACAATAAAAACACCCCGTCGGGGGACGGGGTACTAACAATCCCATGATACATTTAAAAAACATCGAAAAAGTCTATCGAACAGCTACGATAGAAACAGTAGCCCTCAACAACATCAATTTGAGCATCGAAAAAGGAGAATTTATCTCCATTATGGGGCCTTCGGGCTGTGGCAAAAGCACCTTGCTCAACATCATTGGCCTGCTAGATGAGCCGTCAAAGGGGAATGTCGAAATTGGTGGTAAATACACGATTGGTTTGCCCGACAAAGAATTGGCAAAGTTTCGGAATCATACGCTTGGCTTTATTTTCCAAAGTTTCCACCTGATCAATGATTTGCCCGTCATTGATAATGTAGAGCTCCCGCTTCTGTATCGTTCGGTATCTGGAAACGAACGCCGTCGACTGGCCTCAGAAGCATTGGAAAAAGTAGGACTCAGCAATCGTATGAAGCACTATCCCAATCAGCTTTCAGGCGGGCAAAAACAACGCGTGGCTATTGCAAGGGCTATTGTAGGACAACCCGAAATCATCCTTGCCGACGAACCTACAGGAAACCTCGACAGCAACATGGGCAACGAAATTATGGATATTTTGACCCACCTCAATCGTGACGACAAAGCCACCATCGTGATGGTCACTCACGACGAAAACATGGCCAAGCGTACGCATCGTTTAATCAGATTGTTTGACGGCTCACAAGTTTCATAACCATGCTCTTCAACTACCTCAAAATCACCCTCGCCGTACTAAAACGTCGGAAATTTTTCACGTTTATCAGCTTATTCGGCATCAGTTTTACGCTCACTATTTTGGTCGTAGCCACGGCCTTTATGGATCATTTGATTGCGCCGGGCTATCCCGAAATCAACCGCGACCGCTCACTTTATATTTGGAATATCAAAGAAAAAGATACCAAAAAAAGTGGACAAAGCTCGGGCCCTATTAGCTTCTCTTTTATAAATAAATATGTACGCACCCTCAAAACTCCCGCCAAAGTAGCCGCAGTAACCATTCCCAACACCATCAACATTTATCTCAACAACAGCAAACTAAAATTATACTATCGCTATACTGATGCTAGTTTCTGGGATATTACTTCTTTCGATTTTTTAGAAGGAAAAAGTTATACTCAACAAAACATCGACAACAATGATTTTGTGGTAGTTATCAACGACCATGTGCGTGATGAGTATGTAGGCAAAGGCCAATCTGCGGTAGGTAAAATGATTGAAATCGACAATGTGAATTACCGTATTATTGGAGTGGTTAGGGGATGTCCTATTACGCGACTACAAGTATCTTCAGATTTGTATTTTCCGTACAATACTTACAAATCTGACTTAAAAGGAGAACGCTATCGAGGTTCATTTGCTGCTATTATTTTACCCGACAATCCTGCCGACCTTTCCAAAATACAAGATGAATTTGACCAAGTAGCTTCCAGACTCAAACCTACTTTAGGCGACAAATGGTTTAATCCTGATAAGATATATGTCTCTGCCGATACGTATCTGACGAGTTTTACAAGGCAACTAAAAAAAGATGGCGAAAACTCTGGCAAAAGTATCTTCTTCACGATTTTGTTCGGAGTTACTTTTTTATTCATGTCTTTACCCGCTATCAATTTAGTCAATATCAACCTGAGTCGTATCATGGAACGCGCTTCCGAAATCGGTATTCGGAAAGCATTCGGGGCTTCGGCCAATACACTCGTAATGCAGTTCATAATTGAAAACATTATCTTGACTCTCATTGGGGGTATTATTGCTGTATTTTTATCGTTAGGAGTGATTTATTACCTCAATCATAGCAATCTTATTGCCTATATTGATTTGAGTTTCAATTGGAAAGTATTTTCCATTGCGCTCTTAATTAGTCTCATCTTTGGGCTTTTGTCGGGCGTTTATCCAGCTTGGCGAATGTCAAAACTACAAGTAGTAGAAGCTCTTAAAAACTAAAAGCCATGTTAAAACACCTTTTTAAACTGATTTGGAAAAGAAAAAAAAGCAACTCTTTGATGGTTCTTGAAATCTTCTTTTCATTCTTGATATTGTTTGCGGTATGGACACTTGCCGTTTATAATTACAAAAATTATGCTCACCCTTCGGGTCTTCAGACCGACAACGTGTGGGTAGCTTTTATTGATTTCCATGCTCCCAACGATACAGTAAAAATGCAATACAAAGAGCTAGTAAAACAACAAATGGAAAGGTATAAAGCAGTGAAAAGCTTTGCTTTTTCAAGCACCAACGCGCCTTTTACCTTCAGCAGCAGCAACAATCAGTTTGAATACAACAAGAAAAAAGTAATGAGCGAGGTGATGTCGGTTGAGCCTGCGTTTCCGGACGTAATGGGGATCAAACTAGCAGAGGGACGTTGGTTTACGAAAGCAGACGAAGTTGCCAAATTCCGTCCTATTGTTATCACACGCCACCTCAAAAATGAATTGTTTGGCAATGAAAACGCAATAGGTAAAATAATCAATGAAGGAGAATCTGACAATACCCCTACAAAAGTAATAGGAGTTATCGATTTTTTTAGACATAAAGACGACTTTCAACCTCTTTCCAATTGTACGTTTGTACCCGCAGGCAGGTGGGAAGATACCATGCTCATGAAAGTGGCCGAAGGTAGTGGTGCCGAACTAGAAGCTCAAATAGCCAAAGGAATTACTCAACTTGGCAAAGATTGGTCGGTCGAAATTCAACAAATGAATAATATGAAAGCCAATCGAAACAACCTAGTGCTGGTACCCATTATAATTTTGTCGATTGTGTGTGGTTTTCTGATTTTCAATGTAGCCTTAGGGCTTTTCGGAGTATTGTTCCAAACCATCAATCGCCGCCGACAAGAGATTGGTGTACGCCGTGCAATGGGAGCTACTCAAAAAGCTATTTTAATCCATTTTATTGGCGAAACGGTCGTTATCGCCACTTTAGGGCTGATTCTAGGGCTATTTTTTGCGATTCAATTCCCACTCCTGAATGTCTTTGATTTAGAAGCAAGTGTATATCTAACAGGTATGTTGCTAGCGGTTTTATCGGTTTATGGTTTAGTAACTATCTGTGCTTTTTATCCTAGTCGCCAAGCATCGGTCTTGCACCCTGCCACGGTGTTACATGAAGAATAAAAGGGAAAGAATAACTGCAATAGTCGCGATAGAAAGGCCCAATAGACCCAAAGATTTTGCGACCTTTGCTTATTCTATCGCGTCCATTGCGGTTAAAGATAATATAGTAAAATGCTCTTAATCATTGACGATGATATCGCCGTTTGTACCTCGCTTTCGCTACTCTTGCGCAAAGAAGGATTTGATGTGGCTATTGCCCAAAATCCCGAAGATGCATTTGCAATCCTAAAAAGGCATCCTGTGGAGTTGGTATTGTTGGATATGAATTTTTCCAACACTACCACGGGAGAAGACGGCTTGCAGCTTCTTCAGCAGCTTAAACTTTTCGAGCCTACTTTACCCGTCATTCTGATTACGGGATGGGCTACTATCGACTTGGCCGTGCAAGGAATGAAACTAGGAGCAGCCGATTTTATCAATAAACCTTGGCAAAATGCGCACTTAGTACAAAGCATTCGGACGGCTTTGGCTTTGGCTACCCCCAAAGTACAAGAAACTTCCCCTATCAATACAACTCTCAAAACACAAACTAATGCGCCCACCTCCACTTCGAGTACTCGCCGCACACTCGACAAACAATTTGATTTTGGGCAAATCATCGGAGAAGATTCTCAGCTCGTCCAAATCCTCCAAACTATCGGTCGCATCGCTGCTACCGATGCGTCGGTGTTGATATTGGGCGAAAGCGGTACTGGGAAAGAACTCATTGCGGAAGCCATTCATCAAAATAGCCAACGCAGCAAGCGTCCTTTTGTGAAAGTAAATTTAGGGGGTGTTTCGACTAGTTTGTTTGAATCCGAAATGTTTGGGCACGTCCGTGGTGCTTTTACCGATGCCCGTTTTGACCGCACGGGGCGCTTTGAGTTGGCGCACCGAGGCACTATTTTTTTGGACGAAATTGGTGAATTAGATTTAAGTAGCCAAGTCAAATTACTGCGTGTACTCCAAGATCGCACTTATGAAGTACTCGGAAGTAGCAAAACCAAATCGGTAGATGTCCGTATCGTCTGCGCCACCAATCGAAACTTGGAAGAAATGGTGGCACAAGGTACATTCAGAGAAGATTTATTATACCGTATCAACCTCATTATTATACAATTACCAGCTTTACGCCAACGCCCCAACGATATTCCATTGTTGGTCAATTTTTTTGTAAACAACCTAAGTCAGCTTTACCATAGACCTCAGTTAAAAGTAAGTTACGAAGCCCTCAAGTGGCTGTCTCAACTGCATTTGCCGGGCAACATCCGGCAGTTAAAAAATCTGGTGGAACGAACTGTTCTCATCAGCCCACATGATACCTTACAAATAGAAGACTTCCAGCAAAACTATCAAACTACGCCCAACAACAACAACACTACGATGTCTTCTTTGCCTGAAGTAGGAAGTATGACACTTGAAGAAATGGAAATTCAGATGATAAAGCGAGCCATGGAGTATCATCGTTATAAAGTAGCACGGGTGGCCAAAGCACTTGGTCTTACCCGTTCGGCGCTCTATCGGCGGCTAGAAAAATACCAAATCCCGTTTGAAGAAGAATGACCCTATAGTACACTGAAAATCAACGCACTATATCAACGACATAAACTGAATTTTGCCAAGCTTACCGTATATTCGGCTTTTTGATACCAATCATTGTATACCAATTCTAGCTCATTTATTTCAAACGTTCCAAAGTTAAAATTCCTATATTTCTTTATTTTTTCTAACCAATCAAGAGGGTGTTGGGGAGGTTTTTGAAAACGTACCACTGTCGAATGTGCCGTTTGAAGATTATAGCGTTTGTCAATAGAATGCTGTAAATCAGAGCTTTTGAAACAAACTCGTAAATCATCTCTCAGGTGATTGAGTTGGTTTCCGTTCAAAAATCCCTGAATCATCAAACAACTAGGAGAAGCGGTAATTCCTTCAAAATTAATGACAAAAGGTGAATGGCTTCTTAAAGCCTCTGTGATAATTTCAATGTAGGCTTTTGGTGAAATAAGATCCAACGTAAAACCCTCGTAACAAGAAATAATCGATAAAATAGTAAGATGAATATCGGCGATAGGATAATAATATTGGAGAGGTTCGCTACTTTGCAACTCGTCTAGCATTTGTTGGATACGGGTAGCTACAGCCTGTGGCGGGCGAGCCAAGAGCGTGATACCTCTTCGCTTATCAGTGGGGTTGCGAAGAAAGGCATCACATTCAAAACTTCCACTTTCAAACAAACTGCTTGCCTGCACCCACATTTGGTCATAATGCTGTTGTAAATTCATTTTTATCCATGAAATTAAGTACCAAATTTATCACCTTTATCATCATTATTCATTTAGTAGCCGTGGGGCTGTCGTTGTATATTTTTAAAGACAAGCCTCTTTTTTTTATTGCATCTGAGGTTTTTATTTTGATTTCGGTAGCGATTGCGTGGCAGTTATACCATGATTTTATCCAGCCCCTCAAACTCCTCATGACAGGCGCAGAAGCCATCAAAGACCGTGATTTTAATGTCAAATTTCTCAAAACAGGTAAATACGAAATGGACAAGCTCATTGAGGTCTATAACGAAATGATAGACCAATTGCGCACCGAACGTACCCAACAACAAGAACAGCACTATTTCTTAGAAAAACTCGTCACTACCTCCCCTACGGGTATTGTGATGTTGGATTTTGATGAAAATATTACCCATATCAATCCCAAAGCCCAAAAACTTTTAGAACTCACTCCTGAGGCTACCCTTCATCGTCCTTTAAATTCCTTAGCACATCCTGTTTTAAAAGTCATTAGCCAACTCAAAACGGGAGAATCTCGCACTATCAATTTCAACGGTGTCGAAACCTTCAAGTGCCAAAAAGCCCATTTTATGGATCGTGGATTTCCGCGTTATTTTGTAATGATAGAAGAACTCACGACGGAGATTTTGGCAGCCGAAAAAAACGCCTATGGTAAAGTAATCAGGCTTATGGCGCATGAAGTCAACAATTCGATTGGAGCGGTAAATTCAATTCTGGATTCGGCACTTCACTTTTTAGACCACACGCCCGATGTACAGAATGCGGTACAAATAGCAATTGAGCGCAATGACCACCTCAATCAGTTTATGCGCAACTTTGCGGATATTGTACGCTTACCCTTACCCCATAAAGAACTTATCAACATCGAGGAGTTAGTTATCAACATTGCGCGTTTGATGGAGTTCAACGCCCACCAACGCGACATAACGTTTGAATTTGATTTTGCCGTAAATTCACCACAAATCCAAGCCGACCGCCGCCAAATGGAACAAGTGCTTGTCAATGTTGTGAAGAATGCATTAGAAAGTATTGGCACAAAAGGAAAAGTAATTTTTCGTACCACGTCTTCCTATCTCGAAATCATCGACAACGGTGCCGGCATCTCTCCCGAAACAGCGCAGCATTTGTTTTCGCCTTTTTTTTCAACCAAAAAAAATGGGCAAGGCGTAGGCCTTACCCTTGTTCGAGAAATCTTGCTCAATCATGGTTTTAGTGTCTCTCTACAAACCGTAGAAGCAGGAAAAACAGTGTTTAGAGTGGGATTTTGAGGGGTTTAGTTTTCTTCCTAACTTTGACCAAACGCAAACTCTATGGAAGGAATGGATAAGCAGAAGTTGCCATTGCAGGTTTTAAAAGAGCTTAAAATTTTATCTGATTTTTTTTCAGAAACTATAAAATCATCAAGTATTCAAATGTCCATGAATACTAATGAAAAGTTTATTGTAGAAATTACTCCTAAAAAGTTCGAAGATTTTTATTTTAAAATTTTTGGCTATGGTTTAAATAATAGTATTTATACGGGCATTGAAGTTACTTTTAAAGTAGATACATACCCCGCCTCTATAATTGGCGATACATTAAAAGTCGATCGAACTCTAGAGAAAACAAAAGAACAGTTTTTAGAATGGTTAGATTTAATTATTGAATATGAGTCTATTGATAGCGATACTTTCTTTTCTCTTGACGTTCGAGAATCCCCCCTTCAACCAGAAGAAGATATTTATGAAGAACAAGACAAAATTCTTCCTTATTGCCTCAAAAGCCTAAATGTTTCTAATTTTCAAGGGATTAAGCATACTACTATTGAAAATCTCCCCGTAGATACTCAGTGGGTATTTTTAGTGGGAGAAAATGGTTTTGGTAAATCGACCATACTACAATCTATACTGTTGGGTCTAAATGGAAATAAAGATGAAAACTATCAGTTAGTTCAAGACCCTAAGGTTCGTGTTCAAGTCGAATATAAAAGCAACGACAATAATCTCATCAACGATAATCGGACCAATTCTCATCGCCTACTTCAATTAGCGGCTTACGGTCCTTCACGGCTCAATTTGCAAGCAGATGCCACTATCAGTGAAGAATATAGAAAAAGTTCTGTAGCCTATGGACTTTTCAATTCTGACGGGGCTTTGCTTAATATCGAAGCCAAAATGAAAGATTGGTTACTTCAAAAAGATAATAAACGCTTTGAGTTGGTCAAAAAGGCTTTTTGCAAACTAATTCCTTATTTGGCCGATGTTCGTTTTAATTCAGAAACAAGCCAAATAGAATACCTTGAAAAAGATATGATTGAGGGCACTGAAACTTACGAACCACTTCCTTACCACAAACTAGCTTCGGGCTTCAGAGCAATCATAGGTTTGACAGGAGATATGATTGTACGTCTTTCTCATTCTCAACCTGACATCAAAGACCCTTCTCAATTAAAAGGAATTGTCATCATCGATGAATTAGATTTGCATTGGCATCCTAAACTCCAAAAGCAAATTCCACAGTTGTTTTCAAGCGTTTTTCCCAAAGTTCAATTTATTGTCTCTACACATAGTCCCATTCCACTTTTGGGTGCACCACACAATTCTGTCATTTTGAAAGTAGTCCGCACAAAAGAAGAAGGCATTAAGATTGAAAGGGTTGACGTGGAGCTTAAATACCTTACTCCCAATCTCATTCTGACTTCGGGGATTTTTGACATGGATGATGTGCTATCTGTCGAAAATGATGACATTACTCAAACTCGTACCGAAGATAGTTTTGAAAAAATGAAGCAAAACGATGAGGTGGAAAATTATTTGGCTGAATTTGAAAAAGGCAATCGCCAATTTCCTGATGATTTGTTTACTCCTAAAGCCGATTAGTTGTTTGTATGATTAGTATCAAAAAAGATTTTGGTGTAGCCCCTACTACCTTAACCACTGCCGAACGTGACACTTCCATCAAACAGGCATTGACAGAAAAAAACACTCATAAGTTTAAATCAAAAATATATCGAGATAGCACGTTAGTTGCTCTCGAAACTCTTTACCAACGCAAATGCGCTTATTGCGAAACCGATACTACCGCAGGCGCACCTATGCAAGTTGAGCACTATCGCCCCAAAGCTAAAGTAACAGAAGCACAGTTGCATGAAGGGTATTATTGGGTGGGGTATGAATGGAGTAATTTGTTGCTGAGTTGCTCTAAGTGTAACAACAAAAAGCGCAACCATTTTCCTATAGCAGGAGTACGAGTCAGCACACCCACCCTAAATGTAAATGGCTTTCCTGACGATGCTTCTCGATTGGCCAATTCGCCTTTTTTTCTCAATGAACAACCTTTACTCCTTCATCCCGAAATTGATCGTGTAGAAGATTTTTTCATCTTCAAACCTGACGGGAAAATCGAAGCCTTGAATAATAATCCGCGCGCCGTCGAAACTATAAAAACATGCAGCCTTAACCGTAAAGACCTAATAATTAAACGCTTAAAGATTTTAAATGGACTATTTAATGAAATACAATTAGAACTTAAAGAGCTAGCCGCTGGGACGATTTCTACTGCCAATGCCCGTCATAGTATCAAACGAATTTTTCAAAAAATATTTTCATTACAAAACACAGACAAAGAATACTCACGTTTTGGATATTTTTTGTTTACCAAGTTTGATAATTTCTTCACAGAGCGTTTTCCTACTGCCCAGCAACAAGATGCTGTTAGAAAATTATTCCAACTTTTCCTCAAAGGCCAACTTTAGTCTACTTCTTCCTACTTATCTTTCTTCCCTTACGAAGTTTTTTCTCGGCTTCGATATTTTCAATTTCTTCAAGTAGCGATTTGATGTTGCCCGACGTATCGTTGCTATAATCTACGATGCTATCGTATTCGGCTTTTGTGACTTGTAAAATAGCAATCGGCTTCCCAACTAGGGTCTCAATCTCCGCCAATTTAGGTTTTTCTTCTTGGCTACAAAACGAAATTGCAGTACCTCGTTGTGTACCTCGGCCTGTACGTCCTACCCGGTGTACATAGTTTTCGGCCTCATCAGGAAGGTCATAGTTGACCACATAGTCTACATTCGAAATATCAATACCACGGGCGCTTATATCAGTCGCTATGAGCACCTTTACTACTCCTTTTTTGAAATCATTCAGTGCCAACGAACGATCCTTTTGCTCTTTGTCACCGTGAAGGGTTTGTGTTTTGATACCCATTCTATCCATAGCATGAGCCACGCGCTCGGCTCTTATTTTGGTTCGTACAAAAACCATGATTTTGCTATCGGGATGCTCGTTGATGATACGTTCCAAGAAAAACCGCTTATCGTCCATTTCTACAGGCGTCACAAAATGGTCAATGTTTTTGGAGACAGGATCTTTGGGAGAAATTTGAATTCGGATAGCAGCTTTATTGACCAACGAATAGGCTAATTTCTTGATTTTGTCGTCGATAGTGGCCGAAAAAAACAAGGTTTGACGGCGACGTGGCAAGTGACGTAACAAATCGCGAATGTCTTTGATAAAACCCAAATCAAGCATATGGTCGGCTTCATCCAAGATAAGCACTTCTACCCTCTCTAGTTTAAGATGCCCTTGACTTACCAAGTCAAACAACCTCCCCGGCGTAGCGACCACCACATCTACCCCTTTCTCTAATTTGGCGATTTGGGGGTCTTGGGCTACTCCGCCAAACAACCCAAGGGTTTTGACCAAAGTAAAATGTCCAAGTCGCTCAAATACTTCGGTGATTTGTAGTGCCAACTCGTGTGTTGGTACCATTACGATGCATTTCACGCCATCAGGACGGCGGCTATTTTTCTTACGTTCGTTGAGTAAATGAATAATCGGAATCGCAAAAGCTGCCGTTTTCCCAGTACCTGTTTGGGCAATTGCCAATACATCTTCCCCTTTCAAAATCGAGGGAATGGCTTTATACTGAATATCGGTGGGACGTTTGAAGCCTTGTTTTTCTAAGCTTTTTTTGATTTCGGGGGCAATATGATAATCTTCAAATTTCATGCGAGTCGCTCTTTTTGGAATACAAAGGTACAAAGGAGATTGGTCTTTGTAAGAAGTACTTTTTAAGCTTCATTCTCAAACCATTCGAAGAGTTGCTTTTTACCGACATCTATCCCAAAATCGCCACAAAATTTAAGAAATTCTTCTTTGAATGTTTTTCGGCGATGGTGTTCTTTTTGATTCAAAATATATTTACAAACAGCGTCAAGTTGTGAACGGCTATGCGAAAATACGCCATAACCATGTTGCCAGTCAAATTTGATAGAATTCAATCTTTCATTTCTAATAAAATCATTAGAAGCTACTTTTATTTCTCGTACCAAATCTGATATTGACTCTACAGGTTTTAAACCAAGAAAAATATGAATATGGTCAGGCATTCCGCCAATTGCCAAAAGCTTATGCCCGCGTGTTTGGACAATCCCTGTTATATATCTATACAAATCTTCTTCCCAAGAAAGATGAATCAAAGAATGACGGTGCTTTGGAGCAAATACCAAATGAATGTATAATTGTGAAAAAACGTCAGCCATGAAAAACAGTATTTCTCCTAAAGACTGCCTATTCTCGCAAAAGATACTTCTACAAGAAATATTCTTTTCACTTTAGAATACAGTAAATATTCTTGATACGAACAAGTATAACATTGTGCTTCTCCGAAGCATATACCAAAACAATCTTCTTGTTGCTACAAATGTTCTCGTTCGCCGAACGAGGGGCCAACTCTAATAACTTTACTTCGGAGAAGTAAAATATTTGTAGACAAAAACAATACACCAAAATGAACACCACTTCGGAGAAGTGTAACATTATACTTCTTCGAAGCATATACCAAACCAATCTTCTTTTTTGCTACAAACGTTGCCCTTTTCCAAACCTACCGCCCCGCTTGCTTTGGGCCACTTACTGTTCGCAGGTATTTTACTAAATTCAGGACTTCGGCTTCAGACAAAGCATCAAACAAACCCACGGGCATCAATGAAGTCGGCATCACCTCCCGCGACTGAATCGCTGATTTATTTACTACTACCGCATCTTGTCCTACTACCCGCATTGTGAGCTGACGTTCGTTTTCGGAGACGACATTGCCCGAGTACGTACGTCCGTCGCGGGTCGTCACTACTACAAGCTTATAATCATCCTGAATTTCGCCACTTGGATTGAGAACATTGAAAAGTAAATAATCAAGACTAGCACGGTTTGAACCCGTCAAATCAGGACCAATATTACCGCCTTTACCGTACATTTTATGACAACTACCACAGGTGCGCTGAAACACTACTTCTCCTTTAGTAGCATCCGCAGCCGCCACGGCTTTGTCAGTAATCATACGTTGGTATTTGGAATAAGCCTTTTCCAAAGAAGGTTCTTGCTCTATAGGCCCCCACACTTCAATAAAACCACTTCCTACCACACGCAACAACTGACGGGCAGCATACGGCGGCACGTCGCGTTTAGGTACCGTCTGATTTTTAAGGGCTTGCGTAAGTTGCCAACCGTATTTAGGTCTGGATGAAAGTGTCTGAATCGCTTGTTGTTTTTCGGTGGGATTCAAGTCCTTGTATTTTGAAATCAACAATTTCGCTAAAGGCTCTCTATCATATTCTGCAATAGCTCGAATCGTCTCCAGACGCAATTTGGAATCGTTGAGTAGCGTTGGAATTTCGTCTGCCAATTCTCCTCTCTTACGAGCAGCAAGCGCCTGTATTGCCTGCTGACGTTGCGCTATGGGCGCATTTTTGTTTTTGAGCGTAGCCATAAACTTCTGAGTAGCTTCCGTATCTCCAAAACGCTGTGCTATTTGTAAAGCCAACTGCGCTTTTTCTCCTTGACTTTGGCGCAGTTTATTGTACACTGCGGGCCAATTAGCAGGGGCTTTTAAGTCAAATCTTCCTTCCAAACCATCCCGCATTCCTTCCAAAAGCCCAATGCCGTTGGCACTAGGCAAGCTCGAAAACGCTGCAATGGTTTTCACAACACTTTCGGGATTGTTGGCATCTACCAATCGTCGCGCTACGTATTTCGCAATGAGCGGCAGTTTCGTCTGAGAAGCCAATTCAAGCGCCCTTTGAGGATTATTTTTCACCAAAGGTTCCAAACCAAACCAAATCATTTTGGGGAGGTTATGGTCTTCGGTATCCTCGCCATGCTTTGAAAGGTTTTCGAGTATTTTCCAAGCCGACTCTTCGTCTATACGCTGTACTGCCGAGGTTAAGTAAAGTCTTACTATGGGGGAAGTATCATCTTTTGACATCTTGGCAAACATTGCTTTAGCTTCATCGGAAGGAGACTTGTCTTCGCATAAAAGCTGAATCGCCCACGCCCGTATGTATTCGTCAGTATCAGACAGCGATTTCAATAATTCGGTGGCAGGAAGATTGTTTGTAACAAACATTCCCCACATGGCCCGCAGGCGATAATCGGTGTTGGAATTGGTTTGAAAAATAGTGCGTAAATCACCAACTGCTTCTTTATCCAACGCATTTTTGGTAGCACGTGCTTGCAAAATCACCCTTGCACGCCGCGCATGCCAATCGCTCGGACTCGTTTGCAGAGCCACGAGTTGTTTGTCCGACATTTTTGTTAAATCGCTATATCGACCTTCCCACTGCTGGGCGAGTGATTCTTTAGGCATAATTCTAAAAACCCGCCCTGTTTCTCCATTGATTACTTCTTTGCCACATATGTCGGCATCATGCCAATCAAGCACATACAAACCTCCATCAGGGCCTACTTCCATACTAAAACCTACCCATTGGGCATTGTTGGCCATGAGCAGTTCATCACCATGTTTGGCTACAAATCCAGAGCCTCTTTTCTGAAGAATATCCGATAAAACGGCGTGCTCGTGGATATTAGCCATAAAAATTCGTCCTTTATGCTCGGCTGGAAAAGCATCCGACTGATACACCCTAGCCCCACCGTGCGCCGACCGGTGACTGTGGTCGGCAATGGTCCGAATATCACTATAAATGTAAGGGTTGAAATGCTGTCCACCTTGACGGTGATAAATCCCCCCCAAAATGACATGCCACATATGAGGAATCACACAAGCACTGATAAACAACTGACCTTTGGCATCATAATCGATTCCCCAAGGATTACTAAAACCATGAGCGACAACCTCAAATTTGTCTTTGATAGGATGATACCGCCATACGCCTCCATTGATATCAACCCCTTCTCCTTGCAAAATATCTTCTGGAAAGGGGTCTTTATGACGATAAATACGACCTTTTCCTTCGGGTTTTCTAACTTTTGATGGAGTCGCAAACCCTTGACATCCATACAGCCAGCCGTCAGGCCCCCAATGTAAACTATTGAGCGTTTCGTGACGGTCACGAATACCCCAGCCCGTAAGTCTTACTTCGATATTGTCCATATCTGCCACATCATCATGGTTGCGGTCAGGTACAAAAAGTAAATTAGGAGGAGCTCCCAAAAACAAACCATCAAACCCTACGGCCATTGCGGCAGGAAAGGCAATACCTTCTAGAAATACTTTTTTAGTATCTGCCACTCCGTCGTGATTGGTATCTTCTAAAATCAAAATACGACTATTGCCAGCGTTTGAAAAACCACTCCCACGTGATTCATAATCGCGGTTTTCGGCAATCCAAAGCCGCCCCTTATCGTCCCAACAAAAAGCCATTGGCTGTGTAATCATCGGCTCGGAAGCCCAAGTATTGACTTTAAAACCTTCTTTCAAAGTCATGCTTGCAACGGCTTCTTCGGGGGTCAAAAATTTAGCATCGCGCCCTTCTTGCTGGGCAATTCCCCATAGCGAATACATCATTTCTTGGCCGCTGTAGTCGCTCCAGGTTTTGTTCATGGTCACGTCATTAAGCTCACCAGTGTAAATCACTAGTTGATGCTTGATTACCTCTACCTTACCTTTTTTGATTTGCCAATCGCCCAAACGAGCGCGAGCAGGACCAATACCCAGCTGACCATCGACCCGCCAATGCTGCGGAAATCCTTTATTTTCAGGATGATCCAGTACGGCAATATGCGCCCAATCTGTGCGACCTTCTATTTGCATTCCCACATCTACCCATCCAGCACGTTGTCCTTCGGCTTTTGCATCTTTTTGGCGAGCGGCATTCACTACTTCTCCTTTGATGCCCTGTTTCCAAGGCATCCGTACAAAAAGCCCTCCATAATCGTATTTCCCAATAGTGACATCGGTTTGGGCTTCTCCTGCCCATTCTAAATCTAACAAATATCGGCCATCTTGCTCGCGCATAACCCACGTTTGGGTTTCGGTCAAAACGGCATTGCCCTTTTCGTCCAACAAATCATAGACCGCTTCCCACTTTACTTCTGGGCCTTTGGCTTTGATGATTTTGGCTGATACCCTCCGCCAATAGTCTCCTTCGGGATGGTGGAAATAATCACGCCCATTGACCCGTGTATATCCCCAATAAATTCCTGTTTGATGTTTGTGATGCCCCGGACTATACTCTGTCAATATCCCCTTGCCATCGGGAGCAGCAATAGGATGCAGATAAGGTCTAAAATCAGCTTTGGCATTTTGCACCAAAATCGGCTGTTTTTCATTCAGTCGATACACCGAAATAGTCCCTTCTTTCTCATTTTGAACAAGTTGTAAGGATGTCTGTTTGGGGGGATTTGTGATAGGTCTAAACGCAAACCAACCTAACGTGGAAGCTACCACAAAAAGAAATAAACGAAATGAATACATGTCCAGGAAGTTTTATAGAAGCATATAACCGAAGTTGAGAAAACCGAATTTTCTCAACTTATTATAAAAGGCTGCGCTATATCATAATTCCTGCTTTTATTTTAAAAATTATTAGTTCTGTTGCTCAGTCATAGCTTGGTATAATGATAGATATTCGGCTACTAGAGTCCAACAATGAGCCTCACATTCCCACCGCATCTGTACCAAAGGAGAGATAGATAATTGATACAACAAGGGATTTTCGTAAGCTGTCAATAACCCCGCAATGAAAAAATAAAACCCTTCAAAATCTTTGTTAGAAGTCGGAATTCGGGTGATTGGAGCAGGTCTTATGCCTAATCTCATGAGCGAAGTTTTCAAGACGATTTCGTCCATGATAGATTGTGGATGACTCAATAAAATCTGGGTATCTTCAATCAACTTAGTACGAATAGGCACCAGTTCCTCAATATCAAAAGCACCCATAAGGCGGGCAATATGATAAATAATGGGAACTGAGCGGGGGTATTGATGCGCACACCGAAAGGGTTCTAATAAATAGCGGTTGGTTTCGACAATTGAACGAATATAAGCCAAACTATCTTTATCGTGGTGATTGACAGGCAATTGATACTCGTAAATACAGTACAATATATTGGCTAAAACACAAGCATCAAATTCGATATACATATTTTTGCCAAACCACGTCGAATATGCCTTTAAAAACCGATATTCAGGATAAGTATTTTTGATTTGTTGTTTTGAAAGATTGGCGTGTAAGCTCAGTTTTTGTTTGAGCCATCCAAGTTCTTTTTCAGTAGGTGATGAAGTAAGATAAATCATCGCCGTATCGTCTATATCATCAGGGATACGAAAATGCTCAAACCTTCGAAACAGGTACCCATTCGGGAAATGTTTCGAAGGCTTTGTTTTCCAGAAATTATAGGTTTTTAAACCATCTTTATTTTGAAACTGAGGATAATTCTGAATGCCTTTGCGTACTATCTCTTCTACTAATTTTTGGGATTGGGGTGATAGACTAGGTTTGAGTTTTTTTAAAGTAAATATAATCACCGCCGTAAAAAACACCGTTGTGTCGGGGCGATGATAGCCAATAAGACGGTTGGTTCGCAATGCAGGAAACAATCCCTCATCAAAGTATTTCTCTCCTTTCGACTGCAAAGCGGCTATTTTCTCTATAATATTTTCTAACGACATTGTATTTCTATATCAAATCACGAATATCGTAAAATCATCGTTTATCCCAACAATCGGCAACACACCAACCTGAAAATCAATACATTAAAAATTTGGCACGAATATTGATAGGAGTATACAATATCAACCTTAATCCCATAAGTTGTTATGAAAAAAGTATATAGCCTTATCATCGGATTGCTTGCCACGGGCATGAGTTTTGCCCAGCAAAGTTTCATTTTGTCGCATATCGACCACCGTGGGTTCGTAAACTTATCGGGAGGGGTGAGTATGCCAGTTAAGTCGCTCATGAAAGGAGACCCCACCGCACCATCGGATGTGGTGGCCTTGCGAGGTACTTCCATGCAAGTATCGGCAGGCTATCGGCTTACCAGAAGAATGGGCATCCAAGGGTCTTTTACCAACTGCCTCAACAATGCTGGCACTAAAAAATTGGTAGAAAACATTGAAAAAAGTCATGCGGGTGGCAATTGGTCCACTTCAGGAGGCACTTGGAACTGCTCTCACTTAATGGCAGGACCTTTTATGACCTTTTCGTCGGGTCTCTTTATGTTTGATGCACGCATCATGGGCGGGTATTCATGGATTCAACGCCCTACTACTGAGCTTAAGGGGAATTTTTATGATGTACCTTTATCCGTTAAAACTCAGCAGATGCGCAAAGGCTCGGCTACTTTAGGAGGCGGAGCTAGTATTAGATACAAAATCAGTCGGAATTTTGCTCTTGCCCTCAATGCTGATTATGTAAGCACGCGAGCTAGTTTTGATAATCTCACCAGTACTCTTACCGTAGGAAAAGAAAAGGTAGATGAAAACATCCGCGAAGTTCATCCAATCGGGTTGGTTAGTATAAATGGTGGCTTGAGCTTACTATTCTAATCAGATCATACTTTATTTATGAAGAAAGGCTACGAAATTTCGTAGCCTTTCTTCATAAATATGCTTTTGTAGAACTATCAAGATACAATTTCTTAGGTTATATTTTTGATAAAAAATCAGATTTACCTTCAAGTCATTTTAATTGGTTAGTCTCTGATAATCAACTCATAGCTCTCCATATATTTTATTTTCTCTTTATATTTATAGTCCAAAAACAACAAATGGGGGTATCATAAATACAATTTGTTTTAGGATTATTAATAATTCTTTTTTTTAACATTCGTAACTTTGTAAGTGTTGATGTGACACTAACTTATGAGACAAGAGTAATGAGTAACCGTTATGCGTCTTTAGCGCTAGAACTAACCACTGCCCTAGATGATGAGCGCCCAGTATTTGTAGCAGGCAATTTTTGCGAATGGTTTCCAGACATACCACGGTACCAAATGCAAAAAATCGAAGCAGGAAAATACCACTTCCAATTTCCTCCTGATTTTCAATTTGACCAATCACTCGAATACAAATACACGCGAGGAGGTTGGGATCAAGTAGAGCTAGATACTTTTGGAGAAGCCCCTCAAAACCGTAAGGTTATCACAAAAGGAATTGTACAAAAGGATTTTGTGCCTTATTGGCGTAAAAACGGTGCAGTGTACGATACTTCTTTTGTACCTATCATTGAAACTGTAGCAGAGCGCTTTGAGATACCTCAACTCAATCGCAACCGGCGGGTTCGTATTTTGCTCCCTTACGATTATTATACTTCAAAAAAATCATACCCTGTACTTTACTTACAAGATGGGCAAAATTTGTTTGGAGAAGGTTCTGCTTATGGCAACTGGGAAATTGACAAAAAAATGGCCATACTCTCGGCGCAAGGCAAAGGTGATATCATCATAGTAGCCATAGACCATGCCGAGGGAGATCGTTTGCATGAATTTGCACCTTATACCCATCCTAAGTTTGGCAAGGGGGCAGGTAAAAAATATGCTAATTTTATCGTTAGAACGCTCAAGCCTTATATCGACCGACACTACCGAACTCTCCCCGAGCGTCAGCATACGGGTATAGGAGGTAGCTCTATGGGAGGGCTGATTAGTATTTACGCAGGATTGATGTATCCCGAAATTTTGGGAAGATTGATGATTTTCTCGCCATCGTTATGGGTATCCGAAAAAATATATTTTGACTCCATTGAGTTTTTTAATCCACTAGATACCAAAATTTATGTGTATGCAGGTGGCAAAGAGGGTCAATACATGATTCCGAGCGTAGAACGCCTCAAAGAAGCCGTTTTTAAACAAGGATGGTCGCCCGAACGTCTACGTTTTCAACTTTCTACCGACCCCAAAGGTGAGCACACGGAGGCTAGATGGAGCAAAGAATTCCCCAAAGCCCTCGACTGGCTTTTCTATCAAAAGTCTTAGCAAACGCATTTTGGCATTCAATTTGTGGTAAGGCAAAAAGCAGAAGATTCTTATCAGCGTCTTCGCGCTTTCCCCTTATCGCAAATGAATACCTATCTCAATGCATATGTTAAGACTTTTACGCTGTTATCTTCACCATGAGTCCTACTTTTTATTCTGTTGTAAACTCATTGGTATCTTTTATTTTTTGGGGGTTTATGGCGGGCTACTCCACGCCCAAACACCCGTCTTAATTAAAGACATTAATACCCAACCCGACCCTTCTTCTCCTTCTAATACACTTAGTAGTGACCCTAGATTTTTGGTCAGCCATAAAGGATCTGTTTATTTTTTGGCCAAACAAAATGATAACACCCTAGGGCTATGGAAATCTAATGGCAAAGCTACGGGCACTCTAAAAATCAAAGATTTGCCAGGCACTGCTCATGGACTTACCAGTATAGGCAATTTTCTGTATTTCACAGCTGATGATCTCAACACGGGTCACGAAATTTGGGTATCTGACGGGACCTCCAACGGAACCTTCCTCCTCAAAGATATAGCGAGCGGCTTTGTCGGTAGTATGCCTGAAAGTTATACGGACGTCAACGGCACACTATATTTCGTAGCTACCGACGATACCCACGGTAGCGAACTTTGGAAGTCTAATGGCACCGCTGCCGGCACTGTAATGGTAAAGGATATCTTGAGCGGAAGTACAGGAAGCAACCCTCAATCTCTTTTTAACTTTAATGGTACGCTGTATTTTGTTGCCAATGACGGTACCAACGGATATGAACTCTGGAAATCAGATGGAACTGCGGGTGGAACAGTGATGGTAAAAGACATCCAAACAGGCTCAGAAAGTAGCCTACCACAATATTTTATTAATATCAACGGTACTCTATACTTCAAAGCCAATAATGGTACCAATGGTTATGAACTTTGGAAGTCAGACGGCACAGCGGGTGGAACAGTGATGGTAAAAGATATTGCCAGTGGAGCGGCTCATAGTATGCCTCAGTTTTTAACCAATGTTAACGGAACGCTCTATTTTGCAGCCAACGACGGACAAACAGGCCTCGAACTTTGGAAATCGAATGGCACAGCCAATGGTACCGTATTAGTGGCTGATATCCAATCTGGGGCCAAAGGAAGTGAACCCCGCTATCTGAAAGCCATAGGCAGCACCGTTTATTTTTCGGCTACAAATGGTATAACGGGGCAAGAATTATGGAAATCGGACGGAACAAGCAGTGGCACGATTATGGTGAAAAACATTCGTCCCGGCGATGAGAGTTCGTCTAGCTTACCTTTACTACTCAGTGAAATCAAAGGAGCTTTGTATTTTACGGCTACTGATGGCACTACCAATCACGAATGGTGGAGGTCAGGCGGCACCGAAAATCTGACAACACCATTGCCTGAAATTAGAATGGGTAACGCCAGCAGTGCTATTGGGAATGTGGTGTCTATTGCCGATACGCTTTATTTTACAGCTGATAATGGCATTCAAGGTACTGAGCTTTGGAAACTTGCTGCCTGTTTGCCACTTAATATGATTGCTTCAGATACAACTCTTTGTAGCCCAGGGGCGATTTCTTTACCCGGATTTGTAAGCAACTACAATAGTTTCAACAATCATGTCTGGCGACAGGGGAGCTGGGATGGCCCTATCATATCCAACCCTAGTAGTGTTACTCTAACTTCTTCCAAAACCGATTTTTTCCTTGTGGCACAGCTAGGGTCTACTTGTGCAAGTAGTGCTCGCATTACAATTCGCACTATTGCTTATCCAGATTATGTAGGTAGTGTAGTAGTAATGCTAGAAGGAGCCTATCGAAGAGGTTTTGGAGTAATGAGCAACCAATTAAATCAACAAGGTCTCTTACCTGGTCAAACCCCCATAAGTCCATTTGGGCAGCCTACACCCGCCAAACAACCCTACTCAGGTAGTCCGTGGTTTTATAATGGAAACGAAAGCATAGGCTCTTATGGCACCAATGTCACTGATTGGGTACTAGTATCTTTACGTACCAACCGCGACGACCCCAAAACTACCGTTTTTAGAGCAGCGGCAACTATCGAAACCAATGGCTCTGTAAGCAACATCAAGGGCTGCCCTAGCAAACTCGAAAACTTCACAAACTATTACGTAGCTGTCGAGCACCGTAACCACGTGGGTATCGTATCAGCTACGCCTACCCTGTTTATCAACAACCACTTCTTCTATGATTTTACAATTACTCAATCGTATATCCCAGCAGGTATCCCTGGAATAGGTCAGAAATATTTGGATAACCGATACATGATGTACGTAGGAGATATTCAAAAAAATCAGGTAGGAGATGTCAATGCGGGCGATATAGTGCTGTGGCAACAGCAAAATGGGCAATTTTCGCGCTATTCTACGGCAGATATGAATCTTGATGGCGCGGTTAATGCCCTCGACAATATCATGTGGTTGACTAACAATGGCCTTTTTACAGGTGTTAAATTTTGATACTCAAATAGACAATAGTTTATTGAAAAACATACTAGACAATGCTCAAGCCCAATTATTATCTATTATTATTTGCAAAGTTATTGCTGTGGAGTAGCTCTTTTGCCCAGGGTATCCCCTCTCAAGGGATGTATGAGCCCGATGAAGGAGGCTATCCTCATGGATATAATCCCGCCAAAAAGCTGGGTATTTTTGATTTGTCAAACAAAGCTTCCAACGAACCCTTCCGGCACCTTATCAAAGTATTTCCAGCCCAAGAAGTAGTATGGGAAAATGTCTCTGATTTTCGAGACTTTGGATTCATGGCAGCCTGTGTTGCTTCCTCTGAAGGCAAACCTAAATTTAACCGCTACGTAGACATCAACGAAGCAAGTTTTCGAGAAGCTTTTACGATCGATGGAGAATCTTTTGGTCTAAATCCTATGTACGCTCCAGATCCTAGTCGCGACTTTTCGGCGCAGGGCAAAACCTACACTATCATCAATGGCCCTTTTAATTCTGTAACTATTGACAATGTAGATGAAGCCGCCAAAACAAACCCTTTTATCCTCACTGAACGCGAAATAGATCGAAGAGCCAAAGCCGTGGCAGATTCGAGAATCGGATTTATCAGATGGGATATTGAATCTATTTTTTTCGGAGATTGGAATGGAATCGCTCGCGGAAGGCAAGTGTGGGAAGGAGGCAAATATCGCCATAATATCAACGGTGGCACCAATCCCGAATTCAAAGATATGGACGATGGTCAGTTTTTCAATTATGTACAAGAGCGTTGGAGCTACATTTATACCGAACTATACTATAAAACCCGTCTTTATAGCAAATCCAAAATATGGGCTTATGGACTAGGGCCAATTGGGCAGATTGATCCAGGCAATAAACCCCAATTTGATGATAACGGCAATATTTCTTCTTGGTGGAATGTCCCTAATGGAGGTATTATTTGGAGGGTTCGCAATCGTTTCAATAATCGGGTTTTAGAAGAAGAACTGGATTATATGGAGCCTACCGATTTTATACCTTACTACTACGTATGGGCGATTGTACAAAAAAATGAGCAATACAATTATTGGTACAGTACGGATATTATCAGATTGAAGGAATCTCCCAAAACCAATGTGACAGCAGGCGTTCCGACGCGATATTATGTAACAGACTTGGGAACAGCCCCCAACGGCAACCGCCGGGCACGTGTATCTTTGCACGCTCAAGATGGCTCTCTACGAGTAGCACATAAAGAGCTTAAAGTGAGTTTTCAGCATTGGCGTGGTCATACGGAGGCTATTATTCCAGCTGGCTCTCACTCGGTAGAGCTTACCACTACTGCTCCCGAACAAGTCTGGGCTGATGAAGAGCAATATTTAATGCTAGTATGGAATACACTATATTGTAGCCGTTATATAGAGCCTACCAAATTAGGTTTTGCAAACTGGGAACCTACCCCTCGCACGTTCCTATTTGGGAGCTATCCGCTGTCTACTTCCGACCTTTTTGAGCAACGTATTTATGATGCCATGATTGCTTTTTCAAATCTTCAAAATTTCGGTGTAGTACACTGGGATGCCAATACTGAAGGCAAAGTACCGCCTATGGTACGGGAAGGAATTATCTTGGCACAGAAAAAAATCGCTCCCTACAAAAACCATTTTGAAGATCATAAACTGATTTTTACAGACATTAGTTTTGACGGTGGACAGACGTGGGTAGAAGGTGGATATCCCAACGCCCCTTTTCAACAACGATATAATGGGTGGTGGATGCACAATTTATTTCAAAACAATCAACCCGCTCCCATTATTTCAGCTTCTTATAATGACAAATTGAAGACTTTTTTGATTGCGCATCTTTCCCTTAAACTTCCGTCAGGTAATCTTAATTATAAAGTACGCGTCAAAAACCCGGTTACGAATACTTCGTATACTTTTGATATTTCGTCCACTCGGGATTTAAACTATTCAGTGTTTAAAATTTAGGAGTTATTACTTAAGTGAGGCAGTACGTTCAAGACAGAGCGTACTGCCTAAAAAATTTATTTTACTAGGGTAGCATCAATTGCCTTCCAATCGATTTGTTTGACAATCTCCCGTGCTATTTCAACAGGAGCCGTAATAGTCACTACTATGTTTTCTACTAGTTTTCCGCCTTTTCTAAACTGTGGTTGATACCGTATATCTTGCCCTACTTTGACGACCTTAGTTCTCCATCCTCCCAACAATACCACTGTCTCTTGGCGCCCTAAGGCTCCTTCCAAATCTGGCTTAAGACGGACTTCAAATGCAAGTGGACTGCCACTGACTGAAATCGTCTGAGAGTTTTCGACAATACGCGCACTTTCGGTATCCTGTAAACGGTAATTTCCTAAATTGATTTCCACACTTACAGAATACGTATCTAATGAACGTTGAATCAGGGCATTGGGGTTTTCTCGATACATTGTATCGCGATGCACATACAACGACGGCTGAGTAGTGGTTTGAGGCTTTAGGGTATCTAGCTCGGCTTTACGCGCTGCTGCTACTTCTGCTTTTTCCATGATAAGATCATAGCGGTCGGTACACAAATGCACAAATCCTCCCCACTCAGAGGTTACCTCCAAAGCACCCATAGAATGCTTTTCATCAAATACTTTCCAATTACCACTAGGTGTTTTGGAGGTAAACTGGCGTTGTAATTCTTTAACAACACGTTCGTAGGCTTCATTTTCGGCAGCCGTTGCTGGACGGCATTGCGCTTGAATTCCTACCACAGTAAAAACCAAAAGTAGGGCAGTCAAAATGGATTTCATAGCGTTTGCTTTGTATTAACTTATATGATTTATTATCAAATCTCGCAGGCTTATTGAATCTCAATAAACTATGTAAAGTTAATGCAAAAAAATCGTGCTAACCTCTTTTGATGTAGAACATTTTCCCCAGAATAGGACTTTATGCTCTTCGCCCTACACTTCCATCTTATACCCGAGCTAACTTAATAGGATAAGTTTGTTTGGCATTCCACTGACAGATATAGATATTTTCGTCGTTGTCAACACACACATCGTGGCAATGCATAAAAGTACCCCCTACCGTAGCGGCATCCTGAACCATGAGCTGAAGTTTACCATCACGATATTCGGGTTTTGTTCCGCCTGGATTTGAGATTACTTTATCGTTTTTATCTAAGATAGTGACAAAGCCCGAGTTATTGGTTTGATTGAGATAGCGCAAACGCGACCAGCATACCCCCGCAAATAAATGATCGCCGTGAATTACAGGGCGACATACAAAAGCACCTGGCAAAAATATGGTTGATAAATACTTACCATCTAACGTAAATCGCTTGAAAGCATTATGAACGCGCGACGTGATGACAAGCGTAGGATTGGCTTTATTGCGATAATCTACTGTGATACCGTGGGCGGTTGCAAACTGATCATCGCCATCGCCAGAGCCGCCAAATTTGCGAATAAATTCTCCTTTAGAAGAATATTGCAAAATCCACTGTGAACCATAGCCGTCGGCCACATAAATATCGCCATTGGGCCCGATAGCCGTCTCCGTAGGCAAAAACTTATCTTCAGGTTTGTAAGCACCTACTTTAGAGGGATGTTCGATGGTAAAAATCACTTTACCGTTAATATCCGTCTTGGTTACTTTGTTGGAATTGGGGTCACAAATAAACAAAAATTCTTCGCCGTTGGCATTCCAAAGTGTAAGTCCATGACCACCTGGATATTCATGTCCCCAGCTATCAAGCAATTTACCCGAACGGTCATAGACCAAAATATTGTTTTTAGTTTCGTCCGTTACCATAATGAGTCGCCCTTTGCTATCCATTACCATTTCATGGCAGTTTTTTACTGGAAATTTGCTAGCATCTAATTTTCCCCAGTTGGCTTGAATTTTATAGCGATGAGACCCATGACCCACAATAGCCCCGTCCCCATCATTGGTCTGAGCATTGACAGAAGTAATAATCGAAGGTGCCAACAAAGTAGCTGCGGTAGTTTTCATAAAGTCGCGACGCGAAGTAGAAGGATTCATGATTTTATTAAGAATGTATTTTTTATTAATGCTAAACAAATAGTCTTTAGGTATTGAATATTTACCTAAGCAAGAAACCTGATTTTTATACTTCTTATAATATCTTGTAGTTGCTAATTCTTTCTTCATCAATCGTGTAAGGCACTTTCAGCTTCATTTTGTTTTGGTCAACTTCAACCATTGGCAAACCATTTTCAAAAAACTAAGGTTAGTATTTGGGAGGGCTTTTCCCTAACTTTGTAAGTTTAGCAACCAGCCACATGAACGTAGTTAACCAATCGCAACATTCTTCTCAAATAGACTTCGAAGCCATCAGTCCGAAGCAATACATCATCATCAAAGGTGCTCGTGTCAACAATCTAAAAAACATCGATCTAGTGATTCCTCGCAACAAGCTGGTGGTAGTTACGGGGGTGTCGGGAAGCGGAAAATCGTCCCTTGCTTTTGACACGCTTTTTGCAGAAGGACAACGTATGTACGTAGAAAGTCTCAGCAGCTATGCGCGTCAGTTTTTGGGACGAATGGAAAAACCCGAAGTTGACTACATCAAAGGCGTATCCCCTGCGGTAGCTATCGAGCAAAAAGTAAATACCCGCAATCCACGCTCTACCGTAGGCACTACCACCGAAATTTATGACTATCTAAAATTGCTTTTTGCCCGCGCAGGCATTACGTATTCTCCCATTTCAGGGCTGGCAGTACGTAAAGATACCGTCACTGATGTGGTGAATTTTATCCTTAGTCATGATGAAGGCACGCGCATCATGGTGCTTGCCCCCCTAATCATCAAAAATGACCGTACCCTTTCTCAAGAGTTAAATATCTTACTTTCAAAAGGGTATACCAGGATTGTTTTTCAACAAGAGATACGGCTTATCGAAGAGTTGCTTGAAGAAGAAATCAATACAGACCCCGCCGACTTATGTATTCTTATTGATCGCACTGTCGTAAAAAAAGAGGATGAAGATACTCAATTTAGACTTTCTGATTCGGTTCAGACCGCATTTTTTGAGGGCGAAGGAATATGCTTTGTAGAAGTGGTTGGTAGTGAGCGTCGCGAATTTTCGGATCAATTTGAGCTTGACGGTATCAAATTTGAAGAGCCAAGTGTCAATCTTTTTAGCTTCAACAATCCATACGGAGCTTGCAAGCGCTGCGAAGGTTTTGGGAAAGTGCTAGGCTTGGATCCCGATTTAGTGATTCCCGACAAAAACCTCTCTATTTTTGAGGGAGCCATCGCTCCTTGGCGTACCGAAAAAATGAGTGAGTGGCTGGCCCCTCTATTAAGGCATGGTATCCGATTCGACTTCCCGATTCACCGGGCCTATAAAGATTTGACCGACGCCCAAAAAGCCATTTTGTGGACTGGGAATGAATATTTTGAAGGTTTAAACCATTTCTTTGAGCATCTCGAATCTCAAACTCATAAAGTCCAATACCGCGTCATGCTTTCTCGCTACCGAGGCCGTACTACTTGTCCTGAGTGCCGTGGCTCACGGTTACGTAAAGATGCAAGCTACGTCAAAGTGGGAGGAGCTTCTATTACGGATTTGGTGTTGATGCCGATTTCGGAAGTGCTGAGTTTTTTCAAAAATCTCCAACTTTCAGAATACCAATACAGTGTATCTAAAAGGATATTGGTCGAAATAGAAAACCGTCTCGAATACATGGAACGGGTAGGTTTAGGCTACCTCACCCTCAACCGCCTTACCAATAGTCTCTCAGGTGGCGAATTTCAGCGCATCAAACTTGCGACTTCTTTAGGAAGTGCCTTAGTGGGCTCTATGTATATTTTGGATGAGCCTAGTATTGGGCTTCACCCCCGCGATACCCGTAAACTTGTGGGAGTACTTGAATCGTTGAGAGACATGGGCAATACGGTCATAGTGGTTGAGCATGAAGAAGAAGTAATGCGAGCCGCTGACCAAATTATCGACATTGGTCCCGATGCGGGCAACCTCGGAGGAGAGGTAGTATGGCAAGGAAACTGGACCAATATAAACAATCTTCAAGAAGATACGCCCTCTCACACCGTACGATTTCTGAGAGCTCAAGACAAGATTCCCGTGCCCACATTTCGTCGAAAAGCTACGCATTGGCTTGAATTGACAGGAGCCCGCGAAAACAATTTAAAGGATATAGACGTAAAGTTTCCGTTAGGAACACTCACCGTGATCACAGGTGTATCTGGCTCTGGAAAATCAACACTTATTCGTAAGATTTTGTATCCAGCCTTAGCTCGACAAAAAGGAGAATATAACGAAGAAACGGGGAAATATACCAACCTAACCGGTAGCCTAGACCGTATCGACAATCTTGAGATGGTCGATCAAAATCCTATCGGTAAGTCGTCTCGCTCTAATCCTGTCACTTATATCAAAGCCTATGACTATATCAGGCAAATGATGAGCGAAGTACCACTTGCCAAAGCAAGGGGTTATAAGCCTTCTCATTTTTCATTTAATGTAGAAGGAGGCCGCTGCGAAACCTGTCAAGGAGAAGGCCAAGTAAAGATAGAGATGCAATTTATGGCCGACATTTATCTCAAATGTGAGGCTTGTGGTGGCAAACGCTTCAAACAAGAAGTGCTAGATGTACGGTATCAGAAGGCGGAGGGAAAAACGGTAGATATTGCTGAAATACTAGACATGACTATCAGCGAAGCTATTGAGTTTTTTCAGGATACAGAACCCAAGCTAGCCGACCGCCTTATGCCATTGCAAGAAGTAGGGCTGGGATATATTAAACTTGGACAGTCATCAAACACCCTTTCGGGCGGAGAAGCCCAGCGGGTAAAGCTTGCTTTCTTTTTGAGTAAATCAAACCCTAATCAAGGAAGGTCATTATTTATTTTTGACGAACCCACCACCGGTCTGCATTTTCATGACATTCAAAAGCTGTTAAAAGCTTTCAACGCACTTGTCAATCAAGGAGATACTGTGATGGTGATTGAGCATAACGTGGAAGTGATAAAATCGGCCGATTGGATTATTGATTTAGGCCCAGAAGGAGGAGACAAAGGAGGGTACATTACATTTACAGGTACTCCCGAAGAAATGACCCTCCTTTCTGATAATTATACAGCGTCGTTTTTGAAGGAAAAAATGAATACTATTTCACAAAAATAGCGAGCGTTGTTCCTTCATAGACGCCTAAATTTGCATCTCTTACCTGCTCCATGACAGGGCGGAGAGCGCAAGTTGCTTCGTCGATACAATCATCGCACTTTACGTAAAAGTGAAGTGAGACACAGGGTGTGGGAGCTATAGGCCCGTCAATCACCCTAATCACTTGGGCAAAGTTAACTCGTGAAGGCTCTACCCTTAAAAGGTATCCTCCACCTTTGCCTTTTTGGCTTGACAATATCCCATGATTCCGTAGTTCTAGTAAAATTGCTTCCAAAAATTTTTTAGGGATATTCTCCCTTTCTGCAATATGAGAAATCAAAACAGGGCCTTTGCCATGTTCTTCCGTCAAGACTTTAAGGGCTTTGAGGGCGTATTTGGCTTTTTTAGAGATCATTTTTCTTTTAAATTAAGTTAGGAAAGTTATTCATGTAAGTTGAGAGGTACTATAGGGTTGGTCAAAAGCAAATTTACTCGATTAATTTAATATATTTTAACCATTAAAGACATTTTTTATGTAGAATTACTGTCAAAATACTCAATAAAGGAAGCCATTATACCATAATTGTAGCAATATAGTTCCTCTTTACTCCTCTTTTCCAATGTCTTTATTTGGCACACTCTCCCTTATACTTTCCTCTAAGTCTTAATTGTGTGGATTAGCTCAATCTGTCCTTAAAACTTTCATAGCCATAAGTTCTTACCAACTTAAAGGAGTTGTCGGCTTGCCATATCCCAATCGAAGGAAGATTGACACCATTAAAAGTGGTCGTTTTGACCATAGTGTAGTGAATCATATCTTCAAAAACCAATTTACTTCCAATCTCCAACGGCTCATCGAAAGAATAATCTCCCATGAAGTCACCTGCTAGGCAAGTCATTCCACCTAAGCGATAGGTAGGCTTGCCCGCTTGAGGCTCATGATAAGCCCCCACAATGCGAGGTTTATAGGGCATTTCGAGGGTGTCAGGCATATGCGCAGCAAAAGAAGTATCTAAAATAGCTACTTGTATACCTTGACTATCCACAATATCCAATACGCTAGAAGTCAGATAGCCTGTCCGCCAGGCAATGGCCGAACCGGGTTCCAAAATCACTTCAAGTCCATACTTTTGTTTGATTTTTTTGATGAGCATTATAAGCTTCGGAATATCATACCCTTCTCTAGTCATCAAATGCCCTCCTCCCATATTAAGCCATTTGGCTTGATAAAGCAAATCTCCAAAACGGCTCTCTAAAGCATCTAGGGTACGTTCCAATACATCTGAGCCATTTTCACATAAAGTATGAAAGTGGATACCTTCTATTCCTTCAGGAAGTGTTGCTCCAAAATGATCCCGTGTTACACCCAAGCGCGACCCTGGCACACAAGGATTATACATGTCGGTTTCGACTTCCGAATACTGCGGATTTACTCTAATCCCACAAGATACCTGTTTGTCAGGATTTGTTTGGTTATGATGTTTAACATACCCTTTAAAGCGTTCCCATTGGGCCAAAGAATTGAATGTAATATGACTACTCCGTTGCAATACCTCTTCAAACTCCGATTCTTGATAGGCAGGTATGTAGGTATGAGATTGATATCCTAGATAATCGTTGATAAGTTTAATCTCATTGAGCGAACTAGCGGTAGCTCCTGGCAAATACTCTTTAACAATCGGAAACACACTAAACATCGAAAATCCCTTCAATGCCAAAATGATATGACATCCAGCTTCATCCATCACTTTCCGAATCAGCGTAAGGTTTTGACGAAGTAGTTTCTCCTCTAGTACAAAACAAGGAGACGGAATCTGAGAAAAATCTATAGACATAGCATAAATGGATTAAGGCCGCAAAGTTAGAAAAATCATATTGGAAACATTTATTAAATTGAGCTTGTATTATAATAGAAAACCTATTACTATACAATTCTGTTTAGAAATCCATGAATAAGACGGGAGAATTTTTACCTACTTTTATTCCATAGAGACAGCACTACGTTATAGTATTATTAAGATTTGGACAAAACTAACAGTCAACAAACCATGAAAATTGGATTAGTACTTTCGGGCGGCGGAGCCCGTGGCATCATGCACTTAGGGGTCATCAAAGCATTGCAAGAAAAAGGCATACACCCTGATTATATTGCAGGTACGAGTGCGGGCGCAATTGCAGGCGCATTGATTGCTCACGGATATACCCCCGACGACGTATTGGGGATTCTACTAAAAACTAATTTCTTAAAATATATTCGTCCTTCATTCAATGGCCCTGGGCTTTTGCGAATGCACAAAGCCGAAGAACTTTACAGAGAATTGTTGCCTCACAATAGTTTTGACAAATTACAAATTCCGCTATTTGTGGCAGCAACTGATATTGAAGCAGGCGAAATTGTGTATTTTGATTCAGGCGAACTTATCTATCCTTTGATGGCATCTAGCTGTTTACCAGGCATTTTTGAGCCTATTCGTTACAAAAAACAGCTATTTGTAGATGGGGCTGTCTTGAATAACTTACCCATAGAACCTTTACTTGATAAAAAAGTAGATATCATCATAGGAGCCAATTGCAATCCCTCTTTACAAGATAAGCCGCTCACTTCAACTCGCAATGTGGTAGAACGTAGCTTGATGCTAGCTGTTAGAAACAAAACCCAAGAGCGTCTCCGGCAATGCCACTTAGTCATTGAACCCAAAGAAGTAGGAAGATTCGATATTTTTGATGTCAGAAAGGCCAGAGAGATATTCACTATTGGATATAGAGAAGTATTAAAATCACCTGAACAGCTTATGTACCTAGAAAAACTCCTCCTTTCTTAGAAAGCTCGTTCTAAAATTATTGCGAAAAGAGACAAACTCCCATTTTCTTTAGACCAACCAAGGGTCTTCTACTCCAAAAAAATAAAATAAAAATACTCTTTAAATTTGAATTTATTGCACTTTTTAAAGAAAATTACAAATATTAATATTCCAGTATTTTTATAATTTTACAGTGATTTAATAGCCCAAAAAAAATACAATACCCAAGAAATTTGCTCAAAAAAGCGGTTTTTAACCATATTTTCTTCGGCATCCTACTTATTTACACTCTATTTTTTTTGAAAAATTAGGCTTTTATCAAATTTACTGGTTATTGGAAATATGATATAGTTTATTTTACTTTACGAGAACAAACATTTTCTTAACCTAACTAAATCTTTTTATGAATCCAAATTATACACTTTATCTTCTCCACTCTTCTTAGTTATTCCTTTACATCGGAATAATAATATTTTATTTAGATTTTTTTGATTATTGCATCGCCTTTCCAATTTACCCAAAAAGCGCGATGTGGTAGTATTGTATTGCTTTTATTTTCAAACAGCTAATGTTGTTTGCTCGGTGTGCGCTTACGCGATTTTTAATAATTACTTAATCTAAACAAACTAAATCACCTTTATGAGGAAATCTCTATTTCTGAGCTTTCTTTTAGCCTGTGTTTCGTGGATTTCTTTACAAGCCCAAGAGCGCAAGGTTACAGGAAAGATCACCTCGGCAGAGGACGGAACGCCGCTGCCAGGCGTGTCGGTAGTTGTGAAAGGTACAACCAAAGGTACCAATACAGACGCCGACGGTAATTACTCAATTATGGCTACCAATAGCTCTACTCTTGTCTTTAGCTTTGTAGGTACGCTTACTCAAGAAATCGGAGTAGGAAGTCGTTCGGCCATTGATGTGAAGTTAGCTTCAGACACCAAACAACTCACCGAGGTAGTCGTAACAGCTATCGGGATTCAACGTGAGAAAAAAGGCTTAGGCTATGCCGTCACCAACGTCGGGGGAGAATCACTCCAACAACGCTCTGAGCCCGACCCCCTTAGAGCTCTTTCTGCCAAAGTCCCTGGGGTTACAATCGTAGGAGGAGGTGGCGCCCCTGGTCAAGCTACTAAAATCAACATTCGTGGCTTCAACTCATTGACTGGTAGCACTCAGCCTCTTTTTGTAGTAGATGGTATTCCCTTTGATAACTCTGTAAGTGCTGGTGGAGCAGGTAGCTTTGCAAATAATACTGGCGCTTCAAACCGTGCATATGACATCGACCCCAACAACATCGAGTCTATGACTGTGTTGAAAGGTGCAGCAGCTGCAGCCTTGTACGGCTCGCGGGCGGTCAATGGTGTCATTTTGATTACTACCAAAGCCGGTAGCAAAAAGGCTCGTAAAGGCCTAGAAGTAAGCTATAACATGTCTTACAATACTGAAAAAATCTCCTCTTTACCCGAATATCAAGACGCTTATACCCAAGGTTCTAACCAGAACTATAGTGGTACTTTTATTGGAAACTGGGGACCTCCAATGCCTAATTACGTTGATAAAGTAAACCAACAGTATTATGATGGGCAACCTCGCTATACCAAAACTTACAGCACTTACCGCTACGGTCCTAATGCTGGCAAGCCTTATCCTGATGGTTTTGCAGAGCATCAGCTCAACCTCAACCAAAACCTATGTGCGATGTATCCTGAATTGTGTGACCAATACGGCAATGGTATTGCAGAGCCTGTAATGGCGCACGATGTGGTGGGTGGTTTCTTCAAAACAGGGCAGCTGTGGGAAAATGGGATTAACATTAGCTCTACGGGTGACAAAACTTCCTTGAATGCTACTATCTCTCGTATGACCAATGAGGGAATTGTACCTAGCCAAAAATCAAGCCGTACCAACTTGAGCTTCGGTGGAAACGCTACTCTAGCCAATGGTCTTACTGTCTCTGGAAACGTTAACTACGTAAATACTACTACCGCTAACCCTCCCCTCGGAGCAGGCTATTATACTGATTATGGCGGATTCAGCAACGAAGGTTCTATCTTCGGGCGTTTGTATTATTTGCCACGTAACTACAATTTGAACGGCTATCCTTTTGAAGATCCACGGAACGGCGCCAACTTATTTTACCGTTCGGGTCTTGACAACCCACTTTGGAGTATCAAATACAACAAAGGAACGAGCGAGGTAAACCGTGCTTTCGGTAACTTAGCATTATCTTATGATGTTACGCCTTGGTTCAATATTTTGCTCAAAGGAGGTATCAATACTTATAGTGACCGCCGTGTGCGTAGTACCGCCAAAGGAGGTACTGCCCAGCCACTTGGTTTTATTCGTAACCAAGATGTAGGCTTTATGGAGCAAGACTATAACCTTATCATGAGTGTCAACCGTGAGTTTGGTGAAAATATCTCTTTCCGTGCTTTAGCAGGTGGTAACCTTAACCAACGCTTCAACCGTAGCCAAACCATTTCGGCAGTTGATATTATTTCGCGTGGCCTCGATAGAGCAAGTGCCACGGCCTCTCAAATCGTAACTGAAGACTTTACTTCTTTACGTCGTCTGTATGGGGTATATGCCGATGTATTGGTAGGTTACAAAAATATGGTGTTCTTGGGATTGACAGGTCGTAACGACTGGTCTTCAACCCTGCCTGCCGACAATCGCAGCTACTTCTATCCTGCGGCTACTTTGTCTTTCAACTTTACGGATGCATTCCAAATGCCTTCGTTTGTTGACAATGGTAAACTACGCATAGGATATGGTAAAGTAGGTAGCGATACTGATCCTTATCGTCTACAAACTGTATATCCACTTGGCGTAGCCTATCGTAACTATGCTGGACAGACTTTCTATCGTGCTAGTTTGAGCGACCGTGCCAACAATGCCACTCTTCGTCCAGAGTTTAAAAGCGAGCTAGAGGTAGGATTGGAATTAAGTTTCTTGAAAAGCCGTATCTCTGCCGACATTACTTGGTTTAACTCTGATGCTAAAGACCAAATCATTGCTCAACGTGTAGCGGCTTCTTCTGGTTTTACAGAGCAAATCGTAAACGCTGGGTGGATTAACAACAAAGGCTGGGAAATCTCCTTAAATTTAGTTCCTGTGCGTCTTGCTAATGGTTTTGAATGGTCGAGCAGCTTTGCCTTTACCCGTATTCGTTCTCTTGTAAAAGATGCAGGCCCTCAAGGCTCTATCTTCTTAGGTGGAACGGGTACCTCTGCCTTAGGTACTATCCACAAAACAGGCTATCCTTATGGGCAGATTTTCGGAACAAAAAATGCGCGTGACAAAGACGGCAATCTGCTAATTAATGAACTTGACGGTCTGCCTTATGCCTTACCTACTTCACAAATCATTGGAAATCCAAACCCTAATTTTACATTAGGCTGGACCAATACATTCTCATGGAAAGGTATCAATTTGGGTATCTTACTTGACTACCGCGATGGAGGTCAAATGTGGTCATCTACTGCTGCTTCTTTATTATTGCGTGGGATGCTCAAATTCCAAGAAGATCGTGAGGCTCTTCGCGTAGTACCAGGCGTATATGGTGACAACACCAAATTTACTACTGATCCTGCCACTGGCCAAACTTACGGTACCCCTGTACTAGGAGATGACGGCAAGCCGTTGGTCAACACTACGGGTATTACTGCTTTTGACTGGCACTTCTCTCGCGGATTTGGAGCGTATGGTCAAGATGAAGTAAACGTTTATGACATCACCACTATTCGTATTCGTGAGATTTCATTAGGATACACTATTCCAAAAAAATGGTTGACCAAGACTCCATTCGGAAGCGCCCGCGTATCTGCATCAGGTCGTAACCTTTGGTTCCGTTCACCCAACTTGCTCAAAGGTTTAGGGTTTGACCCTGAAGTACTAGGCTCATTCCCTGATTCAAATATCCAAGGGTTTGACTTAGGTGCTCAACCTTCAACACGCCGTTTTGGGGTAAACTTGAATCTCACGTTTTAATCTAACCAATGAGAATGCACATGAAAAGATTTTTAAAATATATCCAACGTACCGCTTTGGCCTTAGGGTTGATGATAGTAGTAGGCAGCTGTAATATGTTTGATCTTAACATCAATACAGACCCTAACAACCCCTCCAAAGCTGACTTTGCCTTGTTGTTGACTTCTTCACAGCTTAGTACTCTAGGATTTTTCAACAACTTCAACAACGACGCTCACGGTTTTATGGGTGTTATGTCAAGTTCTGATTCTTACAACCTGAGCAACAACTCCTATAATGGAGGCTGGAATGATTTCTATTCAAATGGCGCTAAAGACCTAGAAGAAATCATCAAAGCCGCCGAAGCTAATACCTCTGCTCAATATTATCTTGGGATAGCTCAAGTGATGAAAGCTTATCACTTCGGTCTGTTTGTAGATTTGTTTGGGGATGCTCCTTACACAGAGGCGTTTGCAGGAAACTATGAAGCGGCAAACATCAACCCTAAATTTGATGCTGGAAAGGATATTTATGAAGACCTCATCAAGCTTTGTGATGCAGCAGTTGCCAACTTTGCCAAAACTGGCCAAGCTACCGTAAGTGGTGACTTGTACTATGGTGGCAATATTGCTTCTTGGACTCGTCTAGCTAATACTGTCAAATTGAGATTGTTGATTAACACTCGTTTGGTACGCAACAACGCCGCTGCAATCAACGCTATCTTGACAAGTGGCAATTACATCCAAACTGCAGCACAGGATTTCCAATTCCGCTACAACCGCCTAGCCAACCCTGAGGGTCGTCACCCTTGGTTCCAAGGGGGATACGTCTCAAACCCAAGTTCATTCACTTATTTCTTACATCAATACATGTATGAAATGCTATTGGATGATGACCCACGTTTTCCATTTTATTTCAAGCGTCAAACTACATCTATCTTGAATCCAAATGACCAAGGACAGGCCAATACTATTCCTTGTTCACAAGCTTCAGGATGTACGTATGCTTATTTTGTGTTGAACCAAGATATCATTAAAGCACTTTATACCGACAAAGGAAAGCCTTTCACAAACAATGACCGTTTGTTTTTGGCGGGTATATTTGGCCGTGACCGTGGTGATATTTCGGGGGTTCCGCAAGACGTAAACTTCCGTACTTCTCCAGGTGCTTATCCTGCAGCTGGTGCTTATGATGCTTTGACATACAATGCCGCTGGTACACTTACGGCTGCTACTACCGGTAACACCGCTGCTTCACGTGCAGGTGATGGTATCACGCCTCTTATCACAAGCTGGATGACTAAGTACTACCAAATTGAGGCAATCTTGTCAGGTATTTCTACTGGCAATGCACGTCAACTATTTGAGGCGGCTATGCGTGAGCAAATGGCTAAAGTAGTATCAGTAGGCTCCGCAGCAGATGCAGCTGCAATTGCACCCACTACTGCTGCCATCGACAAATATGTCAATTTATACTTGAAACGCTATGACGATGCACCTAATGACGCCCAAAAACTAAACATCGCTTTAAAACAAGCATGGTTTAGCAACTTCGGTAATGGTCATGAAATGTATACGGCATTCCGTCGCACAGGTTATCCTAACGATATCCAAAAGCCTATCGCTCGTTTCCGTCAGTTCCCATTGCGTTTGCCTCAACCTCAACAAGAAACCGACCTCAACAAAAGCGCGCCTAAAAGTCCAGTTGCGTTTGATACGCCAGAAGCTGCTGTTTTCTGGGATGTGTTGAAGTTTAAGTTCCAATAATTTAAAACCTGAGAGAAATATGAAAACGACGAAGATACTAGCTTCTTTTTTATCAACAGCTCTCGTGGTAATGTTTGCCTGCGAGAAGCCCGAATTAGATCCCAACCTTACCCCGCAAGGGAATGCGAATGCTTTTGGGACGTTTATTGTCAATGGACAACCTCAAAAAACGCCATTTGCACCTAGTGCTACCCTCAACAGAGGGGCAGATGCCTTATCTCGCACTATGGCGGCATGGACCACCGCACCTGTAGATGCCCAAATTCGTTGGAATTCTATTGACAAAAGTGTTAATATTACTAAAATTGATATTTATGTCACTTTTACAGAAGCTTATTTGGCATCTGACGGTTCCACCACTACTGCCAACCACGGGCTTAAATTGTTGACTACGCTCAATGGACCAGCCCTTCGTACTGATGTAAAGTTTAGCATTCCTTATACTCAAATCTATGATTTGTATAAAGCGGCCACTTTCAAGTATGATGGAAAAACAGACACCCAAGTGTTTGGCACTGCTTCTAAACGTACGGCTACGGTTCCTTTCTTAGCAGCTCGAACCGCTAGCAACGGAAAAGCATTGGCGGGTGATTTGTTTACCTTTACTTGGAGATTGACCAGCGATAAAGGACTTATATATCGTAGCTGGAGCCCTTCGGTATGTACCGAAGTACAAGGTGCCAACTGCTCTATGGCCTTACGCGTCAACTAAGTTTTGATGTACTGACTTACAGACAGGGCGGGCGAAAGCTCGCCCTGTTTTGTTAAGGATAGAACTTGTATTTTTGTCTTATAAAATTTCTTTTGGGCATGAAATTCTTCATTGCATTTTGGTTAATATTTGGCACCGTGTGTTTGGGTTTTACCCAACAAAAAATTACCTATACCGAACATATTCAGCCTATTATAGCCAAAAACTGCATGATATGCCACCGCCCAGGGGGTATCGGGCCTTTTAGTTTAATTTCTTACGAAGACGTAGCAAAACGCTCTGAGTTTATAGCCAAAGTAACTCAAATCAAATACATGCCTCCTTTCCCGGCCGATAAGTCTTTTCAACATTATGCTAATCAACGAGGATTGGATTCTACTCAGATTGAACTTATACAACAATGGGTAAAGCAAGGAAGCATGGAAGGAAAGAAGAAAAAAAACGCTTCTCTTTCATCACCAAACACCCCTCTTTCTCTCTCTTCCCGAACGCCAGACCTTACCTTAAAAATGGCGAATGCTTTTACTATCCCTAATACAGGCATCGAAGAGTTTAGGTATTTTCATATTCCGACTCATCTCACTAAAGACGTCATGGTAGAGGCGATTGAGTTTGTGCCGGGCAATCGCAAAGTAGTTCATCATAGTAGAGTGATGGTAGATACAAGTGGGCGTATGAGCGGCTTAGAGGGAATGGAAGCTTCTGACCATCGGCTAGTGGAATTTCAGAAGATACCCATGGCTGACCAATTTTTGTACGGGTGGGTGCCTGGCAATGACCGCATACAGTTTCCGACGGGAGTTGCCAAAAAGATACCGGCTCGTGCCAACTTAGTCCTCAATATTCATTATTCTCCTTCTCCAAAAATACAAACCGATCAATCCACGGTCAATCTTTATTTTGCCAAAGCGCCCGTCAAGCGAGAGATTCAATCTATGATTTTTTATGAAGAAGACATTACTAATCCTCCTTTTTATATTCAGGCCAATGCTCAACCCAAATTTTATATGAGCAAAGGACCAATTCAAGAAGATATTTCGGCGATTTCGGTACTTCCTCATATGCATTGGCTAGGCAAGTCATTTAAGGCATTTGCCATTACTCCTGATGGCGATTTAGTGCCTTTGATAAAAATTGATAACTGGGATTTTAATTGGCAAATGACCTATCAGTTTTCTACATTACTTCCTATTCCGAAAGGCTCGGTCATCATCGCCGAAGCCGAATATGACAATACAGAAGCCAATCCTCTCAATCCCTTCAAACCTACCCGTGATATATCGTACGGGTGGAGCTCTACATCAGAGATGATGGAGATGGTGCTTTATTACGTCAAATACCAACCCGGCGACGAAACCCTCAAGCAGTAATACACTACTGATACAAGATAGCCCTTTCGACCTTAGGAGGAAGTGGCCCTACCGTGCTTATTTTGAGGGCTGCAATGTTGGCTCCTGCTTGGGCACATTCGGCGGGCGATTTGCCATCAAGCCAAGCCGTCAAGAATCCCGCCCAATAGGAATCTCCTGCACCCGTAGCATCTTTGACTTCAATAGGGCGGCCTGCGATTTCGACGTATTCTTTTCCAAAATCAGAAGAAACAATACTTCCTTTTCCGCCCAAAGTCAGGCAGACCAACTGAGCTCCCATTGCATGAAAAGTATTGATAATGTCGGAATTGGAACGTGGCTCACCAAAAATACGCTCGGCATCATCTTCACTCAATTTGACAAAAGTCCCATTTTTACAATAATCGGCAATCACTTTTTGCGCTTGGGTGCGGTCGGGCCATATTTGAGGAGCATAGTTTGCATCTAAGCTCACAATACATCCTGCGGCGTAGGCCCTTTGAGCGGCCTCCACTATGGTATCTTGGGCGGGTGCTTGGCTCAAGGCAAAACAAGTGGTATGGAAGAAAGAGGCATTTCGCAACAATTCATCGGTAATGTGAACAGGATGAATCATACGGTCGGCAGTACGATAGGCAATAAAATCGGGCGTTCCCTTTGTACGCGAAACCAGCACTATACTTGTTGGAGCCATGCTGTCGCTGGCAATATAGGCAGTATCCACGCCCGTTTCGGCTACTTTTTGGATCAAGTAGGTACCCAAATTATCGTGGCCTACACAGGCTACTAGAGCCGTGGGATTGCCTAAGCGAGCCATATTAGCGGCCAAGTTTGCGGGGCTTCCACCCTGAAATCTTCTGAAAGTTTCGGTATCCGACAGATTTTGCGTAAATTCTGTTCCAATCAAGTCAGCGAGCAGCTCCCCCACCGAGACGAGGGCGTATTTTTTAGGTATCATAGGTTATAGGAAAGATTTCCGCAATTTATATTTAAACTTGACACGTTTGCAAAACCCTCATGGAAGATATTAAGCCTTGTTCGATGTCATTGTTCTTTTGCAGCCTTATTAGCTATAAGCCTTGTGTTTCTCCGAGGCATAATAAAAATGTTACCTTGAAAGAATAGCTTCGAAGAAGCTTAATCTTTGTAGCATGAGGTTTTCCCTTACACCAAAGACTTCGGAGAAGTCTAAGCTTATTAAGTGTCCTAAAACCCACCTACCCACAAGTTTTTGATTTGAGCTCTCCCGCCTTGGGTAGTAAACCTGATACCGCCCTCATGCTTGGTCGGAAATACCCACTCTGTAAGAACTTGTTCGCCGTCTTGAACAAAGATTTCGAGAATAGATTTATCGGCCAATATTCTCAATTTAAGCTTACCCTCTTTCAAGGGTACTTTGATACGCTCAATACTCGAAAACCGTGGGTGAAAATCGACTTGTCCAGACCGTGTTCGATCCAGTGATAGCTCTTGAGTAGCTACCTCATAACGCACCGTGGTAGCCTCGCCTTCGCTTTCTAATACATTCAAAGCTAGGCTTTTTGCTTGCCCAAAATCAAGTTCTACATTCAAATCAAACACATCACCTTTAAAGGGTAAAACGTAAGAATCGGTTATGGCTTTATTTTTAATACTAAATACCTCTTTTTGATTACTTTTCAGCTGTTTTGCAGGCTGTTGAATCAGTCGAAGCCCATCAGATGTTTTTTTGAGAGACATCTCACGCGCCACCGAAAACGCCCCGCGCCATACATCTCCTGTCGGAATATCGCCTGCATATTCCCAATCATTCACCCATCCAATCATCATGGGTTTGTGCGACTTAGGAAGGTTATAAAATGGAATCGCCGCATAAAAATCCTTGCCTTCATCTACATACAGAATATCTTTTTGTTTTTGGGGAGTAAACGTTTTCCCATCAAAATCTCCTACAAAATACTGCATCGCTAAATAGTTTTTTTGTCGATGCCCACTCGAAATCATCAATACCCATTTTGATTCTTTGCTACCTTCTACTGGTACTTTGGTAAGCGATGGACACTCCCATATTTTGGTCATATCGCCTTGTTTGCCAAACTCACTCAGCAATGTCCATTTTTTCAAATCTTTAGATTCATAAAACTGAGCGGTATACTCTAGCGGCTTTACGACGGTCATAATCCACGCTTTTTTGTCGGGATACCAAATCACATTGGGGTCTCTGAAATCTTTCATCCCCAAATCTAGCACGGGATTTTTGTCATAAAATTTCCAAGTTCGGCCTTTGTCGGTGCTATAAGCAAGGCTTTGGTGCTGGGCTTTACCTTCAATATGCGATGTAAACACCGCCACCATTCCTTTCTTGAAACCTTTCTCAAAAAAACCAGAGGTATTGAGGCTATCAATGACAGCACAACCCGAAAAAATCATGGTTTTGGTACCATCAGAATTATCAAATTCGGGCAACGCGAGCGGTAATGTTTCCCAATTTTTGAGGTCACGACTCACGGCATGTCCCCAACTCATGTGTCCCCATTTATTACCAAAAGGATTGTATTGATAAAACAAATGATATTCGCCATCAAGATACACCAAGCCATTGGGGTCATTTACCCAGTTTTTAGGAGACGTATAGTGATAAACGGGACGATACTCTGGATAGGATTTTGATTGGGCGAATCCAACTATCGACTTAAGTACAAATACGCCTATGATTAATTTTTTTTTCATGTGTGTGTGTCTTGATTTCGATATGTATAAAGATAAGAATGGCCGCTGTCGATTTTAACTGCGACCATTCATTTTAGTGGGCTATGAGCTTGTTTTAATACCCTGGATTTTGCTTATACAAACCGTTGGTAAACGTAATTTCGGCCTGAGGAATAGGCAAATACTCATCACGCCCTGCCGTAAACTTAGCAGTAGCCAAAAAGGTACGACTGATTTTTTCTTTGGCGATATAAGCATTGAGGGTTTGCTCGGCGATTCCCCAGCGCACCAAGTCAAAGAAACGCGCCCCTTCAGTAGCAAACTCCAAACGCCGCTCCCACTGAAGCGCTTTGAAAGCAAAATCTTGGGTCCACCCCGTAGCAGTATAAGGCTTTACGTTGTATTTAGAAGCAAAAGTACCATCAAGTTTTTTGAGACGCCCTGTACTCGCCGCCGCCCTTTCTCGAATTTGATTGATAAGCGGAAGAGCATTGGCAGGCTGTCCAAGCTGAATATACGCTTCCGCTTGCATCAACAAAACATCATCATAGCGAAGTATATCGTAATTTTTGGCGGTACCCATAAAAGGCCCAAGTTTGAAATACGACCCACTCGTAGCCAATTGCTGAAAGCGCATCGTATGGAAATTTCCATAGACTCCCGGGTCGCGTACCCAGCTATTGCTAAACAATCTTGTGTTGTCGTATTTATAGACATGCCCCTCCATCCCGATGGTATGGTCGAGTCGGGTATCTACGGTCTGGGTTGTTAGATCAGCAGGTTTATCATTAAAGGTGTCAAAGTTGGGCAAACCATCTGCATTGGTAGTGTAGGCATTGACGAGGTTTTGGCTTCCCGCATGAAACCCACAGCAGCCATATTGAGGGGCACCGTGTGGGTAATTAAGGCCATCTTCGTAGCTCATTCGCCCAGCAGTGGTGCCGTCATTGATGGTAAACTGAATGGCAAAAATCGATTCGGGGCCATTTTCGGTTTCGGGCAAAAAGTTATCAGCAATATCTTTGCTCAAACTATACTTGCCCGATGCAATCACGGCTTGAGTAAGGGTTATTACTTCTTGCAATCTCCCTTTGTTGATATTGATTACTTTGTGCTGATTGTCTTGCTCGTAAGCTTGGTATAGTCTTACTTTTGCCAAATACGCCTGCGCTGCCAATTTATTGGCTCTGCCGATTTCGGTTTGGCTCGTGGGCAGATTATCAATGGCAAACTGAAAATCTGCGGCAATTTTATTCCATGATTCTTCATTGGAAAGATTGTTTGAGGTTTTCAGAATATCTGTCTCCGTGGCAGTTTCGTCAAAGATTGGAATGTTTTTGTAGAGCAATTTCATAGTAAAATAGCTGTGTGCTCTCAAAAATCTCAACTCAGCCAAGCGTATTTTCTTATTAGGAAAAGTAGTTTCATTGAGCGTATTGACGGCGCGCAAAGCTACATTGCATCGAGAGATAGACTTAAAAAGGTTTTGCCAAGTACGCGTCACAAAAGAACCCATGGTAGGAGTCACCAAATTATAATGCTCAAGGGCATCTACTTCACCCACATCTCCTGTACCTCCTCCGCCTTTGTAGCTATCGTCGGAGCGTACACTACCATAAGCCCACATGCTGTAGATAGGGCCTATCATATCGCCATTGCCGATAGCAGCATAAGCCGCTGTCACCAAACCGTCAATTGCGGTAGGAGAAGTAAGGTCAGAAGAGGAAAGTACACCTGTTGGGGTATAGTCGAGGGCATTTTCGCACGAGCTAAAAGCCAAAACCCCCGAAATAAATATAGTAGAGAATATGTTCTTTTTCATGTTTGGAAAATTTTGAGGCATTAAAATGACGCATTTACACCGAAGGTAAAAGTTTTGGGAATCGGCACTGGCCCAAGGTCGATACGCTCAGGGTCAGGGCTTAAGTAACTTTTGCTTTTGAACCAAAATAGATTTTCGGCCATCCCAAATACCCGAAGACGGCTAAATACCCCTTTAGGATTAATATTATAGCCAAGCTGGATGTTGCGCATCTTGAAATACGAAGTGTTGACAATAAAATAGTCTGATGTGCGTCCTTCGTTGTTGTTGTCTTTGAGGGTCAAAGCCGGAACGCTGGTATTGGTATTTTGGGGAGTCCAAGCATCAAATACGCCCGGCCCCACATTCTCACGTCCTTTCATGAGATTATTAAACAAGGTATAAACATCAAACCCTTTTCTACCCGCTACTCCGGAGCCAAAGATTGATAAATCAAACTTTTTGTAGCTCATGTCAATTCTTACACCATATTCAAGAGCCGGTAGCGTAGTTCCTATCCATGTGCGATCTAGGTCATCGATTCTGTTATCATTGTTGATATCTACGTAGCGAATTCTACCTGGTGCCGCACCTACCTGTGCAGGGGCTGCATCTACTTCCGATTGTGATTGGAAGAGGCCATTGGTTTTGTAGCCAAAAATATCAAACTGCGAATGTCCAATGATGGTATTTACGAGGTTTCCGGGATAGGCAGGACGTACATTTTCGGGAAGTTCCGTGATTTTGTCCCTAAAATGGGTAAGATTGGTTACAATGTTGTACTTCAAATCTCCAAATCCCGCTCCCCGATAGCCCAACACAAACTCCCATCCTTTGTTAGACTTCGAAGCACCATTTACCGCTTTTGATTGCCCCTCGCCCAAAGCCGAAGCTACAGGAGGCGTAATCAAAATACCAGTAGTACGACGAGTAAAATAATCAAACGAACCAAAGATTTTGTTGTTCAAAATCGCGAAATCAGTACCTACGTTGATTTCGTCGGTAGTTTCCCATTTTAGGGCTGAGTTGGCAGCTTGCGTCTGCACAAATCCCGAAGGTAAAGTGCCGGAATTAGCCCCCGACAAAGAATAGGCGGTGCCGATATTCATGTATTGTTCCCAAAAACCTCCTCCAAGTTGCGCTTGTGTAGTGCCATAACGCGTATCAAACAATCCAAAACGAGCCAAATCACCAATTTGTTGATTACCCACACGCCCTACTCCGATTCTGGCTTTCAACTCCGAAAACAACGTATTGTTTTGCATAAACCCTTCTTGGTCGATTCTCCACCCAAAAGAGGCGGCTGGAAATATTCCATAGCGATTGTCGGCCCCAAACCGTGAAGAGCCATCGCGACGAACCGTGACCGCCGCTAAATATTTGTCATTGAAAGTATAATCGACACGGGCAAACTGCGATAGCAATCGGTGCCCTGTAGAGCCGCCCGTCACGGTGGTGTTGCCAGTACCGGCATTGAGCGTAAAATAAGCTTCCGTTTGTAAAGCAAATCCTTCTTTTTTGGTCGTTTGAAAATCCAAATTGGTTTTGATGTATTCAGTACCTACCAAAAATTTGAAATGATTTTTGCTGTTCAAATCTAGGCTATAGCGGAGCGTGTTGGACCAAGTAGTGCTTAAGTAATGATTCTGGTCAAAAAATAAGCTATTGGTGGTACGATTGAAGGCTCCTTCCGAGAAAGTGGGCGTAATGACTTTATTCAAAAAGCGAGCATCGTCGGCACCCAAGTTAGATTTAAAGAATAGGTTTTTGAGGAGTTCTACTTCTACAAAAATATTTCCAAAAGAACTCAATCGACTGGCGTTGTTCCACTTAGCGATGTCTTGCATATGCAGGGGATTGTTGCGATCCGAATAGCCCGCTCCCGAAGCTCCTGCATACGTTACACCGTCTTTTTGATATACCGGAATTGTAGGAGCCAACGTCACAGCCAATGAAGTAGTAGTAGCACCTCCCAAATCAGTAGCTGTCAAGGTCTCATTCGAGTCTGCAATTCGTAGATTGACCCCAAATTTTACTTTGTCATTAAATGCTCTCGTCATCGCACTGATACTACCACTCAAACGGTCGTAATTGGTAAAACGGAGCATTCCGGTATTTTTGAGATGACCGATATTGATTTCTAAAGAAGAGGTTTTATTGCCATAAGATGCCGTGAGGTCATTGCGAGTCACGATGCCCGTTTTGTACATTACATTTTGCCAATCGGTATCTCCTACAGGAGTATTGGGATCACCTCCCACAAAAGGCTTTAGCGTCACTTTGTTCAAAGTAGGATTCGCAAAGTTTTTATTCCAATCAAAATCATAGATTTCACCATAGCCCGCCGCAGGGTCTTGTCCGTCGTTGACCGAGGCTTGCCACAAAGCCCTCCCTCTATCTACGGCATTTAGCATTTTAAAACGCATGGCTTTTTCGGACTGAGCCGAAATACTGCTATTGAATTGAAATTCTATTTTCCCATTGGTATTTCCTCCATTTTTGGTGGTTACGATAATGACCCCATTGGAAGCACGTGCCCCGTAAATCGACTCTGCCGAAGCATCTTTCAATACCTGAATGGATTCGATATTGGCCGGATTCATATTTTGAAAAACTTCTGGACGCACCGTCGGAATCCCGTCAATCACATACAGAGGGTCGTTGTTTCCTAGGGTATTGGCACCGCGAATCAGAATACGACTATTGGAACCATTGGGAGAGCCATCTCTTTCGATATACAACCCTGGCACACGCCCTTGCAATGCCTGCATAGGATTGCCAGAGCTATTGTTTTTAAGAGGTTTTAGCTCCACTACCGCTACCGAGCCCGTCAAATCTTCTTTTCTTTGAGTGGTATAACCTACCACTACTACTTCGCCCAAAGCCCCACCAGGCGCAAGACTAACAGTGACATTGTTGGTAGAAGTAATGACTACTTCCTTGGTGGTATAACCAATAAATGACACTTTCAAGGTGGTAGCATTGTCGGGAACCGAAAGCGAAAATTTCCCGTCTCCGTTGGCTGTGGTTCCGATAGTAGTACCCGCAATCAGGATACTTGCTCCTACGAGGGGTTCGTTGTTGTCTTCGCCCGTCACGGTCCCCGTAACGACCCTCTGCGCCATGACAACTTGCAACGACAGTAGCCAAACTGCGATGCTCAGAAGATAATTCTTCATCTTCATAAGGTAGAGATTTTTAGTGTTCATAAAATGGGAGATTATGTAAAATGGGGGGTTAAAAAAGATTGAATTCCGGAAACTGTCACATAGGGAGTTGCGCCGCGATAAGTAGCTACCAACGACCCCATAGCACAAGCAAATTGAAGACTATCCGTAGGGGTTTTTCCTTGTAAGAGACAAGTGAGTAGCGCTGCCAAAAAAGAGTCACCACTTCCAATGGTGTCTTTTACTTCTACCTGAAATCCTGCGCTATGATAAAATTGACCTTTTGTCCAGAGCAAGGCACCATTCTCGCCTTTAGTGATGCAGATGGTCTGTATATCAAAAAGCTCTGCCAAACGTATCACAGCCATCTCTTCGTTGGTTCCGAGTCCATACCAAGTAGCTATAACATCCAGCTCTTGAAGGTTCATTTTGACCATATTGGCTTCTATCAACAACGCTTTAATGAGTTCGGAATCATAATAAGGAGCGCGCAGATTGACATCAAATACTTTGAAAGAGGCTTTTTTTAGCAAACGAAAGAGGGTTTCGGCGCTTGTCGCACTACGAGCGGCCAAACTTCCGTATACTAGCACATCCGAGTGAGCCACCGCTGCTTCGAGTGCCTCATTGGATTGGATATAATCCCACGCTACTGGATGGACGATTTTGTAGGTGACCTCATTTTTGTCGCTCACATTGGCTTTTACTACGCCAGTGAGGTGGGTTTCACCCTGCTGAATCAAATGAGTCGATAGGCCTTTTTGCTTCACAAAATCTAGTAATTCCTCTCCCAAATCATCACGCCCTATGCGGCTAACCATCGTGGGATTGTGACCTAAATTTTTGAGGTGAACGGCTACATTCATGGGAGCACCACCAGGTTGTTTGCCAGTAGGCAATACATCCCAAAGCATTTCTCCAAAACAAACAATATTGGTTTCCATATTAGCGAGGCAGTTTTATAACTTATTGTAAATCAGAGACAATTATCTAAAAAATCTAAATGCACATTCGGAGCAATGCTTAATGAGCAAAAACGGTGGGCTGGATTTTTTCGAGCGTAGAGCCCTTGGTTTCGGGCATGATTTTCCACACAAAAACCAACTGAAGAAGCATCATACCAGCGAAGAATAAAAACGTATGACCTCCCCCTAAATAACTAGCGATAGATGGAAAGCTAAAAGCCACGATTGCGGCCATAATCCAGTGCGTAAAACTCCCCAAAGCTTGCCCGTTGGCACGTACTTCGTTGGGGAAAATCTCTGAAATAAATACCCAAATCACTGCTCCTTGGGAGAAGGCAAAAAAAGCAATGTAAACAAACAACAACACGGGTACGGTGATACCAAAATCTTCGACATAAAAAGCCCGCGCTACCAAGCCCAACGTTATAATCAGCCCCACAGAGCCAATCAGCATCAACTTACGGCGCCCAAAACGGTCGATTACGTTGAGTGCTAAGAGCGTAAAAATCAAGTTTGTAAGCCCAATTCCCGCCGACGACAATAAAGCCGAATCTTTGCCTAAGCCTGTCATTTCAAAAATACGTGGCGCATAATAAATGATCGCATTGATGCCCGATAGTTGATTGAAAAGCGCAAACAGTACCGCCAACACAACGGGGGTTTTGTATTTTCCCGAAAACAAATTGGGTGTACGACCTATCGTATCATTTTGAGCATCCGAAATACGCACCAAAGTTTGCTCGGCAGTGGCGGGGTCAATAATTTGAAGAATAGACAAAGCCTCCTGAGTCTTGCCCTTTTTCAATACCAACCAACGTGGACTTTCGGGGATATTGAGAACCGTAATCACAAACAGCAAAGCCGGAATTGCCTGCACACCCAACATCCAACGCCACGCCTCTTGAGGTATATCTTTTAAAAAATAATTGGATACATAGGCAATCAGAATTCCAAACACCACATTGAACTGGAAAAGAGCTACCATCTTACCTCTCGAATGCGCAGGCGAGATTTCGGTAATATACATAGGAGCTGCTACCGAAGAGGCACCTACCCCCAAGCCTCCCAAAAATCGAAACACTAAAAACAAACTCCACTCATGTGCCAAAGCGGTGCCCAAAGCAGAAAGCAAATAAGAAACTGCAATCCAAAACAAGGTCTTTTTACGGCCAAGGCGCTCGGCGGGAATCCCCCCAAAAAAAGAGCCTATGACGGTCCCTATCAACGCAATAGATACCGTAAGGCCATGCTGGAAAGGAGTAAGCGACCAAAGTTGTTGGAGTGTTTGTTCTACTCCCGAAATTACGGCGGTATCAAACCCGAACAGAAAACCACCTAACGCGGCCGTGATAGACCAAAAAAAGATACTGTTTTGACGACTCATTCGATAAAAGATTTAGCGTTTGGTTTCTACATCGCAATGGTCAACCCTGCGATTGAATGAGTCAAAAGTAGAAGGGTATTAGGAGATTAGATTTTGGTTTTCTTTCAAATATTTATAAATTCAAAAAAATATACAAAATATTGACTTTCAGACTTTTAAATAAAAATATCCACAAAAGTATTTAGAAAATGTTACATCGTTTTTAAGAAATCGTACATGATTCTATCCTAATGATTACGCTAAGAAACGGCAGCTAACGCATTCCTTTCATTGAAATCATAGTCCATTTCCTTTTCGATATTCGGAGGGCGTTTGATTTTGTTTTTGGCGGAAGAGGGTCGTGAAATAAGCAGGTGAGTTGAAGCCAGTTTCATAAGCAATTTCTGCGATACTTTTGTTGGTTTCGCGCAGTAGCGTTTTGGCCTTATTGATTCTTATTTCGGTGATATAGTCATTGACATTCATTTGTAATAATGCCTGTACTTTTCGGTAAAGTTGTACCCGAGACATTCCCATTTCGGTGCTCAATTTTTCGACCCCAAAGGCCGCATCCGAAATGTGCGATTCAATACGAGCCGTTAGTTCGTTCAGAAAACGTTTTTCGGCTTTGTTATCACTCGTAAAAACATATTCTGACCCAAATCTCCGTTGAACCTTGGCCCGATTGTTAAGCATTGTTTTGATGGTTTCGCTAAGATGAACCGTATTGAAAGGCTTGGTCAAGTACACATCTGCACCGGCTTTGGAACCTTCTATTTGGGCATCTATTTGGCTTTTGGCCGTCAACAGCAATACAGGAATATGCGAAGTTCGGAAATCTTCTTTGACACGATGAGTAAGTTCAAAACCATCCATTCCGGGGAGCATCACATCGCAAATAATCAAGTCAGGAATTGTCCCTAAAATCCCCTCCCAGCCTTCTTCTGCATTGGTATAGGCCGAAATAGACGCCATTTTATTGAGTTTATTTACTATGTAATAGCTCAAGTCTGTATTGTCTTCAATGAGCAAAATAGTGGCACTTTCATTTGAACCCTCTCCCACCGACTGCGGCAGAGACGACAGTAGGTCTGTATCTTCAAAGAAAATAGGAGTGATACGTTCTGTGGGTTCAAGGGAGGTCTTTTCATCAATCATTAAGTGGGCGTCTCCCTTGGGTAAGGTAATAGTAAAGGTTGTCCCTTCATTTTTGGACGATGCCACTTCAATATCACCGTGGTGTAAGTGTACAAACTCCCGCGATAGTGCCAGCCCTAAGCCAGTACCTAAGCTGTATTTTTTTTGTCCACTAAAATACAAATCAAAAGCCCTTTCCTTCTCTGTTTCCGACATTCCTTCTCCGTTGTCTTTGACTATAATCTGCACCTTGTCGGGCGATTCTTGCAATGTCACGTGGATATATCCTCCTCTAGGCGTGTATTTGAAAGCATTCGAAAGCAAATTGAACAGCACCTTATCGAGTTTTTCGGGCTCAAACCACAAAGCCACACGGCTACTGGAAGGGATAAATTGCAAGTCAATTTTAGACTTCTGAGCTTTCTGTTGAAAATCAGCTACGATTTCTCGCAAAAACAACACAATATCTTGCTCAGAAGCCTGAAGGAGTTGTTTGCCAGCGTCGGTTTTGCGAAGGTCGAGCATTTGATCCACCAGTCTTAATAGCCGATGAGCATTTTTTTGGATATACACCAGACCCGTTTTGAGGTCTTTTTGCGAAATCGCTTTTTGACTAAGGAGGTCTTCGACGGGCGTCAAAATCAAACTCAGGGGAGTACGAAACTCATGAGAAATGTAAGAATAAAAGCGCAGTTTTTCTTCCGTAGCCTGCCGTGCTTTGTTCGACACCTCCTCTATTTTATTTTTTTGCTCGTTGATTTGTTGGTTTTGCAACTCCAGTTTTTTGTTGGACAATTGTTTTGCCCTTACCAAATACAGCGCCCAAACCCCTAACAATACCGCCAATATCAAACAGGTAATAATCACATACAAAGCGTTTTTTTGGGTGGCGTAGGTGTCATTCAATTGCCCGATTTTTTGGTTTAATTTTTCAATATCCTGCTGTTGATGCAATAACTTATCACTTTGGGCTTTGATGGCCTTAATGTTGCTGTGGTCAATCCGAATAGAGCTGAGGATATACTCTCGCTTGGCTGCTTTACCTGCCAAAATCTGAGCTGCTACTTCAATCGCCTCTTCGCCCCCCGTAGGATACAAAAAAGTCGCCGTTAGTTTTCCTTCCATCAATCCTTGAAGGCCGCTTTTTGCTCCGGGGAGACCGTCTATTCCAACAAATAAAGGAAGAGGGTTGATACCTGCTTCTGTGCAGACACGTTGTACACTCAGCGCCATGACATCATTGTGAGCAAAAACCAAATCAGCCTGCCGTAGCAAATCAAGGTGAGCCTGAGCGGCTTTTCGAGCGGTATCTTGTTCCCACTCGCCATCAAGTTCACCTATTAACTCAACGGCCTTGCTTTTTGTAAGCCCTTCTACCAAACCTTTATGACGCTCTTGGGCAGGCGAAGAGCTTCGAAGTCCCCAGACTTCTACCACTTTGCCTTTGTTTTGAAGGAGATTGGGAATCGCTTCGCCCACCATTCGTCCAATCTCCAAGTTGTCGGCCCCAATGAATGAATTATAAGAATCTGACGTGATTTTGCGGTCGAGCAGAATCACGGGAATACCACTTTGAAAAACGGCATCAATTGCTTCGGTCAAAACGGGAGAAGTCTCATTGGGAGAAATGATAAGTAAATCAATACCTTGAGCCACCAACTCCCTGATTTGGGTCAATTGCGTGGAAGTGCTATTGGCGGCATCTTTATACAGCAATTTAAAATGGGGATAAAGCGCAAGCTCTCTATTCATGTCGTTGAGCATTGCCCGCCGCCACTCATCGCCGCCCGTGCATTGCGAAAACCCAATGCTGTACGTCTTCCTTTCGCTGGCAGACTGACATCCCCCACCCATCCATATCAAGATAATAAATAGTAATCGTAGTCGCATTGGAGTTTCTCTTCGGGTCGAAAGTACACAAAAGATACTTTTGTCGAAGAGATTTCATAACAAAAAAGTCAAGTAAAATAAAAAAAAAGTCCAACCCCTGTGGAGGTTAGGACCTTCTTTATACGAGGCGCTTAAACTTACCGCCCATCTTGAACTCTAGACAAAAGCTAAATTTTTGTTTAATTGGCTCAGTACTCTCTAAGGAAAAATGCAAAGATTTTTTCTAATACAACAAGGGTTCTGTATATTGAACTTTTTCCCGAATAGCTTTCTTCTCCAAAAGCACACTGGGGTCATATCCATTCAGTTCTTTCTTCATTTGTTCAATTACCTTTCTCTGTTTTTCTGTTGTTATTGAATCATGTACATAGGCAAGAAAAACATAGGCATTTTTATCAAACTTTATTTTAAATTGTCTATTTGCTCCCGTATTTGTACTTACACTAATCAGAACACTATCTTTCATAGGTTCTTCAATAATAAAAGTATCATAATTTGGGGTAATAGTAGAATAAACAAAATTAGTATCAACAACTTTCCGTCCTTCAATCCATACATTTATATTAACTATAGTATCTACTCTACTTCCATTTTCAATATAAAAGGTAATCTTATTTTTTTTAGTTTGGCAGGCCACCAAAATCAACATTAGAAATACACTGAATGAATGTTTCATAAGTTCAATATTTTATCTAATTTCCTGACAAGCTACTTCTCGAGATATTTTCAATATTATTTGTTAATCATAACCAAGCTATGTGCCTGTAACTAATTCAGAAATACGTTTTATAAAGTGGTACATGGGCGTTTTGAGGAAGTTCTTGTTGGATTTTCAAAAACGAGACACTTAGGCAAGGTAGCTTGAGGGCTTTTAAATGCAAGCCTATTTCTGTATTGACCATGAGACTAGCACCTTTGACTCCGAATAAGGGAATTGGGCAGCCTATTACTATTCTTGGCAAATAGGGAGCTCGGTAGTCGCTATAAATATAAGAATGGCATGCCTCACAAGTTTTCTCAAAAAATATACTACCTCTTACAAAAAGATAATAACGCGGCAGAAAAGTACGGTAGGTTTCAATAATATTTTGATGAGCATCAAGCAAAGTACCCAACATCAAATAGTCTTCTACTTTCACAAATTTTGCCAATTCTTCCAATAAAGTTATATGTATTGCCCACACAGGTACACCTTTAAAATGACTCATATAATAAATACTACATTGTTTTTTATACATTTCTTTTATTTGAATATCTGGAAGCGTCTTGATACCTGCTAATGGTTGGCCACAAGTCCCGCAGAACGAAGGATGATTAACCAATTGATGATAGTCCACCGGATCTAATAAATCATCTCCTTTCGCTATAACCTCATAATACTTAGGGTGTTTTTTTGTAGTCTCCATTTTTAATAATTTGATCTAATTGTTTTTGAATTTGTGTCCCATATTTCGTGTCACTGTCTATGGTTAATATAAAGACAAAGCAAGCCCTTAGGCAATTATTCCAGAATACTCCTCTTGGTTGATGCGTTTTTATTGTTTTTTATAAAATTTTATTTTTCTCTAGTTTTCAAGAGACAGGCTTTCGATAGCATTTATTTATTACTAAACCTAGCGAATTAACTTGCCAAGTTCAATCCATTATTTATTTTCAGCCAAATCATAAGGAATTTCTTTCCAGCCCTCAAAGGGAACATAACTAAGCGTGTCGGGTACTTTGATGCTCCAAAAGATTTTATGTATACTTTTTGGTTCTTTACAATAGTATTGTATCAACAAACGCCTTTCCTTTAGTTTCTCTTTATCTATCCACCATCCATCCTCTGATTCTGAGCGTCCTACCGTAGTATTGTGTTCGACTCTAATTTGTCTTGCTTGAAACTGATACTTTATTCGAGTCATCCATCTTGATGTATAAACACTCTTTATTTCCCCTATTGTATATCTAGAGCATTCTTTCATTTTTTTTGATACTTCATTTCTATAGTAGAAATCATAAACTATTACTATAATCATGATGACACAAAATGCAATTCCATATTTTTTTTGATTTTCAGCCATTACTTATTTTTTTATCATAACTATTATAGCTCTTCTAGCCTCTCTCTCATTACAAAAATTTAATTTACTTCTATTAATCTCTTAAAATACTCACTCTTATTATACCTTAAATTTACCAAAAAAAACCACAAACAAATTTATCCACAAGCACAAAATCATTATTTCTAAAACTTCAGATGTAAATTGTTGATAATTTTTATAAATTACCAACAATTTACATTTTATTTGTGCAAAAAACATTATCCAAATCACCTAAAAAAACAACAAACTATTTTTGACATATTTTGCACTCTTCTTTTCCAAAAAAAGACAAATAAAAACAAATATACTTTTATCTGATGTAATCACTAGTACTAAGCATCATTTTAAGTGACTTGGGTTTTACTTTCAGGCATTGAATCATAAAGTGTAGCTACTTACCATTCACAATTCGGGAAAACCCTAAACCACAACAAATATCCCACATCACTATAGTTTTTGGGTTTATACAATATTTTTGAGTTTGGGAGTTAATAACAGTGAATCTACCCTAATGATATGAACAAATCGACTTTTTTTATTTTGTATGCTCTTCTGTTAGGCATGTCTTTGAGGGGGGGAGCACAAGTTAGTTCTCTCACCTTACGGCAACTAGTCACCCTCAAAAACCCCTCCCCTAATGCCACCTATCGCATCACGGATGCCGGGAAGCAAGGCGATTGGAGATACGACCCTACGGAGACCCAATCAAGTCCCAATATCGGCACTATTCTCGAAAGCTCGAGCCGCGAAGTCAAAGGCCGCTACAAACGCCTCTATAATCCTTCCAAAGGAGTAATGATAGAATGGTTTATGAACAACAATGATAGCAGTGTCAATGAGGCGCTTTTGTATGCACTTATGGCTTGCGATAAGATTAACTTCGGGGCCAAAACTTATTTTCTCCAACCGCTCATCATTACCCCAAAAAACCTCTTTAATCCCAAACGGCTAACACTTGATTTTAAAAATACAATTTTACAAACCCAAAACGGCGTAAACCAAATCAAAATTCTTCAGCTTGAAGACATTCCCGAACTTACATTGAGCGGCACACTACTGCTCAATGGCAATACCCAAAACCTCAAAATCGCCAACGCCAAAAATGAAGCGGGGCAGGCATTCTTACAAATCATTTCTCCTACTAATCAGCCTACATCGAGATTGACCATTGGCTCTTTGACTTTTAAAAATATGCCCATGTGCGGCATCAATATCGATACCCACGACCAAGTCAAAGACATAGGCTACGACCGTATCCAAGTGAAAGCCTTCCGCGAAGTCAACGGCTTCAACTGTCTCAATATTCAAGAAGAAAACTTCGCCGTGTGGGGCGTAAATGTACGCGGTGCACATCGAGCCGTAATCATCGATTCTCTCTACGCTCAGCAAGACCAAGAACTTTGGGGAGACGCACCTATCGAAAAGCCTTTCTATACTTTTACCTTCGAAAACCAAGTAGACCCCGAGGTGCATAAACGAAAAGATAGCTTGTACATCAAAAATATCTACGCTCGTTTCCCTTGTTCGTTGGTATTTTATACCCAAGCTGTCAATCATGTACGAGTGGACAACTACGTAATAGACGGCGCTCTACGTAAACCTGGCATCTCCGACGCCAAAGCCTATCCTACGATGATGAACAAAAACCTCTCATGGGTAGCTTCCAAACATACATGGACTTCGTTTAAATCGCCTAAAAGTAGTTTTTATATAAAAAAATTATTGATTCAAAACACCAATCCCGTATTTATGAGCGAAGCTGCTCTCAACGACATGACGGGCTTGTGGCTCAATAAAGGCATTACAGGGGCTGTTTTTGATGAAATAGAAACCGATGTCCGCCTCAAATTTTATGGTGACGGCTATTACTTCGGTTTTCCTAACGTACCCGACGGTAGACACCGAGTGGGCAAGTTTGTGTGTCGTATTCCGGCAAAGAAAAACTATGTTCAACCTCTCAATGCCGACCTTACCATCAAACACCTTCATATTGCAAAAGGCGCAGGCGTCAAATTTGCCATGGGCAACTCTAAAATTGAGAACATTACCCAAGACAAAGGAACAGTTGTAGAATTTGAGAATCGAGAAAATGTCTTTAAAAACGAAAATACCCTTTACAATGGCTTCATCGTAGAAGCTTGCGAAGCGACGGATATTTTATGGAAATTCAACTGGCTCATCCATCAACCCCAAATCACTCAAAATGAATCCATTTCCTCTGGCGAAAGGTATGAGTTTAAAAACTTCTCCGGCAACAATCGACTCCAAACCCATACTACTGTAGTGACTCCTGACGGCCAATCTACTTATATGACAGCTTACCGCTATGATAATGACTCTAATCTTCGTAATACGGTAGAGGCATTTGTCCCTTTTGTGGAATTCAATTGGAAAAATGTAAAAATGAAATTAGTCGAAAGTTCGTCCAACGACCTTACACGGCGGTATTTGCCCGTAGCAAGCAAACAAAGCTTACTCATGAATCAAAGAAAAGAAGCACGAACCAAAGGTTGGAAAAAAACACTGAATCCCAGCTCTTTTGTCAATTGTAGTATTACTCCCTAGCTATTTTCGGAAGCTTGCCGGTACCAATACCGAATCACTACTTTTTGTAACTCACGCTTGATGATAAGCTCAGCCAAAGAGCGCAGATGAGCGTTGAGTTGATTAGGTATCATTTTTCTGATTTGTTTTTCGGTCAAATCAACGCGGTTGAGCAGGTTTTTCAAAGTACCGCCTTTGTCCAAATGCAGTTCGATGACTTGAGCCAGATGCTCACAAAGCCCTTCAAAAGAATAAGCAACTTCTGCATCCAACGATAAGGGTATTTGTGCGGTCTGAAAATCTTTTATTAATTGAAAGATTAAGTCACGGAGCAAATTGGGAGTATTGAGGCACCCTTGTACTACTTCCGACGACGCACCCATCAAATCATCCGCTGCTTTTTGCATAATTTTTGTTTTAAATTCAAAAAACCTGATTAAAGAAATACCTCATTGTTTCGTCTTGTGAGAGGATGAAATACAAAATAAAACTTTTCTTGCCAACCTTCCGTTATTTTAGAGCCACATTAATCATTTCTTGAAATATGCATTATTCCTCAACGACCCAAAAAATAGCTTACTTTTTCCTATTTTTTCTCTCGTTTACTTTATCATGGGCACAGCCAAAGGTAAATATTGCGCAGTTGAAAGCTAAGTTTCCAGACGAAGAGATGGCTTATGTCAATCGTTCGGAACAAGTATCTATCGAAATCTTGGATAAAGCCTTGCAAATTGAGGTTTTACACCAAGAAGACCGGGTATTTTTGGATGAACGAGCGAGCGTTTGGGCCGACGAACGCATTTATTTCTCGGATGCTTTTCAAGAAATCAAAGACTTAGAAGCTATTTCTTATATTCCCGAAAAGGCGGGCTTTAAACGTACCCCCGTCACCAACTTCAAAACCGAACGGCCTAGTCCAGGCGGAGGGATTTTTTTTGACGATATGCAAGTCAAAAAATTCACCTTCCCCGGCGCCAAACAAGGAGGAATAGGGAGTGTGTCTTATCGCGAACGCATCAAAAATCCTTATATGCTTACGGGGTTTATTTTTGGAAATTACGTACCCGTACTCAACAGCGAATTTTCGGTCACATTTCCGTCGTCAGTCAAAGTTTCATACAAAACCTACGGCGATATGAAGGGGATTGTATTTAAGCAAAGCTCCCAAAATGGCAAGACAACTTACTCTTGGAAAGCTCAAAACATCAAACCTTCACCCCTCGAAACCGAATCTCCTTCGCTCAGACATTACGTCCCACAGGTATTTTTGTTTATCGAAAGCTATACTATCGACGGTCAGACGACAGAAGTGCTTGGGAATGTGCCAAAGCTCTTTAATTATTACAAAAGTTTGGTCAAAGACCTCAACAAAACGCCTAACCCTCAATTACAAGCCTTGGCCGACTCCCTTACGCGCGGTAAAAGTGAACTAGATAAAATCAAATCAGTGTATTATTGGGTGCAAGACCATGTAAAATACATCGCTTTTGAAGAAGGTCTCGGGGGATTTGTACCCCGCCAAGCCGCTGATGTGTGTCAAAAACGCTACGGTGACTGCAAAGACATGGCAAGCTTGACTTCTACACTCCTCAATCTGTCGGGTGTGCCGTCTTATTTGGTATGGATTGGCACGCGCGACATCCCCTACCGCTATGCCGAAAACCCTTCTATGAGTGTTGACAATCACATGATTGCGGCGGTGAAATATAAAGGAGAGTGGAAGTTTTTGGATGCTACCGACGATCGCATCGACTTTGGCCTCCCTACTTCTCATATTCAAGGCAAGGAGGCGCTCATTATGACGTCAGAAGACAAATATGAAATTGTCCCCGTGCCGATTGCTACACCGCTACAAAACTTCAAACGGGACTCTATTACTTTATCTATTGACGGTAAAACCCTGAAAGGCAAAGGAATGCTTTCATTTGAAGGACTTTGGAAAACCGCCGTCAAATCGGCAGTGCAATATCGGTCAGAAAACCAAAAAGATGAGTATTATAAATCTCTTTTGAGCAGAGGCTCAAACAAATCAACTTTGGAGCAAAGAACCGTGTTGGGACTCAATCAACGCGATGTTCCGGTGGTATTTGATTATACTTTTCGGGTACCTGATTATGTTCAAGAAGCCGCAGGAGAGTTGTTTATCAATCCCCACCTTACTCGCCCGTGGGCTGACAAACGCCAAGAAGACAATCGTAAAAATGATTGGAAACATGAGTTTACGCACGCCGAAGAAACCATAACGACACTCCCTATTCCTCAAGGGTATGAGGTGTCTTATTTGCCCACTAACGTTAGTTTTTCGAATCCAGATTTTGGCTTTAAGCTTAGTTACGAACAAAAAAATGGGCAAATCATTGTACGTAGCCATCTTAATTTGAATACGTTATTGGTCAAAAAAACCAGTTTTCCCGAATGGAACAAAATGGTAGCTGCTCTCAATGAAGCTTATAGTGAAGTAATTTCGTTGAAGAAGAAGTAATAAAAAAAGAGGCTCGAAAGCCTCTTTTTTTATTACTTCTTCTTGGGACTACCCAACAGACGATTGGCCAAATCGGGCCTTTTGAGTTTGTTGAGGCGGTTTCTTATCATATCCTTGTACTCGGGTTTATACCAAAAGAAAAAGCGATTTTGGTTTTGTTTTTCTTCCCGTGTTTTGGCCGTATACACTGGTTTTAACGTATAAGGATGTACTCCCGAATAGTATATGACCTCTGCCACCGTCATAGGAGTAGGTGTAAAATCTTGCACTTGCTCCAGACGAAAACCCAAATCTTTGGTTTCGGCGGCGAGGTTGGCCATATCAGCTTCCTCACATCCCGGATGCGAAGAGATAAAATAAGGAATCAACGGTTGATTGAGATTGTGCTTGTCCTGTATTTTATCGTATTTCTGTTTAAACAACTTAAAATACTTAAACGAAGGCTTACGCATCACGCGGAGGGTATCATCAGAAGTATGTTCAGGTGCTACTTTCAATCGCCCCGATACATGCCGCGTAATGAGCTGCTCCATGTATTCGTCATGATTGCCGTCTTTGTTGTTTTTATTGAAATCATCTACCAGCAAATCATACCGAACTCCTGAACCCACAAATGCTTTCTTGACCTTAGGATGCGCATCTACTTTGCGATAAAGCTCCGTAAGTGGCTTATGAGAAGTATCCAAATTGGAACAAATAACTGGATGAATACAACTTGGGCTCGAACAGCGCGCACAAATCGACTCGTCTTTGCCCTTCATGCGGTACATATTGGCCGAAGGCCCTCCCAAATCCGAAATGTAGCCTTTAAATTCAGGGTGCTTTGTCACTTCTTCCACCTCTTTCATGATTGACTTTTCGCTACGAGAGGCAATAAACTTACCCTGATGCGCCGAAATAGTACAAAAACTACATCCCCCAAAACACCCACGGTGCATATTGATAGAGAATTTAATCATTTCATAGGCCGGAATCGTACCCCGATTTTTGTATTTGGGGTGGGGCAAGCGCGTATATGGTAAATCGAAAGAAGCATCCATTTCCTTCTCGTCCATAATTTTGAACGGAGGATTGATAACCAATAGCTGCTCTCCAATCTGCTGCGTAATACGATTGGCTTGCCATTTATTGGATTCAACTTCTACAATCTTAAAGTTTGCGGCATATTTGATTTTATCGGCCAAGCATACTTCATGACTCGACAATTCCACGGTTTCCCAGTCATTATAGCGGGGCAGTTCGGCAGAAGAAGGTTGTAAATAGGCTACTTGATTGATGTCTTGCAAATCAGCGAAAGTCTGCCCTTCTTTCAATCGTCTCAGTATTTCGCGCAAAGGTTGCTCTCCCATTCCATATACCAAAAGGTCGGCTTTTGAGTCCACCAAAATCGATGGCATCAGCTGATCTTTCCAATAATCGTAGTGAGTCACTCGGCGCAAAGAAGCCTCAATACCACCAATCAATACCGGCACCTCAGGATATAGTTGTTTGAGAATATTGGTATAAACCGTCGTGGCATAATCGGGCCTAAAACCAGCTTCTCCTCCGGGGGTATAAGAGTCGTTGGAACGTAAACGTTTGTTGGCTGTATAGTGGTTTACCATCGAATCCATGCAGCCGGCCGTCACGCCAAAGAAATACTTAGGTGTACCAAACTTTTTAAAGTCCCTTAAATCGTCTTTCCAGTTGGGCTGAGCCACAATCGCCACTTTAAAGCCTTCACTCTCTATGATACGCCCAATGACCGCCGTTCCGAAAGCTGGGTGGTCTACGTAGGCATCGCCCGATATAAGCACCACATCTACGTCATTCCAGCCTCGTTTTTCTACCTCTTTTTTTGTCAAAGGCAACCAATCTGTTATGGGTCTGTCTACCATCATTTTTTCTTAAATTTTCTTGCAAAGTCGAATGGGTACGCGGTAGTTTAACCAAAGATAACCCTAAATAGTTTGAAACAAAACAGTTCACAACCAACAATATCGCCATACTGCTTGCTGTGAACTGCTGCTTTTAAGTCTTATCCGACAGGTTTATCGGGCCACTTCAATATTTACAACTTTTCCTTTGATAGTATTGCCAGTCATGGCTTCTACTACTTTACGGGCATCGCGCTCTGGTACATCCACAAACGAGTAAGCATCAAAGATATCGATAGATCCAATAACACGCCCTGGGATACCCGCTTCGCCAGCAATAGCCCCTACGATGTCGCGAGGTTGTACGCGGTCTTTACGACCCACGCTTACAAACAACCGAACCATTCCGGGGTCATTGCGTCTTGCGCGGTCATTGCCACCACGGCTATCGCGGTCGCCACGGCCTCCTCGGTCGTTACTACCACGACCAGCATCTCTGTCTCTGCCAAAACGCCCGCCTCTATCTTCACCCCTAGCTCCTCGGTCTTTACCAAACTTACGTTCTTCTTCCCAAGCCAAGTCAGTATCAGAAAATTCGCTTTTCTGAACACCCATATTGATTTTGACCAAGGCTGCCACAATCACCTCTGTGCTCAAGCCAGTAGTATGATGCAACATGGTAAGCATGTCGTTGTAGATTTCCAAATCTCCTTCGGAAGCTGCCTGTTCTACTTGCTCAATAAAACGAGCTTTCCGAACGCCTACGATATCTTCAAAGCTTGGAATCACTCCTTTTTCAATACGTACTTTGGTATAAGTCTCAATTTGGCGAAGACGATATTTTTCATCTTTTGCTACCAAAGTCAACGCTTTACCTGTACGACCCGCACGACCTGTACGACCAATACGGTGTACATAATACTCTTCGTCGAGTGGTAAATCAAAATTGATGACGGCGTCTACCCCTGATACATCAATACCACGAGCGGCTACATCGGTAGCGACAAGGATATTGGTAGTATTGGCTCTAAATTTTGCCATCACGTTGTTACGTTGCGCTTGACGTAAATCACCGTGTAGCCCTTCTGCTTGATAGCCTCTTACCATCAACTCTTCCGTAATCTCATCCACTTTACGTTTAGTATTACAGAAAATAATGACTTGTTTGAGGTCATAAGCGTCGATTAGGCGGCAAGTTACTTCGCTTTTAGCGCGTTGTTTTACTTCAAAACATACCTGTTCGATATTTTCATTCGTAACTTCTTTGCGCGTTACTTTTACCAATACAGGGTCATTTTGAAACTTCTGCGTAATAGCCATGATAGGCTTTGACATCGTTGCCGAAAACAACACCGTTTGGCGTTCTTCTGGAATATCTTCCAAAATACTCTCAATATCTTCACGGAAGCCCATGTCGAGCATTTCGTCGGCTTCATCAAGTACTACGTAGCTTACTTTGTCGAGTTTTAGGGCACGACGCTCCATCAAGTCCATGGTACGTCCAGGAGTACCTACTACGATTTGAACGCCTCCTCTCAACGACCGAATCTGACGCTCGATAGAGTCTCCACCGTAAACTGTTTCGATTTTAAGGCCTTTTTTAAATTGGGACAAACGGCGTAGTTCGTCTGTTACTTGAACAGCCAACTCACGAGTAGGACATAAAACAAGTACTTGCGTGTGTTTATCATCTACTTCTACCAACTCCAAGGCTGGCAAACCAAACGCTGCTGTTTTTCCGGTTCCGGTTTGAGCTTGGCCTATGACATCAAGACCTTGTAACAAATGAGGAATCGCTTGCGCTTGGATAGGAGAGGGTTTTTCAAAACCCATTTCGGTCACTGCTTTCAGCGCTTCGTCTGACAAGCCAAGTGATTGAAAATTCAAATTTTCTTCTTGCATTTTTTAAATTAGTAATGAGCATTTAGTTGTGAGCAAAGAGTACACCACAACTGGGAAGAAAGTGCCTTTCTTTTTTCCCAATACTGAAGACTTACTCAATACTCGCGTAAAAAGCACTGCAGCCCGAAGAGTCTCTGTAAACATTTACAGAAGGCCTGCGTGTATTTCTGAGGACGACGAAGAGAGGAGAGTTTGCAGGGAGCCACTACTAGAAAACAGCTACGACGTATACAAAAACAGTGCTGTAACTATTGACTGCAAACTGCCTACTTTTAAAAGTACCCTGACACAAAAAATCGCAGAGACGAACGAGCTTGTTCGTGCAGTAAAAACTTATGCAAAAGTAAGACAAATTCTTGAAATAAGAATGAAGAGAATGTTAAATTTTGTATTTTTCTTAGCAAAATAATATTTGCAAAAGGTATTAGGCTATTTCGGTGACGGCACCCGCCTCACATTTGAGGACGCGAGCGGGATATTTCTTAAGAAAGTCATAATTGTGAGTAGCCATCAAGATAGCGGTGCCTGCAGTGTTGATAGCCTGGAAAACTTGCATGATTTGCTCTCCTACTTCGGGGTCTAGATTTCCGGTAGGCTCATCGGCTAGCAAAATCTGCGGTTCGTTGAGCATAGCCCGTGCAATCACGACTCGTTGCTGCTCGCCACCTGAGAGCTGATGAGGCATTTTTTTCTGGAGCGTTCCCAGTCCGACTTGCATTAGTACTTCGGAGATACGATTTTTGATAGATGCTTTGTCAGTCCAGCCGGTAGCACGGAGTACAAATTCTAAGTTTTCTTCTACATTACGGTCAAAAAACAACTGAAAATCTTGAAATACAATCCCAATTTTACGTCTTAAAAAAGGAACATCCGACCGCTTTAGCTTCTGTAATTCATAGCCTACCACTTTGCCTTTTCCTGATTCGAGCCACAAATCACCGTAAAGGGTTTTGAGAAGAGAGCTTTTACCACTACCTGTTCGCCCAATCAAAAACACAAAATCGCCTTTGTTGATTTCAAAATTGACATCCGACAAAACAAGCTTGTTACCGTTTTGGTAAATATCCGTGTTTTCTAATTGGATAATAGGGTCCGATGAAAAAGCAGTCATAGTTCTGATAGGCAATAAAGAAGGCGAGCAATGCGCCTTCACTAAGGTACATTGCTCGCTTTATAAACTAGATTATTGATTTCCTTTTTTGTAGTCGGCCAAGAATTTTTCTAAGCCAAGGTCTGTAAGAGGATGCTTGAGCAACGATGTAATCACGCTGAGGGGACACGTAACCACGTCAGCACCAAGCTCAGCGCACTTGAGAAGGTGAATAGGGTGACGTACAGATGCCGCCAATACTTCGGTAGTAAAACCGTAGTTTTGATAAATAGTAACAATCTGCTCAATCAAATCCATTCCGTCCATTGATACATCGTCCAAACGACCAATAAAAGGAGAGACATAAGTAGCACCTGCTTTGGCCGCAAGTAAGGCTTGCCCTGCCGAAAATACCAAGGTGCAGTTGGTTTTGATGCCACGATCCGACAAATGCTTGATGGCTTTGACACCATCTTTAATCATAGGGACTTTGACCACGATTTTATCATCGATTTCAATCAACTCCTCCGCCTCTTTGATCATTCCGTCAAATTCGGTCGAAATAACCTCTGCACTTACATCTCCATCTACGATATCACAAATAGCTTTATAATGAGCCATGATTTTGGCTTTGCCCGTGATTCCTTCTTTGGCCATAAGCGAAGGATTGGTAGTAACTCCGTCGAGTACGCCCAATTCGTAGGCTTCTTGGATTTCTTTTAAGTTGGCAGTATCAATGAAAAATTTCATTCTGGTGAGTTTTGTTTGGTTTTGTACTTGCAAAAGTAGTTAAACCGTTTATTTCTAAAAAGATATTTTTGTGTACAAGAAGATAAACAATGCTTTGGGTTTCGTCAAGACCTTTTATCTATCATTTCTTTAAGGTAATCACTTGGGCTTTATCGTTGTTTTTGGCGAGTATTAGTAGAGGCTGACCTACCGCTCTTTTGACCGTAGCGATATGCCTTACTTGCCCTTTTACCCAGGTACTCAAAGGCCTGACCTCAAACTCTCCTTGACCTTGGTTGACCAGTACGGTTCCATAATCTGCATCATAACGTCCCATTTGGATGTTGTTGTCATAAAAATTGCCTGCAATGAGCACATCAGGGAGTTTGTCACCATTGACATCGATGATTTGCCCCGCCCGAAAAGTAGTCCACTGTGCTTTGATAGGCAGCGGTTTTAGGGTAAAGTTACCTTTACCATCATTCAGCAAAATACAATTGGTAAACTCTGTCGCAGTTAGGGTTTTCATTTTCTCTAACTTATCTCTCCCAAAAAGCGCTTCTACACTTGCTTGCGCAAAATCTTTGGCATGAATGTATTGTTTTTTGATAAACGGAAATTGCTTGTCGGTTTCCATTTTATTGGCAAAAAGGGTCTCTTTTCCGTTGAGAAAATAAGTCAGAATTTGGTCTACTCTTTCATTCTTATCAATATCTCCCACATACAGTTTTACGGGCTCCTCTACTGTGGCTTTGAGACGGCTATTTAATCCCAAATTCCCTGCCAGTATATCTAAGTCCCCATCTCCGTCAAAATCGTGCGTGAGTGTAAAATTCCACCAACCTTTGGCTTCAGTAAGCATTTTTTTGGTAAATGCCCCCTTTTTATTTTCCATTACACATATCCCCTGCCATTCTATAGACAGCACCAAATCCGTATCTTTATTACCGTCAATATCCACCAACTCTACATTTTTTACCATCCCGATATTTTTCAAGTCGGGGGCTATTTTTTCAGTCACGTCCACAAATTTGCCCGAGCCGTCATTTTGGAGCAAATACGAACGAGGACTCTCACCATAAGCCTTCGGAATAGATCGTCCTCCAATAAACAAGTCTATCTTACCATCAGCATTGAAATCAAAAGCCCTTACGGTAGAGGCCGTCACAAACAAGTCGGTAAAAGCGTCTTTTTTTCGGGCAAAATTCCCTTTGCCGTCATTGAGATAAACGCGCGGTTGGAGATACTCGGAGTTACCAAAAAATTCATTTCCACCGCTTGCTACTATCAAGTCGAGATGCGAGTCAGCGTTGACATCCGCAAACACCGCATCGACATCTTCGTAAGCACTATCTTTGGCGATTTCGGGTTGTTTTAAATACACAAATTTACCCTTGGAATTTTGAAGATATACCTTGCTAACCCCGTCGCGGGCATTTCCCAAAAACACATCTTCAAGACCGTCATGATTGATATCGCCGAGCGCCAAAGCAGGGCCTTCCGAAGAAGCCAAATGCGGTATAAGAGCTTCACGGTCAAATTCATTGAAGTTGTTTTCTTGATGTACAAAATCCAACCCCGCCGCCTCTGTCACATCTTCTACGGCTACGCTACGAATCATCTTTGGTACAAAAGCTGCATAATCAAATACGGGTAGCGTAACTTGATAAGTGAGAGTAATGGAGCTAGGCAAATTTTTAGGGTCTATTTTTTGAAAACGTTTGTCAGGCCAAATCACATAAATAGAATCAACCTCGGCTTTGTTGCCAAGGCCCACCGTCAAAGGTACTTCCATACTTGCCTGAAACCCTCTTACTGGAAATTTTTCGTAAGAGAGTATTTCCTTACCCTTAAATACCAAACACTTAGCTCCAATAGCATTGCGATTAGTGGAAGAACCCTTCAAATGTAGCGTCAAAGATTGATGAGTGGGAGCATATTCATTGGCCAAGTTTTCATAGATAAAGGCTTTGTCGTTGATGTTGTTGGTAATGACTTCTAGGTCACCGTCGTTGTCCAAATCAGCGTACACAGCCCCATTTGAAAAGGAAGGTTTGTCATTAACAATTCGATTTTGCCAATCCTGAAATTGTAGGGTTGGAGTATTGAGATAAAACTTATTAGGTAATTTGATTTCGGGCAAAATCTCCACTACCGAAGGGTCATCTTCCGTAAATTCCCCCTTGTTCATTTTGGCTTGAATGTTTTCGTTTGATACAAATTGTATGTAATCAATGTCATTCATACGCTTAGGAATACCGTTTGAGATAAACAAATCTTTGCGGCCGTCGTTGTCAAAGTCCATAAAAAGAGGTGCCCACGACCAGTCGGTGGCGTGTACTCCGGCATACATCCCAATTTCTGAAAAAGCCCCTTGGGCGTTTTTTTGAGCCGACAATGGCCCTAAATTGAGCTGTAGATTGTTTCTGGCAAATTGGTGATTGTAGCCTTGCCGTATTTTATATTTGAAAATATTGTAAGAGTCTTCCCCTTCCGACCGTTTCAAGATTTCTTTATCGGAGGGCAACATATCCAGAGAAATGATTTCGGGCAGGATGTCATTGTTGATATCTCCAATATCAATTCCCATCGAAAATTGGCTTGTGTGCATTATTTGGTTTTCCAAATCTTCTTTAAACTGCCCATTTTGCTGATTGATATAGAGATAGTCATTTTCATGAAAATCATTACCAATATACATATCTGGATAGCCGTCGAAATTGACATCGCCTACGCCTACACCCAGTCCATATCCTAACACATCGCTTACAATACGCGCCTCCAAAGTCACCTCTTTAAAAATAGGTTTAACCAACTGCCCTTCAGAAGAATATTGGCTATCATTCCTAAAAAACTTATCGCCTGCCGTAGGATGCATTTTGCCCTGAAATACCGAACGGAATCCAAAAGTGCCATTTTGATGAACGGAATGATTGAGTTGAAAAAAGTCTAAATCTCCGTCTAAATCATAATCAAAAAAGGCAGCTTGCGTACCAAATCCTACCAAATCCAGCCCATATTCTTTGGCTTTTTCTTCATAAATAGGGACGCCTTCCTTGGTGATTTCTTTACAGACAAAAAGGAGATTTCTACCATCAAAACCCTGAAAACCGCCTACTTGACTGATGTACAAATCCAGTTTCCCGTCTTGGTTGATATCCACTACCGAGACTCCATTGGCCCATCCTTTTCCTGTATTGATATTGGTTTGGGGAGTTACATCCTCAAACTTAAGTTTTCCTCGGTTGATATAAAGGCGATTTTGGGCGAGATTGCCCGTAAAACAAAGGTCAATGAGCCCATCGTTGTTGAAGTCGCCAGCGCCTACGCCACTTCCATTATAAAAATACATATAGTTAAAAATATTGAGCTCATTGGTCGCCTTCAGATCATTTGAAAACTCAATACCCGTTTGACTAGCCTCTAGCAATCGAAAGGCAGGGACTGTTTTCTCGGCTTTTTGGCAAGAAAACAATACTGCAAAAAGTAAAAAAAGATAAATAGACTTCATTAAAAACAGTATTTATAAAACTTCCGAAACTCAAACTAGGCAAGTTTGAAGATTCTAATTTGTTTGATTTTAAAACTCAAAATTATAAGCTAGGCTTACAATCGGTGCGGCAAATATTTGGAGTTTTTGGGCTACACTCGTGCCATTTTCGGTCTTAAAAAAGACCGAATAGACATTTTTACGAGCATACAAGTTGTAGGCCGTAAATGCCCAGTGTCCCTTAAAACGTCTATCTTTCATGCGTGGATTGTAAATATTCCACGCAAAATCTAGCCGATGATAATCTGGAACGCGTCGGTTGTTGCGAGCTTCATAAAAGGGGAAGTAATTGTTGAGATAATTTACAAAACCCACGGGCTCCGTATAAGGTCGGCCTTTGCTGTACATAAAAGTAAAACTGAAAGAATTGTGGTCGTCCACAAAAATATCAATGGAAGTGTTGAACGTATGAGGCCGGTCGTAATTGGCAGCATACCAATTCCCATTGTTGACACGTTCGATAGGCGCGATGCCATCATAAGTACGATTGAAGGTACGAGAATACGTATAATTGGCCCAACCCGTTAGTTTGCCTTTCTTTTTGGTCAGCATCAGTTCTACCCCATACGCCTTACTTACGCCTTGTACAATTTGGGTTTCGGGGTACTTTTGAAGTAAAAAATCAGCGCCTGGTTTATAATCGACCATGTTTTGGGTATATCTATAATACCCCTCCAACGAGACTTCATAAATGTCTTTATTGAAAGATTGATAATACCCCGCCGACGCCAAATTGCTTATTTGTGGCTTGATGTTTCGGTCGCTTGTTTTCCAGCGAGATGTTGGAATAGGCGTGGTAGTATTGGAAATAATCTGTACATATTGTCGCATCAAATTATACCCAAATTTCAAAGAGATTTTGTCGGTGATAGTGTATCGTATACCTAGCCGTGGCTCTAGCCCACCATAGGTTTTGAGGGCTTTTCCTTTAGCCACCGCCACTGTATCAACGACCGAAAAGTCGTCACGGGGCTCTCCTGCTTCATAATTCCGATAATCGTTGGGTCCCAAAGCCATAAACAGCGAATAACGCAATCCCAACGAAAAAGCCCATTTTTTGGAATAGCTAAATTCTTCGTCTGCGTACCAAGCCCATTCGTTGGCGTATTCGGTAGGGGTGGTCACGTACTTTACGCTTTCGCTCTGATTGGGTTGAAGGGTACCGGGAGCTATGGTATAATTTGTAAAAACAATTCCTGACTCTATTTTATGGTTGTCAGACTGCCAATTCAAATTAGATTTTAGTTGTTTTTGCACAATAGACGATTCCAAACGAACGGGATTGTCGGTATCTTTTTCGAGGGTAGAAATAGTGGGCGTATAATGCGCGTATACAGCCGTGGTCTGAATGTCAAGTTTGGGCGAAATCACGTGTAGCCACCGCGCCATCGCGTTGGTGGTTTGGTGTTCATAAAATGTCGTCACACCTATTACATTGGGCAAACTTGGTAGTAAATCAGTTTTGAACAAATCGTAACTTTTGTAGGCCATTGCGGTTATGGTATTACGCTGATTTACTTTCCAAAACGCTTTCAAAACACCCTCTCCAAATTTGGCTTTGATACCTTTGAGACGTTCGGATGCGATAGGAAGCAAAAAATCATTGAATGCCCCTCTTCCAGCCGCATATACACCTAGTTTTCCTTTGACAATGGGCGCATCCAACATAAAGCGATTGGATACAACACTGATACCTCCTTTGCCCTTCCATGTTTCGAGATTGGGGTTTTTTAAAGCTATATCCATCACCGAAGCAGCTCTGCCTCCATACCTTCCAGGTACATTTCCTTTGTATAAATCCAGCCCTGCTACGGCATCGGGAGGAAATACCGAAAACAACCCAAACATATGCGTAGGATTAAAAATAGGCGTATCGTCGAGCAAGATGAGATTTTGGTCGGTAGTTCCGCCTCTGATATTGACTCCATTGGAAGCTTCGCCCACGCTTGTCACGCCCGGAAGCATCTGAATGCCCCTCAACAAATCGACTTCCCCAAAAGCCGCCGGCAATTTTTGGAACGTTTTCATATTGAGCTGATTTACGCCCAAAATTGGCTGTCGCACGGTTTGGTCAAATCCCTTGGTAGTAATCACTACTTGTTCTAACTGATGCTCTACTTTAGAAAGTACTATTTCTATCTTCAAGTTTCCTTTTAAAGAAGGGATGTATTTGGAAAAAGGTACATATCCTACATATCGAATCGAAAGAACGTGATTGCCACTTCCTGCATTGATCGAAAACTTACCTTCTGCATCGCTGCGGGTAGCGTATAGTTTTTTGTTTCTATCCATCACAATCGTGGCACCTTCTAGGGGAGCATTGGTCAGGGAATCACGCACAATCCCACTAATAAGATAGCTCTGAGCTATGATTTCTAAACTTCCTAGAAGCATTATCATCAAAAGTAAAAATCTTGTTTTCATCGCCAACCAAAAGGGGGAATAGAGGTTCGGGTAAGGCTATTTTTACAAATACCCAACGGAATGTCAGGACGTTCGTTGGAGGCATCTTCCAACAGAGGGAGGCGATTGTTGAAAAATGCAAACAAACCATTAAGCGTGCCTCCCGTGGTATTACGCCGATTCATCATCAATCTTTGTTCGGATACCGACGATGCCGAAAAATATCCCAAAATCAACTCTTCTTCATTCTTACTATTTTTAATATTTCCCCTGATAGGCGCAGGAGGTGTATCGGCCAAAGTACCTGTATTGATAGATTGGTCTTGTAAGAGTTTAAGGTATCTGAAAGCATTGGGCGACAATGACATCTGCTGCACACTCACCAAAGTAGGGTTTGACTGTCGAAGAGGTATCTGCGCTACTAGACGATTTTTTTGAGGTTGACCGTCGGTGTATACATCCGCCAAAATGTTGATATCAGGGCTATAAAAAATATCCCAACAACGGTTACCACAGTAATAATCGAATAGATCGTTTGATTGAAGTGTAAGGTCTCGATAGCAGCCTCCTGTTTCGCCTGATTCATCTTCATAAATATAATACCGCCCCTGACGACAAGTCTCACATACGCGCTGTATTTCCCAATTCACCCATCTCCACCGATAAAAATTTTTGGAGTTAGGCGTATCATCGAAGTCTATATAAATATCATTTGTTGCGATTCTTTCGCTACTCGTTAGCGACCTTTTGATACCTACCGAATTAAACTCCTCTCGCATGTCTTTGATACCTGCCACTGGATTCATGGATTCAACTGACGACTCGTACGTAATCCCGTCCGTAGTCTTAAACCAAAGCTGATACGTATTTCCTACTTGTGCCTTAAAAGAAGACGGTAGGTAATAATAGCCCGCTAGGGTTTCTTGCATCACTATCTCATCTTTATTGTTTACAATTAGCTTTACTTGGGCTTGTGTAATAGGCACCGCTTTTTGACGGTCAAGATTGATAGAAGAAGTAAAATCTGAGCTTTTAAACTGGGTATCTTCGGGAGTTCTGAATATACTTATATACTGGGGTTCGTTCAAATCGGTAAGCGTGCCTTCTACCAACAAGTACCCTTTGGAAGTGGTGATGTTGACCTGAAAATTATCTACACATCCCCAAGCAATAGCGCCTAGCAATCCACTCCACATCAAAAGCTTTATCAGAGATTTCATAGGCAGTTTTTATTCTATCACTAATTTTTTACTTGTTGCTTGTCCTAAGTTGTTTTTCAATCTTAGTACTACTGTGCCTTTCAGCGTGGGTACATCTAAAGGATATACCACGTGAGTGTCTTTCTGAAGTGGCCCTAGTCGAAGTCTATTCACTACCATTCCAGCGGTATTGACTAGCTCAAGCTCATATTCAGCAGACGTATTTACTACAAAATCTAAAGTTACTTTTTGGCCTTGTCTGATCGGGTTGGGGTATATCTTCCAGTCTTCGGTAGGCTCCACGGATGTCAAAACCGACAAGCCATCTCGAATGACCGTGATTTGAGCGGGAGAATCGCACTGCCATCCAAAACGAACCAACAATTGCGCTGAAGTGGTGTTGTAAAAGGCTTGATTGTTTTTAGTGAATAAATTTGCTTGAAAAACAACCGGAATCGTTTGCCCATTGAGTATTACGGCTTTGGGAAAAGAAGTAATGTTTTCAAGCTCCAACGTTATCGCTCTTATAGTCAAGCTTTTATCAAATTTTTGGCGACGCCTGATTTGTACTTGTACGGTATCGGTCACGGTTTTTCCCACAAAGTCAATAAGCTCTATTTGATTATCTTTCAACGAATTAGGATTTTTCCCGTCGTCATGAAACATTGTAAAGGAAGAGTTTCTTACCGATACATCCTGAAAAAATTTGACTGTAAGGCTATCCGAAATATAAGAGTCAGTAGAAGACTTAGCCGAAGATGCCAACGGAATAAAGCTTCCTGCCTTGGCATAAACAGGGATATTTTCGTTGGTCACTTTTTCAAAAAGATTAGCGTCGCCATTGTGCAGTTGATTGGTCCAAAAATTAAACCATTTTCCTTTGGGCAATACTACTTTTCGCACCAACATCCCGTGCAGCAAAATAGGTGCAACGAGCAAATTTTCTCCAAAAAAATACTGATCTGTGATATTTTTGTTGGTGTTTGTCAATTCAAAATAATCCATCGACAGGCATAGTGGCCGCCCTGTGGTACTGTTTTGGTAAGCCAAACTATAGGTATAAGGCAACAACTCATATCGGAGCTTGATATGCCGTCTGACAATATCATAAAAAGGTTGAGAAAGATTATATGGCTCCGTACTTGACCTCAGCCCATGCGCTCGCATGATAGGCGAGAAGGTCCCAAACTGAAACCAACGCATATCCATTTCTTCATCTTTTTCTCTTTTGTCGGGGCCAGTCTCAAAACCGCCGATGTCGGAGTGCATGTAGGCCAATCCCGAAAATCCTGAATGAATCATCATCGGGATTTGCAGCTTCAATCCCGCCCAATATCTCATCACATCTCCACTCCACGGCAAAGCTCCATATCGCTGCGACCCCGCCCAACCAGACCTAATCAAATTAAACACTCTCTGCTCAGGGAAATCACGCCGATAATTTTCATACAGGTTTTGCGCCCATGTAAGCGCATATAGATTATGCACCTGAGGTGCACTTCCGTTGACATGCACAAAATTGGAAGGATGCTCCTCAGGTTCGATTTTATCACACCACCAGCCCGAAACACCTTGGTTAGTAAGTCGCTTATACTGTGTCCACAGCCATTGTTGAGTTTGAGATTTAAACACATCCAATAGCCCGACCGTGCCATTCCACATGTCTACGGTTGCGGTCTGATTGTTGGTATTTTTTGTGAGATAACTCAGCGAATCCGCCAATCGAAAGTTTTTGGATTTGGTGGTGATATAAGGGTCACTTATCAATATAGTCTTTACGCCTTTGGCCGCCCAATCTTTCATCATTTGGGTAGGATTGGGAAAAGCCGCAGAGTTCCAGTCAAAATTACCCATTGTAGTGCCATCTCCATACCAATACAAGTCCAAAATCAGGGCATCAATCGGAAACCCTTGGGCCTGTAACTTGTTGACTACTTCTTTGGCTTCGGCCTCCGTCTTGTAGCCAAACTTTGATTGCAAATACCCTAAAGCCCAGCGTGGCACCAATGGCTGCCTTCCTGTGAGCAAGGTATAATGCGCCAGAATTTCATCGTTGGAATCACCATTGATAAAATAATATGCCCACTTACCTTGGCTTTGTGCTTCCACGTGGATTTGGGTAGAATCCAATGCTCCAATGTACATTCGCATATTGCCGGGCAAATTGCTATCAAGGAGCAATCCATACTGGTGAGAGGATACAATAAACGGCACATTGAAACTTTGGGACAACTGAGTCGTATAGCCATAAATATCTTCAAAATAACTAGGGCGATACGCATTTTTGAACTCCAGTACTTTGCGGTTCAAATCAACTTCCGAAATACGCCCCCCCGAACCATGAAAAACATCGGCAGGGTTGATTTTGAAATCTAAGTATACCGAATCTGGTACGGTTCTAAAGTTATACTGTTGAATTTTAGTACGTCCGTTAGACTTTAAAGATACCGATAGGGGCTTTTTCGTAATTTCAATACTACACTCTGTTGAGCTTATTTCTAACGCGGTAGCACTTTCGACAACAGAATAAGTAAAACTTTCGGGTTTTAAAATCACCGAGGCAGAAGTATCTACCGAATTTTCGTTGGTAGAAAGCCACTGGACTTTGAAAATTGAACTCGAAAATCCCTGAATCAAGATGTCGCCTTTGGTTCCGCTAATGCGCAAATCAGTGGCATTCTTCCGAAAACTCACAAAATCACCTGCATTTTGAGAAAATAGACTATGCGTCAACAACCCAAGCAGAATCATCAACCCTATGCCCCTGTAGTGATACCTCATAGATTTTTTGGTTTCTCTGCTACCCTAAATACTTTCGGTACTGTATTGTTAATCAAACATATGACACTCTTTTGCCCTTGGATGGTAATCGGCAATATCTGCTTTGTTTGACCATCCATTCTCAACCCACTGTCTTTGTCTGAAATAGCCCCGAACACTCCTTTACCTTTGTTTATGAGTATTTTTCCTTTGCTAGCATCCAATCTCGAAAACTGTGGAATAAAATTATGATTGTTGCCTCCGATAATGATGTCTTTGAGGCCATCGCCATTCAAATCTGTACAGTAAGATGCATTGATACACGAAAATTGCGCTTCCACCGGAAGTTCAATGATTGAAAAGTGCCCTTTTCCATCATTGATCGCTACAGAAGATTTTTGATAATTGACTTCTTTGACAAGGCTTTTGGCTAAAACATCTTCTTTAAAAAAGTCCTTGAGCGTACGTGTAGCATACTCCGCGTGTTTGAGGCTTTCTTTTTTGAGAATGGGAAATTGCTCCATCATTTCACGTTTCAAAAACACCGGTGAATCTTTGCCATCCACTGTTTTGGTCATGATTTTGTCTATCAGTCCGTTGTTGTCAAAATCACTCACCCATAGCTTGATAGGCTTATCAGCACTGGCTTGAAGCATAAAATTATCACCCATATTCCCCAAGACTAAATCCATATCATTGTCATTGTCAATATCTACCGCCTCTACCCTTCCCCAAAAACCACTTAGAGATTCGAGGCCAGTGGTCAGCTTTTGGAACTGTCCATTCTTATAAGTTAAAATCAAAGGCGCCATCCAGTCTCCTACCACTATAAGTTCTTTTTTGTTATCGCCATCGAGGTCTTGCCAAGCAGCATCTCTTACCATTCCTATTTCTTGAATTTCTTTGGGTAAAACACTCTTAAAAGTACCGTCTCCATTGTTTTGGAAAATATAGCTCGGTGGGTTGAGGCCATATTGCTTAGCTACGCTACGACTCCCCACAAAAAGGTCTATATCGCCATCGCCATCGTAATCATGTGGGGCTACGACCGAAGTATTCATGCCATTGAAAGGCAAGGCTTTTTCTTTGTAAGTAAAATTACCTTTGCCATCGTTGAGGTAAAGCCGGTCTTGAAGTCCCCTATCATTGGCCGGAAATTCGTTGCCACCCGTACCCACATACAAATCCAAATCACCATCTTGGTCAGCATCAAAAAACACAGCTTCAGTATCCTCTAAATAGATAAAGTCTTCAAACACCTTTTGCGGAGATTTGACAAATGAGGTGGCCGTTTGGAGATAAAGTTGCCCTGCCTGCTGACTAGCCCCACAAATATAAATATCATCTTTCCCATCCCCGTTTACGTCTCCCACCGCAGCTTTGGGGCCCTCAGTAGAAAGTTTGACAGGGATGTTTTTTTCTTCGTAAAAATCCTCGTAGTCATTCTCTTTATGAGCCTCAAAAGGCCATTTTGTTTCTGCCAAAATGGTCGGTTTTGTTAAATCAAAAGACAAAGTCCTCGTTGATGCGTCTTTGATTGAGAAGTTATGGGTTCTGTCCACTCCCAGTGCAGTCGCTACTGTGACCTTCCCATTAGGCCATTTTATCCATACTGAATCAATTTTTGTAATTGCTCCTAAACCTACCGTAATGGGATATTCGGTACTGGACTGAAACCCCCTTGAAGGCATGATATATCGACTCAAGACTTGCTTGTCGGCAAATATTTTAACTTCTGCTCCAATACTGCGGGGATTTTTTTCGTCTCCCTTCAGAATGAATTTAGCAAAATGACGATTGGGGATTTTTTCTGTATTGTTGCGATACACAAAGGCTTTTTGATTTACATTATTGACAATCAAATCAAGGTCACCGTCATTGTCTAAGTCGGCATAAGCAGCTCCATTTGAAAAGGAAGGAGTATCAAACCCAAACTTTTCGCCAATTTCTTCAAATCTCAAGCCGCCTTTGTTATGAAAAAAGTTGTTGGCAATAGGCCGCGAAGGCATGTTAGTTAAGATAGCTTCAAAGCTTTTCTTTTCGCCCGATAACACCATTTTTTGCGCCACTTCATTCGCAAAAAAATCGATAAAATCTTGGTCAATCACATCATGGTAAATGCCATTACATACATAAATATCGGTTTGGGCGTCGTTGTCAGCGTCAAACATCAATGCCCCCCAACTCCAATCACTCGCCTCTACTCCACTCAAACAGCCGATTTCACTATAAGTACCGTCTTGATTGTTGAGCTGAAGCGCATTTTGCATAAACTGATTGGAAAAGCCTTTTTTCTGCTTCAGTTTAAACACATAATGATTTTCAAAGGAAGTGGTACTTTTGAGACGCACCTCATCCCGTGGAAGCATGTCAGTGGTGAAGATTTCTGAATATCCGTCATTGTTGATATCAGCCATATCAGCACCCATTGAGGCCAGACTTGTGTGGCCGAGTCGTTGTTCGCTTTCTTCGCTAAAAGTCCCGTTGCGTTGATTGATGTAGAGATAATCTTTCTCAAAAAAATCGTTTGAAATATAAATATCAGGATAACCATCATTGTTGACATCCCCCACTGTGACGCCCAATCCAAATCCAATCAAGCTTCCATAAATTCCAGCCTCCTCGCTCACATCTACAAACTTATTATTATCATTTCTTAATAGTTTGTCACCTCCCCCTTTAAGAAAATCTTTGACTGGCCAATCTTTTGCCCGAAGCGTGCGATTGTTGTCATAGTTGAGAGTATTGACCGGGATAAAGCTATTGTTAAGGATATAACAATCCAAATCACCGTCCAAATCATAATCGAAGAAGGCAGCATGGGTTGTATAGCCATCTTCATCAAGGCCGTATTCTGCCGCTTTATTGGTAAAGGTCAGATTCCCATTATTGATAAATAGGGCATTTCCTTGCTTTTTAAATCTTTTGTCAATGCCCGCATTACACACATAAATATCCAGAAGGCCATCGTGATTGATATCGACCATCACCACGCCCGTGTTCCAATGTCCTGAGTTTTCAATACCTGCTTTGGTGGAAATATCTTCAAACTGGAAATTGCCTTTATTCAAGTAGAGTTTATTGGCTCCCATGTTGGAGGTCATGAATACATCGGGCAGGCCATCGTTGTTGATATCACCTACGCCTACGCCTCCTCCATTATAAAAATTGCGATAATTGAAGATGTTAAAATCGGCGGTATTGACGACTTTGTTTTCAAAATCAATTCCCGAATTTTCGACCTTCTCAAAAACAGGTGCTTCTTTTTTTAAAGAACAAGCTTGTAAGCCTATTACCAAACAAAAAAAGTAAACAGCTTTATTTTTAAAACCTTGATTCACAAAGATTATCAATTTAGAATGGTTGATTTTTCAGTTTTCTTTTTCGGTAAAATATACCTGTTGTTTAGACACCCCTTGTAGGATAATCTTAGGCTTTCGAGCTACGACAATGCACTTGACTTGGCTCCACTTTTCAGGGGTATATTGCATGTTGTATTTACCTACTTTTCCGTCGATATACATCACCAGTTTTTCATCTGAAAGGGTTTCTACCCTGATTTCGCCTTCGGTCATGAGGTAGCCCTCTCCTTTCATTTTTTGTTTATCTATCAATCGTCCAATCATCACACTTGCCGCCACCTGATTATCTCTAAAGACTTGTTTTTTGAGTGGCTTGTTTTCATACCATTTGTCTCCTCCAAAAGCCACTACTACATTGCCCTCAAACTGATCAAACATATTGATTCTAAACAAATTATCAAATATATGTATCTCTCCTTTAAAGATACTTGTTTGGGGATAAAAAGGAGTTCCATCAATCAAAACTTCTATTTTAGTTTGGCCATCTTTGAGGGTTTGGTATATCTCATCGGCTCGATGCGAAGAATGACAAGAAAGAAGCGCAGCACTCAAAAAAACGGAAAGCAATAAACTGCGCATAAAGTTTTTCATCATAGGTCTAATACTGTGGAATAAGGTGTAGCGTCTTAAAACAAAAATGCTCGAAGGTTCGAGCATTTTTGTTTTGAATATTACTTAAAAATGCAGCTTAATACCCTGGGTTTTGTTTCAAATTTGGATTCGAAACAAGGGCAATAGAAGGGATCGGGAACAATACCGTATAAGCTTCTTTGTTGTCAGCTCCTGCACCAGTAGTAAATTTACCAAAGCGAATTTCTACTGTACGTTTACCACCTTCCCAATAAAGCTCGCGACCGATTTCGTCAAACAATCCATCGGTAGTTAAAGATGCGATAGTTTTAGCTTTACGAGCTGTTCTCAAAGCATTCACAGTAGCGAGCGCCGCCGCAGTATTACCACCTCTAAGTTCGGCTTCTGCTTTCATCATAATTGCCTCAGCATAGCGCATCAAGATGTACTTGCTAGCATTGGCAGGGTGGTATTTGATAACCCGGATACCTTTGTCGGTAGCAGCACCAGCCAAGGGCACATCGCGTGTAAACGACAATACTTTTTGGGTACGAGTATCGATAAGGTCTTTGCCTTTATCATCGATTTGCTTTCCGATTAAGAATCCAAGACCAATTCCTGAAAACTCAGTACCGTCGCCTTTTGCGGGTTTACCAATCCGTGGATCATCTTTCTCGAATTTGTCGTAGAAGTCAGCTAGGGTAGTAAAACCATTCCAACCTGAAGGGTTTTGATTGTAGTGAAGCGTCATAAACCAGCGGTTTTGTGCTGTTCCTTCCAACGACACCAAGATAGTTTCACCATTGGCTGTAGCCGAAAATGCATTAAAATAGTCGGTATCAAATTTATAACCGTCAGCAGTAATGGCATTTACATAGGTGATTACCTTATCCATATCAGCTTTTTCAAAAGTATAAGGTCCTTCTGGTTTAGCTGATTTATAAACGGCTTTGTTCAAATACAATTTGGCCAACAAGAAATTAGCGGCAGCTTTATTAGCGACACCATTGTTAGGAGAAGGCCCAACTTTAGCTAAATTAGGAAGAGCTTCTTCTAAATCTTTTACGATAAAATCAAAAGCCTCAGAGCGAGTCATGACGCGTGGCAGCTCATCCACCCCTTGACTAAACTCTCTAAGTGGAACTTGTCCATACAAGTCCATAACATTGTACATATTAAATGCACGTAAGAATTGAGCTTCTGCTTTTTGGGCGGGAGTAGCATTTCCAGCCAAAATCTCGGTAGTTTTAAAAACGCGAGAGTTTAGGTTATTCCATGCATCACGTACTTGTTGGTGAGTAGCGTCCCATGTATGTTGGTCTAGCGTACGCCATACTCCATTGTCACCCCAGTCCACACCCCGAGTAGGAGGAATCATTTCGGCAGAAGTGTGCATGCCCAAGGCATACATGTTAGCTTGGTCGGTATAAGCTCCCAAATCTTTATAGGCAGACTCCAACAAGGCTGTAGCATCTCCTGCTACGGGTTTTCCGTCGGTATTAGGACGAACAATCGAATCTTTTTCGGTATTTACTAAGTCGGTACAAGAAGTTATGGTAGCCAGGCTAAATCCTGCTATCAAAATTCCTACTATATATTGATTAGATTTCATAGTTCCAATGTGTGTTTAAGTGTTTCTTAGAAAGAAATATTAGCACCAATCGTCCAAGTTCTTGCTCTTGGATACGCCGTATAGTCAATACCAAACGAAGGAATACCATTGATAGACTTGTTGGTACTTACTTCAGGGTCTTGACCTGTATACTTAGTGAAAGTCATTAGGTTTTGGCCTGTCAAGAATACGCGAAGATTTGAAATCGTTTTGCTTTGAAGTGGGAAACGATAGCTCAAATTCAAGTTTTGCAAACGAACAAAATCGCCTTTTTGTAAGAAACGAGTCGAAACATCAGGAGCATTGAGTGGACCTTCTTTGCTTGATACTACATCTTTGGTTACGTTACGACCATTGGCGAAAGAACCTTTGGTAAAGAAGGCGTTTTCGGTATTAGAGTAAAGATAATTACCAAATACACCATTGAAAAACAAGCTCAAATCAAAATTCTTATAACGGAAATTGTTGGTCAAACCACCAGTAGCAGTAGGTAGTGGGCTTTTGCCATTCAAGAATTGTTGGAAGTCACCATTAGGATAGAGAGAGTTACCATTTTCGTCGTACCCACCAAACTCACGCAAGAAATAAGCAAACAAAGGTTGACCAGCTGCGATACGTTGTGCAAAAGCTCCTGTAAGACCTTGTCCGTTGATTTCACCAGTATCAAATACCCCATTAAGGTTTTTAACTAAGTTTTTGTTGAAACCTGCATTTAATAATACTTCCCAACCAAAATCTTTTTGATCAACTACCGCTCCAGTCAAGGAAATTTCTACTCCACGGTTCTCAATATCGGTATCCAAGTTTTTCCATGTAAATGGAGTAGGTGCAGGCTGTGCCGAAACTACGTAAAACAATAAATCTCTTGTGTTTTTCTGATAAAAGTCGATAGTACCAGAGATACGGTTTTTCAAGATAGCAAAATCCAAACCGATATTGATAGAAGAAGTGGTTTCCCATTTCAAGTTAGGGTTGTTGAAAGCTACGGCATTCAAACCACCCCCTTCGATGTTATCAGCACCTTGGTTGATTCCCCAGCCACTATAGCGGTCACGACGGTCATACAAATTGTGAGGGATTGATTGGTTACCAGTCAAACCATAACCTACACGAAGTGCCAAATCATCAAAAAGAGTTTTTGGTGCAAAGCTTTCGTTCATGATTTTCCACTTAGCTGCAAACGACGGGAAGTACCCATATTTGTTGTTGCCCCCAAATTTGGTTGAGCCATCAGCACGCAATGTAGCAGTCAACAAATACTTATCTTTAATACCTACGTTTACACGTCCAAAATAAGACTGGAGTTCATCAGTTTCTGAGCTTGAGTTATTGATCACATTGCTACCAAACTTACCAGCATTTGCAGAAGCAAGGTTATTGAGCATCAAATTCAAATCTGAAGTACGGAAATTAGCCGCTGAGATATTTTTAGTTGAACGGCTAAAGCTTTGATAAGAATACCCTAACAATCCATTTATGGAAATACCATTTATTTCTTTATCATATGTAAAGTAGTTTTCCCACAATTTGTTGTCAGTTTCAATATCTCCCACATATGCTCTACCAATACCACCGTTACCTTCAATTACCAAATCTCTCGAATAAGCCGCTTTGCGTGAAGAGAAAGACTTGTCAAAACCAACCACAGTTTTAAATTTCAAGTCTTTATAAATTTGTAATTCAGCGTTGATATTACCTAAAGCACGAAGTGAATTGGTGTTATCTTGCGATAAAACAATGAATGCCAATGGGTTGGGTTCAGTTACACCTGGTTGAGTAAATGTACCATCGGTATTGTAAATAGAACGCGTTGGGTTCGCTTTCAAAATATTGCCCAGCAAATCTCCTGTAAAACCGATATTTTCTGATACAGGCACGTTAGCATCTTGGTTGTTAGCAATATTGATATTGCTTGAAATGGTCAATCGATCTTGAATAAATTTCTTAGAACCATTAAATCCAATACTATAACGCTTAATATCAGACTCTTTGATGATACCTTGTTGGTTTAAAAAACCAAGCGTAAAGCGGTAATTTCCACTCGCATCTCCTCCTCCATAAGCTAAGTTGTGCTGATTGGTATAACCTGTTCTGAACAATTCGTTTTGCCAGTCGGTACTACCACCTTGATCTTGCCCCCCTGCGGCACGGAATTCAGCCGCTGAAAGCAAATCGTATCTCTTAGTGATATTGCTCATTCCCAGCGAATACCCATACTCCAATGTTCCTTTACCTTTACCTTTTTTAGTCGTAATCAAGACTACTCCATTGGCACCGCGAGAACCATAGATAGCTGTTGCAGATGCATCCTTAAGGATGTCGATGCTTGCAATTTCATCAGGGTTTAAGAAGTTTAAGGGGTTTTTAGCAGCCTGACGGCCTACTCCTGAAGCACTTGCATCTGATGAGGTATTGTCACCAGCCAAAGGCACTCCGTCAATTACAAACAAGGGGTTGTTGCCACCAAATACAGAAGATGTACCACGAATACGTACGTTGATACCACCACCTGGCTCACCACTCGACTGAGTGATTTGAACCCCTGCTACACGTCCTTGCATCAATTGCTCTGGCGATACTACCACTCCCTTTTGGAAGTCTTTAGTACCAATAGCATTTACGGCTCCCGTTGCATCTTTTTTCTTTACGGTACCATATCCCACTACCACTACTTCTTGAAGCGCTTTGGTATCATCGCTCATCGTTACATTGACGACGGTCTTGTCACCAATCTGAATCTCTTCAGTATTCATACCTACAAAGGAAAAGACTAAAGTAGAATTTGGTGCTGCACTGATTTTGTATTCACCAGTGACCTCAGTTTGTGTTCCTTTGTTTGTCCCTTTTACTTGCACAGTTACCCCCGGAAGGCCTGTGCCATCCGCACCTTTAACAGTACCCGTAATCATTTTTTCTTGAGCTTGAACACCGAAGTGCAATCCCACAACCATCAAAGCAGCAGAAAGAATAGCTGCTATTTGTCGTCCCATTTTTTTAGGACGACTTAGCTGGTAAGCGTTGTTCATCATAGGTAATTTTAAGTGATTAATAAAATAATTACAAATAGACCTCTTCCTTTAATCAAATATTTTAAAAATAGGATTATTTTGACTAAAGAATTACTTCTAGCAGGCAAAGCTACAAAAATATATAAAGACAGTGCAAATAATTTTCAAAGAGTTTATTCAGAAATATTGCCAATTAATCTTAGAATCGTCAGATTATCTGTTTATAATAACCCAAAGCATTTTCTAGTATTTACGGTTTAATTATTTTAAGAGTATCTTTGTTTCAAACCTCAAAAGAAGCTTCTACTTTGTCTAATAGAGCTATTTTTGGAAGATTAAGAATACCAACGGAGTCTATAAACGTTGTCGTTAAAAGACATTTAAGATTCTGATAATGAAATAAATTGTTGTCCAATGTCGTGTCATCGAATGCTACACTCCGCCTCTCATAAATATTATTTGATTATTGCCTTCGTAATGTTGCTCCTTAGTTGTAAACATTTACCTGAAGACACTCTCTTTGAATCATTACCCTCTTCCCAAACAGGAGTGACTTTTGTAAATCAGTTACTGGATAAAAAGGAATTAAATATTTTTAATTACCGAAATTTCTATAATGGGGGGGGGGTAGCTATCTGCGACGTCAACAACGACGGATGGGCGGATATATACGTGACATCCAATTTCGAACAAAATCACCTCTACCTTAACAAAGGCAAAAATGCATCTGAACGCTGGCAATTTGAAGACGTTTCGTCTATAGCAGGGGTAGGTGGAACCAAAGCATGGTCCACAGGCGCCACTTTTGCCGATGTAAATGGCGATGGGCTTATGGATATTTATGTCTGCAACGCCGGAAATGTCAAAGACGATAATCGAGGCAATGAGCTGTTTATCAATCAAGGATTAGATGCCCATGGAATTCCTAAATTTATAGACAAAGCCACTGAATACGGCTTAGCAGACGGTGGGTTTTCGACCCATGCCGCTTTTTTTGACTATGACAGAGACGGAGATTTAGATATGTATCTCCTCAACAATAGCTTCATTCCTGTAGACAAATTACAATATCAAAATTTCCGACAAGACCGCGACCCTATGGGTGGACATAAGCTCTTTAGGAACGAAACCATTCAAGTCAAAAATAATAACGGCAAAGCTGACTCAATGAGCAAACCAAGCTCCAATAAGGCTTCACCCATCTTTACTGATGTATCGGCTGAAGCCGGGATCTATGGAAGTTTGATTGCATTTGGATTAGGGATTACTGTCGGCGATGTCAACGAAGATAATTGGCCTGATATTTATGTTTCTAATGATTTTTATGAGCGCGATTATCTTTATATCAATCAACGCGATGGCACCTTCAAAGAAACCCTTGAAGAAAGTATGCCACATATTAGCCTATCTTCGATGGGAGCTGATATTGCGGATATTAACAATGATGGGTTGCTTGATATTTTCGTCACCGATATGCTGCCAAGTGATGACAAGCGGCTCAAAACGACCTCTGTTTTTGAGGGCTATGAACTCACCCAATTCAAAGAAAAACAAGGCTACTGGCATCAATATATGCGCAATATGCTTCATCTCAACCAAGGTGTCGATGTACCGTTTTCTCCTTCTATCTCCGCGCCGTCTTTTACAGAAGTGGGGCAATTGGCGGGTGTACACGCCACGGACTGGAGCTGGGGAGCTCTTATTTTTGACATGGACAACGACGGCCTCAAAGATTTGTTTATTGCCAACGGCATTGTAAAAAACTTAACTGACCAAGATTACGTAGCCTTTTTGTCAGATAAAAGAAATATCCAAGCGATGATTGAGCAAAAGATGCAGTTTGACTATCATAAGTTTGTTGATATGATTTCTACTACCCCCATTCCTAATTTTGCTTTCCGCAACAAAGGGGATCTTCAATTTGAGAACAAAACAGATTTGTGGGGTTTGAGTGAGCCTAGTTTTTCTAATGGAGCCGCTTATGGGGATTTAGACAATGATGGTGATTTGGATTTGGTAATCAATAACAACAATAGTGAACTAAGTATTTTAAAAAACAATACCATCGAAAAACTCAAGCCCCATTTTTTGAGGGTTAAACTTAAAGGAAGCCCAAAAAACCTTAGTGGTATTGGGGCCAAAGTATACATTTTCCAAAAAGAAAAAACACAATACCTCCAGCAAATGCCCAGTCGTGGGTTTCAGTCTTCGAGTGACCTCACGATGGTGTTTGGATTAGGCAACCAGCCACTGATCGACTCTTTGAAAATAATATGGCCTGATGACCGTACTCAAACTCTAAAAAGTATCAAATCCGACACTGACATAACGCTTAGTTATAGCGACGCCCAAAGTATTTGGAAACCTACTTATCCTAAATCTATTACAACGCCCTTCCGAGACATAACGACAGCTTCGGGGCTTGACTTTGTGCACCAAGAAAACAACTTTGTAGACTATAATCGCGATGGATTGCTCAAACAGATGTATTCTACCCAAGGGCCGGCATTGGCAGTAGGAGATGTCAATGGCGATGGCCTTGATGATACTTACATCGGTGGCGGAGCCGGACAGCCAAGAGGATTGTTTATCCAAACCTCACAAGGTAAGTTTGTCAAGGGTTCGGTCAATACATTTTCAGTGCCCTCTCCAGCTGACGAAACTGCCGCTTTATTTTTTGACGCCGACGGAGACAAAGACCTCGATTTGTACGTAGTGACGGGAGGTAATGAACTTCCTACTGGTCAGGAATCTTTAGCGGATTTACTATATATCAATGATGGCAAAGGCAACTTTACTCTTGCGCAAGGGGCTTTACCGTCTGTTTTTGAAAATGGTTCCTGTGTAGCGGCGGCTGATTTTGACCATGATGGCGACATAGATTTGTTTGTAGGTACCCGAATGATTTCTGGCCAATATGGACTCAACCCTCGTAGCTATTTACTACGAAACGAGGGCAAGAATTTACGTGGTGAACCTTCTTTCAAAGACGTAACTTCAAGCCTTCTTCCCGATAGCCACCTTGGGATGGTGACGGATGCTTATTTTGAAGATTTAGACAAGGATAATTTTCCTGAACTAATTATTGTAGGAGATTGGATGCCTATTAGTATTTTAAAAAATCAGAAAGGTTCTTTTCCAGAATCCATCCGTCAGACACTCCCCATGTCGGAAGGATGGTGGAATAGACTCCATGCCACCGACATAGATCAAGATGGAGACACTGATTTTATTGTGGGCAATCTAGGCAAAAATTCAAAACTACACGCCTCAGAAAACCAACCCGCTGAGCTGTATGTCAATGACTTTGACCGTAATGGAAGTATTGAGCAAATCATTACTTGCTATAATCCTGACGGCAAAACGTACCCTATGGTGCTAAAGTCTGATTTGCAAAAAGTTTTGCCAGATATCAAGAAAAGATTTGTCCGTTTTCAAGATTATGGGGGCAAAACCATTGAGGAAGTTTTTACGAGCGAACAGATGCAAGGTGTTCAGAAAAAAATAGTTTATCAGACTAATAGTGTCTTACTTATCAACAACGGCAAAGGCAACTTTGCGATACAAATATTACCAATGCCCGCACAGTTTTCGCCCATTTTCGGGATTACTACTTTAGATTATGACCACGACCAGCAGCTTGATATTTTACTGGCTGGCAATTTTTTTGATGTTCTTCCCGAACTAGGTCGATACGACGGAAATGAAGGCTTAGTACTTCGTGGGAGGAAAAAAAACAAAGATAATTCGCTCACATTTGAAGTTGTTGGGCCCGCTCAGTCAGGATTTAGGGTCAAAGGTCAAGTACGCCAAATGAGTAAGCTAAAAAGTAGCCACGGAAAACTCCGCCTTATTCTAGCAAAAAACAAGGACAAGGTTCAAGTGTTTGAGAACCGTTAATAATAGACGTCTAATTTAAAGAGGAGTTTTGTGGTTTTTTGGGCAAGGAGGCATTTGAAGTAAAAATCAAAACATGCACCAAAACACCGATAATAATCAATAGGGAAAGCTCAAACGTATTTTCAGTCGCAGAACCTACCACGATTTTTTTCGAGGTCTGATTCAGTTTCTCGCCTTCTAAGAGCTGGATATTTGAGAGTTCATTCAGTTGATTAGAAGTCGCCAAGAAGGACTTGTTCAAGACAGACCTTACCTCTTTGATATGGGTTTCATAATCAACCTGATACAAATGCGTATCCTCCAAACGGCGGTTTTCTTGAAGTGTTTTTTTAAATTTTGAAAAAACAAGGGCTTCTTGTTGGGTCAGCTTGGTTTGTCCAAAATCCTGAATCAATTTCTCAATCGCATTATCATGAAACTTCAGCATACTCTTATACTGAGCAATATCAGCATTAGAGGAGCATTCATTGATAAGAATTTTCTTTTGATAAAGATGAGCCGAAAACTTATAAATATAACTCTCGGCCAGTAAACGGTCTTCATACACTGATGAAAAAGTTTCCCCCAAGGTGGTAATATTGTGCTTATCAATCATATTTTTGATAAACAAAGAAATAAAAACAACGCTCAATAAGAGGGCTATTTTAAATTTTTGTTGGAGGTTGTATGCCCATTTCATTTCTTGAAAAATTAAGTTTTAACGATGAAAAACTAACGCTTATCTTAGCCTACAGTCTCATTACTGAGGCTTTTTTGGAATACTATTGAGATTGACTTGGATTTTTTTAATCAAATATACATAAAATTTTTGCACTGCTGCTTTTCGTCTTAAATAACATCCATTAAAGTTTTGGCTCAAGAGAAGATTCAAGATAGCGAAAACGTTTTATAAAGATTCACCGTATATTTGTAAAAACCATTTTTATAGAAGTGAGCATGAAACAGTGGATACAAGCAGTAATACTGATTGGTTTGGTTGGATTGGTGAGCTGCGAAAAGCAATTTCTTTCAACAGAGAAAAAACACAGTGCCGAAAAAATAGACGCGACAGTAGGCCAATGTGAATCCGAAACGCCCCTCAGTCTGAGCGAAGAAACTAACCTAGAACGCGGATTCTTCAACCCTAAAGATAGTCTTTATTATTCGACATTGGTGTACGGGGTGTTTTATAGAGGCGGAATCACCAATCCTTGCGAATTAGTAAAACGCCCATATGAGTATAAAAACGTCATCTCTCGTAAGTTTCGCATCATATGGGAAGGTCCCAAGGGTACTACCGTTGATCGAAACGCCCCCCGAGCAGCTATTCGATTTACGGACATCAACTACCGCGACGACGTAGACCGAGACCTTCCTTTCGCCGACACTTTACAGCCTTTTCCTTACGAAATTACGGTCAAAGAAGATTCTAGCTACGTAAACATCATCAGCAACCGACAATATAAAGTAGCACTCCGTAAAGGCTACTCATTACAGCTCGACCAAGTCAAATGCTCAGAAGTAAGCTTGTCTAGTACGCAAGCTTTCGACAACACCCGAATCGTCTTAGAAAATGCTTCGTCGGGAAGTTGGTCTTCACGTTATTTCTTTAAAGCATCTGATTTTGCGCCCGATGTACAATATATTGTAGTCCGCGAAAAAGAATGTAGCACTTGCAACGTACCTATACCAACGCTAACTGCCGCTAAAACTACCATTAACAAAGGAGAAGAGGCGCTGTTGTACTTCGAAGGATGTCCCGTAGTTAATGGCTCACAAGGACCTTTAGAATGGTTTGCTCAGTCTCCAGGAGGCGATAAGATATTGCTACAACGTTTTAGTTACTCTGCCCGAAACGAACGTCGGTTTTATCCCGAAACTACTACTACTTATTTTGTGAGGTGTCAAGGCGATTGGCAGTGCAAACCACAAAAAGACGCAAGTATTACGATTGAAGTCAAATAGTCCTCCCCTCAAATAAGAATAAAGGCGCTTACCTAGCAGGTGGCGCCTTTACTTTTTTCAATACATTTATCTCTGATAAGTCCTTCTTTACATAGGTTATCACTAAATTTAGGGATGTAGATTTGTTTCTACATATTACTTTAAAATACTTTGTTAATTTTTTTCTTTTCAAGCACCTATATTTTAAAATATTTTTTGAATATCAAGTTTTTTATATCATTTTTACAAGTAGAATATGTCTATTTGCACTATTTCGCTCTTATCGAACCTTTCTTAACTTCATGAAACCACTTAACCGCCGTCAATTTCTTCAAACATCATCATTGGTAAGTATGGGATTTCTGGTCAAATCTCCAGCTTTTGCTAGCGATTTTCCACAAGTGCGGGTTCCCTCCTCCCAACGTAAGTTTAATAGCCCAGCAATAGAAGCTACTATCGAACGTATGAAGGGCAGTATAAAGGATACGGAAATGGCGTGGTTGTTTGAAAACTGTTTTCCCAATACCCTCGATACTACAGTTCATTTCAAACTCAAGGAAGGTCGCCCCGATACTTTTGTGATTACGGGAGATATTCATGCGATGTGGCTTCGCGATAGCACCGCGCAAGTATGGCCGTATTTACCTCTCATTACTAAAGATGAAAAGCTAAAGCAGTTGATTGCGGGGGTTGTCAATCGCCAAACTGAATGTATATTGATTGACCCTTATGCCAATGCTTTCAACGATGGCCCAGGCCACAGCGAATGGCTCAAAGACCATACCGATATGAAGCCTGAACTACATGAACGTAAGTGGGAGCTTGATTCACTTTGCTATACGGTTCGATTGGCATATCATTATTGGAAAACTGCCCAAGATACAAGCGTTTTTGATGATAAGTGGCTGAAAGCTGCACAGCTTATCATCGAAACCTGCCGCGAACAACAGCGTTTTAAAAACCGTGGGAAATATCGTTTTGGTCGCACGACGTCTTGGTCTACTGACACTGTACCCGGCAATGGTTATGGCAACAATACTAAACCCAATGGACTGATTCACAGTATCTTCAGACCATCAGATGACGCCACTCAGTACCCCTTTTTGATTCCTTCTAATTTGTTTGCCGTGGTATCATTTCGCCAAATGGCCGAAATCGCGGACAAAGTTTATAAAAACATAACATTTGCCAACGAATGTCGTGCTTTTGCTACTGAGGTTGAGCAAGCCATTAAGAAACATGCCATCATCAATCATGCACAGTTTGGCCCTATCTACGCCATGGAAGTGGATGGATTCGGGAATTGTCTTTTTCAAGATGATGCCAATGTCCCCAATTTATTGAGCTTACCTTACCTTGGGGCGGTCAATCTTAATGATAAAATCTACCAGAATACCCGCAAATTCATTCTGAGCGACTCTAACCCTTATTTTTTCAAAGGAAAAGCTGCCGAGGGCATTGGCAGTCCACACACGCTTGTGAATCAGATTTGGCCGATGAGTATCATCATGCGAGCGATGACATCAACCAACGATACTGAGATTTTGGCGCAGTTGCGTTTCCTTAAAAATACCCATGCTGGAACGGGTTTCATGCACGAATCTTTCGATAAAGACAATGCAAGTCAGTTTACCCGTAAATGGTTTGCTTGGGCCAATACCTTGTTTGGCGAACTTTTGCTCAAAATCGAACGCGAAAGACCTCACATTTTAAAACAACAATTGTAAGAAAGAGCTTCCAAGACTTATCCAACTAATATTTGGCAATATCTTTTGCTGATTTAGAAAATGAACTTGCAAGAAACCACTTTTCGAAAAGCCACCCCTGACGACATCGACGCCCTGATACGTCTACGTACAGCCTTCCTAAAAGAAATACAGCCTTTAGAAACTCGCCAAATCGATGACGAAACGCTGCACACTTCTCTAAAAAATTACTTTAAGGAAAACATAGCCAACGACACCTTTGTGGCTTGGCTAGCCGAAGTTGATGGCCAGATTATAGCAACGAGTGGCCTTTGTTTTTTTCAGATCGTGCCAGGTTATACTCTCCAAGATGGAAAAATTGCCTATATCCTTAATATTTATACACTTCCCGAGTGGCGTGGAAGAGGCATAGGTAAACGAATATTTGAGTACATCCTTGAAGAGACAAAACAACGCGGCTACCAACGAATCTCGCTACATGCAACTTCTGATGGCCAACCCATTTATGAAAAATTTGGTTTTCGGCTCACAACCGACGAAATGGAACTGAGATTATAAAGGATTTTCTTAGAAGCCACCAATGACACCTAATTAGCATCACAATCAACCTAAATAATGAGAAAGTACGCCTACACTTTATTGACCATTCTTCTAAGTTATTCTCTTTTTGCTCAACAACATTCTGAGCAAAACCACGATAAGTATATAGTCCCGTCTGACCCCCAAGTAAAGACTAAGCTGAATCAATGGCAAAATGTAAAATTTGGGCTGTTGATGCACTGGGGTGTTTATAGTCAGTGGGGAATTGTAGAAAGCTGGAGCCTCTGCCCCGAAGACGAAGGCTGGTGCGAGCGCCGTGGCCCTTACAAAGACAATTGGTACGAATACAAAAAAGCCTACGAAAATCTCAAAAACACCTTTAATCCCACCCAATTTGCCCCCGAAAAATGGGCAAGTGCCGCCAAAAATGCGGGTATGAAATATGTGGTTTTTACTACGAAACACCACGACGGCTTCTGTATGTTTGATTCAAAATATACCGATTATAAAATCACCAAATCTCCCTTCGGAAGCAACGCTCGCAGCAATGTCGCCAAAGAAGTATTTGGAGCTTTTCGCAAAGAAGGCTTTATGATTGGGGCGTATTTCTCCAAACCCGACTGGAATACCAACGATTATTGGTGGTCTTATTTTCCCCCAAAAGACCGCAATCCTTCATACCATCCAAAGAAATATCCTCAAAAATGGGAAAGTTTCAAAAACTTCACCTACAACCAAATTGAGGAACTCATGAGCGACTATGGCAAGATGGACATCTTGTGGCTAGACGGCGGCTGGGTGCGTCCTTTTAGCTCAATAGATACGACTATTTCTTGGCAAAAATCAATTCCTTTTGACCAAGACATTGACATGGGTCGCATTGCTAAAATGGCCCGTGGACATCAGCCGGGGCTTTTGGTAGTAGACAGAACCGTGAGTGGAGAGTTTGAAAACTATGTAACACCCGAGCATCAAATTCCAGACCACTACATGCCTATTCCGTGGGAAACCTGCATGACAATGGGCGACTCATGGAGTTATATTCCAAAAGAAAACTACAAGTCAGCCCGAAAATTAATCCATATCTTGGCCGATATAGTATCGAAAAACGGAAATTTATTACTCAACATCGCTCCAAGTCCCGAAGGAGATTTTCACCCAGAAGCCTATCAACGCCTGGAAGAAATCGGGAAATGGATGCAAATCAACAACGAAGCGATTTATGAAACCCGTGGCGACAATCAGCTAGGAAAACAAGGCAAAATGGTATTTACTCACAAAGATGACAATACGACCTACGCTTTTTATTGTGCCGACGAAAACGAGACGATTCCTTCTCATCTTGAAATCGCTAATTTGAACTTGAGTAAGACTGCCAAAATTTCGTTGTTAGGCCAAAAGGAAACCCTTAAATGGTCTATCAAAAATGGCAAAGTGGTAGTAGAAATCCCCGAAAAATTGGCAAAAAAGATACCTAATAGCTACGCGTGGGTCTTCAAAATCACGAAATAAAAAAGCCTCAACAATACTAACAACTCAACTTTCTAAACCATTTTCTAAAATGCAATCGAGAAGAAATTTCATTCGCTGGTCAGCTTTAAGTTTGCCATTGCTTTCAATCGGCAAAGCTTTTTCTAAAAAGACCGTAGCAGTCACCAAGCCCATCGTGGTCTCTACTTGGGACAGTGGCTTGCCTGTGAATGCCGTAGCATGGAAAGTCTTAAAACAACCCAACGGATATGCTCTCGATGCTGTAGAAGCCGGAGCAAGGTCGATTGAAGATACTATCAATTGCTGTGTGGGACTTGGCGGAAATCCCGACCGCGATGGCAAAGTCACTTTAGATGCTAGTATCATGGACGATAAGTTCAATTGCGGTTCAGTGATGGCCTTGGAGTTCATCAAACATCCTATTTCGGTGGCTCGCAAGGTAATGGAAAATACTCCTCACGTACAATTAGTAGGCGAAGGGGCACTTCAGTTTGCGCTGGCAAGTGGTTTCCAAAAAGAGTCAGGAAAGCTTTCGACCGATGCGGAAAAAACCTATAAAAATTGGCTTAAAAAATCAGAATATAAGCCTGTTATCAATATTGAACAACAACAGTCAAAAGGCCAAAAAACCAAAGGAGGGCCTTTTGCTCCCAACTTTTTTGACGACGGTACTCCCAATCACGATACCATGGGAACCATTGCAATGGACGCAGCGGGCAATCTCTCGGGAGCCTGTACTACAAGCGGTATGGGATTCAAAATGCGAGGCCGTGTAGGAGATTCTCCTATCATCGGTGCGGGACTCTATGTAGACAATGAAGTAGGGGCTGCTACTGGCTCAGGACAAGGCGAAGAAGTACTTCGAGTAGCGGGGGCATTTTTGATTGTAGAAATGATGCGCATGGGCAAAAGCCCCGAAGAGGCTTGTAAAATCGCTGTTGAGCGTATTATCAAAATCAATCCTGCCAAAGCCAAAGATTTTCAGGTAGGGTTTATTGCCATCAACAAACAAGGTGAATATGGAGCCTACTCCATCCACCACGGTTTCAACTATTCGGTCACTTCAACGGATGACGGTGGTAAAGTATTTATGGCAAAAAGCTATTTCCCAAAAGGATAATTTTCAACGCTAGTGCTGCCTAACAGTTGGTTATAAATCATGCCAAAGTCTTGGAACTGCACTAGCGTTTTTTCTTTAATGTCTCATGAAAAAATCGCTTTTTTTTCTTTTTTTCCTTTCCCAAATTGCCATTGCCCAATACCAGCCCAACTGGCAAAGCCTCGACAAACGTCCTACTCCTGCGTGGTTTGAAGATGCTAAATTTGGGATATTTATTCACTGGGGGGTATATTCAGTACCGGCTTGGGCCACCAAATCCAACGCCGACGGTTTTGGAAGTGGCTATGCCGAATGGTATTGGCAACGGCTTTTTGCTCCCAATCTCAAGATTCACCCAGAGTTTGTTGAATTTCATAAAAAAAACTACGGCAATCGAAGTTACCAAGACTTTGTTCAGGATTTCAAAGCAGAGTTGTTTAACCCTGAAGATTGGGCTAAGATATTTGAGCAAGCAGGAGCTAAGTACGTGGTTTTAACATCAAAGCATCACGAGGGGTTTACCATGTGGCCTAGCCCGGAATCATGGAACTGGAACGCCGTCGATGTAGGTCCTCACCGAGATTTAGCGGGCGATTTGTCGAAGGCCGTCAAAGCTCGCAATTTACGAATGGGATATTATTATTCCCTTTATGAATGGTTCAATCCTGTTTATAAATCCAATGTGAACCAATACGTAAACGAGCGGATGATTCCGCAGATGAAAGACTTAGTGAGTCGCTATCAGCCTGATATTTTGTGGACTGATGGCGAATGGGATCATCCCGCCAAAACATGGCGCAGCGAAGAGTTTTTGGCATGGCTTTTCAACGACTCTCCCGTCAAAAATAGTATCGTCGTCAACGACCGTTGGGGCAGCGATACCAAAAGTCAACATGGCAGCTTTATGACCTCAGAGTATGGCCACGGTGGTACCGACAACAAAGAAGTACAAGGATTTGTACGGCCGTGGGAAGAATGTAGAGGCATGGGAGAGTCTTTTGGCTACAATCGCAACGAAAACCTAGATAGCTACCAAACAGGCGAACAGTTGGTACATCAGCTCATTGATATCGTAGCCCGAGGCGGAAATTTATTGCTCAACATCGGCCCTACTGCTGATGGGCGTATTCCGGTGATTATGCAGCAGCGATTGCATGAAATAGGAACCTGGCTCAAAGTAAACGGCGAAGCTATCTACGAAACACGTAAATGGGACAAAGCCCCCAAATATACCAAAGAGTCACAGGTATTTTTTACCAAAAAGGCTAATGCATTGTATGCCATCAGCCGTCAGTGGAAAGATGAAATCGTCATCGAAAATGTTCCCAAACCTTCCAAAGTAAATCTATTAGGTTTCAAAGGTGAGGTTAAGTTTTCTTACAAAGGCAATGTATTACGAATTACGGCACCCGCCGTCACGCCCAATACGATTCCTTGTCAATACGCCTGGACCTATGAAATTAAATAGTTTATAAGCGATTTTACTTTTTATTCCTGACCCTTTCCTCACAATGAAAAACCTAATTACGGCAGTACTGTGCTTTTGGGCTTCTTTTAGCTTGGCTCAAAGCAATTTTACTTGGTGGAAGCCATCAGATAGCAAAGTGCCCATCATTGATGGGCAGGCCTGGTCTGACGAAATGCGTGATACAATCCAACGCTTTCCGCCCCGCGCCGAAGCCCTCGTTCGAAAAGCCGTTTGGAATCTTTCACGCAACAGCGCCGGCCTTTCGATTCTTTTTGTGAGCAATGCCTCCCAAATCGTGGTAAGATACAAAGTCACAGGTCCCTATAATATGCCTCACATGCCTTCTACCGGCGTAAGTGGGGTAGATTTGTATGGTATTGATAGCGACGGCAAATGGCACTGGGCAGCCGGAAAATATAGTTTTAAAGATACGGTTCAGTATAGTTTTTCGCAACTTCTCCCCAACGACAATTACCACAAACTAGGCCGTGAGTATCGTTTGTTTTTGCCTTTGTACAATAGTGTCAGAGATTTGGAAATTGGAGTACCAGAAGGAAGCATTTTCAATGTACTGCCTCAACGCCCCGAAAAACCGATTGTGGTCTATGGCACTTCTATTGCGCAAGGAGCCTGCGCCACGCGCCCTGGTATGGCTTGGACTAATATCTTATCACGCAAACTTGACCGTACGGTCATCAATTTGGGCTTCTCAGGCAATGGCCGTCTGGAAAAAGAAGTAATTGACCTTATCAATGAAATCGACGCCAAGGTATTTGTGTTGGATTGTTTACCCAATCTCATCAGTCCTATTGTGGACAAAAAAGAGTTACAAAAAAGAATCGCCGAATCGGTAAAAAGCATTCGTGCTAAGCATCCTTCTACGCCTATTTTGCTTACCGAACACGACGGATATACCGAAGGATATTTGATACCTCATCGACAACCTCTTTTTGAAGATGCCAACCAATACCTCCGTGAAACCTTTGCTCAACTTACCGCAGAGGGTATTTCTAATCTTTATCTGCTGCCTATTTCCGAAATCAACATTGACCATGAAGGTATGGTAGATGGCACTCACCCCAACGATATAGGTATGATGAACTATGCCAATGCTTACGAAAAAAAGCTTAGGGAGATTCTGAAAGCCCCCGTTGGGACGCTCAAAACCCAAATCCCTATTCGTCAGAATCGTGAACCGGGTAGCTATAATTGGGAACAACGGCACCAAGAAATCCTCAGCCTCAGCCAAACTGAACCTACCAAAGTCGTATTTCTTGGCAATTCAATCACCCACAACTGGGGTGGAAAGCCTCTCAACAATCGTATCAAAGGAGCTGACTCATGGCAAAAATACCTTGAGCCTCTTCAAGTACGAAATTTTGGTTTTGGCTGGGATAGAGTCGAAAATGTGCTGTGGCGCGTAGAGCATGATGAACTTGACGACATCTCCCCTGAAAAGATTGTTATCAACATTGGCACCAACAATTTACACCTCAACACCGACCAAGAAATAATTGAAGGACTTCGTTTGCTCGTAGAGACTGTTCAAAAAAAACAGCCTTCGGCCAAGGTTATCTTGTTGGGGATTTATCCACGCCGCGAGCAAGAATTCAGGGTAGCCACCCTCAACAAAGGTATAGATGCGCTGTCCAAATCGTTGAAAATCGGTTTCGCGGATATTGGAAAAACGCTTTTACTGCCTTCGGGCAAAATCGATGAAAAACTCTTCTCCGATGGCCTACATCCCAATGCCAATGGGTACGAAGCTTTAGGAAAAAATCTTGCCACCATTTTGAAAAAATAATACATAACTAACCCCTCATTTTAAGATGAACACCAAATCCATTTTCGCTGCTTTGCTGACTTTGCTGTGCTTAGAAGTAGTTGCCCAAACCAAACCCAAAGACTTCAAAGTTGTAGGGTATTATGTACCAAGCATCCCGCCCGAAAAAATCCCCGTTGATGTGTTGACCCATATCAATTTTTCGTTTGCGATTCCGGCCAAAACAGGAGATACACTCATGCCACTTGGTAACCCAGAGGCATTACACAAGCTCGTTAAATACATGCATCAACACAAAAAAGAGGTGTTTATTTCTATTGGCGGCTGGGGCATTGGCGACGGTGGCGGCGACGACACTCGCTTTCATAAAATGGCCGAACGCGCCGAAGGGCGTCATACTTTTGTCAAAAATGTCATGGCGTTTGTCAAAAACTACCAAGTCGATGGCGTGGATCTCGACTGGGAATATCCCGATGAAGATACACCTTCGGCCGACCACTACGTAGCTCTTGTCAATGAACTAGGCGATGCCCTTCACGCCCAAGGAAAAAAACTAACAGCCGCCGTGATTTCTTATGGCAAAAAAGGCTACGGTATGAAAAAAGAAGCCCTCGACAAAATGGACTGGATTAACCTCATGGCCTACGATGATGATTATGGCCCTAACTATGTCCGTGCGCACTCGCCCTATTCGCTGGCTATCAAAAGCTTAGACTATTGGACAAAAGAGCGTAGTATTCCTGCCCACAAAACCCTCTTAGGCTTGCCTTTTTATTCTAAAAAAGGCATGGGTAACTACGGACCCGACTACAAATCTCTCCTCAAAGACGGTGCAAGCCCTTATGATGACTATTGGATGGGGGCATTTTATAACGGAATTCATACTATCGAGCTCAAAACCAAACTCGCCAAAGAACGTGGATGTGGGGGTGTTATGATTTGGGAAATCGCTTGCGATACCAACGATGACTTTTCGCTTCTTCAAGCCATCAAAAGAGGCCAGAAAGCGAAATAGTGATAGGTGCCAAAAATCAGATTTCTTAGTCGTTTATCCTGCCATAAAAAAATTGATTATCCATGAAATATTTTGTCAAGCTACTCCTTGTGAGCCTCTTAGCACTCGACGGTTTGGCGCAAACCAAGGATGTGTTCCAAATTACTTATTTACGTAAAAACAACGGCAAAACCCCGCCCAACCAAGACCCAATCATTGTATTGGCTTCGGCAACGGGCACGAGTGTTTTTTCGGAAAAAATCCTCAAAGGAGAAGCAAAGACACCCTATGAGGTAAGTTTTACCGACCGTAGCGACAACAGCCTTTATCAAATCGCTTTTTTGGGAAATGATAAAGTCTTGATGACCCAAAACACCAAGACTTTAGGAGAACAAAAAATCGAATTTCTGCCCGACACCCAAACTATTTTGGGCTATTTGTGCAAGAAAGCCACCACCGTCGTCAACTCCAACCGCATCGACCTTTGGTATACCAATGAACTCAAAGTAAAAGGTGCCCCCTCGGCTTTGGGTCAAACCATAGGCTTGGTTTTGAAAATGGTACGGAATGGAAATAGTGAAACAGAAGCCGTAAAAATCGAAAAAAATACAACTTGGGCGGCCAAAAATCAACTACCCAAGCCCACGCCGCCGCTCGTAGATGAGCTTACTTACAAAGACGAACTTTGGAAAAGTAGGTTTATCCAAATTCCTGTTTTCCAAAACCAAACCATTAATTTCTCGGATTCGGCCCATGCCCCTAGCGAAGTCTTCCGATTTGCGCACGGAACAGTCATTGCCAAAAAAGTAAAATTTCCCAAAGTAGGACTTGCCTCCAATGTATTTTTGGAACTTTCACAATACTCCAATGGTGACGCTTACGACCGCACAGGGTCGGTATTTTTGATTCCGACCCAAAGTAAAATTTCTTTTTTGGATGCGCTTCAAAAATCAATCAAGGAAGTTCCAGTATATGAAAATGGCAATGGTAAGCAATACCAAGGAGTAATTCAAACCGCTGACTATCTGCCTGTTTTGGAATTGATGCGATTCTTTACGCCCTTTGGTGTAAGGCAATACAACTATTTACAACTCAAAAACAAAACTTGGGCCGATTCCACTTATTATCGTCAAGATGTGAGCGATTTGCTACCTGCTTACAATGGCCAAGAAGTATGGATAGCCGCTTTTATTGGCAACTACGACAAAGGAGGGCATAAAGTAAGTATGCGGTTTTCGGTGCATCCCAATGAGCGCCCTTCTACCCAAAAGGAAGACTGGGTGATGCCTCTTTTCAATACCACCAATGTCATGGAAATGGCTGGGCAAGAGTACGGGACTATGTTTAACAACGACAAAGGGCTGCAAGTAACTTTTGAAGTACCCCAAGGTATCAAAAACCTCAAGCTTCGCTATACTACCACGGGTCACGGCGGCTGGGGCAATGGAGATGAATTTGTACCCAAACCTAATACCATTTTGGTGGATGGAAAGCAAATATTCACGATTACCCCTTGGCGCGCCGACTGCGGCAGCTATCGTTTGGTCAATCCTGCCTCTGGCAATTTTGGCAATGGTCTCTCTTCTTCAGATTTGAGTCGTTCCAATTGGTGCCCTGGTACAGTCACCAATCCTATTTGGGTAGAGCTTGGCAACCTACCCGCTGGCAAGCATACCTTACAAGTACAGATTCCGCAGGGCCTTCCAGAAGGCGGCAGTTTCAGTGCTTGGAATGTATCAGGTACTTTGATTGGTGAATGGTAAAAAAAACCTTGCCGACGTTTTGAACGTCGGCAAGGTTCACTAATTTTGACTTTGCGCTTTTACCTATGACTTCCCCATCCAAACTTTTACTAGTTACTCCTCCTTTTACGCAACTCAACACCCCCTATCCCGCTACGGCCTATATCAAGGGGTTTCTTAATACATTGGGGGTTTCTTCTCAGCAAGCGGATTTGGGAATTGAGGTTATTTTAGCACTTTTCTCTACCAAAGGTCTTCATGACCTTTTCAAAGCCCTTGACCAAGCCGAGGACGACATCGAATTATCCGAAAACGCCTACCGTATTTATAGCCTTCGCCAAGAGTATATCGATACCATTGAGCCTGTTATTCTTTTTTTACAAAACAAAAACCCAACCCTTGCTCACAGCATCTGCGACCGTACTTATTTGCCCGAAGCTTCTCGTTTTCAGGAAGTAGAAGATTTGGAATGGGCTTTTGGTACGATGGGAACCCAAGACAAGGCGCGACACTTGGCTACGCTCTATCTGGAAGATTTGGGTGATTTTATCCAAGAAGCTATCGACCCCCACTTTGGCTTTAGTCGCTATGCCGAGCGCCTTGGCCGTACCGCTACGCATTTTGATGAACTCCACCACTCTCTCGAAGCACCTGATACATTTATTACGACCTTACTTTGTCAAATTCTGCATCAAAAGATTGAAGTCTTTCAGCCCACAGTTGTGTGTTTGACAGTTCCTTTTCCGGGAAATCTTTTTGGAGCTTTGAAATGTGGACAATACCTCAAGCGTCATTATTCTGCTATCCAAATCGTAATGGGAGGCGGATTTTGTAATACTGAGCTGCGCTCTCTTTCCGAACCACGATTGTTTGACTATCTCGACTTTGTATGCCTAGACGATGGCGAAGCCCCGCTTCGTTCGCTGTTGGCTTTTTTTGAACAAAAACGCCCTATTGAATCCCTGAAGCGGGTGTATTCGCGGGTAGAGGGAAAGGTCGTATATCATAATGGAGCCGTCGAAAAAGACATCGCGCAGCGCGAAACTGGCACCCCCGACTACGGTGATTTACTTTTGATGGATTATCTGTCAGTAATCGAAATCGTCAATCCCATGCATCGCTTGTGGAGTGATGGGCGTTGGAACAAGCTTACACTGGCACACGGTTGCTATTGGGGAAAATGCTCTTTTTGCGATATATCGCTTGATTATATCAAAAACTATGAGCCGCTTACAGCCGCTCTTTTATGCGATCGAATTGAGGAAATCATCCGTCAAACCAAACAAAATGGTTTTCATTTTGTGGATGAAGCTGCGCCACCAGCGTTACTAAGGGATTTGGCGATTGAAATCATCCGTAGAAAACTCACGGTGGTATGGTGGACCAATATCCGTTTTGAAAAAAACTTCACGCACGATTTGTCCTTGTTGCTCAAAGCCTCGGGCTGTATTGCCATGTCAGGCGGACTAGAAGTAGCCTCTGACCGACTTCTAGCTCTTATGAAAAAAGGCGTGACCGTAGGACAAGTAGCCCGCGTAGCCGATGGCTTTACACAGGCGGGTATTATGGTTCATGCGTATTTGATGTACGGCTTCCCGACCCAAACTGCTCAAGAAACTATCGATTCCCTAGAAATGGTGCGGCAGCTTTTTGAAAATGGCGTGTTGCAATCAGGCTTTTGGCACCGCTTTGCTATGACCTCACATAGTCCCGTAGGGCTGGCTCCCGAAGCTTTTGATGTTCAACGTATTGGCCCTGATTTTGGGGGCTTTGCCGACAACGACCTCTATCACGACGACCCCAAAGGCACCAATCACGACTTTTACAGCGAAGGACTTCGGAAATCATTGTTCAATTACATGCACGGAGTAGGTTTTGAAGTACCGCTATCCAAATGGTTTGAAGCCAAAGTTCCGCTCACTAGTATTCCGTCTAATTATATCCAAAAACAAATCCACGAAAACGAGGAGCTTATTAGAAAAAATGCATTTGTGATTTGGTTGGGCAAAGTACCCACTATCGAATACTTTGAAGCTAAAGTTGGAAAAAAGAAAATAACAATGGCTGCGCTCTATTTTTATCAAAAAAAGCAAAACCTAACCATTGAAATGCCTGCTTCTTTGGCCGATTTTTGGATGCGTATTTTCCCTCTCATTACTGTTAGTGAATTTGAGAAACCATTTTCTTATGCCCAACTTCAAAGCGATTTTGAGAACACTCATTTAGGTGACTTCCAAGCCTTTACCCATGCTGAGATTTGGAAACAACTACGCCAAAATGGGTTATTGATTTTGTAACATTAAGCCAATTTAAGACCTACGACCAAGCCCCACATCAGCAAGAAACTTATCAACAAAGAAATGTTGACCAATACCCCCGCAATGCGCGAATCATAATTGAGTTCATCCGCAAAAGGAAGGATTGTCATACCGATAGGGAGTACCACGCATACAATGAGCACATTCCGAGCCAAGGATGGTTCAGGCCAAAATACATACAACAATATCACTCCCACAATACCACAAGCATAGCGAATCGCTAATACCTTTGCTACCGCTAATACTTGACTTTTTTCTAATTCAAAACTCATATAAATACCCATCAAAAGTAGCACGAGAGGTTTGTTGGCCTTGGCCAATACATCCAAAAAATCATACGCTACCACTGGCAATTCAATCTCCAATGCATTGATAGTAAGACCAATAAACATTGCCTGTAAGGGTGGAAGTTGAATCACTTTACCCAAAACTTTTTTGTAATTTACCTTTCCTTCTTCTCGCACGGCAAAGTAGCTTCCTACCGAATATACCAACCCAAACGTAATGATAGTATTGCCGATGTCAAACATCGCGACATATACTAGTCCTTCGCGGCCCCAAATTCCCTCAATGATTGGAAAAGCAAAAAGTCCCACATTGAGCCCTCCACAAGCCATCGTCAATACGCCACGGGTTTGGTTGGAATAATTGGCAAACAAAAACCACGCAATCAAAGTCATGATACACCCCAAGGATATGCATAACAAGGGTATCAAAAAAAGCGTGGGTTTGAAATCTATCCTGAGCATACTGACAATCATCAGCGCAGGAAAAGTAGTATGCATCAAAAACTTAGAAATAGATTTGCCGTCTTTTTCCGATACAAAATCAAATTTTTTGATTAAAAAACCCATAGTGGCAATACCAAGGGTAATCAAAAACACGCTGTTGGTTTGATTCATTAGAAGTAACTGAAAACGTGGGTATACACTGGGAGATACAAAAGTAATAAAGTGGATTTGATGCTATCGAAAAAACTTTGAAAAGTCTAATTTTTTTGTTTTCTAATCCTTCTTTCTATTCTATTTCCTAATTATGGTCACTTATACCATTTCTTGATTCTTTACAATCTATTTTACATTAAGTACAATTTTGCAAACGTTACCGATAACGATTGCATAAAAATATCCCTCCTTTTCTTTGGTGTGTAAATAAAATAAAGATAAACTTATTGTATCATTGTTAAGAATAAAAATAAGTAGTTTATCTATTGTCTAATAAAAAAATACAATTTTGAAAGCCTCGAATCATCTATCGTTTGAAAAAATTTTGGTAGCCGACGAAGACATACCTTGGGAAATTATCGATGATAAAATCCAGCGCAAAATCATGTCTTACACGCAAGAGTTGATGCTGGTCAAGGTGGCCTTTAAAAAAGGAGGTATCGGGGCTACTCACAAACATCCCCACCTTCAAATCAGCTACGTGGCAAGCGGGGCTTTTGAAGTAAGTATCGGGGCTGAAAGTAAAGTATTGAAAGAAGGTGACGTGTATTTTGTCCCATCCGACGTATTACATGGAGCGGTATGCTTAGAAGAAGGAGTTTTGATAGATGTTTTCAATCCACTCCGAGAAGACTTCTTGTAATAGCACCCAACGGTACAGGAGAGCTATCTCAATACAATCATTTAATATTAGCTGCAAAAGTAACCTTCAATTATGATGCGCGTTCCTCTCTATTTTTTATTCTTTTTAGGCATTAGCCATTTGGTTTTTGCCCAAAAAAAACCTTATTCTATCAGAATGGCAGAGTCTTTTATGACTTGGCATAAAGATTCCATCACGGTCAAAGAAAACAAACCTGCTGGCTGGGATTATGAACAGGGGCTAGTGCTAAAAGCCCTCGAAAAAGTATGGGTACGTACTAGCGATAGTAAGTATTTTGAATACATCAGAAAAGACATCGACCGTTATATCCAAAAAGACGGAAGCATTCGCTCTTATAAATATGAGGATTTTAACCTCGACAATATCCCCACAGGTAGGGCTTTGCTAATGCTTTATCAACAAACCCAGCCTGACAAGGAAAAATACCGAAAAGCCGCCGACCTCCTTTGGAAACAATTAGAAAATCAACCCAAAACCAATGAAGGGGGGTATTGGCACAAAAAACGCTACCCTTATCAGATGTGGCTTGATGGGCTTTTTATGGCAGAGCCTTTTTCGGCAGAGTATAGCCTTATTTTCAATCACCCTGAGCACTTCAATGATATCGCGAAGCAATTTACGCTTATCGAAAAGTACGCTGTTGACGAAAAAACGGGGCTCGTGTATCATGCTTATGATGAAAGCAAATCCCAAAAATGGGCTGACCCCAAAACAGGCCGCTCACCTCATTTTTGGAGCAGAGCCATTGGCTGGTATGCTATGGCTTTGGTAGATGTGCTTGATTATTTTCCTCAAGATCACCCTCAACGTGCCAATCTTATCAAATACCTCCAACGCCTCGCTCCTGCTTTGGTAAAATACCAAGACCCCAAATCGGGCGTGTGGTATCAAATGACCACTCAAGGCACGCGTGTAGGAAATTACTTTGAGGCCTCTGCTTCTTGTATGTTTGTGTATGCCTTGGCAAAGGGAGTACGGATGGGCTATCTCCCCAAAAATTATTTAACTGCCGCCCAAAAAGGATATGCAGGGATTTTGAAAGAATTTGTGGAAGAAGAACCCAATGGTACCATTAGCCTCAACAAAACAGTGAGCGTAGGCGGGCTTGGTGGCACTCCTTACCGAGACGGGACTTATGAATATTACTTGAGCGAACCCATCCGTAAAAACGACCTCAAAGGCGTAGGGCCGTTTATTTTTGCAAGTGTAGAAATAGAAACCGCCGCCGAAAATACCCTCGGTCAAGGCAAAATAGTGGCGACAGATTATTACTTTAACCGTGAGTTTAGAAAAGATTTTAACGGTAAAGAAGAACAATTCCACTATACTTGGGAAGACCGTCAGCACCCCGGTTTTTGGTTTTGGGGAACTATATTTCGTGATTTTGGGGCTAAAACTACGGCTATCAAAGCCGCTCCTACTGCACAAAACCTCAAAGATGTCAATGTTTATATCATCGTTGACCCCGATACTAAGAAAGAAACTCCAAATCCCAATTTTATTCAAAACACCGATATTAAAGTGATTACGGATTGGGTAAAAGCAGGTGGGACACTTGTACTGATGGCCAATGATACCGCCAACTGCGAACACAAAAACTTCAATTTGCTAGCCAAAGAATTTGGCATACAGTTTTTACCGAAAAATGTAAATATGGTTCAAGGTACGCAATGGCAACAAGGAAGAATTGACATCAATCCCAACAATCCCGTCTTCAAAAATACCAAAGCGGTTTATATTAAAGAACTAGCTCCGTTGGAGTTGAAAGCACCTGCTCAACCTATCTTGACTCACCAAGGTGATGTGATCGTGAGTATTGCACAAGTGGGCAAAGGACGCGTATTTGCCGTAGGCGACCCTTGGCTCTATAATGAATACACTGATGGCCGCCGTATTCCATTGATTTATGAAAACTTCTCCGCCGCTAAAGATTTGGCAAGATGGCTAATCTCTCCCCAGAAATAAAATGCAATTATGAAAAATCTATCTATTAATAAATTAGCCCATCTGCGCGACAACCCTTCCGTTTCGGTTCCTGAGGATAGCCTTTTACAACTACCTGAAAAAGTGCTCCAATTTGGCACGGGCGTACTACTAAGAGGACTGCCCGATTATCTCATCGATAAGGCCAATCGGCAAGGTATTTTCAATGGTCGTATTGTGGTTGTGAAATCAACTGATTCGGGAGATTCGGGCGCTTTTGATGAACAAGATGGCCTTTATACACTTTGTGTACGTGGGGTAGAATTAGGGCAAAACATCGAAGAAAACATCATTTGTTCGGCGATCAGTCGGGTTTTGTCGGCCAAGTCGCAATGGCAAAGCATTTTGGACTGCGCCCAAAAACCCGACCTTCAGATTGTGATTTCTAATACCACCGAAGTAGGCATTCAGTTGGTACAAGACGATATTTCTCAGTCGCCTCCCAGCTCCTTCCCAGGCAAACTACTTGCTTTTTTATATGCTCGCTTCAAAGCATTTGGCGGGAGTCAAGAATCTGGATTGGTGATTGTACCCACTGAACTTATCTCCGACAACGCCACTAAACTCGAAGCCATTGTCATCGAACTGGCCCACCGTAATGGTCTTGATTCCAGCTTTTTGGATTGGCTCGAAAATGCTAACCACTTTTGTAATTCATTAGTAGACAGAATAGTACCCGGCAAACCAGACGCTCCTAGTTATGAGGCCATTACGAAAGAGTTAGGGTATCACGACAAACTCTTGACAATGAGTGAGGTGTTTCGATTGTGGGCTATTGAAGGTAATGATGACGTCAAAAAAATATTATCTTTTGCCCAAGCCGATGAAGGCATTTTTGTAGAACCTGACATTAACTTGTTTCGAGAACTCAAATTGCGTCTCCTCAATGGTACGCATACTTTGAGCTGTGGTTTGGCCTATTTAGCAGGTTTTGACAATGTAATCAGTGCCATGCAAGACGATAATATGTCGGCTTTTATGGGCAACTTAATGAATTCAGAGCTTGGATTAGCCATCCCTTATCCGATGGATTCAAAACGTCCCCAACGCTTTGGGATGCAAGTACTGGATCGGTTCCGCAATCCTCATCTCAATCACCAATGGCTTAGTATTACGCTCAATTATACTTCAAAAATGAAGATGCGTAACGTGGCAACCCTCCTCAATTATTACAAAATTTTTGAGTGTGTTCCTGCTTATTTTTCTTTGGGGTTTGCGGCCTATTTACAATTTATGAAGCCTGTAGTAAGAGAAGGCTTCGTATATTTTGGAGAAAGAGACGGAGTACTATATCCTATCCAAGACGAAAAAGCCGAGTATTTTTATCATAAATGGCAAGAACTAAACCCTTCACAGCTTGTAGAATCTGTTTTACAAGACAAAAATCTATGGGATACTGACCTTACTTTACTCGCGGGTTTTGCTCAGACTGTGACAGAAAATTTAGAAAATATGCTGACACATGGGGTAAAACCTACACTTGATGCCTTTTTCTTAAGAAATAGCATCTCAATTCCTGAAATCAATGCTACAATCTAAAACTATTTCAATAATACCATGCTGGTGACCAAAACGTTTTTGGATGAAGATTTTTTGTTGCAAACTGAAGCTGCACGTACACTTTACCATGAGTTTGCCAAACAAATGCCCATCATCGATTATCATAACCACTTACCCCCTGACCAAATTGTGGCCGATAAGACCTTTGAAAACTTAACGCAGATTTGGCTTTATGGCGACCACTATAAATGGAGAGCTATGCGTACCAATGGTATCAACGAGCAGTATTGTACGGGAGATGCGAGTGATTATGAGAAGTTTGAAAAATGGGCTGAGACCGTTCCATACACTTTACGCAATCCTCTTTATCATTGGACACACTTAGAATTGCAACGTTATTTTGATGTACAGGATATACTCAGCCCTAAAACTGCCCGTAAGATATATGACGAGTGTTCGGAGAAATTACGCACGCCTGATTTTTCGGTACGTAATCTGCTGAGAAAAATGAACGTAGAGGTAGTATGTACTACCGACGACCCGCTCGACTCGCTGGAGTATCATCAACAATTGAAAGCTGAAGGTTCTTTTGAAATCCAAATGCGCCCCGCTTTCCGTCCCGATAAGTTTATTCTTATCACCAATCCCAACTTTACTACTTATATTCAAAAGCTTGCCGCTCTTGTAGGTTTTGAAATCCAACGTTTTGATGACCTTACAAAGGCGCTACGTGCGCGTGCTGATTTTTTTGCGAGCCTTGGCTGTCTTCTTTCTGACCACGGTTTAGAGCATATTTATGCTGCTGATTTTACGCTTGAAGCCGCCGATAGCGCATTTCAAAAAGTACTAGCTGGGCAGTCGCTCAGTACTACAGAGGCTCTCGTGTACCAATCCGCCATTTTACACTTTTTAGGCACCATGTACCATGAACTTGGCTGGACTCAACAATTCCACCTTGGAGCCTTGCGCAACAACAATGCCCGCGCTTTACGCCTCCTTGGGCCTGATACTGGATGGGATTCAATGGGGGATTGGTCGCAAGCACAAGCTTTGTCTAAGTTTTTGGGTAAATTAGACGAATATGACCAACTTTCTAAAACAATCATCTACAACCTCAATCCTGCCGACAATGAAGTGATTGCAACCATGATTGGCAACTTCAACGACGGATCTGTAGCGGGCAAAATCCAATTTGGATCAGGATGGTGGTTTTTGGATCAAAAAGATGGTATGGAAAAGCAAATGAACGCCTTGTCAAACATGGGCTTACTGAGCCGTTTTGTAGGGATGCTTACCGACTCTCGTTCTTTCTTGTCTTTTCCTCGTCATGAGTATTTCAGAAGAATCTTGTGCAATATGCTTGGCAATGATATTGAAAATGGCGAGTTACCCAATGATACCGAATGGATTGGTCAAATCGTGCAAAACATTTGCTACAATAACGCCAAACAATATTTTGGCTTTTAAAGGAATTTCCTGGTCTTTATATAATGCAGATAGCCTTTCTATTGGCTATCTGCATTTTCAAATAATATGTCTACTTCACAAGAAAACCATAGTGCTACTTTGATTTGCTGTTTTGGAGAACTTCTACTAAGATTTTCGCCCCAACTCAACGGTGAATGGATAAAAACAAGCCAAATGCCCGTTTTTGTAGGAGGTGCCGAACTCAACGTGGCCAATGCGCTTGCCAACTGGCACATCCCCGTCAGGTATAGTACTGTTTTGCCCGAAAATCAGTTGTCTACTGAAATCAAAACTTATCTCGAAAACAAAGGAATTGATACTACTGGCATACGTCATTTTGGAAATCGCATTGGGGGTTATTATCTTCCTCAGGGCGCTGACCTCAAAAATGAAGGTGTCATCTACGACCGTGCGTTTTCTTCCTTTTCAGAATTAGCCGTAAGCAAAGTAAATTGGGATGAAGTGTTAGAAGGCTGTTCGTGGTTTCATTTTAGCGCTATTAGTCCTGCCCTCAATCAAGAAGTGGCCGATGCTTGTCAAGAGGCGCTAGAAGCAGCATCACGCAAGGGACTTACCATTTCTGTTGACCTTAATTATCGGGCAAAATTGTGGAAATATGGCAAAAATCCCGTAGAAATAATGCCCGCCTTGGCTCAATATTGTGACGTAATCATGGGCAATATCTGGGCAGCCAACACGCTACTTGGGATTCCCCTCGACAAAACTGTAGAACAAGCTCACTCTCGCGAAAGGTATTTGGCACACAGCATTGACACGGCCCAAGCTATCCAAGCAGCTTACCCCAAATGCAAATCAGTAGCTCACACTTTCCGATTCGATGCTTTTGATGCAGGAATTCAATATTATACTACCCTCTATAAAGACGGGCAACAGTACGTTTCGCCCGAATTCAAAACCGTCAAAGTAGTAGATAAAGTGGGTAGTGGTGATTGTTTTATGGGAGGGCTTATCTATGGATTAAGCCAAAATCATACTCCCCAAGACCTTATTGATTTTGCAGCGGCAGCCGCTTTTGGCAAACTTCAAGAATATGGGGATGCTACTCAGCAAACAGTCGAAGATATTCATCACACCCTCCAAGGCATTCTAAGTTAGTTTTAATCCACCTTAAAATTATATGGCACTAGCCCCTCATATCGTCTATCAAACATTGGCTGCGGCACCTATTGTCCCCGTGTTTTATAATGCCGACCCCAATCTCACTTGTCAAATCATTAAGGCTTGCTATGAAGGGGGGATTAGGGCATTTGAATTTACCAATCGTGGCCAAAATGCCAAAGAAGTTTTTAAAGTATTGCGGGAATTTATCAGTACAAATTACCCTGATATGGCTTTAGGTATTGGGACTATTTTCAATGCAGCCCAAGCCGAAGAGTTTATCGCCCTCGGAACAGACTTTATCGTTCAGCCCGTAACATCGGCTGATGTAGCCGAAGTCTGTAACGCACACCAACTTGCATGGATGCCAGGCGCTATGACCGTCACAGAAATATATAATGCCACGCTTTTAGGAGCTGAGATAGTAAAAGTATTTCCGGGCAACGTCGTAGGGTCAGGTTATATCAAAGCCCTTAAAGGCCCAATGCCTCATGTAAAAGTAATGGTGACAGGCGGCGTAGAACCTACTCCCCAAAGCCTCAAAGAATGGTTTAGTGCAGGGGTAACCGCTGTCGGGATAGGCTCGCAATTATTTCCTAAAGCAGTGGTGGAAACAGGTCAATTTGAAGAAATCACCCACACAATAAGTTCTTTAATTAGTTATTACCAAACCCTTGCTACTACCTAGCTGTAGCCAAACACCTTATCTTACATGGAAAAAATAGGGAACTATCGCTGGACTATTTGCGGTCTAGTTTTTTTTGCAACCACCATCAACTACCTCGACCGGCAGGTAATTAGCCTTCTAAAATCTACTTTATCAGAAGAGCTTAATTGGAATGATGCCGACTATGCTAACATCGAAATCGCTTTTAAACTTTTTTATGCTTTCGGGATGCTGGGAGCTGGTCGATTGGTCGATAAACTAGGCACCAAAATTGGCTATGCTGTAGCCACTACTTTATGGAGTGTGGCAGCGGTAGCGCACGCATTAGTAAGTTCAGTGTTTGGTTTTGCGGTAGTTCGCTCAGCCTTAGGAATCACCGAAGCTGGAAATTTTCCTGCCGCTATCAAAACAGTAGCAGAGTGGTTTCCTAAAAAAGAACGTGCTTTCGCCACGGGGATTTTCAATTCTGGTACTAACTTTGGGGCAATCGTTGCTCCGCTTTCGGTTCCCTTCATTGCCGCCGAAATGGGCTGGCAATGGGCCTTTATTATTACTGGTATGTTGGGTTTTATATGGCTAGTGCTATGGCTTATGTTTTATGAAACCCCCGCCAAAAGTCCCAAACTTTCAAAAGCTGAATACGACTACATTCACTCTGATGCAGCCGAAGTAGAAGCCGACAAAAACGACGTAAACAAACCTCAAGTATCGTGGTTCAAATTGTTGAGTTTCAAACAAACTTGGGCCTTTGCTTTAGGCAAACTTCTCACTGACCCTATTTGGTGGTTTTACCTATTTTGGTTGCCCGATTTCTTGCAGAGCCAATATAAGCTATCTGGTACCGAAATCGCCATACCAGTAGCGCTTGTTTATACTTTATCTACTTTTGGTAGTGTAGCGGGTGGGTATCTTCCCATGTATCTCATCAAAATTGGCTGGCCAGTGTTTAGAGCCCGCAAAACCTCCATGCTTATCTATGCCTTATGTGTTTCGCCTATTGTTTTTGCACAGATTCTTGGTGGAGTCAACATGTGGCTTGCCGTATGCGTAATTGGGTTTGCAGCAGCGGCTCACCAAGCTTGGAGTGCTAATATTTTCACTACCGTTTCTGATATGTTTCCCAAATACACCACTGCGTCTGTAACGGGTATCGGCGGGATGTTTGGTGCATTAGGCGGTATTTTATTGTCGGCTTTGGTACAAAAAAATATGTTTGTATACTATCGTTCTATCAACCAAATTGAAACGGCTTATTATATCATGTTTTTTGTTTGCGGAGCAGCTTATGTATTGGCATGGTTTATCATGCACCTCTTAGTACCTAAGATGAAACAAGTTGACCTATAATCTCAATAAATGATGAAAAAGGTATTGATTTTTTTGTTTGCGATTCAGCTTTCGGCCTTTAGTGCATTTGCCCAGTCAAAAGAAGAAGCTGCCGTAGCCGCCGCTGTCGAAACTCTTCGCAAAGCCCTTGTTGATGCCGACAAAGCGGCCTTGGAAAACATCGCCGCTGATGCTCTTGACTATGCCCACTCCAATGGCAAGATAGAAGACAAAGCCGAGTTTGTAAGAGCAATCGTAAGCGGTGAATCTGACTTTGTGGCTATAGATATTACTGACCAAAAAATCACCATGTCAGGTAATGCCGCTATAGTTCGCCACAAATTGAGTGCTACTACCAACAACAAAGGACAAGCACCTGGCTCAGTAAAACTGGCGGTTTTGCAAGTTTGGCAAAAACAAAAAGGCGGCTGGAAACTCCTCGCTCGCCAAGCTGTGAGAATTTAACAAAATTAGTACCCTTCTACCAGAAAGCCCGTTGAGCAATGCCCAACGGGCTTTCTTACTATAAAATCTATTTACAGTATTATATCCCACTTTTTACGCCCTTCAACCTGCCTAAATTTTAAAATATAATCACTATCCGAAATAAAAACAAGGTACTAAGTAAGTATTTATCCAACCGTAAAACCTATTTTTGTCCTGAAAATCAATCTTTCTTTCAACCCACTTGAATCCTATGAAGACCGTAGATTCGTACAATTTTGCAGGCAAACGTGCCCTTGTGCGCGTTGACTTCAATGTTCCTCTTAATGAAAAATTCGAAATCACCGACGACACGCGCATCCAAGCTACCCTCCCAACTATTCGCAAAATCTTAGCCGATGGGGGTTCTTGTATCCTGATGTCGCACCTCGGACGTCCCAAAGACGGACCTACCGAAAAATATTCCCTCAAACACTTAGTCAATCCTCTTTCGGTCATTTTAGGAATTCCTGTTAAGTTTGCAGATGACTGCATCGGCGAATCTGCTGCCGAACAAGCGGCGGCTCTTAAGCCAGGCGAAGTATTGTTGTTGGAAAACCTCCGTTTTTATAAACAAGAAGAAAAAGGTGACGTCGCTTTTGCCGAAAAACTCTCAAAACTTGGAGATGTGTGGGTCAATGACGCCTTCGGAACCGCTCACCGCGCTCATGCTTCTACTGCCGTGATAGGTCAGTTTTTTGAAGATCGTATCTGTGGCTACGTAATGCAAGCCGAAATCGACAATGCGCAACGTGTGCTTGAGCACGCCGAGCGTCCTTTTACGGCCATCATGGGTGGAGCCAAAATTTCTGATAAAATCCTTATCATCGAACGCCTCCTCGACAAAGTAGACAACCTCATCATTGGTGGCGGAATGACTTATACTTTTACCAAAGCGCAAGGTGGAAGCATCGGCAAATCGCTATTGGAAGCTGACAAACAAGATTTAGCTCTTGAAATTTTGGAAAAAGCAAAAGCGAAAGGAGTTAATATCATTATGCCAGTTGATAACGTTTGCGCTGATGCTTTCTCCAACGATGCCAATCGTCAAATCGTGGCTACAGGCGAAATTCCCGACGGCTGGGAAGGGTTAGATATTGGTCCCGAAAGCGTCAAACTATTTGAGGAAGTGGTTCGTAATTCCAAAACCATTTTGTGGAATGGCCCTATGGGTGTATTTGAGTTCCCTAACTTTGCCATAGGTACCAATGCTATTGTAGAAGCAGTGGTTGCAGCTACTGAGCAAAATGGTGCCTTTTCTCTTATTGGTGGTGGTGACTCTGCCTCTGCTATCAACAATGCCGGCTTTGGCGACCGTGTAAGCTATGTTTCGACGGGTGGTGGTGCCCTTCTCGAATACATGGAAGGCAAAGTGCTTCCAGGTGTAGCTGCACTCGACTAAAATTTAGATAACAAAAAAAAGGGCGCTTAGGCGCCCTTTTTTAATACGACTTCTTTCTCCTCATTTTTACTCACTGTCGTATTTTTCGATAACTCTCAAAATATCCTCTTCTTTTGAGAGTTTAAGTTTTTCGTCTTTGATAAAGGTATCAAGCTCTTTTTGTTTATCACCTAGCGCTTCCAACAATGTTTTTTTATCTTTTTTCAAACGAGTTATTACGCCATTTTTTACCAAATATAAAGCATCTTCTTTCACAAAACGCTTGATAGTCGTGGCTGAATTGTAGGGTTTTTCGGTTTGGATACGCGCAGATAGACGCTTAAGTAACTTCACTTTGCCATCATAAAGCACATGGTAAAACTGACGTTCGGTTTGGTTTTCTATGGGTGGAAAACCATTTCTAAAAACACCGTCTCCTGTCGCAAATTCCGTGATTTCTTTGCCAAATCGATACTTTTTTTGATTTTCTTCGTATTCAAGTTCGTCTTTGTAAGTATCATAACGCATCTTGGCCAATTCATACGTTTTTCCATTTTGCTTTGATTTCACGGTTCCTCTTGACCATTCTTCATTCAAATAAGGCGAACCCTCAATTTCGACGTACGAAGTTTCGAATATCGGACGGCCATTAATATCTTGTAAAAACATACTTTGGGCATGAATCTCTAAACTTCCAAAAATCAATCCTGCACAGAGTAATGACTTTTTAATGATGCGTTGTACTTTTGTTGACATAATCAAAGGTTTTATGGTAATCGTTTTATTGTCAAATTAAGCAAGAAAACTACAGAACCTCTAACTTACAAAATTCCCAAACATTGCGACTCAAAGACCATCTCTATCACGTTATTCAAAGTATGCCCGAATTTTTGCCAGAAATATGGCTAGCGGGGGCTTTTCTCCTCATTCTTTTGTGTGAGATTATTTTCAAAAGGAGAGTTCCTTCTATCCCTTTTCTGTTGAGGGTGTTAACGTTTGGATTTGGCTTGGTAGCACTTGTTTTGGTATTTCAACAATGGAACGCCACAAACGGCTATTTATTTCATCATTTACTGTATCTCGACAACAAAGCCGTTTTTTTTAAATTTGTCATCATTACGGCCTTACTGCTCGTATTGATTCACATTCATATTTCTAAAACTTATCTTCCTGCCGAATTTTATAGTATTGTATTGGCTATCACACTTGGCCTTTGCTTGATGACGATGTCGGTCAATGGCCTCAGTGTTTATTTGTCTTTAGAATTGGTTTCGATTGGTTCTTATTTGATTGCGGCTTTTGGGTCTGAAAAAAAATCAAGCGAAGGAGCACTCAAATACTTACTGTTTGGGGCGATTAGTTCGGCACTTATGCTTTATGGCTTGTCGTTTTTATACGGAATGACCGGCACACTAGACTTTACAAGTCCGCATTTTAGCCGCCAATTATTTCAAAATCCCTCCGCGGTATTAGGCATCGTCAGTTTTTTGACCCTTGCGGGTGTGTTGTTCAAACTGTCGTTGGTTCCTTTTCACGTTTGGACACCTGATATGTACGAAGCAGCACCTACGCCCATTGTAGCGTTTCTTTCTACGGCTCCCAAAGCCGCTGCTCTACTGGTCTTAATGCGTCTAATGAGTGCCTTGCCTAGTGACCTACAAAAACTGACCGCCTTATTGTCTTTGATTAGCATTTTGGTAGGAAATCTTTCGGCACTTTGGCAAAACAACCTCAAACGCCTTCTTGCTTACTCGGGTATTGCCCAAGCAGGTTTTATGCTGGTAGGGATTGTAGCACTCAACCAAAGCGGATTTGAAAGTGCTAGTTTTTATGTGGCGATTTATGTATTGATGAATATCGCTTCCTTCATCTTGATTGATTTATTAGCAAGTAAGGAGACAGATTTGGCTTCATTAGCAGGAAAAGGGAGCCAAGAGCCTTTACTTGGGGTATGTTTTACTATCCTTATGATAGCTTTGGTAGGCTTGCCTCCCACCGCCGGATTCACGGCCAAACTACTTGTATTTTCGGCTTTGTGGGAATCATGGCAAGCTACTGGCGCTACCTTACTCATTGTGTTGCTAATTGTGGGCTTACTCAATGCCATCATTTCACTTTTTTATTATTTCAAGATTCCTTTTTACCTCTATTTCCGAACAGCTACTGACAAGACCTATACTCCTATTACTATCTATCAAAAAGCGTTTGTGTTTTTCCTCACACTTCTTATAGTAGTTTTATTCCTCAAAGCAGACTGGCTTATAGGCTGGGTTAGGGCAATTGGGTAATTTTTATGAGAAGGGGCAGGCCTTGCGTCTGCCCACCCCCAAAAAGGGCAGACGCAAGGCCTGCCCCTACGGGAATTTGTTTAAATGGATTAGCGTCTTCGACGCTCAATAATCCATTATACAGTTTAAGGTTAGATAGACGAAACCGTACTTTAGCAAGCCCGATTTTGGAGTCGGGCTTGTTCTTTTATAAAGAAAATTTAATTTAAACCAAGAAAATTACTAGTACAAATACCTAAGACTCAATAAACAGTATGCTTCACGAATAATTTTGCTCCTAAGAGAACAACCGATGATTCATCCCGTTATATTTGCCAAGTTTTTTTTAAAACTTACTGACAAGCCACGTTTTACAGGAAAAATTTGATGTTTTTTTAATTTAATATATGCTTCTTACTAAAGCGTTTTAGTAGACAATTTTTTTCATGGAACAAGGTCACGGTCAGTTAGACAAAGTCACAGGGGCTGGGCTATTGGTAGCTCTTGGAATCGTATATGGCGATATTGGAACTTCTCCCCTTTATGTAATGCAGGCTATCATTGGCAAGTCTCGCATCAACGAAGAAGTAGTACTGGGGGCACTCTCGTGCGTGTTTTGGACCCTTACGCTTCAAACTACCATCAAGTATGTCATCCTCATTTTACGCGCCGACAACCGTGGTGAAGGTGGTACACTGGCCTTATTTGCCCTAGTACGCCGTCATGCCAAATGGCTTACAATACCTACAATGATAGGGGGAGCGGCATTGCTTGCAGATGGGATTATTTGTCCACCCATTTCGGTCTCCTCAGCCATTGAAGGTCTAGAACTATTGTACCCTAAGATTCAGACAGTTCCGATTGTCTTGGTCATTTTGAGTGTTTTATTTATAATTCAAGTCTTTGGTACTAAAGTAGTGGGAGGAGCTTTCGGGCCTATCATGCTGGTGTGGTTTTCAACCTTAGGTGTTCTCGGTCTCTCGCACGTAGCCGACAATCTACTTGTATTCAAAGCTCTAAACCCCTATTACGCTTATCAATTACTAGCAGAGCACCCAGGGGGATTTGCTTTGTTAGGGGCGGTTTTTTTGTGTACTACAGGAGCAGAAGCGCTATATTCTGACCTTGGTCACTGTGGAAGGGGAAACATTCGAATGAGCTGGATTTTTGTTAAGTCTTGTTTATTACTCAATTATTTTGGGCAAGCAGCTTGGCTTATGCAGCATGATGGCCAATTTCTCAATGGTCGTAAGCCTTTTTATGAATTGATGCCCGATTGGTTTTTGTTGCCCGGTATTGCTATCGCTACCATGGCTGCTATTATTGCCAGTCAAGCTTTGATTACGGGGTCGTTTACATTGGTAAGTGAAGCGATTCGTTTAAATTTTTGGCCAAAAATCAAACTCAAATACCCTTCCGACCAAAAGGGGCAGCTCTACGTTCCAAGTATTAATTTACTCCTATTTATTGGATGTGTAGCAGTAGTATTGTACTTCAAACGCTCCACCAACATGGAAGCGGCCTATGGACTAGCTATTACGCTCACCATGCTTGTAGATACCCTTTTGATGGCTTATTTCTTATATACTCACCGCAGCAATATGTGGTTGGTTATTATGTTTTTGGTAGTGTATTTTGCCGTTGAGGGGGCTTTTATGTTGGCCAACCTTGAAAAATTCTCTCACGGAGGGTGGGTATCACTTTTGATATGCGTTATTTTGGCAGGAGTGATGTTTATATGGTTGAAAGCGGGCGAAATCAAAGCACAACTTACTGAATACACTAAACTCTCCACCTATATTGATCCGCTCAAAGAGCTCAGCCGCGATGCAAGTATTCCGAAATACGCCACTCATTTGGTATTTATGTCAAACGCCTCTCGTACAAGTGAGGTAGAATCCAAAATCATTTATTCCATTTTTGAGAAAAGACCAAAAAGAGCTGATATTTATTGGTTTGTACACGTGGATACCACCGACGAGCCCTATACCATGCAATATAAAGTGGATGTCATTGAGCCAGATGATGTCATCAAAGTCACTTTCAAACTAGGATTCCGAATCGAGCAACGTATCAATCTATACCTCAAGAGAGTGATTGAAGATATGGTTAAAAATAAAGAGGTAGACATTACAAGTCGATACGAATCCTTAAACAAACACAACGTAATCGGTGATTTCCGTTTTGTTGTTTTGGAGAAATTTCTTTCGTTTGAAAACGAATTACCCATTTTTGAACAGCTTATTATGAAAGCCTATTTCTTCATTAAAGGATTTACAACCAGTGAAGATAAATGGTTTGGATTAGACAGTAGTGCCGTAAAAATCGAAAAAGTACCTCTCATTATCCGAGCCGTGGACCGCGTCAAGTTACAACGCATCTACGGGTAAATTTTAAATTCATGGAAAATAATGCCCACCATGCCCCTACCAACAAGGTGTCGGCGGCAGGTCTGTTGATTGCCTTAGGAATCATCTATGGAGATATTGGCACCTCTCCGCTCTACGTGATGAAAGCCGTCACGGGTACTACGAAACCTATCATCGAAAACGAAATCTTAGGGGCTTTATCGTTGGTGTTTTGGACACTTACTTTACAAACCACTATCAAGTACGTCATTCTTATTTTACGAGCCGACAACCGCGGCGAAGGTGGGATTTTTGCCTTGTATGCCTTAGTGCGCCGTCATGCCAAATGGATTACTGTTCCGGCTATGATTGGAGGTGCGGCTTTATTGGCCGATGGCATCATTACTCCCCCTATCTCAGTTTCGTCGGCAGTGGAAGGTTTGCAGATTATTTATCCTAACCTACAAACCATTCCCATTGTCATTGCTATTTTATCAGGCCTTTTTCTCATACAAGCCTTCGGAACAAGCGCCGTTGGGCGAGCTTTCGGGCCTATTATGTTTTTATGGTTTTTGATGTTGGCAATTTTGGGAATCAGCCACATCGGTGATGCCCCCCAAATTCTCAAATGTTTCAATCCCTATTATGGTTATTGGTTATTGTTCGAATATCCCGAAGGTTTCTGGATTTTAGGAGCGGTATTTTTGTGTACTACAGGAGCCGAAGCTCTTTATTCTGACCTTGGTCACTGTGGGAGAGGCAATATTCGAGTAAGTTGGGTATTTGTCAAATCTGCCCTTTTTCTCAATTATTTGGGTCAAGGTGCTTATCTACTCACCTTAGTAGGGCAGCCACTAGGAAGCCGCAATCCTTTCTACGATTTGATGCCTGATTGGTTTTTATTGCCCGGAATCGCCATTGCAACTCTTGCGGCGATTATTGCCAGTCAAGCCTTGATTACAGGTTCGTTTACGTTGGTAAGTGAAGCGATTCGTCTCAACTTTTGGCCCAAAGTACGGCTTCGCTATCCTAGCTTACAAAAAGGACAGCTGTATGTACCGAGCGTCAATTGGCTGCTGTGGCTAGGCTGTATTGGAGTAGTTCTTTATTTCAAAGAATCTTCTCATATGGAAGCAGCCTATGGCTTGGCCATTACGCTTACTATGCTCATGACTACCCTGCTGATGTCGTATTATTTATATGCCAAGCGCTACTATCCCTGGGGAATTGTGTTGTTTTTAGTGGTTTATTTGACCATTGAATTGTCGTTTTTAGTAGCCAATCTTATCAAATTTACCCATGGTGGGTGGGTATCGTTGATTATTGGAGGGGCCATTGTAACGCTCATGATTATTTGGTACAATGCTTCTCATATCAAACAACAATTGACTGAATATGTCAAATTAGACAAATATTTAGAGCCCCTCAAAGAACTCAGTCGCGACAATTCTATCCCCAAGTATACTACTCATTTGGTGTTTATGTCCAATGCCTCACGGGTCAGCGAAATCGAATCTAAGGTGATTTACTCTATCTTTCAAAAACGCCCCAAACGCGCTGATGTATATTGGTTTGTACACGTAGATACCACCGACGACCCCTATGCAATGGAGTATAAAGTAAATGTACTCGAACCCGACGATGTCATCAAAGTCAATTTTTATTTAGGCTTCCGTGTCGAACAAAAAATCAATCTCTATCTCCGTAAAGTGATTGAGGAAATGGTCAAAAACAAAGAAGTGGATATTACGAGCCGATATGAATCGCTTGGTAAACAAAACGTAGTGGGCGATTTCCGATTTGTGGTACTCGAAAAGTTTTTATCTTACGAAAACGAATTACCTTTGTTCGAGCAAATCATCATGCAGTCTTATTTCTTTATCAAGCAGTTTACAACAAGCGAAGATAAATGGTTTGGGTTGGATGCTAGTGCTGTCAAAATTGAGAAAGTACCTCTCTTGATTCAGCCCGCCGAAAATGTTGTTCTTAAAAGAAGATATAATTAATATTCCATGAAAATTCTTATTACCGGCGGAGCCGGCTTTGTTGGCTCCTCATTAGCTATTTCTCTTAAAACTAACTATCCCACCTACGAGATTTTTTGTTTAGACAATCTCAAACGCAAAGGTTCAGAGCTCAATGTCAGCAGGCTTATGCAGCTCGGAATCAATTTTGTGCATGGTGATATCCGTAACAAAGAAGACTTTGATTCTCTTCCTAAAGTTGATAAAATTATTGAAGCATCGGCTGAGCCTTCCGTTTTGGCAGGATTAGACGGCACGCCTGACTATCTCATCAATACCAACCTCTTCGGGACGGTCAATTGCCTCAACTATGCTCTCAAACACCGCGCTGATTTTATCTTTTTATCAACCAGCCGCGTGTATCCAATCAAAACCATCGAAACGCTCAATTTCGTAGAAACTGAAACTCGCTTTGCACTTACCGACGCGCAACCTGTGGCAGGTGTATCGTCCAAAGGCATTTCAGAAGCCTTTCCACTCGACGGTGCCCGTTCGCTCTACGGAACTACCAAACTTGCCTCAGAGCTGTTGATTCAAGAATACAATGAGTTTTATGGCTTACGTACAGTAGTCAATCGCTGCGGAGTGATTACGGGGCCTTGGCAGATGGGCAAAGTAGATCAAGGAGTGATGGTACTTTGGATAGCCAAACACTATTGGGAGCAGCAATTGGGGTATTTTGGATATGGTGGCACTGGCAAACAAACCCGTGATATGCTTCACATCGCCGACTTGTATCGTTTGATTGATTGGCAACTTCATAACTTAGACAAAGTCAATGGAGAAATTTTGAATGCAGGTGGAGGAGTCGAAAGCAGTACATCGTTGCAAGAATTAACCAAAATATGCCAAGAAGTAACTGGCAAAACAATCCCTATCAAGCAAGTGCCAGAAACACGCACAGCTGATATTCGTCTTTATATTACAGACAATACCAAAGTAACAAATCTTACAGGCTGGGCGCCCCAAATCGGAGTTCGTCAGATTGTAGAGGACATTACACTATGGCTCGACCAAAATAATGCTGCTCTAGCACCTATATTGAAATAAATGTTATGAATTAAGGGGATATATCACCATTATGTTTTTTATCATCCCCTTAATACCAACTCTTAAATCATCATACCAATGCACATTCAAGTTCGGCACGCTACCAATCCTACAGATTTCAAAAGTTATGATACCCACCGTATTAGGGAAGAATTTTTGATGGAAAAGCTTTTCGTTCCTGACCAATTCCACTTTGTATATTCACATTATGATCGTATGATCGTGGGAGGTATCAAACCCGTGGGGCAATTGCACAAACTCCCAGTTTATGAAGAACTGAAATCGGATTATTTCTTAGAACGACGCGAGCTAGGGATACTTAACGTAGGTGGGGACGGCTTTGTGATGGTAGGTGAAGAACTATATACCCTCCAAAAGCGAGATTGTTTGTACATTGGAAAAGGCAACAAAACTGTTTCTTTCAAAAGCTTAGATGCAGAGTTTCCCGCAAAATTCATCCTTATCTCTACACCTGCCCATCGAAACGTGCCTACGGCCCTTTTGAAAGCCGCTGATGCTATGCCTGTAGATATGGGAACCCCCGAAAATGCCAACACCCGCACCATATACAAGTACATTCATGCCGACGGGCTCGAAAGCTGTCAGTTAGTAATGGGAATGACCGCCATGAAATATAGCAGTGTGTGGAATACCATGCCTCCCCACATACACGATCGCCGTTCTGAAATTTATGTGTATTTTGACATGGATGAAGACCAGCGTATTTTCCATTTTATGGGTGCGCCAGAAGAGACACGTCATATCGTAGTGGCCAACGAACAAGCTATCATTTCGCCTCCTTGGTCGATTCACTCAGGTGCCGGAACTACCAGTTATTCGTTCTTGTGGGCCATGGCAGGAGAGAACTATAGTTTTACGGATATGGACTTCCTGACTATGAATGAATTAAAGTAATTTTTCAAAAAAACTGACAATAATTCTTGATTTTTCAAAAAAAAAGACACAGTTTAGACTTACAATCGTTGAAGGTAAACTTCACATGATGAGATAGCGGTCTGGGTTTGACAGGCCGCTATTTTTCCCTTTTTGATGTCACAAATACGATTGCAAATCAATGTTTAACTAAAACTGTGCGTAATTATGAGACTGCAAATGCACGCAATCCACTTCGACGCAGATCCAAAACTGCTCGCATTCATTCAGAAAAAACTCGAAAAACTCGAAACATTTTATGACCGAATAACCAGTGGAGAAGTCTTTCTTCGATTAGACAAAAGTGAAAGTAGTAAAATCAAGAATAAAATTTTAGAAGTAAAAATCAATGTGCCAAACGCAGAGTTGTTTGTAAAAGAAAACGCTACTTCATTTGAAGAAGCTACCGACTCGGCAGTAGAAGCATTGAAAATCCAACTCAAAAAATACAAAGCAAAACGCCAAGGCGTAGAAAATCAAACAATAAGAGGCGTCACAAATAATGGCGAGGTAGAAGAAGAGATTGAAATTGACGAAATCTAAAACAAACTACCACTAAAAAAGGCGAATACGTATAATGTATTCGCCTTTTTTGTGAAAAATATATCTAATCTTCCTTAAATTTGAGATAGGATTACCTCTCATCATCAAACACCTAGCTCCGTATGAAAAAATCGTTACTTTTTCTATCTCTTTTTTTACTACCATCTCTTTATTTATTAGCCCAAATTCAAAAAGCCCCAAATCGTGCAGAAGGCGATGGCCCGCACAATCGGCTCATCATTAGAGGCGTCACTATCATCAATAGTACTGGCTCCCCCCCAATCGGGCCAATGGATATTTTAGTCGAAAAAAATCGCATCGTACAGATTCGTCAAGCAGGTTATCCGGGCGTCCCTGCCGATCCTAAAAATGGCATCAAGGCCAATGCCGGCGACAAAGAGCTCAATTGCCAAGGCATGTATCTTATGCCTGGTTTTGTAGATATGCACGGTCACATTGGCGGAGTACAGCAAGGAGCAAATGCCGAATACGTATTTAAACTCTGGATGGCACATGGAGTCACTACTGTACGCGACCCAGCCTGTGGTAATGGATTGGATTGGGTACTTGACCAAAAAGAAAAAAGTGCTAAAAATCTTATCACAGCGCCACGCATCAAAGCCTATACAGTATTTGGACAAGGAGCGAAAGACTTTATTAGCACTCCTGAACAAGCCCGCGAATGGGTACGACAAAACGCCCAAAAAGGAGCCGACGGAATCAAATTTTTTGGCGCCGAACCTAATGTATTCAAAGCCGCTCTGGAAGAAAACAAAAAACTGGGTCTAGGCTCAGCCGCTCACCATGCCCAAACAGAAGTAGGCCGTATGAATGCCCTCGCCACCGCCCAAGCAGGATTGACGAGTATGGAACACTGGTATGGACTTCCTGAAGCGCTGTTTGATGACAAGACTCTCCAAAACTACCCTACCGACTATAATTACAACAACGAGCAAAATCGATTTGAGGAAGCTGGGAAACTATGGAAACAAGCGGCCAAGCCTTATTCAGACAAATGGAATCAGGTAATGAACGACATGATAAAACTTGATTTTACGATTGACCCCACTTTCAATATTTATGAAGCCAACCGCGAACTAATGCTCGCTCGCCGTGCCGAATGGCACGACGAATACACCCTGCCTTCGCTGTGGCGTTTTTATGGCCCAAGTCGCATTTCTCACGGCTCTTACTGGCACAATTGGGGCACAGAGCAAGAAGTAGCTTGGAAAGAAAACTATCGTCTCTGGATGAGTTTTATTAATGAATACAAAAATAGAGGAGGGCGTGTGACGGCAGGCTCTGACTCAGGTTTTATTTATCAATTATACGGTTTTGCCTACATCCGCGAGTTAGAGCTTCTTCGCGAAGCGGGTTTTCATCCAATGGAAGTCATTCGTGCTGCTACTCTCAAAGGCGCTGAAGCTTTAGGGATGGACAAAGAAATCGGTTCGGTAGAAGTAGGCAAACTAGCCGATTTTGTCATCACCGAAGAAAATCCCCTTGCAAACCTTAAAGTTTTGTATGGTACAGGTGCTATTCGTCTCAACGATAAAAACGAAGTTGTGAGAGTAGGTGGAGTCAAATATACTGTCAAAGACGGAGTCGTTTATGACGCTAAAAAACTTTTGGCCGATGTACGTAAAATCGTAGCAGAAGCTAAAAAGCAAGAAAACTTTGAAATCACCCAGCCAGGAATGCCCGCTAAGACTGGAAAAGTATCTGGAAGCAATTAGAACGCCCAGAAGTTAGGAAGAATTCTTAACTTTGCAGCAACAACTAGGCACTCCGTTGTTAGTATAAAGCTCAACAATGGAGTGCTTTCTTACAGAAACCGATTAATTCAAACCAATGCTAACCGAACGCGTCAAAGCCATATACCAAGAAATTGAGCAATTTGCTGTCACCAACAAAGAGCAATTAGAACAATACCGCCAACGATTTGTGGGTCGTAAAGGTGTAGTAGAAGCCCTTTTTGAAGGTCTCAAAGACATTCCAAAAGAAGATAGACGCGCTGTGGGGCAAGAATTAAACACACTCAAAAATTTTGCTAACGACCGTTTCTCGGCTCTTCAAGCAGATTTTGAAGCAAACGATAGTGGTAGCAGCGGCCCTTCTGTAGACCTTACTTTACCGATTGTTCCCAATCAGCTCGGCAGCATACACCCTCTCACTTTAGCGCGTGCCAAAATCATCGAAATCTTTGAACGAATGGGCTTTAGTGTAGCCGACGGGCCAGAGATTGAATCCGATTGGTATAATTTCACGGCGCTTAATTTTCCCGAAAATCACCCTGCTCGCGAAATGCAGGACACCTTTTTTGTGGCCAAAAACGCCGAAGACCCCACTCAAGACATGCTCCTGCGTACTCACACATCCAATGTTCAAATACGGATGATGGAACGCCAGAAGCCACCTATCAGGGCTATAATGCCCGGTAGAGTATATCGTAATGAAGCTATCTCAGCAAGGGCTCACTGCTTTTTTCATCAAGTAGAAGGCCTTTATATTGACAAAAACGTAAGCTTCAAAGACTTGAAAGACACGCTTTATCATTTTTCCAAAGAGATGTTTGATAAGGACGTAAAAATCCGACTGCGTCCTTCGTTTTTTCCATTTACAGAGCCTAGTGCTGAAATCGATATTTGGTTGGGTACTGATACCGAAGAAACCTATCGCCTTTCCAAAGGTACCGGCTGGGTCGAAATCGCCGGTAGTGGTATGGTAGACCCCAATGTACTGGCCAATTGCGGCATTGACCCCGAAGAGTATACGGGTTTTGCCTTCGGAATGGGTATTGAGCGCATCGCTCAGTTACGCTATGGCGTGCGTGATTTACGTCTTTATTCCGAAAATGATGTACGTTTCTTAAGACAATTTGAGGGTGTTTAATAGCAACTATTAATGAGTACAGAAAACCTCAGTCACGAAGCTCATGCCAACTGGTACGAGAAAGTATACGCTGGCACCGACGCCCAGCAAAAAGCAATCTCTGATTGGAAAGCCCAGAAAATCAATCCAACGATTGGGTCGTGGATGCACCAAAGACTCAATGAACTTGCTACTCCTCTATTAGAACCCAAAAAAAGCTGGCTTACGGTGGGAGATGGATATGGATTTGATGCTAATTTTTTTCACGAAAAAGGCCTAAATGTGACGGCTACGGATATTTCTGATACTTTTTTGCCTCTTTCCAAAGCGCACGGAATCATCGAAAATTATTCGGTAGAAAACGCCGAAAAATTAAGCTTTGAAGACAATTCCTTTGATTACGTATTTTGTAAAGAGGCATACCATCATTTTCCTCGACCTTATTTGGCTGTTTATGAGATGATTCGGGTAGCCCGCGAAGCCGTAGTGATTGTGGAGCCTCACGACCCTATCTCCAAAATGCCTCTTTTACTTGCCCTGCGCAATATATTGGACCGTTTTGATACTACCCTTTTGCAACGATACTGGAAAAACCGCTACTCGTTTGAAGAAGTTGGCAATTATGTATTTAAACTTTCAGAACGCGAAATGGACAAACTTGCCAATGGTATTGGGCTGCCAGGAGTTGCTTTTAAAGGGATAAACAACAATTACTTTTCTCCCAAAACCGTAGCCGAACCCGCTACGGATGCTTCAGTAGCTTTCCAGAAAATCAAGCGTAAACTCGCTTTTCATAATTTTCTCACCAGACTGAGCCTCATGCCTACTCACGTACTTTGTGCGGTGATATTCAAAAAACTCCCTTCGCCCACTACCCGTCAGAAAATGGAAGAGGCCGGTTTTCATGTACATGTCTTTCCTCCAAATCCTTATTTGAAGAAATAGATTTAAAGACAATTGAATCTGTAGCGTTTAGAATCCTCCTCCAATCCATTGTTCATCATCAAAATCTCCTTCAATGTGTCCCGATTTAGAGACAAACAATGGACGAGCTTTGACAGGACGCTCTGGTTTGACAGTCATGAAATTGCGGTATTGTTCATCTGAAATTACTTCCAACGTCAATGCTCTTTTCAAAACCACAAAAAAAGGAACTCTGAAGAAATCTGCAATATCCATGGCCAATGAAGGGGATATTTTGGTGATGCCCCGATGAAAAAAACTCTGAACTTCGTTTTCAGGAAGCAAAGCATCAAATATCAACTTTTCAGCTCTTTGATATAATACATCTACTTTGGGATAAGCCATGTATAACCCCAAAGAAGCCACAAGAAGTGAAGTGTAATAGTATCTCTCATGCTCATCGGCACGAGCATTGATAAATACCCATCCTTTGTCTTGATAGAGCGCAGAGAATCCCACAAATTCGGTTTCGAGCCGGTGCAATTGAGCCACTTTCACCGTTTCAGGATAAGATAACCTACGTCCCAGCTGACGAATAATATCTTGCCCCGACGACACATCGGCTACCTCTCCCGCAGGTTCGAGTAGCCATTCTTCATTTAACAAAGCTTGGAAAAGCTCCTCTCCTTGGCGTTGAGCCGTGATTTGGCCTAGATGCAATAAAGTTCGGTTTTGTAATCGAAAATCAATTGCAAACTGATTGACAGGTTGTTTTTTCTTACCCATTTTACCCTAAAAGCTTGAGTATAAGACAAAAGTAAATAAAAACTTCAAGTAAATATGCAGATTTAAAGAAGATTTAAGACAGCTCCCAAGCATGATTTCTTACAAAAATCTTCTACAAGCCTCCAATATGGCGAATAGCTTTGCAGGAACTGCTATCTTTGTAACATTCATTTTCTAATAGACCAATCATGACAGAACAACACAAAACCGTTCCTCTTCACAATTTACATCAAACTTTAGGGGCAAAGATGGTACCCTTTGCTGGATTTATGATGCCCGTACGCTATTCGTCTGATTTAGAAGAACATCACTGTGTTCGGAATGGAGTGGGGGTTTTTGACGTTTCGCACATGGGAGAATTTATTTTAAAAGGTCCCAAAGCACTTGACCTTATCCAGCGAGTATCTGCTAATGATGCCTCGGTGTTGGTAGACGGCAAAATTCAGTATAGCTACTTGCCCAACTATGAAGGAGGAGCCGTAGATGACTTATTAGTGTATCGTATCGACGCCGAAGAGTATTTTTTGGTCGTCAATGCCTCCAATATAGAGAAGGATTGGAATTGGATTGAAAAACACAATACCGAAGGTGTACTGATGATTAATGCTTCTGACGACCTTTGCCTTTTTGCGGTACAAGGTCCCAAAGCAGCCGAAGCTTTGCAAAAACTAACGCCTATCAACCTGTCGGAAATGGAATACTACACTTTCCAAAAAGGGAATTTCGCAGGATTGTCAGATATTATCATTTCTGCTACAGGCTATACGGGTGCGGGAGGTTTTGAGTTGTACATCCCCAAGCACCAAGCTCTTCATGTATGGCATCATATCTTCGAAGCAGGCAAATCTTTTGATATAAAACCGATTGGTCTTGGAGCGCGTGATACACTGCGCTTGGAAATGGGCTATTGCTTGTATGGCAATGATATAGACGATGTCACCTCTCCACTCGAAGCTGGGCTAGGATGGGTTACGAAGTTTACCAAAAACTTCACTAACTCCGACGCTCTTCTCCAACAAAAACAAGCAGGGCTTCAACGCAAACTAGTAGGTTTTGAAATGATTGATAGGGGGATTCCTCGGAGTCATTATGAACTATGTGATGCCGAAGGCAATACCATGGGCCATGTGACTTCTGGCACTCAATCCCCTACTTTGTCTAAAGGTATAGGACTAGGATATGTTCCTACTGCGCATAGCAAAGTTGGAAGTGAAATTTTCGTAAAAGTCCGCGATAGACTACTAAAAGCACAAGTAGTAAAACTCCCTTTTGTGAAGCCTACTGTATAAACACAAACTTATGAAATCGATTGACGTCTGTTTAACACCTGATTTATTACATCTTCATAAGATTGATAATAGTATTGTAGTTGTTACCGATATTTTTCGCGCTACTTCTTGTATGGTCACTGGATTAGCGTATGGGGTGGGCAGTATTACACCTGTAGCTACAGTCGAAGAATGTTACACCCTTCAGCAAAAAGGATACATCGCTGCTGCCGAACGTAACGCCATGAAGGTAGAAGGATTTGACCTTGACAACTCCCCTTTTAGCTATATGGACGACCAACTGATCGGGGCTAATATCGCTATGACGACTACCAATGGTACACTTTCTATCACCAAAGCTAAATCCTCCGCGGTAAAAGTACTCATAGGTGCCTTTCTTAATCTAGGGGCAGTGGCCAATTATCTACAAGCACAGCCTTACGATATACTCGTGCTTTGTGCAGGCTGGAAAGGCCGTGTCAATTTAGAAGATACTTTGTTTGCGGGTGCTTTGGTCGAAGCCCTCAAAGAAGATTATATCATCGCCGAAGACAGTGCTTTGATGGCTATGAGAGCGTATCAACAAGCTCAAAATGATTTGATTGGCTATGTATCAAACTCCTCGCATGTGCGTCGATTACAACGGCTAGGCATTCAGAAAGACATCGCATATTGTCTACAAAAAGACTTGTATGATGTAGTGCCCGTATTAAGAGGGAGTACCTTAGTCAATTTGTAACAACCGTACTTTTTGAGTCATCCTGAATTTAGAGGATTCAAAAAACCTTCTGATTTGTGTTTGAGTAGGTACAAACTCTCAAATATAAACAGAAGGTTTTTTTATGCTTATCGTGTAGGTATCTTTGATTATCTATTCAATCCAGCTTATGTTTGACTTCTCCGAAGTCATTTGTTTTTTGTGGAGACTTGTTAGCTACAAACTGTGAGCTTTTATCTAGCACTTTTTGTATGCTGGGGCAACTCATGTTTGTTTACATTCGTTCTGGCACTCCAATACCCATCAAATCGAGCGATTTTTTGATAGTATCTCCTACTGCTTTTGAGAGCAAAATTCTGAAATACTTCAAGGCTTCCTCAGGTTCATTCAATACCGATACTTCGGCCCATAAGTGATTGTATAGTTTGGCCAATTCATAGACATACTGTGAAATCAAAGCGGGCGAATAATCACGCGCAGCATCGGCTACTTTGCTTGGAAAATCGGCCAAATGGAAAATTATCTCTTGTTCTATTTTTGCCAACGAAACCACCGAAGCAGCTTTCACAAGTTCAATATTTTGCTGGTCTGCTTTGCGCATCACCGACCGAATCCGAACGTAAGTATATTGAATAAAAGGCCCAGTATGCCCTTGAAAATCAACCGATTCTTCTGGATTAAAGAGCATCCGTTTCTTTGGGTCTACTTTCAATAAGAAATATTTTAAGGCCCCTAAAGCAAGCGTATGATAAAGCTGTTGGGCTTCTTCGCTATTAAAATCTTCAATTTTTCCCAACTCACGAGTGCGAGTTTCGGCGGTAGAAGCCATCTCTTGAATCAAATCATCGGCATCTACCACCGTACCCTCACGAGATTTCATTTTACCAGTAGGCAAGTCTACCATTCCATAGCTTAGGTGATGACAACCCTCAGCATATGTACGCCCCAAACGCTTCAAGATTGCAAACAAAACTTGAAAATGATAGTCCTGTTCATTGCCCACTACCCAAATCGATTTATCGTTGTGAAAGTCTTGGAATTTGAGATCAGTAGTGCCTAAGTCCTGCGTCATGTACACCGAAGTACCATCCCCTCTTAGTACGAGTTTTTGGTCAAGGCCTTCTGCTGTTAAATCAATCCAGACGGAATTGTCGTCTTTGCGAAAGAAAACGCCCTTCTCTAACCCCTCTTCGACTACATCTTTACCCAACAAATAAGTATTTGATTCGTAGTAAGTTTTGTCGAAACTCACCCCTATCTTTTGATAAGTATCATTAAAACCAGCGTATACCCATTCGTTCATCTGCTTCCAAAGTGCCACTGTCTCAGAATCTCCCTGCTCCCACTTACGCAACAACTCTTGGGCTTCTATCATCCAAGGTGCTTTTTTCTCAGCTTCTTCTTTGGAAATACCCTCAGCAACTAAAGCCTCAATCTGACGTTTATATTCTTTGTCAAACAATACATAATACTTTCCAATCAAATGGTCGCCTTTGATTCCTGAGCTTTGGGGCGTCTCTCCTTCGCCTAGTTTTGCATAAGCCAACATCGACTTGCAAATATGAATACCGCGGTCGTTGACCAAGCAAGCTTTTACTACTTCATATCCACTGGCTTTTAGGATACGAGATACCGAATCTCCCAAGAAATTGTTTCTTAAATGCCCTAAGTGAAGCGGCTTATTGGTATTTGGGGAAGAAAATTCAACCATTACAGACTTACCATTGGCGGGCCAAAAACCAAAATCAGCATCAAGGGCAAGTTCGTTGAGGGCTTTTACCCAAGCTTCGTCCGCAATACTCAAGTTCAAAAAACCTTGCACTACATTAAAACTACTTACAATACCCGATTTTTCAAGTAAATATTGCCCAATAGCATTCCCAATTTCGACAGGAGGTTTTCTTAAACTTTTGGTATAAGGGAAGGTTACAAATGTATAAAAACCCTCAAAGTCTTTTTTGGTAGGCTGAAGAGCTATCTGGTTTTCTTCAACGTTATAGATTTCCTTTAAAGCATTTTGGATATGCTCCTGAATGATTGCTTCTAATTGCATGATAAATAAGTTAACTATCTAACTATGAGTCAGTAAAGAAAGAAAAAAACAGAGTTGGCTGTTTTTTAGTTAAAAAGATAAATCCTTCTTTAATAAATTTGGCAAAAGTACTTCAATTTCGGGAAGCAATTAACAATTTAACAGTATTTTCGTAACTTCACATTCTTACTGGGAATAAAGAAGATTGGAGATTAAAAATGGTGACTCTTCTCTCGGAGTGAGACCAGCTTAAAGTTAAAAAAGAGCAATCAACTGTGCGACAGCACTTAACAGTCAAGAAATGAAGCCTTTAAAATATTTAATCCTAATAGGGATAGGAATCCTATCCTTCTCTTTTCGAGCCAACGCCCAGCTTGAGCAATCCGTACGTTTAGAATTTAAAGTAAGCCAAAATGGAGACGAGTACTTCGACGTTACCCCTTTGGACAAGGGGGGTATTTTGGTTACCCAACGGAAAGAAGAATATTATGGCAATGAAAAATGGACATTCTATCGCTTCGACAACGCCCTCAAACAACAATGGACTACAGATTATAAAATTCCTTATGATTTGCACCCGCTCAAGACCTATCACAATCACCAGTATCTTTTTTGGCTTTTGCAGGAAACAGACAGCGAAAAAGTAAGTGTCTTGCGGGTAGATTTACAAAATGGAGAAATCGAAACCTTCAAAGGTGACTTGCTCACCCGAGCCGATATTGTGCATTTCAAAGTTTTGGGCAACATGGCTTTTATTGGAGGCTATCACCATAGTAGACCTGTAGTAATGGCTTTTTCATTTTTTGACAAAAGCATCAAAGCACTTCCCTACCTCTATACCAGCAATACCGAAATAAGTAATATCGAGCTCGACGAAAAACGTAATCAGCTCAATGTGCTGCTTTATACCATGAAACGTGGCAATTGTCAGTTTACTATCAAAACCTATTCCTACGAAGGTAAACTTCTCAAAACCACTACCATGCCTTTTGAAAACAACAACGGGTTGATTTCGGGCAAAATATTGCCTCTCGACGAAGCTTCTTCGCTCATCGTCGGAAACTACGCTCAGGGTTGTACTCAATATTCACAGGGGCTGTACTTTTCGCGCATCAAAGACGCCGAACCCGAAAAACTCCAATGGGTAGACTTTTCAAAACTCGAAAATTTTTTCAACTACCTTAAACCCAAGCGTAAACAAAAAGTAGTAGAAAAAATCTCCAGACGCAAAGAAGAAGGAAAAGAACCTAAATTTCGGTATCGCCTGTTGGTGCACGATATTGTACAGAATGAAGACGAATTTGTCCTAGTAGCGGAGGTGTATTATCCTATTTACAAAAATGGCACCATCTACTACAGCAACATGCCGCGTAACAACAACCGTGAATTTGACGGTTTTCGGTACACTCATGCTATTGTATGCGGTTTCGATAAAAGTGGCAATCTTCTCTGGGATAATTGCTTTGCGCTAGAAAGTGTCGAAAGCATCGAGCTCTTACCGATGGTACAAGTTAGTCGCCAAGAAGGGTTGTTGGTTTTAGGCTATCCCAAAGACGGCAAAATCCATACCGAAGTAATCGATAAAAACAAAGTAATCCGTGAAAAAGAAGCGTTTGAAATCAAAACCAGCGATGAAGGCGAACGCATCGTAGACAATGATAAAGGACTTTTGGCAGCTTGGTACGATAGGTATTTTTTAGCTTATGGTTATCAAAAAATCGGTAGTGAAAAATGGATAGGAGCTCCAAGAGAGGTATTTTATATCAATAAACTTTCTTATGACCCTAGTGCTCCACGCCCCGATAAAGAAGACCTAAAAAAAGGAAAAGCTTCTGAAAATAAGTGACGACCACACAAGTGGTTTTAAATCGCCGTTACTTTTTCATTAAAGACTCTCACCGCTTGCGCTAATTCGGGAAGAAGGTCAGGATTTTTTTCGATACCGTTCCCCACTACAACCACATCAGCTCCTGCTTCTAAGGCAGCTTGGGCTTTTGCTACCGAATTGATACCCCCACCTACAATGATTGGCGTATCTACCGATTTACGTACTGCCGCAATCATCTCTGGCGAGACGGGATTTTGGGCACCGCTGCCTGCATCCAAATACATCAATTGCAACCCCAATAGCTCTCCGGCCATTGCAGTACAAGCTGCTACCGATGGCTTATCGTGTGGAATAGGAGTGGTATTGCTAATATAAGAAACAGTAGTAGCTCGGCCACTTTCGACCAACATATAACCCGTAGGCAACACTTCTAAATTGCTACGCTTGAGCAAAGGAGCTGCTACTACATGCTGTCCAATAAGCAAGTCGGGATTGCGGCCAGAAATAAGCGACAAAAACAAAATAGCATCTGCCGAAGGCTCAATATGCAGGCTATTTCCAGGAAAGAGAATAGCGGGAATATTGGTATGTGTGTGAATGGCGGCGATGATCTCATCGGCGGCATACCGTGTGATGAGGCTACCGCCCACAAAAAAGAAATCTACTCCGTACCTAACACTCTCCGCCAACATAAACGGAAACGAAGAAAGCTCCACCTTATCAGGGTCGAGCAATACGGCGAATGATTTTCGCCCTTGTTGGAAATTATTTCTAAGTTTCGTGCGTATTTTTGACTTCATCCCTATTTTGCTGTGCGGCCAAAAAATCAATTAATTTTTGCCGAGCCACTCCCAATGCCCACGTTAAGGCATAAGAGGTTACGGCCTTTGTAAGCCACGATGCTTTATCTTCACGACGCTCAATCACCACAGGGGCTTTATTGATTTCGCTAGCGCGAGGCTCCGGTTCTTCATCTGGCAATACTGCTTCTAATAGCAAATATACTGCCGAAATAATTCCCCCAATGACTAATGCCTGCTGTCCAATATGGCTTGCGTTGGCTTTTATATCTTCAAATTTTTCTTCCAGCAATTGACGATAGCCTTCAGAAGTGTCCTTCAGTTCGATTTTACGACCGTTGGTATCACCAAAGGGTTCCTCAAAAGTTAGTATATTTTTAGGAAGTTTGGCCATAAATTCTCTTTGTTATGGTAAATTGGAAGATTTTTGCTCACGTTTTAAGGATATTTTCTCAAAATCAAACAAAATCTCTTTAAAATCGCGACTCAAATTGGTTTCAAAAATGCTAAAAACCTGTCATAAGCCCAAAACAGAATCTAATTTTTCAAGAAATTGTAATACAAACACGTCTAAGCGTGTACCTTTGTAGATTAGTAGATAGAACCTAACCAAGCCGTAAGTTCATAGTAGCTTTGTCTATTTAAGTACTTACACCACCCTATACAATTAGAGTCTGACTCTATATATCATTCAATAAAAATTTTACTTACAACCAATGCCACTCGACCAAGAATTTGAAAAAGAATCAGCCAACGGTGATGAAATGACCTTCATAGAGCACCTCGAAGAACTTCGTTGGCACGTTATTAGAGCTGTGGGCGCTATTCTTATTTTCACCATTGTTGCTTTTGTTTACATTGAAGAAATTTACAATAAAATCATTTTAGCTCCTTCCAAGGGTGATTTCTGGACTTACCGAATGCTGTGTAAATTAGCCGATTTTACGGGGGCAGAAGGACTTTGTATTCAAAAATTAGATTTTGAGCTGCAAAGTCGTGAAATGGCTGGCCAGTTTACCATGGCCTTGCTTTCTTCGGTAATCCTTGGTTTGTTGTTTGCTTTTCCGTATTCATTTTGGGAAGTATGGCGTTTTATCAAACCCGGCCTCAAAGCGTCCGAACGTAAAGCTGCCCGAGGGGCCGTTTTTTATGTAACATTCTTATTTCTATCTGGTGTACTGTTTGGTTATTATATTGTAGCACCTCTCGCTATCAACTTTTTAGCTAATTTCCAACTTGACCCCAGCATCAAAAATCAATTTGATATTACGTCTTATATTGGTTTGATCTCGATTCTCACATTGGCTTGTGGACTTACATTTCAATTGCCCGTAGTAGCGTTTGTTTTATCCCGAATTGGCTTCCTCAATCCACGCTTCATGCGCGAGTATCGTCGTCATGCCTTTGTTGTCATTTTGATTTTGGCAGCGGTGATTACTCCTTCTCCTGATGTACTCAGTCAGGTGTTGGTGGCTATGCCTCTTACTTTACTTTATGAGGTAAGTATTTGGGTATCAGCTTGGGTAGAACGAAACAAAAAGGAAGAAGCCGAACTAGAAGCCAAAGAAGAAGAAGAAGCTGGTGCCAGAGGAGATACTTCCTGGAATCCCGAATCTGATATGTAAGCCTGATGATTCAATTTATCGACATATGCAAATCCTTTGATGGGCGCATGGTGCTAGAGAATGTCTCTAGCGCTTTTAAGCCCGGTGATACTAGCTTGATTATCGGCGGTAGTGGTACGGGCAAAAGTGTATTACTAAAATGTCTTATTGGGCTCGTCAAACCCGACAAAGGGCAGGTGCTATACAATGACCGTGATTTTTGGAACAGTGAAGAAGAAGTGCGTAAGCAGATTCGCCGCGAAATGGGAGTGTTGTTTCAAGGAGGGGCTTTGTTTGACTCCAAAACCGTAGCTCAAAACGTGCGCTTTCCGCTCGAAATGCTCACCGATATGAGTGAAAGCGAAAAAAATGACCGAGTCATGTTTTGTTTGGCACGCGTAGGACTCGAACAAGCTGCCAATCGAATGCCTTCCGAAATCAGTGGTGGGATGAAAAAACGGGTGGGCATTGCACGAGCTATCGTGATGAATCCCAAGTATTTGTTTTGTGATGAACCCAACTCTGGCCTTGACCCTCTTACTTCTATCAAAATCGACGAGCTCATTAAAGAAATCACTGACGAATATAATATTACGACGGTAGTGATTACGCATGACATGAACTCGGTGCTCGAAATTGGAGAAAAAATCATTTTCCTTTACAAAGGACATAAACTTTGGGAAGGTGATAATCAAACCATCACCAAATCGAAAGTAGCAGAGCTCAATGAGTTCATTTTTGCCAATAAACTTTTAAGAGAACTAGACAAATAGCCTCACGATTTTGGCCTAAAATAACGGCGATAAATCGGCTTGCGATAGGCAAATTGCGCCCATAATAGAGGATAAAACAAATAATCGGTAAGCAAGCTAGGCGTACGATATTCGATTTCGTCGGCGATGATAGTCGTAGAAGTCGTTTTCTGAATAATACGATGGCGGTGGTGCCAATACCTCAAAAAGAAGGGTAGTTTTATACCCTCATCTACAAAATAGATTTCATCAGTGCTTGCTTGTTGCTCCACAATAAGGCTAGTCCAACGCTGACGAAAAAACAAAAAATTGAGTTCAAGTTCTACGATGTCTCCCTCTGTACATCCCTCAAAACGCACCACTCGTACAGGTGGAAAAGGAGGGCTTAATTGTCGGAAAAGGGCTTCGTCAAAACCTTCCCATACTTGTTGGTAAGATTGTAACACAGATGTACGTAGATGGAGTTTCATACGTTTTTAACTTCCCGCACTCAAAAAAGTTTTCTACTTTGCACACAAATTCAACTTGCTTTGTACAAAAAATGGTAACTATCTACGGAATCCCCAATTGTGATACTATCAAAAAAACGCTCACCGCGCTCAAAGAAAACCACATCAATTATACTTTTCACGATTATAAAAAAGAAGGTATCTCTCGCCAAAAACTAGCAGAGTGGCTCACCCAACAGCCCCAAGAAATACTTATCAATCGTGCGGGCACTACTTGGAAAAAACTCACCGACGACCCAAAAAACTCGCTTCAAAACCCAGAAGATATCATTACTTTAATGCAAGAAAATACTTCCCTTATCAAACGCCCCATTATTGAAAAAGAAGGTAAAATCATAGTGGTAGGTTGGAAGCCTGATTATATTCATCAGCTTTAAAACTTCTTTTCTCCAATGAAGTTATTGACTGTTTTTGGGACGCGGCCAGAGGCCATTAAAATGGCTATTTTGGTGCAAAAATTGCAACAAAACCCTCACTTTGAGCATAAACTGTGTGTGACTGGCCAACACCGCCAAATGCTCGACCAAGTATTGTCTTTGTTTGAAATCACACCCGATTTTGACCTTAATATCATGCAGTCAGGACAAGATTTAACAGACATTACTTGCCGAATCCTAACAGGATTGAGAGAGCTATTTCAAAGTTACCGTCCCGACTTAGTGCTGGTTCATGGCGATACTACTACCTGCATGGCTACGTCGTTGGCGGCTTTTTATGCAGGTATCAAAATAGGGCACATAGAAGCGGGATTGCGCACGGGCAATTTACGTTCGCCTTTCCCAGAAGAAGCCAATCGACTCATTACCGACCGTTTGTCCAATTATTTTTTTGCCCCTACTACGCGTAATGTTCAGGCATTGATAGAAGAAAAAATTGTACCGACGGCTATCGTCAAAACAGGCAATACGGTCATTGACGCTTTGCTGTACGTAAGCAATCGAGTAAGGCATTTTTCTCCTCAAATTCCCCAAAAAATCCAAGCTATTTTTGATACTGACAAAAAAATCTTGCTAGTAACCGGGCATCGGCGCGAAAATTTTGGAGATGGTTTTATTCAGATTTGTGATGCTTTATCTGCCCTTGCCCTCCGCTATCCTACCCTCCAAATCGTTTATCCTGTACATCTCAACCCCAATGTTCAAACGCCTGTTTACGAGCGGCTAGGTCATTTGCCGAATATTCATTTACCAGCTCCGATGGATTATGCCGATTTTGTATATGCTATGAAAAAAAGCTGGGTGATTCTGACTGATTCGGGCGGAGTACAAGAAGAAGCCCCTAGTTTAGGAAAACCCGTCCTCGTAATGCGCGATACAACCGAGCGGCCCGAAGCCATTCAGGCAGGTACAGTAAAATTAGTAGGCGCGCACAAACAAACAATCGTGGACGCTGTGAGTCAACTTTGGGAGCATCCTGAGGTATATCGTCAGATGTCAGAAGCTACCAACCCTTATGGAGATGGATTGGCAAGCAATCGTATCATTGATTTTCTAAAAACACTTTGAGTCAGTTTTTTGGCAAAGCTACTACGCCTGTTTGCTCGTAGTTTTGAAGCCATTCTTTTTTAGGACTTTGAATGGTTAGATAAAAATCATAAAATGGTTTCATGTCTTTTGCATAATCTCCTGTCACAGTCACAGTTCCCCCAAAAACAACCGCTTTGCGGCCATAATCAAACCCCACAAGTACAAGGGGTACTTTGGCTTTGAGAGCCATGTAGTAAAAGCCCGTTTTGAGCCTTGAAGTATTGCTGCGAGTGCCTTCAGGAGCGATAGCAATATGAATAGTATCATTTTGGTGAAAAGTCTCCGCTACTGCTTCTACCAAATTATTAGACTTTTCGCGATATACAGGATAGCCGCCTAATGCTCTAAAAAACCAACCTGAATACCATTTAAAGAGGGTACTTTTGGCTAGGAATCCCATTTTTACTTTGATGGTTGCGCGGGCACCTATCCCAATAAAAAAATCACCGCTGTTCCAATGAGGACAGACCGTCCATATTGCTTTTTTCAGATGTCTGGGGGGAGTTCCAATGATAGTCCATCCAAACAAGCGGTACAAAAATGCAAAAAGCCAATTCATAAATTGCCGAATGTTAAGTTCGCCAAATTTAGAAACTACTTTTGATTCGCCAACTATTTTGGGATTATTTGTACTTTAACAAGTTATTATTTTGCGAAGCAAAGAAAATGGTTTAGGATTTGTCTACATACAAACCAAATTGGTTTTCTTCTTGTATTCGGTAGGCGTTTGTTCGGTGATTTTTTTAAATGCTTCAAAAAAATCCATTTTAGAATCGTAACCTACTTTACGTGCGAGCTCACTCATTTTTAGATTGCGGTATTCGGGACTTACGAGCAAGCGTTTGGCTTCTTGAATACGATAGGTCGCTATCAAATCCATAAAGCTTTGTTCGAGATTTTCATTAATCACCTGTGCCAATTGACAGGCAGAAACCCCTAATTGAGAAGCAAGATAATCAATTGAAACGGAGGTATTGAGATAGGGCTTTTCCTGATTCATCAGCCTAAAAAGCCTATTAAGCAAGTCTACTCCGTAACGTTGGCGGGCTGTTTGGCGAAAGATAATACGCCCCAAAAACGTAATAAAAGCATTGTTAGGAATCTGCGACAGAAGCCGTTGGGTAGTGTGTCTCCATCTTCCTAAATCTCTCAATACAACTGGTCGTTTCATCTTTTCAGGCTGGGTAGTTAGCTATAAGATGATAAAATATCTCCTAACGTTGCATCAACTACTTATTTATTTTTGCCTATAGTTAGATGTTTTACGAGGTTTTGAAGATTTTCTAAAAACGGCTACCATATTTTTTAAACTTATAAAGGGCTGTTAATAGGAGACTTTGAACAGTACTACTATTGCTTCACAAAAATGCACCCTATTTTTACAAATACCAGAAAATCAGGTGTTAAAGTATGTTAACAGACCTAAACTTAGGAAATCAACTTTTACACATATACAAGACTTTCTAAACTAACACTATTGAAGATACTTCTTTAGCCATTTGATGGTTTCATCGGCAATTTGCGGATGGAAGTTGCCTTTCAAGTACTGCTGTTCTCTGAAATTTCTGACGGCTTCGGGCCAGTCTTTGCTCTTCATCATAAAGTGGTCGAGGTCAGGGATGGTAACCCAAGTGGCATAATTGGGATGCGCCTCATTGACAGTTTGCTGAATCATGTATGGCTCCACCAATGAGCATTGTTCATAGTCGGTACCGCCGTGAAGTACCAACACTGGACAATTGACTTTTTGCCAGCTTTGGGCGAGATTGAGAGAATCAAGTTGCTGCCAAAATCGCCAATGACGCCCCCACATATTGTTGTTCCAGTTTTCTTTATAGCCTAGTTCACTCTCTACTACTGCCTTATATTCAGGATTTTGATAAAGCTCAGCGGGAGATTTTTTCAGAACAAAAAATTCATAATAAACTTTCTGGATGGTTCGGACAAAAGTCTCGGTTTGCTGGTAATTCAGACCGTCGAGCAAAGGTTTTTGAACGCGGTGCATTTCCAGCAAGAATTCGCTCCAAGGCCGAAATACACAGCCAAACACTATCACACCTTTGGGCTGATGCCGCTTGGCTACTTCAGGCGCAATGGTGCCTCCCATACTATGCCCCCAAATGAAAAGCTGGGTTTTGTCCACAAAAGGGAGCTGCTCCATATAACGGTACCCCGCATCAAAACTCTCAATATCCGTCACTAAATCAACCTCAGTACAAGGAGCGCATCCATAACTATCGCCTACTCCTGATTTTTCGATGGTCACTACCGCGTAGCCATTTTTGAGCCATTCGTCCATCAATCGGCCATTGTAGCTAGAGCCATAATTTTCGATAGAACCGCAGCCATAGCCCGGTATGAGCAAAATAGCGGGTACAATCGTCTTGCCTTTGGGAATACGAGTAATGGCCCGCAAATAGCCATTTCTAAATTTTACCCAATCGTATTTTACCTCTGCAATGTCTGACTGCTCCAAAGCCCTCGCTACCGCCGTAGTAGTAGCCGCATTTCTTTTGCGCCCCCGCGAAAACATTACCGAAACAGATTCCCCAGCCCGGATATTAGCAGCAATGGCATTAAATTCGAGCATGGTAGTGACTGGCTGATTGTTTAAAGACACAATCAAATCCCCTTTTTGGATCCCAACCGTCGCCAAAGTTCCATTTGCCAGAACCGTATCTACCAAAATCCCGTCTGCTGTATCTTTTCCTCTCATCCCCATAACGGTCTTACGCTCGGGGAGTTGAGCATAAGCAATGACCGATAGCAGCATCAATACAACACATCCAATCTTTTTCATAGGTCTCTTTATTTTTCAATTCTACCATTTTATCTCCCCTTATAGTCTAAATTAATTTATTTTCAAAGGAGAGTGATACAACCCATCGGGAGAAGCACCTGCTCTAATGGTAGCCACGACCTCCCAATTGGCGGTATTTATTACAGCAATGGTTCCATAATTAACCGCAGCAATATATACGAATTTCCCATTGGGATGGGTGGTAATCCCAACAGGTATAGGCGGATTTTTAAGATCTTTTGCTTTGCCTACTCCGTCAACACCTTTATCTAAATTGAACAAATCGATGTCTTTTATCAGCCGACGAGCGGCTACGTCATAAACGCTCACATTACCTGTTTTGGCATTGGAAATCAAACTATATTTTCCATTTGGTAAAAATTTGACTCGAATTGCGTTTTCATGCGCAGACAGCAACGCTTCTTCTTTGAAGGTTCGCGCATTGATAATCGTAACCGTGCTGTCAATTTGATTGGCGACCCACAATTCTTTTCCGTTAGGCGAAATATCTAGCCCCTCGGTACCAGGTTTTAGTACAATGGTTTTGAGCAACTTATTACCTTTTATATCCACTACCGACACCGACCCAGAGCGGCGATTGGCCACGTAGGCTTTGCCATCTGCTTTACAGTATGCCACAATATGACTTCCTTCTTGATTGGTCTTGACCACTTCAGTTACGGCGTCGGTTTTGATATTGACTTTAATCAACGCTTGAGCTACTTCACTGGTCACAATCACCTCGTCAGGATTGATAAACTCTATGCCATGCGGACGCTGATAAATGCCCAAGTCAATTTTTTTAATACTAGATTTTTGGGCAATATCAATAATAGTGAGGCTATTGTTTGGGGTTTGATTTCCGTAGTTACAAACCACAGCAATTTTACCATCTGGTGATACGGCCACTTCGTGGGAGCCTTCACCCGTCGGAATCCGCGTTAGTTCTGTATTCAAATCAAGGTCAAGAATCGACATAGTATTCCCACCTTTGTTGACCACCATCAAAGAGCCTAGCGACTGAGCTGCGGCCTTTGTTGAAAGCAATGCAAACCAAAGTATTACCAACCACTTTTTCATCGTATTTTGTTTTATTGATTTTATACGAAGATACATTAAGTTGGTCGGTTTTTCATGCACTGTTTTACTAAGCTCGGCTACGCTGCGAGCGCTGCCAAGGTCAAATTATCCATTACCGGCACGTTGTTTTTCTTCTTCCACCCCGCTCGAACGACGGCGGCTTGCGGCCACTTTGGTATTTCCAAACCGATACGAAAAAGCCAAAGTAGCAACTCTTGTTTCACGATTTGCTTCAAATTTTTCTATGTAATCGCGGAAAGTCACCGTAGCACGGCTATTGTTGGTATAAAAAATATCGGTCACGTTGAGTTTAAGGGAGCCTTGACGTTGCCAAAAAGATTTCTGAACCCCCACTGACAGTTGTCCCGTAGGCATTACATCCATAAACCCATAAATTTCGCGGGCACGATATACCACCGTCATTTCGGCAGTATATCCTTTTTTGCCCAATACAAAACTGTTGTTGCTGTTGATATTATAATTGAAATTACCGTTTTGTAGAGGTGTATTGGCTACATTGCCTCGATAAACTCCATAATAGGTATTTAGGTTGTTGACGCTATTCCACCATTTTGTAACTTGAATAGGAGCAGAAATATTAACTCCCCAAAACTCAAATTCTGCTAAATTCCGATTGGTCTGAACCGTGATTTTGTCTTGTCCTTCTACGGGCATAATCACCTGCGTGATATTGTTGGTAGTACGACTGTAAGACAATGTGGTAGTAATCTGCTGCTTATAAGTATGTGATACTTCAAACGAATACGTAAATTGAGGCTGGAGATACGGATTACCCTCACTATAAGTAGTATTGTTAATAAAAAATCGAAAGGGATTCAATTGGCGATAACTAGGTCTATCCAAACGACGACTCACCGAAAAACCCCATTCGTGCTTTTTGGAAAACTTATAATTGACAAAAGCACTCGGAAATAAACGTGTATAGCTACTATCAAATACGGCATTGGTAGCCAACTGATTGCCTTTGATATGAGTTTGCTCTACTCGTAATCCCAATTGAAAATTGATTTTTTTGTATTCTTTGGCAAAGTTGAGATAGGCCGCGTTGATGTTTTCATCATAAATAAAATGATTGCTTTGCGAGGCATCAAAAACGGGCTGTTCGTTGCTAGCATCGTAATATTTGAGATCGTTGTCGGCCCTCACAAAACTGCTTTTTAAACCCGTTTCTAGCTTGGCTTTGTTTTTGAGCGGGTGTACATAATCAACCTTGATAGATTTGATGTCAAGTTTGCCCAAAATATCACCTATCAATACATACGTGGGTAAAATCTTATTTCCTTTGACATCTACAAAATCAGTGGTAAAACGCTGATCCGTTTTATTACCATAATAGGCATAGTCCAAATCTACGTTAAGTTCTCGCCCCGTAGAATCAAAAGTATGCTTAAGGTTAGCATTGGCCGCATAGTTAAACCAATTTTCCTTCGAACGGTTGCTGTTTAAATCATACCTTATGACTTGAGAATCTTGGTTAAGTACTTCTGTACGAGTATCTCCATTGGGTTTAAAGCCATTAGAAAGGCCACTAAAAACCACCCCTATCACTGTTTTTTTAGAAAGCGTATAATCCGCCCCCAATCGGGTATTATGATTTTTGAAGGGTATCGTAATATAATTATCTTGTTCAAAAACCCCTTCCAAAACTCCGTCTTTGTAAAACTTCCTATCCAACACCAAATGACTAAAAGCTTTACGGTACGAAAAATTGTAGCTTCCAAAAAGGTTTAGGTTTTTGTTACGGTGGTTGAGGGTTATTCCTGCGGCGGTTTTGGCATATACCCCTTGTCCATAGCTAAGGTTGACACTTCCGTTTGTGCCATAGCGTTGGTCTTTTTTCATGACCAAATTCAAAATCCCTGCATTGCCGGCGGCATCGTATTTGGCGGAGGGATTAGTAATTATTTCAATTTTTTCGAGCGTATTGGCTGGCAAGCCGCGTAGGTAATTAGCCAAATCTTGCGCCGCTATCACCGAGGGTTTTCCGTTTATCATCACCACTACGCCTTGTTTACCTTTCAAGCTGATATTGTCGTTTTGATCCACTACCACACCAGGCGACCGCTCCAGTACCTCCAAAGCATTACTACCGGCACCTACAATGCTATTTTCGACGTTGACGATGGTTTTGTCTAATTGGCGCTCGATAAAGGGCTTCGTACTACGTACCGTGACCTCATTGAGATTTTGGGCAGCGGGCACAAGTGCAATAGTCCGAAGATTGACGGAGGGGGTTTCATTGCTAATCACAAATGAAGGCGTAGCCAATCTTTCATACCCAATCTGCGAGACCTGTACAAAAAAACGCCCTTGGGCGATTTTCTCAAACAAAAAACGGCCTTGCTCGTCACTCAGCGCGGCCTTGACCAAGGCAGAATCGGCAGTACGGTGGAGAGTTACGTTGGTAAATTCGATATTTTTACCGATTTCATCTACAATTTGCCCCGAAACCGTTTGGGCTTGGAGGGCCGCATTTCCGACACAAACAATGACAAGAAGGAATACAATTTTAGACATGGCTGGCTGTAGGAGTTGGTGAAACTGATTCCCAAAACTACAACGCAGTGAGTATGAGGCCGTTCACCCAAAGGGGGTGATTTGGATAAATGGCAGCGTTTTACTCTCCCCTGCAAGGCAATTTTCTACTTTGTAACAGAAGAGATTTTAATTATACGAGCTACTCTTTTACAGCTTCTATTGTCTTCTTTTTTCAAACAAAATCCTATTTTTGTGTTTGACACTTTCTACCATCCTCAAACTGCTGAAACGCTTGAAAAAGTTTATTTTCTTTCTGCTCCTTGTTAGTACTACTACTTTTGCCCAAACCTCCGAAGATTCGCTCATGATTCGTAAGATTTATGATGAAGTGCTCTCCAACGGGCAAGCTTACGAATGGCTTCGATATCTGTGCAAACAAATTGGCCCGCGTCTTAGTGGCTCCATAGGGGCGCAAAAAGCCGTGGTTTATACCAAAGAACTCATGGAAAAAGAAAAATTTGACCGGGTGTTTTTGCAAGATGTAAAAGTACCTCACTGGGTGCGCGGCGCCAAAGAAGAAGCTTATTTCAAAGTCGGAAAAGAAAAAACAAAGGTGCCGATTGCAGCTTTAGGCGGGTCAGTAGCAACAGCGCCTAAAGGGCTTGAAGCAGAAGTGATAGAAGTAAAAAGTTTTCAACAATTGCGGGAGTTAGGAAAAGAAAAAGTGAAGGGTAAGATTGTGTTTTTCAATCGTCCCATGGATCCTACCAAAATCAATACCTTTGAAGCCTACGGTGGAGCTGTGGATCAGCGTGCCAACGGAGCTACCGAAGCCGCCAATTTAGGCGCTGTGGGGGCCATTGTGCGCTCCGTTACCACGCGCCAAGACGACGTACCTCACTCTGGAAGTATGCGCTATGGTACAGGAGTGCCGTTGATTCCGACCGCCGCCATCAGCACCAATGCCGCCAACCTACTCAGCCAAAAACTAAAAGAACATCCAAATCTTACGTTTTATTTTCGTCAAAACTGCGAAACGCTACCCGATGCCGATTCTCATAATGTAGTCGGCGAAATCAAAGGCCGCGAAAAACCTGACGAAATCATCGTGGTGGGCGGGCACTTAGATTCGTGGGACATCGCCGAAGGAGCCCACGACGACGGTGCAGGCTGCGTTCAGTCTATTGAAGCAGTGAGATTACTGAAAGTTCTTGGTTATCAACCCAAAAGAACAATCCGGGCGGTGATGTTTATGAATGAAGAAAATGGGCTTCGAGGGGGCATCAAATACGCTGATTTGGCCAAACAAAACAATGAAAAACACATTGCGGCGATTGAGTCAGACAATGGTGGTTTTACTCCCAGAGGTTTTGGTATCGTAGGAAAAGCTGACCAAAAAGCCAAAATCATCGGTTGGAGGCCACTGCTTGCCCCTTATGGCCTTCACGAGATAGGCCCTGGAGGCGGCGGTGCAGACATCGGGCCTTTGGCACAACAGGGCACCGTACTGCTTGGTTATAAGCCTGATACGCAACGTTATTTTGATTATCATCACGCCGCCAATGACAATTTTGAAAATGTTAGCAAAAGAGAACTTGATTTAGGAACCGCCTCTATGGCTGTTCTAATTTATTTATTGGATAAATACGGCATCTAAACCTCCCTCTTTATGCGTTCACTGTTTTTGATAATTAACGTTGCCATTTTACTTTCTTCCTGTGGCTCTGGAAGCGATAATCCTGACCAAGACCCTATGGTAGCTTCTTGGAAAGTAAGCAAATATGACCTCGACGAAACTATCGACAATGTAGTTTCTAATGACTTAAATCTCATTACTTCCCTCAAAGACGGATTTTTGCGTTTTTATCCCGATCAAACTTTGGTGGTATGGCAAAAAGATATTGGATATTCCGTGAATCGCTGGGAGTATTCCAAAAAAAACGGGTATTATTTGCTAAGTGGTCCCATTTTTACCCAAGGGCTTTCGCTCAAAGAGCTTAAAAGAGAAGAAAAGCAAGCCAAGTTTAGGCTCATTGATTCCAAAAATCAAGCGGAAGGAATCGATCTATTTTTGGCTGCTGTACCACTATACGAAGTTGACTCAACCGATCTTCTGCATCCTTCTCACAACCAATGGCGTATCAAACCCAAACAAGCCGAAACTCCCCAACAACTCAAAAAGAGAGTATTGGGAATGGTGACCTTTATTATTGATTATTTTGAACTTACCGACAAGAAAGAGCAGCCTTATTTCGAGACACCTATCTTACAAAGTCCTTTTCTATTTTATAGCGGAGGCATTGGCGTGGCCTCTGCCCAAGACCTTCCTACTGAATGGACAAAAACTTTTTTTGATGAACAAGACGCCCTCAAAGGACATAAAATATTGCTAGATGCGTTTGATACCGACACCGAATATCCTTCTAATATCAAAAAACACACCGAAGGCTATCTCAAAGTACTCAAAGCCGTGAAGTTTAATCTTGAGTAGTATCATGCCAAAATCGGCTTGATAACTTTCCCTGCTACATCAGTCAAGCGGAAGTTGCGACCTTGAAAAGGATAGGTAAATTTTTCGTGATTGAAACCCATCAAATGCAAGATAGTAGCCTGTAAATCATGCACATGTGTGCGGTCTTTGACACCATAGTAGCCCAGTGGGTCGGTTTCGCCAAGTGAAAAACCTTTCTTGACGCCACCGCCTGCCATCCAAACCGTAAAAGCATCCAAATGATGGTCACGTCCCGAATACGGAAGTACTTGACCGTCGCGGTTTTCTTGCATGGGTGTCCGGCCAAACTCACCTCCCCATACCACGAGCGTTTCGTCGAGCAATCCTCTCATTTTGAGGTCTCTCAACAAAGCCGCTACGCCTTGGTCAGATGCTTTACATTTGTTCATGAGGCCGATTTCTACCGATCCGTCTTCGCTTGTGCCGTGCGTATCCCAGCCCCAATCAAACAACTGTACAAAACGAACACCATTTTCGACGAGTTTACGCGCCAGGAGGCAGTTCATCGCAAATGACCCTTCGCCAGGTTTTACCCCGTACATATCCAAAATATACTGCGGTTCTTTGCTCACATCCATCACCTCAGGTACCGACATTTGCATTCGAAAAGCCATTTCATATTGGCTAATGCGGGTCAATATTTCAGGGTCTTTTACTTCGTCGTAGGCTTGTTGATTGATGGTATTGATAGCCTCGATTGTTTGTTTTCGTATATCCCGATTCATCCCTTGCGGGTCAGAAACGTACAAAACAGGGTCGCCACCAGTACGGCATTGTACTCCTTGATAGACTGTGGGCAAAAATCCACTTCCCCATACCGACTTGCCAGCGTCGGGCTGCTTTCCTCCAGAGGCTAGTACGATAAATCCGGGCAGGTTTTTGTTTTCCGAACCCAATCCATAGACCGTCCAAGCCCCAATGCTAGGTCGCCCCAAACGTGCACTTCCCGTATGCATCAACAACTGAGCGGGCGCGTGGTTGAACTGGTCGGTATACATGGCTTTTACAAAAGACACGTCATCGGCAACGGTCTGTAGATAAGGCAAATAATTGGAAATCCATGCACCCGATTGTCCATGCTGTGCAAACTGCCCTTTAGGGCCAAGCATCTTGGGCACTCCTTTGATAAAAGCAAATTTTTTCCCTTCCAAAAATTCCGCTGGACAATCTTTGCCGTGGTATTTTTCGAGTTCGGGTTTGTAATCAAAAAGCTCCAACTGCGAGGGTGCCCCCGCCATATGGATATAAATCACCTGTTTGGCTTTGGGTGCAAATTGTGGGATTTTCACACTCATCGCATCGAGCGATTGGACAGGCGTAGACGATGCCGCCTCATCTTTACCTAAATACCCACAGCTCCCCAAAAGGGAACCTAGCCCCAATGAACCAAGTCCTGTGCCCAAGGTTTGAAGAAAATACCGTCGTGTTTGCCGCTCTAAATCGGCTCGCTGAAGTTCTTTTAATAACTTTTCCATAGATAAAAAAAGGCAACAATAGAGGAAAGTTACCCAAAAACCTTAATTTGCAAAGGCATTACCCTACGAATTATTTTTATCATTATGAACAAAACGGCGATTGGGGCAGGCACGTGGGGATTGATTCTTTTTGTTTTCATAAGCGCAACGGCGCAACCAACGCCCTCTATCTTATCTGTTCAAGCCAACGGAAAAGCAAAAGTTGTTTCTGCGGGTTCCGTGGTAAAATTGGCCGCGCTGGAAAATGATTTGCACATTGAATGGAAACCCTGCCATTGTACCTACCGCTACTACACCGAAGGTTTGGACGCCGACACCGTTATATTACATTACCCCATTGCGCATTATACCAATCTCGAAGGCGGCGAGTATCGTTTTTGGGTACAGGCGCAGCAAAACGGCCAATGGTCAAAGCCCGCTTATATCTCGCTTGAAATAGAAGAAAGCATCACCGAAGAAGGTTGGTTTTGGCCAGCCGTCGCCGTGTATGGATTGCTGTTGGCGGGTGCCGCGATTTACTTTTTTCTGCTCTATAATTTTCGCCAAAAACTCAAACTGCAAAGTCTCCGCAACCGCATCGCTGCCGACCTCCACGACGAAGTAGGTGCCACCCTAAGCAGTATTGCCATTTCGACGCGTTTGGTAGAAAAAAAATACGGACGACAGGCACCCGAAATGCTTTCGATTTTGCAGCAGATCAAAACCGACTCCGAAGAAACTATCCAAACCATTCGCGATACGGTCTGGACGCTTAACCCTAACAATGATTCGGTCGAACAGTTATTGGAGAAAATGCGCTCGTTGGCGTTTCAATTGCTCACACCACAGGATATTTCGCTGACATTCAACAATCAACTTTCTTCCTCCGAGACCCACCGACTCCAACTAAGCATGGAACAACGGCAAAACCTCTACCTCATTTTTAAAGAAGCCCTTAACAACATTCTCAAACACGCCGAAGCAAGCAAAGTGAGCGTAACCTTCAAAATGAACGGACAGGAAGTGCTGATGAATATTACCGACAATGGTAAAGGCTTTGATACTACCCAGCGCTACGAAGGCAACGGCCTCAAAAACTACAAAAAACGCGCTGCCGAGAGCTTTATGGAAGTAACACTCATCTCAAACGAAGGTGAAGGTACTCAACTGAAGATAATCGTTATTTCTGTTTAACCCCTGAATGACGCCGAAGAGAGAACTACCCAAATTGGGGGGATGACCGTTTGATAAGTTTCGGGATTTTTGTAACGAATTATTAATCATAAAATTTTACATTTAACAACCGACAAAAAGACATGCCAAAAAGTCCAGCTTGACTTTAGCCATTGTCGTTTTGTTCCTGACTATCAAGCCCATGATCCGCGTCGTACTTTTTGAAGACAACAAAAGCTTTCGCCAAAGTCTGTCGCTGTATCTGGCCGGCTCTGATGAGGTGTTTATGTGCGCTTCGTTTGGCGACGCCGAAGGCTGCGTGGGCAAAATCAAACGCTACAAACCCGACGTGGTCCTGATGGACATTCAAATGCCAGGCATCTCTGGCATTGAAGCCTTGCAGGAAATCAAAGCCGTGTTGCCCGACACCAAAGTGCTGATACAAACGGTGTTTGACGATGATCACCGCGTCTTTGCGGCCATCTGCGCGGGTGCCAACGGCTACGTGCTCAAAAACCCCGACCCAGAAGTGATATTACAGGCCATCATAGATGTTCACGACGGCGGTGCGTGGATGACCCCGTCCATTGCGGCCAAGGTATTGCGGATATTCCAAAGTCAATTTGTCAAAACCCAGCCCACCTACATCTCCCTCACTGACCGTGAGCGGGAGGTTTTGGGTTGCATGGTCAAAGGTATGAGTTACAAGATGATCGCCGATGCCTGTAGTCTGAGTTTTCATACGGTGCATTGGCACGTCAAGCATATTTACGAAAAACTCCACGTCAACTCCGCGCCTGAGGCTGTAGCCAAGGCCATTGAGGGGAGGATGGTGTGAGTGCAACAAAAGAATCACTCTTACCATAAACCTCCATAATCATGAACACTAAAAATCTATTCACCTTCAATGCCATCACGGCGGTATTATTTGCCCTCCCGATGATGCTCGCCCCAAAAATAGTAGCTGATATGTACCTCACCCATCCCGAAACGGCCAACAATGCCACTTGGGTGCTGATGCGGGGGTATGGCTCCCTGCTTTTTGCCCTCACGGTTTGCCTTTGGTACATCAGGCCCGCCGCTCCTTCCCGTGCTTTGAAGGGTATTTTGTTGCTGATCTTCGTAGGCGACATTATTTTACCCATTGTTCACATTCACGCTATCCTCAACGGTATTGAAAACAACCAAGCGTGGGGCATTGTCTTCGTAGGAGTCGTTTTGGCCATGTGGTCGGGGTTAGTGATGCGTAAGATGGAGGTTGGGGAGTAATTGCACACTTCCCTTCACCATTTTTAAAGCCGTCGCCATATTGATAGGCAACGACCCTAACTTAACTCATTCTAATAACCTTTAATCAACTTACTTATATGTCAGCAATTGTTTATAAGTCAACTGTACTGAGACGAAAAGAATTAATAGAAATTGATGCTTTTTGGGGGAATACCAATTCAAAATATTTCAGTATTGATTTAGACAGTCTTTGGGCGGGTCTCGCTCCTTTCAAATCAAAACTTGAGATTACCGTCCGTAACATTTCCTCTCCTCTCCTTACCACTTTTAGCCACAATTTTGTGGTTCCCCAACCGACGGTCCCCGTTATGTTTTCTCATTCTATTATTAACAAGCCCTTTATACATACTTTAAAGAGCCTCAAAAAAAACCGAAGTGTATCAAGTATTCCCTTTGGAAGTGAAATCAAATATCAAGTGAGTAAAGTAATACTTGATGAGTTATACAATCGGCACAAAGGGCAGGAAAAAGACGCTATTCTTGGGCTGAGAGCCACTCTTTGTACAGATGCTAACACGAAGATTTATATGCTGTTCACTTTTTACAGGTACAACAATCAAAATATTGTAGTAGATACTACAATAACGCAAGATTCAGACTATCCTCATCCTTCGGGCGGAGGCGGCAACCCTACTACGGGCGTTAAAATCCCGGCAAATTAACAACCGATGCTATGCCTAACGATGAAAAGTTTTACACTCATTTGATTGTAGTGTTAGGGCAAATTACTACCGCTGTCATGATTATTCCTCTGGTGGTAGCGATAGTCCGTTGGCGTTTACTTACGCCGCCGTTACGTATTTTTTTCTGGTCACGTTTGGCGCTGGTTGTATCCGCCGGTTTTGAGTTATTATTTATTGAAGTCGTAACTCGCTACCAAGATTTTTGGGTGCCGTATCTAAACAAATGGCAGATTGGTGATACTAATTTTCTACAAATCACGTCTCAATTACCTACTTTTTTACTGGTAGGGTGGTTTTACAATTCACTGTTATCAACTTATCAAAAAAAAGCTTACAACATCGTATGGATAATTTCACTAGGGTTGGCATTGATTGCTTTAATCAATTATCTGTTTATCGAAGGAATTAGGGTACATGGCACATTTAATCCATTGATATTGAGCCTATTTTTGATTGGTATGCCGATGATTTATCTTTTCTTTTTGGCCAAAATGCCCTCTCATATCCCATTATCTAAAATTCCCTACTTTTGGATAAGTGTCGGCATTCTTTTGGTAAATCTATTAAGTCTATTTTTCAGCACTACGGGAAACAAACTCTATCTTACTGATTATATACTCTATTCTAAATTTCTCATATCAAGAAATGCAGTAAGCGTACTGGCCCAATTCATCTTTGCGTATGCCTTCTATCAAGCCAAATATGCCGGGTATTTAATCACGCAACGATAAATGATGATTTTGGTTTGCGTTTATAATGCAAAAAAAGAACCGGAGAGGCTGTTTCATAATTTCACGATTTTCTACAACACCAACAAAATTGGAGGGCTAGATTGATTACCAATCCCCCAATTTTGTTCTGATTCAGTGCCGCATTTTTACAATCAATGCTGGCAAGTAAACCCTGCTTTGGAGTTTATCCAAACCAATTTTAAACCTCAATCCCTACACAAACATGAAAAAAAGACCATTTATCATCGCTTTGCTTTTTTCCTTAGCAGGAAGCACCTACGCCCAAACCGACCTCAAAGCCGCTTTTGAAAAAGGGGCGCAAAACTTTAACAATGACCCCGTTGCCGAAGTACAAACCATGGCCGATAACTTACGTTTTGTGGGCGGAGAAGATGGTGTAGTGCGCAACAAAAGCCAAACTACCCAAATGGCCGCTCGGCTTAATGCAGGCAAACATCAAACCCAAATCACAGACCTCAACGTTCGACAATTGGGAACATTGGGGATAGCAACGGGTATCCGAAACCAAAGCCTTAACTTGCCCAATGGCGTGGTGATGACCTGGAAAGATACTTTTACATACATTTTTGAGTGGAAAAACAACAACTGGGTAATAACCGATTTGCACCACACTAAGATTGACTACCAAACGGGCGAAGAGGCTGCCGTCCGACAAGTAATTGATACCGAGACCAAAGCGTACCACGAGGCCAACTTGGCGGTGTGGGGTAGCAACTGGGCCACAACTCCCTACATAGAACGACAAGACGAAAAACTCAGAAAAATGGCCAATACGCCCTATTTGAAAGGCCAAGCCCTCCAAAAGGGTTACGAGGAGTTTGGCAAAACCCACAAACCGACTGGTCTTAGCTCGGTAGTGAGTGATTATGAATCGCACGTAATGGGCAATATGGCCTGGGCCACATTCACGCAAGAAGACCGTAAAGCGGATGGGTCGGTGGCGCAAAAACAACGTTCCTTACGCATTTTGGAGAAAATTAACGGTCAGTGGAAAATAGTAATGATTAGTCTTACAGGCTTTTAGAGACTGTTATAAGATACAATATCACCACCTGCCGCTCCTTTGGGAGTGGCTTTTTTTATTTCTGACCTTGAAATACTACCCAAATTGGGGGGAGTGAAAGAGGAGTATTTATAAGAATTTTGTTGTGTTCAAACTAAATAGGCGAAAGACGAAAAGCCTTAAAATGAGTAGTCAATCAACATTAAATTTAAGAGAAAATGGAAATCAGAAACATTGTTTTAAGCGCCAAAAAAAGCGTACAGAATCCAAATGTATGGGAAATAGCAGTAAAGTATCAAGCTCGCTTTACACCCTACGAGGTAAATCAAAGATTCAATATGAGAGACAGTATTAGTATTAGAGAAGATGATCCTATTTCAGATGATGTTATTACTGGATTTGTGGGAGCGTCGAGTTTTCAATCAAACGCCGCTAGTATAGACAGAAGTATTAAGATAAAAGTTAGTGCAGCGGGCTTAGATACTGAATGGGGAGAAGAAGAACTGTATGCAATCGTAAAACTCAAGAATACTGATTTACCCCCATTAGAGGTTATCAAAAAAAGTCGTACTTTAGACTTGAAGCCTTAAAAAATTTACGTTTACAATCAAAACTAGTCCGTCTTTTTAGCCGCTCCTTTGGGAGTGGCTTTTTTTGTTTCTGAACCTTGAAATACTACCCAAATTGGGGGCAACGTCGCCCCCAAAATATACCGAAATTTGATCAATGCAAACCATACACCTCAACGGGCAGCATGAGTTACATACTTACCCAACTTTAGTAATCACCTTTTAAACAAAACAACCATGAAAACACCCCTTTTTGCCTTCCTTCTCCGCTTCGATTTATCCCGTTCTGAGCACCTTCAAAGTTCGGGTTGCGCGGAAAGAAATTCTTTCGGTATGTCCATGATGAAAATCAGCACTTGATTTATTTCGAACAATTGACCAAACAAACTACCCAGTACCTTTTTGATCTGAATCTCAATGAACTGTCTAATGGTAAGTACTACATCAATCTCTCGGACGAAAAAGAGCCAATGATCACAAAAATTATCATCAAAGAACAGGCTGTTTTGGCAACACTCATTTTATCAAATCAAATCCTGTGTTTGAATTAACGAGTGATAAGCCTAAAAAAATCGTCAATGCCGCCCAAATTGGGGGGGACGCAGAAACGGATTCCGAACCAATTTTGCAATGTTAAATCAGTAACAAACTTTATACTAAAAAAATGAAAATCAATCAATTACTAACAATCAGCAGCCTGTTAATGGCGATTTGTTTTTTGGCCTGCGAAGGGCCACAGGGAGAAACAGGCCCACAGGGGCCACAAGGCACAGCGGGTAAAGACGGAGCCGTAGGCGTGGCAGGACCCATAGGCCAGACAGGTGCCATAGGTCAGACAGGTGCCACAGGACCGCAGGGGCCGATAGGCAACGCCAACGTAGTTTATTCTGAATGGATTACACCCACTTGGATAACCGGTGGAGATAGCCCCAATACTTTCTATTTTGAAGCGAAAGATAAATCCATGGCGATACTTACCAAAGAAGCCATTGACAAGGGACTGGTGTATGTCTATTTTAAGGGAAAAATACAGGAATTCAATACTGATACCAAAGAATATGAATTAGTAGAACGTATAGCACCTAATAATTTTGCCTCTTATTATAAAATTTCCGGTCGTGCAACAAACAATTGGTATGATTATAATTACGTCCAAGCCAATGCAAATACCCAAATTGGGGTAAATTACCTGGCTATTTATGGCAATTTTTCTAAAATGGGCTATAACAGTCAGGGTCAACAAATTGCACTGCCGGAATTAGCGGGTAAGTCATTTAGTTTTTATAACGACATTGCCAAAGACCTTCATCAATATCGCGTCATTGTAGTATATGGTTCTACCAAAGGCCGCTTAGCCGCCATTGACTGGAAAAACTACGCCGAAGTAAAAGCCGCTTTGAATTTGAAAGATTAGGTTAGGTTAAAAATGACATCAAAAAGCCACCTTTGCTGAGGTGGCTTTTTTTGTAAACCCGCTAATAGAACATCTCTTTTGACTGTAAATCATACTCGGCCTCCAATAAGACGTGAAACTCATGTCATTTCTATAAATATTAGTTGGTTTAAACAAAATAATGCCCCATCTGAAGCCTCTTCTCTGCTTTGAGAAAAAAATCACTAAACTGAATCAAGCTCATTCTCAGGCGTTTATTTCTTAAATAAGGATTTAACCCTTCAATGCCTTCTGATACACTTTCAGACACCGCTCTCTCGCAAAAGCATGGTCTACAATCGGCTTGGGGTAGTCGAACGTGTTAAGTTCGGGTACCCATTTTTTAATATAAGCCAATTGAGGATCAAACTTTTGGGTCTGTGCGGTAGGGTTAAAAATCCGAAAATAAGGCGCGGCATCCGTTCCTGAACCAGAGGCCCATTGCCAACCACCATTGTTGGCCGACAAGTCAAAATCCAATAGTTTTTGGGCAAAATACGCCTCCCCCCAACGCCAGTCAATGAGCAAATGTTTGGTCAAAAAACTAGCCACTATCATCCTGACGCGATTGTGCATAAAGCCCGTAGCATTGAGTTCGCGCATTCCGGCATCCACAATCGGGTAACCCGTGCGACCTTCACACCATTTCTTAAACTGAGCTTCATCCTGCCTCCATTCTATTTTATCATAGTCCGCCCGAAAGGCTTTGCCTTCGCCCACGTGCGGAAAATGCCACAAAATCTGCATGTAAAAGTCCCGCCAAATCAACTCATTCAAAAAGGTTTCGTTGAGTTTTTGAGCTTTGCGAGCCAATTCCCGAATCGAAATAGTACCGAAACGTAGGTGTACACTCAAACGGGAGGTACCCGCAATAGAAGGAATATCACGTTGTTCTTTATAATTTTTTATCAATTCATCTCTGACACTTTTATTAGGAAATGACAGTCCTACTTTTTCAAAACCCATACTTTCCAAAGAGGGGATTGCGGAAGGAGAGATTTTGTAGAAAGCATCAAAATATTTTTCGGTAGGGTACGACTTCAAGTAAAAATCATTGAGGGTTTCTTTCCATTTTCGGCTATAAGGCGTAAACACTGTATAAGGAGTTCCTGCGCCGCTCAGTACCTCGTTTTTCTCAAAAATACACTGGTCTTTGTGGGTATAAAAAGCAATACCGTGCCCATTCAGAAAAGCGCCAATAGCCTTGTCGCGATTTCTAGCATAAGGCTCGTAGTCATGATTGGTATAAACTTCCCCAATATTGTACTCTTCTATGAGCTGTTGCCATACTTCCGAAGGCGTACCGTATTTTACCACAATCGAGCTTCCTAGTTGGGTTAATTGCTCTTGAAGTTCACTCAACGCTTGATGAATAAACTCGACACGCCGGTCTTTTTTATCTTCTAATTGATTAAGGATTTCTTTGTCAAAAATAAAAAGAGGTAAAACGGAATTACCCGCCGTAAGGGCTCGATACAGTGCTGCATTGTCGTGCAAACGTAAATCACGCCGAAACCAAAATATCGTCAAAGGTTGATTCATAAAAAAGCCTAATTTGTATGACTACAAACTAGGCTTGGGAAGAAATTGTTTTGAACCTTAGTACTGTTCAAGCATATATTTGATGACATCAGTAGTAGTGACAATCCCCGCCAATTCTCCATTTTCGATGACAGGCAAAGCGTGATATTCTTCTGTAGCCAGAATCTCCGCTACCTCTCTAATGCTCAAAAACGCATCTACCGTACGCGGTTTTGGGGTCATTACTTGTGGAATACTTAGCATCTCTAAGATAGCCTCATCAGCACCTTCTTGGTTATCAAACAACGAGCTGAATGTCAATCGATTAATATCTGTTCTACTAATTATCCCCACCACTTCTTTGCCTTCCAATACGGGCAAATGACGGATGTGGTTTTTCTTTACAATTTCAATCGCTTCGTGCAAATCATCACTTACATTGACAGTGTACACGTTTTTGGTCATGATGTGCGAAATAGGTTCTCTTTTTTTCATTTTTGTTTGAGGTTTAATTTTGATACCCCAAAATGCGTCCCTTTTTTGTCAAATTTGATGACCAAAAACATCCTTAAAACTGTTTTTTGTCAGTTTTGAAGACAAACAAAAAGGGTGATTTTTATTGCTAAAAATCACCCTAACGAAACCTTAAAATCAAACTTAATATTAAGGCAAAATTACTCTATCTATAACATGGATAACGCCATTAGTAGCCACGATGTTGGCACTTGTTACATTGGCATTGTTGGTACCGTTACCCGCACCACGTACTTGCACACCCGAGCCAAGCGTCACTGTAATAGGAGCATTACCAGCCGTTACGACATTACCCGCCGTCAAATTGGTAGAAAATACTCGTCCTTGTACTACGTGTGCCAACAATACATTGGTAAGGGTAGTAAGAGTAGCACCACTTGCAGCATTGATAGCCTCAATGCTGTTAAAAGGAGTAGCTTGAAAAGCTGTATTGGTAGGCGCAAATACCGTAAAAGGAGTAGTGCCCGTCAATACTGATGTAACAGTAGCCCCTACCGAAGGATTGGCTTGAATGACTTTGTTGAGAGCAGCCACCAAAAAAGTAAAGTTAGGATTGGCTTGCGCTACTTGGAGAAGGTTTCCTGAAGGAGGCATAATCACTTGATTTATCACATGTATCACGCCATTGTCTGCTTTTACATCAGCCGTAATTACTCGCGCGCCATTGATAGACACACCGCCGTCATTTTTGGTAACATACGCATTGGCACCCGCTAAGGTAGGCACTTCGGTGTTGTTGGCAGTAGGTACAGCTGAAGCTGTAATTGTGGTACCCAAAACATGATACTGCAACACCGTTCTCAAAGTATTAACATCCAATGAATTGACGGTGCTCAAATCTAGACCTGATGCTGTGAATGCGGCATCATTGGGGGCAAATACTGTCAGTGTGCCGCCTTTGAGAGCATCAGCTAGTCCTGCTCGTGTGACGGCTGCTCGTAAAATAGTAAAATCGTTGTTGGCGAGTACAATATCAGTCACCGTGTTAGAGGTAGGAGTAGTTTCTTCATCTTTACAGCCTACCAAAGTAGCACCTGCCGCTACCATCATCATTACTACCATTTGGGCTTTCGCCTTTCTCCAAAAAGTTTTCATAGTCGTTGTTTGAATTTTAGAGGGTGGAAAATTTTTGTTTTTTGAACAGCATAATAACTTTTCAATATTTTATTTTGTTTAATCTTTACATAAAAAAATTAAACAAAGCATCTTTCCATTGATTTAGATCCCTAAAAAGCAAACATTACAATTCACTGAATATCAACAAAAAAGCCCTCTTTTGAGGGCTTTTTTATAAAATTCAATATTTGGAGCTAAAACTATGCTTCTACATGTGCATACTCTTCTACAGGAATACACGCACAAATCAAATGACGGTCGCCGTAAGCAGAATCGATACGGCTTACACTTGGCCAAAATTTATTAAATCTCAAATGAGGCAATGGGAAAGCTGCTTTTTCGCGACTGTAAGGCCGCTCCCAGTTTTCGGTCAGTACCACGCGCGCTGTGTGAGGGGCATTTTTGAGAACATTGTTAGCTTTATCTGCTACTCCTTCTTCTACTTCACGTATTTCGGCACGGATACTCAGCATCGTATCACAAAAACGATCAAGTTCAGCCTTAGATTCCGACTCAGTAGGCTCAATCATCAAAGTACCTGCTACCGGAAACGACAGTGTGGGTGCATGAAATCCATAATCCATCAATCGTTTTGCCAAGTCTTCGGCTTCAATGCCTACGGCTTTAAACGGACGACAATCCACAATCATTTCGTGCGCACAGCGGCCATTAGTACCCGTGTATAGGATTTCATAATCGCCATTACCAGACAAACGCTGCTTGATATAATTGGCGTTTAAAATAGCCATTTTGGTAGCATTGGTCAATCCCTCGCCACCCATCATTGCGATATAAGCGTGAGATATGGTCAGAATGCTTGCAGAACCATAAGGGGCTGCTGAGACTGCTCCTGCTTTTTGGCCTTCGGTAAGCTGAACGTGACCTGGAAGATGTTCTACCAAATGCGCCGCTACCCCGATAGGCCCCATACCAGGACCACCGCCACCGTGTGGAATACAGAAAGTTTTGTGAAGATTGAGGTGACATACATCCGCTCCAATCGTGGCTGGGCTTGTAAGTCCTACTTGGGCGTTCATGTTGGCACCATCCATATATACTTGTCCACCATGACTGTGGATAACTTCGCATATCTCAATGATACTTTCTTCAAACACGCCGTGGGTAGATGGGTAAGTCACCATCAAACACGAAAGTTCATTGCTATATTGTGCGGCTTTGGCTTTTAGATCCTCCACATCAATGTTGCCACGCTCGTCGCATTTGGTAACCACCACTTTCATGCCTGCCATTACAGCCGAAGCAGGGTTGGTACCATGCGCCGACGAAGGAATCAAGGCTACGTTGCGGTGGGCATCGCCACGGGCTTCATGGTATGCCCGAATCACCATCAAACCAGCGTATTCGCCCTGCGCACCAGAATTAGGCTGAAGCGACATAGCGGCAAAGCCGGTGATTTCGCAAAGCCAATCGTTGAGGTGTTTAAACAACAACTGATAACCTGCGGCTTGATTGGTAGGAGCAAAGGGGTGCATCTTTCCAAACTCAGGCCAAGTAACCGGAATCATCTCCGCTGTAGCGTTGAGTTTCATGGTACAGCTACCCAACGAAATCATAGAGTGTACCAAAGACAAATCTTTGTTTTCCAACGATTTCAAATAACGTAGCATATCATGCTCGGTATGGTAGGTACTAAAAACAGGATGCGTAAGATAACTAGACTGACGCGCCAAGTTTTCGGGAAAAGCTATCTCAATTTCGCTTGGAACGGTCATTTCCACCCCTTCGCCCGAAGCAGTCGCAAACAAATCTAAGATTCCTATTAGGTCACCAAAAGATTTTACTTCATCAAAAGAGACACCTACGGTGCCATTGGTATTATAACGTAAATTGATACCTCGTTTTTCGGCTTCTTCGCGCAAGCCTTCAGCATTTCCGACTTGTACAGTAACCGTATCAAAATAATTTTTAGTCAAAACTTCATAACCCATCGCCGACACTGCTTCCGCAAAGGCTTTTGTGAGACCATGCGCTTTGGAAGCAATGGTTTTCAAACCTTCGGGGCCATGATAAACGGCATAGGCCGCAGCCATTACCGAAAGCAACACCTGAGCGGTACAAATATTGGAAGTAGCTTTTTCGCGGCGAATGTGCTGCTCACGTGTCTGGAGTGCCATCCGCAAAGCTCTATTTCCTTCGGCATCTACCGATACACCAATGATACGCCCCGGAATCTGACGTTTGAAAGCATCTTTGGTAGCAAAAAAAGCCGCGTGAGGCCCACCGTAGCCCATCGGAACCCCAAACCGCTGCGCCGAACCTACCACTACATCAGCCCCCATTTCACCAGGAGACTTGAGGAGAGTAAGGCTCAACAAATCGGCGGCTACTGCTACCGATATGCTCAACTCATGAGCTGTAGCAATAAAATCCGTATAGTCTATCACTTCACCATCCGTAGCCGGATATTGCACCAATACCCCAAATAGAGCGGGGTCGGTCAAGTCCACTTTGGCATGGTCTCCTACTACTACATTGATATTGAGCGGAGTAGCACGCGTATAAATCAAATCAATCGTCTGGGGATGACAGCGCTCCGATACAAAAAAGGTTTCGGCTTTTTTGCGTGCCGCAGGCCGTAGGCTATGCAACATCGTCATGGCTTCGGCCGCAGCGGTAGCTTCGTCCAACAACGAGGCATTGGCGATTTCCATACCCGTGAGGTCAATCACGGCCGTCTGAAAGTTTAATAACATCTCCAAACGCCCCTGGGCAATTTCAGCCTGATAAGGCGTATAGGCCGTGTACCACGCGGGATTTTCGAGAATATTCCGCAAAATCACATTTGGAACAATCGTATCATAATAACCCATTCCGATGAAAGATTGAAAAATGCGGTTTTGACGTGCCACTTTCTTCAAATCATTCAAAAAGTCAAATTCTGACTTAGGTGCTGGCAAATTGAGCGGTTGAGCCCTGCGAATAGCCGCCGGAACCGTCTGTTCTATCAGCTCGTCGAGCGTACCAACGCCGACTGTTTTTAGCATTTTTTGTAAATCTGTAGGACTTTGGCCGTGATGACGGCGCTCGAAGGATTCTTGTTGGTGAAGACTGATTTTCATCCGATGATCAGAGCGATATATGTGTAAGAATCCGCAAAAATAGTCAAAAAATAAGCTGTTTGTTGCGGTGTTTTCTTGGAAAAACAAAATTTGACTAGTAAAGTTTATTTTGCGGCTCTGATTCTACAAAAAAGTCATACTCCGAAAATACTAGCTAAAGCCTTTGAAAATCTATATAGATTTTAATTAACTACACTTTACACCCAAATATACAACTCATATTCAGCCCCTTAACCACACAACTCATTCAAATCAATCGTTCTTTTCGAGCTTTTTCAATGGCTTCCGCTTTTGAATGCACCTCTAGTTTCCAATAAATATTCTTGATATGCGTACGAATTGTTTCTTTATCCACAAAAAGCTCGTCAGCAATAGTAGTATAGCTTTTTCCTTGGGCAATACGCTCTAGTACTTCTGTTTCGCGTGCAGTAAGAGGTGAATGATGATTTTTCTGAAACGACGCCACCACCATACGTGCGATATTGGTACTCATCGGTGCACCTCCTTGACGTATCTCTCGAATAGCTTCAATGAGCCTACTAGGAGGCATATTTTTAGTAAGATATCCACCTGCACCTGCACATAGTGCTTTAAATACCAATTCATCATTTTCATACACTGTCACTACAATGAGCTGCGTTTGGGGACGAAGTTTTTTAGTTTTTTCGATACCTTCTACCCCGCCCATACGAGGAAGCTCCAAATCCATCAATACCACATCAGGACGGTCGGTAGCGAGGTTTCGAAGATAGTCTTCACAATTTGAGTAAGTATTGATTACCCGAAAACCTTCGGTATTGTTCAACAAATCGGCAAAAGCTTCTCTAATAAGGTGATCATCTTCGACCAAGCACAAACGGGTTATCATTTTTGGAATTAATAAAATTATGGATGATATAAATTTTTATGGCAACTAACGCTCAACTTTTCACGTCTTCATTGATTTTTTTTCGAAATCTTACACAAGTCCCCTTCTTTTGGAGGGAGTCAACCATGACCACTCCCCCAATCTTTTGAGCACGCGTGTGAATGTTGGTCAATCCATTTCCTTGGCGAATCTGCTCTATTTCAAAACCTTTTCCATCATCGCGCCACTCAATGAGCATTTCATCCTTCTCATATCCAAAAGTGAGCTTTACTTCATGGGCTTGGGCGTGTTTGAGGGTATTGCTGATAGCCTCCTTGAACAATAAAACCAAATGCCGACTTTCTCCCATATAAAGATTGACAGAGCGGAGGTCGTCGTTGAGTCCTTCTACCGAAAATCGTATACCCGTTTTATCAAAAGCATCGTCGCCAAAGTCTTTCAATCGAACTGCTATCTCATAAAAATTGTCGTGCTCAGGATTGATAGCCCAGATAAAATCTTTGGTACCCTGATACATCCGATTGGAGTTGTCGCCGATTTTGGTAAGCATCGTCCCGATTTCACCATTTGCTTGACCATTGAGCCGAGTTTTGATGATTTCGGTCAATAGTGAAATTCGGGTAAGTGTGTTGCCAAATTCGTCGTGAAGGTCTTGAGCGGCCAATTTCCGAACACGCTCATTTTCCTCTAATTTCACCCGTTCCAAATCAAACAAATATTTTACCCGCATTCGTACCCGATAATCATAAAGGGCTTTGATTGACGTGGCTAATACCAACATTATCCCTAAATAAAACCACCAAGTTTGCCAAAAGGGCGGCTGAATATAGATCGGAATACTCAACACATTTTTATCGTTCCAAAGTCCTTCATTGTTGGCTGCTTTCAGGTGCAATGTATAATGCCCCGGATTAAGATTGGTAAAACTCAAATATCCTCGGGTACCTGCCACAATCCAATCTTTCTGAAATCCTTCTAAACGGTAAGCAAATTGATTTTGGGAAGGATTAGTAAAATCTAAGGCAGCTAACTCGAAAGAAAAAAAGTTTTCGTCTGGCTTGAAACTAATCGGCTGCGGAGAAGCAAGCAGGCTATCAATATCCCATTCTTTTTCAAACTTTTTGAAAGAAATAACTGCGACTTTTGCTAAATGACGATTGGGGATAATTTCGTTTGGCCAACAACTCAACAACATGCCATTACCCCCAAAAAAAAGCTCTCCCTCAGCACTTTGGTGAAAGCCGCCCGAATTGAACTCTGCCCCTCCGAGGCCGTCTTTGGCTGTATAGTTACGAAAGGTATGCCGGTCGGGGTCGAAGCACACAATACCACCGTTGGTAGTCAACCACATTTTTCCTTTCGAGTCACTCAGTGCCCCATATACAAAAGAATTGGAGAGGCCTTCTTTTTCAGTAAAATGTTCAAAAGTGATTTTTCCTTTACCATTTATTACTCTACTCAACCCCTTTGTAGTGCATATCCACACCCGCTGCTTGGTGTCGATATGAATATCTAGTATCACATTATCAATCAATGATTTGGGGTCACGGGGATTGTTCTGAAATATTTGTGCCTTGGTAGCTTCGTCAGGCCAATATACCAATCCTTGTCTCATTCCTATCCACAGCCCCCCTTTGGCATCTTTCTGAATCGCCCCTATATTTCGGAGTTCTATTTTTGTGTTTTTGAGAGCAGCTACTTCTCTGATAACTTGGGTTTTGCCTTCAGCATTTATTTTGGCCAAATAAGACCTTGTTCCTATCCACATTTGGTGGGAGCTGTCGTTGTAAATTCGAAATACCCACGGTCTTACATTGTCGAAGGTAGGCAATGGAAAAGCCGCAAATCTATCGCGTTGGCGGTCGTACCGTAGGAGTCCCACATTTCCGCCCATCCAGAGAGTACCTTTGGCATCTTCGGCGATAGTCTCAATGAGAGCATTTTTAGGGAGTTCATATTTTCGGATTGCCTGAGTACGGCGATTGATACGATAGAGATTTGCAAAAGTCCCTGCCCACAAAAAACCTTCTTTATCTGTCCCGATTCCGAAAAAACTTTTTCCAGCGGCAGTTTCTTGCTTCAAAAGTCGTTCCCAATGACGAAATGTATTTTTAGAACGAGCATACAACTGCACCCCCGACTCCCTTGTCCCCACCCATACTACATCTTCTTGGGGCTCATTACCTTCATAAATACACGTAATATGACTGCTTTTGAGACCGTTTTTATTCAATAAATCCTCTTGATAAGCTCCTAATCTAAGCAATTGGCGAGTGATTGTGTCAAACCGAAAACGATAAATCCCGTTGCCTTGCGTGCCTACCCAAAGCACTCCCAAATGATCAGTACATACCGAAGACACCACCACATCAGCAGGGAGGGCAGCAGTAAAATCTTCTATTTCAACAACTTGAATATTCAACAATCCAAATTGCTTTGGCGTACTTACCCAGATGCCTCTTCCTTTGGCATTCCAAACATGCGTAGGCAACTGCTCTTTTTGGTAAAGAGGCAAAGAACAATTTCGATCATTTTCGAAATGAAGCGTAGAGCCTGCCAACGCTTTATTCAATCCTTTGGCGGTCCCTATCCACATGTTCCCTTCACTATCCAACGCCATACTACCTACAAAATCGTGCGAGAGAGAAGAAGCATCATCGGGATTATGACGATACAAAAAATACTGAAAATCGTTGTTTTTAGGACGCAAAACCCACAAGCCTGCCGAAGTTCCTACCCAAATAGTGTGATTTTTGTCTTCCAAAATATGAGTGACAATCCCTTCGATTTGAGGAAAATTTTGAAAGACATTTCTTTGTGCTAATTTACGATTCAGCCCTTTGGTTGTACCCACCCATAGATGATGAGCGCTATCTTCATACAAAAAGGTAATGTCGTCGTGAGTAATAGTAGTGGAATCGAAGGGATTATGGCGATATTTTTTGATGCTTTGCCCGTCGTAGCAGTTGAGGCCATCCTGTGTACCAAACCACATCATTCCGCGATGGTCTTGCACGATACTTCTGATTTCGTTTTGACTTAGGCCTTCATTGAGTGCAAGATGATCCCAATAATCGGTGATAGGCGTAGTAGTATTGGCCGTAACTACTCGGCTCGCAATCCACATCAACAACCAAAGGTATTTTTTCATGACTTAGGGAAGAGTGGCCTAAACACCCAAAAAAGTTTTTGTGCAACAAATGTAGGTTAGAACTCTTTTTAAATACTTCACCCAAAATAGGGGATTATTTATCCGTTCCTTTTTTGGTTAGGTTTCTATCAGCGATGGAAATAATAAGTTTAAAAAAGGGCTTACTATTTTTCCAAATTGATAGTGTTACGAAACCTCCATAGGCGAGTCATTAAAGTTAATAATTTTTCCGTATCAATTTTTTGTCATTTTTCGTTTACAAAAAAAAAGATTCACTATGCAGCACTATTTACGTTTCTATCTTTTTGTATTGTGCATTATTCCAGTTTTGAGCCAATCCCAGCCGCGTCCTTTGTACTCGGTAGACCAACAGCAAAAACTACAAACTACAAAACAAGATATTGAAAATCACTATAAAACGCTCAATCTTCGGCTTCAAAACTTGGCACGCCAAAACAATTGGCCTTTGCGTCAAAGTTTTGCGGATGGGACAGTGATTATTTTGAGCGGCGTCAGCGAAACAGGTGAGCCTCTCTATGACATCACCACAACCAATCGAGGCGCCGCCCTCACTACCCGTACCGACGCACTCTATGAAGGAGGCGGCTTAGGTTTGAATCTGACTGGTGGTAGTGAAGCCATGAAAGATCGTTTGGGAGTTTGGGACGGTGGAAAAGTAAGAGATACCCATACTGAATTAGCCAATCGCGTAAGGCAAGTTGACAATTCAACTACGATAGATGCCCACGCTACCCACGTGAGCGGCACTATGATTGCGACTGGTGTCAATCCTCGTGCGCGTGGCATGGCACCATCTGCTACATTGCTAGCCCATGATTTTGGCAATGATGCAGCCGAAATGGCGGCGGCAGCTTCCAATTTGTTGGTTTCTAATCACTCATACGAAGCTCTTTCAGGCTGGCGTCTCAATACTGCTCGTAGTGGAACCAACAACAACTTGAAATGGGAATGGTACGGTGATAGTACTCTCAACGACCAAAAAGACTATAAGTTTGGATTTTATGATGCTCGTGCTCGCGAATGGGACAGAATCGCCAACACTGCTCCCTATTATTTGATTGTAAAAGCAGCAGGCAATGCCCGTGGAAGTAATGGCCCGCCCGCTGGCACGCCTTATTTTTTAGGAGGAAGTTCTCGTACTTCTACTACCGCTAGAGCTCCCCAAAATGGCTATGATTTGATTGCAACTTATGGCACTGCCAAAAATATCCTGACCGTGGGTGCCATTAGTGTATTAAACAATGGCTATAACCAAATCAGCGACCCACAAATATCAAGTTTTAGTAGCTGGGGCCCTACCGACGATGGTCGTATCAAACCAGACATAGTAGGCGTAGGAGTAAGTGTATTTTCAACTACCTCTACCAGCAACAACGCTTACGCTACCCTAAGCGGTACTTCTATGGCTTCACCCAATGTTTCGGGTTCGGTGTTTTTATTGCAAGAATTATACAACAATCTTAACAAAAGCTTCCTACGCTCTTCGACTCTCAAAGGACTCGTACTTCATACTGCTGACGACGCAGGAGCATTAGGTCCAGATTATCAGTACGGATGGGGCTTACTCAATGAACGAAAAGCCGCCGAAGTAATCCTTAATCGTGACCAGTCACACTTGCTTTCCGAACGTACCTTGGCCACCAATGAGACATACACGATACAAGTGGTAGCCTCTGGCAAAGGCCCATTGATTGCCACCATTTGTTGGACAGACCCTGAGGCATCCGCTACTACGGCTACCATAGCTAATGTTGATAACAGAAATCCTAAATTGATCAATGATCTTGATTTAAGAATCAGTGATGGCACGGTGGAAAATCTACCTTGGATTTTGGACCCTAATCAACCAGCAAATCTTGCCACAAAAGGTGACAATATCCGTGACAATGTAGAACAAATATTGATTCCAAATCCAGTACCGGGGCGCACTTACACTATTACCATAAAACACAAAGGAACGCTTACCAACGGAACTCAACCTTACGCCCTAGTGGTGAGTGGCATCGGAGGAAAAACCTACTGTGAATCAAGGGCTTTGTCAAATGCCGACTCCAAAATTACGAAAGTAACGCTTGGTGGTCTTTCTCAAGTGGCCAACGCGGGTTGTCAGAGTTATAGTGATTTTATGAATCAAGCCATAAGTGTATCTGCGGGGCAATCACTTCCTTTGGAAGTAACGGTAGGATCATGCGGTGCCGATTTGACCAAAGTCATCAAAGCTTTTGTAGACTGGAATCAAGATGGGGATTTTGATGATGCGAATGAGCTCATCGCTACTTCCACCCCTATGAATTCGGGCGTATTTTCAAGCACACTTACAGCCCCCTCAGGCTTAATAGTGGGGAATTATACGCGTCTCAGAATCGTGTGTCTAGAATCTTCTGATCCTACTACACTCTCGGCTTGTGGTACTTATCCCAAAGGTGAAACCCAGGAGTTTTTGCTCCAATTTACACGTCCAAGTAGAGACATAAGTTTGACGACTTTAGTCAATCCTAGTGATAATTTTTGTGGTAGTCAGCTTTCTTCTATTACTTTAAAAGTTAGAAATACAGGTCTACAAACTATACAGAATACCCCCCTAGAAGTGACTGTGGTGGAGCCTTCTGGCCAAATTGCTGGTAAAACTACAGGTACTATATCACAGTCCTTGGCCGCATTTGAAGAAGCCACTATTTCATTAGCTGCGCCATTTTTAAGCACTTTAAAAGAAGGCGTTCGTTACCAATTTATCAGTCGCATCACGCTACCCGACGACCAAGATACGCTCAATAACATTTTGCGTGAATCCAGAACAGTTTCGCTTACACCTACTGTTTCAAAAGCTACCGCAACCTATTGCAATACCGACCCTCTAGCACTCATTTCTAAAGATGAAGGTACTGCGTTTTGGTACAATAGTCCCAATGGAAGTACTCCTTTTGCCATAGGCAATCTAACGAGCAGCGCTACGCAATTACCTACTGGAAATGTCTACGTGGCTTTAAATGATTTTAGTGGCACTCTTGGTCCTGCTACCAAATCTACATTTGCGGGAGGTTCTTATGCAGGTAATTTTGGTCCTAGTCCACTTTTCAAAACTGAAGTCCCCCTTCTTTTAGAAAGTGCCAGACTTTATACTTCTTCGGCCGGAAAAATCACTTTCACAGTATTGAGTTTAGACGACCAATTCATCTCAAGTTCTACCGTAGATGTAGTAGCAAGTCGCAATCCAGATGCACCTAATCAAGGAGCACCTTCTGGTCAAGTAGCCGATGACCCCAACGACCAAGGACGCGTCTATCCTCTTAATTTAAGTATACCTACTGCCGGAAGTTATAAAATCACAATTGAGTATGAAGGCGGCGCGACAATTTATCGAAGCAATGTCGGCGTGAGTGGTTTTCCTTTTAGTATCCCGGGTATCATTGCTCTCAAAGGAGCTTTGTTTGCCCAGAACAATACCGTTGATACACTTACTAACGCTTACTATTATTTTTATGATTTAAAAATAAAATCACTAGGTTGCCCAAGTCCTCGCGTCGCAATCACGCCCCAAACTACGACCACGACTACTCCTACTATCAGTTTTGAAGGTAATAATAATATTTGCGAAGGTAGTTCTCTCAATTTACGTACTTCTTCTAGCTCAGGAGTATACCAATGGTTTTTAAACAATCAAGCCATCCAAGGAGCTACTAATTCTACCCTAGCGGCAACTACCCCCGGTAGCTACACTGTAAGTACTTCGGTCAACAATTGCTTACCGAGCTTGTCTACTCCTGTTACGCTTACTATCCGTAGACCCGAAAAACCCACCATTTCGGCTAATGGTATTGTGCTTAGCTCCAACGCTACCTCCAATATCCAATGGTTGTTAGAGGGAGTTCCGATTAGTGGAGCTAACATGCCTACCTTTACCGCTATCCAAACAGGAAACTATTCGGTGAAAGCAAGTGTCAATGGTTGCGGCGAATTGGTCTCTGACGAAATCAGAATTATAATTACTTCATTAAATCAAGCTTCTACCCTCTTGGATAAAACACTTAAGATTTATCCAAATCCTGCTTCATCTTTCGTTGTTTGTGAATATACTGCCCTTCTGAAAACGGGTACTAAAATCAAAGCCTCGCTTTATAACCTTCAAGGCAAGTTGATTGTCCAACAAACTATGGAAAAATTTGAAAATTTTTTCCATACTCAATTTAACCTTGCTTCTCTACAAAGCGGTACGTTTTTTGCAATAATTGAGGAGGAGGGTACATCAACGCGTACCGTGGGCACCATTGTGAAACCATAGGAGAATCGCCGTACCAAGAGAGGCATGCTTTTTATTTTACCCCTTTTTTCATATTTCTCAAGCTACAATCTGATAAGCAGGACATTAATAGCCTGCTTATCAGCGGTTTGCTTTTGCGGATATGCGCAGCAAAAAGATTCTACCTTACACGCTGACTTATCGTTCAATCAAACCTTCAAAAAAAACCTTAAAGAAAGGTACCTCACCAACCGCCTCGAAGCCTTCAAAATAGCTAAAAAGAAAGGATGGCCTCTCCGCAAAAAATATGCCAATGGACGAGTGCTAGATTTACAAGGAATAGATTCTTTTGGCCTCCCTATTTATTATAGTACCCATAATGTAGTTGCTTCTACTGGAACTCATACTACCAATCTCTACCAAGGCGGGAGCTTAGGTATTGACCTAAAGGGGGATTTGCCTGCCCTAAACGGTCGTCTGTGCATTTGGGATGGCGGAAAACCTCGACTTACGCATGTTGAGTTTGGAGGACGTATTAGACAAAAAGACCAAAACTCAGTACTTAGCGATCATTCGACTCACTTATCTGGTACGATTGCTGCGGCTGGTGTCAACTCTCAGGTCAAAGGAATGGCTTTTGGAGCTACACTAGATGTATGGGACTATACTGATGACTTGATTGAAATGGCACAAGAAGCCTCGAAAATATTGGTATCGAATCACTCTTATGGCCCTGTTTCGGGATGGTATTTTAATGCTAGCCGCCCTGGCAACGACCCCAAACTAAAATGGGAATGGTGGGGTAATCCTAGCATCAATGCTATGGAAGATTATCGTTTTGGTTTTTATGACGAAAAAGCACGAGACCTAGATAAGCTTGCCTACAACAATCCATTTTATCTCATCGTAAAATCGGCGGATAATAAACACGCCGACACCGGCCCCCCAGTAGGCACTCCTTACTTTCTAAGAAATACAAATCAAACTAGTCTTTTGGAGCGTAGTCGCAACGATGCCTATGATGTAATTCCTTCCGAGGCCAATGCCAAAAATATATTGACCGTAGGGGGCGCCAATGTCAATATTCAGAAAGGATTTGTCAGTAATTTTTCGGTCGCTGACTATAGTGGTTGGGGACCCACTGATGATGGCCGCATCAAACCTGATATTTTGGGAGTAGGTACCAATATCATCTCGGCTATTTCGAGTGCCGACAATGCCTATGCGACCCTTTCGGGAACTTCCACTGCTTGTGCCAACGTATCAGGCACCTTGATTTTATTACAAGAACTATTTTATCGGCGTCAAAACTACTTCATGCGTTCGGCCACCCTCAAAGGCCTAGTGCTTCATACAGCCGATAAACCTACTGGTAAGACAGGCCCAAGCTATGATTATGGCTGGGGGTTGTTGAATGCCGAAAAAGCAGCCAAAGTCCTTCTCAATCAAGACAATAAACATCTACTGATGGAGCGAACTTTGGTTCAAAATGAAACTTTTCAACAAAAAATCATCGCCAGTGGTGGAGAACCACTTATTGCGACCCTCTGTTGGAGTGACCCTGAAGCCTCGGCCACAAAAATCGCTTCCCAAACAGTAGACGATTTAACCCCAAAACTTGTCAATGACTTAGACGTTCGAATCACTGATGAACAAGGAAATACCTGGTTTCCGTGGGTTCTAGATCCTAAACAACCTGCGTCTGTCGCTACGCCTGGGGATAATATTCGCGACAACGTAGAACAAATATTGCTCGATAATCCGGTCGCAGGAAAAGTATATACGTTGATAGTCAGGCATAAACGTACTCTCCAAAACAATGGGCAACCTTACTCAATTATGGTGAGTGGAGTACGTCCTCAAGACTGCAATAGTGCCATTCAAATCCTACAAGGAAAAGACACCACTTTATGTGGCGATAGTAAGCTCCTATTTCAAGTCAAAGGTGATAATGCTCTCACTTACCAATGGTCTAAAAATGGCCAAACAATCAGCACTTCCAATACCCCTAGCCTCGAAATTTCCCAAGAAGGATTGTATAGTGTGAAAGTCATTGGCTATCAATGCTCCGCCGAATCTCTCCCCATTAATGTTAAGATATTTAATCTTTCTGCCCAAATTACCCCCCAAGGAAGTGTTACCATTTGTGCAGGTAAACCTGTTCCTCTTAGTGTTAATACTGGAATCGGCTACCGTTATCAATGGTACAAAGACGGAAGACCCGTAGTAGGTGCCAGCACGCCCACCATCTTTCCGACCGAGGCAGGTAACTATAATGTCGTAGTTTCGTCAGGGGTGTGTTCGGCGACTTCCTCTGTTACTCAAATTCTATCGGCGCTTCAACAACCCGTCATCTCAACCAACGCTGGAACAGTAATCCCACCTAAAGGTAGTATTCGACTAACTACTATCTCAGGAGAAAACATGACTTATCGGTGGTTTGTAGATGGCACTCCCATTCCTACAGCGACCGGCGCACGCCTCGTAGCTACTGTGGCAGGAAAATATACGGTCGAAATCACTCAAAATGGATGCTCGGTACTATCCAAACCCTTGGAGCTTACTCACGTCAAATACCCAACAGAAACCCCTGCTGCGATTCCCGAGATATTAATCGTGAAAGAACATCTCAAGCTTTTTCCTAATCCCACTGTAGATTTACTGACTGTCGCCTACGAATCTGACAATACCTACAATCTTACGGCCTATATCGTAACACAAACAGGAAAAATACTTCCTAGCAAGCTCCTTTATGACAATGGTAGTGTGTTTATCAATCAGTTTGATGTTTCAGAGTTACCGCCAGGACAACATTTTATCAGAGTTAGTGACGGACGCCGCTCTATCACTAAACCTTTTATTAAACAATAACGTTTGTCTTTTGTAAAAGCCCGTTATTTGTTTTGGTTATTTGAGAAGTCTATGCCTGTTGTTTCAACCCATACCCACCAACCTCCCGCCTGGTTGCCCAATGGCCACTATCAGAGTATTTATCCCGCTCTTTTTAGGAAAATAAAATACCCTTCCCACCGCGAACGCCTCAATACTCCTGACCATGATTTTCTGGATATAGACTGGAGCTTGGCCAACGCCTCTCGACCTTCCTCCAAACTTGTTATTTTATCGCATGGTTTAGAAGGAGATAGTACTCGCCAGTATATCAAGGGAATGGTAAAACTCATGACCGCCAATGGATATGATTGTTTGGCGTGGAATTATCGAAGTTGTAGTGGTGAATTAAACCAACAGATACGTTTTTATCACAGTGGCGAAACTTCTGATTTAGACTTTGTGGTTCAATACGCCCTTAAAAAAGGATATTCAGAAATCTATTTGATGGGCTTTAGCCTAGGCGGCAATGTCACTCTCAAATACGTAGGAGAACAAGGCAAAAATATTCATAATGCAATCAAAAAAGTAGTTGTTTTTAGTGTTCCGATGGATTTGTTAGCTTGTAGTCGCAACATCGAAAAGCCTGAAAATCGCATTTATTTATGGCGGTTTTTGAAAACACTAAAACCTAAAATAGAAGCTAAATCTTTTCAATATCCTGAGCATTTTGATGTTCAGAAATGGCAACAAGTCAAAACTTTTTGGGACTTCGACCACCTTTTTACGGGGCCATTGCATGGGTTTAAGGGAGCGGATGATTATTACCAACAATGTAGCTCCAAATACTTTGTGCAGGATATCGCCATTCCCACACTCATCGTCAACGCTATCAACGACCCTCTTGTACCTTACCAAAGCCTGCCATCAGATGTGATTGAGAAGCTACCGCATGTATGGCTTGAGCTTACCCAACACGGCGGGCATTGCGGGTTTCGGCCTCGTATCTCCAATAAAAACGGGGCGTATTGGTCAGAAATGCGGGCTTTATCTTTTATCCAAGAAACATGAAAGGATTGGTATTGGCAGGCGGATATAGCACTCGTATGGGCACCGACAAAAGCCTACTCCATTATCACGGAGTTGCTCAGTGGCAATACTGTAAAGATATATTGGAAAAAGTTAATATCGAAAGCTTTATATCTTGTCGAGCCGAGCAAACCTCCTCTTTTTTGGAGGCCAATCTGCTCATTGACCCTTATCAAGCCGGACCGTTGGGCGGAATTTTGTCGGCTTTTGAAGTTGACCCTAGTGAGGCTTGGCTAGTAGTGGCTTGTGATATGCCTTTTGTGGATAGCAAAGCAATTGAATTTTTAATTCAAAACCGGCTTTCCCACCAAATTGCAACGGCTTTCCAAAATCCAGAAAGCTTATCCCCTGAGCCATTGTTTACAATTTGGGAACCTGCGTCCTACTCTTTAATGGCCAAAGCCTATGAGGAGGGAAAGCGTTCTCCCAAAAATATTTTAGAACAAGCTGCCATCTCCTTATTATCATGCCCACATCCACAGTGGCTACGCAATATCAATACACTCAAAGAATACCAAAATAGTTTTTAATTCAATTCTGATTTTCTATGGCCAATTTTACTCTTTTATCGTCTGAGCAGTCATTATCACCTTTCAAAAACTTTCGTATCGGACACATAGATGGGGCCCAAGCCCAAACATTACCTCTCTTTTATAATGCGATTGAAAAAGCTTTGAGTCTTCCAGACTTTGAGCCAGAGATGGAACTATTAGATAGTTTGCTCAACGACCTGACATGGATAAAACAACCTAATGTAGCTATTTATATCACCAATTTTGATGAGTTTTTAAGCAAAGAAAAAAAAGGCAAAGTATTGGTGGAGCTTCTCAACCTTCTTGACGCCACTGCCGAAGACTGGAAATGGCTCGATGATGAAGACGAAATGCCAAAGAAAAATTTTAAGATTTTGATTCAAAATAGTCCACGAGCCATTGAGATTTTAGAAAAAGAAGAAATTGCTTTCAATACTTTATAAAAATCCTCAATAGAAAGCATCTTCGATATGATGAAGGCGAGTTTGGTGCTGTGTAATTACCACCGACACTACATCAAATCGGATGTCGCCCTGCCAGTCCAAATCAAAGATATACTGCTCCGCAGCTTTCATGATAAGACGCCGCTTGGTGGCATCCACAAACTCTTCAGGCATCCCAAAACTGACATTGGTGCGGGTTTTGACTTCCACAAAAATCAAAATCTTGTTTTTCTTAGCAATAATATCAATTTCGGAATGGCGGAATCGGTAGTTTCGCGTTAAGATTTCATATCCTTTTTCTTCCAAAAAAGCAGCGGCTTTGTCTTCGCCCAGCTTACCAGTGTCAATATGTTCGGCCATGAGTACGAGAGAGGTTTAGATACAATACTATCCTTCCGCCCTCATATATACCTTTTGATATTGTAAAGGAGACTTACCAGTCAGGTTTTTGAATTGGCGGTTGAAGTTTGAGACGGTATTGAACCCACTTTCGTAACATATTTGGGTCACTGAATATTTTTCTTGTACCAAAAGCTTACAAGCATATCCGATGCGGATTTCGCTCACGAAGTCTGAGAAAGTCTTGTTGGTACGGCTTTTAAAATACCTACAAAAAGCCGCTTCGGTCATATTGGCTAGCGTAGCCACCTCATTGAGCCTGATTTCTTCTTTAAAATGCTTCATCACATACTCATACACCCGCTGCATACGCTCGGTTTCGGAGACTTTGTGCGTATTGACATACCCCACACTCGTGATATAATCTACTTCTACCGCCGATGATAAATAATGCAGCGTATTTAGCAACTCCAAAACTGCTTCAAAATCATGAAGATTGACGAGTTTTTGGAGACTTTTACGCACCCGTTCGCGTGATTCTCCACTGATATCGAGCCCACGTTGACCTTTGATGAGCAATTGACGTAAATTGTACATTTCGGGTTTGTCAAAAAAACCTTCTCCCAAAAAATCCTCAGTAAAATACACCACAATTCCGTGCGTTTTGAGGGCAGGATTCCCCTCAAAATACGCACGGTCGCTACGCCATAAATGTGGGATATTGGGTCCTAAAAAAACCGTATCCCCTGCTTCAAAGTGCAGAATATTGTCGCCAATAAATCTCGTCCCTGTCCCTTCAATAACCGTAAAAAGCTGATAATGAGGATGAAAATGCCAATTGGGGTCAAAATAAGATTCTTCAAGCTCTATCGTAGTGAAAGATGCCGAAGGAGCGTTTAGTTCTTTTCTTAATGGAATCCGCATTGTGGTTACTCATTGGGATATGCCTGCACTACTACTTGTCGTAGGTGCTCGCTGTCCCAGCTTAAATCTGCTTCTTCTTTGGTGAGTTTGAGGTCATTCTGCAAAATTTGCTCTTGCCACTGAATCTGCTCTTTTACCGACAAGGCATAATCTTTGGTTTCGTGGCGACTCTTAGCGAGCTTGCGTACCGATACTTCATCATAATGAATAAACTTCTGCCCCTGCCGATTGGCGGTGTATTTGCGAAAACCTAACTGAACCATCGCATCTACGCCTAGCCGTACCGCAGCATCGAGTGTTTCGCGGTAAACATTGTCGATGTTCATATCAATTAGCTCATAAGCGTCGTAGCGATTGCGCGCCCGCGCAAATATCTTCAGATTAGGGAATTTTTTCTTAACGACCTCAATCAACAAGTGGTTTATTTCGGGTGGGTCAATCGCCGCAATCAAAATAGTAGCTTCTGCCGCTCCTGCAGCTTCTAACAAATCTACGCGTGTGGCATCTCCAAAATATACTTCAAAGCCCATACGACGCAGCAAATCGACACGGTCGGAGTCATTGTCGAGAATGGTAGCTTTGACGCCACTAGCCCGCAAAAACCGTCCAATAGTGCTTCCAAAATGCCCAAACCCTGCAATAATCACCTTATGTTGTGTATCAATCGTATCTGATTCGGGTTGGGGGTCGCCTTGGGTTTTTACGCCAAAATAAGGTTCAATTAACTTTTCATTTACGAGTAAAACTAGCGGAGTAGAAGCCATTGTAATCGCTACCACCGCCATAAGCTTGGCATTCCAGACTTCATCTAGTAGATTGATTTGATTGGAAAATGATAATAATACAAAAGCAAATTCTCCTACTTGGCTCAGTCCAAAAGAAAAAATGAAATTTTGGTCACTGCTCATTTTGAAGATTTTGCCCGTAATCATCAATACACCAAATTTTAAAACCAACGACAACACCACAAGAAGCGCAATAGTAGAAGGGTCATTGGTGATTTGATCGAAATCAATAGTAGCACCAACACTCACAAAAAACAACCCCAAAAGCAGGCCTTTGAAAGGTTCGATATCGCTTTCTAGCTCATGACGAAACTCGGTATTGGCCAATACCATTCCAGCCAAGAAAGTACCCAAAGCAGGACTGAGACCTACAGCTTGCATGGCCGCTGCTACTCCTACCACAATAAACAAAGCTGCTGCCACAAACAATTCTCTCATTTGGGTTTTGGAAACAAAACGTAGAAAAGGCACGACCAAAAACTTCCCTACCACCAAAATCAACCCAACCACTCCCAAAACGGACACTGCTTGCACCCAAGCGGGCTGTCCCTCAAACAATGACGAGGAGTGCTCACTCGAAGAGGCTGTGTGGGTACCCAATAGCGGCAAAAGCGCCAATATCGGAATCACCGCAATATCCTGAAACAACAACACCGCAAATGAAGCCTCCCCTGCCACCGTATGCGAGAGGTTTTTTTCTTTTAGGGTCTGTAGCACAATCGCCGTCGATGACATTGAAAACGCCAAAGCTACCGCGACACACATTTGCCATGGCCAACCCATCAATAAAAAACTAATAAACAGCAAAAATGTAGTGGCCAATACTTGTAAGCCTCCTAACCCAAGAATGGCTTTGCGCATTTCCCAAAACTTTTTTGGATTTAGCTCCAATCCAATCAAAAAGAGCATCATTACTACCCCAAATTCGGAAGCGTGCATGATGTCTTGGCCATTTTCCCCCACAAATTTCAACCCAAAAGGTCCAATCACCACTCCCGCTACCAAATACCCAAGCACCGAACTTAAACCTATTTTTTTGGCAATAGGAACAAGCAAAATCGAGGCTCCCATAAATACCAATGCCTGAAATAAAAATCCTGTGCTCATTTGTTAGTCGTAATTTTTTTGAGAAGATCATTAATATAAGTGTGCTGATACAAAGTGGGGCTATATTGTATCTCTTGCCAATTGTCCAGAAAAAGCACTAGCTCTGAGCTATAATCTATGAGTTGTTCGCGACTCAGGCGGTGGGTACCATGAATGACAAACGGCGGGAAATAATTCATCTTGCAGAGGTTGGCTGTCTGCTCAAAAGGGCGTAAAAATTCTCTAATAGGAAAGCGATTATAGCCGCTTTCTTGGTACGCCTGATGGCCCCCACCTACCGTAATGACCTGCATTATTGATTTTCCTTCTAGGGCATCCCCACCAGGGCCGTAGGCCCATCCTACTTCCAGTACCATATCTATCCATTGTTTAAACAAAGGCGGACAGCTATACCAATAAAAAGGATGATGCCAGACAATCATTTCATGCTGCAAGAGCAGTTCTTTTTCGTACTCCACATCAATGTTGAAGTCGGGATAGCGCTCATACAAATCATGAAAAGTAATATCGTCTCGATTGAGATAGGATTTTAAGACTAGACGATTGGCACGTGATTTTTCTAAAAGTGGATGCGAAAAAAGCACAAGCACCTTATTTTTTTCAGGAGGCATAAAAAAGCTTAAAAATAGGTTATGTTGAGTAAAGGTTGAGTTTAAAGTTAGATTTTTTCTGGTATATCGCCAAGCGCTTCTTTGTTTTTGAATTTTAAAAAATTACATCCATTCCCAAGCGCTTATGTAAGCATCCTTTTTTTCGGCATATTCAATAAAATCTGCGTAAAACGCTGATTGGGCTAAAGTAGCACTGTCACCTACTATTACAAGCTTCTTGCGGGCGCGTGTCATGGCTACATTCATACGCCTAATATCTGCCAAAAACCCAATGATTCCGTCGGTATTGCTACGGGTCATGCTGATATAAATTACGTCTCTTTCTTGTCCCTGAAAACTATCGACGGTATTGATAGCAATAGAAGATAAATAAGGCTGTAAGGCTGGCACATGGGCGAGCTGCTCCGTAAGCACCCGAATCTGCTGTTTGTAAGGTGCAATGACACCTATACTTGGAAAAGGCTCCTGTTTTGGGCATTCTTCCGCCAACATCGCAAGATGCTTGAGCAAGAGCACCGCTTCTTCGGGGTTGGTACTACTGGTTCCCTCTAGTTTTTCTTCAAATCCACAGCCCGCTGTATCAATAAACAACAAGGGTTTGTCGTCTTCAAAAAGCAATCGCTTGGCTACCGAAGTATGGGCTTTGAGGCGATTGTGATAAAATACCTGCGACGAATACCCCATAATCTGCTCATTCATACGATATTGCTCTTCAAGGAGTGTTACAGCTTCGGGATGCAAGCCCACATTTTTTTCGAGCAACGTAGTACTTAATCCATTTTTGGCGGCTACTTCTGACTTGATAGTAGGAGGCAACTGACAATGGTCGCCGGCCAAGACTACTTTGGGGGCTTTCAGAATCGAAATCCAACAAGCCGGCTCAAGCGCTTGCCCTGCTTCATCAATCACTACGGTGTCATAGCTCAAGTTTTTAACGGTATAATGATTCGCCCCTACCAAGGTAGCTGTCACTACTTGCGCTTTGACCAGCAAATCATCAATGATATACTGCTCTGTATTGCCTACTTCCTTCATGATTTTATGGGCTTCATCAAAAAGCAGCTTACGTTGGTCGCGTTCGGATTTTCCAAAATTACGCTTGTACTTATGCGCCATATTTTTGAACTCTTGCGCCTGCTTTTTGAGCCTTTTCGATTCTTTCATTTGGGGGTGTTCGGCCATTTTGGCATCGAGCGTCAAAGACATCAATCGCTCTGTTACACGAGCGGGATTGCCCACTCGCAATACATTGAGCCCTTCTTCGTGTAGCTTCTCGCTCAACAAATCTACCGCTGTATTGCTCGGTGCTACTACGAGCACTTTTTGATTTTGAGTCTTTACCAAAGCCTTAATCGCCTGTACCAACGTAGTGGTTTTGCCAGTACCAGGAGGGCCATGTACGATAGCAAGTTCGTTGGCTTTCAATATTTTATCGACTGCGACCTGCTGAGATTCATTCAATCTTGTACCCACAAAAGGAGACACTTTTTCCTTAAAAGTTGGCTTTTGACTTCCCGTTAAAATACCGATGAGCTTTTTATCTTTATCTACGCTTTTGGATTCGATAGCTATAATTTGCTTCAAAACCGATTGCATTTCTTCGTAGCTATTGTCATCAAAGAGAATATCAATCCCAAGCTTCCCATCTCTCGACCATTCAGGTAGTTCGTCGGTGCGTAGCGTGATTTTAAGGCGATTGCCGTTTTGATGCGTTATGGTTCCCTCGACGCGGTCGTTTTTGGCATCGTGATTCCCAAAAAACACAGCAGGCATTCCAAATCTGAATTGGTGTGCAATGTCTTGATGAGTGGTGCGCTCCAACTCTACTGTTAGATAATCTCCTCGGCTCATTTCCGAACCTCTGATAGCCACCGGATACCAAGTCAAACCATTGGCTCTTCTTTCTGATACAGAACTCTGCTCAGTAAGTTTACGATACTGATTGTGGTCTTCTTCGCGTTCTGTTTTAAGTAAATCAAGTAAATTTTTAAAATAATCCATATACAAAGGTACGCTATATCTACCAAAGAGATATCGCCATCAAGAGCTGATTGTAGATTTAAAACAAAACTTTCACTAACTTAATTTTAACAATATTTTATTCTTTTCTTTATTTTTAAGTCAAAATACAGTCAAAATAAGCAAATGCAAGGGAAGTTTTTAGTATTATTTTACTATTATTTTGTATTTGAATTTTTCTACCCCTAAGCCATCTCTTATATATCTATATGAAATTCAGCATGAACTTGCTCCTTTGGGGCACGCAAATTGACGAAAGTCTATTTCCTACCCTTGATTTAATCCAAGAAATCGGCTTTGAAGGCGTGGAAGTTCCTATCTTTAATACGAATCCAGATGCGTGGCATAGTTGGCGTAAAAAACTCGATGAACTCGGCCTGCATAGAGAATGTGATACCTTTTGCGGCCAAGCCGAAAACCTCATTAGCCCCGACTCCGCCGTACGTGCTTATGCCTTGGCCAATCTCAAAAAAGTAGTGGATTGTGGTGTGGTTTTAGGAGCCACCAAGCTCATGGGGCCTTATCATTCGGCACTAGGGGTATTTACTGGACAAGCTGCCACTTCTGACGAATGGAAATGGGGCGTAGAAGGTATTCAACAATTGGCAGAATATGCTCAAAATCAAGGCATTTCATTGGGTCTTGAATACCTCAACCGCTTCGAGCTTTACCTCACAAGTTGTGGCGATGAACTGATTCGGTTTGTAGATGACGTAAATCACCCCAATTGTCAGATTATGTTTGATACATTTCATGCCAACATCGAAGAAAAAAGCATTGGTGATTGCATCCGCAAAATGGGCGACCGCATTTCTTTTATCCAACTTTCTGAAAATGACCGTAGTACGCCCGGCAAAGGTAACGTGGACTGGGCAGGTACTTTTCAAGCAATCAAAGACATTGGCTACGACGGATGGCTGAGTATCGAAGCATTCAGCCCTAAGCTTCCTGCGGCCAATATATGGCGCAAAATGTTTGATTCGGAAGAACAACTCATGCGCGACGGCTTGGCCTTTATTCGTAATTCATGTCAGCAAATAGGCCTTTAAAGAGAGTAAAAATTTTATTCAAAAAATAATTTAAAACATAACGAATCCTGTGGCGTTGCTTTGCAGCAATACCACTCTACAACCCGCTTCTGCTATGTCTAAAAAAATCAACATCGCTATCGTTGGGCTCGGTTTTGGGGCCGAATTTATTCCCATTTACCAGCGCCATCCCCATGCCAATATGTACGCTATCTGTCAGCGTAATGCCGAAAAACTAAACGCTATCGGCGACGCTTTCAATATAGATGTGCGCTACTCAGACTATGATGAGCTTCTCAAAGACCCTAACATTGACGCTGTTCATATCAACTCTCCTATTCCTAATCACGCCGAGCAAACCCTCAAAGCGTTACGAGCAGGCAAGCACGTAGCTTGTACGGTGCCGATGGCAACCTCGGTAGAAGAGTGCATGGAAATCGTCAAAACGTGCAAAGAAACAGGCAAGAAATACATGATGATGGAGACAGTAGTGTATGCAAGAGAATTTTTGTTTGTGAAAGAATTGTACGAAAAAGGAGAACTTGGTAAAGTTCAATTCCTGAAAGCTTCTCACCAGCAAGACATGGACGGTTGGCCTGACTATTGGCCTGGCTTGCCTCCTATGCACTATGCTACTCACTGCGTAGGTCCCGTAGCAGGCTTACTCAAATTGGAAGCAGAGTATGTATCTTGTTTTGGTTCGGGCACAATTCGCGAAGAACTCGCCAAGATTCACAACTCACCTTTTGCCGTAGAATCGGCACATATCAAATTCAAAGACAGCGATTTAAGTGCGTATGTATATCGCTCTTTGTTTGATGTAGCTCGCCAATACCGTGAAAGTTTTGAAGTGTATGGCTCTAAAAAATCTTTTGAGTGGCCCCTCATCGAGGGGGAAGAAGCGGTGATTCACACTGCTAAAAAAGAAGAACACGAAATCCCTGAGCGCATCGAAACACCAGATTACGCACATTTGTTGCCCGAAGAAATTCAACAATTTACGACCAAAGGAGTTTATGACATTGCCGAAAATACCCATCTTTCATTTACACAGGGTGCGGGCCACGGTGGTTCGCACCCCCACTTGGTACATGAGTTTCTGATGGCTTTGGTCGAAGACCGTGATCCTTTCCCCAACGCAGCTCAATCTGCCAACTGGACTTCTGTAGGGATTTTGGCTCACGAATCGGCGATGCAAGGTGGAAAGATTTTGCAATTACCCGATTTTTTTAATGCCTAATTGGCCAAAAATATTACGCCGCGTTACAAATATTACGCCGTGCTACAAATATTACGCCGCGCTGCGGCTTTGGGGTACCCCAAAGGTGCAGCGCACCGTAATATTTGTAGAGACGTGATATTTACAAAACCATTTGTTTAACCCATGGCCAATACCTATACGCAGCTTTACATCCAAATTGTTTTTGCAGTGAAAGGACGACAAAGCCTTATCCATAAGGTATGGAAAGAAGAATTATATGCATATATAGGTGGCATTCTAAAACAACACGGGTCGAAGCCATTGGCAATCAATGGAACCTCAGATCATATTCATATTTTTATGGGTTACGGTACCTCAGTATCTCTTTCCGATTTAGTAGAAGAAATAAAAACCTCCTCCAATAAATTCATAAAAATACATTTTCAATACGCTAATTTTAATTGGCAGCGCGGTTACGGCGCTTTTTCTTACAGTAAATCTCACATCGACGCCGTGATCAAGTACATTAATAATCAAGAAGAACACCATCGAAAAAAGACCTTTCGCGAAGAATATTTAAAAATGCTAACGGATTTTGGAATAGAGTTTAAAGAAGAATACCTATTTGATTTTTTTGAAAATAATGAAGAGTACGAATAGCAATATAACATAGCTCTTATTTGACTTTTCCCAGCAACAAATAACTTTTCTAACCATACAATGAAACGCTTTCTAACCATTCTTTTGTCGGCGACTTTGCTGTGGCAATGTGCTACGCAAAAAACCAACCTCGGCAAGGGTTCAACCCTTGCCGAGGTTACTCCGCGTCGCCTTGAAATTCTCTTTCTGGGCGATAACGGCCACCACCGCCCCATCGAACGTGTGCCTACTATCATGGCGGCATTAGGCTCTAAGGGAATCAATTTTTCGTATTCAGATGATCTAAACGATCTGAACCCTACCAATCTAGCCAAGTACGACGGAGTACTACTGTATGCCAACTGGGATACTATCAGCAAGCCCCAAGAAAGAGCCTTGGTAGATTATATTGCTAGTGGCAAAGGGTTTATTCCTGTTCACTGTGCATCCTACTGCTTCCGCAACTCTGAGGAATTGGTAAAAATCATGGGAGGGCAATTTTGGCGGCACACGTGGGATACTATTCGTCCTATTTGGACCAATCCCAACCACCCTGCCATCATGGGCGTCAAACAATTTAAGACACTGGACGAAACTTACCTCCACAGTAAGCTCCAACCTGACAACCTTGTCTTGACGGAGCGCGAAATCCAACCTGACCAATACAAAGACAAGCCCAATACCAAAACTGAGCCTTACACATGGGTACGTACGCACGGAAAAGGACGCATTTTTTATACGGCCTATGGACATGACGACCGCACTTGGAGTCAGCCAGATTTCATCAACTTGCTCGAAAAAGGAATTCGTTGGGCGGTAGGAGACCAAGCTATTAAGAATTTGACAGCCCTCGACCCTCGTCCGTTTACTTACAAAGAAGCCAAACTTCCCAACTACGAAAAACGTTCTGGGCCACAGCTTCAACAAAATGCCGTTTCGCCGGAAGAATCCATGAAACACATTCAGGTCCCGACCGATTTTACGCTGGATTTGTTTGCGGCGGAGCCTAATGTGCAGCATCCAATCGCCATGAGCTGGGACGAGCGCGGGAGATTGTATGTATTAATCACCAAAGATTATCCCAACGAACGCAAAGACTCAGGCGGTAGTGATTATATTTTGATTTGTGAAGATACTGACAAAGACGGCAAAGCCGATAAATTCACGCGTTTTGCCGATGGTCTGAGTATCCCAACGGGTATGGTCTTTGCCAACGGCGGTCTTATCGTAAGCCAAGCACCTCACATTATTTTCTTAAAAGATACCGACGGTGACGACAAAGCAGACGAAAAAAAAATCTTGTTTTCAGGCTTCGGTACGGGCGATACACACGCAGGGCCTAGCAACTTGCACTATGGGTTCGACAACTGGATTTGGGGATGTGTAGGCTACTCAGGCTTTGAAGGAAAACTCAAAGACAATGCCGACAGTCTCAAATTCGGTCAGGCATTTTTCCGCTTCAAACCCGACGGATCTAAAATTGAGTGGGTTACCAGTACTTCCAACAATACATGGGGATTTGCGTTCAATGAAGCAGGTGATGTATTTGGTTCTACCGCCAACAACTCACACGGCTGGTATATGGCGATTCCCCACCGCTACTTCACAGGTAGTGTAGGTATGGGACGCGACAACGGTAGCCGTGGCACTGATACTCACAAAGACATGAAACCAATCACTCCGCGTATTCGTCAGGTAGATGTATTTGGTGGATTTACGGCAGCGGCTGGGCATAATTTCTATACCGCCCGTGCTTTTCCTAAAAAATATTGGAATCAAATCGCTTTTGTAGCCGAGCCTACTGGACACGTGTTGCACCAAAATCAGCTAGTAAAAAAAGGCACCGATTATGAAGACAAAGAAGCCTTCAACCTCATGGCTGGTGCTGACGAGTGGTTTTCACCCGTTTTTGCAGAAGTAGGCCCTGATGGCGCAGTTTGGGTAGCCGATTGGTACAGTTTCATCATTCAGCACAATCCTACTCCTCAAGGGTTTGGCAATGGAAAAGGAAATGCTTACGATACCGACCTTCGCGATTATACTCACGGACGTATCTATCGCGTAGCCTACAAAGAAGCGCCTGCTTATACTCCTATCAGCTTAAGTAAAGACCGCCCTGCGGAATTGATTGCCAACCTCAAAAACACCAATATGTTGTGGCGTAACCACGCGCAACGCTTACTGGTCGAACGTGCCAACAAAGACGTTGTACCTCAGCTTATCGCTTTGGTCAATGACCCCTCAGTTGATGAAATTGGTTTAAATCCAGCCGCTATTCATGCTCTTTGGACATTGCAAGGATTGGGTGCTTTGTCGGATGATAATGCCCTCAAAGCCGTAATTGGTGCGCTCAAACATCCAAGTGCTGCCGTACGTAAAAACGCCGTGCAAGTTTTGCCTTCCACTGCGGCTACTGCGCAAGCACTTTTGGCCAACAATACCCTCAATGATTCGGAGCCCCTTGTAGTTCTCAACTCGTTGCTCAAATTTACCGAAACTCCGCTTACTCCCGAAATAGAGAAGGTTTTACTGGCTCGCTTCGAAGCTTCCAACGAAGCCGACGATCGTTGGCTGCCCGACGCCTTCTCGGTGGTATTAAATTCGCATGGAGGTAAATTGATGCAAACTTATTTGGCTAAACGTACCGTAGGACAAAAAGCAGAGACCAAAGCCCCCGCCCCTATGGCACACGACCACAGCGCTATGCATGGTCCCAATGCTGCCACTGAGCACAACCACAGTGCCATGACCACCGCCACCAAACCTGACTTGGCTATTACCAATATTACAATCAATCCTACGGTGCCTTTTGTACGCGAACCCGCCGCTATTACGATTGAAATTACCAACAAAGGAGTGGCTATTCCTAAAGAAACCGTTCCTGTGGTGAAAGTAGGAATCGAAGGACTAGGTCTAAAAATCAACTATGTAAGCTACCAACTCAAAAATGGCATTGGAGCCGGCGAAACCATTCAACTGGTAGAAAGCAACAATGGCCCCTGGGTAGGTCGTATGGGCTTTACGGCAGAGCAAGCAGGTAAATTGCGTATCAGTGCGAGCATCGATCCTGACAATCTAATTCCAGAAGAAGACGAGGTTAAAAACAATTCTCTTTCTAAAACTTTTGAAGTAAAACGCCCCGCCAAACTTTCGGATTTTGCTCTTGAACGCGCCGCACGTAGCTATGCTTCTTCGCTCAGTATGAGTCCCGATTCGGTGATAGCCTTGATTGCCAAAGCCAATACGCTAGATAGCGATGCACGTTATGCGGTATTGAAGGGAATCGTGAACGGCTGGAATCCTCGCCGTAAAGTGACCACGAGCGATGCTGGCAAAATGCTCCTAGTAAGTACCAAAGAAACTATCGCCGACGATTTGAAGGCTAAATTTACGGGAGTGATTGAGTCATTTGGTGCTAATGCTCTCGTGCCTGTTGACCCCAATCTCCAAGTCATCAAAATCAAATCTATCAAAGAAGCGATGAAGTTTGATGTAAAAGAATTTACGGTGATTGCAGGTAAGCCCGTAGAATTGGTTTTTGAAAATCCTGATGCTATGCAGCACAATCTTGTGATTATCAAACCAAAATCTACCGAAATCGTGGGAAATGCGGCTGATAAAATGATTACGCAAAAAGATGCTGCCGAGAAAAACTACGTTCCTAACTTGCCCCAAATCGTAGCTTACACGCCTTTAGTCAATCCCGACCAAACGTATCGCCTTACTTTCACCGCTCCTACCGAACCCGGAAACTACCCTTATCTATGTACTTTCCCCGGTCACTGGCGCTTGATGAGTGGTGTTATGAAAGTCGTGAAAGACGATAGCAAAGCCACAAGTAAGTAATTCAATAACAATCTATTACAAAAAAGAGAGGCGCCATATGGCGCCTCTCTTTTTTGTAATCTAGTAGCCTAATATAAATTCTTCAGTGATTTACCCGAAAGCTTCACCTCGCTGCTATCCGACTGAGTAGTCAATCGAATTTTTTTCACGGCTGTACCAACATCCTCTAATCCAGCTTTATCTGCCAAGCTCACCGTCAACTGATTGATTTCGCTGCCCTCTACCAATCGGAGTTTAGAGATGTCTTCTACCTGAGCGTTTACATTTCCCCACATTCCTTTTTCTAGTGCACACACGCTATTTTTCTTAATCAACAGCGATGCATCCATTGGTTTAGTAGTAACGATGGTCACATTTGAATTATACAACTCAATCGCAGGCATTTCGGGAAAATACAATTCACAAAAATCGACATCATCCTGCCGTCCCGTTCCTGCTGAGATTTCGAGCGTATCGCCTCTTTTACTATAGCTAAAACCTACCCGACGGTAATCGTGGCGAAAACCTAATTTCTCTCCTCCCAAATGCAGCACAAACCGAATCCCTTTGGCTCTCAAAACTTTGGCCGATGCCTTCTCCTTATCAAAAGTGCGAAACACCGTATGCGCTTTTTCTTTTTTGGCGGTCAATTGCTCCAAATAAGCGCTCTTGTACCCAAATACTAAAAGTGCCTGCACAACCAACGTGATAACGACCGTCGCACTTAGCAATTTATTAGATGTTTTCATGTTCGTAAAATCGTTTTTCGAGTTCTTCAAAACTCATTTTTAGTAAGCGAATTTGTTTGAAAAAGATCGGTAATTCGTTCTGAATAAACGTCTCTTTGCGCCAGTTGAGGTAATTTTGTTCACCGTTCGGAGCTACAAAATAGCCCAATCCGCGTTTGGTAAAAATTACCTCCTGCGTTTGTAAAAAATCGTAAGTACGCTGCACCGTGTTGGGATTTACTTCCAATTGCACCGCCAATTCCCGAATGGACGGAATTTTGTCATCGGGTTTCCAACGTTGGGTCAGAATCTGCTCGCCGATGTGTTCGGCGATTTGCAGATAAATCGGGATTTGGTTATGAAAATTCATGGCTATTAAACTTCTTTTTCTTTGATTTTCAAATACGTAACTACCCACAAAATGACGGGTAAACACCCCACCCACCAAACCAAGTAGGGCAACTCAAGCGTTGAACCAACTTGGATATGAAGCTTGGAAATGGTTCTTACACTTGCGTATATAACCCCTGGATAAGGGGAAGTTTCCACTTTGTCAGCATTTGGTAAAATTGCTATTAGTGCTTTTTGCTGAAATGTGTAAAGGAGTAGTACCGTTCCTACGCCAATAGCCAACGTTTTGAAAAAACTATATTTCCTAAAAATTACACTTCCCAACATAAACGCACCCGAAATACCCAAAACCCCAATCGCTAAAATTGTTTCGCCTACATTCCGAAATGCCTTCGCATAATCCATTCTGATAATTGCCTTAGGAAAGGTTGAAAGGATAAAAGGAGTTGTAAACAACCACGTTACTCGCCATAAAATAGCCGTTATTATCAAGCTTAAAGGAATAGTAAGAAGCCAAGCAAAACAAAATCGTTCAAAGGGGGAAACGGGTAAGGTTAGAGAAAATAAAGTTTTGGAAGAAGAAGAAAAATAAGAGTAAGCGTAGCTTCCTGCAATCCAGGTGGCTATTACGGCAGAGTTAAAAAGCCCAGCAAAAGGGTTTAAATCATACCATTTCAACTGGTCATAATAAAATTTATCCTCCAACGGTTTGCACAGCAGATAAATGAAAACCAACTGCATCACCACCACACCTACGGCAAACAGCGCATACACTTTCCAGTTTTCACGAAATTCTTTTCGGGCATACCACCCAAATCGGCGAAGGTCAAATATATCGTTCATAATTAGTGAAATTGAATAACTTCTTGGAACAAATTTTCGAGATTAGGTTGGGCGGTGGCCTTATCGGCTAAGGCATTCAGGTCTTCGTTATAGACGATTTTTCCTTGGTGAAGAATCAAAACGGCGTCTATCAAACTATCTAAATCGCGCACTTGGTGGGTCGAAATCACGATACTACGTTCATCGGTCATTGCCCCCGCTACGATTCTCCTAAAAGTACTTTTTGAGGGAATGTCCAATCCATTGGTAGGTTCGTCCATCAATACCAAGGGTACGTTGGTTGCCAAGGCAAAGCTAATGACTACCTTCTTACGTTGCCCAAACGATAGTTTAGAAAAGACCTGTTCGGCAGGCACTTGAAACTCTTTTAGATAATCTAAATACAGCGATTTATCAAAATTTGGGTAAAAAACGCCGTAGGTATCCGCGTACCGCGCCGCCGTTGAATGCGGCAAATGAGGCTCATCAGCCACAAAATACAGCTGACTCATAAAGGAAGGTTTGCGGTGACGAGGCTCATGCTCCAACACCTTGCACATCCCTCCTTTGGGAAAAACCAACCCTGCCAGTAACTTGAGCAAAGTCGTCTTACCCACCCCGTTTTCCCCCAAAAGCCCATAAATGTGCCCTGACTGCAAGTACATTGTCAACCCCAAAAATAAGGGTTTCTTTTCATAGCTGAACGAAACATTGTCTAGATGAATCATAGAATCTTTGAGATTTAGTGTACTACTTAACTAATACACTACAAACATACAAAAACCTCTCCATAGATGTCAATAGAGAGGCTTAATTTTTTTCAAAATGATTAGTGGAAGTAAACCTTTTTTGCTTATTTTCATAATGAGTTTCACTTTGACACTTTAAATGAGCTCATAGTTCGGAAAGTGCATCTATGCCCAAACTAGCTCAACCCCCGTCTCTGACACAAAGTATACAAGTTTCAAAAACAAGATGAAATACAGGAAAATAGAAAGACTGCTATTTTGGTTTAAAGATGGCGATAGAGATTTAACAACCTTAAATGATCAATTTTTTGGTCTTGCTAGGCTACTCACAAGATTATTGAATGAAATTTATATAGGAAAAAAAATCAAGTTTATAAATATTGACTTTGCCTCAGATGAAAAATATAGGATATTCCCTCAGATACCTAAAAACTTTGTTCATTATTACGGAGGTGGGGGTGGACATTTACGATTTTATGGTGAGTTAGACTTTTTAGAATTTGACTCTTTAAATGAAAAAGAGCAGAAATTTTATATCTGGGAAAAAGCGTGCAGCTATATGCGCTTAGCCTCAAATACAATAAAGAATCCCTCTCTATTAGAAGCTACTAACCTTGCTTATCATAAAGGCCTAGCAAATAAATTAAATACCAATTATAAGGTACTAGAGCAAAGCATCCTATTATACAATCAACTTATATATACATATGTATATATTGAATTTAAATCTGATTCTATGATTTCTAAGTTAGTACTTGAAAAAGGAGGTCTAATAATATTGGAAAAAGAGATTGATAAAGCGGAAAGGGGGTGCGAGTTTTTCTTAGAGATTTACAAAAAGATAGAAGTAAGAGAAAATAACGTCATTGTCAAAATACATAGAGGCATAAATTATCTCCCCTTTTATGTTTTGGTAGATAAACATCTCATAACTGTATGACGTGTCCTATAGTTATGAGATGTTTATCTTGAAAAGATTGGCCTAGAAATTATCAAAAAAGTAACTTTTTATACAGGTAAATAAAAATTACATTCTAATTTTACCAGAGATGAAACCTTTATATAGCATTTTATTAGGACTGGTTAGTTTATTAATAATTGGGCAATTATCTATCTGGTTTTTAGCCCTTGGAAGTGGTCATAATTTGACAACAGATACTAAAATCACCTTTTCACGAAACTTAACCTTATTAGTAGTTTTAGAGGTTTTATTAATTCTGGGACGAAAAAGTTTAGTAAATGAGATTCATGTGTTACTTAGCGCATATGGAACCATACCTTTGCATTTAACACTGACCTTTTTCATACTCCTACACTTTGATAATAACTCCTTTCTTGTACATCACATACAAAATCACAAACCAAATCGCAACAAAAGTAAGTGCGCCTGCCAACGACGCGTTGTAGGGATTGCTAAACCATACCCCAATCAGATTTTTTTGCATCCATTGCTGCGAATTAATCGTTCCTTCGGGAGTTTCGACTTTAATCAGTGCCAGCGTGCGGGGAATAATCCCCGACAAGAAAAATACCGTAATGGCATTCACGCCAAAAGCCACAAAAGGCGTAGTCCAACGGCGATAGCCCTGTACGTCAATCAGCCAATAACAGACCGCAAGCCCTACCATACTCCACCCACCCGCATACAACACAAAAGAACTAGTCCAGAGGGATTTATTGATAGGAAAAAACAAGTCCCAAATCAATCCTGCTACGACAAGAAGATTACCAACCGTAAACAACCAAGCGATTTTTTCAGCTACAGCTTTGTCCGAACGTAGCCATTGCCCCGTCAGGACGCCCAATAGTCCCGTAGCAACGGCAGGAAGCGTACTAAACAAGCCTTCGGGATCCCACACTTTTGCAGCTTTCCACAAATGCGCAGTAGTGAGAATACTTCGGTCAATCCAAGCGCCCAAATTAGTGGTAGCTTCCAGATTGGCGTAGCCCACACCGGGCACTGGCACGAATGTCATCAACAAATAATAAACTACAAGCAGAAAAGCAGTTAACCTTATTTGGGTCGAATGGGTTGTTTTCACAAAAACAATCGCACAAACCAAATATACCAAAGCGATACGTTGCAATACCCCTGGAATGCGTACTGTTTCGAAATTGAATTTAGGGTATAGATTCAAAAATAGCCCTAACCCAAACAAAATAGCACTACGCTTCACAATCTTATCTATCGAAGGTTTTTTGGACTTGCTCATCGCAAATGAAATAGAAACCCCCACAATGAATAGAAAAAATGGAAAAATAAGGTCGGTAGGAGTACAGCCGTGCCAATGTGCATGGAGCAATGGAGCATAAACATGTTCCCAATCGCCGGGGTTATTGACCAAAATCATCGCGGCGACCGTAATACCCCGAAAAACATCTAAAGAAAGTAGGCGGTTTTGCATAGCTTGTAAAGACGAAGTGTTGTTTTGCTACGCAAGTTAAGACAAATATTTTTAGCGAAGGTTGCCCCCTACGGCTAATCCACTCGGTACTTTTTCGGGAATAGAGCGATCAAACTGCTCATCGTTGAGGGTATTCAAAAATTCGACAATCAAAGATATATCTTTAAAATCGACCTTGAGAGCCTCCACGATAGGGTCGATTTGGGATGGTTTTACTTGTGAATTACGGATTTTATCCCCGGCCAAGTCTTCATAAAACTCCAGTACTTGTTCCAAGGTCTTGAGCTTACCACTGTGCATATAAGGCGCAGTATAGCGCAAGTTGCGCAAACTAGGCGTTCGAAACTTGTACTGATTATCCACACCTTTATCTGATTCGGGTAGTTTTTCGTTGTCGGGTGCTCCTAAAGCATGTAGCTGAAAATCCGACAGCATGGGGCCATGATGACATTTGGCACAACCTGACTTCAGAAAAGCTTGCATTCCCTCTATTTCATTGATAGATAGGGCATTTCTGTCTCCTCTCAGGTATTGATCAAAACGCGAGTTGCCTCCTATCAAGGTTCGTTCATAAGATGCAATCGCTTGTGCGAGATGATCAACCGTAACCGTGGGGTCGTTGGGAAAAGCCGTTCGAAAAAGTGAGGCATATGTAGGATTTTTTCTTAATCGATTTACGACGCTATCGAGGGCAGCTTCTGCCGAGTACCTCCGCCCTCGCATTTCTTCTAAGGCTTTGATTGGCTCTAGGGATTGTTTTTCCAAACTCCTTACCCGCAAATCCCAAAACATGGGTGCTTGCGTTGGGTTGGCATTGGTCGTGAGCGTGACACCATTAAAAGCCGCATTGAGGATGGTTTGAGAATTACGCTTTACAAAAGGAATATCATTGGGCATGTTAAAGGCTCTATTGCTTCCCATACCGTGGGCGTTGGTACCGATTGATATTTCCAGGCTCTCAGCAAAACCAAATTCGGGATGATGACAAGTAGCACAAGCGATGTCTTTATTTCCGGACAAAATAGGGTCAAAAAATAATAGTTTTCCTAAGGCAATTTTTTCTTTAGTGAGGGGATTGTCAGCAGGTACGGGAGCTTCTAAAGGAAGAGCGGCTAGTTTGCTTATATCATCTTGCTCTACAATTTTCTTTTTTTGCTCTTCTTTTCCACAACTCCACACACTTATCCACAAACCTATCCCCACTCCTAGCTTTAAGGTATATTTCAACATGTTTGCTTTTTACTTTTAGAAAGCAACATTAGAAAATTTATAATATTAATACAATGATTTATATCAATCTACTTTATGTTATGCCTGAGCCAAACTTCCCAAGTTATCGAGCATCAAACTTGGGAAGTTTGCGCCTAGTCTAATTTGTAGGTCACAAAAACAAGTCGCTTGCTATCGGGCGACCAGCATGGCACACTAAGGGTTCCTTGCCCTCCAACAAATGTCTCAGTCAAATCTTTGATTTGATTGGTTTTGAGGTTCATCAAGCGCAGTTTTACTTCCTTGCCCAGAGGGTGTTTGCCTTTTTGATCTTCGAGATAAGACATAAAAACAATCCACCGCCCATCAGGACTCGGATGTGGATACCAATTGTCAAACTCATCATCAGTAAGCTGCTCTTCAGCGGTGCCGTCGGGTTTCATTCTATAAAGCTGCACCCGGCCTGTACGGTAAGCGTTGAAATAGATGAATTTGGAATCATGGCTATATTCGGGGGCGTCGTCCAAGCCTGAATGATCAGTAAGACGAATTTCTTCGCCGCCAGCCGTGGGGATTTTATAAATATCCCAATTCCCATTACGCAGGCCAGCATACAAAATATGTTTTCCCGAACGGCTCACACCATGCCAAAAAGAAGGGGCATTGGGCGTCAGCAAAGTCGGCTTTCCTCCTTCTATGGGTACTTTGAAGATGCGAGAATTGTTGGTAAGCCCTGCTCTAGTGTCATTATGGCTAAAAAAAACGGTTTTGCCGTCATAGCTGATACCATGCGCACTAGTGCATCGGTTAGCAAAATCGGTATCAATCACGCCCAAAGATTCTCCTTCAATCGACATTTTTTCGAGAACACCTTTGCGATTGAGAATCAGAAATTTTCCGTCTGGCGACCAATTGGGCGCTTCCATGAGCCAATTGCCCGTCAGAATCACTTGTCGCTTACCATTTTTGATGTCTAGCACTTCCAAATTGCTCGTTATCTTGGGAGAAGGAGATTGACCTATGGTCAGTTTAGATACCAAAAAGGCAACTATCAGTAAATAGTTTTTCATAGTAAGTGGTGGAAAATAGGCTTAGATGCCAAATTTACGATGATATTTAATGCTACCCAAACTCATTTTACGACGATTTAATATACCAAAAACACAATGGGAGTTTAAGATTATACTCCCAAACTCCCACGATGATGTAATATAAGACCCAAAAGGTGGTTTTAGCTACAAAAAACTATCAAATGGTTAGTATTTAATCGTTTGGTGCGGTATGGGTCGAGGTCGGCCTGCCAAGTAGCGGCGTAAAATAGCGTTTCATATATACGGCGTTATTCTTTCTTTTTCTAAACTTGGAAAGTCTTGTTGACTGCGATTAATGGACTTTCTAAGTTTAGACCACTCTTCCCAAAGAAAATTTTGTAAATGGATAGTTCTTGTCATCACTTTTTTAGAGGAGGTATTATAGAACATATCCTTAAAAAGTTTTCCCATATATTGAATAAATACAATAAGTGTAAGGTGGGAATTTCTTCAGATTCTTTACCTAATTCATGATAATAAGAAATCTCTGGTGAAATAGATACCGCCGTTACACCGCCAGTATAATCAAAGGGATAAGATTCTGACCATGTTCCTGCCACGATTTGGTCAATTGCTTTTCTAAAAATATTGATCCTATCTTCATCTTTTATCTCCCCAAAAAAGGCTCCTAACTTTTCATAAGGGGCGGAGATATACATAAAAGGATGATTATCCTCTAGAGATAAAGTTATTTCTAATTCCATAGTTATTCAATTAAAAGGTTTAAAGTTTTATCATTGGATAAACAGTATTAATGTTTTCCCCCTATTGTCGCTGTGCCGATGAGGTCGCCAGAGCAACAACGGGAATCCTCTTAGTTTTATAAGCTCTCAAAGCAGCTTGCCCAAAGGTTCACCGAACTCTTCCCAAAGAAAATTTTGTAAATTGATAGTTCTTGCAATCACATTTTTATAGGAATTATTGCAGAAGATACCTTTAAAAAATTCTCCCATATATTGAATAAATAGAATAGCTGTAAGGTGGGAATTTCTCCAGCATCTTTATCAAATTCTTCATAATAAGAAATTTCTGGGTAAACAAACACTGTCGTTACACCACTAGTCCAATCAAAGACCAAAGGCTCTGACCATGTTCCTGCCACGATTTGGTCAATCGCTTCTCTAAAAGTATCAACATCTATATCATATTTTATCTCCCAAAAAAGGGGGCCTAGCTTTTCATAAGGGGCGGAGATATACATAGAAGGAGAATCCGAATATGGATAATCATGCTTCAGAGATAAGGTTATTTTTAAGTCCATAGTTATTCAATTAAAAGGTTTAAAGTTGGCTATCCAAATTAAAATCAACCAAATTTAGATAGTATTATTGGCTACGTTTAATTAAGTTTTGTGTTAATATCCATTTATAAGAAGTACACCTTCTCAAAGTCCACTGCTTCATTGGTAGTGGAGGTTACGACCTTGGTCAATATTTCGCTTAAATCAACTATTACAAAAGGCATTTATTTGAGTTTTTGTAAATATTCACTTAGAGCCTAATCTACATAGATGGGTAATTCTACAAAACGATGAATTCCTGTTAGTTTTGCTTTTTCAACCCTTTCTTTAAAATTCTCAGAAACTACAATTTGATAATAAGATGATTTAGCTGCCAACTGAGGTATAACAAAAATATCTAACTCCTTTCTTTTAAATTCATCATTCAAAAACAACATTTCACATCCTATGTCGTATTTTTCTTCACTTTTAAATAAAGAGAATTGTTCTGAGTTTTCAAAACGAATGTTTTGTAAAATATCTCCTTTTAATGGGCGGGCAAAAAATATAGTTTTCTTAAAATCTATCCAATCAACATAATCAGGGTTGACAATAAAAAAATACCAATAAGGAGTTGAATGATAATAAGCGGGAGAATCAGAAGCTTTTTGATTAATTTCTTGCAGCATTTTTATAGGATAATATTTGTGATTTAAATCTGCATTAATTGAATTTAAAAAATTTCTAGCTTTTTGATTTACCAAAAAACCATAAGTAGATCCACCAAAGGTGCTACTTATAAAATCAGTAGCGGGTACTTCCTCCAACACTTGATAAGAGAATACAGGGTCAAATGTTGGCATTTTATTTATTTCTAAATTATAATAAAAGTTATCAGGCTCACCTTTCCAAGGCTCATAATTATACAACGGAGTACCCCAAACAATAATTCGAAAGTATTTCATAGCTTTTATTTTAAATGTAAAGAGTGACTTTTTGAATAGTTAATGCCTCTCAATTGTACCTAATAAAACCTCCCGTTATGCGCAGCTACTACTGCAAATGTTGCACCTCTACCGAGGCTACTTTCAATTCCTCAAAACTTTTGCTAAATTTTTATTGGTACGTACAGCATCATCTTATGTTTTACATACCTTTTTTTTAACCGCTCAAAGTAGCTTCCCTAATGGTTCAAAGAGCTATTACAAAATTTTCTTGCCTCTCTGAAGACATAGAATACAGTAAATACTATCCCAAAAATACAACGGGAGTTTAGGATTCGACTCCTAAACTCCCCGATGTTGTAAAAAATTTTTAGCCACAAAAAACTATCCAATCGCTGTTGTCTAATCACTCAATGTCTTTTTGCAGCTATATTTCAAAGATACCAAGCCCGTTTCATAGACTTTTGATTCGATGAGGGTAAGCCAATGCCGGTCTTTGAGGTTTCCTAAAAAAGGTTTTCCCGCTCCCAACATGACGGGATGAACCGACAACCAAAGCTCATCAATGAGGTTCAACTCCATCAAAAAATTACTAAGCTCAGCTCCGCCAAAAAGCCAAATATCCTTCCCTTCTAAGCTTTTTATCCTTCTGACCTGTGCTTCTACTTCCTCAGGAGTACCGCTAATCAATCTTCTATCTGATTTAAATCGCTCCAATGTGTTTGAAAAAACATACTCTTTGAGCTTAGGAAGCCAGCTTTCACGCCCATCTTGAGCGATAGACATTTCGTAGGTTTTGCGTCCTACAAACAAGGCATCTATTTGAGTAAAAAACTCGTTGAGACCATAATCTTGGTCAGTAAAACACCAGTCATATTCGCCATTGGGGCCTTCGATGAAGCCGTCTAAGCTCACGGCAAGTCCTAATATTAGTTTTCTCATGGTTGTTATAGTTGAGTATCTCCCAAAAGCCGCCTCTATGACTTACTTTTGGCTTTCTTTTTTTGTGAAATAATGTTTTGATAAGCGAGGTCTACCGCCTCCGCAAAGTGAGTTTTTTTTACTTGATTTAGATTAACGTGAGTCCATCCCATTTGGCCCCATTTGTTGGGAACAGGATAAAAAGCGGGGTCTTCACAAAGAATATTTTGCTGCTCAGGTGTCAATTTTAGCGTCACCCACTTGTTCTCGATATTGAACGTAGCAAATATCTTGCCTTTGATTTTATAGGCAGGTTTGTCAAAGTGAGCCTCCTCTACGGCATCGGGCATCGAAACCAGAAGTGTATGAGCTTGTTCTAAATTTACCATTGTAGGGTAGGTAAAAGTGATGTCAGATGTAATCAAAACACGCAAAAGGGCGTTATTTACTTTTCTAAATCTCGAAAATATCGAATCGTTTCACCAAAATTCAACCCCATCGACATGCCTTTTATCATCATGCTGATGCGTTTGGTTTTGGTTTCAATCGTTTTGGCCGATTCAATCCATTTGCTGTAATAGTTTTGATGACTTACGGGAAGTTTATTAAAAAAAGCCAACGCCTGTGGTTCATCTTCCAAACATTCCAACAAATCGATGGACTGAGGCAATGGATCTACATCGACTTCGAGAGCTACGTTAATCATAGCACCTTCTTTCTTGCGAAGTCCACGGCGCATTTCGGCATTGACCGGCATGATAAATCCCCCGTCGCCCATCGGCAGCAATGCTACCAGCTTGATGGCATACTCATCCAGTTTTCCTTTTACTCGAAAAGAAGTACGGACATTAGGGTTGAGCTGATGAGCCATTTCTTCCGAAATCTCAAAATAAGTCCAGCCCGTTTTTTCTCCTTTTTTATCAAACTTCTCTAACAATGCTCGAAACGATACCATTCTGTTTTTAAGTAATTGACTCTTTGGTACTTAAATAAGTAAATGTGCAAATTGGTCTTCCAAGTTAAAAAATTAGAAAACCAATTTGCGCATCCATACTTACTTTTCTAAGAGCTTCTTCATTTCGCCCAGTACAAGCTGCCACAGATTTTCAGAATGATGTTGGGCGGTTTCATCTTTGATACTGTCTTGCGTGACGCTTACTTGGGTACCGTTTTCCAGAGGCTCAACATAGTATTCAATCTGAGCATAATTTTCGGGAAGATCGGGAGTACCACCCATCGAACTCCAATAACTATACGCCAAATAATGCGCTGGTTTAAAGCTCAAAACGGTGCCTTTGTCTTCGTAGGTTTGTCCCTCCCACTCTCCCGTAAAACGGATACTTTCACCTTCTTTCCAAGTAGTAATCATTTGGGAACCGAAAAAATATTTTTTTACCATTTCGGGATTGGTAAGGGCATCCCATACTTCCGCTGCAGGCGCCTCAATAATGATAGATGTTTTCAGGGTTAATAGATTGCTATTCATAACTAGAAGCTGTTTTGGTTTTGTGAATACAAATAAAACACCCCCTAGTGACAACCCTATGTCAGTGCCATTCGCATTTCTTGCTCTTTTATGAAAGCATTGATTTCTTGATGCGAAGATTTACGAAAAGCAGCCTGCGTATTTACAAGCTTTTGGATACGGGCGACTTTGAAATCGCGGTATTCGAGACGCCGCCAACACCATGCAATCACATGCCAAGCCATCGAATAAAAAATGATCCCTATAGGCTCTATCTCACGTTCGCTGTTTTCTTGATTGGCATTTTGGTACTTGATTTTAAGAATGGTCTGCTGGGTAATAGAGGTCTGAATTTCAGACAAATACTCAAAGTTTGATTGAGTACAAACTACGCTATTGACCACTTTCCCTTCCAGATGTTCGATGCTTTCTTTTTGGGAGTTTTTCAGAATAGCTTTTACCTTGTTGAGGGCAGAATGATAATTTTTGCTGATAGATTTATCCGTAAAACGCTCTACAATAGACTCTACCAATACCAAAGCATTGGCTTCTTCGCTACTGAATGTTACGGGTGGCAAAAAATACCCTTGCATGATAAAATACCCTCTATTGGGTTCAAAACCTATTGGAACACCGATTTCGTTGAGTGCTTTCAGGTCACGATATACGGTTCGGATACTCATCCCGAAGCGTTCGGCGAGGGTTTCGGCAGGGGTATATTTGCGAGATTGCAAGACAAGCGATATAGCCAACAAACGGTCTATACGATTCATGAGAAAGAGGGAAGTTTTTTATTTTTCAAAAATATAAAAAAAAATTTGTCTCTTTTGTCCAGTTTCGAGAAGCCAGTCCGTCATTCGTATAAATTCAATCATTTAGTTCACAAAAACCAATTTACTACCATGAACAAGTACATGCTCGCTTTCTGGAATTCAATCCCTGCGGAAGAAGATTTTGCTCAAATGTCGCCCGAGACTATCCAAGCCGAAATAGAAAAATGGAACAATTGGATTGGGGGCATTGCGGCTCAAGGAAAGATGATTGCGACCGAAGGGCTTTATCCTACTGGCAAAACAGTATCAGGCTCTAGCCATGTCATCACCGATGGGCCTTTCACGGAAGGCAAAGAAATCATCGGCGGATTTATGATTCTTACTGCCGATAGTATTGATGAAGCCATCGAGCTATCCAAAGGCTGCCCCATCTACGACGTTGAAGGACGGGTAGAAGTACGCCAAATCCAAGAGTTTAATTAACCTTGACTTTCTAAGTTTTTAGGTATTTATTAGGTTTAAAACTTAGAAAGTCTATCCCAAAACTCATGAATGAAGTCAACCAATTGGCCGAGCATCTTTTCCGACATGAGTCAGGAAAGATGCTCGCCGTCTTGACCCGCTTGTTTGGCTTCCCCAACTACGACACCGCCCGCGACGTAGTACAAGATACGCTATTGGCAGCCATGCAACATTGGAAACTAAACGGCATCCCCGACAACCCCACGGGTTGGCTCTATACTACAGCCAAAAACAAAGTTTTGGATCGCTTACGCAAAGAAAAATCCTGGGCCGAAGTCAGCCCCCACCTTATCCATGATTTACAATCCGAACAGCAAATGCAACAGCACATCGACCAGCTTTTTCTTGAGCACGAAATCGAGGATAGTCAGCTTCGAATGATGTTTGCGTGCTGTCATCCGAGCCTGCCTCAAGAAGCCCAAATTACGTTGATTTTGCGTACGCTTTGTGGCCTAAGTATTCCAGAAATTGCAAGGGCGTTTTTGTCAAACGACGAAAACATCAATAAGCGACTTTACCGCGCCAAAGATAAAATCCGAACCACGCCCATTGAACTAGAAGTGCCTGAAGGCAATGACCTCCTTCCTCGCTTAAATGCTATTTTGAAGGCGATTTATTTACTTTTCAACGAAGGATATCATTCCCAAAATCCTGACCAATTTATCAAAAAAGAGCTTTGTGAAGAGGCGCTTAGATTAGGGACGTTGCTTAGTCAACACAAAATCACAAATCTACCCAAAACCTCCGCTTTGCTATCATTGATGTATTTTCAAGCTTCCCGCTTCGACGCCCGCCTCGACGAAGAAGGCCATATGGTGCTACTGGCGCACCAAAATCGAGAGAAATGGAATCAATCCATGATTCAACAAGGAGTCCAATTTCTAAACAGAGCTTCGGACGGAGACGAACTCAGTTCTTATCATATTGAAGCTGCCTTGGCGAGCTATCATGCGCAAGCCAAAAGTTTTGAAACTACCAATTGGCAAGCCATTGTTTACTTGTATCGCTTGCTAGAGCAGATTAATCAGAGTGTAATGGTACAGTTCAACAAAGCCATTGCGATAGGCTTTGCCTATGGCCCTGAGCGTGGAATAGAGGCATTGTTACTATTAAAAGAAATGGAGAAAAACCACTATTACCACACGGCTTTGGGTGATTTTTATAAACAATTAAACAACACTGTAGCAGCTAAAAATCACTACGAGATTGCCCTCACATTGACAAATTCGAAAGCCGAATGGCAACTTATTTGGAAGAAGATTGAAGAGCTTTAACCCTGGCAACGTTTGAACCCCTGCCAGCGTTTTGAACGCTGGCAGGGGTAGGTGGGGTTTAACCTCGGCTGCGTTCAAAACGCAGCCGAGGTTATGGGTTAATCATTAGTACTCCACAGGCTCTAAAAAGCCCATTTTTCCCGATTGATAATCCTGAAGCGTTTGCATGATTTCGGCTTGGGTATTCATTACAAAAGGCCCATAGCTAGCAATTGGCTCATTGATAGGCTCTCCACCCAAAATCAGCAGCCGTGTCACGCCACCTTGGGTAGCTACGCTCACCCACTCGCCTTGTTGACTCAACTTCGCAATGCGTTTGGCTTTGATACCCTTGGTATCGTTGAGGGCGATTTCTCCTTGAGCTACGTGAATAGCCACATTAAAGTTTTCGGGCAATTGCAACTCAAATTCAGAACTTCCTTCAATGATTACCTCCGCCAACAAAACAGGCGTGTAAGTCAACGCGGGGCCTTTGAGGGCGTTGAGCTCACCCGAGATAAGGCGCAGTTTGGTCTGTTCGTTGATTTGAACCACCGGAATCTGAGCTGCGGTTAGTTCTTGATAACGCGGCGCCTCCATTTTATGCGCTCTGGGCAGATTGACCCAAAGTTGCACAAAATCCAACGTTCCTCCTTTTCTTGAAAAATTGATTTCGTGTTTTTCTTCGTGCACCAAGCCCGAAGCTGCCGACATCCACTGCACATCTCCCGCGAAGATAGTTCCTTTGTTGCCGGCCGAATCTCGGTGCTGAAGGGCTCCTTCAAACACCACCGTCACTGTCTCAATACCTCGGTGGGGATGTTCATCTACGCCCTTTGGTACAGGAGATGGCTTTACTTGCATAGGGCCGTGGTGGTCGAGCATCAAGAAAGGACTAAAATCTTGGAATCGCTGAGAAGGAATCATGCTTTGTCCTACAAAACCATCGCCTACTTGCTGCGGGCGGCCTTCCCATACGTATGAAATACTTTTGAATGCTTTCATTTTTTTTGATTCAATATGTGATTGATGTGGTTGATTTCATCCTGAAAAATACTGTGGGGAGCATTAGGATAGATTTTTTCTACGGTATTGGCTCCTAAATTTTTAAAGACTTCGGTGGAGTCATTGACGCGGTGTTTGGGCACGTGCGAATCTATATCCGAGCATCCCAAGAAAATCGGCGCTCCCGCAAAATCTCCTTGATAGCGTTCGGTTTTTACACTATCGCCGATTACTCCCCCACTCAATATAAAAACCCCACCAAAGGGTTGGGCATTTTGAGCTACAAACTCAGCCGTCAAACAAGCACCTTGCGAAAACCCTAACAAATAAATTTGTTCGGATTTGAACCCTGCTTCTTTGGCCGTGTCAACCAATTGTTTCAATACCGCCAAACCCGACGAAAGACCCGGTTCATTTTGAGCTTCGGGAGCCAAAAAACTATAAGGATACCATGTATGCCCCGTAGCTTGCGGGGCAACCAAAGCAAAATCATCGACGTCTAGCTCCGCTGCCAAACTCAAAATACTCTGCGCACTTGCCCCTCGTCCATGGGTCATGATAAGTACACGCTTGGCCTCCGCCAAAGGTACACCTGCCCAAATACTATTCTTAACGTTGTGCATGATTTTTATGTTTTTTCTTCCTCTCCTCTTGAGAAGGAGAGGAAGAATAGTTGCTTAATGATTGATATTGTATTTCTGATAAACCTTTTCCAAAGAAATTGGTTGCAAGAGTTGTTCTATTTGCGCCCGATTTCTTTCTTGCCAAGGTGGAAGTTTAAGCGCTTCTCCCAATTTTGCTTTTTCTTCATCAAGCAAAAAGCCAGGAGGCGTGGTAGCCACTTCAAACAATACGCCACCGGGTTCGCGAAAATAAATAGAGTGGAAATATTGTCTATCAAGTACGTGTGTAGGCATAAAACCTGCCGAAAGCACCGCATCTCTAACTTCGAGTTGGGTATTGTCGGTGGGAGTGTCAAATGCTATATGGTGTACAGTCCCCGCGCCACTCATTCCCCAACGATTGTTGTTGTCCCAGACGATGTCTACAAATTGCCCGTTTTGAGCGCCTTTAGCAGCATATCTACGACGAGCTCCCGCTTCAACGACAAATTCATAGTTGAGCGAATTGGCCAACAATGCCTCGGTGCGCTCGTAAGTAGTTTCCCACATTTCGATATTCCAAAAGCCTCTGATCGAATATTCCAACGGAATATGCCCATAACTAAAGCCAGGACGAGTATCTACGTCGTTGGCCACAAGCTCCAATCCTAAGCCATCAGGATCTTCAAAATAAATAAATACTTCGTTGAAACGCTGTTGTGGATTTTTGTAAAGAATACCATATTGGTCAAATCTCTTCATCCAATAATCCAACGCAGCGGTAGGTATCGAAAACGACGTAGTAGCGGCTTGTCCTTTTCCATGACGACCTTTTTGGCTGCCTTTTCCGAAAGGGAAAAAAGTAAGAATACTTCCCGCATTGCCTGTTTCGTCGCCATAATAAAGGTGATATACATCAGGGGCGTCAAAATTGACTGTTTTTTTAACCAAACGTAATCCCAATAAGCCAACATAAAAATCAACGTTTTCTTGAGGGTCAGCAGCAATTGCTGTTACATGGTGAATCCCTTTTATCAAATTATTCGTTTCCATTATTTTAAAATTTAGTGGTTTATAAAAGAAGGCTTTTGTTTGCCTTGGGTTGTTTTTGTCTTTATTGACAATACAAAGGTCGTTCAATAGTAAAAGCCGTTCAAGGTAGAAAAGCAGGAATACCTTGTCAAAATCATGGCTTCTATTTTTTGATGAAATAAGGCTTGGGTATTGTTTGCAAAAAATTAAATATTTTAATTTACGTAATTACTTACGCAAATTATTACAAACATGGATTTCTATCGTACAATGGGCTATGTAGCACTTGGCAGCTATATGCGAAGGTTAGGGGAAATAAGTCAACAAGCATCTGCCCAAATCTATCAAATGTACGGAATGGATTTTGAAGTAAAATGGTTTCCGGTATTTCTAGCAATTGCCGAAAATGAATTTGAAACTGTCTCCAAAATCGCCGAATACATCGGACAATCGCACGTAGGGGTAAGCCTGATGGTCAAGGAAATGAGCAAGTCAGGGTTTGTAGAGACCCAAAAAGGCATCACTGACAAACGCGAAACACTGGTCAAGCTCACACCCAAAGGGCAGCAAATGCAGCTGCGAATGAACGAACTTTTGGAAGATTTGCAAGACACGATGACTGAAGTAAAAAACGAATGTGAAACGGACGTATTGCGGGCATTGATGGAGTACGAGCAAGTCATTTTGCGAAAAGGGCTGCCCGAACGTATCAAAGCCCGTCTCAAAACCCGTGAAAGAAACAAAGTAAAAATCATTCATCTCGACCCCACCAATGACGCACATCGCGCGGCTTTCAAGCGCATCAATTATGAATGGATTGAAAAGTACTTCAAAGTAGAACCACTCGATATGGAGTCGTTGGAAAATCCCGATACCTTTTATATCAACAAAGGCGGCTTGGTACTTTTGGCCGAATATCAAGGCAATATCGTAGGTACATCAGCGCTCAAACCCATGACAGCCGATAGCATGGAGCTATCGAAAATGGGCGTAGATAGCAATGCCAAAGGGCTAGGAATCGGCGAGTTGCTAGGACAAGCTATCATTGAGGAAGGCAAGCGCTTAGGTCTCAAAAGGCTTTATCTAGAAACAAATTCACGCCTGCTCCCCGCCCTCAATTTATACCAAAAGCTTGGCTTTAAGACGGTCAAAGATTTCAGTTCGCCTTATTCGCGGGCCGATGTGGCCATGGAATTGTGGCTCTAAAATCATCCCTGCACAATAGGAGGCAAAGCAGCCTCAATCACCGCCCGATTGTATTCTTTATCGTCGGGTAGCATGAGATGCGTTCCCAATTCCTCTACCGACTCATCCACGTCAAAGCCCGGGCCACTTGTAGCTACCTCAAAAAGCTGATGAGAAGGCAACCTGAAATAGATAGAACGGAAATATTTACGGTCTTTTACTTCGGTTACTTGCATCTTCAAATCACTGACAAGGCGATGGCGCAGAGCGAGTTGTTCTTCCTCCGAATCAATCCGAAAAGCTACGTGATGCACAGTACCAAGACCGTTTTTTCCACGCGGAGCATCGACCTCGGCGCGTAGCAGTTCGAGGAAATCTGCGTTATTGTTTTGATTGATTTTTAAGCGAATACGATTTTCTTCTTGGGCTATTTCGGTCATTTGCAGCTCTTGGGTCAAAAAGCTTCGTAATACTTCCCAGTCTTGCGAAGCCACCCACAAAGTCACATGATGAATTCCTCGAATAGCGACCTCTTTGGCGACTTCATGGGTTTCAAAAGGAATGCGCGAATCAGCATCATTAGCCACCAATTCCAACTGTAAACCAGCAGGATCGCGAAACCACAAAACGGCTTGACCGAAGCGTTGGGAGAGTTTGGTTTCAATACCCGCTTTAGAAAGACGATTTTGCCAAAACTCCAAAGCTGTAGAAGGTACCGAAAATGCCGTCGAAATAATCAGCCCCGTTCCTTCTTCACCTTGCCGTACTCCTTGGTTTTTATAGGGAAAGGTCGTAAAAATCGTACTAGGTGTTCCTTTTTTATCCCCATAATAAAAATGATATACTGCATTGTTGTCAAAATTGACCGTTTTTTTGACCAATCTTAAACCCAAAAGTTTGGTATAAAAATCATAATCTTCTTGGGCGTCGTTGACGGTAGCGGTGACGTGGTGGAGTCCTTTCAAAACGTGAGTAGCATTCATGAGAATCATATTTAAAAACAATGCAAAATTGGAATATTGAAGCGCTTGCTACAATGGAAAAACAAAGGGAGGTATTGGCAATTTTATGGTTCTACGGTTTCGCGAAACTCGGTGAAAGCTACTCCAACATTTTTCTTGAAGAACTTACTAAAATGAGCCACATCTTCATATCCCAACTGATAGGCGATTTCCTTGACCGAAAGGTTGGAATATCGCGCGAGCCTTTTGGCTTCTAACAGTACACGATTTTGAATAAAATCTTTGGCCGAAGTACCCGTTTCGGTCTTAATCACCTCATTGAGGTGATTGCTTGTGAGATTTTGCCTATCGGCATATTCATTGACCTTATGCAACTTCTGAAAAAAATGCTCGACATCATTCTTAAATTGTTTCACAATCTCAGCTTGTCGTTTGTCCCACGTTTTATAAGTCACATTTTGAAGTATCTTAAAACGCTTACACTCTAGCAAAAGCAATTTTAGCCACGCTCCCACCGCATCCCATTTTTGGGGCTTATCAGAAGTGTATTCGGCTACTATACCCTTCACATAAGGAAGCAATGACGAAAACTCTGCCGCCGTAAGCTCCAAAGGGCGAGCTTCGTCACAGTTGAAAAACAACTCCATATCATACAGCTGCGCGGGCGAAATACTATACTGCTGGAGAAAATCGGGGCGAAACAAAATCACGTGACCTTGCGGCACAGACTGCGCCAAGGTCACGTGATGAATCTGCTCAGGGGCCACAAAATAAACGGTGTTTGCCCGAAGCTCATAATCAACAAAATCGATTTGATGTACACCATCGGCAGCCTCTACCAGCATCACCATAAAATAATCGTGGCGATGAGGCAAGTCTGGTGTTTGGCTACGTTTTTCTTCAATCTCTTGCATACTTCGGTACGCAAAGGGAGCTTGAAGAAACGCCTGCCGAATAGGTATAGTCTCTTTTTCAGACATCATCCGAATCATAAACGATTACCTTTTCCCACAAATGCGCACAATCTTCCACAAACTTGTGGTGCACAGGGTGATCTTGATAAATATCTTGGGCGGCTTTGTCATCAAACAGCATCAACCATGATACCGAATACGAACGGTCGATCACGCCTCGGTGAGTATCAGCTACTTTTCCGATATGGGCAAGTTTGACGCCTTCTATCGAGGTAAGGGTCTGTAGGCCAGCGACGAGTTGGTCACGGTCGGCAGTGCTATCAGGATTTTTGAGAAAAAAGAATACGTGGTGTACAAACATAAGTTTTGGGGATTAAATACAATCTAGTGATAAAAGCCACTTTTAAGCTTTGTTTAACTGTTTTTATAAAATAAAGAGGCCTAACAAACATAGCTAGTTTTGGATAAAAATAAAAGAGTAGGATAGCAAAGCCATCCTACTCTCGACCCATTCCTAAACCCTTAACCTTATGAAAAATTCTACTGTTTTTTAGGCTTACGATTTGGCTGTAATTCATTATAGCCTCGTTTGCCATTTATATTTTTTTGTTCTGATACCCTAGCACTTTCTTTATTAGAAGTATGTGGTACATCTGATTTTTTTTCTGAATCGTCGTTGGGTTCCCCTTCAGGAACTTTCCCATGTTGAAGTACCTCATTTGAGTTTTCGGTATTTCCAGCTTTAGGCCGACTCTTAGTAGTAATTATACCGTTTTCTTGAGTACTCATAGCTATTTTCTGTTTTTAGTCATATTTAGCAGCTTCTTCTGCCTTCTTTTTTTGCTGTTCGTAGAGCTCCATATCTACATGGTCAGGAGCTTCAGCGAGGTTTTTGGCGGTCGGCTTACTTTCCTCTTTTTTTCTTACGATTTCTCCTTTTGCATTTTTTTCAAAGTCATCAGGAGTTACAATGGTATCTGGCATCAGTCTTAGTTATGGTTTATTTTTTACTAACTCTCGCTTCACGAGCTTCTTTCTTTGCTTGTTTTTTTAGAGACTCATTGGCTACAATGGCTAGCTCTACACGTTGATTTTGACGCCGCCCTTCATCAGTATTATTGGAAACCTCGGGTGTAGCACCGCCAAAGCCCTGTCTTACGATTCGCAAGGGCGATACGCCTTGAGAAGTTAGGAATTCAGCAAAAGCGGCGGCTCTTTTTTCCGACAATAATTGGTTCTGTTTGGCATCACCCACGTTGTCGGTATGAGCGGCTATCAAAATCTCGGTATTTTTATAATTATTTAGCGTTTCCGCTAGTTTTTTCAAATTTGATTGGGGTTCGGTCGAAAGTTCGGAGGTATTGTCTTTGTACAATATTCCCGAATTCATAGTGATGATAAGACCTTCCCCTACTTGCTGTATTTGCGAAATCCAGCCCAATGTTTGGCGCAAGTCGGTAGCTTGTTTTTCCATGTATTTCTGGATAATGCTCCCTGCGACTCCTCCCACCGCTGAGGCTCTAATCGCATAATCAGCCGGGTCTTTAGCCTTACTTATTTTGCGATTAGAGCTAGATGATGTACTCGGTTTCGACATCTTTGGTGTGGAAGTACAGTCAGAAAGCGTAAGTACAATCAAGATTCCCAAACCGAGACTCCAAATATTATTCAGCGATATGTATTGATATGTTTTCATGGCTGTGCCAAGGAATTCAATATATTTTGAACACTACTTTAAAAATGAACGTAGCATCCAAGCCATTTTTTCGTGTTGAGCCAGTACCCCTGTCAAAAAATCAGTTGTAACTGGGTCGTCATATTTATCACTTTGGTCGATATCTTCCCGCAAATGTTTACATAAGGTTTGATGATCTTCCAATAGACGTTTGATTTGTTGATCTTGCTGATGATGATAGGGCCCTTCTTCCAAACGTGTAGTTTCTAAGAATTCTTTCATGGTTCCTATCGCAGTATCACCTAGCTGAGTGACTCGTTCGGCAATTTCATCAATCAGATTGGTCAATAGCTCGTATTGTGACTCATAAAATTTATGAAGCTCCATAAAACTAGACCCTCTGATATTCCAATGATAATTACGCGTTTTGGTGAGGATTATGTGCTCATCGGCTAATAGCCGATGAAGCACATCTACTATTTTTTTTGTCTGAACTTGTGGTATTCCAATATCTGCTTGCATGACTGTTTACTTTAGTATATTCGATTATAATGGTGTGCTAACTCTAACTTACAAACCCATGTCTTACTTCAAACGACTGGCGTTTAGTTTTACGCGTCGATAAAACTCGTTGCGTCCTTCTGTGTTGAATCGCGAAGTATCGTGTGAGTTAGAGGTATGTGACAAGTACATCATACCTACCGAAGTTGCCAAACCAATCAGTCCTGTAATAGTCATTAACAAAAAGATTTCCATGACGTTTAGTAAGTTAGAGATGAATGATGATAGCTAATAATAACTTGTAAAACTAGACTGTTCCACGACGGATAAGACCTATCAAAAACGAAATAACAGCTAGTACCAATAAGATATGAATAAGGCCTCCGGCGCTATAGGCAAAAGCCCCAATTAACCAACCTATGATAAGGATAACGGCGATGATATACAAGAGAGAGCGCATAACTTTTAAAGATTTAGAGTTGATAAACAATTTCATTTGATGCTCTAATTCTTCAAATAGCTATGCCAGTATCTAAAGAAGGTAGAAATGGGGAAATTGCGTAGAGAAAATAACAAATAACGTAGAAAATATTCCCCAAAGTCTGCAACAATACCCTTGGAATGGTTGTTGGTGATATATATTATAATTAACTACTAATCTTGTACTTAACTCACACTTCTATCATGATTACATCTTGGAAAACATACTTTTCACTACTTAAAGAAGCTTTTCAAGAATTCACCAACGATAAAGCCCTCAAGCTGAGTGCATCACTGTCTTATTATACGTTATTTTCTCTGGCTCCCATGCTATTGGTATTTATGTCAGTTGTGGGAGTTTTTTATGGACGCGATGCCGTACAAGGGCAGCTTTATAGTCAAATTAGTTGGCTGATTGGTAGTCAGGCGGCGACACAAATACAAGAACTAATCAAAAACGCCCAGCTTTCTGGTAAAACTGGCATTGCCGCTGTTATTGGTGTGGTTACATTACTTATCGGGGCTACAGGGGTATTTGCTGAGATTCAAGATTCAATCAATCAGATTTGGTCGATTAAACCCAAGCCTAAAAGCGGTTTTTTGAAATACCTCACCAATCGCTTATTGTCGTTTTCGTTGATTATTTCATTAGGCTTTTTATTTATTGTGTCGTTGTTGCTCAATGCGCTTCTCAACTTATTCAGCGAAAAGATAATGGCCTTGTTTTCGGAAGCTACTATTTATCTTTTTTGGATTCTTAACATAGCCGTCATATGGGGTGTGATGACGGTTTTATTTGCGGTCATATTTAGTGTTTTGCCCGACGGGAAAGTGGCCTGGAAAGACACCTTCATTGGTGCCGGCGTGACAGCCATTTTATTTATGATTGGCAAATACGCCATTGGGCTTTACTTGGGTCAGTCCAATATCGGCAATGCTTATGGTGCCGCTGGTTCTGTCGTAATTATTTTATTGTGGGTTTATTATTCGTCAGTGATTTTGTACTTCGGTGCTGAGTTTACCAAGGTCTACGCCAACAGCCTCGGCTCAGGCATTAAGCCCGGCTCGTATGCCGTACGTATTCTGAAAGAAGAAGTAACACTCCCTGCCAAAGCACACATGCCTCATACTTCTTAGTCTTAACATAAACTTATATATACATCATGAAAACTATTTGGAGTAAATCAACCGTCAAAATCCTCCAAGTCCTCAATTGGGTTTTCTTTGGAGTGATGATATTCGTTAATTATTTGGCCAACGCCCTGCCTCTCAATGGAAAAACAACCGGAGAAGTTTCGGATCAATACACCAACCTCTTCGTACCCGCTCCTATTACATTTTCCATTTGGGGAGTGATTTATCTTTTATTGCTTGTGTTTTGTATTAAGCAGAGCAAATCTCTTTTTAGTAGTACCGTAGACGACGCCACTGGAGATACAGTATCTACGGTAGGTGCGGGTTTTATGATTACCTCTATCCTCAACGCCCTGTGGATTCTTTCATGGCATTATGGATACATTCAGTTTTCGGTGGTGGTGATGTTGCTGTTATTGGCCCAATTGGTACATATCAATCTAAAAGTAAAACAAATTGCTCCTTTTTTAGCTAGTGGCTCACGTTTTACGGTCAAAGCGGCTTTTGGCACTTATCTAGGGTGGATTTGTATCGCAACGATTGCTAACATAACCGCTCTTCTCGTAAATAGTGGCTGGAATGGCTGGGGCAATACCGAAACCTTCTGGGCATGTACCATGATTTTTGTAGGAGCGCTGATTACTACATGGGCTTTGTTTAAAACCCAAAATGCCTATTTAGGTTTGTCCGTAATTTGGGCTTTCTGTGGTATTTTGATTGCCCGTATCAATGCTGATGTGTATTACCGTTTTATTGCGTGGTCGGCAGTGTTTGGAGCATTATTGCTTACGGCTATGGTCATCATTGAGTTTACACGTTCTCTCTTTAGAAGCAATTCTTCTAAAAGAGTAGTTATTACTTCCACCCATGAACAAGTAATCGTTCAAGAATAGTAATAATATTTCCCCTACTTTCCTTCCTTTTAGATATGAAAACGAATGCCTTATTTGGATTTGCGTTGGTAGCCCACTATCTAATGTATGGTAGCTACCAACCTCCTAAAGCTTCTCCCAAGGATAGCCTATCAAAAAAGACTACTGCTGTTTTTACAACATCTTTCATCATAAAAAATAAAAGGGCGAATGCCGCCCCTTTAATTTTTTTAAATAACTCAAATAAGGAGGTGTTTGTGTTTGTAAGTCCTTTGCCTCCTACAAAGATTTAATTACTAATAACTAAATTTTCAGGTAGCTTTTCTCCCAGAGGAAAAGTGACCGTAAAAGTAGTGCCTTGCCCTAACTCCGACTCCACTTCTACCGATGCTTTGTGAGATTGAAGAATCGTAAATGTAGAAGCAAGTCCCAAGCCTAAGCCGTTGTTTTTGGAAGTAAAATAAGGCTCAAACAGGCGATTCAAGTTTTCAGGACTGATACCCGTCCCATTGTCTTTGATTTCGACAAAGCACGATTGACCAGCTACATGCGTAGCTATGGTGAGTAGGCCTACGTTTTCTTCCATTGCTTCTACGGCATTGATAATGAGATTGAGAAAGGCGATTTTGATTTTGGGTTCGTCAAGCTGCAAGAAGCAATCTTCCCCATATTCTTTTATAAGGGTTATTTTTTTGAGGTTGATTCTATCAATGGCTTCATTGAGCGTCAGATCTAGTATATCTTGAATAGATACCTGCTTGAGGATTGTTTCTTGGGGCTTGAAAGAATTTAGTAATTCAGTAATAAGAGCATTGATACGCTTTCCGTTGCGACGAATAATATCCCCAAAAAGACGTTGGTCTTCGGTCGTAAATTCAGACTCTAGCTGATCGAGTGATAAGTGAATATTGGTAAGTGGATTGCGTACCTCATGCGCTAAAGTACGTATCAAGCGCGCTGTCGAAGCAGATTTTTCGGCCAATAGTCGGTCTCTTTCAACTTTTTTGCGAGCTGTGATATTTTGAATAACCAGCAAATAATACAACTTCCCTTCGCTGTCGTTTTGTTTACTAGCATGGAGAGAGCATAGCACACGTTCCCCACTTTTTCGGACGAGCCATACTTCAAAATTTTCCAGAATTCCCTTTTCTTCTAATGTATGAACATATTCATCGTGCTGAGTAGAGATAGCACATAAGTGGCGCATTGAAAGTTGTAATATTTCGTTTTCTTCATAACCAAGAAGGTCAAGCGCGGCATCGTTGAAATAAAATATAGAGCCCCCTTTGGGCCATTTGAGCAGTACAGCGTCTTTCAGTTGAGAAAAAATACCCCGAAGACGCGTTTCACTCTCTCGCAAGCGCCGCAGTACTTCCGCTCGCTCAAGAGCATATCTGATACAACGCTCTAGCTTTTCGGAGTCAAGCTCACTCTTTACCAAGTAGTCCATCGCCCCAAGTCGCATGGCTTCTAGGTCTACTTGCTGGTCTCCCTTGCCTGTCAGTAAGACAATAGGACAGCTCACTCCATTTTGAAGAGCAGATTTAAGCAAATCCAGCCCCGTTTTGGCTCCTAATAAAAAATCAAAAAAACAGAGGTCAAACTTTGACTGCGCTAGCTGCTCTACTCCTTTGCTAAAAGAACTAGCCCAAGTAATATCAAATTTTTTTGAACGAATATCTTTTAGATAATCTGAGGTTAAGAAAAAATCATCCTCATCATCATCTACAATGAGAAGCTTAATGATATCTTTCGACATTAGGTAATTTGAAAGTTTGAGAATGTAACAGTTTGAAAATATGATAATTCAGTAATTCGGAAATATAATAATTGGCCAATAGGCACTCATTCTTGAAGGCACTGATATTCCACAACTTAGCACTTATCACAGCGAAGTCGTATGATGGTTACATTATCGAACTCCCAACTCACCCTATCTTTTGTCGCATCAATCTTGAGAATTGGGTAGCTTGACGATATCGAACCAATAATGCCCCAAGGTGCGGGTAACTTCAATAAAACTTGAAAAAGTGACAGGTTTTGTAATAAAACAATTCACCCCCAAATCATAGGTTTGTAACACATCTTTTTCGGTTTTTGAAGTAGTAAGTACTACTACTGGAATGGTCTTGAGCGTAGGGTCTGATTTGATTTCCTTCAACGCCTCACGACCGTCCATTTTGGGCATATTCAAATCCAATAAGATAATACCTGGGCGCGGGCTATCGGCAGGGTTAGCGTATTTGGCGCGCCGTTTGAGATAATCCATCAGCTCTACACCATCATTCACAAACCGAATATCATTCAGTAAATGGTTTTCTTCAAAGGCTTCTTTGGTAAACATCCGATCATCTTCATCGTCGTCAGCGACTAATATCAAAACACTTTCCTTGGTTTGCTTACTGTCTGTACTGTTCATAAGATGCATTAGGTTAGGGTAGAACTAAAAAGTTCTACCATGTACTAAGCCGAAACGCCGGACCGACGGTGTGGCAAATAAAAATAAAACTCAGCTCCTTCGCCTATATTTCCACGAGCTCCAATATACCCTTGATGGGATTCGACAATTTTGCGACAAATCGCCAATCCCAAACCTGTCCCCTCATATTCTGATCTCCCATGTAATCTTTGAAATATCGCAAAAATTTGTTCTGCATACTGAGGCTCAAAACCAATGCCATTGTCTTTCACAGTAAAGCAAAAATAAGATTGGTGTGGATTGAGTTGGGGTATTGCTTTTATTTCTGGTAGGGTAGCTTTCCGAACCCTCACCTGAACCATTGGCTCTTGGTCAGGTTTAGTAAATTTCAGTGCATTTTCAATGAGGTTCAGAAAAAGCTGGTGCATTTGGGTGGACTGTGCCTCGATAGTGGGTAAGTCGTCTACTTCAACAACCGCTTTTTTATCTTGAATTTTCACTTCTAAATCTTCCAATACCTCTTTTGCTACCTCATTAAGCGAAATGGGTTCTTGGGATTCTAATTGCCGCGAAGCCCGCGAATACGTCAACAAATCTTCAATAAGCCCATGCATCCTATTGGCGGCGTTGGTCATACGAGCTATAAAAAACTGTCCCTCTGTGCCGAGTTGCTCTTTGTATTTTTTATCCAACCGCTCTCCAAAAGCAATGATTTTACGAAGAGGCTCTTGTAGGTCATGAGAAGCTACATAAGCAAATTGCTCCAATTCTTGATTGCTTTTTTTGAGCGCGATGAGGCGTCTTTCCAGCTCATTTTGGTAGCTTTCGATTTCGGTACGGTCTGCGGCTACTCCCATGAGGCGGGCAAGTTTGCCTTTTTCATCAAAATAGCATTTGGCACGTAGAGTGATGTATTTAAGGACTCCTTTGGCATCTATAATACGATGCTCTAAATCCAAAGTTCCGCGCTTTTCTGACAATAGCTGCCTTACATAATTTCGTACCTTAACAACGTCTTCTTGGTATATAAAACTTTCATAAACCTTATACTCAATACATCTATCAGGATACTGGTCTGGCGACAATTCAAATACCCTAAATAATCCATCAGACCATCTCATGCATGTTTCGTGAGATTGCCACTCCCAGCTTCCACACTTAAATATTACCTCTGCTTCTTTGAGCTGATATTGGTTTTTTTGATACGCAAGTTCTCGGCTAGAGCTATCGGTCACGTCTTCGGCGGTTCCCATGATTTGGGTATTTTCTCCACCCTCTTTTATCATCGCTCTACAGCGATGACGTAAAGTACGTACCGAGCCGTCTTTGTGTCGTAATTTTAAATGAAACTCTGCGGTTTCATTGGAAGGGAGTAATCTAAATCTAGTAAGTAAAGCTTCGCCTAAAGAGGCTATATCCGAGTGAACCACAATGGATGATAACTTTTGAACTAGTGTCTCTGCTTCAGCCATACTATAGCCCAGAATATCACTAACTCTCTCATTTATGAAGATTAGGCTTTGCAATCTTAAATCTACAATGTATACCAAATCAGGAGAATTTTGCAATAGCGCTTCCATTTGACTTTGAGAAAAACTCAAAGCAAAAGGCTTTACAGCATTATCTTGATGATTGGGCGGCAGCATTAGTTACTAAGATTGATATTTTTCATTTTGTTGTATAATGTCTTACGATCTATTCCTAAGGCTTGGGCTGCCTTACTTTTGTTGAAGTTTACTTGCTTCAAAACGTTCAGAATCATTTCATATTCGGCTTCGAGAGCTGCCGACTTCAAATCTACTTTGGGAGCAGGCACCACCTTAGCCGGAATCGACGGAGCCGGAGCTTCATAGCTAGTATAAGGAGAAGGTTCGGGGAGGGATGGATTGTTTGGTTCTAAAAACAACAACCTATCATAATTGATAAGCTCAAAAGGTAGCGTACGGATGTCTATCTTATCGCCTTCGGTAAGTAATGTTGACCGACGAATGATATTTCTCATCTCTCTCAAATTACCTGGCCAAGGATATTCCTTAAAAGCTCTCTCTACTTCGGGCGTAAAGCCCTTGACTTGTTTGCTCAATTCGGCGTTGGTCTTATCCAAGAAAAATTGTGCAAAAGTCAGTAAATCAGAGCGTCGGTCTCTGAGAGGAGGTACGTCGATACTAAATTCGTTGAAGCGATAGTACAAATCTTCACGAAATTTACCCTTTCGAGCTGCCTCAATCAAGCGCTCGTTGGAAGCTACAATCAGCCTTACATCTACATCTATCTCACGGTTTCCGCCAATACGCCGCAATTTTCGTTCTTGCACTACCCTCAAAAGCGACATTTGGACATCGTAGGGTAGATTGCCGACTTCGTCCAAAAACAAAGTACCTCCGTTGGCCATTTCAAAATGGCCGATTTTTTGGCCTACTGCTCCCGTAAAAGAACCTTTCTCGTGCCCAAACAACTCACTAGCGGCTAGTTCTTTCGAAATCGCCCCGCAATCCATCGCAATGAAAGGTCCATTTGCTCTTTTACTACGTTTATGGATTTCGAGTGCAACAGCCTCTTTGCCTGAGCCGCTTTCTCCGTAAATCAACACGCTGTAATTGGTAGGAGCTACCAAATCTACTTGTTTGTAGAGATACACAGACTCAGGGCCTTCCCCAAAAATATACTGCGCTTGAGTGCTACTTTTACGACGACTCCCTGTGGGGCTAGAAGTAGTATTGGTTACTTCTACGGTAGTATCGGCCTCAGAAGCTTCTTGAGAAGCTTTTAGGGCCTTTTTAATTGTAAGTAAAATCTCATCCGGAAACAAAGGCTTAGTGATGTAATCATAAGCCCCTTGTTTCATGACATTGATAGCAATTTTGATGTCAGAGTAGCCCGTAATAATAAGTACCGGCACACTAGGGAATTTTTCTTTGATATTGGTCAAGATGGTTGTTCCGTCCATGTCACCCAAACGAAAATCTGTCAAAACCAAATCAGGGCGAAATTCTTCAAGCGTCGCCAATCCCGTCGCACCTGTATGAGCGATTGCAACTTCAAAGCCGTTTTTGGTCAAAAAACGGCGTAGTAATAAACAAATGTCGGTGTCATCATCAATGACCAATATTCTATTTTCCATACGAATCCAAAGTTCAAGATGAAGATGTTGTTTTACGCTTTTTATTCTTAGGTGTTTGTGCTTCTACCCGTTTACTATATTCTCCATGCATTTGTCTCAATTTTTTTTCAGGTAGATTTTCAGCATCCACAAGTTGGTTGTTGGCTTTATCTAAAGCCAAAATGATTTCATCAAGTTTAAGCTGAATCGCCAAAGAATCTTTGTTTTGAGATTGTTGAATCAAAAAAACGATCAGAAAAGTAACAATAGCCGTGATATTGTTCATGACCAAGTCCCACATGTCATCAAATCCAACAGCTATACCTCTTACCAGCCATCCTATCACAAATCCACAAGCCAACAAAAAAGCCCAGCTACTTCCTACTCCTCTGGTAGCAGCTTCAGCCATTTGTTCGAATTTTTCCGACAATTTAGCTTTCATATTCATAATTACACTACGATTTTGGTTACAATACCCTCCGCAATGAGGCCGTTGGTATATCCATTTGCTCACGGTATTTGGCGACTGTTCTACGCGCTACCGAATATCCTTTGTCGCTGAGCATTTCGGCCAACTGAAAATCGTTGAGCGGGCTTTGCTTATCTTCTTGCGACACCAGTTCTACCAATGCCAGTTGTATCTGTCGATTAGATACTTCCTCTCCACTTTGGGTTACGATTCCTTCCGTAAACAAGTCTTTGAGATGAATGACGCCAAACGGAGTTTGGGCATATTTACCACTCGTAACGCGTGACACAGTAGATACATCCATTTGAATACGCTCCGCTACGTCTCTCAATACCATCGGCTTTAGCCTACGAATATCCCCTGTATGGAAATATTCTTCTTGTAGTTTGACGATAGCTCTCATTGATTTGAGCATGGTATTTTCGCGCTGTTGAATTGCATCAATCAGCCAATTGGCAGCATTAAGTTTAGAATTGACGTAGGTATTAGCAGCACGAGTACCTCCTACTTCTTGCGCATATGACTTATTGACGCGTAAAGGTGGAATACGGCGGTTGTTGAGCTCTACTTCGATTAGGTCTCCGTCCACTCTGACAATATAGTCGGGTACAATGTTGTCTTTGATCACAAAACTGTCAATCTGACTACCCATGACAGGCTGCGGATTGAGCGAAGCAATAAGTGCAATTACTTCTTTAAGTTCTTCTGACGAAATCCCGCAAGCGCGCATTAGTTTTTCATAATTGCGAGCGGCTAGTTCGTCAAAATATTTTTTTATGATAAGCGTAGCTAATTCGGCTTCTTTATCTGAACGGCGCTCTAATTGAAGCAACAAGCAATCTTGCAAATCACGCGCCCCTAGACCCGGCGGATCCATTTTACGTAAGATTTCAACTATCTCTTGGACTTCCGTTTCTTCTACAAAAATTCCACTTGTAAAAGATACGTCATCGGCCAATGCCTCCGCAGTGTAGTTAAGGTAGCCTTCGTCGGTCAAAGAATCTATCACAAAATCAGCTAATATTTGCTGGCGTTCGTTGAGGGGCAGTAAGTGAAATTGCTCCTTGAGTTCTTGACGCCAAGTGACAGCTTCTACCACAATGGGCGTATAATTAGTATCGTCATCGGCATAATTGTTGACTCGAGTACGATAATCTGGCATATCATCATCCTTGAATTCATCCCAATCCATGTAATCTTGCGTACGGTCTTCGGCCTTGGCGGGGGTATTAAAATCATCCCCAAAATTATCATCAGACTCTTCTGTCCCTTCTTCAAGTAGTGGGTTTTCTTCAAGCTCATTTTTAATATGCTGCTCAAGCTCAAGCGTATTCAACTGCAAAAAATTGAGCAACTGAATTTGCGCCGGAGATATCTTCAGCGTTTGCTTTTGAGATTGTACGAGGTTTAGCATAGGAGCCGCCATTGTTGGACAACATTTTTTGGTTTTATCTACCAAATTGGATGCCTCAGTAAGTAATTACATTCAATTAAAATTTATATTTACGAGTCTAAATCTACAAAAAACCCTAAAAATCAATACATTACATTTTTCAAACTTTTTATATACAACACATATTATGATTTTATAGTTTTATACTAAAACGATTTTTTACCCAAATTGGGTATTTTTCTCTACATTTATTTGTAGAAAATAAGCCACAGATTCATCACCCTTATGATTTTACGCAACGATTTGTTGGGAATTTTTTTAGCAATGGCCGTCAGTTTATTCATGCTTATCTTTTTAAGCTGGCTCGCCTACGACCGAGTACAAGAAACCGGCCGACGCACCGAATCGGTGAATCACAGCTACCGAGTACGTCTCAAAAACAAAGACTTGACCAATACTTTATCTATTATAGAAATCGGACATAGAGGCTACTTACTCTCTGGCCAAGAAAAATATTTATACCCTTATGCGGAAGGCAGAAACAAACTAAAAAAAGTAACTCGTGACTTCCGGCTGCTTGTGCGAGACAATCCCCTCCAACTCCGGCGCTTAGATACTATCAACATGCTTATCCAACGGCACATAAACCTAATTGAACTAAACATTAGCCGTATAAAAGCCAAACAGCATTTTGATGGAGTGGCTCTAGAAGAAGGACGAAAAGAAATGGATAAGATTAGGGTAATTTCTCGGCATTTTGAAGAAGACGAGCTCCAACTACTCAATCAACGAGCCGAAATGCAAAAAATAGCCGACCGCAACACCAACTTTTACCTTTTGTTGCTTTCGGTAGTGTCTTTGGCATTTTTGCTTATTTTCTTTCGATTATTGTATGTAGAGCTTTCGCGGCGTATTAGTTTCCAAAAGACATTAGAAGAAAAGCTCACCGACTTAGAACGGGCCAATGCTGAACTTGAGCAGTTTGCGTACGTAGCATCTCATGATTTACAAGAGCCGCTGCGCAAAATCCGCGCCTTTGGCGAAAGGCTCATCCTAAAACAATACGATCAACTCAGCGAAGACGGTAAAGCCAACCTCACCAAAATCAATCAATCAGCTAATCGAATGCAGCAACTTATTGATGATTTGTTGTTGTTTTCAAGAACGGCAAATATGCGCGAAAAAATTTTCCAAGAGATTGACCTCAACACTTTAGTTAAGCGCATACAAGAAGAGTTTTCGGATACTATCTCCAAGAAAAAAGTGACTATCAAAAGCGTAACGCTACCGGTGATTAGTGGTATAGAATTTCAGATTATTCAGCTATTCAACAATCTTATTTCTAATGCTATAAAGTATAGCAAACCCACTACTCCGCCCGTAATCGAAATTGTTTATAAACAGGTGCTGGGGGAAAGTATCGCAGGAATAAATACCAATCTAAAAGAAAACATTTACCACCAAATTTCGTTTATAGATAATGGTATAGGTTTTGATCCTATTTATGCTGAAAAAATCTTCGTAATTTTCCAACGATTACATAATCGGTCTGAATATGAAGGCACGGGAATTGGTCTAGCACTATGCCGCAGAATTGTATCCAATCACAACGGGTTTATAGTTGCAGAGGCAAAACCAAATCAAGAAGGAGCCATATTCCACATCTATTTGCCAGTAACCAATCATTTAGCCCCGAAATTATGAACAGAAACGCCACTATCCTCATAGCCGACGACGACGACGACGACCGGTACTTGCTGCAATCTGTCCTTGACGATTGTAATTTACTCAACCCAACTGTGTTTGTAGGAGATGGTTTGGAGCTATTGGAATACATCCGTACCGACAACAATGATGCTTCGGTAGGGCTTATCATCCTTGATCTCAATATGCCTAGGATGGATGGAAGAGAGGTACTAAAAGTTTTGAAAACCGAGCCTAAGCTCCGCAAAATTCCAGTAGTGGTATTGACTACCTCAAAATCAGAAAAAGACGTTAACCAATGTTATGCTTTAGGTGCTAACTGCTACATTTCCAAACCTTCTTCGTTTGATGTCTTCAATGATACCATTCTAACATTGGTTAAGTTTTGGATTAATCTTACCCATTTACCCATAAAACCCGAACCCTTTAAGGCTTTTTATTAATTATCCATAAAAGACGGATGCTGAACCTTGCCATTCAGCTTGGCAGGGCTTGGCAACAATTTTTGAGGAGCCGCCGCCTCTATAAGCTGTGGCTTAGACTGAGGCTTATCAGTGGCTTTTTTGAGCCAAATCAGGGCTTTTTCTACGATACTCGTTTTGTTTTTCTGAATAAGATTTGTGGTGACATTCCTTACTATAAGAGGGACTATCAACCGAGGAAGCCAGCCCGCTTTAGAGAGCAAGGTGCGTCGCAGGATTAAGTCTACACCAATCCCTACCCCAATAGGCAACAGCCCTTTCCGAGGAGTAGTCAACAAATCACTTACCACTCCTACGGCCTGTCGCGCAGGGCTAAGCTCTGTTTTTATGGCATTTATTTCTTTTCGCATATGAATTCTAGACAATTCCAACTTGTTTTTTAATCGTGCTCTTTCAGCTCGCAGGTCATCAACTGTTTCAATCTTAGTTTTCATAATAAAACTTTTTTATAAAAGTGTTGACTACTGGAATTTTAATAAACCGGTCTTTGACCAAGTACAAAATCACCCCGACAACTCCATAAAATAAGGCTACGATGAAAAATCCCGCCGCCAAGTTTTGGAGTTTCTCCCCAATGAGCCATGCAGCGCCTAAACTCACAAACAGCAACCCCAACATACCAATAGCGCCCAAAATAAGCGCCGAAACCAAGCTTGAAATGGCACTAGCGGTTTTTTGAGAAACATCCAACACGCCTAAGTTCCAACGTGCCTCCAAATAATCGGAAGCGTGTTCAAACCAATCTCCGGCTCGTTCTTTGATTTCGTTTGCAGATTCTAGTACTTGCATTGTATGGGATCATATTTTGAGAAATTGCGAAGACTGATGCCTTCGCAATTTCGAGGTTGTGATATGTGATAATCGTGTATAAGCTAGCAGGTTTGTACCTTTTCGTCAGACTCACCGTTATGAATAACGTTGCGCTTTTTCTTTCACATTTTCAACTTCCGATTCTACACGGTCTTTTACTTCGGCAACTTTACCCGCTGCTTTTGACTTAAGCTCATTGGCTTTGTCTTCTACTTCGCTTTCTAATTCTGTATATTGCTGACGACCACGTTGAATGGCATCCAACAAATCAGAAGCAAAGCCATTTGCGGTGTCACGCATTTTATCACGAAGCTCGCTACCTTTTTCGGGAGCAAACAACATTCCTATAACAGCTCCTGCGGCAGCGGCAGTAACAATACCCAATACAACTTTCGAATTATTAGTCATGGCATTTAAGTTTTAGTGATTGACATATATTTTCGTATATCATCAAAAAAAAACCATTCCATACTCGAATATCTATCTCAAAGCAGATTATGTTACTTTTTTTCCCCAATTTGAGGTTTATTGAGCATTCAATCTGTCACTAATACATTATACTGGCACGATTTTTTAACTAATATTAAAGGTAATAATACAAAGCAGAACTGCTTTGTATTATTAATTCAGCCATGATTCAAAATATTAATAATGTGTACTTTAACCAATTTGTAAAAAATGAGTAATAGAGCCTTTTCAGAAACCTACAGAAAGGCTGTGATCATAGACGATGAGATTGACACCTGTCTTTTATTAGGGTTAGCATTACAGAGGTTTGGGATTATGTCGCTCAGAGCACATACCCTTGCAGAAGGACTTGCTAAAGCTGCCGAAGAACAACCTTCATTGATTTTTTTGGACAACAACCTGCCAGACGGAATCGGTGTAGAACAAATCGAAAAATTTCGGGAAAAAGCCCCTACTTCTAAACTCGTTATGATCACCGCAATGAGCGGCTTACGAGAGCGTGCACTACAGTCGGGTGCCGATGGTTTTGTCGAAAAACCGCTCGATTTGAGCAAGATAGAGCAAATCCTTGAATAGTATTTTTTTAGTTATACACTCTAACGATCAAACTTAAATATTGACGCGTCTGCGTTTTTCTTCCCTTCCAATTCATCTCTGATTATCTCCGCTGCTAAAAGGCTAAAAACAATACCATTGCCTCCAAAACCCATAGCAAAGTAAGTATGTGGGCGCTCTTTCACTTTTCCAATATAGGGTAGCCCATCAATAGTTTCGGCAAAGGTACCTGCCCACTTAAAATCTACCCGAAACGGAATATGAGGGAATCTTCGTTTAAAGGCATTTTCTAGCTGGGCGGCTTTACGCTTGTTGAGAGCGTCTCTTTTGGTAGGGCTATAAAAAGGCTCGTCTTTTCCTCCTATTAATATACGATTGTCGGAGGTTGTTCGGATGTATAAATAAGGCCGGGCGGTTTCCCAAATCAAGCAGTTGTGATACCAAATATCTTCCATAGGCACAGGTTCACTTACCACAGCAAAGGAAGAATTGAAGTCTACTATTTTTTTTGTCAAATAGTTTTGAGATTCATATCCACACGCGATGATTAGTTTTTGGGCTTCCACAGTATGGCCGTGCTCGGTCGTTAGGGTGACTCTATTTTTATGATGCACAATCTCCTCAACGGTCGTATCATCAAACACCTGACATCCGCGTGCTTGCGCCCACTGAAAAAGCTCATGTGTAAAACGATAGGCGTCAATTTGCGCCCCTGAATTTGACATGAGAGCGCCAGGCGCAGAAAAACTAAAATGCTTTTCTATCTTTTCTTGGGTCCAAAAATCGACTTCTATCCCTATTTTTTGCCTTAGTTTTAGTTCTTTTTCAAGTTCGTCAAGGTCTTTTTTTCTGGATGCGTAGTAAAAACTCTGTTTGTTTTCAAAACCCACTTCATTCGGTAAGGTTTTGGTGATAGATTCGATTTTTTTGATGGCTTCTACACATAGTAGATAGCTGCGATTAGCGTTTTTTTCACCCACCAAAGACATTAGCTGATTCAAAGGAGTATCAATTTCGTATTGAAGCAAAGCAGTACTCGCACAAGTACTTCCCATTCCGATTTTTCGTTTGTCAACTACCACCGTAGAAATCCCCGCTTGAGTAAGATGGTAAGCTATCAAAGCACCGGTAATTCCGCCGCCTATGATTGCTACTTCTGTTTTGACCGAATGATTAAGAGAAGGGTAAGAATAAACAAAGCCATTTTTCATAAGCCAGTAAGGAGAATCGGTCCTTAAATCCATAGCTATAAATCGATTAAGTTAAATGTATTCAGTAAATGAAGGCTTATTTATTATCAACAAAAAGCCTCGATTAGGCTGTATATACAGTCGAATCGAGGCCATGAAGAAGGGATTACTATCTTGTTTTTTCCCGAATTTCTTCTTTTGTATCTTGGGTTTTGTCGGCTACTTTATCACGAATTTCTTCGGCTTTGTCTTTTGTATCTTCCCAAGCATCTTTTACTTTTTCTTTGGTATTTTCCCAAGCATCTTCGGCTTTATCTTTGAAATCTTCCCATTTGTCTTGGGCTTTTTCGGCCAATGTAGCAGCCCCAATTTTTACATCGTCTACTTTTTCTTGTAACTCAGCTTTGGCTACATCTGCTTTTTTTTCCACAGTTTCCACTTTATGCTCGGCAGCTTCTTTAAGCAATTCTTCTTTAGTTTTCATGATAAAAATTGATTTTTGGTTATGTTAAGAAAAGATATGTTTTTTTAGAAGGTAATTTTGATTGTTTATAGACAGTAGTCATCATGTATACTTAAGGCTAGTTTCCTTGTATGGTATCACTTTTGGTAACTATTGCTGAGTCTTTGCCACTTACGGGGCCCATTCTTCCTCCACCGTCTTCACCGACTGTAAAATATCCGCTGAAATAAGCAAAGCCCATGAGTAAGATTCCAACCCCCAGCACTATCCAAAAAATAGTACTTGCCGAAATTTTCTGAGATTTTGCGTCATCTTTGACACTTTCTTTTTCGATGTTATTCATAACAATATATTGTTTTGAGTATGGCGTCTTATTAGATACTTATCTATCAGAAAAACAGATGCCAGTGAGGTATTCAAAAATATTGTAGAAAAAACACCCCAAGTCCCCGTTTTCTCTCCTCAATTTTACCCTAAAATAGGTGGTATTAGATTTTTTGGGGAATATGTATCTATTCAATATTTATTAAAGCTACGTCATGGAACTCAATCAAGACACCATCGAAAAAGTTGTGGATATACTCAATGGACTGCTGCATATCAACAACGACCGGATAGCGGGGTACCATCAAGCAGCACAGGAAATCAAAGATGAAGACCTGCAAATAGTATTTTCGACTATGCTTAATGAAAGCGTCAATTTCGCTGAAAATTTGGCCGCTTATATTCGTGATATGGGAGCCGAACCTACCACCAAAGGAACCATCGGTGGAAATATCCATCAGGCTTGGCTTAATCTCAAAGCAGCGATTGTGGGAAATGACAGAGCTGCTATTTTAGCATCCTGCGAATTTGGGGATAGCTCTGCTCTCCAGACTTATGATGAAGCATTGGCCACAGAAGAAATATATAATAATGAAGAACTTCGAGGAGTGCTGCAACGTCAACGTGAAAACCTCGAAAACTCGCTCAAAATCATACAAAGCATCAGTACAAGCACCCAATATAATAAAGCCGAACAAGAGACTTTGAAAATCCAATAAGTCTGTCTCTTTGAAGGATTTATATTACAAACCAAGCTTTTCTTAATTTCTCTAACTCCCTTAAATTTCTCCCATACTTGTATGAAAGTACCGACTTATGCCGAAAACGAACTGTTAGAAATGCTTTCTCAACAAGATCGGAAAGCATTCAACTATCTATATGACAACTACTCGGAGGCTCTTTATGGAATACTCCTCAAAATTGTGCAAGAAGAAGACGTTGCTCAGGATTTACTACAAGATACTTTCGTCAAGATTTGGAAGAAAATATCCCACTATGACTCTTCAAAAGGGCGGCTATTTACTTGGATGCTCAACATAGCCCGCAACTGTGCTATTGATTTTTTGAGAGCCAGACGTCCCGAAATGATTGAAATCGAAAAGGCAGCTACTTCAATAGAAGAGCGCCAAGCTATATTCGGATTGATGGACAGCCATGAGCTACGAGAACTAGTGTCTACTCTAAAAGCCGAGCACCGACTGCTCATCGAAATGGTGTACTGGGGTGGATATACGCACGAAGAAACTGCCAAAAAGCTGCAATTGCCCCTTACTACGGTCAAAACCCGTATCAGGACGGCAATCATTAAACTAAGAGGGTGTCTGATGCAGACACCCTCTTTTGGTTCTAATGCCCTAGTATTATATTTCCCTAGTAGCTCTCTAAGCGCATAATTTCTTTTTTAGAGAATCAAACACCCCGGCTTTCTTTGCCTATATTTTATTCTTCTTCTATTACGGCCGTTTCTACCGTCAAAGATAGCAACTCCGAATCACCAAACTGAGTCACCATGGCTACATCAGCAGCGTCTCTCCCGTAGCCTATCACAATCCTGCATCCTTCTGTTTGGGGTTGTACGGCATCAAAGGTGTGCCATTGTCCCCCCAAAAAAACCTCAAACCACGCATGTAAATCCATGTATTTTAGCTTGTCTAAATATCCCACAGTCATACGAGCAGGCAAACATAAACTACGACACAACGCAATACTCAAATGGGTAAAATCGCGGCATACACCTACTTTTTGCCGTGTGATGTCTACCGCAGTAGTAGAAGAATCGGTAGTGTTGTACTCATATTTAATGTTTTGATGTACCCAGTTGCGGATAGCTTCTGCTTGAAGATACCCTATAGGCACTTCTGCCACAATTTGCTGAGCCAAATCATTGATTTCGGGAAGCTCAGACTGACAATAGCGACTTGGCAATAAATAAATAATCGTCTCGCTGGGCAATTCTTCTACCGGCACAAATTCAGGAAAAGGCTCTTGCAGCTGAACATGTGGCTCTACCAATGACTCCACCTCAGTGGTAATAGTAAGGGGCCCTACCGGAAATACCGCTCTTTGACACTGGTTACCATAGTCGTCGGTATATTCATTAAAAGGGAAGGTAGGTTCAGTCGTAAATTCTTCTTTGATGATAGATTGCCCCTCTTGACGACGAGGACGTAATAGCATTAGGACGGGCGTGTTTTCGTTGACTTGATACTTGAAGACACTTTTGCCTCTTAGTTTCATGGATAAAAATGGGTTAAAAAGATAAGATTATAGTGATTTGAGTCGCCCATTTTCTAGTTTGTTTTTCAAAAATGACCGCTGAGTGAATATTAGTAAAAGTACGAATAATTATTGATTCAACCCGACGGTTGTGGATATCATAAATAGCGAGTCAACCCCAAAGAAGCCTTGATACGTCCCAAGTTTCGCATCAGAAATCGCGACAACTCGGGGTATTCTTGTTCCCAAGAAGTATCATTCTGCAAGACAGCATAGACTTTAATCAGATGATTATCAACTTCATACAGACTTTTACAAGCCACAGCTATAGGCAAGCATTTTTGCCCAAGAATCCAATCAAACTGGCTTGCTTCGTTAAGAAAAAGCTGCGTTTCGGCCTGAAAATGCTTGATAAACGTGCTTTTATCTTCAGCTAACGATTGTTTTTCGAGCTGCTTGCATACTTGCAAGCGTCGCAGGTACAGCGCCCACAATTTCCTCAACTGTACCACCATTGACTCTTTCACTTCTTCCATGACTCTCTTCAATTAGGTGTGTTATTGTTATGTGGATATATGCTTGAGTTGTTTTATTGACTGACCTTAAATAATGTCTTTAAGACAATGGTGTAGCGATTTTTCATATTGTTTATTAAAAAATTCTGTCCGAAAAGTTTTTCTTACCATATATTACTTGGTGCCTACTCACTTTTCGAACAGAATTTGATTGTATACTAGTTTTCTAGATCTTTTTGCATGTCGTCAATCTTTGCATTTAGATCACGCTTAAACTGCTTCCAATCTCGTTTGATGTCTTTTTTTACTTCGGCCATTTCCGCATCTAGCTCATTGATATCTTCTTTAAGATTAGCGCGGCGTTTTTCCCATTTTGCTTTTTCATTCGCCTTAGCCGTTTTGATTTTCGCATCCAATTCGTCTAATTCTTTATTGATTTCTTTTTTGCGTTTTTCAATTTTTTCGGCCATTTCTTTACGTTCGGCTTCGATTTCAGCAGCGGTTTCTTGGCCTGCTTCTTTTACATCTTCAGCTACATTATCAGCTGTGTCCTCTACTTTGTCTTGTGCGTTCTGCACATCATCAGCTACTTCTCTTTTATCTTCTCTTGAGCAGCTAGTCAATGTAAACATTCCTAATGCCAACAACATTGCGGCGGTTTTGAATACTCTTTTCATTCTATTAGTAAGTTTATTGTGAAACAATTTTGATTAATCTTGTGAATAAATAATAGTACTGTAAGCTCCTAAAGAAACATCTGCCATCCAATGAGAATCATCATTTTGGGATGTATTTATTTCTATATCATAACTAAAGTGACTATCAAAGTCATTATCATAGCCTTCCCAATCACTGTTGAACCTGATTTTCCACAGACCTTGCATTGGAAAACGAATACTATAGTTTTCGATGGGTTGCTGCGAAAAATTCATTACTATCACCGTGGTATCTTTGGAGCCACCCTCCATCCAACGCTGAAACGCCACCACCTTATTTTGGTTATCAACGTGTAAAATTTCTACATTTTGCCCCGATAGTCCTTTGGTAATTCCTTTATAATCAAGACGTAAATGAATCAAATCCCGATAAAGCTTAGTGATGCCTTTGAATTCCGAAACCCGTGACCAATCGATAGGATCGGTATCTTGAAACCAGCCATCTTCCAGCATGGTTTGTCCTTGAAACAGCATCGGTATACCAGGGGCTGTCATCATAAGAGCAGCTCCTAAGAGAGAGCGTTTTTTGGCATACCAATTATCGACATCCTGCTCTCCCGCAATTTCCTGTGTTACGCGAGCTTGTCCGTTGGAGACTTCATCGTGCGATTCTGTATAAATGACTCTTTCAAAAACATCATTGTTATAACGGTGTACAATAGACGCCACCACTACATCCATGTTACGATGCTCATCGTGCATTTGGATAATAATATCTCTAATAGGATGTACAAATTGACTATCCCACTGACTACTATAGCCGAGTCCTCCATTTTCGACAGGTGCTGTAATGGCATCTAGCGTATGTAAATCTTCGGCTACTGTAAATTTTTCAGGGTACCTAGATTTAATCTCTGAATTGACCCATTGTATCAGTTTATACCCTTCTTCCAGGTCATTGGCAGGATTTCCGTCAGCGTTTACGTTTCTGATATACGGAACCATATCCATCCTAAGGCCATCAATGTGGTATTCTTCAAGCCACATGAGAGCATTGTCACGGATATACTGTCGTACTTCTGATCTTCCATAGTCTGGCCTTGTATCTCCCCAAGGAGTTTTGGCGCGCCAGTCGTTATAAAAATAAATTCCCCCTAAACCGTTTTCTTGCCAACCGTCAAATTGCCACAAATCCATATCAGTAGGCCCAAAGTGGTTGTAAACTACATCCAACACCACCGCGATTCCTTTTTGATGTGCTGCTTTCACGAGTTCTTTTAGTGCTTTGGGACCTCCATATTCTGACTCTACCGCAAAAGGATGAGCCGGATTATAGCCCCAAGAGAAACCACCCGGAAACTCAGCCACGGGCATCAATTCTATGACATTAACTCCAATAGATTTTAGATAATCTAATTTTTCGATTACGCCATAAAAATCCCCTGCTTTGCCTTCTTCCTTTACGTTAAAACTTCCTACGTGTAGTTCATATATGACCATTTTGTTGAAAGAAGGCATATCAAAATGATCATTTTGCCAGTCAAAATCCGAAGGATTAACGACCACACTATTGCCTACCGAATTGGTAACTTCTCGCGCATAGGGGTCATTTCTCATTAATTCACCTTGGGCTGTTTTCAAGACATATTTATATTGATGTCCAGTGGAGGCTTCCGGTACTTGTACTGACCAAAAGCCGTTTTCTTCGTGAGTTAACGCGATAGACGCTTTTTCCCAACCATTGAAGTCACCTGTTACAAATACTTTTTGTGCATTAGGAGCCCATACTCTAAACGACACCCCTTCATCGGTAGGTACGGCCCCCATACCACCTACTTTACTTTTTATATACTTTGGGGTAATGGCTATATCCATAAATATTTTAAATTGTAGTGTTAGTCTTTGATATTCAAGATTTACAAAAAACTATACCACTTACAACTCTTCAATTCAATACTTCCGAAGCATAAAATTTGTAGAACCTTCTACCCAATTTTACTCATTATGCTGATTTTGTGGCTTTTTTTCGTCCAAAAAGCGATTTTACTTCTTGGGTAGTTTCAGCAATACTTTCCACTACATTTTGTTCTATTTTTTGTACTTTTTTACTCTGAATAGCTCGTTGTTTGTTGGTAGTTTCGGGCTCTCCAAGCAAATATCCATAAGGTTTTAGCTCGTCTACTTCATCAAACACCACTTTCAAAATCGCCGTAAGTGGTAAGGCCAATGCTAGTCCAGCAATTCCCCACAAAGCTCCTCCCAAAAACAACATCACAATGGCAGCCAAGGGATTGACGCTAATTTTGGATCCTACAATATAAGGTGTAATGATATTTCCTTCCAGCATTTGTACAAAGAAGAAAATTCCGGCTACTCCTACCGCGTACATAGGGGAATCTTTAGTAACAAGGGCTACCACAATGGGCAAAATAGACCCTATCAAGATTCCTATATAAGGAATAATCAATAAAATAGCAGCTAAAAACCCAAAGAAGATAGCCGATGGAATCCCTAAAATTAATAGCCCTACCGAATTGAGCGTACCCACGATCAAGGTCACAATCAAAAGCCCTGAAAGGTAGCTGTGTACTACTTCGTATATTTTACTAAGTACTTCATGTATTTTGGCTTTTTTGGTAGAAGCAAAAACTTTGCAAAAAAACTGCTTGAACATATCGCGATAATACAGCAAGAAGAAAATATACACGGGCAAGATAGAGATATTGCCTAGCATGGTAGTGGTGGTAGAGACGGCGGTTCCTACTACCGACCCTCCTCCTTCGGCTATATTTTGCCAGTATTTCTGCAACTCATTTAACTGACGGCTTGGGGGAATTTTAAAACGCTCATACGCCCAAAGCTGCACTTTGCTTAGAGATGCATTTACTTTATTAATCAATTGGGGAAGCATTTCTGAAAAATCTCTCACCTGATATCCTAAGATCATACACACTCCCGCTGCTACCAACGAAAATGTAATAATAGCAATCGCAATAGCCAACATTCTACCTAAACCTTTTCGTTCTAGCCAATCAGTAAGCGGATACATAGCTATCGAAAAAAGGATAGAAAACAATAGCAAAGTTACGATTGAGCCAAGTACGTGCATCCAATATACAATAATGGTGACACAGATAAGTCCAAAAGCTAAACGTGCTATATAAGGTAATTGAAAATTTTGAGGTACGGGAGGCATAGCGGCTGTTTTTTGATTTTATTGTGAAAACTTAATCAAACTTGAAACCTATCAAAGTTGGCTTCACTGTATTATTATTGTCACTACTATATGCTAAAAATGTATTCCAAACCAATATTGTACTAGCCTGAGGAGATTGTTCCCCAAAAAACGTGGCACAGGTTTTTCAAAACAATATCCAAACCAAACATATTTCAAACCATGAAAAACACACAAACACCCGATCCCACGCCTGCGCCACCTACGCCTGCACCAGAAGTGGAGCCGCATCCTGCGCAGCCCGAGATCCATCAACCAGAAATAGAACAGCCTACGGCTCCTCCCGAAATCGAACCCGATAAACATACTCCCCCCGACCCTCAAAAACACGAAATCAACGCCGAAAATGATAATCAAATCGTAAATGGAGAAGAGGACGAAATATTTGAAAAGTAAAGTTCAATCAATAAAAAAAGGGCGATAATCGCCCTTTTTTTATTGATTGATGGAATAATATAAGCACTAAAAAGCAAAACCTAGGGTAGCTTGAACGAGATTCATCTTACGGTCAAACTGCGCCTGAGCTTGTGGATTGCTCAATTGAAGTTTTACTACATCAGTGAGGTTTCCTTCATAACGCACATCAAGGTTGAGTTTGCCAAAATCAAGGCCTATACCTGCCTGATACCCCAGAGCCGCTCTCCGAAAAGCGCTATCGAAGTCTTTTTCATTGGTATAGTCTTCAAAAGCTTCTTCTAAGTCTCCATCACGGCCTAAGTTGAAAGCCGCTACTGGCCCTGCATTGATTCTCAAGAAACGGGCAATTTTTACCCCAAACATTACTGGAAAATCTAAGTTTGTCATTTTGAAGCTTTTTTCAGCCTTTCCAGTATTTCCTTCAAATACGCTAAATCTACCTCCTTTTTGAGAAAGCATGATTTCTGGCTGTATGAAGAACGTACGTCCAAATCTCATAAAGATACCTCCTGTAGCTCCCCACACTCGGTTGCTATTGTCGGTCAATTGAAAAGAACCTTCGCTTGAATTCAACGACAAATCGTTGCCTTTAAATTGTGATAAGTTGGCACCAGCACGTAGACCTAGGCTAAAAAATTTGGGTTCGCTTTGTGCATAGCTTAGTCCTTGAACCAACAGAAGCGCTAACAGTAATACTTTCGTTTTCATGTTTATTGCATTTTTTGATTTGGTATATTTCATCAAAAAACCATTCCATGCGTATTTTTCGGGTATTTTGTGGAATTCGTACCTCATTCCAAATAAAAAAAACGCAGACAAGCTACCAAAGCAGCCTATCTGCATTCATGATTGTACTAATTACCAACGTAACCCCTTACATCGGTTTCTTTACGGATTTACGACCAATCGCATATTCTATTCCTCCCAGCAAATGCTGTACAAATAGCGGTTCTACAAACGACTCGTCAGTATGGCCACCTCCCGTGTAGAAAGACCGCCCTCCATCAAACTCACGATACCAAATAAAAGGATGATTGACCCCGTTTGCTCCGCCTTTATAGGTAGATTCGTCGAGTGTCGCCAATACTTTGATACCAAGCACTATTTTTTTATAATTATATAACTCATCAAAACGCTTCCAGCGGTCGGGTAGCATAGTAGTAGATGGGTGATTGTGGTCATTGACTACTACATCTACATTTTGCTGTTTGGGATGACTTAAAAAGTACGCTCCTACCAGTTGATTATACCAAGGCCAGTCGTATTCGGTATCGGCGGCGGCATGAATCCCCACAAAACCTCCTCCTGCACGGATAAACTGCTCAAAAGCATGTTCTTGCTCTTGGTTGAGGATGTTTCCAGTAGTACTCAAAAATACTACTGCTTTGTATTTCTTTAGGTTTTCGGGCGTAAATACCGACGCATCTTCTGTAGTATCTACTGCAAATCTGTTTTGCTGCCCCATGAGTATCAACGCTTGCTTTCCTTTGGGAATAGACGAATGTCGGTAGCCCGCCGTTTTAGAAAAAACCAAAATAGCATCTTTAGTAGCCGCTTTTTTCTTTTTTTGCGCAAAAGAACTCACTGAAATAGCAAAAAGAAGCGCGAGGAGATAAAACGATTTTGTCATTATTGTACGTATTTTTTGATTAAAGCAGCCAATCTTACAAAACTACTTTTAGAAAAATCGTGGCTTGACTCAAAAAAATACGTTCTTATTTCTCTTTCATTTTTTGCTTGTCATACTTCTTGGGAGCATACAAAAACCCAAATGCCTCAGCCCCATCACGTTGGTGAACTTTATGATGCATATAATGCGCCCAAATAATACGATTAAGATACCGACTAGTCGTTTTAAATTTAATCTTGATTCGACGGTGTACGATTATATCATGAAATACAAAATAGGCAATTCCGTAAAGCGTAACTCCTATCCCGACATACATCAACCACCGAAATGATTCCCACTCCGACCCTACTATAATCAAAACCGTCGCCGTCGCCCCAAAGATAATCCCGAAGAGGTCGTTGGTTTCCCACCATCCTTTATGATGAACATGGTGAGATTCATGCCAATTCCACATGGGCCCGTGCATGATGTATTTGTGCGTAAACCACGCAAAACCTTCCATAAATACAAAGGTTCCTAACACAATGAGAATATTAAGCCACATAATTTTTTGCGATCAATCTTAGAAGAAGTAGCTCGTCTTGATGATAAAATTAATGATTAGTAGTTATGTTGTTTTTAACAAAACCATTTTTCACCTTCCTTTGTTAGCCAACATTATCAAAACATCGAAAAATCAGCCTTATGTCAGCGATTAATATTCCCCAACGCCCGCCTCGAAAATTTTTAGGAGAAGATTTTGAGCTTACCACTTGGGAGCAACTTCAGCCATTTTATGAAAACCTCATCAATCGCCCTATTGAATCGGCCGAAGCATTACGGCAATGGTTTTTGGACAAAAGCGAATTGGAGTCTTATCTCTCCGAAAACTTTGCATGGCGGTATATCCGCATGACTTGCGATACAAGCAGTGAGCAATATCAAAAGGAATTCGGTGATTTTGTAGAAAACTTCCAGCCTCACCTCTCTGCCTATGGCAATGCACTCGACCAAAAAGCCTTGGAAAGTCCTTTTTTGAATGAACTCAAAGACCAAGGATTTGACATCGCGCTTCGTAGCATGAAAAAAGCCATTGAGATTTTTAGGGATGAAAATATTCCTCTCCAAACCCAAATCCAAACCGAACAAGCCAAATACGGAGCTACCGTAGGCGCCATGACGGTCAATATCCAAGGAGAAGAAGTAACACTGCAAAAAGCCTCAGATTTTTTGCAATCGACCGACCGCGCTCTTCGGGAAGAAGTGTGGAATAAAATCCAAACACGGCGATTGGAAGACAAAGACAAACTCGACGAGCTACTCAATACCTTACGCGATTTGCGCCATCAAGTAGCTACCAACGCTGGTTTTGACAACTTTCGCGATTATATGTTTGCCGCTTTGGGCCGCTTCGATTATACTCCCCAAGACTGCTTCAACTTTCATGAGTCAGTAGCAGAAGCCGTAGTACCAATGCTCAATACCATGGCACTCGAACGTAAAGAGGCGCTGCAACTTTCGAGCCTTCGTCCGTGGGATTTCAAGGTAGATCCACAAAATTTACCCCCGCTGAAGCCTTTCAGTACGGGTGAAGAATTGCTCGAAAAAACCATCACCTGTTTTACCCTGCTTGACCCTGAGCTTGGGGATTACCTGCGCATCATGAAAGCCATGGGACACCTCGACCTCGAATCGCGCAAGGGCAAAGCACCTGGTGGCTACAATTATCCCTTAGAAGAAATCGGCGTACCATTCATTTTCATGAATGCAACCTCTAATTTGCGCGATTTGGTTACGCTTCTGCACGAAGGAGGGCATGCGGTTCACAATTTTGTGACACGGGATTTACTGCTCAATTCTTTCAAAAATACGCCCGCCGAAGTCGCCGAATTGGCTTCGATGAGTATGGAACTGCTTACGATGGATTATTGGGATGTATTTTTTGAAAACAAAGATGAACTACGCCGCGCCAAAATCCAACACCTCGAATCTATCATCGAAACCTTGCCGTGGGTAGCAACCATTGATAAATTTCAACATTGGATTTATGAAAACCCTACCCACTCAGTAGCCGAACGTCAGCAAAATTGGCTCACTATTTATGAGCAGTTCAGCGATTCTCTAACCGACTGGAGTGGACTAGAAGCATTCAAAAAGTACATTTGGCAAAAACAACTGCACATCTACGAAGTGCCGTTTTATTATATCGAATACGGCATGGCGCAACTGGGAGCTATCGGCGTATGGCGAAATTATAAGCAAAACCCTCAACAGGGACTAGAAGGCTATCTCAATGCCCTCAAACTAGGCTATACCGCCCCTATCAGCGCGATTTATGCGGCAGCCAATATTCCCTTTGATTTTTCTAAAGAATACATCACAGAGCTCATGAACTTTGTGAAAGATGAATTAGAAAAACTGAAAAAGTAAATTAATTCGCGGCTTGGGCATAGCCAATAGCTGTGTCCAAGCCATAAGAAAAAGCTTATTTATTTTTCTTAAAATCTCTCAAAAACTGCTCACGGTCAGTGATTTTAAAATCGGCTTGCCATTCGTACTCCAGCCCCCGATGCAAGCCGTGATGCGCCCCAAAATAGTACATCTTTTTCATAGCAGCGATGGTTTGCGCAGAGTTTGCTTTGATTTTCTCCGCTACTTGACTCACTTTTTCTTCTAGCTCTTCGAGAGGAACCGATTGATTCACCAACCCAATCCTTGCGGCTTCTTGTCCCTTAATAGGCTCCGCCGTAAACGACATTTCCATGGCCTTCAATAGCCCTACTTTTTGCTGTAAGCGCTGTGTCATACCCCATTTAGGGGCAATTCCCCATTTGGTATGAGTATCTCCTATCTGAGCTTCATCGGCTGCATATACCAAATCAAACGCCAGCATCAACTCCATCGCACCCGTATAACAGTGACCGTTGACCTGCGCAATAGTGACTTGGGGCATAGACTGAAGCGCCAAAATAAACGCTACCCCCATTTCAAGTACTTCGGTATTGGAAAAGTATCCTTCTTGAATACTATCATTGAGGCTTTGCAAATCTACCCCTGCCGACCAAGCTCGCCCTATTCCTGTCACAATTAACACTTTGATAGATTCGTCCAATGCTACTTTTTGGGTAGCATCGGTAAGTTCAGCAATAAGATTTGGACTGAGGGCATTCAATACCTCGGGACGGTTGAAGGTAATACGCGCTACCCCTGCGCTTTGCGAAAAAAGAATGTCTTTGTACATACAAAACTAGGTTTGAACCAAACAAAAATAACTTATTAAATCCAATAAAACAGCTTAATAGGAAGAGGCAGGAGAGTTTGCGTTGAGGATGTTTTTATATTTGCGATTTCCCAACCAATCATTGATGTGAAAACCCTCATCCTCAACACCCCCGGACAGTTTAGTTATTCAGACACCGATATTGATACTTCACTCGACCCTCACGAAGTATTGATTAAGATTCATCGTATCGGCATTTGTGGCACAGATTATCATGCTTATCGAGGCAAGCAGCCTTTTTTCTCTTATCCTCGCATTCTAGGCCACGAGTTAGGAGCCGAAATCATTGCTGTAGGCGATGATATAACCTCTTTACAAATAGGCGACAAAGTAGCCGTAGAGCCCTACCTTCACTGCGGTAAATGTCAGGCGTGCAGAAGCGGAAAAACCAATTGCTGCGAACAAATCAAAGTACTAGGAGTTCATACTGACGGCGGAATGCGTGAGCTTATCAAAGTGCCTGCGTCTAAGGTATATCCATCTAAGACACTCTCTTACGAACAACTTGCTTTGGTCGAAACCCTCGGTATAGGCTCTCACGCCGTCAACCGTGCGCAAGTGCAAGCCCATGATTTGGTGCTTGTCATTGGGGCAGGGCCGATTGGCTTATCTGTCATTCAATTTGCAAAGTTGAAAGGAGCTAAAGTAGCGGTGTTGGATATGAACGCTTCTCGATTGGCTTTTTGTGCGCAACAACTCGGCGTAGATGCGACTATTTTACTACAAAACGAGAGTCCATTGGATGACATCCGACAAGCTTTTGCGGGAGATTTGCCGACGGCAGTGTTTGATGCCACTGGCAATCCTACTTCGATGATGCAAGCCTTCAAGTATCTTTCTCACGGCGGGCGATTGACCTTTGTGGGTTTATTCCAAGGAGATGTCACTTTCAATGACCCCGAATTTCACCGCCGCGAAGTAACCCTTTTGGCCAGTCGCAATGCCCTGCCTGAAGATTTCAAAAGCATCATCGCGGCCATGGAAAATGGGACGCTCGATACCCGTCCTTGGATTTCGCATCGAATTGCTTTTGACCAACTTATCGATACCTTCGACGAATTGCTAAAACCCGAAAGCAACGTCATTAAGGCAGTGATTGAAGTATAAACCTAGTAGGTTAGGCATTTCTGAAAGTGCCTAACCTACCTTGACGGAGGTCATAGAGATAGAACCCATCAGGGTTTTATCGTTGAAAAAACCTACTTTTTCATTCTCTTCTTTCAATCCCAAAATATACAAAAGCGGCAAATAGTGCTCAGGTGTTGGGATTGACATTTTAGCGGCTTGTCCTAAGTTTTCGTAATTGATAAGCGACGAATGTTGATTTTTTTGAATTAACGACTTAAAAGTCTCGTTCATCTCAATGGCCCAGTCGTATCCTTTGTCTGTAAGTTGCCAATTCAGGATTCGTAGGTTGTGTACCATATTACCACTTCCTATGATCAATACTCCTTTTTTTCTTAAAGCCCCTAATTCTCTCGCCAACTCGTAGTGGTAGCGTGGTGGCTTGGTATAATCAATACTAAGCTGTAATACAGGGATATTGGCCTGAGGATACATGTGCCTTACTACCGTCCAAGTACCGTGGTCAAGGCCCCATTCGTGGTCAAGCCCTACGCTGGCTTTGTGAATCAAAGCCGCAGTTTCTTTAGCCAAAGCAGGATTTCCGGGGGCAGGATATTGAACATCAAAAAGTGCTTTAGGAAACCCTCCAAAATCATGAATTGTGCGCGGCTCGGGCATGGCTGTCACCTTTGTACCAGGTGTGTACCAATGCGCCGATACTACCAACACAGCCGTAGGCACTGGTATTTCTTCACCAAATTTTTTCCAGCCTTGACTAAACTCATTATCTTCGATTCCATTCATAGGAGAACCATGTCCTACAAACAACATAGGCATGAGGCTATCTTTAGTAGCCAATTGTTCGTTCCATTTATATAAATCTTTTAAAGATTCCATTGTGATAGCCCCTCCAAGGGCACTTTTAAGAAATTCACTTCTTTTCATAGGATTGATTATCAAGTAAATCGAAAATTTCAAAATCCCAGATTTGATTCATATTTCCAATTTCAAGATAAATATATGTATATACATATAAATTTACAATAAAGTTCTCCCATTAAAAGTTCAACTCCTTTATAAAAGCCGATTGCCATGCATCATGCCAACCTTCTATCTTCCAAGGAAGGGGGTCTTCCATTAAAAATAAATTAAGTCTTTTGGCAATTGTCATCTCGACATTTAATTTCTTACATTAGCAACATTTTAACTGAAGATTATTCAATTCAATCATATATTAACCTATGCCTAGTTTTAATTTAAAAGTAAACAAAACCCATACCTACGATGCCATTGTGATTGGCTCTGGTATCAGTGGTGGATGGGCCGCCAAAGAGCTTTGTGAAAAAGGGCTACAAACTTTGGTATTGGAGCGTGGCCGCATGGTGCGGCATGTAGAAGATTATCCTACCATGAATCTCGATCACTGGGATTTTGAGCACCGCGAAAAACTTTCTTACGAAGACCAGCAAAAATACCACATCCAACTTCGGAGTGGATTTATCAACGAAACCAATAAGCATTTTTACAACAACGACCTCGATAGCCCCTATACGGAGGTGAAGCGTTTTGATTGGATTAGAGGAAACCAAGTGGGAGGCCGCTCTTTGCTTTGGGGGAAGCAATGCTATCGCTGGAGTGACCTTGATTTTGAGGCCAACGCCAAGCAAGGCATCGCCATCGATTGGCCGATTCGATACAAAGACCTCGAAAATTGGTATACTTACGTTGAGAAATTTGTGGGTATCAGCGGCGAAAAACTCGGCCTGTCTCATTTGCCCGATGGTCATTTTTTACCTCCTATGGAGCTAAATTGTCTCGAAAAGCATTTCAAAGCAAGCCTTGAAAAAAACTACAAAGGGCGGCACCTCACTATTGGACGAGTAGCCCATCTTACCGAGCCCTTAAACGGCCGTGGACAATGCCAAAACCGCAACCGCTGCTCACGGGGTTGTCCTTTTGGGGCTTATTTCAGTAGCAATGCCGTCACACTTCCTGCCGCAGATGCTACAGGTAAGCTTACCCTCCGTCCTGATTCGCAAGTGGCGTCTATCATTTACGACGAAAAATCTGGCAAAGCCAAAGGAGTTAAAGTAATTGATTCCGAAACCAAAGAAGAATTTGAGTTTTATGCCAAAATTATCTTCCTCAATGCCTCCACTTTAGGTTCAACCCAAATTTTGCTCAATTCTACCTCAAGCCGTTTTCCCAACGGCATGGGCAATGATAGCGGCGAACTAGGTCACAACCTCATGGATCATCATTATCGAGTAGGTGCCATGGGAGGATACGACGGCTTTGAAGACCAGTATTACAAAGGTCGCCGTCCTAACGGGATTTTTATTCCACGCTATCGCAACTTGGATGAAGCTTCTCAAACCAAAGATTTCATTCGTGGTTATGATTACCAAGGAAGCGGAGGCAGAGGCAATTGGGGCGGTGGCGTAGGTGGTGGAGGTGTAGGAGCCGACTTCAAAGATGGCCTTTTTGCACCCGGAGGTTGGGGAATGTCGCTGGTAGGTTTTGGGGAATGTTTGCCTTATCACGAAAACAAAGTAACGCTCAACAAAGAGGTAAAAGACAAATGGGGGCTTCCTGCACTGACTATGGATGCCGAATTTAAGGGCAATGAAATGGCCATGCGCAAACAAATGAAAATCGACGCCGCCGAAATGCTCGAAAAGGCAGGTTTCAAAAACGTCACCCCATTTGACTATTCGGGAGGAATCGGCGTAGGAGTGCATGAAATGGGGACTGCTCGCATGGGTCGCGACCCAAAAACCTCAGTCTTGAATGGACAAAACCAAATTCATGCCGTACCCAATGTATTCGTCACCGACGGCGCATGTATGACCTCTTCGAGCTGTGTCAATCCCTCCATTACTTATATGGCTTTGACAGCCCGCGCGGTAGATTTTGCCGTCAAAGAACTCAATCGCCTCAACCTCTAAACCTACCAAATCAACATGAACCGCAGAGAAATATTAAAATCATCGGCTTTGTTTTTGGGATATGCCGTCTCAACAACCGCCCTGAGCCAAACATTTTTGGCCTGCACTCAAGACGCAAAACTTGATTGGAAGCCTGTATTCTTGACCAACAACCAAGCGGCAAGCATTGCCGAAATTACCGAGACGATTCTTCCCAAAACCAAAACACCAGGGGCGAAAGAACTGGGTGTACCGCAATTTGTGGATAAAATGCTCAAAGATTTACTCTCTCAAGAAGAGCAAAAAGATTTTGTTGCAGGACTCGAAAAACTGGAAGAAGAATGTGAAAAAGCGCATGGAAAATCTTTTGTAGAATGTACGCCTCAGCAGCGCGAAGCATTTTTGACCCAACTAGACAAAGAAGCCGATGCCTTGCCGCCTTCAGTTTGGGGAATCAGACTGGCGCCACCTTCTCCTACTCCGTTTTTTAGACGACTCAAAGAATTGACATTACTGGGGTATTTTACTTCCCAAAAAATCGGAAAGGAAGTACTTGGCTATGACCCTATTCCGGGTACTTACATTGCGTGTATGCCTCTTACACCCGGCATGAACGCTTGGAATGAATAATCAACTCAACAAAATTACAGAAATGAATTACCGAAAATTAGGAAAAACGGGCTTTGAAATATCCGAAATCAGCCTTGGCACTTGGCAAGTAGGCGGAAAATGGGGCGATGATTTTAGCCACGACAACGCCGAAAAAATCCTCCACGCTGCGGTCGATGCAGGAATTAACTTTATTGATACAGCCGATGTATATGGCGCTGGAGAAAGCGAAAAAGCGGTTGGGAAGTTCATAAAAAACCGCTCGGAGCGCATTTATGTAGCTACCAAGTGCGGGCGCCAGCTCAATCCTCATACCAGTGAAGCGTATCAACCAGCGGTATTACGCAAATTTGTGGAAGACAGTCTCCAAAATATGGGCCTCGAAACCCTCGATTTGATTCAACTCCACTGCCCCCCTACCGAAGTGTATTACCGTCCCGAAATCTTTGAGCTGTTTGACCGACTCAAAGATGAAGGCAAAATCCTCAATCTCGGCATTAGCGTCGAAAAAGTAGAAGAAGCTCTCAAAGGCATTGAATTTGAAAACGTTACTACGGTTCAAATCATCTTTAATATGTTTCGTCAACGCCCTGCTGAATTATTTTTTGAACAAGCCCTCAAAAAAAATATAGGGGTAATTGTGAGAGTGCCTTTGGCAAGTGGATTGCTGACCGGCAAGTTTTCAAAAAATTCTACCTTTACCGAAGGTGACCACCGTTTTTTTAACCGACACGGCGAAAAATTTGACAAAGGTGAGACATTTTCGGGGATTGACTATGAAACGGGACTTGCAGCGGTAGAGGAACTGAAAGCCCTTTTTCCTCAATATTCTAATCTTGCCCCTATAGCTTTGCGCTGGATTTTGGAGTTTGCTGCCGTAAGTACGATTATTCCGGGGGCTTCAAATCCTGAGCAAGCTACCGCCAACTTAGCTGCGCTCAACACGCCAGATTTGACTGAATCCCAGCAAGAAGCGGTCAATCGTATTTATGAAAAATATATCAAGCCACAGGTGCATCATCTGTGGTAAACAAGATATAAGAGAGATTCAAAACAACTCCTGAATCTCTCTTTGCTTATGATATACCTCCCCAAAGTACAGGAGGGTTTGGTAGGTTTTTTCTTTTTTATTCGTTGATTATTTTTCCAAACTCATATCCCAATCCCAACGATGCAAAAAGTAGCCTTTGTGATGAAACTCAAGCCAGGTTTTGAGGAAGAATACCAAAAACGCCACGACGAAATTTGGCCTGAACTTTCGGTAGCCCTCTCCGAAGCAGGCGTAAGCGACTATTCCATTTACCTTCATCGGTCTTCTGGCTTTTTGTTTGCGGTACAAAAACGCACCGAAAACCATATCGCTGATTTGCTACCACAGCATCCAATTGTCAAAAAATGGTGGGCTTATATGTCCGACATTATGGATACCAATCCCGACAACTCTCCCGTCAGTGAATCACTTGAATGTGTCTTTCATATGGATTAACAAAGGGAGAGAAGCCTCAGAAATTCTTCCATTAATACAACTTTTGCTTTTTTTATTGCAGCATTTAAAACTTACCTAGCGAGCTTATTTCTTTCTTGTTGTTTTCTCAAAAGCAGGATTTTAATACCTTGACAACGTTGCCGATAACGTTTGCATAAAAAAAGTCAATATTTTGTTTGTAATGTACCAGCCCTACAGTGTAGAATTGAATAAGGAATATTTCAATGTGTTTTATTTAATGATTTAGGTTTCTTCAAAAAATCTAACTCTTCTAAAAATAAGCCTCTAGATTTCCCTCATCATTCTTCCAAATACCTCCAAACATGAATCATTCACAAGAAACTCTTAACCGCCGCGAATTTCTGCACAAAGGCTCCTTAGCTACCGCTGGAGTGTTGGCAGCATCATCGGCATTTGCCAGCGGAACCTCTGCCAAACGCAAAGTAGCTATGGTAGGCACTGGTCACCGTGGTACTAGTATGTGGGGCATTCCCGTTATCAAAGAATTTGGGGATATAATCGAATTTGTCGGTCTTTGTGACATCAATCCCGGCCGCGCCGAAACTGCCCGCAAGATGCTTAATGTCAACTGTCCACTTTATACGGACTTTGAAAAAATGATGCGTGAAGTTAAGCCCGATTTGCTCATCGTCACTACGGTAGATGCTACCCACGATCAGTTTATCATCAAAGGTATGGAAATGGGTGCTGATATTGTGACTGAAAAGCCCATGACCACCGACGAAACAAAGTGTCAGGCGATTTTGGATGCCGAAAAACGCACCGGCAAAAAAGTCACTGTTACATTCAATTATCGTTATTCACCTCACCGTCAAAAACTTTATGAATTGCTACGGGAAGGGGCTATTGGCAAAGTGACCTCGGTAGATTTTCATTGGTATCTTGATGTACGCCACGGCGCCGACTACTTCCGTCGTTGGCACCGATTAAAAGAAAACAGCGGCTCACTTTGGGTACACAAAGCAAGCCACCATTTTGATTTGCTCAATTGGTGGCTCGAATCTGAGCCTGAAAGTGTGTATGCCCAAGGGTCGTTGGAACACTATGGCAAAAATGGCACTCTAAGAGGAAACAATTGCCGTAGCTGCCCTCACAAAAACGATTGCAAGTTTTATTGGGATGTTACCAAAGACAAGCGCCTTGTGGCCTTATACGTTGACAACGAAAAACACGACGGCTATCTACGTGATGGCTGTGTATTCAAAGAAGATGTGAATATTTATGATAAAATGGCAGCGACGATTCATTATGCCAACGGCGTAAACGTCAGCTACTCTCTCACTACTTATTCACCTTATGAAGGCTATCGCATTGCTTTCAACGGCACCAAAGGTCGTTTAGAAGCATGGATTAAAGAATCCGGCAAGATGACCATGGAGCCTTACGACGAACTTATGCTTTCTAAAAATTTTGGAGAAGTAGAATATATCAAAATTCCGCAAGCTGAAGGGCACGGTGGAGGAGATGCACGCCTTCGCGACAAGATTTTCCGTAATCCCAACGCCAAAGATACTTACCGCCAATCGGCAGGTAGCCGCGACGGAGCAATGGCGATTTTGGTTGGAATCGGAGCCAGAAAAAGCATTCAAACAGGACAACCTGTAAAAATTTCGGATCTTACTGACCTCAAACCCGCAGCAGTCAAAGCTTAGGCAATAGGCTTTAAGCAATAAGCATTTTGGGCGATGTTTTTAGAAAACGTATATTACTATGTAGTTACATTTTTTTTAATAAAAAAGGCGGTTGAATACACCGCCTTTTTTAGTTACTTACCATTCAGTTCCCAATTATAATCCATATAGTCTAGGTTGGTATTCTTCGTGATTTTAACACTAGAATACTTGTTTACCCAATCCACGATGGGCATTTGCTTGGTAAAATCTCCTCCGTACCAAGACATAATTTTTGATAAGGTAGCCTTGTCTTTTGTGATATTATTCTTGGTTTTGTCATTAATAAAATCACGCGCTTGCTCATCCAGCTGCGCATTCAGGCGGTCAGCTACGTAGGCTTCGTTGCGGAGGGGTGGGCAAGATTTAGCAGCACATACAAGCGCAAAGTGAATGCGTGGCTCATCAAACTTCTTACGGATGATACCGTGCTCGATATTGTTCAAATCCATCTTTTGTCCTCCGATTTTTATGAATTTTACATCCCAAGGTGTATTCACAAACGGAATCTTGATTTTAGAACCAATATCTTTGATACTACTAATCCCCGGATAGTTATCCAAAATAAGTTGAATCGTAAAAGCGTTGTAAGCATTGATCCAGTAGGTAAGTTGTTCTTCTTTACTCCATTTGTCGTTTGGAGCACTCGTACTCAGCATATCTAAGTACTTTTTAAGCTCCTCATAATCTTTTTTGAAAGCAGTGTAATTGACAAAACCTTTGTCGTTTACGTGTTTTTTAAGAAGTTTGTCCCAAGCAGAGTGATCCACAGGTGCGGCATTGGAAGTAGGCGTAGCTGTACAACTCCCAAAAGCAAATGTTATTAACCATACAATCAATAAGAAACTGCGCATAAAATTAGATAAGTTAAAAATGAAATGACGAATTTACACTTTTGTACAATGCCAATGATTTTGGTGTTTCCATACAAACGTAAATTCGAACCCAAATAGATTCTTTTTCATAAAAACTTATGCCACTGCTATGAATCTTGACCTCACTCACAAAACAGCCATTGTATGCGGAAGTACGCAAGGTATAGGCCGCGCGTGCGCGGTAGAATTGGCACTTTTGGGCGCAAATATTACCTTAATGGCTCGCAACGAAGAAGCCCTAAAAGAAACCTTGACTTCGTTGGATACTAGCAAAAACCAAAGCCACCGATATATAGTGGTTGATTTTGCCAGTAGCGAAAATGTAAAAACAGCCATTGAGGCTTATTTGTCTACTTTTCCTGAAGTACATATTTTGGTCAACAATACAGGCGGACCAGCCTCAGGCCCTATCATCGAAGCCACGCCTGAGCAATTTTTGAAGGCTTTTGAAATGCACCTCATCAACAATCAACTCTTGACCCAAGCAGTAGTTCCTTCTATGAAAAGGGCGGGTTTTGGACGTATCGTAAATATTATCTCAACTTCGGTCAAACAACCTATACTGGGTTTGGGAGTATCCAATACGGTACGGTGGTCGGTGGCGAGCTGGGCCAAAACACTTTCTCTAGAAATTACGCAGTTTGGTATTACAATCAACAATGTATTGCCGGGCTACACCAACACCAACCGTCTAGCATCCATCAACGAACAACGGGCCCAAGCAGCAGGCAAAACCGTAGAAGAAATCAATCAACAACTTGCGGCCGATGTGCCTCTCAGGCGTTTTGCCGAGCCCGAAGAAATCGCCGCCGCAGTAGCTTTTCTTTGTAGCCCAGCGGCAGCGGCGATTAGCGGTATCAATTTGCCAGTAGATGGGGGCAAAACAGGCTCTCTTTAACCATAAATCAAATTTAACTTTAGGCAACTTTACTGTATATTAACTTCTTATTTTATCATGAAACTTTCCATTGGCGATACCTACGAATACGAATTTCGATTTTCCCAAGACGATGTAATTGCCTTTGCACAACTCACAGGCGACGACAATCCACTGCACTTAGACCCCGATTACGCGGCCACAACGCCCTTCAAACGCCCCATTATCCACGGGATGCTAGGAGCTAGTGTTTTCACCAAAATCATTGGAACTCGCTTTCCTGGTTATGGGTCAATTTATGTGGGGCAAACTTTCCAATTTTTACGGCCTATGTTTGTGGATACCGACTACAAAGTAAAGTTTACAGTACAAAGCCTCAACCCTGAAAAACACACTGGCGAAATTTTGGGCGAAGTGTTTGATGTAACTACTGGAAAAATTACCACCAAAGGCGTTGCAACGCTTATGCACAAAGAGAAGATATGATAAACCTGTGGAGAGAAGAACGAAGAAACTTAAAAGGCAAGCGCTTCTAAGGTTTTGATGGCGTACTCCTCAATTCGTTCTTCTTCCCATATTTTAACAAAATTTGGTCGACTAAGAATACCAATGGCTTCATCATACGATTTGAATAGTATTTTCTTCTTAGGTTTCGCTAGTAGCATATCAAAACGTGCCTGATTTTCCACCGCGAAGTCTTGCAATAAAGTCACTTTGCCAAAGTTGAGCGTAGCTTTGCGAATAATTGATTCTGGACGACGAAGGTCAAAACTAACGGGGTTGACCACATTATAAGTACCGTTTTGCCAAGCAAAAGGAAAAATGTAGTCCCCAATCTTTATATTTTCTTCTATTTTTCTTCCTTCAAAAACGGCTTCATTGTACCCCTTCAATCGATTACGATATTCTTTTATCAAATAATCTTCATCATGTTTTTTATATTCTTCTTCATCTAAATCATAAATCGACAAGTATAGATGACGAAGCTGCTGAATTATAGTTGTAAGGTTGTCGGTATAAAGAATTCCGGTTCTTATTTCACCAAATTGTAAGAGAGACTCATCCCGAATCAATAATTCATTATCAATAAAGTCGAGGGGGCGATTATGATAATCGTTAAAAATCTCGGGTTGTTTATTAAGTAAAGCTACTTTTTGTAAAATTCCTTTAAAAAATGCTTTTAAGGTTTTTTCAGGAACTCCACTAGGATAAGCAGCTTTTAGCCGTGCAAGGCGTTCGGGATATACAAATTCTACTTTTTGCTGCTCAGGAAAAATCACCAGCAAACCCACATTCAACACTTCGCCCAAAGCCGAGTTGAAATGATATTGTAGGGGGCTATATTGATAAATCGAATTCATGCAATCTTCTCCGTCAACAACTTACAGAATTTAGATGGATTCATTTTTACTTTCTGAATATATTGCTCTATAAGGGCAAAATTACCAATTGATATATTTTTATCACCCAAAAAATGGGCCATTTCTCTTAAGACTACAACATTTAGACTCTCCAAATAAGTCCAAAAAGTATCAAAAATACCGTTTTTAGCATTTTTTCTTAGGTTAGAAAGATAAGGATAAAACAAGTGCTTCTCCGCTTGATATTGCCAAATACCCTCCTGAAAATCTTGGATTATTTTTGAACCATTACGGTGTATATCGTCGGCAAATGGAAAAATCTGTTCATGGTCGATAAGTAAGAAACCCTCATCATCAATCAGTAAATTAGGCTTATTACGAAACCCACCTCGATCTGGATTCAAAACAAAATTATCAAAAGCAAATACCGTTGCCACATCGTAGTCATTAAAGATGGACTTTAGATTACTTGGGTCAACGATAGTCATCGCTCTCCATTCACAGCCAAATTTAAGGCCGTTATCTTTTCCATCGAGCTGTTTTTTTGCCTCCTCAGGCAATAAAGAAATAAACTCATTTGAAAAATGAACTAAAGCTGCTTCGGCTACGGGCAAGTCAAATTCACGAGCCAGGATATTACCAAACATTTCTTTTGCAATAGGATGCTGTTGCTCCATTTGCCGTTCTGTGAATAGCTTTACAACAAACTCCCTAAGTATTCCCTGTTCATCGCATACAATCACTCTCCAAGGGCTCGTCGACCCTCCTGAGGTTATGATTTTTTGGAATGAAACAGCATTAAAAACCTTCAAAACCAAAAGTTTATGTATGTTCGATTGAATCTAATGCTTAAAATTACATTTTTATTAGCAAACCGTTATTATCACAACTTGTCTCTCTATGATAAACCTATCTCATCCTCTTATTCTTGCGTCCAATTCCCCGCGCCGTCAGCAGTTATTAAGAGAATTGGGGATTGAGTTTACGGTACAAGTTCGTCCTACCGATGAGCTTTTTCCTGCGGATATGCCCGCTTCGGAAGTAGCAGGGTACTTGGCGCAGCACAAAGCTGAGCAATTTGCGCATGACCTGGGCGAAAAGCTAATTTTGTGTGCTGATACAGTAGTAGTGGTTGACAACGAAATCCTCAACAAACCCACCGATGCAACCGAAGCTCGTACCATGCTCCAAAAACTATCGGGGCGTGAGCATCAGGTGATTACGGGCATATGTTTACTAAGTCCAGAAGGCTACCAAACCATCAGCGATGTGGCAAAAGTAGTTTTTAAAACATTGACCGAAAGCGAAATCGACTATTATATTACCCATTATCGTCCTTTCGACAAAGCAGGCGCCTATGGGGTACAAGAGTGGATTGGAATGATTGGGATTTCTCACATCGAAGGCTCATTTTATACCATCATGGGCTTGCCTTTACACAAAGTTTACGAACTACTTTCAAAATACGCTACCTCCTGACCATTCATCAAAATTCATTTGGGCGGTATCATTATGGTTGTTATTTTTGTTAATCACACTTTGTGAAGATTATTATCAAATCTGTGATTAACAAAACAGCCAAAGTTGTCATGAAAACCTCATTTTATATCCTCGTATGTTTCAGTTTACTTTCTCTGATTGGATGTGCGCCCAGCTATTATCAACTACGCCCTGCCTCGGGCGATGTAGCTTGGATTGACGGACGTGAAGTGACCCGTACCGAACAAAATGGGGTAGTGTTGGTAGCTTCTTACGAATTTGAAGACCCAAGTCATTTGGTGCTTGATGTCGAAATCAAAAACCGAACTTCCGCGCCCTTATTGGTTGACCCCGTTCATTTTTCGTATTATCCTTTTGATACCAAGTCAGATACCCTTCGCAACAAACACAATGAATTGTATGCCTCTATCTATCGGGCTACTGACCCTGAGAAGAAAATTGAGCAATCCACGCTTGACATAAAACGACAAAAACAAAGACTGGTCGCTTCTTCGGTCTTTAACGGCTTGCTGCTTATCGCTACTATCGCTAGTGACGTACATTCGAGCCGTAACGACCGCTCTTGGCAACAACGAACCAACAATCGGTACATGCACGATCAAGCCTACAATATTATCATCCAAAAACAGATTGCCGACGTTCATCTCCAAAAAGCCCGCACAGAACAACTCAAACACGAACGAGCTAATTGGCAAGAAATGGCCTTGCGCAAAACCACCCTTCCTGTAGGTGAGTCTGTGCGTGGTTTGCTGTTTTTGCCAAAAGACACCCGTGCCTCTTACTTGTGGCTTCATTATGCTCCTCCTGCTGATTCAACTCCCATGGAATTGAAGTTCGTTCAAGAAAAAATTAAAGGGAACTAGGCTTTTCCCAGTCTATTCCTTTCAGAAAAAACTCATAGCCCAAGCACCCAAAAACAAGAATATACTCCAGCGTCACAATCCGTAAATTTTCTTGGTAAGGTTGGGAAAGATAGGCAACATAGGTAAGAGGCAACAAAGCCGACCATACCACTGTGTACCAATGCTTAGTAAGCGCTCCCAAAGCTACCAAAGTAGTAATATACCAAGGATGTACAGTAGTAGCCAACAGAAAATACAAAGTAAGAGCCAGTAGCATTTTTTCTAACAAATTTTGCCGCTGAAAAGCTAACCAACTTAGCCCGGCAAGAGTCGTCAAAGACAATAAAGGCCCTAATGACTGAATAATATTATAGCCTGTGAGCCAAAACCCTATTTCCCGTAGCAGATAATACACGCTGGCATTGAATTCAAATTTTTGGAAATATAAATCTAAGCTTTTACCAAAATTGTGAAACAATGCTTCACTCATAAAAGGTATAAATAAAGCCAATAACACCCCAGACGTTATTATCGAATACTTGATTCCCTCTCGCAAGCCTATCTTACCGACAATCAAAGGCAAAAATATCAAAGGAATCAGCTTTACAGAAGCACCTAACCCCAAAGCTACCGCCGATTTAGTGTATAGGTAAGGTACTTTTGGTAAGCTCATTAATCCTCGTATGGCCAATAAAACACAAAATAAGGTCACTGCTTCAAAGTGCAAATTCCCCACTAATTCCATAATCACAAACGGATTGAGGGCATATACCAACACCATTCCTCGGCGGGATTTTTGAAGATACTGTGGCCATCGAAAAGAATTCATTAGCCAGAGATTTCCAATCTCGGCGGCTATAATAAAAAGTCTAAGCACCACAATACTAACAAGCACGCTTTCCCCTCCTAACCTAGCTGCTACCCCAAAAATCAACTGATTAAGGGGTGGATAAACTGTGAAATAATGCGGCGAATTCAGCCCCTCATAAAGCGCTTGGGTGAGATTGGCCTCTTTTACAATAGAAGTATGCAGGATTTCAGAAGGCAAATATAAATAGGGATTGTAGCCTGAAGCCAGCAATCTGCCATCCCAAATAAAGCGAAAATAATCGTCCGACAAAGCAGGTGTTGCCACTAAGAAAAGCAATCTTAGCCCTACGCCAACCCAAATCAACCTTTTCACCCATTTCGTGGGCCACTGTTTTAAAATCACTATTGTATATAGCAAAAAAAGAGGGGCAAACGTAAGAATCAGTTCTCCTATTTGTGAGCGCAACCAGCAATATCCTATCAATACATGCCCTATTGCACTCAGCACACAAAAGATTAGGAAAAAAAGCCAAGTGCTTTTTTCGGGTTTTAGCGAATTTATTGTATTCAAATCTTTGCGAAATAGGCCCATAGAAGGGTTTTTATTTTATACGAATGAAGGGTTTGAGGGCTATTGTGCCAAATTTCGTGTTTTTCCCTGAAAAATAGTTTGTAAACTTTTATAAGTTTCCGTACCTTTGCGGACTCGTTTTGAAATCAAGGATTTATAAGTAATAAAAGGCTTTAAGAAATGAAACGTACATATCAACCTTCAAACCGCAAAAGACGCAATAAGCACGGGTTCCGTGAGCGTATGTCATCGGCCAATGGTCGTAAAGTATTGGCGGCGCGTCGTAAAAAAGGTCGTTGGAAATTAACAGTTTCTGACGAAAAACGTCACAAGCAATAATCTTGTTTGTGTGTTTGGGGAGTTTGATAGTTTGAAAAGTTGAATTTAGCTTCTCAAACAGCTTAAACCATTCAAACGATTCAAACATTGAAACAGACATTCAAAAAAACAGAGCGACTCTGTAGCCCAAAACGCATCGGTCGTTTGTTTGAAAAAGGTAGTACGGAAACCAAAACGTCCTACCTTTTTCCGTTTAAGGTATTTTATTTAGCTGATGCATCTCTCCCTTCTCAGCTTCCTCAAGTTTTGTTTTCTATATCAAAACGTAATTTCAAAAGAGCCGTAGATCGCAATCTTCTGCGTCGCCGCTGCCGTGAAGCTTATCGTAAAAACAAACATTTGTTGGAGATTTCCCCTAGTTTTCCTGCGTTATCGATTGCATTTGTACTTATTGCCAAAGAAAAAGTAGAATATGAGGTAATAGAACGCTCAATGCAAAAGCTTTTGCATCGTATTCAAAAAGACGTGATGTCGCCAGTTGCTCCTAAAGAATCATAGTCTCCTTCCCTAAACGGCATAAACTGTTGATTTTATTGAAGTTAAAAAAGTATTTTTACTTTTACACTTCATTCGTTTTAATGTACTTCAACTGTTAAATTTGTGTTAAGAATCAATAAGTAGTGTTAAAATTGTTGACACTACTTGTAATTTCGTCACCGAAATCAACATTTATGCTATGAGCGCTGCAAAATCGGCTCAGATTGCACACAAAGTTTTAGTCGTTGACGACGACTCAGATATTGTCGAGCTTCTTGCTTATAATTTAGAAAAAGAAGGCTACGATGTAGCCACTGCCCACAACGGAAAACAGGCACTCGAAATCGCCCGTTCTTTCATCCCCGAACTCGTCGTTTTGGATATTATGATGCCCCAAATGGATGGCATCGAAACCGCCCGTTTGTTGCGAGATATTCCTGATTTTCGCAATACCTACATTTTGTTTCTTACCGCTCGTTCGGAAGAGTATTCGGAAGTAGCCGCTTTTGAAATTGGTGCTGATGATTACATCACGAAGCCTATCAAGCCACGTGCTTTGATGAGCCGCATCAATGCGCTGTTTAGAAGAGAAGCCCAAAAGTCCGAGCCTGAGTCTCAAATCGAAATCGCAGGTCTATCTATCAATCGTAAAAACTATACCGTTACGAAAGAAGACAAGTCGGTAGTATTGCCCAAGAAAGAATTTGAATTGTTGTTTTTCTTGGCCAATCACCCCAACAAGGTTTTTAACCGCGAAGAACTTCTCCAAAAAATCTGGGGAGCAGATATTTATGTGCTCGAACGCACCGTGGATGTGCATATCAGAAAAGTGAGAGAAAAAGTAGGGGAAAACTACATCAAAACCCTCAAAGGAGTAGGCTATATGTTTAATGATGAATAGCCTACCTATCTACCTCTCCCATTACTACATCAATAGAGCCAATAATCGCCACCAAATCGGCAAGCATAGCCCCTCGTGAGATTTCGGCAATGACCGAGAGGTTGTTGAACGAACAAGCACGAGCTTTGCACCGAACTGGAATATCAGATTTTCCGTCGGTTCTAAAAAAGAAACCTAGCTCGCCCTTGGGATTCTCGGCTCTTACGTAATAATCCATCGCTTGAGGTCTGATTTTTTTCGGGACAAAAGCCTGCGGGTCAAAATCGGGCGTGCGTCGATACTCTCCCAGCAGTTTTTCGATGCACTGCTCAATGATTTTGGTAGATTCCCAGCATTCTTGTACTCTGACATAGTTTCTATCCCAGCAGTCGCCCACTGTTCCTACCAACCCTTCCCCCATTGGTACATCAAAATCCAATTCGGGATATACTGAATAACCATCTACTTTTCGTAAGTCCCATCGCAAGCCAGAACCTCTCAATACAGGGCCAGAGCAGCCATAATTGATAGCCACTGCCAATGGTAATACCCCCACATTGGCAGTACGTTGCACAAAAATTTTGTTTTCTATCACCAATTGTTGTAGCTCTTGCAATTTGGGTTTGAGGTATTTGATATACTCTTGGCACCTTTCCTCAAAACCTACCGGCAAATCATAAAACAATCCGCCCACCCAAATGTAATTGTAAAGCATTCGCGCACCTGATAGCCACTCTAGCATCCGAAGAATATGCTCACGGTCGCGCATCATCCACAAAAAAGGCGTATAAGCCCCAATATCCATCGCATAAGTACCAATAGCCACAAAGTGAGAGGCAAGGCGATTGAGTTCCGCCACCAATACTCTGATATATTCGACACGCTTGGGAATGTCTTTTTCGATACCAAGCATCCGCTCTACGCCCATTACATAGGCGTGTTCGGAGTTCATGGCCGCTACGTAGTCCATGCGGTCTACGTACGGGATGATTTGATTGAAAGGCAATGCTTCGGCATGCTTTTCAAAACAACGGTGTAAATAACCTATATGGGGCACTACATCCACGATGATTTCTCCATCCGATACCACTTCAAGCCGCAACACGCCGTGGGTCGAGGGATGCTGAGGCCCCATATTGAGCACCATTTCCTCCGATTTTAGATTTTCGGCAGTGTATTTACTAGGCTCCGAAACATTGAGATGCTCAGCTTTGTAGTTATATTGGATTGTGTTGGTAGGCATGGTATCATTACAAATTAATGATGCAAGTTAAGAAGAAAAACGGTCTAGCAGCCACACCCTCCCATCCATGTTTGTATATTTGTTATAAAAGATAACGCGAGAAAGACATGCACGAAATTGAGCCTTTTTACAATTGGGAAAAGCACTACATAGCCGCCGAAGATCGAAAATCTCCTTTTTATGGTCGCGACTATAACATGAATCAGTATGAACACGATATTTATGGCTACTACATACACCCTCTGTGGGACGAAATTGATTCAGAAACGCTTTATGTGAAAATACTTTTTGCTGATTACAAAAAGCATTTTGTGGTGATTGAGCTATTTGGAGAATGGAACGATACCCTCCACAACGACATCATGTATTTCAAGCGCAATGTCATCGATCACCTCCTCGCCGAGGGTATCAGCCAATTTATTTTGATTGGAGAAAACATTCTCAATTTCCACGGCTCCGACGACGAATACTATGCCGAATGGTTTGAAGAAATCGAAGATGGTTGGATTGCGGTTGTAGGCTCACGTGAGCACGTAGAACGCGAATGGAAACGCTATCGCTTAGATTATTTCCTAAACTTCGGAGGGACGCTCCACCTCGACAATTGGCGTACGATGCAGCCTCAGCCTTTTTATGAATTGGTCAAAGGATTGATTGTAAGACGCCTGATGTAATGAGTTTTGGAGACTTTATGTCTTTTTCCCAAAAAACACTTTCATGTCTTACACGCGTCGTCATTTTATCGAAACTCTCACCGCTACTGGAGCAGCAGCTTTGCTATCACCTTTGGCTCAGGCGATAGGTACCAAGCATTGGCCTATTTCTTCTAACCAATACGCTTGGATTACTTTTTATAACCGCGACAAACGCAATTGGAACGCCGACCTTGATGCTTCTTTAGCGGAATATGTCAAATCAGGACTCACGGCGTACGAGCCTAGCTTTACGACGGTAGAGGAAGTAAAAAAGCTGGGACCGCTCTTGCAAAAATACAATTTAACGATGCCTTCGGCTTACGTAGGCAGTGTACTTCACGAACCCAACGAAGGGAAAAAATCCATCGAAACAGCTTTGGCAATTGCCGAATCGGCCCAGCCATTAGGGCTCAAAATATTGGTCTCTAATCCCAGCCCATTGAAATGGGGAGGGGCAGAACTTAAAAATGATGCGCAACTCATCGAACAAGCCAAAAATCTAGCGTATCTGGGTAAAGAACTACGTAAACGTGGTATAACGCTCGCTTATCATACGCACGACATAGAGCTGCGGGCAGGGGCGCGGGAGTTTCATCATATGCTTCAAAACACCGACCCCACAGAGGTGGGGTTTTGTTTGGATGTACATTGGGTATATCGCGGTGCTGGCAATTCGCAAGTTGCTCTTTTTGACGTGGTTAAAATGTACGGCAAACGTATCGTAGAGTTACATGTCCGCCAATCTGTCAATCAGATTTGGGCCGAAACTTTTGGCGAAGGTGATATTGATTATCCTCGTTTAGTGCGCGAACTCTCCGCCTTAAAAGTAAAGCCATTGCTTGTATTGGAGCAATGCCTCGAAGCCCAATCCCCCAACACTATCAAAGCCGTAGAAGCGCATCAACGCGATTTAGTATATGCCAAGAAAATTTTTGGGGGTTGGTTTTAGGTAAGGGTAAGTAGGTTCGCTATCGGCAACCTTAACCGCTCCGATTAAACAGTATCGCTTAATCAAAATAATTGCTCCCAATGGACAAACTAAAAAACGAAATTGACGACTTTGACAAAAGAGAGCGGTTCAGTGGACCGGCAAAGCGGATTATGGAAAAAATCAAACCGCTTCGCAGCAACATTGACATTGCAAAGAGAAGATGGTTTTGGGAATTGCTGCAAAACGCAAGTGATGTAAGTGAGCAAACTGAAATTGAGGTTATACTTTCCGTTGACAACTTAAAGTTTCGACACAACGGAAATCCGTTCACGTATAAAGACGCAAGAAATTTAATTGAACCTGATTCGGGCAAGGACGAGTTTTTAGAAAATACACAACGAGAACAAGTCGGACAATTTGGAACTGGATTTCTTGCGACACATATTCCATCACTATTGATAAAAGTTGACGGTATTATTGAAAGCAAAGACAAGCTCAACTATTACAAATTCGGTTTTGACCTTGATAGAAGGCATCCAGAGGAAAAGGATTACAAGTCTGCATTGATGGTAAGTATTGAAAAATCCATTGGACAACTTAACAAGGATTATTCGCCAATCACCAACTATCAAAAGAATGGAAAACCTGAAACAGAATTCCACTACGATTTTAAATTTCCTTATGAAAGTGAGAACAGTTTTGAAATCGCAAAGTATGGAATTGAAAACCTGAAAACAGTATTTCCATTCGTTCTTTCATTCATTCCAAAAATTAAAACTGCAACAATAATTGACCGGACTGCTACAACAGAGCATATAACTGTTTATTCAGCCAAACAAGACCCAAACACTACATTGCCTTATCAACTCTTTTCTATCACGAGAACTCTTGATGACACTAAAGAAGCTGAAACACACATTGCCTTAATTTCCGAAGGAGCAACAACAGTTGCAATTAATATTGAGAAAATCAACTCAACAGAAATTTCAATCATACCATACGATAAAGAGTTGCCAAAACTATTTTGCGCCTTTCCGTTTGTAGGAACAGAAGATTTTAATTTCCCAATTGTCATTAACAGTAAGGACTTTGACCCAAAAACTGAAAGGAACGGAATTGAATTATCCGACAAGGACGAAAAAAATCGCAGTCGCATTACCGAAGCTGTTACAGCTTACAAGAAAGTATTGAAGATTGCCGAAAATGAAAACTGGAAAAACATTTATCGCATTTGCAATATTGAGGATGCAAACTTTGCGGAAGAGAAAATAAAAAGCTGGTTCAAAAAAGCTGTCGTTGATGAAATTCGTTCAGCAATACTATCACACAAGACCGTAGAAACAGATAAAGAACCAATCTATTTAAGAGATAGTTTGATTCCATACTTCACAGACAAGAAAGAGGAAGTTGTAAAAAAGATTTACACTTCATCAAAAGATTTACTAACAAGCAAGTTACCCAAATCAGAGCATTACTTTGAATGGTGTAATATTCTTGATTTCACATATTTCAAGGAACAAAAGTTAGACATTGAAAAATTAGTGAAAGAAATTGCAAGCAAATCAAACCTGACAAACCTTAAAGCAAGTTTATCTCCTACCACAAAGATTGATGACTGGCTTAACAATGTGATTGAGCTAATTATTGCAACAGATAATACTACCCTGCTTGATAAATTCGCTATTGTTCCAAACCAAAACGAGAATTTCAAAATCCGAAATGCCAAGGAAAAATTATTTCTTGACGATGATGTTCCTGATGAACTTAAAACAGTTTTAAATGGACTCACAAAAAATGATTGGAAAGATTTTCTGCTTCACAAGGACTATGAACGCAATACAACCTTGATTGCAGAGAAAGACAAAAAATCTTTACTTGATATTGTAATTGAAATTGACAATGAGTTGAGAGATTACAAATCTGACCGAAAGGAAGCCAAGTTTCTTACGGCTGTCAATTCAATTTTCAAATGGGTAAATGATAACGGCATAACAGAAGAAAAAGCCAAAATCTATTTTCCCTGGTTCTCCCAAAACAAAGCACAAATCGTTTTGGACACTTTCTCAACCGACCAAGACAGAGAAAATGCCTTTGCAATTGTTCAGAGTGGTAAGATGGAAGCATTAGCAAAAATTGCCAAGAGCAATTTATCCAGTTCAGACATTGAACTTGTAACTGAAAATATTGGCGAGTTCAAAATGTTTTTGGATTGGCTAAAAAACAAAGTGGATGATGAGGAGTTTGCTGATGAAATTGGCGGTGAAGAAGGCGAGGAATTTATTTATGCCCTATTGGTAAGTAAGTTCCAAAAAGAAAATGTTGTTTGGGCAAGCAGAAATGGTGAAGCCCGTTTTGATTTTCAGGTTTTGAATCCTGACAAGACAACAAGATTTTATGTTGATGTCAAGACAACTTCAAGAGGCATTGCAAATGTAAACAGTATTCCGTTCTTTATGCGATTGTCTCAATGGAATTTTCTTGACGAGAATGAGAGTGAAGACAAATACCACATTGCAAGAGTTTTCCGCCACAATGGAGAATTGAAAGCGAAGTTTTTAAAAATAAACAAAGGTGACATCTAATAACGACAGAGATTCGGACTAACAGAAAGGCTGCCGACAATGAGAAGGATTATCCAAAAATGAGACTGTTAACTCGCTTTGCGTCCCTCATTCGATTCGTCTGGTGAGATGCCAATTTAGAGCTTTGTTCTCATATCTAAGTTCTCAAAACTATGTTGATTGATAGCATTGACTAAATGTAGTATATTAATTATACCTCACTTTTAGTAATTTCACTTCATGAAAGCAAAAAAGAAAAAAAACCAGTCAAGTGGGCGACAATATGCACAATATGATAAGATTTTTAAGGAAAATATTGAAGCCGTAATTTCAGGTATTATGAAAAATGTCCTCGAAATTACGGCTGTTCATATAGAAGAGCTGCCCGATGACATTCAACATACAAAAGAACGAAAGCCTGATGTACTCAAAAAAATAACTGATAAGAAAGGGGACACTTTTATACTTCAAATCGAATTTCAAGTAGCAAACGATGATGAAATGGTTCATCGTATGCTTGATTATAAAGCAATGCTTTTTAGAATGTATCGGATTCCTGTTCGCCAATACGTTATATTTTTAGGAAAGGGTAAGATGTTAATGCAAAGTTCACTTCAAACCTTTGATTTAGCTTTTAAGTACAATTTACTCGCAATCAACACCATAGACTATAAAACCTTTCTCAACTCAAACCAACCCGAAGAAGTTATTTTATCTGTCTTAGCCAACTTTAACAAAGAAACAACCGAAATTGCCTTAAAACGTATAATTTCACGACTTGAAGAAACTGTAGAAGGGGATTTAGCGTTAAAAAGATATTTTACACAGTTGCGTATTTTGGCACAGCTACGTAAATTAGAACAAAAACTGAAAACCATCATTATGGATAGCATCGCAAAATATATTGATGAAAAGAAAGATGTGGCTTTCTTATTAGGACTTGACAAAGGACAAGCTATTGCTCAACGCAGAGAACTGACAAAGTTTGTTACTTATCTTATTAGAGAAGGTAACAAAACTTTTGAGCAAATTGCAGAAATTGCTGATACCACGGTGGATTTTGTAAAATCTGTACATCACCAACTTACTAGTAAATAGACATCTCTTCTCCTTAGTGACACTTGCCTATTGAAAAATAGCAGCTATTTTTTACCGCAGTTCACTATTAAAAAAGACTGACTCATAGTCATTTACACTATTTAAGGAGTTTTTATACAACTCTTTCGTGAGGGTTTCCGTCTATACTTTTGTATCCTCTACCGGCAGAAGAACAACCTCAAGTGAAGTATTAATTCTAAAATATTTTTGTAGATGAAACGAGTATGCATGACCTTGTATCTCATAGGGTGGGTTGTCGTCAGCGTATATAGCCAGCAAAAGAAAAGGTATGAACTAGATGCTACCTTCCGAACCCCTGATTTTTATCAAGAAGCCACTCATTTTTATTTCTCTGAACCTATTGTATTGCCAGATGGAAAAATCATTTTGTGTACTTCCAGCTTCAATTACATCAATGGCAAGCATTTTTCGGGCAATATGTTTCGACTCCACCCAGACGGAACACTGGATGAAACTTTTAAGCCAAATCTGATTTTGGTAGGCGATGAGCACAGGGTATTTGCGGATGGAAAAGTGATGATTATCCCTCCTCAGACGTGGGGTACTATGCTAAATATCACTCATTTAAAAAACAAAGAAAACGCAGGGCTTGATACCGTCTATCAAAGCTATCACCCACATTTTCATAAGTGGAAAATTCAATCAGACGGCAAAATAGTAGCTCTTGGCAACGATAAGCTTTTTCGTCTGCTCAGTAATGGTCAAATAGATACTACTTTTCGGTTTCAGCCCGTAGCAGGCAAGCAATATGACCCTTACGTTTTAGATCTCAGCCTCAAAGCCGACGATAAAATTTTGTTGGCTACTCGCATAAACAAAAACATTAGCATTCAACTATTTAGCAAAGACGGCGTTTTAGAAAAAAAGGCAACTCTCATTCACAATGGTCTTCCTTTTGAGATTGCAGATGGTCCTTTTCCTCAAATCTCCTTTTTTCCTAATGGAAAGCTTTTTATGAGGGATCGTATGGCCAAAGCCTATTACCTATTTGACCAAGACGGGAAGCTCGAAAAAAACCACCTTCTTCCCACAGGAGTGTTTGACAAATGGGGCAATACTATCATTGGTTCTGATGATTTTGTCATCGAACGCGGTGTTAAAATGCCTTACAAGATTATGATAAACACCAATGAAGCCAAGCCTCTGCTCAAAGATACCACGCTTCATCCCGCGTTTGGGGCATATAAAGTTTCGCTCCTTCCCCAAGGGCAGTTTCTTTTGACAAATTATGCCGATGAATTACTCTGGGTAGATAATGAAGGCAATATCATTCAAAAATCAAAGCCTAAGCTTGGGATTTCTACCGTCAATGCCGTAAGAGGGATTTTAGCCAATGAGCGATTTTTGGCTGATATCCAAAACGGCTATGACACCCAACTATATCGCTTTTATAAAGACGGAAAATTGGACAGTAATTTTAAATACCAATCAGCCAAACCTAGCATTCCGGCCCAATACCAACTTCCTTCTCCCACAGGCTATTACGGGGACATTACAGCCTTCAATACGGTAAAGAACCCCGAAGTTTTTCCACTAAATGACGGCTCTATAGTAATGAATCGAGAAACTGATAGGAACTCCGTTTTTGTGTTTTATCGAAATTCTTATCTCTTAAAACCCGACGGAAATGTAGATTCTAGATTTTTGAAAGACAGTGCTAGCACTTTACCCTTACCAAACAATCGCTTTGCGGTTAGGCAATTTTCTAACCCTTGGACTACCTCCGCACGTTTTCTTGTGGATAAAGATGGCCAACGCGTAGCCCCTCAAAATGAATTTGAGCAACGTATCATTGCCTCTGAATTTTATGAATATTGGCCATTGAAAGACCAAAAAAACATCGTAGCGCGAATAGTCTCTTCTGACAATCAAACGATGTCTCTCACACGTTTTTTGGCAGATGGCTCAGTGGATGCCTCTTTTACTCCAGTCATCATTTCAGCCCAAAACTACCTTAAATTGAAAGGCTCTCAATACAGCGATAGAGTGATTGCGACAATGAACGGAAAGCTATCACGCTTCAACGATAACGCGGTGATAGACAACACCTTTCAAGCGGCTCTCCCAGACAACTTATATGGTACAGCCTACATCCAAGAAGACCAAAAAATCATGGTTTATGGTAAATACTTCAATGAAGAGAAAGCTTCGGACGAGATCTTATTTGTAAGGCTCAATAGCGACGGCACGCGTGACACTACCTTTCGAGTAACTCCAGCCATAGATACACGCTTTATTAGCAATATTTTCCCAGTATCTTCTCAAGAGATTTTGCTAGTCTATAAAGGCCGAATAGAACGTCTGGTGCTCAATTGCGCGTCGCTTAAACCCCAAATTACGGCTTCTAAAACAGAAGCTTGTACTGGCGAAAACATTATGTTGAAGGTTAATGAAGTAGAAGGTTTTAGGTATCAATGGCAAAAAGACAATCAAAATATTACACTCAACGCCACCTCTACCAGCCTCAATACCTCTATAGCAGGAACCTACAAAATCATCGCCCAAGATACCGACTGTCTGACCATGAATTCCAATGAACTCCGTATCCAATTTAGTTCTCCTCCACCGGCTGAGATTAGCCCCTTGACCAACGGAAACACCTCATTTATAGCTATTTTACAGGCCAACAAAGGCGATAATAGGTTTTCTTATCAATGGCAAAAAGATACTGAAGATATAGAAGGTGCCAACAAAGTTTCTTATGAAGTTTCGAGCTCGGGAAATTACACGGTGAAAGTTACCCACAATGGTTGCAACAATGTTTCTAAAGGTATATTTATAGACATCAGCCCTATATTAGGAGCCGAACCAAACAGTGTCGAAAGTAAGTTAAGGGTTTTCCCCAATCCTAACAATGGCACCTTCAAAATGGATATTCCTGCTGAGTTTAAAAACGGAAAAGTAGAGCTTTTTGATGTTCTGGGGCGTGCTTTACCACTAAGGCAACAATACGACCTCTTTCAGATAAATACCTCTACCAAAGGAAGTTACTTTATTCGCATAAGCGCAGGATTGAAAATGATTACAACCAAGGTTTTGGTAGAATAGGATTCCAAAAAACGAACAATAAAGCCCTTCCAATTTTTAGAAATGGAAGGGCTTTATTGTTTATTTATAAACTCTGATGTCCAAATCAATCACCTTTAAGGTTGAATCATAAATAAGTTTTATATTTAGACTGACTACCAAATTTATGTCTCATATGAATTATACGATTATTAAAGATGAAGTTTTGTTAACCAATTTTATTGAGTGGTTACCAACCTTAGAAAAACACGAAACTTACTATATCTCTTTATTTGCCAGAAATAAATACGAAACGGAAAGTAATGTCTTAAAAGCAAATAAGGCACTATTAAAAAGATTTACTACCACCAAAGAAAACCTATTTGATAAAATTAAGCAGTTAGAAGTACAATTTGGTGCCTATAAATCCAATGGACTAGCCATTCCACAAGAAAGTTTGGCTATTTATATCAACCCAAACCCTAGAGATTTGGAGAAAGCTACCAAAAATTCCCTTATAAAGTTTGTAGACCTAATCACTCGTGATTACAGTGGTTATAACCCTCACCAAGAAGTACTTTCAGAAATCCAAAAAGCTTGTAGTCGGAAGATTTTTTTTGACTTAGATTTTGACGACATTTTACCCGAAAGTGTTTTACCTACCATTAAAGAATTTATCAATGAAGATTGTTTAAGGGTATTACGTACACGTGGAGGTTTCCATTTACTCGTCGAGCTTTCAAAAATTCACAAAGACTTTGAAAAGACTTGGTATAAAAGTATTACTACTATCAGTGGATGCGATATGAAAGGAGATAACTTAATTCCTATACCAGGGTGTATTCAAGGCAACTTTATTCCCTACTTTCTCTAAGTACCTATGCCAAAATTACTTTTTGTTTGCTCTCGTAATAAACGTAGAAGTTTAACCGCAGAAATGATTTTTCGGGATCATAAGTATTTTTCAGTCAAGTCTTGTGGTACAAGTCCTCAATCAAGAATCAAAATCAATGAAAAGTTAATTCATTGGGCAGATGTTATATATGTAATGGAAAAACGACATAAAGACATCATTATACAACAGTTTAGAGATATACTTCGAAACAAGGAAATAAAAGTCTTATTCATCCCTGACAAATTTGAATTGATGGATGAAAAACTCATTGAACTTTTGAGAGACAAGGTAAGCCATATTGTATAAAAGTCCGAGTGATGTATACTCGGACTTTTATACAATATCATTAAAACTTCAATCCCAAACTCACTAAGAAGTTTCGCCCGGCTTGTGGGTAATAAAAATTTTCGGTGGTGGTTTGGCCTCCGTAAATATAGCTATAAGTATAACCGTTGGATTCGTACAATTCATTGAAGACATTGTTGGCCAAGGCACTTACCGTAATTTCATTCATCCATTTGGGCTTGATGCGATAGATGAGTCGAAGGTCGTTGGTAAAATAAGCATCTATTTTACGACCATTGTTAGAAGTATTGTCGAGGTATTGCTTTCCTACATATTTGGTCAGTAATGCCACTTCAAGGTTTTTGACGGGAGTGTATGCCCATTGACTTCCCACAATTACATTGGGAGACAATGCGATATCAGTATTACCATGATTGGTGACTTGATAGCCGCCATTTTCGTCGTCATAATCAATCACATACTCCGTAAAGTTTTTGATTTTATTTTGGCTAAATGTCGCGTTGGCATTCCATTTCCATTCCTTGCTTAGCTGCGCCCCAAACTCTAGTTCAATTCCCGCGCGATAACTTTCGGGAACGTTGATTTTAATCGGATTCCCCACGTCATTGAGCTGTCCCGATACTACAAGCTGGTTTTTGTAATTCATATAATACCCCCCGATCGAAGCAGCTACACGTCCTTTTTGGAAACGATACCCCACTTCCCAATCTCGCAATACTTCTGGCTTGGGCTGAATCTGCCGAGTAGATTCGGTAAAATCGTCACGATTAGGTTCACGATGCGCCAAACTAAACGATGCAAAAGCCGTACTGCTTTCCGAAACCTGATAAGTCAACCCACCTTTAGGATTGAAAAAAGTATAGTTGACATCATGGGCTTGCTGCCGCTGCTGATTGTCATCTCCTTTCACAAAATACCCAATCTTACGTACTTGCGCATCCACGAATACATTCAGTTTCTCAGTCAATTGATAATAGGCCTTTGCGTAAAGATTAAAATCGGTTTTCAAACCCACATTTTCATAATATCGCTGACGAATGTTGGCATTGCCTCCAAAACGCGCCCAAATCACTTCACCAAAGTGGTTACCGTCGTATTGGTTCCAGCCGCCGCCAATATTGGCCGTTAGTTTTTTGAAACTGTTATAATCTAAAGAAAAGGTGGTTCCGTAGAAAGAATTATCCAACCAACGACGCCGCACCAAGTCACTGCGAGTGATAGTATCTCCACCCATAATCACATTCGGAATTTTGTAATTTCGCAGGCGATCATTATCACGAAATTGTTCATAATAGCCTCGCCCTTTTACCAAAAATCCGTTGAGGTTAAACGTCCAATTTTTGTTGAGTATGTGCGACGAAATCAGTTGGTAATGGTCTTGTTGATAGTTATCAACTTGATTGTCGTACAAGTACAAATTGTAAGTACGATTATTTGAATTCAACAGATTTTGAGCATCCCGCTCACTCAAACCATTGCGGTCTATATAAGCCAAAATACCTTCGCGGTCACCTTTTATTTTTGCTTCAGGCGTACCTTCCCAAGCTTGGTAGGTTACTTCTTTTCCTGAAAAGACATTCATACGGATAGAGCTTTTCTTTCCAAAATAAGCCCCAGATACATAAAAAGAACCTAAATCTGATTTGGCACGGTCAATAAAACCGTCGGAAGTGATTTTGGACAAACGTGCATCAATCGTAAATCTTTCGTTTAACAGCCCCGTTCCAGCCATGACAGTATGCTTACGGGTATTGAAAGACCCTACCGAATTGTTGATTTCGGCATAAGCTTCTTTCCGAAACTCGTTGGTATTGATATTGACCGTAGCTCCAAACGCCGCCGCTCCGTTGGTAGAAGTTCCTACCCCGCGCTGAATCTGAACACTGCTCACCGAAGAACTAAAATCGGGCATATTGACCCAAAATGTTCCCTGACTTTCAGCGTCGTTGTATGGAATACCATTGATAGTAACATTGATACGCGTAGCATCCGAACCTCGTATCCTCAAACCTGTATAACCAACCCCTGCCCCTGCATCAGAAGTCGTGACGAGCGAAGGCGTAAAGTTGAGCAACACGGGCAAATCCTGCCCAAGGTTTTGTTTATTCAATTCTAGCTTTCCAACATTGGTAAAAGCTACCGCCGAGTTTTGGTTGGCACGAGTAGCATTGATTACCACTTCATCGGCCGAGAAAGAACTTCTCCGTAACTTAACCTCAACTGTTGATTCACCTCCAATATTGATTTTTTGGGTTTCATAACCTACATAAGACACTTCCAACACTTCTGTATCACGAGGTAGGTTTTTAAGGGAAAATTCTCCTTTTTCATTAGTCACCGTTCCTCTCACACTTCCCGCCCTAACGGTAGCTCCCGGCAGTGGCTGACTGTCTTCTGCGTCAGTGATTTTGCCCGATACCGAAAGCTGGGCAAGTGCAGGCACGTAAAGCAACACTCCCGTTGCTACGGCCAAAAACCAAGATGTAAATTTTAACATTTTAAATTCCCTCCGCCGGCATTACCCGGTTCAGGTGTTAAGGGTATAATCTCAGCCCGTCATGTTAGGGCACCCCATTTTTGAAAAATTCTGCGCGCCAGAATCGACTACAAAGGTAAGAGGATAACTTAGAAAAATGCAAATATCTTTTCGATTCTACTTTCTTTGCGCTTTTCTACGAAGCCACTTCTGTTGGATTTTGTACGATAGCCACGCTCCCGCCGCCCCCGTGACAGCCCCCGCCAATATATCGCTTGGATAATGTACACCCAATCGCATCCGCGAATACCCTACCGCTCCTGCCCACGCATAAGCAGGTACAATCACATACCACTTTGGATAATTGATAGCCAGAGTAGTAGCCGTAGCAAAAGCCGCAGTAGTATGCCCCGACGGAAAAGAATAATGAGGTTCTTCTCCATCCACACGGGCCACAAACAACTGAGGATGAGCCACAAATGGACGATCCCTCAATATAATCCTCTTGGAGATTTGAGTAGTTGCATTGGCTATCACAAATCCTCCCAGTGCCTGCCAACCTTGTTGCTGTAAGGTTTTATTATGGGTTGAAAAACCTGTTATCAGCAACCCCGCTGGTAAAGCCAAACTCACAGGTGTAGCTGTAGATGACAAAAACTTTTCGGTAGTTACATTGGTAGGATGAATGCTCCCATATACATTTTGTAAGAAACGAACGTCTAAGTTTTGAGCATTCAGCTGCCAAGAGAATAGGCACAAAAAAAGAAGATATTTTTTCACTTATTGATGATTGGAGGCTTGATACTAGGTCAAATATAGTTTGGCCACTGCAATCAACAATACCGAAGCTAAAATATATCGAAGCGTTTGAAGATTAAATTTAAAACTACCTTGATATGCCCCCAAAAAGCCTCCTATCAAAGCAGCTATCAGCCAAGTAGTTATTTCAGCATTAGGCTCAAACCCTTTCTGCAAAAGTCCAGACAACCCCGACATCGAATTGACAAAAATAAACAAGGCCGAAACCGCCGCCGTCTCTTTCACTCTGCCCCATCCTAACAATAAAATCACTGGACTCAGGATAATCCCTCCACCAATCCCAAGCATTCCTGACAATAGCCCAATCACTCCACCTATCGCCAAGGCACCTAGCAGTGGCACAGGCTTGCTTTCCGCTTTATCAACGGGCTGAAAGAGCATTCGAGCAATGGCAATAGCCAAGGCCACTGCCAAGAGTTTTTTGTAAAGCGAATCAGTAATGGGTAAGGTCGCACCTACGTATGAAAGCGGAATACTCGCAAGGGCAAAAGGCCAAAACAGGTTCCAACGAAAATGTCCCGCACGATAATACTGCACAAAAGCAATCAATGACACAAACACATTCAGAATCAAAGCCGATGATTTCATAAGCGCCGGGGAAGTGCCTAAGATAGCCATCAAAGCTAGATACCCACTTGCTCCTCCGTGGCCTACCGAAGCATATAAAAAAGCCATAATGGCAAACAAAAGCGGTGCTAAAATATCTTGCATGAAAAAAGGGGCTCGTTATATCCCCAAATATATAACGCTTTTATTGGTATATCAAAAATCGTAGTTAGGATGAAAGCTTATTTGTTGCGACGAATACGGAAGAGCTTAATCAAAGGCTCGACATAGTCTTGTTTAGAATCAATAGACACATAATTAATATCATTTTGGCGGGCAAAAAGCTCAATTTGTTTTCCTACGTTTCCAAAATCCTCCCTGACTTTACGTCGAAACCAAAGTGAAGAAGTATTGACCCACACCGTACGATTTGATTCGGGGTCTACCATCGGAATAATCCCCAATCGAGGCAAGTTAGTTTCTCGCTGGTCTTGCAAATGAATCATGACTAAATCATGTTTACGAGCCAATGCGCGCAGATTATGCTCGTAGTTTTTGTCAATAAAATCCGAAACAAAAATCACCACGCTTCGCCGTTTTACTACATTGAGGGTAAATAGAATAGCCTCCGCAAGATTTGTTTTATTAGACTGAGGCTTGAGTTTGTATAATTCCGTAATAAGCTCATAGCCATGTTTCATGCCATTGGAAGGACGAATGTATTTTTCTTTTTGATCCGAAAAACAAAGCAATCCTACATGACTTGCTTCCTGTATCGCCGACAGTGCCAATACCCCACATATTTCTTTGGCAGTATCAAGTTTGGTTCTAAAAACTTCCCCCACCTGCTGCGACCCACTTACATCTAGCAAAAAAAATACCGTTTGTTCTTTTTCTTCCCTAAAGATTTTAACAAAAGTACCATGACCTTTAGCCGATACGTTCCAATCAATGGTGCGCACGTCGTCTCCGTATTGGTATTCACGCAAGTCGGCAAACTCCACTCCCGAACCCTTAAACACCGAGCGAAAGCTTCCACGCATATCGGCGTTGACTGCCTTACGAATCTTAATCTCGTACTGTCGAATCTTAGTAATAAATTGCTCAATCATGCGTATTTTTGTAACTAAACTATCCAAAAGTACAAAAAATCAGCCATGGTAAATCGCACAGTTTTATGTTTTTCAATTTTCGTATTGTTCTTAATAGGTTGCCAAAGTGACCCTCAAATTCCCAAAGGAACAATAACTGAAGATAAAATGGCTCAAATTTTGGCCGACATTCACCTGATTGAGGCACGAGTAGGGCGGTTGGCTATTACATCTCTCGATTCGTCGACTATCATTACGGAGCAACTAAAATTGAGAGCATTCAAAAAATATGGTGTAGACTCCGCCTCTTATAATCGTAGCTATCAGTTTTATTCAACCAACCCTGTTTTTATGGAAAGAATATATGGGCAGGTTGTTAAGCAATTAGAAACACGGCAAAAAAAGAAAAACTATAAAGGGATTTAAAATGGCGATGTCCAATGAACTAAAGAAAGCAATTGTACAGCTATCTCAAAAAGAAAAAGATAAGTTGCTTCTTCGCTTGATAGGAAAAGATAAAAATCTAGTCCAAAGATTTGAATTTGAACTTATTGAACACGGAGATACCATTCAGCCTCGCCGCGATGACATCAAAAAGCGCATATTGAAAGTAGCCCAAATGACGCATGACACTCCCGGATGGATGATGATGGATATGAGGAGTTTTATGGGTGACATCACTCAGCACGTCAAAATCACCAAAGACAAATACGGGGAAATTGAGCTTACGATTTACTTATTCTTGACTTTTTTTGAACATCAATCTCCCCTACTCAAAGTTCACAATAGCCGTAGTGATACTTGTGCCGAATATATTGCAAAAAAAACCGAAGCTCTCCTCAAAAAGTTAGCAAAGTTTAATCCAGATTATTTTGTTGATTTTGAGCGCGATATGCAACGGCTATTAGACTATGTACATACGCATTGTCCTAAAAACTATGCCCATACTATGGGGATTCCGAAGATATGGCCTTAAGATTAATGAATCAAGAAAGGAGTTGCGTTGGTTACCACTCTAGGCTTTTCTGTTTTGTTTTCAATCTCAATACTAGCCTCAAACAACCGCCTCGAAAAACCATTTAAAACTTCATCAACTCGGTACTGAATTTCTTTAAGCCTTAAACTTCGCGGATGTGTGTAAGTGACCGTAGTAAGCCACAGTTCAGTCTTTCTATCATTCACTAAGTCTCTTAGGTAGCGTTCAATTCCTAACCTTTGATATTCTTGATTGACCTCTTGAGGGGCATACCTGATGGCATTAGGACTTTCAAAACCTGTACCAGCACCTTGGCTGTGAGCGCGTTCCCAACCTGGAAGCCCCACTTCTACGCCCGGAAAAAGCACCTTTTCAAACCCGCTACGCTTGACAGCAGGCCCTAACTTGCTTTGAATGACAATCCCACCCAAAGCATCTACGAAAGTTCTTTCAGAAAAAATCATGATTTTACAAATTAGAGTGTTAAGAGTCTGAACTACAGCTATATAAGCAAGGGCAAATTTAATTACTCTTTACGATTGCTTTTAGCGTAAAAACCCCCGTTTTATCGTATGATATACTCTAATTTGTGAAGAGAAGGTAAGCTTTAAAGAGTTATTTCTTAACAGCCATTACCATTTTGATATCGAGCTTAGCTCCAATCGCCAACACATCTACCAAGTCTTGTACTGTAATGCTTTGGTCAACTTGCAAAATGACCGTTTTTTCTTGAATGCCCGCAAAAGCCGCCGACAATGCCGACTCCAATTGCTCTTTAGAAACAGGTTCTTTATCTAAAAAATAGTTTTTTTCGGCATCTACCGACAGGGTCGTCTGTTTCTTCTGCATTTGTTGGGCAGCAGAAGCTTTAGGCAGCATCAACTTGATGACGTTGGGATTCACCATCGTTGAGATAATCAAAAAGAACAACATCAAGAAAAACATGATGTCGTTTAATGATTGCGTAAAAACCTCGGGTGCGAATCTACTTTTACGGCGGATTTTCATAGCATAAGTATTTGTAAGTCATCTTCACTGCTTAGATAGGTGTTTATTCTTTTTCAACAAACACCCCTTTCCAAGCAATACCTGTGACTAGCGATTCGTAATAGGTTTTTGCAATACATCTAAGAAATCAAAAGCGCCTGCTTGAAGTTTCAGAGCGATACGGTCGATTTTCATATTGAGCAAGTGATAGCCCATATACGCAATCAAACCCACAATCAGACCAGCGCCTGAAGTCACCATTTTTTCGTACATCCCACTTGCGATAGTACTAATATCAAAATCATTGGATTGAGAGATGCTATAGAAGATGTTGATAATCCCCGAAATGGTTCCCACAAACCCAAGCATCGGCGCAATCCCCGCAATCACCCCCAAATACGAAAGGTTGCTTTCGAGGCGAGAGACTTCGATATGACTGGCATTTTCGATGGTGCTTTCAATATCTTTTATGGAATATCCAATGCGTCCAATCGCTTTCTCAAAAATACGCCCTGCCGCCGAGCGTTGATTACGACACAGAGACTCGGCAGATTTGATATTGCCTTGTTGAACAAAGTCCTTCATATTGTCGATAAAACTCTCTTCCAATTTACCATTGGCATTGATAGCTAGCCAACGCTCAATGATTAAGAATATCGTCAAAAAAAACATAATTAGGAGGGGAATCATCACCCATCCACCTTTCATCAACAAATCAAACAATGAAATCCCTGGGGCTGAGGCAGCGGTAGCTACTGAATCGACGGCGGTTTGCGCTTGAAGTAAAATCATTACTGTTAGGTTTTTGCTGTGACAAAAACGGAATGGATTGGTCTAATATTGTTTATTGGCTCCAAATATACAAATTTCTATTAGATACCATTAAACACCGCCTCAGTCTATCACATTTTGTAGTGATTTATTTAAAAAGTATCCTTAAAATGAAGTGGTATTTTCAATTCATTGCTGTCTTTTCATAACATATTTGGAGAAAAATTATACGCTTATATGTCCGACTCTTCTACTTTCAACCAAACCAATCTTCCTATTTCACGCCTCACAGATAGCGCTATGCCACATTATCATGCCGGCGAAATTGGCCTGCTCAATTCGGTTGATTGTGTCATTTTTGGGTTTTATGGAACGGAGTTACACATTTTGCTTCACAAATTCCCTTATGAGCCTTTTAAAGGATACTGGGCTTTGTTGGGGGGATTTGTACATCTTGATGAAAATATTGACGATGCAGCCCGCAACACCGTAGAGCGTCTTACGGGCCTCGAAAATGTATACATGGAGCAAGTGTACACCTTCGGAAATGTATTTAGGGTTCCTACAGAAAGAGTCATTACGACTTGTTATTATGCCCTAATTGAAGTAGAACCTACTTTATCCAAGCTCTCTTCCAATTTTGGAGCTACATGGCATCCTATTTCTTCTGCTCTAAAACTCAACCTTGTCTATGACCATCTTTCGATGCTTCATAAAGCACTTGATCAACTTCGCCGAAAAGTCAGATACCAGCCTATTGGCTTTGAATTGTTGCCCGAAAAATTTACGATGCTTGAGCTCAGAAATCTATATGAGTCTATCTTGGGAAGACCCCTTGACAAGCGAAACTTTAGCAAGAAAATCCTGAATATGAACTTATTAGTAAAACTCAAAGAGAAACAAAAGGGCACCTCTAGGCGCGGGGCTTATTATTTTTGTTTTGATGAAAAACGCTACCAAGAGTTAGTATCAAAAGGTTTTTTGTTTGAAATATAAGTTCATCTTATCGAAACAAAACACCCCAATTATCGGGGATGTCGTTGGATTTGTCAAAACCCTCTACCCATTCAATAAACAATACTCGAAACTCCTCAATTTCTTCCCGCAAGACCTCCAAATAATGCTTTTCTTTAAACCCCATCATTGCTAGCCCTGACACCTGCGTAAGTAAGCTTCTGGCATGGATTTTAATAATCACGGCATTTTCCATACGTAAACTATACAATTCTCGACTCTCGGCACCTGCGATTTTGGAGCAAATCATACTGGCATCTTCAAACAAAATATCTCGATAATGTGCCATGCCTGCGTCCTCTTCCATTAATTCAGTCAACGAATCCACCGTGTCCAAGATTTCGCGAGCCTTGAGCATAATGGGCATATTGGCAACCCGTGCGCGCTCTTGTTGCCATTCTTGATTGGCTTCTTCAGGGTCAAAATCTTCATCTTCAAACCCGAAACTTTCATCATCTTCAAACATCGCCATAACATTCAGATTTTAGAAGCTGCAATTTCTAAAACTTTTGGTTTGAAGCAAAATGAAAGAGTTTTTGTAACTTGAAACCCCAAACTTTTATGCCCACTTTATGAACAAACTATTCATCAACTTACTGGCTGTTTTTATCAGCACTCATGCGTTTTGTCAAGAAGTAAAAGAAAACAAAGGCTTTTATCAATTTTTGACCGACGATCCCACCCAACAACCGTTTTACTCAGATCGCATGGGGATCTCCGCCTCCAACGGCATGGTAGCATCTGCTCATCCAGAGGCCTCACGCGTAGGGATAGAAATCCTGCAAAAAGGTGGAAATGCTACCGATGCGGCCATTGCAGTACAGTTTGCGCTCGCCGTAGTTCACCCATCAGCTGGCAACATCGGTGGAGGAGGTTTTTTTGTGTATCGTGATCGAAAAGGCAAAAATTTTACGCTAGACTTCCGCGAAAAAGCGCCCATCAAAGGACACAAAGACATGTACTTAGATGCCAACGGCAACGTCATTCCTGGCCTAAGTATGGTGGGGCATCTAGCAAGTGGAGTGCCGGGGTCGGTGGACGGTATGGTGCAAGTACACCAAAAATTCGCAAAACTCCCTTGGGCAACTCTCCTTCAACCTGCGATTGATTTGGCAGAAAAAGGCGTGATTCTTACCACAAAAGAAGCAGCGGGATTGAATCGAATCAAAGCGGATATTGTCAAACTCAATGCTGATACTACTTATTTTGTAAGAGCAGACGGGCGCGAATGGCAAGCGGGAGATACATTGATTCAGGTAGATTTAGGAAAAACACTCCGTCGTATTCAACAAAACGGCAGAGCTGGTTTTTATGAAGGCGAAACAGCCAACTTGCTCGTAGCCGAAATGCAACGCGGGAATGGGTTTATTTCGGCCGAAGACCTCAAATCTTACCAAGCCGTTTGGCGCAAGCCTCTCGTTGGAAAATACAAAGACTATAAACTCATCACAATGCCTCCCGTATCAAGCGGTGGCATAGCTTTGTTACAACTTCTGAAACTTGTAGAGCCTTATCCTCTCAAAAAATGGGGCTGGCACGCTGACTCTACCGTACAGGTGATGATTGAAGCCGAAAGACGCGTATATGCCGATAGGGCTAAGTTTTTGGGCGACCCTGATTTCGTAAAAGTTCCTATCAAAAAAATGTTGGCTTCCTCTTATCTCCATAAACGTTGGGAAGACTTTGACTTTTCGAAAGCGACTGATAGTAAGGCCATCAAAGGTGGAAATATTTCGGGATACGAAAGTATGGAAACAACCCATTTTTCTATCGTAGATAAAGACGGCAACGCCGTTTCGGTTACTACCACGCTCAATGGCGGCTACGGTAGCCGTATCATCGTGAAAGGGGGAGGTTTTTTTATGAACAACGAAATGGACGACTTCAGTATCAAGCCCGGTGTACCTAATATGTTTGGGCTGATTGGCAACAAAGCCAATGCCATCGAACCCGGCAAAAGAATGCTTTCGTCCATGACTCCGACTATCCTCGAAAAGGATAAAAAGCTCTATATGGTAGTGGGTACCCCAGGGGGTTCTACGATTATTACCTCTGTGTTTCAGACGATTTTGAATGTAATCGAACACGGCATGACCATGCAGCAGGCTGTAAATGCTTACAAGTTTCATCATCAATGGTTGCCCGACAAAACTACTTTTGAAAATGGGGCATTTACGCCCAACGTTATTCAGAAGCTTCAAGCCAAATCATATAATCTGGAAATGCAGCGCAACACCATCGGGCGAATGGACTGTATTTTGGTTCGCCCAGATGGCACATTGGAAGGCGGCTCAGACCCTCGTGGCGATGACACAAGCATCGGCTACTAATCTCAACGCTTATGAGGCTCCAAACCTCGTAAGCGTCGCTTTAGGGCATGGTCCAAAAACGCTCTTGGCCTTTCATGGGATTGGGCAAGATTACCGTTGCTTTTTGCCTTTGGTGGAGGTGTTAAAAAATCAGTATACCTTTTACTTGTTTGATTTACCCTTTCATGGTCAAAGTCCTGCTCTAGCTTCCGAAAAACTCACCTTAGAAGCATGGAAGGCTTTTTTGGAAGATTTTTTAAAAATACATCAAATCGAAAATTTCTCTCTCATGGGTTTTAGCATGGGAGGGAAATTTGCCTTAGCTACTCTTCAACTCTTTGCAGAACAAACTGAATCTTGCTGGCTTTTGGCTCCCGATGGTATTACAGAAAGTCCTTGGTATGGGTTGGCAACGCGCTTTTGGGTAAGCAAAAAACTATTTCGCTTTTTTGTAAGTAATGTCAATTATTTTAAAAAACTAGCCAACCTATTAGTAAAGTTTAAACTCATTGAGAAAAGTGCCGTAAAATTTGCAGAAAGTACCCTCGCCACCGCTGAGCAGCGCGAGCGCGTGTATCGTTCGTGGATAGGTTTTAGTTTGATCCGGGCAGATATAAAACTCATCGCCCAATTGGTAAAAGAAAACCAAATTGATTTAAAGATTTTTCTTGGAAAACACGACAGCTTACTACCAGCTCACTACGTACTTCCTCTTACCACACAGCTACCTGATATAAAGCCCATTGTCCTAAAAACAGGGCATCATCGGCTCATCGAAAAAGTGGCGGAGTGGGTTTCAAAAGTTTAGTAAATATTATGGCTAATCTTTTCACCCTTCACTATAAAGGCTTGGACTGCGAAGCAATTGCTCGGGTGTTGTGTACTTATCACAACGTCCATTTTCAATGATATAAATACGATTTGCTTGGTAAGCGGTCTGCATTTTGTGCGTTATCAAAAAAATAGTGATTTTGGATTTTAGGCGCTGCAAAAGCTGTAATATCACACGTTCTGTATTTTTATCCATGGAAGCCGTAGCCTCATCAAGGAGCAATAGTTGAGGTTTTTGCCATAAAGCTCTCGCTAGTGCCACCAACTGCTTTTGTCCGCCCGAAAGGTTAATCCCTTCCTCTCCTACTAATGTCATATAGCTTTGCGGTAACTGCTCAAAAAAGTAGCTAATCTGTAAATCTTGGCAAAATTGTATTACTTCTTTGGGTTCGACGACTTCGCCCAAAACGATATTTTCCAATACTGTACCATTAAAAATCTTAATCTCTTGCGGTACTACGCCTATATTTTGCCGCCAAAGCCTCGTATCTATCATTCTCAAATCTTGGCCATTTATACAAACTTTGCCTTCCTCCCAATCATAAAATTTTTGCAAAATCTGCATTAATGTACTTTTTCCATGACCACTCTCACCTAATAAAGCAATCATTTCACCTTTGTGAAGTTCTAAAGAAATATTTTTCAATAACGCCGAACGTCCCACAAAACGAAATGAGAGATTTTTGATAATTAAAGACAAGAAAATAAATTCCTTTTGGTTGTCCGGAGTGGTAATCGGAAGGTTATCTAATTCGGATTTATAATCTGACTTCACCGATGCTGTCATTTCACTTTCTAAACTCGTAAATTCATACATCCGTTCAAAAGCAATACGTGCTTCTTGAATCTGAATATTGAGCGTAGCCAATCGCCCCACCGCCCCTATCATCCCTGATGCCACACTAATAACAGCCATCATTTCGCCTATTTTAAGCTGCTTTTGCAAAACTAAAACTGACGCAACTGCCAACATTGCCACGGTGATTACGACACCAAATACTTCTGCCCAGATTCCGTAACGCGTCCCCAAAAGACCTACCTCATAAGACTTTTGCTGAAATCCCTCATAAGTAGATTGCGTAGTACGGGTAAAAAAATCTTCTCGTCCAGCCGCTTTTATCGCTCCTATACCTGTAATAGTATCTACATACTCACTCTCTACCCTTGCATAACCTGCCATTACTGCTCGTTGACCATGCATAATCCGCAGATGATACTTCCATACCAACCAGCCAAAAAAAGGTAAACTTAACAAGATAATTATTCCAACCTCAACCGAATAAATGAACACAAAAACTGCTGAAATTATTACGACCAAAAAATCAATCAGTACGTTGCCTGCCAATGAGGCTATTACTGACTGAATACGGCGCGTATCATGCATACGCGCGATGAGGTCTCCTGTTTTACGGCTATCAAAAAAAGATTTGGGTAATCGAATCAATCTTTCGTAGAAGCTCCCCGCCACTCTATTATTAAAACTTTGGGCTTGACGAAGTAAAAACAAGGCCCGAAGATAGGAGATACCTAAACGCGCCACCAAAAACATGCCTAATAAAATCAGTCCAATTGTTAATTTCTGGGTATTTTGTTTGGGCAAAATCTCATCAATCAATTTTTGCGAAAAAAGCGACATTCCTAATCCCATCATCGAAATCACTACCCCCAATACCGCTGCAATAATCAAAACAGATAAATCTTCTTGAATGAGACTTCTGAGCCAACGTAACTTTTGACTGCTATTGAGGGCATTTCTCTGAAAGCGCTCTGTTGGAGTTAATTGAAGCAAAATTTTAGATTTCCAAATCGCATCCAACTCGCTTTGGGTCATTTCTACAATCCCTTTCGCTGGGTCGGTTATGGTAAATACCCTCTTTTTAATTCCTTCTTCGGAAGGTGGGGAGCTACATACCACATAATGTTCCAACTTCCCATCTATCACTACGTGCAATATAACAGGCTCAGGCAACTCATATAGCATCTCAATACTTTCTGCTTCAAAACCCTCCGCCTCCAGCCCTATTTGCTGTGCTGCCTGGCATAGCCCCAGCAGTGTAGTCCCTTGATTAGTGGTTCCACTCAGTGCACGAAGCCGTTCTAACGATACCTCTCCTCCAAAATATCGCACCACCGAAGCCAAACAAGCTACACCACAGTCCGACTGGTCTTGTTGACGAATAAAGGGAAGGTTATTTTTTTTCATTGGCTATTACCTCTATTAGTTTTTCTATTTTTATATCCCCTTTTATTTCTTTGTTTAAATCTCCATTTTGATTATACACTAAAATATATGGTACAGTTATTACCGAGAATGTCTTATATATTTCTTCTTTCGACATTCGTAAAAACCTTATATTAGAAAAACTATTGAGCTTATAATCAGACGAAAACTTTATAATAGAAGCTGTATTTTCTGGGGAAACCATAAATATTTTTACCTTAAGAAAAACATCAATATGCTTCCTAATTTGTTCAGCATCATTTTGACAGTATTCACAAGTAGAAGAAAAAACAATAACTATTGTATGTGAAAAATTTTCACTTTCATTCCGTACACCTATAAATGGAATCTCCGACACATGCTCAACCGCTCTAGTTTCATATTTGTTCGATAAAATATATTTAACAATTAGACAGATAAAAGACAACAAAAAAATAGTAAATACAATTAAATATTTCATCTACCTATTATTACATTATAATATTTATCATTTCCTAAATACTCCTTTTTTTAACATATAATTAACACCAAATTTCAGATACGCAATTCTACTTATCGGAAAAAGTTCAATATTACCATTCAATAGGGGGCGGCTATAACAAAACTCAAGAGTAGTAGAATTATCTATAAAATAAGCAATACCTAAATTAAAGGTCGTACCTAACATTAATCTCCCTGAAAATTCTTCCAAATCAGGAATATTTGACTTAAATTGATAAAAATCTCCTGATTGCTGTAAGTAAAATTGAAATTTAGCTTCATCAAACAAATAAAATCTAACAAATGGACTCACTAATCCTCTATTTTTTACAAACCCATCATTAGGAACATATATCCCTTTTAACGATTTACTTGAGCTTGAAGGTGGCGTAGATAACCCTAAAAGTATTTTCTTTTTAAGGAAATAACCTATTTGGGGGCTTAATGAAAAGCTTATAGAATTATTATTAATTATAAAAGAGTTGTGTATCCCCACTAAAATTGCTTTTTCTTCAGTTTGCGAAAAAACGTCTGATGCTTCTATAAATAGAACTAAAAACGAAAATATAACTCGCAACATCATATATTAATTTAAGAATTATTTTAATTAACGCTGACAATCTAATTCAAAATATATCAGCGTTAACAATTATTTTTTAGTAACTGTTTAGGTACCCTACAAAAAAACAAACACCTGATAATCAATTAGTTGCTGTTTTTATTGTTAACCAATTGTGTAAAAATGTCGCATTTTTTGAATTTTCGAGCTTCCCTTAAATCACAAATTGTACTATTCTAACTGGAAAACGGTCTTTAAATTGTACTTTTTAAGTAAAAAGAGTACCTAAACAGTTACATTTTTTATAAATTATGAGGAGGACTTACTACGCCATCTCCGCCAGTTCCCAGAGGGAATATTATTGTACCCCCGCACATATCTTGACGAACAATAACTGACCAAAGGGCTGGGCCTGCGCCCGGAATAATCCATATCCACCAAGGGGGATTATTGACCCACTCCCAATACTCTTGAAAAGTACAGCTACCTCCAGAAAATGTACTCATTTGTTCATTGGATAATTTGTTCATAGTCTTTTGATTTTAATTTTTATTACTTTATTACAAGACGAAACGAAGATAAAAAGCCACAATCAATAAAACCAAAAAATAAAGCAGCGAATATATTCATCTGCTTTTGAATATTCATAATACAGACTGAATATACTAGCAACTTCAAGAAAGCATCACTGAATAACAGTCATTTAGCCATCACAAATAACGAATAAATTATTTTTATATTTGACAAATAGGACAGCAGCCCCTTATTTGTAAGTGTGACATTCTACTACTAAATTCGTCCAAATATGGTATAATATCCTAACAATACTAATATGCTATATATAGGAACAAAACTTAGATCTAAGAGAGATGAATGTAAAATGAAGCAAGAGACCCTTGCAAAAGCCATGAACATACCTCAAACTACCCTTAGCAGAATAGAAAACAATAAAGTGGGGGTATCAGAAGAAACGCTCCAAAAGTTAGCAGTGATTTTGGAAACAACAACAGACGAACTAAAAGAATCAGCAAAGCTTAATGCAAGTATATATACCAATCCTACTAAAGCTAACGGCCATACATATACCAATCACAATACAGAGGTATTTGAGCAAGCTTTGTCTCAATTTCAAGATATTTTTCAACAAATGCAAGCAATAATCAATGAACTTAAAGCCGATAAGGAGTTTTTAAGAGAAGAAAATCTTCAACTACGCCATCGTGATGAAAAATGGATGCAAATGATTATGGATATGCAGACACAATTAGTGAATTTCCTAGGCCAACATAGAGGCTAACTATTTATCTTAGGTTTCGTAAAATCTAAAAAATATCCCAAAAAGAAAACTGTCACCAAATCTAATATTGTCAACCTACTTACTATATTCCTATTGAGATTATTCGATTAGTTTTCTTATTGCTTGTATTTATAGTACTACTATAGTACCAATGCAATGTACGCCATGATCCAACAAAAATTACTTAACAATACATTTTAAGATTTTACCTTCATTAAAGAAAATCTCGGAGAACCCATACCCTATTTAATACTAAGCAGTAAAATTGCCAGAAATTAAATCTACGAAAAACAGTATCAAAATTAGCCCAACTCCCTAAATATTAATCCCCTTCAGCACCTCCCACACTATATCACTTTCAAAACCTCGACTCAATGCAAAACGTAGTAGTTTTTGTTTTACTTGGGAAGGTTCACCTTTGAGGCCTTGTACTTTTTTAGAGAGAAGCTCCTTCAAGGTCTCTTCGTAGGCATCTCCGTCTATTTCCAAAAGGCTTTTTTGAATCAAGTCATTTGAAAGCCCTTTCAGTTTCATTTCTTGTCTGATTTTGAGACGTCCCCATTTTTTGACCCTAAACTTTCCCCCTGCAAAAGCCCTTGCAAAACGCTCTTCATTGAGATAGTTTTGGGCAATCAATTCTTGTATAAGGGGCTCGGCCTCCTCATCTGGTAAGTCCCACTCCCGCAGCCTCTGACGTACTTCCTTGAGGGTTCTTTCTTGATATGCACAAAAAGAAGCAGCTTTTATCAATACTTGTTTTTGTAGGTCATTCATTATCATTCAGTTTTTAACAAAGGTAAGAATAGAACTTTTATCCGATAACCCCGTATATTGCATCCTCATTTCCTAACCACCCTTTTAACCTCTCACTCAAATGTATATCGGCAACTTTCGTTGGCGTATTGTATTGTTACTGTTTTTGGTAACGACCATCAACTACATCGACCGAAACGTCCTTTCATTTGCGATGCTTGATGATACTTTTCGAAAAGAAATGCTCGGGGTCCCGCTTACTTACACACTAACACAAGCAGACCTTGATACTTTCAAAATCGAATACGGCTGGATAGATACTGCTTTCAAAACCGCCTACGCCCTAGGGTTTATTATGATAGGCTGGCTCATTGACCGGCTAGGTACCAAAAGAGGATTGGCTTTTGCGATTGGACTTTGGAGTTTTGCGGGAGTAGCCAATGCCTTCGTAAGCTCTTTTCAAGGCTTATGGGCTACTCGCTTTGCACTAGGGATAGGCGAAGCAGGCAATTTCCCTTCAAGTATTAAATCCATCGCCGAATGGTTTCCTAAAAAAGAACGAGCTTTTGCCACGGGTCTCTTCAATGCTGGCACCAATGTCGGTATTATACTTACAGCGGCGCTCGTTCCTTGGATGACACTACACTATGGTTGGCGAATGTCATTTATGACTACTGGGGTACTTGGTTTTGTAGTACTTCTTATCTGGTGGATAAACTACCAACGGCCTGAGCAACACCCAAAAGTATCTGCCGAAGAGCTTTCGTACATCCAACAAGACCGACAACAAGAAGAAATCTCTGGGCGGCTTACTTGGTGGCGTTTACTTCGGTATCGACAAACTTGGGCCCTCATTGTGGGCAAATTTATGGCGGATCCTATTTGGTGGTTTTATTTGACATGGCTTCCTGATTTTTTTAATTCTAGTGAATCTCTCACCCAACGCCTCGATTTACAAAACATAGGTCTTCCTTTCATGGTCATTTACTTGATTTCAGATGGAGGGAGTGTCTTTTTTGGGTGGCTTTCTTCTCAATTCATGAAAGGAGGGTGGGACTTAAATCGGGCTCGTAAAACCACCATGTTGATTTGTGCCTTGTGTGTTGTACCTATCTTTTTAGCCGCCCAAACTCACAATATTTACCTTGCCACAGTACTGATTGCCATTGCAGCAGCTGCCCATTTGGGATGGTCGGCCAATGTTTATACCTTTGCATCAGATATGTTTCCCAAGAGTGCTGTGGCGATGGTAACAGGGATAGGGGGCTTTTCGGGGGCAGTAGGTGGCGCTTTGTTGGCTGCATTTGCGGGCCCTATTCGGGTCAAATTTGGTTACATGCCCCTTTTTCTCATCGCTAGTTTTACTTATTTAGTGGCTCTTTTGATTATCAATGTGTTGATTCCTAAAATGAAGCCAGTAGAAATGTAAAATAATCTTTTGGTATTTTAACACAAATTCTTTCTCAAAACGTTATAGCTTTGCATTTAATTAGTTCCATTTTTTCAAATTACAAAACATCCTGCCTGAGCATGAAACGAATTACAAAAATGTTAGTAGCGGCTGGTATTTTTTGCGTAGGTTCTACCGTAGCCAATGCACAAGTGAAGATTCCTGCTGATATTGAAGCATTGTTACAGAAAAATACCTGCTTTGCATGTCACCGCGCTGACCAAAAACTGGTTGGTCCTGGCTACAAAGAAGTAATGGCAAAGAAAAAATATACGCCTGAGCAAATTGTAGAATTGATTTATAAGCCTGAGCCTAGCCACTGGCCTGGCTATCCTCCAATGGCAGCGCTTCCCAATGTTCCTAAGGACGAAGCGTTGAAGATTGCTAAATGGATTGTGACTTTGGCACCAGCCAAGAAGAAATAATCTTTCCTGTTTTGTTTTTTCCTGTTTGCAAAGCCGACGCCAAAACGTCGGCTTTTTTGTAGATTTAGGTTCTTTTTCGCAATTTTAGTGTCTATCAACAATCAAGTACATCCTCCTCTTGAAAAGGTTTAGTTTTATTTGGTTCTTATGGTGCGTTAGCCTCAGTGTTTTTTCCCAAATACCGGAAAAAGCAGATACGACTATCTCCCAAGCCGCTTTTGACCAAACTCCTGTCAAACTCCGAAAACCATCCGACGACGCCCTAGAGCGTTTTCGTAGCGACCGCGACTACAATTATCAACAAGCAGCTCCTCCTCCCGAAAATCCCCTCTCCCGGTTTTGGTACTGGCTTAGCCGAAAATTCTTTGAGTTTTTTAGGAGTAGCTCCTATGAAAACTTCTGGCAATATGTGTTTCTAGTCACTATTGGTGCGCTGGTAGTATGGCTTTTGTACAAGTCTGAGTTTTTGGGTGGGTTGTTTGGGACAAAAGCCCAAGAAGACCCATTGGCTTACAACAAAATCACTGAAAATATCCATGAGCTTGATTTCAACTCCCTGATAGAAGAAGCCATTGCCAAAAATAATTATAGATTGGCGGTGCGTTTGTATTATCTAAAAACGCTCAAACAACTTACCGACAAAGGGCTGATTCATTGGCAGCCTACCAAAACCAACCGCAGCTATGTGGACGAGCTAAATACCAAGACCTTACAGAGTGATTTTGAAAAACTCACATCCCAGTTTGAATATGTATGGTATGGGGAATTTAGGATTTCGGAGGTAGAATTTGGAATCATAAAAGAAGAATTTCAGCACTTTTCATTAAAAATTTGAAGCTTTTATCCTTGTACCCTATCCCCCAAACGATAAGCCTTGCAAACATTACGTAGCAAATACTTTTGGTTCTTGATATTGACTCTCCTAGGTTTTGGGTTGTTTGAATACTACCGTCCTAAGCCATTGGATTGGACGCCTACTTATTCCAACAAAGACCATATTCCCTTGGGTACCAAGGCATTGTATGAGTTGTTGCCGGAAGTTTTTATTAATCAAAAGGCAACTTCCTTAAGGACGCCCATTTATAATCATTTAAGTAATAACACGGATCGTTTTTTGAGCAATTACATCTTTGTCTGTCAGGAATTTAGTGTTGACAAAAACGACCGTGAACAGTTATTTAAGTACGTATCCAAAGGAAACGATGTTTTTATATCGGCCTACGACTTTCCTGATACTTTGATGAAAACATTAGGCGTAAAAGCCGAGCTAAAAGCCCCTACTCTTCGCGATACAGCATTGGTAATGAACTTTGTTACCCCTTCTTTCAAGACCCCAAAAGGCTATGTATTTGCACAAGATGATGGTCGCAATTATTTTTCGGTCAAACAACCCCAAAATGTCTCAATTCTGGCCAATAACGCCCGTGGCGAACCTATATTTTTGAAGGTAAAATACGGAAAGGGGTACTTTTATTTACATAATCTCCCCTTGGCTTTGACTAATTATTATACCTTAGACCCTGCCACTACCGATTTTGCTTTTAAGTCTCTTTCTTATTTATCAGTGCGACCTGTGTATTGGGACGAATACCTCAAGCAGGGAAGATTTGGTGAGGATGAGCAGTCTATATTTAGGTATATCATGACACAGCCTGCCCTAAAATGGAGTTATTATCTTATCCTTTGGGGTTTATTATTCTTTGCCATTTTTGCGGGAAAACGCACCCAACGCATCATCCCAATCATGACTCCACCTCAAAATACCTCTTTGGAGTTTGTCAAAACCATCGGAAAGATGTATTTTCAAAAAGGCAACCATTCTAATATTGCCCAAAAGAAGATACAACATTTGATGATTTATATTCGCGAACGCTTTGGGTTACGTACCCAAGATGTTGATGATGAATTTAAAACATCATTAGCACACAAAACAGGCCTTTCTCGATTAGACATTGATTTGTTGTTTGGAGAAATAGCCCATGCCGAGCGTACGCCCATTTTGTCTGAATATGCGCTTTTGAGTCTCAACCGCCGCATCGAAGACTTTTATCAAAAATCAAAATAAGCCCTTTTATCACCTCAGGAAACTATTTTACAAAATGAACTTTAAATCTAGGATTGAGTTAGAAGACCTTAGCAATGCCATTGGAGCCATCAAATCACAAATTGGGAAAATCATTGTAGGGCAGCACCAAACCATAGAGTTACTCCTTACGGCTTTGCTGGCTGATGGACATGTGCTTCTTGAAGGAGTGCCTGGCGTAGCCAAAACCCTTACGGCAAAGCTACTCGCCAAAACTATCAATACGGATTTTAGTCGCATCCAATTTACCCCCGATTTGATGCCTTCTGACGTATTAGGAACATCAGTATTCAACCCCAAACTCACTAACTTTGAATTTATTAAAGGTCCCATTTTCTCCAACATCGTGTTGGTAGATGAAATCAACCGCGCTCCTGCAAAGACCCAATCGGCGCTGTTTGAAGTAATGGAAGAACGACAAGCTACGATCGATAAAACTACCTATCCGATGAGCTCGCCTTTTATCGTGATAGCCACCCAAAATCCCATTGAGCACGAAGGTACTTACCGACTTCCCGAAGCTCAGCTTGACCGATTTTTGTTTAAAATAACAGTAAACTATCCTACGCCAGACCAAGAAGTGGAAGTTTTGAGAGGGCACCATCTAAGAAAAAACATGGCGGAGGCGATTGCGGATATTGAACCTGTACTTCAGCCTCTTGAGTTAGCCGAGTTACGCCAGAAAACACATCAGGTCCATGTAGAAGATAAATTGCTAGGCTACATTGCCCAAATTGTGCTCGAAACTCGCAGCAACAAATCTTTATTTCTGGGAGCATCGCCGCGGGCGTCAGTGGCATTGTTGAATAGCTCCAAGGCTTTTGCCTCTATCAAAGGACGTGATTTTGTAACTCCTGAAGACATCCAATTTTTGGCGCCGAGTGTGCTGCGGCACCGCATTTTGCTTACTCCCGAAAGAGAAATGGAAGGAGCCACTCCTGATGATGTAGTAGCTCAATTGCTCCAAAAAATCGAAGTCCCGCGCTAATAGATGATAAATAGCTCCATCACAAAGGGCGTCTCCCAATGAAGGAGACGCCCTTTGTGATGGATAGCTAAATTAGAGTAATTGCTTTAGCATCTCTTCTACTTTGAGTAAATCTGATTTGATTTTCTCAATATTTGCTTTTGATTCTTTCTGAACATCAAGCATTTGGTCAGGTGTCAAATCTGGGGCTGGCTTATGGTCATGATGGTGGTGCTCGCCCTCGCCATGATGGTGTTCATGAGGTAAGCCGGGCACTTCTATTACATTTTCTTCCCAAGTTTCGAAGGATTTGGCTACGCCATCTAGGGCCGCCAATGCCGAGTCAGCTTTGGCAATTTGAGCTGCATCGGTGAGTGTTTTTTTCTTATCGTTCAAAACAATCTTTATCGAATCTATGGCTTCAATTTGCTCATGTAGAGACTCTTCTATGGCCATAGCTTCTAAGTGCACTTTCCCAGCCTCTTCCATTTTAGGGTCTTTTTTGTCGCCACACGCCACAAATAAAACGCCCGAAGCGATTAGCAAAGAACCATAAATGGCAGTACGATAAGCAGATTTTCTCATGATAAATGTAGATTAGTGGTTAATCAATTGTTGAAACTTGATACCCTTCTTTCCGAAGCATGGCCAATATAGCTTGCTCAGAGGTTTTGTCTTGATAGTATCTCACTGATACTCCTGCGTCAGTAAGTTTGATTTGCGAAGGTACAACTCCTTCTACAGATTGAAGCATATTGCTCAACTTTTCTACCGATTTGGGAGGTTTTTGGAGTTCAAATTGTGCTACACGCGTAGCCCGAATACGCTCAAACTGAGCCTGCGCCAACTTGCTTTCCTCAGCTTGAAAGTAACGATGGGGAATCAAATTCAAAACAATAGTTAATCCCACAGCAGTCCAAAAAACTTTTTTCTCAAAAGCCGATGAGCGATGCGAAGACCGTAGGTAGAGATCATAAAATGACCAAATCAAAACCCCTATCTGTAATGCTATCAACTGAGTTTGATACTGAGCAAGCCATCCTATTGATACTCCGTTGAATACAACCACAATTAACGGCAACCAGCAGCACAAGAGATGAACAAGCCCTGTTAATCCTACGTTTAAAGTAATCGAAATAATTTTTGACATGACTAATTGCAACTATATTGCAAAAGTACTAACAAAAACTCATCATTAAAAAGTTTATGGAGACTGCTTTTTGTTAGAAATTATTTTTCACCCTCAAACTCTTCTCTTTTATGCAGAAAATTGCAATGCTTGGTTCTGGCTTTATCGGACGTTTTTATGCAGAATCTATTCACGGACAGCGAGGGCGTGATCGTGTAGTGGCGATATACGCCCGGCGCGAAGAAAGTGCTAAAAAATTTGCTGACGATTACGGTTGTTCTTTTTGGGCTACTGATATGGAAGAAGTAATTGCCCATCCAGATGTGACGATGGTGTGTATAGCTCTTCCCAACAACTTACACGAAGCAGCCGTAATGCTCTGCGTAAAACACAAAAAGGCATTGGTATCAACCAAGCCACTCGGCAGAAATGGTGCTGAAGCCCTTCGCATGATGCAGGCAGTAGAAGAAGCAGGAATATTTGGCGGGTATTTGGAAGATTTGTGCTATACTCCCAAATTTCTGAAAGCCAAACAAATGGTCGACAACGGAGCATTGGGGCGGATTTTGTGGGCCAAATCCCGCGAAACTCACCCCGGCCCTCACAGCAATTGGTTTTGGGACAAAGAAATGGCAGGCGGGGGTTGTATCCTAGATTTAGGCTGCCATTGTATCGAAATAGCTCGTAATTTTATTGGGAAAGACATCAAGCCCGTGGAGGTCATGTGTTGGGCCGCTACCCAAGTAAAACCCATTGAAGCCGAAGACCATGCGATTGCCCTGGTGAAGTATGAAAATGGCGCAATCGGGCAGTTTGAAGTAAGTTGGACTTTCAGAGGAGGTATGGACCTGCGCGACGAAGTGATGGGTACCGAAGGCACTATCTGGATGAACAATTTTTTACGCACTGGTTTTGAAGTATTCACCACAGGCAAAGGCGGTGACTATGTAGCCGAAAAAGCCGAAAGCAATTCGGGGTGGCTTTTCCCGGTAGGCGACGAGGTCAACGAGTTGGGATATAATCATATGTTTACGGACATGTTTCGGTCGGTAGAAGAAGGTCAACAACCCGCCGAAACTTTGTATGACGGCTATGTAGTGAATGCTATTATTGACGCCGCTTATAAATCGGCTCAATCTAAACTTTGGGAACCAGTAATATTGCCTGTATGGCGGGGGCAAGAAGGGTTGAAGCCCGTTTCTACCTTAGTAGATTACGATGCTGACTATTACTTAATTAAAGAAGAAGTAACCCATGACGGGCGCCATAAATTGATTTTGAAAGACAAAAAAACCAACGAAATCATCGAGCGAGACTTAAAATAAACACTTGAATTTTGGAAGTTTAATACAATTCTTATTTTTCCCAAAAAACAAAAAAACGAGGCACTTCCTGGGAAGTGCCTCGTGCCGTTGTTAAAGTAAATAAAATTAAATTTTCTTTACTTTAGTCGCGTTCAAGCCTTTCTTTCCGTCAACGACTTCGTACTCAACACGGTCTTTTTCGCGAATAACAACGCCGCCTAAGCCCGTTACGTGTACGAAAATTTCTTTTTGAGATTCATCGTCCACAATGAAACCATACCCTCTAGCTTCATTGAAAAACTTTACTGTTCCTGTTTGCATTGTACTACAAAAATTAAAAAAATGAAAAAAAATAATTAAAATAAACTGCTATCAGCCTCATTTTCTGAACCTTACAAAGATGCTGACAGGAACTAATATTTGAGCAAAGGCTTGAACTCTCAAAATTATGAACTTGCCGAGGCTAAACTTTGTCTTGCTATGATAATGAAGTTTTAGGCAAAGCTAAAACAAAATTATAAATTATTTGTTATAAGTCAAGTCATAAGGGCTGTTATTCAGGTGCTTGACATTTAATTTTGGTTTTATTATCTTCGTTTCAAATTTTTCAAAACAACGCTATGAATCGTTTCCGCTATTTCGTAGAAAACCATATTTTTGGCGTTTGTACACGCTTGGGAGAAATCCTCAATATTTCGGCTAGTAGCATTCGTTTGTATTTTATCTATGCTACTTTTTTGACCTTCGGGTCTCCTATCATCATTTACTTGGTGATGGCATTTTGGATGGAAATGGGCAAGCACCTTCGCCGTCACAAAAATCCCACGATTTGGGAGCTGTAGCAAAGCTTATTCTTCTTTGCTATCTACCTTACTTTTCAAGAACGCTTTCACCACCTCTAGGCCTCGGTGAAAATGGCGATTGTTAGGCACAATCAAATCTGCATCTGCTTTGGAAGGCTTAATATACTGCTCATAAGTAGGAAAGACGTGGTTTTCCCAACGGTACAATACATCAGTAAGGTCATAACCTCGCTCAATTTGATCCCGAATAATCCGACGTTTTAGTTTGATGTGCTCTTTGGCATCAATAAAAATCTTAAGATCCAGCAACTCGGCTATTTCTTTGAAATAAAACACAAAAATACCTTCTACCACTATGATGGGCCTAGGACTGAAGGTCAGCATTTTAGGGATAATATTGGGATTGTTGAAGGTATATTCTAGCTGCTGCACGGTACGCCCTTCACGCAACTCAATGATATGCTCAGCGTACTTTCGGTGATTGATAGCCGATGGCAAATCAAAGTTATGTACTCCATTTTCATCTACAGCCACCTCATGGCGAGGCCGATAATAGTGGTCTTGCGAAATCAGGCAAATTTCATTTTCTGAAAATGCTCCCATCAAACTGTTCAAAAAGTAAGTCTTTCCCGAAGCACTCCCGCCCGTGATTCCGACAATAAAAGGCTTTTTCATGCGGTAAAGTTAATTTGCCGTAATTAAATACCGAACTTCTGGCATTGATTTTGTAAAAGAACCCACAACAAATTGTTAGTTTTGTGGACAAATATTCGTTTTCTAGTTATGCTTTCACCAAAATTTAATTCTAACACGTTCCGATGTTGCCAATACTCGATGGTTTAGTATGTTTTTTCAAAATCAGTATTTCGCAATATCACCATGACACAACCGCTCAAAATCTATAATTCGCTTTCTCGCCAAAAAGAACTTTTCGAACCCCTCAGCCCTCCTCATGTGGGGCTTTATGTATGTGGTCCTACTGTGTATAATTACGTGCATTTAGGCAACGTTCGAACTTTTCTTACTTTTGATATCTTGTTTCGATATCTTACGCACATTGGTTATAAAGTACGCTATGTACGAAATATCACCGACGTAGGTCACCTTGTAGGAGATGGAGATGAGGGAGAAGATAAAATTGGTCGAATGGCCAAACTCGAAAAGTTGGAGCCGATGGAGATTGTCCAACGCTACACCAACGATTTTCATCAAGTATTAGAACGCCTCAATTTCCATACCCCAAGTATCGAGCCTACCGCTACGGGGCATTTGATAGAGCAGATAGAAGCCGTCAAAGATTTGATAAATAAAGGCTTGGCCTACGAGTCAAATGGCTCTGTTTATTTTGACATTAATAAATACAACGCTCAAGGAAATAACTACGGCAAACTTTCTGGAAGGGTTTTGGAGGAGTTGCTGACCGAAACCCGCGAATTAGAAGGTACTTCCGAAAAAAGAAATCCTTTGGATTTTGCCATTTGGAAAAAAGCTGCCCCCGAGCACATCATGCAGTGGGAATCTCCGTGGGGCAAGGGCTTCCCAGGCTGGCACCTCGAATGTACCTGCATGAGTACCAAATATTTAGGCGCTCAATTTGATATTCATGGCGGGGGTATGGATCTCAAATTCCCTCATCATGAATGCGAAATAGCCCAAGGAACGGGACTCAATGGGGCTGACCCCGTGCGGTATTGGATGCACTCCAACATGCTGACCGTGAATGGCCAAAAAATGTCTAAATCCCTGGGCAATTCATTCTTGCCCGCTGAGTTATTTACGGGAAATCACCCATTGCTAGAGCAAGCATACAGCCCCATGACCACGCGGTTTTTTATGCTGCAAAGTCAGTATCGCAGTACGCTTGATTTTTCAAATGATGCACTAAAAGGTGCCCAAAAAGCCTTCAAAAGGCTTATGAATGGGCTTCGTGCTATTAAAGCAATGGAGTATATACCTTCTGAAGTTGACACTCAAACTGCCGGCCTAAAGGTATCCACCCCTGGTGTAGCGATTGATGCAAAAAAAGTCGCCGACATTGAGAAATCAGTACAAGGGTTTTATGATGCCATGAACGACGACCTCAATACGGCCGTTGCGATAGCACAGTTGTTTAACCTCTTAAAATATGTCAACATGCTTTATCTCAATCAGCTTTCTCCCGCTGCATTGGGCGAGGGAGGGTTTGCGATGTTGAAAGATAAGTTTACCACTTTTACGGAAGAAATTTTGGGCTTGAAAGAAGAGAAAAGCGAAAGTGACGCCATTTTAGGCGGAATGCTAGACCTTTATCGAGAATACAAAGCAAGTCAGCGCTATGATAAAGTAGACCAAATAAGAGCCTACTTTAAAGCACAAAACCTCGTAATTCGGGACATGAAGCACCGAATTGACTGGGCTTATGAAGAATAATGGTTTTCTCAACTAACATTTTCAAAGATGCGCAATCGTAGGTCTTATTTTAGTTATGTACTTTTAGCCGTTTTTGTACTAGCGGGAGCGTTGTATTTACTACGCCCTCTGCTCGTTTCGGAAAATAGACCCACAAGTTCCGAAACTACCGCAGCAGCCCCCTCATCTACTCCTGCTACTATTTCTTCCAATGGTATCACTAAGGAGGGCGAAGTAACTTTTTTGAAGAACGGTAAAAAATTCAAAACCATCGACGTAGAAATCGCCGAAAATGATGCAGAACGCCAAAAAGGACTCATGTTTAGGCCTTATCTGGCCGATTCGGTAGGAATGCTTTTTGTGTTTGACAGCCCTACGCCACAATCTTTCTGGATGAAAAACACGATGATTTCACTCGATATCATTTATGTTGACCAGAACAAAAAGATTGTTTCTATCCAAAAAAATGCAAAGCCTTATTCGGAAGAAAACCTACCTTCTTATGGCAACACCCAATATGTGGTGGAAGTCAATGGAGGCTACTGCGATAAGTATGGCATCGGCGTGGGAGATAGCATAGTGTTTTGAGTTTGGAACAATTTTTGCCCATGATGTAGCATATATCTTAGCATATCCAACATCGCAAACTGAGGTTCATGAAGTGTCTGATTACGTGCGGATTAGTTTTACTGGTATGGTCAAAAACTTGGGCAAACCATCTGATGGGAGGAGATGTATCTATCACTAAGAGAGGTACTTCTCCTAATACTTTTACCATAACACTTACGTTGGTTTATGACCAAGTCCAGTCCCCTGAAGATAAAGCCTTTGTTTCGGTTTTTCGTAAGAATGACCATACGCGAATGGATGATTTTACGCTCACCCGCGTTGTTGAGCAAGCATTACCTTACCAAAATGCAAGCTGTATCAATGGGACTCCTAGCACCAAGATTTCGTACATAAAATACGAAGCCAACGTCACTCTTCTCCCTAGCAATTACAATCACCTTAGCGGATACTATCTGGCATGGGAAGAATGCTGTCGCAACAACAACGTTCTTAATATTCAAGCAAATGCAGGAGCTGGGTTAGTTTTCTACTGCGAAATCCCCCCCCTTACTACTTCCAACAGCTCTCCGCAATTTGCTACGCCCCAAGTTAAATTTGCATGTATTGGAAAAAACTTTGAAGCTAGCTTTGCTGCTACTGACCTTGATGGCGATGAGCTGAGGTATTCGCTCGTGACACCCCTAGCAGGCAATACCGACCCAAGTGGGACCTTTCCTTCTATGCCTAATGCTGGCCCTTACCGGAAAGCGACTTGGAATGCAGGATATGATAGTACAAGAGCTATCACAGGAACAATCCCGCCAAAAATTGACTCCCGTACAGGTCAGTTATCACTTAATCCTTCTCAAATTGGTACTTATGTTGTTGCCGTCAAATGTGAAGAATGGCGAAATGGCTCTAAAATAGGAGAAGTACGACGGGAGTTTGTCCTTAATGTGGTAGATTGTATTTCAACCCAAGTGCCCCCCGCTTATATAAATCTCAAAGACGGCTCACCTTCCATTACTTTTGATTTGCAACCCAATGGCCATGTACAAACCGTAGGCCTCTGTAAGGGTGACTCGGTAGTACTAAAAGCCGACGACGAAAACCCGCGCTGGAGCTATCAATGGCTTAAAAATGGTCAACTTGTTTCCACCACTCCGACTGTTTTGTTGAGTATCAAAGAAGAAGGAGTATATAGTATTGTGAAGCGTTTTAAAGAAAGTTGCGGAGCAGAAGACTCTACTACCAATACCACAAAAGTCAACTTCAAACTAAGCCCTAATGCCGCCATTACGAGTAGTAGACCACTACCTATTTGTTCTTCCGACAGTACCAATTTATCTGTTACGACTACTTCTAATACTTTAGTTGAATGGCGATTCAATGGAATAGTTTTACCTAATATAGACAACGTTCTGGCCCATGTCAAACAAGGAGGGCTTTATAAAGTAAAAATCACTGATAATAATTCTCGCTGCACTGCCACCGATAGCCTTTTGGTTAAATCTATTACATCTCCTTTGGCACAACTGATGATAAGCGGAGCTGCTACTTTTTGCTCCAATGACTCAGTCAAGCTTTTTATTGCTCCCAACAATGCTTACAATTTTGTGTGGTACAAGAATGATTTTCCGTTAGTGCAAGCGATAGGTAATGAATTTAGACCCCGCGAATCAGGTCAATATTCAGTATCGGTAGAAGATACAGCCTCAAAATGCCTAACTCACTCCTCAGCTATCAATGTTGTGGTCAAACCTGCTCCACAAGTCACCCTTGACTCAATCCCCTCAGTATGTACGGCAAGTCTACAAGCTATTACTTTAAATGGGCTTCCAGAAGGAGGTATTTATAGCGGTACAGGAGTAGTAGGCAATCGGTTTGTAAGTGCCAACCTGCCCTCAGGTCGATATCCCATTACCTACACCTACACTAGCCCCGAAGGCTGCACTGGCAAAGATACCAAAGCAGCGTTTATTGCTCCACCTCCCCGTTTTTCTATACCCTCTAAACTCGTGGTTTTAAAAGGAGACAGCGTAAAGATTAATACAAGTCTTCCTCTCAATGCTTCTATCAGTTGGTTTCCTAGTACAGGCCTCAACAATGACCACGCTCCTCAACCTACCGCAAGTCCCGACCTTACTACTACCTACTACGCGACGCTCATTAGTACTCAAGGGTGCGTCGCAGAAGGGGAAGTCACGGTGGTGGTCATTAATCTTGATATTCCCAATGGCTTTACACCCAATCATGACGGTGCTAACGAAACGTGGGAGATAAGCGGTATTTTTGAGTATCCCAATTGCGTAGTTGAGGTTTTTAACCGCTGGGGCAATCTTGTCTTTAGCAGTAAAGGCTACGAAACCCCTTGGGATGGTAATTGGAATGGCCAACCTGTGCCGGTAGGTGCTTACTACTACCAAATTTATTTAAGAGAAGTAGAATTCAAACTCACTGGTACGCTCAACATCATTCGCTAATAAAACAAAGAAAAAGGAGCTAACTATTCGCCAGCTCCTTTACTCATATACAATTTCTATGTTTTTTTATTTGATAGCAGCAGCGTACAATTCGGCTACTTTGTCCCAGTTAACTACATTCCAGAAAGCATCCAAATAATCTGCACGTTTGTTTTGATACTTAAGATAATAAGCATGCTCCCATACATCTACACCCAATATAGGAGTTCCCTGAACATCGGCCACTGGCATAAGAGGATTGTCTTGGTTGGGGGTGGAAGTGACCACTAGTTTTTTATCTTTTACAATTAGCCACGCCCATCCAGAACCAAAGCGAGTGGCTCCAGCATCTTTAAATTTAGCTTTAAAAGCATCAAACGAGCCGAAATCTTTGGTGATAGCGGCGGCCAAAGCACCAGTAGGAGCTCCGCCTTTATTGGCTCCCATAATGCTCCAGAAAAAAGTATGATTCCAGTGACCACCTCCATTATTGCGAACCCCACCAGCGGTTTCTTTCGTGATGGTTTTCATCAAAGCATCAATTGTAATTTTTTCTTCTGGCTTACCCGCAAGTGTTTTATTGAGGTTATCTACATACGCTTTGTGGTGACGGCCATAGTGAATTTCCATGGTATTTTGGTCGATGTATGGCTCTAAAGCGTTGGTCGCGTAGGGAAGAGGCGCTTGAGTAAACTGTGCCATAGCTTGTAGCGAACCTACAGTCAAGGCTATTCCTAAGATGTTTCGAAAAAATTGGGTTGTCATTGTGATAAAACGTTATATGATACATTAATGATGTGCAATAATACACAGCAATACAACGCAAGCGTAGGTATTGGAGGTATTTATTAGACAAAAATAAAAAACCTTCTGGTTTTGGCAGAAGGTTTCAAAGATTAAATCAGTCTAAGGGTTTAGGAATAGGACGAGCAAATATAAAACAATATTTTCACAACTGAACTATTCCAAGAAAAAGTTTAAAAATACCCCTTGTACAATTCTTTAAAAGGGCATATCTAAATTCTTTCAAAATATCGTTTTCTTTCCCAATCCGTCACTGAGGCGTTATAAGTCGCTTGCTCTTTACTATAGAAGTGAGTGTAATGCGCTACTACTTCTTCTCCAAAAGCTCGCTTGGCAAAATCACTATTAGAGAAAATAGCGATTGACTCCGCCAATGTATAAGGTACACGTGGCAAATGCGCCGCCGCATAAATATCCCCTTCAAAAATCGTAGGTGGCTCGATTTGTTTTTCAATTCCTTCTAGACCACAGGCCAACAAAGCAGCAAATGCTAAGTAAGGATTGCAATCAGCGCCAGGAATTCGACATTCGATACGAAGGCTTTTGCCGTGCCCTACTACCCTAAACCCAGCAGTACGGTTGTCGTAGCTCCATGCTAGGCGCGTAGGTGCCCAAGAGCCATCTACATAGCGCTTGTATGAATTGATAGTAGGAGCGTAGAAAACCATTACATCAGGCGCATGGGCAATACATCCCCCTAAAAACCATTTAAACACATTGGTACATTTTACTGGTCCAAAAGCTTCGTCACCAGCAAAAGCACTTTCTCCGTCTTTCCACAAACTAATATGAATATGACAACTAGAACCTGCCCGGTCAGTGGCAAATTTGGCCATAAAGGTAATACTCCATCCCATCGCGTCGGCCACTTCTTTGAGGCATTGCTTGTATACCACGTGGCGGTCGGCCATGTCTAGAATTTCTGAATATCTCACATTGAGTTCATGCTGACCTAGCCCCCACTCTCCTTTGGAGTTTTCGACTGGTACGCCCGATTGCTTCAAATAGCGACGTGCAGCGGCATTGAAAGGCTCGGTGCGGGTTCCTTGTAAAATATGATAATCTTCGATATACCATCCCACTGGTTTGACTGCATCAAAACCTTTTTCGTGGGCATCTCTAAAACTAGTTTCAAACAAATAATACTCTAACTCCGAAGCCGCCACCACCTCAAACTCGTGCTTCTCAGCTCGTTGTAGTTGCTTTCTCAATACAGACCTTGGCGCAATATCGACGTACTGATGCGTTTTCTCGTTTTGTACATCACACAAAATCATAGCTGTACGCTCAAGCCACGCCGCTACTCTTAAAGTAGACAAATCAGGTACTAAATGAAAATCCCCATATCCCAGTTCCCAATTGGCAAAGCTATAACCCGGTACAGGTTCCATTTCCATATCGGTCGTAAGGAGATAATTACATCCGTGAGTGCCGCTTTTGTAAATGTCGTCCACAAAATAATCTGCATCAAAACGTTTGCCTACGAGGCGTCCGTAATGGTCTGTGAAAGCGACAATAATCGTATCAATAGTTTGTTGTTCTACAGCTTCTTTAAGCTGCTCGATTGTAAGAAGTCCTTGGGCTTTAGGCATAGTCTATTTTTTTCTTTAAAAATACCAAAAAATAAAAGTGTCAGATAGGTTGGTTGTCTTTCAATGCCAATTACACCTTTTTTACTGAATTATCATACAAATTACGGCTATTGTATGATAATGGGCTATTGTCATGAATAGTCTTATATTTGCCATTATCCAAACCAAATTCCCGTCCTATGTTGAAACTTTTAGCCAAAGTAGGCCTAAATGGATTTTTCTTTTGTTTGATTGGTGTCATTTTTCTTGCCTATTATTTCCCTACCATTGGTCTTCATCAAAGCCCGTGGCATTTACCCCAAATCGCCGAATATGGCGTCTCTGTCATTTTCTTTTTTTATGGGCTCAAGCTGAGTCCCCAAAAACTAAAAAGCGGCCTTACCAATTGGAAATTACATATTCTGATTCAAACTGCCACTTTTGGGGTATTCCCATTGCTTATTCTTTGTCTTCAATACTTTCTTGATGTTGACAAAACTTCTTTGTTTTGGATAGGTATATTTTATTTGGCAGCATTGCCCTCTACCGTTTCGTCATCAGTCGTAATGGTAGCTATTGCCAAAGGCAACTTACCTGCGGCTATTTTCAACGCCAGTATTTCTAGTATCATAGGTATTTTCATTACGCCTCTTTGGATGAGTGGGCTTCTTGAGCAGCAAGATGCTAATTTTGATCTATTACCAGTTATTTTACGCCTTTGTTTTGAAGTACTTCTACCTGTCATAGTGGGTTATGTTTTGCATTCACAACTTAGTAAATGGGCTGAGCGATACAATCATCTCTTACGCTTGTTTGACCAAACAATCATCCTTCTTATTGTTTATACTTCATTTTGTGAGTCCTTTGCAGGAGGTATGTTTGAAGGGCAGTCGATTCGTGACCTGAGTATTTTGGGTGGTGAAATGCTCTCTTTCTTCTTTTTAATTTTCGGACTCTTATATGCGCTAAGTTCTTGGTTAGGGTTTTCTTATGAGGACCGAGTTACGGTCATATTTTGCGGTTCTAAAAAATCTTTAGTGCAAGGCGCGGTCATGGGAAAAGTACTTTTCCCCAATCCTGTATCATTAGGAGTAGTGTTGCTTCCTTTGATGATGTATCATGCTTTGCAGCTATTAGCTGGTAGTATTATTGCCCAGCAATGGGGCTCCAAGCATTAGTCAAGATGAGAGTTATTTATGATTTCCATTGATTGATAATTTCCTTTTCTAACAATCTTTCTTGATTTTTGTGGAGGTTTTGTTTTTGTTGAAAGTTATTTCCAAAATTGGTCACTTATGTTTGCCTACATTATCTGGGATGTAAACCCTGAAATTTTCAGTATTGGTAGTTTCTCAATTCGCTGGTATGGATTGCTGTTCGCATCGGGTTTTTTGATTGGTCAACGTATCATGGCCTATATATTTCAAAAAGAGGGTGTCAAAGAGTCACTTTTAGATTCGCTTTTACTCACCATGGTGATTTCGACGGTGGTCGGTGCTCGCCTAGGCCACTTTCTTTTTTACGAACCAGAAGTTTTTTTTAAAAACCCGTTGCAAATCATCACTCCTCCTTTTGCGGGCTTGGCAAGTCATGGTGCTACTATTGGTATATTATTAGGGTTATATTTTTATGCTCGTACAAAAAAAATGAGCTTCCTGTGGGTTGTAGACCGTATTGTGATTACGGTAGCGCTAGGTGGCTGTTTTATTCGTTTGGGCAACCTCATGAATTCCGAAATCGTTGGTAAAGTCACGGATGTTCCTTGGGCATTTGTTTTTACCCGCAATTTTGAATTTACTCAGTACCCACGCCACCCAGCTCAGTTGTACGAAGCCATCGCTTGTATCGTATTGTGCTTTTTACTTTTTTGGCTTTGGACTAAGAAAAAATCACAGACACCTCAAGGACTTTTACTTGGTATCTTTCTTTTATGGGTATTTGGGTTACGGTTTGTAATTGAGTTTTTTAAAGAAAATCAAGTAGCTTTCGAAAACGATTTGACTTACAACATGGGACAAATCCTAAGTATTCCTGCGGTATTGTTAGGCTTTTTGTTTTTGGGAATAGCATGGAAAAATCGAGACAAAAAACAGGTTGTTTTTACAGGAAGCCCTACCGAAGAAGCCAATCGAATTCAAGCTAGTGTGACTCATTCCTAACCGATTAGTAAATATTGCCTTCAAAAAGGCGGCTAAGTTTAGAAAAACCGTAATTTCGAGGAACCGAAAGGTTCCTTTTTTATTTTTTTTAAACCAAAAAGTTAAAAGATGAAAACGATTAAACTCCTTGCCTTATTTCTATCCCTTGCCTTACTAAGCTGGAACTGTACAAGTAAAGAAGAAGAAGAAGCCGAAAAGGCAAAAAAAGAGCCCAAAAATGCACTTGAAGCATTGCAAAAAATAGGAGAAGAAGCTGAGAAAATGTCAAAAGAAGGGCCTAAAGAGACCGTAGACCCTAAACTTCTTAAAGCACTTTTGCCAGAAGACGCCGATGGCCTCAAACGAAAAGAGGCTTCTAGTGAAAAAAGTGCCGCTATGGGATTTGGTATATCTACGGCCAAAGCATCTTACCGGGACGACAATGGTCAAGACATCGATGTCAACATCTCCGACGTGGCCGGTATGGGAGTAGCGCTCATGGGAATGGCCGCTTGGTCAATGGCCACAATCGACAAAGAAACCGAAACAGGCTATGAAAAAACTACCGAATATAAAGGCCATAAAGCTTTTGAGAAATACAACACGGACAGCAAAAATGGCGAAATATCGGTCATTGTGGCCAACCGCTACATTGTACAAGTATCTGGAAATGGGGTTGGAATCGACAAAATCAAGTCGGTTTTGGATGATATTGACTTAGATAAACTTGCCGATACTAAATAGCGTTTAGTTTGGATAATAACACATTTTCCAACTCCCAAATTTCCTCAAAAGTATTATACAAAGGAACTGGCGTGAGTCGAATGCAATTGGGCTCACGCCAGTCTCCTACAATCCCTTCTTGTAGTAAGAAATCAAATAACTCTTTCCCTCCCTCTTCCACTAGCAAAGAAAGCTGACTTCCTCTTTGGGAAGGTTCTGAGGGTGTAATGATTTTGATTTTTTGAAATCCAATTTTTTGATTGATTCGCTTGATTACCAATTCCAAAAATTGAGTGAGTGCTATCGACTTAGTTCGTAGATTCTCAATACCAGCTTCTTCAAAAATACCCAATGATGCTTGATGAATAGACAAAGCCATGATATTTGGGGTGCTGAGTTGCCAGCCCGCAGCACCTTTCATTGGGATAAATCCTTTGGTCATCTCAAATCGCCTTGACTCTTCGTATCCCCACCAACCTGCTAAACGAGGCAAAGTATTATCGTGATATTTTTGATGTACAAATACCCCCGACACACCTCCAGGACCAGAATTAAGATACTTGTACGAACACCATACCGCAAAATCTACCTCCCATTGATGTAGTTGGAGAGGAACATTCCCAATGGCATGGGCTAAATCAAAACCTACCAAAATTCCGTATCTTTTCGCCTCTGCCACAATCTCACGCATATCAAATAGCTGCCCCGTATAATACTGCAAACCACTCATACAAACCAATGCAAGCTCATGGGCGTGGGATTTGATAGCTGCCACTATGTCTTCTGTATGGATTAACCACTTACCTATACGCGGAGCTATTTCAATTATCGCCTCCCTAGGAACATACCCGCGCGATGCCACGTGGGTTTCGAGGGCATATTGGTCAGAGGGAAAATCGCCTGCTATAGTCAATATCTTAAACTTCTCAGAAGTGGGTCGATAAAAAGAAGTAAGCATCAAATGGAGATTGACCGTCAACTGATGCATGGGACACACTTCTTCAGGTAAAGTACCCAATAGCTTTGCTAGCCCTTTTTGACAATATTTGTGGTAAGATAACCAGGGTTTTTCGCCTTCAAACCAGCCTTCTACTCCGTAGTTTTGCCATGTTTTTAATTCTTTGTCTACGGCAAGTCTTGCGTTTTTGGGTTGAAGCCCTAGGGAGTTTCCACACAAATAAATCACTGACTTGTTATTTTGCTGAGGGATATAAAACTGTTCGCGGAAGCCGCGTAACCTATCTTTTTGGTCTTGGGCAAGTGCCCACTCTTTTAACTGTGGGGAAGAAACTGACAGAAGCGAATCAAAGTTCATGATAGCTTTTTTATCTATATTTTTAGATTCTATAAAAACAAGAATCCCCCTTCATTTTGTGTGAAGAGGGATTCTTGGTGATTATTTCTTATTTTTTCATTACCATTTGAGCAAACTTGATAAGCTCAGGACCATCCATACCTCCGAGATGACTAGTAACCACTTTACCATTTCCATTGATAAAAAACAATGAAGGATAACCTTCAATAGGATATACGTTTGCCAACTGTGGCCCTTCTCCTATCTCCATGTCTTTTTTTACATTAATAAAATTGGCATTAAAAAATTCGCCTACGTCTTTACGAGTAAAGACATTTTTTTGGAGAAGCTTACAAGGGCCACACCAACTGGTATAAGCATCAAAAAAGATGAGTTTTTTCTCTTTTTTTGCTTTTGCCAATACTTTTGCCCAAGGTAGTTCCACAAACTGTATGCCTTCAGCAGCAGACTTAGAGGGGGTTTTGGATACCTCTGTGGTAGTAGCAGCAATACCCGATACTACAGCAACTGTCAATACTAAAGCAAAAAGAAAGCGTTGCATTGAGTTTATTTTATTAGGTTTTAGATTCTATTTTGTTTTACAACGCAAAAATGCTCCTAATTGGTTTACTCCTTTTTCAAAACTTACCATATCAACGAATACTTAATGGTTCCGTTGGCCGGGAGCAACAATTCCTGCTGTCCGTTAGCAGTCCGTACTATAGGTTTACTTTTGGGATCAACACGTACATAATAGCTTTGTCCATCTACTTCATACAGACCTTTTTCTACTTGTGAGATGCTACCGCTACTTACAAGTCTTACGTAGCCATTGGGAAGAGTAGTGGTAATAGTACGAGTCAAGCCGCCATTTTCGGGGATGATTTCATCGCTCACCGATGCGTCATTGATAAGATAAGTCAACATCGGAAAGCCATCAGGATTCAGCCTAAAGCCTTTATAAACAAAATTAGCCATTGAATCAGGCCAACTAGCATTGACATCCGACAATACGGCTACATCGGCTTGGCCTTTGGTCAAAATAGCCGCACCCGCTGGTTGTAATATTTGAGGTTCCCCCCTTTCGTACCACATTTGGGTAACATCCGCAAAACCACCTTTCCAAAATTGCAAAAGTGCGCCTCGATTCAAATCCAAACTATAATGCGTCCCCACGGGCGAACCAACTGAAAGACAATGGGTGCGTTTATTTTTTTCGCCTTCACGCTGAATAAACGACCTTACCAATTCAGCTTTGGTAGAAGCAGTGACTTCAATAGTCGGGATAGGTTTTGGTTCTGGAAGCGAAGAAGTCACATGCAAAGCATATGATCTGACGCCTTGAGTCGAAATAAACATTCCTAGTCCGTGTCCTCTCCAAGTGAGTTTGTGATATTGGAGACGAAAAGGATGCAACCCTTTGGTAAAATGATAAGTTGCGGGTACGTAGTTTTGAAGAAAATCATTCCATTGATACGGTAATACCGTTTTCCCGTCTATTTCTAAAGAAGCATTAGACATGTAAGCTAGCTGAATCAAGTAGTCGGCTTCTTGTTCCACATCAAATTTTCCCTCATATACTAGATAAAAGCTATTGTTGCCAAGTCCCCACTCGCGAGTCAAGATAGAGGTTGTGTCTTTTTTCAAGATATTTTCAGCCAACAACTCCTTCGGTCTATCATTAGTAGCTTTGTAAAGCGTATAAGACAAATCTCGAAGTTTCACAGGTCTAGCATCGCTTAAGAGTTGATAAAATATATTTCTAAAAGCTGCCGTACCATTCTCTATTTCAATAGATAAAGCCATATCAGGAGTGGGCGGGGTGCCTAAGAAAGCATTTTCTTGAATCACCACTCCGTTCAATGTAAGTTTTTCGACTTGAGCTACACTTCCTTTGCTGGCTCTTTTGTATTGTACCGCTAGTTTTTGCCAAAGTCCAGGAGCTTTGGAGGCATTTTGAATAGGGACTAGGCTCCCCACGCTGCCACACGCATTCCTGTCTAGTTTGGGGCTTTTCCAGCTATCATTGAGTCTAATACCATACCCTCCCGGGAGATTTAGAATGGCGGTGCTTCCAGGAGCGAGCATAAAATCAAGATTCAAAATAATATCTCCTAATCCTAGATTTGCGCTTGCTTTAGCACCTGTACTTCCTACGATTATGCTTGTTTTAGCATCGGAAGGGGAAGTAGTTTTAAGGAAAGTACTTTTTTCGGGATGCATCATCACCGATTGTGCTACTTTCCAGCTACCGGTCAGCTGGAAAGCACCCTTCCCGTCGGTAGTAAGTTGGGTCATGCCTACATTTTGGGCCTTCAAAGAAAAAACCAAACCGGCCGCCAAGAGAAGGCAGCCGGTTTGAAACGCAACAAGTATTTTCATATTTAGAATGAACTTCAACTTTTTGATTGACTACTAGTGAAAATAGTAAGTATTGGTTTTCTACTGTATTTTTAAGATTTTTCGTCGAGCAATCTCCCCATTTCTTTCCGCATTTAGGAAATACTCACCAGGGCGCATATTAGTAAAATCTAGCTCATCACGACTAGAGGTAGTTTGCTGTCGCAATATCACCCTTCCAAATCCATCCACTACCGTAAGCGTGACGCCCGTTGGTCCTTCTATTTCTACAGTACAACGCGCCTGTACTGGTACAGGATATACTTTGAGCCATTCAGTTCCAGCCCCAGGCTTAACCCCAAGCACAGGATTAACAATAAGCACAAAGCGGGAAGTAGCAGCACCATTACCACAACCATTTCGGATTGAAACTACTTTGTAGGCATTGGTTTGGCCAGGTTTTACAGAAAACTCATAAGGTGTAACCGAAGTAGTAAACGAAGTGTCTTTTCTAGACAAACTATCATTATAGGTAATCGTCCAAGGTACCTCACCCGTAAACGCAATCGCGATTTTGGCACTTTCATTTTCATACACGCTTGGTGGGCCAGAAATGGTAGCGGTGGGTAATTCGCGAGCAGTAATTTGTACGGGGCTAATTTTGCCTTTTACTGTAAAATTTGAGGCAATTCCTACGACACGTACGTAGTAATTCCCCGCAGTAGTGGTATTGGGCAAGATACCCCTCAATGGGCTACTATTTCCTTCTGTAGTGATGGTTTGGAAACCAGCATCTTCTGGAGTTTTCGAAATCTGAACCTTAAACTGTGTATTAGAAGGGAAAAAATCGGATGAAAAATAAGGCATTGTAAATGAAGTACCAGCGCACAAATTGGTAACGCTTGGATTCCCTACATCTATAATAGCTACCTTTACGTTGATAACGGCACTACCTGCTGGAGTTCCCTCACCACAATTGTTTGTTACTTTCGTAATAATATAGGTAGTAGTATCCAAAGGACTTACTGAAATAGTCGTTGGGTTTTGGGAAGTTGAAAGCGTGACTCCGTTAGAAAGTGTATAAGTCCAAGGAGCATCTCCCGTAAACACAATCGAAAGAGGAGCCGATTGTCCTTGTGTGATATTGGAGCCTCCACTCAAAGTTGCACTTGGCAAAGGTTTGATGACTACCGTGATTTCAGCTCTTGGGCTTTCACAACCATTTGAACCCGTCTGTGTTACATAAAATTGGTAAGTACCTGGCGTTTGGGTTGGAGGAATATTTGGAGTGCTTTGAGGGGTTCCGCCCGTTTTGTTGGTATTATACCATTTAAGGTTATCTCCAGTAGCATTCAGGGGTTGAGGAGCTGAGTTTTGGCAGTTTACTACTGGTGCACTTGTCACTGTAGGAAGCGGAGTAGTACGCACGTTTACCTTGATATCGGTACGCCCGCCACGACATCCATCTAGCACCTGAAGTACACTATAAGTACCTTCAAAGCCTACATCCGTTTTTATAACGGGTGCCACATTGGTTTCCCCTGTATTATTGGGTAGTATCCACACTAGGCTTTGCCCCGTTCCTGTAAGTTTTGCATCCAATTCTACTTGAGGATCAAACTGGCACAATAAATATTCTTGTTTTGAAACAGAAGCAAAAGGAGGTAATGGTTTGGTAGTTACCTTTATTTCTGACCTAGGGCTCTCGCACTCGTATTGATTGGTCTGAGACACATAATAGCTGGTAGTACCCACTGTGTTGGTAGAAGGTGTAATAGCTAAGCCCGACCATGTTCCTTCAGTAGGTTGGCTATACCATTTTAGATTTTGCCCATTGGCTGTGAGTGGTTGTGCTACCGCAGTATTACAATAAAAAATAGGCGAAGGAGCACTTGGGTTACCAGGTGTAGGATTGACTCTATACGTAAACTGCTGAGCACTAGCAGTACAGCTTGCGGTAGAAGCCACTACGCTAATCGTGGCTGTAAGTACATCCTGAGAATTATTAATAACCCGGTATCCTCCATTGATATTTCCTGAGCCGCTTGTCCCAAAACCAATATTATTTGACGACGACCAATTGAAGTTAGTATTGGGAGTTTCACTAGAGAAATTAAGCGCCACTCCTATGCTATTGGCACAAATCTGGTTGGGATTTGGAAGACTAGCTTTAGGTGTAGGATTGACAGTGATAGTAAACTTACCTTCTTTTCCTGCGCAACCATTTGCCGTAGGATTTACGGTAACGGTGGTTGTGACAGCACTCGTCACGGGGCTTGTCACTGTATACCCTCCGACATTACCTGAGCCACTACCTCCAAAACCCACATCTGCGGTACTTGTCCATGCAAAGGTAGTACCAGGAGTAGGGCTTCCGAAATTGATAGGAGCACCACCTGTACCGCCGCATAGGGTAAGGTTGTTGATGGTATTGACGGTAGGGGTAGGATTGACGGTAACAGTAAACGAGCGAGAGGCTCCTGTACAGGTGGCTGTTTGAGCAGTAATATTAACGGTAGCTACCACCGGCGTAGCTCCTGTGTTAATAGCAGCATAGGCTGCAATATTACCAGTACCACTAGCTCCAAAACCAACATTAGCATTGGATACCCAATTGAAAGTAGCACCTGTAGTAGGACTAGAGAAGCTTATCGCTGGTGCAGAGGCTGTATTACAAAAGACGGCGTTTGTGATATCATTGATTCTGGGAGAGGGGTTGACAGTCACAGTGAATGTTTTTGCACTTCCCACGCATGTATTGGCTGTGGGAGTTACCGACACGGTACTTACTACTGCTGTCGGACTTCCGTCAATAGCCGTATAATTAGGGATATTTCCAGATCCTGAAGTACCAAAGCCTACGTTTGTACTGCTTGTCCAAGCATAGGTAGTACCAGGAGTAGCGCTACCAAATGCAATAGAAGGAGCAGGGGCATTGCCACAAAAAGTAGCGTTGGAGATAGTATTGACAATAGGGGTGGGATTGACTGTAACTGTGAAATTGGTAGCTGGCCCTGTACAGGTTCCAGTAGTAGGGGTCACCGATACGGTATTGGCTACAGAATTAGTCCCTGTATTAGTAGCCGTAAATGCCGCAATATTGCCTGAGCCGGAAGTGCCAAAGCCTGAATTGACTGAGCTTGTCCAATTAAATGTAGTACCACTCACAGGGCCAGAAAAGTTAATAGCACTTCCTGCAGCACCATTACAATAAGCAACATTAGATACTGTATTAACTGTAGGGCGTGGATTAATAGTTATTGTAAAAATTCGAGGTGAACCTGGGCATCCATTGATTGAAGGCGTAACAGTGATAGTAGAAACTACTGCGGTGGTATTATCACTTATAGTAGTATAGCCACCTATAGTGCCTGAGCCAGAAGTGCCAAACCCTACATTGACGCTACTCGCCCAACTAAATGAAACACCACTAGTAGGGCTTGTAAAATTAATACCACTTACTGGTACACCTCCACAAAAGCTCGCATCACTTATTGCATTTACACTTGCGGTAGGGTTTACGGTGACGGTAAAAGTTCGAGCAGGCCCAGTGCATGAATTAGCGGTAGGCGTTACCGAAACAGTCGCTACTACAGGATTGGCGGTACCATTGGTACCAGTAAAAGCAGGAATATTTCCATTGCCAGATGTACCAAAACCCACACTGGTGCTACTTGTCCAAGTAAATGTTGTGCCAGCGGTTGCACTGCCAAAATTAATGGCCGCACCGCCTGCTCCATTACACAATGATACATCCGAAATCGTATTGACAGTAGGAGTAGGTTTGACGGTTATCGAAAAACTTCTTTGAGTACCAGCACAACCTCCTACTTTTGGCGTAACTGTTACCGTGGCAACTACATCAGAAGTGCCCCCGTTACTAGCTGTATAAGCAGCAATATTCCCACTTCCAGAAGTACCAAAACCAACATTTATGCTGCTTGTCCAGTCGAAAGTAGCTCCCCCACTAGGACTCGAAAAACTAATAGCCGTGCCAGTGGCTCCATTACAGTAGTTGGCATTTGATATTGCATTGACAGTAGCATTGGTGGGATTGACAGTTACCGTAAATGAAGTTGGAGTGCCTGTACAACCGTTGGCGGTAGGCGTAACCGTGACTGTAGCTGTTACAGGATTAGAGGTGGCATTGGTGGCAGTAAAACCTGCAATATTCCCATTACCTGAAGTTCCAAACCCGACATTAGCGGTGCTTGTCCAAGCGAAAGTAGTACCAGAAGTTGAACTTGAAAAATTGATAGCACCTACCCCGCTACCATTACAGACCCCATTGATATTGGAGACAGAATTGACAGTGGGGGAAGGTTTGACAGTTACTGTAAAATTGTTGGATGTGCCCACACATCCGTTTACTGAAGGAGTGACCGTGACTGTAGCCGTGACGTTGCTTGAACCATTATTATTAGCAGTAAAACTTCCAATATTACCTGTACCCGAAGTATTGAAGCCTACATTAGCGGTGCTTGTCCAGCTAAATGTCGCTCCTGCCGAAGAACTGCTAAAGTTAATGGGACCTGCTGAGGCATTATCACAAGCTTCTAGACTCGTAATATTGTTTACGGTAGCCTTGGGGTTAATGGTAAAATTAGGGCTTTGACCACTGACAGCATTTACCCTTACTCTGATTTTGTAAGTAGAACTTCCAGTGACATTATCAGGTAAGGTAACGGTAATAGGACTTGCAGCACCAGTTCCTAAGTTAGTTGGAGAGCCAAATACCCCGCTTGCATCTGATAGCTCCACTGTAAACGAAGAAGGAGCAGGTGTAAAACCAGTGGCACTAAACGATACTCTCGCTTGACTGCCTAAACAAAAACCACCCGTCGGAACAGCCCCCGCCGTAGTTGTTACTATTACGGTGTTTATACTTTGCGCAAAACTCCGATAGGCTCCTCCGCACATTAATATAACTGCACAGCCTAGGATAAGTAGTTTTTTTAACATAATCGATTCAAATTGATTTTTCTAAAAACGCTCAAAATTACTTCTTTATTGAAAAACATTCACATTCTCACCAGCTTCACTTATTATTCGTGTTCTGCCACCGCTTCATATACTATCTCATGGATTTTTCGTCTGATCCGTTGGCTGTTGATTTGGGTGTTTTCGGCATTGGGATGCACTCTATTGGACAACATCACAAATACTAGCTCATTTTTAGGATCTACCCATACCATAGTGCCCGTAAACCCTGAATGTCCAAATGACGAAGGGGAGGCCGAAGTTGCCACAAAAACACTTTCTCCCTTTTGAGGAGCTTTGTCCCAGCCCAAGCCCCGATGATGAGCACTATCATACATACGTGCAAAGGTAGGCAAAGTCTCTTCTTGGAAATAACGTCGGTCTCCGTAAAGCCCTTTTTGCAAATTCATTTGCATCAAAATCGATAAATCATAAGCGGTACTAAAGAGCCCTGCATGCCCAGCCACGCCGCCATAGACGGCTGCCATCTGGTCATGAACGGTTCCTCGAAGCAATTGATTACGGTACGTAAAGTCGTTTTCGGTAGGAGCAATTTGTGTATCAGCAAACTTTTCTAATGGTTTAAAACGTGTATTCATCATCCCTAATGGTTCATAAAAATTCTGACCTAAGAATTCGTCTAAGGGCTGATTTGTGACGCGCTCTATTACCTTTTGTAACATCAAAATCCCTAAATCACTATATACAAAAGGATAATGTCCATTTACTGGCTTTTTGAGTGGCGATTGTACGACCCATCGCCATACTGAGTCTTTCAAGGCCGATTTTGCAAACAGCTTCGGAGCTATTTGCATGGGATATATGCTGTCTCGTACCGAACTATAATATTCACTCATCAGTCCACCTCCTCCCGTTTTTGTATTTTCCCAAAGTTTTGGATAGAAAGCCACCAACCCCGAACGGTGCAACAACAAATCTTCGATACTGATATGGGCTTTGTTGGTACCCACAAGTTCAGGCAAAAAATGTGCCGCTTTTTGTTTTATATCAATAATGCCTTGTTCGTTTAAGTACATAACTGCCTGTAAGGTAGCTGCTACTTTTGTGACAGAGGCGACATCGTACATAGTCTCGGAAGTGACTTTTTCGTTCAAATTATCATAGGTAAGCGTTCCATAGTTTCGCTGAAAAACTACCCTTCCACGTCGCGCTACCACTACTTGGCATCCAGGAAATATTCGTGCTTGGATTGATTTTTGAACAAGGGTATCAATCTTGAGTAAAGTCGCCGAACGAAGGCCCACCTGTTCTGGTAGCCCTACAATTAGTCTGCTAAGAGGTTTTGTTTCTATACCTGTTCCTAAAGTATATAATCCTTCTATCGAGATAGGCAATTTACCTTTGAAAGGCAAAGCCCCGAAAATTTGTTGAGCGGCTGCTACTTCCAAATCGGGAAGATTCTCATAAGCACAAATCACCCCAGAGGTGGTGGGCAACTGCAACAAGGCATAAGGAGAAGCAAACAGACTTACTATCACTTTGGATTTTTGCTGCAAGCGATTCAACAGCTCCACTGTAGCCGAAGTAATATGAAAAGGTCGGTTAAAATTTCGGCGCGTATCGTGCAAACTTACAATCACCACTTTGGCATTACCTACTTGTGATACTAAGCTTTCAACCTCTGAATTAGTAGTAGGCTTTTCGGCATATACTATGTGATTGAAAGAAGCATATTTGCTGAGTGTTTGCTGAAAAAGATTAATACCACCTCCGCCAATAGCAATAGAAGCAAATGTACAGGTATCTATTGCCGTAATCGGCAGCAACTGATTTTCATTTCTTAAAAGAGTGACCGCTTGCTCCGCCAAATCGCGGGTCAAAGACTTAAAATGAGCTGAACTCAGCTCTGCATTGACCGTTTTATAATCAACACTTTCTCTCTTATTCAGCCCCATCCAATATTTCGCTTTCAATATTTTACGAGCCTTTTCATCAATCATGTCTTGGGAGATTTTTCCTTTCTCTACTCCTTCCTTGATTCTTTTGATCGTCTCGGCCACATTTTCCGGATAAAGCAACACATCGTTGCCGGCGATTAATGCCTTGATATTAGCCTCAACAGCGGTGCGTCCACGTTTTACGCCTTGCATATTCATGGCATCAGTAAATACCAACCCCTGAAATCCCATTTGCTTTTTCAACAAATCAGTCACAATTTTTGAGGAAAGAGACGAAGCTAAATAAGGTGTTTTGTCCAAAACGGGTACATATAAATGCCCTGTGATGATTCCTGTAAGGCTATCTGCAATAAGTTTTCTAAAAGGATAAAGGTCTGTTTCGTCGAGACGATCCGTCGAGTGGGCTAGTACTGGTAGCGTATAGTGCGAATCCGAGTCAGTATCGCCATGCCCTGGAAAATGCTTGGCCGTAGCCATTACATTTTGATGCTGTAAGCCTTTCATATAAGCAGCAGACTTGTCAGTCACATTTTCGCGTGCCTCCCCAAAAGAACGCATTCCAATGACAGGATTGCGGGGGTTACTATTAATATCTGCTACAGGGGCAAAATTCACATGTATTCCCAGCCGTCGGCACTGACGGCCTATCTCAAGCCCCATACGATAAATATACTGATTGTCTTGGATAGCTCCTAAAGTCATTTGTTTGGGAAAATCATCAATACTATCCAAGCGCATCCCCAGTCCCCATTCTCCATCAATACCTATCATGAGGGGAACTTTTGACAATGCTTGATAGCGGTTTGTCAACTTGGCTTGCCGTGAAGGCCCTCCTTTAAAAAATATCAATCCACCCACTTGCTGATTTTTAATCAACAAATCTAGGTGCCTGTAGTAAGATTCATTGCGATCAGAGTGGGTGGCAATCATAAAAAACTGGCCAATTTTCTGCTCTAATGACATTAAAGTGAAGACACTATCTACCCATTTGTTTTCTGCAAAAACAAAGGTATTGGTAGGGGTATCAAGCTTAGTAGGCTTATGAAAGACCAAGCTCATACTGCCAAGTAATAGTATGCTTAAGATAGACGAGTGAACCAATAAATTTTTCATAGGTACGGGGAAACACACAAAAATAAGAAAAAACCCCTTTGTAAAACTTTAAAAAAATTGTACAAAACCAATTTTTTTCTCTATTCCTAAACCAATGTTTATTATTAGTCAACTTTAATTCACAAAGCAGGGCTACTCTTTTTTTTGGTGATTTTTAGACACTTACTAACCCAAAACCAATAATAATCTACTCATAATATTGGCTTAACATTGGCATAATATTGTACTTCTACTTTTGTATCGAATTTTAAACACCGATATGAAAGTAAATTTTAAACAAGACAAATCCATGAGCAGATTCTTACTGTTTGTTGTCCTTTCTTTCTTTTCCGCTTTTAGTTTTGCCCAAACTGGAACCCTCCGTGGCACTATCACTGATGCCAAAAACAAAGAAACTTTGATTGGCGCTACCGTCAAATTGGTAGGTACTCAACTAGGTGCTGCTACTGATATCAACGGTTTCTTTTCTATTGCCAAAATACCCGCTGGCAAATACACCGTTGAAATTACGTATGTCTCTTATAAAACGGAAAACATCGCAAATGTTGCGATAGAAGCCGACAAAGTTACAGAGATAAATTCAGCACTTTTAGAAGCCGCTTCTACCCTTGATGAAGTACGCGTAGTAGCTACACGACAGACCAACACGGAGGTGTCGGTCATTAGCGAAATCAAAGCTTCTCAGAACATTGTGAGTGGGATTTCGTCCCAACAAATCGCACGTACCCTCGACCGCGACGCTGCCCAAGTCGTGAAGCGTGTACCCGGTATTACAATCGTAGGCGACCGCTTCATCACTATTAGAGGCTTGAATCAACGCTACAACAATGTGATGCTTCACAACGCTTTCACTCCTTCTATGGAAACAGACGTAAAAGCGTTTTCTTTCGACGTGATTCCGAGTGGTCAGATTGATCGTTTATTGATTTACAAGACCCCTTCCGCTGATTTGCCAGGAGAGTTTGCAGGGGGAGTTGTTAAAATCTTTACTAAAAATATTCCTGACCAAAATAGCATCGTTTTTGACTATAGTCTAGGAATCCGTCAAGGAACTACTTTCCAAGATTTTAAAGCTTCAAAACAAGGGAATAACTATTGGACAGCTTTCAACAATGGTTATTTGGACTTGCCTAGTGATTTTCCCAAAGATTTGCGAGCGGTTGGCAACAATCCTGCACTTATCGAGCTAGCGGGACGCTCTTTGCGCAATGAGTGGGTGCCGGTAAGTTCGAGTGCTTCACCTGACCAGCGTTTGTCATTGACTGGCAACTTCAAAATGAAGTTAGGAAATATTCAAATCGGTAACATCACTACTGTCAACTACAGTGAGACAAGGGTAGTTACCAATACCGAGCGTAATGATTACAATATCGGTGCCAACAATCAAATCGAGACCTTGTTTGAATACGACGACAAAGCTTATGCTCGCAACAACCGCGTTGGAGTTTTACACAACTGGGCTTTCCGTTTCAACAACAATCACTCGGTAGAATTTAAGAATTTGTTCAATCAAATCAGCAATGGCCGCTATGTATTCCGCTCAGGTCAAGATATTGCTCAAAACTATCGCCCAAACAATCACTCCTTTGACCAAGTGTACCGTGGTATTTATTCTGGCCAACTTACTGGAAAGCACAAATTCAATGACGACAAAACCGTGATTGACTGGGTAGCAGGCTACAACAATTCTTATCGTGACCAGCCTGATTATAAAAGATACCGCTCTGATGTAGTTGATGCTACTACAGGAAAAACCGAAATCTATATTCCTATAGGTCAAGCTCAAGCATACTTTCTAGGTCGTTTTAGCTCCGAAATGAAAGAAAGTGGGTATACTGGTGGTGCAAACCTTACCCAAAAACTCACTGCGGGCGGCAAAGAACTCGAACTAAAATTTGGTGGGTTTTATGAATTGAAAGACCGCACTTTCAAAGCCCGTAACCTAGGGTATGTCAGAGGTGGAAACTTCGATCCTTCGCTAGCAGGAAGTGATATAAACCAACTCTTTCAAAATATTAGAAACGACGGAGGTATTCGGATTGACGAACAAACCAATCCCAACGACTCTTATACTTCCAAAAATACCCTTGTGGCTGGATATGGTCTTATCAATGTACCTTTTACCAAAAAATTCAATGCCATCGTAGGGGTAAGAATCGAAAACAACCGTCAACAAATGAAGAGTACGTTTTTGGGTGGTGCCCCTGCCAAAGTTGACAACAAAATCACAAGCGTACTTCCTTCAGCCAACTTGACTTACAATTTCAGCGAAAAAACTTTGCTTAGAGCCGCCTATGGCATGACTGTCAACCGACCTGAGTTTCGTGAACTCGCCCCATTCTCGTTTTTTGACTTTGACTTCAACGTTGTATATGAAGGAAATCCCAACCTGAAAATCGCGACTGTTCAAAACATGGACTTGCGTTGGGAAATGTATCCTACTCCGTCAGAGATTATCAGTGTAGCGGCTTTTTATAAGTACTTCAATACTCCAATTGAATCTACTGTTGATTTAGGTTCAACAGGCTTGGGTTCTAAAACTTTCATCACCAACAACGCCGAAAGTGCATACAGCACCGGACTTGAGGTTGAAGTCAAAAAAGGCTTGGGTACATTGAGACCTGGCTCTAGCTTCCTCGAAAAAACCAGTTTACTCTTTAACACTGCACTTATTTACAGCCGCGTAAGCTTGGGAGCAAGAGGTGTAGGGCAGTCAGACAATCGTCCATTACAAGGTCAATCTCCCTATATCGTCAATGTAGGTCTCAATTATAGTGATACCAAAAAAGACTTCCAAGTCAATTTGCTCTACAATGTGATTGGTCGCCGTATCATCGCGGTAGGTTTCGAAGCTTACCCTGACTTATACGAAATGCCTCGTAATGTAATAGACCTTACTTTCTCAAAAGGCATAGGACAACGCTGGACGCTTAAAGGTGGTATCCAAGACCTTTTGAATCAGCCTTGGCGCATCATGCAAGACTCCAACAAAGACAACAAGTTTGAGTCTGGGACCGACTTCTTCGTGCAGAAGTACCGCACAGGCCAACTTGTCAGCTTAGGATTTTCTTACCGATTGTTATAATTTCTTATCATTTCATTTCACAAAACAAAACACCGATGAACTTTCGTCGTCTAACCCAGTCAGTCCTAACATTAGGAATACTGTCATTGGCATTGGTTTTCAATGCTTGTAAAAAAGAAGAAGAAATCGGCCCCGCCCCTACTATCACAGCTGGTAATGCTACTCAAGGATTGGTAGGTGCAGTTGTAAAGATTACGGCCACTATCAACGCCCCCGAAGGATTAAAAACCCTTACTGTTTTGAAAAACGGTCAGGCTTTTGATAGCAAAAGCTATACTGGTCAAACTACCGATAGCTACTCCAAAGATTATACTATCGAAACCCTACCCATAGGCTCTAGTGTAGTATTTACTTTCCAAGCTACGGATTCTCAAAATCAAACTTCTACTGTAGCTACGCAAGTGGTGAGCGTTTCTGACGTTCCTTCGCGTACGCCTGTTGACGTAAGAGGGGTAATAACAGGAAATGTTACTTGGACAAAAGACAAAATCTACAAGCTCATTGGCTTCGTAAGAGTAGGTGCCGACACTACCGAAACCTTCTCTTCTACGGCTGCTACAGGTACTTTGACTATTGAACCTGGTACTGTCATCATCGGTGACCGTGCTTCAAAAGGAACGCTTATCATTCAGCGTGGTAGCAAAATCATCGCTAACGGTACCGCCGATGCCCCTATCGTATTTACTTCAGAGCGCCCGATTGGTCAGCGTGAGTCAGGAGACTGGGGAGGATTGGTGATTTGTGGTAGAGCCGTAAACAATCAATCTACCGGTGATAAAGGTATTCAACTTGAAGGAAGCTACAAAGGCTGGCATGGTGGTTCCAACGATGCCGACAACTCTGGTTCTTTGAAATATGTACGTGTTGAATATGCAGGTGTGCCTATCAACCCCAACCAAGAAGTAAACTCCTTTACTTTTGGTTCGGTAGGAAGCGGTACAACTATGGAATACTTACAAGCTTCTTATGGTCTTGATGATTCGTTTGAGTGGTTTGGTGGTACTGTCAATGCCAAATATTTGGTAGCTTATCGCGGTCTTGACGATGATTTTGACATGGATTTTGGGTATCGTGGAAACCTCCAATTTATCGTCGGTATGCGTGGTGCTACTTTGGCCGATCAATCTGGTTCTAATGGATTTGAGGTCGACAACGATGGCCAAGGCTCTGCAGCTACTCCTATCACTGCGCCAGTTATCTCAAACGCCTCCTTGATTGGACCTAAAGAAACCAATGCAACGTCGATTAGCACTCAATTCCAGAACGGTATGCACCTTCGTCGTAACACTCAAATTAAGGTATACAATGCCGTAGTAACTGGCTACCCTAATGGTGTTTATATCGACGGAACCAATACCTTGGCAAATGCAGGTAGTGGTAGCTTGATTCTCAATCGCGTAGTAGTAGCAGGTGTAGCCAACTGGGGTAGCAATGGTTTTGGTCAAGGATCTAGCCCTGCACCTATTGGTTTTGCGGTAAGAGATATCAACACAGCCACTCCTGCGGTAGACCTCAAAGTAGGCGAACAAAAACCGTCTGATTGGTTTGCGGCTCAAGCAGGCAACAAAATCCTTACTACTTATGCTGGATTAGGTTTGAGTCAAAGCTTGTTCCAAGCCGTAACGCCTACATTTACATTGAGCAATGGCGGTACACTTGCCACTGGCGGTACCATTCCTAGTGGGTCATTCTTTACAGCGGCTACTTTCATCGGTGCTTTTGGGTCGGAAGATTGGACTACAAAATGGTCTAATTTCAACCCCGGAACTACCGACTATTCTAAAGTAAAATAATTATCTATATTTCGGGGAGTCATTCAAACTTTGACTCTCCGAAACTATGAAAACACATTTTTCAACTACGTTCTTTCTCTTTTTTCTTGTTTTAGCGGTCAATGTAGGCTTTTGGAGTTGTAAAGAAACAAATCCATATGAAGTGGAAAGTTATTTTTCTAACAACGAAAAAGATACTCTCCTAGCCAACATTATTACTTACACGAGTGCTTATGCCAAAGGAGCGTCCAATGCAACTCGCTTTGAGCCTTCGTTTCGTAAAGAATACGTAAGTAGATTAGGGCAGTTTCGATTTGCCAACTATTTCGTGGCTCCTGATTCTACCCACTATTTTTTTATTATTCGCCCCGTAGGAAGTGGTATGTACCAAAGAGGAGTAGGGGGTAAATTCAAAATGGGTAAAGACCTCATGCCCGTCGATTATGAAGAACTCTGGTGTACGCCCCATTTCAAAAGCGATACCACCGTAAAAGAGCGAGGTGGGTTTTTGTTTAAAGCAATGATTAAAGAAGGAAACATAGACAAGTACCTGACCATGAAGCATTATGTCGAATGGCCCGATTCAACTCTTGTTTATGATAAAAAAATAAAAGAATGGGTCGCAACCAAACCAATGTTGCCCCAACCTTAAGATTTCATATTGGTGTCAGATTGTCAAAAAAGCCGAGGGCAGCTGTCCTTGGTTTTTTTATTGGAGTAGATTTTCGGAATAAATTCATTTTCAGATTGTTATTCCTTAATCATCGCTTCTGTCATGAGAATACCTTTTATCTACCATTTTACTTCTCGATGGCTTCTTTTTTTTGTCATCATCTGCTTCAATATTGCCAATACCGTTGCTCAAAAAAATATCAGCACTGATATTCAAAAAGCTACTGAAGTGTTTTTACAGGGGCTTTCAGCAGAGCAAAAAAGCGTAGCCAATTTACCTTTTGATTCTGAATGGCGTTTTGATTGGCATTTTACGCCTCGGCAGCGCAAAGGGCTTCCTCTCAAACAGATGGACGCCTCTCAACGCCAAGCAGCTATGCAAATCCTAAAAACGACCCTCAGTGATAAAGGACTAGCAAAAGTAGAAGCTATCATAGGATTAGAACAGGTGCTACGCCAAGTAGAAAAACGCCCCGACAATGATACCTATCGAGACCCCGAAAATTATGCTTTCCTTGTTTTTGGAACACCCGACTCCAAATTGCCTTGGGGTTGGCGCGTAGAAGGGCACCATCTTTCTTTACATTTTACAATCATAAACGGGAAAATTCAGTTTTTGCCTAGCTTTTTTGGAAGCAACCCCGCCGTTGTGTTGCCGGGCTATGTACAAGAAGGAAAACAAGTATTGAAAGAAGAAACCGAAAGCGCTTTTCGTTTATTAGCATCATTTGACGAGCAACAGCTCGCTCAGGTCATTATATCAGATAAAGCGCCTTACGAAATCATCACAAGCAATTCCCGAAAAGTAAACCTTCAAACAAGAGAAGGTTTGTCGTTTGGAAAAATGACCTCTTCTCAACAAGCTATTTTTAAAGAATTGCTGAATGTTTATTTTAGCCGTTTTCATGTTACGCTCAAAAATCAAGCTCTCCACCGCATCAGCCAAGCCAATCTCAACGAAGTGTATTTTGCATGGATGGGAGACCAACGTCCCGAACGAGGACAAGGAAAGGGGTTTTATTATCGCATCCACGGCCCTACATTTTTGATAGAGTACGACAACACCCAAAACAACGCCAACCACGTACATTCGGTCATTCGTGACTTAACCGATGACTGGGGAGAAGATTTATTGAAAGCACACTACGAAGCCGCCCACAAAAAATAAAGCATACCGAAGCATGACCTCCAATTTAATGAGTTTAGAACTGATGAAAAAATAGAAACTTCGCTGCAATACCCTAATTTTGTGCGAGACATTGGCTCTTGTTGTCAATTATTTTCTAAAATACTCATCGAAATGTCATCAGCCCACAAAAATTTAAGTGTCTTTTCCACCGACGGTTTGCCCGATATTAGCGGCAAGCGATTTGTGATTGTAGTAGCCGAATGGAACGCAGAAGTCACCGAAGCACTTTATGAAGGAGCGCATAAAACCCTGCTTGCTTACGGTGCTCATCCCGACAATATCAAAAAAGTAAGCGTTCCGGGTAGTTTCGAGTTGAGTTTTGGCTCTCAAGTGTATGCCCAAAAAACCGAAGTGGATGCTGTGATTGCCATTGGGTGTGTGATACAAGGAGAAACCAAGCACAACGATTACATTAATCACGCCGTAGCACATGGTCTCACTGATGTAGCCTTGAAATACAACAAGCCTGTGATTTTTGGCGTACTTACTCCCAATACCCTTCAGCAAGCTCTCGACCGTGCAGGTGGGATTCATGGCAACAAAGGCGACGAAGCCGCTATTACTGCTATCAAAATGTTGGGCCTTCAATAAAAAGCAATGAAAACAGTTATTATCAAATACAATGCAGGCAATGTGCAGTCGGTCATGTATGCTCTCGACCGCATCGGCGCTCAGTACGAATGGACCGATGACCCTGACACCATTCGTTCGGCCGATAAAGTGATTTTTCCGGGAGTAGGAGAAGCCAGTACTGCGATGGCTTACTTACGCGAACGGGAGCTTGATAAACTTATTCCTTCGCTTCGCCAACCCGTATTGGGGACTTGTGTAGGAATGCAACTTATGTGCCGTTATTCGGAAGAAAATGACACTACTTGCATGGGAATTTTCGATGTGGATGTATTGCGTTTTCCGGCGACAAAAGGTTTTAAAGTCCCCCAAACTGGTTGGAACGACATTTACGATTTAACAAATCCGCTTTGTCAAAGCCTTCACGAGCACGACTACGTATATTATAATCATGGCTACTATGCACCTCTATGTAAACAGACTGTAGCTAAAACAAATTATATTTTGGAGTATTCGGCCATGCTTCAAAAAGATAATTTTTTTGCGGCTCAGTTTCACTCCGAAATCAGCGGAAACGTAGGACAAAGGATTTTTGAGAATTTTCTTCAACTCTCATAAAGGTGGAAATTCTGGACAAACAATATTGGGACAACCGCTATCTCAATCAGCAAATAGGCTGGGACATAGGCTATGTATCTACTCCGCTAAAGCAATATTTTGAGACCCTTACCGACAAAAATATTGCTGTCTTAATTCCAGGAGGAGGTAATAGCTACGAAGCTCAGTATTTACTGGAATTGGGTTTTGCAAACGTAACGGTGGTTGATATTTCGGAAATAGTGTGCCAAACGCTTACCGAAAAATACAAAACTCAAGGATTAAAAGTAGTTTGTCAGGATTTTTTTCAACATGAAGGTCAATATGATTTGATTGTAGAACAGACCTTCTTTTGTGCTTTAGAGCCGCAGCTGCGTTCGGCATATTGTCAAAAAATGCGGACTTTGTTAAACACAAAAGGAGTATTAGCAGGTTTGCTTTTTAATCGCACTTTTGAAGGTGGTCCACCTTTTGGTGGAACAAAAGAAGAATATCAGCAACTCTTTACCGAAGCAGGATTTGAGATGATTTTTGACCTTCATCCCCCTTCCATTCCCGCAAGACGTGGTAGTGAAGTGTTTTTTAGGGCTTTCTATACTTCCTTAATTGAGTAGAGCTTGATAAGCGTTATTTCACCTTAACAGGAATGTTGTATCGAATTCCTACTCCAGCCGTAAACCCTGAACCTTTTGATACAAATTCGGCATTTTGAGTTGGTTCTTGATTATTTCTGATAGCAACTTTTACTTGAGCAATATTGACAAGCCCCATCATCTGACGGGCATATACGCTGAGAGTCCAACGACGCGACATCGCCCAATTAAAACTCGCTGAGACTTCCGCATTGATAGAATGCTGCCGTACCACATTGGCGGTACCACTATACACAAGTGAATCAGTCCAAGTATGTCTGTTGGTCGTAATGACTCCACTAAAAGGTTGCGCACCTAATGTACTGCTGGCCGAAACATACTGTAAGCCGGCTCCAAGATGAGCGTCTAATTGGTCATGAAAAACCCTTACTCGCCACAGAGCACGCACTGGCAAAGCTACATATTGAAGTGAGCTAGTGCCGATAATACGGTCTTTTTGATAAAGGTAGACAAGATTGAGAGGAAGTGAATAGACACCTGTTTCAACAGATAAATAGGGATTTAATACTCGACCTACTTTCACTCCATACATAGACATAATCCCAGACCCTCCGGCATTATATGTACTGAGCTCTCCCGCAATCATACGCGTATGACTGCTAAATACCCCAGCATCTGCGCCTACATACCAGTTGCCGCGAAAAAGCCTCGCTTGACCGTATCCCGACAATGCAATCAAACATAACAATCCAACAATCACGTAGCAGTGTTTCATAGGAATGGGAGGGTTAGAAATCTGAAACAGAAGCTAATGTACAAAAATATCAAATCCGTTTGACAAAAGAAGATTACTTGTTTAACAAACGGTATAAAAATCTCGTCTGAAGGGATAAATTATTGATTAAAACTATGCTCCCTTCAAACGAGATTGCGATATTAGAACCATCCAGCGCCTAAATTACGGAAAGGCCAAGGAATAGAAATCAAAATAAGAAGTAATGCTATTGAATAGTACGCAAATACCTTACCGTGGTTGAGTTTTTTGGCTTGAGAGTGTCCAATAGTGATTAAAACAATCGCCACTAGCATTCCTACAATATGCTCTACTGTATAAAACCGATAAAACTTATCGCTCATCATATCAAAACGTACCTTTACTCCAAAATCAAGTGCATATAGTATGAGTCCTATCAATAACTGTGTATGAGTGGCAATCATGGCAAATAAGTATATTTTAGAATAAGGGGCATTGCGTTCTCCACGTTTGCTAAAAGCCACGAAGATAGCCGCAATCAAAAGGCCTAAAACCACATATCGAAGGCCAGAGTGTGCACGGACAAGAATTTCCATAGATTCGTTTTTTGTTTGGGTGTTTATGAGTTTGATTAGCGTATTATTTGCTTAAATGTTGCCATCCCTGTGCCTGAATAGGGAAGCGCCCTCCTCCTTTGGTTATCAACTCTACTTGGTCGGGTTGGTTGGTCATAAATCCTACAAAGCTTATATGAGGTGAGTTTTTGATTTTTTCATAATCGCTCTGTTGAATCGTAAACAGCAGTTCATAATCTTCACCGCCGTTGAGAGCGCCCGTGAGAGGACTAAGTTTAAATTCATCGTTGGTAAGATATGTCTCATCCGCAATCGGAAGATTTTCTTCAAAAACTTGCGCTCCTACGCCCGATTGAGTACACAAATGAAGTATCTCTGAGGCAAGCCCATCTGAAATATCAATCATAGAAGTAGGTATCACGCCCGCATCTTGTAGCTCATATACAATGTCGGTGCGGGCCTCTGGTTTGAGTTGGCGACCTATTAAATACGATTTATCTTCGAGTTGAGGCTGCATGTTGGGGTTTTCCAAAAACTCCCTTTTTTCACGTTCGAGTAGTTGCAAACCTACATAAGCGGCTCCTAAATCTCCCGTGACACAAATAATGTCATTGGGTTTAGCGCCATTACGGTAAGCTATTTTTGATTTTTCAACCACTCCAAGGGCTGTTACCGAAATCACTAATCCTGAGCGAGAAGCAGTAGTATCGCCTCCTACCAAATCCACCTTATAGGCTTCGCAAGCTGCTTGAATTCCCGCATATAGCTCATCGATTGCTTCGACTGAAAACCGATTGCTAAGGCCTACGCTCACAGTCACTTGCCGAGGGATACCATTCATGGCCGCAATGTCGGATACATTGACCGCGATAGCTTTATAACCTAGGTGCTTGAGTGGGGCATAGCTAAGGTCAAAATGCACCCCTTCTACCAACATATCGGTAGATACTAGCAAGTACTCGTCCGTGCCAGTATCAATGACGGCGGCGTCGTCACCAATGCCCTTGATAGTCTGCGAAAGTTGGGGGGTAAATTGCTGATTTATACGGCTAATCAGCCCAAATTCACCTATAGTAGATAGTTCAGTTCGAGTCATTTTAAGAAAGATGTCAGATACCCGACATTTGTTGTAAAGTAATAGTTGAAAATTTGCATTACAAAACTTTTTGGCGCAAAGTTCGTTAAATCAAAGTCTTTTCCCGTATGTACTCCCAAAACGTTCTGAGATTTATGGTAAAGTAAGCAGCATCTTATTGAGAACTTAATCACTTCTTTTTTGTTAAAATAATATGGAGACACTCATCAAAAAAATCCTTTTAAGCGTGTTGACTTTTTCTGCTCTTACGTCTTGTGGGCAGCAGTCAGCCAAAAAAATCGAACAGATGGAAGATAAAGCAAAAACCATGACTGGTCTGGCAACGGCAACTTTTGGAACGGGCTGTTTTTGGTGTACCGAAGCAGTATATCAAGAAATGGAAGGGGTAGAATCGGTAGTATCGGGATATTCGGGAGGGTTTGTTGAAAATCCCACCTATGAGCAAGTATGTGGCAAAGCTACGGGCCATGCAGAGTGCGTAGAAATTAAATATGACCCTAAGAAAGTATCGTATGTGGAGTTGTTGGAGGTATTTTTTCGGGTACATGACCCTACAAGCAAAGATCGCCAAGGCAACGACGTAGGGCCACAGTATCGGTCGGTGATTTTTTATCATGATGCTGAGCAAAAAGCCCTTGCCGAAAAAGCGATCAAAGAACTCAATGCATCGGGCGCATTTAGTAAGCCTATCGTGACAGAAGTATCCAAAGCCGTGAAATTTTATCCTGCCGAAGACTATCACCAAAACTTTTTCGCCAATAATCCCACTCAAGGATACTGTGCGTTTGTAGTAGCTCCCAAAGTGGATAAATTTCGGAAAGTGTTTAAAGAAAAACTAAAACACTAAGAAGCTAGAAACTTTAGTGTTAGTGATTGAAAAAGCCCATTTTTTGGGCTTTTTTTGTGTCTTCATTCCAAAGTATGGGACTTGAATAAGCCGTCCGAAGGCGTACAAATATTGTCCGTTTTCGGACGTTTTTGTGGAACTACAACAAATCAACTATCTGATTTTCAGTAGTATAAATTATTGGCACAACTCATGCAAACTATTAATTATTATTTTTAATCACTCAGCAGCAAGGTTCATGATTCAGTTAAACGGTATTTCAAAGCATTATCCCGCAGGTTTCGGTAAAACGTACGTACTGCGAAATATTAACCTAGACATTCAAGAAGGAGAATTTGTATCAATCATGGGTCCGTCGGGTTCGGGCAAGTCCACTCTTTTACATATTTTGGGCTTGTTGGAAGAGCCTTCCGAAGGTCAGTACTTGTTTTTGGATGAAAAAGTAGATAGGCTTAGTGAAAAAAAACGTACCGAGCTTCACAGGCATCGTATCGGATTTGTGTTTCAGGCTTATCACTTGATTGATGAACTCACGGTATATGAAAACATAGAGACACCATTGTTGTACAAAGGAACCTCTTCGTCGGAGCGCAAAAGTCGGGTGGCCGAATTGCTTGACCGTTTCAATATCGTTGCCAAAAAAGATTTGTTTCCTAGTCAGCTGTCGGGTGGGCAGCAGCAGCTTGTAGGTATTGCCAGAGCGATTGTACATGAGCCTAAAATCATTTTTGCCGATGAACCTACTGGCAACTTACACTCCGAACAAGCCAAAGAAATCATGGAGTTGTTTAAAGAACTCAATCAAAAAGATGGCGTTTCGATTGTACAAGTAACTCACTCAGAAGTGAATGCCGAATACGGAAATCGTGTGATAAGATTAAAAGATGGCTGGATTGCCTAAAAAAGTGACTTAATAGTCTAATTGTATATTTGTCAGGATGATGAAAGCATCTAAAATTAAATTTCTTTTATGCTGTGCATTATTACAAGCCATGAGTGGCTATGCACAAAAGGCTTTGACGCTGAAAGAGTGTGTTGAATTGTTAACAAAAAACAACCTCACTTACCGCGAAAGTCAGCTACAGGCGCAAAGTGCGGGGGCACAGTTGCAGCAGACCAAATCGCTTCAGCTCCCCCAGCTAGGTTTCAACGCAGGTCAAAACTTAAATTTTGGTCGCAGTATTGATCGTTTTACTAATTCATACATCGACCAAGTGTACAATACCAACGGGATAGGCGTAGGTATGCAGATGCCTCTTTTTCAGGGGTTTCAGATTCAGCATCAAATTCAGCAGGGTATTGCACTGAGAGATGCCGCGCTGAAAAACCAAGAAGCTATTCTTAATCAGCAGATTATTCGCTTGCTGCAAGCTTATGTACAAGTGCTGGCAACAAAAGCACTCTATGAAGCGGCACAAGAGCAGGTGGCATCGTCGCAGCAACAAGTAGAGCGGGTCGAAAAACAAGTGAATGCGGGGACTATCGCGCTCAATACCCTCTATGAAATCAAAGCTCAATTAGCCAATGATAAGTTTGACGAAGTAACAGCCCGAAACAACGAAGAAATAGCTCGTCTTACTCTTTTTCAATTGATGAATTTACCACCAGATAAAAGCATTGTTTTCCAGCCCGTAGAAGATGCTGCTACAGCTTTGAGTGCTCCTCCATCGGCCGATGCTATCTATGAAGATGCTATTAAGACTTTTCCAGAGGTGAAAAGTGGCGAATTAAGACTAAGTAGCTTTGCAAGCCAAATCAAGGCAGTGAAGGCCGCTGCCCTTCCCTCGGTAGATTTGTCGGCTAGTTTTGGTGCCTTCTATGCCTCTTCTAATTCGGAAAGAAGTTATTTTAAACAACTAGATGCAACCCGTAACGGTTCTTTGAGCTTAGGTCTGAATATACCCATTATGGGGCGTTGGCAAATCAGACCAAGGGTGGATGTAGTAAAAGCTCAACAGCAGTTGGCACGTAATCAGGTAGATGTAGTAAAGCAGGTGTTACGTCAATCTATTGAGCAAGGGGCCCAACAACTAGCCGCTGCCACTGACCGATATGCAGCAGCTAAAAGTCAAGTAGAATCGCTAACGGCCAACTTTGCCGCTGCCGAAAGCCGTTTGGCGGCTGGTACTGCCAATGTTTTTGAATACACTTTGGCCAAGGCAAATTTGGCGCGAGCCCAGGCCAACGAAATTCGGTCACGTTATGAATATGCCCTACAGCGGCAAATCATCGACTTCTACCAAAAAGGTAGGTGGGAGTTTTAAAAGAGCGTTTATAGGATTAGAATGTTTATACCGTCAGCGGTGGCTTTAAGTAAAGCCACCGCTATTGTATTTTAGAACATAGTTACCCAATTAAAGCTTAAAATACAAACAAAAAAATGCAACACACTCCTCTTGGGAAGCGTAAATACTCATAAATATTCAAGTTTTTGAAAATCAACAATATTCATAGCTAAGTAAAATAAAAGTTTTACTACTTTTAAATAAAAAAACGGCTTTATTCACACTCTATGCACAAAACTCTACTGTTTTTAGGGTACTCTGTTTGCGCAGTGCTTTCTTTAAAGGGGCAAAATGTACCCTCGGCCACAATCGCCGATACTCCTCTTGCACTTTACAAGGCCGAAACTCGCCTGTCACCTCATTTGTATAATGGCAATCGCTATCATATTTATGATAGTCGCTCTAAAGACCATCAATTTTTTGAAACCGAAACCTGGCAGGATGGTTCAGTAGTCTATGACGGGCAGTTGTATGAACCTATAAACATGCTCTACGACATTGTGAAAGACAAAGTAGTAGTGCGTCATCAAGAAAGAATTGGTCTGGTGCAGCTTCAAAGTGAGCGTATCAAAAGCTTTAGGGTACTGGAGCATCAGTTTGTAAGATTGGAAGCCGATCCGCAAAGTGGAATCAGTGTAACTGGTTTTTATGATTTGTTGTACAGTGGCAAAACGGCTCTTATTGTACGCCGAACCAAGCAAAGGCAAGAGCAAATAGAGAGTAATAAAGTGACTGTAAGCTTTCCAGAAAAAACATTTTATTATCTTAAAAAAGACGACAAATACCATATCATACGCTCTAAACAAGCGGTTTTGGGGCTATTGAAAGAGGACAAAAGGGCTTTAAAACGGCATTTGAGAGACAAAAAAATAAAATACCGTAAAACCACAGAACTTGCACTTATCGAAATAGCCACACAGTACGACAAACTTCACCCATGAAACAGCGTTATACGATTTTTACTTTATTTTTTGTGTTTGGGTATGCTTTGGTTTTTGCTCAGTCAAAATCCGAAAAACGCCTAACAGGGCGATTTAATGACGTGCGGTTTGAACAGTTTGTCAAAGAAGCCGAAACCCAAACAGGCTGTTATTTTTACTATGACCCATCACAGCTCGATAGTCTAAAAATAACCCTTGATGCCAATAATGAGCCTTTGGTCAGGGTCTTGTTGCAGGTATTCAATGGTACTGATTTCAAATTTTCGATTGATGACAAAGACCGGGTTTTTGTGACATCCGATCAAGCGATTATTACAGAGCTCCCCGCCGATTTGTTTGAAAATAATACCTCAGAAAAAGAAACAGATAAAAACTTATACGTAGCTCCTACTACCGAAGAGCAAGATAGGCTACTATCTACCGCCGAAAGCAAAACGTATAATATTGGGGTGCAACGGCAGCGTATTATTGAAGGAAAATCTACTCTGACGGGATATGTGAGAAATTCTCAAACGGGCGAGCCTGTCATAGGGGCCTCTGTGTATATAGAATCCCCCTCTATAGGTGCTTCGACCGATGCGCTAGGGCTGTTTTCATTGACAATTCCGCGCGGCAAGCATACCCTCAAAATAAAAAGTATAGGTATGAGGGATACCTATCGGCGGATTGTGCTATATGGCGACGGCAAGCTTGATATTGAAATGCAAGAAAGTGTAATGGCTTTGAAAGAAGTATCGATTACGGCCGGAAAAGATGCCAACGTAGCAGGTACCCAAATGGGGCAAGTAAAGCTCAATATCAAGACTATGAAGCAGGTTCCGACAGCTTTTGGCGAAACAGACTTGCTGCGTACTGTCCTTACCCTTCCAGGAGTAAAGGCCGTGAGCGAAAGTAGCGTAGGGCTCAATGTAAGAGGTGGCTCTACCGACCAAAACCTCATCTTGTTCAACGACGCGGTCGTTTATAATCCTTCTCACCTTTTTGGTTTTTTCTCCGCTTTTAATCCTGATGTGATTAAAGAAGTTGAACTTTACAAAAGTACGATTCCCTCCAAATACGGAGGGCGTCTATCATCGGTATTGGAAATCAATAGCCGCGACGGTAATAAGAAAAAATTTGTGGGCTCAGGCGGGATTGGCCTCCTTACGGGACGTTTTGCGGTAGAAGGACCCATTATCAAAGAAAAGTCATCTTTTATCTTGGGCGGTCGCACTACCTATTCAAACTGGTTGTTTAGGCGATTAGACAATAATTCTTTTAATAAGAGTACCGCCTCTTTTTATGATATAAACTTACAAGTCAATCACGAAATCAATGAAAAAAATAGTATTTCTTTGACGGGTTATCTGAGCAAAGACCAATTCAAGCTTTTTGGGGATACGGCCTATAGCTACCAAAATCATCTGGCATCTATCAAATGGAAGCACACTTTCAATTCTAAACTCTACGGGGTTTTTGTAGGGGCATATAGTCATTATCAATATACGGTAGGCAGTGAGAGGGTTCCTATCAATGCCTTCAATTTGAATTTTGATATTAGTCAAACCCAAGGAAAAGCAGATTTTACTTACTTTTTGCATCGGCAGCATACACTTGATTTTGGAATTACATCTACGCATTATAAACTACATCCTGGCACGCTCCAGCCAGTGGGTGGGGAGTCGTTGTTGATACCCGACATCATGGAGGCGGAGCAAGCTGTAGAAAGTGCTATTTATATTGAAGATAGGTTTGATGTAAGTCCTCGACTATCGCTAGCGGGTGGGATTCGTTTTTCGATGTTCAATTATTTAGGCCCCAAAACCATCACTACTTATACCGAAGGGCTTCCTATCGAGAAGCCTTATGCCTCAGGTAGTGAGACTTACAAAGCAGGCCAAAACATCAAAACCTATCAAGGGCCAGAGTTTAGAGTATCGGGACGGTATTTTCTTAACAATTCTACTTCTCTAAAGGTAAGTTATAATACTACTCGTCAGTACATTCATTTGTTGACCAATACAATGGTAATGTCGCCAACAGACATCTGGAAATTGAGCGATCCTTATATCAAACCCCAAGTAGGAAGTCAATGGGCTTTGGGGCTTTATCGTAATATGAGAGGCAACAAACTAGAGATTTCTATTGAGGCATATTATAAAAACATTCAGCATTTTCTGGATTATAAAGGAGGCGATTCGTTGATTCTCAACCACCGTATTGAGACGGCAGTCATTTCTACTACTGGAAAAGCATACGGGGTAGAATTGATGCTGAAAAAACTTACGGGTAAGCTTAATGGCTGGGTAAGCTATACCTATGCTCGCTCTTTGCTCAAAGCAGATGACCCTACCGCATCGGATGTACCCAACAAAGGTGAATATTATCCAAGCAATTATGACAAACCGCACGATTTTACATTGGTGAGCAATTATAAGTTTTCGCACCGCTTTAGTCTTTCGTTCAATATGACGTATAGCAGTGGCCGCCCTTATACCCCACCGATTGGAAAATATGTGCTCGAAGGGGTACCACGGATTTATTATGCCGACCGCAACCAATTCAGGATTCCTGATTATTTCAGGGTTGATTTTTCAATGAATGTGGAAGGAAATCACAAAATCAAAAAACTAGCGCATAGCTCCTGGACCTTCGCCGTGTTTAACTTATTGGGACGTAAAAATCCTTCGTCTGTTTATTTCCGTACCCAAAATGGCGTAGTAAACGGATATATGCTTTCAATTTTTGGGCAACCCATCCCCACCATTACTTATAATTTTAGATTTTAGCTTTAAAGCTTATGAAAACCTTTTTTGGGATTGTGGCGGTATTGATAGTAATGTTGGGGTTAGAAGGCTGTATTGTACCCTTCTCACCTCCTGAAGTTACGGCCGCTGACAAGTTTTTGGTAGTAGATGGATTCTTGAATACTGGAGCAAAAGACAGTAGCCGTATTCAGCTTAGTTATACGCAGCTCGTTACCAACAAAAACGCTTTTACGGCTGCCGTAGGAGCCCAAGTGATTGTAGAAGGAAATAAAGGAAGTGTTTATAACTTTACCGAAATAGGAAAAGGACTTTATCGCCTGGCACCCAGGGCTTTTAACGAAGCCGAGCAGTTTAGACTCCGTATCCGCACTTCCACTCGCAAAGAATATGTCTCATCCTACGTAGAGGTCAAACAAACCCCACCTATTGATAGCATTACTTACAAAATAGCTGCCGATAAAAGCGCCGTCCAAATCAACATCAATACCCACGACCCGCGCGCCAAAACCCGTTTTTATCGGTGGAAATTTGAAGAAACTTGGGAATACCGGATGTCACTCTATTCTTTGTATGAAGTTAAAAATAATTCCATTATAGACCGAGTCGAAAATATCAACACTTGTTGGAGTTCTGAGAAGCCATCTACAATTCTATTGGCTTCCACCATAAAGCTTACACAAGATTTGATTAGAGATATTCCTATCACAAATGTCCCGACTTCGAGTAATAAAATGCTTGTTAAGTATAGCATTTTAGTAAAACAATATGGACTTACGCAAGAAGGATTTGAATACTGGACAAACCTCGCCAAAACCACCGAAACCACCGGCAGCTTGTTTGACCCACAACCCTCCCAAGTCACAGGCAATATCAACTCTACTAGCGATTCGCAAGAATTGGTGTTTGGTTTTTTTAGTGCCGTAACGCCCCAAGAGCAGCGGATATTTATTACTCCTTCATTGGGACGATACGAATGGTGCGTTCCGACAGACACCCTCAGTGCAGCAGAAGCTCTCAAAACTCACGACCTTCTTTTATCAGAGTATTGGCCTGAGGGAGCGAGGGTTCCTCAATATATCACAGGCGACCATGCTTGCACAGATTGCCGCACGCGAGGTGGCACCATCATTAGACCTAGTTTTTGGCAATAAAAATGCTTTTTATGAAACCCTTTTTTTCGTTTAAAAATACGTATTGGAAAACCCAAATAGCGGTGATTTTTAGCATTTTTGGAATGCCCCTACTCTCCAAAAGCCAAGAGCAAAATCTCCCCCAAAAGCTTACACAACATGGTCAGCGGACTGTGCAAGAAAAGATGTTTGTCCATCTTGACAGGCCTCTTTATGTGGTGGGAGAAAGTATTTGGTTTAAGGCCATTTGTGTAGATGCCTTGCTACACCATCCATTAGACATGAGCAAAGTAGCTTACCTTGATGTCTTAGACAAAGAGCATAACCCAGTTTTACAAACCAAAATAGCCCTAGAAAAAGGTAAAGGAAATGGCTCGCTTTTCATCCCGCCTTTTTTGCAGAGTGGACATTACTCCGTAAGGTGTTATACCAACTGGATGAAAAACTTTAGCCCTGATTTTTATTTCGAAACTCTCATTACCATTGCCAACCCTTTCAGTAAGCCTACCTTTATCCCTTCAGCAGCGCCTACTTTAGCCTATGATTTGCAACTATTTCCAGAAGGAGGGCAATTGGTGCAGGGAATGGAAAGCAAGCTAGGATTTAGAGCTACGGATATAGCAGGAAAGGGAATCAAATTTAATGGCGCGATAGTCAATCAGCAAAATGATACCATAGTTCGATTTGAACCCTCAAAATTTGGGATTGGTTCTTTTCAATTCAAACCTCAGACAGGTGAAAAGTACCGCGTATTGCTGAAAGATGAGCACAAGAAATGGCTGGTTTATAATCTTCCTACGGTTCAAGAAAAAGGGTTTGTATTGAAAGTCACCGACTCTACGGCACGGTGGCTCAAGGTGGAGGTATTGTCCAATGCTTCTTCCAATGCTTCCGTTTATGTCTTGGCTCATACTAAAGGAAGCCCTAAATACGCCGAGAAAAAAATATTGAAAGAGGGACAGTCGGTGTTTTTAATTAACAAGAGCGATTTGGCGGATGGCATCACTGCTATTACGCTTTTTGACGAATCCCAAAAGCCTTTGTGCGAACGCCTTTATTTCAAACGCCCCGCTCAAAATCTAAGTATTAGTGCCAAAACAGACAAGAATCAATACGCCCCCCGCCAAAAAATTGAACTTGATTTGGGAACCACCGGCAAGGGAAATACTCCTGCTTCAGCGGATTTGTCAGTATCGGTTTATCTGGTAGATTCGCTGCCTGTCGAAAACCATCCCATGATTGAAAGCTACCTTGGCCTTTCTTCTGACTTGAAAGGAAACGTAGAATCGCCCCAATATTATTTCAACAATACCGATGAAACCGCTAATACAGCCATTGATAATCTGATGCTTACCCACGGATGGCGGCGTTTTACTTGGGACGAAGTACTTGACAAGCAAAAGCTTTCATTTGATTATATTCCCGAAAATGGAGGACATTTTATACGAGGCAAAGTGCTAAATCCCCAAACGGGCGCACCTGTGCCGTGGGTCAATACCTATCTTGCAGCACCTTCCAAAAGGCCTCAGTTATTTGTATCCACAAGTGATGCACAAGGAAGAATTGCTTTTGAAATGAAACATTTTTTTGGTTCGCAAGAAGTGGTTGTCCAAACCAATACCCAAGTAGATACTACTTCTCGTATCGAAATCTTGAGCCCTTTTTCTGACAAATTTGGCATACGTACTTTGCCGCCTTTTGCGTGGAATGCTACTTGGAAAAACAATCTTCAGGCTCGAAGCATCAACATGCAGACTTACAATGCTTTTTTGCCCAAATGGGCACAGCAAATGACCACTGGAGAGACGGATACATTGGCGTTTTTTGGCAAACCCGACGAAAGGTATCTGCTAGATGCCTATACCCGATTCCCGACCATGGAGGAGGTGATGAGAGAATATGTACCAGGGGTAGTAGTTCGGAAAAGACAGGGTAAATTTCGTTTTCGTGTCGTTGATTTATTACAACCCAACGTACTTTTTGAAGAAGAACCGCTGGTTTTGATGGATGGTGTACCTGTGTTTGATACCGACAAAATCATCGCTTTTGACCCTTTGAAAGTTAAAAAATTGGAAGTAATAGACGGGCTTTACTACTTAGGAACCATGTCTTTTTCGGGAATTGTGAGCTATACTACTTATAAAGGTGATATGGCGGGTTTCCCCATCGACCCACGCGCCTTGGTGTTGTCTTATGAAGGAGTGCAAGGCAAAAAAGAATTTTATGCTCCCCGCTATGATACCGAAGCCGCCCAAAAAACACGTGTGCCAGATTTTAGAAATTTGCTCCATTGGTCGCCGCAATTGATGACCAATGCCGAAGGAAAAGCATCGTTGAATTTTTATGCTTCCGAACAGCTCGGAACTTACAAAATAGTGGTGCAAGGTCTCACCAACGATGGCCAAGCTGGCAGTAAAACCGCGACTTTTGAAGTCAAAAAAGCGGCTTTATAAAAGTTAAGTGCTAAAGCACAACGGTGCTACCCGACGGTCAATTATTAATTTTTGCCCATTCAAAATCAACGAATTATACTCAATCAGGCACACAAAAATTTTTGCTCTACTGTCTAAATTAACTTCATAAAAAACGGGCAGAGTCGCTGACTCTGCCCGTTTTTTATATATCAGACTGTTAGAAATAAACTTTACTTGAGGCTTACTTCTTGGGTTTTTCCTTTTTCAACCGCTTTCATGACACGGAAAAAATTGCCGCTCCAAATCTTTTCGATGTCTTTCTTGGAATAACCCCTACGTACCAATTCAATGGTCATGTTTTCGTATTGGCTTACATCAAAGCAATCAGCCAAAGCGCCACCACCGTCAAAATCAGCCCCCATACCTACATGGTCGATACCAATAAGCTTGACGATGTGATCAATATGGTCGATTGCATCTTTGACAGTAGCGAGTTGCACGGGATATTTTTTGTTTAATTCCATAAACTCAGCACGGGCTTGTTTCTGCTGCTCTTCCGACAAAGTAGCCATGCCGCGACGATCTTTGATGTTGTATTTTTCATAAAGACCCTTCATAGCAGCCTCTCTTTCGGGGCTAGGAGGAATCGTTTTGATATAATCGCTCAACAAATTCAACTGAATCACCCCCCCGTTTTTAGCCAAAGCTTTGAGCATATCATCGGTAAGATTACGAGGGTGATTGCAGATAGCGCGAGCGCCTGAGTGAGTGGCTACAATAGGAACTTTAGAAAGGCGAATGGCATCATAGAAGGTAGAATCAGAGACGTGCGATATGTCGATAATCATCCCCAAACGATTCATTTCTTTTACTACTTGCTCCCCCAATGGGCTAAGGCCTTGATATTCGGCTCCTTTGGGGTCGGTAGAAGAGTCACAGATGTCGTTGTTGCTTGAGTGGCAAAGCGTCATGTAGCGTGCACCCAAATCATAAAATTTTTGGAGCATTTTCAAATCATGACCCATGGCATAGCCATTTTCGACACCAATGAAAATAACTCTTTTTCCTGTTTTTCCAATGCGGTAAGCTTCTTCGGGCGTAGTGGCCAGCTCGGCTTCCGAACTCGTATTTTTCAGGGTAGTATTGACGGCTTCAAAAATATCCAACGCACGTTTTTTGGCGGCTTCGTGGGCTTCAGTATTACGCGGGCCTTGACCCAAATAAACCGCAAAAAAGATAGCATCTAGTCCGCCGCGCTTCATACGCGGATAGTCCACTTTGCTATTGGTTGTGCGGGCGTCGTTGTCTTTGGTAATATCAAATCCTCCGCGCGAGAGCAACATAGGCGTATCAGCGTGAGTATCGACAGTGAAAGCTTTCTCGTGAATTTTTTTTGCTTTTTTGAGCAAAGCTTTGTCTGTTTCCTGACTCATTGCTACAGAGGTACTCAAGGCAAAGCACGAAATGAGTGTAGAACGGATAAGGGTTTTCATGAAATGATTTAGTTTGAAAATGATAAGGTAAAAGCGGGTAAAGAGCCAAAACTCCTTACCCGACTAATGTTATTTAGCAAACCACAGTTTGAGTTTCATGTCGTTTGTACCACCTTGTTGTTTGAGGGCCGCGCTGAAATTTTCATAATTGAGCGACTCTTCCGAACCAGGATAAGGCAAGCGAGTTGGAATCACGCCCCCATTTACATTAATTACAGAAGGCTTGAGAGCGGGAATTCCAGTACGACGAAACTCCGTCCACGCTTCTACACCTTGTCCGAAAAGCGCAATCCATTTTTGCTCCATTATCTGCGTATAGCCTTCACTGCCCGTTTTGAGTGCATTGGCGGCTAAGTAATCAGGGCTTACCGTCAACTTGTATTGGCTATGCGAAGCGGTGATAGCATTGGTATAATTGGCAGCAACCGTTCCGGCAGCAGTGATTCCTTTATAAGCCAATTCTGCTTTGATAAATAGCAGCTCAGCATAGCTCATAATCACTCCAGGAGCGGTTGCCGCTACAAAATAAGCACCCACTTTTGAGGTTTTTGACAAACCTAGCGCATTGGCATCGGCATTTGAAAGACCATTGGGTACACCCTTATAATCTCCACCGTCGGCAGGCTTATCGGCATATACCGCCAAACGTGCATCTTTCATTTCCACTAATTTGTTTACCAAAGTCGCACTTACGCGGTGGTCATCGCGGGTCTTACGATTTTGATTAATAGGGTTATTGTTGTTTGTGGCATCAATGTAATTCAATTGGATATTTTCCGAAACCGAACCAATCACCGGGTACTTAGCAGGGTCGCTTAAAATACGATTTATTTCAGCTTTTACATCAATACCCGCGTCAGATTTGTCCAACATGCGATTGAGAAGACGCAGGCTAAGTGAATTGGCAAATTTTTTCCATTTGGTCAAATCATTCGCAAAAAGAATATCCCCAGCAATGGCCTTTGTTTTGTCAGTAGCATCTATGAGGTCGTTGGCTGTCTTCAATTCTTTGACGATACCCGCATACACTTCTTTTTGAGTATCATATTTGGGTTGAAGAATACCTTCTAACCCCTGAATAGATTGGCTATAAGGAATGTCACCGTAAATATCGGTGATCAGAGAAAATACCCACGAACGCATAATCAGCGCTACAGCTTGATAATTGGGGTTTTTGGTTTCGACGCCCAATTTATAAATACGCTGATAGTCAGCTAATGCTTCGATATGGAAAGTTTGCCAAGCCCCACTATATACATCGCTAGAGACGAGATATTGGTCAATATCGGTGTATTGGATACGGGCCCAATATTGCGAAATCAAGTTGCCAATGTCCATACCAAGCGATCCGCCCCAGTAAGCATCTACGGCACTTTGGATACCATGCGGCAAAAACAAATCTGCTGTAGCGGTAGAAGGTGCATTAGGATTGGTATTGATTTCGTCAAATTTGTCAGTACAGGCAGATACGCCAAGGGTAAATGCTGCAATCAGTGATATATGTCGGAGAGAAGAGAAAATACGTTTCATATGCATCAAAAATTTTGAGATGTTGTTTTAAGGTAAATGCTTTGGCTACCCATTTTGCAGTAGCCAAGGGTTGTTTACAGATTAAAACTAATATTAAAGCCCATGGTACGAGTGGTAGGGATTTGGCCATTTTCGATTCCCTGTAGGTTGCCATCATTGTAATAGCTAGTTTCGGGATCGATATGTGGAACATTGCTGTGCAACAATAGTAAGTTGCGGCCCACCACCGAGATAGCTATATCGCGGAAAGGTAATTTTTTAAATACCTGACCACTAATCATGTAGGTAAGTTTCACTTCTCTAAGTTTGACAAAACTACCATCAAAAATCGTCATTTCGTTGTTGGTAAGAGCATAGTATTTGTGATGCCATTCTTCCGACGTAATGCGTGTAGTATTAGGCACATACACCGGCTCAGTAGCGGTACCAGTGTTTACTACACCTTCTCCTACGATACCTTCTTCTCTACCCATAAGCGTCTCTTTCAATACCCCTGTATAGCGACCGATGTTTACACTTTGGGAGAAAATGTCTCCACCTTTTTTCATATCAATCAAGGTACTCAAAGACAGTTTCTTATAAGTAAATGTATTCTGAAGACCACCTATCCATTTGGGGGTAAAATTGCCTAAGATGCGACGGGTAGGGTTGAGAGTAGGATAGCCGCTTTTGTCATAGATGATATTGCCGTTAGGGTCACGTGCAAACCCTTGCCCGAAGAAGTTTCCGTAAGGCTGACCTACGCGTGCCTCAATGGCCATACCGCGTACTGTACCCAAAGTGTAAGTAGTAAGTCCTTCGGCTAGTTCTATTACTTTGTTTTGATTACGAGCCCAGTTGACAGCCACATCCCACTGGAAAGGTCCAGCGACGACAGGCGTTGCACTTAATTGAATTTCAACCCCTTTATTCTCAAGCTTACCAGCATTAAGAAGTTTAGAAGTAAAACCAGTAGACTGAGAAATATTAACATCCAAAATCTGGTTGAAAGATTGTTTGTTGTAATAAGTCACATCCAATCCCACGCGATTACGCCAAAGTTTTACTTCTGCCCCAATCTCATATGAATTAGTAAGTTCGGGTTTAAGGTTGGCATTGAGCATGGCGTTGTTTTCTGACAACGACGGCGTGCTACCCCAAGGGTTTTCGTATTTATAAGCCTGAATTAAGCGATAAGCATCCGTGTCATTTCCAACACGTGCAATACCCGCTCTCACTTTGGCAAACGACAAAACGGGCGAGTTGATGCCGAGCATATCGGTCAATACAGCACTCAAAGCCGCTGAAGGATAGAAATAAGAGCGGTTGTCAGAAGGAAGTGCGCTCGACCAGTCGTTGCGAGCGGTCAAATCCAAAAATAAATAATTTCTAAAACCAATATTGGCTGCGGCATAAACGCTATTGACTACTTTTTCGGTAAAAGAGTTTTCAGCTACTTTGGCTTGGCGAGAGTTTCCTAAGTTCCATACCCTAGGAATCGCCAATTCGGTAGCGCCCATGTAGTTGCGTTGGTAGTAATTGCTACGGTGGTTGGCTCCAAGGTTGGCGGCCACGTCAAACTCCCCAAATTTGTGCGTGGCGGTCAACAAGAAATCAGAGTTAGATTCTCTAATAAAGATTTGCTCTTCGTTGTAGCTATCGTATTGTTTAGCACCGTTTAAGTTGTCGATACGAGCAGCGTTTTTGGTTTTGCGTCGGTCAATATACACATCCGTTCCGGTACGTGCTGTAAGCGTAAGCCAATCCGTAAATTTGTAAGTTGCCGCTACGTTGCCATATACCCTGTCACGTTGATTAAATTTAGTACTTAGATTCAATACATAGTAAGGATTGGTCCAGTAATTGTAGTTCCAGTTGTATTGATAAATGCTACCCGGAGCTTGATAATCTTTCAATTTTTCCATATCTACTTGCCGCCCAAACCAGATAAAGTAAAGTCCCCAGTTGGTGCGGTTGTCGCTACCATCTACTACGTAGTTTCCGGTAGCTCTGATGCTCAATTTTTTGGTAACGTTCCAGCCCGCATTCAACGACAAAGTGCGTCTTTTGTAGTCTGTATTAGGAAGGATACCGGATTGATTCAAATCTGTGTAGGAAAGACGGAAATCGCCTTTTTCGTTGGCACCCGTGATGGCAATGTTGTTGGTATAGGTTTTTCCTGTTTCAAAGAAATTGGACACGTTATCGGGATGAGGGATAAAAGGAGTAGGAGTGCGTGTACCATCTGCAGCGATAGGCGAATCAAACTGCGGGATAAGTTGGCCGTCCATTTTAGGTCCCCAACTTTCATCTACCCCATCGTTTACACCTTTACCCGTTCCGTCCACAAACGAAAAACGGCCTTTGTTGCCCTGACCGTAGCCATCTTGCCATTCGGGTAGACGAAATGGAGTATCAAAGGCAGTATTTGAATTAAACGAAACTCCGATTCCTTTAGAACCTTTCCCACTTTTAGTAGTAATTAGAATCACACCATTGGCACCTCTTGAGCCATAAAGTGCGGCGGCACTTGGTCCTTTCAAAACACTCACATTTTCAATATCATCGGGGTTGATAGAAGCTGCGCCGTTACCATAATCTACGCCCGTTCCTGAGCCATAGTTACCGTTGTCGATAGGTACACCATCAACCACAAACAAAGGCTGATTGTTACTACCGATAGAGCTAGCTCCGCGAATTAGTATACGCGACGAAGCACCCGGAGCACCATTAGTACCAGTGACTTGAACACCCGCTACTTTTCCTGAGAGTGCATTGACGAAGTTGGTGGTGCGGGCTTGGGTCATTTGCTTGCCGCTTACTTCTTGTACAGAATAACCCAAGGCTTTCTTCTCGCGGGCAATCCCGAGCGCAGTGACCACTACTTCACTAAGAATAGAAGCGTCTTCTTCCAACGAAATATCAAAGGAGGTTTGATTGCCTACCGCAATTTCTTGGGGTTTGTAACCAATAAATGAGACTACAAGAGTGGCATTGGCAGGGGCTGCAAGCGTAAACTCCCCCGTAGCGTTGGCACTTGTACCGCGATCTGAGCCTTTGACTATAATGCTGGCACCAGGAAGACTAGTGCCGTCTTTGGAGAGCACCCGTCCTTTCAATGTTCGGTCTTGTGCATAGCTATGAAAGCATAAAAGCGTAAAGACCAAAAAGCAGGTTTTTGTAAAAAAATTTCTCATGGGCATTGTAAGTATTAAGTTATCGGATAAAAATTGTACTTTTCCAATTTTACAGACGCGCTTCTTTAGCAAGAAAGCGTCTTGGAATCTTAATAGTTTGCGGCCATTTCGAATTCAAAAACCTGATTTTAAAAGAACGGAGAAGAGTTATTGCTTGGTAACAGACGCTGCAATTTTAGATTTATTAAATATCATATCCAAATTAAATTTTACAAAAATTTAATATTTAAAAATAATTGTTGGAGAAATTATAATTTCCTTCCATAGTACATATGAATTTTTCAAACTTGTGGAACAAAATACTGTAAAACCAAACAACCAACTTTGTTTTATTTTAAAAAATATAACTATTTTTATATTTTTACTACCTTAAAACACATAAAAAGAGGCTACCCTAAGTTTATTAGAGCAGCCTCTTTGAATAAAAAATAAAATCGCTTAATCGCGGCTTGAAAGCTTGGCCAATAGACGGAGTACTTCTACATATAGCCACACAATCGTGACAATCATACCGAAGGCGCAATACCACTCCATGTATTTGGGAGCACCGTAAGCGGCACCTTGTTCGATGGTATCTAGGTCAATCACTAAGTTGAAGGCAGCCAAACCTACCACAAACAAAGAAAAGCCAATGCCAAACCAGCCTGAATCGTAGATAAGGGGTACATCGATACTAAACATGCGAAGTACCATAGCCACTAAATAAAAAATAGCCACGCCCGCAGTAGCCGCAAAAATGACTCTTTTGAATGTAGGAGTAGCCCGGATAACTCCCGCTTTGTATAAACCTACCATGCCGGCCAAAATCGCAAACGTAAGCAATGCCGCCGACATCCCAATGCCAGGATACATACTCTCAAATACCAAAGTAATCGCACCCACAAAAACACCTTCTACTACGGCATATAGAGGTGCCAAAGTAGGCGCAAGGTGTTGCTTGAAAGCAAGAATCAAGGCCACTACAAGGCCTGCAATAGAACCTCCAATGGCCAAAGGCATGATAAGCCCGGGATTGGCCACAAGCAAAAACCAGCTAGCCGCCGCCGATGCGATAACAAGCGCACCCATGATGATGATTTTATTGACAGTACCTTGGACTGTCATAGCACTCTGACCGACGCCTTCTTGTGCTGCTTTGATGAAAGATTTTTCAGATAAGGTTGGATTTGCCATTTGTTTATTAGGTGTTTAATAAAAAATCGTTTTCTGATTCACAATTTATACCAATTATGAATATTGTACAAACAAAATAACGGATATTCTATCTAATGGGCTTGGTTTTGGTATTTGGGTGTGGATTGGCAAAAGCAGGATTGGTAATGAAGGTCGAATCTGTTAATAAATGCAGAAAAGCGATAAGGTCCTTTTTTTCGACCGCAGTAAGCCCCAACGTTTTTCCACCTTCTGTGTTGGTAGCAGTACGAAGTTCATGACTGAGGTTGGAAGGATGAAACATATTTTGATTGTAATGGTCGAGCACTTCTTCTAAAGTAGCAAAGCGCCCGTCGTGCATGTAAGGTGCAGTCAAGGCAATATTCCTTAAAGTGGGTACTCGAAAGCGACCATTGTCTGATGCCTCTCCAGTGATTTCTTGCCGACCTTTATCTTGTACGGCTATACTATCTAAGCCGTTGTTATGAAATACTTCCTGAAAAAGCTTTACACCTCCGTGGCAATGAGCACAATTGGCTCCCCTCACGCCACGCTCAGGAGCAGGGCCACGCATGAATAGCTCTAAACCACGTTTTTCTGTAGCCGACAATTGATACTTACCCTCCAAGTAGCGGTCATAAGGCGAATCGGCAGAGATAAGTGTGCGCTCAAATTGAGACAATGCTTGGGTGATTTGCTCGCCCGTAATCGTAGCTGTCCCAAATACTTCCTTAAATAGTGGCGGATAAAGCCGTGTTTTTGAAAGTTTTTTGGCCGAAATCTCAAGGCTTTGTCCCATTTCGTCGGGATGGATAAGTGGAAATGCCGCCTGTGCTTCTAGCCCGCTGACTCGTCCGTCCCAAAATAAGTTTTTGACCCACAATAAATTGGCCAACGACATCGAATTGCGACGAGTAGGCTTGCCCGATACGCCTATACTCAGGCGGCGATTGTCAGAAAAAGCAAGCGATTGCTGATGACAACTACTACACGAAATTGTATTGGTTTTGGAAAGTAAGGGCTCATAAAAAAGCATTCTGCCCAATGTCACTCCTTCTTCGGTAAGAGAGTTGTTTTCAGGAATCACAAACCGACTCCCGAAAGAAGAAGGATACTCTAGTTTGTAAGGATGTAAACGGGCATCATGACGAGGTGATTTGAGAGCTAAAAAGCCCGCAAGCAGAAACAAACTCAAGATGCTCGTCAGGAGTTTCATGGGATTATTTGGCAAATCTTATTTCAATAGTTTTGATTTCACGAATCCACCGCGCAGGTCTTCTTTCATCAGGAACGACAAGGCGAAAAGGACCTATCCCTTGAGGTAAAGCTTGTCCATCTACCGTATGAGCTAGTAAGATGGTGCACCCGCTAAATTCTTCATCTATTTCGGCTAAAGAAAACAAAACTTCATAGCCATCAGCAGCCCTTGCTATGACATATTTAGTGAGATTTTCGCCACGCAGCTCTCCGCCAAGTGTCACGCCTGCTTTTTGAAACAAATCTACTAAACGCACGCCACCGTACTCATGCTCTTTTCCATCACGGTCTTTGGCCTTTAACTGCGTTTGCGGCATGGCTTTGAGATCATTGATTGACAAAGTCAGTGGGGTTTTGACTTCGCCAATGATAGAAAGCGTTTGGGCAGCTACTGAGAAGTTTCCTACCAAAACACAGCCTATAAGAAAACAAATATGCTTTAATCTTAAGATTTTCATTGTGATTATAAATTATTGAAAACTAAGTTGATAAAATAATTTCGCCCTGCTTCTGGAAACCCTTCTGATAAGGCATAATTTCGGTCAAGAATATTGTTGATGCCCCCTTCAAGCTGAATAAAACGCCACACTTTTGCCGACAATTTAGTATTGGCTACCACAAAAGATGCGGCTTCGGTACCATAGCTTGTGCTGAAACGTTTGGCATTGTATTCTACACTTGCAAGCCACGAAATCCTTTTGAGCAAATGAGCTTGGGCAAAAATGAGAAGTTTATGAGGAGGAACATCGATGAATTTTAAATCAGGATTACTGAGGTTTTTGCGGCTAATATATGAGTATTGTATTCCTCCTTGCAGCCAATTGCGCGCAGAAGCATTGAGACTGATTTCGGTCCCATAAAATTCCGCTTTTCCCGTGTTTTGGAATTGGTAAATATTGGGCTGGACATTGTTGACTTGTTGAATGGCATCCGATATTCGACTGTAAAATACATTGGCTTGAAGTTTTAGAAAAGAGGCCAATTGCTCACTGTAACCTGCATCAAAGTGCAACGCTCCTTCGGCTTTCAAATCAGGGTTAGGAATAGCCGCTCCCATCCGATACGAATATCGGTCTTTGATAGTGGCAAAGCGAGTTTGACGCACTACCGTAAAACTCAACTGACGCAAGGCACTGGGATTATAGAATAGTCCTGCTTGAGCGTTTAAGGCTTGACTGTTGTTTTTTGGGAAAAGGGTAATCGTTTTAGTAGCTGAGGCGTAGTTTTCAGCCTTGTCGCTTTGTCGGGCATTGAAGCTCAAGCCCGGTACGAGCGTAAGGCTACTGCTAAGGCGGATTACATCTTCGATACCGAGGGAGTAAGTTTGGTCAATAAAATTCCGTACGGGTTCGCCTAGGTTGTTTTCACGGTGATGGTCGTGTTTATAATGTATCGAGGCTTTGAGGGTATGCTTGTTCCATTCTTGAATGCCCAATTCAAGGCTAGCTCCTTTGGTATCGTCATTATAATAACTATTGAAAGAAGAGCCACGGGTTTGTTTGGTGTAAGTATTGTCGTCAAAAGCACTGAGGAGATTTTTGAAGCGGTCATAATATACCCTTGCTTTCAAATAGCTTCTGGCTGTAATACGAGTTTTGGAAATAAAATACCAACTTTCTTTGTCCCAATAAGGCCATTGCCAAAAACGAGGATTTTGTCGCGTATCGTCTCCTACGTATGGTGGAGTACCTTTAGTACCGTGTTGATTGATATAACTGACGGCATACTCGTCGGTGGCGTTGGGAGTGAAACCTACTTTCGCACTATATTTAATATCATCCCGAAAAGCATTTTGGCGATCGCCGCCGTCTTCTTGTGCTTTAGGTACAAAATCGGCAGAAAGAGGATAAGTATCTTGTTTGAGCTGGGAAGCGGAGCCTTGTATATAAAAGCGCCCCAATTTAGTGCCAAGATTGAGGTTGAGTCGGCGTCCGTTGCCGCTAAACATCCCTACTTTTCCGTCAAATTCTAAAGATTTTTGAGGGCGACGCGACACTAAATTGATTGCTCCACCCATGGTATTAGGACCATAAGTGACAGAAGTAAAACCTTTGAAAATGTTGATTTCGGCCAAATCAAAGGTCGTAAATCTTGCCAAATCTACGTAGCCATCATAGGGTACATACACTGGAATACCATCCACAAATACAGGGACTTGTCGTAAATCAAACCCTCGTATATACACCATAGACTCATTACGAGCGCCTACATTGGATAAATTAACTCCTGGCAAAAGCGCCAAAGCCCGTCCAACATCTAAGCGATTGAAAGCTTCCATTTGGGCAGAAGATGCCACTAAAAGCGTGTCTGAAGCGCGGCGACCAATCACCGAGATTTCGCCCAAAAGAAAAGTGCGCCCGCGTAAAGAAGAGTCAGGTACTTGGGCAAATACATTGACGCAGAGGCTTAAAGAAAATATAAGAAAAGCAAAAAGGCGGGTAGATATAGATAACATATTTTTGAAAAAGCGTTATTTCTTCAAAAATATAACGCTTTCTCAAAAATACCTAATCAGCACTCTAAATGAGCTGGGCGGAAATTATACTTTGGCTTTGGTAGTGCCGCCTTTGGTCATTGAAATATCGACTGGAGCATTGTTTTTCCAAGACCCACCCGTAAAATCCGGAACATCAATGGAATTGGAACGATTTGCAACCGACCACCCACTGAGAGGGGCAATACAACTCCACAGCGCGGCATCATACACATCTTGGTCGAGCGGAAGGCCATTGCGTAAGCAATCGACCGTACGCCAATCCATCAAGAAATCCATACCACCGTGTCCGCCTACGTTCTTGGCAACTTCACCCATTTTTTTCACAATTGGAGGAAGGTACTTTTGTTCCAACGCTTTATATTCTTCGGCACTCATCCATTCATGTCCCGTAGAATAACGCGCGGGCTCTGGATATTTGAGTCCTACGGCCTTGGTTCCACTTACAAGCTGAATCCGAGAATAAGGACGAGGAGAAGATACGTCATATTGTACCATGATAGTACGGCCTTTATTGGTTTTGATGGTGGTCGTACTCATGTTTCCGTTGAAAGATTTTCCTACATAAGGTTTATAAAAATCATCCTTAGCCGCCAATTCTTTCGCCAAATTCCCTAGCACAAAATCGTTGCTTGACATAGAGGTCAGGTATTCCATTTTATCACCTCTATTGATATTCATGACCTGGCAGATAGGTCCTAAACCATGCGTAGGATACAAGTTGCCTTGACGCTGATACATTTCATGAAGTTCCCAAAGTTGATAAAAATGATTTTTGGAAAATACATAGTCTTGTAAATTGTGAATATAGGCAGCTTCTCCATGTACAATCTCCCCAAAAAAACCATTTCGAGCTAGGTTTAACGTAAGTAGTTCCGAAAAATCATAACAACAGTTTTCGACCATCATACAGTGTTTCTTGGTGCGTTCTGAAGTTTCTACGAGTTTCCAAGCTTCTTCTATGGTTTTGGCGGCAGGCACTTCTACGCAGACATGTTTGCCGTGTTCCATCGAAAAAACCGCCATCGGGGTATGAAAAGCCCATGGGGTAAGGATATAAATAAGGTCTAAATCGGTGCGCTCGGCGAGTTTTTTCCAGATTTCGGGCGTACCTATGTAAGTATCAGGGCGATGCCCAGAGGCTTCGACTAGTTTTTTGGCTTTGTCAACCCTTTCAGCTCGCAAATCGCACAGCGCCTTAATCTCTACACCTTCAATTTTGTTCATGCGCTCCACGGCGCCCATGCCTCGGTTGCCAATCCCAATAAAACCTACTCGAACGGTCTCTAGTTTAGGAGCAGCATAACCACTCATGTTGAATTTTTGAACACGGGGACGAGTAGCTTGTTGGTGGACTTGTGCCCATTCGTCAGGGGTTTGGGCATAGGCAGAAAATGGATTGGCTGCCATCAGCCCCAACCCTGTAGCGCTGGCAGCTTTTAAGAAGTTTCTACGGTTGTTTTCCATGTTTTTAGATACCCCTTACAAAGTTTTGAGTTTCATAAGGGGGTAATTTGAGTGTTTAGAAATAGTAGTTTCCTTTTCGCCTACAGAATACAATCTCCTAAAAAAGCGGGAGTATAACCTTTGTGAGTCGCCCATTTGACACACGCCACAATCCGCTCCCGGAAATCGGGCTGATAAGCCTCATAAAAAGGATAGAAATACTGCTCATGTACTAAGAAATCCACATAGGGAGGCTGTCCCGAAGGTAGTTGTTCGTAGTAGTTGAGGTGAGGAACAATCTCGTCTAACTCTTTTTTGTCAACCACAATACTGCTTCTGATAAACGTAATATTTTCGGCGGTATCGTGCCATACAAAACGCTTTTTGAGACGGCGGCGCTGCTCTACGGTCAAATAATAAGATACCGCTGGTAGGTCATCGTCGACATTGAAGTAGCCTAATTGACCCACATAACCAGCATCGCGCAAAGCCCGCGACCCTTCTACGTTTGCCTCTCCCCAATGTATCGTAGTGACAGGCCCCATGACGGCTTCTCCGGCAAAGCGTCGGATTTCGTTCTTGACTAATTCACAATCTTGGGCGACTTGTTGGTAGCTTGCATTGCGGTAGGGCATATCTGGAAATTCGCCTAGGGCATGAAAACTCAATCGAATCCAATCGGCGTTGGCTGTCCATTCGGATTTGTACTTATCGGTCAACTGTGAGAGATTAAAACCATCGGTTTCGTAAAACAAATTGAAATGAACCTTGGTCCCATAAGTATCATGTACTTCTTTGAGAAACCCTAAGTAGGGATTGTCAAAAATAGAGGTGTATTTATCTTCATTTTGATGGATATCGCGCAAAAACCAAATGTTGTCGTCAATCGAAAGGCGATAATTGCCAGCAAAACGAGGGAGCCAAAAAACGGTAATTTGGGCATTTTCGCCCGTAGTCATATTTTTGACTTCTATGGTATTTTGGTAGTCGTTAAGAATAATCCGAGCTTCAAAAACACCTTCACGTTCTTGCGCTTCTACTCCGTTGATAGTGAGCAAATGTTGTAGCGGCGCTTTGATTTTGACGATGGTTTGTAAACTGCCATTTACCACGATACCATCGCGGGCATGGAGCATATCGCCTTCGATGGGATTTATAAATTCTATGGTTTTCATGTGTTTGGGGTTCTACCGATATATAGCCCCTACGGGGCATTGGTGTCGATTTTGTGTGTCGTTTGAGGTTACCGATATATAGCCCCTACGGGGCATTGATGTCGATTTTGTATGTCATTTGAGGTTACCGATATATAGCCCCTACGGGGTATTTTGTCATTTTCAAATTTCAAAAATCAGGTTTGAACAATTCCACAAAAGATTTGACGGGGGCTTGTTTATCACGCTGAATCTGGAAATCTACGACTTTGAGATGTAATTTTCGCCACAAGCTGTACTCAACATCAAACCTACTCAAAATACCATTTAACCGATACGGCATACATTCCGACAGCCATGCTTCTTCGTACACGCGTTTCAGTTCGCCTGTCTCGTCCATTGCATCTACTAGTAAACTATGACAAGGGTAAGTCAAATCGTAAATTACGTAATCTTCTTTTTTCTTGGATACCATAGCATAATCCCAACGGTCAACGATAGTTTTGGCCCACATAAAGCGCGTAGCTGTATAATTAATGAGACGTGCCGAAACCCATAGCGAGTGGATAAAAGCACTATCGGCACGAGTGGCTTTGGAAAGAGCCGCAATCAACTGAGCTTGTGCTTCTTCACTGTATTTGCGTACTTCTCGAAAATCGGCCATGTGGGTTTCAGTATTGGTCAAATAATAACTAGCAAAAGGATTTGACCAAGCTTCTACCAAAGTACCTCGTGGCATACTTTGGGTGTTTTTCCCCAAACATTTTCCCAAATAATCGCCCGCAATCGCTAGGTTTTCAAAAGCTTTGCTCATCTCTGACCCAATACGAGGATACATAATATTACTGTAGTGGCTGGCAAAGGTCTTTTTGTCAGGCACCTGCCCCTGCCAAGCGGCTATGCATCCATAGGCCATAAACATCCAAGACGAACGCACAAAAGGCTCTACCGAATCGGTCCAGACGGAAGTAATGAAGCCGAGGGTTTGGTGGCGAAGACCTGCGCGCAAGCACAGCGCGATGTTGTCATAAGTATAATCAGATTCGGGATAAATATGCCCCCAACCCGAAACTGCTGGCTGAATGAAAAAAGGCCGTTTTTCTTTTAAAACAGGGTCAAGATAATGGTATGTAGCCGACGAATCGGGCGAATACTGCCAGATAACCGGAATCACATCAGCTGGGAATTTTTTGATGATTTCTGGATAAAAAGAACTCATATCTGTCCAAGCAAGTAAGGTTTTACCATACTGCTTGAGTTCGTTGCTTACAAACGTGAGTTGTTGGATGTACAAAGCCTCTGGATTAAGCGACATTTCGCCGGTACTATTGAGGCGCTTGGTTTCCCATGTTTCGTCAAAACCTACGTGAATAAAAGGGCTTCTGAATAAGGCAGTGTATTGTTTTATCCAATTTTGGAGGAGTGTTCTGACGCCCACATTACGCGGGTCTAATTCATGACCATATTTTCCAATAGCCAAAGAGGCGTACTTCTCATTGCGAATCAACTCATGCAAATGTCCATAAAAATTGACAAATGGAATCACATCCATGTGACGTTGTTGGGCGTATTCGATGATACTCTTCACCTGCGCTTGGGTATAGCTTGCCCGATAGTTGAGCGTAGCGTATCCTTCTAGTTCGATACTTACTTCGTTGTAAAAATAGTATTGGTTTGTTTTCCAGCGGGCTAGAAAATCAATTTGTTTTTTGATTTCATCTACCGTCAGCAGGCCGCCATGCGCAAAATCCATCATCACGCCCCTAAAAGCCATTTGAGGGCGGTCGTTGATATCTACAAAAGGCAAAGAAGCTTTGCTGCCTTCTCCCCTAATCAATTGCCGTAGCGTTTGAACGGCATAATACAAACCCGTAGAGGTTTGGGCGTTGATTTCAATTCCTTTGGCTGAGATAGTCAACGTATAATGTTCTCGGGTACTTTGAGTGGTAGCTTCATTGGGCTGAGGTAGTGCGCCTCCTGTATTTTGGATGCGATAGCGCACCGTAGAAGTTTGGGCATTGCTTGCTTTTTTAGGAAGTTGACCGCTTCTTTCACGCAAAATTTGCTTCAATTCATTAAGGGAAAAAACTACTTCTTCGGGAGCGGAAGGGGCTACAAAAACAGAAATATTTTGCAGAAGAATCTCTCCTTGTTTGTATTTGACAGCCGTCGGTTGGGGATAAAGAACAGGGGGATTTTGGGCCAAAACCTCTACAAGTCCCCAACAAACAAGATTAAAAATAATGAAGAGAAATTTCATACATCTTTTATTTTCAGTGATGTGGGCCTTTAGAAAGCCCACATCTTTTTTTAATAAGTTGCTCTTCCTCCCGATAAATCGAAAGTGAAGCCTGTTGTAAAGCTATTTTTGGCCGAGACGATATAGGCTGCCAGATTGGCGGCTTCTTCGAGTGTACCGCAGCGTTTCATTGGGATTTTGTCGGTCATGTATTTGACTTGGACTTCGGGCATGGCATCTACGAGTGGCGTCTGAATCACCGCAGGGGCAAGAGCATTGACGGTAATACCTTGCTCGGCGTATTCTTTGCCTTGTACTTTGGTCATGCCAATGACTGCCGCTTTGGAAGCCGAATAAGCCAACATACCTGCATTGCCCTCTTTGCCTGCAATAGAAGCAATGTGCAAAATCCGGCCGTATTTCTGGGCAAGCATAGAGGGGATAACGGCCTTTGAAGTATAAAAACAACTCATAAAGTTGACTTCAAACACCTTTTGCAGATTTTCGGTGCTTACTTCGTGGCTTTTGAGGTTGGTGATACCCGTGATTCCAACGCAGTTGATAAGAATATCGATTTTGCCAAAATGAGCAGCAACTTGGTCGGCGGCTTCTTGTACTTTTGCTTCGTTGGTAATGTCGATTCCGATGCTTAATACTTGAGCTTCGTACTTTGAAAATTCTTCTTCTAAACCTTTCTCGTTAAAATCTAAGAGGGCTACTTTCGCCCCTTCTGCTAGCAATTTATGGGCGATAGCCAGCCCAATTCCCGAAGCGGCACCTGTTACGATGGCGACTTGTCCGCTAAATTCGTTCATAAGTAAATCTGATTAAAATTGTGAAAGCAAAAAAACCTAGGCAGTAGCCCATACAAAGTACGAGCTTGCCTATGGTTTCCTAACCTAATTTATAACTCTACTACAGCTGAAGGGCGAAGCGCATAAGTTTCGTCATTGAGCACATCCAACACGCGTTGGTTAAGTTCTTTGATATAACTTACACTTGAAGCATCGGGAATATAAGCGGCCTTACGTGCAATACTATTGGAAAGAACTCCCCGAGCGATGAGCAGCTCTTTTTCGGCATAATGAAACAGCTCCATGTTTTGTAGCGAAAAGAAAATCTGCGGCATTACTTTTTCAAACAAATCAAACGCTTTACCGTCTTCTCCATTGCGGCGGAGATCAAATACGCGTTGTAAAATATCGGAAACGGCAAGGCCAGGCATAACGCCTTGGATGCCAATCGGAATGAGTTCGAGCATATACAAACCTCCCCAACCTTCAAAAAGCCCCACTTGGCCTTGGGTGGCCTTAATAATACTTTCAAACTTCGGAGCGCAAAGAGGTTCTTCTAGTTTAAGGTATTTGAAATTGGGATTTTCGTTCATCAGTTCTTTGATAAATTCAACACTGATAGACGAACCTCCCGGATTGAAGTCTTGGATAAGAACGGGGGTGTTGGGAATGGATTGTAAAAATTCGGAAAGGTATTGTTTCAACGAATTTTCGGGTAAACTAAAAATCCGAGGCACTGCCAACGAAACCACGTCTGCTCCTGCTTCTACATTGGCCTGGGCAAGTTTGATGGCTACTTTGAGCGAAGGGTGATTGGATTGGGCTACGATTTTGAGACGACCAGCGGCGTGTTGTACAGCTACACGTACCACTTGGAGTTTTTCGTCGTCGGTAAGTTTATAAAACTCACTGGCATACGCGGGTAAGCATACGGCTTTGATACCACCTGCGATGGCGAAATCAATAAGGCTGCGAAGGGCATCTTCGTCGATTTCTTCGTTTTCGGTAAATGGCGTGGGAATAATCGGAACAACGCCGAAAAGTTCGTTGGTTAGCTCTGACATAATTTTGACTGATTATGGATTGTTATTAATCAATTTTTTTTGTTGCACTCTATTATCAACTATAGAAAGGATAAGGGTCGAAACTAGTACCAATACACCTCCTACAATGGCCTGCGTATTGAGTTTTTCGCCTAGCCAAAAGGCCGCAATCGGCAGCCCCATGAATGTAATGAGGTAGTTGGACAAGGCCACTTGGGTGGCATCCAAGTTTTTTAGGGCTTTGAAAAACAACACCATAGAAAGGAAATTGTGGAATACCGTCAACGAAATCATTCCTATCCAAGTGTTGGTGGTAAACTCCGGAATTTTGCCAAACATCTCAGGTTCGTAATACAGCACTAGAGGAGTAAGCAGGATACACATTACAAGATAGGTATAAAATACCATTTCGATTTCGGTGTATTTTTCGGCGATTTGTTTACAGCCTACATTGTAATAGGCATTTCCTAAAATTGCTAAGAAAATCAGCACATTTCCAAGCGCATAGCGCGAGCCTAAGTCCACGCGCTTAATATCGTCGGTCGAACACAGAGCAACCCCGATAATCGCAATCCCAAAACTTATCCAGCGGGCGGTATTCATTCTTTCTTTTAAAATAAGAAAGGCAAATACGGCCGTAATGACCGGTAAAGTCAAGACCAAAATAGCGGCATTGCTCGCTAGGGAGTATTGAGTACCCCAGGTCATGAGTACTTGGGAAGGAAAAGCACCTAGTGCGGCAAGCTGTACAAAAATGAGAATGTCTTTGAGTTTTTTACCCCCTTTTTTGAAATCTCTAGCCACAAAAGGAGCCAACAATATCGTAGCTAGCAACATGGGTGCCCATACTGTAAAATAAGGGCCTACTTGGTCTTGGGTGAGCTTGATGCTTGTAAAGTGGAATGCCCACATAAAATTGCAAGCAAACAGAATAATCCAAGACATGACAGATTTTTTCATAAAGCAAAAAGGGGTTAAACGCTCATTTCGCGCTGTTTGTAATGATGAAGCGCTTCTTGGTCTAGCGCGATGCCAAGCCCAGCTCCCGAAGGCAGTAGGGCAGCACCATCTTCAAACTGAATGGGATTTACAATCAAATCATTTTCCCGAACCAATTCGCCAAAAATATCGGACGGAATGGTACAGTTTACACTAGCCGCCGCTATATGAAGCCCCATGGTTTCGGAAATACCCAAGTCTACTTCTGAGCCACGCCAGCATGATTTGCCCTCCAAATGAGCAATCTCCGCCAAAAGAACGCAGTTGTAGGCCGAACCATTGAAATTATAGCCATCCACAGCATCGGCGCGTACAAAAGCAATCATATCGCGGATGTCTTGGGTATAAGGAAGGGATATATGCCGGTACATCGGTATTCCCAAGGTTTGACGGAGGTATTTAAAACCCGCCACATCGGCATGAAGAATAGGATCTTCAAGGCCAAGCATGATGTCGGTTTCGACGCCTTCCATTAGCCGAAGCGTGGTAGCTACGTCGGTCCAGCGCTGATTGGGGTCGAGTAATATCTTGATGCCATCGCCGCATTTTTTCTTTATTTCGGCCGTCCAAAGCCGCACAGGGTCTTCATCCGAGCACTTGAATTTAAAAGCCTTGTGCCCTTTTTGCATGGCTTCGTAGGCTTTTTGGGCGGCATCTTCGGGAGTACGGCGGCCTGTCCAGCCGAAGCAATCAATCCGGTCGCGATAGATACCTCCGAGCAATTGAGCGACCGGTACGTTCAGTATTTTGCCCACCACATCCAGTACGGCCGTCTCAAAAGCTTCGTAAATACGTTGGTCAGTGAGGGGCAAACGACGCCAGTTTAGTTTCAAAACATCCTGCCCTACAAAAGTTTTCATCGCTTCCAAAAGCACCTCTTCGGAAGCACTCCGATACGTTTCACCGATACCCGTAAGACCGTTTGCCAACGTAATCTCAATAATCCATTTAGGCTGGTTGGCAAACTCGGTCCATCGTTCGCCAGTCAAAAATTTTTGGGCAAAAGCAGCATCTTTGTCAATTACCTCCTCAGAGTTAAGACTGCCAGGTTTGGCAGGCACTACCACTTGCGTGGCTTTTATGGTTTTAATAAGCGTCATTTTTATCTTCTGAAGAAGTAGAGGAATATTTTTTAGCCAGTTTTCGGATGTCGTAGCTGAACTCAACAAATTGCTTTTCCCAATGCTCCGCACTTTGGGACGTATAAGGATAAAACCCTTTTGCGTTGCTTACGCCTTTGGCGCCAGAGGCCACCACTTCTTCCATCAAAGAAGGTACTTGGGCGGTATTGCTGAGTTCGGGGAATAAGTCTTTCATCACGGTGAGATAAGCCGGAATACCCGTCAAATCCATAAAGCGGAAAGGCCCCGCAAACGTAATCCAATAACCGAGGTCGTTGCGGAGAGAGCGGTCTACATCCTCCACGGTGGCATAGCCATTTTCGACCAAATAAAAAGCTTCTCGTAGCATGGCGTACATGATACGATTGGTAATAAACCCGCGAATATCTTTCTTTAACAAGGAAGGTTCTTTGCCCCAGCTTTCGGCCAAAGCCACAATTTCATAAGCGTACTTTAGGTCGGATTCATTACCACAAATTACCTCCATGAAACGGGTAATATGGGCAGGTTCGGCCCAGTGAATGCCTAAGACCCGTTCGGGATGTTGGAGCCCACTTTGCAAAACCGTAACCGGAATTGCCGAAGTATTACTACCAATAATCGCCGTCGGTGAGAGCACGGTTTCGAGGCGTTGATATACCTTCTTCTTTTCTTCGATATTTTCTGTAATCGATTCTATCACCACTTCGTGTTCCCGAAATAGGGACACATCGTCGGTAATAATGTGGCGTTTTAAAACTTCTTGGGGGCTTTGGGTCAGAATTTCTTCTTCGTGTAACTGTTCCAAAAAGCCCAAAATTCGAGCTTTGGCTTCATCGGCTTGTGATAAGTCCTTGACCAAGGAGGTTACATCATGCCCAGCTGCTAAAATGCAGGTAGCAATGCTACTTCCCATTAGGCCCAAACCTACCGTGCCGATTCTTTTTTTGTTTGTCATGATTTTTTTGGAATAATGGCAATCGCGTCTATTTCTATTTTGATACCATCCGACAATACGGATTGCACCGTAGTGCGGGCGGGTTTGATACCTCTAAAAAAGGAAGCATAAGCCACATTATAGCGGTCAAAATCGTTGATATTTTCTAAATGTACCGTACATTTTACGATGTTATCAATACTGCCCCCAGCGGCTTCTACTATTTTCTGGATATGAGAAAGCGTATGTAAAGTTTCTTCTTCTATAGTTCCATGAATCACCTCTCCCGTAGCCAAATCTAAAGGTCCTTGACCACTCACAAAGAGCCATTCACCTACCTGTACACCCGCCGAATAAGCACCCGTATCGACCGCTTTGTCGGGGTGATGAATTTCTATTTTTTCAGTCATATCTTTCACAATTATGAATTTACCAAGCTATCAGATAGTGGCCAGTTTTTGAATGACTCTACAAAAGACACTAGCCCTTCTATTGCTTTCTCTAATAAATATTGACCTTTTTCGGCAGTTCCTAGTTGTGGCTCTCCACTACTGCCGTTGCTCGATATAAATTCCGTTTGTTTGAATACCGTAACACCTCGGTAAGGCTCATCATCTTCCCAAGGGATATAGCCGTTGCTTTCGGGGCGCTGGGCACGCGCCACTCTATCCATCCACACTTTGTCGGCAAAAAGATGGAGCATCATGCTGGTTTCGTACTCACAAGCGTGACTTAGGGCAGGGCTTTGCATAGGTGCCTCGCCTGCAAAAGCTTTTCCGCCTACTTCCCAGTAAGTAGCTAAGGCGATAGTAGGCTGATGAGATACATCAAAACGCTTGCTCAATACCGCTAAAGCTTGTTTGACGGGCGTGATATTACCGCCATGTCCATTGAGCAATAAAATTTTGCGAAATCCACTCACTACCAACGAATTTACGAGATCAATGATGACTTGGGTGTAGAGTTCAGGAGCGAGGCTTATGGTTCCTCCAAAAGACAAATGATGATGACTCGACCCAAAAGGCAACGTAGGACAAAGTAAAACAGAGTAGGGCAATAATTTTTCTATCTGCTGAGCGACATAAGTAACGATATCGGTATCGGTCGAAACCGACAAATGAGGCCCGTGCTGTTCGATAGCTCCTAGAGGAAGAAGCACAACCTTGTCTTTGGTTGCCTTGTTGAGGTCGGCGTATGTGGATGCGTAAAAAAGCATTTGTTAATCTGAAAATTAGGCAAAGAAATCATTGCATCCTTTCCAAGGCTTTGCACCTTGGAAAGGATATTAAAGCTAATCAATAATTCGGATTTTGTTTCAATACCGAGTTGCCATTTACGACACTTAAATCAATCTGCGCCTGAGGAATAGGATACAATTCACTTTTGCCTTTTTTGAATGTAGCTCCTTTCATATAAGTGAAGTTATAACTAGGGATTGATGTTTCGTGTGCTACGTATGCGTTGAGGGTATTGGCCATATAGCCTGTTCCGTTGTCCCAACGACGAAGGTCAAAGAAACGGTGGCCTTCCATTCCTAGCTCAATTTTACGCTCGAAGCGAACAGCCTCACGCGCAAAATCTTTGCCTTTTGCCGTAAACTCAGTTGTATATAAACCTACTTTGTAATTAGCAGCGGGTTCGCTAGTAAAGCCTTTTAAAGGAGCTGTATTGTCAACATATTTTTTGACCCATCCCGCAGGGTTGGCGGCACGTGCTCTTACGCGGTTTACGTATTCTTGGGCTTTGGCTAGGGTTCCTACCTCTACTTCAACTTCGGCGGCCCACAGCAGTACGTCGGCAAAGCGAATCATGGTGTAGTTGTTGGAAGTCCAACGTGATGACGAAGAAGTAGTAGCCGCAGCTGCTTGGTAATAAATGGTTTTGATAGGGCTGTAAGGTCCTGCCACATCCTGTACCCGAATCCATGCTTTGCCCGGATGAAGTCCCCAATCTAGGTAAGGAATACCCCGACGACCTACTGTCCAGTCCAAACGCGAGTCGAGCGTACCTTCATAAGGTGTGAAAGGAGTGCTGCTTTCGATACCTTGGTCGTTTTTGACGTCAGAGTTATTGAAAGTATCAATCAAAGGAAGACCCGTAGTAGCGTCTGTTTTATAAGAATTTACCAAACTAAATGAAGGCTGATACGCACCGCAGCAAGTAGCAGGCCCACCCATTGGGAAGTTGAGGGCATCGCCATAGTTTCCGTTTTGAAACGACTCCGCTACCGACATTTGTACAGCAAATACGGATTCAGGACCATTCTTTTTAGAAGGATTGAAGTTGTCGGCATAGTTTACCAAAGCATATTTAGCACCCGAAGCCGTCACACCATTCGCAATGATTTCTTCCAATAGTGGTTTTGCATCGGTATATTTATCTTGAAACATATAGGTTTTGGCTAAGAAAGCTTTGGCTGCCCAGCTATTGGCGCGGCCTACGTCGGTTTTGGTAGCGCTCAAATTATCCGCAGCAAATTTGAAATCCGCTTCGATTTTAGGCCACGCTGAAGTGGTATTGCTTACGTTGAAGTTACCATTTGAATAGCTCACGTTTTCGTCAAGATAAGGAATGTTTTCCCACATTTTGGCAGCTTCGAGGTGATACACTGCACGCAAGAATGTAGCTTCTGCCTTGATTTGCTTGGCTTCCTCTGCCGAAAGCGAAGGGTCGGTCGTTTTGGCTAAAACACGCAATACGTCGTTGGCACGCTGAATCCCTGCATACAGCACAATCCACTTATTGTTGAAAGGTGCCATAGTAGCGTCATAATTATAGCTTTCTACGGCTTCCATTGGCGGAAGCGCCGAGGCTTGTGTACCAGTATGGGCATCATCAGACGTAACACCGCCAAAAATCCAGTTGCTTACACCTACAAAATAATAGGTAGTACCCGGTACGCCCCAGCCGTCGAGGAGAGAATACGCACCCACAAGTAGGCCATTGACCCCCGCTTTGTTGGCCAAAGTAGCTTCGCTTGTGGAGCCTAGTGCCCCAATTTCTAAGTAATCATCCTTACAAGAGTTGGTGGTCAAAATCAACCCCAATCCAGCGGCATATAAAAGTGTTTTAAATCTTTTCATGAGAGTCAATATGTTTGGAATGTTATCCGATTTCTCGTGTTTATCATTTATTCAATACCTTAGAAAGAAAGGTTGAGGCCCAGAATGAAATTCCGTTGGTTGTTGGGGTAGTTGGCATAATCAATTCCAAACGCCGAACTGTTACCACTCAATTCAGGGTCGAGTCCGCTGTATTTGGTAATCGTAAACAAATTGGCTCCTTGGGCATATACACGCAGCTTGCTCATACCATATTTTTTGAGGAAAGAAGGTTGAACAGTATATCCCACCATCAAAGAGCGCATTTTGAGGAACGAACCGTTTTCTACGTAAAATGAATTGGAAACGCCCGATGAGCTAAACGAACCAGTGGATTCGATTTTGGGAATATTGCTATTGGGGTTTTCGGGCGTCCAAGCGTTGAGAAGGTCATTGCTTTTGGCACCCACGTAGGTACTAAAGAAATGCGTAAAGGATTTTACGGTATTGAAAATTTCGTTGCCTTGTGAGCCGTACAAAATCGTCGAGAAATCAAAATTACGATACGTAGCACCTAAGTTCAGTCCGTAAGTAAAGTCCGGGTTAGGACTTCCCAAGAAAGTACGGTCACTTGCATCGATTTTGTTGTCACCGTTGATGTCGGCATATTTGAAGCGACCCGGTGCGGCACCACTTTGAGTAGGAGAAGCCGTCACTTCTGCATCATTTTTGAATAAACCAATCACCTGATATCCAAAGAACGAACTTACTGGCTGACCGATTTGGTTACGTACTACATTCCCTAAATTTTGGGTATTAGCTCCGTCAAAATACCCAGGGCTTGGCGTATTTACTACTTTGTTTTTGTAAGTGGTAATATTGGCACCAATGTTAAATTTAAGTTCAGAATTAACTGCATGACGGTAAGTTAACCCCAAATCTACCCCTTTGTTTTGAATGTCTCCGATATTGACCGTAGGAGCCGTAGCTCCACCCGCAGTAGCAGGGAGAGGTTGGGTAAATAACAGTCCATTAATTGATTTTTGGTAGTATTCGACCGATACATCCAATTTATTGTTTAGGATAGTCGCATCCAACCCGACGTTGGTCACGATGTTTTCCTCCCAACCTGTGTTGGGGTTTCCGATGCTAGTTTGCGCAAAACCTTGTACCAAGGCGTTGTTGCCATTGATATCATAGTAGGCATTGGCAAAAGTTCCACCAAATAGCGTATAGGCATTCTGAGGACTTACGTTGTTTTGAGAACCCAATACACCATAGCTACCTCTGAGTTTAAGCTCGTTGAGCCACGCTACATCTTTCAAGAATTCTTCGCCTGTCAAGCGCCAGCCTAATGATACCGCAGGGAAGGTTCCGTAGCGGCGATTGGCCCCAAAACGCGAAGAACCGTCGCGGCGAACTGTCACACCCACGAGGTATTTGTCGTCATAAGCATAATCAACACGACCAAAAATGGAGAAGAGAGTATTGTGATACGCACTGCTGGAGTTGGTAATATTGATAGTACCGTTTGAAAGGCTCAAATAATCAAAATTGGTCGAAAATAATCTACTTGCCGACCCAATCAAATAGCGACCATAATTGCGAATCGCCTCCGAACCTACAATCGCTTTTAGGTTGTGTTTCCCAAACGCATTGGTATAAGTAAGGGTGTTGGTCCACATGGTGTTACTGTTGTAGAGCGCAATTTCGGAGAAGGAGTTGGGGTTGGTATTTCCTTCAGAATTGTTATAAGGGGTAAAGTTGAAATTGGTAGCGTACTGATTATCAATGGTTCCCCCAAAACTTGTACGAGCGGTAAAGTGCTTTAAGAAATCCACTTCTGCAAACACATTTCCTACTACATCCCAAGCATTGTTTTTGTTGTTGACGGTATTCATTTGTACCGCTACTGGATTAGATGAGCTTCCTAGCTCTGGGCCAGCAAATGTACCACCATAGTTGCCTTTGATGTCATACACAGGGATGATAGGCATAGCGCGGTAAGTCCAAGCGATAGGATTTCCGGTACTTAGGTTGTCAAAACCAGGGTTTTTCTTATAAAACATATACACATTTTCCCCAACTCTGATGTTGTTTTTAATCTTGAATTGGGTATTGATACGTGCCGAATAACGTTCCAAATAACTCTTCAACATGGTACCTTGTTGGTTGAAGTAGCCCAACGAAACCATATAATTCGATTTGTCGGTTCCACCACTCGCGGTTAGGTTGTGGCTAGTCATAGGGGCATTTTTAAACAACTCATGAAACCAGTCAGTACCTGTTTTATTGACAGCCTGAATCAAGTAATTACGACCTGGCGCGTTGGCGTCGAAATTGTACTTAGAAGGGTCTACGGCGGCATCTCCTGCTTTTCCTACCCCTGTTGCACCCGGACCTCTATACGTAAAGTCAGGAAGACCGTTTTGAAACAAGCCTGTAGTAGGGTAAGCGATTTTGGTCAAACGAGCAAAATCCGTCGAATTGAGCAAATTGAATACATTTCCTTGCAAAGGTTGCTGATTACCGTAGTAGGCATCATACGAAATCACAGGCTGCCCTGATTTTCCTTTTTTGGTCGTAACGATGATGACACCGTTTGAACCACGAACTCCATAAATAGAGGCCGCACCAGCATCTTTAAGTACCTGAATCGACTCTACATCATCGGCACTGACGTCGTTGAGCTCGGCTTGTACGCCATCTACCAGTACAAGCGGCTGCGTGTTTCCAAAGGAAGAAATACCCCGCACGAAGATATTGCTTGGGCTACCGGGGGCACCCGAACTAATCACATTGACCCCAGCCGCTTGGCCTTGAAGGGCTTGCACTGCCGACCCCGCCGGAATAGACTTCATGGCTTTTACATCCACTACCGATACCGACCCTGTAATATCCTTTTTTCTTTCAGCAGAGTAGCCTGTTACTACTACTTCACCCAAAGTCGTAGAAGAGGGAGTGAGAGAGATATTAAAAGTGGTTTGATTGCCTACTGGAATTTCTTGGGCTTGGTATCCTATATAAGAAATCACTAAAACCGCGTTAGAGCCAACCGATAATTTGAAAGTGCCGTCGGCAGCAGTAATAGCGCCATTTGTCGTATTTCCTTTGATTAGTACTGACGCCCCTGCAATTGGCTGCGAATCGTCAGAACCCACTACTCGACCAGAGATTTGGGTTTGGGCATACACCGCAATGGAGGTAAGTAGGCAAAGCAGTAGCATACTTACTCCTTTTTTTCGGAGTAGGAAAAAGTTGTTCATGTGTTAGATGGTTTTTAAGGAATGCGTTACGTTGAAATAGGGTTTATGCAGACAGGTTTTTTGAGATGTTGATTGGTTAGACTTACAGTTTACCAAAATATATAAAACAATTTGATCATGATTGTTGGCATATATTCCGTTAATTTGTTTACAAAGAAAACTTATTTTTGTAAACAAAAAAAATTGTATAAAGTTTTTTTTACGAAAACTAACTTCACAAAGCTTGTTAGTTAACAATGCCAAGCTACAATTGGAGTTTTTAGAGAAAAAAGAGGCTGCTACCTTAATAAGATAACAGCCTAGGGTGAATCAAGGAAACAATAGATATGTATAATAAGTGTCAGTCCAACTCCAATGCTTCTACTTCGCCACGTAGAAGATGCTTACTAAGAGTCTCCTCCGCAAGCTTTATGTCCTTTTCTTTGAGTGCCTTTAAGATTTGTCGATGCTCTTGGTCAGTAAGCTCATAGTCATCCATATGAGTCTGCGACTTGCCTAGCTTCTGATGAAACAAGGGAATATTGCTAATTTCATAAATATCTTTTAATTTCTCATTTTGAGCACAATCAATCAAGGTTTCATGAAACTTAACATCAGCTTCACAAGCACCCCCAAAATACCCTCGCTCTACCATTGATGTAAAATCATTGCAAATTTCCTCAAGTTTCTGAATCCCTTGTTCATCGATTTTCTGAATCGCCAGCCGAATCGCCCCCAATTCTAAAATTTCGCGGAGTTCGCGAATTTGCCTTACATCTTCTGCACTCATTGACTTTACAAAGAAGCCGCCTTTTTCACCATTTTCGATGAGTTGTTCTCCTAGAAGACGAGTGAGGGCTTCTCGGACAGCCATACGATTTACATCTAGGCGTTTGGCCCAAATATCCTCCTTAAGGCGCGTGCCTGATACGAGTTGATTGGAGAGGATTTTTTTGCGAAGCTCTATATATACTTTATTAGCAAGAGAATCAACCTTCATTTTTGTAATCAAATTTTATGCAAAAATGTAAACAAATTTTAACTATCTTTGTAAAGTTAAAAAAATATTTATTCAAACTACCGTAGTAATAGTACAAAAAGACTTACTAAATATAGATATATTATTGTCTCTTATTTAAATCTCAACATTTTATCATGGCTCAATCACTATATAACCGTAGAAAGTTTGTAAAAAATGCCACTTTAGGAACTTTGACTTTGGGAATGTTAGACCCTCTTCGTATTTCTGCTCAGACGATAGTGGAAGGCAAGCGGGTGGGCATTATCGGACTTGATACTTCTCATAGTACGGCCTTCACCAAAGTACTCAACGCCCCTGAAGCGAGTACTGATTTTAGGGGTTATAAAATAGTAGCAGCTTATCCATACGGTAGCAAAGACATCGAAAGTAGTACGAAACGTATTCCGGGCTATATCGAAGAAGTAAAAAAATACAATGTAGAAATCGTAGATTCGATTGCTGATTTGCTAAAAAAGGTGGACGTAGTCTTGCTCGAAACCAACGACGGACGCCTGCATTTGGAGCAAGCGATTCAGGTTCTTAAATCAGGAAAACGTCTTTTTATTGACAAACCAATCGCCGCTTCGCTTTCGGATGCGATTGCTATTTTTGAAGCGTCCAAAAAGTACAAAATACCCGTTTTCTCGGCCTCTTCTTTACGCCATATCAAAGGAATCGAAAAAGTGGATAAAAGTACCGTAGTAGGAGCAGATACCTTTAGTCCTGCCGTTTTAGAAAAAACGCACCCCGATTTGTTTTGGTACGGTATTCATGGAGTAGAGACACTCTATACCGTGATGGGCACAGGTTGCAAGCAGGTAGTGAGGGTCAACAACGACAGTACGGATATTGTAGTAGGTACTTGGGCAGATGGTCGAGTAGGCACTTTTCGTGGCACTCGTACGGGAAAACACGATTATGGCGGAACGGTTTATACCCAAAACGGCAACATCGTCTTAGGGCCTTATGGTGGATATGAGCCGTTGCTCAAAGATATTGTCAACTATTTTGATACAGGAAGTGTGCCTGTTACCCCCGAAGAAACCATTGAAATCTTTGCTTTTATGGAAGCAGCTGACGAAAGCAAACGCCAAGGTGGTGCACCCGTAACCATCGAAAGTGTGCTCAAAAAAGCAAGAAAAGCATAAATCTAAAAAAGTCATTACTATGCCCTCTCAACCCTTTTCCAGACGCGAATTTTTGAAGCGCAATTCTCTGACGGGTTTAGGCGCCATGCTAACGCCTACCTTACTCACCGAAAAACTTCAAACGCCAATCCCACAAGAAGTACCCGTTACTTTTTCGTTGGCGGAGCCACCTGCTCTATTAGGAGGCAAGCCCGTGCGGACAAAACCGTGGCCCACGTGGCCGATTTGGAAGCCCGAAACTGACGAAAAACAGCTCCTTGAAGTGATTCGGAGTGGCGTATGGTCACGGGCGGGTGTCGTCACTGAATTTGAAGCAAAATGGGCCGAAACCGTCGGTGCAAAACGCTCTTTGGCGGTCGTCAACGGTACCAATGCCCTCATTACGGCTTTGGCACAATTGGATATTCGGGGTGGTGACGAGGTATTGGTACCGCCTTATACTTTTATAGGTACAGTGGCACCCGTGATTGCAAACGGAGCGATGCCGGTTTTTGTGGATGTGGACCCTGAAACTTTTCAAATTGACCCGGCCAAAATCGAAGCAAAAATTACGCCACGTACCAAGGCAATCATTCCGGTGCACATTTTGGGCTTACCTGCCAATATGCCCAAGATTTTAGAAATCGCGAAAAAACACAAGTTGGCCGTGATTGAGGATGCTTGCCAAGCGCATTTGGCCGAAATAAACCACAAACAAGTAGGCACTTTTGGGGATGCAGGCTGTTTTAGTTTCCAAAACTCTAAAAACTTGGCTATTGGCGAAGCGGGGGCTATCGTGAGCAACAACGACCTGTTTATGGATCGTTGTTTTTCATATCACAACTACGGAAATCCTTATGGAATGGCCTCAGGCGTGATTGGGGCCGGGACGATTATGCAAGGCAACAAACAACGCATCACCGAGTACCAAGCGGCGATTGGATTAGCACAGCTCAAACGCCTAGATGCCGAAACAACGTTGCGCAACGAAAATGCGGCTTATTTAAAAGCGAAGATTGAAAAGATACCGGGCATTGTCCCCTACCAATTATATGACAATGTAACCCGTGCAGCCTTTCATTTATTTCCTTTTCGTTATAAAAAGCAAGATTTCAAGGGGTTGTCGAGAGATACATTCTTAAAGGCACTTAATGCGGAGGGAGTTCCGTGTTCAAAAGGCTACGCTACGCTCAACAATATGCCTTATCTCAATGACGCTTTTCAATCGAAAAATTTCCAGAAAATGTATCCAAAATCTCAATTGAATTTTAAAGGATACGTAGAAAGGAATCATTGCCCTCAAAATGACAAACTCTGCAACGAAGAGGCAGTTTGGTTTACACAAAATATGCTCCTAGGTACACGCGCCGATATGGATGAGATTGTGAATGCCATTGAGAAAATCTACACTCACGCCGATAAACTCATCAGTTTGAAATGAAAAAAATGTTTTGGGTGATTGGTCTTTTGGTGAGTCTTACCACTTGGGCCAAAGGTTGGAAAGCCGGCGTAGCCAAAGTCATTATCACGCCTCAAACGGCGATTTGGCAAGCAGGCTATGCTTCTCGTACGCACGCTTCCGAAGGAAAACTACATAATTTGTGGGCAAAAGCGTTGGCCTTGGAAGACGAAAAAGGCCAAAAGGCTTTACTTATTACGACTGATATGCTAGGGTTTCCCAAGGCAATGTCTGACCGAATTCGGGAGCAGCTCAAGCGGCAGTTTGGATTATCAAAAGCCCAAATCATTCTCAACAGCTCCCACACGCATTCGGGACCAGTATTGGACGATGCTTTGCACGATATTTATCCCTTGAATGAAACTGAAGAAGCCAAAATTGCCAAATACTCTCGCCAATTAGAAGCGCAGGTTATCGCATTGGCGGCCAAAGCCATTCAATCTTTGGAACCAGTCGAACTATTTGCCCAAAATGGAGTAACAAGGTTTCAGGTAAATCGTCGCAACAATAAAGAAGGGAGTTTGCGAGAACAAACAGAACTCAAAGGCCCCAACGACTATGCAGTACCAGTCATCAAAGTCGTCAATGCCAAAGGCGTACTCAAAGCTTTGGCTTTTGGGTATGCGTGCCATCCTACGGTACTGGATATTTATCAATTGTCGGGAGACTATCCGGGATTTGCTCAAATTGAGCTTGAAAAAGCCCATCCCGAGGCCACTGCTTTGTTTTTTCAGGGAGCTGCGGGCGACCAAAACCCCCTTCCTCGTCGGACGGTTGCGTTGGCAAAACAGTACGGGCGTGAGCTGGCGGCAGCAGTAGAACGTGTCATCGAAGAACCTATGCGCCCGTTGGCAGCGGAGCTTCTCACGGCTTATGCTGAAATAGATTTGCCCTTGTCGCCTCCCCCTACGGAAGCCGAATTGCTTAAAGTCCAAAAAGATGATGCCCCTTATATGCAACGCTGGGCTACGAGACTTTTGAATGAAAAAAAACAAGGCAAACCTTTTCTTTCTTCTTATAGCTACCCCATCCAAATCTGGAAAATAGGCGACCAAGCATTGTTTAGTTTTGGCGGAGAGCTAGTGATAGAATATGCCATTGAATGCAAAAAGCGATTTGGACAAGATGCCTTCGTGATGGGTTATTCCAACGACGTGATGGGCTACATCCCGTCGGCTACTATTCTGAAAGAAGGTGGCTATGAGGGGGCTTCTTCTCAAATGGTGTATGGTTTGCCGAGTGTTTGGGATGCACGTATGCCGGGGCTAATTTATCAAGAAATAGATAAATTAGCCGCTCAAGTAGGTCTTACTCCTAAATAACAATTGAAAACAACGTTTTTATAGCTAAAAAACTTATTGTCAAGCACACTAGCAAAGAACCAAAGTCCTTTGAAGTCATTGTTGTGCCTTGACAAATTCAAATCCTTCTCACTTATGACCCTGATTGCAACTCCTTATTTCTCTGGTTTTGATTTGGCCCATGATACTTACAATGCCATTACAGCCGCAAGCAACGGCAAAATTTATTATGTTCTCTGCTCCGAATCTTACGAGATTGGTGGTCAAATGTATGCTTATGACCCCGCCACCGACCTCACCGAATGGGTAGCTGACCTGACCGAAATATGCGGCGAAAAAAATGCCAATGCCATTCCGCAAGGCAAAAGTCATGTGCGATTTTATGAAAGCAATGGCAAGCTTTATTTTGCTACGCATGTAGGCGTGTACGACATGATTGATGGTATGGAACGTTTGCCAGTGTCAGCGCCGGCGGGCAAAGCGTTATATCCAGGCGGGCATTTTATATCTTATGATTTGGCAACAGGTCAGTTTGAAAATTTAGCCCTTGCTCCAGAAGGAGAAGGTATCCTTACCATGACTATCGACCGTGAGCGAGGTCATTTATATGGAATCACATGGCCGTTAGGGTATTTTATTCATTTTGATTTGAATACTCAAACCCTCAAAACCGTCGGGCTGGTATCGGTCAAAGGCGAAGCGGGCATTCCGGGAGATGATTATCGTGTATTGTGCCGCTCTATGGTGGTTGACCCTCGCGACGGGACTGTTTATTTTTCTACTTCTGAAGGAGACATTTTCACGTATCATCCTAACAATGAATCAATTCAAAAACTAGAAGGGGTAGATTTACGATTGGATTATTTTGGCAAATACGACCCTACCCGTCCCGGAAGTATGGGATACAATTGGCGCAAAATCTTTTGGTATGCACCCGAAGAAGTCGCCTATGGTATCCACGGAAACTCGGGCTATCTGTTTCGCTTTGATCCCAAAATCCCTAAAATAGAATTGGTAGAAAGGCTTACTTCAGAGCCTTCGCGAAAAAGCGGAATGTTTGACCAATTTAGCTATGGATATTTGGGTTTTCAGCCTGGACCCGACAATGAAACCATTTATTATCTCACGGGTAGCCCTATTTACATTGATGGTAAACGCTTAAAAGGAGCCGACGAAATCGCCAAAGGAGCCGCTAAAGGTTTAGAAAATTTGCATTTGGTTACGTTTCATATTCCTACTCAAACTTACAAAGACCACGGCCCTATTTTCTATCCTGATGGTAGTCGCCCGACTTATGTCAACTCTATTGCCGTGGGTCACGACGGTAGCGTTTATACTTTAGCCCGTTTTGACCACGAAGGCCACGAAATACAAGATTTAGTAAAAATCCCCAAGTAAGACAAAGCCCCCCAAAGGTGCAGCGCACCGAAATATTTGTAGAAATAACCCCGCAACAACAAAAGGTGCAGATATTCCATAAATAACCCCATGAATGCTCCAACAAAATTATGGCTTCTCGTCTTGGTAGGGATGAGTTTATCCTGTAGACACTATACCGATTCGCTCACAGCAGAGGAGGCTCTTAAAAGTTTCACCTTGAGCGACGACCGACTTACTGTTGACATTTTCGCTACTGAGCCTCAGGTACTCGACCCTGTAGAGATGGTATTTGACGAAGAAGGAAATGCTTTTGTAGTAGAAATGCCCGACTATCCTTCCAAACCCGAAGATGGCACGCTCAACGGGGCGATTCGGCTATTGAGAGATACCAACGGAGACGGACGGATTGGCTCCGCCGTCGTTTTTGCGGATCATCTTTCTGAGGCTACCAGTATTTTGCCGTGGGCAGGGGGGCTATTGGTGGCCGCTGCGCCCGATATTTTGTTTTTGAAAGACACAACGGGCGATTTCCGCGCTGATGTGAAGGAAGTGCTTTTTACGGGCTTTTTTGCCAGCAATTCCGAAGCTCAAATCACCAATTTGCATTACAATGTAGATAACTGGATTTATGCTTCTAACTGTGGGCAAGCAGGCGAAATCAAGTTTTTAAGAAATCCCCAAGCTCCTGCTATTTCAATCAAGGGTGGAGATTTTAGATTTCGATTAGACAAAGGGAAGTTTGAAATTGAGTCTAGTTCGGGGCAGTTTGGGATGGCGGTAGATGATTGGGGAAATCGTTTTTTTACCGAAAACTCCATTCATATTCAGCATGCGCCTATCGCAGGGCGGTATCTGTATCGTCACGGGTTTTTGCCTTCTTACGATGTGGCACTCAATATCTCTGACCACGACCCTGAAATGTTTCAGCAAACCCCACCGCCCTATTGGCGTAAAGAACGAACCAAACGCCGAAACGAACAATTTGCCGAAGCCAAGCTAGACCGTCATGAATACGCCGAAGACCACTTTACGGGAGCTTCGGGCGGTACTTTTTATGGGGCAGACTTATTACCCAAAGAATACCAAGGGTCGGTTTTTACGGGAGAAGTGGCTGGCAATCTGGTGCATCGAGACATACTTACTTTGGCTTCCAATAGTCCCACTTTTATTGCCAAAAGAGGCGACAAAGAAAAAGATAAGGAGTTTTTGGTCTCATCCGACCCTTGGTTTCGTCCTGTTCAGTTGAGCGTGGGACCTGATGGCGTTTTGTATGTAATTGATATGTATCGTCAACACATCGAAACTCCTACGGCGATTCCCGAAGATTTAAAAGAAGAAATGGATTTTTTCAAGGGTAGTCAATTGGGACGGATTTATCGTATTATACCTAAAGGCGCTAAACCTACGCCCGTTCAGCCTCGGTTGAGGTCGAAAAGTGCGGCCGAATTAGTAGCTCTTTTGGCGCATCCTCAGCAATGGTGGAGGCTACAAGCACAACGCCTTTTGCTCGAAAAACAGGACAAATCGGTGGTAGCATCGCTGAAAGAAATGTTGCTAAAAGATGCAAATCCTCATGCTCGTTTACACGCCTTTTTTACACTGGAAGGTCTTAATGCTTTGGAAGAGCGTCTCGTAGCTGAAGTTTTGAAAGACAAACAACCCGAAATAAGAGCCTATGCTGTAGCCGAAGCGGAGCGTTTTCCTACGCTTTTTGCCCAAATACTAGCTGCCACTAAAGACACCTCTCCTAGAGTAGCTTTTCAGGCGTGTTTGAGTGTAGGTCAGTTTATGACTCCTCAAAGCACGGAAGCATTGGCTAGCGTGCTAGAAAAGCAAGTTTCAGACAAATGGTTTCGCATGGGTGTGTTGAGCGCAGAGACGGGAGCTTCGTTAAGTTTGTTGAAGGGATTACAGCAAAAAAACTTTTTCCAACAAACTGTTCTTGCAAAAAATGAATTTTTAGAAGAATTTGGGCACGTCATCGGAGCTCGTAATCGTAGAGGGGAAATCGCTGAGCTATTCGGGATATTTGAAGAAGGGTCTGAGTCGCAAATTTGGGTGGTGAAAGGAGCAATAAGAGGAATGAAAAAACTAAAAGTAATACCTGAAGATTCTTTGAAGGAAATACTAAAAAAACAAGTCGCAACTGCCGACAGCACTACCAAAGCAAACATTGAATTTTTAATTTCCTCTAACACAAGCAAAAACCCATAAAATAAGGTGACTTAAAAGAGGCTGATTCATCAACATGAAAAGAAGGAATTTTATCGAAAAAACGCTCTACACTATCCCTGCCTTAGGAATTTGGGTGAGTAGCTGCCAGTCAAAATCGACTTCTGAGGAAAAGAACTCAAAAGTAAACATTGACCCTTGTAAAGACTTATCGGGACTATCGGAAAATGACCTGAAGACCCGAAAGAAATTAGGCTATGTAGCGGTGTCACCCCAAGCTGAGTCTCAATGCAGCAATTGTAATTTGTGGCTTCCGCCCAAAGAGCAAAAAGCTTGCGGAGGCTGTATGCTGTTTAAAGGCCCTGTAGAGGCTACGGGCTATTGTACTTATTGGGTTCCTCAAAGCAAATAAAAACCTTTTTTTCAAAACAAATCTTTGCATGAATAAGCAGGAAAACTCTTCAAACAGTGCGTCGAGACGCGATTTTCTCAAAAAGACTTTGACCGGAACGGCCGCCATCACCGTTGGTGGAATTTTACCGGGCGTCAGTGCGAAAAGCTATGGACGCATCATAGGAGCCAACGAAAAAGTAAGACTCGGAGTAATGGGGGTCAATAGCCGTGGTTTAGCCTTGGCCAAAAATTTTGCATTACAACCCAACTGTGAGATAGTTACGATTTCGGATGTAGATTCTCGTGCTGCTGAAAAATGTATCAAGGCCGTAGAGACTATCCAAAACTCAAAGCCGAAGGATACGCCTGATTTTCGCAAAGCGCTGGAAGACAAAAACATGGATGGGCTTATCGTGGCAGCTCCTGACCATTGGCACGCACCGGCGGCGATTTTGGCGTCGAAAGCAGGCAAACACGTATATCTTGAAAAACCATGTAGTCATAATCCCAATGAAGGTGAATTGCTAATGGCAGTAGCCGCCAAATACAAAAATGTGATTCAGATGGGGAATCAGCGTCGTTCGTGGCCTAATGTGAAGCAAGCCATTCAGGAAATACATGATGGAGTGATTGGTCGGCCTTATTTCGCCAAAGGCTGGTACACCAACAACCGCGCCTCAATCGGAATCGGTAAAGCGGCAGCGGTACCTTCGTGGCTCAATTATGACCTGTGGCAAGGGCCAGCCCCACGCCGAGCTTACAAAGACAATGTGATTCACTATAACTGGCACTGGTTTTGGCATTGGGGCACCGGCGAAGCCCTCAACAATGGCACGCACATGCTTGATTTGATGCGATGGGGGTTGCAAGTTGAATACCCAACCAAAGTATCCTCGTCGGGTGGGCGCTATCGTTATCAAGATGACTGGGAAGCTCCCGATACGCAAGTGATTAACTTAGAGTTTGGTAAAGATAAGTTTATGACTTGGGAAGGCCGCAGTTGCAATAGCCGCAACATTGAAGGAAGCAGTGTAGGAGTATCATTTTATGGTGAAAAAGGCACATTAGAATATGGCGGTGGCAATGCCTACAAAATTTACGATTTAGACAATAAGATTGTAAAGGATGTAAAAAATGATTTGGTCATCGACCCACGCAACAAAATGGATCCGTCGCAGGCACTTGATGCATTCCACTTCCAGAATTTTGTATCAGCTATCAAACAAGGGTCAACCTTAGCTTCTGGTATTGTGGGAGGGCATCAGAGCACGTTACTTTGTCAACTAGGTAATATCGCGATTCGCTCCAATAGTATCCTTGATATTGACCCTTCTAACGGACATATCAAAAACAATAAAGAAGCCCAAAAACTCTGGAAACGCGAATACGAAAAAGGCTGGGAGCCTACCGTGTAGCGATTCTTTCAGAACCACAAAGAAGCGATTCTATAGGCTCTTTGTGGTTCAAACAAATTCAACCTGAAACCCCTTTTCTTGCTATGAAACCCTCTACTGCTGCCGTTGAAGTAAGCAGCCTAAGTCCCCGCGAAACCACCGTTTCTATCTTCCTCATCGGGTTGATGTTTTTTATCTTTGGTTTTATTTCTTGGGTCAATTCTATCCTGATTCCTTATTTCAAAATCGCCTGTGAGCTTACGAGTTTTCAGGCATATCTGGTAGCGTTTGCGTTTTATATCGCCTACTTCATCATGTCGGTGCCGGCATCGTATTTGCTCAAAACCCAAGGATTCAAAAAAGGAATGATGTTTGGTTTTTGGTTTATGGCATTGGGGGCGTTTATTTTCGTACCAGCGGCTATGACGCGCACCTACGGCGTTTTTTTAGCGGGTCTTTTTACCATTGGTATAGGGTTGGCTATTCTTCAAACTGCGGCCAATCCTTACATTACGATTTTGGGGCCTAAAGAACGTGGTGCTCAGCGTATAAGTATCATGGGGATTTGCAACAAAGCAGCGGGAATTTTGTCGCCATTGGTATTTGCAGCGGTCATTTTAAGACCTACCGATACCGATTTGTTTGCCCAACTTAGTACCATGAGTGATGCCGAACGAGGAGCAGCTTTGGATGAATTGGTGAGACGGGTCATTACTCCTTACTCTGTTTTAGGCGTATTTTTATTTGTACTGGGTTATTTGGTCTATCGTTCGCCTTTGCCCGAAATCAACACCGAGCACGAAAGCCCCGAAGTGGCGTCGGCCAATGCGGGCAAAAACAGTATTTTTCAGTTTCCACATTTGATTTTAGGGGCTGTGGCCATTTTCCTACACGTAGGTACTCAAGTAATCGCGATTGATACCGTCATTGGTTATGCCAATTCGATGGGGATTGACTTGCTCAAAGCCAAAACATTTCCTTCTTATACCTTGGCTTGTACGATTGCAGGTTATATCATCGGTATCGTTACTATTCCTCGATTCATTAGCCAAGTCAATGCTTTACGGTTTTGTACGGTATTGGGCACGATATTTACTTTGTTCATCATTTTCGCGAAAGGAACAGTCTCTTTTCTAGGTCATACCGCTGATCTCTCAATTTGGTTTGTGGTCTTGTTAGGGTTGGCCAATTCCTTGGTATGGGCAGGTATTTGGCCCTTAGCACTTGATGGTCTGGGGCGTTATACCAAGCTAGGCGCTTCTATCTTGATTATGGGGCTTTGTGGCAATGCCATCATGCCCTTGTTTTACGGATATTTTGCCGATTTGTATGATGTCCGCACCGCTTACTGGGTATTATTCCCTTGCTATTTGTATTTGGTGTATTATGCCGCTTACGGCCATAAAGTAAAACGCTGGTCTTTATAGTTCTCAAACCTTCCAAGTTTTGAAAACTTGGAAGGTTTGAATAAGGTAATTAGAGCGAAGCACTAAAAGAAGACATTTTTCATGAAAATAAAGATAACCAACGGTACCGTTCTTACTCCTTTCCGCGCCATTAAAAACGGAACGGTAGTTGTGGAAGACGGGAAAATTTTAGGGGTTCACGAAGGTAACGTAGAAGTACCCGACGCCGAGGAAATAGACGCCCAAGGGCTATACATCGCTCCAGGTTTTATTGATATTCATGTGCACGGAGGAGGAGGGTTCGATTTTATGGATGGCACCGAAGAAGCTTTCTTGAAAATAGCCCAACTCCATGCCCAATACGGCACCACAGCCCTCGTACCCACTACACTCACCGCCGAAAAAGAAGACTTACTTCAAACCCTCGATGTCTATGAAAATGCCAATCGCTTGAATACAAGTGGGGCGGCGTTTTTGGGGATACATCTCGAAGGCCCTTATTTTGCCCTAAGTCAGCGAGGGGCGCAAGACCCGCGCTATATTCGCAATCCTGACCCTGCCGAATACGAAGAGATACTCGCTCATTCGTCGTCGATTGTACGATGGAGTGCCGCACCCGAACTAGACGGCGCTATTGCTTTTGGGCAACGACTTCGTCAAAAAGGAATTTTAGCAGCTATTGCCCACACCGATGCCTTTTATGATGACGTGCTGGAGGCATATGAAAATGGATATTCGCTCGTTACACACCTGTATTCGGCTATGTCGGGAGTAACTCGTAAAAATGCCTTCCGCTATGCAGGAGTGATTGAAAGTGCTTATTTGCTAGACTTAGATGTCGAAATCATCGGCGATGGCATTCATTTGCCAGCTCCTCTTCTCAAATTGGTTCACAAAATCAAAGGTGCTGACCGTACCGCTCTTATCACTGACGCTATGCGTGGTGCAGGGATGCCAGAGGGTGAAAGTACGCTAGGTTCACTCAAAAATGGACTGAAGGTCATTATTGAAGACGGGGTTGCCAAACTCCCCGACCGCACGTCTTTTGCGGGCAGTGTCGCTACCTTCGACCGTTTGGTCAGAAATATGGTCTTTATGGCCGATGTTTCCTTGCTCGAAGCCGTCAAAATGGCGAGTACTACACCTGCTCGTATCATGGGTGTAGGAGAAAAGAAAGGCTCGTTGGCCAAAGGGAAAGATGCCGACATTGTGATTTTCGATAAAGACATCACGGTAAGTATGACGATGGTAGAGGGAAGAGTGGTTTATTCAAATTATCAGGTCGGATTCAAGACAAAGTCAACTATCTGATAATCAAAATATAATAAAACAACAAGGTTCTCCTCTAACCCTACGCCTTTAGGTTGGTGCGATAGATTTGCTTACTTAATCGCCACGAACACAATAGAATTCTAATACACATATCCTAACTACACTTCGTTGTGGTAGAAAAAAGCTTTATAAAACATTCTCAAAAATGAATCCATTACAAGAAACAATCGTTGACCAACTCAACGTTAAACTTTTTGAAACGCGTCAAGAATTGGGTCAAAATGCAGCTGAAATGGCCGCCGTTAAAATCAAAGAATTACTCCAAAATCAAGACGTAGTTAATATCATATTTGCAGCAGCGCCTTCCCAAAATGAGTTTTTGGATGCATTGTCACTTCAGGAGGGCATCAATTGGGGACGGGTAAATGCCTTTCATATGGACGAATACATTGGCTTAGCCGATGACGCACCACAACGTTTTGGGAATTTTTTGAAAGACCGTTTTTTTGACAAAGTACCTCTTAAAAACGTCTATTATCTCAACGGCAATATCTCTGACCCCGCCGAAGAATGTCAACGCTATTCGGCACTCTTGGAGGCGTACCCTACCGACATTGTATTTATGGGTATCGGCGAGAATTGTCATATTGCTTTCAACGACCCCCACGTTGCATTTTTTGACGACCCTGTATTGGTAAAAAGAATTGACCTAGACCTTACAAGCCGCCTACAGCAAGTGCATGATGGATGTTTTGCCACACTCGAACAAGTACCAGAGTATGCCCTTACGCTTACGATTCCGGCGCTAGTCAAAGCCCCAAGTGTATTTTGTATGGTGCCTGCGGCTCACAAGGCAGAAGCAATCTATCATACTTTGATAGATGATATTCAAGAATTATACCCCTCAACGATTTTGCGTAAGCACCCTAATGCTACGCTGTTTATTGACCAAAATAGCGCCCAAAAATGGAGGGAAGCCGTAAGTTTGTAAGTAAATTTGTCTCTTAGCTAGCTTATTCCCCTAAAAAACACCCACATTTTTATGAAAACCCGCATTTTAGGTTGTTTATTAGCCGCAAGTAGTGTCGTGATTCCAAGTATGGGACAACAAAATAGTAAGCCTGTTAATTTGATTGTATTAGAGCCAGGCCACTTTCATGCCGCTTTGGTTCAAAATACGCGCTATGACAACGTCAACCCTGTCGTGCATGTATATGCCTCCAAAGGCCCTGATGTAGAAGCTTACCTCGACAAAATCAAGAAGTACAATACCCGCCCCGAAGACCCCACCAAATGGGATGAAAAGGTTTATACCGGTCCTGATTTTTTCCAAAAAATGATTTCTGAAAAAGCTGGAAACTTGGTGGTATTGGCTGGAAATAATCAAAAAAAGACAGATTATATTAAAAAATCGGTAGATGCGGGCTTGAATGTATTGGCCGATAAGCCTATGGCAATCGATGCCGCTGGATTTACGTTGTTGAAACAGGCTTTTGCGCAGGCCAAGAAAAACAATGTGTTGCTATATGATATCATGACGGAGCGCTACGAAATCAGTAACGCCCTTCAACGCGAATTGGCCTTACTGCCGGCATTGTTTGGTACCCTACAAAAAGGAACACCTCAAGACCCTGCTGTGACCAAAGAAAGCGTTCACCATTTTTTCAAATATGTATCAGGCGAGCCGTTGATTCGCCCAAGTTGGTTTTTTGATGTAGCGCAGCAAGGAGAAGGCATTGTGGACGTCACTACCCACTTAGTAGATTTGATTCAATGGAGCTGTTTTCCTAATCAGTCTCTTGATTATCAAAAAGATATAAAAATCATAAACGCTACCCACACTCCTACTACGCTCACACCTGAGCAGTTTAAGCTAGTTACCAAAAACGACACTTATCCTGACTATCTCAAAAAAGACGTAAAAGGTAAAAACCTAGAAGTATACGCCAATGGTCAGATTGACTACACACTCAAGGGTGTTCATGCGCGCGCATCGGTGATTTGGAATTTTCAGGCTCCACAAGGTACGGGTGATACGCATTACTCAATCATGAAAGGAAGTAAGGCAAATCTTATCATTCGTCAAGGCAAAGAACAAAATTTCAAGCCTGTACTGTACATCGAAGCTATCAACAACACGCCTGCCTATGAAAAAGCCGTTGCGGACGCTTTTAAGAAAGTGCAAGCCACTTATCCGGGCGTTGAGTTAAAGAAAAACGACAAAGGTTGGGAAGTGGTGATTCCGAAAAAATACGACATCGGCCACGAAGCGCATTTTTCGCAAGTTGCCAAAAAATATATGGATTTTCTGAAAGCGGGCAAATTGCCTGAGTGGGAAGTGCCTAATATGATTTCGAAATATTATACCACTACCGAAGCACTTAAAATCGCAAAAGCGAAGAAGTAGCTTCTGGTTCTACACACCAAGGGGCACAAGAAATATTTCTTTGTGCCCCTTGGTGCTATTCTTTGAGACCTTTGTGATTAAAATTCTTTATACCAAATCCCCATATAAGTCAAACTCCTCGGCATCATTGACTTTTACTTGGGCGAAATCCCCTAAACGAACGTATTGTTCAGCCGAAATCAGTACTTCATTATCCACTTCGGGGGAATCAAATTCGGTACGACCAATAAAATACCCACCTTCTTTACGGTCAAACAACACCTTGTACGTATTGCCAATTTTAGCTTGGTTCAACGACCACGAAATATCTTGTTGCACCGCCATGATGTCGTCGGTACGTTGTTGTTTTACGTCGGCAGGCACGTCGTCGGGCATTGTAAACGAGTACGTTTGATCTTCGTGCGAATAGGCAAAAACCCCCAATCGATCGAAACGGGTACGCTCCACAAACTCAAGGGTTTCTTCAAACATTTCTTCCGTTTCCCCTGGGTGTCCTGCAATAAGCGTAGTACGCAGCGCAATGCCAGGTACTTTATCACGAATGGTCTTGATGAGGTCTTCGGTTTTCTCGCGTGTGATACCACGGCGCATGAGTTTCAGCATTTCGGTGCTACCACTTTGAAGCGGCATGTCCAAATACTTACAAATGTTGGAACGCTCGCGCATCACATCCAACACATCTAGCGGAAAACCCGACGGATATGCGTACTGCAAACGAATCCAATCAATGCCTTCTACATCGGCCAGGTGGTTGAGTAGCTCCGACAAATTGCGTTTTTTGTAAATATCCAACCCGTAGTAGGTCAAATCTTGGGCAATCAAAATCAACTCTTTCGTGCCACGGCGCGCCAATGATTTCGCCTCGGTCACCAACTCATCTATCGAGCGCGACACGTGGCCGCCGCGCATCAACGGAATTGCGCAAAAACTACAAGGACGATCGCAGCCTTCCGCGATTTTGAGGTAGGCATAGTGCGCGGGCGTCGTCAATAGACGTTCTCCAACGAGCTCTTGTTTGTAGTCGGCTTTGAGGGTTTTGAGCAAACGTGGGAGTTCATTCGTTCCAAACCACGCATCTACTGTGGGAATCTCAACTGCCAATTCGTCCTTATAACGATGTGACAAACAACCCGTTACATATACTTTATCCACTAACCCCGCTTCTTTGGCATCGGCATAGCGCAGAATGGTATCCACCGACTCTTGTTTGGCATTGTCGATAAAACCACACGTATTGACAATCACGATATTGGCATCGTCTTTTTGCGACTCGTGGGTCACGTTATAACCGTTACCTTTGAGTTGCGTAAAGATATTTTCGCTATCCACCAAGTTTTTACTACAACCCAGTGTCACGATATTGACTTTGTTTCGTTTGGTTCCTTTGGTTTTCATTGATTATTTGTACGACTCACCTGCTTTGGGTAAAGCCTCTTTTATTTCTTCCAACTATGGATTGTTTGATTTTAACTGTTTAGTTTTTATGCTTTGCGTCGGAGACGCAAGGCCAGGTGTGCCCCAAATACAGTTTGGGGCAAGCTAAGGCTCGTCCCCACATAATGTCGGGACGAATACGGCTTAAAGTCTCCGACTTTAGGTGACATCGCTAAATAATACAGATATTCAACTCCTTATGCCCTTACGTAATACTGTAATTTGAGCCACAAAGTTCGGCAACTGAATCGGAAGCACCAAAATTGATGTTATTTTTAGCGTCCGTTTTATTCTCACGCAACCTTACACAGTAGGTTTTTCTAGTAGGAGATTTTGGCAAGCCTCTTTAAAAGTTACAAATTCAAAAGTAAAACCCTCATTGAGCAAGCGAGTCGGTAATACCCAACGGCTTTTTAAGACCAGTTCCGCTTCTGTTTGCTTCAGCCACGTACCTATATTTAGCATCCAATTGGTGCTGGGCAATCCAATCGGAATTTTTAATGCCCGTCTTAGAATCGTCATCATTTCTATATTAGAAGTTGCTGTAGGGGCTACCAAATTATACACTCCTTTCGCGCCATTATTGTTTATAAGCCAATGTACTGCCCCAACAAAATCTTTTTCATGAAGCCAACTTACCATTTGTTGCCCACTCCCCATTTTTCCACCTAGCCCCCATTTCGTCAATCCCACTAATTCAGGAAAAACACCCCCACTCGTTCCTAAAACAAGGGCTGTACGTAAAAGGATTTTTCTGGTATTAGACAATTGGAACGCATTACAAGTATGTTCCCAAAGTTGGCACACTTCAACCGAGAAACCCGCACCCAATTCTCCATTTTCTTCATTCATTGGACGGTCTTCAGCATGTCGATAAATGGTAGCGGAAGAAGAATTAAGCCACACTTTAGGTGGATGTTGGCACTCCTGTAGGGCTTTTCCCAAAACGAACGTTGACCATTGTCGGGAAATAAAAATAGCTAATTTATTACGGTCATTGTATCGACAATTGACACTTCGCCCGCTTAAGTTTATTACAGCTTCTGCTCCTTCCAATTCCCTACTCCATGCTCCCAACGATTTCCCATCCCACTCTACCCATTTGATTTGGGAGGTTTGAGGAGAATATGGGGGAAGACTGCGAGTTAAAACAACGCATTGATACCCTTCTGCAACAAAGTGATCGGTAAGCACTCTTCCTAAGTACCCAGTCCCTCCCGCAATTACTATCTTTTTCATAGTCCATAACGGGTTTGGGTAGCGATGTGTATTCCTAAGCCTGTGATGCTATTGGAGATGATTCCAAGCAATGGAATGATAAACCAAAGCACATATTCTTGCTTTACAGTGAAAGGTAAAGCGTGTTTACCTCCCATTAAAACTACTATCCATACTACCGCCGCGATGAGATTGGCGGCCGACCAATAACCAAAACGCCAAGAAGGAAATAATTTAAAGAAAATCCACTCATTGAAACACTGGAATAGATAGTATGTCCCAAAAAGGAAAAAAATGAGATAGTTATCGTATTTGTTTGTCCACATTTTTTCAATCAGAAACGTGATAATCAGTCCCGTTATCAAAAGTGTCCCCAAGTTCAGTAGCCATAAAATCATTGGTTTCTTCTTTTTTTGGAAGCTCTCCAAAGCTAGCCATTGTCCAATGACCAAAAACACAGGAAAGGGCATCATCATTAACAACCAACTTATATAGTAGGCTCCAATGGGTAACAAAGCCCATAACCAAAACCATTTTTTACGAAAGGCCGAACGAATGTCGGGGGCCTGGGTCGGAAGATTCATGACACGATTCATTTTCTATAAATTTATAATTTTCAGAAATTATTGAAATTTAAGATTCAAAAAATAAGCACATGAGTGCTCATTTACGGTTTGAATGCTATCGTAATAATTTAATGAGTGTTCCTAAAATCAGGCTTTCTTCTGCTTTCATGGCGGCGTCCAGCGCCCCGTCGGCGAGGTTTACCACTCGACTGATGCTTTCTATAGTCGCATGAAATGTTTCTGAATCGGCATCACCCGCCCGAACAGGAACAGCTCGAAGCTCTTCTAACAGCTTAATGACAGGCTCTATTTCCCTTCTTCTGCGCTCTTTAGCCACTTGTTTTGCTACTTTCCAAGCATCTTTTTCGGCAAAAAAATACTCTTTTCGCTCGCCAGGGCGTAATTCTTTAAAAACTAGCCCCCAATCCATCAAGTCCCGCAAGTTCATGCTTACATTCCCTCGCGAAATTTGCAGCTGCGCCATCAAGTCTTCGGTCGTGAGTGGATTGAGAGAAATCATTAACAACGCATGAATCTGTGCCATTGTACGATTGATACCCCATTGAGTTGCCAATGTCCCCCACGCCTGAACAAAGCGATCTTTTGCCTCTTGTAATTCCATAGCCAAATGTATAACAAGCTATCGTAATTTCAAAAATAATTGAAAATTCAATTGGAAAAATAAATTTTCACTCCCCCAATACCACACAACTATAAGGAGCAATAGAAAGAGTGTCGGCTTTTAGGAAAGTAACCGAAGACGTACTAAACAAAACATGATGAGGTAAAAACGGAGCCGAAAACGTAACTTCTTCACCACAAATATTATGAATCACCCAGACTTCATTCTCCCCCACGCTACGCTTAAAAGCCACCATGCGACGGTCGGAGTGGGTATCTAAGGGTTGGAGATTTCCTCGAATATCCCCCAAAACTGCGTTCGATTTTCGGAAATGAATGAGGCGTTTGTAGTGATTAAAGAGTGAATCAGGGTTTTGGCGTTGTACTCCCAAAGGGATTATTCTTTTATTTTTGTTGTATTTAGGCACCATCCAGTGTGTGCGTTGATGGTCTTTTTCGGGCTCATCCCACCAAAAAGGCTCACGGATATACTCGTCAGGTTTTTTACCCAACATTCCGATTTCTTCTCCATAGTACAAATAAGGCTGCCCAGGCAAAGTCAACAAAATATTGGCGGCGACTTTTAGGCGGTTGATATTACCCTTCAACGCACTTCCGATGCGGGTTTGGTCGTGATTGGTAAGCATGATAGCATCAATGAAACGCGGATTGGTTTGCGCAAAAATCAGGCGATTTTGAGCAAGCTTTTTTACCAAACCTACCGAATCCCGTTCGGTGGCGGTGATTTTTTGGAGTGCCAAACTCAAGTCAAAATTAAAATTGGCGGTAAGCCCTCGAAAATACGGGGCAATTTTGGGTGCTTCGGTCCATACCTCACCCACAAGATATACCTGTGGATTGATTTTTTGCATTTCGATACGGAATTCCACCCAAAAATCATGATTTTTATATTCTTCCCACTCGGGATAAATATGCCGTGCTGCATCAAGTCGAAAGCCATCTACTCCCATTTTAAGCCAAAACTGCCCTATTTCATAAATCGCCTTGCGCACTGGAGGATGGTCACAATTGAGATCTGGCATTCCTCTCCAAAACAGCCCGTAGTATTTTTCAATGTTATCGGGCCATTCGTGCCAAGGGTTTCGATCCCAAGTGTCGGGCGTAACTTCGCGCGTAGCAATGCCTAGTTCTTCGATTTCTTGAGGGCTTTTCCAATTATAAAAATTTCGATAAGGATTGTTTTTGCCCCTAACCGACTCCTGAAACCAAGGATGATTGGCACTTGTGTGATTGATGACTAAATCCATGATGACAGCAATGCCACGCGCGTGCGCTTCTGAGAGCAGCCGCTGGAAATCGTCGAGCGTGCCATATTCTTTGTCGATGGCGTAGTAGTCAATCACATCGTATTTGTGATAACTCGGGGAAGTAAAAATAGGAGTGAGCCAGATAGCTTCAATGCCTAAGTCGGTGAGATAATCTAATCGGGAAGTGATACCATTGAGGTCACCGATACCGTCGCCGTTTGAATCACAAAATGAGCGAACGAAGATTTCGTAACAAATGCGTGGGTGAGACAAGATATGTAAAAGTTATAAACGGGTAGGATTGACAATTTTAAGGGATTTAATAGCCCGAAAATCACGTTCGTTATCTGTCAGCAAGGTTAATTGATGAACTAAAGCGGTCGCTCCTATAATTGCATCCGGAGTTTTTATCCGATACTTTCGCCTGAGTGCTATGGTTTTTTGGGCTACTTCATCTGAAAGAGAATAGATAGTAGAATCTTCTATAAATATCTCAATTTGCTGATACAGCATTTTATCAGTAGTTGTCCAGCTCAATAACTCTATTTTAGTGATAATGGAAATATTGCTTTCTATTTCAAAAATAGAGTCCATAAACTCATACCCTTTCTCAGGAAGAAGCCCATTCAAATACTTGCTTACAATAGAACTATCTACCAAGAAACGTTTCACCATTCTTCTCTGATTTCTTTGAGATGTGATTCTAAACGGCGCCCTTCCTCGCCTAAAATGCTTCTTTTAAGACCAAGAATACGATTTTTTTTTGCAGGCTTTTCAGTTTTTGACTCAATGGGTAAAATAATAATTTGCACCCTTTTTGCATCGAAATCTGGAGGGAGTGAATAGGTTATCTTGTGGGCTTTTACCTCTATTATATCACTGATTGCATTCATAAAATATGAAATTTTACCAAATATAACCTTTTTATACTGAGAGTTGTACTATCCTTGCCTCCTCGCTAATATCTTCTGCATATATTTCCCTAAAATATCAAACTCCAAATTGACACTATCTCCTACCTGAAGCTGATGAAAGTTGGTATGCTCGTAGGTATATGGAATAATGGTTACGCGGAAGCCATCGTCTTTTGAATTAAAAACAGTCAAACTCACGCCATTGACACAAATCGAACCTTTTTCAACGGTGATATTACCAATACTTTCATCATATTGAAAATCGAAAAGCCAACTTCCGCCTACCTCTTCGATATAAGTACAAATCCCCGTTTGGTCCACATGTCCTTGCACAATATGCCCATCAAAACGCCCATGCGCTGGCATACAGCGCTCGATGTTTACTTTGGTGCCTATTTTCCATTGTCCTAAGTTGGTTTTTTTGAGGGTTTCATCTACCGCCGTGACGGTGTAAGATTGCTCTTCTAAACTCGTCACAGTCAAACATACGCCATTGTGACTTACACTTTGGTCGATTTTGAGTTCTGATGCCAAATGCGATTGAAGCCTAAAAGTGAGGTTGGTACCTTCGGCAAGGATTTCGATTACTTCGGCGGTAGTTTCAACAATGCCCGTAAACATAGATTTCGAGATTCAAAAAGATAAACCAGCTAGCGAAGTCACTAGCTGATTAGTCAAAAAATTATTTAAGAAGTCCTAGCAAATAGCGTCCATAACCACTTTTTAACAAAGGCTGGGCGATTGTGCGAAGTTGTTCTTCGTTGATAAAGCCCATTCGATAAGCGACTTCTTCAATACAACCAATTTTAAGCCCTTGACGTTCTTCAATTACCTCCACAAATTGGCCTGCTTGCATTAGAGAAGCGAAAGTACCCGTATCGAGCCAAGCAGTACCGCGATTGAGAACACCTACTTTTAGTTTACCTCTTTCAAGATAAACACGGTTTATATCCGTAATTTCTAGTTCCCCACGAGGACTAGGTTTGATATTTTTAGCAATTTCTACTACTTCGTTGTCGTAAAAATAAAGTCCTGGTACGGCATAATTTGACTTAGGATTTTCGGGTTTTTCCTCGATAGAAAGCACATTGAAATCTTTGTCAAACTCCACCACGCCGTAGCGCTCAGGATCATGTACTTGATAAGCATATACTACTCCTCCTTCGGGGTCGTTGTTGGCTTGGAGCAATTTACTCAATCCACTGCCGTAAAAAATATTGTCGCCCAATACAAGTGCTACTTTATCATTGCCAATGAAATCAGCTCCAATGATAAACGCCTGTGCGAGTCCGTCGGGGCTAGGTTGCTCGGCGTATTCAAATTTACACCCAATCCGACTTCCATCACCCAGAAGTTTTTGGAAATGAGGTAAATCATGAGGCGTAGAAATAATGAGGATTTCACGAATACCCGCTAGCATTAAAATTGACAAGGGGTAGTATATCATAGGTTTATCATAAACAGGCATGAGCTGCTTGCTTACGGCCAACGTAAGTGGGTGAAGACGAGTGCCAGAGCCTCCGGCAAGAATAATTCCCTTCATATTTGGATGATTATCGAATTGGTTTCAATTGATTTGGTAGCAGGTATTAAGCTGATAAGCGCAAAAATAATAAATTAGCGTCATAACGCTGTTACCTATAAATAAAGCCCGTTTTGCAACGGGCTTTGACAAATAGCTATTCAAAAACGCTTTTTATGGCTGATTATTCTCATTAGCGAGCGCAATCATGGTCGAAAGCTCATCTACAAGTGCATCGGTATTTCCGCCAAAACCAATGCTTTTGAAACGAATATTGCCTGTTTTATCAATCACAAACTTGGTAGGAATCCCCGATACTTTATAAGAAGCCACTACTTCGTCTTTTTCGTCGAGCAACACATTGAATGTATATTTTTTCTTTTCGATAAAATCAGCCGCATTTTTGCGTTTGTCGGTTTCGGTTTGCCAAGTATCGATGAAAACAAAAGCTACATTGGGGTCATTTTTGAATTTGTCAACGGCTTTTTGCATTCCGGGAAACGACATGATACAAGGCCCACACCAAGTAGCCCAAAAATCAACTACTACGGTTTTGCCTTTTAAGTCGGCCAAGGTCACGGGCTTGCCTTCCAGATTGACGAGACTAAAAGCAGGAGCAGGTTTTAGAATCATTTTTTCGCGAAGTTCGGCGCGCGTACTTTCGGAAGCGATACGATTCAACTCCGCTATGTATCCCTCAAAACCATTTTCATTTCCTTTTTCTTTTAAGTACGCTTGTTTGAGAGCAGTATGAATAGCTTCGGTAGACTTGCCCTTTTTGATGGCATTTTCGGCCACTTCTTTGATAGCAGCAGGGTTTACCTTTTCTAAAGCTTGAATGTATCGCTCATTCATTTCGGCATTTTTGTAATGACCATATGTAATGGCCGCATCTTTCAAAAACGGCACGGCTTCGGCAGCTTTGCCTTGTTTGAGTAAAATATAACCGTAGGTATCAGCAAAGGTACTGTATTGATTTTCGCGTCCTTTCCGAATTTTCGCATCAGTACTTGAAGAAGGGTCGCTTGCATGGCGGGGTTGATTGATTTGCTCCTTGGCCCATTGGGTAGCTTGGATCGATAGCTCGGCGGCTTGTTCTAAGTTTTGGTCTTTTTTGGCCAAATTCCATGCGCTTGAATTATATACTTGCATCGACTGGGATTTTAGTTTAGGACGCGCTTCGGCTACTGTTTTTTTGAAATCATCCCATTGATTAGAATCGGCGAGCATTCTCAAATAAGTATTATGAATGTATGTCATGTACTGCCAATCAATAGGCTTTGGCTCTGAGGGAAAATTATTCCAGACTTTAGCATATTCTTTTTTCTTGTCGGCAATTGATGATTTGGTACGTACAAAATTGCTATACGTAGCTACCATATCTTCTTTTTTACCAAACTTACTTTCTTTCACTTTTTGGACAGCTTCGGCTTTTTCTTTTTGTTGAAATCTTTGATAAACTTGTTGTAACGTACCCAATTCTTCTTCATTTAAGTCGGAATTTTGGGCAAGTAAATCTGCATCGGAGAGGAGCTGTTTTTTGTCTTCTTCTTTCCGAGGACTCAGCGTAGAAGCATATTCTTTGAAAAATTTGCGTTTGTTGGGAGGATAAAGACCAAACTCTTTTTCAATGAGTGATTTTGCTAGGTCTATGTCGCGGTCGTCGAGTCCCATATCATAATAATAGTTGGCGTAGGCATAGCTTAGACTTGCATAGCTACCCGACAGAGGCTTGGCGTCGGTTCCATACAACAAAAAAGCATAAGTTTGACCATTGTTGAGGTCTTTCTTTTCTTCGGTCTGGGGAATGATACAAAACGCGACAGCGTCGGTAGGAGCCGTAATTTGTGCCTCAAACTTCGTTGCTTTTTTTGTGAACGTGTATGCTTGCGCCAGAGGTTCGTTATTGGTACGTAACCAATATACGACTGCTTCGAGGGATGTGGCCTCTCTAAGTTTTGTTTGACTAGGGTCATAAGTTACCCCCATTGCTTGCCCTACGATAGGCCTATCCGTAGTTAATTTGAGGGCGTTGCCGGTGTATTGAGCCATGGCGCTACTACTCCAAATCAGCAATAAAGTAGCATAAAAAAATAGTTGTTTCATGGGAAAGATGAAGTAAAATGTGGAATATAAAGAGTTTGTATCATCAAAAGTCAAAAAAAGCAGAAACAATCCCAAGTAATGAGGCTCAAAATATAGGAATAAAAAAAGACCTCTTACCAAAGCAAGAGGCCTAATAAGGAAACCTTTACAAACTAAAATTAAAAATTTAATCATTGATAGAAATAGAACCCGAGCTAGCTCTCATAGTGACGAGCGTACCGCCGCCATTGAGTTTGCCATTGATACGGTCTTTTTCTATAATACCGCTGAAGTTTTGGAGAGTGCCAGCATGCACCCGATTGGCACGTAGGTCAAGGTCAAGTCCTTTGTTGAGTGGCATTTGTACATGAATCCCACCGGCCGAAGTTGAAAGATCAAGGTATTTGCCGAGACTTACGATTTCGGCGTGGATACTACCAGCACTTGTGCTAGCTTTGAGGGCAGCAGCTACTCCCATAAGTCTAATAGAGCCGCCCGAAGTAGAAGCCACAAGCTCACCTTTGATACCTCCGCCTTTGATACTTCCTCCACTTGTAGTAGCTTTTACATAGCCCGTTACTTCATCCAATTGAATACTGCCACCCGAAGTCACAAGTTTAATATCACCGTCACAGGCATCGGCGTGAATACTTCCACCGCTTGTACTTAAATCTAATTGTTCGCGACAATTGGTCAAATGGATACTGCCACCAGAGGTACGGCCTTTGATGTTACCTCTTAATTCGTTGAGGTGAAGACTACCGCCGCTAGTGGTAAAATTTTGTATACCCGACAAACGAGCCAATTTGATGCTTCCACCGCTTGTAGCCAAATCCGTAGTGGTTTTTTCGGGAACAAACACTTTAAAAGAAATACTAAGTGATTTTTTCCAGTCCCAGCTATCGTTTTCGCTTTTACGTTTGGCTTTGCAGACGAGGGTTTCGCCGTCCAATGCCACTCTTACTTCATAATCTTGGAGGCGCTCATCGATTTCTTCCTTGCTCATCGAAGACTTTCCATTCCAATTGTTAGACCGTACATACATTTCTACCCTTGCTTCACCGCTTTCGCCTGTCACCTGAATGCTTCCTCCGGAAGTACGAACATTCAAAGCTTTAAAAGAAGAAGGGTTAAATGTTTTGGTAAAATAAGGTTTGTCGTCGTTTTGGGCAAGGGCAACGGCAACTGTGCCAACAAGCATTGCGAAGGTTAAGAAGGTTTTCATGAGCTGTAAATTTATAAATGAGAGGATGAAATTGTTGGTGATTTTTTAAAAAGATGCTAATTTGATTCGTAACGTTGCACCACTTCTATATTTTTTTAAAATAAAAGGAAATCATTTAGTGATATGCATTTTCAGGAAACCAAAATCGCAAACCTACACAACAACCAAGTTATTGATTTTCAAGGCACAAAGACAGTTTATCTGTCGCTGAAACTTTTTTAGCTAGGAGCTTATCGCCTAAAGCCTATAGCTAAGTAGTCAATCTAATGCGTTAAATAATAAACACCAATGCCAGCCAAATACCCTGCCAATCCATACCCTGAGATTCGTTTGAGATACCATATGAAATCGATTTTTAGGATACTCATCGAAGCTACGCCCGCCGCCGAGCCAATAATCAAAATACTACCACCTGTGCCAGCACAATAGGCCAACAAATTCCAAAAATCATGGTCGGGTGCGTAAGTAGAAATAGGGTACATTCCCATAGCAGCTGCTACTAGAGGCACATTATCTACAATCGCCGACAGTAACCCAATGAGGGCATTAATCAAATAAATACTACCAAAGGTTTCGTTTAGATAAGTAGCCATCAAACGAAGATGCCCCGAAGTATTGAGGGCTCCTACCGCCAATAAAATCCCTAGAAAAAACAAAATACTGGGTGTATCAATACGGTGCAACATAGCCGCTACCGAATAGCCTTGTTTGTATTCTGGCTCTTTATGCCGATGCAAAAATTCAGTAAAATACCATAGAAGCCCCACCGCTAGCAATACTCCCATATAAGGCGGATAATGAGTAAGGGCTTTGAATACCGGTACGGATAGCAGTCCCAAGCCGCCTAGTACAAACATTAAATTACGCTCTAGAGGCGTAGTATAGGCATGAGCTTTCTTTTCTTTTTCGGTCACTTTAGGGGTTTCTATATGCCCACGCAGAGTATAAGAGGCTATTAACAAAGGAGTGAGAAGACTAACCGCCGAGGGAAGAATCAGGGTTTTCATAACACTTAGGGTAGTTACTTGTCCGCCAATCCACAGCATAATGGTCGTCACGTCCCCAATCGGCGACCATGCCCCACCAGCATTGGCTGCTAAAATCACAAAGCCCCCAAAAAACCAAATATTTTCCTTGTCTTTAATAATCCTCCGAAGCAACGCACACATGATGATAGCCGTGGTCATGTTGTCTAAGGCCGCCGATAAAAAGAATGTTATCCAAGAAATAATCCACAATAAAGTGACACGATTGGTGGTAGAGATGCGATCCGTAATTACTTTAAATCCATCATGCACATCTACCAGCTCCACAATAGTCATCGCTCCAAGTAGAAAGAAAAGAATACCGGCGATTTCCCCCAAATGTTCGAAGAGAGATTCATTAAGAGTCTCGTGGGCATCTCCGTTAGCTCCTTGAAAGGCGGGCATATAATCATATCCAATGAGTAGTATAACCCAACAAAAAACCCCCGTCAATAAAGCGGAGGCTGCTTTGTCAATCTTGAGAGGATGCTCAAGCGCAATGAGCACGTACCCTAAGATGAATACGGCCGTCAGTAAAATAATCATGATAGAAAATTAGAGAGGTTGGGAATTGAGCCGAAAATTAGGCATTCGTAATATAACTTTCAAGAAATTGGATATGATCCACTTGTTCTTTCATGATTGAATTTACAATATCACCAATACTCAATATCCCAATCACTTGGTCATCTTCTACGACAGGTAGGTGGCGGAATTTTTTCTCACTAAAAAGTTTCATACACTCTTTGATGTCTGTATCAGGACTTACCGTAAATACCCTTGAAGTCATGACTTCTGCAATAGGAGTGCTTTTGGCTTTTCGCCCTTTGATGATTCCTTTTCGTGCATAATCTCGCTCAGAAAATATACCCACGAGCTGATTGTTGTCGATTACTACTACAGCACCGATGTTTTTGTCGGACATTAAGTGCAAGGCATCTATGACAGTATTGTCGGAAGAAACACTCCAGACATAGGACTGTGGCTTATCGGTAAGCAATTTTTTGACTGATTTCATAAGCGTTTCATATTTAGTGAGTTAGTAGCGAGTAGACATATACGAATATATAAACAATGTTGAATATATACAAATAAATATATGAAAAATATTATTATATTTGTGTATATTTATTTGATAATTGTCATTTAAAAAGATAAATAGTTATGCTTCTGGTTTTATCCGTTTTGGTAGTGATTATAAGTGTGTTATTGTTGGGAGTGAGATTGATTTTTGTCAAAAATGGCGAATTTAAAGGCAGTTGTGCCAACAATAACCCATTTTTACAAAAGGATGGAATTGTGTGTGGTGTTTGTGGAAAAAAAGTAGGAGAAGCTTGTAGCAATAAATCTTGAAGCTACTTCAGTTTGAAGAAGGGGTATTAAAAAAACCTGGAGTATGATAAGTTTGAAAATCCTTATTGGGCAGGGTATAAATACAGTAGAACTCTAAACGCTGCTGCTCTGCTATTTTTTTTGCAGCATCTAACCCCATCACCAAAAAAGCCGTAGCGAAGGCATCGGCAGTCATACAATCGTCGGCTATTACAGAGACACTTAGCAAATGATGAGTAATAGGGGTACCTGTTTTGGGGTCGATAGCGTGACTGAACTTCTGCCCCTGACGTACCACAAACTTTCGATAACTCCCCGATGTAGCCAAGGCTTGGCCGTTTAAAGCGACAATAGCTTGAAGTTGTCGTTGATTATCGGAATTTGAAATAGGTTTGTCGATCCCTACTTGCCATATTTTGCCGTGTTGGTTATGTCCCAAGGCGCGCACTTCACCTCCTATTTCCACCAGATAGTTTTTAATACCCTTAGTTTCTAAAAACGCTACCATTACATCTACTGTATAGCCTTGTGCAATGGCATTAAAATCGATTTCGGTTCGTGGGTTTTGCTTCTGAACTACGCCATTTTTGAGTTGTACCGACTGATACCCTATCAATTGCCGGAGGCTATCAAGTGTAGTTTGAGCAGGAAAAGGCATTCCTTTTTTGTAGCTAAATCCCCATGCTTTTACCAAAGGTCCCACCGTAATGTCAAAAGCTCCATTGGTGATTTGGGATATAGACTGCGATTTTTCGAACACTTTTTCAAAATGATAATCAACTTTTATGGAGGATTGATTGGTATTGACAGCGCGAAGAATAGAAGTGCTGTCCCAAAGCGACATACTATGGTCTATGACTCTAAAAAGGCTATCGATGGAGTGCGAAAAATCTTCCTTGCTGTCATATACAATTTTAAAGGTAGTTCCTTGAGCCTCTCCTTCCAAGGTAGTGAAAGTAGGTGATTGTTGACAGCTACTTACCCAAAAACTGATAAACAAAATACCCCTCTGCAAACTTTTCATACTTAACTACCAAAATCGTCGAAAGCAATATTTTCTCTAGCCACTCCAAGATTGTCGAGCATATTTTGTACGGCCGATAGCATCATAGGTGGGCCACACAAGTAGTATTCGATGTCTTCAGGGGCTTCATGACTATCCAAATATTCGTTTTTTACAACTTCATGAATAAACCCTACATAACCTTCCCAATTGTCTTCGGGCAAAGGAATAGACAGCGCGATTTCAAACCGAAAATTAGGAAACTGCCGTTCAATCGCCCTGAAATCTTCTTCATAAAATATTTCTCTTTTGCTACGCGCACCGTACCAATAAGATACTTTACGTCCCGATTGGAGGGTATGAAATAAATGAAAAACGTGAGAACGGAGAGGAGCCATCCCAGCACCGCCCCCGATATAAATCATTTCTTTATCGGTATTTTTGATATGAAATTCGCCATAGGGGCCACTTATGGTGACTTTATCACCGGGTTTTCGTGAAAAAACATACGAAGAACAAGCCCCAGGATTTACATCCATAAAGGCATTGCGAGTTCTATCCCAAGGAGGAGTAGCCAATCGAATATTGAGCATGATGATGTTGCCTTCGGCGGGGTGATTGGCCATTGAATATGCCCTAAAAAGCGGCTCATCGATTTTGGTTTTCAAATCCCAAATCTTAAATTTATCGTATTCGTCTTTAAAGCGTTCGGGAATCTGATAAAGCTGGGTTTTGAAATCAATCATAGTAGAAGGAACATCCACTTGTATATAATCCCCAGATTTGAATTTAAGCAACTCTCCCTCAGGCAGTTTTACTACAAATTCTTTGATATAGGTAGATACATTTTCGTTTGATATTACCGTACACTCCCATTTTTTAATCCCAAATACTTCGTCAGCGATTCTGATTTCCATATCATCTTTGACCTTGACTTGGCAAGCAAGCCTTATCTTCTCGTTTACTTGTCGGCGGTTGAGGTGATTGGTTTCGGTGGGCAATACCTCGCCGCCGCCCTCAAATACTTGGCATTTACACATGGCGCAGGTTCCGCCGCCTCCACACGCGGAGGCTAAAAAGAGATTTTGAGCGGCTAAGGTTGACAGCAAAGAGGAACCGGGTTTGACAATGAGGGGAGTGTCTTGGTTGCCATTGATGACAATAGCCACATCCTTTTGAGGCAATAACCGATTTTTGGCCGTCAAAATAAGGAATGCAAACAACAAAATCACTAGAATAAAGACGACAACACTGGCAGAAAGTACAGGCAGCATAGGATGTTAGAGTTGAATTCCTGAGAAACTTAAAAAAGCAAGCCCCATCAAGGCTGTGATAATCATCGCAATCCCTAATCCTTGCAAAGGCGCAGGAATATTGGAATACCGTAGACGTTCGCGAATAGCAGCAAGCAATACAATCGCTAAGAAAAAGCCAATACCTGCACCGAGAGAGAAAGCAGTAGTTTCGGCAAAATTATACTCGCGTTCTTGCATGAACAACGACGCCCCTAAAATGGAACAATTGACCGTAATGAGCGGCAAAAATATACCGAGAGAATTGTATAAGCCGGGCATGAATTTTTCAACAACCATCTCTACCAATTGTACTGCCCCTGCAATAGTGGATATGAATAAAATAAACGAAAGAAATGTTAAATCTACCGAAGCCAAAGAAGGGTGTATCCAACTCAGTGCTCCTTCTTGAAGCATATAGCGTAGAATGAGATAGTTGAGTGGAGTGGTAAGGAGCATCACAAACACCACTGCCAACCCAAGCCCAAAGGCCGTTTTTATTTTTTTGGATACAGCCAAAAAGGAACACATTCCCAAAAAAAAGGCAAAAATGACATTTTCGACAAATATGGTCTTGATTAAGATATTGATTAGGTTTTGCATACTTACTTAGTTTTAGGAGTAAATATATCTCTAGTAATCACCGAATTAGGAGGCATTGATAAGGTTTTTGTTGCGGCTTCGTTGCCACCATATATAGATTCCAATCAAAAATAAAGCAGCGGGAGGGAGCATCATGAGGCCGTTGTTGACATAGCCCATATCGTACAACCATTGAGGAACGACTTTGATACCAAAAACCGAACCCGCCCCCAGCAACTCCCGAACAAAAGCTACTACCACTAATATAATCCCGTAACCAAGCCCATTGCCAATGCCATCCAAAAACGAAGGCCAAGGTTTTTGAGCAAGTGCAAAAGCTTCTAGACGCCCCATAACGATACAATTGGTGATAATCAAACCCACAAATACGGATAGCTTTTTGCTGACATCAAACAGATAGGCTTTTAATACTTGATCTACAATCGTGACGAGCATTGCTACTACGATAAGCTGCACAATGATTCGAATACGGTTTGGGATGGAATTTCGAATGAGAGAAATAATAAGATTAGAAAAAGCCGTAACCAGAGTCACCCCCAAAGCCATGATAAGCGCAGGCTTCACTTGGACAGTCACCGCCAAAGCCGAGCATACACCTAATATCTGTACCGTGACAGGGTTGGTATCATCCAGAGGGTCGCGTAAAATTTGGATATTTTTTTTCGACAACAATCCCTCCTTTTTTGTCTCCTGAGTAGCCAATGTAGCTGAAGTTTCGGTGCTCATGGTGCTTGTTGATTTGATGGTGATTCGTTTTTGATTTTTTCAAAATAAGCTAAATAGGGGGCTGTACAATTTTTGAGCATGGCATCAGTGCCTTTGGAGGTAATGGTTCCCCCTGAGATAGCATCTACACGATGTTCGTCGCTGAGGTTTAGTTTATCCGTTTTTTTGACCACGTTTACGGATACAAACTGCCCTTGCTCAGAGATGATTTTTTTTCCTTGAAATTGTTGCTGAAAAGGAATTTCGGCTATTTCAGCACCTAAGCCAGGGGTTTCGCTTTTATGGTCAAAAAAAGCGCCATATACTGTATTTAGGTCATTTTCAAGAGAAATATAGCCCCATATTGGCCCCCACAACCCTACCCCTCTCAACGGAACAATGTAGTATTTGCGGGCGTCGTCTGCGGTGAAGATATACAAAGGAAGGTGGCGGTCTTTGGCGGGTTTAGAGAGTTCTTTTTTTAAATCAATGTCGTTTATTTTTAGTCCCGTTAATACTTCTCCCGAACTATTCAATACAACTTCCTGAATACCTTTGGTATAGGCATGTTCAATCTCTTCACCTTTTGTAAAAGATAAACGCACCGCTTTCAAGATGTTAGATTTCTTATCGAGAGCAATGTTGGCTACTTGGGCAGGTTTCAGCCCTTCGGCAGCTACAGTCAGTACAATCGCCGTAATGATGGATAATACCCCGGCGTAGAGGAGAGTATATCGATTGCTATGCACGTTTCTTGCGATTTTTGATGTGTTGTTCTATTACAATATGATCAATCAAAGGAGCAAAAACATTCATCAATAAAATGCTCAACATCACTCCTTCTGGATAGGCAGGATTAAAGACTCTTAGAATGACCGTAAACATCCCAATAAGTAAACCATATATCCACTTACCTACTTCGGTATGTGCAGCACTGACGGGGTCAGTAGCCATATACACTGCCCCAAACGCAAACCCTCCCATCAGCCAATGATAGTAGGCGGGAGTATGCATAGGATGGGTAGGGATGTCGACTGGCGCGAGGCCATTGAGTACTAGCCCCATCACCAATGCCCCCACAAAGCAAGAGACGATAATTTGCCAACTTCCAATGCCAGTAACAATGAGAATAAAAGCACCAATCAGACACGCAAAAGCGCTTGTTTCGCCAATCGAGCCTTGTTCAAACCCCCAAAACATATCTGATACAGTCCCTACTTTTGTGAAATCAGTATCAAAAGTGACGAGATTGGTCGCTCCGGAATAGGCATCAACAAGCGAATGTCCATTTTCGGACGACAAATCAGTCCAGATATCACCAGACATATACGCTGGAAAAGCAAAGAATAAAAAGGCCCGCGCCAATAAAGCAGGGTTCATGAAATTCATGCCAGTGCCCCCAAAAATTTCTTTACCTAATACGGTGCAGAAAATAGCCGCAAGTGCCACCATCCACAGCGGAATCGTGACGGGCATGGTGAGCGGAATCAGTAGCCCCGTAACAAGGTAACCCTCGCTGACTTGGTGATTGCGAATAATAGCAAAAATAAACTCGACCCCTAGCCCTACCGTATAAGAGACCACGATGATGGGGAGGACTTTCCAAAAGCCAAATAAAAAATTATCCATCATTGATACTTGTACGCCATAAGCAAGGTGATGCTGATAACCTACATTCCACATTCCAAAGAGTAGGGTGGGTACCAATGCAATAATAACCGTAAACATGGTTCGCTTGAGGTCAATCGCATCGCGTATGTGTACCCCACTAGCTGTAGTATGAGCTGGTACAAACAAAAACGTTTCGAGAGCATCAAAGGCGGGATGGAATTTTTCAAATCGCCCCCCTTTCTCAAAATGCGGTTTTACGGATTGAATGAGATTTTGAGCTATTTTCACACTAAACGAAAGTAGAGGTTAAACATTTTCTAAGACACTAGCCTTCACTGCGGATATAATCGAGACCTTCTTTAATAATACGTTGTACGTCAATTTTGGAAGTACACACAAACTCACAGAGCGCAAAATCTTCTTCTGATACTTCGTATATTCCCAAATCTTCCATACGTTCAATGTCTTTGGCCAAAATAGCTTTGAGCAAATGTACCGGATAGATATTCATGGGAAGTACTTTATCGTATTGCCCTGTCATGACAAAGGCACGTTCTTCACCGTTGGTATTTGTATTCAGATTATAGCTACGGTCGGGAGTAAGCCACGACAGAAAAGTTCGAGAAAGACTAAGCTTATGAAGACCAGGAAGAAGCCACCCCAAGAACTGAGGTTCGTTTCCCTCAGGGACAATAGTCAGCTGATTTTCATAAAAAGAAAGAAAATCGTCGCTGCTAGATCGCTTTCCTGTAAGGATATTACCTTGTATAATACGATAATGGCCCTCATGGAGTTGATGCTCTAAGATAGTGCTTAGTTTTTGGCCCGTCATGACTCTAACATAGTGGGGATGAATCACCCCACTCCCTGTAAGTGCGACCGTTCTGTGAGCGCGATAGCGACCTTCGCTGAACAAACGCCCAATGATAATCACATCTTGCGGATGAATATACCACACAACTTCTCCTTTCTGAATAGGAGCAATATGGTGTATCTGAATACCTACATTGCCGGCGGGATGAGGGCCTCTAAAATGATGTATTTTATGGTGAGAAAATTCCTGAAAATCACTTTCTGAGATTTTCTCTTTTGTCGAATCGTGAATTGAAATGTGAAGATGACCGTTGGAAAGTTTGTCCAATACTTCAATTCCTAGTTGAAAATTGGCGCGTTCTTGTTCGATAATATATCCTAAATCGGGAGCAAGAGGGGCCGTGTCGAAACAAGACACAAAAATAGCTTTAGGAATATCAGTAGGATTGGCGATGAAGCAGTAGGGGCGCTGGCGAATGTAACTCCAACAGCCACTTTCCAATAATAAGTCTATGATTGACTCTCGCGCGGCTTCTTTAAGGTTGGGTGAGGGGAAGGAAATATACTTGGGGATTTTGTCGGGCAAAATTCGAATTTCTAAAATTCGTCTTTTTTCACCTCTGACGATTTCGACCACTTCGCCACTTACTGGCGAAGGAAGACGAATGAGTGGGTTGTTTTTATCATAAAAAAGTGGATGACCTGCCAATATTTCCTGCCCTACTTCTACAGAAAGTTTGGGGATAAGCATAGGAAAATCATGAGGCTTAATAGCGATTAAATTGGGGAGGTCAAGGGAGGAGGTTATCTTTTCAGCTACACCATTTAGCTTTATATTATAACCTTTTTTAATAGTAATTACTTTTTCCATAATACTATTTATTCTTTTAATAATACAAAAGAAACCTTTTTTTTTGAAAATCCTAATTATTTCCAAAAAAACTCACCCCGATTTACAACATTGATTATGAGGATATTATGTTGTTTTTATATAGAGATTAACTAGAAAAAGCGTTTCTGCTTCATAAAGGCTTATTTGTGCCACTAAGAAGATGATATAGGAATATTAAGCTGCAAAAAAAGGAGTCAAATAAAATATTCGAAGAAATATAAAATTCATTGGTGGAGATTGAAAGACAATCATCTAATGAATTAAATCTTGATGGAAGCTTTTTACGTTTTGACCAAAAAATACGGCAGATTGCTTGTCAAAGTTTTCGGTGGAATCGGTGGTATAAAACGTACGATTTCCATTTTTGCTACACCGCTCATCGATTTCGGGATGCCTGTGTAGATAATCTGTCAAACTTCTAGCGACGATTTCGGCTTGATTGATGATTTGGATATGAGTAGGTAAAAATTGGCGGATTTTCTGGATAAGGAGTGGGTAATGCGTACATCCTAGCAGCACAGCATCAATAGCAGGAGATTTTTTTAGTAAATTGTCAATGTGTTTTTTTACAAAATAATCAGCCCCTCCTTTGTCGTATTCATTGTTTTCAATCAAAGGAACCCACATCGGGCAAGCTTCTTGAAAAACCTGAGTTCCGGGGAAGAATTTTTCAATTTCGACCAAATAAGATTCAGAAGCCACTGTACCTGCGGTAGCAAATATACCAATATGCCCTGTGTGGGAAAAATCCCCAATAACTTCGGTAGTAGGTCGAATGACGCCCAATACTCTTCGGTCAGGAGCAATATGAGGCAAATCTAGTTGCTGAATATTGCGTAAGGCCTTAGCCGAGGCGGTATTGCATGCCAAAATAACGAGAGGGCAACCTTTGGCAAATAGATGTTTGACACATTCCAAAGTATAATGATATACCGTATCAAACGACCGCGTACCATAAGGAGCGCGAGCATTGTCGCCGAGATACATATAATCATAAGAGGGAAGCTGTTTTACTAATTCCTTCAAAATAGTAAGGCCTCCATAGCCCGAATCAAATACTCCGATTGCTCCCTGCATCGACTTTATTTTATGATTAAAAACTAGGTGCCAAATATAGTGATTAAGAGTTGAGCTACTCCCAACCCACAGTAAGTACCCAGGGCATTGCCTAAAGCGCCCACTAAGATAGCAGGCAGATACAAATCTGGACGATTGAGGCTTTTGGAAAGAGCTAAAGCAGAGGCCGAACCTCCCACATTGGCTTGCGACGCTATCGCCAATATATCCCAATCTTGCTTCAATAAGGCTCCGATTCCAAAAATAATACTGGCATGAACCGTTATGAGCACACTTACGAAAATGACCATACTAAGAGCCAAAGTGCCGTCTTTGAAAAGTGCCTCAATATCGCAGAATGCGCCAATCACTGCCAAAAATAAGTAAATACAAAACATAGCAAGCACTTTCATTCCCCGCAAACGCTGAATCACAGGCCACTGTGCTAATCCTAAAGCTAAAGTCGTAAGTACCAAAATCGAAGGTATTTTGGGAAACCAAAGCGATACTTGACTAGATACCAAAAGGCCAAAAGCCCCCAGCCCGATTAAGATAGCTAAATCTTGAGGCGTAAAGGTCTCGGTATCGTTGGTGGCCGAAGATATTTCCGTTTCAACTGAAGGTGGAACTTGGGCTGAAGAAGAACTTGGACTCCGACGAGGAAAGTAACGATTCAACAGCTGCGGCAAAAGAAGGGTTGATATCATCCACAGAGCCGTCAAAATATTATCTATCGCCGTGGCAGAGGCATACAAATGTCCCTCTTTGTTGATACCATAATGAAGAGCAATCGCGTTGAAGTTGCTACTTCCTCCAATGTAGGTACCCGTAAACATCCCTCCTAGTGCATAATAAAATTTACCGAAACCCTCGGGGCCGTTGATAGCAACAATCCCCGCCGTAACGCCCATCATTGTACCAAGTGCTCCGAGCAAAAAACTACCTATCATGGGCTTGCCCGCCTTTTGAATATCCTTAAGATTGACAGTAAGCAATAAATAAAAAATAGAAACGGGAGCGAGGTAAGTAAAAATGCCGTCATAGAGAGGGGGCACATGGGTGGAGGCAGGAATCAAGCCAATATTGGAAGTAAAGGCGGTGAACAAAATTACGATTAGTGCCGTACCCATATGACGTAGATAAGGCAAACGTGCTAGCTGCTCAGAAATAACGATATTGAGCATCAAAATGACTAAGATAGCGAGTGGGTCTTGAAACAAAGGCATAGTGGGCTGATGATGAAGTAGATTGCAGATGCAATATAAGCTTTCTTATCGCATCTGCACAATCGTGACTCCAGCACCACCACGGTCGGGGTGTTCGTCGTTCATTTTGCCAACTTGTTTGAATGACTTGAGATGATTCCGAACCAATTGCCTCAATATCCCGTCGCCTTTCCCATGTACTATGCGTAGTTCGTCGTAGCCTAGTACAATGGCATTATTGATAAAATCATCCAGCTCCACTATTGCTTCTTCACCACGCTTACCTCTTATGTCAAGATTAAAACTAAAATTCAACATCTTTTCATTAAGGTCAATGCCACCTAGTTTTGGGGCTGGGCTTTTTTCGCCAGTAGCCTCTTTAAAAGCCTTTTTGGAGACTTTTTCAAGACGGTTGAGTTTGACATTGGATTTTAAATCTCCGATGCGTATTTCAGCATCTTTACCTTTCAAAGCTAATACTTCTCCCACCGTAGATTGGCCTTTGATACGAACGAAACTACCTACGCCGATTTCGCCTTTTTCTGGCAAAAACTCTTCTCTTTCTGGTTCGATTACGGTTTCAATTTGGAGTTCCTTTTTCTCAAATTGCTCTAACTCCTGCCTCACGATTTTGGTAGTATCTCTCTCGGCTTTGTTTTCCTTAATTTCCCGAATCGTGTTTTCGATACGTTGGTTGGTTTCTGCTAAGAGCTGCTTCGCTTTTTGTTTGGCTTCATTCAAAATCTTTTTTTGCTCAGTATCAAGCTTTAATTGCAGCGCAGTCGTTTCTACAAGTTGTTGAGCCAGCTTGCGTTCTTTGATTCCTATCTCTAGGTTTTTGTCGGCAAATACTTTCTTTTCAATATCTAGTTCTTTGAGCAACTTTTCGAAATTGACTTGTTGAGTACCAAGCTTACTTTTAGCTCTTTCCACCACTGCTTTGGGCAAACCAATCTTAGAGGCGATTTCGAAAGCAAAGCTACTGCCTGGCTTCCCGATTTCTAACTCATACAGAGGCTCAAGGTGCTCTCCGTCGTAGCGCATTGCTCCATTGACCAAGCCATTGGTTTTGTCGGCATAGGTCTTGAGATTGGTATAGTGGGTATTGATTACACCATAGGCTCCAGATTTGGTAAGGTCTTCTAAGATAGCCTCCGCAATAGCTCCACCCAAACTTGGCTCAGTACCAGTCCCAAACTCATCAATCAAAAACAAAGTACGCTTGTGCGAAAACTGCAAAAAATGACGCATATTAGTCAAGTGACTACTATAGGTGCTAAGGTCATTGTCAAGGCTTTGCTCGTCGCCAATGTCAATAAAGAGGTTTTGAAAAAGACCTACTGTCGAGTCCTCACGCATGGGTACCAACAAGCCGCATTGTAGCATATATTGTACCAATCCAAGGGTTTTCAGTGCCACTGATTTTCCTCCCGCATTGGGCCCCGAAATCACCAAAATGCGCTGATTCTGTTGGAGTTGAATGGTGAGGGGCACTACTTTTCTATTTTGTTTTTGGAAAAATAAAAAAAGCAAAGGGTGCTGTGCCAGGCGCCAGTCCACAATAGGCTGATTCACAAATTTAGGGTTCGTAGCACCAAGTATAGAAGCAAATTTTGCTTTGGCTCTGATAAAATCTACCATTCCTAAAAACTGATACGCTTTTTGTAAATCAGTCAAATGAGGACGGATTCGATTGGCTAATTCAATCAAAATCCGATTGATTTCGCGGCGTTCGGCATATTCTAGTTCTCTGATTTCATTGTTAGCGTCCAACACATCTGCGGGTTCGATGAAGAGAGTTTGACCCGTGGCAGATTCATCATGCACAAAACCCTTGAGTTTACGTTTATGTTCGGCCGCAATAGGTATCACCATTCGGCCATTCCTGACCGTCAATGATACATCATCTCCTACCCATCCACTACTTTTGGCATGTTTGAGCATAGAGTCGAGTTTTTTGCGTACGCTTGCCGCTTCAGCAATCAGCCTACGACGAATATCCGCTAACTGAGGAGAGGCATTATCGCGGATTTGACCACGGTCATCGATGATACGGTCAATAGCGTCACTGACCGATTTCTCTACTTTAACATTACCGGCCAAATCTGTTAAGAAAGGAAAACGTCCTTCTTCTTGATCGGCCAGAAATTTCAATACTTGTCGAATGGTACGTAACGAAAGCTTAAGATCAAAAAACTCATCCAATGAAAGCAACATGCCCTCTATTCTGATTTTTTCTAAAGCAGGAGTAGCATCCAAATAGTTTTGGGCTGGAAACTCTCCCGTCGTTTCTTCCAAAATGTTTTTCATTTCGGCAGTTTGGCGGGTAAGTTTATCAATCACGACAAAATTGTCGGAAAAGCGGATTTTTTGCACAAAAGCTTGTCCAAGTGGGCTTAGGCATAGCTCACTTAGTTGCTCACGAATACGGTCGAATCCTAATTTCTGTTCTAAATCTTGCGGGTATAACATATATATCAAACATTTACCACCGAATATTCATCCATTTAGAGGCAGTAAATGCTTAGTGATAAATGATAAATATTCCACGAAAAGTTCCTACAAAGGTAGGACTAACGCAGCGTTTAAGCTACTTTCGCATCGTATTTAGCAATTTTAGTCTTCTGTAGTTTCCTAAAAACATGTTTCAAATCATCCCTGCCATAGACCTCATCGAAGGAAAATGTGTGCGCCTTACCCAAGGTGACTATAATCAAAAAACGGTATACAACGAAAATCCATTAGAAGTAGCGAAGCAATTTGAGGATGCAGGCCTGAGTCGATTGCACTTAGTAGACCTTGACGGGGCAAAAGCCAAAAAAGTCGTAAACTGGAAAGTGCTAGAAACTATCTCTACCAAAACAAGTCTTCATATTGATTTTGGAGGAGGTGTACAGTCAGACGATGATTTACGTGTCGTGTTTGAATCGGGAGCCAAACAAGTAACAGGCGGGAGCATAGCAGTCAAAAAGCCTGAGCTATTTGAAGGATGGCTTCAAAAGCATGGGGGCGATAAAATGATTTTGGGAGCCGACGCTCGCAACGAAAAAGTAGCCGTAAGTGGCTGGGAAGAAGGAACCGCGATTTGGGTATATGATTTTGTGCAGCAGTGGGTAGAAAAAGGTGCCACCTATGTCATTAGTACAGATGTCGCTAAAGATGGATTACTTCAAGGTCCTTCCTTTGATTTGTACAAAAAACTTCAACAGCAATCTCCTTCTTTAAATATAATTGCGAGCGGCGGGGTGAGCAACCTGGCCGATATTGAAAAATTAGCCGAAATGAATCTTTTTGGCGTGATTATTGGTAAAGCTATCTATGAAGGTAGGGTATCGTTGTCAGAGCTTAGTAAGTGGATAGCCTAGAAATAATAATGATTTTTACTTAAGGAAAATACAGTCAAATCATTGATTTAAGCCTCAAAAAATATACCTATCCAATTTTTTCTTTGATTAGTGTAATACAGACATTAATTCGGCATTCACGAAAATAATCAGAATTAAATTTGGTGTTTCCTTTACACTTTAAAAAAAATTTGGCAAATACTTGCACAATATTTTTTTTATGTTTTATCTTTGGCACAACGAACAGACGCAAATAATTTTTCTTCAACTTAAACCTACGGAGGATACAATATCGAAACAAAGCTTTACGTTAACTAATTGTACATACTGAAATGGAAAAGTACCAAGTTAGCGACAGTGAGCTGGTTTCATTGTATATGCATGGCAACGAGAAAGCATTCGAAAAACTCGTTCAGCGTCACAAGTCCAAAATTTACACCACCATTTATTTGATTGTTAAGGATCAGTACGTGGCTGAGGATTTGATGCAAGATAGTTTTGTAAAAGCGATTGACACCATCAAATCGGGTAAGTATAACGATGAAGGCAAGTTTTTGCCGTGGATACTGAGAATTGCTCACAATTTGGCTATTGACCATTTTCGGCGCGACAAACGCTACCCCGAAATAGTGTTTGAAGACGGAAGCAACGTGTTTAATACGTTAGACTTTTCAGAAGATTCAATTGAGTCTCTTCAGATTCGTCAAGAAACGCACGAACACCTTCGCGAACTGATTCAACGGTTACCGGATCCTCAAAGAGAAGTGCTTATTATGCGGCACTACGAAGACATGAGTTTCCAAGAAATTGCCGATGCCACAGGAGTGAGTATCAACACGGCTTTGGGGAGAATGCGTTACGCGCTGATCAATTTGCGAAAGCAACTCAGCAAACGCGTTCCTATATATGACACAAACGTTTACCCCAGATGATGTAATTCGGTATGTTTATGAAGAAACTACCGATGAAGAAAACACGCTCATTGAAGATGCTTTGATTAGCGATCAAGAGCTTTTAGAGTTTTATCTTGAGACCCTTGAGATAAAAATGCTAATGAACAAAATAGAACGTACCCCTTCTAAGGGTGTCGTTGCTAACATTCTGGAGTATTCACAAAATTATAAGAGCAGTCTGCCAGTAGCCTAAAGTGCTAAAGGTTGGCTGCTTTTCTATTTTGTGCAATATTCTTTCTCCTTCTCAATTTTCGAGAAGATGATGTTTTTTTAACTCGTCGTCTATGACTTGATAGCATTTGTCTCTTAGCATTGAGACATCTTGAGAGGTTAGACCTATTGTAAGTAAAGGCTCGTGTACTATCGCTCGCATTGGGTATCTATGCAAGCGAATAGGGTTTTTGTCTGGTAAAATTTTATAATTGGTCAACAATGTAATCGGTACTACCGGTACTTGTTGATGAATAGCCATCCTAAAAGCTCCGTCCATCCAAGGATAGTGCATTTGGGGTGGCTGTTTTGTTTTGATTCCCCCTTCAGGATAAATCACCACACTTCTATTTTGTGATAAGGTCTTAATCGCCTTATTGAGAGAGGATACACGGCTTTGGCTATTTTCACGGTTTACTTGTATGTGCAAGTGCCGAAACATATACCCAAACAAAGGGATGTTCTTCACGCCATGCTTTCCGACAAAAGCAAAGTAATTTTCTAGAATAACCCCCATCACTGCAATATCTAAGTATGAGAAGTGATTGGCACAAAAAACATAGGCTTTGTCAGCGGAAGGTTTATAACGGTATTCTATTTCGATTCGGATACCTGCTAATGGAAAAAAAAGTTTGCCCCAAAGCCGATTAAGCCAATGTGCATAAGGTTTCCATGGGCGACGTTGTAAACAAATAAACATCGCAGGAAATAAAACCAAAAAGATAATCACGAGCCAAAAACCACACCAAATCGTATAAATAAGTTTCATTAACGAAAATTGTAAATGACGATACCAAAAATGTAAAAGTAATTGTCGAATATTGAACAAGAAAATGTTTTAGCGAAACCTTTCACTAAGTCTCAAAATCACATGAAAAAAGTTGTATTCCATCAATTTGGCAAACCTTCCGATATATTGGCGGTAGAAGAATTACCTAAGCCAAGCCCTAATACCGACGAAGTACTTATCAAAGTAATAGCCAGCCCTATCAATCCTTCTGATATTATGTTTGTACAAAATTTATATGGTATTCGACCTCATTTACCCTCTGGCGCAGGGTTTGAAGGAGTGGGTATTGTAGAGTCTTTTGGTGAAAACGTCAAAATACCGATAGGCACACGGGTAAGTTTTACAGGAATCGGAACATGGGCAGAGTATGTGCTTACCAATCATCGAACTTTGATACCAGTACCCGAAGCCATGACAGATGATGTAGCAGCGCAGTTGTTTGTCAATCCCTTTACGGCAGTAGCAATGGTTGAAGAATCAGGCGTAAAAAGCGGTGAGTGGCTCATGATTACGGCAGCAGCATCCGCTCTCGGCAAAATGGTGATTCAGATTTGTAAAATGAGAGGAATCAAAACCATCGGAACTGTACGCCATAATGAACATACTGAAGACCTTAAAAGCCTTGGAGTAGATGAAGTAGTGAATACCTCAGAAGAAAATCTCCCTAAAAAAGTCCAACATATCACCAAATACGAAGGCGTAAAAGCGGTACTAGAGTGTGTAGGAGGCCACACCGCAAGCGAAGCCGTGAAATGTATCAGTAGAGGAGGATTAATGCTTATATACGGTTCACTTAGTCTCCAAGATCCGCAAGTAAATGTGGGGCTGATGATATTCAAAGAACTGACATTGAGGGGATTTTGGCTTACTGATTGGATGCGTAGGGTAGATACCAATACTCGTCAAAGAGTATCTCAAGAAGTAATAAACCTACTCGTAACTGGCCAAGTACAAATACCCGTAGAAGCAGTATATGGATTGGATGAAATCAAAAAAGCCGTTTCTCATGCAGAGGCCTCAGGACGGTGGGGTAAGGTCTTACTCAAGCCTTAAATCTATTTTAGAGTAATAGTGACAGAACTTTTATTGTAAGCAGCAAAACACCCAAGTCCATTTTGGATGTTGCTTGGAATCAAAGTAGGTTCGCTAAAAGGGTTGTCATCATCAAAAGAACGTACGGTTCGGTGGTAATCATAGTAGCTTTTATCGCAACTTAGAAGCATTAAGGTTACTTGTCGGGAGTTTTCTACGGGGCGAGTAAGCGTATAAGCGCTTATTCTTCCAGGTTCTGAAATCATGGTTTCACCATCAGCATTTTGGTCTGATACCAAATCACCAAGACGACTTTTATCCCTAAAGTTGATATTGGTAATATTGGGCATCATTTGATACTTGTCAGGCCCTGTTTGTATTTTTTCTATTTGAAATAAATACCCCGCTACTCGGTAATAATTAACCTGATTTGGGACATCTTGCCATACAATGCGGTAGAGATAGTCGTAATAAGTTTGAGCTGATGAAAACATGGAGGTTGAAAGTGTAGAATCAAATTTTATTTCTTTGATAAATGTGGCCTTAGGGACAGTACAAGACGATTGAACTGTTTGGTCACCCAGAGTGACTTTCAAAGAATAAGTTTGACCTTCTACGATAGGCATGTCTTTAACAGATATTCGGTACACTAAATCTTTGGTATTGAAAGGAATTTTCACTTCACGATTTTGGCTCGCAAGCAAAACAGTTGCTCCGGCTAAAGAGGCCGAACTGCTAGAGCTACCATAAATATTTCCAAGTACTTCGTTGCTTCGATTGACCATGATATTGATTGCGGTATCTTGAGGAGAAAGATAGCCGTGTATCACAAGTTTGTTAGCAGTCTGAGGCAATAGGCTAGAATCAACATCTTTGATGAGGGTATTACAAGCAGTAAATACGATGAGAAGAAGCAAAGTAGCAATTGTTGCAACTATTTTCACAGTTCTAAAATTTAAAGTTATAGCTTAAAGTAGGAACAATCGGGAAAACCGAAACGCGTTGTAATACCCTTTCATTACTGATGACTTTACCAGCGCTATCGTATACGGGGCGAGTGATTAAATTATAAAAAAATGGATTTCGCCGATTATATAAGTTATAGATACTTAATTCCCAAGTACGTTCGTGATAGCGTTTTTTCTTATGAAACTGGAGGCTTAAATCAAAACGATGATAGGGCTCAGCTCGAAAGCTATTTTTGGGTCCATAGTCGCTTACGGCTCTTACTCCTCCAAAAGTAGTATTGATCAACGAAGAGTTGTTGTTGCTTAAATAGGGAATAGCGGCATGCTGAAAAGCCGTATAATTACTTTGAGGCAGAGTGAGTGCATTGCCTGTCCCGTATACCCAAGTCCCCGACAAGGTGACACGCGGTGAAAGCTCATAAATACCCACAATAGAAAAATCATGCCGTCTGTCATAACGAGGAAAGAAAGTCTTGCCCGCATTAAGCTCCGCAAATTGCCATTGAGTCCAAGACAGCGTATAGCCAATCCAACCCGACAATTTCCCTGTTTTTTTCTGTAACAATACTTCTGCTCCATACGACCAGCCTCTACCCGCAGTGAGATTGTCATCCCAGCGAATTTTATCGGCTCCTTCGGGACCATCTATCAATAAAAAACTTGCTCCTTCTTTATAGTTAACGATGTTGTTCATGGTTTTGTAATAACCTTCAATCGATAAGGCAAGTCCTCTTTTAGTGAAATCTTTGGCAAAACCCGCCGCGACCTGACCTGATTGTTGAGGTGCGATTTTGTCAGTGCTTGGTACCCAAAGATCAGTAGGTAATCCTATTCCTGTATTAGAAAGCAAATGGATGTACTGATTCATACGAGCATAAGAAGCTTTGAAAGACAAATCCGAACGCAACATAAATGCTGCTGAAATACGAGGTTCGGGACGTAGATAGCGTTTTGTCTCGGCCTGAAAATAACTTAATCTTAGCCCTGCATTTACTTTCAGCCTATTGGTAGGTTTCCAGGTGTCTTCTACATATATCCCCGACTCTACATTATCTAAAGCCTCTACTTCTGTTTTAAATTGTGCAATGTCAGAATCTTTGACCACTACAGCGCTAGGGGTAAACCGATGAAAAGTAGTCGCAACGCCAAAGCGTAAAGCATGCTGTGGATTAGGAAAATAATCAACATCATATTTTAATCCCCAATCTCTCACTCCTGAGCTATATCTAAGTTCGTATTCATTCTGGGTAGTTCCACTGGTGCGGGTGTCTTTGGCATAAATCTGAAATTTGTAATTACTAAAAATGAGCGAGGCATTCGAAAACATTTTCTCATTGAAGAGGTGATTCCAACGAACTGTACCTGTGGCATTCCCCCAATTAAGCCCCCCTTCGCTTGAAGAAGACGAACTATTGTCTCTAAAGAAAAATCGATCTTGTCCGAAATAGCCACTGGCATATAGCTTATTTTTTTGTCCAAAATCATAATTTAGTTTGGCATTCAAGTCATAAAAATAATATCCTCCGGTACTATTACCGTCGTTTTGGGCAGCAATGAGCGGACGAGCCAAAAGGTCAAGATAAGTACGCCTCCCTGATACTAAAAAAGAGGATTTGCCTTTTTTGATGGGGCCTTCAAGGGTAAGTCGCGAAGCAATTAATCCCCCACCCCCTTCTCCATGAAGTTTTTCTTTGTTGCCCTCCTTCATGTTAAGTTCAATGACTGAAGAGAGTCGCCCTCCAAAACGCGCCGGAAATCCCCCCTTGATCAGCTCGACGCTTTTGAGCGCATCTCCATTAAACACCGAGAAAAACCCAAACAAATGACTTACATTATAGACGGGGGCATCATCCAGAATCACAAGGTTTTGATCGGGGCCCCCTCCTCTTACATAAATACCTGTTTGTCCTTCCGAGCCTTTTTGCACACCAGGCATTAACTGCAATACACGCAGTACGTCTTTTTCACCCAAAAAAGCTGGAATTTTCTTGATTTGCTGTACCGGAATATCAATTCGGCTCATCTGAGGCGATTCGCTGATACGCTCATTGTCACGCTTGCCAGAGACTACCACTTCTTCCAGCTGCCGTCCTATTGGCGCTAAAGAGATATTTAGTTCAGTGTTTTTATTTAATCGAAAACTACGCTGTGCGGTTTCATATCCTACAAAAGAATAGGCTATTGTGACAGAATCATTGCTAGGGAGAGTCAGAGAATAAAAACCGTAAGTATTGGAAGTGGTGCCAGTAGTTGTTCCGGGTAAAAAAACATTTACTCCAATGAGTTGCTCTTGGCTCCCTTGTTCTCTAATATAACCGCTAATAGTGAATCGCTGCTGCGATAAAGTAGAAATTGAGATTAGAAAACAAAATAAAAAAAACTTCATTCTATGGCTGTTTAGGTAATGCGTCGTAAGTTTGATTTTTAATTTGAAAAACGAATTCTTTACTGAAAATAGTATCATTTGCTAATAGGGAAGTAAAATCTCTATCAAAATAATATGGAAAATATCCTTATTCTTAACGCTCAAGTTGTCAACGAAGGGCGGACAATTTCGCAAGACATTTTTGTAAAAAATGGCTTTATTGAGCAGTTAGGTACTAATCTTGCACATCTTACTGCCGACCGTATCATCGATGCCAATGGGCAGTATCTTTTGCCGGGGGTTATTGATGACCAAGTACATTTCAGAGAACCAGGTCTTACTCACAAAGCTTCTATCTATACCGAAGCCAAAGCTGCCGTAGCTGGCGGAGTGACTTCCTTTATGGAAATGCCCAATACAGTACCAAATGCACTTACTCAAGCATTGTTGGAAGACAAGTATCAAATTGCCTCTAAAACCTCGTTGGCTAACTACTCTTTTTTTATGGGGGCATCCAATGATAATTATGATGAGGTCATGAAAACAATTTGCCCTGATGTATGTGGAATCAAGATTTTTATGGGTTCTTCTACCGGTAATATGCTTGTTGATTCACCCGATGTGCTAGAAAAACTATTTTCAACGGCACCTTGTCTCATTGCAACCCACTGTGAAGATGAGCCGACTGTACGTCAACGTACCGAAATGTTTAAAGAACGCTATGGTGACCAAGTCCCCTATGATATTCATGCCCTGATTCGAAACGAAGAGGCTTGTTTGAAATCGTCGTCGTTGGCGGTAAGCCTTGCCCAAAAATATGGCACCCGTTTACACATATTGCATATTTCTACTGGCGAAGAAACTTCACTTTTTGAAATAGGAAGTTATGGAAATTCATCCATAAGCGACACAGAAAAGCAGCGAAAAAAAATCACATCCGAAGCCTGTGTACACCATTTATGGTTTGATGCCGAAGACTACCACCGACTTGGAAATTTGATAAAGTGCAATCCCGCTATCAAAGCTCCTCATCATAAAGAGCAAATACTACAGGCCGTTTTAGACAATCGTATTGATGTAATTGCGACAGACCATGCACCTCATACGTGGGAAGAAAAATCCAAGGGATATTGGGCTGCCCCTTCAGGCTTACCTTTGGTGCAGCATTCCCTCAATATAATGCTCGAATTTGTAGCCCAAGGTAAAATCTCTCTTGAAAGAGTGGTGGAGAAAATGAGCCACGCCGTAGCCGATGTATTTAGGATTGAAAAACGCGGATACATTCGAGAAGGCTATTGGGCAGATTTGGTACTAGTTGATTTGAATCAAACTACCTCCGTATCCAAAGAAAATATTTTGTTTAAATGCGGCTGGTCTCCGCTAGAAGGCACTACGTTTCAATCTAAAGTGACTCATACCTTGGTATCAGGACATGTGGTTTATGAAAATGGTACTTTTGACGAATCGAAGCAAGGCAAACGTTTGCGTTTTTCTCATTAGGCTCTAAAAACTGGCTCGGTTCGCCCCACGTTTTATCCGTTTCATCGGGAATAAGAGCGAGTTTGTCATTTTTTTTTGGTGTGATGCAACCTTCCATCACACCTTTGCATCATAATGTTGTGTGAAGCAAATCTTCAATGTTTATATGACAAACGGATGGATTTAGCGAAGAGCCAAATTTGCCTACCATTTATCCTGAAAATTTGCCTTCTATCACTAATTCAACAAAAAACAAGGTACTTTGTATTGCATAATACCATAGCAAACATATATCTTTGTATCAACATTACAGCCAGACAACAAAATAGATAAAAAATCGACCATTTTAAAAACCCGTACAGTCATGAAAGCTATCACCCTCGTCGCCGTTTTGTGTTTGTTAAGCACTTCTGCTTTTTCGATTGGTCGCCCTCACAATATCTTTGCTAACCACAAGGCTTTAGTGGAACGCACAGCGGCAAATCAACCGAAAAAAGTAAACGTAACCCCGAGTACTTCGGTATTGAAAGAAGTGACTACCAAAGCACAAAATGGCGCGGAGGAAACTCGCCAAGCTGTTTCTACGATTGGGAGTATTGTGGCAATATTTTGGAAATTAATCAATTCATAACCACAAAGCGATAAGTCTAATCGCTTGTGTATATATCCTTTCTAAAATTTAAACCAACCATATCAGGTTGGTTTTTTTTGTGCCTATCTTATTGAGCAAGTTTTACGACTTGAAATAACTTTTGTATTCTTTGGTCCAATGGTAAGCTCCAAAAGCCGCAATAAAGCAAAACACAAAATACAAAAGTGAATAAAGCTTCACGTCTTTGATATAGTACATGTAAGTAGCAATAATATCAATTAACAACCACACATACCAAGATTCAATTTTTTTACGAATCAACATAAAGGTCGCCACCACACTCATGATAGTCGTAAACGAATCCATGTAGGGAAAAGCACTAGGAATACTAAATAAGCGAGGAAACCACTCATGAAGATTTTTAGCAAAATGTCCCATCAGAAACGTCGCTCCTACCCCACTTACCCCAAGCACTATCCATTGGTTCACTGAAAGTTTGCTTATTTTTAATTCATTTTTTTGGTTGGCCTCTTCTACTTTAGGAAATTTCCACTGCCACCAGCCTATTAGGTTTGTAATAAAAAAGAAAACCTGCAAAAACATATCAGGATAAAGCTGGATTTGGTAGAACATCACAAAAGCTAGAACTACATTAAAAAGACCTATAATCCAACTCCATACATTTTCACGAGCCGACAACCACACCGCCACTGCCCCTGTGACAGTAGCCCAAAACTCTAAATGGCTCATTTTATAACCCAAAGCCTCAAAAAAAATGGTGTTAATATCAAAAAAATTCATTGTGTGTTCTTTGCGTGTTTGCTTGAATGGAAGTATGTTCACCAAACAAATTATTTTTTTGTACAATAGTGCAATTTTAGCTTGAAAAAGTCTATTTTGCATCACATAACCCTCGATGAATCATCCTCCAATATCAATATTATGGCAAAATCAGCAAAAACTAAAAAAGAAGTCGTAGCCGAAGTTCCCGCCCCCAAAAAAACTCGCAAAAAAGCCGAAATCGTACCCGAACCTATCGTAAATGACCCTTTGCAGGGTGTCGAAAATTACTCCCGGCTTACTGATTTTGATATATATCTTTTTAAATCTGGCAAACACTATAAGCTATACGAAAAGCTTGGCTCTCATGTAATGGAATACAAGGGAGTAATAGGAACTTACTTTGCCGTGTGGGCACCAAACGCCCAATACCTATCGGTCATTGGCGACTTTAATGGTTGGAACAAAGGAAGTCATCCCTTGAGTCTACGCTGGGACAACTCAGGGATTTGGGAAGGTTTTGTACCTCATATTGGACGGGGAGAAGTTTATAAGTATTTTATTAAATCCAACATCAATGACGCAGAAATTGAAAAAGCAGATCCCTTTGCTCTTTGGTGTGAAGTAGCCCCCAAAACGGCTTCTGTTGTGTGGGATACATGGCACGAATGGCAAGATGCTGAATGGTTGCGCAATCGCCGTAAACACAACTCCCTCACTTCGCCTATATCGGTATATGAAGTGCATTTGAGTTCGTGGATGCGCGACCCTGCGGAGCCTACACGATTCTTAAACTATCGAGAAATTGCCGATAGTCTTGTGGGATACGTCAAAGATATGGGATTTACGCACGTAGAATTGATGCCTATCATGGAAGCTCCCTATCCTCCCTCATGGGGCTACCAAATCACGGGTTATTTTTCTTGCGCGTCGCGTATGGGTGCTCCACAAGATTTGATGTACCTCATTGAGCACCTTCACCAAGAAGGCATCGGTGTGTATATGGATTGGGTGCCGTCGCATTTTCCGGGCGATGCTCACGGTCTTTTTGCGTTTGACGGAACGCACCTTTACGAACACGCCGACCCCCGCAAAGGCTATCATCCTGACTGGAAAAGCTTTATCTTCAACTATGGTCGCAATGAAGTGCGTTCCTTCCTGATTTCAAACGCTATATTTTGGCTTGATCGCTATCATGTAGATGGCCTCAGGGTAGATGCAGTTGCCTCAATGCTCTACCTTGATTATTCTCGTAAACACGGCGAATGGATTCCCAATGAATTTGGTGGACGCGAAAACCTAGAGGCCATTACCTTTTTGCGTGAGCTAAACGTGGCTATCTTCAGCGAATTTCCCGATGCACAGACGATTGCCGAAGAATCTACGGCATTTCCCGGCGTATCTCGTCCTACATACATAGGAGGACTTGGTTTTGGGATGAAATGGATGATGGGCTGGATGAACGATACCCTCAAATATTTCCAAAAAGACCCTATGTATCGTCGTTGGCACCAAGACCAAATTACATTTAGTCTAGTATATGCTTTTTCCGAAAACTTCATGCTTCCTTTATCTCACGATGAAGTTGTATATGGTAAAGGCTCCCTACTTGATAAAATGCCCGGCGATGAGTGGAAACGCTTTGCTAATCTACGTCTTTTGTTTACTTATATGTACACACACCCAGGCACCAAGTTACTTTTTATGGGTGGGGAATTTGGCCAACTAAAAGAATGGAATTTTGAGCAATCGCTTGATTGGCATCTCCTCCAACTTGCGCCCCACAAAGGAGCCCAAAATTGTTTGAAATCATTGAATCATTTGCTCAAAAACCAACCTGCGCTTCACGACTATAACTTCTCTGCCGAGGGTTTTGAGTGGATTGATGCCCAAGACCGCGACAATAGTATCGTCGTTTATTCACGTAAAGGAATTAATCCCAGCGATACTTTGGTGGTAGTTCTCAATATGACACCCACACCCCAAAGTGGCTACCGTATCGGTATTCCAGCAGAGGGTGAATGGGAAGAAGTTTTCAATAGCGATGCTTCAGATTTTTATGGTAGTGGGGTGAGTAATACCCAACACATCGAAACAGAAAATCTCAAATGGCACAATCAGCCGCAGTCAACGGTGATTACCATTCCTCCTTTAGGAGGGATTGTTTTGAAGAAAAAACCTTAATCTATTTTAAAATCAATAATGGATTCTGTTTTTTTTACAAAAATCTTTTTTCATATCTTGTTGAACATAAGTTGATTGGATTTAATAAAAATAAATAGTTATTAGTTTCATCTTATTTGTTGAAATTTTTATGTCTTTCTTGGCGTTAATTCGAATGTAGAGTTTATACACTAAATATTAACATACATTGCCATGAAAGACCGTATCTTGACCATCCTAGAAGAATTTGGCGTCGAGCGCCGTACCGTAACAGATCAAGTTCATTTTGTCAAAGATTTGGGCTTTGATAGCCTCGATACAGTAGATTTGATGATGAAACTTGAACAGGAATTTGGACTTCGCATTCCAGATGAAGATTATCATAAACTCACTACAATGAGTAAATTGATGCAGTATTTGGAAGAAGAACAAAACGTCGCTATGGCATAAGAGGTCTTATTTCCAAACATTCATAAAGAGGATATAACTACCTAAGTTGTATCCTCTTTTCATATTTAGCTACTTCTTTTTGAGCTTACATATGCACCCTCTTTTTTCGGACGAATATTACATGCAAATGGCGCTTTATGAAGCAGAAGCTGCCGCAGAAGCGGGCGAAATTCCCGTCGGAGCCGTCGTAGTGTGCCAAAATCATGTGATTGCGAAAACATTCAACCACACTGAAAAACTCTCCGATGTCACGGCTCATGCCGAAATCCTTGCCATCACCGCTGCCGCCGAATACTTAGGAAGCAAATACCTCAAAGATTGTACACTTTATGTAACCTTAGAGCCTTGTGTCATGTGTGCAGGAGCGCTTTATTGGTCCCAAATCAGCAGAATTGTTTATGGTGCCTCTGATGAAAAACGTGGCTTTTCGCTCATTCAACCCTCTATTTTACATCCAAAAACTATCGTTAAAAAAGGCGTTTTAGAGGTAGAAATAACCCAATTGTTGAAGAAATTTTTCCTCAAGCTGCGAACGTAATCGGCTGGCATGGTGTTTTGGAGTCGAATCTTAATTTTTAAAACTTCATAAATTCAATATCTACTATGGCTTTTACATTAGCTCCTCTGCCCTACGCCTCTGATGCGTTAGAGCCTCATTTTGACCAAGCTACCATGGAAATCCACCACGGTCGTCATCATAATACCTACGTTACCAACCTCAACAACGCGGTAGCAGGTACCCCCAACGAAGATAAAAGCTTAGAAGAATTGGTAGCCAATGCCGGTGCTATTTCACCAGCAGTACGCAACAACGGCGGTGGTCACTGGAATCACACTTTCTTTTGGGGAATTTTGTCGCCCAACGGCGGTGGACAACCCGTAGGCGCTTTGGCTGAAGCTATTGATGCAAAATTTGGCTCATTCAGCGCTTTCAAAGATGAATTCAAAAAAGCAGCGCTTGGCCGCTTTGGCTCAGGATGGGCATGGCTTATCAAAACTGAAGACGGAGGCGTAGCAATTACTTCTACTCCCAACCAAGACAATCCTTTGATGGACATCGCCGATGTAAAAGGAACTCCTATCATCGGACTTGACGTATGGGAGCACGCTTATTATTTGAAATACCAAAACAAACGCCCCGATTACGTGGATGCGTTTTGGAATGTAGTAGATTGGAACGTAGCCGAAGCTAATTTTCAAGGCTAAATAATCTTTTAGGGTAAAACCTATAATTACGGCGACAAACTGTGTAAAACGGCAGTTTGTCGCCGTAATTATTTTTAAAATTCCATCATACAATATTGCAACGCCCTCACTCTCAAATACGTAAGACCGTTAGATAAACTTATTGGGGTTTCTTTGTGTTTTCCCTTTAAATTTGCATTCATCAAAATCTTAATTTGTTCACATTGACACCTTCCATGGCAGCAATAAATTGTTCTTTTTGCGGTAGGCGCAAAAACGAGGTTCAACTCCTCCTTTCTGGAATTGATGCCCATATCTGTAATTTCTGCATCGAACAGGGCTATGGCGTAGTTCAGGAGGAATTGTATCCTAAAAAGAAAAAGGAAAAAACTAGCACACCTAAGTTTAACCTTGTCAAACCCCTTGAAATCAAACGCTATCTTGACCAGTATGTGATTGGCCAAGATGAAGCCAAGAAAACATTATCTGTAGCGGTATACAATCACTACAAACGCCTCATGCAACCCAAATCTCAGGATGAGGTGACTATCGAAAAAACCAACATCATCATGGTGGGTGAAACAGGTACAGGCAAAACTTACTTGGCACGTACCATTGCAAAGATGTTGCAAGTGCCTTTTTGTATTGCTGATGCGACCGTAGTTACCGAAGCGGGTTACGTGGGCGAAGACGTAGAAACGATTCTAACTCGCCTTCTCCAAGCGGCAGATTACAACGCCGAAGCCGCCGAAAGAGGTATTGTGTTTATTGATGAAATCGACAAAATAGCCCGCAAAAGCGATAATCCTTCTATCACTCGTGATGTGAGCGGCGAAGGCGTACAGCAAGCCCTTCTCAAGCTGCTGGAAGGCTCTATCGTGAATGTTCCGCCCCAAGGAGGTCGTAAGCACCCCGACCAAAAACTCATTCCGCTTAATACCGAAAACATCCTTTTCATTTGTGGGGGAGCTTTTGACGGTATCGAGCGCCATATTGCCAAACGCATCAACTCCCGCCCCATAGGCTTTACCAACGACCGCCGTTTGGGTGAGATTTTTGATAAAGGCAACTTCCTGAGATATGTAGCAGCGCAAGACCTTAAGTCTTTTGGTTTGATTCCCGAATTGATAGGCCGTCTTCCAGCATTGACTCACCTCAACCCGCTTGATGCTGATGCCTTACGTCAAATTTTGACAGAGCCTAAAAATGCCCTCACCAAACAATACCAAAAATTGTTTGCGATGGAGGGTATCAAACTACACTTTGACGCCGACGTACTTGAGTATATTGTAGATCAAGCACTTACTTACAAATTAGGCGCTAGAGGATTGCGGTCCATTTGTGAGGCTATCATGACCGATGCTATGTTTGACCTTCCTTCGATGAAAGATGTCACTGAGTTTACACTTACGCTTGATTATGCTCGTGAAAAGTTTGAGCGTTCATCGCTATATGTGCTAAAATCTGTTGCTTAATACACCCTATTTTTTTTCCATTTTGACTTTCCCAAGTTAATTCTACTCAAACAAAAAGAGTAAGAACATAACTTGGGAAGTCTTTTTTTAGCTATCTTCATCCCCACCAAAACACAGATTTTAACGTATGAAAACCTTAGTACTTTTGCATGGCCACGGAGTTGACTCTAAAATATGGGAGCCTCTAAGCACAAAACTTTCCGATTACCAAGTACTCACTCCTGACTATTCGGCAGAGGTAGCTTACCAAAGTATCGAAGCTTATGCCGATTGGCTCTATCAATGGCTGATTTCGGTGGGTGTTGAAAAATGCACTTTATTAGGTCATTCGATGGGAGGCTATATCACCTTAGCTTTTGCCGAAAAATATCCTGATTTGCTAGAAGGCTTTGGTCTTTTTCATTCCACGGCATATGCTGACGACGAAGCAAAAAAAGAACAGCGTAAAAAAACGTTGGCATTCATGGAAAATCACGGAGCTGCTGCTTTTATTCGTCAATCAGGCCCTAATATGTATGCCGAAGAATTTGCCGAGCAAAACCCAGAAATCGTCAAAAATCACGTAGAGCAGTATAGTCAACTTCCCACTGATGCCGTCATTACGGGGTTTAGAGCTATCATGAATCGCCCTGACCGTACCCACCTACTTAGCGAAACCTCCGTGCCCGTTTTATTCATTTTTGGAAAACAAGATAAGCTCATTGTGTTTGAAAAAAACATCGGCCTTTCCGAACTACCCCAAAAAGCTTCTACGGTGATTTTGGCCCAAGCAGGACACATGGGCATGATTGAAGATACGGATGCTTGTGCAGACTCCATCAAAACTTTCTTACAAACCACTTAAGTAATTTTATCCGCTCGTCTTCTCTCTATTGCCATTTGTCAATGTGAAAGAATCTACGGAACTTTGACCAAGGTTTTGGGCTTATGAGTCCAAAACAGTTCACAACTAACCCACGCGTAAGCGATGATTTCTAACGAACTTCTATTTTTCGGAGCGTTTTCGCTCTTTGTTATCTTCATCATGCTCATTGACCTTGGTGTATTCACCAAACAACATAGCCATATTGTTAGCTTTAAAGAAGCGGGGATTTGGAGCGCGGTTTGGGTAGCTTTATCAATTGGTTTTTATTTCTTTATTAAAAACTACGGCTATTTGGTGCATGATGTCTCGGATATGGAACATCTTGAGGCAATTGTCAGCAAATATGCGAATCATCTGAAGCTAGTACCCGGCAATTTTGAAGAAAGTTTACAAATTTTCCAAAACAATATGGCCCTTGAATATATCACGGGTTATCTGGTAGAATATTCCCTCTCCGCTGACAATATTTTTGTGTTTATTTTGATTTTTAGCTCCTTCGGAGTTCACGAAAAATTCTACAAAAAAGTACTCATTTGGGGGATTTCGGGGGCGGTATTACTCCGCTTTGTATTTATATTCGTAGGGGCAGCTTTGCTCCAAAAATTTGAATGGATTATTTATATCTTCGGTGCTTTTTTGGTATACACAGGTATTAAGATTTTGTTTCAAAAAGAAGAAGACGAGCAAATCAATCCCAACGAGCATATTGCTGTAAAGTTTGCATCTAAGTACTTCAATGTGTATAAAAGAAATGTCATTGATCATTTCTTTGTCTATCACAAACGTTATAAAAAATGGTACATCACACCCATTTTTGTAGTAGTGATTGTGATTGCCTTTACCGATTTGATTTTTGCGGTAGATTCTATTCCGGCCATTTTTTCAATTACCAAAGACCCCTACATTGTATTTTTCTCCAATGTTTTTGCCATTATGGGGCTTCGGTCTATGTTCTTCTTTTTATCGAGTATTATGGACAAATTCCATTATCTCAAGCCTGGGCTTGGTATATTGTTGTCATACATAGGTATCAAAATGCTGGCTCATCACTACCTAGAGGCATGGGGCTTTAAAACGATTTATTCGCTTTATATCATTGTGGGGATTTTATCAGTCGCCGTTATTGCGTCTCTTTTATTTCCTAAAAAACCCGAACTAGAGACTGCCCAATGATTTATCATCTCGTAAGTCCAGCGTATTGGGCACAGTTTGAGCAAGAGACCGCCTATGTGAGCGAGTCTCTTGCTACCGAAAATTTCATCCATTGTAGCCGACACGAACAGATTGCAGGGGTATTAGAGCGTTTTTATGGCAACGTTTCAGAATTGCTATTACTCCACATTGATGAGTCAAAACTCACATCGCCGCTTTTGTACGAAGCGGTTGCTGATAGTTCCGAAACTTTTCCGCACATCTATGGGCCGATTAACCGAGAGGCGATTGTGGAAATAAGCTGGGGAAAGCGAACTTAGGGGTAGTTTGCCTTTTTACTCCGCTCCCCGCAGTACCATCACAAAAGTAGTCCCCTCGCCCACTGCCGACGAAACACTCAACTGCCCTCCATGCTGCTGCATAATCTGACGAGACAAGCTTAGACCAATCCCTGAGCCTGTTTTTTTGGTAGTATAAAAAGGAATAAAAATCCGCTCTAATGCTTCGGGTTCGATACCTTGTCCATTATCAGCAACCTCAATATACATACGCTGACTCATATCGGCATAGGCTTTAACGGTAAGGTGAGCATTGGGAATTTCCTCTAAAGCTTCAATGGCATTTTTCACTAAATTGATAAGCACCTGTTCGATTTGGTCGGCATCCGCTTTAAGGATGAGAGATTCGGGCAGTACTGTTACGGTAGTTTCGATAGAAGCATCTTGTAAGCCTTTCTGAAACAATTGTACAATCCTATTTAGCAATTCTTTGGCTGGAATATCTACTAAAACAGGCTTTGGGAGCGTCGTAAAATCACGGTAAGCATTCACAAATTGGATGATGCCAGCACTGCGTTTTTGTAAAGTTTGGAGGGCTTCTTTTAAGTCTTGTACGCCTTCGTTTTCAGGGACTACAGGCAATATATCAAGCTCTACAATGTCTTTCATTGTACCTACAAGCGACAAAATCGGGGTCAAAGAATTCATGATTTCGTGGCGCAGTACCCTCGTTAGGTTTTGCCAAGCTTCGATTTCTTTCTGCTGCAATTCGGATTGAATATTTTGAAGCACCAAAATTTTCAAAACTTTACCTCTCAGTTGGATTTGCGTAGCCTGCACCGATAGTGGCTCATCGTCAGGCGTTTGATAGAGCTGCCTTACGCCAGTATGAAGATTTTCTACCAAAGTATACAGCTGCGGATGAGACTCTTTCAAGTCGTCAAGCTGACGCAGGCGATAGATATTAAGCATTTTAAGGGCGGCACTATTCACAAGCTCTACGCGCCCTTGACCACTAAAACTGATTAGTCCCGTACTGATATGCTGAACGATGGTATTGAGGTATTGTAGATTTGCTTCTTTTTCGGCACGAGCCACCCTAAATGCCTCCAATACTTCATTGAATTGTTGATTGATTTCGCGAAAGCTATCGCCCATTTTGTCATCAGAGCGAAATTTGATGGCAAAATCAGAATACCTTACTGACTCAAAAAAACGGGCAAGTTTGCGGTTGGTGTTGGTTACATAATAATACAACTGAATCACCGCAATCAAACACACCAATCCTATGAGGGCAGAGAGTACCCATTGCTGCTGAGGAAAAAAATAAATCAAGGCCGATATACTCGCCACTAGCCACAAAATCCGCCACAAAATCCCGATAGAAAAATGTCTCATAACCCGTATTTTTCCATGCGACGGTAGAGGGCTTGCCGCGACAGCCCCAATTCTCGTGCGATTTCGGTGATGTTGCCACTGTACTTTTTCATCGCTTTCACAATCAACTGTTTTTCCATTTCTTCGAGTTGGTATGTTTCCGAAAATTGCGACGCTTCGGTAAAAGCATTTTGAAAAAAATCTTCGGGTTGCAAGGCATTTTGTTGGGTAAGAATTACCGCCCGCTCTACAGCACTTCTAAGCTCGCGCACATTTCCGGGCCAATTATACCGTTGTAATTGTTTGACCAGTGGCGCACTGAAAGTAGTAACTACGCGCTTATATTGGTGCCGATACTGCTTTAAGAAAAACTCAGCCAGAGGCATAATGTCTTCAGGGCGCTCTCGCAAAGCAGGCAAACGCAGCTCAATGGTATTGATACGATATAGTAAATCTTGACGAAAGGCTCGTTCGGCAACCATCTGTCCCAGTGGCTGATTGGTAGCACATATAATCCTAACATCTACCTGTTTTGGCTTATTGGAGCCTACCCTAGTTACGACCCGGCTTTGTAAAACGGTTAGCAATTTGGCCTGCATCGGCAACGACAAATTGCCGATTTCGTCCAAGAAGAGAGTGCCACCATTGGCTTCTTCAAAACGCCCCGCTCGGTCTTCCTTTGCATCAGTATAAGCCCCTTTGACGTGTCCAAACAATTCTCCTTCAAACAAGCTTTCTGGAATAGCCCCCAAATCGACTGTGACAAAAGGCTTTTCAGCACGTTTGGATTTTTGATGAATCAACTGTGCCAAATCGCTTTTTCCGGTACCATTTTCTCCCAAAATCAATATAGTAGCATCCGTAACGGCTACGCGCTCGGCGGTTTCAAAGAGCTGCTGCATGAGCGAACTTACAAATACCAAATTGATACTAGAATTTTGGTGAGGGGGTGTTGCTTTGTTAGTAGTCATGGGGGCCGCTATACCCACCTGTGCTTTATCATTAGCCCTTTTCTGAACTCCTGCTTGCATCGTAGCCAAGAGTTTGTCGTTTTCCCAAGGTTTTAAAACAAAATCCATTGCCCCAGCTTTCATAGCTCTAACCGCCATTTCGACATCGCCAAACGCCGTAAAAAGAACCACCACCGCTAAGGGGTCAATATCCAAGATACGATCAAGCCAATCAAATCCTTCTTTGCCACTGATAACATCCCGCGTAAAGTTCATGTCAAGCAAAATGGCATCATAATCTCCATTGGTGACTAAAAAAGGGATGCGCTGCGGATTTTTTTCAATATCGACTTGGCTAAAATGACGCTTTAAGAGCAACTTAGCTGCACTAAGGACATCCACGTCGTCGTCAACAATTAATATTTTGGCTGTCTGCATTTGAGATATTTGTGAATGGACGATTTAATTTTTTCTCTGTAATCTTAAGAAGACTTTCTGTATTATTTATTACCCAATTAGGATGCCAAAATACGAAATCCCTCATTATCAACCATTAAGAAATAAGGCTATTTTTATTCTTGTCCAAAGCCGTACAACGGTTGTCCGTTTTCGGACAATTTGCGAATCATTCTCCAAAAACAAATCGCTCATATACAGGTACTTATATTTCTGGCACGGGTATTGGCAGCATTGTAAATGAACTCATACAGCCATAAAAACACGATTTGAAAATTAGTTTAGGTTAAGAGAAGCGTGAGCCAGACAAGGCGTTGTTATTAACAGCCATTTTGTTTACCATTTTTCTAAAAATTATTTTGCTTAAATTTATTTCACATGGAAGTTAAGAATCCGCTCATCAACCAAACCACGGGCAACCATACTCAAGGCTCAATGGACCGCGTACGCAAAAAGAAATTTTGGAATACCCAACGCATGCTCATGTTTGCGGGCGGGGCAGCCCTCGTGGCTTTTGTCGTTTATCAAGTATTTTTTGCAGATAAACGCTCTAAACTTAACGTAGAAGCCGAAAAACTCACGGTTTCCTCAGTCTCAAGAGGTTCGTTTGATGAGTTTATTGTGGTAACAGGGGTGGTACAACCCCTCAAAATCATCCGCTTAGATGCGATTGTAGGAGGGTACGTTAAAGAAAAACTTGTAGAAGGTGGTAGTATGGTCAATCAAGGACAGATATTGCTCAAACTTGAGAATCAAAATTTAAAGTTGAGCTTCTTGCAGTCAGAAACCGAAGCAAGCCGCTTGGTAAACGACCTCCAAAATACCCGCCAACAACTGAAAGTCAATCGCTTCAATATTCGCCGTACTCTCAACGATCTAGAGTTCAGAATCGACCAAGCGAAGGATATTTATGAACGCAATCAGAAACTCTTCAAAGATAAAGTATTGCCTGAGTCTGATTTTTTGAAATCAAAACGTGATTATGAGCTTTTGGTAAAACAAAAAGAAATCGAAACCGAATCACAAAACTATCAGGAAGAAAACGCCAAGATGCAAATCGCACAGCTAGAAGGTACGCTCTCACGTACTCAGAAAAACGTTGAGCTGTGGCGACAAACCCTCGACAACTTAGTGGTAAAAGCACCCGTAAGCGGGGTACTGTCTTCGATTGATGTAGAAGTGGGTTCTAATATCAGCCAAGGACAAAACATCGGACAAATCGACGACCTCAACGGCTTCAAAATGCGGGTTGCTATCGATGAACACTATATCTCACGGATTTTTGTAGGTCTGAAAGGTACTTTTGATTTTAACGGAAAAGAAAACCCCCTCACCATTTCTAGAATATACCCTGAAGTACGCAATGGTCGCTTTGAAGTGGATATGATTTTCCCTGCCACCGGCGCTGCTGAAGGAATCAAACGTGGACAATCTACCCCCATCCGTCTTTGGCTAGGTAAAGCAGAAAAGGCTCTTTTATTGCCAGTAGGTGGGTTTTTCTCCGATACAGGTGGCAACTGGGTCTATGTCTTAGACAACAGCGGCAAGCGGGCCGTCAAAAGAAATATCACTTTAGGCCGCAAAAACCCCGAGTATTATGAAGTATTGGAGGGCCTTCAAAATGGTGAAAAAGTGATTACAAGTTCGTACGCCAATTTTGGAGATAAAGAAGTATTGGAATTAAATTAATCAACCCCTAAGAAAGAAACCCTCGGTTTTATATTGAGTCTCTTATCGAGTAGCCATTTTCATCCTCACAATTCTTGAATCCATAATTTTGACTTTACGATGATAAAAACAACTAATCTCCAAAAAATCTTCACTACCGAAGAAGTAGAAACAACAGCCCTGAACGGAATAGATTTGGAAGTAAAAGATGGCGAATTTGTAGCTATCATGGGGCCATCTGGATGTGGAAAATCCACCCTTCTCAATATCCTAGGATTGCTTGACAATCCTTCTGATGGCAGCTACGATTTTCATGGCACCGAAGTAGCCAAACTCTCCGAACGCCAACGCGCTCAGCTTCGTAAAGGCAATATTGGATTCGTATTCCAAAGTTTTAACCTTATCGACGAGCTAACGGTGTACGAAAACGTAGAGCTTCCTTTGCTTTATCTCAAAGTGCCTGCCAATGAGCGCAAGGATATGGTAGAGACTGTTTTGACCCGTATGAATATCATGCACCGTCGCAATCACTTTCCTCAACAACTCTCTGGTGGACAGCAACAACGGACCGCAATCGCGCGGGCAGTAGTAGCAAAACCCAAATTAATCTTGGCCGATGAGCCTACCGGAAATTTGGACTCTGCTAATGGCGAAGAAGTGATGAAACTCCTCTCTCAACTCAACGACGAAGGCACAAGCATCATCATGGTGACTCACTCACCTTACGATGCTGGCTTTGCCCACCGTATTGTCAATTTATTTGACGGAAAAGTAGTAACCGAAAAAATGCGGGTTTAAACCCTTCTAAGGAGAGAAAAGTAAGAATTGTTTACTTTTCTCTCCTTGATATCTATCTCATACAGCACATTTTTTTCTTCATACCACTTGTCTTGAGTGAGACAGTGCTGTTTGTGTAATGCTGCTATAAAAAACACAAAGTGAGTACAACGCTGTTTTTTCCTTTTCTCATTTCTCAAAAACCTATTCAACAGCTCTTTTAATCATGTTTAGTAATTACTTCAAGATAGCCCTTCGTAATCTTCAAAAAAACAAGGCTTTTTCGGCTATCAATATTTTAGGGCTAGCCCTCGGAATGGCTTGTAGCCTTATCATTATGCTATGGGTACAAGATGAAGTAGCGATGGATTCTTTCCATGAAAATGGCTCTCGTCTTTATCGGGTGATGGAAAATCAGTTTTATTCTGGTAAAATTGAGACTTATGCTTCTACACCTGGCATTTTGGCCGAAAATATCGTAAAGGATATTCCTGAAATAGAAAAAGCAAGTCAGATGCTATGGGAAGAAGAACCGCTTTTTACGGTTGGCAACAATTTCGATAAAGAAAAAGGCCGCTATGTACAAGGCGATTTTCTGACAATGTTTAGCTTTAAACTAGGCAAAGGAGATGCTCGGACTGCCCTCAAACGCCCCGACGGCATTGTGATTTCTAAAAAATTGGCGGATAAATATTTTCCCAATCAAGATGCCTTAGGCAAAACCATCCGAATTGATAGCAAAGATGACATGATGGTGACGGGTATTCTGGCCGAAATCCCCAAAAACTCCTCCCTTAAATTTGACTTTTTGATGAGCTACGACCGTTGGCATAAAACCAACGCATGGGCCAAAGAATGGGGCAACAATGGCCCCCGCTGCTACGTAATGCTCGTCAAAGGTGCTTCTATAGAAAAAGTAAATGCCAAAATCAAAAAGTATATTAAAACCAAAAACAAAGACAGCAACGTAGAATTATTTTTACAGTCATACCAAGAGTCATATTTATATTCTAACTGGGACAGTGGTCGTCAAAACGGCGGTCGGATTGATTACGTTCGTATTTTTGCCATTGTTGCCATTATTATTTTGGCAATTGCGTGCATCAATTTTATGAATTTAGCCACGGCACGTTCGGTCAAGCGAGCCAAGGAAGTAGGAGTCAGAAAAGTAATCGGTGCCATGAAAAGTGTTTTGATTGGCCAGTTTATCGGGGAAGCTATTCTTATCACTTTTATGTCTCTTGTGATAGCCCTATTGATTGTGTTTTTGTTGTTACCTACTTTCAATCTGCTTACCGAAAAAGAGCTTTCTCTCAACTTTACTGAAGGCAGTTTCTGGCTCTTTTTAGTTATTCTAACCCTTCTTACGGGATTTGTAGCGGGGAGTTATCCAGCCTTGTTTATGTCGTCGCTCAATCCTGTCGTAGTCTTGAAAGGAGCACTTAAATTCAAACCTAGTGCCACTTATTTTCGCAAGGGGCTGGTGGTATTTCAGTTTGCATTATCTATTATCCTGATTGTGGGGATGATTATCGTACACCGCCAAATCAATTTTTTACAGACCAAAAATATAGGATTTGACCGCGAAAACCTGCTTTATATGCCATTGGAGGGAGATTTACAGAAAAATTTCGCTTCGTTTAAGCAAGCACTTCAAAATCAACCCGGCATCAAGCTTGTCACTTCTTCACAGGCCAATCCTTTGGAAGTGGGTTCTTCTACCCAAGGGGTGTCTTGGCCTGGCAAAGATACTACTCAGCTTCTCCTTTTTGCCAACAATTCTATCTCTTATGACTATATCCAAACCATGGGCATACAGCTGATTGAAGGACGTGATTTTGGCCCTCAATTTGGTATGGATACCACCAACTATATCATCAATGAAGCCACCGCTCGCAAAATGGGCTACAAAGACCCCGTTGGCAAAGAAATGACCATGTGGGGGCGCAAAGGGACGATTGTAGGCTTGATGAAAGATTTTCATCACAATACACTTCATGTAGCCATCGAGCCTTTGATTTTGCGATTACAGCCCAAAGACGAAAATTGGGGCGTAGTAGTAATTCGTACCGAGGCTGGAAAAATCCCAACGGCTATCGCTAGCACCGAAAAAATCTTTAAGCAGTTTAATCCTCATTTTCCATTCAAGTACTTCTTTGCTGACCAAGAACTTGCCAAACAGTACAAAAGCGAAAATGTAGTCAGCAATCTCTCCAACTACTTTGCCTTCTTAGCCATTTTTATTTCCTGTTTGGGTCTATTTGGATTGGCCGCATTTACTGCCGAACAACGTACCAAAGAAATCGGCGTGCGAAAAGTATTGGGCGCAAGCGTAGGCAACTTAGTCCAAATGCTTTCTTTGGATTTTCTGAAATTAGTGTTCATTGCCACGCTCATCGCCTTTCCTATTGCATGGTATTTCCTAAAGGATTGGCTTCAAAAATACGCGTATCGCATCGATATGGAATGGTGGTATTTTTTAATAGCCGCCGTTAGTGCGTTGGTGATTGCGCTTCTTACGGTCAGTTTTCAGGCTATCAAGGCGGCATTGATGAATCCCGTGAAATCGTTGAAATCAGAATAAATTCATTGTCACGTAGAGACGTTGCATGCTGTAGAGACGTTGCATGCAACGTCTCTACAATACCCCAACACGGAAAATAGAAATATGAAAACATCAAATAATTTCTTCCCTATTGCAGGTTGGGAGGCTGGCATGGCGGCCAATTATATCAAAATAGCGTTTCGAAATCTCTGGAAAAACAAGCTTTTCTCCTTCATCAACATCATGGGTTTGGGGTTGGCTATTCCTTTTGCGCTATTGGCCTTGATGCATCTTCAAAGCACTTTTGAGTTTGACAATTTCCACCCTCATCCCGAACGCATTTATCGAGTTTTGACCAACGAAATAACCCGCGAAGGAACAGTGACAAAGTATGCTTCGTCGCCCTACTTACTAGCAGATGAGTTAAAAAACAACTACCCTAGCATTGAAAAAGCCACCAAAGTGGTGCGGGATTTTGGCTGGGAGCTAACTACTCCGTTTAAGTCGTTGAAAGTAAACACCTTGTACGTAGAGCCCAGTTTTTTCGAACTTTTTGGGTTTTCGCTCACCAAAGGAAGCATTTCAATAGCTCCCAATACGTTGATGTTGAGTACTGAAGCCGCTAAAAGGTTTTTTAATGATGCCAATCCTATTGGACAAACATTGGTACATCCTACCTACGGCCCCATGACGGTAACGGGCGTGTTGAAGCCTTTTAAAAAGCAAACGCAGTTTCGAAGCGATGTAATGGTATCGATAGCGACGTTAGAAAAATTTCGGCCAGAGATAAAACAAAACGCGGAATGGGGAACCTACGAAACCCACACCTTTGTGAGAGTCCAGCCTAATGCGCCTTCAAATGCTTTAGATTTGGCACTACAAGGAGTGGCTAAAAAGACGAATATCAACCTAACCGCTACCAAAAAGACCAATCTGTTTCGGAAACAGGCTTTGGCCGATATATCTCCAAGTGTCGAGGATTTGAGATACAATCCCTATGTAGACTCTATGGAAGATATTTATTTCAATTTTTTCATTCCTTTAATGATTTTGTTGTTGGCCGGTTTCAATTACACCAACCTGACATTGGCGCGGTCGTTGAGTCGCTCCAAAGAAGTAGGTGTACGCAAAGTGATGGGGGCAATTCGGGTTCAGTTGGTGATTCAGTTTATTTGTGAAGCGCTTATCATTGCCTTTTTTGCCTTTGGGATTGGGTTAGTGTTGTTGTATTTTATGAAACAAAACCTTCAAGTACAATGGCTTACCTGGGAGGTCGAAAATAAAACGCTAATCGGAGGAATGTTTGTGATTTTTACTTTGGTGTTGGGTATTTTGGCAGGGGCATTACCAGCCGTTATTTTGTCAAAATTTCAGCCTGCTATGGTCTTGAAAGGTATGTTAGGCCCGATTTCATTTGGAAAAGTAAACTTCCGAAAAAGCCTGATTGTCATTCAGTTTGTAGCTACGTTGGGGTTCTTGTTTATGATTGGTCATATGTACAATCAGTTTAGTTATATGGCTACCGAAAACGATAATTTTAACCGAAAAGGAATTTTTAATTTATCATTGGCAGGGCAAGATTATCGTGTGTTGATAGATGACATCAAAAAGCATAAAGATGTAGAAAAAATAGGTTTGGTCTCCATGCCCTTTGGAGGTGTGCCTTCGCAGCAAGCCATTAAAGTGCACGAAAAGGATGAAAATTCATCCACATACTATTATTCGGTCGATAAAAACTTCATCGAAAACATGAATCTGACGTTGGTAGCAGGTAAAAATTTACCCTTTTCTTCTACCGACTCGACGGGGCATTTTATCTTACTCAACGAAACCGCCGTGCAGCGTCTGCGCCTCGGCACGCCTCGCGAAACGATTGGGCAGCAGGTATTTTTGAACAATGGTTTTCCTGCCCAAATTGTGGGCATAGTCAAAGATTTTTGTCATTTCCATTACCAATACAAAAAAGAACCGTTGGTTTTCCAGTACAATCCGTCACAATTTGCGATGCTGTCGGTGAAAGTCAACCCACAAGTGCATCAGGATGCTTTCTTGGCCGATATGAAGACCATTTGGAAAAAACACCATCCTTACAAAGAACTAGGGTATTCGTGGTACGAAAAAGAACTATATGACCGCTACTATCCGGCAGAAGATATGAAAATCATGGGCTTGGCCTCAGTCATCATTTTTGTAATTGCCCTTATGGGATTGCTAGGCATGGTGACATACAGTACCGAAAAACGCTACAAAGAAATCGGGATTCGGAAAGTAATGGGAGCAAGCGTATGGGAAGTGGTTCGGATTTTGTCGTGGAGTTTTTTGAAACTATTGTTTATTGCAGCAGTGGTCGCTTTACCGATTGGATTGGTTGAGAATATGTTTATGAATAAGATGTTTACTTTTTATGCAGGGTTAAACATAGGCTTGATGGTTCTGTTTTTTGGGGTAGTGTTGACTGTGGCCATTGGAGCGATTGCTTATTACGCGACCAAAGCTGCTTTGGTAAATCCCGTAAAATCATTGAAATCGGAATAAATTTATGCGTGCAGGGCCGTTGGAATGGTCGTTGCAATGCAATGACCATTCCAACAAATAATCTATATCATCATGGTACAAAACTATCTCAAAATCGCCTTTCGTAACTTAACTCGAAATAAGGTGTACAGTATTATCAATATAGCAGGTTTGGCAATGGGCCTAACGGCTTGTTGGTTGATTATGCTTTATGTACAACATGAAAAAAGCTATGATGAATTTTTGCCATATGCTGAGCGTACACACGCAGTAGCACTCAACATCAAAATGGGGCAGGATGAAGGTCGTACTACCAATACCCCGCCCCCTTTAGGGCCGCAGTTGGCGATTGATTATCCTGAAATTGAGATGTTTGCCCGAACGTTTGACCTAGGCACCACTGTCATTCAACGGGACTTGCCAAACCAAAAACCCCTACTTTTTAATGAAGACGGGATTATGGCAGCTGATACTGCCTTTCTCGAATTATTTGGTTTTCCGATGCAGCAAGGTGATGTATCATTGGTACTGGATAAGCCTAATAGTGTGGTGTTGACCGAAAAAATGGCAAAAAAATACTTTGGTAATTTGGATGCAATGGGTCGCTCCTTGACGATTAATGACCGCCCTTTTAGCATTACTGGTATCGTTAAAGACATTCCTTCCAACTCTTCTGTTCAATTTGATTTTTTGGTTTCAATGACCAATTTCAAAGTAGTGGAGCGTTTTTCGTGGAGCTGGGTATGGCTCCAAATGGATACATGGGTACGCCTTCGTAAGCCTCTTACTCCTGAGGCATTGGCAGCGCTTACCGATAGGTTTGATCTCATGGTACGTACTCATGCACCCGCGGCTTATCAACGCATTGGCCAAAATTTTGAGGAAAACATGAAGCGCGGAGACCGTTATAAAGTCGAACTTTTACCTTTAAAGTCTCTGCATCTGCATCAGCCGGGCCTCTCTTCCAGACTCAATACTTTGGGGGATGCCCAACAAGTTGAGTTATTTAGTATCATCAGTGTGTTGATACTAATCATTGCCTGCGTCAATTTTACCAACCTTACTACCGCACGCTCCTTACAAAGAGCTCGCGAAGTAGGAGTAAGAAAGGCGATTGGCTCGCAACGTAGCACCATCATTGGTCAATTTTTAATAGAAGCATTCTTGTTTAGTCTAATGGCACTAGGCCTAACTATGATTCTAGCATCTTTAGCTCTGCCGCTGTTCAATCAACTCACCGACCATGTATGGACTTTCAAGGAGCTTTTTTCACCAAATACCGTTGGTTTGATGCTGATATTACCCTTCATAAGTACGCTTTTAGGAGGAATCTATCCTGCCCTTTATTTATCCAAATTTAAGCCTGTAGATATCTTCAAAGCTGCGACTCCTTCGGCCAAAGGCGGACAGGGCTGGCTCCGTAGTAGTTTGGTGGTATTTCAGTTTGCGGTTTCTATCACCTTGATGATATGCGCCACGGTCGTTTATTGGCAATTACAATTTGCACAAAACCAATCGGCTGGTTTACAGCGCAAAAACATCTTGATTGTAGAAAATGTACGACACCTAGAATCTGAAAGTACCAGAGAAACTTTCAGACAAAAATTGCTCCAACTACCCGAAGTGCAGCAAGTAACACATTCGACTTTCTTGCCTTCTTTAGGAAGTTTTGGGGATTTTTATGAGCCAGAGCAAGGTACTCAAACCAGTCCTGTTGTTCAAAATTTACCTATTTCTTCTTTTTTAACCGACGAGTATTTTGTACCAACTTTGGGAATTCAATTGTTAGAAGGTAGAAATTTTGTTCATAATTCGACCCTTGATTCTACTTCAGTTATTCTTAACGAAGCAGCAGTAAAAGCCATTGGCTGGCAAAAACCCATAGGTAAATGGATGCGCTACCCTGGCAATCGAAACCAACGCTTTCAGGTAGTAGGAATTATGAAAGATTTTCACATTGGGTCGATTAGAGCAGCTATTGAGCCTGTAGCGATTTTTCATAAATCTTCTAAAACTTACCAAACTTGGGGTTCGTACCTAGCGGTCAAATTACAACCTCATACCGAAAAAGCGGCCATCGCCAAAATCGAATCTTTATGGCAAAAGAGTATCCCTAATGTTCCGTTTGAGTTTGACTTTTTGGATGCTTCTTTCAAGACGTTATATCATACAGAAAACAAAGTCAGTTTGATTCTAGGGGTATTTACGGCTTTGGCACTTATCATTGGCTGTTTGGGATTGTTTGCCCTAGCCACATTTTCGGCTGAAGTGCGTACCAAAGAAATTGGCATTCGCAAAGTCTTGGGCGCTTCTGTGTTAGGCATCACAGCACTACTTTCCAAAGACTTCCTCAAGCTTGTGATTATCGCGATTGTGATTGCTTCTCCTATTGCTTGGTATTTGATGTCGGCGTGGCTACAAGATTTTGCTTATCGCATCAGTATTTCGTGGTGGATGTTTGCGATTGCAGGAGGATTAGCCGTTTTGATTGCCCTTTTGACGGTTGGTTTTCAATCTGTCAAAGCGGCATTATCAGATCCTGTAAAATCATTAAAAACCGAATAATTGGTGTATTGCCCGTATTACGATTGCCTGTACGATTGCAGTAGAGACGTTGCATGCAACGTCTCTACACATTGGCATCATCCACATCTACGGGTCTTGCAGACAGACGTTATATAGACATTGCGTGCAGACGTTGAATATAGACGTTATACAGACAGACGTTGAATACAAACAGACGTTATACAAGACGTTGAATACAGACAGACGTTATACAAGACGTTGAATACAGACAGACGTTGCATGCAACGTCTCTACGGATTTTTTCGGACATACAGATTGTTGCTGATTGATTCTAATCGTACCTCTGGCCCGCCACCGTTTACGGTTCCTTCTAACAAATACCCAACTATCGGATTTTTCTGATTTTTAGATTTAAAATCAATATTTAAATCTGTATAAACCTCTCCTGTAATGGTCTTCATAGCCAAATTAACCCCTTGGGTTGTGGGCCAACTAAAATCCACATAGCCGCTGATGGTTTTGGCAAATACAGGACTGCTAGCACCTTTGATGTCGATATTGCCATTGATAGTTTCTAGCTTCAACTTAGCTTGCTTGGGCAAATACACTTGATAATTGATTTTACTACACACATAGTAATCATTGCCATTGCGCTCTGTGCGCCAAGTAGATTTAGACCCAGGGCAATCCTCCGCTTTGCCTTGTTTCATCATTTCTTTGTCAAAATCAGTTTTGAATACAATCTCTTCAGCGCTAGAAGATGATTCGACAGTAAGGGCATCATTGAGGTGACCGCTGTTTATGGTTACTTCAATCCTTATGGAGACTTCGGATTTGTCCCAGTATCTTACCTGAATGCTATCACCAAATTTTAGATTTAGGTTTACGGTTTGTTTAGCCGAAAAAGGAATTTTCTTTTCAATGATTTTTTGAGAAAAAGCTGTATTAATCACCAATAAGGCTCCCAGCAAAAGTGAAAAAGTTTTCATGGCAGTATGAGTTGTAGAGGGTTATTTTTGTTTCCGGAGGTAAATATTGCTACTTATACTATTGAGTTTAATTTCTACCCCGCCTCCATTGGTGGTAGCGTCGATATTATTACCGCCACCTACTCGGGGCATCCCTTCTTTGGAAGTTTTAAGACCAAGGTCAAAATCAGTATACATTTCACCAGTAATCGACCGAAGACTTAAATTGGCTTTGGTATTGGCTGGCAATGTCACATCAATAAACCCGCTAATCACCGAAATAGCACTTGGCTTTGTCTGATTGACATTCGAATACACTACTTTTACATCGCCACTTGTACTATTGGCCACCACAGGGCCGGTGACGTCATAGAGTTCAATTTTTCCATTTTTGGTCTTGATTTCTAAATCTCCATCCATATTTTTGATGTAAATATCAGCAGAGTGCCAGTTGGCTTGTTCATAAAAAATAGCCGCTTTTTTAGGAACTCGGATTTCGTAATTGGAATTTTTACGAGATGCCTTTTCGATTTTGAGTACGTTGTTTTGGGTGGTCACCGCTAGCCCAACACCCGTATTATCAATAGCCGAATTATACAAAGGTCTGAGTCCTTTGGCCTGCTCGGGTGGAGCCTGAAATCCATTTCCCTTAATGATTACTTCATTGCCATCGTAGCCTTCGATTTTGAGATTTCCGGCATCCATCTCAATCACAATTTTTTGCTCTTTCGAATTGGCAAATTTGGTTTTAAACTCTTGGGCAAAAACTCCCCCAACACACCCCAACAATAAGGTGCCTACTAAAATGTTTCGTTTCATGGTTTGATATTGTAAAGTAAGATGTATTGTTTTGGCCTCTCTTTAAGAGGTTGATTTTTTCTTCAATTGCATGACGCCTTCTTCTGCTTTTTGACGCACAATCTCCAATGCTTCTTGATTTTGGGCTAAACGTTGCATGGCGTCGGCGGCGCGTTTTTCTTTGATAGACACCAAAATTTCAATCAATGTAAGTTGCACATTGGGGTCGGTCTGAATCTTGAGTGATTGAATCAACCCTTCCCTTACCAAAGGCTCATTTTCAAACCGCCGTAACGCCTGACATGCCGCTAAACGGACGTTTATGTTGTCATCAAAATTCATGGTATTGATGAGAATTTGGGTAATTTCAGCATCCACCTCAGAGAGATTACTTACCTGATTGACCGCCCAAATACGCTCACTAGCCGAGGTGTGGGATTGGCTCAAATCCAAGCTTTTCTTCATGGCTATCATCTCGTGGCTCTGTATATCCATTGCTTGAGATTTATAAAGTGTGTACCCCCTTCCGCCCGCAAATCCAACCAAAATCAAGGTCACACCCGCCGCCACCCGTAAACCCCATGTAGTGAGTGTACGTACTTTGGTGCGATTGTGGAGTTGATTCACTATACGATAGCTTACCCCTGCCGACGGCTCTTGCGTGCGGGCATCGGTAGCATAGCGAAATTGTGCTGCGTGACTTTGTAAATGAACAGGAATGCCTTCTTGCTGAAAAAAATCGCGCAATTGCCGCTCTTCATCCAAAGACGTTTCGCCTTCATAATATTTATCTAACAATGCTTCAATGTCCTGATTCATAATTATTTACTTTTAAATACCCGTCTCTCACTTCCTTCCGCGCCCTCGACAATGCCACCCTTATGTTGTTGATGGTCATTCCGGTTATTTCTTGAATTTCTTCAAAAGAATACTCTTCCACATCTCGCAAATGCAAAATAAGCCTATGCTGCTCTGGCAATGCCTCTATAAGTTGGCGCATCAGGGCAGCGCTGTCTGAGAGTTCGGCCTGCTGATACGGTGACTTTGCATTGGTACTTATTTCTGGCAAGTTTGTCTCTGCTTCGGTACTTTGATATACTTTAGACTTTAGTTTATCCAAGCACATATTTCGGGTCATCTGTACGGCCAACGCTTCTACACTCTGGTAATTGTCAAGTTGTTGACGGTTGCTCCACAACTTCAGCAGCACATCCTGCAATGTATCTTCCGCTTCCTCACGACTGCGAAGAAATAGCTTGGCTATCCTATAAAGGCGCCCTTGGGTAGGAAGAACGAGTTGTGTAAAAGCTTTTAAATCCATTTCAATAGCAAAGACGATTGAGCTCAAAAAACATTACAAATTATTTGTAACTTTTTTTGAGAAGCGAAGTTTTCACGTCCAAATCCTCCACAACCTTTTTCTCATTTACTCTATATGAAAAAAAACAGCCTTTTTGAGAGCGCCTTCTTTCTCTTATTTATTATGAGCTACCAAGCTGGGTTTTCGCAGCAAACGATACCTATCAATCAAAAAGTAGCTCGAATTGATTCTTTTGTAACCTCTTTAGCCAATCATCATTTATTCAATGGAACTCTTTTGGTAGCCGAGGAGGGAAAAGTTATCTATAAAAAATCCTTAGGGTATGCTGATTTTGGGCGGGGCATACCCAATACCGACACCAGTCTTTTCAACTTGGCTTCTTTATCCAAACCTTTTACGGCGATTGCGGTGCTTCAATTGGTACAAAAAGGGCTGCTAAAACTAACAGATACCTTTGCTAGCTATTTCCCCAATTTTCCCTACACGGCAATTACAATTCAGCATTTACTGACCCAAACATCAGGTATTCCTGTCGTAGAACGCTACGAGGAGGAGTACATAAAAGCGTACCCAAAGGAAATTATTAGTACTCAAAAAGCCTATGAACATCTAGTTTCCTTAAACAAACCATTGAACTTTACGGCGGGGAATCGATGGCAGTACAACAATGCCAATTATTTTTTATTGGCATTGTTGGTGGAGAAATTAAGCCAAACCTCTTTTGCTTACTACATGAAAAAGAATGTTTTCACCCCTGCAGGTATGAAAAAAACCTACGTCCGAGAACTTGGCATGGCCAATACATCACGATATACATTACTCAATTTTTACAGCCCCACCTACCATAATGTCGATTCTCTAAACCCCGCCGAGCATTATACTTATTATCATTTGGGCAGTCTAATAGGGCCCAATAACATCATAAGTACGATAGAAGATTTGTGGCATTTTGACAATGCCTTTGCTGCTGGCAAGCTCCTCTCTTTGACACTGATGAAAACAGCCTTTATGCCCGTTGTACTAAACGACGGGAAGCCATTTCGCATGGGCAGCAGTACGCGCTCTTACGGTTTAGGGTGGAATGTTTATACAAGTAAGGCCGAACCCGCCGACACCTCTATTTTTCATGATGGGCGCATTATTGGTCTAACCACATTTATGCACCGCAATCTCACTAAAAAGCAAACGATTCTCTTCTACGACAATACTGAAAATAATCCAATACAAGTCATGGTTTCGATTTCTAATTTGTTGAATGGCACGCCTGCCTTACCCATTCGGCTCACCAAATCATTGGCAAAAGTTTATGGAGAAATATTGGTAAACAAAGGTATTGATGACGCCGCCACTAAGTTCAACGAATTAAAAAATGACAGCACCAATTATTACGTAGATGAACTAGAAATGAATCGCTTAGGCTATGACTTGCTCAAAGCGCCTTTTCCTAATCATAATGAATTGTCGTTGGAAGTATTTAAAATCAATACCTTACTTTATCCAAAAAGCGGCAATACCTACGACAGTTACGCGTATGCTTTAGCCAAAAGCGGCAAGAAAGAAGCGGCGATTGCGATGTACCGAAAATCTATTGTGTTATCTCCTAACAATGAGGAAGGAAAGCGGGCACTGAAAGAATTAGAAGGACAAAAGGAATAGCAACTCAGATAGACATAGCTACCTGATTATCTGACAATTGTATTTGTTTTTTATATTTATTGCAAAAAAAACTCTTTTTCCTGTAACCTTCTTACGCTTCGGAAGTTTCCACGTACAAATCACCTCATTAATCATCCTCGAAACACTTGAATACATTATCGGACAATGCGCTTATGCTTCGGGTAAAAGCCGGAGATTTAGACAAGATGGGCTTGCTCTTTGAGCGTTATCATCGGCCATTGTTCGCCTTTTTGTACCACATGACTGGCCAAGCCCATGCTTGCGAAGATTTGGTTCAAAATGTATTTTATAGAATGCTCAAATATCGCCATACTTTCAATGGTGATGGGGAGTTTAGAACTTGGATGTATCATTTGGCACGGAATATTTTGAATGATTCCTTCCGTCAACAAGAACGCTGGGGAGGCCCCAAATACGACATAGCCGAATTGGCCGAAAAGCTCGGCGGGGGTGTAGCGGCCGACGAACAACTCGAAAAGAAGCAAGAATTAGAAGCATTACAAGACGCTATGGCCAAACTTAGCCCCGAACATAGAGAAGTGCTGATAATGAGCCGATACCAAGAATTAAAATACGAAGAAATCGCCAAGATTCTGAATACTACCGAAGGCGCCATCAAAGTGAGAGTGCACCGTGCTTTGGGAGAATTAAAAAAAAATTATTTACACATTGAAAAAGGAAGCAAAGCTCATGAACTGTGAAGAGTCAAAACAACGGCTAACGGGCTGGCTAAATCACCAACTAACTGAGTCCGAACAAGAAGCCCTCAATAAACATTTAATTGAATGCCCGGATTGTCAGCGCGAATTTGAAACCGACCGCCAACTGTGGCAGCTAATGGGAAAGGTAACTATACCCCAACCTACTGAGCATTTGCGAGAGGGTTTTTATGCAATGCTCAACCATTTTAAAGAAACGGAAGCACCCAAAAAGACGAATGTATGGCAAGAATTTATCCAAAAATGGCAACGTTTTTGGACCCCACAACTAGCTCTTCGATTGGCTTATAGTATTTGTCTCATAAGCATAGGTTTGCTAGGGGGATACTGGCTAACTCGCCCCAAAGAAATGGCCTATCAGGAGCAACTGGATACTCTTACAAAAGAAGTACAAGATATGCGCCAAATGATGATGCTTTCGCTGATTGAAAACCCTTCGGCAAGCGAGCGCCTACGTGCTGTAAGCTATACCAAAGAAATCAACGAAATAGACAGCCGCGTGCTAGAAGCTTTGTTTACAACTCTCAACAACGACCCCAACGTCAATGTGCGTTTAGTGACTTTAGAAGCGCTGGCCCAAATGGCAAAAGACCCTCACGTGAGGGAGGGTTTGGTGCAATCGCTTCCCCAACAAGAGTCGCCGCTGGTGCAAGTAGCCTTGGCCGATTTGATGGTAAAACTGCAAGAAAAACGCTCTATCAGGGCATTTAAGCAAATGCTCCGTCGTGATGATTTGAATGATTTGGTAAAAACAAAAATCCAACAAACCATCAAAGACTTGTCATAGCCTCAAGCAACAGCAATAACTCACAGTCAGACAGTTACAAAAAAACGCTCTAAATAAAATAATCTCTCCAATAGCTATGAAACCTATTTTTCTCGCCCTACTGGCGGGCGTGGTACTCTCTTGTACCCAAACCTCCGCCCAATCTCTTGATTTTAAGGAACAAGTCAAGAAGGAATTTACGCTCCAACAAAATGCCGCCAATAGTACTTTAGCCATTTACAACATCAATGGATCCATTAAAGTAGAAGGCTACTCAGGCGACAAAGTACTGATAGAAGTTGACCAGACGATTTCGGCCAAAACTAAGGAAATTTTGGAGCAAGGCAAAGCCGAATTTAAACTGATGTTTGAACAAAAACCCGACAGCATCATCGCTTATATTTTGGAGCCCTATGATTCCCGTCCCAATCGCAATTGGAAAGATCGAAACTACAATCGACGTATAGAATACCGCTACGACCTCGATTTTACCATCAAAATACCGCGAGCGATGAGCATTCACATCTCAACCGTCAACGGCGGAAATGTCACCGTAGAAAATGTAGATGGTGCGCTCCAAGCCTATAATGTCAATGGTGCTATTACGCTCACCAATGCCAAAGGTGCTACCGAAGCCCGCACCGTTAATGGCAATGTGACCGCCAACTATACGGCTATTCCGCCCGGAAAATCTGATTACAAAACCCTCAATGGAGATATCCGAATCACCTATCCTGCGGCTTTATCAGCCGACTGTGAGTTTAAGAGCTTTCGAGGAGAGTTTTATACTGATTTTGAAAATGTAGAAAATCTGCCTGTCAAAGTGGTCAAAAATCAGGATCAAAAAGAAGGAAAAACCACGGTGTATAAACTCAATACCGAAACCTCCGTTCGGATTGGAAATGGCGGCAAAATCTTCCGATTTGAGACCTTCAATGGTAATATTTATATCAAAAAACAATCATAATCACCCAATTTTCTTATCCTCCATTGGTGTAGGATAAACAAAACAAGTCCTAACTTTCCGAAAAGAAGGCCCTATTAATACTATGAAAATCATTCAATTATCTTTCGCAGCTTTTGTATTCATAACTACCCACTTGTCGGTAAACGCTCAAAATGACATCAAAGAGCAATTGGTAGTACCCTTGACCGACCCCAACAAACCAGGTAGTTTGCGCCTTAATATGGTGAATGGCTCCATCAAAATAACAGGCTACAGTGGCAAAGAAATCATCATAGATGCTACGAGCGAGGCTCCTAAACCCCACCCTAAAGAAAAAACAGATGAACTCGCCACAGGAATGAAGAAGATTTCGACGCGCGGGGGGATTGACCTGACTGCCGAAGAACGTAACAACAACGTGAAAGTCTCTTCGCACTTTATGAAACGTCCCATGGATTTGGCGATTAAAGTACCACAACAATTTTCGCTTCAAATCAGCACAGTCAATCATGGAGACATAGTAGTCGAAAATGTAACGGGAGTACTGGAAATCAGCAATGTAAATGGTGCCATTCACCTCAACAACGTTTCGGGTTCGGCGGTGGCTACTACCGTAAACGGTGAAGTAAAAGCCAATTTCAAAAGTGTAAATACCGATACTCCTATGGCTTTTACATCCCTCAATGGACGATTGGATGTGACTTTCCCTCCAACAGCCAAGTTTAACGTTAAGCTTAAATCTGACCGAGGCGAAATTTACAGCGACTTTGACGTAGATGTAGACAAAACTACTCCTAAAGCCAACAAGGTTACGAAAGACGGTCTTTATAAAGTAAGCATCGACGACTGGGTAGAAGGCAAAGTCAACGGGGGCGGCAGCGAAGTAATGATGAAAAACATGCACGGTAATATTTATATCCGAAAGGCCAAATAGTTTTTTTGAACCATATAAGGGCATGGGAGTTGCTGAGAGCCCAACTTAAATGCCCTTATATGGCTGCATAAGATTACCTAAAATTCGGGGTGACTCATGTTTATCAATCTTTTAAACCACACCTATTTCCCTGTTTATGAAAACAGCCCTCTCATTTCTTTTTATTCTTTTTGTTGCTCCCATCTTTGCACAAAATCCTCAACTTGAATCAATTATCAAACGTGAAATGCAAGAACGGCGAATTCCTGGCTTGCAAATTGCCGTGGTTCAACGAGGGCAAATTGTATTATCGAAATCGTACGGCATAGCCAATCTCCAATACGCTATTCCCGTCACTTCAAAAAGCATTTTTCAAATTAATTCCTGCACCAAAGCCTTTACGGGTGTAGCCATTATGCAACTAGTAGAGGAAGGAAAGATAGACCTTGAGGCGCCTGTGTCACGCTATCTGGATAGCCTTCCACAAGCATGGCAACCAGTCAAAGTACGTCAACTACTCACTCATGTATCAGGCCTTCCTGACATTCTTAGAGTTTTAGAAACTTCGCCTCCCAATCTCTCCGAAGAAGCAGCATGGGCCAAAACGACTATAGCCCCGATGAGTTTTACTACAGGAACGCAGTTTAGCTACAATCAAACCAACTATGCGCTGTTGGGAAAAATCATTGATAAATACCGCCAAAAACCTTTTGCTGAGGTTTTTAAGGAATTACAATTTCAAGCGGCTGGAATGCCCAATACTGGTTTTGGTGATTATCGCGATGTCATTCCCAACATGACTCAAAGCTATAAATATGTTTCAAGTCTTAATGGGCAAAAATTGAAAGAGGAAAAAATCATTAATTTTAATGCTGAATTTCCGCCATTTCGCCGGACAGCCTCGGGAATGAACAGCACTGCCGAAGATATAGCTAAGTGGATTATAGCATTACAAAAAGGAAATTTGCTAAAAACTAAAACAGCCATCAAAACGCTTTGGACCGCAGGCACATACAACAATGGTAAGCCTACGCAATGGGCATTGGGGTGGATGACTAAACCTCGCGCGAAACACTCGGCTGTAGTTGCTACGGGTGGCGGACGGTCGGCCTTCTTTGTGTATCCCGAAGATGATTTAACGATTGTGGTCTTGACCAATCTATCAGGAGCTTCTCCCGAAGATTTTATTGATGAATTGGCGGGATGCTTCAACCCAGAAATCCCCGCTTCTGACCCGCTTACGGCACTTCACATCCAGCTTCGCAAACAAGGTTTTGACCAAGCGATTGCGATTGTAAAAGAACAAAAAGCAAAGGGCGGTATTCCGCCTTCGGAACCAGATTTGAATGATTGGGCTTATAGGCTTCTTAGTAAAGGTCGACTAACCGAAGCCCTCCCACTTTTTCATCTGAATGTGTATCTCTATCCCGATAGTTGGAATGTGTATGACAGTTATGGCGAGGCGCTTATGAAGAATGGTCAAAAAGAAGAGGCCATCCGAATGTACAAAAAATCATTGGAACTGAACTCCCAGAATGAATACGGAAAAAAAGCACTGGAGGCGCTCATGAAATAATACAACCTTAATCATTCCATTTCTCCTGTCCGTAAGTGAACGAAAAATCGTCCATTTACGGACATTTTTGTGTTTGTGGATTTATGTAATTTTCTGATTATTAAATAGATATGTATGTGGCATAAGTATTGTCCCGTCCTGTAGATTAAGACATGAAAACCCAACGCAGCTATGTTAAGTAACTATTTCAAAATCGCCTATCGAAATCTACTTAAAAGCAAAGGTTATGCCGCTATCAATGTAGTAGGTATTGCCGTAGCAGTATGTATCTGCTTGTTTTTGTTTTTAATAGCCTATTTACAACTAACTTTTGATGCTTTTCATACCGACGGCAACCGAGTTTTTCAAACATATTTCGTCAACAATGACCCAGAAAGCGCTCGCAAATCGGGTACGATGCCGATACCGTTGACGCCCGCTTTAAAAACAGAATATCCTGAGATTGAAGCCGCCGCGAGAATAGTATCGGGGAGGAAGAGTTTAATTGAATACCAAGGGAAATACTTTGATAAATTAGTGACTCTGACCGACCCAGATTTTATGAAGGTATTCTCATTTCCTTTGCGCAAGGGGAATCGCGAAGTAGTCCTTCAAGAATTGAGCAGCATTGTACTTAGTGAAAACACCGCCAAGGCTATTTTTGGAAACGAAGACCCTCTTGGAAAATCATTAAAAATTGGGAATGAAGGAACTCAGAAACAATACATTGTTACGGGTATTTTGAGTGATGCCCCCTATAATTCGACGATTCAGTACGATGCTTTGATTAGGGTTGAAAGCCTAGCCAATTACCAATCTGAAAAGGACAACTGGTTGAATAACTCTCATTTGGTTTTTGTCAAAACAAACCCACAAGTGACGCAAGCTACATTAGAAAATCGATTAAAGTCGTTTGCAAAAAAATATTATGCGGGAGTGATTGAGACACTTGTCAAAAAGGGTGTCAAGTCGGATGAGCGTGGTGATTTGTTTACTATTCGGCTTCAACCTTTGGCCGATGTTCATTTTGCTCGGGATATTGATGGGGGTAAGGGAACTCCTATTGCTTTGATTTATGTGCTGTTGGGTATAGGTTTCTTTATTTTGTTGATTGCCTGCATCAATTTTATCAATTTGAGCATCGCCCGTTCGTTTACACGTGCCAAAGAAATGGGTGTCCGAAAATCGTTGGGTGCTTTAAAAAAACAGCTATTTATTCAAATTTGGAGCGAGTCAACCATCATCTGCTTTATAGGATTTGGGGTGGGCATTCTTCTGGCTTTTTCGTTTTTGTCTGAGTTTAATGCCCAATTTAATGCTAAAATTCAACTTGAGTACGCATTCCAGCCTGGGTTTATGGCCGTTATGTTGCTCCTGTTCGTTTTGGTTACATTTATTGCGGGAGGCTACCCTGCTTGGCAAATGATTAAGTTCAATCCTGTAGAAGTACTAAAAGGGAAAGTTTCCCTAAAACGTCCAGGGCTTTTACGAAATTCACTCCTTGTCGTGCAATTTTCCATGTCTTGTTTATTGGCTTGTGCCACCATTATTGCGCTTCAACAGGTCGGTTATTTACGTCAACAGCCGCTCGGTTTTCAGAAAGAACAAGTCATCAGTATTCCTGTTGGCAATTACACAAATGGTCGGCAGGTACTTCAACGAATGAGGAATAAATTGGCCAATAACCCTGCTATCGTTTCTGTAACGGGTACTGGCGTCAATTTGGGAAAAGGTAAAGATCGCGTCAGTTCGAGGTCGGTGGTTGGGTTCACTTACAAAGGCAGAGAAATAGCCACCGACTGGTTGTTGGTGGATTATGATTACCTCAAAACACTGAATATCAAAGTAGCAGCAGGACGGGATTTTGACCCAGCTTATCCAAGCGATTCGGTCAATCGGTTGGTGATTACGGCGAGTATGGCCAAAGCGATGGGCGAAAAGAATCCAGTGGGTTTGCTGTTGGGAGATGATGGCGATACGACAAGTGCTAAATCCCAAATCATCGGGGTTGTGCCTGACTTTCATTTGTATTCGTTGACTTCAGAAAGTAGGCCGATTACGATGCACATTTCTAACACCGAAACCATTCATTATATCTTTGTTCGAGTCACGCCCCAAAGCTTGGTTAGATCAATGGACAAATTGAAAAATGTATGGAAAGAAGTAGCGCCGCAGGCCGAATTCATGGGCACATTTTTGGATAAAAATATTGACGATTGGTACCAAGATGAAGAAATGATGTCGCAGGTTTTTAGTCTAGCGGCGGGGATTGCCATTTTCTTATCTTGTTTGGGGCTGTTTGCGGTTGCCTTGCTGGTGATTGAACAGCGAACCAAAGAAATCGGTATCCGTAAAGTGTTGGGAGCTGGTCTTCCCAACCTCGTCATTGTACTTTCAAAGGACTTTATCAAACTGATATTGATTGCTTTGGCCATTACCATTCCATTGGCTTGGTTTCTGATGCAAAAATGGCTGGATAGCTACACTTACCGCATCGAAATCAGTGCGTGGATTTTTGTCGGTGTTGGTGCTTCTGCCATTATCATAGCGTTAATCACCGTTAGTTTTCAAACGTTGAAAGCAGCCTTGACAAATCCGATAAATAGTTTAAAATCAGAATAAAAGTAATTACAAAATAGAAATCATCTTCATACTTTTGCTCATTTACGTCAAAGAATACTAGCACAAAAATTTTGAATAACGTTGTCCACTCGCGTACAAAAAGTGTCCAGATTCGGACACTTTTTTATTTTTACGGCAATGTAATTTGCTGATTTTTAAAAAATTGACTATCTGGCATAGCTTTGGCAGAATTAAAGAACAATATTAATATTCATACAGCCATTCTTAATTTTAAGCACAGGAAAAGGAAATATTAGGAGAAAGGAATTGTGTTATTGAGTCTTTTCTCCATTTTCTATCTGTTAATCTTTCTCCTTTACTACAACCATGATTTTCAATTACCTCAAAATCGCTTGGCGAAGCCTAAAAGTCAACAAGCTTTTTTCGGCACTCAATATTCTCGGTTTATCGTTGGGAATCATATGTTTTCTAACACTAGCGTTGTTTGTACTTGACGAATTAAACTACGACAGCTTTCATGCAAATGCCGACCGGATTTGTCGTGTATACGTTCATTCGAATATCAATGGGCAAGAAACCAACAACTCAAAATCTGCCGCTCCATTAGGTGCATCGTTACTTAAAGACATCCCTGAAGTAATGTCATATACTCGTATTGGGTATTTTGGGCAACATATACTCCAGTACAGTGACAAAACATTCCGCGAACGCAGCATTTATACGGTTGATTCGACCTATTTCTCAGTTTTTTCGTTCCCTTTTGTTTATGGCAATCCCAAAACAGCGTTAAACGGACCTAACCAAGTAGTTTTGACAGAAACCACTGCGGCAAAGTATTTTGGAACGGTTAATCCCGTTGGAAAAACGCTACTTGTCGACGGAAACTCTTCGTATTTGGTGACGGGAGTAATGAAAGATTTTCCTGAAAAATCGCATTTCCGTTGCGATTTTTTGCTCTCTATGGCTACCTATACCAAAGAAGCAAACACTGATTACTGGCTGGGACTCGATTATACTACCTATATTTTGCTGAAAGCAGGGGTCAATGTTTCTCAGTTTGAAACTAAGCTAAAGCAAATCATTACTACCTACGTAAAACCACAGGCCGAAAAACTTTTGGGAATCCCGTTTGACAACTTTTTAGCCCGTGGAAATGCCTACGAGCTTAAAGTTCAGCCTCTCACATCTATCTATTTGTATTCTCAAGCAACATATGGCATTGATACCAATACTGAGTGGGGAGCAATGAAATTTGGCGACATTACCTATGTGTATATTTTTGGAATTGTGGCTTTGTTTATTTTGCTGATCGCGGTCATTAACTTTATGAACCTAAGCACCGCTCGCTCTGAAAAACGGGCAAAAGAAGTAGGCATCAAAAAAACGCTTGGCTCTGACCGTAAGTCGATTATTCAGCAATTCATTACCGAGTCAGTACTGATTACTTTTTTTGCGGTAGTGCTGGCATTGGCCCTTCTCCAAATCACCTTACCTCTATTCAATCTATTGATTGATCGCCACTTGACATTAAACTTGGTAGAGAATCTTTACGCTGTTCCTGCACTACTGCTCTTCACCTTGGCAGTAGGAGCATTGGCTGGGAGTTATCCTGCCTTCTTCTTATCGTCCTTTAAACCAATTGATATTTTCCTCAAAACAACTCTAAAGCGTAAAATTGGTTTTCGGAGTGCGTTGGTAGTGGTTCAATTTTCGATTTCGGCAGCGTTGATTATTGGGATGATTGTGGTTAAAAGCCAACTTAATCATATCCAAGAGCAAAATTTGGGTTTCAAGAAAGAATATTTGCTATCGATTGATAATGCCAATGCGCTTGGTAAGCAAATATCCGCGTTCAAACAAGAACTCTTAAAAAGTCCGCATATCGAAGCGGCAACCAATAGTTCTTTAATATTTTCATCGGGAGTTCCAGGAAAAGGCTTTTTGTTTGATAAAAAAGCTACCACCGACCCTGTATTACTTCAAGCGTTGGATATTGATACTGACTTTCTCAAAACCTTTGGACTGCAATTAAAAGAAGGACGATTTTTTTCCAAAGACTTTCCGACTGATAGCGCGGCTATCATCATCAATGAAGCGGCACTCAAAGAATTGCCTAGTCGTTCGGTACTGAATAAAACACTGACAGTTATTAATAACCAGAATCAACCTGAGACATATACCATTATAGGCGTGATTAAAGATTTTAACTACGAATCGCTCCATCGCGAAATTCGTCCATTGGCATTTCATTTGAGTGCGGTTCGGCAAGCTAGCAGCCTTCTAACAGTACGTTTACGGGCAGGCAATCCTGATGCGGCATTGGCACATTTAGAAAAAACCTGGAAGCTCTTTGCCAAGGGAGAAACCTGCCGTTATGGATTTATGGATGAAAACTTGGAACGTCTTTATGCAACTGAACGAAAGGTAAACATCATTGCAACGTTGTTTTCGGCATGGGCTATATTCATAGCTTGTTTGGGCTTATTTGGCTTGGCGGTGTTGATTGCAGAGCAGAAAACAAAAGAAATCGGAATCCGTAAGGTATTGGGGGCATCATTAGCGGAATTGGTATTTACGATTTCAAAACCCTTCCTTGGTTGGATTGTTGTGGCCAATCTTATTGCATGGCCAATTACTTATTTTGCCATGACCAATTGGCTACAACATTTTGCGTATCGCATCGAAATACGTTGGTGGATGTTTGTGATAGCCAGTTTTTTTACCTTGCTAATCGCCTTTGCAACCATTAGTTCACAAAGCATAAAGACAGCACTAAGAAATCCCGTCAAAGCGTTAAAATCCGAATAGCTATGTTTCAAAACTACCTAAAAACCACGCTCCGAACCCTCTGGAAACACAAAACATTTACTTTCATTAATGTTTTTGGTTTGGCGGCAGGCTTGACGGCCTGCATGTTGATTGTGTTGTACATTCAGCACGAGCTGAGTTTTGACCAATTTCACAAAAACAAGCAGCAGATCGTTCGTACGATAATGCACTATAGCATCGAAGGAACGGCCAATAAAACAGTAATGACGGGAACGAAAGTAGGGCCTGCGTTGAAACGCGACTTTCCTGAAATTGAGCAGTTTGTACGCGTGGCTGACCCCGCCTTTTCGCAACAAAAAGTAGTCATAAAAAAAGGAGAACAACAGTTTAATGAATCTCGCTTTTTGTGGGCTGATTCTACGTTTTTTGATGTATTCTCGTTTTCGTTGGTGAAGGGCGACGCGGCAACGGCCCTGAATGGCACCAACAAAGTGGTGGTGACGGAAGCGATGGCGCGAAAGTATTTTGGGAATGAAAACCCTATTGGTCAAATCTTACGGTTAGAAGACCGAGTGGATTATACCGTAACGGGCGTTGCGGCCGATGCCCCTTCCAATTCTCAACTTCAGTTTGATTTTGTGGCGTCGTTTATGTCGCTCTCAGCCGCCAAAACAGAAATGTGGTGGACCGCCAATTATGTCACTTACTTTTTGTTGAAACCATCTGCTTCGGCATCGCAGCTGCAAGCCAAACTACCTGCTTACATGCGTAAGCAGTCAGCAGAAACTGAAATGACAGGAAATAACTTTCTGACGTATCAATTTGAACCTCTTACGGACGTCCACCTTCGGTCTGAGGCAGAAGGCGGTATTATTGCTTCTGGCGATATTCGTTACATTTATATTTTCTCGGTGATTGCGTTGCTCATTTTGATTATTGCGACCACCAACTACATGAATCTTACAACGGCCCGTGCGACGGAGCGTGCCAAAGAAGTGGGGGTTCGGAAAGTGATGGGGGCAGTACGTGGGCAATTGTTTTTGCAATTTTTGGGCGAATCAATGGTGGTGACGCTGGTGGCTTTGCTGCTCAGTATCCTGCTGACAGTGTTGTTGTTGCCTGTATTTAATACCCTGTCCGAACGCGAACTGACTTTGCAAATACTACTTCAACCCGCAGGAATAGGGGCGTTGGTAGGAGCGTGGTTGGTTGTCAGTTGTATTGCAGGGAGTTATCCGTCGGTGGCGTTATCGTATTTTCAACCGATTAAAGTGCTAAAAGGCGCATTTAAGAATACGGCTTCGGGCTTGGCCCTTCGTAAGTCGCTGATTGTGTTGCAGTTTATGATTTCGGTGTTTTTGGTCATTGGAACGTTGGTGGTTAAGAACCAACTGCATTTTATTCAAAACACAAAGCTGGGGTACGAAAAACAACACGTAATTGCGCTCACGACCGACGAGCGAACTAACAAAAATTTGCCTGCTTTGAAGAACGAACTGCGGCAAAATCCGAATGTAAAAAGTATTTCGCTGGCCTACGAAACTCCCACGTTCATTAAGTGGGGCGATGGGCTTGAAACGGTGGGAACATCGGCGCCTGTGCAAAAAATGATTACCGCTTTTCCCTGTGATGAAGACATGGCCGAAACGCTCAATTTGGAGTTGGTTGCAGGAAATGATTTATCATCAGAAGACATGGAACGACTCAAAGGCAAAGACGAGAGCCAAGCCGATTATCGCTTTTTGCTGAACGAAACGATGATAAAGCAATTGGGCTGGAAGCCTGCCGAAGCGATTGGTAAAAAAGTACGTGTGGGAGGCCGAACGGGCGAAGTCAAAGGCATTGTTCGGGATTTCCATTTTGCGTCGATGAAACAACCGATTGGCCCATTGGTAATTTTTCCAGTCACTTGGGGGAATGTCTTGTTGGTAAAGTTGACGGGAAATAATCTCCCACAAACACTGACTTTTTTGGAAAATAAATGGAAAACGTTTGCGCCACATCGTCCGTTTACCTACACGTTTTTAAACGACGAATACAACCAAATGTATGCCAATGAAAGCCGTATCAATCAGGTGTTTACATATTTTTCTGCCTTGGCCGTTTTGCTGGCTTGTTTAGGTCTGTTGGGCTTGTCGGCCTACGTCACGGCACAGCGTACCAAAGAAATTGGAATCCGCAAAGTGCTTGGCGCATCCACTGCCAGCATCACGACGCTTTTATCTGCCGATTTTCTAAAATTAGTGCTGATAGCCATCCTCATCGCTTCTCCCTTAGCATGGTATGCGATGACCTACTGGCTCAATGATTTTGCGTATCGAATTGAGATAGAATGGTGGGTGTTTGTGGTAGCTGGGCTTACGGCTGTTGGTATTGCGTTGGTAACAGTAAGTACGCAGTCGATCAAAGCTGCCTTGACCAACCCTGTGAAATCGTTGAAATCGGAATAAATCAACATCGCGTAGAGACGTTGCATGCAACGTCTCTACAACCACATTACAACGGCAAAAACGAAAAAATTATGCTACATAATTACCTCAAAATCGCTTGGCGAAATTTGCTTAAAAACAAGGTTTTTAGCTTTATTAATGTCACGGGACTTGCTGTTGGAATGGCTGTAAGTATGCTGATTTTGCTGTACGTTTCGCACGAACTGAGCTATGACCGTTTTCATCCTAAGGGAAAACGCATCTTTCATACCTTTATCCAAATGAATTTTGGGGGCAATACCGTTCAGTTTAACCAGCTTTCCAAAAACTTTGGCCCAGCCATAAAACAGGCTAACTCAGAGGTCGAAGATTTTGTACGAATTGCTTCTTCGTTTCGTGGCGATGTAGTTATAAAATCCGATGAAAGTCATCAGTTTTTTGAGCGAGGATTTTACTTTTCTGAGCCCTCGTTGTTCAACGTATTTGCGTTTGAATTTGTCAATGGGAGTGCCGCTTCGGCCCTGAACGAACCCAACGCGGTGGTAATGACAGAGACCATGGCTAAAAAATACTTTGGGAACACAAACCCTGTTGGTAAAACCTTGATTTATAACAAAAATGAAGCGTTGAAGGTGACCGCAGTGGTGAAGAAATTGCCCACCAACTCATCGCTTCACTTTGACTTTATTGCTTCGTTGCCAACGTTTGAGGGGATTATGAAACGCGACCCAAACCAGCGTTACGAGGCAGACGATGTCGTGGGTATGGGGAGTTATGAAACCTATTTTTTGCTTAAAAATCCTGAAGCTGTTGCAAAAGTAGAAGCTATAATTCCAACGCTACTCACAGATAAAAAAGGAGAATTAGAGTCGCATTCAAAGTATCAGCTAACACCTTTTTTGGAAACTCACCTCGGAAACAACTGGGGTGATTCTTCGAACACCAAGTATGTGATGATATTTCTGTGTATTGCAGGCATCGTGTTGCTGTTGGCGCTTATCAATTATATGAGCCTTACCACAGCTCGTTCAACGATTCGAGCCAAGGAAGTAGGCGTCCGTAAAGTACTTGGAGCACATCGCCATCACTTAGCATCGCAGTTTTACGGAGAGTCAGTGCTCATAAGCTTGCTTTCTTTTGCCCTTGCCTTATTGCTGTTTCAGCTCCTAAAAACCCCCTTTTACCAACTTTTATCCTTATCCATCGACGATTCGTTTGTGACAGGCCCTTTATTTTTGTCTATTTTGTTGGGGTTAGTTATTGCTACGGCACTTATCGCAGGCTCGTATCCTTCGTTGCTATTGTCAAAGTTTTCACCTGTCAGCATTTTAAAAGGCAAGTTTTCGGCAGCAGGCCAAGGAGGTCGTGTGCGGCGCGTGTTTATTGTCTTTCAGTTTGGGGCATCAATTGTGCTGATTATTTTCAGTATGGTAGTGCAGCGGCAATTACACTACATGCAAACCAAGAAAATAGGCATGAACAAAGAGCAAGTGTTGGTCATCACGCTTTCCAAAGAAGCGCAAAAACACTATGCTGCGTTTCGGAATGACTTGGTTCAAAGCGTGGGTATTCGTCAGTTGGGCGCTTCGTCACTGAGTTTATTTACGGGAGGCTGGAATATGTTTTTTACCAAAACTCCGACTACCAATGAAGATGTGAGCCTCAATAATATGGTGGTGGACGAAAACTTTATCGAACTCTTAGGTCTTGAATGGAAGCACAAGCCCGATAACCTCGAAGAACTGGCTCATAGAAACCAATTGGTGGTCAATGAAACGGCAGTGGGTAAATTAAAAATAAGCGATAAACCTATCGGACAGAAACTGGATGTGTTTGATAAAGAATCAAAAAAAGCCGAAATCGTTGGTGTTTTGAAAGATTTTAACTTCGCTTCTTTGCAGTCAAAAGTGGAAGCCATGATGTTAAAAGTTGTCAAAGATACAACGCAGTTACGGGCTCTTTATTTGCGCTTAGACCCCAAGGCAGATGTCCGACAAAAGATAGCTTCGATTGAAAAAAGCTATAAAAAATATGAGCCTAATGCCCCGTTCGAGTATTACTTTTTGGACGAGGCGTTTAACAAACAATACCGCGCCGAACAACGAATGGGCTACCTTTTCTCAGGTTTTACGGTCATTGCCATTTTTATTGCCTGTATGGGTCTTTTTGGGCTTATCACGTTTACGGCCGAACAAAAAACGAAAGAAATTGGCGTACGAAAAGTACTGGGGGCAAGTGTTGCCAACATTGTTACGATGCTTTCAAAAGATTTTCTTCGGTTGGTTATCGTGGCCAATGTCATTGCGTTTCCGATTGCGTATTATGCCGCCACCCGATGGCTGCAAGATTTTGCCTATCAAGTCCAACTGAAAATCGACATTTTTGCATTGGCGGGCGGCTTAGCCATTTTTATCGCTCTTTTGACCGTCGCTATTCAAGCTACCAAAGCCGCTTTGACAAATCCTGTAAAATCGTTGAAATCGGAATAAATCAACGTCCTTGTAGAGACGTTGCATGCAACGTCTCTACCGTTGCGGTATCCTGGCATCGTTGGTCTATCGCCCCATCGTTGCAATGCAACGATGATACGACCCTGTCCATAAACGAACTAAAATTGTCCATAAACGGACAATTTTCTTTATTTTTCACAATTACAAATAACTTATAATCAATACATTAAGTTTCTGGTATGGCATTTGGGAAAAATACTACAAATCCCAATCGTCCTATGCTACAGAACTACCTCAAAATCGCTTTTCGAAACTTAGTCCGAAACAAAACATACAGCGTTATCAACATCACTGGCTTGGCGATGGGTATCGCGGCTTTTGTGTTGATTTTGCAATACGTAAGTCACGAAAAAAGCTTTAACCAGTTTCATGCCAATGCGCCTTCCATATATCGACTTCTCAACGAAGATGTAAAAGGAGAGATGTGGAGCGAAGTAGAACCAGGCTGGGCTACGCGTGCCAAACAACGCTTCCCCGACATCAAAGACTATTGCCGTTTTGCGGACGGAATGGCGCAAGGCATTGTACGAAGAGAAGGTGCTAAAACCGAAGCATTCCGCGAAACCAACATTAGCTACGCAGAGGGCAATTTTTTCTCATTCTTTAGTTTTCCACTTACCGCAGGCTCTCCCAAGGCATTGGAAAAGACGAATGTAGTGTTTTTGTCGGCTAGCTCCGCTAAAAAATACTTTGGCTCTGAAAATCCTTTGGGAAAAATATTACTACTGTCCAATCAATTTGATACTAATCCTTTTACGGTAGAAGGTATTTACGCCGACATGCCCACCAACTCAGATATTCGGTATGACATGGTCTTTTCATTGGAAACATTGCGTAATCCAGCCAATTTGCATGGGAACGACTGGGCCAACGTAAACAACCTTGACAATCAATACATTAATACATTTTTCCAGCTCAATGAAAAGGTAAACCCAGTAGCTTTTGAGAAGAAACTAACAGCCCTAAGAAACGAACTTAGTAAAGAAAATGATGGGGTAAAGTTTCGTCTGGTCTCCCTCAAAAATGTGCACTTGGCAGCTTCATTGAGCGATACTTATCTCACGCAAGGAAACCTTAAATACGTGTATATGTTGGGTGGAATTGCGTTTTTGATTCTAGTAATCGGCTGGTTCAACTACGTCAATCTTTCGACGGCTCAGTCGCTCAAACGAGCCAATGAAGTAGGCGTTCGCAAAGTAATTGGCGCAACGCAAAGCCATTTGGTGCGGCAGTTTTTGGGCGAATCGCTGTTGGTCAATCTCCTAAGTTTTGGATTAGCTTTGCTAATAGTGGTCTTACTTCAGCCATTTTTTAATGAACTTATTGGGACGCCGTTATCTTTTTCCTCCTTAGGCTACACATCGGTTTGGGCTTGGGGATTGGGCATTTTGCTTTTAGGTTCGTTATTTTCTGGAGGTTACACAGCCTTTTCACTTTCCAATTACAACCCTGTTAAAACCTTAAAAGGTCAGTTAGCCAAAACGTCGGGTGGTGGGCTACTTCGGAAATCATTGGTGGTGTTTCAGTTTGCGATTTCGGTGTGTTTGGTCGTTACAACGCTGGTGATTTATCGTCAGCTACACCACATGCAAACGCAAAGCTTGGGACTAAATACACAGCAATTGTTGGTTGTTCGTGGGCCAGAAGTGGGCAGAGATGCTACCTACAAAATACGCAAAACCACGTTTCAGAATGAGCTAACGCAGCAAACATTTGTGAAAGATTATGCGACCTCAGGAAGTGTACCGAGTGGTTGGTACAATTTTGCAACTTCAGGCTTTACCCAGCCCAAATCTAAGCCAGGCGATGAGCTCATCTCGTATTCATTTGCCATTATTGGCGACCGTTTTCTAAAAACGTACCAAATCAATCTCAAAGCGGGGCGCAATTTTACCCCGGCTGAATGTGATGTAGAGTGGAACCAAAACAGCAAGGTACTACTCAATGAAAGAGCGGTAGAGTTATTAGGATTTTCCAGTGCAGAAGAAGCCCTTCGCACCAAAATCAAGTGGGATGAGCGTTATTTGGAGGTGATTGGGGTGGTGAAAAACTACCATCACGCAGGATTAAAAAGAGCCATTGACCCCATTATTTTTTATCCCCAAAACAACAGTGCTTATTTCACTATTCGCTTGACGGCCGACCGAATGCCCGAAAAAATAGCCGCTTTGGATAAACTGTACAAGACTTACTTTCCTGGCAACCCATTTGACTACTCTTTTGTGGATGACAATTACAACAAACTTTATGTTTCTGAACAACAATACAGCCGTATGTTCACGACGGCGTCGTTATGGGCAATTTTCATTGCTTGTTTAGGTTTGTTTGGCTTGGCCACCTTCACCGTTGAGTCGCGTACCAAAGAAATAGGGATTCGCAAAGTATTGGGGGCATCGGTATTTGGAATCATGGCTTTATTGTCCAAAGACTTTCTCAAGTTAGTGCTTATTGCGATTCTCATTGCTACTCCTATTGCATGGTACTTCATGGACAAATGGCTAAAAGATTTTGCCTCTCGCATTGCACTTAGCTGGTGGTTGTTTGCGGCGGCGGGGCTATTAGCCATCGTGATTGCATTGCTAACGGTAGGTTTTCAGGCAGTCAAAGCAGCGCTGATGAATCCTGTGAAATCATTGAAAACAGAATAATCCATACGCCGTAGAGACGTAGCATGCTACGTCTCTACATAATATATCAATAATCCTATACAACCATGATACGGAATTACCTCAAAGTTGCGTGGCGCAACCTCACTAAAAACAAAATGTACAGTTTCATCAATATTGGTGGACTGGCTGTGGGCATGGCAGTAGCTATGATGATTGGACTTTGGGTCAACGATGAATTGTCGTTTGATACCTACCACCAAAATTATGAGCGTATCGCGCAGGTTATGCAACACGCTACTTTCAACGGAAAAGTGGGAACCCAAACCTCTAATCCTGCCCAAATGAGCCCCGAAATTCGGGCAAAATACGGAAGTAGCTTCAAACACGTAGTGCAAGCCTCGTGGGAAGGCTCGTATGTGTTGTCGCTGGGGAATAATCACATAACAAAATCGGGGATTTACTTTGAAGAAGGTGCCCCTGAGATGCTTAGCCTCAAGATGCGCTATGGAACGTACGCAGGTTTGAAAGACCCCTATTCGATTATGTTGTCGGAATCGGTGGCTAAATCGCTCTTTGGTGACCAAAACCCGCTGGATAAAACACTGAAAATCAACCGAACCTACGACGTTAAGGTGACGGGCGTTTACGAAGATTTGCCTTACAATACCTCGTTTCGCAACGTAAAGGTCATCATGCCCTGGTCGCTTTGGTTGATTGACAATCCGTGGGTAAAAACAATGGAAGACCCTTGGGATAGCAATTTTAGCCAGACATTCGTCCAAGTCGCAGATAATGTATCAATGGAGGCAGCTTCCAAACGCATTAAAAATGTCAAAGCCAACAACCTAAGTAAGGAAGAATTGAAGTACAAATGGGAGGCGTTTTTGCACCCCATGAGTAAATGGGCGTTGGAAAGTGAGTTTAAAGAAGGCATCAACACAGGAGGAAGCATTCGCTACGTGTGGATGTTTGGTATCATTGGGGTGTTTGTGTTGATGTTGGCTTGCATCAATTTTATGAACCTAGCCACCGCCCGCAGCGAAAAACGCGCCAAAGAAGTGGGTATTCGCAAAGCCGTAGGGTCGGTGCGGTCGCAGTTGATTAATCAGTTCTTTTCGGAGTCGTACATGGTGGTGGTGTTTGCTTTTGTGGTATCACTGGTATTGGTCACACTGTGCCTGCCATTTTTTAATGAAGTAGCTGATAAGAAAATTGAACTTCCTTGGGCAAATCCCGTTTTTTGGCTGCTTAGTTTGTCATTTATTTCGCTTACGGGTTTGTTGGCGGGAAGTTATCCAGCGTTATACTTATCGTCTTTCCAGCCCTTGAAAGTCCTCAAAGGGACGTTTCGGGTGGGAAAATGGGCCGCCATTCCGCGCAAGGCATTGGTAATGATTCAGTTTACGGTTTCGGTGGTATTGATTATTGGAACCATCGTTGTGTATCAGCAAATTCAACACGCCAAAAATCGCCCCATTGGCTACGAACGCAACGGCCTGATAAGCATGGGGATGGACAAAGAAATTCAGGATCACTTTGAGGCATTCAGAGGGGAGCTAAAATCGGCGGGAGCAATTGAAGAATTGACGGCTTCCAACAGCCCACTTACGGGCGTATGGAATACCAACGGCGGTTTCGATTGGGAAGGGAAAGACCCGAATTTGGGCGTTGATTTTCCAAACAGCCGCGTTACCAAAGAATGGGGCAAAACCGTGGGCTGGAAAATCAAACAAGGCCGCGATTTCTCGCGTGAGTTTGCCACCGATTCGGCGGCGTTTATCATCAACGAGGCAGCGGCGAAGTTTTTGGGGTTCAAAGACCCCATTGGCAAAATTTTAAAATGGAATGGTAAGCCTTACACCATTATTGGGGTAGTGAGTGATATTATGGCCGAGTCGCCGTTTTATCCCGTGCGCCCGTCGTTGTACCATACCCGCGACAAGGATTTGTATAATCTTACCATCAAACTCAACCCTGCTCAAAGTTCAAGCAAATCCATCGCCACCCTCGAACGTATCTGGAAAAAGTACGTACAGAATGTGCCTTTTTCGTACGAATTTATTGACCAACAATACGGTAATAAGTTCAAGGCCGAAGAGCGTATCGGTACGCTTTCGCTCTACTTTGCGGTCTTGGCCATCCTGATTTCGTGTTTGGGACTTTTCGGAATGGCGAGCTTCGTGGCCGAACAACGCACCAAAGAAATCGGCATTCGGAAGGTATTGGGTGCAAGCGTGCCTAATTTGTGGCGAATGCTCTCGGGCGATTTTGTCGGTTTGGTATTACTTTCGAGCCTCATTGCCAGCCCTATTGCGTACTACTACCTCAACGATTGGTTGAAAGGCTACGATTATCACGTCGAAATCTCGTGGTGGGTGTTTGCGATAGCTGCCGCTGGTGCATTGGTCATTACGTTGCTGACGGTCAGTTACCAAACCTTACGTGCCGCCTTGGTCAATCCTGTAAAATCATTGAAATCAGAATAATCCATTCGCCGTAGAGACGTTGCATGCAACGTCTCTACATGCAACGTCTCTACGGCATCGCCATAATAACCATATCATCATGCTACGGAATTACCTCAAAATCGCTTGGAGAAACCTCCTCAAAAACAAACTATACAGCATCATCAACATTTTCGGGTTGGCCATTGGGCTTACCTGTTTTTTGTTGATTTCGTTGTACGTAGTCGATGAATTGAGCTACGACCGCTACCTCAAAGACGCGGCTCGTATTTATCGCATACATTCGGACATCAAATTTGGGGGAACCGAAATGAAAATGGCCTTGAGCTCCGACCCTTTTGGCCCAACGCTCAAAAAAGATTATCCTGAGGTGGAGCAATACGTGCGTTTGTTCGCCCAAAACAGTCGCCGATTTATCCGAAAAGGCAATGAGTTTTTGGTAGAAAACAACTGCGTAAATGCGGATTCGACGTTTTTTGAGGTTTTTCCACTTCATGTGCTCGAAGGAGACGGCAAAACAGCCCTCAATGCCCCCAATACAGTGGCTATTAGTAAGTCGGTAGCGAAGAAATACTTTGGCGATGGCCCTGCGGTGGGGAAAATCCTTTCGACGGGAGTTAACAATCCCCAAGAGTATAAAGTAACGGCGGTCTATGAAGACATACCGCAGAATTCTCACCTTCGGACGAATATTATTTTTTCGTTCAAAAATGTGGACTACACCTTTGGAAACTTCTTGAGTCACAATTTTTATACGTATGTCAAATTGAAAGAAGGCGTTGATTATAAGCAGTTTGAGAAAAAATTTGACGGCTTTATCAACAAATATATTCTTCCTCAAGCCAAAGCCTTCATAGATATTAAAAGCATGGACGAGTTCAAAAAAGCGGGGAATTACATTCAGTATTCGCTGATGCCGCTGCTGGACATTCACCTAAAATCCAACAAATTATACGAGTTTGGGGTCAACGGTAATATCGAATATGTGTATATCTTTTCGATTGTAGCTTTGTTTTTACTGCTCATTGCCTGCATCAATTTTATGAATTTGAGCACGGCTCGCTCGGCCAACCGCGCCAAAGAAGTGGGGATTCGGAAGGTATTAGGCACCGAACGAAATAGCTTGATTGGACAGTTTATGGCGGAGTCGATACTGACGAGTTATTTGGCATTTGGTATTGCGTTGGTATTTACGACGGCATTGCTTCCTTATTTTAATCAAATTGCGGGCAAAGAATTTACGCCGACTACGATTTACCAACCTGTGTACTTGCCTTTTTTATTGGCGTTGCCGCTTGGCGTTGGGGCGTTGGCAGGCTATTATCCTTCCTTTTTCTTGTCGTCGTTTAAGCCAATTGAAGTGCTCAAAAGCAAGCTCAATGCCAATTTTAAACGCTCCAATTTCCGAAATGCGTTGGTGACGTTCCAATTTGTGACGTCGTTGGTATTGGTCATTTCTACTTTTATCATTTACCGCCAACTCAATTACATTCAACACAAAAACCTCGGGTTTTCGAAAGACCAAGTGTTGGTGGTGACGGGTACGTCGTCGTTGGGCGAAAATAACCGCGTTTTTAAGGAAGAAGTCAAAAAAATGGCGGGGGTAAAAGCGGGGGCTTTTGCGGGGTATTTACCCGTGGCCAACTCGTCGCGCAGCGATAATACCTACTCTAAAACGGCGGTTATCGACGTAAAAAATGGGTTTAATATGCAAAACTGGGTGATTGATGAAGAATACATCCCGACTTTGGGCATGAAAATCATCAAGGGGCGTAATTTTTCCAAAGCATTTGGGGCAGATTCTAGCTCGATTATTATCAATGAAGAAACGGCGAAGATGTTAGGCTATGAAGACCCCGTGGGCAAAAATCTCTATGCGGGTACTGGCAATGCTTCCGAAACAAGTACGCTGACGATTATTGGAGTGGTGAAAAATTTTCATTATTCGTCGATGCGGGAAAACGTCGGCCCTTTGTGCTTTCGGTACGGGCGTAGTGGCTGGGATATGGCATTTAAAATAAATACGTCGGAGTCGCAACAATTGGTAAAACAAATCGAAGGAAAGTGGAAACAACTCTCGACGGGGATGCCGTTCAATTACCATTTTCTTGATGATTCTTTCAACGAAATGTATCAGGCCGAACAGCGCGTTGGTACTATTGCGCTCATTTTTGCCATTCTGACGATTTTTATTGCTTGTTTGGGCTTGTTCGGGCTCATTACCTACATCGCCGAGCAGCGTACCAAAGAAATCGGCGTTCGGAAGGTGCTGGGAGCTAGCTTGTGGAGCATCGTGGGACTTCTTTCCAAAGACTTTTTGAAATTGGTAGGAATCGCCTTTTTGATTGCCGCGCCGTTGGCCTACTTCGCGATGAACACTTGGCTCGAAGACTTCGCGTTTCGGGTCGAAATTCCGTGGTGGATTTTTGTGGCAGCGGGCGTGGCTACGATGTTGTTGGCGTTTTTGACGGTTAGTTTCCAGTCGATTAAGGCCGCCCTGATGAATCCTGTTAAATCATTGAAATCGGAATAATACCCGTAGAGACGTTGCATGCAACGTCTCTACGTCACCACCATAAAAATTACATCGTTATGCTACGCAACTACCTCAAAATCGCATTTCGGAACCTACTGAACGACAAAGTATTTAGCAGTATCAATATCCTAGGCTTGGCGATAGGATTTTCGGCATCGGCGTTGATTTTACTTTGGGTCAATGACGAAATGAACTTTGAAAACACCCACGAAAACCGAGAGCGGATTTTTCAGGCGTGGAACCAAGTCACCGAAAAAGGCAAAACCAGTAGTTGGAACGTCACTCCACAATCCATGGGACCCGCCCTGCAAAAAGACTATCCCGAAGTTGAAAAAATGGTGCGGGTCGATTGGGCAGACAAATATTTGGTTCAAGCGAAAGAGACAAAAATAAAAGGGACGGTTCAGATAGTGGATTCTACTTTTTTGGACGTATTCACGTTTCCATTGCTCAAAGGAGATATCAAAACCTGCCTAAACGGGGTCAATAATTTGGTAATTACGCAAGATTTTGCCCAAAAACTATTTGGAAATAATGAGCCACTTGGCCAAATCGTCAAGCTCAATAACGAAAGCGATTTTGTGGTGACAGGCGTAGTGAAATCACTTCCAACCAACACCAATTTTAATTTTGATTGTTTGGTGCCGTGGCGGTTCAAGGTAGTCAATAACATGGAGAGTTTGCACTGGGGCAACAACTCTACCACTACTTATGTGTTGTTAAAAAAGAACACTGACGCTCAGGCTTTCAACCTAAAAGTCAAACATCTAAGAAAGCAGTATGACAAAGAAACCGCCTCTTGGGAGACCTTCGTGTATCCTTTTGAGCGATTGCGGCTTTACGGAAGCTTTAAAAATGGAGTGGAAGAAGGTGGTAAAATCGAACAAGTTCGCAACTTTACGGTCATTGCCCTTTTGATATTGCTGATTGCGTGCATCAACTTCATGAATTTGAGCACGTCCCGAAGCGACAAACGGGCCAAAGAAGTAGGAGTCCGAAAGGCGTCGGGAGCTAGCCGTTTATCCCTCATTAAGCTGTTTTATTCCGAGTCTATTCTCACCTCATTGTTGGCAGGGGTGTTGGCAATTGGCATTATTATGGTCAGTCTCCCCGCGTTCAATCAACTCATTGAGTCCAAAATTGTGATTGATTGGTGGGATGCTCAATGGATTGCCTATTCGTTGGGTTTTGTTGTTGTCACGGGATTGGTGGCAGGGTCTTATCCTGCGCTATTCCTTTCGAGTTTTGACCCTTTGCAAGTATTGAAAGGAAGTTATTTCAATATCTCTTCTCCAATTACTCCCAGAAAAATACTCGTCGTTTGTCAATTTGTGTTCTCTGTTTTGCTCATTTCTTGTACCATGATTATCAAGCAACAGTTGGATTATGCCCAAAACAGAAAATCAGGATACGACAAAGCAAACCTGGTCTATCACCCCGTAGAGGGCGATATTTCTAAAAACTTTGACCTCATAAAAGCTGAATTGTTGAAAAACAACGTGGCGGTTTCGGTAGTAAAAACATTTTCACCTATTACCGAAACGTGGAGTAACACAGGTGGAATGAAATGGCGGGGCAAAGCGACAGACGACCACAGGAACATTGACCGTTTTGGAGCAGACGACCAAATTGTAAAAACGCTTGGTTTAGAGATTATCGAAGGGCGTGATTTTGATTTAAAAGCCTATCCAACCGATTCTTCGGGGGTAATTATTAACGAAACAGCCAAGAAGATGATGGGTTTCAAAAACCCCATTGGCGAAAAAATCACCGACGGTGGTTGGGAGTTTCAGGTGATTGGGGTGGTGAAAGATTTTGTGATGCAATCGCCTTTTCGAGAAGTGAATGCGGTGACAATTGCGGGGGCGAAAATGAATTTTTTCAACGCGATTCATGTCAAATACAACCCCGAAAAACCTATCAAAGAAAACCTAGAAAATGCAAAAGCCATTTTTAGGAAATACAATCCCAATTACCCTTTTGAGTATCATTTTGTGGACGATGCTTACAATGAAAAATTTGCAAGTGTAGAGCGGTTATCGTTTATGGCACAAGGTTTTGCGTTCTTGACCATTTTTATCACTTGTTTAGGCTTACTTGGTTTGGCCACGTCGTTAGCCCAGCAAAAAACCAAGGAAATTGGCATTCGTAAAGTCTTAGGAGCGGGAATAGGGCAAATTGTGCTATTGATGTCAAAAGGATTTGTTACGCCAGTGCTATTGGCCTTTCTGATTGCGAGTCCGCTGTCGTACTGGATAATGAATAAATGGTTGGAAGACTATACCTACAAAATCACGATCAATCCTTTGGTTTTTGTTTTAGCAGGACTTGTAACGGTCGTTATTGCTTTGTTTACGGTTAGTTACCAGTCGATTAAAGCCGCCCTGATGAATCCTGTCAAATCATTGAAATCGGAATAATTCCCTGTAGAGACGTTGCATGCAACGTCTCTACGTCATCGCCATAAAAATTATATCGTTATGCTACGCAACTACCTCAAAATCGCATTTCGGAACCTTTGGCAAAACAAAGTGTATTCCTTTGTTAACCTCTCAGGACTTACCCTCGGACTGACGGTGGTGATGCTGATTATGCTGTACGTCAAAGACGATTTGTCCTTTGACCGTATGCACGCGAAAGGACCGCAGATTTTTCGGTTGATACAAGACCGCAAAGACCTGCAGGGAAATCTGAGTAAAATGGGAAACACAGGGATGCCGCAAGGCCCCGCGTTTGTACGCGAACTAGGTGATTTTGAGGCGTATTGCCGCTTTAAAAACGGCTGGAATACCCTCGTGAAGAAAGGTAATGAAGGGATTAAAGAGAATTTGATGTACGCCGACAACTCCGTGTTGACCATGTTTTCGTTTGAGGTAGTGGCAGGAGACGCCCGCACAGCTCTCAAGGATTTAAAAAACGTGGTGATTACCGACCGAATGGCCGAAAAGTATTTTGGAAGCCAAGACCCCGTAGGTAAACTAATGCAAATCGGTGATGAAGGGGCGGCTTTTAAGCCGTTTGTGGTGGCGGCCGTCGTCAAACACCCACCCGCCAATTCGTCGATTCAGTTTGATATGTTGATGTCTATCGACCACCTCATTTCACCTGACCCTCAGCAGCGCGCCAACGACGAAAATTGGTTTAATGCAAGTTTGAATACGTTTTTGTTGGTCAATCCGAAAGTGAACGTGGCACAGTTGGGCAAAAAAATGGAGGCAGTGACTAAGAAGTACACCTCTGATTTTTTAGAAAGTGTGCGTAAAGACAATAGTGAAGGCAAAACGTACGAGATTAAGTTTAAGCTGCAACCTTTGTACGAAATGCACTTAAATCCTGACTATTATGCTTCTAATGGCTTGCAATATTGGTCAAATGAGCGTTATCCGAAGATTTTATCGGGGCTGGCGTTGTTGGTTTTGGTCATTGCCTGCATCAATTTTGTGAACCTTACGCTGGCTCGCTCGCTCAAACGCGCCAAAGAAATTGGCATCCGAAAGGCAACGGGAGGCACGCGTCAGCACATTTTAGCGCAGTTTTTGGGAGAATCGTTTTTGCTGACGGCTTTGGCGTTTGTTCCGTCGTGGTTGTTGGCTTACCTGTTGCTGCCTACGTTCAGCGAATTGACCGACAAACATTTAGAAAGCACCTACCTTTTTCAACCGACTACCTTGGGGCTTTTTGGCGGGTTATTGCTCTTGGTGGCGCTTTTAGCAGGATTTTACCCTGCGTTGGTGCTGTCAGGTTTTCGCCCGATCGAAACTTTGCGTGGGCCATTTAAACTGACAGGCCGACAAACATTCGGGAAAGCATTGGTCGTGTTTCAGTTTGTGTTGGCAGGCGTGTTGATTATCGGGACGGTTATTGCGACTCGTCAGTTTAATTACATCGCTCAGGCCGAACTTGGTTACAAAACCGACAACATTCTTCGCTTTTGGTTGCCTTGGGATCAAATAGAAAGAGTAGCCGCACCGCTCAAAAATGAGTTGGCGCAGTTGCCTTACGTCGAAAAAGTTTCCAACAAATCAGGAGATTGGAACAGTACGATTTACCAAATCAATGGCAAAAGCACCGACTATACTTACTACGAGTACATCGACGAAAATCATTTGCAATTGATGGGTATTCCGTTGGTGCAAGGGCGGTATTTTTCGCCAAAATATGCGTTGGATACGGTTTCAAATATCATTGTCAACGAGGCTTTTGTACGGGAATTTGTCCCCAAAGGTCAAAACCCTTTTACTCTGTCTATTCGCCAACGGGATAAAGCATTGAACATCGTCGGCATTGTGAAAGACTTCCACTATGCTTCGTTTAAGGAGAAAATAAAACCCATCGTGTGGGCGCGCGATACCCGCCGACAAGCAGGCTGTATTCACATCCAACTGACTCCTAATCACCAAAAAGAAGCACTGGCGCAGATTAAGAAAGTCTATAAAAAGTACGTCCCTTACCTTCCTTTGGAATACTACTTCTTGGAAGATTTTCGGATGGAGCGTTACGCCGACGACTTGCGCTGGAAGCAAATTTTAACCTATACGTCGCTGGTGGCTATTTTGATTGCCTGCTTGGGATTGTTTGGCTTGGCCACTTTCGTGACCGAACAACGTACCAAAGAAATTGGTATTCGGAAAGTGCTGGGGGCAGGCGTAACGAGCATTGTGGCGCTTTTGTCAAAAGACTTCCTGAAACTGGTGCTTATCGGCATTTTCATTGCTTGTCCCGTAGCCTACTACTTTGGTAATCAGTGGCTTCAAGACTTTGCGTACCGCATTGAGATAAATGCTTGGGTGTTTGTGTTTGCGGGCGTCATAGCGATGGTGGTTGCCTTAGGAACCGTTGCGTACCAAGCCCTTAAAACGGCTTTGGCCAATCCTGCCCATACATTGAAAACGGAATAATTCTCTCTCTCTATTCTTTACCATAAAGCCATGTTTAAAAACTACCTCAAAATCGCCGTACGAAGCCTTCTGAAAGACAAAGGCTACACAGCACTCAATTTAATAGGCCTTACCCTTGGCCTTACGTTTGGGTTATTTCTCTTTTTTTACGTAACTGACGAACTTAGCTTTGATCGTTATCACGAAAATGCCGACCGCATTTTTCGAATCAACAGCATCTTACAAGAACCCGAACGTTCGGGGCGTATTGCGATTACACCCTTTCTTTTGGGGCCGACACTCAAAAAAGAATATCCAGAAGTTGAGTATGCGGCACGATTGGCTCAACCAGAAAATCCAAAATTGTTGAAAAAGGGTGAGTTGCAGTTTTTAGAACCAAAAGTTTATTATACTGACAGTGCCTTCTTTGATATTTTTACCTACAAATTCATTGCAGGAGATGCCAAAAACGCATTGAAAGCGCCCAACTCACTGGTATTGACCAAATCATTGGCCGAGAAATTTTTCCAAACTACCCAAAATGTGGTAGGAAAATCGTTGCAAGGACGAAACAACGAAACCTATAACATTACGGCAGTCATTGAAGATGTCCCTAACAATTCTCATTTTCGTTTCAACGGGCTGGTTTCTGTGTCTAGTTTGGAAAAAAACTTTTCTGACAATTGGGGTAATTTTAGCCATTACACTTATGTATTGCTCAAACCAAACGTAAGCCCCGGCCAATTAGAGAAGAAATTACCCGCTTTGTATGAAAAATATATGGCGGCGATTTTTGCTCCCTTCAATGTTAAGATCACCTACCTTGTTCAGCCCATTACCGAGATTCACCTCAAGTCCGACTTCGACAATGAGCCCGAAGAATTGGGTAGCATGTCGTATATCTACATATTTTCGGCAATTGCAGTATTTATGATTTTGATTGCGTGCATCAACTACATGAATCTGACTACGGCACGGTCGGCGCGACGCTCCAAAGAAATTGGTATCCGTAAAGTATCGGGTTCGTTGCAAAGCCACCTCATTTTTCAATTCTTAACCGAATCAGTAGTATTGACGTTGACGTCGTTGTTGCTCAGCTTGGTTTTGATTGCCCTGTTGCTTCCTGTATTTAATGATATTTCGGGCAAAACATTTACCATACAGACTTTACTCCGTCCTAGCACGCTTTTGGGGATAGGGCTCATCGTTATCGTCACAGGCTTTTTAGGAGGTAGTTACCCTGCTTTTTACTTATCAGGTTTCAATCCCTTGAATGTATTAAAAGGGAATTTGGCCAAAGCCTCTACCAATGCCCCATTGCGGCGTACATTGGTGATTGTCCAATTTACAATTTCGATGGTTATGCTTATTAGTACGTGGGTGGTTTATGACCAACTTCGTTATCTTCAACACAAAGAATTGGGCTATAATAAAGAGCAAGTGGTGGTGATTGATATGCCTTCTATCAATTCTGGCGCACGGAGCACTATGATAAAACGGATGAAATCAGAATTTCAAAAAAATCCTAATGTCCAATCCATCAGTTCGTCGTGGTATGTACCTAGTAGCGCGTCTCAGAGTGTCAACCTCATGGAAATTGAAGGAAAAGCGGGCTTTACCAACTACGCCATCGAAGTATATGGAATTGACCCTAGTTATCTCCCTACATTGGGGATTCAACTTGTCAAAGGCCGCAACTTTACGGATTTAGACCGGGCCGATTCTCTACGTCGAATCATTGTAAATGAAGCACTTGTCAAAAAAATGGGTTGGAGCGATGCCTTAGGAAAGAAGATTAGGTATGCCGGAGATTCTGTAAACACAGCTGAAGTGATTGGGGTATTCAAAGACTTTCACCAAAAATCACTTTATAATCCTATTGAACCAATGGCGTTGGTATATCGCGAAAGCAACGGTTCGGTACAAGTCAAAATCAATGCTGAGAATATTCCGAGTACATTGGCTTTCATCGAAAAAAGTTACAAAACCATTTTTCCTCAATATCTATTTCGGTATGATTTCTTAGACCAAACTTTTCAATCACAGTTTGCCGCCGATCAAAAACGTGGTTCGCTCTTTACAACTTTCTCCTTACTTACCGTTTTGATTTCGTGTTTAGGGCTTTTAGGGTTAGTAGCATTTACAACCGAGCAGCGTCGAAGAGAAATCAGTGTTCGGAAAGTGATGGGAGCCGAGACGGGGCATATTGTCACATTAGTTGCTAAAAGTTTCTTGTATCTAGTAGGTATTTCTTGTCTCATTGCCTTCCCTATTGCGTGGTATTTTATGAACGAATGGTTGGAGCCTTTTCCCTACAAAACCGAATTGCACCCCTTGTCGTTTATTCTTGCGGCGGCCTTGGTATTGCTTATTACGTTGCTTACTGTAAGCTTTCATACCATAAAAGCGGCCTTGATGAATCCTGTTAAAGCATTGAAATCCGAATAAACCGCCTGGTAGAGACGTTGCATGCAACGTCTCCACAGCATGCAACGTCTCTACAGCATGCAACGCCTCTACCACCAATAAACCATTGAATATGTTGTACACTACTGGACAATAGTGTACGATTTCGGACAAATAACAATCTTAAAATCCCCTTATACAGGCTAAAAATGCAGGTTTAGGTAGCTGGCAAACTATTTGTTCTACAAAAGTTAATAATATTTTTTTGATGAAACGAACGTACTTAGGTGAATTTGAAGAAATTGTACTCTTGACCGTCGCAATCCTAGGAGAAGGGGCATATGGAGTAGCTATTACCGACGAGCTCGACCGCCAAACGGGACGAACTGTAAGCATTAGTGCGGTTCATGCCGCCCTGCATCGCCTCGAAGAAAAAGGAATGCTGTCGTCATTTATGGGAGAGGCTACCGCCGAACGAGGTGGGCGGCGCAAGCGTCTCTTTCGGGTGACAGTGATTGGTAGTAAAACACTCCAAGAAGTGCGCGACCAACGAAATCGTTTATGGGATGCTATTGCACCTCAGACGTTACCTGTTTTGGGAATGTAATATGCAAAACCACCCACCCCGCTGGGCCGAACGCCTGCTCGAATTCTTTTGTGCGCCTGACCTTTTGGAAGAAGTGCAGGGAGATCTCTATGAACGATTTGAGCGGCAGGCGGCGCTGTTTGGAGTAAAAATAGCCCGACAACAATACGCGTGGAATGTCCTGAGTTTTATTCGCCCTTTTGCCCTCAAACGTAAAAAATCCGAGTTTTCAACCACTTTTTTATACAGCCCGACCATGTTAATCAATTATCTAAAAATCGCTTTTCGGAATCTTGTTCGCCACAAGATGTTCAGCTCGCTCAATATTCTCGGTCTGACCGTCGGGACGGTGTGCTGTTTGTATATTTTGTTGTATGTCAAAGACCAATTTGGCTACGACAACTACCACAAAGACGCCGAGAACATTTACCGACTCCAAACAAACATTTTACACAACGGTGGCGATCAGCCCATGTTCAACAGCGGCACGAGTTCGCCCATCATCGCGCCTACCATGAAAAAGGACTTTCCCGAAGTGGTGGAATATACGCGGGTGCTCAATTTCTTTACCGCAAAAAATAACCTTTTGGGGGTAGAAGGAAAAACCGAAACGTTCATTGACGACAAAGGCTTTTTGGTGGATTCAACGTTTTTCAACGTCTTTACTTACCGCTTCTTGGAAGGTTCGCCAGAGCATTCTTTGGATACGCCCTATACGGCAGTTCTTTCGAAAACACTTGCAAAAAAAATGTTTGGGGAAGAGAAGGCGATTAACAAGCGCATCAAAGTGGGTACCAATATCAATACCACCACCTATACCGTAACAGGGGTGTATGACGATAGTTTTGGCAAATCGCACCTTCGACCCAGCTTTTTGGTCAGCCTAAACAGCGGTGGGCTTGGGGAGTTTGCCCGAAATAACACCGAATGGGGCGGCAATAACTTTATTTATTCGTACGTAAAGCTCAAACCCAACGTCAATCCCGAAAGTGTAAACGCTAAAATGCCTGCGCTTTTGCAGCGTTATGGTGGAAAAAGAATTGCGGAGTTGGGGATGAAAAAAACGGTTTTGCTGCAAAAAGTAACGGATATTCACCTGTATTCAAAAGGCATAACGAACCAAACGGATAAAGTGTCCGATATTTCGTTTTTGTACATTTTATTGACCATCGCGGCTTTTATTCAATTGATTGCTTGCATCAATTTTGTCAACCTAACCACGGCCCGCTCGGTGCGCCGCGCCAAAGAAGTGGGTGTTAGAAAAGCCGTTGGAGCCTTTAGGTCGGTGTTGATTGGGCAGTTTTTGGGCGAGTCGATGCTGATTGCTTTTATCTCTATTTTCTTGGCTTTGCCGATTGTCAAGCTCCTTTTGCCATTTCTAAACTCGCTTACTGACAGTACGTTAGCGCTTACTATTACCCAAAACCTTGATATTTTATTGATTACAGTGTTGGTAGCATTGGCGACTGGCTTGTTGGCGGGCATTTATCCTGCCATTTATTTATCAAGTTTCAAACCCGTAAGTGTGTTGAAAGGAACGTTTAAATTCAATCCCGCTTCGGTAGTTCTTCGCAAAGGCTTGGTTGTTTTTCAGTTCTCGATTGCCATTGTGCTCATTATCGGAGTGTTGGTGATTTCGAAGCAGTTGGATTTTATGCAAAACAAAGACCTAGGCTTTAACAAAAATCAAAAGATTGTAGTGTCGCTTTCCAACGAAAATGTCCAAAGACAGTTTACAGCCTTGAAAAATGAGCTGTTGAATCAGCACCAGATTAAAAGCATCGGAGGAGTTCGATACTATCCTTCACAAAGTTTTTTACAGGATATGTTGGTCTTTAAATCGGGGGGTAGTATGGATAAAGGATTGTTAATCAAAAACAACGTCGTAGACGAAGGGTTTTTCAAAACACTCGGTATTAAGCTCATTGCAGGAAGAAACTTTACTCCTGCCGATACCAACAACCAAGTGATTTTGAGCGAAAAAAGTGTCAGAGATTTGAACTTAACCACGGAAACAGCCGTGGGTATCGAGGTATTCACGGGAACTGGCGACAATATCGATGCGTATACAGTGATTGGGGTTTACAAAGATTACATCAATAACTCTTTGAAAGAAGAAATCAAGCCATTGATGATGCACTATAGTGCTCAGCCAGAGTACATGGTTTTGGAAGTCCAAACCGACAACTACGAGGGCTTGATGGCGAATGTTGAACAAATCTGGAAAAAACTTATCCCTAGCTTCCCATTACAGTATTCGTTTTTGGATGAAGAGATTCAAAAACAATACATAGAAGAAAAAACACTGCGCCAGATTATCAATTCATTCACCTTCATCGCCATTCTTATCAGTTGCTTAGGGCTTTTTGGCTTGGCAATGTTTACGGCGGAGCAGCGTACCAAAGAAATCGGTGTTCGGAAAGTGCTGGGCGCCAGTGTGATTAGTATTACAACACTGCTTTCCAGAGAGTTTCTCAAACCCGTTTTGGTTGCACTTGCCATCGCGTCTCCTTTGTCGTATTATGCCATGAATAAGTGGCTCGAAGGTTTTGTGTATCGTACGGAGGTAGGTTGGGAAAGTTTTGCCGTTGCGGGTATAGCGATTGTAGCCATTTCTCTGTTTACGGTTAGCTATCAGACCTTGAAAGCGGCACTGATAAATCCTGTAACAACCTTGAAATCAGAATAAATCCCCCTGTAGAGACGTTGCATGCGGAGACGTTGCATGCAACGTCTCTACAATTCCATCCCATTTTACAATACAATCATTATATGCAAAACCAGCCGCCCCGTTGGGCCGAACGCCTGCTCGAATTTTTCTGTGCGCCTCACCTATTGGAAGAGGTTCAAGGGGATTTGCATGAGCGATTCGAGCGGCAGGTGGCGCTGTTTGGCGTAAAAATAGCCCGACAGCAGTACGTGCTGAACGTCCTGAGTTTTATTCGTCCTTTTGCTTTGAAACGTAAACCCAATTCCTATCCATTCACTTTTTTATACAGTCCTTCTATGTTACGTAATTATTTAAAAATTGCTTTTCGCAATCTTGTTAAGAATACGGGGTATTCGGTCATCAATATTGGTGGATTGGCCGTTGGTATGGCCGTGGCCATGATGATTGGCCTATGGATTTACGATGAATTGTCGTACGATAAGTACCACCAAAACTACAACCGCCTTGCGCAAGTGATGCAACACCAGACTTTTAATGGGCACAGAGGAACGGAATCGTCTATTCCGATGCCATTGGAAGCGGAACTACGAGCAAAATACGGGAGCGATTTTAAATATTTGGCCATGGCCACCTGGGGAGGAGACCGCATTCTCACGTATGGAGAAACCAAAATCACTCGTTCTGGCAACTACATGGATGTGGACATTCCTCGCATGCTTTCATTGAAAATGCTCAAAGGCAATCATGACGGACTGAAAGAACTCAACTCTATTTTACTTTCTGAATCGGTTGCCCAATCACTTTTTGGTAATGAAGACCCCATGGGTAAACTCGTGCGGATTGACAACAAGTTGGACGTAAAAGTGACGGGAGTTTATGAAGATTTGCCTTTTAATACCTCCGCTCGCGACTTAAAATTTATTGCCCCGTGGAAACTCTACGTTTCTTCCCAAAAATGGGTACAACGCGCCCTCGACGAAGGGCAGTGGGATAACAACTCCTTTCAGCTATTTGCCCAAATCGCCGATCACGCTGACATGACGCAGCTGAGCGACAAAATCACAAATGTGAAGCTGGACAAAGTAAATGCGGAAGAGAAGAAATTTAAAGCGGAGATTTTTTTACACCCGATGAGCGACTGGCATTTGCAGTCCAACTGGGAAGAAGGTGTGAAAACGGGCGGTTTCATTCAATACATATGGCTATTTGCCATCGTTGGACTGTTTGTATTGCTGTTGGCTTGTATCAATTTTATGAACCTAAGCACCGCACGTTCCGAAAAACGGGCCAAAGAGGTAGGAATTCGCAAAGCGGTAGGGTCGATTCGGACGCAGTTAATCAATCAGTTTTTCAGCGAATCGTTTTTGGTGGTAATTGTTGCCTTTTGGGGAGCACTGGGAGTGACATTAGCTGTTTTGCCATTATTCAACGAAATTACCGATAAAAAAATGGTCTTCCCGTGGGCCGAACCCGTATTTTGGCTCGTAAGCGTAGGTTTTATTGTCCTTACGGGGGTGCTGGCAGGAAGTTATCCCGCCCTGTATTTGTCGTCGTTTCAGCCCGTAAAAGTACTCAAAGGCACTTTTAGGGCGGGGCGTTTTGCTTCGGTACCGCGTCAGGTGTTAGTGGTGGTGCAATTTACGGTGTCTATTACACTGATTATCGGAACTCTGATTGTCTATCGTCAGATTCAGCATACCAAAGACCGCCCCATGGGGTACGACAACAACGGCCTGATTATGATGCAGATGATGTCGCCTGATTTTTATGGAAAATATGATTTACTTCGTACGGAGTTGAAAAAACAAGGCGCAATTGTCGAAATGGCCGAATCGTCGAGTCCATTGACGGCAGTTTGGTCAAACAACGGCGGGTTTGAGTGGAAAGGCAAAGATCCTAGTCTGCAAGCTGAATTTGCCACGATATGGGTCACGCACGATTTTGGTAAAACAGTAGGGTGGAAATTTAAAGAAGGCCGCGATTTCTCTCGGAGTTTCTCAACCGATACAGTGGCGATTGTCATCAACGAAGCCGCCGTAAAATTTATGGGAATCCAAAACCCTGTGGGCAAGGTAGTACAGTGGGGGCAAGGAAAAGATGCGGGGCATTTTACTATTGTTGGGGTCATTAAAGACATGCTCATGCAGTCGCCTTACGAACCCGTAAAGCAAACTATTTATTTTATGAACTACGAAAACGTGAATTGGATGACGATGAAACTCAATCCCGCGCGTAGTGCCTCCGAGTCGGTGGCGATGATTGAAGCGACGTTCAAAAAACACCTTCCCGCCGCTCCGTTCGATTATAAATTTGCCGACCAAGAGTTTGGTAAAAAATTCCAATCGGAAGAACGCATTGGTAAACTTGCCGCCATTTTTGCTTTGTTGGCCGTTTTTATCTCGTGTTTGGGATTGTTTGGATTGGCGTCGTTTGTGGCGGAGCAGCGCACCAAAGAAATTGGCGTTCGCAAAGTGCTTGGTGCTTCCGTATTCAACTTGTGGGGAATGCTTTCCAAAGACTTTGTTGTATTGGTGATTATTTCGTGCCTGATTGCCATTCCGATTGCTTATTATTATCTCAACGACTGGTTGCAGGATTATAAATACCACACCGAAATTTCGTGGTGGATTTTTGCAATGGCGGTGGGAGGTGCATTGACCATCACCCTGTTAACAGTGAGTTATCAATCAATTCGGGCAGCGATGGCGAATCCTGTAAAATCGTTGAAATCAGAATAAATTTATTGTCGCGTAGAGACGTTGCAATGCCGTGGAGGCGTTGTATTGCCGTGGAGACGTTGCAATGCAACGTCTCTACAATCAATTTCCCATCTGTCCAACTCAGGACAACGTTTGTCCGTAAACGGACAAATATTTTTTCATGAACATCCTTAAAAGCAGTGTTTACAGGCCCAAAAGGGCCATTTGTATTTCTGGCACGGATTTGTACGATAAAATATAAACTAATCATAATACCATGCGTCGAACCTATTTAGGCGAATTTGAGGAAGTAGTTTTGCTGATGGTTGCCATTCTCGATGGAGAGGCGTATGGCGTCACGGTCAGTCAGGCGTTGGAAGAACACACGGGGCGGGTCGTGACCTTTGGAACGGTGCACAATACGCTCATTCGGTTGGAAGAAAAAGGCTTTGTCGGTTCCGAACTCGGTGGCGCAACAAACGAACGCGGTGGCAGGAGGAAACGTCTTTTTCACGTCACGGCGCTGGGGAATCGTGCTTTGCAGGAAATCCAACAACTGCGCCAACAACTTTGGCAACTCTTACCACCGACTAAATTGCAATTGAACAGCCTATGAAAACCAACGAACTTCATCCGCCTCAGTGGGCCAACCGCGTCTTGAGGTGGTTTCATCCCGAAGATACCCTCGAAGAAGTGGAAGGTGATTTGGATGAACTATACGCTTACTGGTACGAGCGCGCAGGCAAACGCCAAGCAACGTGGAGGTATTTGCTCAATGTCGCATCGGTATTGCCTCCTTTTGTCCGTCGTCGCGAGAAAAAACAAGCTTATCATAACCCTTTCTTAATTCAGCCATCTATGTTACGCAATTACTTTACCATCGCTTTTCGAACCTTGGCGCACAACAAGGTGTATTCATCCATCAACGTCATTGGTTTGAGTATTGGCTTGGCAGCAGCTATGTTAATCATGCTTTACACCAAAGACGAGGTGAGTTTTGACCGGTTTCATGCCAACAATCCTCACATTTATCGCATTACGAGCAAACAGTTTACACCTGCGGGGGTTTTTCAGTCGTACAACACCCATACAGGGTACTTGCAAGGGCCTAAATTTGCGGCGGGTGTTCCCGAAATCAAAATGTCGGTGCGTTACCAAAGCAACCGAAGTGACATCAAAGTGGGAACAGAAGTCAAAAGTTTTGAATCATTTTATGCCGATAGCAGTTTTTTTGCGCTGTTTTCGTTCCCACTTGTCAGCGGAAATCCTGCTACGGCGTTAAGAGAACCAAAATCAGTAGTGCTTTCGGAAGAAATGGCCGAAAAACAGTTTGGAACCACCAACGTTTTAGGAAAAATTCTTTTAGTGCGAAATTCGCAAGGAGATTCAAAGGAGTTTGAACCCTATACCGTGACGGGAATTGCCAAAAAATGCCCTCAAAATTCTTCGATTAAGTTTGATTTTCTTTTTCCCTATGTGGTAAGCAAAGCTGAGATGGCCAATGAAAGTAATTGGTTCAGCTTTTTCCAAAATACGTTTGTAGTGCTCCAACCCAATGCCAATCTCAAAAAAGTAGAAGCAACCATGAACCGCGTTTATCAAGCCGACGCCAAGGGCGCTATCAAGGAAATGGCCGAGAAATACGGCGATAAGGATAAGGTCATCTATACGTTGCAGCCTTTTACTGATATGCATCTCAATAAAGATATGCCTGCCCAAAACGGCTTGGTGGACGGCAGCAACCCGATGTTTTCGTACATCCTTTCGGGTATTGCGATGTTTATTTTACTGATTGCGTGTATCAATTTCGTGAACCTGACGGTGGCACGCTCGCTCAAACGGGCCAAAGAAATTGGGGTACGTAAGGTCGTTGGCGGCGGCCGTGGGCAGTTGGTGATGCAATTTTTGGGCGAATCGTTTATTCTGTGCTTTTTGGCCTTTGGATTTGCGCTTTTGTTAGTCCAAATGGTGCTGCCTACCTTCAATGAGCTTTCTAACAAGGCATTGGCATTTTCGTATTTGTTTGATGCTAAATTAGTGGCGGGTTATATCGGTTTGTTTTTGGCCACAGGTCTTTTGGCGGGCTTTTATCCTGCGTTGGTTTTATCCAATTATAATCCTGTTCAAACGCTTTACAGCCGCTTCAACCTTTCGGGCAAAAACTACCTTCAAAAAGGCTTGGTGGTGTTGCAGTTTGCGTTGGCTTCGTTTTTAATCATTGCGACGCTTACTATTTATTCTCAGTTCAACTATTTGACCAACAAAGACTTAGGTTATAATGACAAAGGTATCGTAATGGTGGGCAAGTCGGGCTTGAGTCGGAATGAAGCGAAGGTCTTTAAAGATGAACTACTGAAAAATCAAAATATACGGGACGTAGCCCCAAAAAACGGTGGAAACTGGTACACAATTGCCAAAGTAAACGGCCAAACCGAAATTAATTTTGCCTATGAAACCGTAGATGCTACCTACTTTCCGCTGTTACAAATCCCGATTATCAAAGGGCGAAATTTTTCGGCGGAGTTTAATTCTGATTCTACTTCGTCGGTATTGGTCAATGAGTCTTTTGTGAAAAAAGCAGGTTGGGCAAACCCGTTGGGGCAAGTAGTAGATTTTTGGTACAATGAAGGCGAAAAATACAAAGTGGTTGGCGTAGTGAAAGATTTTCACTTTGAGTCACTTACCTCAGAAATCAAGCCGCAATTGTTTACAATGAAGCCAAGAAATCAATACGGAAAGGTGTTCGTCAAAATCAAAGAAGGAAGCGAAACTGCGAGCCTAAGCCATCTTGCCAAAACCTACAAAAAACTCTTTCCAACGAATCCATACGAGTATAAGTTTATGGATGAAGAAAACGAAAAGCGCTACGAATCCGAAGCCAAATGGAAGCAAATCATGCTTTTTGGCGCGATTCTGACGATTTTTATTTCGTGCATTGGCCTTTTCGGTTTGGCAACGCTGTCGGCCGAGCGGCGCACCAAAGAAATTGGTATTCGTAAAGTATTGGGCGCGTCGGTGGCAAGTATCACAACGCTACTTTCGGCTGATTTTTTGAAACTGGTCAGTTTATCGTTTGTTTTTGCCTTTCCTGTGGCTTATTATGCCATCAAACAGTGGCTCGAAAATTATCCATACCGCATCGACATCAGCGTTTGGACGTTTGTGATTGCGGCGGCATTGTCGATTCTAATCGCCTTTTTCACCGTCAGTTTTCAATCCATCAAAGCGGCTTTGGGCAATCCTGTAAAATCGCTGAAAGCAGAGTAAAGAAATATTAAGACTTACCAGGGCTAACGTAAGTCTTTGTAAGTTTCTATTCTAGATCAGCCCTTCCAAGACGTCTTGGAAGGGCTTTGTTTTATTTATAAAAGCTATTTTATAGTTACGCATTTTTAGAGTTAAGCCTTTTCCTCTATAGTTTTTTCAAAAATTATTCAATCTCCTATTAGGGTAAACATTATAAATGGGGTCTTCATTACAAAAGGCATTCATTCAATGGACACCCGACTTAATAAAAATATTTTGTGGGCTTATTTCGAAGGACGCGCTACTTCTATCCAGAAGCAGCTTATCCTAGAATGGTTACAGAGCGAAACCAATCGCGAAATATTTTATCGAATGCTGCATGAATGGGAAAAAGAAAACCTACAGTTCCAGCCTAATATAGAAGAAGATTTCAAACGGCTCACCCTACAATTGTCAGAACCCACGCCGCAGTTTTCAGAATCACCCCTCGAATCTATTCACAAATCACCAATTTATAAGATTTGGATAGCCGCGGCTTCGGTCATATTATTATTAATCGGATGTTGGTGGGCACAAGATTTTCTTCTTTATAAAACTTACACTACTGGTTTTGGTCAAATCCAAACCCTTCGCCTACCCGATGATAGCCGCGTGGTGCTAAATGCAAACTCAACATTGCAAGTTCCTCGCTTTGCTTTTTTGAGTAATCATCGTGAAGTAAAGTTATCAGGCGAAGCGGAATTTTCTGTGGTACATACGATAGACCATCGCCGTTTTTTTGTACACACTCCCGACCACCTAGAAGTCGAAGTATTAGGAACAGAGTTTTTAGTATATAGCCGTGGCCACGGTTCCAAAGTGGCGCTTAGCCACGGGAAAGTAAAGTTGCGTCACTTAAAACACCAAAAATCAGTGGACATTCGTCCGGGAGATGTAATTACAGTGAATGTTCAAGGGCATTTCCATCTACAACCCCAACAAAACATAACCGAGCAAGTAGCTTGGAAAGAGCATCGATTTGTATTTAATAGAACACCCCTAATCGAAATAGCCCGCAAAATACAAGAGCAGTTTGGAGTTACTGTACAGATTCCTGACTCTGCCTTGGCTATGCGACAACTCTCGGGTAATTATCCCGCTACCAATGCGGAAGAATTACTACAAATGATGACCCGTCTCCTTGATCTGCAACTCCAAAGGCTCGAAGAGTCAGTGGTAGTATTATCAGAAAAATAACGTATTCATTTCCTCCTATTTTCTCAGACTTTTAACAAGCCTAAACCTCTACTTATGTATAAATACCTACATTTTATCTTTCATTGCGGCTTGTGTATATGGATGTGGTTGCTTTATCCTGTACCTTCTCAAGGCCAAGCAATGGCCTACCAAGGAGTCAAAACCCGCACTGAATCTACGCAGACGATTCGGGTTAAATTACGCGATGCCTTACTGGATTTGCAGAATCGCTATCAGGTCAATATTGTCTTTGACGAAAAATTAGTAGAAGGCATCACTTTGGATGCCCAATCGGTCAATCGTACCCAAAGTTTGCCCCAAAAGCTGCATACTTTACTCAAAAAATCAGGTTTGAAATATGAGCAGACCCGTAAAGATACTTACCTCATTCTTCCTGATAAAAAGACCGATACAGCTCCTACGACCGAATCCGAAAAAACCAGTACAATCATTCAAGACATCCCCTTAGAAACACCTAAAAGTCATTTGGCGCCTACACCACTTCATACCATACAAGTCACGGTTAGTGGGAATGTAAAAGATGAAAATGGAAAAGGCTTACCGGGCGTCAACATTGTAGAGAAAGGAACCTCCAATGGCACCAACTCTGATGCTGAAGGAAATTACAAAATTTCTGTAACAAATACCACTAGTATACTTGTTTTCAGCTTTTTAGGATACAATCCTCAGGAAGTAGCAGTAGGTAGCAATTCAATTCTTAATATCTCAATGACCCCTGACAATCGGGCCCTTTCGGAGGTAGTAGTAGTAGGATATGGTACCCAAAAAGTAAGTGATATTACAGGTTCAGTGGCTAGAGTTTCAGAAAAAACGTTACAAAGTCGGCCTGTTTCTAACTTTCAGGAAGCGCTACAGGGCCGGGCAAGTGGGGTACAAATTCAACAAACGGGCGGAGATTTGGCAGGGCGCTTTACTATCAATATTCGTGGCATAGGTTCTGTGACGGGCAGCAACAATCCGTTGATTGTAGTGGATGGGATTCCGTTGTTCAGTAGCGATTTTTCTACTATCAACCCAAAGGATATTATAGCTATTGATGTTTTGAAAGATGCGTCTGCAACGGCTATTTATGGTGCTCGCGCGTCCAATGGCGTTCTTAACATCACTACTCGTCGCGGACAAGCGGGCAAAACAGAGTTTACTTTTAGTACATCTCAAGCGGTAGAAAAGATAGCCAAACGCTATGATGTGTTGAGTACCGAACAACAACGGCAGCTCTTTATTGAAGCTTTCAAAAACACCAACCGTACCACTACCACTTATGAAGACCTCAGCAATCCTGCCTGGAGTGTCAATACAGATTGGCAAGATCTGGTTTCACAAACGGGTTTCCGCCAAGATTACAACTTAGGGATTAGTGGGGGTAGCGAAAAAAACCGCTTTGCGGTATCGGCTTCTTATTTGAATCGAAAAGGAGTGATTCGAACTTCTGACTTATCCTCGTTTTTCTTTCGGGCCAACAACGACATTACTTTTAGTCCTAAATTTAGACTTGCTACTAGCTTATCAGGAAGTCGCCAAGAGCAAAGCCCTGTCAACAACGACAGTTTTCACGGAGGTGCTTACAAAAGTGCGATTTCGGTACATAGCTATGTAGAGCCCTTTGACCAAAATGGTAATTTAAAAGGAATCACAAATACCGCAGACCCTTACTTTGGAGAAAATCGTAATCCGCTCATTGACTTATATTTACCCACTCGAAAATCTACTTCCAGTAGGCTATTAGGAAATATAAAAGCCGATTGGGAGCTTTTATCAGGGCTTACTCTCTCGGGCAATGCAGGAGCAGATTTGGTCTTCCAAAATGATTTTACCTATTTACCAGTTTATAAAGTAGGCATCTATGCCCTTGACCAAGGTAGTACAACTACATCTACGGGGCAGCAAATCAACTGGGTGACAGATGCTACCCTTCAATACGCCAAAACTTTTGGCAAACATGATATAAAAGCTTTGGTTGGAACTTCAGCTCAATCTTATATCAATAAAGGTAGTAACATAACTGGTACTGGGACGGTAGACAATGCCCTCAATCAATTATCCAATCAAACCAATTTTACAGGAAATGGCTTTGACATTACCTCTGGTTTGGCCTCTTTATTTGGGCGATTAAATTACGGATATGAAGGTAAATACTTACTCACCGCTACTGTTCGCAGAGATGGGTCTTCCAAATTTGGGGCCAACAAAAGATATGGGGTATTTCCATCAGCTTCTGCCGCGTGGCGCGTTTCGGAAGAAGCTTTCATGCAAAACCAAACTTGGTTGAGTGACCTTAAAATACGCGTCGGATATGGGCTTACGGGAAATCAAAACATTGGAGATTATGCTTTTATCACCCGTGCAGGTGCGGCTCCCTACGTATTTGGCAATACCGTAGTAGTAGGAAACGCCCCCCAAAATATTGGAAACCCTAATTTGCAATGGGAATCAGCCAAGCAATTAGATGCGGGCATAGATTTTGGATTATTGCGAAACCGTCTTTCTGTAACCATTGATTATTATACCAAAAAATCAGAAAAGCTACTGGTAAGAACCCCCGTACCTTTTACGGCGGGTGTACTTGAAAACCCTACTATCAATATTGGTTCTGTACAAAATCAAGGTGTGGAATTGGCACTTTCTTCCCGCAACTTTGTCGGAAAGTTTGCATGGACCACTGATTTCAATCTTACTTATAATCAAAACAAGGTCTTAGACATTGGTACCAATTCTATAGGTGCTCCCTTAGAAATTCCAGGTTATACGCTTGAGTTGCCAGGTGAGCCAGCCAATTTAACCCGCGCAGGCTCGCCCGTGGGAGCTTTTTATCTCTATGAGTTTGTGGGCATTTGGCAAACTGCCGACAAAGACTTAGCAGCGCAGTATGGAGCCGTCCCAGGCGACCCCCGCTATGCTGATATCAATGGAAATGGAAAATTTGACATTGGTGATAAAGCGATTTTGGGCACGCCTCACCCCAAATTCTTTGGAGGACTGACCAATACTTTCAGCTATGGGCCATTTTCCCTTTCAGTATTTGCAACATTTTCTGCGGGCAATCAGCTTTACAATTCGATGCGAAATCTAAACGCCCGCTCTGTACCATTTAATCAACAACTCGTCGAAGTCGCCGATTTTTGGACACCCACCAACCCTTCTAATACCATTCCTCGGCCTTCGCAGGGGGGCAATACCACCTATCTTGCCACCCGTGCCTCAAGTCGCTTTCTCGAAAATGCCGATTTTCTTCGCTTGAAAGACGTAAGTGTTTCCTACGATTTACCTTCTTCTTTACTCAACGTTCTTAAACTTAGTAGAGCACGGGTTTCTCTTCAGGCTGTCAATTTGCTTACGCTTACCAAATATCAAGGATTAGACCCCGAATCTTCTAGCCGTAATGACTTACTATCAGCCGGTATCGACAATACCCCTTATCCTCTTACTCGAATGTATTCGGCTTCTTTACAAATCGGATTTTAAAATCAGAGCAACTCTATGAAAAAGATCATACAACCTCCCTATCTGATATTGTTTTTAGGGCTTTGGCTAGTATCTAGCTGTAAAAGCATCCTAGAACCCCAAATGCAAGGTCAAATTGCTTTAGAAAATTTATTTACGACCGAAGCTGGGATGAACACTGCCCTCAACGGTGTATATGCGCCCCTCCAAGGCTTGTACAAAGGGCCTATGCAACGTCTCACCGATTTGGCAAGCGACGACGGCTGGACTTGGCGTAACGAGCTAGAGCCCGATTTGTTTGTGGCCGAGCCTGTATTTACACATTCACAAACAGTATGGCAGTCTACTTATCAAGGTATTACGCGGGCCAACTCCGTCATCGACAATTTGGGATTAACTACCTTTTCAAATCCCCAAACCAAAAGCTATACCGAAGGGCAAGCCAAATTTTTACGCGCTTTTTATTACTTCAATTTGGTTCGATTGTTTGGAGGAGTACCTCTCATTGTGAAAGAAATCAAAGAAAGAAATGATTCGGAAGTACCACGGGCAAGTATTCCCGAAGTTTATACACAAATTAAAAATGATTTGACGAGTGCGATAGAATTACTGCCCCTTACTTATTCGGGCGGAACCAGCGGAAATGAAGCTGGACGCCCCACCAAACTTTCGGCCATAGCCCTCAAAGCATTGGTTCATTTGGAATTAGAGGAGTGGGATGCGGTCATTGAAAATACCGATAAAATCATCGGACAGCGCAGTTTAGCGGCCGATTATGCTTCTTATTTTAATGGTTCTGCCGAAAACGGTACGGGCGTTTTATTTGAAGTTCAATACGGCGGAATAGATGCTTCTACCACTACCAATATGAGTACTTTTTTTGCCCCTACTAGTACTCCTAATGGCAGCGCTCTAATTCTCCCAACCGATGACAACTTAAAAGGCAAAGGCGGAGGGCCTTCTTCGGGCAATGGCTTCGTACAAGCATTTGAAAATGGAGACACGCGTAAAGCGGTGATTTTGAGTAATTATGGATTAGCCAATTTTGTTGATGCTTCCCAACCTGTCGGTAGCTTAAACTATGTCCACAAATACTACAACACCAAAGACCCTAATGGAAGAAGCACTTGGAATCTTCCCTTGATTCGCTATGCCGAAATCCTGCTAGCCAAAGCAGAAGCACTCAACGAAAAAACCTATCAATCAAACAGTCAAGCATTTGTGCTATTAAACCAAGTACGCACAAAAGCGGGCTTAGCAGCCTTAGATGCTACCCAACTACCCTCTCAAGCAGATTTTAGAAAAGCCCTACGAGCCGAACGCCGTATTGAATTGGCATTTGAAACGAAGCGGTATTTTGATTTGAACCGCTGGGGAATCTTGGAATCAACTATCCAACAACAACTCTCTTTACTGGCGTTAAAATTTCCTACGGCGCGTACGATTACTCATCCTATTACCAATAAAAAACAATATTTGTACCCCATTCCGGCTACTGAATTTATCAATAATGCTCGTTTAGGAAACCAAAATCCCGGCTATAATTAACCGATATTTATTGTTTTATAGATATGAAAATCGTCACTCATAAAATTCTAGCTTCGTTGGCCTCGGTAACATTGGTCGGTTTTTCGGCTTTCATTACCAAAACAAAACCTGAGTTCAACCTCTCTCGCCCTAATATCATCATTATATTGGCCGATGACATGGGCTATGGTGATACACAATGTAACAATCCCAATGCCCAAACTCTCACACCACACTTAAACCAATTGGCAAAAGAAGGTTTACGCTTTACGGATGCTCATTCAGGTTCAGCCGTTTGTACTCCTACGCGTTATGGTTTGCTTACGGGTCGTTATGCCTTTCGTTCACCACTTAAAAAAGGGGTATTAGGGGGCTACTCTCCTATGCTGATTGAGCCAGAAAGATTTACAGTGGCTGATTTGCTAAAACAAGCTGGTTACAAAACAGCGGCTATCGGGAAGTGGCATTTAGGACTCAATTGGCCCAGCAATGCCAACCTAAAGCCTCAAGAATTGGGCAGCCCTTCCGAACAGGCTTCTGCAACCAATGTTGACCTTAAAAGTGATTTAGTAAAAGGCCCTAATGACCTCGGCTTTGATTATAGTTATATTATTTCTTCGTCGTTGGATATTCCGCCTTATGTTTACCTCGAAAATGGCAAACCTACCGAAAGAGTCATCACCGATATTGCGGGCAACAACAACCCAAGAGGTGTTTTTTGGAGAGCGGGTAAAGGGGCAGAGCATTTTAAACTCGAACAAACTCTCGACCACTTTACCCAACAAGCACAAACTTTCATCCAACAAGCGAGTCGAGACACAAAGCCTTTCTTTTTGTATTTGCCCCTAACCAGTCCACATACTCCTTGGCTACCCGCCGCCGATTTTCAGGGTAAGTCGAAGGCTGGTATCTACGGTGATTTTGTAACTCATACCGACGATGTAGTAGGCCGTATTTTGAAGACTCTTGATGAAGCAGGAGTCAAAGACAATACTTTAGTGATATTTACCTCCGACAATGGTGCTGACTGGAAACCTGGTGATGCTGAAAAATTTCCAGCCCATCAAGCCAATTATATCTATCGGGGTCAAAAATCTGACATTTGGGAAGGCGGGCATCGAGTTCCTTTCTTAGTGCGTTGGCCTGCTGCTTTCAAAAACCCTCGTAGTGTATCTCAAACAGTATGCCTCACGGATATGATGGCGACTTTTGCTACTTTAACTAAGCAAAGTCTTCCTGCCCACAGTGCTCAAGATAGCTTTGACTTTTCTACTTATTTCACATCCAAAAACCCCACCAAGGCTAATCGCGTAAGTACCATACACCATTCTATTAGTGGCATGTTTGCTATTCGAAAAGGTAAATGGAAATACGTAGAAGGTCAGGGTAGCGGAGGCTGGTCGAAAGATGAATCGCCCTTGAAGCATCTGGAAGCTCAACTTTATGACCTTGAAAACGACCCACGAGAAACATCTAATTTACTGGAAAAACAACCCGTAATTGCCTCTGAAATGAAATCGCTTTTGATAAAACAAAGAGAGCAAGGATTCTCACGAATGGGGGCTAAAGAATAGTCCAACGCCATTTCGTAAAAAAAGCCCGCAGAACGGGCTTTTTTTACGAAATGAAAAAATATAAAACGAGCCAAGCGCCATCATTTTTGAGGGCTTTTCGCAACCCTGCCAACGCCTTACTCATATGAGCTTCCACGGTCTTGAGCGTAATTTGAAGTTCTTCCGCAATGGCTTGGTATCGCTTACCCTCAAACCGATTCATCATAAACACTTTGCGACTTTGGGGAGATAAATTGTCAATAACAGATTCTACTTTTTGGGATAACTCATCATAGCTGAGGATATCTTCGGGGGTAAGGCTATGAGGCACAAAAACCCCATCTTCGCTATCAAATGCCTCTATGCTTATTACATTGGCATCACGATTAAACTCCCGTTGCAGGTATTTTAGCCCTCTATGACGCACCATCGTGTATAGATAAGCACGATAAGAAGTAGTAATGTGAAGGTAAATTTCTTTTTGCCAAAAAACATAAAAAGCTTCACTTACCAAATCTCTCGCAGCTTCGCGAGAATATACGTATCGAATGGCATGACTACACAAAGGGGTATAGTATTCTCGAAACAACAATTCCCAGCCCTTTTTGGGATCTTCCTCAAATGCCTTTCTAATAAATAATTCTTCATCCAAATACACCATCCCTTCGTTTACATCTTCTGAGGATGCAACTTGGTCTTGCCGAAAATCGGGAGAAAGTGCGTTATAGAAGTTGAGTTGTTTGATAGAGCGATTGATTAGAATATCCTTTATTTACTAAGACCCTAATCCTTCAATTTACCCTAATATTATTTTCCAATTTTTTTAAAAATAATCTCAAAAAAGTTATAAATCACTTTTTGAAAATCTATACAAAGTGTACGAAAATGTACAAAACATGTACGATTTCGGACATTTTAGTAACTTTTTTAAGAGACAAACCACACAATATCAGCACTTTATTGTACTGGCAAGCTATTTGTTCACCAAAAAGACAGAAATACCCAACATACCTTTTTACATCTCTAATTACTTTAGGGAGTACTTTGTACATTGTTACCAAAACTAAGTACTATATCCATCGATTTTCTGTCATTGGTTTGAATTACGGAATCAGTTGAGAAGTTATTCCTCCAAAAGTCGACAGGTCTATCTAAGATTAACCTACAACTAAATTAAGCGTTATGATACAAAATTACTTCAAAATTGCCCTTCGCAATTTGTGGAAAAATCGTCTTTTTTCGCTTATCAATATCTTTGGGATGTCGGTAGGGATGGCATGTGTAGTGATTTTAATCCTCTTTGCACAAAAATGCCTCACTTTTGATGAGTTTCATGCTCATAGTGACCGGATTTATTATATCCAAACCGAAATTAATGACCAAAAACATGAAAAAACAGTTTACCCTATTTTAGAACAATTGCAAAAAAATTACCCTGAAATAGAAACAGGTACCCACATCCAAACCTGGTATTCACCGTGGATTCATTATGGCACTAAAGACCTCCAAGAAAGCACCGTTTTTGTAGATTCCTCTTTTTTCCAAATTTTTAGTTTCCCACTAAAATATGGCACTCCTACCACGGCGCTCAAAGGCCCTAATTCCATCGTGATAAGCGAGAAAATCGCCCAGAATTTATTTGGTAATATAAACCCTCTCGGCAAAACCGTCACCCTCGATGATACTTTACAGTTTAAAGTGTCGGGGGTATTAGAACCTATTCCTTCCAACTCCTCCCAGCAGTTTGAAGTTTTACTTCCCACCCAATTACTCTTTTCTCTCCCTGATTTTAAAAAACGAGCCAATTGGTTCAATATATTTTCACCGGTATTTGTCTTACTCAAAAAAGGCACTGACCCCAAAGCATTAGAAGCCAAACTCCCCCAAATTGTAAAAACTCACTTTGTACCCGAATCTCGTAACAACTCCTTATATCTAAGCAAATTCAAACATTTTATTCATAATCAAAACCCTACATTTAAAGGGCTTATTTATGGATCTATTGCCATTGCGGTTTTTCTGCTGTTGATTATTAGTATCAACTTAATCAATCTCAACATGGCTTCGGCCTTGCCAAGATTGAAGGAAGTAGCAGTAAAACAAGTCATTGGGGCTACTAGAAGTGTGATTTTAAAACAATTTTGGCTAGAAGCGGGCATTGTTATGCTGCTCTCTTTGTGGTTTTCCGGATTTTTTGCCAAGTATTATTTGATTCCTTCTTTCAATCAGCTTCGAGAAGGGCACATGCAACTCGACATTTCTTTAGAACACGACTATCCTACAATTGTAATCATACTATCTATTTCGCTTTTGGTGACTTTCGTAGCGGGTACTTATCCTGCTTACTACCTCATGCAATTGAAGACTACCGAAGCCGTCAAGGGGAAGATTTCCAGCAATCCTAACCGTGGACGTTTCCGACAAAACGGTCTGATTGTATTGCAGTTTGTATTGGCGGTGATGTTGATTGTAGGCACGTTGGGTCTGCGACAACAAATCAATTTCATGAAAACCACCGCCCTAGGTTATGATAAAAACAACGTTTTGGTTTTTAATACCAACCTAGATTACCGCAATTCGTCTGCGGCTCTTTCGGCGGGGAGGGTGATATTGGATGAGCTGCGACAAAATACAAATGTAGAGTCGTTTTGTACTTCTACGCTTATACCGGTGAAATATTGGTACAATTTCAATGAGTATTATCCCGCAAAAAAACCTAACCAAAGTGTACGTATACTTCACGCAAATACCTTTGAAAATTACTTTGAAACCTACAAAATCCCTTTCATTGAAGGACGTAGTTTTTTGGATAATTCTGCTGACTCAGTCAATCATAATATAATTATCAATGAAGCGGCAATGAAGGCCTTTGGCTGGAAAACCGCCGTAGGCAAACAACTGCGCCAACAAAATGACCCTACTAATTATACAATAATAGGAGTCACCAAAAATTTTCATTATCAAAATCTGAAAGAATCCATAGACCCGCTGCTTCATTGGTATGCAGGCAAACAAAAACTTAGTAATTTTTTAACTATCCGTTTGAAAGACCCAACTAAAGCAAACACCATCATTAAAACAGTAGAAGCGCGATTTAAAAATATACCTAGCCGCCGCCCTTTATCTTATTTTTATCTTAACGACGAACTTACCAAAACCTATAAGCCTATTGATAGTATTTGGCAGATGATAAGCTTTGTGACATTGCTTGCTATTTTGATTGCTTGCGCGGGCATTTTTGGGTTGATTTCGCTCGTGGCCAAACAGCGCACCAAAGAAATCGGCATTCGTAAAGCATTGGGAGCGAGTGTCACCAATATTGTGGCTATGCTTTCAGGCCAATTTCTCCAACTTGTAGGTGTAGCGTTGATTATCAGTTTGCCTATTTCTTACTGGTTAGGCCAAAAACTGCTAGAAACTTTTGCCTATCGTACCCAACTCCAATGGTGGTATTTGATATTTGTGGCTATTTTCGCACTCGTTATCGCCTTGGTCTCGGTTAGTTTTCAAGCGCTCAGAGCAGCCCTCAACAATCCCGTAGAAAGCCTTAAAACGGATTAAATAGCGTCCAGTTGTGTACATCACTTGTCCGTTTTTGGACACTTCTCAGCAGGTAGACAAGCTATTTCAGAAGTAGAGGAGTACCAAATTATCTTTTGTTTTAACCTCATCCCAACCCTTCTCCTTGCAGGAAAAGGGCTTTACAAGTTCCCCTAAGCAGAAAACAGAGGGAGGATTTAGGGGGGAAGAAGCGCACTGACCGAAGATAATTTGGCACACCTCCCTTTCGAGGTAGTTTTTTTGAAAATTGGCAAGGTATTTTACATACAGAAATAGATGAAATAAAAATTGTCTTAAAAATAAGACTAAAATAGTCCCTTCCAGTCTCTAAGGTTTGGAGGGACTCAGCACTAAACTTTAAAATACCTTTCACCACTCATGCGAAGAAGCGACTTAGGGGAATTTGAAGAAGTAGTTTTATTAACCGTAGCGGTTCTGGCACCCAATGCTTACTCGGTATCTATCGCCGAAGAATTGGAAATAGAAACAGGCCAAACTGTAAGCACAGGAGCTGTGCATGCTGCCTTACAACGCCTAGAACAAAAAGGTTATGTAACGTCTCAATTAGGAGAAGCCACCTCCGAACGTGGAGGACGCCGCAAACGAATTTTTACTGTTACGGCTTTGGGCGGTCGCATATTGAACGACGTTCGGCAAGTTCGAAACCGTCTTTGGGACCGCATTGTACCACAAGTGACCTTAAAATGGAACTAATCCTTGTGCAGTCATGAAATTTCCAAACCCACTTAGTCCGTTTCCGTGGCTTGATGATTTGCTCAATCGCCTGCTCGCACCACATTTGCGAGAGGAAATCATGGGCGATTTGCATGAACGCTACCAACGCCGCACACAGCGGTTGGGTGAGTCAAACGCCCGTCAACGCTATTGGCGCGATGCCCTCGCATATGTCCGTTGGTCAAACATCAAGCGCCAATCTAATCCGTATCCAACAACCTATACATACAGCCCAACCATGATACGCAACTATTTCAAAATCGCTTTTCGTACCCTTACTCGCCACAAATTGTATACGGCCTTGAACGTGGCTGGCCTGACTTTCGGAATCACGTGTTTCCTTATCATTGGTTTGTACTTATTTGATGAATTAACCTTTGACCAACAGCACCGTAACGCGTCGCGCATTTATCGAGTCATCGAACACAAAAAGACCAAAACCGATGACCTTACGATTGCGGCCGTAAGCTATAAATTGGCCGAAGAATCAAAGAAAAGTATTCCAGAAATTGAGACAACGGCGCGTATGACGAGTTTTGGCCGGGATAATTTGTCAAACCCTGAAACCAAAGACAAATTTCACTTGACCATCAATTTGGCAGATGAGAATTTTATGAAAATATTTGATTTTGAGACGATTGCAGGCGAAAAGCAAACAGCCTTAAAAGAACCAAATTCGATTGTGATTACTGAAAAAATTGCTCAAAAACTATTTAATAACACCGAGGTTGTCGGAAAAATACTTCGTTTTGATTTTACGGAAAAACCACTCAAAATCACGGCAGTTATTAAAAATCATCCGAGCAATTCAAGTTTTGATTTTGAGTCTTTATTATCCGAAAGTACTTTCAACGACGATGCTGAGTTTCAGCAGTCTAATGCGTCAGATTGGTCTTCGCACAATTATACGGTCTATGCTTTATTAAAAAAAAGTGCTCAATCTCAGCTGGTTGGCACAAAAATAAATGCCTTGGTTCAGGCCAACTATAAATTCGAAACAGGAACAACAGTCGGTTATTTGTTGCAACCACTTACTGATATGCGTTTACATTCTGACCATATTGCTACGGGTTCTACCAACGTAGGCTCAGGCAAAGGGAGTATTTTGTATATCAAAATTTTTGGAATAGTCGCTCTTTTTGTATTGCTGATTGCTTGCATCAATTATATGAACCTGACGACCGCACGAGCCACCAACCGCTCCAAAGAAATTGGCGTTCGCAAAGCCAACGGCGCGTTTCGAAGTCATTTAATCAACCAGTTTTTGTTTGAATCGTTGCTCGTAACCTTACTTTCGTTCGTGTTGTCGATTGGGTTTGTCAATCTTCTTTTGCCGTCTTTCAATGCTTTTACCGAAAAGCAGCTTTCGCTTGGCTTCCATTCCGATTACCGTATTTGGTTGTACACGACCATTGCCGTGGTGCTAACGGGCTTGATTTCGGGGAGTTATCCAGCATTTTTACTGTCACGTTTTAGCCCGCTTGCTTTGTTAAAAACCCTCAAACTACAAAACCAAGGAGACTTGTCACTGCGGAAAGGCTTGGTTGTGTTTCAGTTTACGATTTCAGTTGTGATGATTATCGGGACGATTGTGCTATTTCGTCAAATTCAGTACGTCAGCAACAAAGATTTAGGATTTAGCAAAGAGTTGTTATTAGTGGTAGATATTAATTCGGGAGACGTGCGCAAAAATGCCCAAACAATCAAAAATGAAATCAGTAAGATAGCTACAGTAAAGAATATTTCGGTAACAACGCGGGTACCAGGCGAATGGAAAAACATTCCTACCATTAAAATTCGTCCCGAAGGTAACACCGACGAACATTCGATTTCGTATTTGTTGGGCGTCGATGAGCACTTTACCAATACCTTTGAAGTAAAGCTCGTGAACGGACGCAATTTTGCAGGCACAGACGATTCTACGTCTATTCTGTTGAATGAAACAGCAGCCAGCATGTTGAAAATTAAGGAAGCCGCAGGGCAATTGGTCGAAATCCCCGAACGCTCCATGGGAGGAAGTTACAGCCCGCTCCGCAATGGCCAAACGTTCCGTGCACGCGTGGTCGGCATTGTCAAAGACTTTCATTTCCAGTCGCTTCGCGAAAAAATTGCTCCTATGGTGTTGGCCTACCAAAACAACCCCGTGCATTCGATTGATTATTTTACATCAAGAATTACAGGAAACGACGTTCCGAATACCTTGGCTAAAATAAACGAAGCTTTGATAAAAATTGATCCTGCTCATTTGTTGGAATATCATTTTTTGGACGAACAATTAGCCCGCTTCTACGCCGACGACCACCGTCGCGAAACCATGCTGATTTGGGCGGCGTTGGCCACTATTTTTATTGCTTGTCTAGGGTTGTTTGGTTTGGCTACCTACACGGCCGAACAACGTGTCAAGGAGATTGGCGTTCGTAAAGTATTAGGAGCGAGTGTGTTTAGTCTCACAACATTGCTTTCCAAAGATTTCTTAAAGCTGGTATTGATTGCCAACGGTATTGCGTTTCCATTGGCTTGGTGGGCAACGCAACAGTGGCTGGAAGAATTTGCATATCACATCAACGTCGAATGGTGGGTGTTTGTCGTGGCAGGAGCGTCGGCAATGTTTATTGCGCTATTGACCATTAGCTATCAGGCTATCAAAGCAGCGTTGATGAATCCTGTGAAATCCTTGAAGACGGAATAAATCGGCGTAGAGACGTTGCATGCAACGTCTCTACCAACCCAAACCATATGAAACACAAACCACCTGTTTGGATTGACAAATGGCTAAATTGTCTCCTTGCTCCACACCTGCGCGAGGAGATTCTAGGCGATTTGCACGAACGCTACGCTTTGCGCATTAAGCGACTCGGAGAAGGTAAGGCTCGGCAGCGCTATTGGCGTGATGCCCTAACTTATATACACCTTTCGAACATTAAACGTAAGTCTACTCAATATCCAACCACTTACTTATACAGCCCAACCATGATACGTAATTATTTCAAAATCGCTTTTCGTAACCTGTTGAAATACAAAGGTTACTCGTTTATCAACATCTTCGGTTTAGCAACTGGCATGGCCGTAGCGATGCTGATTGGCTTGTGGGTTTGGGACGAACTGTCGTTCAATAAAAGCCACAAAAACTACGACCGTATCGCCCAAGTATGGCAATTTGTGAATTTTGACGGGACGATTTCTTCGTACAATTCTGTCCCTATTCCAATGGCGGATGAACTGCGCAGTAAGTACCCTGATTTTCAGGCGACCAGCCTCTCCACTTATACCCGCGACGTGATTTTGGCGGTAGGTGACAAGAAATTGACCAAAAGTGGCAATTATGTCCAGCCCGACTTTGTGGATATGATGTCTTTCAAGATGTTGGCGGGTAGCGCTGATGGATTGAAAGACATTAACAGTATTCTTCTCTCCGAATCGGTGGCCAAAGCATTTTTTGGTACCGAAAATCCACTCAATAAAACCATTAGGATGGGCAACAAAACCGATGTAAAGGTGACGGGTGTGTATGAAGATTTGCCGTATAACAGCGATTTTCGAGATGTACTTTTTCTAGCACCTTGGGAATTGTTTGTGGCCAACGATGCTTATGTCAAAAGAGCGTTGGACGAATGGGATGAGAATTCATTTCAGGTATTTGCACAATTGAAAGAAGGAGCAAGTGCGGAGGCGGTGTCGGCCAAAATCAAGGATATTCGCATGAAGCGCAAAGACCCGCCTGGCTATAAGCCTGCCTTTTTCTTACATCCGATGAAACAGTGGCATTTGTACACCGACTTTAAAGACGGGAAAAACGCGGGTGGCATTGTTTACTTTGTTTGGCTTTTTGGTGCCATTGGGGTGTTTGTTTTGCTATTGGCCTGCATCAATTTTATGAACCTAAGCACCGCCCGTTCCGAAAAACGAGCCAAAGAGGTGGGCATCCGCAAGTCGGTTGGTTCGGTACGTGGCCAATTAATTTTTCAATTTTTGAGTGAGTCGTTTGTCATTACCCTCATTGCATTTGTAGTCGCATTGATTTTCACCCAACTCGCTCTTCCCTATTTCAATGAAATCGCAGATAAACGAGTTTCCATTTTATGGGCCAACCCTTGGTTTTGGCTACTGGGGTTAGGCTTTAGTTTGCTTACGGGGCTGATTGCAGGCAGTTATCCAGCACTCTATCTATCTTCCTTTCAGCCGATTAAGGTATTGAAAGGCACTTTCAAAGCATCGAGATTTGCCTCCGTTCCTCGCAAAGTGTTGGTCGTTTTTCAGTTTACGGTTTCAGTTACTTTAATCATTGGCATCATCACCGTTTTTCGGCAGATTCAACACGCCAAAGACCGCCCTTCAGGCTATGAGCGTAGTAGTTTGGTAGAAATCAACATGAATACGCCCGAACTCTACGCTCATTATGACGCCTTGCGGAATGATTTGCTTAATACGGGTGCAGTAGTCGAATTTGCGGAGTCGGGTGGTTCTATTACAGGTCAGTATGGCGGAACCACCAATATTTCTTGGAAAGGAAAAACGCCGAATACCCAACCGTTGTTCATGGCGAATCAAGTTACCCACGATTTTGGCAAAACGGTAGGCTGGAAAGTGATAGAGGGTCGTGATTTTTCAAGAAAGTTCTCTACCGATTCTTCGGCTATGATTATCAACGAAGCGGCATTGAAGCTAATGGGCTTCAAAAATCCCATCGGCGAAATCGTCCGAAGTGGTAAGGAATATAAAGTAATCGGGGTCATTAAAAACATGATTCGACAATCGCCTTTTGAGCCTGTTAACGCTGCTTTTTATACCATTAATTACAACGCAGTCAACACGATTAGCTTCAAACTTTCTTCTCAATTGGGGACAAGCAAGGCATTGGACAAAGTGGCTGCCGTATTCAAAAAATACAATCCCGAAGCGCCGTTTGAGTATAGTTTTGTGGATGAGGTCTACGGTCGGAAGTTCAGCGACGAAGAACGAATTGGCAAACTCGCGGCCTTCTTTGCCCTTTTAGCGATCTTGATTTCTTGTCTAGGGTTGTTTGGGTTAGCCTCGTTTATTGCCGAGCAACGTACCAAAGAAATCGGTATTCGAAAAGTGTTGGGAGCTAGTGTAGCTGGGCTTTGGCAAATGCTTTCCAAAGATTTTGCCTTACTGGTGTTGATTGCGTGCTTCATCGCAGCGCCAATTTCCTACTATTTGCTCAACGATTGGCTACAGCATTATGAGTACCGTACTAACCTATCTTGGTGGATATTTGTGGCGTCGGGTTTAGGAGCGATTGGAATTGCGTTGCTGACGGTTAGCTATCAAGCGATTAAAGCGGCTTTGATGAATCCGGTGAAGAGTTTAAAATCGGAGTAAAACCAATACGGGAGACTTTCCAAGTTTTTGAAACTTGGAAAGTCTTTTTTCCTTCAAGCTATCCATCAACGGACAATGTCTGTACGATTTCGGACACTGATTTTTGAAAATAGCTTCAACAAAGGTGGTTTTTGTTGTGGCACGATTATTTCATCTAAAAAATTGTATCTAATCAAAGACCGACCATTTTATGAGAAAAACGATACTGGGAGAACTCGAAGAACTGGTGCTACTGGTGGTTGCCGCTTGCAATGAAGACGTATATGGAATCCCCGTTATGGAGGAACTTCAGCAGCAAACGGGCCGCGACTTTACCATCAGCGCGGTACATACTACGCTGTATCGTTTGGAAGAAAAAGGCTTTTTGTCGTCCTCGGTGGGAGGGGCAACGGCCGAACGAGGAGGGAGGCGCAAGCGATTATTTGCGCTGACTGCCGCAGGTGGTGAAGTATTGCTGGAAATCCAACAAACCCGCACCCGCCTTTGGCAGTCGATACCGCAAGCTAAACTTGAACTCATGGGTTTATCAGCCAATCCGTTTTAAATGCCCGTATGAAAAAGTCAACCAACCCTTTGCCAGACCAACCTCCCCGCTGGGCCGATCAGCTTTTGGAATGGTTTGTTGCACCTCATTTACTGGAATACATTCAGGGTGACCTGCACGAAAACTTTCATAAGCGAGTAGCAAAAGTAGGCATCGCTCGCGCCCGCCGCGAGTACCTGTGGGCTGTATTCCATTGCCTTACTCCCTTTTTTACCAAACGACAAACCATCAAATCCAGTTATTCCAATCAACCCTCTACAGTCATGTTATCCAATTATTTAACCATCGCTTTCCGCAACTTGTGGCGGCAAAAGGCATTTACGGCCATCAATATCGTCGGTTTATCGGTAGGACTCGCTTCTTGCCTGCTGATTGTACTGTACGTGTTGCACGAATTGAGCTACGATAGCTACCATGCACACGCAGACCGCATCTATCGAATGACGATGCACGCGCGTATGGATGAAAAAGACATCAATTTAGCCTATTCAACGGGGCCTTCGGGACAAGCCCTGCTGCGCGAATCGTCAGGGGTAGAGGCTGTTACTCGACTGCGGAAAGAAGGGGCTTTTTTGGTCAAACATGGTCAGGACATCATAAAAGAGGAAAAAGTTGCCTTTGTGGATTCTAACTTCTTCTCCGTTTTTTCGCTTCCGATGATGAAAGGAAGCCCCAAAAATGCACTCGCTGAACCCAATACGGTGGTACTTACGAAAACAACTGCCCAAAAGTATTTTGGCAAGGCCGACCCCATCGGACAATCCCTTACTTTGGGCAATTTAGGGCTTTTTCGGGTAACGGGGGTTTGTGAAGATGTTCCCTCCAACACCCATTTTCACTACGATATGTTTGGGTCGTTTGAATCGGTCAAAACGGGGGATAAGTGGCTGGCGAGTGGAGCTTATACGTACGTACGACTTCGGGAAGGACATTCTCTGGCGCAGGTAGAAACCATCAGTCGGGGGTTTGTCAGTAAGTACATTGCGCCCGAAATCAAAGAGTTTTTTGGCATGGACTTTACCGAATTTCAGAAAAAAGGCAATCGTTTTGGTTTTCAATTTCAACCGATTACGGATATTCATTTGCGTTCTGATTTGGACGATGAATTAGAAGCCAACAGCGATGCTAAGTACGTCTATATCTTTTCGGTCATTGCGTTTTTTATTCTGTTATTGGCTTGTATCAATTTTACCAATTTATCAACGGCAGGTTCGGCCAGCCGCTCCAAAGAAGTCGGAATACGGAAAGTGTTGGGTTCGGTGCGGACGCAATTAGTTACTCAGTTTCTGACCGAGTCGGTCTTGCTTACTTTTTTTGCATTGGTACTGGCACTGGTTTTGGTCTTTTTGCTTTTACCTAGTTTCAATGTGTTATCGGGCAAACAGTTTACCGTCAATGACCTCGTCAATGGACGGCTTCTCATGGGAGCGGTGGTGTGTTCCTTGGTGATTGGTTTGTTGGCAGGAAGTTATCCCGCGTTTGTATTAGCCTCTTTTAAGCCCATTACGGTGTTAAAAGGTAAGTTGCAAATTGGCGGGCGGGGTGGTTGGTTGCGCAATGCCTTAGTAACCACGCAGTTTGTGGTTTCTATTGGGATGATTGTTGCGACCATCGTGGCCAATCGTCAAATCCAATTTATGCAAAACAAAAAAGTGGGATTTGACCGAGAACAAGTGCTGGTGCTGCACGATACGCACGTGTTAGGAGCCAAAGCTGATGCATTTAAAGCTGAACTGGCGAAATTATCATCGGTTGTGAAAGTGGCATCTGCTGGTTTTTTGCCAGCGGGACACACCAGTCAAAATGTTGACGGAGTTCAGATTCAGGACGGAGCACGTACCGCCACGCATCGTACCAAAGGGTACTACATCGACGAAGATTACTTGCCGACCTTGGGGATTGGCTTGGCGCAAGGGCGTAATTTTTCCAAAGCTTTTTCCACCGAAAACACTTCGGTTTTGCTCAACGAAGCCGCCGTTCGGACTTATGGCTTTAAAAATCCGATTGGTCAGCAAATTTCTACCGTAGGCGACGGCTCAGCGGGCAGTAAACGTACCTATACGGTGGTAGGCGTGGTCAAAGATTTTCATTTTGAATCCATGCACCAGCACATCGCTCCTTTGGTTATTTTCTACGGTAAAGACAACAATCAGCTTGCGTTACGCATTCAGACCAACGATATTCCGACGCTTCTCCAAAAGATAGAACAACAATGGAAAGCTACTACCGATAATCCGTTTGCGTATTCGTTCTTAAACGAACGTTTTAGCAAGATGTACCAATCGGAGCAGCATATCAGCCAGTTATTTGCCGTTTTTGCAGGCTTAGCCGTGCTGATTGCCTGTTTGGGGTTATTCGGATTGGCTGCCTTTACCACCCATCAACGCACCAAAGAAATTGGGGTGCGCAAAGTACTGGGTTCTTCCGTGACGGGAATTGTGACCTTGTTATTGACCGATTACCTCAAATTAATTCTCATTGCCACCCTCATTGCCTCGCCGATTGCGGGTTATACCATGAGCCAATGGCTACGCGATTTTGCCTACCGAATCGACTTGCCGTGGTGGGCTTTTGCGCTGGCGGGCGTGTTGGCTACGATCGTAGCGGTCTTGACCGTCAGTTATTTGGCCATCAAAGCGGCTTTGGTAAACCCCGTGAAGAGTTTGAAGGCGGAGTAATGGCGCAGACATTCCAAGTTTCAAAAACTTGGAATGTCTTTTTTCATCGACGGATAGACTTTCCAAGGTTCAGAAACGATAACATCCAAACTTGGAAAGTCTTTGGTCACCAGCGGACAAACCCTGTACGATTTCGGACACAGGTTTTTCAAAAGAGGCTGTCTCAAAAGTAACAGGTTACAAAATATTCTTTGGATTCAACCTCATCCCAACCCTTCTCCTGCTAGGAGAAGGGCTTTAAAAGTCCCCATCTCCAGAAAGGAGAGGGGGATTTAGGGGGCGAGGTTGAACAGATGCCGAAGATAATTTGGTTATACTAAGCTTTTGAAACAGCTGTTTTTTTCATGGCATGGTTATTTGTTTAGCAAATAATAATGAAATATTAAAACACGCTAACATACCCATGGGGCGCTCTTACTTAGGTGAATTTGAAGAATTGGTTTTACTCACGGTCGCTGTGCTGGAAGGGACAGCTTACGGCGTCACGATTGCGGCGGAATTAAAACAGCGGATGAACAACCGCCTCATCAGTCTGAGCGGGGTACACATTGCATTGTATCGCTTGGAAGAAAAAGGCTTTGTCGTATCTGAGCTCGGGGGCGCTACGTCCGAGCGTGGTGGGCGTCGAAAGCGCTTTTTCCGAATCACGGCATTGGGTAAACGTACCTTGGCCGAAATGCGACAAGTGCGTAATGAGCTGTGGGATGCTATTCCAAATCCTTCTTTTTCTTGAGTGATGGAAAAACAACCCAGTCCACCACGTTGGGCCGACCGATTTTTGGGTTGGCTTCTCCCTTCGGAGCTTTACGAAGAGCTGCTGGGGGATTTGCACGAGCAGTTTGCGTTTCAGGCCGAAGAGCTTGGAGCGCAGCGAGCCCGTTGGATGTATTTCTTTGAAGTGCTTCGTTTTTGTCGCCCTTATTTTCTGCGACGTCGTTTTAGTGCCCATTCTAAGTATTCAACCTCTTACACATACAGCCCTGCTATGATACGCAACTATTTCATAATCGCTTGGAGAAATATCCTCAAAAATAAGGCATTTAGCGTTATAAACATTACAGGTTTGTCGATAGGACTAACTTGTAGTTTGCTGATTTATTTATGGGTAAAAGATGAACTGCAAATTGACACATTTCATGAAAGAGGGGATAGAATTTATACCGTAACAAGTAAAGAATTTATTGATGGAAAAGCAACCGGCTATTACGATACGCCAGGGCTACTGGGCGAGGAGCTAAAAAGAACCATTCCAGAGGTAGAACTATCCTGCAATTGGAGCGGAGATGAGGCACGGACTTTTGCAGTAAAAGACAAAAAACTAAAATTTATCGGTGGATATAGTGGTGAAGATTTTTTTAAAATATTCTCTTATCCTTTCTTACAAGGCACTGTAAACGAATCACTTAAAACTCGCGAATCTATTTCAATTTCTGAAAAAATGGCGATTGCCTTATTTGGGAGTGCCGAAAAAGCCATCAATCAATCTATCAAATTTGATAATTACAAAGACCTTACTATCAAAGCCGTGTATGCAAACATGCCCGAAAGCTCATCTTTGAAGCTGGATTATTTGATAAGCTGGGAATTATTCAAAGAACGTGAGCCTTGGGTTTACGATTGGGATAATTCAGGCCCCGGAGCTTTTGTGTTATTAAAGAAAAATGCGGATGAAGCCAAGGTAAATGCCAAACTCAAACATTTCATTGGCAAGTTTTCAAAAGGTTATAAAACAGAAAACAATCACTTAGAGCTTGGCATTCAGCCATTCAAAGAAACATACCTCAATTCAAGATTTGAAAATGGAGAGACTGCGGGCGGGAGAATTGACTATGTAAAGCTATTTACGGTAGTGGCTATTATTATTTTGCTCATTGCCTGTATCAATTTCATGAATTTGAGCATTGCTCAATCCCTCAAAAGAGCCAAAGAAATTGGCGTAAGAAAGGCAATCGGAGCTGAAAAGTCATCTTTGGTTGGTCAGTTTATGGGTGAGGCTTTTATGTTTTCTGTTATTGCCCTATTTTTTGCTTTGACTGCCGCGGGCTTTATTCTCCCCAGTTTTAATAGTTTTACTAATAAGCAAATTGCTTTGCCTTACCACGAGCCATCATTTTGGTTATTTATTTTTGGATTATTACTCTTAGTTGGCTTACTATCAGGCTTATACCCATCACTTTTTTTGACCGCTTTTCGTCCTATAGCTGTTTTGAAAAATAATCTAAAAGTGAACCAAAACTCCATTTCCCTTAGAAAAGGACTTGTCATTTTTCAATTTACTTTATCTACGGTGTTTATTATAGGCACTTTGATTATTTCAAAACAAATCAATTTTATCCATTCAAAAAACATTGGGTATGAAAAACAAAACCTGATTTATTTACCTGTTACGGGCACGCTCAGCAAACAGTTTGAAGTTTTTGAAAATGAATTAAAGAAGATTGATGGAGTAGAGAGTTTGAGTAAGATTTCAAACCAATTTATAAGTAACGACAACACCACCGGAAGTGTAGAATGGCAGGGAAAAAATCCGAATTCAAGTCCCAACTTTAATCCAATAGCGGTAGAATACAATTTTGTAAATACGATGAAAGCCACCCTGCTTCAAGGTCGTGATTTTTCGAGAGAATTTGCAGATTCTACAAGTTACATAATCAATGAGGCTGCTCTGAAAATTATTGGCTACAAGTCGCCCATTGGTATGCCTTTGACGTTTTGGGGTAAGACAGGGCAAATAATAGGTGTAGTTAAAGATTTTCATTTCAATTCGATGCTTATGCCTATTGAGCCTATGATAATTCGACATTCAAATAAATTATCTCACGGATATTGCTTGATACGAATAGAGGGAGAACGTACCCAGGAGGCATTGAATGGAATCGAAACTATTCACAAAAAACTAAATCCCGACTTTCCATTTACCTATAAGTTTGTGGAAGCGGAGTTTGAAAATTTGTACAAAACGGAATCTTTGGTAAAAAGTCTATCTATAATTTTTGCCATCCTTGCTATCGCCATTTCCTGTTTGGGGCTACTCGGTTTGGTAATGTTTGTTACGGAGCAACGCACCAAAGAAATTGGAATCCGTAAAGTATTAGGCGCTACAGTAACCAATATCTGGACTTTAATCTTAAAAGATTTTGCGGTATTGGTCATTGTTTCTTGCCTAATCGCGGCACCCATTGCCTACTATTTTATGAATAACTGGTTGCAAAAATATAGTTATCGTACAGAAATAAACTGGTGGATTTTTGTGGCGGCGGGAGCAGGTGCCTTGGTGACCACATTACTTACCGTGAGTTTTCAGACCATCAAAGCAGCTTTGATGAACCCCGTAAAGAGCTTAAAATCAGAATAATTTTTAAAAGGCAAGCCCTATGCAAAACAAACCACCCGCTTGGCTTGACGCCTTGGTCAAACGATTCCTCCCTTCGGAGCTTTACGAAGAGCTGTTGGGGGATTTGCACGAGCAGTTTGCGTTTCAGGCCGAAGAGCATGGAGCGCAAAAAGCCCGTTGGATATATTTCTTTGAAGTCATCCGTTTTTGTCGCCCTTATTTTTTGCGACGTCGTTTTAGTGCCCATTCTAAGTATTCAACCTCTTACACATACAGCCCCACTATGATACGCAATTATTTCAAAATCGCATTTCGTAACCTGTTGAAACACAAAGGTTATTCGTTTATCAACATCTTCGGCTTGGCGACGGGCATGGCCGTAGCGATGCTCATTGGCCTTTGGATGTGGGATGAATTGTCCTACAACAAGTCCTTTAAAAATTACGACCGCATTGCTCAAGTGATGCAAAACGGATCAGTCAACGGAGATTTTTTCGCGGGAGGTCATATGCCAATTCCGTTGGGGAATGAACTGCAAACGATGTATGCAGCTGATTTTAAACATGTTGTGATGTCTTCATGGACGTATGAGCATATTTTGGCGTACGGCGACAAAAAGTTTACAAAACAGGGCAACTATTTAAGCCCCAATGCTCCAGACATGCTGTCGCTCAATATGCTCAAAGGCACCCGAACGGGCTTAAAAGATCCTTCATCTATTTTATTGTCTGAATCGGTGGCGACGGCCTTATTTGGCGAGGAAGAACCCGTTGGGAAACTGATGAAAATAGACAATAAATTGAACGTAAAAGTGACTGGAGTTTACGAAGACCTACCCTATAATAGCCATTTCAAAGATATGACATTCATTGCTCCGTGGGATTTGTACGTGTCGTCAGAAGCATGGGTAAAGCGGGCACAGGACAACGTAGAATGGAACAATAACTCGTGGGAAATGTTGGTACAGCTTTCGCCTACTGCTGATTTTGACGCCGTTACACAAAAAATCAAGGGCATCAAAATAAAGCATGTACCAGAAGTGGCTTCCTTTAAAAATGAAGTGTTCCTTCATCCGATGAGTAAGTGGCACTTATACACGGGCTGGGACAAAACAGGAAAGCCAGATGGCCGCATTCAGTACGTTTGGCTGTTTGGCATCATTGGTGTTTTTGTGTTGTTGCTGGCCTGTATCAACTTTATGAATTTAAGCACAGCCCGCAGTGAAAAGCGCGCCAAAGAAGTCGGCATTCGCAAAGCGGTGGGTTCGGTTCGTTCACAGCTAATCAGTCAATTCTTCAGTGAGTCGCTGTTGGTGGTGGCCTGTGCTTTTGTCGTCTCTTTGGTATTGGTGCTTTTGCTACTCCCAATTTTTAACGAAGTGGCCGACAAGAAATTGGCGCTTTTATGGGCTAACCCTATTTTCTGGTTGTTGGGTATTGGCTTTAGCGTCCTGACGGGCTTAATTGCGGGCAGTTATCCGTCGTTGTATTTGTCTTCTTTCCAGCCAGTAAAGGTTTTAAAAGGCACATTTAGGGCAGGGCGTTTTGCCTCAATTCCTCGCAAAGTGCTGGTAGTGATACAGTTTACGGTTTCAGTGACACTCATTGTTGGGACGACGATTGTGCTTCGTCAAATTCAATACGCTAAAAATCGCCCGATTGGCTACGACCGCAATGGGCTGATTACGGTAACGATGAATACGCCTGAGTTGTACCAAAACTATAATGCTCTCCGAGATGCGCTTATAAAGAGCGGCGGAGCCGTAGAAATGTCAACTTCATCTGCCCCCGCTACCAACCTAAACTCACAAAACGGCGGCTTTGACTGGGAGGGCAAAGACCCCAACTTTAAAGATAGCTTTGGAACCATTGCAGTGACGCACGATTTTGGAAAAACAATCGGGTGGCAATTTGTACAAGGGAGGGATTTTTCTCGAAAATTCTCGACTGATTCATCGGGCATGGTGCTTAACGAAACCGCTGTCCGTTATATGGGTTTGAAAGATCCAGTTGGTAAAATTGTTAAGTGGAACGGAAAACCTTTTCAAGTTGTCGGTGTGGTGAAAGACATGATGATGGGGTCTCCTTTTGAACCCGTTTATCAGACCGTTTTTATGATGGATTATGGGTGGGCCAACGTGATTAACGTCAAATTAAATCCTGCGTTGAGTGCGGGCGAATCGCTCAAAAAAATAGAAACCGTATTCCGAAAATTCAATCCAGGAAGCCCGTTTGACTATAAATTTTCTGACCAAGAATACGAACGAAAATTTGCGGCTGAAACGCGCATTGGGCAATTAGCGGGGATTTTTGCGGTATTGGCTATTTTCATTTCCTGTTTGGGCTTGTTTGGCTTGGCGTCGTTTGTAGCCGAGCAACGCACCAAAGAAATTGGTATCCGAAAAGTACTTGGGGCTACTGTTCCCAACCTTTGGGGCTTATTGTCCAAGGATTTTGTCGTGTTGGTGATTATCTCTTGTGTTATTTCTACGCCGATTGCGTGGTATTTCCTCAACGGTTGGTTGCAAAAATATACCTACCGCACCGATATTTCGTGGTGGATTTTTGTGGTTACGGCCATCTTGGCCGTCGGTATCACTCTCTTAACTGTGAGTTTCCAGACCATCAAAGCGGCTTTGATGAACCCCATAAAGAGCTTAAAATCAGAATAGTTTTTAAAAGAAAAGTAAGCAAAAGGCAAGCTCTATGCAAAACAAACCACCCGCTTGGCTCGACGCTTTGGTCAAACGATTTCTCCCTTCAGAGCTTTACGAAGAGCTGTTGGGAGATTTGCACGAGCAGTTTGCGTTTCAAGCCGAAGAGATTGGAGTGCAGAAAGCCCGTTGGATGTATTTCTTTGAAGTCATCCGTTTTTGTCGTCCGTATTTTCTGAAACGCCGTTTTCGTGCCGATTCTAAGTATTCAACCTCTTACACATACAGCCCCGCTATGATACGCAATTATTTCAAAATCGCTTTTCGTAACCTGCTGAAACACAAAGGTTACTCGTTTATCAACATCTTTGGTTTGGCAACGGGTATGGCCGTGGCCATGCTCATTGGACTTTGGGTTTGGGATGAACTGAGTTTTAACAAAAACTTCAAAAACTACGATCACATTGCTCAGGTTTACAATCACGTCACAGAGCCTTTGGATCAAAAACAAGTAGAGGGTAGTAGCCAACCACAACCAATGGCTAAAGTGTTACGAGAAAAATACGGACATATTTTCAAGCACGTGCTATTGGTGCACTGGGACGGTGAAACTACCTTAAGTGTGGGTAATGAAAATCATATCAGGAAAGGGCAGTTTTTTGAAAACGGAGTGATCGATATGTTTTCCTTAAAAATGCTCAAAGGCAGTAAAGAAAGCCTTAATGATCCACAAGGAATGATTCTGTCTGAATCAGCAGCTAAGTCTATTTTTGGCGATAAAGACCCAATTGGGGAAGCCATAAAATTAGACAATAAGTTTTATTGCAAAGTGAGCGGGGTATATGAAGATGCTCCCCAAAATTCTACGCTGGGCGGCATCCATTTTATCGGCAATTTTGAGTATCTCCGTAACAATGAGAAGTGGGTAAAAGGCAGCGAGGAGAATTGGAACAACAGCTCACAACGCATTTTTATACAAACGGCCGATAAGGTAACGATGGAGCAGGCCAATGCCGCGGTTAGAGATTTTTATTTGAAAGATGCACCGGATAGTTTTAAGGAACCGGCAAAAAAATACAAGGCCACACTTTACCTTAACCCCATGAAAAACTGGTATTTGTATTCTGAATTCAAAGACGGTTACCCTGCCACCGGGCGCATTACTTTTGTGTGGCTGTTTAGCATCGTGGGTGTATTTGTGTTGCTTTTGGCTTGTATCAATTTTATGAATCTAAGTACGGCCCGAAGCGAAAAAAGAGCCAAAGAAGTAGGCATCCGTAAGGCCGTTGGTTCGGTAAAATCACAGTTGGTCAACCAATTTTTGGGAGAATCGTTTTTGGTGGTAGGGTTGGCGTTTATTGTCATGCTGGGTATCGTTGGGGCATCTATTGGCTGGTTTAATGAGCTGGCTGATAAGAAAATAAACATTCCTTTCACTAACCCCTATTTTTTAGGAATCAGCTTTGCATTTCTTACCATTACAGCTTTATTATCAGGGTTTTATCCTGCCTTTTATCTGTCTTCATTTGAGCCTGTAAAAGTATTGAAAGGAACGATTCGCTTGGGAAAATACGCCTCTTTACCACGTAAAGTATTGGTAATAGTACAGTTTACGGTTTCGGTGGTGTTGATTATTGGCACTATCGTAGTATATCAGCAAATCCAATATGCTCAAAACCGTCCCGTGGGGTATGACAGAAGCAGTTTGGTGAGGATTTCGATGGACGACCCCAACTTTGAAAACAGTAAATTGGTGATGAAAGATAATTTACTGCGAAATGGCGTAGCGACAAACATAGCTTTTTCAAATATGCCCGTTACCTCCATATGGGACAATTGGGGTGGTTTTGATTGGAAAGGCAAAAATCCGGAAGCCCAATCCTATTTTTCAGTTACCCAATTAGACGAAGATTTTGGTAATACCATTCAATGGAAAGTGAAACAGGGGCGTAACTTTTCGAAAGAATTTGGTATGGATACCGCTGCTGTTATCATCAATGAATCGGCGGCCAAGTACCTGGCTTTGAAAAACCCAATAGGTGAGTATATAACTTCGACAGGTGATAACAAGCGCCGCTGGCAAATCATAGGGGTAATCGAAGATTTAGTGGCTGAGTCGCCTTACGAACCTGTAAAAATGGGGTTGTATATGTTACGAAATGTTCGTTCTTTAGGACAAATGCAAATAAAAATCAATCCTAATTTACCTATTTCAGAGGCACTCGCCAAAATAGAAGCTACCCAGAAAAAACTCGTTCCCTCAGCCCCATTCCGCTATTTTTTTGTGGATGAAGAATACAGTAAAAAGTTTACATCCGAGCAACGCATCGGCAAATTAGCTTTCCTTTTTGCCATTCTCGCTATTGCTATTTCCTGCTTAGGTTTATTTGGCTTGGCTTCCTTTATTGCCGAGCAGCGTACCAAAGAAATCGGAATAAGAAAAGTGTTGGGAGCAAGTATAACTAATTTGTGGGGTTTACTTTCAAAGGAATTTGTACTGTTGGTGGTTATCTCGCTTTTTATTGCGTCGCCAGTTGCGTATTACTTTATGAATAACTGGATTCAGAAATACAGCTACCATACCGCTATTTCATGGTGGATTTTTGTGGCGGCGGGTGCGGGAGCTTTGATAATCACGCTGCTAACCGTGAGTTTTCAAGCTATCAAAGCCGCTTTGGTGAACCCCGTAAAGAGTTTAAAATCAGAATAATTTTTAAAAGGCAAGTAAGCAAAAGGCAAGCCCTATGCAAAACAAACCACCCGCTTGGCTCGATGGCTTGGTCAAACGCTTTCTCCCTTCAGAGCTTTACGAAGAACTGTTGGGGGATTTGCACGAGCAGTTTGCGTTTCAGGCCGAGGAGTTTGGAGCGCAGCGAGCCCGTTGGATGTATTTCTTTGAAGTTATCCGTTTTTGTCGCCCTTATTTTCTGCGACGTCGTTTTAGTGCCCATTCTAAGTATTCAACCTCTTACACATACAGCCCTGCTATGATACGCAACTATTTTAAAATCGCTTTTCGTAACCTGCTGAAACACAAAGGTTACTCGTTTATCAACATCTTCGGTTTGGCGACGGGCATGGCCGTGGCGATGCTCATTGGTCTTTGGGTGTGGGATGAACTGAGTTTTAACAAAAATTTCAAAAACTACGACCTCATTGGGCGAATAATGGTGCACAATGGCGAAGGAACGTACATGACAAACCCCATTCCGTTGGCGGCCGAGTTGCGCGCGTCGTATGGTTCTGATTTTAAGTATATCGCCATGACTACCTCCACGCAGAAGTATGCTATATTGTCGGGGGATAAAAAGTTCTTTCAATCAGGGAGTTTTATGCAGCCCGATGCCCCCGAATTGTTTGGGCTAGACATGGTGTATGGAACCCGCGCGGCGCTTAAAGACCCTCATTCGGTTTTACTTTCTGAATCACTCGCTAAAAAGCTTTTTGGGGAAGAAAATCCGTTGGATAAAATCGTAAAGATAAAAAATCGGATGGAGGCAAAAGTGGCGGGCGTGTATAAGGATTTGCCCAAAAACTCGGAATTTCAAGACCTGACCTTTATCGGGCCGTGGGATTTACTGGCATCTTTTATGAGTTTTATGAAAGAGCAAGAAAACGATTGGAACGATAATTCATACAAGATTTATGTACAGCTTGCTCCTCAAGTTGACTTTGCGGGTGTTTCGGCCAAAATTAAAGACATAAAACGGAAACATTTGGATGCAAAACGCGTCGCGTACAATCCCGAATTGTTTGTTCACCCGATGAGCCAATGGCATTTGTATTCCAAGTTTGCCAACCGAAAAAGCGTGATGAGCGACCAGCTCGAATTTATTTGGCTGTATGGTATTATTGGCGTGTTTGTGCTGTTGTTGGCTTGCATTAATTTTACGAACCTGAGTACTGCCCGTTCCGAAAAGCGCGCCAAAGAAGTCGGGATTCGGAAGTCGATGGGGTCGCTTCGCCAACAATTGATTGCGCAGTTTTTCGGCGAATCGTTCTTGGTTGTTTTTATTGCCTTGGGTTTTGCGTTGCTTTTGGTGCAACTGGCGTTGCCTTTTTTCAATGAGTTGGCCGATAAAAAAATAACAATGTTATGGTTAAACCCTGTTTTTTGGCTGTCGGTGCTGAGCTTTAGCGTATTGACGGGCTTATTGGCGGGGAGCTATCCTGCGTTTTACTTGTCTTCTTTTCAGCCGATAAAAGTGCTCAAAGGAATCGGTTTCCCGTCGTCGCGTTTGCGGAGAGGAGCCTTTGCCCCGACGCCACGGAAAATTTTGGTAGTGATACAGTTTACGGTTTCCATTGTGCTAATCATTGACACAAGTGTTATTTATCTCCAAATCCAGCACGCAAAAAACCGAAACGTGGGTTACGATAAAGAAGGGCTGATGGCCGTCTATATGATTACGCCCGACCTTTACCAAAACTACGAAGTGATTAAAAACGAGTTACTTCAGTCGGGAGCGGTGTCCAACTTGGCTGTTTCTTCTTCTCCGATTACGGATGTGTGGGAAAACCAAAGTGGGTTTGAATGGAAAGGTAAAGCCCCAGGCTTTGAAGATAATTTTGCGACTTTCCGAGTGACGCACGATTACAGCAAAATCGTAGGGTGGCGCTTTCGGGAAGGACGCGATTTTTCCAAAAAGTTTTCAACAGACTCTTCGGCCATTGTCATCAATGAGACGGCCGTAAAGTACATGGGCTTGAAAAACCCCATTAACGAAACCGTAAAATGGAACGGGAAAAGCTACGAGGTGATTGGTGTAATCAAAGACATTGTGATGGGATCGCCCTTTGAGCCGATATTGCCTACGGTGTTTTTGTTGGATTACAACAACCAATACACGATTAACATCAAACTAAATCAGACAATGGCCACTTCTACCGCCGTTGGCAAAATAGCCGAGGTGTTTCAAAAATACAATCCTGCGGTGCCGTTTGATTACAAATTTGTGGATGGGGAATATGCCAAAAAATTTGCCAATGAAGAACGTTTGGGTAAAATAGCCTCCATTTTTGCCATTTTAGCGATATTCATCAGTTGCTTGGGCTTGTTTGGGTTGGCGTCGTTTGTGGCCGAACAACGCACCAAAGAAATGGGGGTACGCAAGGTACTTGGTGCAACGACTGCCAATTTGTGGGGCTTATTGTCGAAAGACTTTGTGGTGTTGGTGGTTCTCTCGTTGCTTATTGCGTCGCCCATTGCGTATTATTTTATGAGCCAATGGCTAGAAAAATACACCTACCGTACCGAGATTTCGTGGTGGATTTTTGTGGTTACGGCCATCTTGACCATCGGTATCGCACTCCTAACAGTCAGCTATCAAGCCATTAAAGCGGCGTTGATGAACCCCGTGAAAAGTTTAAAATCAGAATAAACGTATTTTGTTGTAGAGACGTTGCATGCAACGTCTCCACGCATGCAACGTCTCTACGCATACAACGTCTCTACGCATACAACGTCTCTACAATGGCGGCAAACGGCGACAAAATCAATTAATTCCAACCCCCACCTAAGGCACGGTAAATATTCACAACAGCATTCATCTGTTGCATCTTGGTTTCGACCAAGTCAAACCGCGATTCTATGGCGTCGCGTTGCGTCAGCAATACCTCCATGTAGTCGGCACGGGCCGAGCTAAACAGGTTGTTTGAAATCGTAATCGACTGCGTAAGTGCCTGAACCTCTTTTGACTTTGTGTCGTACGTTTTTTCCAAGTTACCTATTTTCGCCATTTGGTTGGCCACTTCGATGTAGGCATTCAACAGCGTACGTTCGTAGTTATACACGGCCTGAATCTGCTTGGCATTGGCGTTGAAATAAGAGGCTTTGATGGCATTTTTATTGACCAACGGCGTCGTCAAATCCCCCGCCAAAGAAAGAAGGAGCGATTGGGGTGTTTTTAACAAATAAAGCGGATTAAAAGCCTGATAACCCAGTCCTGCCGAAATGCCCAACGAAGGATAAAAACGGGCTTTGGCTACTTGCACGTCGAGTTTGTTGGCGGCCAATTCCTGCTCTGCCTGACGAATGTCGGGGCGATTGGCCAACAACTGCGAAGGCAAGCCTGTATGAATGGTCTCGGGGACTAAATTGCTAAAATCTTGTGAACTACGCGCCACGGTTTGGGGATAGCGTCCCACCAAAAAATTGATACGGTTTTCGGTTTCGATGATTCGTTGCTGGATATTGTATTGCAAACTTTGAGTGTTCAATACTTGGGCCTCAAACCGCCGAACGGCCAATTCTGTTACCTTGGTGGCTTCTTTTTGAAGGCGCACAATACGAAGGGCATTGTTCTGAATATCAATGTTTTGGTGAATAATCGCCAATTGATTGTCAAGTGCCAACAACTCATAGTACGAAGTAGCAATTTCGGCAATTAAGTTGGTCACCATGAAATTTCTACCTTCACCACTGGCCAAGTACCGATGCACGGCGGCGTCTTTGGCATTACGGAGTTTATGCCAAATGTCGATTTCCCACGTGGCAAAAAGTCCTCCCAAAAAATTGGGCAACGGTTCGGGCGTTTCTCGGCCAGGTTTGATGTCGGTGGTTGCTTCGCTGGCTCCGATGTTGGTATAACGCCCCACTTTGTCCACGCCCGCACTTCCACGGATGCCCACAAAAGGTTTGTATTCCCCTTGACGGGCCATGATTTCGTTGCGCGACATTTCGATTTCCTGCATCGTAATGTTTAGCTCCTGATTGTTTTGCAAGGCGCTATCAATCAAGGCCGTAAGGTAAGGGTCGGTAAAGAACTCCTTCCACCGAACTTTGGCGCTGCTGGTCGAGTCCTGAGAGTTATTGAAACTCGCAGGTAAGGTGTTTCGTTCGGTTTTGGTGACCAGCGCTGGGGTTTTGCAGCCCGAAATGGCCAACGTTAACCCCGCAACTCCAAGACCGAGTATGATGATTTTCTTAAACATTAGTGCTCAATTTCTTCGGTTAACGGATTCTCTTTTTCGCCTTTAATCAACTGACGACCTTCGGCTATTTTTCCGAAAATAAAGTACAGCCCAGGAACGATAATCACGCCGAATACAGTCCCGAAAAGCATTCCTCCTAGTGCCGACGAACCAATTGTACGGTTTCCGATGGCCCCTGCGCCTGTGGCAAGCACAAGCGGAATTAACCCCGCAATGAAGGCAAAAGACGTCATCAAAATGGGGCGGAAACGTACCTTGGCACCTTCGATAGCAGCGTTCAAAACGGTGAAGCCTTCCTTGTGTTTCTGGACGGCAAATTCCACAATCAAAACGGCGTTTTTCCCCAACAACCCGACCAACATCACCAACCCTACTTGGGCATAAATGTCGTTGGCAAGTCCCATCACTTTAATGAGCAAGAAAGAACCGAAGACCCCCGCAGGCAGCGAGAAGACCACCGCCAGCGGTAGAATAAAGCTCTCGTACTGGGCAGCAAGGACAAAATACACAAAGGCCAATACGATGAGGAAAATGTAAAGTGCCTCGTTGCCCCGCATTACTTCGTCTTTCGACAACCCACCCCAGTCGATGTCGTAGCCGCGTGGAAGGGTTTTCTTGGCCACTTCCTGAATCACCTTGATGGCCTCCCCACTACTGTATCCTTTGGCAGGTGCCCCACGGAAAGCCGCAGTGGTGTACATGTTATAGCGGTTGATTTCGTTGGCGCCCTGCGATTTTTTGATGCGCATAAAGGCCGAGAACGGCACCATTTCGTCGTACTTGTTTTTGACGTACAGGTTCATAATGTCATCAGGGAGTCGGCGGTATTCGGGCGATGCTTGCACAAACACCTTAAAGAAACGCTGAAACTTAATAAAACCGAGTTCGTACGTACTACCAATCAAGATGGAGAGTGTATTCATGGCGTTGCCAATCGAAACCCCCTTTTGCATGGCCAATTTATTATCAATTTCGAGTTCGTATTGGGGGTAATTGGCACTGTAAAAGGTAAACAAGCCCGTCAGTTCTTTCCGCTTCTTGAGTTCACTCATAAAGTCGGAGCTGACTTTTTCGAGTTGTTTGTAATCACCCGTGTTGGTTTTGTCCAACAATTGCAGCGCAAAACCACCCGCAGCTCCGTAGCCTGGTACGGCTGGTGGGTCAAAAAATTCGATGGTTGCGCCAGGGATTACTTTGGCCCTTTCTTCTAATTCATAAATAATCTCATTGACGGTGTGTTTACGCTCGTCCCAAGGTTTGAGGTTAATCAAACACGTACCCGCGTTTGATCCCCGCCCTTCGGTAAGTACTTCGTAGCCCGCAAGCGCTGAAACCGACTGAATCCCCTCTACTTTTTCGGCAATGGCTTGGAGTTTGCGGGTAATGTCGTTGGTGCGTTCCAAGGTGGAGCCTGGAGGCGTTTGGACGATGGCGTAAATCATGCCTTGGTCTTCGCTAGGAATAAAGCCCGAGGGGAGTTTGGCCGTAATTCCGAAAATTCCAATTCCAAAAGCCAACAAGATTCCCCAAGTCACCACGCGGCGGTTGACGATGAGGCGCAGAAGCCCCACGTACCGACCCGTCAGTTTTTCAAAACCCCGGTTGAAGGCATCAATGAAGCGGTCGATGATGGTTTTCTTGCGATGGTTTCCGTGGTGGTTTTTCAAAATCATGGCACAGAGCACAGGCGTAAGGGTAAGCGCTACCAGCCCCGAAATGACGATAGACGTAGCCATTGTAATCGAAAACTGGCGGTAGAAAATCCCCACGGGGCCTGTCATAAACGCGACGGGAACAAACACGGCGGTCATCAACAACGTGATGGCAATAACGGCACCGCTGATTTCGCGAAGTACTTTCTTGACGGCTTTGTAAGGCGTGAGGTGCGGCTCTTCTTCCATTTTGGCATGGACGGCCTCCACGACCACAATGGCGTCATCGACCACAATACCGATGGCAAGTACCAACGCAAAGAGCGTAATCATGTTGATGGTCAGGCCAAAGAGTTGCATAAAGATAAACGCACCAATCAGCGAAACAGGCACGGCCAGCGTAGGGATGAGCGTAGAACGCCAGTCGCCCAAGAAGATAAATACCACCAAAGCCACCAGAATAAAGGCATCGCGCAGGGTGTGAATGACGTTTTCGATGGAGGCATCCAAAAAGTGCGAAACGTCGTAGCTAATTTCGTAATCCATACCAGGCGGAAACGACGTTTTCTTCATTTCATCCAGCTTGGCCTTTACGCTTTTAATGACATCGCTGGCGTTACTTCCGTAGGTTTGTTTGAGCATAATCGCCGCCGACGGGTAGCCGTTGAGGTTGGAATAAATGTCATAATATTCGCTACCAAGCTCCACTTCGGCAATGTCTTTCAATTTTAGAATTTCACCGTTAGGATTTGCCTTCACAATCACGTTTTTGTACTGCTCCACGTCGTTGAAACGCCCTTGGTAGGTCAGTACGTATTCCAAGGCTTCGGCGCGTTTTCCGTCGCTTCGGCCAATCCGCCCAGGCGACCCAATCACACTCTGGTCGTTGAGGGCTTCCATCACCTCGTCGGCGGAGATATTATAAGCCCGCATACGGTCGGGTTTGAGCCAAATCCGCATGGCGTACTGGCGACTCCCTAAGATACTGGCTTGTCCAATTCCCGTAATCCGTTGAAGTTCAGGCAACATATTTACCCCCGCAAAGTTGAAAAGAAACTTCATGTTGGCCTTGGGGTCTTTGCTGTACAAGTTGACGTACATCAACATGTTGGGAACAATACGGTTTACGATGACCCCTTCACGCTGCACCAAGATAGGCAAGCGGTTGAGCACCTGCGCAATACGCGTATTGACGTTGACGACGGCTTGGTCAGGATCAGTACCTAAGTTAAAAACAATCTGGATGTTGGCTTCCCCAGCACTGGTGGCGTCAGAAGTCATGTATTTCATGCCTGGTACGCCGTTGATGGCCTGTTCCATCGGAATCAATACCGACTCGGTAAGTACTTTGGCACTAGCCCCTGGGTAAGAAGCCCGCACGATAACCATTGGGGGCGAAATTTCGGGAAATTGTGAGATAGGTAAGCTAGTGATAGCCAATATCCCCATGAAAATAATGACCAGCGAGATGACGATAGCAAGTACTGGCCGATGTATGAATTTACTAAACATATTCTTGCGATATTTTGGGGAGAAGAGCTATTACTCAGTGTACACTTTAAGATTGGCTAAGACCTTGCGTGGCTCTTGGTAATCAAAGTGAATCTTCTCGTTGTCATGTACTTTACGGATACCTTCAAGCAAGATTCGTTCGTCGGCGGCTAAGCCATCTTTCACCACGTAGAGGTCGGGCATTTCGGCGGCGATGTTAATTTCGCGCGATCTGACAACATTGTCTTTACCCACCACATAAACGTACTTTTTCTCAAGAATCTCGAAGGTGGCTTTTTGAGGGATAATAATGGCATTTTTGAGAGGCACTACCATTTGAATATTGCCCGTTTCTCCATGACGCAGCAAGCCTTTGGGATTTGGGAAAGTGGCCCGAAAAGCGATATTTCCCGTTTCGTTGTTAAAATCGGCTTCTATCGTTTCCACAACCCCAGGATGCCCAAACACTTCATGGTTGGCCATTACCAAGTTTACCTTCGACATATTATTATTCTGAGTTTTGGTCTTAAAATCCAAGTACTCAGCTTCGGGCACATTGAAATAAACCCACATTTTACTATTGTCAGAAAGCGTAGTAAGCAAATCGCCTTCCTCGACCAAACTTCCAGAGCGCACTTGAAAATGATCCATGATGCCCGAAAAAGGGGCCTTAATTTTGGTAAACCCTAAGTGAATCTGCGCTAAGGCGAGCTCAGCTTTGGCTTTGTCCCATTTGGCATTGATCATAGCCAATTCATTAGGAGCTACAATGTTGCTGTCGGCAAGGCGTTTGGTATTTTTGTACTCAATACTGGCAAATTTGGCTTCGGCTTCAGCTTTTTGTACTTCAGCTTCGTAGAGTTGGGGCATGATTTGAAACATCAACTGCCCTTCTTTTACCATCTGCCCTTCATCCACAAAAATCCCTTGGATGTAGCCTCGTTGCTGGGCACGCAATTCGATGTGACGGATGGAGCGGATTTGACACACATACTCTTTCGTAATCGTAGTGTCTTTTTTGAGAGGAGCCGTAACTACATACTTGGTTACTTCTTCTTTTTTTTCCTCTTTTTCGGAGCAGCTTGTACACCACAGTAGGCAAAACAAGCCCGTAAGCATGAGAGTCGTCTTCATACTAATTTTATTTAACGAGAAATTGTTGTGAGAATGGTTATGTAAAGTGTATCACTGGGTTGGATTATTAAAAAAATATCCATTTCAGAATAGGAGCATCAAGTATCGACTTGAAACATCCCTAATAGACAAAATGAAGTTAACATGTTCATGGTGGGATAAATAGGAGGTTTTATGATTGAGTTGAATATCATTTTTTCCCTTTAGCATGGGAGCGCAGCGGCGGAGCGTTAGAAAATTGCTCTAGCTTCCTAATCAAACTGTCTTTTTGACGATTGTCCCGTACACATTCCAACAGTTGTTGCCGAAACATTACATTGTCGGCCACCTCCAACTCGTATTCATCTGGGCGGTATTGACGGTGCTGTTGGTAAAGCAAAAAGCCGTTAAAAACCAACGAACTAGCTAAGGCCAATCCGAAACTATAAAGCAAAATCGAGGGAAAATTTCGGCGTTGCATGGTTTGTTTCTGTGTTGCTTCGACACAAACCAACCATCCCAACATTAAAACAATATGAGAAGGGAATTAGAAAACATTAGAAAAATACATAAAATGACATAAGTCATTAGAAAAAATAAGAACATCAAAAAGGCTCTGAAAGCTTGATTTAGGCCATTGAAAGACCACAAATCATTACCCCCCAAAAAAAACATCTTCAAAATGTACTATTTTATAATCTTAACAACCAATTTATTTTAGAAAATAGAAATCCTGTTGCCGAAAGGCAAACATTAAAACGAGATGAGAAATTAAACTAAAAGTGGCAAACAAATACGCACTGTCGTGCCTTGATTGAGGTGAGAATTGATTTTTAGCACCCCCTGATGTAGCTCTATGATTTTTTGAGTAACCGCCAAGCCCACCCCATAGCCAGATACACCTTCTACATTGTTTCCTCGATAAAGAGGATTGAAGATATGAGCAATATCTACTTCATCAATTCCCCGACCTCTGTCAGTGACCGTCAACACCATTTGTTTTTTTGTTGACTCCAGTTTCACTATTACTTCCTGGGTAGAATATTTACAGGCATTGTCTAAAATGTTTAAAAAAGCCGTAGTCAACAAAGCCGCATTGCCTTTTATGGTAAAATAAGGCTCTTCACTGGTCACAAATTGCAGCGGAAGTTGTCGCTGTGGGTATTTGGCCTGCACCTGTCCAATAGCATTCAGCAGACAATCATCTACTTGAACATTTACTAAGGCCACGGTGCCATCGGTAACTTTGGTCAAACTCAGCAAACCATTGGTTAGAGAAATTACTTTTTTTAGCTCTTCAATGGCAATTTCCATGCTATCTCGCCAATCGGCCGGATTTTGGTCATACCGTAGCGAGGTCTCTAAAGTGCCCAAGGTATTGGTAAGCGGCGTGCGAAGCTCATGAGAAGCATGAGCTACAAAACTTCGCTGGGATACAAAAGCATCTTCTAACCTAAAAAGCATTCGATTAAAAGTAATGGCAAGCTGCGCAATTTCATCACGCCGATTTCCCTCATGTACCCGCTTATGCAGATCTACAGCGGTGATTTGCTCCACTTCGTCCACAATTTGAGAAATAGGCTTCAATACTCTTCCCGAAAAATACCACCCCGCCAATACAATCAAAGCAAAGCCCAGCAGATTTGCCAACAGCAGGATTTGCTGTAAGGTAGCCAACTTGGCCAATCCGATGCGGTCATAACCCGAAGAAAAAATATAAAACAATTGCTCTCGGTCGCGATAAGGCATCAAAATTGATTCCAAATGTCCTGTTTTGAATTCAGACAAAGAAGTCGAGGAAAGATTGTTTATTTTTTCTTTGTAATACTCCGTCTCCTTCAAATTTCGATTGGTAAAAATAAGACGGCGTTCTCTATCATAAATACTAATTTGCTCTTCTACGAGAGTTAGCAAATCGGTCTTTACCATATTTTTAAAAAAATCATCATGCAAGTGACGCTTCGAAATCAGCAATCGCCCCGCCATTCGGGCTTTGCCTTCGAGCCTACTATAAAATTCTTCTTGCCTATACAATGAATAAAAGTACCATACCAATACCGACAATGTCACTTGAATGCCTGTAGCAAGTAGGGTAAAAATAATAGTGAGTCGATTGCGAATAAGCATAAAAAGAAAGCACGAAATATTTATCCTTCCCGTAAAACATAGCCCATTCCAACAATCGTATGCAGTAATTTTGGAGAAAAATCTTTATCGATTTTTTTTCTTAAATAACTGATATATACGTCGATTACGTTGGTATTGCTATCAAAATTGAGACTCCACACCCGCTCACTAATGTCGACTCGCGAAATGGTTTTGCCTTTGTTGAGCATCAAATACTCCATCAAAGAATACTCTCGCGTAGTGAGATCAATCCGCTTCCCTGCTCTGGTTACGGTTTTGGTGTCCAAATTCAATTCTAAATCCGCCAATCGAAGAATTTGCTTTTGCTTGAATCCATTTCTCCTTGTAAGTGCTCTAAGTCTCAATAGCAATTCCTGAAACTCAAAAGGTTTGGCCAAATAATCATCTGCCCCCGCATTGAAACCGTCCGATTTGTCGGCCATACTATCCAAAGCTGTTAGCATCAAAACAGGCACTTCCTCATTTTCTGATCTAATAAGGCGACAAAGCTCAAATCCATTAAGTTGAGGGAGATTTACATCTAATATGATAATATCATAAATATCTTTCCGAAACAATGAAAGGCCAGTGCGTCCATCATAAGCCACGGTTACTTCATAGCCTTCAGCTGAGATACCTTTTCGAATAAACGACGCTAATCGTTCTTCATCTTCCACTAACAAGATTTTCATGTATACAACTTGGGTTGATGAGGATTCAAGTTAGTATTGTTTCAAACATATTTTCCATGTTTTATCCAAAATTATAAAAAGTATAGTGTGAATTTGCCAATACTACATCTAATATATCTGCTTTTGTTCCCAATTATAGATTACATTCTCCCTTAACATCTTTTAACAGTAGCATTTTCTAAATGTATCGTAACTTGTCATTCTATTGATTATGAACCTTATAGATATGCTCCAAAACTACTTTAAAATTGCCTTTCGGAACCTCTGGTCCAAAAAAGCTTATACCCTTCTCAATATTACAGGACTAGCAGTAGGTATGACGAGTGGGCTGCTGATTTTTCTCTTCATCTCGTATCATCTCAGCACCGACCGTCATCATCAAAAGTTTGATCGCATTTTTCGGATTGTACTAGATTTGCATTTAGAAGATGGTTCCGTCGAAACCTACCCCGAAGCGCCTCTTCCCATGGCGAAGGCGCTACGAGACGGTTTTTCCCAAGTAGAGCAAGCAGCGGCGTTGAAGACGCTACGTGAACTAACCGTGAGCCTTCCCGCCACTCAAAATGGAATCTCTCAACGTTTTTTAGAACTAAACACAGGTGCTTTAATCGAATCAGAGTGGCTTGAGATATTTGATTATCGATGGCTTAAAGGAAGCCCAAAGACCTCCCTTCAAGAACCCAACACTGTAGTACTTACCGAATCTTGGGCAAAAAAATACTTTGGCAATGAAGACCCTATCGGTAAAGTATTGGACTTGAATCATTTGACAAAAGTAAAAGTAACGGGCGTTTTATCTGACCCACCTCGTACCACCAACAACGATGTGCAGTTGTTTATTTCGATGGCAACTTTCTCTCATCTCCTCCCCGACCAAAACCTGAATGATTGGTGGGCACTCAACTCTACCGACCGTATTTATTTCACTCTCAAAGAGCCAAGTTCGGCGGCTCAGTTAGCGGCAGCCTTTCCTTCTATTTCTCAAAAGCACTACGGCAAAGATGCTTCAGTTTTTCAGTTTCACATTCAACCATTGGCCGATGTGCATTTTGACATAAAACGAATGGGGGGTACGTTGATTCAGCGCTCATTATTGTGGTCTTTGGGATGGATTGGTGCGTTTTTGATTCTGATTGCCTGCCTCAATTTTATTAACTTAGCCACGGCGCAGTCGTTGAGTCGGGCCAAAGAAATCGGCATTCGAAAGACGTTAGGAAGTAGCCAATGGCAAGTAATGCGTCAGTTTTTGTTGGAAACAGCGCTGATTGTCTTAGGAGCTAAAGGAGTGGCATTGGTGTTGATTATTTTACTACTGCCTATGTTTAACCAATGGTTGGGCTTACATCTTTCATTTATCTTAAATACATCTTCATCCCTGTTTTTACTACTGCTTTTGATTGTTATCATCGCACTAGCGGGAGGGTATCCTGCGTTTATGATGTCGGGCTTTAGCCCTTGGCAGGCATTAAAAGGAAAAGGAGTTATGCCAAAAAGGGGAGGTTTTTCGCTGCGGCAGTCGATGATTGTGGTTCAATTTTCCATTTGCCAAGCTCTTATCATCGGAACGCTGGTAGTGACTAGGCAAATGAAATATGTAGAACAGTCGGATTTGGGTTTTAACAAAGACAATGTTTTAGTCGTCAACCTACCTGACCCTTCCCCAACGGCCCTCACGGCTTTTAAAAATTCCTTGCTTCAATACCCCGAAATACAGGCGGTGAGTGCGGCTTATCGTCCGCCGGCGGCTTCGGTGATGAATGGCGGCTCGTTCAAATTCGACAATCGCGCGCAGTGGGAAGCTTTTCCGATACGAGAACGACTGGGCGATGCAGATTTTCTAAAAACGTACGGATTGCAACTGGTGGCGGGCAGAAATGTTGCGCCGTCGGATACCATTCGAGAATATGTGGTCAATGAAGCGTTGCTCAAAAAATTAAACATCAAAGCCCCCAATGACATACTAGGCCATAAAATTGAAACCTACCTATCGCCCGTAGCTGCGCCTGTGGTGGGGGTGGTCAAAGATTTTCACCTACGCTCTTTGCGCGAACAAATTGAGCCCTGTGTGATTTCCACTCAAACCGACCGTTATCGAAAAGTGGGCGTTCGAATTGCAGCAGCGTCTCCTTCAAACACCCTTGACCACGTCCGGCAAACTTGGCAAAAAATCTACCCTAATGAGGTATTTAGCTATGAATACCTCGACGAACAATTGGCAAAATTTTACGAAACCGAACAATTGACGGTTCGATTGGCAAGTGTTTTTTCGACAATTGCCATTTTAATTGGATGTTTGGGCTTGTACGGCCTCGTTTTGTTCATGGTAGCTCGACGCACCAAAGAAATTGGCGTTCGGAAGGTGCTCGGAGCCTCGGTGGCAAGCATTGTACGGCTTCTTTCTATCGACTTCTTAAAACCCATTTTGGTAGCGATTGTACTAGCTACTCCTGCAGCTTGGTACCTCATGAATCAGTGGTTGGCTGATTTTGTCTATCACATCGAAGTAGATTGGCAAATTCTCACTCTCGCAGGACTTCTAACGATGGTCATCGCTTTTATCACCCTCAGTTTTCGCAGTACAAAAGCCGCCTTGTCTGACCCTGTAGAGGCTTTGAAGGTGGAGTAAATTTTCTACCCATGCAGTTGTCCATAAGTGAACAAATCTGTCCGATTATGGACAGATTTGTTCACTTATAGTTTTTACAAAACCCTAACAATCAACACAATACTTATTTATCAACAAGTTGGCAAGTTATTTTATCAGCAAAAATAGATATAATACAATCCGATGAAACGAGTTTACCTAGGAGAATTTGAAGAAATTGTTTTACTGGCTGTAGCAGTCATGGAAGGTCAAGCCTATGGGGTAGCCATAACTCACGAAATCCTTCATGAAACGGGTCGTGATGTGCGCCTCAATCAAGTTCACTCTGCCTTACAACGACTGGAAGAAAAAGGCATGGTAAAATCAGAGATGGGGGAACCAACGGCCGAACGTGGAGGTCGCCGTAAAAGGCTTTTTTCGGTGACAACCTTCGGGCAACGAACCTTACACGAAATTCAAGAAGTAAGAGCGAGTTTTTGGAACCGTTTAGCCAATCCTCTTAAATTATCTGTCTGAGTATGAAACCACCCCGCCTTGCCGACCGCTTTTTGCAGTTTTTCTGCGCTCCTCACTTACTGGAGGAAGTGCAGGGGGATTTGCATGAAGAATTTGACTACCAAGTCAAGCGAATCGGCTTGCGCCGCGCCCGTTGGCTGTATTGGTGGGAAGTAATGGGATTTATGAAACTGAGATATGTTAAAAGAAAGCCTTCAATCTATCCAACAACCTACTTATACAGCCCGACCATGTTACAAAACTATTTCAAAATCGCCTTTCGTAACCTGTTGAAACACAAAGGTTACTCCTTCATCAATATCTTCGGATTGGCCACGGGAATGGCCGTGGCTATCCTCAGTGGGCTCTGGGTTTGGGATGAATTGAGTTTCAACCAATACCACCAGAATTATGCGCGGATTGCCCAAGTGATGATCAGAGAAACGGATGAAGGAAATGTAGGTTACTCTAATTCGGTGCAGTATCCGCTGGCAACAGAATTAAAAACGAATTACCAAAATAACTTTAAACACATTGTAACATCTTCAAATTCAGGAGATTATATTCTGACGGCAGGTGAGAGTAAATTTTTAAGGAAAGGCCAATTTATGGAAGCAAAAGCTCCCGAAATGCTTTCCTTAAAAATGATTTATGGTAGTTGGGCGGGTCTTAACGACCCTCATTCTATATTGATTTCGGCTTCTACGGCACAAGCACTATTTGGGGATACCGACCCACTTAATCAGGTGATGAAAATCAATAACAAATTAGATGTCACCGTCACGGGCGTGTACGAAGATTTGCCACTTAATTCAGTATTTAATGACATCAACTTTTTTGCACCGTTTGACTTGTGGGTATCGGACAATGAGTGGGTGAGGGAATCTGCTAACAATTGGCACAACCATTTTTTGAAAGTTTACGTAGAAATTCAACCAACGACGGATTTTGAGCGCGTTTCTAAAACAATAAAAGATGCTGAACTGAAAAATATTGGTGACTTAAAAGACAAGGTCGCTGAAAATCCACAGGTATTTTTACATCCGATGCACAATTGGCATTTGTATCCGTTTAAGAACGGAGCCGTAAATCCCGAACCTACTCAAATGGTTTGGTTAATTGGTATTATTGGGGCATTTGTACTGCTATTGGCTTGCATTAATTTTGTCAATTTAAGTACAGCTCGCTCCGAAAAACGTGCCAAAGAAGTAGGTATTCGCAAAGCGATTGGGTCGGTTCAAGGTCAATTAATCAGCCAGTTTTTTAGCGAGTCTTTTTTAGTGGTACTGCTGTCTTTTTTTCTCGCTTTTTTTCTGCTGCTATTTACGCTCACTTGGTTCAATGATTTATCTGCCAAAGCGATAAGCATACCTTGGACTAATGCTTATTTTTGGCTATTTTGTCTGCTTTTTATTTTTGTAACTGGGCTGTTAGCAGGTAGTTATCCTTCTTTTTATTTGTCTTCTTTCCAACCTATCAAAGTTTTGAAAGGCATAAACGTTGTCAATCGCTTTGCGTTTACACCCCGAAAAGTCTTAGTCGTTTTTCAGTTTACCATTTCAGTTACCCTCATTATCAGTACGATTGTTGTGTATCGCCAAGTTCAATTTGCTAAAAACCGTCCTGTGGGCTATACCCGCGAAGGGTTATTGATGTTGGCAATGAAATCTGATGCTTTTTCGGGGAAACATGAGATACTTAGAACTGAACTGAAAAATACAGGTGCCGTGTCCGAAATATCGGCATCAATGGGACGAATGACCCAGGTGTCTTCAAACAATGATGGTTTGGAGTGGAAAGGAAAAAAGCCCGAGCAAGACAAAAGTTTCAGCACCATAACCGTTTCCCATGAGCATGGCAAAACTGTAGGCTGGCAGTTTGTAAAAGGTCGAGATTTTTCGAGGAAGTATGCCACTGATTCTTCGGGTATCGTTATTAACGAGGCTGCCATGAAATACATGGGATTACAAAATCCTCTTGGCGAAACAATCAGCTGGAAGTTTCGCGAAAATACGGCCTACTTTCAAGTGATAGGTATTATAAAAGATATGGTAATGGAGTCTCCTTATGAGCCCGTTAAACCTGCTATTTTTTACATAAAACCCATTAATGGGAAGCCTAACTGGTTGAATGTCAAAATTAATTCATCTGTAAGTATCAGTCAGGCATTGCCAAAAATTGAGGCTGTTTTTAAGAAAATTGTTCCCACCGTTCCTTTCGACTACCAATTTGTAGATGAAGAATACAATGCCAAATTTAAAGCCGAAGAACGCATCGGAAAACTGGCTACTTTCTTCGCTGTTCTCGCTATTTTTATTTCCTGCCTAGGCTTATTTGGACTGGCATCGTTTGTGGCCGAGCAGCGCACGAAGGAAATAGGTATTCGTAAAGTACTAGGTGCTTCGGTCACCAATCTGTGGCAATTGCTCTCCAAAGATTTTGTGGTATTGGTAATTATTTCCTGTTTTATCGCAGTGCCTATTGCTTACTATTTTATGAACAAATGGCTCCAAAAATATATCTACCGAACCGAGATTTCGTGGTGGATTTTTGTGGTTACGGCCATCTTGGCCGTTAGTATTACCCTCCTGACCGTCAGCTTTCAAGCCCTCAAAGCAGCCTTAATCAATCCTGTAAAATCGTTGAAATCCGAATAATACCACGCGGCGTAGAGACGTTGCATGCAACGTCTCCACCGCATGCAACGTCTCTACGGTACGACAAAATAACCAACCCCATGAAAAACCGCCCACCCTGCCTCGCCGACCGCTTTTTGCAGTTTTTCTGCGCGCCTCACTTACTGGAAGAGGTACAGGGAGATTTGCACGAAGAATTTGAGTACCAAGTCAAACGCGTGGGTGCGCGGCGCACTCGCTGGCGTTACTGGCGCGACGTGCTGGGCTTTTTTCAGCCGCGCTATATCAAACGAAAACCCTCTCAGTATCCTCAAACCTATTTATTCAGCCTCAATATGCTACGTAATTATTTCAAAATCGCACTCAGAAGCCTCCAACGAAACAAAGTCTATACTTCCATCAACTTGTTGGGGTTATCGCTTGGCATGACTTGCGGACTTCTTATTTTTCTTTTGGTCAAATACCACTTGAGTTTCGACAATTTTCATGCGCACTCCGACCGCATTTATCGCATTGTCACCGAACAGCACCGCGACAATATCTCGTACGTAGCGGCAGTGCCAAGCCCGCTGGGCAAAGCATTTAGAAATGATTACACTTTTGCCGAGAAAGTAGGCCGAATTTGTAAGTTCGACAATATGCTAATCTCAATAAAGGCCGAAAAAGGACTCAACAAGTTCAAAGAATCCCAAGGAGTGGCATTTACAGAGGCCGAATACTTTGATATTTTCAATTTCCCTTTGTCGGTAGGTAACTTCCAAAATGCACTAAATGAACCCAATACAGGCATTATTACCGAGCGAATCGCGCAAAAATACTTTGGCAATGCCAATCCTATCAATCAAATTTTTAGGGTGGACAGCAAGCTTGATATTCGGGTAACAGGCGTCTTGAAAAATCTCCCTTCTAATTCAGATCAGAAAACCGAAATTTTTATTTCTTACCCTACCCTCAAATCCTACAACGACTGGCTTGGCAGCGATGATGCTTGGGGGGGCATCCACAGTGCAATGCAATGTTTTGTTCGTCTGCGCCCTCGCGTTTTGCCTTCAGAAGTGGAAAAAGTGTTTCCTGCCTACGTCAAGAAATTTCGACCTACCAGCAAAAACGTACACCACTACAAACTTCAACCCCTTAACGATGTGCATTTTAACGCCCAATACGGAGGGGTAATGAACAAGCAGACCTTATGGATATTGTCGCTGATTGGACTTTTCTTGATCATAACCGCCTGTGTTAATTTTATCAACTTGGCCACGGCCCAAGCCCTCAACCGTTCCAAAGAAGTGGGCGTAAGGAAAGTACTTGGAAGCCTTCGCGGGCAGTTATTTTGGCAATTTATTGCCCAAACAGGTCTCATTGCAGCCATTGCAGGAGGCATTGCGTTGGGGTTAGCCGCGCTTGCTTTACCGTATGTCAATCAGTTGTTTGCGACCGACATATCGCTCAATTTGTTGACCGACTGGCGATTGGTGGCGTTTATCCCTGCACTGATATTAATCGTTACTTTTTTTGCCGGCTCATATCCAGGATTAATTCTTGCAGGTTTTCAACCTATTTTGGCGCTCAAAGGCAAACTTTCTCAGCAAAACATCGGAGGCTTCAATACGCGCCGCGTCTTAATTATTGTTCAGTTCTCGATTTCGCAGGTACTAATCATCGGGATGATTGTGATTGCGCGCCAGATTTATTACGCCCAAAAAGCAGATTTAGGGTTTAATAAAGACGCTATTATGCTAATTCCCATTGCCTCAACTCCTCAGCAAGCCAAAACCGTCAAGGCGCAATTGCAAAGCTTGGCAGGCATAGAACAGGTATCACTGTGCTATTCTGCCCCTGCCTCCAACAGCTACTGGCAAACAGCACCACACTATGACAATCATTCAGAAGAAGAATCTTTTAGGGTGTCAGTAAGGGCTGCCGACAACGATTATCTCCCAACGTTTGACTTAAAACTGGTAGCAGGCCGAAATCTATATCCATCAGATACCGTAAAAGAATTTTTGGTCAATGAAACGTTTGCAAAAAAATTGAACCTAGCATCGCCCTCAGATTTACTAGGAAAAAACCTTCGCGTTAATGGCAACATGACGGGACCGATTGTGGGCGTAGTCAAAGATTTCCACGATCATTCATTCCACGAAGACATCAACGCCGTTTGTATTCCTTCGGCCAGCGATTTTTACAACAATTATGCCGTCAAAATCAGCACTGCCAACGTACCTGCTACCATGGCTGCGGTGGAAAAAGCTTGGAGTAAAATGCACCCTGACCAACTTTACGAATACACTTTTTTGGACGAATACATCGCGTCGTTTTATGAAACCGAGGCACTGATGCTAAAACTCATTCAGCTGTTTTCGCTCATTGCGGTGTTTATTGGGTGTTTGGGATTGTATGGTCTTATTTCTTTCATGGCAGCGCAGAAAACCAAGGAAATTGGAATTCGGAAAGTATTGGGCAGTAGCCTCGCACAGATTTTATGGATTTTTGGAAAAGAGTTTGCCCGTTTAATTGTCGTTGCCTTTCTGGTTGCGGCGCCCATTGCGTGGTGGTTTATGAATCAATGGCTGCAAGATTTTAAGTTTCACATCACAATTCAGCCTTGGATATTCGTAGTAACCATTGCCATCACGCTGCTTGTAGCTACCCTGACAGTAATTTACGAAGCGACCAAAGCAGCCTTGGTCAATCCCGTGAAATCGTTGAAATCGGAATAATATCACGCGTAGAGACGTTGCATGCAACGTCTCTACCGCTTGCTAGAAGAAGTGCAGCCAGGCCATCGGAGCGCTCATTATTATGTTGCTGACCGTCAGTTTTCAAGCGATAAGAGCAGCATTGATCAATCCCATGAAGAGTTTAAAAAGCGAATAAAAAAAGTGGGAGAATGAGCATTTACTCATTCTCCCACTTTTTTACAAATTTCAATTACTGCGCCTTACGGCTATAAATTTCTCTAAAATTCTTCACACTCTCCGCAATTTCAGGGCCGTTGTTCTCCCAGTGATATTCGTATTCGACCGAAATGGGGCCTTTAAATTTCTGACGTTTCATTTCGGCAATCACTTGATCTACTTTACAGTCGCCTGTACCCCAAATCACATCGTGATATCTACCATCAGGAGTATCTTTCTTTACATCTTTAAAGTGCATCCCTCTGACATACCCTTCTAGTTGTTTGAGACAAGCAACAGGGTCAAGACCCGAACGAACCCAGTGACCAATATCAGCGCAAGAAGCCATGTATTTGCTACCACCAATTGCCGCCAAGACGGTATCAGGGTGCCAATAACGCGAAGGTTTGGGGTGATTGTGAAGCGCTACCGTGATTTTATATTGTTCGGCTAATTTGCGTACCAAAGGCACCTGAGCCGCTGAAGGCTCTGAATTGATATTGATAACACCCATATCTTTGGCAAACTCAAAAAGAGCAGTCCAATCTTCATCGCTTTTAGGAGTTACTACGCCATAAGCTACAATGGTAAGCCCTTTATCTTTTACCAATTTTTTGACTGCTTGGCGCGTAGCTGCATCCATTTTAAAATCCATTTTTCCTTCCAAACCACCGCCGATGGTCTGCCCCGGAAAAGCTTCTACGTATTTTAGGCCACAGCTATCAATTTTGTGAAGTGCCTCAGCAAAGGTAAATAAGCGAAAAGAATAAGCCTGAGAGCCTAGTTTCCACCCCGCCTTGTCTTCGGGTGTTTTTTGAGCATACGATGATACCACCGCAAGCACCAAGCATGATAAAAGATATTTCGTAAAGGATTTCATAATAACCAGTGATTTTGTTTTTTACTCAAAAGGAAACTGAATTCTAACTTTACCTATCCTAGCAACAAGTAAAGATGAAGAGCCCTCATTCCATATTGCTTTAGAAACTTCTACTACCTCCTCTCCTTATCTACTTTTTTCTGTCCACTTTGGTACGACTACTGTCCAAAAGCGGACAATCGTTTTGATTGAAAAACCTGCAAAAAGCCCTCAAAAGGGGATTTATTCTTTTTGGCACGGTATTTTATCGACATTATCGGAGGAAATAAATTAATCCAATGAAACGAACCTTTTTGGGAGAATTTGAAGAAATCGTTTTGCTAACGGTGGCCATTTTGGGAGAAGAAGCGTACGGTGTGACCGTCACGCAAGAACTGGAGCAAAAAACGGGGCGCTCGGTAGGGTTTAGCTCCGTACATACAACCCTGCAACGCCTAGAAGAGAAGGGATTTCTGGCTTCTCAGATGGGCGGTGCGACGGCTGAGCGCGGTGGGCGTCGCAAACGATTTTTTACGGTGACAGCCACAGGAAGAAAAGCGCTGGTAGAAGTCAAACAAGTGCGAGAAGAGCTTTGGGCAGCTTTGCCTACTCAAACCTTGCAGTTAATGGGCGGGTAAGCATGGGTTTGCGCAACACAACTTCCACACCACCGCGTTGGGTCAGAGCACTACTAAGATGGTGGGCCGACCCCAACACTTCGGAAGAAGTGGAAGGTGATTTATTGGAATTATACAACTATTGGGTAGCGACTTTTGGCCAGCGAAGCGCCAATTGGAAATATACCTTGAATGCGTTGAAACTATTACGCCCATTTGCCAAGGACAAACGGGCTCACTATCCAAGAACCTATTTATACAGTCCAACGATGATACGCAATTATTTCAAAATCGCTTTTCGTAACCTATTGAAACACAAGGGTTATTCATTTATAAATGTCGCAGGTTTGGCCATGGGTATGGCGGTGGCAATGCTCATTGGGCTTTGGGTCTGGGATGAGGTATCATATAACAAACAGTTTGGAAATTATGACCGCATTGTTCAAGTAATGCAACATCAAACGTTTGATGGACAAGTGAATACCCAAACCGCAAACCCCTATTTGATGGGGGACGAAATTCGAAATAAGTACGGCAATGATTTTAAATACATTGTGATGTCGTCGTGGACAAACGGCCATATTTTGGCTTACGGTGATAAAAAACTGACCAAAACGGGCAATTATTTTGAGCCAGGCATTACTGAAATGTTGAGCCTCCAAATGCTGAAAGGTTCTCGGGCGGGCTTGAACGACGTCAATTCGATTCTTTTGTCTGAATCGGCGGCAAAAGCGTATTTCGGCAGTGAAGACCCGATGGGTAAAGTGATGAAGATAGATAACAAAAACGACGTTAAAGTAACGGGCGTTTACAAAGATTTGCCTTATAACTCCGACTTCAAAGATTTGACATTCCTCTTGCCATGGTCGTTGTACCTTAGCAGTCAGTCTTGGATCAAAGAAATGACCAACCCGTGGCGCAGCAATTTTACCCAAACCTACGCCATGCTGGCCGAGCACGCTGATATTGACCAAGTTTCGACCAAAATTAAAGACGTCAAACTACACAAAGTGCGTCCCGAAGAACGGGCATTTAAGCCCGTGGTGTTTTTGCATCCGATGCGTAAATGGCATTTGTTTTCAGAATTCAAAGATGGAGTTAACATCGGCGGTCGCATTGAATTTGTGTGGTTATTTGGCATTATTGGCGGGTTTGTACTGCTGTTGGCCTGTATCAATTTTATGAACCTCAGCACGGCGCGTTCCGAAAAACGCGCCAAAGAAGTAGGCGTTCGCAAAGCGGTAGGTTCGGTACGCGGACAGTTAATCAACCAGTTTTTGAGTGAATCATTGTTAGTAACGTTCATTTCCTTGGGGGTAGCTATTTTGTTGGTACATCTTCTTTTACCCATGTTTAATGAGGTGGCAGACAAAAAAATGACAGTATTGTGGAATGAGCCACTGTTTTGGCTGTCGGCAATGGGTTTTACGGTGCTCACGGGCATCATTGCGGGGAGTTATCCCGCGTTTTATCTATCGTCGTTTCGGCCTGTGCAGGTTTTGAAGGGTACATTTCGAGTGGGGCGTTTTGCGTCGGTGCCGCGTAAAGTACTGGTAACGGTTCAGTTTACGGTATCGGTGGCCTTGATGATTGGAACGATAGTTGTTTTCCAGCAGATAGATTTTGCCAAAAAACGCCCCGCAGGCTATGCTGTAGATAAGCTGCTCTTTGTGCCTATTTCAACCCCTGATTTGGCCAACAAATACGAAGTAGTGCGCAATGATTTACTAAAAACGGGTGCTATCTCCGAGGTATCCGAATCTTCGAGCCCAATCACGAGCGTTTGGGCAATTAATAACGGCTACAGTTGGAAAGGCAAAGATCCAGGCATTCAAGGCAATTTTGCGGCGGTGTCGGCAACGCACGAATTCGGGAAAACCATTGGGTGGGAGTTGAAAGAAGGCCGCGATTTTTCACGGGATTTTCCCTCCGACTCTTCCGCGATGATTCTCAACGAAACGGCCGTAAAGTTTATGGGATTGAAAAAGCCTGTTGGAGAAATTGTAAAAATCGACGACAAAGTGTTTCACGTCATTGGGGTGGTCAAAGACATGGTGATGCAGTCGCCATACCAGCCCGTTTTTCGTACCAGTTTTGTGTTGGACTACAAAGACGTTAGTATCATTAACATTAAAATCAACGCTACGACCAGTACAAGCGATGCCTTGGCCAAAATCGAGACCGTTTTCCGCAAGCACAATCCTGCCGCACCGTTTGAGTATCAATTTATTGATGAAGAATACGCCAAAAAATTCACCGATGAAGTTCGCATCGGCAAGTTAGCCACGTTCTTCGCCATTTTGGCCATATTCATTTCTTGCTTGGGATTGTTTGGGCTGGCGAGTTTTGTGGCCGAGCAGCGCACGAAGGAGATTGGTATTCGGAAAGTATTGGGCGCTTCGGTGTCCAACTTATGGGGACTTTTGTCGAAAGAGTTTGTGGTTTTGGTCGTGGTAGCCTGCGTTATTGCTGGGCCAATAACATGGTATGGGATGAACAACTGGATACAAAAATTTGACTACCATACCGATATTTCTTGGTGGATTTTTGTGGTAACGGCCATCTTGGCCGTCAGTATCGCGCTCCTAACGGTCAGTTATCAAGCCATCAAAGCGGCTTTAATGAATCCCGTCAAATCCTTAAAATCGGAATAAATGCAGCACACGCCACCGCGCTGGGCCAAGACACTGCTGAAATGGTGGGCCGCCCCCAACACTTCCGAAGAAGTTGAAGGTGATTTATTGGAATTATACAATCATTGGGTAGCTACCGTTGGCGAGCGCAAAGCCAATTGGAACTATACCTTGAATGCCATCAAACTTTTACGGCCTTTTGCCAAAGACCAACGGTCTCAGTTTCCAAGAACCTATTTATACAGTCCAACGATGATACGTAACTATTTCAAAATCGCTTTTCGTAACCTTCTCAAACACAAGGGGTATTCGTTTATAAATGTCGCAGGCTTGGCCATTGGTATGACCGTCGCTATGCTGATAGGACTTTGGATTTATGATGAATTGAGTTTTAACCAATATCATCGAAATTATGAGAGAATCGGGCAAATACGTTCTATTTCGACCGAGCCCAGCACTGGCGTAAGCGAAGGTAGTCCACACATGCCTATACCGATGGGAGCGGCGTTGAAAGAAAATTACAAGCATTTGTTTTCTAAGGTGCTGGTTTCTTGGGCCGTAAGCGACTACACATTAAAGCTTAATGAGAAAAATCTGACCGGGAGAGGCCATTTTGTGGAACCTGGTATATTGGAAATGCTTTCGTTGAAGATGCTCAAAGGAAGTTATGGAAGCCTGAAAGACCCTCATTCCATCGTATTGTCAAAATCAATGGCGGCAGCTATTTTTGGGAGCACTGACCCAATCAATCAATCCCTTAAAATTGATAATGCCATCGATGTAAAAGTAACTGGGGTTTATGAAGATATGCCTAAAAATTCACGCTTCGGCGAAGTGCAGTTTTTTTCGCCATGGGATTTATTTGTTTCTTCAAACGCATGGGTAAAAGAGAATGTGAATTTCTGGGGTAATACCTCGTTTGGCATCTATGTTGAGCTTCAGCCCAATGTAAGTTTAGAAACCGCACAGGCTGGTCTCAAAGACTTTTATGCTAAAAATGTTCCAACCGATTTTATGAAGCTTTTGGAAAGCTACAAGCCAGAAATATTTGTCTATTCGATGCCGCAATGGCATTTATATTCCGATTTTACCGATGGCAGACCTGCGGGCGGGCGCGTTACTTTTGTTTGGCTCTTTGGTATTATCGGTATTTCTGTGCTGTTGTTGGCCTCTATCAATTTCATGAATCTAAGTACAGCTCGGTCTGAAAAACGAGCAAAAGAAGTCGGTATTCGCAAGGCCGTTGGCTCGCTACGTACGCAGTTGATAGGACAGTTTTTTAGTGAATCATTCTTGGTTGTGCTACTGTCGTTTGTCATTTCCTGCGGGTTAATAATCCTCGCTTTGCGTTGGTTCAACGAATTGGCCGACAAAGCCATTTCTTTACCATTCACTAATGGGTATTTCTGGGCTGGAAGCATTGCTTTTATTTTGCTAACAGGGCTTTTGACGGGCATTTACCCCGCATTATATTTATCTTCTTTTCAACCCCTCAAAGTGCTGAAGGGCACATTTAAAGCAGGTCGTTTTGCAGCGGTTCCACGCAAAGCATTGGTGGTGGTTCAGTTTACGGTTTCGGTGGTCATTATTATCGGAACCATGGTGGTTTACCAGCAAATTCAACACGCGAAAAACCGCCCAGTTGGCTATAATCAAGAAAGCTTGATTACGATTGGCCTAAATGACCCTAATTATAAAGACAAGTACGATGTTTTCAAAAGAGAGTTGTTGAATACGGGCGCAGTATCAAACGTGGCACTTTCCAACAGCCCGTTGACATCCATCTGGAATAGGTCGAGCGGATTTACCTGGAAAGACAAAGCTCCGGAAACGCCGTCTGGTTTTAATAAAATCAGAGTAACTTCTGATTTTGGGAAGACGATTGACTGGAAAATAATCGCTGGACGCGATTTTTCGGACGAATACAAATCAGATTCGGCAGGGGTGATTCTGAATGAAGCGGCTGCCAAATACATTGGGTTGAAAAATCCGATAGGCGAATACATTAAAACCGAAGATGGAAAGTTTGTTTGGCAAATTGTGGGAGTTACCAAAGACATGGTCATTCAGTCACCCTATGAGCCTATCAACGGTACATTTTACTTTTTAGATTCCCGCAAAGTTTCGAGCCAAATGACAATCAGGATCAAACCCACGGTTGGCACAACCGAAGCTTTGGCTAAAATTGAAACAGTTTTCAGAAAGCTCGTCCCCTCCGCCCCGTTTGATTATAAATTTGTCGATGATGTCTATAGCCAAAAATTCAGTCAAGAGCAGCGCATTGGTCAGTTATCTATGCTCTTCGCGGTTTTAGCTATTTTCATTTCCTGCCTCGGACTTTTTGGATTAGCCTCTTTCGTGGCCGAACAACGTACCAAAGAGATCGGGATTCGTAAAGTATTGGGTGCCAGTGTGTCTAATGTTTGGCAAATGCTCTCCAAAGATTTCGTGATTTTAGTGATTATTGCCTGCGTCATCGCGGCTCCTATAGCCTACTATTTCATGAACGAGTGGTTGCAAAAATATACCTATCGAACGGAAATTTCGTGGTGGATTTTTGCAGCAGCAGGCGTAGGCGCGTTGATAATCACATTATTGACGGTTAGTTTTCAAGCTATCAAAGCGGCTCTGATGAACCCCGTGCAATCCTTAAAATCAGAATAAGCACCGCCCATTTATGCAGCACACGCCACCGCGCTGGGTCAGGACACTGCTCAAATGGTGGGCCGACCCCAACACTTCCGAAGAAGTAGAAGGTGATTTATTGGAATTATACAACTATTGGGTAGCGACTTTTGGCCAGCGAAGCGCCAATTGGAAATATACCTTGAATGTGTTGAAACTATTACGGCCTTTTGCCAAAGACAAACGGTCTCAGTATCCAAGAACCTATTTATACAGTCCAACGATGATACGTAACTATTTCAAAATCGCCTGGCGAAATTTGGTCGCAGGAAAAGGCATTTCTTTTATCAATATTACTGGCTTGGCCATCGGCATGGCGGGTACGTGCTTGATAGCATTGTGGTTGCAAAATGAGGTCAGTTTTGATACTTTTCACACAAACAAAGACCGTATTTACCAAGTATATGGTCTAGCGGCCAACGTTGATGGGGAAGCGTATGCCATTCCTGTGACGTCGCAACCGCTAGGGCCAACCCTAAAAAAGGAGTATCCCGAAGTAGAAGCCTTTGCTCGCGTGAAGGGAACCAACAGTTTTTTGATTACAGCCAACGATAAAAGCATCTCAGGGGTTGAAGGAAACATTGTTGACCCTGATTTTTTTCAATTATTTAGTTTTCCTCTGCTGCAAGGTGGAGAAATGAAGCAGTTAGTTCATCCAAACTCCATTGTCATTACCGAAAAGTTGGCTAAAAAGCTTTTTGGAACCGAAGAGGCGCTAAACAAAACTCTTAAAATTGATGAATCTGACAATTTTACGGTGACAGGTGTCTTGAAGGATTTACCTTCCAATACGGACTTTCATTTTGAGTACCTACTGCCTTGGGATTACCTAAAAAAACGCGGCGACGGGTCGATCAATGAAAGCTGGCTCAGTAACAATACACCAACGTATCTGCTCTTAAAACCTAACACCAATGTGGCGGCTTTTGACGCAAAAATCAAAGACTTAACACGGCGCAACGCAGGGCGCAACGATGTTTGGACTCATTTTGTATTTCCACTCGACCGCTGGCATTTGTACGATGAATTTAAAAATGGGCAATCGGTCGGTGGTCGCATTGAAATGGTGAGAATGTTTGGATTGATTGCTGCTTTTATTTTGTTGATTGCCTGCATCAATTTTATGAACCTCAGCACGGCTCGTTCCGAAAAACGTGCCAAAGAAGTGGGGATTCGGAAAGCGGCAGGGGCAGGAAAAGGGCTGCTCGTGGGCCAATTTATGATGGAAGCCTTCATGACAGCGGGCATTGCAGGTCTTCTTGCTTTGTTGGTGGTCCAATTGGCGTTACCATCTTTCAATACGCTCATCAATACCGAACTCATCATTCCCTATTCCAATGTTTCATATTGGGTTTGGGTACTGGCCTTTTTGGTATTCACAAGTTTGTTGGCAGGGAGTTATCCTGCGTTTTACTTGTCGTCTTTTAACCCCATTGGAATTTTTAAAAAACAATTCAAAAAAAGCCAAGCCGCTGTGTCGCCGCGTAAGTTGTTAGTAGTGACGCAGTTTACATTTGCTATTTTGCTCATCATTTCTACTTTGGTGGTGAGAAACCAGATACAACACGCGCAGAATAGGGCAATGGGGTATTCAAAAAACAACTTGATTCACGTTCCATTTGTGGGTGATATTGATAAAAACTATGCGTTGCTCAAGCAGGAATTGCTCCGTTCAGGCAGTGCCGCCTCGGTGACCAAAACCATGAACCGACTCACGGAAAGTGGCTCACGTACGTGGGGGTTACGCTGGGCTGGTGAAGCCCCTAAAGACACTAATACCGCCCTTACGTTATTCAGTGCCGATGCAGACTTTGTTAAAACCGCAGGGCTACAGTTGATAGAAGGGCGAGACATTGATATTACGAAATACCCTACGGATAGTTTTTCGGTGCTTTTGAACGAAACGGCGGTTAAGTTGATGGGCTTTCAAAACCCAATTGGTCAACTCCTGTTTAGTAAATCTGGAAAAACGCAGTGGAAAGTGGTGGGAGTAGTGAAAGATTATCTAACGGGGTCACCTTACGAAGATATACCTCCTACAGTGATTGAAGGCCCAGGGGCGTGGTTTAATACGATGCACATTAAACTCAATCCTAATCATACTACCGCAGACAACCTTGCGACTATCGAGCAGATTTTTAAAAAATTCAATGCAGCGTATCCATTTGATTATCAATTTATAGACCAAGAATACGCCAGTCAGTTTGAAAATGAGCAACGGCTCAAAACGCTCTCGGGGCTATTTGCGGTTTTAGCCATTTTTATTTCGTGTTTAGGACTATTCGGATTGGCAAGTTTTGTGGCTGAACAACGCACCAAAGAAATCGGGATTCGTAAAGTGTTGGGGGCATCTGTTCCAAATCTTTGGGGCTTGCTCTCGAAAGAATTTATCGGATTGGTAATGGTTTCGCTTATCATTGCTTCGCCCGTCGCGTATTATTTTGCCAATGGCTGGTTGCAACAATACAGTTATCGTACCGAGGTTTCATGGTGGATTTTTGTGGTAACGGCCATCTTGGCCGTCGGTATCGCGCTCCTAACGGTGAGCTATCAAGCTATCAAAGCTGCCACAGTAAATCCCGTCAAATCCTTAAAATCGGAATAAATGTCGCACACACCACCGCGCTGGGCCAGAACACTGCTGAGATGGTGGGCCGACCCCAACACTTCTGAGGAGGTAGAAGGTGATTTATTGGAATTATATAACCATTGGGTAGCTACCGTTGGCGAACGCAAAGCCAATTGGAAATATACCTTGAATGCCATCAAACTTTTACGCCCATTTGCCAAAGACAAACGATCTGATTATCCCACAACCTATTTATACAGTCCAACGATGATACGTAACTATTTCAAAATCGCTTTTCGTAACCTCCTCAAACAGAAGGTTTATAGCTCGTTCAACCTTATCGGCTTGGCCCTTGGGCTCTCCTGCGGTTTGCTACTGACGCTACACATCAAAGAAGAATTGAGCTATGAAAAAGACTTTCCGAAGCACGAGCGTATCTTCCGAATGGTTACCACCGAATGGTCAAAATCGCAACCTCCATTGGCGAGAGAAATGATGAACTTCTTTCCTGAGATTCAAGATGCCGTTCGTTTTTCTAGCAGAGGTTCACAAATCACCAACAACGGCCCCGACAAACAAGCCGAAACGTCGGGTTATTATGCAGATTCTTCTGTAGTGACTGTTTTTGACTTAAAACCCATCAGTGGTAATCCTTTCAAAGCATTGCAAGAGCCTGAAGCGGTGGTGATTACGAAACAAACGGCGGAAAAATTCTTTGGAGCTCAAAATCCAGTTGGCCAAAAATTGACATTTGATAGCAAAGAAGATTTGTGGGTACGGGCTGTCGTTGATAATCTGCCCAATAATAGCCATCTCAAGTTTGATTATTTGGTTTCGATGCCTACGTTTTACCAACAAGCTTCCCCAGACTGGACGAGCAGTAGGGGTTGGATGTTTGGCTGGACTTATATTTTGCTCAAAGACGCAAAAGACGCCCAGAAAATAGAAAAACGGCTGAACGACTTTTACGTTAAATTTTATCAACCCAACGGCGACGAAGAGAAGAAAAAAGTAGCCGAATTTGCCAGTACAGCTCGCCTTCAGCCACTGACCGACATTCACCTTACTTCCAATTTGATTCAAGAAATGGGACCAAACAGCAGTATTTTGTATGTCTATATTTTCATTGCTGTTGAAATTCTGATTCTAATTATTGCTTGTGTTAATTTCATTAATCTTTTTACTACCCAGGCACTCAAACGCGCCAAAGAAGTTGGAATGCGGAAGGCGTTGGGTGCTAAAAAGGCACAGGTGGTGACACAGTTTTTGGGTGAAGCGTTTATTTTAATCATCCTTTCGGGACTGATTGCGATTTGTCTCTATCGCCTTGTCATTCCGTTTTATAATTCAATGGCGGGCAAACAACTTTCGGGTTGGGAAATTCTTCAACCTGCTAACTTGTTGATAATGATTGCGATGATTTTATTCGTGGGGTTGTTGTCGGGCTTGTTTCCAGCTCTGTTTATCTCAAAATTTGACCCAATTGCATCGCTAAAATCGGATAAGCTCCCCAAATCATCAGCAACGGTATTGCGAAAAAGCCTCATTGTATTGCAATTTGTAGTTTCTGGCTTTTTGATTAGCTCTACGATTTTGATTTATCAGCAAATGAACTTGTTCAAAAACAAAGAGTTAGGCTTTGACAAAGAACAAGTAATTGCAATAAAACTCTATGGCAATTTAAAAGAAAAGGTATTGGCTAATTCAGCGGTTTTCAAAAATGAACTGACGCGCAATCCCAACGTTGCAGCCGTAGGCCAATCTTCCAATTTGATTGGGGATGATTTAAGTGTCGAGGGAATTACGCCGCTGAACCCTCCTGCTGGCAAGGAGTTTCCCTCTTTTAAAGTGAGTCGCATTGATGAAGATTTTTTAACGGTATTGAATATTCCCTTGAAAGAAGGGCGTAATTTTTCACGCCAATTCAACGACTCCGCTACGTTCATTATCAATGAAAAAGCCGCCAAAATATTGGAATTAAAAAATCCAGTAGGAGCAATCATCGTAAATCACTCAATGGGCGTGCAGGGGAAAGTTGTAGGGGTAGTGAAAGACTATAATTTTGCTTCTCTTCACAGCCGAGTAGAGCCATTGGTATTGGAATACAAACCCGCCTGGACGGGAAATATATTGGTTAAAATTGCCGCAGGTAACATTCCACAAACCATCCATTATCTGAAAACTACGGTAGAAAAAGTGGCGCCTAATACGATGTTTAGTTATACCTTTTTGGATGAACGAATGGCTACGCTTTACAAAAAAGAAGACACCATGAGTCAGATTCTGAATGCTTTCTCGGGCTTGGCCATTATTATTTCCTGTTTGGGGTTATTTGGGGTGGTAGCGCACGAGTCGAAATTGCGAACCAAAGAAATCGGTATTCGGAAAGTATTGGGGGCTTCTGTGCCCAACTTAGTGGTTTTATTGTCTGGCAGTTTTCTCAAACTCGTACTTATCGGTATTGTCATTGCCACACCGCTTGCTTGGTATGCTATGAATCAATGGCTTCAAGATTTTGAATATCGGATTGAATTGCAATGGTGGGTATTTGCTGTAGCGGGTCTAATGGTAGTTGGAATTGCCCTGTTGACAGTTGCATTTCAATCCATCAAAGCGGCGTTAGTTAACCCCGTAAAATCCTTAAAATCGGAGTAAATGGCGCACACACCACCGCGCTGGGCCAGAACACTGCTGAGATGGTGGGCCGACCCCAACACTTCGGAAGAACTAGAAGGTGATTTATTGGAATTATACAACCATTGGGTAGCTACTGTTGGCGAGCGCAAAGCCGATTGGAAATATACCTTCAATGCCATCAAACTTTTACGGCCTTTTGCCCAAAACAAACGGTCTCAGTATCCCACAACCTATTTATACAGTCCAACGATGATACGTAATTATTTCAAAATCGCTTTTCGTAATGCGCTGAAATACAAATTGTTTTCTTTTATCAATCTGCTTGGCCTGAGTCTTGCGTTGCCGTCGGCGTTAATGGCGTTGATTCAAATCGTTTCCTATTACGAATACGACAATTTTCACCAAGACAGCGACCGCATCGTCCGAATTATCACCGATGAAAAGCAACAAGATGGAGAAATGACGCACTGGGCGTCAAGTCCCGTAGCGTTGGGGAAATACATCAAGGAAAAATGGGTGGGTGTCGAACAATCCACGACGCTTGTACGTGATTCTAAATGGGTGTTGAGCAGTGGAATCAAAACAAAAAACGTACGGGCGATTTACGCCGACGCGGCCTTTTTTCAAGTCTTTCATTTTCCTTTGGAAAAAGGTAGCTATCCCGTAGAAGCCAATACCGTGGTGCTTACCCACGAAACCGCCGAATGGTTTTTTAAAGAAGTAAATCCAATCGGACGCATTTTGGAACACCCTACCTACGGTGGTTTTAAAGTAGTAGGCGTTCTCAAGCCTTTTAACCAGCAAAAAACGCAGTTCAGAACCGATGTGCTGGTGCCTTTAGCGGGGTACTCGAACGGTAGTGATAAAGCAAAAGAATGGTCGGAATTAAATGCCCATACCTTTGTCAAACTATCGAAAGGGCGGAGCATCGCGTCATTTAACAAACAATTGGGCGCAACTTCGAGCGAAGTCAACAAATTACTGGACGCAGCGGCGGGAAAGGGTTTGGCTTTTCAGGCACAAGCCTTGGCCGAGATTTCACCTTCGGAAAAAGAATTGAAAAATGACCCCTACGTTCAAGACGTTCGCAGTATTTACATCAATTTTGGGTTTCAGTTAATTATTCTTGTTCTCGCAGCCTTAAACTACATCAACCTTACGCTGGCTCGTTCGATGAACCGAAGCCGTGAAGTAGGCGTGAGAAAAGTAGCGGGAGCGACCAAGTCGCAAATCATTTTTCAGTTTTTGACCGAATCGGTGCTGATTTCGTACCTCGCACTTGGCATGGGTTTGTTTTTACTGTGGATGATAAAAACATTTATTCACGTTTCGTGGCTTACGTGGGAGATTGACCACTGGGAATACCTTATCTTGCTGTTTTTGGCCTTTAACTTCGTTTTGGGAATTGTTGCGGGGGCTTCCCCTAGCCTCGTATTGTCGTCCTACCAGCCTGTCAAAGTACTAAAAGGCACTATTTCGCCCGCGAGTTTTGGTAAAATCGGTTTTCGTAAATCGCTGATAATTGTTCAGTTTACGATTGCACTGGTGTATATTTTCTTCATTGGGCACGCCTACCACCAAATAGAATACATGGCCAATGATAACGAAAATTACCAGCGCGAAAATAGACTAAACATTCACCTGACAGGAACGCCTAGCGAACGCTTTGCGGCGGAGGTAAGCACCGTCAAAGAAGTGGAAAAAATCGGCTACACGTCGCTGAGTTTTGGCAATACTCCGCCTTACATCGAAATAAAAAACACTAAAAATGACGCCCCAAAGCCCGCGTTTTTTTACGCGGCTGACCGCCAGTTTATCGACAACATGGGGTTAAGAATAGTAGCTGGCAAAAACCTGCCCGAAAGTAAGTCCGAAATGGCTTTGCCCATGGTGGTAGTGAATCAAAAAGCGGTAGAGCATTTGCACTTAGGGGCTGACCAAGAGGCGATTGGCAAACTCATCGTTTTGAACGATACCGTTTCGGCAACGATTGTTGGCGTGGTGGCCAATTTTTGTCACTACGATTATGAACACAAAATCGAACCCGTCGTGTTTCAGTACCAGCCTGCGGCATTTAGGGTGATGTGTGTGAAGACGTCGCCCGCCACCGACCGAGCATCTTTGGAAGCTACCTTGGCCTCGCTTTGGAAAAAACACCATCCGTACGTCGAAATGAATGCGTCGTGGCTTGATACCGACATGTATGAGCGTTATTATCCCTACGAAGACATGCAGTTTGCGGGTATGCAGAGCATTGTCATTTTTGTGGTAGCTATTTTGGGGCTTATTGGCATTCTGACGTACAGTTTAGAGAAGCGAACCAAAGAAATTGGCATCCGCAAAGTAATTGGAGCCACTGCGGAAGAAGTGATGAGACTGATGGCCGCCGATTTTATTAAACTTCTCAGCATTGCGGCTATCATTGCAGTTCCGCTGGGAGTTGCGGTAGGGCTGTACATGAATAGTTACCTTGTATTCCACAACGGCGTTAGCTATTTTACGATGGCGTTTCTTCTTTTACTGGTTCTGGGCGTTTCGTTGGCTATCGTGGGTTATTTTTCATGGCGGGCGGTACAAACCAATCCTGCCAAAACATTGAAATCGGAATAAACAGTAGAGACGTTGCATGCAACGTCTCTACCGCTATCAACAAAAATCGAGTATTTTGTGACTACTATGCGACAACAATATTTCGGTAAAGGTGATTTACTTCTTGGATTATTTGCAGTTGAAGAAGAAGAAGCCCTAAATTTTTGTGGCCATCCTCCCAAGACCAACAAAAAAGCAGAAGCCCTTGTTTGCTTCTGCTTTTTTGTTGTAGATACCTAGCGAAAGATAGCTCTTACTCTACCTGACTTTGCCTAAAATTCTTTACTTTAGGACGTCTTTTGCTGTGCTTATGGAAAACCATCTACAAACCTTCGTCGATAGCATTGTTTCTTTCAATATGGTGGCAATTGGGAGGAATAGGAAAGATAAGCCCTTTAAAATGAGTAAGACATATCGGGTTGGATTGAGCGATTTTTGGATAGGCGAGTATCCCGTGACACAAGCTTTGTGGGCCTATGTAATGGGCGATACCGATCTAGCCGCCCCTTCCTATTTTAAAGGAGCTAGTCAGCCTGTAGAGCAAGTTTCATGGAGAGATATTGACCGATTGTTTTTGCCAAGACTCAATGATAAAACAAAAAATAATCGGCCTGAGGGTACCTATTATCGTTTGCCTACGGAAGCTGAGTGGGAATACGCCGCACGAGGTGGGAAATATGAGTGGCAAAATCCAACTGCCTATTCAGGGAGTAATCAGTTGGAAGAAGTGGGCTGGTACCTTGAAAATAGCCAGGGACAAACGCAAACGGTAGGTCTGAAAAAACCTAATCGTTTGGGTATCTATGATATGAGCGGGAATGTTTGGGAATGGTGTAGTGATTGGTACGATACTTATCCAGACCTAGGTAAAGATATTACACTCAACCCTACAGGCCCTACCCACGGTTGGTATCGTGTGGTTCGGGGGGGGTGTTGGAACTATCCAGCAATGGGATGCCGCTCGGCAGTCCGCAGCAACGACACGCCTGAGAATCGCAGCAATAATGTGGGATGTCGGTTGGTTCTTTCTGTTCCTCCGATTCAGTAGGGAAAAACCCAGTTGAGCAAAAGTGGGCGTCTTGCTATCTCAACCACCGCCTTTTACAAAAAACGACTCCGCAGAAACCCCTAAGTAAAAATATCCCGTAGCGATGATAAAGGGCGTCATACGGACCTAAAAATTGCGAGACAAGCCGTATATTAGTGGTTATTTATCCTAACCGCATGGAAAACCATCTACAAACCTTCTCCGATACGTCCCTCTCCTTTACCATGATTGCGGTAGAAGGCAATCTCCACCGAGCTCCTTTTAAAATGGCGGATGATTACCGCGTACGATTGAGCGATTTTTGGATAGGAGAATACCTCGTAACCCAAGCATTATGGAACTATGTGATGAAAGAAACCGCAAAAACAGACCCTTCGTATTTTAAAGGAGCCAATAGACCCGTGGCGAGAGTATCATGGGAAGACATCGTTGCTGAATTTTTGCCTCGATTGAATGCTTTAACCAACGCAAGCCGCCCATCCAATACAACATACCGTTTGCCCACCGAAGCCGAGTGGGAATATGCCGCACGAGGTGGGCTATATTAGTGGCAGTATCCTTTTGAATACGCGGGTAGCAATAAATTAGAAGAAGTAGGTTGGTATTTTGATAATAGCTACCAAGAAACCAAGGATGTCGGATTGAAAACGCCTAATTTATTGGGATTATACGATATGTCAGGCAATTTGTGGGAGTGGTGTCAAAACTGGTATGAGGCCGCCTATAGCCCTACTAAAAGCTCGTTCCGCGTGCCTCGCGGCGGCAGTTGGCTCAGCAGCGCGCAGTACTGCCGAGCCAACTGCCGCCACTTCGATACGCCCGAGAGTCACGACACTAACCTCGGGTTTCGGTTGGTTCTTTCTTCTTAAGTTCAGTAGAAAAATCCCGTGAGCAAAAAGAAGAGCGAAATGGCAAATTTGGCCAAAACTACCCCAACAAAGTAAGCAACGATTTATAAAAAAATGCGATATTTGGACGAGGCGTATCATACAGCCAAAGGGCTTAGGCCAAACATCATAGGGAACGAACCGCAACAATAACCTCGGCTTTCGGTTGGTTCTTTCTTCTTCAGCTCACGGGATTGTCGGACGACAACCACTGAACAGATGTTTGTCCGGTTCCTCTTGGGGGACAAAAACGTTCTGAGATACTCAGAACCCCAGCAGCAGTGTGAGTAGCCTAGGCCGAAAGCTCTGCTGCTATTTTTAAATAGGCTTTAACGTTATTCACTATGAAATCCTTTTCCGAATTTGAAAACACCCCAATGGCATTTACTATGATATATGTACAAGGGGGCATATTTGAAATGGGAAGTAACGATAAAGAGGCTTTTGATAATGAAAAGCCGGTACATAAAGTACAATTAAGTAGCTTTTGGATGGGCCAATTTCTAGTAACACAACAACTGTGGGATGTGGTTATGAGTGGTCCCGATTGGGTTAACCCTGCTTATTTTAAAGGGGATAACCGTCCCATAGAAACCGTAGATTATGCCACCATCGTAACAAGGTTTTTGCCAAGACTTCATGCGCTAACAAAACGCTATTATCGCTTACCCACCGAAGCCGAATGGGAATATGCCGCACAAGGTGGGGTGTATGGGGAGAAGTACCCTTTTATCTACGCAGGCAGCAACAAATTAGAAGAAGTAGGTTGGTATGACGTAAATAGCCATGAAGAAACGAAAGACGTAGGTTTGAAAACGCCGAATCTTTTGGGTTTGTACGATATGAGTGGCAATTTGTGGGAATGGTGCAGTGATTGGTATGCGTATGCGGCCTATAGCCGCACTACAGGTCGTGCTGTAGTTAATCCTACAGGCGCTGCTACAGGCTCGCTCCGCGTGCGTCGCGGCGGCAGCTGGAACGGCTACGCGCGGCTCTGCCGCTCCTCGGACCGCTACGGTGGCCCGCCCGAGGATCGCGACAGTTACCTCGGCTTTCGGTTGGTTCTTTCTTCTTCAGTTCAGTAGAAAATCCCGTGAGCAGAAAAGAAGAGCGAAATGGAGGTATAAGGTCGCAAAGGGAGGTGGGACGACGACCCAGCACCTTGTACCGAAATGGAGCGGAAAGTGTACTTTCAAAACCCGCTTCGCGGGTCAAAAATAATTTCTAAAAAAAACAGCATATAGCAATGCTCCATGACTTAATCCAAACCCTTACTCTTCAAAAAGACGACGGCCCCATTACTGCCGTGCGGCTCGTGAAAGGCTATGACAATAGCTATGCCATCAACGCAGCCGGACAGCTCACGGCTTTGAGTATAGGCAATAGTAAGCTAAAAAAGCTTGTCTTAGGGAAAGACGCAGAAGTGTTGGAATATCTCTACCTGAGTGGCAGCGAATCACTAACAGAGATTATTTTTGAAGTACCTTTGCCGCGCCTTACGCGTTTGTATCTCAACAATTGCGCCATTAAAGAAATCACCATTCCGAAGGGCTTTCGGTCGTTACAGCAGATTTATTTGCAAAAAAATCGCCTAACAAAGTTGGTTTTTGAGGGAGATTGTCCAGTATTGGTGTTGCTAGATGTGAGTGAAAATCAATTGGATAGATTAAGTTTCCATACAGGATTTCGCGCATTAAAGTATATATATGCAGATAAAAATACCTTGAAAAGAATCATATTCAATCGCTCTATGCGTTTGCTCAATACGCTTCATTTAGCCCAAAACCAACTGACTGAATTAGCGCCATTTTTGAGCGAAGTAGAAACGATGGAGACCTTATACTTACAAGGAAATCAATTACGCAGAATTGACCGTGAAATATGGGACACAGACAGAAACTGTTGGAACACGATGAAAGGCTACCTGACATCGTTAAACAAAGCAAACTTTACTAAAGAGTACCTGCATGAAGCCAAAATGATATTGATTGGCAATGGAGAAGTCGGCAAAACCTCCATTCGGCTCAAACTGCTGGATATCAATGCCCCATTACCTGCTAAAGAAGACAGAACGCCTGGGTTAGACATCGTACCTTATACGATTGCAAACTTACCTGGTACCCAAACGGGTTTGCCAGAATCAACCTCTTTTACGTTTAATATTTGGGATTTTGGAGGGCAGGGCAAATATCGGGAGATTCAGCAGCTTTTTTGCAGTCGAAAGTCGCTGTACCTCTACGTCACGTCATACGACGACACAGTAGCTCATAATGAATTATACATAGGGTATGAATATTGGTTGGCGATGGCCAATGCCTACAACAACGACAGTGGCCAACACAGTCCGGTCATCTATGTTCAAAACAAAAATGATATAGGCAAACGATCTATTAATGAGGAAGATGTTAAGAATAAATTTGGCAACGTTGAAGAGTTTATCAAAATAAGTTGCGTGGATATAGAGCAATTTGCTGCGCTACCCAAACTTATTGCCAAGAGTATTTCTAAAATCAGTGACGATATCTTCACGGTACAGTACAGCTCAGAATGGCTGGGTGCAAAAGAAGATTTGAACCAACTTAAAAGTCAAGGTACTAACTACATCAGCAAAGAAGAATTTATCACTGTCTGTACCAGAAGAGGATTAAACGCGGATGAAATCAGGGCATGGTTGGCGGTGCTAGATCGCATCGGTGCTGTCATCTATTTTGGAGACAATGAAAAGCTCAAAGATTGGATTGTCCTGAATCCTATTTGGGTCAAAGATGCCATTTGTAAAGTGATTGATTTTGAGTTTTATGATGATATTGCTACGCTTAAACCTGACTTCTTACCCAAAATCTGGAAGGAATACAATGAGAGAGAACGTGAAAAACTATTAGAACTACTGATTTCCTATCATTTTTGTTATGAAGAAAAGGGTAATTTTATCGTCCCAGCTTTATTTACCGAAAAGCAACCCAATTATCCCCCGTACCTTGCAGACTTTGATTGTGAGATAAAACTAACGTATTCGCCATTTTTACCGGCTGGTACCCTACACAAATTCATGGTTAAGTTACATAGTAAGATATACAATGAACTCCGCTGGAAAAAAGGAGTAGTACTTCATGACGGAGCTACTAATACGTATGCTGAAGTAACTGAACGCTGGCAGGAACACAGTATTTATATTCGATTGAAAGATGATAAAGGACAGCATCCACTTTGGGAAGAGATACAGAAAACGTTACTGGCACTGAATGATGACCTCAAAACCACCAAACTCATGCCGTTGGATTTTGAGGTGTATTGTTTCTATAATAATAAATGGAAAGCAAAAGCAGATATCGAAGATGTATGTATGTTGGATAGTACTAATATTTTTAGATTTATGTTTGACTTACCAACTCCGACAAAGGAATATATACCAAAACAACCAATACCTCTCCCGGACAAAGCTAAATTAAGTATCATATTTCTAACAGCAGATCCTGAAAACAAAAACCATATAAGAGCACCTGCTCAAAAGCAAATAATTGCAGATACTATAAGTGATGCATTTGAGTTTTATGACAATTTAAATACAAAATACAATGAAATTGGTTCACATACAGTAGGGAAAGACATCGTCCATATCACTGTTCATGGTATTCCTGACCAGTTATTTTTTGTCCACGATGAGCATAAAGAGCGGCCTAATCCTGTCCCATCAGATTACTTGTGCAAACAACTTGAAAAAACGAAAGAAGTAAAAGAACTGATTTTATTGATAGCTTGTGATTCAGAAACTAGTGCTAAAAAGATTGTAGATAAAGGACTTACCAAGTATGCCGTAGGAACTACTATTGCTATAAGTCCAAAAGCAGCGGTTGATTTTTCAGAAAAGTTTTACAAACTTTTAAAAAAATCTCCAATGGAAATAGAATCAGTATTCGAATACACTTGTTATGAACTAAACCAAGATAAATATAGAGCAAAACACGATGATGGAGAGTTTTATGATTATAGCAAAGTATTCAAACTTTTAAAAAAAACCACTTAGAATCATGGAATGTAATGACCCGTTTGTAGTAGCATTGAAGAGTAAAGGATATAGCCTTGTCGCCTATCCTAAGACTTCTATCAGACCTTTGCATATTTATGAGCATACTATTAAAAATACTTTTAAAAGAATATGGATTCAATCGGAAGCACAACCAACAAGTGGTTTTATAAAGTCGCTATTTTCTGATAAGATTCATGGTGCAATTGGCTTAAGTGATGGGCAAGGCATAGATATAGATTTACGAAAAACGAATAGTTTGTCTTCAACCATTGCCGCTAAGGTACTGGGAAGCTACTTTCAAGATTCAGCACCAAGTTTTGACTTAGCTTTTGCAAACAGTAGTTCAGTTATTTTTCATATAGAAGAAATTGTAACTACGGATGCGGACGAAATAAGCTTAAGAAATTGGCTTAATGAGAATCAGAATGAGTTGAGAGACATTTATAAAGAAGAAATAAAAAAAGGCAATTTCTTTGTAGCTACGTCTTTACTAAGAGCTAAGAAAATGCGAATGCAATTTGAGAGAAAGAACACAGCCGAGTTGAGCGTTGATGCGAGTAAAATCAAGAATTTACCTGTTGATGCAAAATTAGAATCAGCGATAGAAGGTTCAAATTATGATAAGTTGGTATTTGAAACTCCTGATGAAGGGATTGTCTTTGGGGTCAAATTAGTTCGGCTTTTTTTTAGCGACAATGGTATTCTTACAATTGATAAAAAACAAGATTTTAACCGAGTTTTAGGAGACAGTATGGAATTAGATTTTTTTACCGAAATGCAGGATACAGGATTTATTGAAGTTACTTAAACCACCTTCTTTCTCATCCTTAACCCCAATTGTCGGGATAACCAGGGAGTGTACGCTGAACTGTGTCAGGATTTTAGTTTTGCCTTTTCAGCCTCCGAGGTAATTTTCTCTGTCAGCTTGTAATCTATCGCCAAATTTAATGTACAATTGCGACATGGCCAACCCCCAATT